>CBDCZN010000002.1:0-3319017 GCA_965224565.1 Methylococcales bacterium | reverse complement strand
TTCTCGGATAGCCTCCTAGGGATCCCACGGTACAAGACGGAGTGATTCAACAAGCGATCAACCAATCATTAACCAAGTTATTTGGCAGAGCGTTTAGTCAGAATAGCGATGGATTTCGCCCCGTTATGAGCGCACAGCAAGCAGTCAAGCAAGCGCAGTGATTTGTTCAGGAAGGAAAGGGCTGGGTGATTGACATCGACATCAGCGCGTTCTTCGACGAAGTCAACCATGATATTTTACTGCATCAAATCAGCTAAAAGGTCACCGATAAACGGGTACTGGGCTTGATCAGAACATACCTGAAAACAGGAATAGTGATTGACGGAAAACAAGAACGTCGAGGCAAAGGCATTCCGCAAGGTAGCCCATTAAGCCCGCTATTGGCGAACATCTACCTCGATAAATTGGACAAAGAGCTGGAAAGACGCGCACTTAGTTCTTGCCGTTATGCAGATGATATCAGTATCTATGTGAGCAGTGAATGCAGTGCGAAGCGTATTTTAGCAAGTTTAACGCGATGGCTAGACAAGCATTAAGACTCAGCGTTAATCACAGTAAAAGTGGCATTGGTCATCAGTGGGAAAGCCAGTTTCTTGGCTTTCGCATCAGAAAAGACGGAGAAATAGAGATTGCACCGAAGAGTATTGAACGATACAAAGACAAGGTGCGACACTATGGGATGCACGGCAAAGCTTAACCAGTGAACAACTGAGAGAGCAATGGCAGAAATACAGTATAGGCTGGTGGAATTATTTTAAACTGGCCACCCAGCGATGGACGATCGAAAGCTGGGCTGGTTGGACACGACGGCATATACGAAAATGTTTCTGGCAACGCTGGCGCAACAAGCAAGGCCGACAGGATGCTTTGCGACGATTAGGCGTGAGTGTTTATTAGCAAAAGACCGCGAGTAGTTCGCGCGGTGCATGGCGAATTGCTGCTAGCCCAGATTACATAAAGCATTGAGTAATGCGACGTTATGGATTGCATGTGCCATCAGAACTCTCATCAGCTTAGTCTGATGGATTCAACCTCCGTATGCGGAAAATCGCATGTATGGTGGTGTGGGAGAGGTAACGGGCGCAATCCCGTTACCTCGACCCGATCAGGTTTGACCCACTACCATCAAACTCAAACACTAATTTTGATATCAATTACGCGAGTTCAGATTTACGACGTAATCGGGATACACCGAATAGCAATGAAAACCCACTAGCCGCTAGCGGTAATGCCGCAGGAATTGGCACAGTAGTAATCGTCACTTGTGCAATACCATTTTCATAGTCATTAAAATCCAGGCCAGATAAATCTAGCCCTGTTGGCGTATTGAGGAAATTGGCAAATGGATTCTCAACATTGGTAATAACACCATTTTCATCTGCACCTTGATTAGGCCCGGTTTGTCCAGCTTGCAAAGCAGCAAACAATCCGTTACCTGCTGAGGTATCAAAATCATTCACTTCAGTGCCGGCATCATGAATAGTCCCGGGCGCACCGATAAAAAAACTCAATTCATTAGCCGAACCATCAAATAGTGATGAAATGTCATGCGTTAAAGGATCGCCATTTGCAACAAAATAATCGCTACTTGGTAAAACCATTGCTGCATAGGAAAAATAGCGATTCGTGTTCCCGTTGCCCTCTACAGTTACCGTTGTCATTCCACTTGCCCCTGGGGTGATCAGTGGTGGCTGATCACCTAAAACAACACCTTGAACCCCACCTGCAGTCGTAGAAAAGTCACTGGTAATTGGATCGGTATTACCATCTTCAGCAATTGCCTCGATAGCTGGTGAACTTGGCTCACCAGCATTATAGCTATCGAAGCTACCATCATGGAAACCAACCCAAACCGGTGTTAATGTAGCGCCGTTTGAAGGTGCAATATTATCGATTTTTACCTGTAGTTGGACGGAATCAGCATAGACAGGTGCTACGCTTATTGTTAACAAAGCCAAAGATAGTTTTGAAAATTCACTTAATCTCTTCATGATTTTATCCCTTTAAGATATATACCCTGAATACAAAAATAATCATTTCTGTCGCCTAGATACGCTAGTTTTTAAACAGCATGTCGAAAAACACTTTAAATTCAATAGCTGTGAATCAATATTAATGTCGCAAAATATCAAAAACAGACTATTACGCTGTCACTAGCTTGTATTTTTAGTTTTAACAACAACTTAAGCTTGTATACGCTGATTGTAGTAAGAATCAGCGACTGAAGTAAAGAGTCAAATCAGCACTACTAAAATCAGCACTACTATAGATATTCTGTAAATTACACAGAAAAATCACAAGTTTTTTATCCCAACGCTAAATAGCGCACCAGATGAATAACGAGTCAGAAAATCTGCGGTATTTTTGACTCTATAGTGACAGTAGTAATGACTGTGACAGTTTATAATCTAAAAGGTGCGAAGCCATAAAGAAAAAAAACCTCAAATATTTTGTGTATTTAATAAACTGTCACCGAAAGAACCGAGCATGTCTTGCAATCATACTTTTTAATAAAATGGGTATCCAGTTTACTCAACCAACTACCATATGTTGTGGTTCACCACCAATTATTTTAGGGCGAGGCACCGGCGCGCATTCTACCGCATGCTCCATCAAGCAATAGAAGAGCAAGCCACGCGCTTTTGAATTTCGGCGATTGAACCTGAATGTAAACTCATCAAGATAATAAGCAAGTTGCACCGGACGTATAGCTCCTTGATGAGTTCCAAGCCACCAACGATCAAATAAGGATGCAACTCTATGGACACGAGGCATGACGACATGTGCAGGATCACCACTTGCGGTAATATTGCTTACAATATGCTTATAGCCAACGTCTTCAATACCGATATATCCTTTCCATCCATCCGTGCGAACTGCCGCACCTTTTTCAACATTATCCGAAACAAACTGATGAAGACTGTTCGCCGACACATCTCGAATCATAGACATTCGTATTCGGCCTGAGCCTTTCCCTCTGACTTCAGCGGCAATAGCAACAATCACTTTACGCTCGGCACCACGACCTCTGATTTTTTTTCCTACGCCTCCAACATAGGTTTCATCGACTTCGACAGCGCCTGTTAGATGGTCGCGACCAGGACGTATCATTGCTCGACGCAATTTATGCATCCAGGTCCATGCAGTATCGTAACTGCCAAGACCAAGAACACGCTTCAGTCCAAGTGCGCTGGCTCCATTCTTTTGGCTCGTTACAAACCAGATAGCAAGGAACCAGGTCCTCAGCGGCTTGTGTGTTTTGTGAAACAATGTTCCAGCAGTAATGGATGTTTGCCGTTTGCATTTGCGGCACAGAAAAAGACCCCTGCCCATAATCGACGGGTTTTCTTCAAAAACTCCGCAAGAAGGGCAACAAAAACCTTGAGGCCACCTGAGTGTCAAAATATATGCAAGGCAAGCCTCTTCGGTGCTAAACCACTTATCAAATTCCTGGAATGTTCCAGGATAGTCAACGTTACAAACCGGATGCCTTTGCTCTTCCATCGCTAGATACTACATGTTGTGGATGGTTGAGTATACTAGATACCCAATTTAATAATTTCCATATTTGGAGTACCAGCTTTGAGTTACCAACAATTTATTTTCGTCAAACCACTCTGCTTCCAGGCTGTCTGTCTTGTTGATTCACAGAATGGCTTCACTGGCTATCGCGTATTGAGTGTGGAAGCTTAATCCATCCTCGGTACGAATATAGCCAGCGGAACCAAAAAGGTGTAGAACTTGTGATTACTCTATCTCTAACGCTTCTGGCGCTGGAGCGTGAAGTGTACGTAAATAATCCAGCAAGGCTGTTTTCTTTCTGTCGCTTAAAGCAGAAAATTTATCGCTTTCTTCTTGTGCATCGCCACCATGGAACTCAATCGCCTCGGTTAATGTTGTAGCTCGTCCGTCATGCAGGTAAGGTGCTGTATCAGCGACACCCCAAAGACGAGCGGTTACAAACGATCTATTTTGTTCGCCACTGGCACCAGCCAGCGATTCCTGAAGTCTTGGCCCCATATCATGGCGTTTAAGATCAGAAAACAATTTGACTAACATTCCTTCGCTATTGTCAGGGTCTGCTTCAAAATCAGCAGGTGAATTGACTAGGTCGACTTCATAGTATTTATTGTGGTCACTAAATGGCTGCTGTGGTTGTTCCGGCTGTTGGTAGGGCAGGATGTGACCTTTGGTTTTCATGATAGGAATATGGCAATTATTACAACCAATTTCTTCAAATACGCCTGCCCCATTGCCAGTGATTTCGTCTTGCACTGGTTTGGGTGAGGTTGTACTAAAAATAGCTAATGCAGACATTTCAGCAATGGTAACCTCGTTTTTAATACCATCGCCATCATGATCATTATCTTTTCCTACAATCTCTACCGGCTCCATCCCCATATGGAAGCGAATCGCACCACAGTCAAAATCACGTGTTGTTACATTGTTGCCTTTGCGACCAAATGGTTTAACGACTAAATCGCCGTCAATACCCGCAAGTTGTGATGTATTCAGTTCCAAACCTGGCATAACGTCATGATGTTTGGACATCAGGTTATCGTGTTTCATGGATGCCAGTGTTCCATAGTCATTGCTATCCTCCCAGCTATAGATTCTTGCTGCAGGTGTAATGGCTATGAATCGTTTTAGCTTAGCCATTTTGCTGGTTTTTTTATCAAGTAGGTCGCAATTGGTTTTGGTCTCAGAAAGTTGTTTATGTGAGTTTCCAGCCCCGACCTTTTCCCAAACGACAGAGCCAAAATCTACACCGTGAGTATTTAATTCAATCACTCTGTCAGGCACAGGAGGTTGAGATGCAGCTTTCAATTGCTCTTGTAAAGACTGGGTCATTTCTTTTGCCAATAGTTCCACACCGCCAGAACCAAACAGAAATGGTGGATTAATCGCACGACCATTGTAATTAGCAGCATTGGGGCTTTTAGGTGCTTGAGAAGCTGGAGTAAAAACAGTCGCTGCAGGAAAAGCCATTGCGCCAGCGCCGCCAACACCACCGACCCCAAATGTTGCAGGTACCGTACTGTTGTTAACGATAAAGTGACATTCCACACAGGTTTGTGAGTCAAGTCCATTCACTCGTAGAAAAAATTCGTTGCCTTCTCCGGGTTTGCCATCAGCTGCTGGAAATGCGGGTAGTGTTAATCGTCCACCTGGTTCTACTTTATTGTTCGGATTGATTGGTCCATCACCTAAACCATCGTGTTTATTAAACGGTGTCGCAAAAACCCACTCGCCTTGAAGCCGAAGAAAATTCAACTCAGTGTCCATTTTAATTGTTGAATCTCGGAAACTATTCGTTGTGCGATTACCTTTCTCACCTGGTGGTAGTGAAGGCTTTGTGTGGGTGACAGGTTTAGTCGGTTTACTTTTGGACATGGAAGTTGTTTTTGACGTAGGCGTGGTGTCAGTACAGCCTGTGGTTAACCCGATTAGAAATGCGATTGCAATTGAATTTCGTATCGATGTATTCATAAGTATCCTCTCTCGAATGGTGTGGTCCGTAGTCCGGAGAAATTTCCGCAGCGCTGTCCTGGGTATGAACAAGAGCGGCAGTTTATTTCATAGTACGACTCACTATTAAAGAAAAGCAATATCTGTGTGAATATTCACATTTTTTTCTACAAACCTGTTCCAGATAAACATTACACCTTTTGCGCTATCTGCTCATAACAGACAGCGGTTCGTCTATACCGCCTAGAGAAAATACATTCTGCTTGTTCTCATATGATATGCGTGGGATGGCTCTTCCTCCCATTGTGTGAATATTCACTGCCAATTTAGTAAATCTGTCACAGCGTTATCGAAATACGACTGATACGGTGTCACCCAAGATTGATGATTATCAGGCAAAAAATCTGACCGAGTGAGTCAAGCCAGTTACCCCGAGTAATTCGGAGCGTACTTTGTCGTAAAAAGCTGCTGCACTCTTCCAGATATGTAATTTGTTAGAGACGCTTCTAGAAAAATAAAAACCCTAGTTTGTTGCTTTTCGACATTACAACGTCCAGGTAGAGGCTTGGCAACACTTTAGATGGAAGGCACTAGCAATGAAAAACCAATTATTATTTTCGTACAAAATTGTCATGGCGATTTTGGTTGTATTCTACATCCAGGGATCCGCGCTGGCTGGAAACAAAGGTTCCGATGAATGGAAAATTTCACCGCGAAAGGCACGAATCGACAATCCGATTACTGTTGATGAGTCTTCTTTGGCTACTGGCAAAGACCTGTATCTGCGAGAATGCCAACAATGTCACGGAGAAACCGGACAAGGGGATGGCCCGGTCGCTGCTGCGCTAAACAATATGGTTGCAGATCTGACGAGCCCCGAAGTCTTAAAACAATCTGACGGTGCGATATACACGAAAATTAGAACTGGCAGATCTCCAATGCCCGGTTTCAAAGATCGTCTGGCCAAGGAAGAATTATGGCATTTGGTTAATTTAATTCGTTCCGGGTTCGGAGCCAAGAAAAATGTGTCCGGCAAGAATCATCCGACTGTCGATAAAACTGATAGTCAATCGGGTGATCAGGCGCACGAAGAACTATTTCAAAAAGTCGAGTTCCCATCCGCACAGGAGTGCGGTGGTTGCCATCTACAAATCTATCGTGAATGGTCTGTTTCACGACATGCGTTCGCCCAGATAAGTCCCACTTTCCTTGCCTACCAAGCGACTTTAGTGAAATTAACCAAGGGAACCTTGGGTGATTTTTGTGAACGCTGTCATACCCAGGTAGGTATGTCATCCGGCGAGCCCATTCTCACCAGTAACAGTAATCGTTCCAAAGTGGCAATGGAGGGAGTGACCTGCGTTGTTTGTCATCGAATTCCTGAGGCTTATGGAAAAATCACCGGTCGTTTACCTCTTGAACCTGGTGATATTCGCAAACCTGTCTACGGTCCCCGGGAAGGTGATGAATTAAAACGTGTGCTTGACTCCCATTCAGATAATCCTCCAAAAACCCACCGTGAAGCACGGCTTCTTGAGCAGGTTTCCCAACCGGGATTTTGTGCTCGCTGCCACGATGTACGCCTGGTTAATGGCGTTCGGTTTGAGGATCTGTTTAGTGAATACAAGCAAACGCCTGCTGCCAAACGGGAAGAATCCTGTCAAGACTGTCATATGGGGCCAATCTCCGGTATCCCATCAGAGTATCCGCCTGCTTCTGCAGCAGTTGTCCGTGGTCAACCAACCCGACCTGCCAAGCGCACGAATCATATGTGGCCAGGACCCGATAGTTCCGTGGTACATCCAGGTATATTTCCCATTAATCCGGAGGCGCAAGAATTTGCTACGCCAACAGAATGGTTGAGTTTTGACCATGAAGCCGGCTGGGGAACCGAAGCATTCGAAAAAAACGTGTCTGATAAAACACAATTTCCAGGTATCTGGGCTGATCCCGAGGAGCGTAAGGCGGCTCGGGAAATTATTGATCGGCAGTTAGCACTACTTGATGAGTATCAACAACGTGCCACAACTTTGTTACGCAATGGCTATGGTCTGGGTGACGTTAAGATCCTCGAATCAAAACGCGGTCTTGAGTTCGATGTTCAGGTTAAAAATTTGACCGATGGTCACAGTGCACCGACGGGGCTAATTGCTGAACGCAATGTATTTTTGCAAGTGACTGTGACCGATGCTGACGATACCGTTATCTTTCGCTCCGGCGATCTGGATCCTAACGGAGATGTTCGCGATACGCACTCGTTATACGTGCACAACGATGCCATGCCAAGAGACGAGCAACTCTTCAATCTACGCTCTCCAATCATGGTTCGTAATGCGCATGGGGGAGAACGCGAGCAAGTGTTACCTGCCAACTACTCATTTGATCCGCTGATCTACATGCGACCTTCGCCAACACCGTCTCTGCTGTTTGGTGGTATTCGCGATATTCGATTGCAAAAGAAAAGCATCGAGGCTCTGGGGCATCGTTGGGCAAGTTACGAGGTCGACTCTGAACGGCTAACCGGTCGAGCGCCATACACGGCAAACATCAAGCTGGTAGCTGGTCAACTCCCTCCCCATTTGATCCACGCAATTTCCGGGGTGGGTTTTGAGTATGGACTCAGCGCACGTGACATCGGAGACAAATTAGTTGAACTCTATCGTGTACTTTGGGAACGCGATGTTGTCATTGAACAGGAATGAGACAATGCAAAGGAAACTACTGTTGTCTACAATATTCTTGATCGTTGTCAGTGGCTGTACTTCAGTACAAACGCAAGATCAGCAAAGTCATCTCAAAACCGCACCCAAGACCCAGGAGCAACCAACAGAAACAACTGTTCCACAAGGTCGCAGTGCCGTCGAATTTTATCGCAACCAAACAGTGACGAATGATGAGGCATGGCGCCTATCTGACAAGTTTGTACAGTATCCAGTCGACCCAGTGAAACGTTTAAAACCTATTCTGGAGCTTGGCGATCCCTTTCTTGGCAATGGATTGATTCGTCCCGGTTTTAAAACACCTACTGGTCAGATGCTTCAGCCTTCATTTTTATTATTCGGAACATTTCGCAGTGCCTTCCAAAGCTTCGATAATGGCGATACAGACACCGTTGAGTGGGCTAACCGGCTTGATCTCCATGGCAACCTAAACCTGTCTGGAACTGAACGGGTGCTTTTCTCAATGCGACCACTTGATCGGGAAACAGGTGCTTATACAGGCTACAATTTTACTCCCAAAAACGAGGATGGATGGACACAGGAATTCAATGCCAGGCTAACGCAACTATTTTTTGAAGGTGATATTGGAGAAATCTTCCCAGGATTGGATCCGACTGACTCTGGGACATTCGACGTGGGCTTTTCAATTGGTCGCCAGCCACTATTGATTCAAGATGGACTGCTGGTGAACGACACCATTGATATGTTTGGAGTCACCCGCAACTCACTTGTTTTTGACGGTGTATCCAATCTACGTATCACTGGTGTCTACGGCTGGAATCAGATTAATCGAGGTAACAATAATCTAGCCGAACATTCCAATGAAAATTCAGCGCAGTTGTTTGGATTATTCACTGAGGCAGATACCGCATGGGATAATACCCTGTCGCTGGATTTTATCTATGTTGACGACAAAGGCGATGATGATGCCTGGTATGTGGGAGCCTCGACCACTCAACGATTCGGTATGCTCAACACGACATTCAGGGCTAACGCATCGATTCCCATGCACGAGGATACGCCAGCAGTAAGAAGTGGAGTCATTCTGCTCTCCGAACTATCAACCACGCCGCATGGTACCGACAATATCGCTTATCTCAACACCTTCTGGAACATAGACCAGTTCACATCAGCGGCGCGTGGTCGAGATCAAGGCAGTCCGGTGGCAAACCTGGGTATCTTGTATTCCCCAGTTGGCATGGGACGCTACGGAATGCCTCTTGGTCAACCAATTGCCGACACCATTGGTACTGCTCTCGGCTATCAGATGTTTCTAGGTGGTGGCATTGATAGCCAACTGATCCTGGAACTTGGCGCCAGAACCAGTACTAAAGCCAAAAGAGACGAAGGATTCCTGGGTTTTGGCGCTCGTTATCAGCGAGCTATTGGCAAACACCATGTGTTGCGATTGGATTCATTCGTAGCCGGTCAAGAAGGAGTTGGGGTTTCGTATGGTTTACGCACAGAGTGGATGATTAAATTCTGAAGCATAGAGAAATAGAAGACTAAGATTATTTTTCATTCTATTTGCCCTCAAGCACAGTGATTGACGTGAGATAGAGTGATTCGAGATTACTCCTCTTTGAGATATTCCTCACGCTCCTTTTTGTATTCTTCATACGATTTCTCTAGTGCATAAATACACTCTGAATCCACCAATTCATCGTATTGAGATAGTAATATTGCTTCACATTCTTTTGTTCGATGTATTTGATGTGAGAAGTAAAATTGTTCGTTACTATCATTCGCTTGACGGGCGCTACAAGCAGACAGGATAAATGCAGATAGAAGAAGATTAAAAAAATTATATTTTTGCATTGATAACTCCTTTCTTTCTTGAGTGTATGACAGCTAATCAACAATCTGAAAATAAAAGCGACAGGTATGGTTAGTCGCAAAGACTTTCGGCATGCTCCTTGGTTTTGATTGAAACGGGGGAATATCGATGTTCAATCTTTTGATGGCACTAATTTTTCCGAATCTGGTTGGGTAAATTCCACCAGCGATCAATGTCTCAACAAAATCGATGTAGCAGCCTGCGCTATTGCGTAAGCTGAAGACATCGATTTTCTCCTTATCTCCGAGCGACACGCTTAACCTTGCCAGTAAGATAGTTCCAGCGGTAGACTGCTAACCATTTGTATAGCGAGGAGAACATGTCTTCAGAGTTGAGAATTAATTAATCGCAAAGCACGTTCTCCTTCCACATTTTGCGATCAGGTTTTTCCTCACAAGTCTTATCTGGGTTTTCATCATCACAAGACACGCGATTTTCTCCGTCATTGTGGCCAGGTTGATATTCCTCGCAAGTAGTCTCGTCAAAATGCATCAAAGCCAATTCGATTGCTCCGTCAATTTCGCGCTCACGATCACGCTTCGAAAGAAACGGCCAGGGGATATCAGCGGGTATTCCGGTTTCTTCATAGACCCGACCGTTGGCAGCGGTATACACTTCATTTGATAAAGTAAAGAACCAGTCGTTAGCAGGCAGCTCTTTGCCCAAAGTATCGGATAAAATGCCTTGAGTCTTATCACCAATGGTCGTCACATGGGGTAAGACCTTCATTGCCAGGGTAAACGTCTCTGCGGCACTCACCGTCAGCTCGCTGGTTAAGACCGCTACCGAACCTGTATACGGGATAGCACCTTGTGGTTTGATGTAGACCTCAGTTGGTTTGGTCTTGCCATCACCATCCCTAGCTTGTTTCGTGTAGGCGAGACGTTTTTCATCGACAAAGCGATTGGCGATGGATAGCGAAAAGGCATCGTAGCCACCGCCATTGTCCCGCACATCGACAATAACCCCTCGCAGGCCTTGGAAGTCATCCATGATCTGATCCAGGGCTGTCTCCAGAATTATCGCCTGCGTTTCCACGGAGGTGTCATCATCCGGGCTATAGTCCTCCATGGAGGAGATGCGCAGGTAACCGATGGAATTGTGTATGGTGCCCCATTCAATTTCTTCGTTCGCCGCTTGTTTGAGCGGTTCATCGAAATACCCATCCAGGATCTTATTTGCTTGCTCATCTACATCAGCAACAAACTCATCGATGTCGACAGACTGATCCTCGCTATTGAGCACAATTTCCGCTATCAGGCGCTGAAAGACTTCCAGATTCAGAAAGTTGTCCGTTTCACATCCATCCTCGCACCCGCTATTTGTTGTTTCCAATACGACATGGCCATCGGTTAACGGAGCCAGCATGTCTTTAAAAATCGTTTCCAGTTCTTCGCCAGTCGTCTTAGCAGTTACCTGCGGTCGATACAGGTCATACTGAGCTTGCCAATCCACAAAACGCCGATCAAAAAATGCATAATATTCATTGAATGTATGCCAAAGAATGTCGAAATTCACTTGAGGATCCGAGGTCGCTGACGTTCCGCCATCGCTGCACTGTTCAGGTAATGCTGGGATGCGTTCGTAAGCGATGGGTGCAGCTGTGCCAGATTCCTGACCCCACAGATTACCGTTAGCTGTGATTTCTAGCGAGTCCAAATCCAGATCGTCTTCTAGGTCTTCTAATGGTCCATATTCAGTTTTTATACAACTGATGCTGGTCACTTCGTGAAGGTTATAAGTACCTTCTTTAATCGAAAGAATATTTCCGTAACCCCGTTGATTCCAAATACCATCTAATGTCGAAGACTTGGCTTGATCGGCCTGCAAGCCGGTGGGTAGGAGTACGCTGGCCATTGCTATAGCAGCTAAAGATTGTCGTAGTAAAGTATGCATGATGTATTCCTTATTCAATTAAGATTTATCGGGCTGCAAGGGGATAGATCATCCACTTGTAGCTATGCACTTTAATGATCAATGAGACTTAGAGACTTAATAAGAAACCTGTGAATCTGGTTTTATGTGGTCATCAGTACCAAAAGGAAATTTTTTTGGATTATATTAATAACTGACCCCATTGAGCATGGGTTGATATTAACTTACGAATACTTAATGGTTGATTAATTTATACTGAATATATAATGAATATGATGTGTTTTTTTAAGAGTTGGTATGGAATGTTATCGATAGAAGTACTATAATTAATAAAAACACATGGATAATTCATAAAATGTGCAATCATTTATTTAATATAATTATCTGTCTATAATAAATAGAAAATATTAACTGGTTAATTATGAATAGATAATGAATTAAAATATTTCTATAGGATCCTTGTCGGTCACGTTATAGAATGATTGCTATCCAGATAGGGTAATCGGTTGATCTACCTGATGATTGCTCTCTGATGGATGACCGATCTTGCCGGAACAGGATTCTCACCCGTTGGAAGTATTGAGCTTGCTCGGCCACCCCCAGATGTTGCCGTTTTTAGCTCGCATTTCTTGTGCTTAATATTCAGTTTATTGGGAGAAAAGATTTGCTATTCTCAATTAACTAGCGTTAAAATCCCTATACGTCAATCACTTATATATAACCAAAAGTACTAAAGTAATCAATTTTAATCATTGAGTTATTGGGCATTGTAATGACTGTATTGTTGCGTTTAACTAAAAATCTCTTTTTCGCTGGACTATTATTGCTTGGCACTAATAGCTATGTATTGTCCTGTTCACTGGATATTGATAACGATGGTAATTTGGATGCGCTGACCGATGGATTGCTGTTGATGCGCCATCTTTTTAATATAACCGGTGATGCATTGACTGAAAACACTGTGAGTGCCAATGCACGACGTTCAAATGCTGAGGATATCTCAGCTTATCTTGCATCGCCAGAGTGTCAACAGTTTTTTGATATTGATGGAGACCAACAGACAGATGCTCTGACAGACGGTGTTATTACGATGCGTTACCTGTTCGGGCTTAGTGGTAGTGCTTTAATTCAGGGTGCTCTTAGTGACAATGCTGTGCGCACCACGGTGACAGGTATTACTGATTTTCTGGATACGAAGAAGGCATCTTCTGATAGTACGCCAACTACGCCAAATGTTGAAGAATTATCCAACCCTGCTGTTGTTTATCAGCGAATAAAAGATCTTCCTGGTATTACTTCCTTTACTAATGTTGCCTGGTTGGTTGGAGAGTGGTCAAGCGCCTATGAAAATAACGGCATTATGATCGATGAAAAATTTGTTTTTAATGCCGATGGTAGTTTTTTAGAAAAACATTACAATTATGAAAACGGGCAAGAGTTTGGATTTTCAGGTCAATGGGACGTGTTTACAGTTGAAAACCCTGACTGGTCTTATTTGGTTTTAAAATCAACTAATGGATCGATCAATTATTATCCTATTGAACGTGATGGGGAAGACGCTGTACGCTTGGTTTTACCGAGTAGTTCCCAAGCCTATAGGAACGCTGAGCTTTTGGTTCGATTAAAACCAGGGTCAACAACTTCAGTCTATCCCGGGCGCTCAATCCTTGGAGTCTATGAATGGGACATATATGAGACCAATCCCAGAAAACATTATATTCATTCATTATGGTTTGAAGCACCCAATAAAGTAACTCATCGAATTTCTTTAGATTCTCAATTACAACAAAATTCTGAAGGCACCTGGTCTTTAACACCAAGTAATTTAACTTTGAATTTAGGATCAGAAATCAAATACGATATTGAAATATTTGACCATCGAAGTTTAAAACTTTTATCTCCAGATAATACCGAAATATCAATGGTTAAAATTGATGATACCGTTGCTGAATACGGAACTGATCTTTTTGTTGGAGAATTTCAAAATGGAGGTGGTCCTGTTGATGGGGTAGATCGAGTGTCAATAGTCGGCTTAGGTAATAATCAATATCGCGTTGATATTCACGTTGTAAGCGTTGATCATAAAAATTTAAGTGCAATTCAAAAACAAGACGGATTGTTATATGTCGATGTTCCAGGAACAAACGAAAAAGTCGTGTTTAAACCTGTTTTTAATGGAATTAAAGTAGTCAAATCACTTGGGTTTGATAACTTTATGCGTGGGTATTCACCAGAAATAAACTTCTTGTCCGGTGAGTCGGATGGTAAGCCTGGGAAAAAGTATTTTGAAAAGATTTCTAATAAACCATTGTCTCTAATAACCGATTCAATTGGTTGGTGGCGAGGGGATGAGAAAAGCGTTCGATTGTTTGATGACACCCATTATCTTATACAAGATAAGCGGGTAGGTTCTCTTGATTATGGAACTTATTCTGTTCAACAAGGAAATGTCATCATGAAATCCATTTGTGGGGAACCGGAAGCACGAACTTTTCCCATTGAGAATAACCAACTGGTTTTTCAATCGGATGAGACTGAACCTCTCAATCCAGTTCCGGGTATGAATGAACTGGGAAGAACAGGATGGGACTTACGTTATCTTTTAAAGCGGTATGATGATGATGCATCTAAAAATGTTAAGGCTCCCTTGGCTCCCCATCCAGCAATTCCTGGTGCATTTGTGGTTAAACAAGCAACTGCATGGTCTGCGGGTGCCGCAACAGATTCCTCTGCATTTACTACTACACTATCCCTTAAGCCCAATGGCTTTGGAAGTAAATCGATTGCATCGATACAACAAAATCTTGTACTTGTATCTGAAATACATCTACCCAATCCTGATTGGCATACCAAGCTGGAAAGTTATGTTCAAGGAATTGAATACCACATAGAGGTAAGAGGCGACAAAGAATACATTGTATTCAAGGAAACCGGAGCTTATGCGGCACTTGTTGATGGGGTATTACATGAAGGTACTTTTAATGGAAATAACCCTCAAAGAGAAAGTTTATTGTTTGATGGTCGAGCAAATGTTTGTTTAAAATTAACCCCGGGTAGTGACGAAAAAACTCTAGGAAAAAGTTAAGCGAGTATGGTGTAAATCTTGATCATAAAGTCTTCTAATTTAGACTAATTTCTACTATTTTTCTCGTAACCCATTGAATTAATAAAACCTTTAGCAAAGTGAGTTAGGCTGGCGAAGGGAGCCTCAGCCTTGTATGCTCAAAATTAATGAACTTCCAATTAATTTTAGATTGTTAATATCCATCCATAATCGATTAATTCAACAAAGCACTTTATAATGGTGGGCTTTGATGTCTGGTAGCAATTACTTACTGAGTAGAGGTAGAACTAATAATGACTTTCTCATCCAACCTTTCCAATGAAATAAAGCAGCGTATTGAATCTGTTATTCCTGGCGCTGAGGTTGTGGTCAATCTTGCTAGTGAACGCCACTACGAAATATCCGTTGTTTCAGCAGCATTTGAGGACTTATCTCAGGTGAAACAACATCAGCGTGTCTACGCTGCTATCACCGAGTTGATGGCTGGCAATGACGCTCCAGTCCATGCGATTGATCGAATGAATACCAGCGCTCATTAACGTCGATCATAACCTGATATTTCAGTATCTGTGTGTGCTTAGGAAAATTCTGAAGCCTTCACCTGTTTCTGGAGTTTTACAGTATTGGAAGTACGTGAAAGAAATAAATACACAACTGACCTGCTCTTAGTTCGTCTTCTGTGCTACGGCAATAGTTATATAGCACGGCTATGTTTCTATTGCTATTTTTTCAAGACGAATACTTGTTTGCCAAAGAACAGAGTTGCGCCAGCTGTGCAATTTATTTCATGGTCGGTCTAGGTTAATTTTTTAACCAGTTTTTCGTAAGCAGCTTGCAAATCGTCACCAAGAGATTGCGCGCCTGAAATCAGTTCTAGTGTGGTTTCTTTGGTCTCATCACTGATCTCATCTATTTTTTCTTTAAAATGAGCCCAGGTTTCTTCAGCAGCGTCCATCTCCTCTTTGGCTTCCATACCACCAAGATGAAGCTTCAGGTTAAGCTCATCCCGCTGCTGTACTAAAAATTCTGATAGTTTTTGAATTTCGTCTTCCATACTCATAATCACACCTTTTTATTGTTGACTGGTAATTCCATCCTATCTGCTCTCATTTTTGCTAATGAGTCCAAGTTAGAACCACAGTGTCAAATATCGGCACTTTTAGCACACAGAAAGCACACTCATTATCAGCTTTATTTAACGAGATGACAATTATTTTAAACACGCTTGCCAATTATCAACAGATCAAATCTGTCGGAAATGGAAAGTTTATTTCAACAGGTCATTATTCTTACAATACTCCCACAGTTGTGGCCACAGAATTAACCCATCACCAAACAAGCTAAGCACTTGCTGGCAGGCCTCTATTTGAACTTGAGAAGTGTCACCAGCTCCAGCATCCGGAAACAGATTTTGCTCTGGCTGCGCCAATCGCTGTTTATTGGCATCGATAATACGTTGTACCCCTTCTACCCAGTATTGCGGTTGATCCGCATGCTTATCTAATAATGACTGCATGTCAGTAATTGTTGCTGTGCGGGCATTCAAGAGATTTTCTTCGATGCCATCGTGTAATGTCTTAAGTTCAGCATTGGCGAGTGAACGAAAAGTTTCACCAAGATAACGCAGTCGTTGTTGTGGTGATTGTGCAATGCATAAAGGTTGCACATTATTGGCAATATCAGCCAAGAACCCCAGGATACCGACTGTTCTTGGTTCGTCCAGTTTTGCCGCATGCCATTGACGTGGTGGCTCTGGTAAATGTGGCAATCCCCATGGAAATTCGAAAATAACACTGGATGGGTGAATAAATTTGAGCAGGCGACTGAATAAATAGTCTTCATTGCGATAATATGATCCGGTGGGTGGAATTAGTTGCGAGCCATCGATACCGGTTAATGTTGTGGTCATCAGAGCATTTTCACTGACTGCCCTGAAGCGATGACTGCCTAACCATGTGGTGCGGTTGCCTGAGTAAAGCTTAAAATTTTCATGGTCTGAAGTTAAATGTTCGAGAGTTTTTCCATCATGCTGATAGACCCAGTTCATTGATGAGGTTCCCGGATCTCCAAATGTGCCATTACGGGTCACCAGTATTGATGTTTCGGGTTTTAGATTCTCGCTGTCCTGTGAGGTGACTCCATCTAGCGCATCGATACCCATTTCTACTGCTGATAAATCATTGATTACTTGTCCTAGTGGTTTTCCCAGCACATCCAGATGACGTGTCAGTGGATCAACATCTGCTGACACTATTTCTGTAAACATCTGATCTCGATCCTGATAAAACCAGCTATCTTTTGGTTGTGCTTTGAAACTCCAGCGATGCTGCATTTCGGGTGATTGATACGGTTGACACACGGCATCATCATCAAACAAAGCAAAGCGTTTGCCTGCTGCCAGCAGGACGATATGATTGAGTAGTCGTCCTCCGCTAAAGACGTCTTCAGGCAAATCATCATTTCGCGCCAGTAACCAGTTAATCGCATCAGTATAATCTGGAAATGCCAGTGCCAATTGGTTATGAAAATCAGCTTGTTGTTGCAAGCCATAATATTTAATTTTCAATCCTGTATTGTTTTCACAATCGCTACAAATCGTCTGATTTTGTTGCTGGTTTTGGTGATCTCTGGAATCATCAGCTACGATATAACGATGCTGATGCCCAAAGTGTTGCTGCTGTTCACTTAAGCTGTCCAGCAAACGTTTTAACTGCGCCGGACGATCACACGTACGAATAAATGTTCCTGCAAATGCAGCAGGCTGTCTGGTTGTTGTCCCTGTAGATTTTAAACCACGAATCAATTGTTGCCCTGAGTCCATCACCCCTTGCTTTTTTAGATCCTCTAGCATTTGTTGGAGCTGGCCTTTATGTTCTGCGATGCCAGGGTCCAGGCTAACAAGAGAATCAAGGTGACTAGTGATTGTTTGGTATTGCACACAATTTTGGAGTAATCCAAACATATCAGCCGGCACCAGTACTCGCATTCCACTGCGATGACTTTTTAGCAGGACAGTGGCGGCTGGTAAACTAAACGTAGAACATTGATCGAAAGCAACGACATCTGCTTCTGTGTTTGCAGTGCTGGTTGATTTCATTGAAAGAGAAATGCCTTGGTAGTCTGCCATTATTCGCCCTGTGCAAAAGAATAAAACTTAAAAAAGTTAAAGAGTGGAAATGAAAAATTATTTGTGGGTGTTATGAGATTTACTTTTCTGTTTCTATCGCTCAACCATGGAACAGCTGTCTCAACTGTGCCCAGAATTTCATCGCTATACCTTGGTTAGATAAACTCTGTTGATGTTGAGTTTTTTCTGTTTGAGCAATCAATTGTTCAAGACGACTCTGAGCAGCTTCTCGAATCGGTTTAATTGGGTCACGGGTAATAAACTCGCTGACCACATCCATATAATCAGGGTGTAAATCCAGCAATATTTGCATGTTGCGTTCGCAATGCGCTTGTTTTTCATCACCAAATGAACACGAGCCAACATGCACAACATAAGCATCATCACATAATACATTGCGATATTGAGCGTTTACTGCGCGCCGACAAAAGTCATTTTCCTCACCATAGCCACGACCAAACGCCTGCTCGTTAAAAAGACCGATATTGTTCAGCAAATTTCGGGTGATGTACATACAAAACCCCACTGCGGTAGGGATTTCAGGATAGGTTGGTTGTTGTACAACCATGGCCTGAGCTACTAGATCAGGGTTTTCCGGCACTGGATTGCTCTGGCAAAATAGTGGAAATGAGCAGATTTCAGCGTTGTTAGAAAACGGAGTAATGGTACCAATTCGATTATCTGTTGCTGCGCAGTGTTTTAGTTTCTGTAGCCAGCCAGGAGTGACCAGCGTATCTGAATTGAGCAACACCACATCACGGTTATTTATCGACATGCCACGATTAACTGTTCCGATAAAACCCAGGTTTTTCTGGTTTCTTGACACCTGAATACGCTGATCAGCAATTTTTTCCAGCTTGGCTAAATAGGTGCCAATACGTGAGTCTGGAGAAGCATCATCAATGATTATCAGGTTGAAATCAGTATCGGTGTTGTGTAATACGCTGTTAACGCAGTCTTCGACTTGTTGCGAGGCATTGTAAACTGGAATAATGATATCAACACTGTTAGTAACCATCGTGATTACTTGTTGATCATTCTGTCACGCAGATAACTGAATGGTCTAATTAACCAGAAACGCATGCTCAAGTTATAATCCAGCTGTTGTTGTAACTCATCAATCTGATTTTCTAATGTACCAATTGAATCATCACGTATCTGTAACTGTTGGCCAATCGCATGTTCGCGAAACTCGACACTACTGGTGCGCCGGGTAATATCAATGTTATGTTCTTTCATCAACGCTTCCATTTCCAATATCTTCTGATATTGTTCCTCGGCCTTATCCTGTTTTTCTGCTAACCATTGGTCGCGTTCATCGATGAATTGCTCACGTTGTTTAATTTGCTGAGACTGTAATTCGGCTAAATGCTTGAGTTCCTCAATTTCATGTTGCTGATCAACAATCAGTTTTTCGCGTTCCCCAGGAGTTCCGGTATGGGCTTGAATGGTTGTATCGCGTACTGATAACTCACTATCACGCACTGAAATCAAGTGTTTTAATTCGTCGATTTGTGCTGTTTGTGACTGAGATATTTCTGCCAAACGTGGTAATAAGGCCAGATAATCTGCTGACATGGGAAATGATTGAGTCAGCTCCAAGCGAGCCCCGTTGGAAATATCTTCTAGCAGATAAGCAGGAATTGGTAATTCGAAATAACTATCAATTGCTCCGATTAGTGTTATAGCAGTTGATTGATCGTGTGGCAGATTAGCAATTTCTATATTTTCGTGGGATCCAAGTGATAATAAAGTTTCAGTGTTGCCATCCCATCCCCAGACCAAATGTCCAGTATCATCATATAATTTGATGGTGTGGATTCTGACATAGCCTGGTCGATCAGCCAATCCCAAACGCAATGCAACACAGGTTTGATCCAAAGCTGGAATTTGCAATGTCAATGTTTGTTTGTCTTCTCCAATCTTGCCGATTGTCGTGACGCTGCGACTGTTAGCATAGTCTTGTTTTTCACTACGCCAAAATAACTGGGCCGCATAGCTCAGTGATACCGAGGTGAGGTTTTCAGGTTGATGGTCATCAATCTGAGTGTGTGCGGCTTGATCGTCAAACTGCGCTTCCACAATAAACTGATAGGTTAAAGCATCGGCTCTGGAAATTAGCAGATTGAATAACTTGGGAGTAAACGCATGTGTAGCCGAATCGAATTCTGTTTCACGCGGATCAAGCTCAATAGGCTCAATCGAACGAATTCCAAGTCCACTATCTTGCAATAGTTTGTTTAATGAATAACGTGTAAAAAAGCGTACATGGGTATTATCCAGCAGACCTTCTGAACGATATTCAAATGCACCTTCAATCAAATCGCTGACCAGCCCAATATGCGCAACATTAGGCACAGAAAGCAATAATCGTCCATCTGCTTTTAAAAAATCCTTGAGCTGCATCAGTAATTGTTGCGGCGAACTCAAATGTTCCAGCAAATCTGCACAAATAATTATATCGTATTGATCTGATAACAGGGTTGCCAGTGCTTGTGTTTCCAGATTCGCATTTTGAATATTACGGTAGTATTTTGAACTCTTTGTTTGTTGCAGATTAAGGTCTATACCATCAACAATACAGTTTTTTTCTGTGCTGAGGTATTCACCCAACACTCCACTGCCTGCGCCTAAATCCAGAACTATACTATCAGGTGGGATTTTTTCACCGATTGCAGTGATTGAATTTCTGGAATGAGCATCAAAGGTTCGATAATAAGTGTGCTGCTCATCGACAGTTTGATCCGAAAGATTAAGATCTGCATTATTTTCTTCTGCCATCGCTAACCCCACTGGTGTTTTAGTTGGCAAAATCCAAATTCTCTGGTTTGTCCGAGAATCTGAAATTGTGCTTCAACAGTATCAAACAAGCGCATTCCTTCTGGATCCAGTGCGTGTGCTTTGACTATATAGCTACCGGGTAATAATACTAAATCAGGAAAATTAATTGCAAATTCATACTGTTGTGCGTCCAATCGCTTCAATTGATAGCCTGCGATTTCTGAGGTGCTGCCATAAACAGGGGTTCCATCAGCACGCAAAAGACCAACGGCGACATTTGGATGGCGGTCATCAGGAGACCAGACCTGGCCGGTGATTGACAATGTTTCTCCCAGACGATACACCGGATCAATAACAATTTCTCCGGTTTGTAACAAATGTAATTGCTCAACCCGATATTCGTTGGCGTTCTCTATTGGCTGATTTGTTTCACTGGGTTGTTTTTGTTGTTCTGCCTTTTTCTCATGATAAGCCAGGTATTGCTGTGTGACTTCAAACGCATCACCATACATATGTTGTTTTCCATGATGAATCCAGCATGCGTGGCGACACAATTTTTGCACATGAAACATACTGTGCGAACAAAATAAAAGTGTTCCTCCGCGCTCACGAAAATCATGCAACCAGGCTGTACATTTTTTCTGAAACGATTCATCGCCAACCGCAAA
Organism: Methylococcales bacterium; assembly: GCA_965224565.1. Classification (GTDB taxonomy): domain Bacteria; phylum Pseudomonadota; class Gammaproteobacteria; order Methylococcales; family DRLZ01; genus DRLZ01. Next base: position 3,297,476 of record CBDCZN010000002.1, on the reverse strand, counting down.
CACTTCATCGGTAATCAGGATATCGGGTTGCATTGTACTAACTACAGCAAAACCTAAGCGCACCACCATTCCCGACGAGTAATGTTTAATCGGTTCATCAATATAAGAACCGATATCTGCGAACTCAATAATCTGCGGTGTTTTAGCCTTGATTTCTTCCCGAGACAAGCCCATTAAACCAGCAGCAATGCGGATATTTTCCCGCCCGGTATGTTCTTCATGAAACCCGGCACCAAGTTCCAGCAATGCACCCATTCGTCCATTCACCACAATCTTGCCACGTGTCGGATTGATCACGCCGGCAATAATTTTCAGCAGTGTTGATTTCCCAGCCCCGTTTTCTCCAATGATGCCCAGCGATTCACCACGATAAAGATTAAATGAAACATCACTGAGTATTTGATGTTGTCTGGAAACTTCTTTGCCACGAAGTACTTGCCATAAGGCAGAGACACGGTCGCCTGATGTTCTCAGCTTGGGATAGCATTTGGTAATTCCATCCAGCTCAATCAGGCAATCATCCGGGGTCACACTTTTCTCAACCATTTATATGAACTCTTCAAAGCGACGACTGCAACGTTTGAATAACTGATAGCCGATTACAAATACCAGGATTGAAGCAATCACTGCTATTAAATCCATTGGTTGTGGATTCCATTCACCAGCTAACATCAACTCACGATAACGCCCAATCAGAAAAGCCAGTGGATTGATCTGATAATAATCTCGATAACGCTCTGGAACCAGCGTAATTGAATAGAGTATTGGGGTTAGATAAAACAAAAACATCATCACCGAATTGACAATTTGACTGACATCTTTCAGAAAGACCTGAAACGACGAGAACATAAAACCAATCCCGATTGACATAATCATTTGCAACAAAAAATACAGCAGAAAAATCGGCAACATGATGAGGTGTAAGTTGTGACCCATCAACGTCAATGCCCCAAACACCAACAATAACCCGAGCAGATGAATCAGGTAAACAGCAATCACTGAAGAGAACACCAGGATTTCATGTGGAAATTTAATTTTCTTGATCAACGATGCACTGGATTCTACTGATGTTACACTACGCTGCAACGCTTCACTGAAAGCTAACCAAGGCCATAAACCAACAGCCACAAACGGCAAAAAACCTACACCTCCAAAATCAGTAGAACGGATACGAAAAATCACCGAAAACACAAAAGAGTAAATTAGTAAAATAATCACTGGGTGTGCAAAAACCCAAAACACGCCGGCAGTACTGCCAAGATAGCGATTTTTAAGTTCACGTTTGAGAAATTCCACAAACAAATGAAATCCACTTGAATGTGCGACTTGCTGCTTTATTTTACTTTGTTTAGTTGATTTCACTCTACTCATGCAGAAGTCTTCGAGTTTGGACTAATATAGAAAAGTCGTTTTTACTCTCTGTAAAAGAAATTTAAGTGTTTTGGAATGTGATACTTTTTTCAGCGCAAGGTGGGAAAACTTTGCAGTAGCTATTGTACAGCAAAGTTTTTCAAACGCAGCTATCTGCGCTAATTTAATTACAGATAAAGCGCAAGAGTACTGGGTACTAGGATTTCATATGTGGGAGTTATACTCAGCCTATATGAAACTTGCTTGAGGGATGTCCTTATGTGGCGATTGCCAACTTGGTGGTATCTTGCTGAATGCGTTTTTGAATCCAGCCAAGTGCCCGATCAAACAATGGCTGATCCTGATCCTTCAATATTTTTAAAGTGCCATTCAGTCTGGCTTGATTGAGCTCATCAACAGATTGAATAGCAATCTGTCTGCCAGCTTCATTTACCAGTAAACATTGAGTATGATTTTCATTGACCCAGGCAATTCGTCCACGCGTGGTTTTTTCACTATCCGGGTTATTTAATTGAACGCATGTTCCTAAACTAAATAATTCTTTAATTTCAGGACTAATCTGGATTGCTCGTTTTTTCTCCTTAAAACTTTCTTTCCATTCTTCCGGCATGACTCGGGTCAATTTTCTTATGCGTTTATCTTTACTATCTAGTTCGGTATTCGATGCATCCGTTTGTGTGTAATAGCCAAGCAGGACTAGCTCATGACATTTTTGCAATTTGGATATGACAAGATCATCCTCATCCTCAGGATTACCTGAATGTTTAATTGCATGACGTGTATCAGCAACAATTCTGGGTAACTGTTTTTTCAATTCTTTGCGTTCTTCAAATGTATGTTTAGGTTCAACACTCCAGATTAGATCATTCGTCAGTTTTACCGCGTGTTGCCATTCCTCACTGGATTTACCGTTTCTTAGTAAGGTTATCATTAGATAGTTACCCCATGGCCCCATTAAGAGAGATTCCATAACTTTTGGTATTTGAGGGTGTTTAACCAGGAGGTCAATCACTGTATGTGAGACGAGTTCGCGTGCTTGTTTAATCTTTTGTTGGCCTTTTGCAGCATCAACAGATCGCGTTTGTACAACAGATTGGCGACGATTAATCTTTTCCATTGATGTTTTGAAAAGTTCAAACAGTTCCTCAAATAGCTCTGCTTCCTTATCAAACCTTTCCAATACACATTTAATTGTTTCGCGTATTTGAGCAATGATATTCAATGTATTTTTATTGTTATCAGCACACAAACTGCCTGCTTGGCTTAAGGCATCAAGCAGTAGACGAGCAGGGTGCTCTGTTTCCATGAAAAACTGTCGATCCAGTAACGCAACTTTCAAATAGGGCGTATGCAGATGACACAGTAATGCTTTGATGTTGTCTGGTAAATCGTCATCGTCCAGAATATATTCAAACAACATACCGACCATGTCGATTAAATCGGCATCGGCTGTATCCGGCTGGGTTTCGGCAACTTCTTTTGATATTTGTGTTGTTTGCTGTTGAATCTGCGCGCGCGCAACATCGATCGAAAAATCAGCCGAATCTACTAGCATGGCAGGATTAACCGATTGTTGCATGGTGTCTATTGTGGTAACCAGGTGTTCTCGTCGTTGCTGTACTTGTTGAGGAGAAATATGCTGTGTTGGCACCATAATTCCAGCATCAGTCTGAATTTGTCTGCGTTCAGAGAGCAGAGCCATGATCCCTTGCACAACATCATTCTGAACCGCATTGCGAATTTTTGATTGTCCAGGATCTGCTTGATCAGTTTGTGGTTGATCTGAATAAGGTTCGGCAACTTGTTGCTGTTCCTCAATTTCAGCTTCAGGTGTTACTTCTTCATTGGTTGATCGAGCGGTCGTTTGCCCTGTAGATTGTGGACTTGTATAGGCTATATTGGGTAGTACACCGGCTTCAATAAGGATTGCATTAAATTGCTGATAGACTGGTCCCAGCTTGTTAATCACATGTTGCTGAAAAGCTTTTAACAGCGCTTGCTCACCCAGTGTTTCGAGCTGGCATATTTGAATGGCATCTAAAAAGGCATAACAAAGCTGAGCTGGGCCAAGCAGAAAAGACTTGTCTTGATCATCCAGCAGTGTGCCATGGTTAATCATCGCCAGACGACGGCTTATTGCATACAGCTCATCTGTATAATGATGCGATGCACCGGTGGCTATGGTGGTGATAATAACAGAGACTTCCATTTCATCATTTTCAATCAGACTTAATGCTTGAAGCTGAGACTCAATATCCGAATCATTATCATCGGTATAGCCCGATTCAATGGTTTCACCGCGAATAAACTGATTAAATGCAGAAGTGATGTTATTCGAATAGCGACCGACGATTTCTTCGTGGTGCTGATTAAGTGATCTGATGGTTTCTTCGAGTAAATTCCAGTCATGAAATTTGCCAGAATCAACTGCTTTTTGCTGACATTCTCTAGGGAAGGCCGCTAATATTTTGATTGTTAACTCGCTTAACATTGGAGCAAGTGTGGTACTGCATTGATTCATCAAATCATGAAAATGCTCGGGAATCGGATAAATTTCCGCAGTATCCGCACTATCTGATTGCGTGTATTGATTAATCTGATTGCTTGCCATAAGGTGTTTGTAACCACTTTACTTGATTATTTAATAATACGGTTAACCACCGAATACGGCAGTCCTATCATATAATAATAGTTCAGTACGCCAATTTCGCTGTCACAATAGATCAATATTTGCAGATTTATGTCATTTAATTTACTCAAAGTTATAAAAAAAATACTGTCAACTTCAACAATCGATAGGGTTCCTGAGATTGAAGACAGTGTAGATTTAAGCAAGAATAGCAATGACAACAGTGAAAAAGTTCAAGCGAGGCAACCAGAAAACTCGGAAACAGCTATTTCTGAGCCAGACAGTTCACCAAAACTATCCAGTCAAACACTCCTTTCTGTCTTCCGCAAAGCCGAATGTTGCACTCTGGACGGATTAAATGAATATGATGATGATTTTACCTCGTTTACACCATTAGGTGATTTGGTGACGCATGAAATGCAACAAGCAGCCGATCGATTGGCTAAGCAGGCACTGCAATCGGTCAACCGCGAAAATTCAGAAACAATAAACAGTGACGTAGTGACGGCACAAAGCAGTTTTGACGAGTGATGGTAATGACTGATATTGCTGTACAATCCGCAACGATGGTTTTTCAGCAGTTGAGTGTCGATGCTGAATCTACCGTTGCGTATGAGTCTGCTGGGAATCTGCTAATTATTGCCGATTCACAACAGGTCGAACAACTTCTGCCACAGTTATCAGAGAGTTTGCATCCAGCGATTCTATTCACTGATCAATGTCGTCCAAAATTGGCAGCCGCATTGCAAAAAGCCGAAATTCCATATCTTAATCAGGTAAAAAACATACAAATTCAGGGGTTTATGGGGCAATTCCATGTCACTGCTGACTATCAGTTTGATGATAACTTACAGTCAAGCCATCAGAATCAAGATGTTCAGGATAATTATAACGAGAATGAATCCGGTGAAGGGCAATTTCTGTTGAATCATCAACTTGCCGAGGTGGTGTTTGATTTGGTAATGGATTTGCAACGTTTACCCGCGATTAAAGCCGTTTTGCCACCACCCGGTTATTTTGCCATTACCGACAATACTGAGCAGCTAGATCAGGTGTTAGAGAGTTTGCCCGACTGGATTGGTGTTTTCGATAAACCTAAATATTATGACTATTTAGCAGATCGCTGTGCGCATAGCGCGAATAGTATTACAGGTTGTACCCAGTGCATTGATCGTTGTCCGACTCAAGCGATTCAATCCAATAGTGGCCAGATTGAAGTCGATCCATACTTGTGCCAAGGTTGTGGCGATTGTGCAACGACTTGCCCATCTGGGGCAATGGTTTATCGCTATCCATCTGTTGTGCAAATGCATGATCAACTGCGTAAAGGACTTGATGCTTATTATCAGGCTGGTGGTATCAAACCTGTTTTGCTGTTTTATAACCAGGATAATGCTTTAGATTGGCTGGAAGCTAATACTCATACGCTGCCAGCAGGCACGATACCCTTTGCAGTTGAATCGATCGCAGCCTATGGCTTAGATACCTGGTTGGCGGCCTTGGCTTATGGAGCAAGCAGCATCATTCTGTTATCCACAGATGAAGATCTTGCCGTCAGCATGGGTTTACTTGACCAGCAAATAGCTATTCTGGATGCTCTTCTGCAAGGTCTGGGGATAACAGATTGTCCACTACAGCGATGTACTATTGAATTATTACCCGACATCACCCTGACATATACACAACTGGGTCGTCGGGCGACATTTTCCGGTGTTGAAGACAAACGACGCTTGATTCGTTTGGCTGTTGATTTCTTGCAAGAAAATAATTCCGATCAATCAGCCGTTCAAGCATTACCAAAAAATGCCTTGTTTGGTGAAGTTGTGGTTAACGGTGAACAATGTACCTTGTGTATGTCGTGTGTTTCGATTTGTCCGCAGGGCGCATTATTGAGTAGCGATGGCTTGCCACAACTGAAATTTATGGAAACCAACTGTGTGCAATGCGGACTGTGTGAGAATGCCTGTCCGGAATCTGTGATTAGCCTCAATCCGCGCTATGTCTATGATAATGAGTTGAATCGCACACCTCGACTATTACATGAAGATGAGGTGATTGCGTGCGTACAGTGCGGAAAACCATTTATCGGAGCACAAATGTTAGCATCCATGTTTGATAAAATGGCTAATCACCCAATGTACCAAGGTTCGCAACGCTCATTGCTGCAAATGTGTGGAGATTGCCGGGTGATTGCTTTGCACGATCAACAAACAAAAAATCACTGAATTTGCATCATGAACGCAGATACTGTTGATATTGCCGAGGAAGATCGATGGCGCGTGATCACCTATCGTTTGTTGGCTCGTTTGCTGGCTGCCGAGCCTGATGCATCGGTTATTCAAATGTTACAAGCGATCGATATACAGACAGAGGAGACTGCATTAACCAAAGCCTGGTATGCGCTGGCACAAGTGTCACACAGCGTTGATCTTGAACTGCTTGAACAGGAATACAATGCCCTGTTTATTGGTTTTACCAGTGGTGAAGTTATCCCTTATGCATCGAGATATCTGACCGGTTTCTTGATGGAAAAACCACTGGCGAAACTCAGGCAGGATTTGATTCACTCAGGTATTCAGCGCCAGCAATCGGTTTATGAGCCAGAAGACCACATTGCCGCAGTGTTTGAAGCAATGAGTTTACTGATAGAATCTGCAGATGATGCTCAGTGGACTTTTCTCAATCAACATGTTCTGCCTTGGGCACAGCAATTTTTTAAAGATATTCAGCTAGCAAATTCAGCGCAGTTTTATAAACCTGTTGGGCAGCTAGGTGAAGCATTTGTAGCGTTAGAATCGACACTTTTTACAATGGAACAGAATCAATAGAAGCTATGCGTTACGAAATTATTCCGGTGACCCCGTTACAGCAAAATTGCAGTCTGATCTGGAATCAAGACAGTAAAATTGGCGCGTTAATCGATCCGGGCGGGGAGGCTGCTCGGTTGCTGGAAGTGGTTAACAAACATGATATTATCATCGAAAAGATACTGGTGACGCATCCTCATGTTGATCATGTCGGAGCCGTGTTTGAATTGGCGCAAACTCTGGAGGTTCCAATAATAGGGCCTCATCCAGATGATCAGTTCTGGATTGATAACTTACCTGTGCAAAGCAAAATGTTTGACGTGCCTTGCAGCGGGGTTTTTACACCTGAGTGTTGGCTTGCGCAGGACGATCAAGTCACAGTGGGGGATCTGCTGTTTGATGTTTATCACTGTCCTGGACACACGCCTGGTCACGTGGTTTTTGTAGAAAAAAAGCATAAAATTGCTTTCGTTGGTGATGTGTTATTTAAAGGTTCAATCGGTCGTACTGATTTTCCCAAAGGCGATCATGCTACACTGCTAAAATCAATCAAGGATAGATTATGGCAATTAGATGACGACATCCAGTTTGTTCCTGGTCACGGGCCGATGTCCACATTCGGTGAAGAAAAACGTAACAACCCGTTTGTTGGAGATGCAGCATGAGCAGTGCTTACTCAAATAAAACCCTGTTGTCTGAAAACCAGATACAAGAAATTACTCAGTTAGCTTTCCACTACATGCGCGAAGGCGAAAATTTATTGGAGAAAAAGGTTCCGCTACTGGATATCCATTTTGATTTAAGCGGTCAGATGGCGGGTATGTATTGTTTACGCCCCAATCTTCGCTGGATTCGTTTCAATCCGTTTTTATTCGATAAATACTGGCAGGATAATCTGGAACAAACGGTTCCGCATGAAGTATCGCATTATCTGGTTGACCTTGCTTTTGGATCAAATCGGGTAAAACCGCATGGCAAAGAATGGAAAACCGTGATGATTTATCTGGGAGCCCAGCCGGATACGACCCACCGCTTTGATGTTTCGGATATTCCAGTGCGTCGGCAACGTCGTTTTTTGTATCGTTGCCAGTGTCAGGAACATCAACTGAGTAGCACTCGACACTATCGGTTGCTCAGAAACCAGGATGCGAAATATATTTGTCGTCAATGCGGTGAAGTGATTGCTGAGGTTAAAGAATAACGGTTAACTGATCACCAATATGTAATCTGCCGGTATTATCGTGCAGCAAATTTTGTCCAAACATTACCTTATTATTTTGTCGGCGATATTTACTCAGAGTGCGTAACGGTTCTTTACCAGTATATTTTCCGGTATCAGGATCAACTGTTGTCGTTGCACAACGTGAACAAGGCTTTGCAATGCGCAATTTTATTTCACCAATCTGAATGTTTTTCCATTGATCTTCTGCGTAAGGCTCACAACCCGTGACCACCAGATTGGGCCGAAAACGCTTCATTGGCAATGGTTGTTGCAGGCGGGAATTCAAATCATCTAATGATGCCTGGGAAATCAACAATAAAGGATATCCATCGGCAAACGCAGTGATATCGCCTGGTTTTGCATAGTCAGGATTGACGCCACGCAGTACATTATCTGGAAAATAAACCAACTGGCAAGCAACGCCAATAGCCTCGCTCAACCAGCTATCGACTACATCATTAATATGTGCCGCAGCCAGCGTATCGCGCCACACGGTTACTTGCATACGTCGAGCATTATCTGCAATCGATGGAACCTGTAAATCTGACATTCCTTGTTTGCTAAGAGTTAACAGATCATTATCAATTCGTGTATGCACCAGCGCCATTTGTGGTTGACTACGCTGGGTCAGAAATTTACCATCAGGGGTTACAACCATCCAGCGTCTGTCGAAACGCAATCCGGTTTGCTGCAGATCACTTTTTGATAATGTAATACCGGCCAAAGATTTAACCGGGTAAATGGATAGCTCAGATAAAGTGATTGTAGTCATAGTAAAATTCTCTTTTACAGGCGCTAAGTTGTTTTGCTTTATTTTGTAACACAGCAATAGAAATCGTGGATAATACAGAAATCATCAAACCAAAGTACAGGTTTTATCATGAATTCACCACCCAGGCAGCTGTGGCTACTTCGCCACGCCAAAGCAGAACCTTATCAGACAACCGATTATGAAAGGCCTCTAGCTCCAAAAGGAATCGAGCAGATCAGTAAGATCAGTCAACTGATGACAACATTACAATCGCCAAATGTCATCATCAGCTCACCTGCACTGCGAGCAAAACAGACAACAGAATTATTATGTCAGCATCTCAATTTAAACTTCGATCAAGTGCAATGGGATGAGCGGGTTTATGACGCACCCACTTCACGACTCATCAAGGTGCTGGAACAAATCGAAGCTGGTAATATTGTTTTGCTGACAGGCCATAACCCTGGATTTGAAGGATTGCTGGAATATTTGACAGTTGGACTGACGGGAACGTCACGAGGTTCAGCCGACAAATACAGCATTCCAACTGCAACACTGGTTCAAATTGACATGCCTGCCGAGTGGAAAACGCTGGATCCTGGTTGTGCATCGCTGTGTGATATTATCTACTCACGCCAGAAATCCTGAGCTGAAATCCTTTCATTTAAACATCACAATCAACAGGTTGTTTATCAATGAGCAAGTTAACCCATTTCAATCAGGCGGGTGACGTCCACATGGTTGATGTCGGCGCAAAAGACATCACCGAGCGTATCGCAATTGCCGAAGGCATTATTGAAATGTTGCCCGAAACACTCGCATTGGTAGTAGAAGGCGGTCATAAAAAAGGTGATGTGCTGGGGATTGCGCGTATTGCAGGGATTATGGCAACCAAGCGTACTGCTGATCTGATTCCGCTATGTCACCCGCTGGCGTTGACTCATGTGGATATTCAGCTTGAACCAGAACCACAATTTAACCAGATTCGCTGCCAGACTACAGTGAAAACTTCCGGTAAAACAGGCGTAGAAATAGAAGCACTGAATGCGACCCAGGTTGCACTGCTGACTATTTACGACATGTGCAAAGCGGTTGATCGAGGCATGATCATCAAATCTGTTCAGTTACAAGAAAAGGCCGGTGGCAAGTCAGGTCACTGGATTAGATAACCAGGCTACAGTCAGTATTTCGTTTGAAACATTGTATGTGAACATCAAGAATCAGTGTTGTTATCAACTTTGTTTTTAATGCGGTTGATAATGTCATGTACACCCCCTGGTTTTTTACGTTTGTTGATGTTTTTCTGTTTTAGTGTCGCAAGTTTTTCCAACCTTTCTTGTCTGGCAAGATAGCGTTGCCTGGCATGTTGTGCCTTGTGTTGAGATTGTTTGATGGTATTGATGTGTTGTTTGGCTTGAACAAATGCTTGTGTCAGCGGAATGTGGCTGGGACAGACCAGATCGCACGCGCCACATTCGATGCAGTTTGGCAATGTTTCGTCTTGTTGTAGTTGATTCCATTGTTGTGCTTCAGCAAGTCGATAGAGTGATTGTGGCTGCAAGTGGCTGGGGCAGACAAAGGCACAGTCTCCACAACGAATGCAAGGTTGTGGTTGAGCTGGGTCAATTTCCAGTTCTGGCATCCACAGGCTGTAAGTTTCTTTGAGAATTGCTGCATTGGATATACTTGTGGTCTGTCCCATCATGACCCCACCAATAATGGGTGTAATGTTTTTGTTGAAATTTCCACAGGCTTCGATCAGTTTGCTAATCGGTGTGCCGATAGCAACGAGAATGTTGGATGGCTGAAGGATACTTGGGCCACTGACTGTGACAATGCGTTGTACAACAGGCTCACCAACTGTAATAGCGCGATAGATTGCGATTACTGTGGCAATGTTGAAGCAGATTACGCCAACATTCAGGGCTGTTTGTGTTGAATTGATCGTTTGTCCGGTGAGGCTCTCTACCAGTTGTTGTTCGCTACCAGATGGATATTTGGTGGGAACTGCAATCACTTCAAAGCATTTATCAGACTGAGCAGCTTTTCGTTGTAGCTGTTTTAATATTTCAGTCTGGTGATCTTCAATAGCGATAATACAACGTGTCGCTCCACTAATATGCTTGATGATTGATGCACCATCAAACACCCAATCAAGATTATCCAATAATAATGCACTGTCACATGCAGTATATGGATCACATTCTACAGCGTTGAGAATCAGTGTCGTCGGTGGTTGTTGTAACGCTGCCTGGAGTTTTAGATGTGCAGGAAAACCTGCGCCACCCATGCCGGTCACACCCGCTTGTTCGACGTATTTAATCAGTTGCCTAGGTGAGGTTTGTAATGGATTATTTACGGGAAAGTAATCCACAGTCAAGTGTTTATCGTCAGTTTCAATGATTAACTGTTGAGGGTTGTCGATCTCTGAATATTTGACAATACCAGAACTGGCAGCATGAATGGGAACCGATTGACGATTGCTTGAGATGGCTATTTGTTGTCCTTTGAGTACTAAGCTATTGTGGTCAACAGTCGGTTTTCTGCGCTGACCACGTTGATCTGTTAGAGGAAAAAACAGGCGCTTTTGAAGTTGCAGGGTTTGAATCCCGCGTTGTAGAATTTGCTGTTTTTGTGGGGTAATATAAACCCCACCTTTTACTGGTTTGATAGAAAACGGAGAGCTATTCATATTGACTGGAAGCTACAGGAACCATGTTGATGCAATCAACAGGGCAGGGCGCTATGCACAGTTCGCAACCAGTACATTCCTGTTCAATCACTGTATGCATTTGTTGGCTTGCTCCAAGTATCGCGTTGACAGGGCAGGCTTTAATACATAAAGTACACCCGATACATTGAGATTCAGTAATAATGGCGACTTGATCAGGTTTGGTTTCACCAAATTGGGTATTCAGTGGTGTGGAATCAGCGCCTAATAATTGTGCTAATGCTGCAATGGTTTGCTGGCCACCGGGTGGACATTGATTGATGTCTGCTTGGCCGTTTGCAATGGCTTGAGCATAGGGTCTACAACCAGGATATCCACATTGCGCACATTGGGTTTGTGGCAATAAACGATCAATCTGGTCAACAAGTTGCCCCGATTGTTTATTGAGACGCTGAGCCAGATAACCAAGTAATCCGCCGCAACTCGCGAATAACAAGGTTATCAGCGTAATGCCGATGAACTGAGTGTTAATGAGGAATCAGTCCTGAAAACCCCATAAAGGCAACAGACATTAATCCAGCGGTTATCAATGCTATCGGTACACCCTTGAAAGGTTGTGGCACATCCGCAGTTTCAAGCCGTTCTCTTAGATTGGCGAACAAGGTTAATACCAGGGCAAAACCAAGAGCCGCTCCGAACCCATAAATAATTGATTCCAGCCAGTTATAACGCGTATGGGTACTTAATAACACAAGTCCAAGCACAGCACAGTTGGTGGTGATCAGTGGTAGATAAATACCCAGCGATTTGTGTAGTAATGGACTGCTATGGCGGAGCAGGATTTCTGTTAGCTGTACTAATGCCGCGATGACTACTATAAAAACAATGGTGCGTAGATATCCCAGTCCGAATGGGATTAATAAATACTGATTGAGTAGTGTGCTGGAAAGTGATGCCAGAACTAACACAAAAGTGGTCGCAAGCCCCATACCAAGTGCAGCGTTTTGTTGTTTGGAAACACCCATAAAAGGACATAGTCCAAGAAACTTCATCAGTACAAAATTATTGACCAAGGCAGCACTGACAATAATTAACAAGGCATCTTTCATTAGGTTAGGTTTTGGTGATGGCGCATAAGTATTCAGGCAGGCATTAGTGACAAATTAGGCATCGTCCAAACTATTTTTCAAGACACCTTGCAGATTGTCCAGCATAAATTGTGGCAACGCAAAGCTGGCTTGATGAATAGCTGGGCTGTACCAGGAAAATTGTATTCCACTATTAGCGACTTTGGTTGCATCAAGTGCGCTAACTGGATGGTGTTTTTTAGACGCAATTGCAAATGACCAGAGGCCGCCTGGGTAGGTCATATTGTTGTAATTATACATGGATACCAGCGGGAACAGATTGCCCATAATTTTCAGCAGGGATTGTTGTTGTTCTGCTGCATAAACAGGTGATTCCCCTTGGGCAACGACAATGCCGTCATTAGCAAGGATGCGATAGACATTGTGATAGAAATCGTCTCCAAACAGTGGAACTGCGGGACCAATAGGGTCGGTTGAGTCAACCAGGATAACATCATAACGTTGATCTGTGGTTGCCACATAATCAACAGCATCAGCGATATCCAGTTTGAATCTGGGGTTATCAGTCATGCCAATAGCCGTTTGTGGAATCCATTGTTTACAGGCATTGACCACCATTTCGTCAATTTCAACCATGTGGCAGTATTCAACTTGCGAATGGCGTAACACTTCTCTCGCTGTGCCGCCGTCTCCACCACCAATCACTAATACTTTTTTAGCACAAGGGTGAGTAAACAATGGCACGTGAGCAATCATCTCGTGATAAATGAATTCATCGCGTTCGCTGATCATGACTAAACCATCATTGAGCAACATGCGACCAAATCCTTCCGTTTCAACAACAGTGACAGTCTGAAACTGGCTTTTCCCCTCAAATAGTACGTGTTTAAGAGCATAGCGCAAAGCGAGGATGTCCTCATGGTTTTCCTCGATCCATGTTGTTTGTGTTGATAGTGGTCGAGCCTGTGTTGTCATAATGATTTTTTAAATTCTGATCTTGTTATGAATTTGAACGACTTCTAATCATATTAGTTGTTATGGCTTTCTTAGTATAAAAAGAGTGTTTTTGTAGAACATAAAAATATTATTCTAATCTGCAACTATACTTGGTTTTGACTATTAATATAAATATGGGGCTATTTTGATTATCAGCAACATATTGCATGGAAAATCTCCTCTAATCAGAATTTCTGTGCCGCTTGTCGCATTTTAGGTTTTTTTTTCCTTAAGTACTGATATACCTATAACCATGAAATTGAACAGACATAAAACAGATGGTTTTACTATCGTCGAATTACTGATCACCATGTCGATTGCCGCCATTCTATTAACCATTGGCGTGCCGTCATTTCAGAATATGGTTCAAGACAGGCGCATCGAAATATCTCTGCAAGCGCTTGAAACTGATTTGGAAATGGCCCGTAGTGAAGCCATGACCCGCAATCAATCAGTTATCCTTTGCCGTCATAACGGAGAGACAGCAACGCCAACAGCTTGCAGCACCACTGCCAATTGGCAAGATGGCTGGGTGATATTTATCGATACTGATGGTGACGATAAAGTTGATGCTGATGAATTACTGCGTGTGACTCCTTCTCTGGGTACGGGACTCACTCTAGCTTACAACAAGGCTAAGATTACTTTTAGTGCTCGAGGGTTTGCAAGTGGTTCGAACGGAACCTTCGAAATCTGTGATGATCGAGGCAATCAATATGGCAATAAGTTGGTTGTTTCAAGTACAGGTTTTTCACATACCGAGGCTGCAACCGGATGTTAATGAAAAAATTTAAATCACCCATATCCTCCGGCTTTACGATGGTGGAATTTTTAGTTTCGGTTGTGATTCTTTCCATTGGAATGATTGGTTTGGCGGGGCTGCAGCTCACCAGCTTACGCGACAATAGCCGAGCTTATATGCGCAGTCAGGCATCGGTTATAGCCTCTGATCTGGCTGATCGGGTACGTGCTAACCCTGCAGTCGATTACACAACAATAACAGCCACTGAGAACACGAGTTGTCTCACGACGACTGGTTGTACAGCAGATCAAATGGCGCAGCAAGATTTATTTGAATGGAGTACCCGTCTACCGACTGAACTGGAAGGTGGTGTGGGAGTGATTTGCATGGATAGTACGCCGAATGATGGAACCAGTGCAGCATCGGCTGCATGTGACAATTCGGGAGTCAATTTTGCAATTAAATTATGGTGGCAAGATGAACAGCCCGATAGCAGTGGGACACTTGCTGCTGCACAACGTTACACAATGAGTTTTAGACGATGATTTTACCTGACTATAAAAAACAAGCCGGCCTCACCATGCTCGAGATTTTGATTGTAATGGGGCTGTCAGTCGTTTTGCTGAGTGGCCTGGTGGAAATTGTTTTAGCTCATCAACAAACCAATCGACTTCAGAAAGGGTTGTCTGAAATACAAGCCAATGGTCGTTTTGCAATCGATTACCTGCGCATGGACTTAAGGCGTGCAGGTTACGCTGGTTGTCTTTCCGGTGGATTGGCAAATGCTGACAGTCAATTGACAACTGCGACAGCTGCAGGTTATCAGACCGCCCTAGTTGAGGATAACAGTTACGAACAAAGCTTTAGCTCAAGCAGTCCAGGAGCCAACAGCGATAGTATTCAGGTCACCAGTGCATTAGGTTCAGGAGCAAATCTGACCACGAATATGGCCAGTGAATTAGTCGCAATCCAGGTTACAGGTGGAAGCGATATCAAAAAAGACAGCGTTGTCGTTATTAGCAATTGTGAGGATGGTGATTTGTTTTATGTGACTAAAATCACTGATACCAGTGGATCTGGTGATTTCGATGATTGTGCTGCAGCTGGATCATCCTGTTTACTGGAACACACAGTGGGTGCCAATAATCAAAGCGCATCGTTATCAAAACGCTATCAAACTGATGCCATAGTATTTCCATTGCAATCACGTGTTTATTCAATTAGAACCGAAACTGGCTATGAAAACAGTCTCCAGGTGAATGGTGCGGGCAAACTGATTGAAGGCATTGAGAATATGCAGATTCTTTACGGAGAAGATGGAACAGATGTTGATTTGGTCGCAGATTATTATGTGCCGCTTGATGAAGTTGTTGATATCAGCAATGTCGTCAGCCTTAAAATCAGCATGTTGATGCGCTCCAGTGAAGATAATCTGTCTCACGAAGCAATGAAATATGATTTTTCCGGTTCCGCTAATTTGACGGGTCCAGACAAACGTTTGCGAAAGGTTTTTAACACAACGATTGCGTTGAGGAATAAGTTGCGATGAAAAATAACCAGATGAATCAATGTAAAAACTGCTTTGTGCCGCTATCTAATCAAACAGGTACGGCATTGGTGACGAGCCTGGTGATGTTGTTGATTATGACCATGATTGGTGTCGGCAGCCTTAAAAACAACATGGTACAAGAAAAAATGGCTGGCAATGTCTGGGATGCGGGTGCGGCATTTCAAGCGACCGAGATTAGTTTAAGAGATGCGGAAAGCTATATCGAAACTCAGAGTTCTGTAGCGTCTTTCAATACATCAACGACGGGCTTGCTAAGCGCGACTGATACTGAATTTGACTATCTAGACTCAGCGGCATGGGATGCCAACTCTGCAAGACAGAGTACTGGAGAATTCACTGCTGTCAAGGAACCACCTTACCATGTGATCAAACATGTCAAAGATACAAGTGGGCCTGGTGGTAATAACAGCATTATGGTCAGGGGCTATGACAACGTGGTTCCTGGCACCAATGTTTCGATATTTAAAATAACCGCAAAAGGCAGTGGTAGAACTGATTCCGCACGCAGTATTCTGCAAACTTATTATGCAAAACGCTTTTAGCAGCTTCTTAAAGAGAATGATTATGAACAAGTCGATTGTTACGAAATTTAGAAATGTATTGCTGTTTACGATGCTTCTACCAGGAAGCAGTATTGCTGCCGTACTTAACCTGGAAAGCAGCCCATTGTTTTTGAATCATTCAGATAAAGCCAATCTGATGTTGGTCATTGATGATTCTGGAAGTATGGATTGGGAAATATCAATCGCTGATACAGCGGATGGTGTGCTCTGGTGGGATGATACAGCTGCTGCATTTGTTGGCGCCAATCAACTTGGGCAACTGAATCAGCATTTATCTGGGCTTGATTTTAATGATGGGCCGCATTTTTACTTGTTTCCCAATGGAACAGTCGCTGCTGATGGTCCAGATCATCGATGGTACGATGATAGTATTGCTGCTGTTAACAACAAGGGATTCGCGATTCCGCCATTTATCCAATATGCTTTTACTCGGACGGCTGAAATCAATACCGCATATTACAATCATAATATCACCTATAAACCTTGGAGTAGGTCTAAGCATGGTGGTACGACCTATACTAATATGCTTCCGGCGAATGCATTGTCTGATCCAGATATTGGTGATGCTGGTGATACCAATTCAGCCAAATTCGATTTAACCCAGAACGTGGAAAGTTTCGCGGCTAATCACGTGTTTGGTGTTTATAATGGTATGACTATTCCAGCAGGAGCGCGCTACTACGATGGTTCTGCATGGGTTACAGCAAGCACAGACATTGCTCAGGCAGTGGATACAAGAATGGGCGTTAGTTATTTTCCGGCCACTTACTACACAATCGTTACCAGTGGTTCATACACAATGGGTGGAACACAAGACTGTGCAACTCCTGATCCCGCTCAGTATGTAGTCTTTCGTTCAGCTCCATCGACTTTTTCTAGTTCGGTCGCCGATGCTTTGGCTCACGATGGCCGTTGTTTGAAAAAAATCGAAATCAGACCGGCTACGACCAGTTATTCTGCAAATGGCGCTCGAACTGACTGTGCGAATCCATCCAGTTGTACATACGCTGAAGAAATACAGAATTTTGCTAACTGGTTTAGTTATCATAGAAAACGTTATCTGACCTTACGGGCGGCAATGGGCCAAACCTTTCAAGATGTCAGTGGTGTTCGTGCCGGGTTGTTTACAATCAATAATGTCGCTGATGGCAGTCAAGGTGATGTGACGATGCTTGATCTGGATGTTAGCGCTGACAATCTTAGTTTGTTTGATTTAATTTATAGTATTGATGCTGGAGGCGGAACGCCGAATCGTGAAGGGCTTGATTTTGCTGGTCAACAATTAATGCGTACCGATGCAAACGCACCGGTCGAGGGTAGTTGCCAGAAAAATTTCGCACTACAATTTACTGATGGGTACAGTGCGATAACAACGACATCAGGTGCTGGCAATGCGGATGGCTCCGCAGGTGCTCCTTATGCAGATTCGTATAGTAATACCCTGGCTGATATTGCATACAAGTATTATTCGACGCCGCTCCGTACAGGTGCGGGGTTTCCTACGCAGCAAGTGATAGTAGACACAGCCTGTCAAGGACCGAACCCGGATGCAATACTTGATTGCAATAAAAATCTTCATATGAATACCTATGGCATTGTGCTGGGCGGTATAGGCCAGGATATTTTTGGTGTGAATGATGGCGGTATTACCCGCACAACAGTGGCTGAAGCCCATACTAACCCTCCGACCTGGCAAAATGTCAATGCAATACGCAATGCCACACAAATTGATGATTTGTATCATGCCACTGTGAATGGTCATGGAGAAATGTTTCGAGCATCATCGCCTCAAGAATTGACATCCTCACTTAAGCAAGCGTTGGTTTCGATCAATGATCAAAAAGGCTCAGCTTCAAAGGTTACGTTCAATAGTTCAGCACTCAGTCAGGGTAGCTTGATTTTTGCTGCTGGATTTGCCACTGATGGCTGGAGTGGCGATGTCAAAGCCTTCGAACTGGACGAAGATAACGGTACTTTGAGTGCATCGCCAGTCTGGAGTGCAGCGGAGGATTGGTTAGATTCGCCTTCACCTGGATCGTTGCCAGCAGTGCCACCAAGATTATTGCCAGCAGACCGAACCATTTTGACTCACAATGGAACGCAAGGCATTGGCTTTAAATGGGCTAATTATGCCAGTCTAAGTGTTGCACAAAAAGCTGATTTGGGTTCGGCATCCAGTGTAACTTCAGTCGATCCTTCGGTTGCTGGAGCAACGAATACTGCTATTGAAAATGTAATCAATTTTATCCGTGGAGAGCGTACACAAGAGTCACCGAATGGTGTTTTAAGAATGCGCAATAGCGCCCTCGGCGATTTTGTAAACTCAAGTCTGGTATATGTTGGAAAACCGCCGTTAAAATGGCCTGATTCGGCATTGTTTACTGCAAGCTCAGGTGCTGCACGTTATTCTGATTACCGTTCCGCAATGACGCGCAAGGAAATGGTTTATGTGGGTGGCAATGATGGCATGTTGCATGGTTTTGCGACTTCATCTGCCGATGCTGATTTCGGGAAAGAATTGCTGGCATATATCCCATCCAGTATTTTTTCGAGTGATGCAAATGCTGGGTTACATTATTTGACAGAACCTGGTTATCAGCACCGTTTTTACGTTGATCTGTCGCCAACAGTTTCCGATGTTATCATCAACAACAAATGGAGTACGATTCTGATTGGTGGAGAGCGTTCAGGCGGTCGATCTCTGTTTGCTCTGGATATTACTAACCCAAGTCTGTTTGGCGATGATGCTACCAAGGCTGCAAATACGGTATTGTGGGAATTTACTGATGCGGATTTGGGTTATACCTATAGTAAGCCAACTGTTGTCAAGTTAAACAATGGCAAATGGGGAGCAGTATTTGGCAATGGATATAACAATACTGGTACTGGTGAGGCTAAACTGTTTATTGTTGAGCTTGAACCGAGCGGTGCCTGGTCTGAGAATTCCAATTTCTACAAGTTGAGCACAGGTGTTGGATCCGTTGGATCACCGAACGGATTGGCAACACCGGTTGCTGTTGATCTTGATGGAAACGGCACAGCAGATCGTGTTTACGCAGGCGACTTGAGTGGCAATCTGTGGGCATTTGATATCAGTGACGCAACACCAGCTGGCAATTGGACGAGTGTGTATGATACCTCGGGGACACCTGCTCCTTTGTTTAAAGCGCAGGATGGATCCTCACTCGATCAACCGATAACAGCACAACCTATTGCTGTATTACATCCGACGATTGCTACAGACCCAGCAAACAATGCACCGAATGTCATGTTGTTTTTTGGTACAGGACAATATTTGCAGGGATTAGATATAGACAATACAGATACACAGACTTTTTATGGCATTTGGGACAGAGGTGTTGGCGATTTGACTCGTACATCGCTTCAATCGCAAACGCTGATCGATGAGAGTCAGACGGACACCGCTGGTAATAAGTTGCGTTTGTTGTCTGAAAACAGTGTCGATTACAACCCTGTCGTTGCAACTGATTTACAATATGGCTGGTATTTTGATCTGCCAGCATCAGGTGAGCGTTCTGTGATACCAGCCTATGTGCGCGGAGATCTGGTGTTTTACAATACTTGGGTGCCTGACAGTAATACTTGTTCTGCTGGAGGCAGCGGATATCTGATGTCTGTTAGTCAGGAAACTGGCGGTGAGCCTTCCGAGCCAGTGTTTAATATTACTGGAGCTCCAACAGCAGATGGTGTCTATGTAGATAGTGGAGATCAAATAACACACGCTGGAAGCCAGCACGCGCCAGCAGGAAAAGCATTCAACCAAGGGATGCCAACAGCTTCTGGAATTCTTGGTGATTACCGATTTACAGGTGGTACACAGCTTGAAATAGGCGTTACGCATGCATCAGGACAGTGTCCCAATGGAATCTGTAAGGATGAGCTGGCTCCACTCGATAGTTTTAAAACCGGTCGATTGTCCTGGCAGGAATTAGGGCGAGATTAAGCGACGCTTCTGGATTTCTGTTTGCAGCTAGTAAATACAATTTACTCGAATTCTACTTCTGATCATTGATGATGTTACGTGTTCATTTATCATTTTCTACAGGTTAACAATTAGGCTGCTGAGTACGTTGAATTTATTCAGCTTGAGATTCAAGCATGGTTCAGTCTATTAATGGTATGCTGTCTTAGATTTTGTTAAAGTTCTCGATAGTTGTACCGGTTTAGGTCATGTCAGTCTCTTTGACACTGAGGGTCAGTTAGTGTCACAATCAAACAGTTTCTTCACAGTTCAGAACGCCCGCAATCCTTTGGGCAGGAGTATAAAGCATTGAACGATATGCTGAAAAATATCATTTTATGGGTTGTCATTTTTATTGCATTGGCCTCAGTATTCAATAATTTTGGTACACAAGGTAGCGATAGTCAAACCATTCCCTATTCTCAATTTATTGCTGCTGTCAAGTCAGGCGAAGTGGAGAAGGTATTTATTGAAGACAATTCAATTACTGGCGAGTACAAATCTGGTGATAACTTCATCAGTTACAGCCCGAATGACTCGCATATGGTCGATGACCTGTTAAATAATGGCGTGGAAATTCTTGCGCGTGCTCCAGAAGAAGAGTCCTTGTTGCTCGGTATCTTTATTAGCTGGTTCCCAATACTGCTGCTGATTGGAGTATGGATTTTCTTTATGCGCCAAATGCAAGGTGGCGGAGCTGGTGGTCGAGGAGCGATGTCGTTTGGTAAAAGCAAGGCGCGCTTACTTGAAGAGGATCAGATTAAAGCCACTCTGGACGATGTTGCCGGAGTTGAGGAGGCTAAAGAAGAAGTTGGAGAAATTGTTGATTTCCTGAAAGATCCATCAAAATTTCAAAAAGTTGGCGGAAAAATTCCCCGTGGCGTGTTGATGGTGGGCCCACCAGGAACCGGTAAGACTTTACTTGCTCGTGCGATTGCTGGTGAGGCAAAAGTTCCGTTTTTTACCATCTCAGGTTCTGATTTTGTTGAAATGTTTGTCGGTGTCGGTGCCTCCAGAGTGCGTGATATGTTCGAGCAGGCTAAAAAACACGCGCCGTGCATAATATTTATCGATGAGATTGATGCTGTTGGTCGGCATCGTGGTGCTGGTTTAGGGGGTGGTCATGATGAACGCGAACAAACCTTGAATCAATTACTGGTCGAAATGGATGGTTTTGAGGGTAATGAGGGAGTGATTGTGATTGCTGCTACCAACCGCCCGGATGTTCTGGATCCTGCCTTGTTACGACCAGGTCGTTTTGATCGACAGGTCACTGTTGGTTTACCGGATGTTATCGGTCGTGAACAAATCTTAAATGTACATCTAAAAAAAGTACCCACTGATGATAGTGTTGAAATCAAATATATAGCCCGAGGTACGCCAGGTTTTTCAGGTGCTGATCTGGCAAATTTAATCAACGAAGCGGCTTTGCTTGCAGCCCGACAAGATAAATCATCTGTCACCATGGAGCATCTTGAAAAGGCCAAGGACAAGATTTTGATGGGGGCAGAGCGTCGTTCGATGGCGATGACTGAGGATGAGAAAAAACTCACGGCTTATCACGAAGCAGGTCATTGTATTGTTGGACGCATCGTGCCTGAACATGATCCAGTCTACAAAGTCAGCATTATGCCGCGTGGTCGTGCACTGGGTATTACCATGTTCTTGCCTGAGCGTGATCAATATAGTGCCAGTAAACGTAAATTAGAAAGTCAAATATCCAGCTTGTTTGGTGGACGTATTGCAGAGGAACTAATTTTTGGTGTTGATTCAGTTACCACAGGCGCATCGAATGATATTGAGCGCGCGACTGATATTGCGCGCAATATGATTACTAAATGGGGTTTGTCTGAACACATGGGACCGTTATCTTATGGCGAAGATGAAGGTGAAGTGTTTCTTGGTCATTCAGTGACACAAACCAAATCAATATCGGAACAGACAGCGAGAGCTATCGATGAAGAAATCCGTTTGTTTATTGATCGCAATTATCAGCGCGCAGAAGACATTTTAACAGCAAAGATGGACATTTTGCACAAAATGGCTGAAGCACTCATGAAATATGAGACCATTGATAAAGATCAGATTAATGATTTGATGGAAGGTCGAGAGCCCAAGCCACCAAAAGGCTGGGAAGATCCAACATCTGGTTCTGGTGGGGCGACTGCTGCAGATGCATCTGGTGTTTCTTCTAATGCTCGTAATCCCTGGGGTGGACCAGCGCAACAACACTAGAATTAGAAAAAATAATGGCTGAACAGGTTTCATGGCTCCAGCATTAAAATAACAAAAGCGCATTGCGATCAATATCCTCTGCGCTTTCTTTTATTGGACTTTTCGTTTTTATTGATACATGTTGTAATTTCGGCTTAAAGCAAACGATATTCACGTCATTATTTTACAATAGCAATCTGAAATAATTGTGCATGTTAATATTCTTAATCATTGTGAGGACTGAATGACGAAAAAATATTTTGGAACCGATGGTATCCGTGGGAAAGTTGGACAATATCCGATTACTGCTGATTTCATTCTCAAACTTGGTTGGGCGGCAGGTAATGTTCTCGCTGATTCTGGTAATAATAATCATGTTTTGATTGGTAAAGATACGCGTATTTCAGGTTATATGTTTGAAGCGGCTCTAGAAGCAGGACTTGCAGCAGCAGGTGTTAATTCTCAACTGTTGGGACCAATGCCTACTCCCGCTGTTGCGTATTTGACACGCACATTTCGAGCTCAGTGTGGCATCGTCATTAGCGCATCACATAATCCATATGATGATAATGGAATTAAGTTTTTTAATGGAAAAGGGCTAAAACTGGCTGAAGACGTTGAGTTGGCAATCGAGTCATATCTGGACAAGCCAATGACTACAAGTGATTCAGCAACGCTTGGTAAGGCGACACGGGTGCAAGATGCCCGCGGGCGTTATATTGAATTTTGTAAATCGACGATCCCGTCATTTATGGACTTTTCAGGTAGTCATATTGTTATCGATTGTGCGCATGGCGCCACATATCACACTGCGCCCTATGTATTTATGGAATTGGGAGCAACTGTAACCACAATTGGTGTTGAGCCAGATGGTTTGAATATTAACCAGCAATGTGGTGCTACAGATTTAAAAGCACTTCAGCAAAAAGTATTGGAAATTGATGCTGATTACGGAATTGCTTTTGATGGTGATGGTGACCGGGTGATGATGGTTGATCATAAAGGTGAAATTGTCGATGGCGATGAAATTTTGTTTATTATTGCTAAGTCGCGTCTTGCTAAAAATCAGCTAGAACTACCAGTGGTTGGTACATTAATGAGTAATCTCGGTTTAGAGCATGCACTGCAGCGCTGTGATATTGCTTTTGAACGTGCCAATGTGGGCGATCGCTATGTCATGGAACTATTGAATGAAAAAGGTGGAATATTGGGTGGCGAAAATTCAGGCCATGTGATGTGTCTGGATCGCACCAGCACTGGTGATGCAATTATTGCAGCTTTACAAGTTTTGGCTGAATTGTATGAATCCGGTAAAACCTTACATGAATTAAAAAGTGAGATGAGCAAGTATCCTCAAGTGTTGATCAATGTGAAAATTGAACAACCGATTAATATTAATGAACATGCAGGGATTCAAGCAGCTAAACTGGAAATTGAAAAAGAACTTGGTAACCAGGGACGAGTATTGCTAAGAGCATCGGGCACAGAGCCACTGATTCGGGTTATGGTTGAAGGCACTGACCGAGAGCTGGTTACTCAGCTTGCCAACAGATTGGCTGATGTTGTAAAAAATGCACGGGTTGTCCAGAAAATTGCCAGTTAGCAGGAAGCTTATGGTTTATAGGCTGATGAGCTTTTGGAATAGTGGATAGTCGAGGGTTTTTCGTAAGCTTATAATAATCTGTTCTAAGGAACGATGCTGAAGTCGCTTTCTGATGCTGTGACAGGCTCATTGTTAACAATGACTTCTTTAACACACGCTGCACTAGGCCCGAGTTTGCACCAGCTGATAAAAAGGTCAATATTCTCAAGTTCCCCTTCGGCAATTGCGTTAACGCTACCGTCGTTGAGGTTACGCACAAATCCGGTTAGCCCAAGTCGTTGGGCTTGCTGACGTGTGGAAACTCGAAAAAATACGCCTTGAACATGTCCTCGAATGGTCAGGTTTACGCGTTTAATCACAGAAAATCCCCGATCTTATTTAGGGCGCCTCTAATAATTAGGATTTTTGTTCGAGTTCAAGACGGATGATTTTCGAGAATCGCAGTGTATATGGAATACATGAGGATCGTAGAAAACCATCCGTCTTGAAATCGGGCAAAAAAGACAATTAATTAGAGGTGCCCTTTAGTAATGACAGTCGATGAAAACCGTCTGCCGCTCAATGTTATACTCTTGAGCATATCAGTAACGATCCCTCGCTTTTTTAGCGTGTATTTGCGTTGTAGTTAGGTCGTCGTTGAGATAACAATAACATCTCTCACCTTGTTTCAAGATATCTGCGCTTTGAGTGTGGACATCCCTTGTGTGAACCAAGAATGCATCAATTTAGATGAAATATCCATAGTGAAATGCTAAAAGCACAACAGCTTACCCGTCAATACGGCAGTTTTACTGCAGTTAATAATGTTTCGTTTGAGATTGATAACAAACAGGTCATTGGTTTGCTCGGACATAATGGTGCCGGTAAAACAACGATTATGAAAATGATGACTGGGTTTTTGGAACCCAGCTCAGGTTTGATTAGTATTGATAATATTGATGTGAATCAACAGCGGGTGGAGACTCAGAAGCGGGTCGGTTATTTACCTGAAAACTGTCCTTTGTATCCGGAAATGACAGTGATTGATTTTTTGTTGTATACAGCCCAATTGCGAAATATGCAGTATCGGTCAGCACAACGTGCTGTTCAGAAAGCCATAGCAAGAACGGATCTTGGAGATAAAGCGAGTGAACAAATTCACACTTTATCGCGAGGTTATCGACAACGCGTTGGTGTTGCACAAGCAATATTGGCTGAACCAGACATATTGATTCTGGATGAACCAACCAATGGGCTCGATCCATCCCAGATCGAAAACATGCGTGAGCTGGTGAGAGAACTTAGTCAGACTTCGACAGTAATTATTTCCACGCATGTGTTACAAGAAGTTAGTGCAGTGTGCGACCGGGTTTTGATTCTGAAACAAGGTGAATTAGCGCTGGATTCACCTCTTGAAGAGATACAACAAGGTGAACGTTTGTTGATTACGGTTGACAAACAACCTCAAGAGTTTGAATCAGAATTACAGCTTGATCAGTTTATTCAGACTGTAGAATATCTTGGTGAAGACCGCATTGGTTATTGTTATCGATTGATTCCAGCTGCACAGCAAACATTGGCAGCGATTACACCGCAAATCACCCGAATACTTGTCGAACGTGGTTATAACGTGACCCGTATTGCACCAGAAATTCGTGATTTGGAAACTGTTTTTCGAGAAATTAATCAGCCGCTTTAGCAGTACGAAATACGAGGAAGAAATTCGTAATTCGTAATTTTTAATTCATAATTAACCAAGACTATGTGGCGACAATCACTACACATCGCAAAAAAAGAATTTTTAACGTTTTTCGCATCACCGGCTGCACTATTGTTTATTGCAGCATTCCTGTCTACAACCTTGTTCATCTTTTTCTGGGTAGAAACTTTTTTTGCCCGCAATCTGGCTGATTTACGTTCCTTGTTTCAGTGGATGCCACTGTTATTGATTTTTCTGGTTGCTGCATTAACGATGCGTCTGTGGAGTGAAGAACGCCGCATGGGGACGTTTGAGTTCCTGGTGACACAGCCGGTATCATCTGCTTCCCTGGTTGCTGGAAAGTTTATAGCCAGTCTACTCTTGGTTGGATTGACACTCGTATTGACATTACCATTGCCAATCACTGTATCCATGTTGGGTGAACTGGACTGGGGGCCGGTCTGGGGCGGGTATCTGGCAACTTTTTTTCTTGCTGCTGCTTATATTGGTATTGGTTTGACAGTGAGTCTTGTCAGCGAAAACCAGATCATTAGTTTGATTATCACAGTGGTTATCTGTTGTTTGTTTTATCTGATGGGAACGCCAGTGCTGACCGCGTTGTTTAGTGCTGAAACGGCTGAAATACTGAAACAGATTGGTACTGGTTCACGGTTTACATCAGTAGCGCGTGGTGTACTTGATCTGGCCGATATCTACTATTACCTAAGTATTTCAGCAGTTTTTCTGCTATTAAATATTTATTTTTTGGAATCCAGGCGTTGGGCGAGTCCAGGGAATCAGTTAACGCATCGCCGTTGGCGAATTCTATTAGGACTGATGATTGTTAATTTGTTAGTAGCCAATGTTAGTTTGTCACGTATCCAGCCGTTGCGAGCTGACTTAACCCAGGGACATCTTTATACGATTTCACCAGCAACACAGCAATATCTTGCTCGCCTGAAAGAGCCGTTGTTGATACGTGGATATTTTAGTACAAAAACGCACCCTTTTCTGGCTCCTCTGGTGCCACAGCTGACTGACTTAATTGAAGAATATGCAGCATATGGCGATGGACGTGTTCGAGTTGAGTTTGTTGATCCAACGCTTGATGCCCAGCAGGAAGAAGAGGCTGCAAATATTTATGGGATCAAACCTGTTCCGCTGCAAATTACCGATAAATACAATGCTTCTGTAGTCAACGTCTACTTCAATGTCGTGGTGCGTTATGGCGATCAGTTTGAGGTGCTGGGTTTTCGTGATTTGATCGACACCAAGTCACAAAGCGAAGGCGATATGCAGATTGCGTTACGCAATCCTGAATATGATATTACGCGTACCATTAAAAAAGTATTGAACGAGTATCAAAGCCAGGGTGATTTATATGCTTATTTAACCAATCCGGTTAAATTTACCGGCTACATCTCCAATCCAGCCTTGTTGCCTGAGCCATTGAAGCAGTATAAAACCAAAGTGATGGCGGCACTGAAAAAGAGCAAAATTGCTGCGAATGGACAATTTGATTATGAGCTTGTTGATCCAGCAGTCAATGGCGCACAGGCGGCTGAGACAATAGCCAAACAATTCGGTTTTTTACCAATGCGTGCAAGTCAGAAAGATCAACATGGATTTTATTTTTATATGCTGCTTGCGGATGGCAAAAAAGCCATTCAGCTACCGCTACCGCAAGATGCTGAAGCAATAGAAACCAGTGATTTTCAGCAGACCCTGGAACATGCTGTGAAACGTTTTTCAACTGGTTTTGTCAAGAAAATAGGGTTATATGTACCACCAGCGGTTAAACAAAACCCTTTATTGCAACAATACCGAATGCCGAGTGGGCGACACTTTCAGCGCTTGCGCCAGCGTTTGACTGCGAATTACGATGTGGAGGTGGTCGATCTGGAAACTGCTCGTGTTGGCGAAGATGTTGATGTGTTAATGGTATTAGCACCTCAACAATTGAAAAATAACGAAGTATTTGCTATCGACCAGTTTTTGATGCGAGGCGGTACTGTGGTTCTAGCCAGTGGTGCAGCGCAAGCAAAATTCACCCAAAATGCGTTATCGGCTGCTCCTTATGACTCTGGATTGAAAGATTGGCTGAAGCATCTGCATATCAGTATTGATAATACGCTGGTGCTTGATCCGCAAAATATGGTTATTCCATTACCAGTTACTCGCAATGTTGGAGGTGCTCCCGTTCAGGAAATAAAAATGCTGCAATATCCTTATGCAATCGATGTGCGTGATAATGGATTGAATGAAGAGCATTTAATTACAGCCGGCTTTAATCAAATGCCGATAATCTGGGCATCTCCACTGACAATTAGCGTCGATAAAACAGCGTTGACTGTAACCGAATTGATGCGTAGCTCAGAGCAATCGTGGACATCATCATCGATGCAAGTTTTGCCAGAGGTTGACAAATTTCCTGAGTCTGGGTTTCCACGTGATACAACCGTGAAATCTCAGCTGTTAGGCGCAGTGATTGAAGGTGAATTCGAATCATTCTATAAGGGTAAAAAATCCCCATTAGCAGAGACTCAACAAAACAGTGATGATGGACAGCAACATAGTTCTACAAGCATGACAGATTCGATTATTGAGCATTCACTGCCTTCTGCGCGGTTGGTGATTTTCTCATCCAACGAATTTCTTAGCGACCAGACTTTACGATTATTCGCTAGTGCCAATGGCAATTTTTCTCTAAGCACAATTAATTTAATCGAAAACACTGTGGATTGGGCGCTGGAAGATTCGGCATTATTATCGATTCGTAATCGCGGCTATTTTTCCAGAACGCTAAAACCACAGGAGCGATCAAAAGAATTATTCTGGGAATATTTGAATTATGCGTTGGCAGTAGGTGGTCTGTTGGTGGTCTATCTTATTTACCGGGTTTATCAACAACGCAGGCAGCACTATTTTCGACAGTTGCTGGAGGAGGTCGATGTTGATGTTCGGTAAAGCACAATGGCTACTGTTGAGTGTGCTTCTGTTGCAGTTTGCTTTTATTATCTGGACTGTGGCGGACTCGTCCTCGAACGCTGTTGAAGAAATCCCATTAATCGCGTTGGATCGTAGCGAAATTAATCAGATTGTACTAGAGAAGCGTAAACAGTCACCACTAACGATCAGTAATGCTGATGGTCGCTGGTCGTTGCCTCAATTCAAGCAAGTCGATGTTTCAACTAATAAGGTTGACAGTTTGCTTAACCAATTATTGAAAATCAAGACAAGCTGGCCTGTTGCAAAAACCAAAACAGCGGCCAGACAGTTTCAGGTTGAGGATGATAATTATCTCGCCAAAATTAGTCTAACAGGTGGCAAGCGTGATGTTGATTTGTTACTGGGCTTATCCCCTGGATTTAAATCAACTTATGCGCGCATTGCGGATAGCAATGAAATTTATCTGATTACATTTGATTTGCTGACTTTGTCTATTGGTTCAAAAGACTGGAGTAATCAAGAACAATCCAAAAATGGGAAAATTGGGGAAGAGAATAGTCAACCAGTCAAATTGAATCAATAACCCAGTCAGAATTCTATAAAAACTCAAGAAATTACTATAAATGTAGCTTTTAACGCATTAATTCTATTGAATATATATTTACTGGGTGTATATTAAGCGTATGGGTTAAGCACTAGTATCTTGAGTTGGGGTAGGAATATGAAAGCCAGTGAATTATTTATCCGTTGTCTGGAGAATGAAGGAGTAGAGTATATCTTTGGTTTGCCAGGCGAAGAAAACCTTGATTTTCTGGAATCGTTACGGACTTCGAAAATCAGGTTTGTGTTGACACGGCATGAACAAGGCGCTGGTTTTATGGCGGCAACCTATGGTCGTCTAACGGGTAAATCTGGGGTTTGTCTCTCCACCTTGGGGCCTGGCGCAACCAATTTGGTCACTCCAGCAGCATATGCTCAGCTCGGTGCAATGCCAATGGTGATTATCACGGGGCAGAAGCCTGTTCATTCCAGTAAGCAAGGTTTGTTTCAGATTATCGATATTGTTGATGTCATGCAGCCGCTGACCAAATTTTCAAAACAAGTGTTACGCGGTGATCGCATACCCGCGATCGTACGCAATGCTTTCCGCAGGGCCGAAACAGAACGACCGGGAGCAGCTCATATTGAATTTCCAGAAGATGTTGCCGAGGAAATTGTTGCTACCAGGCCGATAGCGATTCACTCAGTGCGACGCCCAGATGCTGATCAATTCGCAATCGATGCCGCATTGGAACGCCTGGAACAGGCCAGGCATCCGATTATTTTAATCGGAGCCGGGGCTAACCGAAAACGTGTTTCAATGATGTTAAACAAATTTATTGATAAAACGGGTATTCCATTTTTAGATACACAGATGGGTAAAGGGGTGATTAGTGAGGATCATCACTTGTTTTTAGGGACAGCAGCGCTTTCGGATCACGATTATGTGCATTGCGCGATTGATCGGTCTGATTTGATTATCAACGTTGGCCATGATGTGGTGGAAAAACCGCCTTTTTTTATGGAAGAGGATGGTTTTGATGTGATCCACATTAACTTTACACCGCCTCAGGTTGATGAAATCTATTTTCCTCAGTATGAAGTGATTGGTGATATTGCCAATGCGCTGGCTGAAATGGAACGAGCCGTCACGGTACAGGAACATTGGGACTTTGATTATTTTCTTCGTGTCAAACAAGTTGTTGATGAGAAAATGGCTGAATATTCCAGCTCAAACCTGTTTCCGCTTGTGCCCCAGCGCATCATTGCTGACGTGCGCAAAGCGATGGGGGTTTCTGATATTCTGGCGCTGGAT
Source organism: Methylococcales bacterium (assembly GCA_965224565.1). Lineage (GTDB taxonomy): Bacteria > Pseudomonadota > Gammaproteobacteria > Methylococcales > DRLZ01 > DRLZ01. The sequence goes on along the minus strand of CBDCZN010000002.1, from coordinate 3,266,785 downwards.
AATGGTATGTTCAAAATCTGGTTTGCACGCCACTATCGCGCTTTAGAGACGAATACGATTTTATTGGATAATGCATTGGCGACCATGGGTGCTGGTCTACCTTCTGCGATGACTGCCAAGTTGGTTCATCCTGATTGTAAAGTTATCGCTGTTTGTGGCGATGGTGGTTTTATGATGAACAGTCAGGAAATCGAGACAGCGTTACGCTTGCGCCTGGATCTGGTTGTGTTGATTTTGAACGACAATAGTTATGGAATGATTAAATGGAAACAACATGGCATGGATTTTCCTGAATGGGGACTGGATTTTGGTAATCCTGATTTTGTTAAATATGCTGAAAGCTATGGTGCGAATGGATTTCGTGTCGAATCTACGGAGCAGTTTCTGCCTTTGCTACAGAAATGTCTGGAAACACCGGGTATTCATATCATTGAAGTACCCATTGATTACACCCAAAATGATACTGTGTTAGGCAATGGCTTAAATCAAAAAGTGAGTGTGCAATAGTATGGCAGCTAAACAATATCCTATTTATGTAGGTGGCTCATTTCAAGAAACAGATAGCAGATTGGATGTCATTAATCCTTATTCTGGAGATACCTGTTTTAAAACCTTCCTGGCTGGTGAAACACAATTTGAGCAGGCAACTCAGGCTGCTTTAACCGTGCGACAGGAGATGCAAAATCTTCCGACTTACCTGCGCTATGAGATTCTAATGTCGATTAGCAACCAGATTCACGATGCACGTGAAGAATTTGCCAGCTTAATGGCAAACGAGGCCGGAAAACCATACACCACAGCCTTAGGTGAGGTCGATCGTGCAGTACAAACTTTTCTGGTGGCAGCAGAAGAATCAAAACGCTTGCCAGGCGAAGTACTCAGCCTGGACTGGATGCCCAATGCAACTGGAAAACATGGCATTGTAGAATATTTTCCTGTGGGACTGGTTGCTGGAATCACACCGTTTAATTTCCCGCTAAATTTAGTGGCTCATAAAGTTGCACCAGCCATTGCAGCGGGGTGTCCAATGGTATTGAAACCAGCATCATCAACACCTGTGTGTGCACTTAAACTCGCACAAATTATTGATCAGACCAGTTTGCCAAAAGGTGCATTTTCAGTATTACCAATGGACAGGAAAACCGGCAATCGCTTGGTGACAGATGATCGTTATCAGTTGCTCACCTTTACAGGTTCAGCGGAAGTCGGCTGGTTAATGAAGAAAAATTCCGGCAAGAAAAAAATTGTTTTAGAGCTGGGAGGTAATGCAGGACTGATTATTGAAAATGACGCTGATATTGAAAAAGCAGTCAGCAAAGCAGTGATAGGCGGGTTTTCCTATGCTGGGCAAAGTTGTATTCATACCCAGCGTATTTATGTTCAAGCAGCGGTATACGATGACTTTGTTAAACGCTATGTCAAAGCAGTAGGAAATTTGGTTGTTGGCGACCCCACCAAGCCGGAAACAGATGTTGCTTCAATGATTGATGAAAATAATGCATCTCGTATTGAGCAATGGGTGGATGAAGCCCAGCAAGGTGGAGCAACTGTGTTATGTGGCGGTCAACGGGATGGATCACTTTATCAGCCAACTGTTGTTACCAATACTAGCCCCGAAATGAAGATAACCTATGAAGAGGCCTTTGCGCCAGTTGTTGTGATTGAAAAATACACTGATTTTAAACTCGCTGTCGCTGCAGTTAATGATTCTGAGTATGGTTTGCAAGCAGGGTTATTCACGCATGATAATCGCAAGATTCGCTATGCTTTTAACAATCTTGAGGTTGGAGGATTAACCATTAACGAAACCCCAACATTTCGGGCAGATCATATGCCATATGGAGGAGTTAAAGACTCTGGAATTGGTCGAGAAGGCCCAAAATATGCCATCTACGATATGTTGGAGCCGAAGATATTGATTGAGGATGATTCAGCGCTTTTCTAAGGAGCGAGCAAGGTGGAATCAGTATTTCTAAATTGCCTGTGCGCAAGTGAACTAACAAACGTATATTTTATTTCCAGGCTGTTTGTGACGCAGTCAATGATTCCTTTCCCATTATTGACAAAGATGAGGTTGGATTGCAGATTATCTGTAATATGTGGATAGAGCGCGATATTTCATCTCTCATTAAACAGATTTATGCAGAGCGACCAGTATTATTGTTAACCGGTACACGCCAAACTGGTAAATCCAGTTTGCTGAATCGTTTCCTTATGTCAGCTTGGGTGTTCCGCTTCAGGCAAACAACAAACAATTTCAACTTAAAGAGTGAAAAATATGCTTGTTAAAAAACGATATTAAAATCGGACTTTGTAGAGGGTTAAATAAATATAAATAGATTGTAATGTCATGATATTATTATAATATGATTGACATTAAAGCGGACATAGAATCGGACATTGATGGAGGTGAAGAACCGTCAATGATGGAGCCTCTCCTGATTTCGGAGAATTCGAAACACCGGAGAGAGCTTACCGATCTGGCTGTTGATCTGGCAGCACATTCAGCAGGGTTTCGCCGCAGTTTGCCAGAGGGTGTTCTTGCTGCATTAGCTGATCTGGTCAGATCGATGAATTGTTATTACAGTAACTTGATCGAAGGCCATGACACTCACCCCATCGATATTGAACGCGCGCTCAGGAACGATTACAGCGAAAATACGCAAAAGCGTAATTTACAACTTGAAGCCAAGGCTCATATTGCTGTTCAGCAATGGATTGAAGACGGTCATTTACAAAACAAAGCGACTTCTTATAAAGGGATTTGTGAAATTCACAGACGCTTTAGCGAATTATTGCCGGATGATCTGCTGTGGACTGACGATCCTGATACGGGCGAACGCATACGTCTTATTCCCGGTAAGCTGCGCAAGAATCATGTCAAGGTCGGCCAACATGTACCCATCAGCCCAGGTGCATTGCCGCGTTTCCTTGGGAAATTTGAATATCAATACAGTGGACTTGGAAAGTCTGAAACGATTATTGCGGCAGCGGCAGTTCATCACAGGATACTGTGGATTCACCCGTTCCTCGATGGTAACGGACGTGTAGCGCGATTAATGTCTTATGCCATACTACAAGACGCACTGGACACTGGTGGAGTTTGGTCGATTGCACGCGGTCTGGCGCGTAATGAACGGTCATATAAAAGCCACTTGGCCGCATGCGATTTATCGAGGCGCAATGATCTTGATGGCAGGGGAAATCTCAGCGAAGAAGCACTCGCGTCATTTACACATTTTTTTCTGAATACCTGTCTTGATCAAGTCAAATTTATGGAAGAGCTGGTACAACCGGAACACTTACGCAATCGTATTCTGCTCTGGGTAGAAGAAGAAGTACGCGCCGGAGCGCTTCCATCCAAGGCCGGAAACATTATCGAAACGATTCTATATAGAGGAGAGCTGCCACGCGGAGTTGTTGCCGAGATTCTAGGAGTGGGTGATCGCCATGCCCGGCGCGTTGTTGCAGCTTTAAGTGAGCGCGGCGTAATCACATCAACAAGCACACGTGCGCCGTTGCGCCTTGCTTTTCCGGCTAAGCTGGCACCACGCTGGATGCCTGGGTTGTTTCCGGCAGTGAGCTAATTTTTTTACACGCTGTCAGTCATGTCCGCTGCCTGTGCGGCAGTGAACTCCTACTAACAGATCATGAAATTGACAGAAAATAAAGAGTGGTTTGGTAAGAACATAAGTTTTATTTTAGACAAGATTAATAAAGCTGAAAAGGAATTTAGGAGTGTTAGTTTCTCGTTTTCATGCTTCAGAGTAGGAATTTATCTAGTGACACTTTTGTGTTATAGCTTATCGAGAGTGTCCTGACACCAATCACCATAAAAGATACTTGAGGGTATATCTTTTTACGCAGCAATCATAAAATGTCTGAGTATTAGTACTTGGTTATGATAGTTTTGATGAGTCAGGGGAAGCAGATAAGTATGCGATTACAAGGCATATAGTGGGCTATGTAACGCTGAAAATGAGAAAAAAATATCAGTAAAATGAGCCACTTGCAAAACTATGAGATCACAACCGACTGAGATTGTGACTGAGTCGTCTGTTACGATTTTTTCACGGAATGGCTGTCATGTCACAGATGAACACCAGCAAATTCTTGTCATCTTGATGTGTTTTGTCAATTTAGAGCATACCGATCCTCCTGTGGGACTCAATTCCCTTTCTTTCTCCTTCAGTAAACTATCATTTACTCAAGAAAGCACAGCATCTGATTCACTGTCAGCGCTAGAATCCCAAACATTAAATGACACATCACTTTTGCATGCCCACGCACCCGAACCACACGTCCTCCAAATTCATCTTTCAAGCGCCCGTTGACGCGCTCTACAGTGCCGCGCTCTCGGTATCGTATGGTTTCAGAAGATTGATGACCAATGATCCGGTTGCGTTTGTTTTCAGCGTGTATTTCATCCTTGAGCGTTTTATCGCGCCGTGGGTTTCGGTCAATCAACGGGACATGGCCTAACTGTCGACTGGTTTCATGGATCTGAGGCACATCATAGGCAGCATCCATTAAATCATAGAGGTTGGTGACACGTTGATGACTGATCATTGCCAATGGAATCGCCACTTGGCTATCATGCGTTGAAGCCGAGGTTAAGACACAACTGATTGGAATGCCACCATCGGCTGAATCAATATGCAGCTTATAGCCTGTCCAACTGGTTTTGTAACCTTTGCTGTTTTTCTTGGTTCCCACATCACAGGCTATGGGCAAATCGTCAAGCATCTCCTCCAAGGGGATCCCTGTGGTCTGCTTTTCAATCCGCGTCAGTGTTTTCTCGCGAACTTCGTCTTTTTTTGGGCGTCCACGTTGCTTGGGTTGTTTGACAATGGGTTTCTTTTTGATCGGTTTTTCACGTGCATTGATCGCGGTTGAGTCGCGCGAATTATGTCCGACGATTTCACTACGATAGTGTTTTTTGATCAACGCTTCATGGATACGTTGCGGCAATTGCGATTCAGAGAATTCGGCAAATGCGCGAGAGACTGTCCATTCCTTTGGAATATCGCTGACACGTTCCCATCCACACAGACGCTAATACCGCTACCAGTCATGCTATATTTAATAATATCAAATAGTTGCATATTCACTCCGTGGTTTTGTCATCAACGGGTAATGCTTCGGTCTGCGCTTAACCACCCTGGGTTGGTTGGGTCTTTCCCGTTGCCCAATCTCTGTTTGAGCGATCGCGATTAACAGCGGTGAGATTAATCGCTTTAAAGTCGTTCCTGTCGCTGTGATACACACGCTTGCCGTATTGCGCATCAGTTGAACAGTCGCCATAAAACTAAGGTAACGTGGCTGCTGATCATTCAGGCAAGCAGCTCGAGCAAGCGTTGCTCGAACCAGGTTATAAGCCAATAAGTTGACTGCAATTTCTTTTTTAATCATCTCAGCTGTTTTGCAGCGTAACATGTCCATCCCCATATCGGTTTTGATGGTTCTAAAATTGACCTCAATGGTCCAGCGTTGTTGATAGAGTTGCGCTAAGGTTTTTTTGGGGAAAGTATTGGACTTGATGAGTGTCGTCACATAGACGATCCCTTTTACAGAACACTCGCGCACCACGATTTCGTTCGGTAACGCGTCCCATGCATCATCTGCCATCCACACCGGTTTTTTCTTCGGTTTTTGAACCGAAATCAGATGGTCTTTTGCACCGAGGCGTCGTCCGCGTCGAAAATCACTTTTGACAGTGCTACGTTGCCTGAAAACCAGCGCCGTGTTCTGTTGCATCAACAAGGCGATATTGGCGTAAGACGTATAATATCGATCTGCAAGCAGCAAATCCTGCTGACCAAGGGATTGAATTAATCGCGAAAACAAGGAGGTTTCACCACTGCCCTTGCCCTGATAAGGGCCAATGGCATAATCAACACAACTTCCGGTTGCTAGGGATAATAAGCCAACCAAGCGGACAATCGGAAACCCCAAGCCGGGCTGTTGTGCGCCTTGTTGCGGAAAGGTTGCTTGATTGTCCTCTGTATCGGGCATCAGCAAGGTTGTTCCATCGACTAGCGTCACGCGATATCCGTTCCATAACCATTGCTGAGAGGCTTGCTGGTGCAAGAGGCGACCGGATGATGTCACTGCTTGTTTTAAATGCGTCAGCAACAGTCGTAACCGGGCTTTGCAATAAGGTCCTGTATTCATGGAGTTCGCAGGATAATCCAGACCAATCCGTTCAATCAATATATGGGCAACGGCTTCTTTGCAAGACCCTGTGGAACTGAGCACCTGAAACAAGAAGGCTCTCAATGTAATCAAGGGCGTAAAGATGGTATTGCGACCATCGCCGGATTGATGAATCGCCTCAATTAAACGGTCAGGCAATACGTCATTAAAAGGCAGCTCCTTGCGCTGAAAGAAGGTATTTTTGAACGAGCGAATTTGAAAACGGAGTGGTAATCGATTAGACTTTTTCATCTGTTAAGCTTTTTCTCAGGATTCATTGTTTTATAGGAAATACAATGATATCCAATAAATAGTTAAAGCTTAACTTTAATTTATCTTAAAGTCCTTTTGATTCAATCGCTTGATGCGTGACTGGTAGCGGTATTACACACAGACGCCTTAATGCGATGTCGGTGTGTAATCGATCTAACAACAGGCGCGTTGTTGGCATGTGATACACCATCTTTGCAACAAAGGCACGTGCAATGGCGACTCGATCCTTGGGTGGACGTCCAGGATATCCTTTGCTGGAATCAATAAATGCTTCAATGTGGAGTATTTCTAGCGTCGTTATCAGCTCCTGTTGTTTTTGAGTTAACGGGCCGAGTTCTTCGATCATTCGAGGAAATAATGTGTTTTTAATTGTCCACCAGGACTGTGCTATTGTTTCTCGTAACTTGCTCATTTTCCGATATTTTTAGAGTGTTTAGACGCTCTCTATTTTATCATTTTTGAGCAAGGTTTTTCTTTTTTTGCTATTCAAGCAATTAAATCCCCTCGCTTTTATGTATTTTGCAAGTAGCTCAAATGTTAAATTAATGTGATCAAGTGCTTATTCTCTAAATCAGAGAGAAATGTTGCCGATCAAGCAAACAGTTGTTTTAAATACTTGTTGCCTGATTTGTAAGACATGGTTATTATGTTAGCTTGATCAGTCTGTTGCTAGTTATATTTGATGTTAAGTCTTCGAGTAATCTAAGCAATAACTGTCTCAAATTATTAATCACTTCGGAGAAAAATTATGTTGAAGATAAAAAGAATTGCCCTGGCGGCTGCTATTGGAGCTACAGCAATATTATCTGGCTGTGCTACTAACTACCCTGTTGGCGGAGCATTTACTGATGTGACACTACCTGTGCAAGTGACTGATGAGAATGGAACCTCGTCAAAACAAGGGACATCTTCATGTGTAAGCTATGCTGCAATGGTTGCACTGGGCGATTGCAGTATCGATGCAGCTAAGCGTGATGGTGGAATTACCGAAGTGCATCATATGGATTGGAAAGCAAACAGCATACTTGGCATTATTGGACGTTATGAATTAACCGTTTACGGTGATTAATTTTCCAAATAGTATTTAAGTGTTATTAGGGCGTGGTTTTGTCACGCCCTTTTTCGTTGTTGCAGGGTCGCTTTACTCATTGAGCATTTTCAACGGAAAATCTTTTTCTCTTCTTTTTTATCTCTCGAATTTTTTTTAAAGTTATTTATTTAGCTGGTTACAATCAGAGCTTTTAATTTTTCAAGAATAACCTATTCTCATCTCATCATAAGTTTTTCGCAGTGCTTTTTACGCAATGAAGCGTAATCAATTGTTAAATTTCATTCAATTTGTATTCGAAAAACACACAGAATTTGTCTTTAGCTAAGTCAAATCGAGGATTCTGACTATACTTTTCATACAGTAACCGAATAATAGTGGAGAGGGAATTAGGTGAGTGAAAAAACTAACACTAAAATAGGGCATCTGGTAGACATCGATGGTAGCGGCATGGTTGCACGTCTGATTCCAATTGAAGGTGATTCAATTGTGACTGATGAAGGAACAGTTTTGGTTGGGCAACCAGGTTCTTATGTGGTCATCAGACAGGAAGATATTCGAATTCTGGCTATCGTGGGGCGGGTATACGAACGACTCGATGATGCCAATTTGGAAAAGCCGCACCGATATATACAAATCAAGCCAATGGGTGAACTCAAAGGTAAACGAAGTTTTCAGCGTGGGGTGAAACGTTATCCAACGCTTGGTGCAGAAATACACGTTGTCAATAGTCGTGAAATTAATTCGATATTTACTGATGTTAATCAATATGGTTTTAAGGTTGGATATATGTCCGGCTCGGTACCGGTGCCTGTTAGTTTGAATCCTTCTGCTATGTTTGGTCGGCATTTTGCAATACTGGGTCAATCGGGTTCTGGTAAATCCTGGACGGTGACCAGTTTGTTGCAAACAGCGATTTCTAACATGCCAAATGCGCATATTATTATGCTGGATCTACATGGTGAGTATTGCTGGCGTGATGATGATGGAGAATTGCATTCCGCTTTTGATAAAAAAAATGTTCGTTATATGGATGCACGTGATCTGGAAATTCCATACTGGGTAATGACATATAATGATCTGGTTGAATTGCTGATTGACCCCGATGACAAAAATGCATCGATTCAAAAAGCGTTTTTAAAAGATGTACTGCAAGAACTCAAGGAGCCAGAAGCCAAATCCGTTGGCATTGGATCGGTATCCATCGATTCGCCAATTTATTTTTCGATTGATGAAGTCTATAAACGCTTTAAAGTAGCCAATGAACAGCGTACAGAGTTTGGTAAGTCTGAAGGCCTCATGTTTGGACGTTTTGATGAGTTTTTGTTAAAACTACAAAGTCGTTTAAATGATTCCCGTTATGACTTTTTATTGAAACCGGAAAAACGTACAGATTCAACTTCATTATCAGGATTATTGCGCGACTTTGTTGGTCTTGGAACACCTAAGGCTCAGATTACAGTCATTGACTTGAGTTCAGTTCCTTTTGATATCCGCCCAAGTATTTCAGCCCAGGTTGGTCGTTTGGCATTTGAATTTAATCTATGGAATCCTGAAAACAGGAAATTTCCAATATTACTGGTTTGTGAAGAAGCGCATGCTTATATTCCACGCGAAGGTAGCGGGCAATTTGAAGGTACGCGTAAAACAATGGAGCGAATCGCCAAAGAAGGTCGTAAATATGGCGTTGGCTTAGCAGTGATCAGTCAGCGACCTCATGAATTATCAGAAACAGTGTTGGCACAGTGCGGAACCTTTATTTGTTTGCGTATCACCAATCCAACAGATCAGGAGTACGTCAAGAAGCTGGTACCAGAAGGTGAGGGTGATGTTTTGAAGATGTTGCCAGGACTAGGGCGTGGCGAGGCATTAGCGCTTGGTGAAGGCAGTCCTCTACCAGTTCGATTTCAGGTGTTTAAACCCAATCCTATTCCACACAGTAATGATGTTGATTATCACGAGAGTTGGAAAAAAGGATTGAATGACCTTGATGTTGATGAGATCGTCAATCGCTGGTGGCGTCAATCTCGGCATCGCCGCACCAAGGTGGTGCATGCCAAGAAATTGAATATAAAATCAGGGACATACGGTTCCTGAACAGTTGACCTTCTCAAAGTAACACTGATGGGCATCTCTAAATAATTTTTTTTGCTCGATTTCAGCGTTGGATGGTTTTCTGCGATCCTCATGTATTCCATATACACTGTGGTTCTCGAAAATCATCCGCCTTGAACTCGAACAAAAATCCTGATTATTAGAGGTGCCCTGATGTGTAGGCGCATTCTGAATTCAACTCAACATGTATGATATTGGTACATTGTATGTTGAAATTTGCATGCAAAGAGTTCATTTTCCTCTCAGAACCTGTTCAAGATTTTGAACAGGTTCTGAGGTGATTAGGTATTTGTCTGAGAATAGAAAATTTATAGCGACCCCTTATTTTGGCTGGATTTCTAGATCATTGTTTAAATCCAGGTCAAAATGGGTTGTTCTTGTTACGACATCCATGCTCGGATGAGTGATTGACTAACTAACTTTCCAGAGTCTTAATGAATTCATTCGAATCTTGAATTGATTGTTCCATTGCATCAATCAATGCGGCGACATCAGACTGAATATCTTTCAAATCATCTTGCAGTGATGAAACTGCTTTTGCGTTAAGATTGTGCTTTAAATAAAGAACGTTATCATTGAGGATTGACAAGACAGGCTGGGTTTTTTCCTCGGCTTTTTTCATGGACTGAATTAGCTGGCCGTATTGCAGGCGAGTGTCGCGCAATTGTTGCTCGCTGCGAGTGCGCAGTTTAGCGTTTGAATATTGTTCAAGTTCAGTTTCCCACTCACTGAAAAGAGCATCAGAAACTTTCTCGATTTCAGAAATTCGATGATTAATTTCACCTACTTTCTTTTTACTGGCTTCATATGCGCTATTGAGTTTTTTGTAGGTGGCCTCAAGATCACCACCCTGGAAATTTGTCAGTTCAGTAAATTTTTCTAAAGTTGTTCTGAACTGCTCCTTGGTTTCTTCCTGAGTTTCGCGGGCTTTTTCAACGCGAAATTTCATCACCTCTCTTTTCGGTATACCGATAGACTCCAATGCGCCGAGATAAGCGGAAGAGCATCCCGATATTCCGAGCATTACCATAACGTGTAGCAGGATAACGCTTACTTTCAGTCTATGTTGTTGCTTCACCGTACAATTCTCCAAAGTTTACTCATGACTTGTAATTACTATTGAGCGTTATGATAGCCTAAAACAGAAATTAGGCACAACGCTTTACTTTTTTCAAGGATGGTCGCTGCGAAGTTAATTGGTTGAGATGATGAATTTAACAATCTAATTTCAGATTGGCTTGAGATTTAACAAGGTTGTTTGATATAATTGATGAACTTTGTTGAGGGTCGTTAGCTCAGCTGGTAGAGCACCGCACTTTTAATGCGATGGTCGAGCGTTCGAATCGCTCACGACCCACTATTTATAAGTTATAAATCAATGGTTTAAAAGTAATTTAAACCTTAGTAACTGTGTACTAAAACAGGCGACTACAGCGATAACTACTGTAGCCAGGTTTTTTCTTCGAAAGAGGACGCACAGATGCATAATTTTCACATCCGCAAAGTTACACTCAAAAACGGTGATACGCGCTATCGTGCTGTTATTACCAAATCCAGCAAATCACTCAAATCTAAAACATTCAGACACAAGGCCGATGCCAGAACTTGGGGCAATCGAACCGTATTAGAATTTCAAGAATACGAAGCGAGAGGAATAAAGTTACCAAGTTTGCGCAGGATTTTTGTTTCTGACCGAACTATCTCAAGAGGCGCATAGTTATTCTACGTAACGATTGAGATTGTTTGGTCGGGAGCAAAAAGACAAGCAAGGTTGGTGTCTTTGTTTCGTCAAACCGCCTTATCACAGTTCATTATCACGAATACCTTTCCAAGGATTTAATACCTGTGCACCCCGTTGGGAGGAAATCATTTGAATTTCTAGTTACAACCGTTAATTTGTGCACTAGTGCTGTGGCCGCAATGAGTGCATCGCGTTCAGGTTGTGGGTCAGGTACATGTAGCTTTGCACATTGCAGGGTGACTGCTACATCAATTGGTAAAATCCGACCTTCAAAACGAGGCAGAATCTCATCATCAACCCAGGCTCGTAGCAAAGCACCTTGTTTTTTATCTTTTCGTATTTTTAGCAACACCCCGTGTTCTATTTCAAGGATGCTTATGACAGACAAATAAAATCGGCTTACAGGTACACTTGCAGCCCACTCTTTTAAATAAGGATCCGCTTTGTCTGGACGTCGCAGTGCTGAAATAACATTTGTATCAAGCAGATACATCAGGAAAATCGACTGGGCTATGTAGCGTACCGGTCAGCTTTGATGGCTCAAAATCAAAAGCTGCATCGCCCGTTTGAGCAATAGCATCTAATAATGAAAGACCGCCAGCTAATTTTTCATAATCTTCAAAAGATAAAAGAACATGCGCAGTGTGACCGCGATCTGTAATAAAAACAGGTCCTTTTTTAGTAGCTTTTTTTGCACCACTTGCATCTTGATTAAACTTTCGACTGGTTATTGTAATAGACATAATATCCGCTCCTAATACTACTTATGTAGATACGTTACTACATAGGTGGTATTTATTCAAGAACTCCATGATGAATAAACCAATTGCAGATTATAAAGAACGCTCTGAACTTCTCACAGATATCATGCGTGGTGAAACCTTATTCGAAGTTCCACATCCTGATTTCCCCGATGTAATGATTTATCAACAGAGCCACTTGCAAAACTATGAGATCACAACCGACTGAGATTGTGACTGAGTCGTCTGTTACGATTTTTTCACGGAATGGCTGCCATGTCACAGATGAACACCAGCAAATTCTTGTCATCTTGATGTGTTTTGTCAATTTAGAGCATACCGATCCTCCTGTGGGACTCAATTCCCTTTCTTTCTCCTTCAGTAAACTATCATTTACTCAAGAAAGCACAGCATCTGATTCACTGTCAGCGCTAGAATCCCAAACATTAAATGACACATCACTTTTGCATGCCCACGCACCCGAACCACACGTCCTCCAAATTCATCTTTCAAGCGCCCGTTGACGCGCTCTACAGTGCCGCGCTCTCGGTATCGTATGGTTTCAGAAGATTGATGACCAATGATCCGGCTGCGTTTGTTTTCAGCGTGTATTTCATCCTTGAGCGTTTTATCGCGCCGTGGGTTTCGGTCAATCAACGGGACATGGCCTAACTGTCGACTGGTTTCATGGATCTGAGGCACATCATAGGCAGCATCCATTAAATCATAGAGGTTGGTGACACGTTGATGACTGATCATTGCCAATGGAATCGCCACTTGGCTATCATGCGTTGAAGCCGAGGTTAAGACACAACTGATTGGAATGCCGCCATCGGCTGAATCAATATGCAGCTTATAGCCTGTCCAACTGGTTTTGTAACCTCTGCTGTTTTTCTTGGTTCCCACATCACAGGCTATGGGCAAATCGTCAAGCATCTCCTCCAAGGGGATCCCTGTGGTCTGCTTTTCAATCCGCGTCAGTGTTTTCTCGCGAACTTCGCCTTTTTTTGGGCGTCCACGTTGCTTGGGTTGTTTGACAATGGGTTTCTTTTTGATCGGTTTTTCACGTGCATTGATCGCGGTTGAGTCGCGCGGATTATGTCCGACGATTTCACTACGATAGTGTTTTTTGATCAACGCTTCATGGATACGTTGCGGCAATTGCGATTCAGAGAATTCGGCTAATGCGCGAGAGACTGTCCATTCCTTTGGAATATCGCTGACACGTTCCCATCCACACAGACGCCTTAATGCGATGTCGGTGTGTAATCGATCTAACAACAGGCGCGTTGTTGGCATGTGATACACCATCTTTGCAACAAAGGCACGTGCAATGGCGACTCGATCCTTGGGTGGACGTCCAGGATATCCTTTGCTGGAATCAATAAATGCTTCAATGTGGAGTATTTCTAGCGTCGTTATCAGCTCCTGTTGTTTTTGAGTTAACGGGCCGAGTTCTTCGATCATTCGAGGAAATAATGTGTCTTGAATTGTCCACCAGGACTGTGCTATTGTTTCTCGTAACTTGCTCATTTTCAGATATTTTTAGAGTGTTTAGGCACCTCTATTTTATCATTTTTGAGCAAGGTTTTTCTTTTTTTGCTATTCAAGCAATTAAATCCCCTCGCTTTTATGTATTTTGCAAGTAGCTCAACAGCCTGATATTAATGCTCGACTGAGAGCTGCCGATCTGCTTGCCAGAGCCCAAGGTGATTACTTTGTTAGAACTGAGATTACACTCGGAGTTGATTATGCCATTGAATTAACACGTTTAAAGCAACTAGCAGATGGCATAGTGATTGATGGTGAGTTGATTGTTGAGAATGAAGACGAAGAACTCAGTTTTATCTGGCATTACATCGACATCAAAAACTACAGTGAAAACTACAGTGGTTTGTTCTAATTCATACTACTTTTAACGACTTTACACTTTCTATGAATTGCGCTATCCTATTGAATATAAAAAGTTTAAGATAGTATGCAGTTGTGTGAGGTGTCCTTGGCTCGATCTTTTAATGCGATGGTCGAGCGTTCGAATCGCTCACGACCCACTAAATTCCTTGTTATTTTCCCCTATACAGTGATGGCAGTTTTCTTGTTTCTGCATTAACTGGCCAGCTTAAGTTATTCTCATCAATCATCTAGTTAGTAATGGTTTTTTGTAAATGAAAGGCATTAGAATTCTACAGCCTCGCTACAGAGAGCTCATCTGGTATAAAACCTGGGCAGGTTTACGTGCTGAAGCCTCACAGAATTACCTGAGTTTTCTATGGTGGATAATTGAGCCACTGTTGTCAATGGCGATTTATTATTTAGTCTTTGGGGTTCTCATGCAGCGCGGGACGGATGATTTTATTCCGTTTCTGCTGATAGGACTGATTACATGGCAATGGTTCGCGAATACAATTATTAGTAGTTTAAATTCAATTCTTGGCAGTCGCGCATTAATGACGCAGGTTGATTTGCCCAAGGCTGTATTTCCAAGTGTGGTTGCTGGTATGGCTGTTATCAAGTTTTCTTGTGTGTTTATCCTGTTGTTAGTGTTTCTATCGATTTCTGGATTTATACCCAACGTGCACTTTATTGCTTTGCCAGTGATTATGGTGGTTCAATTTACACTGATTTTGACTTTCTCTTATTTAGCAGCCGCTATTATTCCTTTTTTTCCTGATTTACGTTTTCTTGTCCAGGCATTATTGCAACTGGTGTTTTTTCTCTCAGGAATTATATTTGATGGAGCCTCTATTCCAGAGCAATACCAGCGGTACTTCTATCTGAATCCTATGGCTAATGTGATTGAAGCTTATCGCGATATATTGATGCATGATCAATGGCCAGACTGGTCGGCATTAGCTGTCGTGTTTGGGTTTGGTTTTATCGGTATGTGTCTTGGGTATGCAGTGATTGCCTATTATGATCGTTATTATCTGCGCATTGTAGCCAGGTGAATGCTGTAGTGAGAACAATGCAAGGTCAATTGCCATGAAGGCTTTCGAACATACTGATGATGCTCCAATTATTTCAGTGCGCAATGTGGGTGTAAATTACACACGCAAGGGATTATTTAGTTCTAGCAGTTTTGATGCCTTAAAAGATGTTTCTTTTGATTTGTATAAAGGAGAATCGCTGGCTGTCCTAGGGCGTAATGGTGCAGGGAAAAGCACCTTGTTGCAATTGCTGGCTGGAGTACTTCAGCCAGATCGTGGAGAATTGATTAATCGTGGAGTTCAAGCGCAACTACTCACTCTGCAAGTTGGTTTTGATCCTAAGCTGACTGGTCGGGATAACGCTATTCTCAGTGGTATTTTACTGGGACGCAGGCGACGTGAAATGGAAGCGCTACTGGATGAGATATTTGAGTTTGCAGAGCTTGAGAGGTTTGTTGATGCGCCATTGTCTACTTATTCAACCGGAATGAGGACAAGACTGGGTTTTGCAGTCAGTACATATGTTGATCCTGATGTCTTACTAATCGATGAGGTACTCGCGGTTGGTGATGCAGCGTTTCAGATTAAGTCAAAAAAAGTTATGGAAGATAAAATCGCCTCTGATAAAACAGTGGTGTTAGTTTCCCATAGCGTTGGCGTTCTTCGGAAATACTGTAATCGCGCAGTCTGGATTGATCAAGGTGTTAGTCGTATGGAAGGTCCAGTAAAAGAGGTAACAGAAGCCTACGCACAGGATATACGCGACACTAGAGGGTTGATACAGTAGTTTTGACAGGAAAGACCAGTGACACTCAGGGTTATTGTTTTAGACATCTTCCACATACTTTCGAAAATTCCAGGTGGTGCCGGGGGAGGGACTTGAACCCTCACTCTGTTGCCAGAACCGGATTTTGAATCCGGCGTGTCTACCAATTTCACCACCCCGGCATCGGAATAGCAGGTAATTATAAGGTAATAGACTTGTTAAAACCAGCTGCATTGATTGTTTCCTGTAGACTCATTGTTTCCATGGAATAATATCCTGTTAATTAGCTGGTTACAGTTGTAGAAGGAGTTGTCCGTGAATATACTCTCCACACATGAAAACTTAGCATCCTGTGCACGTGCTTTTTTGCGGATAGTTGCGTTGGAAGACCTTGCTGTAGAACGACTACAGCTAAGGTTTCCCGCCTTACTTTCCACAAAATATCACGCACACAAAATGCTAGATTTTCATGTGCGAAGAGTATAACTCGAATATATCGCATCGTATCTCATCTTCAGGTCGTCTTTAACCGATCTTCAGCTTCAAAATCCTCAACGTAGCCTTTTACCCCAGCGGTTTTATTCAATCAGACCAATCTAACTGATCTAAACCTGTCTCTCGGTTGTGATTATTCAACAGATCCTTGACTAAATTTTCCTGTGCGGAGAGTATGGGATGAAGATTAACGTCTCTAGATCTGATTTCATTCATGCAAGGTGGATTTCAGACAAGCAATAGCCTATGTATTCACAAACTTCCAACCATCTATATCTGGTTTCAGATCAGGCTACGTCAAATATTACCCCTGCATTGGATGCAATGATCCGTCCGGATAAAGTATTTTTGATGGTTAGTTCGGAAATGATGCGTCATGCTGAGTTGTTATGCACAGTACTTAAAGAAGCAGCAGGTGTGGAGGTGCAGTTATGGACGATTGATGATGCCTGGGATATTGAGCATGTCATTACCAGAACCATGGAATTACTGGAACAACATAAAGATGATAGATTTACGCTGAATGCAACGGGTGGTACTCGACCGATGAGTATAGGTGCTTTCCAGGTATTTCAAGCATATCAACAGCCAGTATTTTATGTCCATCCACAAGATGATCGCTTGATTTGGTTGTACCCGCGTGGCCAGGCAGCGCATCAATTGGCAGATCGGGTTCGTTTACCACATTTTTTACTGGCACAAGGATATACAGTCACTTCACAAGGCGATGTTAACGTCCTTCCTGCGTATCGTGAAATCGCTGAGCATTTGATTGAAAATATTGATTATTTCAAAAAGGCAATCACTACATTAAACTGGTATGCCGCGCATACTGCGGATGGCAAATCATCACAGCTTCAGCCTGAGCACCTTCGTTGGGATGCTTTACTGGACTTGCTTGATCGCTTGGAGATGATAGATGTACTGAGCTATCAGTCAAAGCACTTGGTATTTGCTAGCAATGCAGCCAAACATTTTGTTAACGGTGGCTGGTTGGAGCAATATGTTTATGCTGAGTTGATACAGATTTGCCAAAAGATACCCGAGATTCAGGATATAGCACAAACGCTTGGCCTTGCTAAAGAGTCATTAGGACAAACGATTCATAATGAACTGGACGTGGCTTTTCTATGCAATAATCACTTCTATGTTATTGAATGTAAAACCAGTCACTGGGATCGGCAATCCAATCAGGCCGGAACTGAAACGTTGTACAAGCTAGACAGCTTAAAAGATTTGCTGGGTGGATTCTCGGGACAAGGCATGCTGGTTAGTTACAAATCAATCTCAGCGGCTGATAAGCATCGTGCAGCAGATCTGGGTATTGAAGTTTGCGATGATCATCAATTGCAAGATCTGCGTTCCCGGTTGATACAGTGGATTACTAAAACAAACCTGAATACTTTTTAAGTCCGCTGGAACGTTTTATAGTTATTACGTTTCTGATGCGTAATTATTCTAGGTTGCTATAGTGACTTGTTAAAATAATGTTGTATTAGAAAAAAACTAACTATCCATGTAACAAACGCAGATATTATATACCAATATATCACTTGTGAATAATAGATCTCTCCTGTAAGGGGAGATGGGTTTGCCCCAATGAATATGTGAGGCACAAATATAGTGAAAATTGGTGTTGGTACTGGGGCCAGAAGAATTGTCGAAAAAGATGCGAATACAATTTTCGAGAACATTGAAACCAACTGCTTTCTAAGCATAACTTTTCCACTAAAAAACAATAAATGGTGAGGAAAGCACAAGCCAAATAATAAGCAAGAGAACAAACATAACCGGTATTTTTATTATTGTTTCCATTTTACTCATTCACAAATTTAGAGATAGAAACCTAACAGTATTGATGAGTAAGTGAGGTTCGAAAGACACATTTTTTCTTGTAAACTCTGTGTGTGCTAGCAGAACACTGGATACTCAACCACGCACGAAAATTAACCTGTAGGATAACAGTATCGTTATGTTTAGAACTTGCCCGTATTGCAAACGTATTATCTCATTTCGCTCGATATTGTCTCCGGGACCATGGAAAGATGAGCAAATCCGCTGTAATCGTTGTGATCAAATTGTTTCCAGCTATTGGAAGGATTTCTCTCTGTTTTTCCCATTTCTGATTGGTATCGTTGTCATGTTTTGCGTTCCCTTACTGCATTATAGCTGGGCGACCAATATTGTAATTTATGTGGTGTTGTATCTACTGGTGATGTTGTTGGCGTATTGGACAGTGCCGTTGAATAAAATAGGTGAAGATGAGCCTTATGAAAACCACGAAAATTGAATCGTTATCGTTTTAATTAGCCACGAACTTAATCTGATAAGCAACCGGAGTATTCGAGTTTAATGTGCCGGAATAGTCACTGGCGATACAGATAGCGTCGACAACAGATCCAGTGTTGTCAGAGAAAAGGTGATAATCAAATAACCGATCAAGGCAGCACTGATAATTGGCTGCTGTTGCCTGGGTTCTATCGAGCGGGTAACAGGATGATATTTAAAGAATAAGAAAGTAGCAATGATTGCTATCAATAATCCTGCAATTCCTCCGGCTTCTGTGGTTTCATATTCAGGAAAAATCAATGGAGAACGATTGAAGTGCATCATCGCTGTTGAGCTAAAGTTCACCAATCCATGCGCAACAATGCTTGCCCACAGACTGCCACCAGCCATTACAAAGCGGGCGAAGACAAGACCTGAAAAAAACGCGGCAACCACATGTGGTGGTGAATGGTGGGCGAGTCCGAATAAAATCGCACTGATCCATACTGCGCGATGGGCACCGATAGCTTGTGCATAACTATTAAGAATAAATCCACGGAAGACTATTTCTTCACCAATCGGAGCAACCAGACTAGCCATCACTAAAAAGACCAGCCAGCTCCACACGCTTTCCGGCGTAAATGCAGTGAGTAATTGCTCGACCAGTTGTTCTGGAAACCAGGTTAGGGTAAACGCTGTGATGCCTTCTCCCACGATTGTTAACCAGACAAACAATGATAGTGTAGAGGTCCATGAGATTCGCGAAAACCCTAGAGCCAGAGCATCGCAACGTTTGCAGACAAAGCCTAGCCAGACAATCAGACAAGTTAACCCGGTCAAAGTCAGCAGATAGGGTAGGTTAGTGCTAGTGGTTCCCAGAAGATGATTGGCGAGACTACCCAGCATTCCTATTCCAATGCTGACCAGAATATAATAGAGTGCGAGTTGATTGGCGCGTGGAGGATCGAGTTGTTGTTGTGTCATCGGTATATTTTTATTTTTAGTATGAACTTCAATACGTTAGTATTTATGGCATTTATTTTTGCATATTTCAACGTGAATTATGGCGCACTAAAACAATATACTCTCATGATTTTATAGTAAAGCAATACAGAAAATATTCAGACAAAAATCTAACTCCTAAGTTTTCAAATGGCTGAAAATTAACAGCTGAGAAATTTGTATCCAATTAGAAACGATGACTAACCCCTTATTGAAAATATGCGATCTTAACGTCGGTTATGTGCAAGCCACTGGCTGGTTTTCAAAGCGTACAATTCAAGCTGTGCGCAATGTCAGTTTTGATATTTCTGCTGGAGAGATTGTAGGAATAGTTGGCGAGTCAGGTTGTGGTAAATCAACCCTTGCACGTGCAATCATGCGACTCACCGATGTAGACTCTGGAGACATCAATTTTCTTGGAAAGTCGCTGTTACAATTGAATAAACCAGCCTTACGTGACATCAGGCGTTCAATACAAATGGTATTCCAGGATCCACTGTCTTCACTCGATCCGCGAATGTCGATTGGTAGAATCATTGCTGAACCCTTATACCAATTTTATCCTGATTTCTCATCTAGACAGCGCCATCAAAAAGTCCACGAAATCATCCATCAGGTTGAGTTGCCGATTAATGTAATCAATCGCTACCCTCATCAATTGTCAGGAGGCCAGTGTCAGCGAGTCAGTATTGCCAGAGCCCTGATTAGCAAGCCCGAACTGGTTATTTGCGATGAGGCAGTCAGTGCTTTGGATGTATCAGTGCAAGCGCAAATATTAAACTTGTTGCGTAGACTGACTGTCGATTCCAACATGTCACTGTTGTTTATTTCTCATGACTTAAGAGTGATTCGCCAATTGTGTGATCGTGTACTGGTCATGTATCAAGGACAAGTTGTAGAAAGTGCAAACTGTGATGATTTGTTTGAAAATCCTCAGCATGATTACACCAGGCAGCTTATAGATTCGGTTCCGATGGCTTTGGAAATGCGCTGAATTCTTGCAGAGTTACCAGGGCAATCACTGAAAACTCAGTTGAACATCTCACAAACGTAGCTTATTATGCCTGCGGTTTTTCTCAATCAGTTCAACAGAATCTAGCCTAAATCTGAATATAAAAACAATAGCTTATTAGTGTCGAGAATACCCCAAGGTTAAGACCCTTTGTCTTGTTATTTAACACGAAGTCTATTTTGTTTAGGGTGATCTGTTTTATTGAGATGTGCCGTTGCCTTCCTCCACATCATAAATCTGCCCAGGGCTTACAGGCGAAAATACTTCAACTAGCCCCGACGGCCATCTAACGGTGACAATAGAATCTCCTGGGTTAGAACCCAAGCCGAATGTCGGCCAGGGGCTTTCTGACGAGGCAAAGCTGCTTCCTGCGCGAACCTCCCTGACCTGTTTTTCAGCAAGACTGTGGCTGGGCGTGAAGACTTCTATTCGAGCGCCTATCCCCATCTGGTTACTATTTGTACCAATAAGCCGGATTGTCAGCCATCCGTTACTATTCCCCTTATTCTGAAGTAATACGGGTTGGCCATTGGGGAGGTCGAAAATAAAGTTAAAGATAGGCAAATTAACCTGAAAAGCCGAGCGGATCGCTACAATATCAGGAAAACCGTCTCCATTAAAATCTGCTTGTGCAACACCACTGACATAGTCATCACTGATATCAATGTCCGTTGCCTCAAAATCTCTAACGAATCCTGCATCGCCCTCGTTACGAAAAAATTCACCTGGGCTGGCTTGTGAGCCAATGACGTTAAAAGTAGGAAGTGAACCTGTTTTGAATAAATCCAGATCACCATCGTTGTCGAAATCTGCAGCACTGGTACCCCATGAAAACGGATTTTCCGCTAATTCTTTTCCAGCAATATCAGTAAAAGTCCCGTCTCCATTATTATGCATCAACGCATGTGGAAAAATAACATCTTTACCTGTTGATAAATTTTCACTATCGACTCCACTGCTACTACTGGCAAAAAAATCAATATTTCCATCGTTGTCAAAATCACCGATCGCTAAACCCATCCAGAATCCGAGAATATCAAGGCCTGCTTCTGATCCTACATCAGTAAACGTTAGATCCCCATTATTTCGATATAGATTAAACGGTGTCGCTCGAAATAGTGCTACGCCGGGAGTTCGGTGTTGTAAATTATATGCATTGCAATTTGCCACTATAATATCGACTAAATTATCTCGATTATAATCACTAAACCCAACTGCACAAGCACCGTCACTGGTAATTTTTCCAGTGTCTTCATCCGCATAAAGACCATCTATTCCAGCTGATCGTGCGATATTAGTAAAAGTCAGATCACCGTTATTGAGAAAAAGTTTATTTGGGTACGCTTCTCCGCGACCAAAACCGGGAAAAAAAGGAATATGACCAGGACTGGCGATAAACAAATCAAGATAGCCGTCATTGTTGATATCAGCCATTGCTACACTGGCTTCAGAACGTTTACCAAGATCCCAAACCCCTGAGCGCCAGGTGATATCCTTAAAGGTGCCATCCCCTTTATTATGATACAACTTAACCAGGCTCTGGAACGGCCCTGCGAATCGACCCTCTCCACACAGAAAGATATCCGTGTAGCCATCGTTATCAATATCTCCCGCTACGATGCATGAATTTCCAAAACCATTTTCCACACCCGCTTCCTTGGCAACATCGGTAAATGTGCCATCATTGTTGTTTCTAAAAAGGCCATTTTTTAAAACCTCAGGGTTACGTCGATTGGCATCACGCCCATTAGTCATAAATAGATCTAAATCACCATCGTTGTCATAATCAAGCCACGCTGCGCCACCTAATCCTTCACCGCCAGCGCGTCTAAATTCCAACAGTTCCGATTTGTCTTCAAAGTGTAATCCACTTTGGTTGGAGGTTTGGCTAGAAACTTGCTGAGATATTGCCAAGAGAATCGCAAGGGTGCCAAGTAATGTTCTTGATGTAACTATCTTATATCGTATATTCATTGAAGTGCTTCCTCACTGTTGATTTTTTCGCTAAATCGAAAGTAGATGCAACGATTTATCATTCCCACGCAGAGCGTGGGAATGATAATTTATTAACGGTGATGTTGAAACCGACCCTCTCCCTCTACTAAGTCGTATATTCGTTTAGGACGGAAAGCAGTAAACCATTCTGATAGCCCTGATGGCCAACTTACTTTTATAAGAGCAAATCGTTTTCTACCCAAACCAAACGTTGGCCATGGTGTTTCTGAAGAGGCAAAACTGCTACCCGCTCTTACTTCTCTTACTTGAGACTTGCGGCCCCTGGCAAAGACCTTAATTCTTGCACCAATTCCCATGCTATTACTGGTTGTCCCTTTTAACCGAACAGTTAACCATTTGTTTCTGTTACCTTTGTTTTTAAGCAAAACAGCTTGGCCATTTGGATTTCCCACATCCCCAACGCTCCAGTGCGATCGTACGACAACAAGATCGCTAAAACCGTCGCCATTGTAATCGCCTTGAATGAGCCCTGACGTGTAATCAAATCTAAAGTCCAGGGGTATTGCATCGGGATCTACAGCAAAACCTTTTCGACGTTTATTAATATAAAGCCGACCTGGACTGCCTTCATCCCCCTGACCTGGACTGCTTTCATCTCCAATAGCACCAAAAATAGGTAAGGAACCCACTTTGTATATGTCCAGATCACCATCATTATCAAAATCTGCTGTTGAAATCCCCCAGCTAAAGGGTGTTTGAGAAAAATTGTCTTCAGTTATATCGGTAAACGTACCGTCGCCATTATTCTTCATCATTTTATGACTAAACAAGCCTTGACTTAACGTACCCGCGCTTGTTGCTGCAAAGTCAATATGCCCATCGTTATTAAAATCTCCTAAAGCCAGACCCATCCACAGCCCTGGAATATCAAGACCAGCTTGAGAAGCTTCATCTGTAAAGGTTAAATCTCCATTGTTTTTAAATAAATTAAAAGGAGTACCGCGCACTGGGAAGGGAAGCGGGTTGGGATCGACAATAGGATAAGCGTTACAATTCCCAACAACAATATCTAAAAAATTGTCATTATCATAATCACTGAACCCAACGGAGCAAGCGCCATCGCTTATCAAGCGTGATGGCTGATTAGGGTCGGGATAAAGTCCATCAACTCCAGCTGAAAAAGAAATATCAGTAAAAGTAAGATCACCATTATTTAGATAGAGTTTATTCTCATGAGATTGTTCTGTTCCTGGGCCGGTAAATGCTGGGATATGTCCCGGACTTGAGACAAACAGATCAAGGTAACCGTCGTTGTTAATATCTCCCATTGCTGCACTTAATGCAGAACCTGCACCAATAGCGCCAGAAGATGATGTTATATCTGTGAATGTCCCATTTGCGTTGTTATGGTATAGTCTCGCCGGAGTTTGTGGCCCAGGTCCAATGGCAATACCCTCGCCAGAAACAAAAATATCTGGAAAGCCATCATTATCAATATCGCCTACAACCACACCGGAATGGCCCGTGCTACTATCCACACCCGCTTCTACCGCGACATTTGTGAAAGATTCGTCTCCATTATTTCTGAATAAGCCATTGGGGGAACCTTCTCCATTGGTAATAAACAAATCCAGGTCTCCATCGGCATCATAATCAAGCCAGGCTGCTCCGCCTAAGCCTTCCCCACCTGCTCCACGGTTAAAATTAATTGTGCCAACTTGCTCTTCAAACACAACCTTTTTCTTGCCATGAAAACGCTTTGCCTGAGAGTGCTGAAAAACAAGGAAACTTAACAAAATTCCATACAATAAAATTTTTGAAAGTTTTTTAGAGTATTGATACATAATAAACCCTCCAGTGATTAAATCCGTTGTCAGTAAAATTCTAAAACTATTATAAAAAACCAAACAGTAGAAATTAGTCTCATTAAGAACGAGCATAAATATTTTTACTTGCTCACAATCTGTCCTATATAACTCTGTGCCAAGTGGTTTTTATCAAAACCATATTATGTGAGTTTTAGAAGGGTCATTTTCAATTATTAAAAGAAAACAAACAATAAGTAGTTATGCTTAATTTTACTTAAGTAATTTATTATATTTTTTCATAAATAGTCTATATTAAATGTCTGTCGATACCGGCTTGTTTGTTGCTTAATTTTGGCGAGAGTAAAATAGGTGTATCGATTATTATTAGACAATTACGTATATTTATCGGTAAGAAAAGTAAGGCGCTAATTTATAAAGTGGTTTAATTCCAGTTTCTAGTACCTGACATTATCCATTGCTATTGAGATGAAGCCATGAGTGAATACAGTTCAGTAAAAACAATCCCATATCGGTCATTTTCAGAATAATTTGTTATCTGTTCCTGTCCGAATGATCTATTTCAAATAGAGTGATGGGGGAATATATTTTTAAACGTGGTGTCGATATTGATTAGCTAATTTAATCAAAGCGTTATGGCCTCGAAGACCTAGTTTGCTGCAGAGATTGGCGCGATGATTCTGTACTGTTCGAATGCTAATTCCTAGCAACTCCGCGATGTCATTGTTGGTTTTGTAATCTGCAATTAACAAAAATATTTTACGTTCGGCAGGTGTCATTTTATCCAGCCGGCCTTTTTGTAAGGCGAACGAGGGTTCTGCTAAAGCATGTGAAACACCCGGTGATATATACTGCTTGCCTGTTGTTACAGCATATAAACAATCAATCAGTTCGAATTCGGCATTGTCTTTTAAGACATAGCCGAGCGCACCGAATTCCAACGCTTTACGCAGGTAAATTTCATCGTTATACATGGTCAACAAAATCACAATTGGTCGAGTTCCCCAGCGATTGATTTTAGCCAGAATATCCAGGCCACTAAGGTCTGGAAGCCCAATATCAAGAATTGCAATCGCTGGTTGTGTATCGCGCAATGCCTTCAATGCCTTTTCGCCATTATCGGCTTCAGCGATAACATGAAATTCACTGGTTTCCTGGATGATTTCGTATAAGCCCCGTCGAAAAATTGGGTGATCATCAACAATCAGAATGCTTTTCGTCATAGGTGTCATTTAGGACTAAAGGAATGTGGATGTTCAAAGTCAGACCGCTTGGATTCGCATTAAATATATCGAAGGTTCCCGCAAGAAACCGAACGCGTTCTTGAATACTGGATAGTCCGAAAGCTTGTGAAAAGTCTTTCCGCTTGAGCCAGATTGTATCAATACCCAGGCCATTATCGCTAATATTTAGATCAATGGCGTTGTTATCGTGTATCAACGAAATTGTGACTGTTCCGGCTTCAGCGTGACGAATGATATTTTTAACCGCTTCCTGAACAATACGATAGACATGTAATGCCTGATCCTTGTTGACTAAATGATCGATAGCGTCGATCTGGTAGTTCAAAATAATTCCTGCGTCGCTCAAGCTTTCATTCGCCACTGTCTCAATCGCGATCGCTAAACCCAGCCGATCCAATTGGTGAGGATGCAGACGATGCGACAGGCCTCGCAAATCATGAATGGTTTGCTGCGTAATCTCCGATGCGAAATCCAATTGTTTCGCCAATTGTGGCGATAAGTCCGCATTGATTAGACGGTTTATTCGATTGTTAATCACCATCAGATTTTGACCAATCCCATCATGGAGTTCATTGGATATGTGTCGCCGCTCAGTATCTTGAGTGGCAATCAATTGATTAGAAAAATGGCGTTTAGATTCCAGTAAGGTCTGTTGAGCTACTGATTTTTGGTGCTGCAAAAGTTTTATCCTGCTAGCCAATGCCAATGCAAGAAGTACGGCTTCGATAGCAACACCTAATTCAAATATATAAAGATTCCATTCCCACACCTGCTTCGATAAACCAAACAAAATATACATGGACCACAACATACCGGAAACGAACATTATATTTGCCAGTCCAACGAAACAAGCCGGACGATAGCCATTTTTGATTGAAATGAGAATTGTTATGCCGGAAATACCAAAACCCACTATAGTCAGGATGGGTGAAATGCTAACCATTATTGAATAGTCGACAATAAATAGAGCCACCATCGCCAGCAACAATACCAGGATATACCCATGTATTAATCGATCTAGTTTTGGCGCGATTTGCGCGGTATCTAGCAATTGGCGTACAAAGATAAGAAAAGCAACTGTCCCGAATAAAGCAAAAGTCCACATCCCCCTGAGATTCCAATTGGGCCAGTCAGGCCATAAATAGCGTGCTGAAACCCCAGTATATACTGTGGTGAGAAACATCGCTGATACTAGATAGGCGACATAGTATAAATAGGCAGTATCGCGTAATGAAAAGTAAAAAAACAAGTTATAAAGAATAAGACCGATGAATAATCCAAGGTACAAACCCTGAAGCAATAGTATGTTGGATTCATGGCGGGCAAATGTTTCTTGTCGCCATAAACTCATGGCCATCAGCATAGGGTTATCCCCGGCAACTCGCACGAAAAAGGGGGGGCGATCATTCGACAGGTTAGCAAGACGAAACACATAATAATGATGATCCACGTCCCGGCTGCGGTAAGGGTATCGTGCACCGGTGGTGATCCTTTCCCAATGAGTATTCTTGGGCCAAAAAAATTCTACGCTATCAAGCAGGGGCCATGCAATGACTAGTAACCAGTCTTGACCGCAAGCAGGTGGTAGCATTGGTTCAATTCGAAACCAAAATGCCGAACGCGACATCCCAAAATTGTTTCGCCCATCGATATTGGGTCGAAATTGATCGGAGACATCTGCCTCGTTTACCTGATCAATAGTCAATGCTCGGCCAGGATCTTCCAGGACAGAAAACTGCGTAGTCAAGAGTATCGGGTCAGTCGGGCAATCTTTAGCATCTACAGAGCCCGCGATTAGACAACACACGAGCATCAAAAAGACTATTGTCCATCCAGAATTGTGAATATCAATAGTGAATACCTCTTGTCATCGATACGGTTGCATATAAGTTACCTATGATTTTTCAGCATACTTTAGGAGCCTAATATAATCAATTTCTACAGATGACTATTTTATATCAATTGTAGTGTTATTAAAATAATTCAACAATTGACTATAATGCTGCTGTTCATGTCAGATAATATTAACCGTTGGGGAAAAACAAGATCTATCCATTATCTCCATGTTCACCTGAGCTTAATATTATTAAAACCCTTTGGGTGAAGTAAAAGAGCTATAGTCAAATCTGGTTTACAGCATCTCAAGCGGTGTCCTGTTGCTGATCAGTGTCTCCCTTAATGCCATTTGTAAATGTAACGCCGGTGACCACATCGGCCAAGTGTTTGTAACTGCGTAATCGCTTCCATTTCTTCTGGGTAGTTGCAACCAATTTGAAAGCAATCGCCTACGTTGTATTCCGACTCCCGCAGTCCTTGGTCCGGTTGTGTTGCTAGTTTTCAGCAGGAAAGTCATAAATGCCAACAGGGATTCCTTGTTCTGGTCAAGTAAACTCGGATATCTTTTCTTTAGATTTTCAAACCTAATGGGAGATAAATTCCTTTTAGCTGTATGAAGCCTAACCTGGTTGTAATACCGGATGCAGGCCTCAACATCCACGTTCATTTGGTTCTCTGGTTACGTGAATCACACTAAAATAACCATTTGTATTTTAAACTTCCAGAGAAACGTTCGACTACGGTATTATCCCGGCAGGCGTGTTGTAGTTGCTTTGTGAGTTTGCTGATGGCGAAAACTGCAAAGGCCTGTTAGAGGGTTACCAAGGTTAAACGTGATGTTAATTATTCCCAAGCACCCTGGCAATCATTGTTTGGATTCAACCAATAAGTACATAATTTGAAATTGGATGGAATAAGCTGCAAGTTAGCTGTAGGCTGATCGAGATAAAGACCCGCTTTATGAACGAAATTCAGGCAAGCATAAAAAGACAATGCTCATGAACGACTTTATCAAACTTGTTCAAACCAGTGGCGAAACTAATAACTATTACATGACTGCCAATAACACTAAAAACAGTCTATCCGGTATCGAACAGTTGTTTGATGATGTGGCAGATTTTGGTGAAGGTTATAGTCAACAAGAAACGCTTCAATCGGGTAATTTTTTATGGTTTGGTCCAAAAGGAACGTTTACACCGAACCATCACGATATCACCAATAACATGTTGGTACAGATATTAGGTAGAAAAAAAGTAACGCTGATACCTGCTTTTCAGGTTCCCTGGCTGTACAACGATAAAGGCGTATGCAGTGCTGCTGATTTTCCGGGATTTAATGAGAAACGCCATCCACATATGAGAAATATCACACCAGTGGACGTCACTATTAGCCCAGGTGATGCCTTGTTTATTCCTATAGGGTGGTGGCACTGTGTGGAATCGCTGGATGTCACCATCAGTATTAGTTTCACTAACTTTAACGCGCCAAATCAGTTTTCCATGGAATTTCCAAGGTAATTTTAGATGCAGTTCAGGTTGAATAAAAATTGGTTTCCGCTGCACAAAAGCAAGCTGCGCCTATTATTGTTGTCATTGTTACTGGCGATATTCAGTGTCATAAGTAACGCAGAGACATTACGCCGCACGGGTCGGTTTGGTAATACCCTTTTTACCGACAACAGTTCACTTTGTTTTGGCAATAAAAAAACTGTTTTAATACCAAAGACAAGCGCCGAACTAAAACCGCAAGGCAAGTTAAAAACCAATTACCGTATTCCACAAAGGCAGTATCAGCTAGCGCACAGTGATTGGACGATTTACCTTGAAAAGAGCCTTTCTGAGGGTGATAAAAAACTTGCAGATAAAGCCTTGCATAAGCTTGAGAGAAATTTAAAAGAAATTTTCTCGATATTACCGACTAAACCAGCAGTAGAACTAAGAAGTCTCAAGTTTTATCTTATGTGGGGCAAGTATTCACCCAGTGGTGGTCGTTCTAGTGGTATGGCCTATTTCCGGCAAGGTGAACCAGACAACTATGCCTATTTGGATCCACGTTGGCAACATGTCATTGTCATTTACAGTGCCAGGAATTTAATGTATCTGGATACATTATGGACAAAGAAAGCACTAATGCATGAACTAGCACACGCCTGGCATATCACTAACTGGTCAGATAAATACGAACCCATCTACAGCGCCTATTTGAATGCTAAATCAAAGGGTTTGTATCGTAATGTTAAGGACTATAAGGGAAAAATCATTCCACAAGCCTATGCGATAAAAAATCAATTGGAATATTTTGCTGAACTGTCGGCGATTTATTTTGTAGGTGGAAATTATATGCCATTCAATAGATCAAAATTATATGAATATGACAGGGTTGGTAACAAAGTTATTTGTGATTTATGGGGTTCAATTTAAATGTGAATTATGCCAGTGTAGGTTGTGGTGGATTTACGGACCCCAACAACATACACATGTGCAATAAAAGAAACAACAGGATTGAAATGAATGCCCTATCGACTGGTTGATGTAACAAATGGGATATATTTTCACGGTAAATATAGTGAAACTACACTACACATGATTGTGTGATGAAGTTG
Organism: Methylococcales bacterium; assembly: GCA_965224565.1. Lineage (GTDB taxonomy): Bacteria > Pseudomonadota > Gammaproteobacteria > Methylococcales > DRLZ01 > DRLZ01. Next base: position 3,236,739 of record CBDCZN010000002.1, on the reverse strand, counting down.
ATGAAATGCGAAACATATTGTATAGGAAGAGAAAAATTGGATTGGCTTTATTAAAGTATCTATGTGTACCTATAGAATGACATATTAAATCAAGATTGGGTGATAAATAGATGACGGTATTAATAGAGTCATATTTTAAGAAAGAGTGTGAATTGTTGGGGTTCGTAAACTCATCCCAACCTACGTGCGAGATCAAGTCCTTTGAGTTTGATTTTTTTGGGCTTGTCTCCAATAACACCAATACTCAAGTTGGATTTAAATGCATGCACTAAATACAGACAAGAATCAACAAAGGGTAAAAATGAATAACATTGGTATTTATTTTCAATTTATATTTGGGCTTATTATTGTTTTTATTTTATCTTTTTTGTTTAAAAAAACGAAAAGTCGAAAACTTAAAAAATTAATAATAAGATATATTAGTATAGGTGAGAAATATTTTATGGGTGATATTTCGTATGGATTGGGTTTGGTTGTAATAATTTTATTTATATAACAATAAGGTATTCATGATATGAATAGAACATCAAGTTTTTTGGCTAATCTAATAAAAGGATTCCTGATTACCTATGAAACTCAGAAGGCTCCAGCCAGCCCGGTAGGTTGGGTTGAGGAACGAAACCCAACAAAACCCTGTTTCCAGCAAAATAATTAAATAATGCAATACCGTCGAGCCAGGATACCTGGAGCTTGTAATACCAATTCCAATATATTTATCATTAAACAATATTGAGTTACAATAACAATTTAATGTTAATTATGAAAAGGAGGAAGTCATCGGACGACAAAGACACCTACCAGAATCCATGGCGGATATCGATTTTACATCTCTGGCCAGAACGGAAGCCCATGCGTCCACACGGATTCGATTTCTTGGGATGACACACCTGAATAATGGATACACTTATCGTGAAGTTGCCCAATTTTTAGAGGTGCATTTAACCACAGTCCAAGGTTGGGTCAGGCGATTTGCAGTTGATGGAATCGATGGGTTACGCGAGAGCCCACGCAGTGGGGCGACACGTAAACTCGCCGCGGATCAAGAAGAACAATTTAAAGCTGCGGTGATTGCATTGAGCGAGCAACGTGAAGGGGGCCGCATCACTGGGCACACGATTCGTGCGTTATTGGCGGAACAATTTGATGTGCATTGCTGCTTGAATAGCGTTTATCATCTGCTGCATCGTTTGGGCCTGGTCTGGATCACCGTGCGTTCCAGACACCCGCAACAGGATCAAGCGGTTCAAGACGCGTTTAAAAAAACTTCGCCGACCAGATTTTAAGCGTGCTACCCAAGGCAGTGTCCTTTGATCAGGTTGACATTTGGTTTCAAGATGAAGCCCGCGTTGGACAACGCGGGACACTCACGCGTATTTGGGCAAAGAAAGGGACACGACCGCGCGTGGTTCGACAACAACAGTTTACAGCCGCGTATGTGTTTGGTGCTGTGTGCCCTGGCAAGGACAGCGCCTATGCCTTAGTGATGCCGGATGCCAATACTGAGGCAATGCAGCATCACCTTGATGGGATAACTCAAATGGTCGAGACGGGGCGGCATGCGGTCATTGTGATTGATCGGGCGGCTTGGCACATGAGCAAGCAATTGAAGTGTCCAGCCAACCTATCACTGCTTCCATTACCCGCCTATTCGCCAGAGCTCAACCCGGTCGAACAAGTGTGGCAGCAACTTCGGGATAAATATTGGGCGAATCGCTGTTTTAAAGATTATGATGATATTGTGACGAGCTGTTGTGAGGCGTGGAACTCGTTTGTCAGCCAACCTGATGTGATTCGATGTCTCTGTTCTAGACAGTGGGCTATTTTAACATAAATATATATTGGGATTGGTATTATTTCTTCACAGTGAATATTGCTGAACGAAATCAATCGTTATTAACGAATCATGTCGATGTTTTACGAGCAGCCTTTATAAAAACAAGACAGCATCATGCTTTTACCATTGATGCAATTGTTGTGCTTCCCGATCATTTGCATACCCTCTGGCAATTGCCTGAAAATGACGCGGATTTTCCAACGCGTTGGCGATTAATTAAAAGCGCATTTTCTCGTGCTTTGCCGCCAAATGAGCGCATCTCAACAAGCCGGAGAAAAAAGGAGAACGAGGAATCTGCCAACGTCGATACTGGGAACATTTAATCAGAGATGAGATTGATTTTAAGCGACATGTGGAATATATCCATTTTAATCCGGTAAAACATGGTTACGTTCATTCGCCCGCCGATTGGTTACATTCGAGTATACATCGTTATATTCGAAATGGAATGATTCGATCAGATTGGGCAAGTGACGGTGATTTTGACGGCTGTTTTGGTGAAAAATGACTTTTGTTGGGTTTCGTTCCTCAACCCAACCTATCGTGCTTTCTTCAAGATTTAGGTGGTTGTAGGGCACCTCTAATCATTGTCTTTTTGCCTGGTTTTAGCGTTGGGTGCTTTTCTGCGATCCTCATGTATTCCATATACACTGTGGTTCTCGAAAATCATCCGCCTTGAACTCGAACAAAAATTCTGATTACTAGAGGCACCTTGTAGTTTATCGTGTAGCCTTTGCAAATTGTTAGGTAGCCACTTACTTTAACCATCTAAATCTTTATTTCTTTCAATGGTGTCTGGCTTTCTATCACATAACAGTGGGTATGCATTGATGTTAAAAATTCAGGCAGTGAGAATATTCTGTTTTATGTTATAAATATCAGCCTCTTTAATTTTTTAACAATAAATGATGCGATTACCATCGACAAAACGTGATTTGACTATGAAATATGAGATAACACAATGAACAATGTATCCCAAAGCGAAGTGCTGACTGAACGCCAACAGCGAGAACTGGATTACCATCGCGAACATGCCAAAAATTACAAATTCATGCTGGAAGAAGAGTTTCCATTCGAAGTCACTGAGCAGACTTCTGAAACCAGACGTTGGTGGAATGCTTATTGGGAAATGTTCTGGTTTCTTCAGCAGCAAAATGTTCACCAGAAAAAAGTAATGATCGTTGGTTGTGGGTTTGGTGATGATGCTTTGCGCTTGGCTAAAATGGGTGCAGATGTTTACGCGTTTGATTTAAGTCCTGAGTCTTTGGATATTGCAAAACAGGTTGCAGAAAGAGAAAAGCTATCAATTACCTTTGCAGAAATGCCTGCTGAGAAGTTGACCTATGACTCGGATTTTTTTGATTTGGTTCTGGCAAGAGATATTTTGCATCATGTTGATATTCCAGCAACCATGCAAGAGATTGTTCGTGTATCAAAAGATGGCGCATTATTCATTTACGATGAAGTCTATTCTCATTCGTTTACGGATAAGATTCGACATTCAACACTGGTAGAAAAAAAATTGTATCCGCTGATGGCAAACTTTGTTTATGACAATCGAAATCCATACATTACTGAAGACGAGCGTAAATTAACCGAGGTAGATTGTGATGCAATCAATCAAGCATTAGATCGGTTGGTGATGCGCAAGTATTTTTATTTTATCGTCAACAGAGTCATTCCTGAAAAATATGATATTTTAAATAAAATTGATCGGACAATGCTAACAGTCTTTGGCTATTTAGGCAGATATCTGGCTGGACGCGCTTTGGTAGCTGGTTCTATTGATAAAACAAAACCTATCAATTGACAAGATTACTTGTAGGGAATGAGTTTGTTATACATAAGTAATTGATTCAGCTTATCCTCAATGATTGATTAGGTCTTCAATACCACACAGCATGAGTAAACGCATTACAGCGGACAAACAGCAGATTATGCTGCTGTTAGTCCTGACAGCCATCGCCATCGGGTTTTATGTGCGATTGGATCAATTTTTGATACAGACACTGATTGATGATGAGTGGCATGCAGTTCATCAATTATTGCAAAGTACTCCGACTAGAATTGCCACATCATTTGGACATGCCGACTATAGTATACCGTTAACGCTTCTGTATTGGTTTGAGGCTAGGTATTTCGGTCTCTCTGAACTGTTAATGCGCTGGCCAATGATGTTATTTGGGTTGGCAACGATTGTTGTTTTTCCAATGTATGTTTATCGGCAATTGAGTCAACAAGAAGCCGTTTTATTTGGATTTTTGTTGGCGCTCTCGCCAGTGTTAACTATTTTTAGTCGCACTGCCCGTCCTTATGCAATCACCTTGTTCCTGGTTTACCTGTCAGTTTGGGCATTTTATAAATGTTATGACAGAGTCGATGATGGAACATCAAATAATCGATTCATCTATGGAGCAGTTTACTGTCTCACTGCAGCTTTGGCTGTTTGGCTGCATCTGATTGTAGTGTTTTTTGTTTTTTCGCCATTTGCTGTGGAACTGGTTCGGTTGTTGTTTAAGAGTCATGCTGATAAAAAAAGAAATTTTGTGTTATTACTCTGTGTTGGTGTTCCAACCTTATTGGTAACACTGGCTCTGATATTACCACCACTATTATCCAGTTTTAATGCTTTAACTGTTAAAGCTGGCAGCCACTTACCTGGCCTGGATACTTTAGTCGGTGCAGTCTATCTATGGCTTGGTACAGCATCGGGCATGATGGTGATTATCTGTTATATCCTTGCCATCATTGGATTACCGCGACTGCTCAAAAAGTCCATTATCTCAGCGAATATTTTGGTCGGTTTTGTATTAACCTTTGTGCTAATCGTTATCTCACAACCTGCGTGGGTAAAGCATCCGTTTACCCTGGCTCGTTATTTATTACCCATCATTCCATTGCTGTTGTTATCCATTGCAAGTGGTGTTTATGTTCTGCATAACAGATTGATTAAACGAAGGAACCTTCAGTATTCATCGTTTGTCTACATGGCAGCTTCTGTTTGTGTGGTGACAGGCTTGATCGCTTCATCTCCACTTGCTGGCTTATTGCACCAGCCAAACAGTAATACCTTACACCCTGTATTTTATTTTGAATTTAGACCTGAAGAAAATGATATCACTCAATATCTTCTCAAGCATTCATACTCGGATTTTTGGAAATCCTTGAGAAATTTTCCGCCACAAAGCAAAAAAGTCGCTGTTGCCCCCTGGTATTTCGAAAGTCATTTCTGGCATGCTCCAATCTGGGAAAAGACCAGTAATCAAGATGCCGTCCCTGGGTTTCTGTTGGGTCTTTGCGTTAAGGAAAGAGCTGGTGAAGTCCCAGATAGCCCAAGATTTCGATTTCGAAATGTCAGTTATCTTGCCAATCCACAGGATTTAAAGCGCAGAGGTATCGATTTTATCGTGTATCAGAAACCAAATCGGCTCAATATAAAAACCCCATACACCAACATCAGTGAATGCGATGTTTCGTTACAGAAGATTTATGGTCAGCCAATTTACGAGGATACAATCATCAAAGTTTACAACCCAAAAGTAATGGAATCGACATAGTTGATTAATAACAAACGCGTGATGGTAGTGATGCCTGCTTATCGAGCTGGCGAAACCCTGGAAGTCACCTGGCACGGATTGCCGCATAACATTGTCGATCGTGTCCTGGTGGTTGATGATGCGAGTGATGACGATACTGTGAGAATTGCTGAAAACCTCGGGGCAGATGTTATCAGTCATCCAGCTAATATGGGTTATGGTGCTAATCAAAAAACTTGTTACAACGCTGCATTGGAGGATGGTGCGGACATTGTGGTGATGGTGCATCCAGATTATCAGTATGAACCCAGATTGGTCACTGCAATGGCGGCAATGATTGAATCGGGAGTGTATGACATGGTGATCGGTTCGCGCATCCTGGGCGGGAAAACCAGACAAAGCGGAATGCCTGCCTGGAAATATGTCGCAAATCGTATCCTCACTGCAATTGAAAATTTGTTATTAGGTGCAAAATTATCTGAATATCATACTGGCTATCGTGCCTACTCAGCTAAGCTGTTACAAAACATTCCCTGGGAATCAAACTCGGATGACTTCGTGTTTGACAATCAATTTATTGTTCAGGCAATCGTCAGTGATTACACAATTGGAGAAATCTCTGTTCCAACTAAATATTTTGCTGCGGCAAGCTCCATAAACCTGCCCCGATCCATTCAATATGGTTTAGGGGTGCTGTTAACTTCTGTGCTGGGTTTTCTTGCGCGTACAGGATTGTATACGCATGCCTTATTTAAACATACCAAGTTACCAAGGTGAGTCCACATGAAATATAGTTGGTTGACTGGGTTTATCCTGCACCTGGTTACAGGTGTCATGGCAACTGCCTCTCATTATGGTGTCATGTGGTTGCTATTACAGGCCGGACTGGTATCAATTTATGCAACATCGATTGGTTTTATTTTTGGAGCAGTGGCGCGATTTTTCCTATCATATTTCCACGTTTTTTCTTCCGAGGCAGCTATCCCCATGGCGATGGGAAAGTTTATTTTTGCACTGTCGGTACAACTGGTCTGTAATGGTCTGTTACTCACTCAGATTCACAAATTTGTTCCGATATGGGAGGCTCAGATAGGTACGACAATTATACTTACTATCTTCACTTATATTGCTCATCGTCTCTGGGTTTTTCGTTAGTTTTATGTTATTTCTCTGTACTATCATTTGTATTGATTGCTGTATCTTGTAAACTTTTAGAGTTGCAATAATTTAACCCATTCCTAATTTATAATTTATGAAAATCGGTATCCAAACCTGGGGGTCGAATGGTGACATAAGACCCATGATTGCATTGGCAAATGGCTTGCAAAATGCAGGGCATGCTGTGACTTTAGTCGTTAGCAGTATCGATAATAGAAACTATTCTGAAGAGTGTGCAGGGTTCAATATCAGCTATCAGCAGATTCCCGAATATATTGATTTTGATCTAGAATCGTTTGCCCAGCAAACATTTCGTATGAATACGATACAGTGGCTGATTGCGTTGCTTGATAGCGCGTTTTTTCCCTATGAAGATGATATCTACCAGGCTTCCAGGCAATTAGCTAATACGCATGATTTAGTAATCGGGCATCATTTCCTTTACCCGCTTAAATTAGCCGCCTACAAACTAAACAAACCATTTTATAGCGTTACATTGTGTCACGCTGCTATACATACTGTGAATCAACCACCTTTCAACTTTCCAGATCTAGGATCGCGATTCAATCCATTGCTATGGCGTTTGATGGATTATATTTGCGATTTTTTTTTAAAAAAGAAACTGACTAAACTTTGGAATGATGAAGGGTTGCCTAAAATCAAGCATGTTTTCTCAGATCTTTTAACTTCGGATTCACTCAATTTGGTGGCTGTGGATCCTGTATTTTGTCCGACATACAAAGAATGGCGACCACAACATCATGCCTGTGGTTTTCTGAATTTACCGACCAATAGTCAAAACTGGCAGATCAATGCAGCGTTACAAAATTTTCTTGATTCCGGTCCAGCACCCATCTATATGACCTTTGGCAGTCTTCAACAGGCGGTGCCAGAATGGAGTATGCAATTATTTATCAAGGCAACGCAGTTAGCTGGCTGTCGAGCAATCATTCAAACCAGTTCAGCTAGATACCCGAATAACAGTCAGCAAAAAAACATTTTCTTTATTGGAAGACATCCACACCAAAGCTTGTTTAAACACTGCGCAGCAATCGTCCATCACGGTGGTGCAGGGACGACTCACTCAGCATCACTTTGTGGTCGACCTTCAATCGTCATTCCATTTATGGATGAACAATTATTTTGGGCAAGTACATTGGAACGACTGGGGCTTGCTTCGAAACCCATACCGGCTCAAAACGCAACAGCAACATTACTTGCTTCTCGTATCAACACGATACTTTCAAGTAACAGCTATCAGAATAATGCACACAGCATGGGCGCCATTATTAGCGCACGAAAAGGTGTTAGCAATGCTGTCGAATTAATTGAGACAACATTCAATGTCAAACCTGATGTACCTTGAACGTTAGACTCTTCGTACATGAAAATTTAGCATTTAGGGTGGGTGATTTTTTGTGGAGAGCAAGGCGAAAAACATTGGTTGTAGTCATTCTACAGCAAGGGTTTCCAACGCAGCCATCCACAAAAAAGTGCGCGCCCTGGATGCTAAATTTTGTTGTGATACGAGTATATTGAGGATAACGTCAAGTTCAGTTGACGCTGGCAGATGTACGATGAATTCTGACAACACACTGAACTTTGATAAAATATGACCTTTGAAAAAACTGCGCTGCCAGCGGTCAACTGGAACTTATTGTTAGCTTTTTACGAACCCAATTAGGGTTTCTTCGCTCTGGTAATACGGCAATAACGTATGCTGTATTGTCATCTAAATCGTAATAAATTGAATATGGAAATCTCTTTGAAGACATTCGATAATAACCATACACTTTGGAATGAACTCCAGCGTATACGATTAAAGACTCTATATCCGATAGAAGCGAATCCCAAAAATATTCACCAACACCTTGTTCTTGGCTTTCATAGAAACACCTCCCATCGTCAAGGTCAGCTTCTGCCTCTGATAATATCTGAATATGCTTGATATTCATTTTCCATGCGTTGATTTTAATTTTTCTAGAGATATAAAATTAGCATTACCACTTTCTATTTTTTCTTTTCTATCAGAGAGTATTTCTTCATGCCATTTAGGCGATTTTATCCCAGTTGGTTCGCGAGTGAGTGAATCCCACAATGCCTCCATTGTCTGAAGCCGCTCAAGAACACTCATTTTTGAAATTTCAGTAATAGTCATTTATATTTCCTCTGTCACTACAGAATACATTTTAACAGAAGCAATAAATAGAAGTATTTTTCAAATTATCCAGATAGAACATGTATATTCATTTGAATCTAACGCAAAAATTACCCATCTCTATCGGGTGGATTTTTTAGTTATAAAAACCGAAGAATATTGTATCAGGTTTATTTTTTTGTTAGATACTGCTAAACTTTGTTAGTACAACTGTAATAACACAAAGGTTTGCTCATGCTTAAAGTAAAAGTAACTTCTATTGGAAACTCGATGGGTATTATACTCCCCAAAGAAGCCTTGACAAAACTCAAAACAGGTAAAGGAGAAACGTTATATTTGGTTGATTCTCCGGAAGGTTTTATGCTAACACCTTACGAGCAGAATTTTGAACAACAAATGGATGCGGCCGAAAAAGTAATGAAGAAATACCGTAACGCTCTACATGAACTTGCAAAATGAAAGAACCAACTTGGGTTTTGCGGGATGTTGTAGTCGCTGCTCAACAAATATTATTGGCTGAGCATGGAGGGCTTTCTGGAATACGAGACGATGTTTTGCTTGATTCAGCTTTATCTCGCCCCCAAAACCTTTTTGCCTATACCGACCCAGTATCAATTTTTGATTTAGCAGCTTCATACAGCTATGGATTAGCACTCAATCATCCATTTATTGATGGAAATAAAAGAGTAGCGCTAACTGTGGTAGCCATTTTTTTGGAAATTAATGGGTATTCTCTAAATGCTATAGAAGCTGAAACAGTGATTACTTTTGAACAGTTAGCCTCAGGGCAATTAACAGAAAAGCAGCTTTCCTTTTGGTTTCAAGACCATTCCATTTCGAGTCCCTAACAATTAGATAAGCGGCCATTTACGTTGTTGTTCTTTTTTGATTAGTCGTAGTCGTGTTGCAAGTTGTTCCCTGTGTTATTTACCAGTTTTGTGGTAACGGTTTCACAATGAGCCATTGTCCCTGGGCGTTTTCTTCGATGTATCCACCTTGTTTTAACGCTTTGATAAAGCGATTGATGTTTTCTCGAGCAGTCCCCACAAATTCACCTAATTCTTGTTGGGTGAATTTTTGCTCGATCAGATAAGTACCATCAGTTTGTTTAGAGGCCAGGTCGTAAAGTTTGGTGCGCAAACAAATATAAGCATTACTGACCCGGCTCATGGTTAATTCATCTGTCAAACTTCTGATGCGCTTTGTTAGAACTGGAATAAACTTGTTTGAGAGCATAGTGTTGTTCATCAAGCAGGCTAGAAACTGTGTTTTCGATATTATTGTTAACTGTGTATCAACCAGTGTTTCAACGGTTGTAGACCGAGGCTTGGCATCAAGCAAACCGAGCTCTCCAAAATATTCGCCTGGCCCAAGAATCCTCAAAAGGTTGATCCGTCCAGACTGACTCAGAACTTGAACTTTTACCTGCCCCTGATCGATAAAATAAAACGCATCACTGTCATCGTCCTGAAAAAAAATGGTGGATTTTTTTGTAAAACGACGTGGATTACCGAAACTCTTGATCTGATTGATATCATCGTCAGTGAGATCTATGCAAGCAGGCTCTTGTAAGTTCAGCATGATTATTCGGGTGTTTTTGTTTAACGATCAATCATATTCATATAGGCAATTAGAAACAAATCACCCACCTATTCTGCCTTTTATCTGCTTTTTTCATTATCGCTACGGTTGCATCTAACTATTAAACTATTCCTAGTGCGGAAATGAGGCAAAAATACAAGTCAGTATTGAGAGTATTTGAATGTAGCTCCTAAGGCTCTCTTTTGTTAATGAAAGGTAGCTGCTGACAGCATACAGCTATGGATGGAAGAGTTCTGTGACTTTTTTCACATATATAGTGTGAAATATTCACATTGAATTCTTAAGAGGCTGTCTGGATACAAACAAGTCGGCTATAAAGTCCTTGAAATTGGTGTGTTTTTCCTATCCTTCTCGTTAAATAATGCCATTCTACAGCAAGATTTTCCAACGCAATTATTCACCAAATACCGCGAGAACAGGATGCTAAATTTTCATGCGTGAAGCGTATTAATACAGTGATGAGTTAAACATTCCATAGTTAACTCACATTCAGCAACTATTTAGCTTCAATTCAGTTGTGGCGGTTATAGTAGAGCTGTGACTGCTTGCGAGCACATCTAGAAAAGGATAGCGTGATCAAAATAAAGAAATTGATTTGTACTCGCAATTTTTGACAGTAAGTGATAGCGGAAGAATTGAGTGCTGTTGCTGCTGTTGTTTCTCATCCAATCAGGAGGAAAACCTCATGATCAAACGATTTTTTAAGCATGGTTTCATCGCAGGTTGTTTATTATTTTCACTCAACATCACAGATAGCTATGCACGATCCGGTTTCAACTCTGCTTATCAAGGTAATTATTCCGGTAATTATAATCAGAGATATGGTTCACGCCTTTCGATTCGGTATTCTGGCGGATATGCCGATTATGGCTATCGAAACGGGTATCGTGATGGCAGACGTTCTCAACGCCGGAGAGACTGGTCTTACAGACGCAATGGTTATTCTGGAAATTACGGGCAACGTTATTGTCCAACACCGCGACGCTACAGAGGCCGTAGACGTTGGTGAGTAACTTGTTGCAGCATTAACATTAATGGTACTGAAGTAGAATTAACTAAGACATTACATGACAGGATTTTAATGTATGGCGAGCATAATGCAATACAGACTAAACATCTTCCTAAACAGTTGAGTCTTTGCATGCATGTGCAGCTAACGACTAATTAGTTTGAGAAATTCGTTCCGCGTACTGTAATCGGCACGAAACACACCTAACATGCTGGATGTGGTCATTACCGAATTCTGTTTTTCTACACCGCGCATCATCATGCATAAATGCTGCGCTTCGATAACGATCGCTACACCGCGCGGGTTAATTGCGGTTTGTATTGCGCTGGCGATTTCTTTGGTTAACTTTTCCTGTATTTGCAATCTGCGCGCATACATGTCAATAATTCTGGCGACTTTGGATAGTCCCATGACTTTCCCTGTGGGTAAGTATCCGACATGGCATTTGCCGATAAAAGGTAGCAAATGATGTTCACACATTGAATATAATTCGATGTCTTTGACAATCACCATATCCTCAGTATCAGCCTCGAAAATAGCATCATTGAGGACTTCTTCCAGATTCTGCTTATACCCTTGAGTCAGAAACTCGAATGCAGTCGCAGCGCGTTTAGGAGTATCCAATAATCCTTCACGAGAAACATCTTCACCAATTGCGGTTATGATCTCTGAATAATTTTTTTCCAAATCCATTGGTAAGCTCCTTTGCTTTATTTATCAGGGCATGTCTTGAGGGCACAGGGTAGCATACTAGAAGGTTATTCGAGAATAGAAAGCTTGTGAGAAATGCGGGTTGGTGACAGTATCGGGTGTTTTCCTGGGTCGTTAAGTTTCTGATAGATTGTATGACGAGTTGATTCAACCGCAATTTATAGAAATAAGTCATCAAACCATGTTTCAATAGGTTTTATCTTATTATTTGAGCCGCCTGAACCCATACCACATTGTGAGATTTCTTTTGGAGCAGAACCCTTAATGAAAGGATATTGAACTGCATGTTCACATGCAGAGGTTGCTCTTCGCCAGTTGTCGGTATCCACCCACACAGATTCAATTGCACTGGTTGGTTTTAACTCAAGTGGTTGTTTGGCAATGCGTTTCATTAATCGTGACCACAAGTTAAGTGCGCCTGATGAACCGTTTAAATGTGCGGAAATGTTATCATCCCTGCCAATCCAGAAAACAGCCAGATAGTCACCACTGTATCCAGCAAACCAACTGTCGCGCAGGTCATTTGTGGTGCCTGTTTTACCAGCAGTCCTCAATCCTTTGGGTAAAATTGCAGCAGCAGATTTCCCCGTCCCGATTTGCATGACTTCCTGTAAATTAGTATTGAGTAAATATGTTGGGGATGGCTCCAATACCTGACGCATCTCCAGTGAATATTCATGTAGCAGTGTTCCATCCTTCTCTGTGACAGCTTTGATGGCTCTCAGCGTTGTTGAATATCCCTGGGTTGCAATGGTTTGATACATTTGTGTTACTTCCATAGGCGATAGTTCCAGTGCTCCGAGTAACAGGGATGGGTACAGTTTAATATCGCGCGTAATACCCATCGCGCGCAAGGTTTTGGCAACATATCCCAATCCTAGCTTCATGCCGAGATCAACGGTTGCCAGATTGTATGAAAAGGTCAAGCCTTCATGAAAAGGCACATAGCCGTGTACTGCTTTATTATAGTTTTTGGGGCTCCAGATGTTTCCCTGATAATCTGTCAATTTTACAGGCTGATCTTTGAGTAATGTGATTAATGTGTATTCATCTGGATTTGACAAGGCACTCAGGTAAACTGCAGGCTTTACTAACGATCCGATTGGGCGTACCGCTTTTAATGCACGATTAAATCCTGCGAAACGCAGATCACGTCCACCAGTGAAACCTGTAATTTCACCTGTTTGACGATCAGTAATGACTGCTGCTGTTTGTAATTTTGTGACTTTTTTGCGTTTTTCCAGGGCTGCCATCCCATTTTGAATAGACACTTCCAGAGCATTTTGAACTTGCAGATCAAGAGTGGTAAAGATATTCAAGCCAGCGCTAGTGAGCATTTTTCTGTCAAATTCATCTGCCAACTCGCGTTGTACCAACTCGATAAATGCCGGGTAGCGGCTGGAACTGTAGCGTCTTGCGGCAATAATCTCCAAGGTTTTCTGGTTAGCAAGTTCACGCTGTTCTGTATTAATGAACTGTTGTTCTTCCATCAGTTCTAGCACAAGATTACGGCGTTTTAGTGCACGTTTTTCATGCCTGCGCGGGTTATAGATTGATGGTCCTTTAATGATGCCAGTCAGTAACGCAGTTTCATGTAATTCAAGTTCTGACAACGGCTTGCCAAAATAAAATTGACTGGCAAGTCCAATACCATGAATTTCTCGTGCGCCATCTTGTCCCAAATAAATCTCGTTGAGATAGCTTTCAAGAATCTGATCTTTGCTGTAATGAAATTCCAGTAACAACGCCAGAATCGCCTCGTTGGCTTTGCGTATCCAGGTTCGTTCCGGCGTTAGATAGAGATTTTTGACGAGTTGTTGGGTAATCGTACTTCCACCCTGTACAATCCCACCAGAGCGTGTGTTTGCTACGATCGCCCGGCCAATGGCTTTGAAAGAAAGGCCAAAGTGTTGATAAAAATCGCGATCCTCAGTGGCTATCAGAGCATCAATCAACGATTGTGGGACATTGTTTAAACTCACCAAGACACGATCTTCTTTCAACGCTGGATAAAACCGTCCAATCACAACTGGTTCCATGCGAAATTCACGTAGCGATTGATCGCTATCTGTTAATTTCAGACTGACAATTTTTGATCCGGAATAGCGTATTGTGATTACTCGTGATGGTTCCGCACCATCCCAGAATTTAAAAGGTCTGGTTTTTATCGCCAGTTTGCTATTTTGTTGCGTATAACTGCCAGCGACTTTTAGTTTCGCGGTTTTCCTGTAACCCAAATCGTTGAGCGTTTCCACAATTTGATTCGTGGTTAACTTGCCTTCAACAGTAACTATTTCAGGACGCGCATAAATTTTTGCCGGGACTGACCATTGTTGCAGGTTAAAAGACTCTCTTACCTTGAAGTCCAGGTAGCCGATATAGGTGACAAACAAAAAGCCCAGGAATAAAAGTAATACAAATGCCCAGCGTTTGAATCTACGCATAAAAGCACTGGTTTTTTTGACTGGTTTTTTGCTCGCTCTGCTGGGTCGCTTGCGTACTGGCTTTTTATTGCGGGTTGTAGCGGGTTTTGATGCTTTTGTTTTAGTTGATGCTCTAACAGGCTTGCGCGCGTCTGATTTGTTTTTTGTGGGCTTATTATTTTTTTTATCAGACATAACTTAGAATTCAATGAGTTGGGCTGGACATTGATGAGATTTTACTGAGTACCTGTTCTGAGAAAACCATGAACAATGTTCAGAGTGTATATCGTAACCCAAATTAGCATAATCATAGATGAACCGTTTGTGCATGGAACTCAAATGATGCAGGGATAGAATGATTAAATATTGCGTCAGCCTTACTGCTTTAATAGACGTGCAGAAAAGTAAGCTTGCTGAATTCAGGTGTAATAAGCGGTTGAGAATAGTGATGATTAAATTAAGTTGAATTGGAAAAGTATTGACGGGTTAGTTTAAAGACAACTGGACTTAACCCAATCAAGGCAATCAAATTCGGCAATGCCATCAATCCATTCAAGACATCAGCCAGTAACCAGATAAATTCCAGCTGTCCGTAAGTTCCAACTGGAACCATCATTATCCACAGCAGCCTGTAAGGCAAGATGACTTTGCTGCCAAATAGATATTGGGCGCAACGCTCACCGTAATAGCTCCAGCCCAGTATAGTGGTGAATGCAAACACGCACAACCCGAAGACTACGACCAGCCCGCCGCCATGCCAGCCAGCCTGAAATGCCCATATCGACAGCATAGCTCCGGTTTTTCCAGAGTCTAATACGCCACTCAAAAGAATGACCAAGGCAGTTAGCGTACAGATAATCAAGGTGTCAATGAAAACACCTAGCATGGCGATTAATCCTTGTTTGACCGGATCGTTGGTTTTGGCAGCCGCATGTGCAATGGCGGCACTACCCAGTCCTGCTTCGTTAGAAAATACGCCACGTGCAACACCAAAACGTATTGCTGCCCACATTGTCGCGCCAGCAAAGCCACCGACAGCGGCTTTTCCGTTAAATGCATTATCGATGACCATGTGAAGAACCGCAGGGACTTCTGAAACATGCATGCTGATGATGTAGACCGCACCTGATATATAAACACCGGCCATAACCGGAACCAGAAAGCTGGCAACTTCACCAATGCGTTTGACCCCACCAAGAATCACTGCTGCAGTTAAGACAGTCATCACACTTGCAATTAACCAATTGGGAATAGTCCAGACAGTGTGTAATGCTTCTGAGACAGAATTTGCCTGCACCAGGTTGCCAATTCCAAACGCGGCAAACATGCCGAAAAAGGCAAATAAACCACCCAGCCATGCCCAGCGTTCACCGAGTCCGTTGCGGATGTAATACATTGGCCCACCAACATAGTGACCAGCCTGATCCTGATTGCGATATTTGACGGCTAATACAGCTTCGGCATATTTAGTCGCCATACCGAATGCGGCAGTAATCCACATCCAGAAAATGGCTCCAGGTCCGCCCAGAGCAATTGCGGTAGCAACACCAGCAATATTTCCGGTGCCAACTGTTGCTGATAATGCAGTCATTAAGGCTTGAAAAGGAGGTATTTCACCTGCGCTACTGTCGGCAGTCCGCCCCTGAAACAATAATTTAAAAGCAGTTGGTATTTTGCGCCAAGGCATTAGACCCAGTCCACAACTGAGATACACGCCAACCAACAGGAGCATTGCTAAAGTGATCGGCCCCCAGATAATTTGGCTGGCGGCTTCAAGAAACTCAGTAAGGGTGCTCATATATTTACCACATAACAATCAATAACCTGGCGAAGAAGATATCACGGCATCAACTCATTGTATAATGTAGTTTTTATCAAGCGACTTCAATTTTATCAATAACGGAAAAAATCAATGGCAATGACACCAGACCAACAATACGATGATGCAGTAAACCAGTTCATTGTTTTAGCGAATCAACTTAAAGATAAACACTATCCGATGGAAGCAGTTTCTGCTGCATTGATGAGCGCTTCGGCAGTCTACGCTACCTATGTTGCATCTGGCGGCATCAATAATGGGTTTTTGTTGCAGCCAGGGGTGGATAAAGTGGCTGAAACTTATCGAAATCAGTTGCAAGAAGTTCAGAATACCAAGAAGAAAGCTGCTGAAGATGCTGGGTTAAGGCCGAAAGATACTGATGGTTAAGGCAGGCTGGTTATTTAGACAGAATACAAGCGAGCAAAGTAGTGATATCGGTAGAATCGATATGAACAGCCTCTCACAGTTTAGTCTTGAGTATTTGATTCACCTGCGCTGGATTGGCTTTACCTTGAGTTTGCTTCATCACCTGTCCGACAAAATAGCCAAATAGCTTCTCTTTACCGCCTCGATACTGCTCTACTTGTTGTGGGCTATCAGCAATAATCTGATCAATGATAGCCTCAATAGCCGAGTTGTCGGTAATCTGTTTCAGGCCTTTTTGTTCTATGATTTGGTCGGCGCTGCCTTCACCATTAAACATGGCTTCAAACACTTCTTTGGCAATTTTTCCTGAGATTGTGTTGTCTTCAATGCGCTTGATAAGGCCTGCCAGCGCTGGAGCTTGAACAGTGCTTTGTGCGATATCCAAAGCGGATTTATTCAGTGCGGCAGAAAACTCACCGGAAACCCAATTGGCGCACAGTTTTGGATCACAACCAGACTCACTTACCACAGCTTCATAGAAATTAGCGAGTTCTTTTGATGCACTCAAGAGTTCCGCATCATAACTGCTCAGCGCATACTCATCGATAAATCGCTGTCGTTTTTGATCTGGCAGTTCAGGCAACGTCTGGTGCACAGTCTCGATATAATCCGGATCGATACGCAGTGGTAACAGGTCAGGGTCAGGAAAGTAGCGATAATCATTGGCTTCTTCCTTGCTGCGCATGGATCTGGTTTCATCTTTTACTGAGTCATACAAACGTGTTTCCTGCACGACTTTAGCGCCAGATTCAATCACATCAATCTGGCGCTCTATTTCAAAATTGATAGCTTTTTCTACAAAACGAAAAGAGTTCAGGTTTTTAACTTCAGCACGAGTGCCTAATTCTGTTTGACCTTGTGGACGAATCGAAACATTTGCGTCGCAACGGAATGATCCCTCTTGCATATTGCCATCGCAGATTTCCAGATAACGTACCAGTGCATGAATTTTTTTCATGTAGGCAACCGCTTGTTTTGCAGACCTCAAATCCGGTTCGGAAACAATCTCCAGTAAAGGCGTACCGGCACGATTGAGATCGATTCCGGTAGAACTTTCGAATTCCTCATGCAACGATTTTCCTGCATCTTCCTCCAGATGAGCACGCGTGATGTCAATGCGCATTTCTTCATCTTCTACACGAATGATTAAATGGCCATTTTTGACAACGGGTAATTCAAATTGACTAATTTGATAGCCTTTAGGTAAATCGGGATAAAAGTAATTTTTGCGTGCAAATACAGACATTGGTGCAACTTCAGCATCGATAGCCAGACCAAATTTTGCCGCCATTCTCACAGCATCAGCATTCAGCACAGGCAAAGTTCCTGGTAGCGCAAGATCGATTGCACAAGCTTGAGTATTGGGCATTGCGCCATAGGCAGTAGCAGCACCAGAAAAAATTTTGCTTGCGGTTGCTAACTGGGCATGAATTTCAAGACCGATAACAACTTCCCATTCCATTGACTACTCCTTCCTTAATTTGTTTGCTTAAAATTTAAACGCTGACAGTTATGATTATCTGACAGGCTATGAGGATATATCATTGCAGCCTGATAATAATGACATATTCGCTGAAGCGTTACCAAATTAAGAAACTGTTGTGGATTCTTTTTCATTCACGATGTTTGATGAGGACTCGTTGCTTTTTCCATTTCAGTCAGTATTTTGAGTGCTTGATCTCGGGTGTTCAGGCAAACATCCTGGCTAGGATTAAATTCGTTACAAACAGCGGGCCGTCGGATGTCGTTGAAGATCAGGCAGGCATTGTCTGCGCTTAGTTGAATGCAGCGCACCCCGGCGGGTTTTCCATTGGGGATCCCAGGAATAGGTGAAGAAATTGTCGGAGCGATACAACAAGCACCGCAGCCAGTTCGACATGTCATCATTGGTTTTTGTATTCTATCGATGAAGTTATTATTCTCTTTGATGATGGCCGCAGGCTTGTGTCTGGATGCGTCACGGTTTCAGCTATTGTGTTTCAGTCAAAGCCCAGTTTTGATTAATAGGCGCAACGATTCGGCTATTACCGACAACAACGATTTCAACGTCTTTAACATTACTATGGGAATGCAACGGCTTTAGGAAGTCTAACGGCCTGGCTTTGGTTGGATTTGAATACTTTTGTTTGAACCATGAATAGACCCCTCAGGATGAACGATCATCTAACATTCAAGGAAATTAACCCCTTTTAATTGCTGGACGGCTTTGTCAAAGCTATAAATCCATGTTAAATGTGTCCCTTTGTTTTTTGCGGATAAGTGGGATTTGTGAACGATCAGTGAATCCGCAAAATCCAGCTCTTTACCGCGTATTGGTTTGGCTTTTTCAAAATCACACAGCGAAGACCAGATGACTTGATTACTTTCAAAAACAAAATTGCTATCGCCAACCAAATTACGAACAACATTACATATTGATGCTTTATCGTATTTATAACGCTTTCCTTTTAGCGTCCACACGGTTTCTGCTAAAACAACATCTGTTATTAAAACAGGTCGGCTACTGCTTATTATGACGTTAGCCTTCTCATATTGAGTAATGTCATCCGTGAGTAAATATCGAAGCAAAACATTGGTGTCAATCGAAATCACTCAAAATTACTCTGTAGTGACTGCTCTTCACTGATTGTTTGGTTTGCTTTGCTTCCTTTCAAAATACCGGCAGCTGAACCTGCTTCTTTTTTAATAATATTGAATTGATCGCCATAACGTAAAATTTCTACTTCATCACCGGCACTAATACCTAATTCCTCACAGCCAGTAATTGGTAAGGTAATTTGTCTTTTCGCACTAACTCTTGGCATCACTAGCTCCTCTTTATATTCTTTACACAATACATATAGTAAAGATACGTTATTCTTTACTATATGTCAATAGTAAAACTATCCGCTATTGTGATTCAATCGTCTTAGTTTTAGTCTTGTTGATGGACCAATTAACCCCGAATACAGCGAACACCATGAAAATAATGAACGCCCATAGTGGATTTAAAAAAACCAAAGACATATAAACAACAACTAGAACATCCACTAAATAAATTATGATTGTCATCTCTCTCAGAATCTCTCCGTCATTCTGTTTCAATCGATGATCGTGGTCAGAATTGCCAATGCTTCATCAACAATTCCAGAAGGCGCTGATTCAATTTTAGATGCTTTACGTGCAACTAAGTCAACCATCCGTATTCCACTGATTAATAACACACCTTGTGTATCTGTACCAGTACCCATTAGTGTTACAGTAAATCCTTCTACTCTGGCATAATTACCACCTTGTGTAATCGGTGCAATTAACGTCATTCCCAGACGGTTAAATTCTTTGGGTGATAAAACTAAACAAGGGCGAAAATCACCTTTAGTTTCTCGTCCAGCGGTTGGGTTTAAACAAACCCTGACAATATCACCACGGGCGAAGACTGCTTGCTTTACCACGTTTCATTCCCAACTTCTGGCGTATTATCCCAATCAATCAATTCTTGAGGCATAGGAGCCGATTGATCACATTTAGCCAGCAGTTCTGTTAATGTGTATTGGGGTCTTGTCCGGTTTGGTGAGATCAGAATACGTCCATTATCGTCTTGAATATCCACACGATCCCCTTCTTTCAAATCAAGTTTCTTAAGGAGTGAGGCTGGAATAATTGTTCCTGTAGAGTTACCTATTTTTCTAACTAACGTTTGCATTTAAAAAGCACCAGGGTTATAACAAGGTTATAACAATTATACACAGCCAATTCATTGTGTCAACTTTGTTATAACATTTTATTATTCGCTATCTCTCCGCTATTTTGGATCAATTCTTGGTTGAGAAGCTTGAGCTTGTGCTACCTCTACCAAGGTTTCAAGTCTAACCACTCGCCTATCTACATTGGATAGAGTGGACTCAACACGGTCAATATCTCTATTCATGCGCTTTACTTCATCTGTCAGGCGTAATACATCTAACAGTATATCTTTCCAGCCAGTCATTTATAATACGCCTCGCTGTTCTAAAGAAGTTAAAGTCTTATCCAATCGCTTACGGGTGCTTGCAGTATCCTCAATAGCCTCTTTGAGCCTTGAAGAAACCAGTTCCATTAATTCGGATGTTTCAAAATCAGTGTCGTCAGGGTTGAATGAATCGATGGCCGATCTAACGACACTGGCAACAGACAGTTTCTTTTCTTTAGCGATTTTTTCAAGCTTTTGAATATTGGTATTAGAAAGCATCAGTTGTTTTCTAATGAGGTTTTCAGATTCTTGTATGGCTTGCATGGTTAAATTCCTTTAAAAAATATCAACGCATTAATTATACACATACACACCATTATACACAATATTTTTTAGATAATTTTACTATCTCACCATACTTGCTATTTTGGTTCGTGTTCTTTCATATCTTTCCAGCCCCAATACGCCAGATAACCAAATAATGCGACGCCAGACAGTAAAGCCAATGATACGAATAGTTGATTAAGCATCTTCGATCTCCTGTAATAATTGATAAATTCTTTTATGGCGAGTATAGGCAAAAAATGAGCTGAATATAACAACAATTGAGCCAGCAATAATTAAAGACGAGTCTGCCGATTTTACATGAACGCCTAACCAACCGGACAACCCAACGACAATTGCTATCGCCACCGATAAATAATATTTTTGATACGCAATTTCTTCTTTCAATCGATCCAGTTTTGACATCCGTTCCTCGCAATCATTACAGCGTATGATTCATAATAAAGGTACATGTGTCTACTGCCATGCGTTCATCACCAGGTTGCGTTTTTCTGTGCCGACAGCTTGTAAATAGATTTCGGTGATCCTGCTATCCGAATGCCCCATCAAGTCTCTTAATATGGTAATCGGCAGGGCTTTTTCACCGGAGAGCATGGCAATCCCAAAGCC
Organism: Methylococcales bacterium; assembly: GCA_965224565.1. Lineage (GTDB taxonomy): Bacteria > Pseudomonadota > Gammaproteobacteria > Methylococcales > DRLZ01 > DRLZ01. The sequence goes on along the minus strand of CBDCZN010000002.1, from coordinate 3,215,181 downwards.
ATGTCGCAAGCCTTTGGATGTGGCTTGTTTGCCTTTGATGTTGGCGCGTTCCATGACTTTTTTCACCATGCGCCAGGCAGTGGCGCGACTCATCGACCAGAGCAGGTGATCCAGTCCTTTTCCGGTTTTGGCGATACACCGTAAATCAAACACCATGTCTAAATCATCAATGAGTTTATCGGGAACCGGAATCGATCTGAATTGGGGTTGTTTGCGATTGCCTTGATTATCGTATTTACGTTTTTTCAGTGAACGGAACACAATCACTTGTTCAGTCAATGAAATACACTCCGGTGTGAGTGCAAGGGCTTCCGATGGTCGGCAACCTGTAAAATGCAACACGGAACAAAAAATCCAGTGTTCGCGACTTTCTTCTAACGCCGCCTCTAAAAAACGATGGCGTTCGGATTCGGTTAAATACAGTCGCTCCCCTGCCCCTGAAAATATCCGCATTTCGGATGCAATTTCGGTCATTTTTCCTCGCGTGAAACAAATCATTAGTGTTTTGTTTCACTATAGCATAAAAAGCAGTGTCTTAAGATCGCAAAGAAACACAGATATTTCGTGTTCTCTTTTTCCATTTCATCCTGCTTGAACGCCGCTGTTGGCTCATTTAGCGTTGGATTTTTTAGCTCAAATAGCGTTGTCACGCACACCCACAAAACCAGCGGATGTTTTCACTGCTTGCAACACTATTATCAATTTCCACGCATTAATGATGGTTCATTCCGGTTTTTTAGAAACGCCCTATAATTTTTCAATCCATAAGCTTCCGCCACCATGGCTTCTTTCTTTGGGGGTAGATAAACCTTTTTCAACAAGTTCAGACATTGTTTGATAAGCGTATGAACAACCAAATACTACTTGAAAAGCAGTTGAATACATCAATAATGCGCGCAGTAGATATTGTTCATTCCAGCTTCTTTTATCATCCATAACCCAGTCCTTTGGATAGTCTTGGGGTAAAAAGATATCGTGGATATGTATTTTCACTCCTTTTTTTAAGCGCGGTAAAACTTCAAAATAGAGATAGTTAACATCGCTACCAGTTTTAGACACATGCGAGGAATCGATAAACAAAACATCGTTGCTTGAGAGCTGATCAAAAAAATCCAAACTTACATTTTGGACTTTATTTTGGATTAACCCGCTGATTCCGTTAATGTTGTTGTTTAGAAACTCTCTTGGATACGGTTCAATACAGGTGAAATGGCATTTGGAACCCCAGAATCGCCTGTTAATATCGGAGATGAGCAGTGAAGAAAATCCCGAGCCCACTTCGATGATGGTTGATGGAGACCATTCTCTTAAAAGTACAAAAGCGGCTCGCGAATCAAGCCAGGAAAACTGGCTGTTTTGGTTAAAAAACTGACTGTCGTCATCTGTACTCGAATCAGGGTAATCATAATCCTGAATATATTTAGGAAATAGCTCTGTTAAAACATGTTTATGATTTGTATCGTTAAAATCTATTCCCGCAATCGGATTCAAATCCATGGGCCAGATTTGATCTTTCATTGATTCGATTTCATCGGGATCAATCACTGGCGAGTAGAAGTGTCCGGGAGGAAACGCCTGAGAAACAGTTTTTTCCTTATTAAAGTAAGCGCTTGATGTGATTTTGAATTTATTCAAAAGATTCATAGCTGTCAAGTCATGGATTTAATATGGGATTAAAAAATAATAGAAATTACTATCCGTAATGAGACGGTGTGTTACAGTCCTGAAATCTGCCAGTTATACTTGCTCGTTGCTGACAAACATGGCATCACCATAACTGAAAAAGCGGTAGGAGTGAGTCATTGCGTGTTGGTAGGCATTCATAACTTGATGATATCCACCAAACGCACAAACCAACGTTAATAGTGTTGATTCAGAGACATGGAAATTAGTCAGTAAGGCATCAACACAGTTAAAAGTAAAGCCTGGTGTAATAAACAACTGGGTTTCTCCATGCAAAGGATTAATTTCACCTTGTAGACTTGCGCTTTCAAGGGCGCGCATTACTGTGGTTCCTACTGCAATAATACGTCCATTTCGTACTTTTGTCTGACGGATTTTCTCGACAATATCTGCATTGACTTCAACGCGCTCTGAGTGCATGACATGATCAGCGAGCTTATCGACTCGGATTGGCTGAAAAGTGCCCGCACCAACATGTAATGTGATAAATCCGGTTTCGACGCCTTGCTTGCGTATTGTATTCAGTAGTTCCTGATCAAAATGTAAACTCGCAGTTGGTGCTGCGGCTGCTCCAGGCTGATCAGCGAAAACACTTTGATAGCGGGTTTGGTCTTCTACGGTGTCCTCTCTTTTTATATAAGGGGGGAGAGGCATGTGTCCGGCACTATCAAGTAATCGCTCAATCGTATTAGAATCGTCTGTTTTCAGTGTATACAGACCATTATCACGCTGTGTTACAACAACTCTAAATTGATTTTCGATGATAATGATTTGACCTGTTTTTAGTGCCTTACTGGCGCGTATTTGTGCCAACATTTGTGTTTCACCGAGAACGCGCTCGACCAGAATCTCAACCTTACCGCCAGTCATTTTGATTCCAAAAAGACGCGCAGGAATGACACGGGTATTGTTCAACACCAATAAATCACCTCTTCTTAAAAACTCAGTAATCTTACTGAATACTGTATCTGTAATTGCTCCGGTTGTGCGGTTAAGACACAATAATTTACTGGCACTGCGTTCTGCGAGAGGTTGTTGGGCAATCAGCTTTTCGGGGAGATGAAACTGGTAATCTTGTTTGAGTAACATGGGGTTAATATACCAGCCGTAATGAGATGCTGTTTGATTATAAGAGATGATGCCGTGTCGTTGTAATCAGCAATCAAACGTTGAAAACGGAAAACGGACTGTCAAGATAACGCTCTATAAGGGCTTCGACCCTTAATCCTAAATAAAATTGGCTGTCACCTTGAGTATTGATGTGATGGCTTTGTGTTCAATTGATTTTAATTCATTATTGTTATATATTTATAGCTAATAGTAAGAGCTACTTGCAAAATGCATAAAAGCGAGGGGATTTAATTGCTTGAATAGCAAAAAAAGAAAAACCTTGCTCAAAAATGATAAAATAGAGAGCGTCTAAACACTCTAAAAATATCTGAAAATGAGCAAGTTACGAGAAACAATAGCACAGTCCTGGTGGACAATTCAAGACACATTATTTCCTCGAATGATCGAAGAACTCGGTCCGTTAACTCAAAAACAACAGGAGCTGATAACGACGCTAGAAATACTCCACATTGAAGCATTTATTGATTCCAGCAAAGGATATCCTGGACGTCCACCCAAGGATCGAGTCGCCATTGCACGTGCCTTTGTTGCAAAGATGGTGTATCACATGCCAACAACGCGCCTGTTGTTAGATCGATTACACACCGACATCGCATTAAGGCGTCTGTGTGGATGGGAACGTGTCAGCGATATTCCAAAGGAATGGACAGTCTCTCGCGCATTAGCCGAATTCTCTGAATCGCAATTGCCGCAACGTATCCATGAAGCGTTGATCAAAAAACACTATCGTGGTGAAATCGTCGGACATAATTCGCGCGACTCAACCGCGATCAATGCACGTGAAAAACCGATCAAAAAGAAACCCATTGTCAAACAACCCAAGCAACGTGGACGCCCAAAAAAAGGCGAAGTTCGCGAGAAAACACTGACGCGGATTGAAAAGCAGACCACAGGGATTCCCTTGGTGGAGATGCTTGACGATTTGCCCATAGCCTGTGATGTGGGAACCAAGAAAAACAGCAAAGGTTACAAAACCAGTTGGACAGGCTATAAGCTGCATATTGATTCAGCCGATGGCGGCATTCCAATCAGTTGTGTCTTAACCTCGGCTTCAACGCATGATAGCCAAGTGGCGATTCCATTGGCAATGATCAGTCATCAACGTGTCACCAACCTCTATGATTTAATGGATGCTGCCTATGATGTGCCTCAGATCCATGAAACCAGTCGACAGTTAGGCCATGTCCCGTTGATTGACCGAAACCCACGGCGCGATAAAACGCTCAAGGATGAAATACACGCTGAAAACAAACGCAACCGGATCATTGGTCATCAATCTTCTGAAACCATACGATACCGAGAGCGCGGCACTGTAGAGCGCGTCAACGGGCGCTTGAAAGATGAATTTGGAGGACGTGTGGTTCGGGTGCGTGGGCATGCAAAAGTGATGTGTCATTTAATGTTTGGGATTCTAGCGCTGACAGTGAATCAGATGCTGTGCTTTCTTGAGTAAATGATAGTTTACTGAAGGAGAAAGAAAGGGAATTGAGTCCCACAGGAGGATCGGTATGCTCTAAATTGACAAAACACATCAAGATGACAAGAATTTGCTGGTGTTCATCTGTGACATGACAGCCATTCCGTGAAAAAATCGTAACAGACGACTCAGTCACAATCTCAGTCGGTTGTGATCTCATAGTTTTGCAAGTGGCTCGTAATTATGTTATGAAATAATTGAATCCACACCATTAACCTTGAAATGAAAAACCTCAAATGTCAGCCGATTCTTCTAACTTGCATGCAAAATCGTTATACAAGGCTATTAGCAATGATCAGACAGGATGCTTGATATGCTGACTTTTGCAAGCGCTTTCGTTATACAGTCTGTCTGTTCAAGACAGATACAGTTATTGCTCTGCTGTATTTTTTCTCTGCCTCTAGTGAGTACAAATGCGTACAGTGAATGGAGCGGTGAAATTGATACTAATATTTATCACACTGATGACATTGGTTTGTTTTCAGTCACTCGGCGCTTATCACTATTGGAAGATCCAACTCAGCCTGTTGTTGATCGTCCTGACCAGGGATCTGATTTTATTTATGAGCCGAGTGCTGAGCTAATGTGGGCAAACCACAATTCGCTCGGTAAATTCGAATTACGATTTGATCTCGGAGCTTATGTATTTGTCGATCATGATGATTTCACCCATGGTTTTTATCAACTGCAGTTGATGCAGGCATTCAATTCTGGTACTGAGTTAAGATTGTTTTATGACTTTGTCCCCGATTTATTATTGGGCGAAAACGACCTTCTGGCAGGTGAACCAGAGCATGAAAACGAGGATCAGGAATTATTCCAGGAGCGCTTAACCAATCATATCTGGACAGCACATATTAATCAGCATATTTCAGAACATTTATTTCTCCGTCTGCTTGGACGCTATGGATTAAGAAATTATGATGCGCCATTTAAGTATCGAGATACAAAATTCTGGACAATCGGGCCTCATTTGGAGTGGGAGTTCGCACCTGGTTTTGAGTTATTAATCGGGTATCATTACGAACGCGGCCAAACCAATCAGCACAATGCTCGTCGTCAGTTAGATGATACTTCCTATATTAATCATTACACGTCCGCAGAGCTGAAAATCCCTTTGCTGGATAAATTATCTGCTGTTCTCATTTTTGACTATGAACACAATATATTTACCAGCAAATATGATGACGATATTCATCACAATGCTTCCGAGAACATTTATCAAGGTGAACTTGAGTTACTGTATGAACTAAATCGGCAGACAACTATCAAGTTAGGCTGGCAACACGGTAATCGTAAGTTTAATTTTGAAGATAATAATGTCAGAAATAATAATTTCTGGCTAGGGATTGAATATGGATATGAATGGTAATAAAGGGGTCGGAGCCGAATGGCACTTACTAACAGCTTATTTAATGTAAATCAATATCTTACATCCTACGTCAATGTAACAGAATGTAGTGATAACGGCATTTAGATTGATAAAATCTAGCTGAAAACAGGTGGCAAATATTTTTTTCGTCATCCTATGTTGTAACTTCTCATTATCCACAGGCAGCAGTTTGAAGAATATCCGCCATTGGAGGAATCTGTTTCGCATTCGACGTACGATCAAGCAAGTAGCTCCAGAACGAAATCCCATGCTTACGACAGGTTTTCTTTAAACTGGCAAAGGTGTCCCTGCATTGCCGACCTGCTTCACTGCGTGTGCTCCCACTGATCTTGCGTTTCTTGACGTAATCCCGAATATCCCGTTCACTCAGGTTATTGTGCAAGGGAATCTCCGGTCTTTCCAGTACGCGGAATAATTCATGCTGGTTGTTGCCCATACGTTTCAGTATTTGATTCAGCGTTTCATAATCGGTGCGCGTCGATACAAGTTGACGGAACTGTGCTTTCAAGCGCATTGCGTGCGCTGGGTCAGGCGCTGTTTTATAACGTTTCAAACCCGCATAAATCGACCACACTTCATCCCGCACCCAGCTGACGGCTTGCTTCTGTAAGTCATTAACAGGAATGAGTCGAGTGATCAGTCGCTCTGCATGAATCCAGCACAGAGCATGATCAAAAACATTGAATTGCCCCGCATCATCACTCACAATGCCAAGATTGATTGGAATACCTTGATCGAGCAAGCGCCCAACCAGCATCCCTTCAGTGAGAATCCTTCGATGGCGTTGATTGGTGATTCCTTGCTCTTCCAGCCAGTGCTCTAAAGCAGCGCTTGTCTCAAGTTTAACGGTCTGGGGTTCAAGTGATTCCAATAAATAGTTTGGAAGCTTTTGGCGTTGCATGTATTCCAGAGCACCCGCATTGATGACGTAGGTTTGGCAACCGCTGCTGCTGAGCAGCTCAAGAAAGTTAACACGGCTTTTAGACTCAGTACTTTCAAACCAGGCGAACAGCTCATTGCCAATATGGGTGCAGTAACCGGTCTTTCCCTGATGGCGAGCCCCCGTGTCATCAGCGTGAATATAGCTGGACAGTGGCAGCCCATAACGTAGCAGATCGCTTTTTTCCTGGTGAAACAGGTCAAGGTCTTTGGTCAGCATCGGACTTAATTGACCGCTGGACATATCAATACCAAGATCATGCAGCTGTTCCAGCAACAGGGGCTGAGTGACGTGCTGATGATGGTATTGATACAAGATAAAACTGTGTAAGCTTGATCCCCAATGACCACTGCGAACCGATTCAGGTAACTGGGCAATGACATACCCCTCGCTGGTTTCATATTCGGCCAGACGATAACGAATGGTATGAGGACCAATGATCAGATCTTGAACAATGATGTCTCGATAGCCTTTAAAGCGTGCGTCCTCCGAAAGATTGACGGGGTGTATAATGTGCTCTTCATGAATCGTCAGGTGCTGGGTTTTACTGCGTTTGGGGCCTTTCTTTGTTTCATTGCGAGACCCATCGTCTGGTTCTGTCTGTTGATCCATCTTGCTGGACTTGAATTTCGGTTTTCGAGTCTGTTTGTTCAGCCTGTGAATGTCATCTTCTAATTGCTCAATGCGATCCGATTGCCATTGGAGAAGTTCAAGCAACGCATCGACTAATGGCGTGCGATCAGCATCTGAAATGGGTGGCAATAGCGGCTTTACAGAATTCATTGAATGTAGTTTATTACATTTCATTCGTAATTGCCTGTAATTAATGAGAAGTTACCCTATGTTATATGAAGCATTTGATTTTTAATGTTTTTATAGCTTAAGTAAGTGTCATTCGGCTTCGATCCCTTAATCCAATTTTTCAAAAACGACTAATGGGATTGCCAAGATTTCCATTCCTTTAATTGGTTCTATTAGCGAGAAAAGAGCGTTAAAATTTCTATTCATTAAAATAGTTTTGCAGTGCCACAAACCACTTCGTTGCCATCTTGTTTTCACCAATCTCGTTAGGGTGATAGTTATCATAATTATCTGTATTAGCATCGAACCCAGTATATTGATCAACTATAAATATCGGAGAAGAATTGGTCGTTCTTTCTGCCACGAACTGATCAAGCAAGGCATTAAATGATGCGGTATCAAAATCACGCATGGGAATTATCTTGGCCATGAAAATAACCATATTAGGATTTTTAATTCTCAGTTTTTGTATCAAACTATCTATTTCGTTAAGCGTACTTTGATTCGACTGCCCCCTATCAAGGTCATTCGTACCTATATGCAGTAAAACAATATCGGGCGTAATGTTTGTTAGCCATTCATTGATTCGATCATCAATCTCCCCTGTCTCCCATCCAGGATGACCTTCATGGTTTAAATCAAAGTCTTGAAATGAAGAATCAATATTCATAGTGGTTTCATTGCCGACAAAGTCAACTGTGTAACCCGCATCTACTAACAACTTCCAAAGGGTACGACGATAACTTGGTCTACCTGCATAACTATCTGTAATAGAATCTCCTAATGGGAGTATTTTATAGGTTGAACCATCATTGGTATCTCCACCTCCTGTTATTTGGCTATAACTATTCACTAATTCACTTAATTCTGTCACAGTTAACGCTCTACTATAAACGTTAGCCTCATCAATCTTTCCATCAAAGAAACGATGATTTTGCATTGAGCCAACAGTAAATCCATCTCCCGTTGTATAACCAATTCCTTGATCAATGACTTGGCTACCCTCTTCTATACCATTGATGTATACCTTTAGAGTCTGTGAGGAGGCATCAAAAGAACCAGCGACATGCTGCCAGCGATTAAACGAAAGACTTCCAACGGGTGAGCTAACTGACGACCTCCCACTTCCATCATTTTTAATATAAAAAACCACAGTGCCACTACTCGGCCTAATAAAAAGCCCATAATTATCTGCTTGAGCTGCTATCCATTCCCATTCAGCACTGCTTTGATTTGGCATAACCCATGCAGTTAAGCTAACAGAATTCGTTTGCAAAGAACGGGCATCATCAGCTGACGCATATTGATTCGTGCCATTGAAATTTAGTGCTGTCCCTGAAACTCCAGAAACCCAACTAGCAGCATTTGTATTACTGATCGTTAGCGCAGGACTATTTGCCGTTTGATTCGCTGCGACGTCTCCACTTCCATCATCAAATAGCCATTGAGATATTACCCCTGATAGAATTGGTGAGTTTATTACCTGCACGTTCCTCGTATCGGTTGCTCGATTACCTGCTAAATCAGTAGCACTAAATTGGACAAGGTAATCACCAGCCACCCCAGTATTAACTGCGCTAGTATCAATAACAACCGCTATAGAACCATCCATAAGGTCAGTAGCTGTTGCACCTGAATCCTCGTATGTCGAACCGACTGTAATCGTGATCGGATTATCTCCCAATAAAGAAATTTGAGGTGGTGACATATCAGTTAATGTCGTTAATGTATTCAGACACTCTTGCAGAGCTTCATTTGTCGTATGTTGCGCACCAGAACCTACGACATTCTCTATCAATGGATTGCCCGAGAATCCGAAAAGGTATCGAGCGAACAGCAAGCCATCTGTTAGTGCGTCAACAATATTATTTCCATCACAGTCGAACACTTTATTTTCAACCGCTGTCGCTAAGTACGTAGTGATTTGGTCCGCTGAACAGCGTGTACAGTTTGGGCTAGAAGTATTAGCTATTAATGTTTGCCCTCTAAACCCAAATAAATAACGCAGTGTTAGCAGGCCATCAGTCAAGGCATCTATACTCCCATCCTGGTCAATATCTGCGGTGGGAAACGCACCATTTTCGATAGGAGATGAAGCTGCTAAAACACTGTTTGAATCAAACAATATCAATAGCAAAGTAATGATGGTTATTTTTTTCATTAAATTTCCCCAATATGAACACTCATGCACCGTAGAAAATATACCTTTCGCGTTTGAGAATGGCCCATTTAGAGAGAGTGATGAGATGGTCTCTTTCCCTAATTCGGCATCAAAGTGCCATAATTGACGAATAAAATATCTCAATTTAAACGGAGCAGGAGACCATCATGAATATTAACGTAATCTGGCTAGATATAGCAAAACGAACATTTCACTTTGTCTAGGAGGTTGTCCGAGAATAGAAGCCTTAGCGAGGGAAAGCGTTTTGAGTCCATTTTTTCGATTATAATGAGGCGAATACTTACTGTATTGAACAAATTTAATCGGAAAAATGGGCCAAAATCCGCTTTTCCGTAGTAGGCTCTCTATTCTCGGACAGCCTCCTAGGATAAGCTGAATTCAAGTTCTAAAAGGACTTCGACCCCTTAAGCCGTTCTTAAGCCCGTTTTAGAAACTGCTCAAGATCTTGATCAATGGATGCAGCACAAGGAACAGTGGACAAAAAAGCACAGCATACTGGAGTCTATGAGCATTTTGAGTCCAGTTTTAACGCAGTGATGCGCCATTCAGCGAGATCTTTAACAGGTTCTTAGCAAATATTCTCAAAATGCTCGTCTATCACATTGAGCGGCTGTTTAATGTACAATGCCGCGTTAAACTGAATAACAATAGGTTACAGTGAATGACAAAAAAGATAGTAGTGGATCAAAATATTCGCTGGCATGAGCCAACGGTGACAAGAGAGCGGCGTCATACAAGGAATAAGCATAAGAGCTTTATTCTCTGGTTCACTGGCTTGTCAGGGGCAGGAAAGTCAACGTTGGCACATCGTGTTGAAGAGATTTTATTTGATGAGTTAGGTTGCAATACTTTTGTATTGGATGGCGATAATGTCAGGCATGGATTGTGTGCTGATCTTGGCTTCAGCCTGGAAGACCGCCATGAAAATATTCGTCGCATTGGTGAAATGAGCAAGCTATTCATGCAGGCTGGAGTGATTACCCTAAGCGCTTTTATTTCACCATTTCGTAAGGATCGAGATATTGTGCGTTCGATGGTTGAGGATGGAGAATTTATTGAGATCTATTGCAATACCTCATTATCTGTCTGTGAAGGGCGCGATGTTAAAGGGCTTTATCAGAAAGCAAGGGCAGGGACAGTGCGTGAATTTACCGGGATATCATCGCCGTATGAAGAGCCTAAGCAAGCAGAAATCGTTGTTCAAACAGGAGAATTACCGCTTGAAGAATGTGCTAAGCAAGTGATTGATTATTTGAAGCAACATTCTAACATTTAGTTTACTCACTGTTTTACTCTCACAGTGTCAACTTGCATTGGTAGTTGATTGATATTGTGACGATAACAGTGAATATAATATCTCTAAGATCTTGTGAAGTGATCACTTCTATTACTCGGCATTTTGTACAATAGGCGCTTCTTCGTCAGAAAAGTCGAAAATAGACGTGATTTTTTCCCAAACAGTTTTTTCAAGGTTGCGTTTAGGTACAATAATATCAACGTCTTTTTTCGGTACCAACACTGTTAAGGTTCCAGGTTTTAGATCACCATCAATGGCAGTTAGTTTGTCGTTTTTAAAGATCAGCGAAACTTGTTGCCGAGTTCGCTCTTCATCGCCAGGTTGATTGGTGAATAGATAAACCCAGCGATTTTTGTGGAAGGGGTCGACTGTTAACGGAGTGCCTAGAATATATTGCACTTGACGTTTGGTCATGCTGGGTTTTACCTGATTGATCAAGTCCTGGGTAATCATGTTACCTTGCTGCACATCAATCTTGTAAATTCCACAGGAAAGCAAGAAGAAACTTGCAATCACTATCAGTACGATGCGATCCTTTCTCATTGATATGTAATGTCGTTTGTCGGCAGAAAGCGTAAATCATACCGCAAAGGTTGGATGAATGACATATTTTGAATGCTGTATTATATTCAGTTGTCGAACAAAGAATTCTGGAGATGGAGGGTTTTAATGGAAAGTGATGATCTTAGAAAAGCTGGTCTGAAAGTCACTTTACCGCGCCTGCGAATTCTGGAGATGCTTGAGCATAACGATACTTCGGAACGTCATGTTACTGCGGAAAATGTGTACAAGAAGTTACTTGATGCTGGCGAAGAGATCGGTCTGGCAACGGTTTATCGCGTTCTGACCCAGTTTGAAGCAGCGGGTCTGGTTAAGCGGCACCATTTTGATGCTAACAATTCGGTGTTTGAGCTGGACGATGGACATCATCATGATCATCTGGTCTGTGTAAAATGTGGGCGTGTCGATGAGTTTGAAGATGAAGTGATTGAAAAAAGGCAGCATGAAATAGTCAAAAAGGCAGGTTATCAACTAACCCATCATTCTCATTATCTATACGGGATTTGCCCAAATTGCTGCGAATAACAGTCTGCATAAACCCTCACTCTCACACGAAACAATTCTAGAATGTTTAAACCAATTGAAGTCTGCATTGGCTTGCGCTATATGCGCGCTAAACGCAGAACGCGTTTTATTTCATTTATCACTTTAACCTCGATACTGGGGATAGCGCTTGGAGTGACTGCGCTAATTACAGTGTTATCAGTGATGAATGGTTTTGAAGAAGAACTGCGGGAACGTATTCTGGGGATGACTTCTCACGCAACAGTCTCTGGCTGGGGTGGAAAGCTAGAAGATTGGCAGCAGATCGAGGAGGTTTTAGGTGACTTTCCTGAAGTGACAGGGCGAGCACCTTTCGTACAAGGGCAAGTCATGCTTAATCTTGGGCAACGTGTCAGTGGTGTGATGTTAAACGGAATTGATCCTGCGGAAGAGTCTGAAGTCTCTGATTTGGCTGAGAACATGCTGCCTGGACAAGGTGAAATTGCAGATCTTCAACCAGGGGAATACGGGATTATTCTGGGGGCTGAGCTGGCTAATTATCTGGGTGCATTGCAAGGCGACAAAGTCACAGTCATTACCCCGCAAATGAATATTACGCCAGGCGGGGTTTTACCACGATTACGGCGTTTTACAGTGGTTGGTATATTCAAAGTTGGTATGTTTGAGTATGACCGCAACCTTGCTGTCGTGCATATTAAAGATGCAGCAAAATTAATGCGTATGGGGTCAGCTGTCAGTGGATTAAGATTGCAATTAAAAGATATGTTTGAAGCACCGGCAATTTCATCCCGATTACGCCAGCAATTGCTCGGGCGATATCGCATAGCAGACTGGACACAAGCACACCGTAATTTCTTTCGTGCGATTAAAATGGAAAAGCGAGTGATGTTTATTATTCTCTTGCTAATCGTTGCTGTTGCCGCATTCAATATCGTATCAACCTTGGTGATGGTGGTGACTGATAAGCGACCGGATATTGCTATTTTACGCACGCAAGGACTGACTGCCGGACAAGTCATGTCGATATTTATTTTACTGGGTGGGATGATTGGTGTTGCCGGCACTCTGTTAGGCGTTATTGGTGGTGTATTACTGGCATCCAATATTGAAAATATCATATCAACAGTTGAAAATTTTCTGGGTACAAAGCTGATGGCCCCAGATGTTTACTATATAAGTGATGTTCCGTCACGACTGCTATGGCACGATGTCTACTGGATCGCAGCAATCGGTATTTTCTTATCATTACTGGCTACCTTGTATCCAGCTTGGCAAGCGGCACGAATTAATCCAGCGGAAGTATTGCGTTATGAATAAAACAGCTGTGCTTGCTTGTGATAATCTCGGAAAGTCCTTCGATGAAGGGCAGTTGCGGGTTGATGTGTTGCAAGGTGTGAGTTTGTCGGTGCAGCCTGCTGAACGTATTGCGATTATGGGAGCTTCCGGTTCTGGTAAAAGCACTTTGCTGCATTTGCTTGGCGGTCTGGATCAGATTGGCACTGGATCGGTGTATTGGAATGATGTGGATGTCAGTAAAATATCCGAACGCCGTCTTGCCTATTTACGCAATCGCACTTTGGGATTTGTCTATCAATTTCACCACCTGCTTGGCGAATTTACCCTGGAAGAGAATGTGGCAATGCCGTTGTTGATTCGTGGAGAAAGCGTTTCTCATGCTCGCCAACAGGCCAGAGAGATTCTCGAGCGAGTTAATCTGGATCATCGTTTGCCACACAAGCCAGGTGAGCTATCGGGCGGTGAGAGGCAACGTGCAGCTGTTGCACGCGCCTTGGTGTCTCGCCCACAATGTGTGCTAGCCGATGAACCAACCGGTAATCTGGATAGTAAAACAGCAGAGTTGGTTTTCGAATTAATGTTACAACTGAATCGAGAGTATGATGCCAGTCTTGTAGTTGTGACGCATGATCCTAAACTGGCGCAGCGCATGGATACAATCTACACCCTGAATGACGGGATATTGCAGATCGATTAAGGTAACTCACAATCTGGTGGGTTATTTATTGCGAGCTACCTGAAGCTTGGTTCTGATAAAGATTACCTGGGAATTTATTGTTTCTGACAGCGACGATAGATTAAGTAGCTTGCTAGTGACAATAAGGCAACTGCAAAAATGATTATATTGGCTTCTTTGATTGTCTCAATTACTGCTTCACCATATTGATGATACAGATAGAAATAAGTCATCACTGAAATAGTGCAAGCCAGCAAATCAGCAAATGCAAATTTGGCAAAATTCATTTTGCTCAATCCTGCGGTTAAAAACATGGCGTTGCGTACTCCAAAAGGAATGAAGCGACCAACAATCAGTGTGAATACACCATAGCGCTCAAAATAATAACTGACTTTTTCAATTTTTTCCGGACTTGCCATATTAGCAAACATGCGAATATTGAATAGCTTAGGGCCGAGTAGCCGTCCCAGCCAGTAAGAGATCAGGTCAGAAAAATAAGCCCCTGCATACACTGCCAGGAAAAATTGTAAACGTGTGCCAGGATGACTGCTCGCTAATACAGCAGATATAAAAATCATTCCGTCTTCAGAGACAGGGATATTGAATCCTGCCAATAACAGTATGCCAAAAATGAGCCAGGGTGCATATTCTATGTTGGCTTGAATTAATGCGATCAAATCTTCCATGACTCACGCTCGGCATAGGCTAGTAGAACGCGTTCGATTATATGTGTAGGCTAGTACTGATAGCAAGAAATTTAGTGATTAATGTTTTGAGAATGCGAGCGACAAACTGATGACTAGCAAAATACGTTGGTCATTAACCACTGCCTGTGTGTGTTTTGTCGCAGGTGTTGCTGGTTTTCAACTGATGCATACACTGCCGCAAATTGGTTGGCTTGCATTAGTTGCTGGTATTGTCGCACTTTGTTTGTCGCGAAAATTTTTTTATCCAGTGTTTTTAATTGCAGGTTGGTGCTGGGCATGGGCCTTTGCCGCGTGGGCATTATCCAATCGTTTGCCTGCCGAGCTTGAAGGAAAAACACTGACAGTTTTAGCATCAATCATTACGATTCCGCAATGCAGTCGCAATGTCTGTCGTTTTAACGCGCTGATTAAATCTGCAGAAACAACAGGCATTGCTATTGTTGACAAAAAATCAGTTTCGAGACATGTCAAACTAAGCTGGTATTACCCATCACAAACGATTAAAGCCGGGCAGCACTGGTTGCTAACCATACGCTTAAAGCGTCCACACGGAATGATGAATCCTGGTGGTTTCGATTATGAACAGTGGTTATTTGCCAATCGTATTGATGCCACAGGTTATGTGCGCTGTAAACAAGACTGCAAGCAGTTAGTAGAGAATATAACCTTCCGTGAATGGATTCAGAAGCAACGTCACAGTCTGTATTTGCATTTACAAGAGTATCTTGAGATTTCTTCTGTTTCAGGTCTGATTACCGGGATGACGCTTGGTATTCGTGATGACATCAGGCCTCAACAATGGGAGGTGTTACGTAACACCGGAACAGCTCACCTGATGGCAATTTCAGGATTACATGTCGGGCTGGTTGCTGGCCTTGTATTTTGGATATTAAAACGTCTCACTGCCTGGGTCGGTGTCAAACGCTGGTCGCCTCATCAGCTCGCAGCGATTGGTGCCATGACATGTGCAGTTGGGTATGCATTACTTGCCGGCTTATCAGTGCCAACTCAACGCGCACTGATTATGCTCGGCATTATTTTTGGTAGTGTGTTGCTGCAAACCAGTATTCGACCATTTCATTTGTTAGCCTTATCAGCTGTCGTAGTGGTCATTGTTAATCCACTTGCTGTGTTGTCAGCTGGTTTCTGGCTTTCATTTGGTGCTGTCGTGGTGATTAGTTTACTGTTGCTGGGGCGTAATCAGGCACTCGGCTATTGGCAAGCAACCTGGTCGATTGGATGGCGGGTTGCGCTGGGATTGGCGCCATTATTGTTACTGTTTTTTGGTAGTGTCTCTGTGGTTGCTCCGCTCGCCAATCTGATCGCTGTACCTATCGTCAGTTTAGTGGTTGTTCCTGTATCACTGTTTGGTGTTGTCTTGAGTGACTTGTTTGAGCCTTTGGCATCAGCTGCATTTTGGTTAGCTAGCGCGGCATTATCGACAGTTATGTGGTATCTAGAGCAACTGTCGGTTTTGCCATTTTCGACTTTACTACGACCAAGGCCAGACTTGTGGGTCGTTGCACTCGGTGTTGTGGGCGTATTGTTACTACTATCGCCCAAGGGTATGCAAGCTCGCTGGCTAGGAATTATTCTGTTGCTGCCAGCTGTGTTTCCCAGAATAACAGGTGTTGATGATGGAACTGCCAGAATTACAGTACTCGATGTTGGGCAAGGGCTCTCCAGTGTTATCGAAACAGCAAACCATACGCTGGTGTTTGATACCGGAATTCGTCTCAGTCCAAAATTTGATATGGGCTCTGCCGTACTGATTCCTTACTTGCGAAGCCGTGCTATCAGCCAGGTTGATACTTTGGTATTAAGTCATACCGATGCAGATCATATTGGCGGAGCAAATGCATTGTTAGCGGCAATGCCTGTTGTTCACGAAATATCCAGTTATCCGCAGCAGGTACCCGGTCGATCAGTTGAATACTGCGAGCCAGGAAAACAATGGGAGTGGGACGGGGTCAGTTTTATCATCCTCGCTCCACTGTCTCCATATTTCAATAGTGAGAATAATAATTCCTGTGTTATTCAGGTTACTGCTGGCGATGATAGCGTACTGTTAACCGGAGATATTGAAGCTGAAGCAGAAATCAGACTGGTCGATGAATATGCAGAGCGACTGGCGAGTACTGTATTAGTTGCACCGCATCATGGCAGCAAAACTTCCTCATCATCAAAGTTTCTTGATGCAGTCCAGCCAGAGCTGGCATTGATACCGGCAGGTTATTGCAATCAGTATGGTTTTCCTCATCGCAGCGTTGTCAAACGTTACCAAAATATCTTGATGCTGAATACTGCACATTCTGGTGCGATTTCTCTAACGATTGGTGGGCGTCAAGGATTCGAAGGGTTACAAAGTGTTACAGAATATAGACATCAATCAATACGTTACTGGAATATACGCTAGGTAGAACCTGTTTCACTTTCCGTTAAGTATGTTATGTTAGATTTAAGAAATGACTGACATGACACCAGTGGAGAGTGGAAATGAAGCAAATATGTATTGTGTTGATGATTCTTGCAATGGTTGGTTGTACAAATCGACCGGTGCTCTATCCCAATGAACAATTTGAACAAAATGGTCCTCAGGCAGCTGACAATACGATAGAGGAATGTGAAGAGCTTGCTAGCGAATCTGGTATTTCAAATGTCCAACACAATGCCAAACGCACAGCAACACATGGAGCAAAAGGTGCTGCATTAGGCGCTGTCAGTGGTGCTATTGGCGGAGCAATTAGTGGTGGTGTAGGAATCGGCACAGTCATCGGAGCGGCGAGTGGTGCTGCTGTGGGTATCGTATCCGGTCTGATTGGTTCTGATTATGCCAGTCCAACTTATCAGCAGTTTGTTAATAGCTGTTTGAAAGAACGTGGCTATGATGTTGTTGGTTGGGAGTAGTTAGGTGGTTTGACGAAACAAAGTTACCAACCTTGCTTGTCTTTTTGCTCCTGACCAACGCAATCTCAATCGTTACGTAGAATGACTATGCGCCTCTTGAGATAGTTCGGTCAGAAACAAAAATCCTGCGCAATCTTGGTAACTTTATTCCGTCAAAACACCTTATCTCAAATTTTTTTAAGAAGGGTTGAGTGATTTATAATTGCATATTAGTCAGACCCTCGTTCTAATTGATAATTGAACAGCACTTCCCATGCATGAAACAATCAGATTGAGCTGTTTACTATCACATCAATGTTGATAAAAATCATCTTGCGACTATTGGTTATTGGACTCCTTGTTTTTGCTGTTTTCATCGCTTACAAAGTTGCTGATGAAAAGCTGCTTAAACCAGCTGCTTCAGATCCTTTAGTGCAATTCAAAGTACCCAAAATAGAAATTGGCGCTTTTACAGGGACGAATCCACCAACGTTAAATGGTGTTGAGGAATTCGAAAAACTCTCTGCACAAAAGCTGTATTCCATTATGTGGTTTCAAGGCTGGGATGCGCAAGACCAGCCTGGTTTTCCAACATCAGAACTTAACGAAATAGTCTCTGAAAAAGCCAATCAGCAGCCATTAGTCTTCCATTTGACCTGGGAGCCAGCAGTTAACTTGCAGGATATTGCTAAAGGCACGTATGATGAATATCTTGCTGCTTACGCGACCAGTATCAAAGATTGGGGTGGTGAACTACGCTTTCGATTTGCTCACGAGATGATTGAAAATAATGTCCTGGATGGCAACGAGTTTTATAGTTGGCAAGACCAGCCCGAAGCTTACGTCAAAGCGTTTCGTCATGTTCATGCGATTTTTCGCAAAGTTGGTGCAAACAATGCAAAGTTCGTTTGGTGTCCCAACAATTTTCCTTTTGATGTCAATGTAATCAAGCAATATTATCCTGGTAAAGACTATGTTGATTGGCTATGTATGGATGGATATAACTGGAGCAACAGTGACGGTACGCCAGATTGGCGAGAATGGTTGTGGTTTGATGACATTTTCGCCAATATCTATCATACCTTGGTGAATCACCCAGAAACTTTTGGCGATAAACCACTGATGATTGGTGAATTTGGTTCTTGCGAAGCGAGCGAACATGAATTGCCTGGACAAAATAAAGCACAATGGATAAAAAATGCTTTTGAACGTATAGCCAGCTCGGATTTCGATAAAATCAAGGCTTTTCACTGGTTTCAGATTAACAAAGAGTGTGATTGGAGGGTAAACTCTTCTGTTTCAGCAACAGAAGCTTTTAATGCAGCGATGAAAGACAGATATTTCAGATTTGATCCTTAGACAGGTTCTTGGTCTGATGCTTGCCCGTGAGAGCTATTGCGGTGATAATAATAACCAAACAAATTGTTGTCTGATATTCCAGAGGTAGATAAATCATGAAGTATAAATTTCAGCCCTTAAATGCATTGTTCCTGCTCTTGTGTTTGATGTGTTCAGGAATGGTATTTGCGGAAAGTTCTGCGCAAGATGTTGCATCAGAAAAAGATGCAATAGCAGAGCAGTTGATCGGAACATGGCGTCTTGAAGCCAATGCACGTACAAAAAATGGCGACAGAAGAGCTGCGAATCAGACTTGGGAGTTTCGCACTGATGGCCATTTAATTTCAGTTGCCGAGGATCATCGCGCCGATGATAAAATAAAAATCAAGGCAAAGTACAAAATCGAAGGTGATCAGGTGTCTCTGCAAAGACCTGGCAGCAAACGCTGGAGTAAGTTAAAGGTTATTGAAATCGCTGATAAGAGCATGACACTTAAAGGTGGAATCGAAGGTTTTATGTTTTTCAAACGCAAATAATGAATCGACAAATTTTTTGCTGTAAACCTACGCTGAAATGTTAGATTTCACCATGCATATATCTGAGTGAATAGAAATTCTGTTGTCGTGTTCTGCACAATTTCAGATACAAACGCTTGAATGTTTCTGTTACGTTGATATTGCATTAGCCAGTGATGTTACAGTCGACAGTGTGCCCGCATTTTAACAATGAATCGATTGATTAAGATTGTAGTCTGTCTGGCTGCGCTCATTCCGTTTGTCGAAATGATCTACATTGCTGTTACAGAGCAGATGGGATCTAATTCCGGCAGTTTTATTCTTACCTATTCAGGATCATGGGCGTTAAATTTTCTGGTGCTTAGTTTAGCCATTGCACCAGCGATTCGTATCACTGGTTTAAATGTTCTCGACAGCTTGCAAAATCTGATGGAGCTGTTTGTATTTGTCTATGCGTCACTACACATGCTTGCATGGGTTGCGGTTGATCTGAACTGGAACTGGCAAGCAATCATTGAACAAACAATGCAAAGCCCTTATCTGATCCCCGGTGTCGCAGCGTATTTGTTGCTCATTCCATTGTTGACCAATTGCAGCAATTTTGTTCAAGATATACTCGGTGATCTTTGTGGATTGATTGGTAAACTGATCTTTCCCATTGTCATTCTCAGCATGATCCACTTTTTTCTGGCAACATCCGAAGATCGCACCATGCCTGGTATTTATGCGGGTGTGTTTTTGACTTTGATGGGCTATCGTGGCAAAGCTGGATTAATTCCGCGTTCTGTACCTGATCTGGTTTCCCGTATTTTTCGAAAATGATAGCGAAGCATAGCGTTACGAGATTGCCATTGAAACGATGAATTTTTCTATCAGCCATACAGATGGCATGGCACGACGCGGTGTGCTTGAATTTCCCAGAGGTCGTATTGACACGCCTGCATTTATGCCAGTGGGTACTTACGGCACTGTAAAAGCAATGACAGCAGAAGAATTGCATGATCTGGGCGCTCAAATCGTACTGGGTAACACCTTTCATCTCATGTTGCGTCCTGGAATGGAGGTCATCAACCAGCATGGCGGGTTACACAAGTTCATGCATTGGGATGGCCCGATTTTAACTGACTCAGGTGGCTTCCAGGTTTTCAGTTTGGGCAACATGCGCAAGCTATCCGAACAAGGGGTGGAGTTTCGATCACCGATCAATGGCGATTTAGTGTTTCTCAGTCCGGAAGAATCAATGCGGGTACAGCGCACATTAGATGCAGATATCGTGATGATTTTCGATGAATGCACGCCGTACCCGGTTGATATAAAAACTGCTGAAGAGTCGATGGAGTTATCGCTGCGTTGGGCGCTGCGTAGCCGTGAAGCACATGCTGATAATCCGGCAGCATTGTTTGGGATTGTGCAAGGTGGAATGTTTACTGATTTGCGCCAACGTTCGCTATCATCTTTAATGGAGATTGGTTTTGACGGCTATGCGATTGGCGGGTTATCGGTTGGTGAACCCAAACACGAAATGTTGCAAGTACTCGACGATCTTGCGCCAATAATGCCAGCTGATAAACCACATTATCTAATGGGTGTCGGCAAGCCGGAAGATATTGTCGAGAGTGTGCGGCGCGGTATCGATATGTTTGATTGCGTCATGCCAACCCGCAATGCTCGAAACGGACACCTGTTTGTGCGTGATGGATTTATTCGCATCCGCAATAGCCAGTATCGTAATGATATGGCTCCTATCGATGAACAATGCGAATGTTATACCTGTCTCCATTATACACGCGCTTATTTGCGACACCTGGATCAATGTAATGAAATTCTGGGTGCCAGGCTCAATACAATTCACAACTTGCATTTTTATCAATGGTTGATGAAATCCTTGCGCTCAGCTATTGAAGCAGGCGAACTTGATCGATTTGTTGATGGTTTTTACAAGGAGCAAGGAAAAAAAGTACCAACTATGCGATAATTGACCGGATATTATCAGTGCATCTACAAGTTAAAGGCATGCACTTAAAATAATGATTCGACCGACTCGGTTTTATTACTGGGTGGAGTAGATTAAGTACCTGAGCATATTAATATAATAACGAGTGACAACATGAACTTTTTTATTTCAAACGCAATGGCAGAAGGCGCAACATCTGCAGGCAATGATTTTGCAGGCTTGTTGATGCCAATAGCAATTCTGGTTTTCTTTTATTTTCTATTTATCCGTCCCGGTCAAAAACGTGCCAAAGAACACAAGACCATGGTTGATTCTTTAAGTAAAGGCACAGAGTTAGTGACCACGGGTGGTTTACTCGGCAAGGTTGCTGAAGTTGACGATAACTTTGTCGGCCTGGAAGTCCGTCCCGGTGAAGTCGTCTGGGTGCAACGTAGTGCTATCAGCTCTTTAATGCCGAAAGGTACTTATAAAGCGCTGGTCAAAAATAGCTGATTGAGCTGCATATCAATCGTTTTACAATGATTTTATTTTCCATAATTCGGGGCAGTCAGGCTGACTGCCGACAATCTTTAACAGCCAACTGATCGGTCACTCTATGTTGAATCACTTTCCCACGTGGAAGAACATTCTTATTATTCTGGCAATTATTGTCGCTGCGGTTTATGCACTGCCAAATTTGTATGGGTCTGATCCTTCGGTTCAGATCTCGCCACTGCGAAAAGCCGTGCTTGATGAAGCTAAAGCAGATCAAATCAGGCAGATACTAAAACAACAAGGTATTGCCTGGAAATCTGACGAGCTGAATGATGCCAGTTTATTAATGCGTTTCAACGATACTGATGCGCAGCTTAAAGCAGCTGATCATTTAAGAGCTGAACTGGGTTCAGACTATGTGGCTGCGCTAAATCTTGCTCCGGCCACCCCTGGTTGGTTACGCAGTCTGGATGCTGAACCGATGTATCTGGGACTGGATTTGCGTGGTGGTGTGCATTTTTTGTTTGATGTTGATATGGAATCGGCGATTAAACAAGCTGAGGAACGCAGTGTCACTGACATTCGTACCGGGCTAATGGAAAAGAAAATACGTTATCTTGGTATTGGCGAAGATAAAGGTGAGATAACTGTAAGATTCAAAGAAGCGGATCAAATTGAAAAAGCCAGTGATGTCATCAGGCGTGACCTCGATGGTCTGGAGTTGCTGCCACAGCAGGATGATAGCTTAACCCTGGTTGTCAGGTTGACACCTGATCAGAAACGCAACATTCAAAAGCTTGCAATTGAGCAGAATATGTTGACGTTGCGTAATCGTGTTGACGAGCTTGGTGTTGCAGAGCCAGTGATTCAACAACAAGGTGAAGGGCGTATTGTTGTGCAATTACCTGGTGTTCAGGATCCAGCCCGTGCCAAAGAAATTCTGGGAGCAACTGCAACATTGGAATTTCGCATGGCGGATGTAACCCATGATGTACAGCAGGCAATAGGCGGTCGCGTACCGACAGGCACACTGCTTTATTACGAGCGCGATGGAACCCCGGTATTGTTAAAGCGACAAGTCATCGTTACGGGTGATCAAATTGTTGATGCCAGCTCTGGCTTGGATCAGCAGGATGGTGGGGCAATGGTGTCAGTGACGCTGGATGGGGTCGGTGCCAAAAAAATGGGCAGGATTACCAGCCAGAATGTTGGTAAGCCGATGGCAGTTGTGTTTATCGAAAGTAAATCTGAAACCAAAAAGGTCAACGGTAAACTGGTACGTAAACGCAAAGAGGTTGCTGAAGTGATTAACATTGCAACCATCCGTGATAATTTCAGCAGACGCTTTCAGATTTCTGGGCTTGACTCATCCTCAGAGGCCCAAAATTTGGCGCTACTGTTGCGTGCAGGTGCGCTAGCAGCTCCCATGGATATTGTTGAAGAACGCACTATCGGTCCAAGCCTGGGTAAAGATAATATCGAGAAGGGCTTTCTATCGGTAATCGTTGGTTTTATAGCGGTGTTATTGTTTATGGCAGCGTATTACAGTCGATTCGGGATTATTGCCGACATTGCATTGACCATCAATCTGATATTGTTGATTGCAGTGTTATCACTATTACAAGCAACACTGACCTTACCCGGTATCGCAGGTATCGTATTGACAGTGGGAATGGCAGTTGATGCCAATGTGTTGATTTTTGAACGTATCCGCGAGGAGCTTAAAAGTGGTACCACGCCACAACAAGCCATCCACGCAGGTTACGAAAAAGCATTCTCGACTATTTTTGATGCCAATCTCACCACACTAATTGCCGCAGTCGTTCTGTTCAGTTTCGGTACCGGGCCAATCAAAGGCTTTGCAGTGACCTTATCAATTGGTATTGTCACCTCAATGTTTAGCGCAATTCTGATCACACGGATGCTGATTAACTGGATGTATGGTTCAAAACGGATGAATAATTTACCCATCTGGCCGGTGTGGATGAGTGACAGAAAAGCGCTTGAAGGCGTATCTGCCGATACTGGTTCAATTGACGCAATTAAGGAATAAATCGATGGCATTTCAATCAAACTATGACTTTATGGGCAAGCGCAAGCTTGCACTGATTCTGTCTGCTCTACTGATTATTATCTCAATTGCCTCGTTAATTTTCAGAGGTCTCGAGCTAGGCATTGATTTTACCGGTGGAACGCTGGTGGAGATTGGTTACCCGAGTTCAGTTGATGCACAAATCGTACGCGATCAATTAGTCGCTGGAGGATTTGATGATGCTAGTGTGCAGCATTTCGGAACAGCAAAAGATATTCTGATCAGACTACCCTCCAAAGAAGGGCGGGTGAGTGCAGAACTGAGTACCCGTATTATGAATGTGGTCAAATCTGGTGATGGCGTAGCAGCAGAGTTGCGCAGAATAGAATTTGTCGGGCCGCAAGTCGGTGAAGAACTGCGTGAAAATGGCGGACTTGCCATGTTATATGCAATCTTCGGCATATTGCTTTATGTTGCCTGGCGCTTTGAATATCGTTTTTCACTAGGCGCTGTTGCCGCATTAATTCATGATGTGATTATCACCCTGGGTTTTTTCTCGGTATTTGCTTTGGAGTTCAATCTCAGCGTGTTAGCCGCCATATTAGCCGTTATCGGCTATTCACTGAACGATACCATTGTAGTTTTTGACCGGATTCGTGAAAATTTCCGGCGCATGCGTAAAGGTGAACCAGTTGAAGTGATGAACGTTTCGCTGAACCAAACGCTAACCCGCACCGTGATTACCTCGTTGACGACTTTATTAGTACTGATCGCACTGGTATTAATGGGTGGCGAAATCATTCACAACTTTGCCATCGCATTGATTGTTGGTGTGCTCATAGGAACCTACTCATCTATTTATGTCGCCAGCCCAGTTGTAATGGCGCTTGGTGTGAGTAAAGAAGATTTGATGCCACCAGAAAAAGAGGGCGAGGATTTTGAGGAGTGGGTGTAATTGCATTCTTGCAACGCGGTAACGTGAAGTAACCGTAGTATGCTGGTGAGGCCATCAGTAAATGAGGTTGTACTGTGATAGAAGATGGTCAAAAACTCTGTGAGCTATCACAATATTGACCAACGCTAATGTTAAACCAGCCACTTCAATTGATGCGGTTCGTACCTCGCCAGCATCCTACGAATTTACCACACATTACCGTGTTGTGAACCTTATCCATCCACAAACCAGCGTTAGGTTTATTTCAAAATACGTGAGCGTAATACAGTGGGATCACCACCATTCGCACTGGAAATCTGTGTGAGATAGACTCCATTAATGTTGATAACATTGACTATCTCTTCAACGTGTAAGATTTCCCTGTCAGCTGTTTGGTCTTCTTCCAAACGGATCTGTATGCCATTATCTAGACTAGTCCAGTTGTGGTTGACGTTGATTCCTGTGGTCTGGAACGGTAGCTCAATCCGGGTTGATTGAGCATTATTTAAATTAAAACCTGTGTCGTCACTGTCAATTAACAGATATCCCGCAGTTTCCTGAGCATGTCCGGATTTCATGCGGTTTTCTTGTTCAAACAAGGCGATTTCCATTGATTCGGTTGTGATATTGCGTACATGTACATCAGCAGCCTCGTTGCCATTTGAGCTTTGTAGATTGAGAACTACCGCAGGTGGGTTTAGAAACTTACTGGAAAACCTGATTGTTTTCCATTGTCTTGTACCACTTATTTTAGTGAGTCCAACTTCGATCTGATTGTTGTCTGATAACCATTTTCCTGTGGGCATCCCAATAATCTTAATGGTTTCATTGGTATGTCTACCGTCAAGGTTACCCCATTCCTGGAATCTAAATTGAGTGCCACCAGTAGTTTTACGCATTCGAGCAATACCACGTTGGGCACCATTGATCGTTGGTGCTGAGAAGAAAATAACAGTATCTTTTCTGTTGAATGCCTTGTTGGCAAGCTGCCACTTGTGATTGATTGCTTGTTTTCCTGTAATTATTGGTAACGCATTCGAAATGTCAATCGGGTCAGTATCAATTGGAGTGGGGGCAGCATTTGGTGTGATAACGCCATCAATTGTGAGTGTCACATTATTTACAAAAATCACGGGCTTGCGTGTTAGCTGTGATTCGGCAAGGAACCCCAAACGCTTGATGGAAAAATACAAAGTATCACGACCATCGAGAAGCAGATCTGTTTCGGGAAGAACAGCGCTTGTAGTATTCATGTCTCTGTGGTCAACGATTAACTCACTTGATATAGCCGATTCTCCAGAACCTAAAGTAAACAGCGCTTTTGGATATTCTTCCAGATCATATAAACAGTTAAAATTAAAAACATTGAATATATCGGAGACGCATGAATATCCGAGCGCCTGGAAGCCCTGAGATGTTAATTCTAATTTTGCAGATGAGATCGAAGAGAATTGAACATCCAAATCGAATTGAACGTGTCTTATATGGTCATAATCATTCTTGCCGTTGAAGTAAGGAAATGACCGAGTAATTATAGTTGCTTGGCTTGAGGTAGATATAAATACTAAAATAATTAACATTAATAGTTTATGCTTCATTTTTGTCTTTCCTTTCTTGGAAATATGTTTTTCGAGATATAAATATTCCTGATTTGCGTCAATTGTCATGCATAAGTTTTTTTAGCGACCAGAAATATACCAGACTTCGAGAAAATAGAATCAATATAGTTATCCAATTATTGGAAACATTGATTAGTATAATTAGGTCTTGATTTATTTAGGTACTCGCTTACAGCGAGTTTGTCGTGTCGGAAAAAAAGGGATAGGTCTTTTTAAAATAAATTTATCCACTTTTCTTAATGTGAGATTACCTTTTCAGAGTAATTTGAATAATTTGGTTCATGACTAATAGATACTCCTGTCTCTGAGTTCGCAATGTAGATTAAAAAACCATGAAAGTCAATAATTATTACATATAAAATATTATGGTAAAAAATATAAATGAGTCGAATCAAAAGGCTTACCCATTGGTTGGGTGACCTCTTTGATTTACTTTGGAATGTCACTGATATGCTTCCATCATACAGGCGTTTTAATGCAATTGAGCTGTTGTTTATTGATGTGCGCTAAAATTTACAAACGCGGCACTCAATAGTTCTGTTATTAGATAGCACAAATATTTATAAAAAATCAGTTAATTCAAGCCATTTCAGATAGAATCTGGTTGTTAAGAGCATATTCACCAGCAATTTAAACAAACAAGCCAAATCTATCAATGTCAGAAACCAATAAACATACACAGTACCCTTCGGTCGAATCGTTGGTCGGCAATACTCCACAGGTGCAGTTACAACGCATGCCCGGTACAACCAGTAATGTTTTATTAGCAAAGCTGGAAGGCAACAACCCCGCTGGTTCGGTAAAAGACCGACCCGCTTTGAGTATGATTAAACATGCTGAATTGCGCGGTGAAATTCATCCTGGCGATCGGTTGATTGAGGCTACCAGTGGTAATACCGGTATTGCATTGGCTATGGCTGCTGCGGTGAAAGGCTATCAGATGACGCTGATTATGCCGGATAATATGAGCGCAGAGCGTCGAGCGGTAATCCGGGCTTTTGGTGCTGAGATTATTCTTACGCCGGCTCAAGGCAGCATGGAAGCTGCAATCGATTTGGCACGGGAGATGGAAGCAGCTGGTAAAGGCAGAATTCTCGATCAGTTCTCAAATCCTGATAATCCACGCGCGCACTATGAAGGAACCGGGCCAGAAATATGGCGTGACACGCAAGGCAGGATTACCCATTTTGTCAGTTCAATGGGTACAACCGGAACCATTATGGGTACTTCGCGTTATTTAAAAGAGCAAAACCCGCAAATACAAATCATTGGTGTCCAACCTGAAGAAGGTTCAAAAATACCGGGAATTCGCTGCTGGCCGAAGGAATATCTACCTAAAATTTATGATAATTCGCGGATTGATCGTATTCTTGCAGTGAATCAGCAGGAAGCTGAACAAACCACACGCGATCTTGCCAGCAAAGAAGGCATATTTGCCGGAGTTTCTTCTGGCGGAGCAGTCGCCGCTACATTACATTTATCAGCTGAGTTGCAAAACGCTGTGATTGTAACGATTATCTGTGACCGCGGCGACCGTTACATATCCACTGGGATTTTTCCTGCGGATTAAGCGAAAGAGCGGGAAGGGAAGTAGGTTTCGTTGCAGTGAGGTCGAGCAAGTGCATGGTAATCCGCAAGGCTTTCAGTATCATCGCTTATTTGATATGAAGAGAAATATTGTGCCAATTGCGGATCTTGTTTCGATTTCCTTCAGTTATTTGTTGAATTGGCAAACAACGTTATTATTGTCTGGCTTGTTGATTTCTGATTTTGTTTTCGCTATCGATCAGATTGAAATAGAAATTGGTGAGCTTGTCAGCCAGCAAGGCAAAGTCCAGGAGTTGAGAGCAACACTGGATGTATATCGTAATAACCAGATGGGTTTTACCGTTGATAGTCAATCTTTGTCATTATTGCCGCCCTACGATGCGCTAAAAGCCATCATACTCGACTGCTCAGAGATAAAGGTTAACAAGGAGGTTGCGACCTGCAAAGACGGTCATTTAACACTGACAACTTTGGGAAACGATCCACTGGCCATTCCTTTTGATTTTAAGCTGGCTTCTGATGCTAACAGTGGTCAACTTACAATGACCACTGTACCGCTTACTCAAGATCGCAGTCAAACAGTGTTGAATTGGGATCAGGATTTGTGGCAATTTCAACCGGTTATTAATCAATTTCCATTAAAACCACTGTCTGACTTGCTTAAAGGAGTGGGTATCGTCGACGCTGACGGGCTATTGAGTCTGAATGGAAATGTTACTGCGACCAGTACTGATCTAACAGATGCGAATCTAATACTATCGGGTAACCATCTTTCTGCACAGAGCGAAGATGCCACGAAAGCTGTTGCTAAACTGGCTTTCAATTCATCCATACATGCGAAAACATCTGATGCGATTGCACAAGGTCAGATTGACTTTAAATTTGCTGATGGCGAACTCTATCTGGAACCGATTTATTTGCCACTCAACGATACGCCAATATCCGGCGATACAGCGTTTTTGCTGGATACTGAGAATAAACATATCCAGCTTTCAGACTTTACGCTCACACACCAAACTGTTTTTGCACTTTTTGGATCGATACAAACTACATTGGAAAAGTCTTTTCCACCTGATCAAGGCACTATCAATGTTCAGATCTATAATCTGGCGAGTTTGTTTAATCACTATATCGCACCCTATTTAAGTACCAATAGTGTCAAGCCAACGCTTTCTGAAACGAGAGGATTAATACTCTCAGAACTGGAATTTATCGATAAGCAACTTGCTCACCTTAAATTGACAGCGGCTGATTTATCGACAATCTATACATTTAATAATCAAGATATCAGTGTTAATAATGCCAATATAAATCTGAACTGGCGACTGGAAAATTGTAACGACCAATCATTTGTGTATTGGAAGAATGCTCTGTTTAGAGGTGTTCCGTTACCAGAAACAATTTTGCGCTTTAAGGCATGTGGTCAACAGATTAGCTTTGAGCGTAACGTCACACTACCGCTATTAGATGGTGAAATGCAATTTGACCATTTGGATATTAAACAATTAGTCAGCGGTGGTTTTGATTTGTCTTTTGCTACAGAGATAAACAACATCTCGCTGGCAGCACTCAGTGAAGCTTTTGATTTGCCACCGCTGGCAGGAGAGATTTCGGCCTCCATTCCCTCGGTTCGACTGGAAAATGGAGGCTTACGTTTAGACAGTTCAATCCGTATCAGCGTATTTGGTGGGGAAATTGAAATTCAGCAGTTACAAATTGATGGCATGTTAGGTTCGTATCCGGTTCTTACTACAGACATCAAGGTTAATAATCTGGATTTAGGTAAACTCAGTCGACGTTTCTCTTTCGGCAATATTGAAGGAAAATTGAGTGGAACAATCAATGGATTGCGTATAGAGAACCAGAAAGTCATTGCTTTTGACGCAGAATTTTCGACTCCAAAAAATCGTTTACTACCAAACTCCATTAGTCAGAAAGCCGTTGAAAACATTGCCTCATTAGGCGGAAGTGGTCCTGGAGACATCCTTTCACGTGGAGTATTGAAATTGTTTGAATCATTTTTTTACAGTCGCCTGGGGTTTAGCTGTAAACTGCGCAACAATGTTTGTGATTTGAAAGGAGTTGCATCAGCAGACAACAATGGATTCTATTTAATTAAAGGCGCTTTAGTACCTCAAATAAATGTGATTGGGTATAATCGAAGGGTTAACTGGAGTGAGCTTGCCACTCGTTTGAAACGTATTTCTGAACAGTCGTCACCAGTGGTTAAATAACACAGATGTTGTATAAATCCTCGCTCCTTAGAAGGTAGGGAAATATGAAAGCACTTCCAGAAGATGTAACAGCCTATAAGAAAACACCTGAATTTGACGAGTTGAGTGTACCCAAAGGTTTGCTAAATGCTCATCAAACTAAACAAGGTGTATGGGGGAAGATCGTTATTCTTGAAGGCCAATTGCAATATACAATCAATAAACCAGAAATAGAAGTCGTCGTATTAACTGAAAATATTTACGGTGTTGTTGAGCCCGAAATATTCCATGAGGTAAAACCTTTAGGTAAAGTTAGGTTCTATGTCGAATTCTATCGATAATATGTCTTCTAATAAAGCGTTAGATCCTCTATAAAGAAGTGAGAGAAGATGCGAATTACGATGTTTATTCTTGTGGCATGTACACTAGCCGGGATGTCTATGCTTGCAATATCAACACCAATCGTTGATATAAAAACAGATTACTACCAGGTTTATGGCGTGACGCCAAGTGAAATAAGAGACGATCTGGATATGAAAACCCCCATTCGTGAGGATGGACTTAACTATGACGCACATACAGATTGGTTTGTTAAATGGGATTTTTGGTGGAATGAATCTAACGGCCAATGCACGATTACAAAGGTAACAACAAGGGTGGACGTTGAGTATATTCTACCAAAACTGAAAATCTCAAGAGCCTTGCCAAAATCGCTAAAGAAAAAATGGGAAGTCTATATGAAAGCCTTGTATCATCATGAGGAGGGACACAAGGATATCGGTGTAAGGGCTGCAAATGAAATTGAGAAAGAAATAGGGAATATGACGACACGACGCACTTGCAAGCAACTTGAGATTGACGCAAACCGCTTAGGGCATAAAATTATCGAGAAATTCCATGGCTTTGATGAAGAATTTGATCAGAAGTCTGACCATGGAGCAAAGAATGGGGCTACATTTCCGTAATGAATGAATAAAAAAACAGATGTGCTCGGATGGTAAAGCCGTTACTCGTCCCACGCTCTGATTTTTACCATTGGTGATTTCCAACGAAATTATTCGTACCAAATTTACATACAAACCGCTCGTGCAATGGATGCTAAATTTTCATGCGCGGAGAGTAAAACTCAATCAATCATCCAGCATCTTTGTAATCTATCAGGAGAATACGCTATGAAACTTCGCTTTCGATTCATGACCATTACTTTTTTCTGCCTGCTGGCAGCTTGTGTCACCATCAATATCTATTTTCCTGCAGCGGCGGCAGAGAAGGTTGCGGATCAGATTATTGATGAAATTCAAACTGAAGGCGTTAATAAGCCGACTACAACACCAGAAGCAATTCCTGAGAGTCAGCCTACCGAGGAAGATGATCCTTTTAGCAAAAATGATCACGGAGTTCTGGAAACAGTGGTTTACGCGCTACTCAATACGCTGGTTTCTGAAGCTCATGCTGGTGAAGCCGATCTAAACGCCGATAGCCCACAAGTGCGCCAGTTAAAAAACTCGATGCGTGCTCGCTATAATGGATTGAAGCAATTTTATGCAAAAGGTTGGGTTGGTCTGCAAAATGATGGACTGGTTGTGGTCAGAAATGCGGGTGCTATCGATTTAGCGATGCGTAACCAGGTGAAACAGTTAGTTGCTGCAGAAAACAAAGATCGTCATGCACTCTATCAGGCGATTGCTGTGGCGAATGGTCATCCAGAGTGGGCGCAGCAAATTCAACAAACATTTGCACGTCGTTGGATAGCAAAGGCACAACCAACCTGGTGGTATAACGATGGATCCGGTTGGAAACAGAGATAACAAACGATAATCATGTCACGACGTAAGCGCCATAAAGCATTTTCCAAAGAACCTGTTGAAGCTTCGGTTGAATCGCTCAGCCACGATTGTCGTGGTGTCGCCCATGTTGATGATAAAGTGGTTTTTATCGATGGCGCATTACCTGATGAAACGGTGCGCTTTATCTATACCCGCAAAAAGCGTGATTTTGCTGAAGGCAAGCTGGATGAAGTTCTGGTTGCCTCGCCAAAGCGCATTCAACCAAAATGTACTTATTTTGGCTATTGTGGCGGTTGCAGTTTGCAACATTTTGGCGCCGCTGACCAGATCGAGCTTAAGCAACAATTATTGCTAGATCAATTAAAGCGCATCGGTGCTGTTGAAGCTGAGAATCTTTTGCCAGCCCTGACCGGGCCGGAATGGGGTTATCGCTCCAAAGCACGTTTAACAGTTCGTGATGTGCCAGGCAAAGGTCGCGTGCTGGTGGGTTTTCGCGAAAAAGGCACACGCTATGTTGCCGACATGTTGTCCTGCGAGGTGCTGGATGCCAAGGTTGCTATCCAGCTGGAAAATTTATCCAAACTGATTGGTACAGTTTCTATACGCACTAAAATACCGCAGATTGAAGTCGCTGTTGGTGAAAATCACACGGCATTAGTGTTTCGTATACTAGAAGATCTTAATACAGAAGATCGCGATAAACTCGCTGCATACGGTCAACAGCAGCAAATGGAAATTTATGTCCAGCGCAACGGCCCAAACCATATTGAGCTCGTCCATGGTTGCGGTGAACTGCTCAACTACAGGTTAGATGATTTTGACATTACTTTTTGGTTTCAGCCAGTAGAATTCACCCAGGTCAATCTTGAAATAAATCGCAAAATGGTTGCTCGTGTGGTCGATCTGATGCAGCCAAACGCAGATGATACAATTCTCGACCTGTTTTGTGGGATCGGAAATCTCACCTTGCCGATTGCGCGCCAGGCTGGTGTAGTGGTTGGTGTTGAAGGAGCGGAAACATCAGTAGAGCGTGCGATTTATAACGCGACATTCAATCACATCACCAACACCAGTTTTTATCGGGCTGACTTGATTCGTGATCTGGATAAACATGAGTGGGCGCATCAAAAATACAGTAAACTACTGCTCGATCCATCAAGAGCCGGTGCGTTGGAAGTTTTGCCGTGGATACCACGCTGGGATCCCGAGCGTATTGTATACGTATCCTGTAATCCATCAACATTGGCCCGCGATGCAGGAATACTGGTTAAAGATTACAATTACAAGCTGGTTTCTGCAGGAGTGATGGATATGTTTCCGCATACCGCTCATGTTGAATCAATAGCCTTGTTTGAAAAATACTGACCATGGAAAACTCACAACCACAGATCATGGTGTTGATCGCAAAGCAGCAATTGTTGCTACTGAATAATGGACAAATTATTGGAAAATATCCGACCAATACCGCGAAAAACGGGGTTGGCGAACAACAAGATAGTGGTTGCACACCACGTGGGAAACATCAGATTCGTGCAAAAATCGGAGCAGGGCAGGCAACTGGCAGGGTATTTGTCGGTCGTAGACCCAGCGGAGAAATTTACAGCCCGGCACTGGATCGTGCCCACCCAGGTCGAGATTGGATCCTGAGCCGTATTCTTTGGCTAAGTGGACTGGAGCCTGGTGTTAACCGTCTCGGTAATGTTGATACCATGCAACGTTATATCTACATCCACGGTAGTCCAGATGATTGTGTGACCACAGAGCCCCAGTCGCATGGTTGTATCCGCATGAAAAATAAAGATATTGTTGACTTGTTTGATCGTGTAGAGATAGGTGCTCAGGTAGATGTTTTGTAAAACTCAACTATACTTGCTAGTGAGAGTCGGCTTTTATAGGCGGCTTGATCTAATCATTGTTAATGCGAGGTGTATGATGTCAAAAACTCAAGCAATCATTGAAAAAGTTAACACTGGATTGTATTCAACATTACTTGTTGGACTGGTTTTTGCGGCACTAATCTTTTGCGTGCCATCATTCTGAGAACAACTTAAAGGCTTCAGTATTCTGGGTGAAGCAATGGATGGGTGCTGTTTATGACAGAGTTCTCAATGTTAGTTTAGCTACACTACAGGTTTTTTTGCAAACTATACCCATGAGATGAAAGTCGTTAGACGGGCTTTCATCAATGATATCAAAATCCCATTGATATTCTGAAAAACTCAACTATCCTTGCATTAAGAGCCGACTCTTTGCGGTTCAACCCTATCACTGGTCATGCAAGGCGTATCATGTTAAAGACACAAATAATCATTGCAAAACATAACATCGGGCTGAATTCATTCATTCACTCAGGATTGATCCTGGCAGCACTAATCTACAGCATTCCAGCATTTGCAGAAGATGCCAAGGAACTCAGTAATCTGGAAGAAGCGATGGAATTTGTCTTATCTGAGGGCAGGGTGCCGAATGCCAGCGAAGTGAAGTTACAAGAAATTCACGCAACCTAT
Source organism: Methylococcales bacterium (assembly GCA_965224565.1). Taxonomy (GTDB): domain Bacteria; phylum Pseudomonadota; class Gammaproteobacteria; order Methylococcales; family DRLZ01; genus DRLZ01. The sequence continues at coordinate 3,180,726 of CBDCZN010000002.1, read as the reverse complement.
AGTGATGAGATGAAAGTCTGGAAATTCACTTTCATTCATCGCGCAAAAACCCATATTGCCACGGTTGATAAAAAAAGTCGTTTCAAGCTGGACAGTAAAGAAGATAAAGGAAGCTACAACGAATTATTCTGGTCGGACTGGCCACGTGCCGAGGGTATGTTAAAAAAAGACTGGCTCTATGAGGCAGAAAACTTTATTCGTTCATATAATTACAGTCTTACTAACCCAAAGATACTTAGCTATAAAGTCTGTGAGCCTCCAATACCTGGTATGAAAAGTGAGTATGCCAGCGGTTGTATTGAAGACACTTTCAGGCAAACCTGGAAAATAGTCAGCGGGGTGGAAGATAGAAAACTAGCCAAAATGGTGGTTTATGGTGATGGTCAGCTGGAATCATTTAGCAATGTAACAGTTGAGCTAACTAAAGAGTAACTTCTCAAGTACTATTGCTATAAAGTTTGATGTTGTGCTGATATCTTACGCTTGATTTGTTTTTCTTGTTTTCAAAAAAATACCGATTAAACCAGAACCGAATAACCATGCTGCAGCTGGTATTGGCACTGTAGCGGCTTGAAACGACACGTTATCAATACTGAAATCAGACAGGATAGCGTTAGACAGGGTGCCGTTCTGACCCTCAAATTCGCCAATTACACTGACCCTTGCTCTGTCAATTCCGCGGAATCCATTACCGAAGTGAATGGTATTGGCAGTTAAAGAGCTGGTTATCTGGGAATACACAAGAGTATCTCCAATAAATGCTTCCCACAATACGTTATTGACAGCAAGAACATCAGGCGTATTTACGTCTGAAAGTAGAGATATTGGCCCTCCATCCGATATGTCTACAGCTATGAGATCAAATAATCCTTCAGAAAAAGTAAAATAAATTTCAGTAGGGCCAATGCCGTAATGGGTATGTACACTATCAAGATGTACAATGCCGGGAGCTGGCCATGTGCTAAATTCGAGATCTGAGGTTGCAGTCATGCCATTTTCTGAATATGGCTCTGACTGGTAATCTTTGAGGTTATCGAAAGTCATTACTGAGGCGCTCGCTGAAACGAATGATGCTAGCAACAAAGCCCCAAGTGCGATTTTTTTTAACATTTATTTTCCTGGCTTACACTTTACTTGTATGTTTTATAAAACAGTAAAATACCATAACTAGATTACAAGGCAAACAACATGCCAATAAAATTATCGTTTTTATTCAATGAGTTGCGATTTTTGACAATGAGAAATCAATGTTGCTGTAAATAATACTGAATTATGATGATTTACTACATTATTTCTAGATTAAATTGCCTTACGATAATCCATATCCAAATCTATTTTATTGTTATCCAGATTAATTTTGTTGGCACAGATCTATAACTATAGGCTCATACGTCATCTTTTTTACGATAGATCTCATCAACATGTCCGACTATTTTTGGGTCAGGTTTATGAGCAATTGTATGGTCTTTATTCGGGTAATCGAGGCTATATAGGAAATGCCGCATGCTATTAATACGGGCACGTTTTTTGTCATCTGATTTAATCACAATCCAGCGCGCATCTGCTGTATCGGTATAAAAAAACATGGACTTGCGTGCTTCTGTATACTCATCCCATTTATCCAGTGAAAGCAGATCTATGTCACTCAATTTCCAGTGTTTCAGTGGATCATGTTTGCGCGAATGAAAGCGTCGCAATTGTTCCTGGCGGGTGACTGAAAACCAGTATTTTGTTAATAACGTTCCTTCGTTAACCAGCATGCGTTCCAACAATGGCGCTTGGCGCATAAACTCCAGGTATTCATTCGCGCCACTAAAACCCATCACACGTTCAACACCTGCCCGGTTGTACCAGGAACGGTCGAATAATGCCATCTCACCTTTTGTTGGTAAGTGTCTTACATAACGTTGAAAATACCATTCACCTTGTTCTCGCAAGGACGGTTTTTCCAATGCCACAACATGTGCGGCTCTTGGGTTTAAGTGTTCCATAAAGCGCTTGATCGTACCGCCTTTGCCTGCTGCATCGCGCCCTTCAAACAGGATGACAATTTTTTGCTGATGTTCTTTTACCCAGCTTTGTACTTTTAGTAGCTCAGTTTGCAATAATTGTTTTTCCTGTTCATATTCTTTCAAGCCAAGTTTTTCAGAATAAGGGTAATCTCCAACAGCATGAGTTAATTTTAATAACTCTTTACCAGGCATGGTTTCGGGCAGACTCATCACATGCTTTGGGTTCTTCAGCTTTTCCAGTTGCTTTAACGCATCTTTTTTGCCATTTTCATTTTTTTGTTTGGGCTTTTTTTCATTCTTGTCTGACATCGATAATCCTCATGCTGAAGTCTTTGCTCGTTAAGCTCTTTATTATAACCCCAGGCAGTATGTTAAGCCCGCCGTTGAGTCTAAGTGAAAGTATTGAAATCAAATAATTATTATTACAGTGATTGACACTGGCATCTGAAATCAATATATTATTGGCTGGTGGCATATTTCATGCTTATAAAAATAATCTCTATAAGTAAACTTAAGGAATAAGGACATATAATGATTGAAATATCCAGGTTTTTACGTGTAGTTTGTTATTTTCTGATTATTGTAATGCCGCTAACATCGTGGGCGTTATCTTTTACTGTTACCAACACAAATGATTCGGGTGAAGGATCCCTTCGGCAAGCCGTTGCTGATGCCGTCCTGTCCCCTGATGATGATACGATTGAGTTTGACCCCAGTTTAACTGGACAAACTATTTCGCTTACCAGTGGCGAGATACCCATCGGTGATGATTTTACTACTGCCAACATTGCTATCAAGGGGCTAGGGGCTGACAATCTCACGATTAGTGGCGGCGATAGTTCGCGCGTATTTATAGTTGGCGACAACTCGCAACTGGCTCTCGATGGTGTCAAAATAACGGACACAATACCTTCTGCTATCAAAGTCGACGGTCACTTTTCTGCTACAAAACTCACTCTTACCAACTGTATCGTTACTAATAATCAAGAAAGCGACTCGGATCCTGCTTTCGCTGCAATCAACTCAACTGGTGAAGTCGAAGTGGATAATTGCACTATTTCCTCAAATGCTGGCAACGGGATTGAGGTTTCGCTTGATCGACTTAAAGTAACCAATAGCACGATTACAGACAATGATGGTCATGGTATTCTTGGTGGATTTCCTGTATTTTCAGATGACAATGGTGGAATTAGTATGATTGTGTCTGATAGTACAATTTCATCCAATAGAGTGGGTGGAATCTCAGCTATAGAGGGCAGCCTCAAGCTTTTTAACAGCACAATTACCAATAATAGTGGTGCAGCCGTTCGCGTTAGCAAAAGTGGCAATGCAGAAATTAACGAGAGTACATTAAGCAACAATAATCGGGGAATTGATTTTTCTGGTGTACATGAAAGTGAGGATACTGGGAATGCTACAGCGAGTTTGACGGTAACAAACACAACGATCTCAGGTAATGCTGGTGAGGATAATGGAGGCGGAATCCTTGTTGAGAACATACTCTCATTTGAGGGTCCAGTGGAAATGTCTGTTACTTTGACCAATACTACGATAACTAATAATTCAGCCACTGAAGGAGGTGGAATCCTTGCTATGCCGGATCCGGATGGTGCAACCACCACCGTTACGGTTAATAATTCCATCATTGTCGGTAATGGAGCAGATGCCAGCACCGATGTTGCTGGAAACTTCATAAGCAATGGTTTTAACATAATTGGTGATATAGGAACCAGCAGTGGTTTTGAATCAGATATTATTGAAGCAGATGTCAACACAATATTGGATACGACTTTAAGTGATAACAGTGGCCCGACAAAAACTCATCTGTTGGTAACAGACAGTCCTGCCATTGATGCTGCAGATGCAGAATGTCCAGATGCAGACCAACGCGGGGTACCACGACCACAAGGCGCAGGTTGCGATGTCGGCGCAGTTGAATTAGAGAGAGTCGGTGAACCTCCAATCGAAGTGTCGCAGTGTGATATTCGCGCTGACTATGAGTCAGGCAGTTGTTCAGGTAAATTTAACGCCTATTCACTTGCAGACCTAGAGGCTTACAAGGCTTCAAACTTTGGTAAAGACGACACTGGCAATTTTCAGAATCTTGGAATCAAGGCCAGTCTTGGCAGCGCAGGAGACATTCTGGATATCGAGTCACCTTGCCGGATTATTCTCAGCTCAGGCCTCACCCTTACAGGCGATTTTGTCAGCCTGGATGCACTCAAAGGGGTTTGGACAAATAATCTAGACATTCAGGCTGAAGGCGCTGCCTGTCTGCTTTCTGAGACCGGCGACGTTAAGTTAAAGAAAAATTCAAGTATTACCGCCAAACAATTGGTTATTCAGGCAAACAAAATTGCTAAGATTGGCAAAAATACCCAGGTGAATGTCAGTGACTCGTTGATCGTTAAGGCAACTGGATCTCCGTCAAAGAGTCGTGCAATTATCGATAAAGGTGCGAATCTTCTGGTTGGTTCTGACATGGTACTTGATAGTGCTTTTCGTGCTGTTATTCAAAGCAACGCTGTCGTCGATGTCACTGGTAATCTCCAAATGAATGCAAAAACACTGAACAATTGTGTGGTGAAGAATTCCGCGACTATTTCATTCGGTAGTAAAACGGGTAATTGTGCGGCAAGATTACCTTAATACAATACGGGAATATTAACTGGATTAAGTCACGCAGATGTTAGTCATATACTCTCTGCTATGAAGTGATTAGTATCTAGAACCGTGTTATTTTGTGGATAATTTGTGTTGGAAAACCTTGCTGCAGATCCTGTAGCCAAGATGTTCTGCCTTACTATTCACAAAATATCACGTACCCTAATCGCTAAGTTTTCACGTGTGATGTGTATATGTTGTTTTCAATAGATTAGCGTTTAAGTTGGTGACATGGATATAGGAGACTTGTTTTCTGTAGATTAAACCTGAATCGACACAGGCTCTGGTGATACTCCAGTCTCTACAATCCGCCAAGAAAACTTTCTATTTCTGTGCTACCACAACGTGTACAATTATTCGCAACTGCTTCAGTTGTGAGGGCGTCTCCGGTTAAACCGAACACAAAGCGGATTACCAGCAAGCCATCGGTGAGTGCATCAGTGGAGCCATTCTTATCTACATCCAGAAATGATAGGCTACCGAGATAGGTTTCAATTTCTGTATTGCTACAACGCGTGCAATTACTCGCAATCGCATTTGCTGTAAGGGGGGTTCCAGTTAAACCAAATAGATAGCGGATCACCAGTAAGCCATCGCTGAGTGCATCTAGTTCTCCATTCCCATCAATATCAAGCCCTCCTACATTATTTACAGCATCATCTCTTCTGTAAATGACTCCATAATCTGCATTTTTGAGCCAAAGTTCCGATGCGCCTGAGGGAGTAATATGGTCTGCCGATAATGGTTGTTTGAATAAGGAGAATCCAGTGGTTGTTGTAGCATCAGGTCGAGAAAATACAATGGAGCTATCATCACCTGTAAAGGACGGAGTGCCAAAATTATTGGATGTGTCTATACTACGTAATTCTCCAGTAATCAGACTGATAGTCGTCACTGTATTTGTTTCTGTATTTTGATTGAAAGCATCAAATGCCAGGTGATTGTCAGTGGTTTGACTAAGTGATGGAAAACCAAAGTTAAATCCTCTAACAGGTGGAATTAGTGCAATTGTGGTTTCATTAACCAGATCCAGTGCATAAATACTCCAGGCACGAATAGGTGAACCATCAGCGGTGGTCATTTCATTCAAGGCGTCATAGACCAATATTTTTCCATCATTGGAGAAATCCATAGCATCGGCATGCGAGATACTGATAGTGGATGCATTATCAGTTGCTGCTGCAACCAGGTCTATTGTCTGGTTTTGCCCATTGGGACTAATATCAATAATGAGTATTTGGTCGTCGGGATTCCCGACAGCGTCCCGTAGTACGAGAGCAAATTTGTTGCCATCAGGTGATATGGCGACAGAGTAAAATGTAGCCGTTTGCTCAAGGCAGCCTTCATCGAGGCTGTTGACACTGTTGATCAAACACAATTCATGATTTGAATTGATGAATGCTATTAAACTGCCGTTGCGATTGACGGAGGGGCGTTTTTGATCGAGTCTGAAGGAACTATGAGTTATCCCCGTGTCAGGGTCTTCAAGCACCGGGTCACGACGATTTAATGAATATGTTCCTGCTGGATTACGACGAATGAAGGTGGTAGCATCTGGTCCGTTGATGATTGTCGGATTACTGTTATCAGGAGTTGGTGGGGCATCGAATATTTCTACAGCATCAAAAGCTTCTCCGGTTTTCAGCGCTTGCACTGAGCCTTCGCCAAAAATTTCAGTAGCAGACTGAATCAATGCCAGTCGCGCGTCAATGAATTGAGAGCGGGGTGCCAGGTGAAAAACAAGTGCACGATAAAAAATTTGTTCAGCAGCATCAATCCCGATTGCACCATCCATACCTTCAGCCAATAAATAAAACGCATGATTGATGATGCTGCTATTGGTGTGGACACCTCCGTTATCACCTTCTGGGGTGGCTGGCAACTGAACAAATTCACTCATTGTAGCCGGGTATGGATCGCCGGTTATTGCGTTAGTTATCGACCTCGGGTTGCGTAAACTTCTCTCTGGGGTGCCGAGTTGTGCGCCAAATACCCAATCGGCCTGACCAAACGTATGGGCTTCGATTGCTTCTCCCAAAATGTCTGAGAATGCCTCGTTTAAGGCGCCAGATTGATCTAGGTAGATTAGATTGGCAGTGTTGGTGGTTACTCCATGGGTTAATTCGTGACCCGCTACATCCAGTGCACCTGCGAATGGTAAAGCGTCCCCAAATGCGATGATTTGTCCATTCCAGAACGCATTGTTGTAATTGTTACCAACCCGTACTAAGGCAAAAATTGATCCGCCATTGCCGTCTATAGAATTTCGTTGATGCACTTCGGAATAATAATCATAAGTTGCCGACAAGGTAAACGCCGCGCTGACAGCGGCTTGAGGCCAACCTGAATTGGGGTTTTCGGAGCTAGCCAAGACAAAAATATTGGGTAGCTCTACTCTGCCTTTGATATTGATGAATGATTGGTTTTTGTCATCCAATATATAAATCGCGCCTTTCTCTTCACTAAACGGCAAAGGATTACCACCGTTGAACATTGGTTTACTGGTGTCTGCCATGACAAACTGATTTCTGTCTTTAAAGATATTGAGCTGTTGTTGATTGCCAAATAAATCCTGTCCTGAACCCGCAGTTGCTACATCAGTAACCTGGTTGTAAGCGAGAATTTTTGCTCCACTATCAGCATCAACCAAAACCAGCCATTGATTATCGAGAGCAGTGGATAAATTGACTTCCCAGGCTAGGCGCGGTTGTTTACCTGGTTCCGGGTAAATCACCAGTTGTGGTGAATCAGTCTCTACTGCGTCGGCACCATGGGGAATCGATAGTCGCGCTTTTTCGATGGCTTGATTTACAGTATAGATTGGTTGTGTGTTCAGTTTTTTTGGCGAAGGGAAAAAAGCACCATCAACCAGTTCCACATCTCCAGCCTTATTCAAGTGTACAGTCAACGCGCTATTCCAGACAGGAATATCCTGGAAATGCTGGTGAAAGCGCAAATGTTGTTTTCCCATCGTGTCAGTGCGGTTGGATTTTAATGTCAGCTCTTGCGCTGGATTGTCTAGATGTAATAGTGTTTGCACAGTATCCAGGAAATGACGAGCAGTCTGCGTATGAGATTCAACTGTTGCAGTAGCAGATTGATTTGCAGATGAGCGTTTCATTAATACTGAATTAGTCGGTCGGATCTGTCGTGGTGTGCCTGACTCAGATAGGCGTACAGTTAATTTTGATCGGATGGATTGGGTGTTTTGCGCTGCCTGAGTTTGTTGAGTGCCCGATCCGTTGTTACCAAGACTTTGCACATTGCCTGGTGTTGTATTGCCATTGAATCGTTGTTTTTGTGTGGAGATAAAATTGCTAATTTCTTCAATTCTAGGGTCAGTATTCGTTGTTTGTATCACACTGGGTTGAATAAAGTGTGATGGGATTTGACTCTGCAGGGGGTTAACCCGAAAAGCGGGTTGAGCAGAATTAGCAGCCAGACTTGCTGAATTGAGAAGTGTTGCAAATATACTGGCAATGATTGTAATCACAGATAAACGCATAACTGGTTCCCTCATATAATGTGTGGCGATTTCATCGATTTTTTATTATTACATCGCCTGTCATTGATAGGGGCTATTCTGTAATAATTTGATTTTAGGACAATATTGCTGGTTAAGCCAGGATTGGTGGTTATATGTTTACATAGATTAACAAGGGTAGCTATGATCTAGATCACTGCAAATTCTAGCATCCAAAACAGTCAAGACAATGATTGGTGATTCACGTGAGAATAACTTATTGTGGACGCATAAAAAATGTTTTTACCAGTGTATAGTGGGTCTTAATAGACCCAAGCAAGCTTTGATCTCCAGTAAAGGATCGATAAGCCTGCTTCATCCTGCTTCGTGTAGCTGAGATTGATGCTTTAAGTGATTGATAGACATCTGTTCCAGTTAACAGATCTTTCCAGCGCATTAGGTAGTTATAAGTTGATTCAAGCCAGGCAAACGTCATCAGTTTCGGCTTGGTCAGTTCAAACAACCAGAATGTGAATGCAGCAAGTGGTACTTTCAGCAAATAAATCGTTACTCCTGAGCTTATATGGCCGCTTACCACGGTTATTCCGGATAAAATACCCAAATATTCGGTGAGTGCAAATATCAACACAAATATGGTCATCAGGAGATAGCGATTCATCTCCAAAAAGAACAGCCTTAATTTTGCAAAAATTGCCAATCGGTTGAGGCGATCAATGATTGGTTTAGCCAGGACATTCCAGATCAGTTCTTCAAAAATGATAAACCCGGCAACCAGGATGCCTTCAATTGTTTTAACGGCAAGATTGTTTTTTTTGTTCATGGGTTTTACCAGCAAGAATAATTGATGATCTTGAACAGGGTTAATTAATCGCCCCACCACAACTACTACCTTGTCCGGCGGTGCAGCCATAGCAATGTTCTAATGTGGTAATGGGGTCGTCATTAACTTCAGTAACGTCCTTGATGTGGGTTTTTTCACCGTATAATGGCAAATGCAGCATTTGATTAAAATCACAATCGTAAACATAGCCCTGCCAATCGACACTCAAGGTGTTTTTACACATCACTTGGGCTAGATTTTGTGCTTGGAAGTTATCTTTCAGTAACTGCATATAATCATTAAACAGCCCTTTGCTGATCAGTTGACTACCAAAGCGCTGCACTGGTAGGTTGCTCATAGCAAATAACTGGTTGAATACGATCCCGTAATCTTTTAACAAATAGTGTTTATAAGATTGTTCCAGTGTTTGCTGGTCAGGTGGCAGGGTTGCGTCTTGTGGGTTGAAAACCAGATTCAGAATTAATTGTGGATTTTCCTGACCATAACCAAGCTGATTGAGTTGCTGTAATGCTTTGATGCTGGCATTAAAAGTCCCTTTTCCACGTTGTTTATCGACATTGTCTTCCAGATAGCAAGGTAAGGATGCGACGATTTCAACATGATTGTCAGCCAGGAATTGAGCCAAGTCTTCATAGTCTGGTTCGAGCAAAATCACCAGGTTGCAGCGATCAATAACTTTTAAGCCTCTCTCCAGCGCTTGTTTAACCAGATAACGGAAAAGTGGATTCATTTCCGGTGCGCCACCCGTTAAATCCAGTGTGTGAATGCCTGGGTTGTTATCGATAAAAGCCAGCACGTCATTCATGGTTTGCATGTCCATTAATTCCGTGCGGTTGGGCCCGGCGTTGACATGACAGTGCGTACAACTCAGGTTACATAAATAGCCGAGATTGAGTTGCAGAATTTCCAGAGCGTTACGCCTGATTGCTGGAAAGTCCGTATTTTTTAGATAAGGCAAACAATCGATCATGTTTATTTTCTACGCCATGCGTGATAACGACCAACCCACTGTAACAGTTTTTCTGGCGCATGATTGCGCTTCCAGACTCCAGCGACATATTTATTGGCTTCGCTCATGGTTGGATAAATATGGATGGTGCCAAGTATTTTATTTAAACCCAAACCGTGTTTCATGGCTAACACAAATTCGGCAATCAGCTCACCAGCATGCGCTCCAACAATAGTCACACCGAGGATTTTATCTTTACCGGGTTTGGTGAGCACTTTAACAAAACCATGTGCTTCGCTGTCGGCAATGGCACGATCCAAATCATCGATACCATAGGTGCTGACTTCATAAGCAATCCCTTGTTGTTTTGCATCTTGTTCATTAAGTCCGACTCGCGCGACTTCCGGGTCTGTGAAAGTTGCCCAGGGGATCACCGAATAATCGACCTTGAATTTCTTGAAACTGCCAAACAAGGCATTCACTGCAGCATACCAGGCTTGATGGGCTGCCACATGGGTAAATTGATAAGGCCCCGCGACATCACCGCAGGCATAAATATTCGCATAATTGGTTTCCAGAAAGGCATTCACCTCCAATGTTTTACGTGGAGATAATTCAATACCCAGTTCTTCCACACCATAACCTGAAACATTGGCTGCACGACCAATCGCCAATAAAACCTGATCAAAGCCAATGCGCACTGTCTCACCGTGATGCTCAGCAAGCAGTATTTTTTCACCATTGTCGACAACAAATTGTTTAGCAGTGTGTTCAACTAAAACGTTAATTCCTTCGCTTTGGAATTTATCCATCACTGCTTGTGATGCTTCTTCATCTTCGCGGATCATAATGCGCGGCAGCATTTCAACTTGTGTGACTTCAATGCCTAAGCGATTAAATGCTTGCGCTAATTCACAACCAATCGGACCGCCGCCAAGCACTAGCAAACGCTTGGGTTTTTCGCGTAATGTCCAAATGTTATCCGATGTCAGATAACTAACATCATCCAGACCCGGAATAGGTGGAACAAAAGGTTTAGCACCTGTAGCAATCACAATGGAACGGGTGCTGATGACGCAAGTTTCCTGTTCAGTGGTGATTTCAACTTCCCAAGGCGATATGATTTTCGCAGAACCAGTCACAACATCGACACCCAGCTCGGTATAGCGTTCCACTGAATCATGTGGTTCAATCTGTTTAATTATATTTTGTACCCGCTCCATGATTTCAGAAAATTCGAATTGCACATCGACTTTGCTGATACCCAGGGTATGTGCCTGCTTGATTTGAGCCAGAAACCGTGATGATCGAATCAGTGCTTTGGATGGTACACAACCAGTATTCAGACAGTCACCACCCATTTTATGTTTTTCGATCAACGTCACTTTGGCTTTAACCGCTGCCGCTATATAAGCAGTCACCAAACCACCAGACCCGGCACCGATGATTACCAGATTATTATCAAATTGCTTGGGTTTTTGCCATTGTTTATTCATGTTCAGACTCTTTATATTGTTGAATGCGTTTCACCAGTGCTTTGGCTACCAAAGGGAATATTCCAAGCATCACAAAAGCAGCCAATAAGCCAGGTGATACGATATCAGCCAGAGAATCAATTTTTCCCAACTGTGTCCCCGCATACACATAAACGATTGTTCCGGCTAACATGCCCAGTTGACTCACCCAATAAAACGTCGTGGTTTTGATGGTGGTTAATCCCATTACTAAATTGATAATAAAAAACGGGAATAACGGCACCAGTCGTAGGGTAAATAAATAAAATGCACCTTCTTTGGCTATGCCTTGATTAATCGCAGTCAAGCGGTCGCCAAAACGATTCATCACACTGTCACGAAACAAAAAACGTGCAGCCAAAAAAGCCAACGTCGCTCCAATGGTTGAAGCGAACGAAACAATTATCGTCCCCCATAACAAGCCAAATATCGCACCACCCGCCAAAGTTAGAATGACTGCGCCAGGTAACGATAATCCGGTTACAGCAATATAAATCAATCCAAAAATTGCAGTTACCCGAACTGGATGAGTAGACCAGGTATCCAGTAGCTCGGCTTGCTTGCTTTTTAGCATGTCCAACGTCAGAAACTGCTGCAAATCAAAATAGAAAAAGGCACCGATAGCAAAGATGATCAGTAACAGTAAGAGTAATCGTGAAGATTTCATTATGTTTTTCAGATAGCAGAAAGTTATTTTGTATGCTGGTTTAACAAGTACAGTGTTAATTACTATTAACGGCCCAGTCATATGGAATATCGGCATCAAACTCAAAAGAGGGTAGGTCAGGTCGATACTTGCGAATAAAGGTTTCAACACCGCCAATTTCGGAAAAATCTTTTTTAAACCAATCAAAAATCTTTGAGATATGAATCGCCTTTTTACCGATTCGTAAGCCTTTTTTATTATTCCGCAAAAAAATTTGAGCCTGGTTATTCAATTGTGCGTCTAATGTTTCGGTTGCATACGGTTCATTGCGTAAATCGGGACAACTGACCGATGCACAGACAATTGCCAAATGAATGCGTGGGTCGTTCATTGGTCGGATAATATCATTTTCAATGGTATCCAGTGATACTTCTTTGCCACCGATAACACCTGCGGTTTTACCCCAAACCGGACTAAAAAAGCTGCCGACATCTTTGATGCTTTCCAGGAGCCAATGATCCACAACCATTTTTAACGCCAGAATGTTGTAAGTATTGATGTAAAAAGCCAGCTTCTCTTCGCGACTGCCCAGGCTTTCAACCGGAAACTGTGAGATTTGTTGATAAACTGCTTGTAATTGACCAGGTTTTTTTAGCTGTGCATAGTCGACCACAGCCAGTGGTGTTTCATGTTTTATTCCGGGTTTAACCTGTTTTAATAGCTCGGCATAAGCCGTCCAGTCTGGTGATGTTGCCCAGCTGTTGAATGTTAATAACGATAGAGTGAATAGGCAACTGGCAATAAATAACCCACCCACCTTACTTGTTTTTTTGTCCGTCTTAAGTCTTGTTTCTTCGGTTACATAGCCAGCTATGCGCTCTACGCAACAAGACTTAAGACAAACAAAAATTCTGCGCAATATGGGTGGGTTATTTATTGCTAGTTGCCTTAGCAGTGTTTTTTTAAAAAAAGGCATGATAATTATTTTGTCTGTTGAGTGATTGATTGCTTTGTCGCAAAAATATCTAACATCTTACAAGTCAAGTAGGACTTATATACTCTCCGCACATGAAAATTCAGCATCCAGTACACACACTTTTTCGCGGATAGCTGCGTTGGAAAACCTTGCTGTAGAATGACTACAGCTAAAATTCCCCGCCTTACTCTCCACAAAAAATCACGTATTCTAAATGCTAAATTTTCATGTGCGAAGAGTATAAAATCAAGAAACACCTTTACCATTACTATTCTACTCGCGTAATACGGCCTCTTGCAGATAAGTTCTATCAGAACCGGAATTGATTATTTGTAAGGTATCGACAGATATAGCGACTCAGGTAAGAGCGACTTAATTCTATGGGAAGGCTCGATGACATTTTTAACGGTTCTGGTAATAGCAACTTGTTTCCTGGCGTACTCAAACGGTGCCAATGATAATTTTAAAGGTGTTGCCACTTTGTTCGGGAGTGGTACGACTGATTATCGAATGGCAATCGGTTGGGCAACGATCACAACCTTTATGGGATCGATTTGTTCAATTTTTTTGGCAGATCATCTGCTCAAAAACTTTTCCGGGAAAGGGTTGGTTCCAGATCTTGTTGCCAACTCGCCTGATTTTCTATTAGCGGTTGCAATTGGCGCAGGTGCAGCTGTTTTTCTGGCTGCCTTGAAAGGATTTCCCATTTCCACCACACATAGCTTGACTGGTGCATTAGTGGGAGCTGGTCTGATGGCAGTTGGGTTGAATATTAACCTGTCTGTGCTGGGCAATGCTTTTTTTCTTCCATTGTTACTCAGTCCATTGATCGCTGTGATTCTGGCGGCAATCACATACACACTTTTTCATAGAGCGCGCATCAGTCTGGGTATCAGTAAAGAGCATTGTATCTGTATTGGCGAGAAAGAGACTATTGTACCAATACCGAATGCTGGTTTCACTTTATCCTCGCATAACATGATGAGCATTGAACCCAGTCTTGACACGCAAGAAAAATGCTACCAACGCTATAGTGGTCGATTTTTTGGTGTTAATTGTCAAAAATTACTGGATGCAGGGCATTACTTAAGTGCTGGTGTTGTTTGTTTTGCTAGAGGACTGAACGATACCCCGAAAATCATGGCCATCTTGCTGGCTGCCAATGCGCTGGAGATTCAGTCTGGTTTGCTACTGGTTGGCTGTTCGATTGCATTGGGAGGTTTATTCAATGCAAAACGCGTGGCGGATACCATGAGCAACAAAATCACCCGTTTAAATCATGGGCAAGGTTTTACTGCCAACCTGATTACTGGAATGCTGGTTATTTTTGCCAGCCGCCTTGGTGTTCCCGTTTCTACAACCCATGTCTCTGTAGGATCAATTTTTGGTATCGGACTGATTACCAAACAAGCTGACCTGCGAGTGGTCTCAGGTATCTTGTTGTCCTGGGTACTTACCTTACCGATTGCTGCTATTTTTAGTGCCATTATTTACTGGATGGCAGTGCAACGTTTTTTATTATAATGGGTATCCAGTTTACTCAACCAACTACCATATGTTGTGGTTCACCACCAATTATTTTAGGGCGAGGCACCGGCGCGCATTCTACCGCATGCTCCATCAAGCAATAGAAGAGCAAGCCACGCGCTTTTGAATTTCGGCGATTGAACCTGAATGTAAACTCATCAAGATAATAAGCAAGTTGCACCGGACGTATAGCTCCTTGATGAGTTCCAAGCCACCAACGATCAAATAAGGATGCAACTCTATGGACACGAGGCATGACGACATGTGCAGGATCACCACTTGCGGTAATATTGCTTACAATATGCTTATAGCCAACGTCTTCAATACCGATATATCCTTTCCATCCATCCGTGCGAACTGTCGCACCTTTTTCAACATTATCCGAAACAAACTGATGAAGACTGTTCGCCGACACATCTCGAATCATAGACATTCGTATTCGGCCTGAGCCTTTCCCTCTGACTTCAGCGGCAATAGCAACAATCACTTTACGCTCGGCACCACGACCTCTGATTTTTTTTCCTACGCCTCCAACATAGGTTTCATCGACTTCGACAGCGCCTGTTAGATGGTCGCGACCAGGACGTATCATTGCTCGACGCAATTTATGCATCCAGGTCCATGCAGTATCGTAACTGCCAAGACCAAGAACACGCTTCAGTCCAAGTGCGCTGGCTCCATTCTTTTGGCTCGTTACAAACCAGATAGCAAGGAACCAGGTCCTCAGCGGCTTGTGTGTTTTGTGAAACAATGTTCCAGCAGTAATGGATGTTTGCCGTTTGCATTTGCGGCACAGAAAAAGACCCCTGCCCATAATCGACGGGTTTTCTTCAAAAACTCCGCAAGAAGGGCAACAAAAACCTTGAGGCCACCTGAGTGTCAAAATATATGCAAGGCAAGCCTCTTCGGTGCTAAACCACTTATCAAATTCCTGGAATGTTCCAGGATAGTCAACGTTACAAACCGGATGCCTTTACTCTTCCATCGCTAGATACTACATGTTGTGGATGGTTGAGTATACTAGATACCCAATTTTATTATAAGTAACTTCAGGTTTGCAAACTATATAGGGAATAGGTTTTTGTCCAGGTTTTGATATATCAAAGAATTAGCAGCAATGGGAAATAGGTGATTTAATGACGATAGATTATTTCCCAACGAATGATAAATCGAGGCATGTAATGAAAATCGCCAGAAAAATAGATGAGTGATTCACTCAATCCGGAACAATGGGTAGATAGTTACGGGGATGTTTTATTTCGTTATGCATTGTCTCGGGTTCAAGATAGAAATCTGGCTGAAGATTTAGTACAGGAAACCTTATTGGCCGCCATACAGACCAAAGATAAGTTTGCTCAAAAGTCTTCGCAAAAAACCTGGCTAATCGGTATTTTAAAACATAAAGTGCTGGATTATTATCGTAATAAATATAAAAGAGCCGAGTTTGAGACGGGGGATGATGTGTCAGAGGAGCTGGAAAAGCTCTATTTCGGTGAAAAAGATCACTGGCAATATAGCCCACAGGCCTGGTCTAGCCCAGAGGCTGCGCTCAGTGATAAAGATTTTTGGGTGGTACTAAACGAATGTTTACAAGGATTGCCATCCCACATGGCTGATTTGTTTTTACTGCAAGCGTATGAAAACTTATCCGCCGAGCAATTGTGCAAGGTTTTTGATATCCAGACGACGAATAATGTATGGGTAACATTGTCTCGCGCCCGAATGCGATTGCGTCACTGTCTTGAAAATCGTTGGTTTGACAACCAATAAAATCTGCCACTACGCAGCTTACCCTCTCGTGCCTAATAGCTACGTTAAAAGTGCAGATTTACACGTATAAACTGTGCGCTTTCGCCTTGCTCTTGTACATGAGCAGTTACGAATTACACTGAGTAGCAACTAAAATCATTAGGGAAAAAATAGCGTCATGTTGAATTGTAAAGAGATCATCAAACTGGCATCGCAACAACAGAATGCTCAGCTGCCCTGGAAAACTAAAATCAGGTTTCGATTGCACTTATTAATGTGTAAAACCTGTACTCGATATGTTGACCAACTGGCATTCGTAAAAAAATCCGTATCGAAACTGGATGAACAGATACAAAATACAGAAGATCTCAAATTATCTGCAGACGCAAAAGCCAGAATTCGCGATGTGATTTCCAAACGTTAAATAATGAATAGTCTCTGCTGCATTCAACTCTGAAGAAGAATAAAAGTAGACTTGTAAAATAGAGATAGAGTGACATGATTGATGAAAATAGTAATTCAAACCTGATTCGTTGGGGAATCATTGGCTGTGGCAATGTTACCGAAGTTAAAAGCGGCCCAGCTTATCAAAAAGTTGAAGGATTTCAACTTGCCGCAGTCATGCGACGCAATTTAGAAAAAGCCCAAGACTATGCTAAAAGACATGGGGTGGAGCGTTTTTATAGCAAGGCGGAAGATATCATCAATAATGATGCAATTGATGCGGTTTATATCGCGACCCCTCCCGATAGCCACAAACATTATGCACTTAAAGTTGCAGCAGCAGGAAAACCTTGTTGTATTGAAAAACCCTTGTCACCTAACTACCCAGATAGTTTAGCGATTTACGAAGCATTTAAAGATCAAAACTTACCACTGTTTGTCGCCTATTATCGACGTTCTTTACCACGTTTTAATCTGATTAAAACGTGGTTGGAAAATGATGAGATTGGAGCAATCAGACATATTCGATGGCATTTAAGCAAACCGGCAAGTCAGGTGGATCTGTCCAGACAATACAATTGGCGAACAGATACTGAGATAGCATCGGGCGGATATTTTGATGATTTGGCGAGTCATGGGCTAGATTTGTTTACTTATCTGCTCGGCAATATTCAACAAGCGCAAGGAATCAGCATCAACCAGCAAAGCTTATATTCTGCAAAAGATGCAGTTGCAGCAAATTGGTTACATAAAAGCGGAGCGACAGGAACTGGCAGCTGGAATTTTGGTTGCAGTGGCCGAGAAGATAATGTCGAAATTTTTGGAAGTAAAGGAAAGATTGAATTTTCAGTGTTTGATGAGGAGCCACTTGTATTGAAAAACAATAATGGTGAACGCAGTCTGTTTGTAAAGCACCCGGAAAATATTCAGTTGTATCATGTGCAAGACATGAGAGATCAGCTGTTGGGCAATAAGCGACACCCATCTGATGGTTTATCAGCAACACACACCAGCTGGTTTATGGATAAAATTTTGGGGAAAATCTAGCAGTGAATCAAACTCTCAAATTTTATCGAAACAGGCTCAAGTTGACCATGAGCCGTCATTCGGGATTGACTGATTTGGCACACGTCTATTACAGATGTGTTTGAAATGTGTGATAGCAAGACCTGGTACCGTTCTTGATCACATGTTCAAAACAGGCATTCCAGCTTTGACCATTGATATCAATATTGTCGATCCCCGAATAGCTGTCTGTCACTAACGTAGCCGAATGCGCTGAAAATGCCAGCGCGGTCAATAATAAAAATAGCTTCATAACTATTTCTCTTTATTACGCCCACATTCTCCTCCTTTTCAAGAATTTACACCTGTATGTTTTTCAACGAATTCATAGCAAACCATGAAAATACAAGTTGCAAGTATACTGCCCGCCATTAGTGCAAACACACCCCAGAATGGCACAGTTACCCACCACCAGAACCAGTTAATATATCCAGTTAGTTTAAGCGCGACAAATGTGATGCCTATAAGGCCGAAAACAGTGGTTCCAGAGACATTGCTCTCTGTATGCTCCATATCTATTCCTCTTTTTATCGCCCATACACCCTCGTTTTTTTTCAAAATAATTCTGACAGCTCATATCCAGAGCCATTACCAACGACATAAAAACAAGCCATCCATAAAAAATACTTCAAGTGCACCTCTGGCTATAATTCACGTGCAATGGTCTTTTTTTTAGCAGAGAAAAAAGTATCGATCAACCCTTGACAAGATTTTGTAAATCTTTAATGCCTGCCTATGCGTGAATAATCAGGGTCAGGGTAGCGGCCGACAAGGCCTTAATCTAGCGGGTGCAAGTCCCGTCGCATCAATTACTCGATTCAGATGCGTAGCGATACCACAGTTCGTGTTGGGTAACCACACGTTCATTGCGTGGTGTAAACGTCCCGGCTGCCTTGTGATGGAGATACGAATCACAGCGGTAGGAACAGGGGGACTAGCGAGTATGGGAGCCTGAACATTAGCGAATGACTGCAGCCTCGAAATATTATCGTCATAGAAATTGTTATGATGACGGCACTTCTAGTGCGCCGAACTCCTCTGACCTAGGGTGAGGCCGATGTTCTTTGGGAAGAAACGAGTATTAGCACCAGAGAAGCGCGGCGGGGTATGGGTCCAAGCACCTATAGACAGATTAAGGAGATAACGTCGGGAAAGGCCGACTTCCAGCAGGGGCGCACAGCAACCTGCGAAGACTGATGGCGCAAGGGTAAAACCGAGGCCAAAAGAGGATTTAGGTCTGGCGCATGAGCCAGTATGAGCGATGATAGTCGGTGTAATATCGGCTTAAGTTACAGGCCATGTAACTCTCGGAAGGGTAACACCTGGATGAGGCAAAGGGGCTCTCGGCAAAGTAATCGCCAACGGGACGACACCATAAAATGAAACTCAGTGTTCATCAATAATGGACAACGGAGCCCTCGGCTAGTTGTAGCGTAAACCACGTTGATGTGGGGTGTATGTGAGTGTGCACTTAAGTCTCCATTGATACTGGGAAGGCACTCTGATGAAGAAAACAAAATGATTACTGGTCGCCAACCGGACTCGGGAAATCCGACCGTCCGGGATGAGAGGAGGGCTTTACGGAAACGTGATGCAGGGTTGTTGTTCAAATAGCCACGAAACTGGAAACAGCGGATACAAACGTGAATGTCTTCAGCCTAATCATGCGTGCGCCGTAATTCTACTCGACAGTAATATTGAATAATCGGGGTCAAACGATTTAATATGACTCCGACCCTAATTATTTGCTAGATTAGGGTGAATTCAAGTTGCAAGAGCACCACCTGATATCGAATCAAAGACCTCGAAAGGTGTTCTGTATTTGAGGCATTTTCTAGGCCTATGATTAAGCAAATTGACTGCTTTTTCAAGCTCAAATTCTGTCACCTTCAAGAAGTTGGTTCCTTTGGGAAAATATCGCCGAATTAAACCATTGGTGTTTTCATTGCTACCGCGTTCCCAGCTTGCATAAGGCTTGGCAAAATAGACCTTGAATTTGAGCTTTTCTTGTAACTCTCTGAACAAGCTATTTTCACTGCCATTATCTAACGTCATCGTTTTGCGATACCTTTGAGGAATGCATTTGAATAGCTTTAAACTTACTTGGTTAAAATTACTGGCTGTACCATCTTGTGCTTTGCCGCACAGTAGAAATCGGGACTTACGTTCAATATGCGTAACGAATCTGCCCTGATGCCTATGGCCAACCATGGTGTCACCTTCCCAATCGCCATAGCGCAGCCTTTTTTCAACCGCACATGGGCGCTCATTGATATCAACACGACCTGGTATGCTCCCCCTCAATGAGCCGTATCGTCTTTGTTTCCGCCGCTTCTTGTGGCTGCGAACCAAATACGTGTAGAGCGTGCCTTGTTGTTCAGCATCGTTGAATATCCACTGATAAATTGCCTCCGGACTCAGCCTCATGGTCTTTTTGCTGTGTGGATAGTCGCGTTTTAATCGATTACTGATAATTTCCGGTGACCAGCCAATTTTGAGCTTACCCAAAACATATTGTTTGAGCTTCTCATTGGACGCTCGTTTTGTATGGCGGGGTTTTGCTTTTCTAGCGTCTGCAAATTGTTGCGCTGCTTCATCCCAATAACAATTAAATAATCGTTTATTGCGCCTGAGTTCACGTGAAAGCGTGGTGTGTGATCGGTTCAATTTTCTGCCAATCTCCCGAAGCGGCACACCAGCTTGATGATTATAAAAAAGACACATGCGGTCTCGCGCGTTAAGATGGGTATAGGACATCAGGAGCTCCTGTTTTTGAAGTTGTCGTAAACCTCAAAATAACAGAACTGCCTTTGGTGTCCTAATCTCTATGTTAGGTGGTGCACTTTGAAACTGAATTCACCTAGAATATGTTAAAGTCTTGTATTCGTGATGCAGTGAATTAATCGCAAATGGATATAATACCAATCCCAATATATATTTATGTTAAAATAGCCCACTGTCTAGAACAGAGACATCGAATCACATCAGGTTGGCTGACAAACGAGTTCCACGCCTCACAACAGCTCGTCACAATATCATCATAATCTTTAAAACAGCGATTCGCCCAATATTTATCCCGAAGTTGCTGCCACACTTGTTCGACCGGGTTGAGCTCTGGCGAATAGGCGGGTAATGGAAGCAGTGATAGGTTGGCTGGACACTTCAATTGCTTGCTCATGTGCCAAGCCGCCCGATCAATCACAATGACCGCATGCCGCCCCGTCTCGACCATTTGAGTTATCCCATCAAGGTGATGCTGCATTGCCTCAGTATTGGCATCCGGCATCACTAAGGCATAGGCGCTGTCCTTGCCAGGGCACACAGCACCAAACACATACGCGGCTGTAAACTGTTGTTGTCGAACCACGCGCGGTCGTGTCCCTTTCTCTGCCCAAATACGCGTGAGTGTCCCGCGTTGTCCAACGCGGGCTTCATCTTGAAACCAAATGTCAACCTGATCAAAGGACACTGCCTTGGGTAGCACGCTTAAAATCTGGTCGGCGAAGTTTTTTTAAACGCGTCTTGAACCGCTTGATCCTGTTGCGGGTGTCTGGAACGCACGGTGATCCAGACCAGGCCCAAACGATGCAGCAGATGATAAACGCTATTCAAGCAGCAATGCACATCAAATTGTTCCGCCAATAACGCACGAATCGTGTGCCCAGTGATGCGGCCCCCTTCACGTTGCTCGCTCAATGCAATCACCGCAGCTTTAAATTGTTCTTCTTGATCCGCGGCGAGTTTACGTGTCGCCCCACTGCGTGGGCTCTCGCGTAACCCATCGATTCCATCAACTGCAAATCGCCTGATCCAACCTTGGACTGTGGTTAAATGCACCTCTAAAAATTGGGCAACTTCACGATAAGTGTATCCATTATTCAGGTGTGTCATCCCAAGAAATCGAATCCGTGTGGACGCATGGGCTTCCGTTCTGGCCAGAGATGTAAAATCGATCTCCGCCATGGATTCTGGTAGGTGTCTTTGTCGTCCGATGACGTCCTCCTTTTCATAATTAACATTAAATTGTTATTGTAACTCAATATTGTTTAATGATAAATATATTGGAATTGGAATTGGAATTGGAATTGGTATTGGCACCTTTGACATTTAAATCTTTGATGAGTGTGATTGTGTCGCCTGTTTCGAGCGCTGCACCATTACTATCCATATGCTTCACCGCATCGTTGTCACGATTGTCTTCGTCTGTGGCTTGCGCTCAGACAAGGGTTTTATCATCGAGAAACAACATATCAAGTAAATCTTGAGGCCAACGTTCATTGCTTAGACGGGTCAACATGCGCCATGCCATCACTTGTACTGCTGGTATTTGGCTCCACATGCTGTCGTTTAGACATCGCCAATGATTGACATCAACTGTTTCGGGAGTGTCAATTTGTTGATGGCAGATCTCACAAATCAGCACGCATTGGTCAGCGTTAGCATTTGAATTTGGTGGTATTTCATAAACATTCAGGTTTTCTGTCGCACTGCATAATTCACATTTGGATTCGCTACGTATCTGTAATTCTTGTTCAGTACTCATTGTTTGCGATGCTCAATCTTAAGGATGCCAGCATTATATCGAAATTTAGTGACTCTCCCTTAGCTGATTATAAGCTGTAAAACAAGTAAAATTAGTGGGTGTACAATTGATGTCAGTGAGAAAGGAAATGGATATCGGTGTTGTTAAAGAAATAAAGAATCAGGAATACCGGGTTGCTTTCACGCCACATCATGCTCTAGAGCTTACTCAATCAGGACACAGGGTTTTAGTCGAGAATAATGCTGGTATTGGCTCTGGCTTTTCGAATGACCATTATTATAGTTCTGGAGCTGAATTGTGCGATACGGCTCAAACTTGGGATGCTGATCTGGTTCTCAAAGTTAAAGAGCCGTTGGCAGAAGAGTATGCTTTTTTGCAAGGTCAGATATTATTCACCTTTTTGCATCTTGCCGGAACAGATCCTGTATTAACTGAAGCTTTGCTTGATAGTAAAATCAGCGCGCTTGCTTATGAAACGTTGGAAGATGAGCATGGACGTTTGCCACTGTTAGCACCGATGAGCGCAATTGCTGGAAATATGGCGACACAAATGGGTAGTTACTATTTGGCGCGAATACATGGTGGGAAAGGTGTACAGCTTGGTCGTGTGTTGGGCGCAGGGCATGGAAAAGTGTTGGTTGTCGGAGATGGGGTGGTTGGGCAACACGCAGCAACTGTGGCTTGTGCTTTGGGAGCAGAAGTAACCATTGCCGGATTGTTTCCTGAACGGATTACAGTTTTAAAACAGCAGATTTCGCCTCAGCTTCAATTTATCGAATCCACAACTGGAAACATCAGTGCAGTAATCGCTGATGCAGATTTGGTGATTGGTGCGGTGCTCTGCCGTGGTCAAAAAGCGCCTTTTGTTATCAGTGAATCCATGGTAAAGACAATGCAGCCTGGCTCAGTGATAGTCGATGTGAGTATTGACCAAGGCGGATGTATTGAGACTTCCAGACCAACATCTCACGACCATCCGGTTTTTGTTTTACATGGGGTGATTCACTATTGTGTTACCAATATGCCGGGAGCATTTCCACGGACTTCAACTCTGGCATTGACAACAGCGACGTGGCCATATATCGAGAGGCTTGTTGCTGGAATTATGGGAGGTTTAAAAAATGACGCTGTTGTACTAACTGCTTTCAATACCTACAAGGGTTATGTTGTTAATGCAGCAGTTGCAAAGTCGCTTGGCCTGAATACCCGGTTTCGTCAAATTGATGAGTTGTTGATAGCTTGAATGAAGCTGTCATGGTTTCCATGTTGTTTCTGTAAATCACAGTTACAAAAATGTTTTATGATCGATAGTAGCGGAGTGTTTTCATCAAACACTAGAAACTGTAATACCGCTGCAACAGTTATCCTCCAGAAACAGTTTGGCAATGCGCCTGGATTATTCTCAAATTGTCATCATTGGAGGATTCTAAACCCTGATGAATCTAGCTTCCTGTTGCCCGAACAGATTCCAGATTAACAAGTTCTATCAGATCTTTTTCTTCAAGCAATAATGTGGAAGTTTCAAGCCACAGCTGGTAGCAATCATTGCATTGATTCAGGTGATTGAGCATGATTGTCCGTTGCTTGTGGTCTAATTGGTTATCAATTAGCTCGGCTAATTGTTCATCAGAAGGGCAGGCAAGAGATTGACTATTTTTTTGTGTTGCGGCTAAGCCAAAAAGTGCAACCAGTCGCTCATTATCAGAGATGTTAACTACATTATTCATGTATTGCTCCTAAAATTTCAGGCTGTATCGTCCAGTACACCCATTTGGGTGCACGCATTTGTCAGGTGCCTGATTAATTTGTTGATGCGTTTGTAGATATCACCTTTCAGGTCGAGAGCTTTGGTAATTGCCGAAATTGTCATTCCGTCGCAATATCTCATTTTTAACAATAACTTATCTTCTTCGGAAAGGCTTAATTCTATATTGAATAGAGACAGCAAACGCTGTACCTCTTGGTTCTCATTTTCCTCAGAGTTTTCATCACTGTTTAAATACCCTATCACAGCTTCCAACAACACTTTTTGATTGATATCGGAAGTGTTGTCTGGTGATTGAAAGGCAGATAGATACTCGACCGCATCAATCGGCACTTGCGATTCTATAGCACGTACAGGACGGTTGTTTTTTGCCAAAATAGTAGCAACCATTTCCTCAAAATACCAGCGATCACGTCCACGGTATGAAGCCATGAGAATTTCTATGGCATCTAAACGCGAATATTTTTGGAAAATTATAAGCTGATAAGCTTTGGTCCAGACCGAGTCATTCTTACGATTGATCCAGGTGGGTGTCCGATGATGACCATATTTAGAACGCGTATAATCTGTCATCAGCCGTGCTGTTAAAACGGCAAGAAAAGTATGAAAAGCACCTTGACCTTCCCAGGCTCTGACGCGTTTCCATTTGCCAGCTTCTAATTTTTCCAGCACGAATAACAATGCTTCCTGTGCCATACTGTCGTCATTTGGAAAGCGGCGTTCTGCAAGCCGACTTAAAAACTTCCATTGATCGAATACCAGCTGTTTAGCATCATCTGCGTCAAGTGGCAGATTCAAACTGGCTTTAAGTTGATTTTCGATATGAACTGGTTCAATTGCCATAGGTATTACCAATAATCTTTATAATTCAGTTACGAAGAAATCGTGTTTTATCGATTTCAAAGCAGGTCTTTTAATAGAATCAGGCGTCAGATTTTTTAAAGCACTATTCGCTGATGCCAGCTTGGCGCTGTCAATTTAAGTGTAGACCAGTTCGGAAATGATAGAAGTCATCGACATCACAAGGAATGAAAAAACTATGTTTGTGCCAAACACATCGCAAAAATCAATCTAAATAAGAATCAAGCTAGCGAAACTAAACTGAGGATGCGTGTGTCTACTGAAAGTTGAAAGAGTTTCTGATGTAGCGATTTAACCAGAACGAAGTGTTTATAATAGCGATATAACCAAGTCAAAAAGAAGAACGAGCGAATGAAAAAAAAGCACAACAGCGGGATTAAAGGAGGGAAGTAGTCGACCTGCCTCTTGAGACAGATTATAGAATCATAAGAATGTTTACCTGAGATTTATGGGCGACTATGTTTGCAACTTGTGTGAGACAATATTGTCAACTGCCTTATCTTTTTGTTCCTCTTCAATTGGGAAAGCAGGTGTATTGTTCACTGTGTACCTGTTTCACGCATTGATGGATGAAGGTTCACGCCAGCGACCAAACTTATTCAGTACGATTTTTTGTAAGTGACTGATATATGGTTTCAACTAGATTAAGATAATGATTACATGATTTTAAATAGAAAAGGTGAGAGAGAATGGCTGTTTTTATGTGGTAGAATTATTTTGCTCAAGGCTTACTGATAATTGATGTCACAATTAGTAAAAATAGTAATTGTTGCATCAATAATGACTGGATATATGGAGTATTATCTAGAGTATTTTAATATAGTAAACTACTTTTATTCGTTTCATATGATTGGTTGTTCTGATAATACGTGGTTATATATTACAACTTAGATAACCGCGCCCTGTGGGCGGGGGTAAAAAAAGCTTTGCGTAAAGATCTGCCCAAGTGTATTTCTTAGTTGAGTTGTTCCTGCAATTCAATTAGGAGAAAACAAATGAGCAGATTTCAAAAATTATCACATGTCATATGGTTTTGCCAGTATCACATTGTTTTTGTGCCAAAATATCGGTATCGAATTTTAAAAGGTGACATTGGAAAATTTGTATACCAGAGCATTTATGCACATACCAAGCGATCAGGATGTGAAGTGATTGAATTAAATGTTCAGTCAGATCCTGTCCATTGACTCGTAAAGGTTCCACCTAAAATTTCAATTTCATTTTTGGTGGGGAAGATAAAGGGAAAAACGGCTATTCAAGCATTTCAGAAATTTCCAAGTTTGCGATCAAAACGATATTGGGGCAACCATTTTTGGGCAGCAGGGTATTGTGTGGATACCGTAGGTATGGATGCAGAAATGATCAGAAAGTATGTTAAATACCAAGACGACCAATAAACACTAAAAATAGTGGGAACAGCTTAGACTTACTTCAGCAAGGCCCTTGGGGTTTTGCTGAGGACGGCCTTATAGGCCGAATTCAAACCACGTTTTATAAACGTGGTAGTTGATTATTGTCATAATGTATTCTGTTCTTTAGAGCAAGCTGGTAACGTAACTCTTCTTTTGTTGTACCGTATCAGTATATTAGGATTATATAAAAAATTATGGTTGTCAAAATCAACCCGTATTCATCGGTTTATAGAATTAAATATTGTGTATGAAAAACCTTCTTATTCACCACTGAATAAAGCAAAATCATAGAAGTTAAAATTATGCTAGCAAACATTAATAAATAATCAAAAATATATGTCGTTGGTCACAGGGGGTTAGTAGGATCTGCCATGGTTAGGTATCTCCAAAACAAAGGGTACAGCAACCTTATCATGCAAAACGTGAAGAGCTGGAGTTGATGCAGATAGATGCTGTTAATCCGTTTTATAAACAAGAAAAACCTAATATCGTCATTGATACAGCAGCCAAAGTTGATGGCATTCAAGCTAATAGTAGCTATCCAGCAGAATTTCTCTATGACAATCTAACTATACAAAACAATCTGATTAATGGAAGTGTACCGGGCTGGAGTGCAAAAATTTGTATTCTTGGGTTCATCCTGCATCTATCCTAAAATGGCTCACAACCATTAAAGGAAGAGTGTGTGGCTAACCGGAGAATTAGAGCCAACGAACGAATGGTATGCAGTTACAAAGATCGGAATAAAATTGTGTCAGGTGTATCTCAGACAATATGGATTTGACGCAATCAACCTAATGCCAACTAACTTATTTGGACCAGGCGATAATTTTAATTTACAAAATTCTCATGTGTTACCAGCACTGTTAAGAAAATTTCATGATGCAAAAATAACCCAATAAAAATTAGTAACAATCTGTGTGGATAGGCAAACCTAAAAGAGAGTTCCTTTATTAGATGACATGACAGATGCATCTATCTATCTTATGGAGGCATATTCAGGTGAAAATATTGTTAATGTAGGGACGGGGATAGATGTAAGTATCAAGGAATTAGCAGAATTGGTACTAAAGATAGTTGGATATATGGGGGCTTTAGTCTTTGATGCATCCAAGCCTGATGGCGCTCCTCTTAAGCTAATGGAGTAAGCTGCTTGCATAGTAAGAGTTGGGAGGCTAAAACGGAACTTGATCATGGGATCCAAAAACATATGAATGGTATCATGCAAACGAAGGCAAGTATAGATTGGAATAAATACTGTGTTAGTTAACTAAAATATATCGAAGTGTGATTCTGTGTAATCCAAAATACATTTATAAATTAATTTATATTAAAATAGATAAGAGTAGGTCGTGCATTCAGAGATAATAAAAAATATTTGGATATTATGTAGTGGGACTTTTGTTCAGAAAATAATAACATTTGTTGCTCTAGGCTATTATGCAAGAACGTTTGATGCATCAGAAATTGCGATAATACCGCTATACTATTTGGTAACAAATCTTTCGCATGTGGTTCTTGGTTTTGGTGTGCAAGCTTATATAATGAAGACAGTGCCTGAACTGCTGTATTCGGATCCGAAAAAAGCGAAAATACTTATTAATAAAATACTATTAATAGCATATATTTCAGGGGTTATATTTGGGGTTGTATTTTTTATAGTCTCTAAACATTACACGGTATCAAGTGAGCTTGATTTGTTGACTGTCATTGGTATCGTTGGTTTTTCAATTGGTGCAGCATTTGAATGTATGAATGCAACGCAAAGAGAGATATTGACAGCAGCAAAAAAAGTAAAAAAACTAGCTGTTTTGTTGGTTGTTAAAACAATACTATTACCGCTGCTAATTATATGTTTGTATGATAATTTAAAAGCTGATGGAATTGCTGTTGCAATGGCTTGTGTTTCTGTGATCTCTTGTGTAATAACTAGGTTCATGTTGGGGAGTTTAGTAAAAAATAATATATGTTCAAATGAAATTACATTTTTGTCAATTTTTTCTGAATCATGGCCATATTATATTGAAAGCGGATTGATGCTACTTAGAAGACAGGGAGACCAGATAGTTATAGTATCTTTTATGGGTACAGAAGCACTGGGAATTTATTTTGTGGCTCAAAGACTCGGTGAAATGATGTGGTCGTTTGTTGTGCAGATAGATGCTGTGCTAACTCCAGAGTTATCAAAAAAAGCAGGTGAATCCCTGCAGTCACTAAAAGAAATATTTAGTGTATTGGTAAAAGTTGCTCTCTATGTAATCACTCCTATAGTTATTGTTTGTACTTGCCTCGTCCCTATGTATATATACTTAATATCTGGTGATCGCTATGGTTCCGCAAGTATTCCTGCAGCGATATTATGTATTAAGGTATTGCCTGAAATTATTCGTGTTACAATTATAGGTAGAGTCGTTCTTGTTTCTTGCTCAGCCTTATCAAGGTTAAAGTTGACATTAGTTGATCTTGTTATTTTGATTCCATTCTCGGTGATATCAGCAGTAAATGATCAATTACCCTTAGTAGCGTTAGCGCCGATTGTTAGCGCAATTGGTTCAAGTATATTTGGGTACTATCTATTAAAAAGTAATTTTGAAGCTGAATTTCCAGTCAGTCGAACTGTGATATGTATTGTAAATATGGCAATTTCATTATATGCTGGAAATTTGGTTATAAATAATATTGAATCAGCAATTGTAGGGCCCATAATTGCTTCTGTAGTTTCAATGACAATTTACATTATATTGTTCATTAATTCAGTAGATTTAAAAGATTATAGGTTGGTAATAAATCGTATATTGCCATCACGAATAAATCAATTTTCTGATGCATTATTGGTGCTGAGGATCGCAGGGTGGAGCAGGATGAATGGTTAGTAAATATTATATGATATTGGTGTTGATGGTTTTAGCCATCCCATATGAAAGTCACGCGATAACATCAAAAGCAACATCTTCTATGAGATTTGTAAGTAGTTTTTTAATATATCTTGGTGGTGGCGATGCTATTAAAAATAAAGATATAGAATTATTATCAAAATTTGATTTAATTGTTTTTGATCGTTTTCGCTATAAAAATGTAAATAATAATACATGGAAAGAATTAAAAAAGGTAAACAATGATATAAAAATACTTTTATATCAAAATGGTGCAGAAGTTTCGGATAATACGGACAAGCAGAAGCCATACTTTCTCAATAATATAGGGAGACTAAATATTTCAAGAGGTAATCACTCTGGCAGTGTTAGCCAAAATAAGGAGTGGTTTTTAACTAACGATTTAGGTGTAAGGCTAAAAAATAAGCTGAATGAACATAGTTATCTACTCGATTATGGAAATAAAGAATTTAAAGAATATTGGGTTGAATCTACAATTGAAGATATAGTCAAAAAACCATGGAAAGCAGATGGAATAATGATTGATAATTGTGCAACAGCCAAAATTAATATTGTAAATAAACTGCTGCTAAATAAACCTAATAAATACTCTGATGCTAAGTCATTCGACACTGCTTTAAATGGTTTTTTAAATTATGCAACAGCGAAGCTTAATCAAAACCAACAAATGGTTATGCCAAATAGAACAAATTCAAGACTCATTGACGGTGAGAAGGCATGGCTTGAATTAGATAAAAGTCATCATCCGCCAGATATTGTGTTTGATGAAGGTGCATTTTCAGTAAGTTGGGGTGCTGGTGACGTGCAATTTTATTCGCATGAAGAATGGTTGCGTCAAGTACTTTTACCAAGCAAAATAAAAAATTCATCAGTTGCATTTTTAAGCCATACTGGCTTAAAACCTGATGAAAAGGGAGTTAGTTCAAACGGGAATTCGGTTAGTTTCGAACAGATCTATTGGTATTCATTGGGTTCGTATTTGTTAGCAAAGCGTGAGACTGCACCGTATACACTGTTTGGCTTTGATTATGATAGGAATAAGCACGGAGACTATAAGCGTATTTCATGGTTCGATGTATATAGTAATTTAAATCTAGGGAAGGCACAAGGAGTAGCAATACCTGTTAGTGAGAAGAATAAGGATATTTATTTCAGAGAGTTTAAAACTGGATATGTATATGTTAATCCATTAAATACTGAAGTAAATGATATCCCGGTGGTTTCGGAGAATGTTGTTATATTGGATATGAAACTGAATGGTGAGTTACGATACAAAGAACTACGAGCAAAGAATAAAATGTCAATGAAAGCACATACAACAGTTATCTTACTTAAGAGAAAATCATAAATTGAATAAATACACTATTTGTCTATCATTGCTTATGATAGAGCTTATTCTAGAAACAGGAATACGTTTGGAGAGTGTAATAATACAGGGGTTAAGCTTTAAGAATGTTGTCATATACACTCTGTTTATAACCTTGACCTATAATCATTTTCATGTGAGTAAAATAAAACCACATTTTATTATGCGTAAGACGCGCAATATATATATAACTCTAATTTTTCTTTCATTGTTATCATTATCAATTCCTTATATAAATGAGAATGAAAAATTTAGTTATGTTGATGCGTTAATAAGCATAAAAAGTGTTTTACTTGATGGGCTGTTGTTTTATATTGTTTATTTCTACTATACCCTAAACATAAATGAAAGTAGGTTTATGTTGCAACTGTTGGTTATAATCATAGGTGTTGCAGCTTTTCTAACATTTATTGATGCTGCTACTAATGCTGTAAGTATATTTGGTTTTGATTTGGTGGAAACTAATAGGCCTTTGGGGGCATTTGGTGAGCCTAATCAAACTGCTTTGATTATTGCGTTGTATACTCCATTTATTATCTCTATCTGTCTTGTTGGAAATATGAATAGATTTGTATCAATTTCTTGTGCGATATTCTGTTTTTCTGCAATTGTAATGACATCTTCGCGTGGTGGTATTGTTTCATTATGTGTAGGTTTGCTTGTTTTTATTTGGATGGCAAAAGATAATCTTAAAATTGAACAAAAGCTTCTGATGTCCATCTCATTACCTATGGGTTCGTTAGTCGGTTGGTTTGTTTTGCCGACTAAATACACTGATCTTATTCTTGATAGATTTTCATTTATTGGAAACAATACTATAGATTTTCAGGAGGCCAGTGCAGGAAGAACATACCTTTGGGATGTTGGTTATAAGATGTGGCTTGATTCACCGATATTCGGTAATGGATGGACAGCATTCAAAAGTACAACAGGAGCGGCTATTCATAACACACTGCTTGAATACTTGGTTGGTATGGGTCTTATAGGGGCGGCACTTTTTATGTATTTATGGTATACCATTTTTGTTTTTGTTTCTAAAACAAGAAAGTATTGTCATTCCAGACATGACACAATTATTATCTCTGGTCTAGCAGCTGGTATTATTGCGTTGCTAACTGGTCTATTGTTCGTGAATTTATATATAACGTGGTTTTTTGTCTGGATTTATGCTGGTATAACAATGGCTTATTGTAATATCATTAGATATCGGTATCGATTAAGAAATCACTTAATGGTTATAAAATGAATCAATATAAAATTCCATTAAATGTATGCTACATAATAGGGTCTCTGCGTGTAGGTGGAGCAGAAAAACAGTGTATTAATGTTCTTAATACATTGCAATCAGATCGTAAATATATTATTTTGCTATCATCAGCTTCTTGCGAGGATTTGTCATGTCTCCTCGATAAGGGTGTCGTTGTCCATAGAATATCTGCTCGGTTACGATACCTTCCTTACTATATAATAAAATTAATACTTTATATTAAAAAAGAAAACATTAATGTTGTGCATACACATATGTTTTGGTCCAGTGTTTATGGAGTGGTTGCTGCAAAATTAGCTAGAGTTCCCGTAATAATTACGTCTGAACATGGTCTTAACCCTTGGAAGCATAGAATACACAATTTAATCGAGAGATGGCTACTAACACCACTAGTTTCAGTTAGAATCTGCGTTTCTAATGATATTATGATGAATCGCATCAAAGAAGATAATATTCCTCGACATAAGTTGACGCTGATTCCTAATGGCACGCAAGTCAAAGTATTAAATCTCAAACGATCGTTCCCCAAAACAATAAAGATTATTGCTGTTGGACGTTTGGTTCCTGCAAAAGATTATATCACCTTGATTAAAGCCATGGAGATTTTGTTAGAAAGTTTTGATAAATTTGAGTTAACTATTTTGGGTGATGGACCCCTTATGAAAAAATTACAATCGAGTATCTTAAACAAATCATTGCAAGAGTATGTCAAATTAGTTGGTAATATTGATAATGTAAATCAATGGCTTGAAGAATCGACAATCTATGTAATGACATCTGTAACAGAAGGTCAGCCAATGAGCTTATTGGAAGCTATGGCTGTTGGTTTGCCAATAGTTGCAACTAATGTCGGGGGAATACCAGAAACAGTTGAAGAAGATCACGAAGCACTACTTGTTGACAGTAAACAACCTCATTTAATTGCAGAGGCCATTTTAAAATTAATCAACAACATTGAATTCGCACAACAATTAGGTATGAATGCTTCGAAGCGAGTGAATTCTGACTACTCAATTGAATCTGTTTGCAAGCGTTTAGAGACATTATATTTGCATGAATTACAGAATAATTGAATATGTTATTTCGAGATAAAACTATAGTTCCCTCTATTATGTTTCATTCTGTAGGTCTTGAAAGCTATCCATGGGTTTGGTCTTATGTTTCAGAATCCATAGACAGCTTCGAGAATAAGTTAAAATTACTTAAACATAGAAGCTTTAATAGCATTGATTGGCACCAATTATATGACTACATGTCTGGAAACAAATTATTACCTTTAAACTCTATTTTTCTGACATTTGATGATGGTTATCTTGATAATTGGGTATATGTTTATCCATTGCTTAAAAAATATGGTTTTAAGGGCACCATATATGTTAATCCTGATTTTGTAGATCCACGTGACATTGTACGTCCCAATCTAGATGATGTTTGGATGGGTCACGTTGATCCAGAAAAATTAAGTATACCAGGATTTCTTTCATGGTCTGAAATGCGAATTATGCAAGAGTCTGGCGTAATTGATATCCAATCACATTCATTAACTCATACCTGGTATTATAAGGGTCCAAATATAATAGACTATTATCGATCCGCTTCTGTACAAAATTTTCCCTGGATGGCTTGGAATTACCGGCCAGATAAGAAGCCTTATTATCTTACTGAAGATCAATCTTCCTATGTACCCACAGGCACTCCAATTTTTGAGCATGAAAAATCACTAATTGTAAATCGTTTTTTTCCAGATGCTGCTGCTGTCAACAAACTTACAGTATTTATAAATGAGCGCGTGATTAAAAATGGTAACAAATATAACTGGAAGATTATCTTAGAACAGCAGATACATACTTGGTATAATGGAAGTGTGCCCGGTTCTTATGAATCTAACTCTGAGAGATTAGAACGGGTTCATCATGAACTTAATGAGTCAAAAAATAAAATTGAGCACAATCTTCAAAAACCTGTTGACTTTATTTGTTGGCCTGGTGGAGGTAATGATTCAAATGTCTGGAATATAGCTAGAGATCTCGGTTATAAATCCTGGACGCTAGGATCTCAAGATATAAGTACGTATAGAAATCGGTTTCAATCAACCCCTGAGCACATCAAGCGTATTGGATCAAGCAATACAGTCTATTTACTGTCAAACAACTGTGGCAAAGGTGGTGCTCTATACATGTTGTTGAAAATTGGAGCGCATCAGAATTCACTTATATACAAACTTTTTCTAAGACTTTATCAAATATTAAAGTATATAATAAAATAGCATATGGATATATATAAATTTTTGTATAAGAATATTATATACCCTGGGTATCATTTTGCTAAAAATGATGGGTTTATGCAGGCCGAAAAACAAGTGCATTATATTGAGTCACTCTCAAATACAGAATATGTCAAACATAAGAATCTTAAAATTTGTACATTACTTCAATATGTTTATCATAATGTACCTTATTATAAAAATATTTTATTAAAAGCTGGTGTTTCTGATTCTAAAAATCTTAGCTGGGATAGTATTTATTTGTTGCCTATAATCAGTAAGTCAATAATATCCAATGACTTTCATCGGTTCATATCTGATGATTTATCATCAAATGTACTTTTTGATAATAGTACAAGTGGATCTTCTGGTCATAACTTCCGTTTTAAAACGGATATCAGGTCTTATGCATATCGCGCTGCAATAGTTAATAGAACATATCGCCAAATAGGAATCGAGCGTGGTGACAAAGAGTCACTTCTTTGGGGTGCAAAAATAGATATAAGCCAAAGTAGTAGTATAAGAGGATGGATCCAGAGTCGATTGGCTCGAAGACTTATGCTGTCTTCTTATGATATGACTGAGCAAGACCTGTCAAATTATATTGAGAAATTAAATAAATTCAAACCTAAGTTGTTGACTTCCTACCCTGGGCCATTGGAGGTATTTGCTCGTTATTGTAAAGACAATGGAAAAAATATATCCTCATTAAAAGCAATTATCACTTCTGCTGAGATGCTCTATCCCTATCAACGTGAGCTTTTTGAAAGCACTTTTAATGTTAAAGTATATAATCGTTATGGATGTCGTGAATTTGGTTGTGTTGCACAGGAGGATTCAAATGTGGGTGTAATGCCTGTCCACGAAGATCATGTTTTTGTTGAAGTGCTAAATCAAGATGGTCATCCTTGTAATGAAGGTGAAGTTGGTGAGCTTGTGATTACAGATCTTAACAATTATGGTATGCCTTTAATTCGTTATATGGTTGGTGATCGTGCTGCATGGGTAACAAATTCTATATCTCAACAGAGAAATATTTGCATTACACAACTGGAGGGACGTTCTCTGGATGTAGTTTTTGCACCTAACGGTAACAGAATTGGAGGCACCTACTGGACGCTCTTAATGAGATCTATTGGTGATATAGTTAAATTTCAGATTTATCAAATAGAAAATAATCTTATTGTCATAAAATATCAAGCTAAAAACCACTTAACTAGTGATGAAGTAGAGCTCTTTACTTCTAAAATAAAGTCTAAATGCGGCGATGAGTTGGTTGTAAAATTTGAAAAAGTTGATGATTTTGATCGCATAGAAAGTGGAAAACACAGAATAATTATTTCAAAGATACGCTGATTATTGTTAGTGCGTTAATACTTGTTAATATTGTTTTCATCAAATCTGATTATATTGTGGTTTAAATTGGTTTATTTCATGAATACAGCCCAGAATTATGAATATAAAATTATTTTAGAGATAAAACAAATTTAATTTCTCGGCTGATTTGATTGTAATTCTACATGAATATATTATTTATTATTTCTTCTTTGCGCCCTGGAGGTGCTGAGCGCCAGCTTGTAGAGCTAATAAAAGGGCTAGATAAATCAATATATAATATATATTTGATCGTAAATGAAGTAAATATAGATGGTTATCAACAAATCCTTGATGACTGTAACGTCACAATACATTGTTTTCGTAGAAAGAGTAAATATGACCTGTCGCCTGTATTTAAAACAATTGAATTAACAAAAAAACTTAAGATAAATGTTATTCACACATTTTTAAATCTGGGTAGTATTATAGGTATATTGGTGTCAATGAATACCAATATACCTATAATATGTTCAGCGCTGAGAACAGCAAAGGATGAAAACTGGAAGTTTTGGTTATGTAGCAGAATAATCTCCGCCAGATCAGATTATCTTGTTTCTAATTCGCTAGTAGGATTTAAAAATCGATTTAAAAAAATGCGTCCAAAATTCCGTGTTGTTTATAATGGTGTTGATTT
Organism: Methylococcales bacterium; assembly: GCA_965224565.1. Taxonomy (GTDB): domain Bacteria; phylum Pseudomonadota; class Gammaproteobacteria; order Methylococcales; family DRLZ01; genus DRLZ01. Next base: position 3,144,473 of record CBDCZN010000002.1, on the reverse strand, counting down.
TTCTCGTTTCAGACCAAGTGATAAGATTCAAAAAGAAATTGTTAACGAATTATCTCTAGCCCAATGGGAAATAAAAATAGGAATGGTTGCTACTTTATCTGAAAAAAAAGATCACAAAACATTGCTTGATGCAGCTAAGATCGTCTTGTTTTCATATCCTCAAACTGTCTTTATTATTGTTGGTGAAGGGCTTGGAGCTCGTATGGAGCAATTGCAAGATTATGCGGTCAAGTTAGATATAGATAGTAATGTAATTTTCACTGGATTTAGAAGTGACGTTGATCAATTGATTCAGTTATTAGATATTATTGTTTTACTTACTAATAAATTATATGGAGAGGGGTCGCCAAATGCTGTTATCGAAGGTATGGCTGTAGGAAAACCAATTATAGCTACTAAAGGTGGTGGAACTGATGAAGTCGTAATCGATCATGTTAATGGTTTGTTAGTTGAGCCTGAGGATGCCCAAGAGACAGCTGAAAAGATTCTATTTCTCATAAATAATCAGGAGGCATCATGTAAATTGGCTAACTATGCAAAAAAGTTCGTTGTCGATAACTATAGCCTCGATCGCTATGTTACAGAGCATGAAACTATGTATCACAACCTGATAACAGATTCATAATTGAACACAATGAGGTGTTTATGTCTTTATCGGAAAGTAATTCTTAATCTGCCTTTTTATACGGTCATATCATATAGTGACTAAATATTATATAGTGATTTATTGTTAACCTCATGATACAAAGCTACGTTGACTACATTCATTATCTTGAAGAAGACAGGTTGTCATTGAGATGTGATAAAAGTATTAAAAATATCGTCTATAACGATATTTGGTTATTTCAAAGATTGTTGCGAAATCTTGAATATATTACAAACTGTAAAAAAAACAGACTGCTTTTATTGGTGACTAAATTTCGTTATAATCGATTAAGCACTAAGCTAGGTTTTACAATTCCCATAAACGTTTTCGGTCCTGGTTTATCAATAGCCCATCGAGGAACTATTGTCGTTAATAAAGAAGTAAAAATAGGATCAAATTGCAGGTTACATGTATGCGTAAATATTGGATCTCAGGCAGGACAAGGAAGCCTTTCTCCAACTATTGGTGATAATTGCTATATTGGTCCAGGTGTTAAAATATATGGAGCAATATCAATAGCAGACAATATAGCTATTGGCGCTAATTCTGTTGTTAATAAATCATTTTCTGAATCTGACATTACCATTGCTGGAGTTCCTGCTAAGAAAATATCAAATAAAAGCTCAATAGGGCTACATTATAATCTCTAATAACATATATTTTAATAATTTATCCTACTTGCTTAAATTCAAAGATAATAAATTACTTCACACATGATTAAAGTTACTATAGTGTATCCTGCTGATCCTATGGGTGTTATCCCTGGAGGTATAGATACCTGTATAAGAGATATTATCAGATCCGCGCCAGAGGATTTTGAGTTTTCACTGCTAGGAGCGACTACAGACTCTAAAGAAAGACCTGTTGGCAGTTGGACTGCCTGTGATCTGAGTGGCAGAAAATTCAAATTTTATCCAGTCTATTTTATAGATAATCCAAAGGAACAGCCTAAAATTCCTGCTACGATTAGACATCTGTTTCCTCTGTTAGCCAAGAGGCCTAAACATGAGTTTGATATCTTGCAGTTTCATCGTTTAGAGCCAGTATTACCGTTTATCAGTTCAACAAAACCTAAATTTGTTTTTATCCATCAAAATATGTCAGTAATTGAAGATGAAAAATCTGATATACGTTGGAAATATTTCCCGCAATTGTATTTCAAAATGGAAGACTGGTTGATACCAAAATTCAAGTCTGTTTTTTGTGTGCACCAGCAAGGTGTACGGGGGTACAAAAAACGATATCCTGATTCATCAGATAAATTTAGGTTTTTACCTACTTGGATGAATCCTGATATATTCTATTTGCCCACATATGAGCAGCGCTTACAGATCAGACAAAAAATTAATTCTAGATATAATATAGATAATAGTATTAAAGTTCTATTATCTATTGGCAGGATAGATACACAAAAAAATCCGCAACGATTGTTAAAATCAATGCACCAGTTGGTACAATCTTCTCATAATATTCATTTACTAATGATTGGAGATGGAACCTTACGTAAAGAGATTGAAAACCTGATTGATCAACTGGGTCTTAAAAAACATGTAACAATTGTGGGTCTTATACCAAATGATTTGGTTGCCGAGTACTTGAGAGGCAGTGATCTTCTGGTTTTATCATCTGATTATGAAGGTATGCCACGCTGTATTGTAGAGGCCCTCGGCTGCGGGGTGCCTGTTGCTACAACTGATGTTGGTGAAGTTAAAAAAATCGTAAAACCCGGTAATAATGGACAGATTGCCAAAAGTTTTAGTGTTGATGATTTTACACAAGCTGTAACGGACTGTCTGGATAACATTAATTCTTATCGAGGAAAGCCTTGTTTGGATGCTGTTTCTGAATATACGCCAATGCAAGTCCTCGCGCAAGTGTATCAAGCATATAGAGATGCTTTAGACTGATTTAAAGCCATAATAACATGAATGCAGTTAATATTTTGGGTTTTCAAATAAGTAACATAGGATTGATGCACGATACTCATATTGCTATGGATTTTATACTAAAAAATCAGAAAAGTAAGTACATGGCTTGTGCTAATCCTCACTCATTGGTTCAATCACTTACAGATGGTTTGTTTAATAAAGCATTGAATAATGCTGATATTCTATTACCAGATGGTACTGGTATACTGTTAGCCGCTAAAGTTCTAAAACTACATATGCCTGAAAGAGTTGCTGGAAATGACTTTTTTATAGCCCTGAATAATCTGTGCAACCAACAGGATAATATTAAAATATTTTTCCTTGGCTCAACTGATGAAGTTTTAAGAAGTCTGGTGGCTAGAGTTAATCAAGATTTTCCTCAAGTTGAAGTATGTGGGACTTATTCTCCACCCTTTAAGTCGGAGTTTAGCAATCAAGACGATCTGGCAATGGTTGAAGCAATAAATACCGTGCAGCCACATGTTTTGTGGGTTGGAATGACTGCACCTAAGCAAGAAAAATGGATATATCAGAATAAGGATAAACTGAACGTTAATTTTATTGGTGCGATTGGTGCTGTCTTTGATTTTTATTCTGGTTCAAAAAAGCGTGCTCCAGAGTGGGTTTGTAAACTGGGATTGGAGTGGTTGCCAAGATTGTTGCGTGAACCGGGAAGGCTTTGGAGGCGAAATTTTGTTTCCACTCCTCTATTTTTATTGGCTGTATTTAAACAGAAACTGGGATATAGCTTAACTAGTATATTGATTCATTAAAACATTTACAATATTGTGTTTTGGTTACGCTGTTATCAACGGAGGCAACCATGGCACGCAAAACCAAACGAGCAAAACTCAATTGAAATGGTTCAGGAATATCTGGAGCATCATCGGCACCCATCGAATAAAGATACTGGGAAAATGATACTTGAGTAGAAGGATCTTGGACTTTCAGTCCTCTCGCAACCACTATGCACTTTCAGTGCATAGTGGTTGCGTTCGTCCAACACACACATACTTAAACCCTGCTTTTTGCATTTGATCTTGTTCGTATACATTTCTTAGATCAATAAAAACATTTCCAGACATTTTCTGTTTAATGTCAGCTAGATCCATTGCTCGGTAGGCATTCCACTCCGTCAACAGAACGACTGCATCAGCTCCTTCAACAGTCGAATGTACATCGTTAAAGAATTGAACGGTGTCTGGTAGTTGGTGTTTGGCTTCTTCCATGCCTTCTGGATCGTGAGCCTTGATTGTTGCACCTTTTTCTATTAGTGCGGGAAGTATCGATAATGATGGGGCATCCCGCATATCATCAGTTTCTGGCTTGAAAGTCAGGCCAAGGACAGCAATGGTTTTTCCTGCTTCATTGCCTCCTAATGCTTTGCGAATTTTCTGGATCATTCGCGCTTTTTGTGCGGCATTGACTTCAATGACTGCTTCGACGATACGACAAGATACTCCGTTTTCCTGCGCAATGCGCGCTAAAGCCTGGGTGTCTTTTGGGAAACACGAGCCGCCATAACCTGGGCCAGCATGCAAGAATTTTCTGCCTATGCGACCATCTAACCCCATGCCTTTTGCAACGGCATGGACATCCGCACCTACAGCTTCGCAAAGTGTAGAGATTTCGTTGATAAAACTGATTTTGGTGGCAAGAAACGCGTTTGCAGCGTATTTGATTAATTCCGCACTTTCTAGATCTGTTATCAGGATTGGAGCCTCAATAAGATTGATAGGGCGGTAGAGTTCACGTAAGAGAGCTTCTGCGCGATCACTTTCTACTCCGATAACCACACGATCAGGTCTCATGAAGTCTGATAGTGCTGCACCTTCGCGTAAGAATTCTGGATTGGAAGCCATATCAAAATCAGCATTTGGGTTTTCCTCGTGGACAATTCTTTCAACATTTCGCGCAGTACCGACCGGTACGGTTGATTTGTCGACGATAACAGTATAGCCACTTAGATGTTTTGCAATTTCTTTTGCAGCGGCATACACGTATTTTAAATCTGCAAACCCGTCACCGCGCCGAGACGGTGTCCCCACACCAATAAACACCAAATCAGCAGCGCTAACAGCTTTTTTAAACTCTGTGGAAAAATGTAAGCGACCTTCCTTAACATTTTTAGCGACTAGTTCAGACAAACCTGGCTCATAAATCGGGATATCACCTTGGTTAAGTTTTTCAATTTTGGCCTCATCGATATCAATGCATGTCACATTAACACCGAATTCTGCGAAGCAGGAACCAGAGACAAGGCCAACATAGCCGGAGCCAATCATTGCTATATTCATTGTATTATTTGCTTGGGATTAATTGAATTGTGATTGCTTACCTTTGAGGTAAGTGCGATTTTAGGTTGTTTTTTTTTGGAAAAGTAGTTGTTATACGTTTATTGGTTGCCATATACTCTTACAAACTGGTGTTAATTTCAAGGTATGCTTGTTGAAAAAACTCTGCAACTTCAATTTACCAGTTTTTTAGTTAGAAGCAGTCTTGTGTTCATTTGGGGTTTATGAAGACATTTCGAATAGATTTTTAGTGTCTTGAGTTATGATACTAATAATCATTTTCTGCGAAACCTTTCCATTTTATGTAGAATTTTTTTATGTAGAATTTTGATCTTAGTTTAAATCTAGACCTTAAGGAGTATTTTAGTGCCTAAAGTAGCATTAATCACCGGTATTACCGGTCAGGACGGCTCGTATCTGGCTGAGTTGTTATTAGAGAAAGGCTATGAAGTACATGGCATTAAGCGCCGTGCATCATCTTTCAACACTGAACGTATCGACCATATTTATCAGGATCAGCACCAAACTGATGTTAGGTTTGCCCTGCATTATGGAGATTTAACTGATAGTTCAAATCTAACACGTATTTTACAAGAAGTTCAGCCTGACGAAGTGTACAACTTGGGAGCACAATCCCATGTGGCTGTTTCATTTGAATCTCCAGAATATACAGCAGATGTTGATGCAATTGGCACACTGCGCTTGTTAGAGGCGATTCGTTTTTTGGGTCTGGAAAAGAAAACCCGTTTTTATCAGGCATCGACTTCTGAACTGTACGGATTAGTTCAGGAAACTCCACAAAAAGAAACGACGCCATTTTATCCACGCTCCCCTTATGCGGTGGCTAAAATGTATGCTTACTGGATTACGGTAAACTACCGTGAGGCTTATGGATTGTATGCCTGCAATGGTATTCTGTTTAATCATGAGTCTCCGCGTCGTGGCGAAACCTTTGTTACTCGCAAAATCACACGTGCTATGAGCAATATTGCCCAAGGTTCAGAAACGTGCCTTTATTTAGGTAATATGGATAGTTTACGCGATTGGGGCCATGCCAAAGATTATGTCGAGATGCAGTGGTTGATGCTACAACAAGAGCAACCAGATGATTTTGTGATAGCGACAGGTGTTCAGTATTCTGTACGCCAGTTTGTTGAAATGACTGCCAAACAGCTTGGATTGACACTAAGTTGGAAAGGTGAGGATGTTAAAGAAGTCGGCACAGTCGCTGCTATTGAAGGTAATAATGCGCCTGCGCTTAAAGTGGGCGATGTGATTGTGGCAATCGATCCTAAATACTTTCGTCCAGCAGAAGTTGAAACTCTGCTTGGTGATCCAACCAAAGCGAAAGAGAAGTTAGGATGGGTGCCAAAAATTACGTTGGATCAAATGGTCAAAGAAATGGTTGCTCATGATCTGGATAGTGCAAAACGCTTTGCACTATTAAAAAACAGTGGTTATAACGTTGCGTTGAGGAAGGAATAGTCATGCTGATTTTTGTTGCGGGTCATAAAGGCATGGTGGGTTCTGCAATTTGTCGTCAACTTGCCAAAGACAATAGCGTGGAAATTATCACAGCGGGTCATGCTGAATTGGATTTGATCAACCAGGCAGCGGTTAAGAATTTCTTTAATCAATACCGTTTTGATCAGGTTTATCTGGCTGCTGCCAAGGTTGGTGGTATCTGGGCAAATAACCAGTACCCTGCCGAATTTATCTATCAGAATTTAATGATTCAGAATAATGTCATTCATTCTGCTTACACGACTGGTGTAGAGAAATTATTGTTTTTGGGCTCATCTTGTATTTATCCGCAATTAGCGGAGCAACCAATGCAAGAAGGCGCATTATTGACAGGCATACTTGAACCAACAAATGAGCCTTATGCCATTGCCAAAATTGCGGGCATTAAAATGTGTGAATCCTACAATCGCCAATATGATGTAGATTACCGCAGCGTAATGCCAACTAACCTTTACGGTGAAAATGATAACTTTCACTCTGAAAACTCTCATGTCATTCCTGCATTGATGCGTCGTTTTCACGAAGCACGATTAAGTAATACGCCTGAAGTTGTTGTGTGGGGCTCAGGGAAACCGATGCGTGAATTTTTGCATGTGGATGATATGGCAGCTGCATCTGTTTATGTGATGAGACTTGATGAATCTGTCTATGAAGAGCATACCAAACCAATGCTGTCGCACATCAATGTTGGGACTGGTGTCGATTGTACTATTCGACAATTGGCTGAAACCATGGCTTCTGTTGTAGGGTATCAGGGTGATATTGTGTTTGATGCAAGCAAACCTGATGGTACGCCGAGAAAATTAATGGATGTGGAGAGACTGGCGAAACTGGGTTGGAAGTATGATATTGATCTGACAACTGGCCTCGCAAAGACTTATCAGTGGTTTCTAGAACATGAGGATAGCTTTAGATTGTGATTGCGATTTTGTTGATGTTTGCCACTCGCTTTTTACCCTTTTTTGATTGAATCTCTGTCCATTTAGAATCCAGTTTGACAGTTATCAATTCGTTACTATGGTTCATTTCGACAATGTTGATGTTTGTGAGATGCATTATATACTCTCCGTACATGAAATTTTAGCATCCAGTGCGCACGCTTTTTCGCGGATAGCTGTGTTGGAAAACCTTACTGTAGAACGACTACAGCTAAGATTTTCCGCCTTGCTCTCCACAAAAAATCATGCACCCTAAATGCTAAAATTTCATGTGCGAAGAGTATAATATTCATTTTTTGAGGTCAACGACGCCAGTTTTTCAGTGAAGTTTGTTGTCTCCAAGCCTGTAAACATAGATTTCTCGGGCTTAATGGAGAAGCATAATTTGACTTTTGTGCTTAGTAACCTGAAAATGCTCGGCTGCATCAGCTTCATGATGTCCCGTTATTAGCTGATTCCTTGTTGTAACCTCGAGTCATTTGGATTAAACCTGATTCTCGGGCTTTTTTGTAAATCTCCAATTCTAAGTGAACATCTATAAAGTATGAGTTTGACACAATACAAGACAGTAAAATCACGCGTTCAACGCAGCGAATTAGCGGTTCCCGGTTCTAACCCAGGCATGATTGAGAAAGCAGCCAATAGTGGCGTTGATTTTGTCTTTCTTGATCTGGAAGATGCAGTTGCTCCGGATGATAAGCTACAAGCGCGTAAAAACATTATTCAGGCGCTTAAAGATATTGATTGGAAAGCCAAAGGGATTACTATTTCTGTCCGTATTAACAGCATCGATACACACTATATGTATCGTGATGTGGTGGATGTTGTCGAGCAGGCTGGCAAGTATCTGGATACGATTCTGATTCCTAAAGTTGGTGTTGCGGCTGATTTGTATATGGTCGATGCCATGCTTACCCAAATCGAGGAAGCCAAAAACATAGAACATCGAATTGGTCTGGAAGCACTGATTGAAACTGCAATCGGAATGGCAAATGTTGAAACCATTGCCGCATCAAGAGGACGACTTGAGGCATTGCATTTTGGAGTTGCTGATTATGCAGCAAGCAATCGTGCACGCACTGTGAATATTGGCGGTTTGAATCCTGATTATCCTGGTGATCAATGGCATTTTGCACTGTCACGGATGATTGTTGCCTGTCGTGCTTATGGGTTACGCGCTATTGATGGCCCATTTGGTGATTTCAAAGACCCGGATGGATATTTACTGGCGGCAAAACGTGGTGCTGCTTTAGGAGTTGAAGGTAAATGGGCAATTCATCCATCACAGATTGAGCTGGCACATCAGGTGTTTTCGCCACAACCCGAGGAAGTGGATAAAGCCCAGCGTATTCTGGTTGCACTCGAAGACGCTGCAAAAGCAGGAAAAGGTGCTGCAGCACTGGACGGCCGTATGATTGATGCTGCATCAGCCCGTATGGCAGAGAATATTGTTAGTGTTGCCGAAGCTATTCAGGTGCGTGGCAAATAAATAGCTAACCCGGCGCATTTTCAGATAGCTATTAAAACCCCTCGCTCATTTAAATTTAAAGGGAATATGCAGTGGATATCCACGAGTATCAAGCAAAAGAGTTATTAGCCAAAGAAGGCGTAAAAATATTGGCTGGTGGACTGGCAGATAGTCCTGAACAAGCCGTTTATCAAGCAACAGAGATTGGTGGGTTATCGTGGGTTGTTAAAGCTCAAATTCATTCCGGAGCACGTGGCAAGGTCGGTGGTGTTGTGGTTTGCAAATCCACAGATGAAGTGCGTGCTGCGGCTGAAGCCATGCTTGGTAAAAACATGGTTACTCATCAAACTGGTCCCGCTGGAAAACTGGTTAGTCATGTTTATGTTGAAGCCGGTTGTGATATTCAAAAGGAAATGTATTTTAGTTTATTACTGGATCGCGAGCATGAAGAAGTCGTGGTGGTCGCGTCTGCCGAAGGTGGTATGGACATCGAAGATCTGGCAATGAAGCAGCCTGAAGCAATCATCAAAATGCATATAGAGCCAGCAGTAGGTTTGCAGGATTTTCAAGCCAGAGAATTGGCGTTTGCGCTTGGGATTCCGATGGAAGGGCTAAGCCAGGCGGCCAAAACCATTAAAGGTGCTTACCGCACATTTCGCGATCTAGATGCAATTATGGTGGAAATTAACCCTTTGGTAGTGACAAAAACCAATAAAGTCGTCGCTTTGGATGCCAAAATGAGCTTTGATGACAATGCTTTATTTCGTCTTCCAGAAATTCTGGCATTGCGTGATAAAACCCAGGAAGATTCTCGCGAAACAGCCGCTTCGGATCGAGGCTTGAGTTATATTGGTCTGGATGGCGACATCGGTTGCATGATCAATGGTGCAGGGTTGGCAATGGCGACCATGGATATGATTCAGCATGCTGGTGGAGAACCTGCAAATTTTCTGGATATTGGTGGTGGTGCATCGCCTGAAAGGGTGGCCGAAGCGTTTCGTTTGGTATTGGCTGATACCAATGTAAAAGCCATGCTGGTTAATATATTCGCGGGTATTAATCGCTGTGACTGGGTTGCCGAAGGTGTGGTTCAAGCAGTCAAGAATATGGATTTGAAAGTACCGCTGGTGGTTCGTTTGGCCGGAACCAATGTAGAAGCAGGAAAGAAAATAATCGAAAACAGTGGTCTCCCCATTATCACTGCTGAAACCTTGGCCGATGCAGCGAATAAAGCTGTCTCAGCAAGTCGACAAGACGCAGCCTAGAAGGATAATAAAATGGCAATTGTAATTAATCAGGACAGCCGTGTATTAGTTCAAGGGTTTACCGGAAAAATTGGTTCTTTTCATGCTGAAGACATGATTGACTATGGAACCAACATCGTTGGTGGTGTCACTCCGGGTAAAGGCGGTCAGCAACACCTGCAACGACCAGTCTTTAATACAGTCCGTGAAGCTGTTGCTCAAACAGGAGCGGACACCAGTATTGTTTTCGTCCCACCTCCGTTTGCAGCTGACTCCATTATGGAAGCTGCAGATGCTGGAATAAAATATTGTGTAGCGATTACTGATGGCATACCAACGCAAGATATGATGCGCGTAAAACGTTTTCTACGCCACTATCCAATATCAGATCGAATGATTCTCACAGGCCCCAACTGTGCTGGAACAATTAGCCCGGGAAAATGCATGTTAGGCATCATGCCTGGTCATATTTATTTGCCAGGAAATGTCGGCATTGTTGCCAGGTCGGGAACGCTTGGTTATGAAGCCGCAGACCAGATGCGAGAATTAGGCATTGGTATATCCACTGCAGTTGGAATTGGTGGAGATCCGATTAATGGTGCATCGCACCGTGATATGTTAGAGCTGTTTGAGCAGGATCCTGAAACCACGGCTGTTATGTTGATTGGTGAAATCGGTGGCCCACAGGAAGCCGAGGCGGCTGAGTTTTTCAAAGACCATATGACTAAACCCTTGGTAGGCTATATCGCAGGATTGACTGCACCAAAAGGCCGCAAAATGGGGCATGCAGGCGCGATTGTTTCAACAGCTGGCGAAACAGCCTCCGAAAAGGTTGAAATTCTTAAAGCGGCTGGAGTTCTGGTGGCTCCTACTCCATCGGAGTTGGGTGCTACCATGGCTCAGGCAATGAGAATGGTAAGCTGAGTATTCAAAACTCCAGTTCGACGTGCTAATGTGCGCAATTTTTAGAAAAATACTGGGAAAATATGCTTGGTATTCTTCGATAAAAACTGATTTTTTCTATGAGTAGCTCAAGAGCGAGGATGTAATTCCTTTCGGAATTTATGAAATCCTCGTTCCTAAACAGAGTGACTGTGACTAGGAGGCTGTCCGAGAATAGAAAGCCTACTGCGGAAAAGCGGATTTTGGCCCATTTTTCCGATTAAATTCGTTCAAGACAGCAAGTATTCGCCTCATTGAATCAAAAAATGGACTCAAAACCGCTTTCCCTCGCAACGACTTCTATTCTCGGACAGCCTCCTAGTCTTTTCTTGCTACATTGTTTTTTCTAGCAGTTTCAGCGACCACAAGAAAAGCTAAAAAGTCGTATAACCCATGAGTGATGACTGGAGCCAACAGGTTTCGTTCGCCACTGATATCCATCAAATATCCCAGATAAATTCCAACCAAGCCAGTGATAATCGCATACATTCGGGTAATCGCATGCACCAGTCCAAAAATCACATTGCTGGCCAGCAAACCAAATTGATACCCTCCTTTATTTTCCAGCCAAGGTTGAATGGTTCCGCGAAATAACAGTTCTTCCCCTAATCCCGCTGCAGCTGCCAACGCGAATAGATGATACCAACGCAATTGCGCCAAGTGGCTGCCTAATGTTTCCAGTAAAACTTGCCTGATTTGCTCAAAACCAGCAATTGGATGTGCATAAAGAGCTGCAAACATTAAAAACAACGGTAATGTTCCCAATAAACCAATGCTCACTGCATTATTGTCAAAATAGAGATGTTGATAGGGAATCACATCCACAAACCAACCAAACACAATAGCAACAACGGCTAGGTTTGCTTCAAAGAAAAATGCAGTTCTAAAAAAATATGCTGGATTCACAATTCGGCCTGAATAAATATATCGTGAAGCTATTAAACCGTACAAATACAGGCTTTTCCATCTTTGTTTTTTCTTCAAGCGGCATTATAAGAAGTTAGGGTTCATGTAAATACATATAAACCACTCAGTTACCTGGATGTAAGAAAGCACTTGGTATGTGGGTTGTTTTTTAAGATAGCAGCGTTGGAAAATCTTGCATGGATGTATCTAAGGAAGCACTACACAGCCTTGTTATTCAACAGATCTATAAGCGTACGGCATACCGGATTCTTATTTGCGAAAAGTTTATTAAAAATGTAAAAAATTAGAATTTTCTCACATTTCAACTATATTTCTACTTGACACATTTGGTATCTCATTGCAGACAGGTGCGCTTTAAATACTATGACATTGAATCATAATATGATTTTTTTGATCGCTTCAATTATCGTGGCTGTAGCTGCTATGTTTGTTGCGTTTGAATACAGCGCAAGAATGTTGCGATCACCAAAGCAAAAGATTGAAAATATAATCTATGGCGCAGCTACACTAGGGCTTGGTATTTGGTGTACGCAGTTCAATGGGTTGTTATCACTTGAATTTCCTCATCCAGTGATATTTAACATTGTACCTACTTTGTTATCTCTACTCGTTGCAATGTTAGCAAGCGGATTGGCTTTATGGGCGGTCAGCACTACGTATCACGCTGTGATACGTTTTGTCATTGCGACTGTAAGCTTGGTGATTGCAATTGTAAGCAGTTATTTTGTCGAGCTACATGTACTGGAAGCTTGTCTTGTTGAACAACAGTTGCTGCCGCTGTTGTTGTCTATTCTGGTTTGTGCAGTGTTGGTTGCTACGTCATTATGGGTCATGTTTGTAGCCGATTATTTCAAAGCAGGATTGGGCAGGCTCAAACAATTAATTGCTTCTGCAGTCTTAGGTTTAGCAATCGTTTTACAACATTACCTAGGTTTGGGGTGGGCTTCATTTGTAGCAGAATCTGGTGCGGTTGATCATATTACTGTCTCAGCTAACCTGTTAACACCTGGGATTAGTATTGCATCCATTATGTTACTGATGGTTGCTGTTAAACTATCAATTAATAGACCGATTGTTTCGATTGCGGGCGTTTGCTTGCTGGTTTTTGGTGCTGAATTCAGTATCGGTGTTGTTGCCTCGGCATTTTCATTTGTGGAAGAGGGCATTGGAAGGTCACTGTTACGTGCAAGCATTTTAGCTGTTTTGTTAATTCCTGTCTGGAAACGCATGTATCTGGATGGAAAGCATCTTGACAAATCAAGGCGGCGTGCCGAAACTGTTTTGGCGTCAATTGGTGACGGTGTGCTGGTTACCGATCCGAAAGGTAAAATTGAATATCTGAATCCTGTTGCTGAACAGTTGACTGGTTGGGATGCAGATAATGCGCAAGGACAACAACTGAAAACTGCTTTTCATCTCTGGGATCAAAAAACCCGACAACCAGTGAATGACCCTATTGATCTTTGTTTGCAAGAAAAATTAAACAGTGGAGACTCTGTGCAGGCTATTTTGCGGAACCGAGGACGAAAGGCTTCACCAATTGAATTTACTGCCTCACCAATTCAAAGTGACAAGAAAAATGAGGGTAATATTCTTGTTTTCAGAGATGTGAGTGCAAAACATCTTGCTCAACAAGAACTACAACAAGATATTGATGGGCGAAAGGCACTTAATCAATTGTTACACATTCGTTCTACAGAAACCTCGATGAATGAATTGTTAAGCAACGCTCTGGACATTGCACTTTCTGTGAAGTGGCTGGAAGTTGATAGAGGCGCTATTTTCTTGATGGACTCTCGACGTAAATTGTTGCGCTTGCAAGTCCACAAAAATCTTGATCCAGAATTACAGTTATCATGTAAAAAAGTTCCGCTCGGACAATGTTTATGCGCAACGACTGCAAAATATAAAGAGCTTGTTTTTACAAAATGCACTGGTGATTTGCATAACAGCAAATACGAGGGAATCAATCCTCATGGCCATTATAATATTCCGATCATGTTGGATAATGAGGTTTTAGGCGTCATTGTGTTGTACCTAAAGCAGAATCATAGTCAACGTCAACAAGAGGTAGAGTTTCTTGGTAACATTGCCAGCGCCTTGGGGATTTTGATTGACCTGAACAGAAAATCATCCAAGATTCAAAAGCTTGCTTATTTTGATAAGTTGACTGGTTTGTCTAACCGCGCCTTTTTACTGAAGCATTTCAAGCAAGTTGTTGCTCAGGCCAAACGCAATCGCAAGCAATTTGCAGTGTTATTTCTTGATCTGGATAAATTTAAAGCAATTAATGACACACTTGGACATTATTTTGGCGATGAAGTGCTGATTGAAGTAGCCAGAAGACTTCAGGCTTGTGTTCGAAAAGATGATTTTGTCGCCCGATTGGGTGGTGATGAATTTGTAATATTGCTCACTGAAGGACGCAAGTTGGGTTCTAGCAGTCTTGAATCTGCACATAAAATAGCACAAAAAGTTCTTGATTCAATCAAGCAACCTTTTCTTGTTGATGCCCACGAATTAAAGATAGGGACTAGTATCGGTGTCGCCGTTTATCCGGAAAACGGCCATTCGCTGGAAACATTATTACAGAATGCTGATGCCGCGATGTATCACGCTAAAGAGCAAGGACGAAATAATGTTCAGTTCTACAGTGAGAGCATGAATGAAGATATGTTGCATCGTCTAGAGTTGGAAGCTGCATTACATAAAGCAGGTCAGAATGGCGATTTAACAGTGCATTATCAGCCACAAGTTGATATGGAAACCAATATGATTGTTGGGGCAGAGGCATTGTTACGCTGGAATGATCCGAAAATGGGTGTGATTCATCCGACTGAATTTATTGCGATTGCTGAAGATTCAGACTTGATTATACAGATAGGAGAATGGGTATTAGAACAAGTCTGTGCGCAGATTAAGCAATGGGAAGAAGCTGATCAGCATCCATTATTAGAAACAGTTGCCGTTAATGTATCACTGAAGGAAATCCAGCGGCCTGGTTTTGCAAGTGGAGTCTCGGCTATTCTCAACAGGCATGGGATTGATCCTACCAAGATTGAATTAGAACTGACTGAGTCTGCATTGGCCAATGATTCAAAAACCATTCGCGAAAACATGCTTCAATTACAGGCGATTGGGATTAAATTGGCGCTTGATGATTTTGGTACAGGTTATTCCTCTTTGGGGCGCTTAAAAGATTTCCCTGTTGATAGCATCAAGATTGATCGATCTTTTGTTAAAGACATGACATCTAAAAAGAGTGATGCTGCAATTGCCAAGGCGATTGTAGCAATGGCACATAGTCTGAATATTAAAGTGCTGGCTGAAGGTGTGGAGACCCCGAGTCAACTTAAGTATCTGGATCACTATGGTTGTGATTTGTTTCAAGGGTATTATTGCGCTCCAGCTCTTAACGGTGAAGAATTTGTTAAGTTTTTACACAAACGTCACAATTCCAAAAATCATAAAATTGCCTGATTTTGTTGTGCAGAGATACTTTTTTACAAGCTAATATAGCAATTCACTAAAAATCCGGAAAACTTCCTGCTTTTAATGCTTTTAAATAGTATTAGATAAATCTCTAGGTTAGCATGGGGTATTCGCTGTAAGATAAAGTTATCTTAGTCTTTGGTATACCAGTCATGTTGGATATTTGCCAACTTCCCGTTTTCAACGATAATTATATTTATTTACTTCATGATACAAATGAAGATGTAACTGCTGTGGTTGATCCAGCAATTGCATCACCTGTACTCAATATGCTTGCCGAGCGCGGCTGGAGACTGGATTATATTCTCAATACCCATCATCACAGTGATCATGTCGGTGCCAATCTTGAACTAAAGCAGACAACAGGTTGTAGCATTATCGGAGCGGAAAAAGATCAGCATCGGATTCCTGGTATTGACAGGATGGTTGTTGAAGGCGATCAGTTTTTCATTGGGCGACATCAGGCAACTGTGCTGGAAGTGCCGGGTCATACCTCCGCGCATATCGCCTATTGGTTTAAAAATGATGCCTTATTATTTTGTGGAGACACTCTATTCTCATTAGGTTGTGGAAGACTATTTGAAGGCACACCTCAACAAATGTGGCATTCATTACAGAAAATCAGAAACTTGCCTGACCAGACACAAATTTATTGTGCTCATGAATATACCGAGACAAATGCACGGTTTGCTTTACAACTAGAGCCCGATAATCGAGCGTTGCAAGAAACAATGAAAACTATTTTGCGCAAACGGATGCAAGGACTGCCAACGGTTCCTACCAGTTTGCAAGTAGAGAGTCAGGTTAACCCATTTCTGCGAGTTGATAATCCTGCATTCCAGAGTGCAGTTGGCATGAATGGTTCAGATCCAGTGAGTGTCTTCGCAACAATTCGCCAACAAAAAGACAATTTTCGTGGTTAAGTGGTTAGCATAGAGCATCGACTTAATGAAGTATCACAAAATAGAAACTGTCATCAAAAATAACCAGTAGTTATGGTAAAACGACACAATCAAACCCAATCTGTAGAAGAGCTGGAAAATTATTACTTGCAAGCACTGTTTCAGGCAGAAACAGCGATGGTTGTTACTTTATCCATAGAAGGGATGATTATCAATATCAATCCAGCTGGACTCAAGCTGGCTGAAGTTGATCAAGATCAGAATATCACTGGTCATCTGTTTGCCAGTTTTATACAGCCCTCAGAGCGAGAGCGCTTTAAGCGCATGCATGACCATATCATTAATGGTTATTCTGAGACATTTAGTTGTCAGATGGTTGGGCTAAAAGGCAATGTCTACTTCATGGAGTCCCATTCATCACCGGTAATTGATGAGCATGGGGCGATCATTGCGCACTTGTGTATAGCTCATGATGTGACCCGGTTGAAAGCAACTAAAGAGCAGTTGAGGAAGTTGTCAAATGCAATTGAGAATAGCCCGAACGCTGTATTTATTACGGATACACAAGGTGTGCTTGAGTATGTCAATCCGATGTTTTCTGAAATTACAGGCTATTCTGCGACGGATGCTATTGGTCATTCATCACGTTTATTGAATTCTGGAGAAACCCCTGAGGAAATCTATGACACGATGTGGCACAAAGTCTATGGTGGTCAGGTGTGGCGTGGTGAAGTTCGTAACAAACGCAAGAATGGTGAAGTTTATTGGGCGCAGGAATCGGTTTCGCCAATTACAGATGATTTTGGGGTAATTACCCATTTTGTCTCGGTGCATCAGGATATCACTGCTGCGCGGAAACGCGCTGATCAAAGTGATTATCATGCATCACACGATAACCTGACTGGCTTGGTAAATCGTCGAGAATTCATCAATCGTCTGGCTCGGGTTGTGTCAACTTTTGATCCTAAGTCTAAGTCTAGTGAACACGTCATGTGTGTGCTTGATCTGGATCGTTTTAAATCAGTCAATGATATTTGCGGACATGCTGCCGGTGACGAGTTACTGTGTCAGATCAGCCGGGTGTTAGAAAAATCTGTGCGGCGTCGTGATACGGTTGCACGTTTGGGTGGCGATGAATTTGTAATATTAATGGAACACTGCCCTGTTAGTCGTGGACAGAAAACAGCGAATAAAATAATTACCAATCTCAATCGCTTCAGATTCCTATGGGAAGACAAGAGTTTCAATATTGGTGTGAGTATTGGTCTGTTGCCGATTAGCACAAATGCTCCAGTCGATACTTTGCTAAAACAGGCAGACAGTGCCTGTTATGCAGCAAAAAATGCAGGTCGTAACCGAGTTTGTATTTATCGCGATCAACACCAGCAAGCTTTCCATAAAAGTGGTGAATCTGTTTGGGTCAGACGTATCCAAAAAGCGCTAGATAATGATTTATTTGAACTCTATGCTCAACCGATTGTGCCATTCGGAAAATCTTCACAGTCAGAGTTTCAAGAAATTCTGGTACGCATGTGCTCATCAAAAGGGAAAGCTATTTTGCCCGGTGCGTTTTTACAGGTTTCTGAACGTTACAGTTTGATTGATAAAATTGATCGCTGGGTAGTTTCGACCACCCTGGCGTGGATGGCTCAGCAAACCAGAGGTGTGCCGCTGTGTTCTATTAATCTGTCTGGTGCCAGTATTAGTGATCCATCGTTCGAGAAATTTATCCGTGATCAGCTGGACATGTATGCTGAGCATCAACTGGCTGAGAAAATATGCTTTGAAATATCTGAAACGCTGGTGATAGCAAATTTATCCGATGCGATACGTTTTACCAATCGGGTTAAAAAATTTGGCTGTCGTTTTTGTCTTGATGATTTTGGCAGTGGTTTGTCATCATTCTCGTATCTTAAAAGCCTACCCGTTGATTACTTGAAAATAGGTGGCAGTTTTGTGAAAGATATGGAAAACGATCCAGTACAGGAAGCGATTGTCCAGTCAGTCAACCATATCGGAAGAATGATGGGGCGTCAGACCATTGCTGAATGTGTTGAGAGCCGAGAAACTCTGAAACGCTTAAAAGAAATTGGTGTTGATTATGTCCAGGGTTATGCGATTGGCAAACCGCGTTTATTGTACCGTATCCGGCAAAGAGAAAAAGACGATAGTTTGTCTGATAATGTCAGTGATCTCGTATAAACAGTGACCCTATTTCGCTCCGACTTTTTTGACCAACCAGCTTCTGAATGTTTATGCTACAACTGTAGTGCCATGCCTATTCCTTACAAGGATGCTGTCAGAGGCATAGAGTGCCTACTACGGAAAAGCTGAGTTTATCGCTACGGCTTTTATAGTCGGACAGTCTCCTCACCGTTTAACGCTAGACCATTAATCAAACAATGACACAAATCAATCAACAAAAAGTCAATGCACTCGTCTTGCCAAATGGAAGTCTTGAGTTTCTATCGCTCAAGGAAATTGGCTGGTTATCTGATAAATCCTTGTGTGGATGTTATGAACAATTCAGGCGTTGTGCGTTAGCTGCATTAAATTCTGGTGCTGAAACGGATGATAGCCGTATCGTCCTGGATCAATATTCAGATTTTGAAATAGAAGTTATTCGTGAGCCACGCGGCATCTGTCTGCAAGTTGTTAATGCGCCAGCCCGGGCATTTGTTGATGGAGAAATGATTGAAGGCATCCGCGAACATCTTTTTTCTGTGCTCAGAGATATTGTCTACACTCAATATTTGATTATTGATAATGGGCGATTCGATCTGACTAAATCCAGTGATATCACTGATGCTGTTTTCCATATTCTGAAAAACACCTCAACCTTTCAATCGATTGATCAACCTGATCTGGTGGTTTGCTGGGGAGGCCACTCTGTGAGCCGTGAAGAATATGAGTACTCAAAAGATGTCGGCTATCAATTGGGATTGCGCAAACTGAATATTTGTACTGGTTGTGGTCATGGCGTCATGAAAGGACCCATGAAAGGAGCAGCATTAGGGCATGCCAAGCAACGTAGTTCACCAGGGCGTTATATTGGAATTACCGAACCAGGGATTATTGCCGCAGAGGCACCGAATGCGATGGTTAATTCGCTGGTCATCATGCCCGATATCGAGAAACGACTGGAAGCATTTGTGCGTCTGGGGCATGGTATTATCGTTTTTCCGGGTGGCGTAGGAACAACAGAAGAAATTTTGTATGTATTGAGTATTCTTCTCCACCCTGACAATCAACATATTCAATTTCCATTGGTTTTTACTGGCCCGGAGTCCAGTCGCAACTATTTTTCTGATTTAGATGAGTTTTTACGTACCACATTGGGTGATGAAGCAAGTAATCGTTACCAGATTGTTATTGGAGATGCTGCACAAGCATCGCTTGAAATGCACAGTGGGTTGGAGACCGTACAAACTGACAGGCAAGAGCGTAAAGATGCCTTTTATTTCAACTGGAATCTAGCCATTAACCAACAATTACAAATCCCGTTTATGCCAGATCATCAATCAATGGCTAAACTTGAATTGAATCGTAATCTACCCGCTTATCAACTGGCAGCCAATATGCGTTGTGCCTTTTCAGGCATCGTCGCTGGTAATATTAAACAAGAAGGTATTCAGGCTGTGCAAGAACATGGCCCATTTGAATTGCATGGTGACTCTGAAATTCTTAAGCAGATGGAAAGGTTACTGGAAATATTTATCGAGCAGCGACGCATGACTTTGGCAGATAATTATCAGCCGTCTTATCGAATTGTGACAGCATGAATAGGTACTAAAAGTATCGTGGTTTCCTGAATTTAGAACAATCCAGAAAATGGTTGAACCAGCACTTCATCGCCAATGTCCACATTGCCTTCCTCATGTTGTAACACAATAAAAGTATTGGCTAAATGCATTGATGTAAGTATGCCTGAGCCTTGTTTGCCTGTAGTTTGCACAGTCCATTGTCCATTTTCACCTTGTTTTAATAGACCGCGTTGGAATTCTGTGCGGCCAGGTCGTTTACGTATTTTGCTCAAACTGGTTGCATTGAATGATGGACTGATGGTTTGCTCGGTGATGCCGAGCATTTTCTCCAGTGCAGGCTTGAGCAAGAAACACCAGGTTACCATTACAGCAACCGGATTGCCGGGTAAGCCAAATAATACAGCTGAATTAATAGTACCGAAAGCGATGGGTCTGCCAGGCTTCATCGCCACTGTCCAGAATTCTACACTGCCTAGTTCACTCAGTACTTGTTTGGTGTAATCCGCTGCGCCAACTGAGACCCCGCCCGAGGTGATGATGAGATCAGCACTATGCGACGCGTTAAGTAGAGCAGTCTTGAGTTGCTCAGGGTCGTCGGGAATAATGCCCATATCCATAATTTCTACTGGAAATTGATTGAGTGCTGCACACAAACTGTAGCGATTACTGTCGTAGATGAGCGATTGATCTGGCGTGTCACCTGGCTTTTGTCCAACATCACAGACTTCGCTGCCGGTTGAAAACACCGCAACTCGAACGCGGCGATATACCGTCACTTCAGCAATTCCCATTGAAGCGATAATGCCGGTATCTGGTGGTGTGCATAAGCGTCCAGCTGCCAGCACACAATCACCTGGCTGGATATCTTCACCAGCTTGACGCACATTTTGTCCCTGTGAATGGTGTGCATCAATACGTATCATTTCATTGTCCAGCTCGACATGTTCCTGGATAATGACGGTATCTGTGCCATCTGGAATCGTCGCTCCAGTCATCACCCGCACAGTTTCTCCATGCTGAACTGGCGAGCAAAAAGACTTGCCAGCCAATGCAGTACCAATCACTTTTAGTGTGGCTGTTTGTCCGGTAGATGGTAAATCTGCACTACATACGGCATATCCATCCATTGCTGAGTTGGTCGACGGCGGTACTGTGAGTGATGAAGTAATGTCTTGATATAAGACCCGACCGCATGCTTCCTGAACAGGTATTTTTTGATAACCGCTAACTGCCTGAACTGCATCCACAATTTTTTGCACTGCTTCATCGACTGGCAATGTACCAAACTCAGGATTGTCCGAGCAGTTGGGTTGGGTTTTAATCATCTTTGATTGAGTTTAATTTGTTTAAATCGATTGAATGATTGTCAGAATAAAGTGTTTATTTTATGTGTCAGGATTTTGCAGGCTTGAATCGAGTACATTCAAATAATTGCGGGCGGCTAATGATGGATCGGGCTGACCATAGATCCCTTGAATCACCGCAAGATAATCAGCACCAGCATCTAATAACAATCCAGCGTTTTCAGGGGTAATACCACCAATCGCAATAATCGGAATGTTGATTTGGTAACGAGCCTGGGAAAGCAACTGAATATCGGCAGGTGTCGCATCCGGCTTGCTGGCAGAAGAAAAAAAGCGACCGAATGCAATATAATTAGCGCCTTTTGCCTGGGCTTGGAGTGCAAGTTCCAATGAATTGTAGCAACTCACACCGATGATTGCTTGGTCGCCAAGTTGTTGGCGGGCGCTGGTGATATCCGTATCATCTTTACCGAGATGAACCCCGTCTGCTCCTGCTTGCACAGCAAGTTGAGGATCATCATTAATAATCAAAGGGACTTGATAGTGATGACACAACGTTAGTAATACTTGTGCCAATGCTAGTGTCCTTGATTGAAATTCTGATTGGACTGCATCAGATATTTTATGGCGCAACTGGACAACGTTAGCACCCGCGCTCAACGCTGCTTGTGTTGTGTTGATAATCTGTTGATCGGGTAGAGAATGATCAGTAATAATATAAAGTCCTGACGCTGGAAATTGTTTGTTCATAGCAGTGATTATTTTTCTTGTATAGGAAATTCCCGAATCATCCTGTACTGCACTCCGGCTTGGTTGGATTCTGACTCCATCAGGCAGAAACTATGCGCAGTCCACTCGAAGGGTTCAAAATTGTGTAATTCAGGGTTGTCGCTAACCTTTCGCATTAGACTAACATGCGGTGTAAAGCTTTTATCATGATCTCTACAGCTACAAGCTACTGATGAAATTGAGCAATTGTGTGCAAGTTTGGCTAAGTCATCAGGATACTGTTTTGGTCCCGCCCAGAATACTTTGGCACGATTGAAATAGCCATAATGATCAATCATCAAGCTGAATGGTTTGCAGCGAATTGTTTGTGCGCGATCAATCAGGCAATCCTGAGCATCTGTCTCACCGATAAAATGTAAGGTCAGATGAAGGTTTTGTGGACTGACACAACGTGTTCCAGGTATTTGCCGAATAAGATCTATAAAATGACTACGGACAGTATCATTCTGACATAAAGCAAAAAACAATCGGGACATGGTTTAGTGACAGTCTGGAATAATGAGCCGAAAAGTCAGATTGATGCGTGGTGTAACCGGACGGCGTGTTTTGGGAAGACAATGACGCCAGTGGTGTTGCAGGCTCCCAGCCATCATTAACAAGTTGCCATGCCCAAGATTGATATCAACAGACTGATGTTTTTTTCTATGACGTAATTTAAATAAGCGCTCAGCGCCTAGTGATAGTGATGCAATAGCAGGATTTGTCCCCAGTTGTTTTTCCTTATCTGCATGCCAGCCCATTGAATCTTGCCCATTGCGGTATAAATTTGCCAGAACACTATTAAAGTCCAAATTACAGCTTTGATAAATCTGATGTTTAATCTGACTGAGGACAGGTATCCACTGTAACGGTTTATGTGTGATGCCAGAATAACTATACACTGCATTTTGATCGCCATACCAGCAAACCAGGCGTGGTGCAATGACACGTTTGCCCATAATCATCAACGTTTCCTCTCGCCACCTCTAGCTGAGTGTTCAGTTGTTGAAAAATCATATCGGCGAATTGTGGAGCAAGAAAATGTGGGTAATAGTGTAATTCACCATCGTATGGAAGTTGGTTTTTAGAGTCGGTAATGATGCTGATATTGGTTTTAGTCATGGCTATCCCAGAATATCATGATCCTCTTTTGTAAGAATTGGATCAATTGATCAAGGATGATTGCGTCGTGTAGATATTTCCCCTGGCATTTTTAATGATAGATCCACAAGCTTGTGTTGCACTAACAAACAATTATTGGCATGATGGCGCCTGTTATCTTGGTGTGGTGATTGCTTAATGGCGCAATATTTTGAAATTCATCCTGAAAATCCACAGCTTCGATTAATTCATCGAACAGTAGATTTACTCAATACGGGTGCGGTGATTGCCTATCCAACGGATTCTTCTTATGCGCTCGCTTGTCGTATTGACGATAAGAAAGCACTGGAGCGAATTCGCGATATCAGACAATTAAACGATCGCCATAATTTCACCTTGATTTGTAGCAATATGGCGCAAATTGCCGAGTTTGGCAAGATTTCTAATGATGCACATCGGATGATTAAGGTGCTGACTCCCGGGCCTTATACTTTTGTGCTCAAGGCTACGCGTGAATTGCCAAAGCGTTTGATCCATGTAAAACGTAAAAGTGTGGGTTTTCGTATTCCTGATCATCCGGTCGCACTGGATCTTCTGGAAAATCTTGCTGCACCTTTGTTCAGTACGACAATGATATTGCCCGGTGAAAATCAAGCACTGGAAAGTCCTTGGGAAATTCGTGAGCAATTAGAACATCAGGTCGATTTGGTTATTGATGCTGGGTATATCGCTTATCAACCGACAACAATTATCTCTTTCATGGAAGATGAGCCAGAGGTTATTCGTGAAGGCAAAGGCAAGTTGCCTGATTTTCTTCAAACCTGAGTAAACTGTTCCGGTACAATAACTGTATGGATGCTACACTTGTGCAAAAATTTGCTATTTGGGTGTTGCCTGTTCTGTTTGCAATTACTGTGCATGAAGTGGCGCACGGCTGGGTTGCTCGGAAACTAGGTGACAATACAGCATGGATGCTGGGCCGGTTAACGTTAAACCCGATCAAACATATTGATCCGGTTGGTACGATCCTGGTTCCCGGTATCTTGTTTATGACTTCCGGAATGATCTTCGGTTGGGCCAGACCGGTACCAGTGAATTGGCGCAATCTGCATAATATCAGGCGAGACATGTTTTTGGTTGCGCTTGCAGGACCAGCAGCCAATCTGATGATGGCAATTATTTGGGCGCTGTTGGCAAAAATTGCAATGGAAGCAGAGGTTCCCTATTTCTCAGTACCTTTGGTATTAATGGGAGAGGCCGGTGTAATCATCAATCTGTTGTTGATGGTGATTAATTTGTTACCCATTCCACCGCTTGATGGAGGACGTATACTCAATGCATTATTACCGCCATCGTTGTCTGATGTATACCAACGAATAGAGCCATTTGGATTGATTGTGATGGCTGGACTTCTGTATACCGGGATGCTTGGCAGTATTATTATGCCAATGATGGGGTTTTTCTATCAGATAATTATGACAATGGTGGGGTTAAGTTAGTTTGGTTGTCGAGGCATTACCTACAGAATTATCGACCGAGCAACAGCAGGAAGTGCCATCCGCTCATTTGGCAATCGTCAACGGCGAACCAGTACTTGATTTTCCTGAAGATTTATATATTCCACCGGATGCACTTGAAGTATTGCTGGAATCTTTTGAAGGACCATTAGATTTATTGCTGTATTTGATTAAGCGCAAAAATCTCGATATCCTGAATATTCCGATTGCTGAAATCACTCGCCAATATATTGGTTACATCAACTTAATGCAGGTGATGAGGATTGAGTTAGCTGCTGATTATTTGTTGATGGCAGCGATGTTGGCAGAAATAAAATCGAGACTGTTGTTGCCAAGAGCAGAAGACGGCGAAGAAGACGAGGATGATCCACGTGCTGAATTGATTCGACGCTTGCAGGAATATGAGGCTTTTCGCACTGCAGCGCAGGATATTGAAGCGTTGCCTCGAATGCAGCGCGATACGTTTCAAGTTGAAGTGGCGACTGATCATATTGCTGCAGTCAAGCGTGAGCCTAATGTCGATCTCGAACAGGTTTTGCAGGCGTTTCAGGATGTGTTGCGCAGAATGGATCAATCCGCACATCATCAAATTATTCTTGAGCCATTATCGGTTCGAGATCGAATGAGTTCAATACTGGAGCACCTAAAACATGGCTCGCTTCTCCCTTTCATCAGTTTATTCGACAGTCGTGAAGGTCGTTCGGGAATTGTGGTCTCGTTTCTTGCCATCCTCGAACTTGCAAGAGAAGGATTGGTCGAAATTATCCAGTCCGAACCCTTCAGCGAAATCCAGATTCGCAGCAGAACGACCTGAACCGCAAGTTGAGAATGCTGTTTTAGATGCGACGAGAGAATTTGCCGAGAACATTCAATTAGATATTGAGTCCGAACAAGAAATAGAGTTCGAGCCAGAAGCAATTGCAGTTGATCTTGAGTCAAACGATCAGATAATAGAGTCAGATTTACCGGAGCAGGAATTCGAGCAAAATCTATCAGAAGATGCTGATGAAGAACTTGCAGGAGATGTTTCAGACGTTGAATTAATCGCAGAATCGAGTGAAACTAATGTTGATCAAAGCGAAATAGTACAACCCGAAGAAAATGAGGCGGTTGAAGGAGAGGCAGGAGTTTCTGCAGAGCAAAATCAAATTGATACTGACCACCAATCAGAGATCGTTGAGTCAGAGATAAGCAAAGCGGAGATTGCAGAGTTAATTGGTATACAAGAGAATGAAGATTCTGACGTCAGTCTAGTGATACCAGCAATGCATTTGTCTGAGGTTGAATTAGAAACAGCGTCAGATTCTTCCACTGATGCCACAATGATACTGCCAACTGAAATTGCATTATCATCAGAACAACCCATCGCTGAATTTGTCAGTCACAAATTAATCAATATGGAAATCAAACATATCGTCGAAGCAGCTCTTTTTGCATCAGGTTCAGCGATGTCGGTATCGCGCCTGTATCGAGTCTTTGATGAGGATGAGCGACCTGAGCGTTCTGAAATAAGAGCTGCGTTAACCATTCTGCAACAAGATTATGCCGACAAAGCTGTGCAATTGGTTGAGGTTGCCGGTGGTTTCCGTTTTCAGGTCAAGGCTGATTATGCGTCCTGGATCGCGCGTTTATTTGAAGAACGGCCACCCAAATATTCACGTGCATTACTGGAAACCTTGTCGATTATTGCTTATCGACAGCCAGTGACGCGTGGTGATATTGAGAACATTCGTGGCGTTAGTGTCAGTACTCAGATTATTCAAACGCTTCAAGAGCGAGAATGGGTTAAGATTGTCGGGCATAAAGAGGTTCCGGGAAAACCGGCTCTTTTTGCAACAACAGCGGCGTTTTTGGACTATTTTAATTTGAAATCACTGACTGATCTTCCCCCTTTATCCGAGTTTATTATTCCCGATGAAATCCCCGAGCAGCCACAAGACACGTCAACTGAAGACGAAATCGACCAGCAAGCCGAAGAAAACCAGATCAACCAAACCCAGTCAGTCGCAAGCGACACGTCATCGGATTGAACATCCTGAGCTGTATGAGAAAACCAGTGAAACAGCTCAACAGGGAGAACGTATCCAGAAATTGTTGGCACAAGGCGGGATGGGGTCGAGGCGCGAAATTGAAGGCTGGATCAAGCAAGGACTGATTAGAGTTGATGGTCGCAAGGCTGAGTTGGGCCAACGTATTACCATATTAGATAGAATTGAAATACGCGGACGACGGGTCAATCTTGAGAAAAAACTAGGTGGTCCTACCCGTGTATTGATGTATAACAAACCAACGGGAGAAATTGTCGCGCGACGTGATCCAGGTGGGCGACCATTAGTGTTTTCAAGATTTCCCAAGCCTGATCGTGGGCGTTGGATAACAGTCGGTCGATTGGATATCAATACTGAGGGGTTGTTGTTGGCGACCACTAACGGCGAGCTGGCAAACCAGTTAATGCATCCATCATCAGAACTGGAGCGCGAATATGCCGTGCGGGTATTGGGTGAAATCACCGAAGACATGGCACAGCAATTACTTGCAGGTGTTGAGCTGGAAGATGGAATTGCGCATTTTGACAAAATTGACTTTTCTGGTGGGGAGGGCGCTAATAAATGGTATCACGTGACAGTTACCCAGGGGCGCAACCGTGTCATCAGACGTCTCATGGCATCACAAGGATTACAGGTCAGTCGTTTAACGCGGGTGCGTTATGGTTCAATTCGATTGCCGTCATGGCTAAAAACAGGCAAAACCACCGAGCTTAGTGATAAAGAAATCAAGCGTCTACGGCAAACATTTGATAGTAACTTTACTGACGAATAACCGTTATTCCAGGATTGGTTAATCATGGCTTACCAATTGCATGCGTCTGAGCGGCTCAATCACGCAGTCAATTTAGGTGATTTTGTTACTAGCTTAAAATCCATTATTCCGGCTCAATCAATTCTCACTGAGCAGGAGGAACTCAAGCCCTATGAGTGTGATGGGCTGGCTGCCTATACACAAGTTCCCTGGCTTGTGGTATTACCGGAAACCGTTGAGCAAATTCAATCGATCATGACCTTGTGTCATCAACATGGCGTGCCGATCGTCGCGCGTGGTGCGGGAACTGGATTATCTGGCGGGGCATTACCGTTGGATAACGGCGTGTTATTAAGTGTTGCCAAATTAAACCAGATTGTGGAAATTGATGTTCCAAATCGCACCGCACGAGTCCAGCCCGGTGTGAGAAATTTGGCAATTTCCGAGGCAGTCAAACAATACGGGTTATTTTATGCCCCAGATCCGTCCTCCCAAATTGCCTGTACGATTGGTGGTAATGTGGCTGAAAATTCAGGTGGAGTACACTGCCTGAAATATGGTTTAACTGTTCATAATGTACAGAAAATTTCCGTGATTACTGCTAATGGTCATCTGATTACCATTGGTGGCGCAGGACTGGATGGTCCGGGATATGATTTTCCAGCATTATTGACTGGCTCTGAAGGTATGCTCGGCATCGCTGTCGAAGTAACTGTTAAGCTCACGCCATTACCAGAATCCATTCAATTGTTGCTGGCAGTTTTTGATACAGTCGAGCAAGCTGGTGAAGCGGTTGCAGGGATTATTGCCGCCGGAATCACGCCTGCTGGCCTGGAAATGATGGATAATGCCACGATTCGCGCGGCTGAAAATTTTGTTGGCGCAGGATATCCGGTGGATGCTGCTGCAATACTGTTGTGCGAACTGGATGGCGATCAGGCAACGGTGATGGCTGAAACTTACAAAGTTAAGCAATTACTGCTAAAGCTAGGTGCACGTGAAGTACGTTTAGCTGCCGATGCAGCAGAACAACAGACAATGTGGGCGGGGCGAAAGGCCGCATTTCCAGCGATAGGGCAGATTAGCCCTGATTATTATTGTATGGATGGCACGATACCGCGTAAACACTTGGGTGCGGTATTAAAGCGAATTCGTCAATTAGCAGAACAGTTCGGGTTGGCTGTTGCTAATGTATTTCATGCTGGCGATGGTAACTTACATCCGCTGATTCTTTATGATGCAAATGTTCCGGGTGAGCTCGAAAAGGCAGAGCGGTTGGGTTCGGAAATCCTCATTTGTTGTGTGGAAATGGGCGGGACAATTACTGGCGAACACGGTGTCGGGATCGAGAAAATCAATGCTATGTGCGCTCAGTTTTCATCCGCAGAACTGGATCAATTTCATCGAGTCAAAGCAGCATTTGATCCGACAGGGATACTTAATCCCGGCAAAGCCATTCCGACATTAAACCGTTGTGCAGAGTTTGGTGCCATGCATGTTCATGCTGAAACCAGGCAGAGTCAGCTGGATCGTTTTTAGGAGGTTTTCAATGAACAAGCTAGTTTGCACCATTATTTCTGGCGTTAATGGCGCGGGTAAAACAATGTTTGCTCTAAACTATTTGTCCGAAACTGCGCATTGCAAACGATTTATTAATGCTGATTTAATTGCTTCAGGTTTATCGCCTTTAGCGCCGGAATTAAAATAGATGGCGGCCAGCAGATTGTTTTTAAAAGAGATCAAACAGGCAAGTCAACTCAGAGAAAATTTTGCTTTTGAAACAACGTTATCCGGAAAAAGCTATTTAAAACTGATACATGATTTACAAGTAGGGGGCTGGTTGGTCGAACTCATCTACTTGTATTTGCCTGATGTGCAGTTATCGATTGAGCGCGTTGCGGAAAGGGTAAAACATGGAGGGCATAACATTCCTTTGGAGTCAATTATCAGGCGTTACCCAAGAAGTCTTCACAATCTGGTCAATGACTATGCTCCACTTTGCGATACTGTGATTTGTCTGGATAACTCGCAAGAACAGGAAAAAATTATTTTTCTGCAAAACCATCAAGGCATCATTGTAAAAGATCAGCTGGTCTATCAAAAAATGACAGGAGTTAAACAACCATGACTGATATTGAAAAAAAGGCAGAAATCGTTTTGAACGCGTTAAACAAGAGTGTACGAGACGCTCTGGATAGAAAAAAACGTTTAGGCCAGTACGCAGTCGTCTGGCAGGATAAAAAAGTCGTGCGTTTGTTTGAGAACAATCAACGCCCCAGACAAGATCAATAATGGCATTACATCCTGATTTCCCCGATTCACCTCATGCCATTCTTGAGCCAGAAGTCAGATGGTTCCCTGCTGATGAAGCCTTGCGTGAATCCAGCTATGAAAAATTGTTACCGCCTCTGGTACACACGTTACGAAAAAAGATAAACAACTGGCGGAAAACAGGTTATCAGGGAGCCAGTGAAACCAGTATTACCCTGTTGAACTGGTGGTTTAACACAGAACATTTAATGGCATGATGACAAAATTCCAATACTACTTTGCACACTGAACATGATAGATTTAAGTACAGAATTCCAGCAACAGATAAGTGATGCCGTAGCGAGAGAAGCCCCGATCAATCTGGTCAGCGGAAATTCCAAACAATTTTATGGACGTGAGCCGCGCGGTGAAGTGCTAAATGTTGCCGACAATACAGGTATTGTAGATTATGAGCCGACCGAACTTGTCATTACTGTTCGTAACGGTACAACGTTGTCCAATCTTGAAGCCGTTTTAGCAGAGCAAGGACAGATGCTTGGTTTTGAACCTCCATTTTTTGGAGAAAAAGCCACTATTGGTGGTGCTGTCGCTAGCGGATTGTCGGGGCCACGCAGGCCGTTTAGCGGGGCAGTGCGCGATCATATATTGGGTTGTAAAATCATCAATGGCTATGCCGATATTTTATCGTTTGGCGGAACGGTGATGAAAAATGTTGCCGGGTATGACTTGTCTCGCTTGATGGCTGGGTCAATGGGTACATTGGGCCTGATTTTGGAAATTTCCCTGAAAGTGGTTCCTAAACCAGAGCTTGAGGAAACCTGGTGGCAGGAAATCAAGGAAAATGCAGTCATTCAACTGATGAACCAGCTCCTGCAAAAACCGTTTCCAATTTCTGGTTTGCACTATGATGGCAAGCGCTTATTCTATCGCCTATGCGGTTCATCTGAGGCAATCAAACAATCAGCAGAAACATTAGGAGGAGAGCAGTTAATTAATGACAGGGATTTCTGGCTGAGCTTAAAAGATCAAACTTCAGAGTTTTTTCAGGAAGAAATGCCGTTATGGCGTATTTCAGTTCCACCAGCGACTGAACAGCTTCCACTTGCCGGATCTTGTCTGTTGGATTGGGGTGGGGCGCTACGTTGGCTAAAAAGTGATGAATCTGCACAACATATTTTTCAAACGGTCGCTGAAGCAGGCGGTCATGCCACATTGTTTCGTGTAGGTGAGCGCGATGGGTTGGTGTTTCAGCCACTGCCATCAGATCTAATGCAGATTCAGCAAAGACTCAAGCATGCGTTCGATCCAAAGGGAATATTTAATCAAGGGCGTATGTACCCAGAATTCTGAGTAATGCAAACCAATCTACTTGAATCATTTCGCAATACTTCGGTAGGCCAGGAAGCCGAGGACATTCTGCGTAAATGTGTGCATTGTGGATTTTGTAACGCGACTTGTCCAACCTATCAATTGCTTGGTGATGAAGCGGATGGTCCGCGAGGGCGTATTTACCAGATCAAGGAAATGCTGGAAGGAGCGCCAACTGCACAACTAACCCGCAAACATCTGGATCGCTGCTTGTTATGTCGCGCTTGCGAAACCACATGCCCGTCTGGTGTCAAATATGCGCGATTAGCTGAAATTGGTCAGGATTATCTTGAAAAACAACGAGCAAGACCAATTGTTGACAAGTTTAAACGACAATTGATTCAAGGTGTATTTCCTTGTCCCTGGCGAGTGCGATTGCTGGTGCGGTTGGCAACTCTGTTGAAACCATTGATGCCTCAACGCCTCAGTTGCAAACTGCCAACAATCCAGTCAACTCAGCCCTGGCCGAGAACTACGCATCAACGTAAAGTGATCATTCATGAAGGTTGTGTGCAATCCGTTTTTGAGCCTGGTATTAACGTGGCTACTGCAAAAGTACTGGATGCAGTTGAGATTTCAGTGGTTCGAACAGCGCCCGTTAAATGCTGTGGAGCATTACACCATCATTTATCATTGGCTGAAAAAGCCCAACAGTTAGCGCGTGACAATATTGATCAATGGTGGCCGCATATTGAAGCAGGAGTCGAAGCGATCATTAGTAATGCATCGGGTTGCGGACAAATGATTCAAGATTATCCGCATCTTCTGAAAGATGATGCTGAATATGCCAGAAAAGCAGAGAAAATTGCATCGATTACTGTAGATATTGTGCAGATATTGCAAAACAAAACACTTCACCTTGGCAATTCATCAGATGATATCATCGCATTTCAAGCGCCTTGTTCGTTGCAACATGGACTGCAACTGACTGGTCAAGTCGGACAATTGCTCAGTAAACTAGGGTTAAATGTAGTAACACCGGAAGATGCGCATCTTTGTTGTGGTTCTGCTGGAAGCTATTCCATATTACAGCCCGAAATATCAGAACAACTCTTGAAAAATAAATTGGATGCCTTGAATCGGTGTAATCCTGATCACATTGTAACTGCAAATATTGGTTGTTTGTTGCATATGAAGACAGCAGCAAACGTGCCTGTGATGCATTGGATTGAATTGGTTGCTGAAAAGCTGTAAGAAGATGTAAATTTATTGCATACAATTGCAGAAACCACTTGACGGAGTGGGAATTGCTTTCTATAATTGACTGTCTTTGCGGTGCGCTTATTTGAGGCACGGTGGAGCGGTTGCGATAATGGCGACCAAGTGATCTTTAACAATCTGGAATCATTGATGTGGGCGCTCGAGCAATTCAGGAGACTGAAAGCACGAGAGTTTACGTTAATTCATTCAATGAAAGAAACGTCAGCAATCGAGTTTTCGAACAATTTAGTATTAAGAAGTCTTATAACTGAAGAGTTTGATCATGGCTCAGATTGAACGCTGGCGGCATGCTTAACACATGCAAGTCGAACGGTAACATTGGAGCTTGCTCCAGATGACGAGTGGCGGACGGGTGAGTAACGCGTAGGAATCTACCCAACTGTGGGGGACAACCTGGGGAAACTCAGGCTAATACCGCATACGCCCTACGGGGGAAAGCGGGGGATCTTCGGACCTCGCGCAGATGGATGAGCCTGCGTTAGATTAGCTAGTTGGTAGGGTAAAGGCCTACCAAGGCGACGATCTATAGCTGGTCTGAGAGGACGACCAGCCACACTGGGACTGAGACACGGCCCAGACTCCTACGGGAGGCAGCAGTGGGGAATATTGGACAATGGGCGCAAGCCTGATCCAGCAATGCCGCGTGTGTGAAGAAGGCCTGCGGGTTGTAAAGCACTTTCAGTGGGGAGGAAACGCGTGTATTTAATACGTACACGAATTGACATTACCCACAGAAGAAGCACCGGCTAACTCCGTGCCAGCAGCCGCGGTAATACGGAGGGTGCGAGCGTTAATCGGAATTACTGGGCGTAAAGAGTACGTAGGCGGTTTGATCAGTCTGATGTGAAATCCCCGGGCTTAACCTGGGAACTGCATTGGATACTATCGGACTTGAGTACAGGAGAGGAGAGTGGAATTTCCAGTGTAGCGGTGAAATGCGTAGATATTGGAAGGAACACCAGTGGCGAAGGCGGCTCTCTGGACTGATACTGACGCTGAGGTACGAAAGCGTGGGGAGCAAACAGGATTAGATACCCTGGTAGTCCACGCCCTAAACGATGTCAACTAACCGTTGGGTCCATTTAAGGATTCAGTGGTGCAGCTAACGTAGTAAGTTGACCGCCTGGGGAGTACGGCCGCAAGGTTAAAACTCAAATGAATTGACGGGGGCCCGCACAAGCGGTGGAGCATGTGGTTTAATTCGATGCAACGCGAAGAACCTTACCTGCTCTTGACATCCTGCGAACTTTCGAGAGATCGATTGGTGCCTTCGGGAACGCAGTGACAGGTGCTGCATGGCTGTCGTCAGCTCGTGTTGTGAAATGTTGGGTTAAGTCCCGTAACGAGCGCAACCCTTATCCTTAGTTGCCAGCCTTTAGTTGGGTACTCTAAGGAGACTGCCGGTGATAAACCGGAGGAAGGTGGGGACGACGTCAAGTCATCATGGCCCTTATGAGCAGGGCTACACACGTGCTACAATGGTCGGTACAGAGGGCAGCGAGCTTGCGAGAGTCAGCGAATCCCTTAAAGCCGATCCCAGTCCGGATCGCAGTCTGCAACTCGACTGCGTGAAGATGGAATCGCTAGTAATCGCGGATCAGAATGCCGCGGTGAATACGTTCCCGGGCCTTGTACACACCGCCCGTCACACCATGGAAGTGGGCTGCACCAGAAGTGGCTAGGCTAACCTTCGGGAAGCCGGTCACCACGGTGTGGTTCATGACTGGGGTGAAGTCGTAACAAGGTAGCCCTAGGGGAACCTGGGGCTGGATCACCTCCTTAAGGAAACGAGCTTCTGAGTTGTTCAGAGTGTCCACATCAATGATTCCAGAGAAAGACAAACGGTCTCACAGCAACGGACGTTGCAGACTGAACGGATTGGGTCTGTAGCTCAGTTGGTTAGAGCGCACCCCTGATAAGGGTGAGGTCGGAGGTTCAAATCCTCCCAGACCCACCAAATTTGCACTGGGCAGTTTTTTAGAAAGACTCATGTGCATGCGCACACTTCGCCTTTCTAAAAAACTGCCCAGCACAAAATTCCTTCTTTTAAAGAAGACTGGCGTGGGTATTTTTTTACACGGAATTTTTCCTTAGGCAAAATAGCGCTGGATAACGGAAGAAGACAGGTAGAAAAGTTTTGCGCAGGATTTTTTTCGTCAGGCGGTGTTGCGCGCCGGAGCGAACGAAGGAGCATACTCATGTATGTGACTGAGTGAGTGACAAGCGCAACACCGCCTGACGGAAAAAAGACAAGCAAAAACGGGGCCATAGCTCAGCTGGGAGAGCGCCTGCCTTGCACGCAGGAGGTCGGGAGTTCGATCCTCCCTGGCTCCACCAAACAGGATTGAATGCAATGCATTTTGAAAAGAATGTATTGCGATCAGTCTTAAGTATGATTGATGATCTTTAACAATTTAGGAAGATAGAAAACTGAGAATCGAGTTCTCAGTGCTGTATGACGTCAGCTCAGACGAGTTGGGGTTATATGGTCAAGTGAATAAGTGCACACGGTGGATGCCTTGGCGGTCAGAGGCGAAGAAGGACGTTGTAGTCTGCGAAAAGCGTCGGGGAGCTGACAAACAAGTTTTGATCCGACGATATCCGAATGGGGAAACCCACCTCCTAGAGAGGTATCCTTCACTGAATACATAGGTGAAGGAGGCGAACCCGGGGAACTGAAACATCTAAGTACCCGGAGGAAAAGAAATCAACCGAGATTCCCCTAGTAGCGGCGAGCGAACGGGGACCAGCCTGCATGATTTAGCACAGACCTGAGTGGAATGGATTGGGAAGTCCAGCCGGAGAAGGTGATAGCCCTGTAGATGAAAGGGTCTGTGTGGAACTAGGCATGCGATAAGTAGGTCGGGACACGAGAAATCCTGATTGAAGATGGGGGGACCATCCTCCAAGGCTAAATACTACTGACCGACCGATAGTGAACTAGTACCGTGAGGGAAAGGTGAAAAGAACCCCGGTGAGGGGAGTGAAATAGATTCTGAAACCGTGTGCATACAAGCAGTGGGAGCACCTTCGTGGTGTGACTGCGTACCTTTTGTATAATGGGTCAGCGAGTTATTTTCAGTGGCGAGCTTAAGTGTCTAGCGGAGGCGTAGCGAAAGCGAGTCTGAATAGGGCGATTAAGTCGCTGGGAATAGACCCGAAACCGAGCGATCTATCCATGGCCAGGGTGAAGGTTAGGTAAAACTGACTGGAGGCCCGAACCCACTTATGTTGAAAAATGAGGGGATGAGCTGTGGATTGGAGTGAAAGGCTAAACAAGCTCGGAGATAGCTGGTTCTCCTCGAAATCTATTTAGGTAGAGCCTCGTGTCTCACTCCTGGGGGTAGAGCACTGTTTCGGCTAGGGGGTCATCCCGACTTACCAAACCGATGCAAACTCCGAATACCAGGAAGTGCAATCACGGGAGACACACGGCGGGTGATAAGGTCCGTCGTGGAAAGGGAAACAGCCCAGACCGTCAGCTAAGGTCCCTAAATTGTAGCTCAGTGGGAAACGATGTGGGAAGGCTTAGACAGCTAGGAGGTTGGCTTAGAAGCAGCCATCCTTTAAAGAAAGCGTAATAGCTCACTAGTCGAGTCGGCCTGCGCGGAAGATTTACCGGGGCTAAGCTACATACCGAAGCTACGGATGCGTGATTCTTCGGAATCATTGCATGGTAGAGGAGCGTTCTGTAGGCTGATGAAGGTGTGTTGAGAAGCATGCTGGAGGTATCAGAAGTGCGAATGCTGACATGAGTAACGATAAAGGGGGTGAAAAGCCCCCTCGCCGAAAACCCAAGGTTTCCTGCGCAACGCTAATCGGCGCAGGGTGAGTCGGTACCTAAGGCGAGGCCGAAAGGCGTAGTCGATGGAAAGCAGGTTAATATTCCTGCACCTGTACAAGCTGCGATGGAGTGACGGAGAAGGCTAGGTCAGCCAACTGTTGGATTAGTTGGTTTAAGCATGTAGGGAGAGCGTTTAGGTAAATCCGGACGCTTGTTAATCCTGAGGTGTGATGACGCGTTCCTTTTAAAGGAGCATAAGTGATTGATGCCAGGCTTCCAGGAAAAGCTTCTAAGCATCAGGTTTGTATTCAGGCCGTACTGTAAACGGACACACGTGGGAAGGTAGAGAATACCAAGGCGCTTGAGAGAACTCGGGTGAAGGAACTAGGCAAAATGGTACCGTAACTTCGGGAGAAGGTACGCCTCTGTTAGGTGAAGGGATTTACTCCCGGAGCTGAGAGAGGCCGCAGAGACCAGGGGGCTGCGACTGTTTATCAAAAACATAGCACTCTGCTAACTCGTAAGAGGATGTATAGGGTGTGACGCCTGCCCGGTGCCGGAAGGTTAATTGATGGGGTTATCTTCGGAGAAGCTCTTGATCGAAGCCCCGGTAAACGGCGGCCGTAACTATAACGGTCCTAAGGTAGCGAAATTCCTTGTCGGGTAAGTTCCGACCTGCACGAATGGCGTAACGACGGCCCCACTGTCTCCACCCGAGACTCAGTGAAATTGAAATTGCTGTGAAGATGCAGTGTACCCGCGGCTAGACGGAAAGACCCCGTGCACCTTTACTATAGCTTTACACTGGATTTTGTTTCGATTTGTGTAGGATAGGTGGGAGGCTTTGAAGCGTGAGCGCTAGCTTGCGTGGAGCTGCCCTTGAAATACCACCCTGATCGAATTGGAGTTCTAACCTGGGTCCGTTAACCGGATTAGGGACAGTGTATGGTGGGTAGTTTGACTGGGGCGGTCTCCTCCCAAAGAGTAACGGAGGAGCGCGAAGGTATCCTAAGTACGGTCGGAAATCGTGCGGTTAGTGCAAAGGCATAAGGATGCTTGACTGCGAGACAGACACGTCGAGCAGGAACGAAAGTTGGTCTTAGTGATCCGGTGGTTCTGAATGGAAGGGCCATCGCTCAACGGATAAAAGGTACGCCGGGGATAACAGGCTGATACT
This sequence comes from Methylococcales bacterium, assembly GCA_965224565.1. Lineage (GTDB taxonomy): Bacteria > Pseudomonadota > Gammaproteobacteria > Methylococcales > DRLZ01 > DRLZ01. The sequence goes on along the minus strand of CBDCZN010000002.1, from coordinate 3,107,094 downwards.
GCCCAAGAGTTCATATCGACGGCAGTGTTTGGCACCTCGATGTCGGCTCATCACATCCTGGGGCTGTAGCCGGTCCCAAGGGTATGGCTGTTCGCCATTTAAAGTGGTACGCGAGCTGGGTTCAGAACGTCGTGAGACAGTTCGGTCCCTATCTGCCGTGGGCGTTTGAGATTTGAGGGAAGCTGCTCCTAGTACGAGAGGACCGGAGTGGACGAACCTCTGGTGTTCCGGTTGTCACGCCAGTGGCATTGCCGGGTAGCTAAGTTCGGACGGGATAACCGCTGAAAGCATCTAAGCGGGAAGCCTCTCCCAAGATGAGATCTCACTGGATACTTGATATCCCTGAAGGGTCGTTGGAGACTACGACGTTGATAGGCTGGGTGTGGAAGTGCAGTAATGTATGAAGCTAACCAGTACTAATTGCCCGTGAGGCTTGACCATATAACACCCAACTCGTTTGGGGTGACTATCTTCCTGAATTGTAAAAGTTTTGCCTGGTGGCCATAGCGAGTGGGAACCACCCGATTCCATCTCGAACTCGGAAGTGAAACTGCTTTGCGCCGATGATAGTGTGGCATTCGCCATGTGAAAGTAGGGAACTGCCAGGCTTTTAATACCAAAAGCCCTGTTATCTCAAGATAACAGGGCTTTTTTTACGGTTGCCGTTTTATTCGGTAATCATGATCCATAAGCCGGATACGCATAAAAGTACGCCTAATAGTTGAGAAAACCTTTGGCCAAAAGGTAAGAGCTTTTCAACTAACACAATGATAGCAAGACCAGCGATCCAGACAAGGTTCATAATCCCACCAGAGAATAATAACAACATTAATATCCAGCAACATCCAAGACAAAATATGCCATGACGCATACCCATATTCAATGCACCAAGATGTCCTTGTTGCCAATGACGACTAATAAACTCTACTGGACTTCGACATTGTTTCAGGCAGGCATGTTTTATTGGTGAGAATTGATAAATTCCTGCACAGTGGCTTTCGTGGATTCAGTGTGCGTAGTCAACAGAAAGTAGCGGGTGAGTTTTCACTCGTGTGTCCGACCCACAACTTAAAGAAAATCGCCCGTTCAATTGTCAGGGGATTGGTCTGTCCAGAGTTTGTCACCGCAACTGTGAAACCCGCATAATGGGGGTAGCCAAGCCAAGCAAAACGACCCGAATGATGATCAAGACCAAGCCGAAGGAAGCAATTTTGAGTGGTCTGAGACACTTATCTTGGCCTTCAAATAATTGTTAAAACGAATTTAGCCAGAATTGTACACATTTTGTGCATGTGTGTAACTTTGTCGATTTTAGGACGGTATTCTCGGACAGCCTCCTAGAGTGTTTAGATGCCTCTATTTTATCATTTTTGAGTAAGTTTTTCTTTTTTTTGCTACTCAAGCAACTAAATACACTCGCTTTTATTGGTTTTGCAAGTGGCTCAATGAATATGGAAAAAATCATCAACTTCGTTGTTAGCGACCGAAGCTCCGAGATGGGGTAAATACTTTGGGGTGAAATTGAAGATCAGTTAGACGGAAAAGTAGTTACCGATTTTATCCCATAAATCCTAAATTTTTTATCTTAAAGTTGTCTAAATTCGGAAAGATTTTTGGTAAGTCTTTTTCCGATATTCCAAGCCATTGTGCAAGTGTTGATCCGTATTGATCAACTGAGTTTTCAGGAATAAATCGACCTGCAGGTGCTTCATTTGCCTCAAATGCATCATTTTCTCCACCGATTTCCATTGACGGTACATTGCCGTATATTTGTGCGCCCTGAACAGCGCCACCAAATATCAGATAACTGCTCGCCCAACCATGGTCTGTTCCATCACCATTGATGGATAATGTACGACCAAATTCGGATGCTGTGTACGTGGTGATACTTTTTGTTTTGGCGATGTCCATCGAATCTAGTTCATTTAGTGTTTCCTGAAAGCTTCCAATGCCATCATCGAGTAGTGTCAATAATTCGGCGTGATCTTCCATTTGGTTGCTATGGGTATCCCACGAGTTAGCACCAACAAAAAACAACTGACGTTTCATGCCAAGCTGTTCTCGCACAGAAATTAGTTTTGCCACCATACGTAATTGTTTAGCGATTGGATTTTTTTCATTAAATTCAGTGGTTAAGTCCGGGCTTGATTTAATAGCACGTTTAAGCTCTTCAAAACGATCTTGGCTGATGTTAATCGTTTTTTCCATCTGCGCTTGTAATGGATGCCCAGGACTCATTTGCATGATTTTCTCAAATGCCTCTGTTCTTCTGTCTTTCGGGTTTTCGCTGAAAAATTTAAAATTATCAATGCCTGATGCGCTAACACCTAGCTGACGGGTTATCTCGCCTGTTTGCCAGAGGTTAGTTCCACTTGTGCTGATGGTAGGAGGTAATCCGGCGGTGGTAAGGTTCGCGTCTTGCAGCCTGTCGGCAAGCAACCCCCCCCATCCTGGATGAATAACAGTGGAGTCAGATGCATGACCAGTTTGCCAGGATTCCATTTGATGACTATGAGAAAAAAGACTAGGCGGAATTAAGTTGTTTTCGCGGAAATTGTCCTGAGTTGTCGGGTGAAACAATACACCTGTATTTGCCATCAGGGCGAGTTGTCCTTGATTGTATAGATCCTGGATTAACGGCATTGATGGGTGAAAACCGTATTGTGTTTCTGTAAGAGGTAGCAGGCTACTTTTTGCAATTGCAAGCTGTCGTCGAATTTTCTGGTAATTTGAATATTCAGTGCCACCCAGTGGCACCAACATGTTAAATGCATCGTTACCACCGCGCTGGTAGATACAAACCAGGCTTTTATAATCGTTAATTGCTGAATATTCGTTTGCCAACGCAGAACTTATCAAGTTCAGTTTGTTTTGAGAGATGCATAGAGATGATGCTCCGCCGATCAGCGCCAGTTTGATGAGCTTGCGACGTTGTTGATTGATGTGATTACTCATTACCTTTCCTGCCTATAGATTAAAACTAGAATCTCTGCTGTATATTAAAATTTTCTAAGAGAAAACAAGTCTATTGTTGAATAAGATATTCTGGAGAAATCAATATCAATGCAATCGCATCACGTGCTTTATCCAGTTGAGACGTGTTGTTGTCAGTAAGATGCTGTTTGAGAATGGTGCGTAATTCGCGTGACATTGCCCCATTTAACAACACGCGATCAAGATGCTCTAGTAAATCATCGGTATTATTGGCCAGCTCAGTCACCTGCGAGAAATCAAGCCAACTATAACCTTCAACATTTACTCCACTGGTCGGTTTAGCCTTATAGATGCTGGTATTGATCAAGTTTGCTGTGTTGACAGTAAAATTTTCAGAGGCAATTTCAAATTCAGGTGCATGTAGAACCTTTTCGCTGGATATATCTGGTGGTTTGTAGTCCGGTTGATAGAAATTGAACACACTTGGTGCACGCAGCACAGCTTGTCCTATTTCCGTCCCCAGCTTTGCCAAGTTTCTCCATGACTTACCCATCACGTAGATCGGATATTCATCGCGACCACAAGATTTATGCGCCCAAAAGCTGCCTTCTCCAATATTAGGCTGTAAATCAAAGGCACGAAATACATGGCTTAGCCGTAACAGCGGTTCTCTCAACTTTCCGAAAGCGGCTGTTGTTCTATGTCGACTACGTCGTGCTTCACTGTCTAACAAGATGGCACTAACCACCGCAGCCAGATCACCACGTTCTCCGTTGCCGTTATCGTTAAATACTCGGGCAACACGGGCAACGTATGTTGGTTTAGGATTACTGGTAACCAGACGCTGAATCAATTGTTTTGAGATAAATGGACCAACATTAGGATGATTGAAAATGTTGTCCAGCGTTGCATCAAGTTCGTCTCCTGCGTTTTGATTGGCGGGTAGTATGGTGCCATTTAGCAGTTCCTTTTCACCCCGGTCGTGAAATTCTTCAACAGGTTTCATAGGGAGTATTCGGCTTCCCAAACGAATAATTCTGAACCAGTTTACATTGGCATAATTCCAGCCAGTGAAGACACGTGCAAATTCCTTAATCGTTTGTTGGTTATAGGTTGGGATGGGTTGTCCATTTTTAAGTTTTAATGTTCCACCAATATTGAGTTTATGAACACCAATTGAAAATAGTTGCAATATTTCCCGAGCATAGTTTTCATCAGGGCGGATATTCTTCTCTAAGTCGGCTTTTTGATTGCGCAGCATTCCCAGATACAATCCCATGACAGGGTGCAAGGTAACATCCTCTAGCAAATCCCGATAATTGCCAAATGAATGTTTGAGCAAAGTATCGTAGTAACTTGCCACTCCGAATTCTGAGTCGACCAATAACCCTGGCAGATTCGAAACAACAAAGATTTGGCTGAGTGCAAAAGCAACACGCTGGCGAAGTTGATCTTCTCCATTTAACACTGTATCCCACCAAATATTGTGACGACTAACATTGGCTTCCCAGGTGTCGACAATTTCTGCCGGGTCGTTGATGAGCTGTCCGTTAACATTTAAAGGGCAACTCTTCAGCCAATAGTCTTGTGTCAGCTTTAGTTGATAGGTTGCTGGCAAATCCATTTGTTGTTTGAGCCACTGCTCATAGCTTCCAGCTTTGGTCAGCTGTTCAATGGTTTCATCAGTTGGACCAAATGTAGCTTGAGTAAGAAAACGAGCGGCATCAGCAGCATTGAGTTTGCTCTTCTGAGCTTGCGGCTGTATTGCCTTATTGTTGTCTTTTGCCTGACTCGCTAGTGGTAACGTTATGAGAGCAAGGATTACGCTTGTTAAAATGAGCGAATTAGAGATTGTGAGGTTGCGTTTTTTCATGGCGGTGAGATAACTCATAATAAACTACGGAGAGGATGGCTTTCAGTATGCGAAAGCTGAAAATATGACAATTTTTAGGCAGACATGGTTCAAAATACTTCAATAATTGCATATGTGTAAAAAATATAGACAAAGTATAAATGCTAACACTATACAACTTGGATTGCGTTAGCAAGAGAGACGTAGAGCATAATGAAAATTATGCCGGTTTCTGGATCAGCTACAAATCTTAAAATCCATGAGATTACTCTGGTGAGTTTCAGTCAGATTGAGCAAAATAATTGTGATGCTAAACAATCAATACACAAACAGCGCATTGCCATGCATTATATGAAGCATCTTGTATGCCAAAAATAAAGTTGTAATTTATACTGCATGCCTATCAGCAAAGCGCATACAGTGAACTTAATATGGTATAACAAAACATTGATAATAATGAATATTATGGTGAATTCGATGTTTTATGAGGAATATACATCAGAGCGGTTTTTTAGCGAGATCATCATCGAAGAAGATGCACGAGAGCTTGTTTGGCGCAGCCGTTTTCAAGGTAAAACATTTGAATGCCAGCATTGCTAATTTGAACAGTTCGCTTGTGCTGTCGCTAAGCCTGTTCGAGTGTATGCTCTTTGCTGATAGGCATGTTATAGTGACTTAGAGATTCTTGGTGAAGTGTATCCATGGCAAATGGCACAATTTAATAGGGTATTTGACACAATCAGTGTGAGCACGGTTTAGACTTCGGAACCTAGGAGGCTGTCCGAGAATACACCCCCCAAAACCGACAAAGTTATCCACAAGTACAAAATCTGTACAATTTTCCGGCGGTTAAATTTAGCCCTCAGATTGATCAAAACTGCCTCCTGTGGCTTGATTTGTACCATTATCGGAGCCTTTTTGTCGTGGGTTTCACGCTGACGGTGACAAATTCCGGACAGCCCAATCCCCTGGCAATGGATCGAGCAATTTTTTTCAGGTTGTGGGTTGCGCACACCAGCGAAAACTCACCAGCAACGTTGTCTTTGCTGTGGACACTAAAACCACAAAATCCACTGTTCTTGATTTGCCCAAACACGGGCTCAACGATGACTTTTCGTTGTTTTTAAACGGCTTTGGCTTCCGCTGTCTGCATTTTGACATTCATTTGTTGCCGCAAGGGTTCCTTGTCATCGGTCGTGATGGTACGTGCGGCTCCCTGACTGGACTTGCAGCAGCGTGAGTAAATGGGCAGCCTGACACGTGTGCGCATCGCCTTGATAAACACGCTGACCGTCTTTTCCCTGTCGCTTGAATGGGGCGTCTGACCACCCGGGCAGTGAAACGTGTCCTCTGCTTCATCGTAGGTAAAGTCAGCTTTAACCACCTTGCGTTCGGATTCATCCAGTGCGACCGCATGGGTTTTCTCTCCCTTGTCAGTAGCAATGTAGCCATTACTAAATAGTTCTCCTCTTCAAACACAAATGTGGATCACTTGATCTTGAAAAATCAAAAAGCAACCACATGTTAAAGTTGTAGGGCAAAAAAACTTAGGGTTGTTGCCAAGTAACAAAGTTACTCGCTGTAAATTCAATGCATTTTTTGAAAATGCTCTGGTTTCAGATGAGATTGGATTACCAGATGCAGGACGTTATAAAGGAGAGAACAATGTTATATGAACTTAGGAACGTGCACGAAATAACTTGAACAAAAAGGCAATAAAAGCAGTCTAGTTAGCAGACAAACTGAACCTAGATTCTTTTATAAAAAAGTTAACCTATGCCATTTCCTTATCCGCAAGAAACCGAAAGCCAAATGCAAGAGTTCTACACTCGACTACCAGAAAAAAACAGACGCTTATACGCAGGAGTTGAAGCGTCAAAACTTGATCGAGGCGGTGTGAGTTATATTGGCCGTCTTTTTAATTGTTCGCGCACAACCATTCTACGTGGTATCCAAGAACTGAGTGAAGCGGATATTTTGCAAGACCGTAATCGAGAAACGGGAGGTGGCCGACTATCCGTGCTTGAAAAACAGCCTGATATTAACACTGTTTTTCTACAACTCTTAAAAGAGCATACGGCGGGAGACCCAATGGATGAGCAGGTTAAGTGGACAAACTTGAGTTGCTCAGAGATTGCTGATTTATTAGCAACAAAAGGCTTCAAGGTGAGTCGCAATATCATCAGGAAGTTGTTGAAAAAACATGGTTACGTCAAACGCAAAGCGTTAAAAAAAAGTCGACAGGCGCGCATATCAATCGCAATGCTCAATTTGAGCGTATTGCCCAATTAAAGGCGTCCTATCAAGAGCAAGGTCATCCTGTCATCAGCGTTGATACGAAGAAAAAACAGCTGATAGGCAACCTGTTTCGCGAAGGTAGGATCTATACCACTGAAACCGTTGAGGTTTTTGATCATGACTTTCCTTCGTTAGCCGAAGGCGTTGCCATTCCACATGCTCTCTATGACGTGACCCGCAATGAGGGCTATGTCAACATTGGGACAAGTCGTGACACCAGTGAGTTTGCGTGTGATTCCATTGAACACTGGTGGGAACATTATGGAAAAGTGTTTTATCCAGATGCCGATTCTATTTTAATGCTGATGGATGGTGGCGGTAGTAATTCATCCAGACATTACATTTTTAAGCAGGATTTGCAGGCATTAGTGGATAAGATTGGTATTGAAATACGCATTGCCCACTATCCTCCGCACACGTCGAAATGGAATCCGATTGAGCATCGATTGTTTCCACACATGACACGCTCGTTACAAGGAATGATTCTAACAACCCATGAGTTCGCTAAAGAATTAATCGAAAAAACAACGACAAAAATAGGTTTGAGAGTGTTTAGCACTATTTTTAACAGGATTTATCAAATAGGCAGAAAGTGGCGAAAGGATTTAAAGAATCAATGCGAATTGTGTTTGATGACGAGCTAGCGCAATGGAATTATGTCGCTGTGCCACAATAGACAATAGGTGAACTGTTCAAGTTATTTCGTGCACGTTCCTAAGCCATACACGAGGAGGTTTGTTTCCTGAAATAGCACAACTACTTCAGTTGATGGAAGTGCCGGGGGCTTCTAGCGCACACAAGGCTTTAAATGGAATATTTCCAAAGATTAATACTGGGATTACTCCTGATAGTGTTGAAATACATGCGACTGTTGCTGGAAGCGAAAGCCCGTTTTGAGAATCCATCTGAGATTAAATCACTGTATGCTGAATTTCAACCAACTAATTTCAAACGTAGCTTTACTTTAAACGATGAACTTGATACTGAACATGTTGAGGCTAAACTAAGTCACGGTATTCTTGAGCTAAAAATAGCTAAGAAAGAATTGATTAAGCCCAGAAAAGTTGAAGTTAAGGTTGCTTGATTCGAAGGACACATAAAATGGTTTCTCTCAAATATGATGGGGGACTATGAAAATCTCATAGTCATTTACCTTAAAAAACCACAAGCGAATAACGCATTAAAACAGTCAATTTTAAAGGTTTATGGAGAACTCTATGAGAACAGATAAATTAACCAGTAAATTTCAATTAGCGTTGCAAGATGCACAATCCCTGGCACTGGGTCGTGATCACCAGTTTATAGAGCCTGTACACTTATTGACCGCTTTGCTTGACCAGGAAGGTGGTGTTGTTAGAGGCTTGTTGGCTCAATCAGGCGTTAAGGTCGATAAATTACGCTCGCAACTTGGCGAAACGCTGGACAGAATGCCCAGTGTTTCTGGCGGTGATGCTGGTGAAATGCATATTTCCAATGACTTGTCACGCTTATTGAATGTTACCGATAAGTTTGCGCAAAAACGTGATGATCAATACATCTCGTCCGAATTATTTTTGCTTGCAGCGATGGATGATAAAGATGTTGTTGGCAGATTGCTGCGTGAAGCAGGTGCTACAAAAGATGCACTGGAACATGCAATTGATGCAGTACGTGGTGGTCAGTCGGTGACTGATCCTAACGCTGAGGATCAGCGTGAAGCACTGAACAAATACACCATAGATCTTACTGAACGCGCCGAACAGGGGAAAATTGATCCGATTATCGGTCGTGATGAAGAAATTCGTCGTATGGTGCAGATTTTACAACGTCGTACCAAAAACAATCCGGTAATTATCGGTGAACCGGGAGTTGGTAAGACTGCATTGGTTGAAGGTCTGGCGCAACGCATTGTCAATGGTGAAGTGCCTGACAGTATGAAAAACAAGCGCTTATTATCACTGGATCTGGCTGCTTTACTGGCAGGTGCTAAATTCCGCGGTGATTTTGAAGAACGCTTGAAAGCGGTACTTAATGACATTGCCAAATCCGATGGGACAGTCATCCTGTTTATTGATGAACTTCACACCATGGTTGGTGCTGGCGCAGCTGAAGGCTCAATGGATGCCGGAAATATGCTTAAGCCTGCATTGGCACGTGGTGAGTTGCATTGTATTGGTGCAACCACACTGAATGAATACCGCAAATATATCGAGAAGGATGCAGCATTAGAGCGTCGCTTCCAGAAAGTGCTGGTTGATGAGCCAACTGTTGAAGACACCATCGCTATTTTGCGAGGATTGAAAGAACGTTATGAAGCCCATCACGGTGTCGAAATAACAGACCCGGCTATTATTGCGTCTGCAACCTTGTCGCATCGTTATATTACTGATCGCCAGTTGCCGGACAAAGCCATTGATTTAATTGATGAAGCCGCTGCGAAAATCCGTCTGGAAATTGATTCCAAACCGGAAGCCCTGGACATGCTTGACCGGCGCCTGATTCAATTCAAGATAGAACGAGAGGCGTTAAAGAAGGAAACTGACGAAGCATCCAAAAAACGTCTTGCCGAACTAGAAGAAAAAATTGCGGAGCTCGAAAGAGAATACGCCGATCTAGATGAAATCTGGAAAACAGAAAAAACTGCGGTACAAGGCACAGCACTGATTAAAGAAGCATTAGACCAGGCGCGAATAGAGCTTGAAACAGCACATCGTGCCAGTGACTTGCAACGTTTGTCTGAATTACAATATGGACGGATACCAGAGCTTGAAAAACAACTTGAGGAAGCGTCAAAAGCCGATGCTAAGACTCCGAAATTTCAGTTACTACGAAATAATGTAACGGAAGATGAAATCGCAGATATTGTTTCTAAATGGACTGGCATCCCTGTTTCCAAAATGCTCGAAGGAGAGCGTGAAAAACTGTTACGCATGGAACAGGAGCTGCAAAAACGAGTCGTCGGACAGAGCGAGGCAGTCAAAGCTGTTTCAGACTCAATTCGGCGTTCGCGCGCAGGACTGTCTGATCCAAAACGACCGAATGGTTCATTTCTATTTTTGGGACCAACTGGGGTTGGTAAAACAGAACTGACCAAAGCATTAGCAGATTTTCTGTTTGACACAGAAGATGCCATGGTGCGCCTGGATATGTCAGAGTTTATGGAGAAGCACTCGGTAGCACGTTTGATTGGTGCACCTCCAGGTTATGTCGGCTATGATGAAGGTGGTTACCTTACCGAACTGGTGCGTCGCAAACCATATTCAGTAATTTTGCTGGATGAAGTTGAAAAAGCCCATCCAGATGTCTTCAATATTTTACTACAAGTGCTTGATGATGGTCGTTTGACGGATGGACAGGGGCGTACTGTTGATTTCCGCAATGCGGTTATTGTGATGACCTCTAACCTTGGTTCTGAGGTGATTCAAAGTATGGCAGAACAGAATGATTATGATGCAATGAAAGCTGCTGTAATGGCAATTGTTGGAGACCATTTTCGTCCGGAGTTTATCAATCGAATTGATGAAACTGTTGTCTTCAGACCGCTCGGTAAAGAACAAATCCGTGAGATTGCTGGAATACAGCTGAATATTCTCAAGCAACGACTGCAAGAGCGTGAGATGAGTATTGAATTTAGTGATGCAGCATTAGACATGATTGGTGAAGAAGGTTTTGATCCTGTCTATGGAGCACGGCCACTGAAACGCGCAATTCAGAATGACATAGAAAACCCGTTGGCACAAAAGATTTTGGCTGGTGATTTTTCTCCCGGGGATCACATCATTGTTGACGTTGAAAATTCGGTGCTTTCATTTGTAAAGCAGTAATTCTTGTGATTTTTCGTGTGCGAAGAATAAATAGAGCCAACGATGTTATTCTCCATGCGGGATTAAATCTATTGCCCTTTTCTGGAAGCCTTTTCAGATGTAGCGGTGGGTCTATTTGAAAGCGATTCTTCAGGTGATTGAATATCTGATAAAGATTGAGACGGGCCTTCACTGCCGCATGTTTTCAGTAATATGATTAGACCTATGCCAATGGCAACCAAGTAAGCCGTTGTCGTGTATTTCATATGCAAATACCATTATTTTTTTCATTTAGCGGTAGTAATCGCCAAACAGGATTAACTCATACTGTTATTTCTAAAATTTCATTTGTGCATCAATTCCAAGATGTCATGCGTTTATTCTTTTCTTGCTATAGTATAAATTGCACCATCTTCAAGTAGAGCAATTGGTTCGATGTTTGCAATTTTCTGTAACTGATCAACTGTAAATAGATAATTTCGGTTGATTTTATCAAACCAGATAAGGCAAACGTTATTTTCTTTGGGCCACATCCCTTTAAGACTAGAAATAGTATTGACTGTCACAGAGGAATAATACTCTGTTGCAACAGGACTTGTTTTACTAGGAAGATCTGCGAGAAGGTAGGCGATGTCGGTACCATTAGTATAAAACGTACATTCGGATATTAATGTTCGATGCTCATTCAGGTACTTGACTGTTTTACTCTCTACCCACGCTTTACTGGTGAACCCCCGTCCATTTGAGTTTAGTTTTACAGCTTTTATTGCGCTAGAGCTAATTGGGTATAGCAACCAAATCGCCATGCCAATAGCCAACAATGAGTTGACTACACGATTGGAAATACGTCTTCGATACGAATCGACGAAAGCATCAGCTAAGACTAACAAAATCAATGTCAGAGGCACATAGATGGGAGAGAGCAATCTATCGCGAATGTGATCATAGCCGACAATCGTTGATGATATCACCAGGAACGCTATGTAAATGATAATAAACAAGATGACAGGTGTTAATTGTTGTAGCCTGATTTTTATACCTTGCCAATTCTGCTTAAGACTGAGGCCTATAAAAAGGCAAAATCCTGCGCTAATAAGTAGAAAAAATATGGGTTTCTCTGTGATTGTCCTGGGTATATACCAATACAACGAAGTCGTGAATACATTTGAGAGGTTGTCGAATAAAGTTAACGCAGATGGTCGTCGAGGACCGGCGAGTGTTCCGGTAAGCAGATAGCTTCTGGTTAACCAGAGTAGTAAAGGAAACGCTGTTAGAAGACTAAATAATGCCAAGTGCTGTATTTTTTTTAGAATGTGTCCGGGGTGATAGATAAGGATGATCAATGCTCCCCATAGCATGAGTGTGACACCAGGATATCGAGTTAAAGTTGCTAGCGTTACTGACAGTGAAAGAAGTAATAGTGACGGTATGTCATTTTTAGCAAGATATGAGTGTGAGAACAACAGGCTTAGAAGTACAAAACATATAAAAAGAGGTTCCGAAAACGCCCATCCGGAAATAGAAAAGAGTGGGCGTGAACAGGCAATTGCTACTGTTCCAAGGAGAGCGAGTGTAGGAAAAGATGAAAGGCATCTGAATATCAGCAGTCCACCCAGGTATACGATTACACTAAAGATAAGTGCGTTTAGAATGTGAGCGAATACCAGAGGGTCTGCACCGGTAAATAGGCTAACAAGCGCTAAGAGTGCAGGATAGACTGGGGGATGTGTAACAAATGGGGTGCCATCGTATGAGGTGACTCCCATGCCTGCTATTATGTTTCGTGCAGTGCTTATATATCTAACTGGGTCAGGTGCTATACCTGCACCATAACGATGTGTAGATAACAATAGACAGATAAAGCTAACGAGTGCTAGTAAACCAAGTAATATTTTGTATTGTTTAGGTATTGCAATGGCATTAGCAGATTTCATCAGAATTCCTCTTTCAGCCGCAATAAATACTCCCAATTAAAAATAAATATCAGAAGGGGAGGGGTTTTTTACTGATAATTTTAGCGAATTTAATAGTATTCTAGTGTTATTTAATCATATATTTAGACATAACCCAAATCTATATTATATTCTATAAACTTAATATAATGAGCCTTATGTTTTCAGGTTAGTGGGAGAAGGCATAGCATCTATTTGTGTCTGTCAGGGTCTAGGGATCAGTTGCTGATTATTCAGTCCACTATGACTTGAGAGACTGTCTGGTTAAAAATAAAATCGACTACAAAACAAGTATAACCGTCTATATTTCCGAACATTTGCGTTAAATAGTTCACTATTCGTCTCAAATTTTCAAAAATCTGGCTTGATTTTACCGCTGTTTCGCTACCATTACTTTCAACCAGACAGGCTCGCAGATATTGACCCTGTCCTCCTCTTGTATATTCGTAGATTCTTGCTTGCTGGGTGCAAACCTACGCTATTTTGAACTCGTTACTTCACACTGTACTTGCGCTTGAGCTTGAGCGTCTGACAGTTTGTCGCGCAATACTTTTGCCTGTGCTGGATCACGGAACACAGCACCATTTTCACCAGGCTTGGATCTATTATCTCTGAATACAATGGCTTCAGAATATTCATCGTATGTCATTTTTTCCGCAAGCTTGTCAAACTGGCAAGTACATTGGTAAAGGTAAATGTGTTTGTCTGCTCCTTTCCTGTTGACGCAATCTATCACATATTCAACCGTGGCAAGAGTCGGGTAGTCCTCTTGCATAATAGGCACTGCTTCTTCATCTTCTTTTTTGCTATTGCTTGCACATGAAGCGAGTGATAGTGTCATCAAAGCGGCCAGGATATGTAGACTGGTTCGCAAAAAGTATCGATTGCTGTTGGTGGGTAATTGTTTCATGTTGATGTGTCCTGATTTATTAAAATCTGTAGAGTGACTATTCAGTTCATCACTGTTTTCTCCAGAACTGAACTAACCATGTTCTTTTGCATGCCTAATCCAAAGCCAGGCTGAGTGTGTGTTGCTTAGTCTGAAGCCAAACACCAGTGGTCATCTGAACAATGACTGGGGTCGATGCTATATTGTAGTTTCCCATAGTATAACCGCTAGCCGAGGCTTACAATAGCTTGATTTATTTGAAAGGAGACATACAATCTTGTCACAATCAATCACAGGCATGGTGTTAGCCGGCGGGTTAGCCAGACGTTTTAATTCTGAAGACAAGGGGCTCATTTCCCTGCTTGATCGACCACTGGTGTCCTATGCATTGGATGCGTTGGTTCAGGTCGCTGATCCGGTTGTGATCAATGCAAATCGTAATCAGGCTTTATATGAAGCGCTGGGTTATACGGTGATTTCTGATCTAGATCAAACTTTCTCGGGGCCATTAGCCGGCGTACTCAGTGTGATGTGCCAGGCTGAAACTGAGCTGGTTTTCTCAGTACCATGTGATTGTCCACTGATTAATGCTGAAATCCTGTTGCGCATGACTCAAACTCTGGAAAGCGCACATGCAGATTGCTGTATTCCTGACGATGGTGAACGTGTTCATCCGGTTTTTTTATTGATTCGAACCGCGTTACAAGATGATTTGGCTGTTTATTTGAATAGCGGCGAACGCAAGATAGATCGCTGGCTGGAACAACATAAACTAGTGAAAGCAGATTGCTCTGATCAGCCAGATGTTTTTCTTAACGTAAACACGCCTGAACAGCTGAAAGATTTGCAACAGCGATTACAGTAAATATGTATAAGCCAGCCCCCCGACATTATCCAGACTTGCAAATATCCGATGCCGGTTTGTCATCAACGACAACAGTGGATGCCATTAATGAACAAGGTGAAAATCAATCTGTCTCGCTGGTTGGTGAACGACCACTGACTATCTATCTGGATAAATACGAGATTGTTACTTTAATGACAATTGGTTCTCACCCAGAATTACTCACACTTGGTTATTTACTCAATCAAGGATTACTGGATAATCTGGATCAAGTGCGCATTATACAAGTCGACTGGGAAACGAATTCTGCGGCAGTGGTTACCAGCAAGCAACAGACTGATATTCGCAGTATGCTGGAAAAACGCACTGTGACCACTGGTTGTGGGCAAGGAACTGTCTTTGGTTCACTGATGGATAAGATCCAGCAAATTAAAATGCATCATCAACCGTTGAAACAATCTGATTGTTATGCTTTATTGCGCAGCATTCGTGATCATAATCTGGTTTACAAACAGGCGGGTGCGGTGCATGGTTGTGCCTTATGCCAGGATAGTCAAATTGTGGTGTTTGTTGAAGATGTCGGCAGGCATAATGCCGTCGATGCAATTGCCGGATACATGCAATTGGAGAAAATTACCGGTGCCGATAAAGTGTTTTATACGACAGGGCGTTTGACTTCTGAAATGGTGATCAAAGTGAGTCAGATGCAAATACCCATTTTACTATCACGCTCGGGTGCGACTCAAATGGGGGTCGAGGTTGCGCAACAAGCCGGTGTTACATTGATTTCACGCGCTAAAGGCAAAGCCTTTCAGGTGTTGAGTGGGGCGCAAAATATTCTGTTTGATGCGCCACCAAGCAGAGTCAGGCAGGTTCAAAAAAACAATGTGTCTGTTGTAGCTGACAATCCTGAATAGGTCGCGTTGGCGATCAGTTTTGCGGAAGTTCCTTATCCAATGCTAGCGCGCACAAACCATCCAGCACCAGTCCGGCAGGACTCACCATGCCAATCACTTTGCGCTCTTCTATGACGGGAGCGCGGATTAAATCATAGCGTGCAAACAGCCGCGAACAATAGCGAATATTCATGTCTGGATGAATTGAAATGACTGGCTTAATCATGATTTCATAGACATTAACCCGTTCAGGAGCGCGATCCAGAGCCATGACGTGACGTGCGATATCGCCGGCAGTCAGTAATCCATACTCGTCATTTTCATCACGTGGATTCACTACTAACACAGCTGTTTTTTCGCGTTTCATGGTCAACAATGAATCGCTGATGGTCGCTGTACGATCAATCGTCTCAAACGATGTTCTCATGATCTCTCTTACCCTGATAATGCGTTGTTTCAATTTCATAACTGATCCTCAATCACAGGTGTGATGGTTTCCATTTGATGCATAACGCCTATCGCATCTTCGACATTCAGCTGAATGGTGATGCCAGTTCCTGGTTCAGCTTCGAATTTTCCAGCCTCGGCAATGGCTTCCAGAATGTGACGACTGAGGTGTTCTTCAACAAGAAACATCAGCACATCACGTTGTGTATCCAGGCTCAGTCCGAAGAAGCTTTTCGATTTGGTGATGCCTTCACCACGAGCATTGTTGATAATGGTTGCGCCTGTTGCACCATTTTCTCGCGCTGCTTTAATGACTTGATCGGTTTTGTCATCATTTACAAAAGCAATGATCAGTTTAAAATGCATGATGATTCTCTGGTTGGGGTTTGTCGTTAGAGTACGTACCATCACTCGTTGAGTGGTTGCGTTGTGTTTTACAATTTGATTGTGTCATCATTTGATCCTTGTTTTGCCGGAGCGGGCTCGCCATTCAGCAATTTTCGCATAACCAAGTACGGCTATAATTGGAAACAGGCTGGCAAATGCAATTAATCCAAAACCGTCCATTAACGGGTTTCTTCCAGGTACAGACGATGCCAGTCCCAATCCCAGTGCCGTCACCAGTGGAACAGTAACTGTTGAAGTTGTAACTCCACCTGAATCATAAGCCAGTCCGATAATCATTTTAGGTGCGAATGCGGTCTGAATTAGCACCAGCAGATAACCTGCAATAATATACACCCAAAGTTCGGTACCGGTGACGATTCGATAGGTTCCCAGCGCAATGCCAAATGCAACACCTAATGCTACAGCCATTCTGAGACCCCAGGCATCAATGCCCCCAGCAGAAATCTGCTCTGCCTTGGTGGCGACTGCGATTAATGAGGGTTCTGCCAGTGTGGTTGCAAAGCCAATCGCAGCGGCAAACAGATAGACCCAGAGGTAGCCTTGCCATGCGTCGGCAGTGTAGCCGGTTGATTCAAGGATAAACCCAGGATTGGTCAATTGCGTCGCCATTACTTCACCGAGCGGAAACAATGCCATTTCCAACCCCTGAATAAACAGGGTAATACCGAATAAAACAGCGAAAAAGCCGACAATCACCCGTTGTAGATTTGGTACTGGCTTACGCAGCACCAATAGCTGAAAGCCAATCAATATTGCCATAATCGGCAGAATATCGCGTATGCTGTTTAGTAAGGCAGCGCTTAGCTGCGAGAGTACATCCATACTAAATCAGGATTCCATAGAGCATGACAAAGATCATTGGTGTTAACGAGGCAAGCGCGATAAGTCCGAAACCATCTGTAACTGGATTGCGCCCCTGAATCGAAGACGCCAGGCCGATTCCCAGCGCAGTGACTAATGGTACGGTAATCGTTGATGTTGTAATGCCGCCAGAATCATAAGCAATACCAATAATCTCGGGCGGTGCAAATCTGGTCATGATGATGATGCCCAGATAGCCAGCAATAATCAGATATTGCAGTGACCAACCTCGAAGGATACGCAGCACACCAATGATAATTGCCAAACCAACCGCAAACGCAACAGTCAGACGTAAACCTAATGCATAGGAGTCTTGTGCGGTTTGAGAGTTGATGATGGCACCACCTTCTGCAGCAATCGATGCTGCTTTGACTGAAACCGCAAGCAAGGCAGGTTCTGCGATTGTAGTGCCAAAACCTAACGCGAAGGCGAATACCACCAGCCAAAATACACTGCCTTTACGGGCAAATGCATAGGCCATGCTGTCGCCGATGGGGAATAGAGCAAGTTCAAGACCATACATGAATAAGGTTAAACCCAGCGTCACCAATATTATTCCGGTCAACAGATTAGCCAGATCAGGAAACGGCTGCTGAATGACCAGTAATTGAAAAACACTGACAACTGCTAAAATCGGTAGCAAATCAATAAAACTACTCAACAGCTGTCTCAGAAATCCTGATTTAATACGACTCATTCAGGATATGCTATCACTGTTTCAGCCGGATTTTTTCTGCAACTCGATAACAATTTTAACCAGAGCCCAGGTTGAATACAAAATTACACCATATAAAGCCCACTCCAATAGAGAAACACGTGTGGGATCGTCATCAAAGACGAGCATGGATATTCCTGCCAGAAAAATGTTAAGAACGTAAATTAAGATTTTAAGCATGGTAATCTGGTTGTTAATATTCTTCGTGAAATGGAGTTGGATGTATTGAGACCAGAGAAAATATAACAATACCTTTTATATACTCTTCGCACATGAAAATTTAGCATTTAGGGTGGGTGATTTTTTGTGGAGAGCAAGGCGGAAAACATTGGCTGTAGTCATTCTACAGCAAGGGTTTCCAACGCAGCTATCCACAAAAAAGTGCGCGCCCTGGATGCTAAATTTTGATGTGCGGAGAGTATAAATTACCACATGGTTTTGCAACGTTGCTTGCTAATCTTAAAAGGGTCTTGAGAGGAGTGCGTTGAAATCCCAAGGCGAAACAATAGTAGGATATGTTATGGAACTGGATTGATATGCTATTCCCGTTTAGATAATGCTAACAGATTCTATAAAACGATAGAGAGGAAGTGATGATGCAGTGGCAGGTTTATCTTTCTGGTGAAATTCATTCGGA
The DNA here is from genome assembly GCA_965224565.1 of Methylococcales bacterium. Lineage (GTDB taxonomy): Bacteria > Pseudomonadota > Gammaproteobacteria > Methylococcales > DRLZ01 > DRLZ01. Next base: position 3,088,579 of record CBDCZN010000002.1, on the reverse strand, counting down.
CTGGCGTGAGAAAATAACTGATGGTGTGCAGCGTGAAGGATTGGATATTGTTATCAGCTCGGCAGTGACGGATCATCAAACCAGTGATGATTGTGGCGATCGATTACTTGGCGCTGAAAGCGATCCGTTCTGGAAGGATCACAAATCGGCAAAAATTAATGCAATTCGCATCAAAACACTGATTCAAAAAGCAGATCTGGTGGTGGTTCGCTTTGGCGACCAATATCGACAATGGAATGCTGCATTTGATGCCGGTTATGCGATTGCGCTAGGTAAACCAATCATTACTCTGCATGACGAAGGATTAACCCATGCGCTTAAAGAGATCAATGCAGCAGCAATGGCATCAGCGCAAACACCGGAACAAGTGGTTGCAATTCTCAAATATAGCGTAACCAGTGAGCTTTGATTCAGGTTCCTAATTTTTCCAGTTCATCGTAAAGCATCTCGTATTCTGCTGTCACTTTATGTTTTGGAGCAAAATGGATGAGTGGTTTACAGGCACTGTGCGATTCTCTAATGACGACTGATGGTGAGATCGCCGTTTCCAGCAGTGGATGTCCTTCATCATTCAGTTCTGCAATAATTTGCTGTGGTAATCTGGCGCGTCCCTGATACTGATTAGCAATGATGCCGCCGATGCGGAGAGCATCATTATGATCGATCCTTACTTCCTCAACGGCGGTGATCAGGGAATACAGAGCATCGCGAGAAAACTGGTCACAGTCAAAAGGAATCAAGCAGGTTTCTGCTGCAATGAGTGCTGATCGGCTATAAAAATTGAGTATCGGCGGTGTATCAATATAAATGTCTTCGTATTGGGTCAATTTTTCTAGTGCTTCACGTAGCTTGTATATTTTATGACGTGATTCAAGTCTCGTCATTAAATTGTCGAGCTCAGCGTGTGCTGGAATCACCGAAAGATTAGAAAACTGGGTTTGGTGAATAAGGCCATCGAATTCCTGCCCTCCACCAGCGAAAGGGTTGATACTCAGGGTGTCTTTGAAAAAATGAGCGATTGTAGTATCAGGATCATCCTGTTGTGCGCCAAGCAAATAATGCCCGGTATTGCCTTGTTGATCGAGATCTATCACCAGTGTATTTTTGCCTCTAGCTGCACTGATAGCTGCCAGATTACAAGTAATTGTAGTTTTTCCGACACCGCCTTTCTGATTAAAAAACACCTTACGCATACGTTAAATCTCCCTTAATAAATGTCACTGCTGTGAATTTTCGACCCTGAACAAGTTGCCCTGCAACAGCTTATTCATTTTTCCAGAACAGATTGTGCCATATTTTTCAAGTAATTTGGTTAAATAGCAGTTCTTTTAAGAAAATAGCGACCATTGGAATAGCCTGAGTGAGGCTTATCTGGTTTCTTGATTGAAGTGATTACGTCGGCTATAGCGAAGTGGTCGCAGCGTATATATGTAATAAAAATCAATAGGTTATGTTTTTATATGGCAGTATTGAAAACCACGAGATAATAACAAATATATTACTTAATCGTATGCAATATTTGATATGGAGGGAGAATATAACAACAAAAGGCTTAAAAATTATCAAGGGTGCGACAATATGACACATTCACATTTTGAGAATGCTTGCTATACTTGCTATTGACTGAGTTGAGGTAATCATTAGTTACCTCATTGCACGAAAGTGCATTTCCTCCTTATTGATGGCAGGGTTTAATACGAACCCTGTCTTTTTTTTCTTTTTTATTCCCTCCCTTATTTATTTAATCTAGCAGTTCTGTTTCAAATAATGTGACTTGTATTGGTCGCGAATAACTATTAATTTTAATTGTTAATCATCTAGTTACTACCTAAATACAGTCCAGATCCAGTATTACACTATTGTTGTTTAAAATGACAGAAAACCTGATTTGTGCTGTTGCCAGTCGGTCAGAAAATTAAACACTTATATTAAATTCGGTAATATTTAACAGATTTGTGTCATGCAGTATGAAATACTCAACAGACGATCTGCTGACATAAGAATAAGTCTCTGGGTTTAGTGGTTTGTAACCCAATTCTATTGTCGCGTTCTTCCACGATTAAAATAAGAGGGGCTACCGATGATATACCCACTAACTGAACGAAGAATTTCTGGATTTAACAGGCGCAGTGATAGTTCGAAAAAGCGTAGAGATGATCCGGGTCAGGCATTCAACTCTGATTTAGAAGGCGCTAATGAGCGAAGATTTGGCCAAGACAGGCGGCAACTAAAGTTGGATCGTGAGAAGTTACTGGAATCCATCATTGCCAAACAAAGCAAACCTAAATGGCAACAATTAAAGTCGGCATGGCAAGATTTTATGCAGCCTATCCTTATTCCACTGGTTATTGGAGGATCATCAGTTTATGTGACAAAGCAAGTCAACGACCAACAAATAAAAAGTGCCGATAAAATTGCGATCGAAAATAGAGAGAATTCTAGAGTGATTGCCGAGGCAGAATTGAAGACGGAACATCTCAGTCAAATGGCAGGGATTTTTTCCGATATTCTCAAGCTTATTAATCAACCTTCAGAGCAAAAAAAGGCAAAAGAGGATACTTTAAAACAAAAGATTATGTCACTGAGTGTTTATGGTGACGAAGCCTTGCCTTTTCTAATTCAGCTTCGCGATGAATACAGAGGTGAAAAATACTATGCGAAATCCGAAGAATCAATATCAGGCACGGCTATTACTACGATAGAAAAGATACTTAAACTCAATCAACATCAAATTAAAGTGGATTTTTTTCTAGAATCAAGAGAGCTGCTCAATCTTCCAAGAAGAAAATATGTTAATTACAATCTCAGTGGTAGTAAATTTCAAAAAATCATCTTATACGAGGCAGATTTTTCCCATAGTTTATTGCGAAATACACGTTTTATCGATGCTGATTTACGCAAAGCAAACTTTTCCAATGCTTCATTAATTAACGCAAAATTCATTAATACCAATATTGCTGGAACCATATTTAGGCATTCTAATCTGCAAGGTGCGAAATTTATTAAAGTCGACCTCGCAAACGCTAATTTTGATAAGGCATATCTACATGGAGTCAAGTTTGTTGGCTGTAAAAATATAGGAAGCGCCAGATTTCCGATAGATTATTTACTGAAAGCCAATATAGAACCATTTAAATCGTTACCGGCGCGAGATTACTCATTGTTACTTATGCATAGTGAGGATGAATTGGTAGCTATTCATGAGAGCAATGAAAGAAGTCTGGATAATGTTTATAAGAAATTGAACATGGTGAACTTGAATGAGCTACAAAATAAATTTAAAGAATTGCGAGAATCTACCGATCACCAAAATTCGAATAATTTATTGCAGTATACTGCTGGATTATTTCCCTGATAGATATGAATTACTTGGCTTTCCCTGGGCATAGTTTGCATGAAGAAAGGGATCAACTTAGCAACTTCTTTTCATGATAATGCAAGGCTTTTTTAGTACTACAATCTGTTTTTCCATACCAATTAGTGATAGCAGTCATCGTATAAGAGATCGTCTCAGTAGTATTGAAATGCGGCGTGAAATTTCCCTTTCCCGTCTGAAGATGAGCGCAGGAATATACAAAGATGCGTAAAAGAACGGCGTGCGAGCTGATGTTCTGATGAAGCGTTTGCATGGATGATTTTAATCAGAAAATCCATCACCTTACAAATAGACTTTGAAACAGTCTTTTCCAATCCAGAAATGAGCCTGAAGGTAAGAGAGTCTTAAGCCCTTATTTGGAGTCGCTCATGGAGTTGTTTAAATAAATAATCGCGTGCTGAATTCATTTGTTCAGCTGCCTCATTGTCTGTCATTTCACCAGCAAATGCATCCAGTATTTTAAGTGTGATCCCTGGCTTTAAGTATTGGCTAGGGCGAGGCAAGGATCGGAACTTTTCATACGGTGTCCTGATCTCTTTATAACGATACATTCTGCGCTGCTTGCCCTTGTTATCCGTGACAATGGTCGGGAAAAAACTGGGGCGGTGGAAATTGACGTAGCGGTAGACTTGCTGCCGATTCAGTTCTGTGAAGTCTGTGGCGTACTGCTGAGGGATGTGCGTATAGCCATAGAGTTTACGAATCACGGATCCATTTTTACTTTCAACCAGACCATTATCATTGCTGCGTCGTGGTCGTGATTTGGTGAATTCAATCCGCAGCTTTTCTAGCAACTGAGCCACGCTGTAGTTGATATATTCACCACCATTATCGGTGTGAAATCCCTTTATTTTAAACGGGAAAGCAGCCAGTATGTGTTGTAACGCGGGTAGCATAAAGTCCTCACTAATCCGCTCAAGTGTCACAATGATCTGGAATTGCGTCACCTCATCGACTGCATTGACGTGGTAAATCCCTTTGCGCTTATCCTGATCCCCCTGATGGACAGAATCAATACGAATATAGCCTGGTTGGTCATTTGGGCAAGGCTTACGGCGTTGTCCAATTGAAACGGCTTTCGGGCGTGTTTTTGTCAGAGTGCAACGTTGGCGCTGATAGGTTTTGGAGCCGCGCAAGTTATACAGGTGTGAGGCCGAAATCCTTGCCAATTGTTGATACTGAGTTTGGTTAAAACGCTGGTACGCACGCTCACAAAGCTTTTTAAGGACTGGTCCGCTGGGTTGGCCGTGTCGTTCATCCATACTGGCTAGCAAACGAATATCCTGCTCTGAATAGGTTCGTCTGAAACCGTTGCCACGGGCAGGCTTAGCGATCACTCGACCCGTTTTGATGTATTGCTGTATCAGGCGTTTAGTCTGAGCCAAAGAATAACCCGTTACTTTCATCAGGTAGCGGATCACGATTCCCTTGTCGACCTTGCCAAGTTGTATGTAGCGGTGCTTCACCAGTGTTTTCTGCACCCAGCGATAACGGTCTTGCTTGTTCGTTGCCATCGTGAAGGCAACCGCTTGGGTTCCATCAAGAAATTGATAGATCGCTTGAATGCTCGTCAGTTGTTCCAGTCTCATGATCGTTTTCATCCTGTGATCATGAGCGACATTGATCGCTATTTCAGGCTCATTTTATATTGGAATCACCTTTCTTGCTTTCAGCATCATTTCATATTGGAAAAGACTGAAACTGGTTTTATGTTAGAAATAGAGTAGTGTAAAAGAATTACCATGCTTTTTTGATAGATGATTCTATCCAGAATGCTATCCAGGAGACTATTATGTTAGAAAAATCACAACCTGCCCCCGCATTCAATGCGCTGGATCAAAATGGCAAGCCAGTCAGCCTTGCCGATTACGCTGGCAAAAAAATTGTTGTTCTGTATTTCTAGCCCAAAGATGATACTCCGGGGTGCACCATAGAGGCGAATGACTTTACCAGTCTCGCAAATGAATTCTCACAAGTAGACTCGGTGGTGATTGGGGTGAGCAAGGATTCTTGTGACAGTCACACACAGTTTATTAAAAAATTCGATCTACAACTGGTTTTACTGGCTGATACCAGCGGAGAGATTTGCGAAAGTTATGGTGTCTGGCAGGAAAAAGAAAAAAATGGGGTAAAGAAAATGGGTATGGTCAGATCGACTTTCATTATCGATAAAAATGGCCAGTTGGCAGATGTACATTATGGCGTGTCTCCCGAGGGTCATGCCCAGGACGTTTTGGAAAAGGTCAAAAACCTTTAAATTTTTTAGATTACTCGTTATGAGATTTTAGCCATGAATGATAAACAGCTCGTAGCTTATCAAGCAGCTGCTCAGGTTGAAAACGGAATGTTGGTCGGTCTTGGTACTGGATCGACAGCAAACTATTTTATTGAAGAACTGGCGCGACGTGTTACTGAGGAAAATCTGCAAGTGACGACAGTTTCAAGTTCTGTGGTCAGCGCGATTAAAGCAACAGAACTTGGATTATCGATGATGGCAATTGAACAAGTGACTCAGCTGGATTTGTATGTCGATGGTGCAGATGAAGTGACACCTGATTTAACTTTGTTAAAAGGGCAGGGCGCTGATTTAGTGCGTGAGAAATTGTTGTCAAAAGCCAGTGACCAATTCATTGTGCTGGTTGATCAAAGTAAACTGGTGAATCAGATTGGCGACCGCTTTCCGATTCCAGTGGAAGTTCCACCATTTGCCTGGCGACTGGTTCAGCGTAGTCTGGAACAACAAGGCGGACAAGGACAACTGCGCCAGAATGCCAATAAAGATGGATTGGCAGTGACATCACATGGAAGTCTTGTGCTTGATGTTGAGTTTGAAAAGAGTTGTGATAGCGCAACGCTTAACGATCTATTAAACGCAACGCCTGGAGTTGTCGAACATGGGGTTTTTCATAACCTGGCTAGCGTTATTTATATAGCAGAAGATGGCCAAGTAAAGCAGCGACGCCCTGTTTAGAACTAAATTTGACAAGTGTTTTCGGATAAAAAACAAAAATCTGTGTGAAACCACAATTACTCTGGGATTTCAGTCCTAATTAGTAACCCACAAGGAACTTGACACCTTTAATGATGATTTTTTGGTCATTTGTGGGAGAGTTATGTGGTTAACAATCACACCTGGAACAGATTTGGAGCGTACTTGAATGTATTGTTCCAGCATTGAATGAAAGAAAAGTAACTGGGAACTACTTTCCAGGATAGAGGTCGATCATACGTAATCGATTTGTTTAAAACTAAGGTCTTACCTTAGGAACGTACATGAAATAACTTCGACAACTGACTTGTCTTGTTGTCCGTCTTCGGTGTTGCAGCAACAGTTACATAGCTCACTATGCGCTATTGCTGCGCCTTGAAGACAAACAACAATCCTGCGCCATTTGTCGAAGTTATTCCATGCACGTTCCTTAGACGCTGTCTGGTCAAAAAAGTCGAAGCACAAAGTTTTTAAATTGACAACGGACTCATGAGTCGGTCACATTTCTGTTCTTGATTCACATTAAAACAGATATACGTTAGGCATTGATTCTGCCTTTTTTGAACCTAATAATAAAATTAATACAAGTATGAGAAACCTTATCTTTATAAAACTATTATCTATATCAGTGTTATTTCTTTCATTGTCTGTTGTATGCAGTAGTGTTTATGCACAGGGAATCGATCAGCAAGATGCTGGCAAGGTCAATTTTTTTAACAATGCCGACCGACATTTTGATCGCTATTCAAAACAGCCTGGTGCTGAGCAAAAGCAGTGGATGAATACTCATTATGATCGAATGCTGACATACGCTCCTTATTTTGACACCCGACTTGATTGGTATCCAGATGCATTGGTATACCGGGATTCATACGCTATTTATATCGATGGCGATGTTGCAGTCGAACATCCTGAGTGGATTATGCGAGATGCTCGTGGCAACAAGCTATATATACCATACGCTTGTCAAAACGGGTCATGTCCCCAATATGCCGGTGATTTCAGTAATCCAGCATACAGAAGCTTCAGAATCAACGAATTTATCAAAATTATTTCCCAGGGATACCGTGGTCTATGGCTTGATGATGTGAATCTTACCTGGCGAGTCAGCGATGGTAACGAAAAGCATGTTGCCCCGATTGATTTTACGACTGGAAAACCGATGACACTGGATGGTTGGCAAAATCATATGGCTAACTTCATGGAAGAAATTCGTGCAGCACTTCCAGATATAGAAATTTCTCATAATGTAGTCTGGTATTCGGATCGAGTAGAAAACGAGAATTCCGACATTAAACGTCAAATTGAAGCTGCCGATTTCATTAATCTTGAATATGGGGGAAACGATGCTGGTCTGAAAAACGGTCTGGGTCAATACGGTTTTGAAACTTTTCTTTTGTTTAACGACTATATTCATGATCATGGAGCTAATGTGATCATGATGGATGGTGGAACCACGCAAGAAAATCGTGAATACGGGTTAGCGACATGGCTCTTGGTGAGTCAAGGAAAAGATCTTTTTAGCAGCAATCAACTTGAATGGACAACACCCGATAACTGGTGGCAAGGTTACGATTTAAACCTTGGTGAGGCGTTGGGTCTGCGCTACAAATGGGGCGAATTGATCAGGCGTGATTTCGAATGTGGCATGGTCGTTTTAAATCAACCGGGCCTTGAAACTCAAACTGTTGAATTGGATGAATCGTTGACTAATATGGATGGGAAATTGGTGACATCTGTTGCGCTTGATGCTAAAACAGCAGCGATTTTACGTAAGCCTTGTGATGTTTCAAATCCTGAAGATGATGATACACCACAAGAGTCGTCAATTCTCTCATTTCAAAACGGTATTGATGGATACACTGGCTCACAAGAAACCATGATTGACGATTCTGCGCCTGACCAGAATTTTAATTTATCCAGTGAAATAGAAATTGATGGCTCACCAAGAAATACTGGAGCTCTCATGTCTTGGGATATTTCCGGCATTTCATCTGACGCAACTGTCGAATCGGTTGAAATTACGTTGTATATCACAAATAAATCCAGGCAAAGCTATGAAATCCATGCAATGAAAAGACCCTGGGATGAAGACCAGGCTACCTGGAATCAATATGCTAGCGGAAAATCATGGAGTGAAGCTGGAGCAAAGGGGACATCAGATCGCGACCCGACAATACTGGCTAAATTGAGGGGTACTTCACAGGATCGCTATTTGACAGTTAGCTTGAATGCAAATGGCATCGCTCTGGTGCAGTCCTGGATTAATGATCCATCATCTAATTATGGATTTCTGTTTAAGGATTATTCAGTAAGTGATGGACTGGATTTTTCTTCCAGTGAAACATCTCAAATTACCAGGCGACCTAAATTAACCATTAAATACAAAGAAGAATAATTATCAATTAACATTTATTGTCGAAACAGGTGTAGTCAGGCAAGGAGAAGAGCTGATTAAAGAGTTTCGGAGAGAGATAGGATATCTACCTTAGTTGGTTTCAGGAGACTGATAAAATTCCGAGTATTACTGATTGTACGGTACAATGTCTGGTTTTTTCTGATAATTTTCTGAACTGAGGATTCCGTTCATATGGCTCTTTATTGTGGCATTGTTGGTTTGCCAAATGTTGGTAAATCAACACTTTTCAATGCATTAACCAAAGCAGAAATTGCTGCGGAAAATTACCCGTTCTGTACGATTGATCCCAATGTTGGCGTAGTGATGATCCCTGATCCACGTCTCGCCAAACTTGAAAACATTGTCAAACCTCAAAAAGTGATTCCGACGACGATGGAATTTGTCGATATTGCAGGGCTTGTTGCCGGTGCTTCTCAGGGTGAGGGTTTGGGCAATCAGTTTCTGGGACATATTCGTGAAACCAATGCAATTGCCCATGTTGTGCGCTGTTTTGAAGATGAGAATGTTGTGCATGTGGACGGTAAGATTGATCCATTGAGCGATATAGGGGTGATTGATACAGAATTGGCATTAGCAGACCTTGCCAGTGCCGAGAAGGCAATGATCAGAGCTGGCAAGATGGCAAAAGCTGGCGATGCAGAGCAAAAAGCCCGCAAGGAATTGCTCGAAGTCATTGTTAATCATCTGGATTCTGGTGCGCCGGTACGCACTCTTGAGCTAACAGAAGATCAATTGGCAAGCATTAACGATATGCACTTTTTGACTCAAAAGCCCGTGTTGTATATCGCTAATGTTGATGAGCAAGGTTTTGAAAATAATCCTCTGCTCGATCAGGTTGAGAAGCATGCTGCTGAGGAAAATGCTCAGGTTGTTGCTATTTGTGCAAACCTGGAGGCCGAAATAGCCCAGCTGGATGATCAGGACAAGACAGAATTTCTTAGTGAAATTGGTCAGACAGAAGCAGGGTTGGATCGGGTCATTCGCGCAGCCTACAGCTTACTGAGTCTGGCGACCTATTTTACAGCCGGGGTTAAAGAAGTGCGAGCCTGGACATTTCCGCAAGGAGCAACGGCACCGGAAGCAGCTGCTGTGATTCACACCGATTTCCAGAAAGGCTTTATTCGCGCTGAAATAATAGCTTATGATGACTATATCGAGTTACAAGGTGAACAAGGAGCCAAGGATGCTGGTAAATGGCGACTGGAAGGTAAGGATTACAGGGTTCAGGATGGTGATGTGATTCATTTTAGATTCAATGTTTGAAATTAAACTGTCAACAAGTAGACACTTTAATCAGCATGATATAGTGTCGTTGTTATAACCAAATTGATGAGTGAAATAATCATGAATAGAGTCATTCCATTACTTCGTGTAACCACGCTGTTGATCATTCTGCTATTGGTTCAGGCTTGTGCAACGTCTCCTATGGGTCGTAAGCAGCTAACTTTATTGCCGGAAGCCCAAATGGAGCAAATGGGTTTGCAGGCATTTGACAGTTTGAAAAAAGAAACTCCAATCAGTCAGAATCGTACTAAAAATCAGTTTGTCGAATGTGTTGCCAATGCAGTAACAAGTATAGTTGGCGGGAAGTGGGAAGTGGTGGTTTTTGAGGATAAAACTCCGAATGCTTTTGCTTTGCCCGGTGGTAAAATCGGGGTTCACACTGGCATACTCACAGTGACGAAAAACCAGAGTCAACTTGCATCAGTAATCGGCCATGAGATCGGTCATGTTATCGCACATCATGGCAATGAACGCGCCTCCCAAAATATGGCAATGCAGACTGGAATGAAAGTCGCTTCAGCAGCTGTACCAGCCTCACAAATGGGACAACTAGCTGTTGCTGCCCTTGGTATGGGAGCCAAGTTTGGTGTGTTATTACCATTCAGTCGTACCCATGAAAGTGAAGCTGACTTAATTGGTCTGGAATTCATGTCTGCTGCCGGATTTGATCCGCGAGAAGCACCAAAGTTATGGGAAAACATGGCAGCTGCCAGCAAAGGTGCCGCATCGCCTGAATTCATGTCGACTCATCCCTCGCATTCAACTCGTATTCAGGATTTGAAGGCCTATGAGAGCAAGGTGATGCCAAAATATCAAAAAGCGCTGAAAGAAGGTAAACGCCCTGACTGTGATCGCTACTTGAAGTGATTTTTAGTACTGGTCTAGTTAAACGGGTATGAATTCACGCCTGGATTTATTGCAGCGTTATCCATTCGAAAAACTCAAAGATTTGTTCGACGGTGCTGTTCCAACCAGCTATCGACAAACCATTAACGATGTCTACGATGTGCTGAATCCTGTATTATCTGTAGATATACCTGCCGGTGGATTTTTTCTGTGGCCTGAGACACCTGTTGATGATTCCGAGATTGCACGCGAATTGTTTATCCAACAGAATATCACTGTATTGCCTGGGCAATATTTGTCGCGTCACTTTGAAGGGGTAGATCCTGGTATCGACAGAGTGCGCATGGCACTGGTACATCCGCGTCTTCAATGTCTGGCAGCTGCGCATAGTATTCGCGATTTTATTAATAACTTTTGAGAAACTGACTATTCATGAATCAATTAGAAAACATTATCAATCAAGCCTTTGAACGCGGTTCAGAAATTAACCCTGGAAACGCTGAGCCAGAATTACGAGAAGCCGTAGAAACTGTATTGGGCCTACTCAATACAGGAGAAGCCCGGGTTGCTGAAAAGCAAAACGGTGAGTGGATCGTCAATCAATGGCTTAAAAAAGCCGTGCTATTGTCATTCCGAATTAATAACAATCGAGTCATGGACGGTGGCGTAACCCGTTTCTACGATAAAGTGGAACCCAAATTCGCCTCGTACTCTCCGTCTGATTTTGATACTGCTGGTGTGCGCGTTGTCCCGCAAGCGATTGCCAGGTCAGGTTCGTACATTGCCCCGAATTGTGTATTAATGCCTAGTTTTGTCAATATTGGTGCTTATGTTGATAGCGGCACAATGGTTGATACCTGGTCGACAGTTGGCTCATGTGCACAAATTGGTAAAAACGTCCATTTATCGGGTGGGGTTGGTATTGGTGGCGTACTGGAACCACTACAAGCAGGCCCAACCATCATCGAAGACAACTGTTTTGTCGGTGCCCGCTCCGAGATTGTAGAAGGCGTGATTATGGAAGAAGGTTCAGTCGTTTCCATGGGCGTGTATATCGGTAAAAGCACAAAAATTTATAACCGCATGACCGGTGAAATTACCTATGGACGCATACCAGCTGGTGCAGTCGTTGTTTCTGGAAATTTGCCCGCAAAAGACGGCAGCCACAGTCTGTATTGTGCAGTGATCATTAAACAAGTTGATGAACGTACACGTTCTAAAGTCGGTATTAACGAATTATTGAGAGATACTGATTAATTTTACTTTGTTAACTACACAAAAGTGTTTTTGTAGGGTACGTTTTATGCACCAGTCAGTGTTGTTTTGCTCCAATGGTGCGTACAACGCACCCTACAGAGTAATCTGACAAATTGGAATTAATGGTTGTTTTAAACCAGTCAACAGTAAACAGAATGACTACTACAAAATTTAAAGTCACCACATGAGTCACAAGCCATCACCAGCTGATTCAAATCTTAGTCAACCGATTCAACTCGCCATTGAGTTAATCCGGCGTGAGTCAGTAACGCCAAATGATGGTGGTTGCATGGATTCGATTGTCTCTCATCTCGAGCCATCTGGTTTTAAACCAACCTGGCTGGATTTTGAGGATACCCGTAATCTATGGTTGAAATACGGTGATGCGAAACCACTGTTTGTATTTCTGGGACATACTGATGTGGTTCCCACTGGCCCGGAAAGCGACTGGGACAGGTTACCGTTTGAACCGACCATCCGTAATGGTCACCTCTACGGTCGCGGTGCAGCGGATATGAAAAGCAGTATCGCTGCGTTTCAATGGGCGGCACAACAGTTTGTTAAGGAATGTCCTGACCCGAAAGGTTCGATAGCACTGTTTTTAACCAGTGATGAAGAAGGTCTCGCCACCAATGGTGTTGTAAAAGCCGTTGAAGCACTTTATCAACAAGGCGAAAGCATGCAATGGTGTCTGGTTGGAGAACCGAGCAGCACAGAACAATTAGGCGATGTCATCAAGGTTGGCAGACGTGGTTCATTGTGTGCAACCATGACTGTGGAAGGCATACAAGGCCATGTCGCTTATCCGCACCTGGCTGAAAATCCGATTCATCACTTAGCACCTGCTCTGGCTGAATTGGTTGCCGAGCAATGGGATAATGGAAATGAATTTTTTCCTCCAACCAGTTTGCAAGTTTCCAACATCAACTCAGGAACTGGAGCAGAAAACGTCATTCCCGGGCTGGTGGATGTAGAATTTAATCTGCGCTTTTCAACTGAACTAACACCCGATCAAATCAAGCAGCGTGTCCACGCTATTTTTGATGCGTATGATCTGAAATATGCTATTCAATGGCGTTTATCCGGAAACCCGTTTTTGACTGACGGTGGAGAGCTGGTAACAGCGGCACAGGCAGCACTTGAGAAAATTGCCGGACGTACTCCCGAATTATCGACCGCAGGGGGTACTTCTGACGGGCGGTTTATAGCACCTTTGGGAGTTCAAGTGATCGAATTGGGACCGCTCAATGCGACTATTCATAAAGTTAATGAATGTGTGTCGACAGATGATGTTGATTTACTGGCTGATGTTTATTTGCAAATATTACGTGAATTGCTCAGCCTGAATTCAAGTAATAAGTGTTAGCCCCTACTACATTGAGAAATTAATAGCAGGAGCAAGCGGAATTCTTGGTAGAGCAATATGGATATATATAATTCTGCCACACATTAGTGAGGAGGAAAAATTAAATTATTTTACTGGTTTTACTCTTTTGTATCTTCAATGAGGCAAACCTTTATCCTCAAAAATTTTTACTCGTATTCGTCAATAACTTAACTTCAAACAACTCCTGATTTGTTTACGCTTGTTGATAGACTCTGACATCAGATATTAGACCGTCCCAGGGATGAGACGTGGCAACATTAGGATTGCCTCCTATCCAGATACCTTCGCCGAGCCCTACAATGTCTCCATTTTTATCAAGGGCGCCCACTTTTACTCCATTTTTGTACAGACGCATCGTGGTGCCATCATCTGTCGCTGCTGCATAAACAAGCTCTCCCTCTGTGAAATCACCTGACGAAGCAATTAATGTGCTTGTCTCATAACTATCATCAGTTTTAAGCCGAAAGCGCAATCGTTTTTTTACCCACTTTAATTGTACTCAGCATCAAGAGAGAGGATATGGGTATGGATCTGGCTTCGGATCTGGATCTGGCTTCGGATCTGGCTTCGGATCTGGCTTCGGGTCTGGATCTGGCTTCGGGTCTGGATCTGGCTTCGGGTCTGGATCTGGCTTCGGATCTGGATCTGGCTTCGGGTCTGGATCTGGCTTCGGATCTGGATCTGGCTTCGGGTCTGGATCTGGCTTCGGATCTGGATCTGGCTTCGGATCTGGATCTGGCTTCGGATCTGGATCTGGCTTCGGATCTGGGTCTGGTTTCGGATCTGGGTCTGGTTTCGGATCTGGGTCTGGTTTCGGATCTGGGTCTGGTTTCGGATCTGGATCTGGTTTCGGATCTGGATCTGGCTTCGGATCTGGATCTGGACTTGGTTCAGTACAAGCAAGGTTTTTCAACACTTCTTCACGCGCGGGTAAGAACGCTTCGGTTAAAGCCGGTGATAATTGCCCAAATTCATCAATATGTACAAAGCCGCCACTAGCAGGCCACCTTACGGTAGCTCCATTGCTAAGTTCGGCAATCGCTTTACCATTGGCATGCTGATGACAGCCACCACAGCTCATTGCTTCTGTTCTAGCTAAGATATGCTCCTTTGTAATAGTAGTTTGTAAACTACTATTGATAGTATCAAGTTCAAGATCAATCTTATCTCTTAAACCTTGTCCTGCTTCTTGCGTAATATCATCGCCAAAACCCTGTGCGTCACTTTGGAACTCATTAAACTGATTAGGCATAGCGATAGATAGATTATTGATTAATGCCCCACTATCTTGAGCTGTCTCATCGGCAGAGGTTAATAGTGGAATTAGTGCTGAGATAAAAGTATCTTGAAACTCATTGGCTAATCCAAAATTAGCTTGGCTCAAAGGATCATCCAAATTATAAAACTCGGTAAGGGCATTGTCCTTAACTGTTTCTACGGCAAATTCCACCTTGTCATCATCAGCTATAACTGTTTTAAACTCTCTCAATTGCCAGCGAGGATCAAAAAATTCATTGGTTCTAACTTGTCCCAGAGGAGCCTTGTAATTAGAGAATTTTACTACAGGAGGGATAGTCTGGTCAGACACCTCTAGCCCTTGATAAAAAAACTGTTCTAAACGCTCAACATGCTGCTCATCACTCAAATCGGGATCAGCTAATGATGCCCAAAATTTGGCAATGGGTAAACAACCTAAAATACCTTCTTCTGGGCTAGGGTTAGGAATAGCTGCTTCAAAAATGGTAAAAAAACGCCCCTGTAAACTTTGGTCGATTGCATCAAATGGATTAGCATATACAATACGATATTCGCCGCAATGGCTACCATCGAGAGGAGCCGTATCAAGGCGGTTAAATACGCCTACCGGAAACCATTCATCAACAGCAGCTTGGGCTATTATCCGACTTTCAAGATTACGTCGATCCATGGGAGTATCCAGATCTGAGTCTGGATTTGTCGCTGAGGTTAAACTTTGACTATCAATCATTGATTGCATCAATTCAGCGGGTGTTGTTGATGTACCTGATTCACTACTCGCTATAATATGTTCGAGTGTTTTTTCAAATTTAAACGGCTCTTTCAACAACTCCGGTTTATTGAAAACAACCCATGGCTTATTATCTGCATCGTTAGCAGCTTCTATATTTTGAGCAGCTTCACAACTTTGATCGCTGGAAATTACAATTGGCTGTTCGCTAGAAAATACAACTGGCTGCTCGCTAGAAATTACAACAGGTGTATCTACAGGAATTACAGAAGGTGTATCGTCAGGATTTGCAACAGGCGTAATTGTAACAGGCGCATCTTCAGGAATTACAACAGGCGTTTCGTTCGGAATTACAACAGGCGTATCGATAGGAAGCACTGTAGGTGGTTCTAGAGGTATCGATGGAACTTCAGGAAGCTCATCAATTGGATCTTCAGTAATTATAATGGGAGGTTCATCAGAAATCACAATCGGTGGATTGCCAGGAATTACAGTCGATGGATCGTCAGCAACTTCAGTGGGCGGTGTGCCAGGTATTACAGTAGGCAGTTCATCAATTACAGTAGGATCTAATCCTTGAGAGTATTTAAATTGACTCAACAAGTCGTTTGGCGTCGAACTTGGGCCAGCCCAAGCCTGTGTTACAAAAACTGCCAGTACTATAATAATGCGGTAGTTCATTTTTATGTACATTATTCACCTCATTCATTTGAAAGTGAATAATAAGGGCTATAGCCTAAACAATATAGAGTCTTCATAATTTCTCACTATAAGCTAAAGTCCTTATTAATCAATATGTCTATACACCAGACCTGATTGGATTGATTGCAAGTCCGTTCAGTAAATAGGCAGTAGCTCATGGTTTGTCTCCTACTCACCTTGACCTGTCCCTAGTTTACCTCTGATTAGTGTTTATGTCATTATAGTCGTCGAATTATTGCCAAAGTGTTTTCACTCAATGACTGACTGACAGGTAGGCATCAATTGATTCAAAACTAAGTCAATCACTTCAACTCGCCATTGAATTAATCCGGCGTGAGTCAGTAACGCCAAACGATGGTGGCTGCATACAGCGAATGGCGATCAGTCGCCCATTAACTATGAAAATTCTCTAAAAAAAGTGTCCGGCATGACTTGACCAGTACAGCGCTTTATCAACAAGGTGAAGTCATGCAGTGGTGCTTGGTTGGGGAGCCCAGAAGCACCGAGTCTTTAGGCGATGTCATCAAGGTTGGTAGACGTGGTTCATTGTGTGCAACCATGACTGTGGAAGGCATACAAGGCCATGTCCCCTATCCGCACCTGGCTGAAAATCCGATTCATCATTTAGCACCTGCTCTGGCTGAGCTGGTTGCCGAGCAATGGGATAATGGAAATGAATTTTTTCCTCCAACCAGTTGGCAAGTTTCCAACATCAACTCAGGTACTGGAGCAGAAAACGTCATTCCCGGGCAGGTTGACGTGCAATTCAATTTGCGCTTTTCTACAGAACTAACACCCGATCAAATCAAGCAGCGTGTCCACGCTATTTTTGATGCGTATGATCTGAAATATTCGATTCAATGGCGTTTATCCGGAAACCCGTTTTTGACTGACGGTGGAGAGCTGGTAACAGCGGCACAGGCAGTACTTGAGGAATTGCCGGACGTACTCCCGAATTATCGACCGCAGGAGGTACTTCTGACGGGCGGTTTATAGCACCATTGGGGGTTCAAGTGATCGAATTGGGACCACTTAATGCGACCATTCATAAAGTTAATGAATGTGTGTTGATAGATGATGTTGAGTTACTGGCGGATGTTTATTTGCAGATATTGTGTAATTTGCTCAGTTAGGAATAGCAAAGAATTAGCTTGGTACAACTGGCAAGGGATTCCTGTATCTTCTGAATATTATGAGTGATTGTATTACCGGTGGATCATAACCGGGTGGATCATAATATGGTATGGTACTACTTTACTATTTCTGGTCGATACGTTTTTTTACATATGAACTTACTTAGATCTGTAGACAGGTTTTCTCGTTTGTTTCAAGTCACAATAATGTTACTTTTTTTGTGAGTTACCCTACTGTGCAGGCAGGGCTTGGGGAAGATTTGGAGAATGCTCGGGGGAAATGGGAACAATTAGCGATTGACGACTATTCGTATACCCTAACAAATCCTCTCAGCGCCCCGGTCAAACTTGTCATCGAGGAAAACCAGTTCGTTGATATCAGCTATGACTGCGGTCAAGAAAACACTAACGTTTTCGAGGCGCTTTGTGACGAAAACCCGGGAGAAGGGCTGTTTCGAACCGTCGAAAGTTTGTTTCAGGTTGTTGATGATGCAATTGTATATCAAGCAGAAGTGATTAAAGTTGAGTATGATCAGACTTACGGTTACCCAACAACTATCTTTATCGATTTTGATAAATCGGGAGCTGACGATGAAATGACTTTCAAGGCTAGTGATTTACAACCAGGGAAACAGAATCAGTTCAAAATCATCACTTCATCAGCGAACATTAACCATAAATGGCAACCAGTCTCTATTGGTTCCAGTCGTTCAGTGTTGTTTTATCCCCCTCCTTCCAATGTTGGGGCGCAACGCGGAATAACGAGAATAAGACGTGGTGCTACCACAGGTACAGAAATCAGATTTCAGGAATGGAGTAATCTTGATGGTAGACATCTCGACGAGCACATTGGCTTGATCGCAATCAGCAAGGGACGCTGGCAATTGGGGGAAAACGAGCTGGAAGTTGGTACAACTCATATTTCCGGAACCGAACAATGGCACACTGTTAATTTCAGCAAGTCCTTTGAGCATGTACCCCAGGTGATTGTTGCCTTGCAGACAGCTAATGGTGGAGATGCTGTTAGCCTGCGAGTTCGGAACATAACGTCTACGTCAATGCAGATTCAGCTGGTTGAAGAGGACAGTAAAAAGTTTTCGGGCCACATCGACGAGATCGCCGGTTATTTACTGGTGGCGAGTCCATCTGCCAGCTTTAAGGTGGATGGTGCAATAACTGTTGAGCTGTTATCCAACGCGAGACCTTTCCGGATTAATCATAACTGGCAAACAATCACACCTGGATACAAGTTGAGGCTAGAAGAAGATCAAACTGTTGATAGCGAAACCGTTCATTTGAACGAGCATGTTCATCTCATCAAAATCGATGATATTTATCTCAGCCAACTGGTCAGTGACAATGGGAATGATAATGCAGTATTGCGATCAACCCCTTGGCTTGACAGGATAGTGGCCGAAAGAGAAATACAGATCAACAAAATGGTTGCTGATAAAAGCTGTGATAACAATCAGCAATGCATGGAAATCGGATTCGGTGCGGATCCATGTGGCGGTTTTTCGTCATATCTGATCTATTCAACTCGACAAATTTATTCACCCGAACATACAGATGACGCATTTCATAATGAAAGTGTTCTGAGATCTAGCGTTTTTGCCTATAACGAGTTACAAAATAACCAAAACCAGAGAGGTGGCGTAGTTTCAGATTGCAGAGTAGTTACTCCGAGCTTTCCCGTTTGTTCCAATAATCTTTGCGTACCTGGGAATTAATAACAGGGGATATGTTTGGGTATGAGCGATACGTTGGTTTTGATGTTTTATATTTTATTGAAGATATGACTTGATTAGTTCTTTCCAGATAGCGTAACCATCTCCATTTAAATGGAGACCGTCTCTTGAATACTGCGTTGCTAATACTGAATTCCGTGTCAGACCCGCGTTTAAATCAATGTAGGTAACTGAGTCTGTTTGTTTAGCCAACAATTGTAACTGTTCATTCAACTCAATTATTTTTCTATTCAGTTTTTCTCTTGGTTTACCTACGAGAAGAGTTGACTGAATATAAACTTCCATTCCATGAGCGACCAATTTGTTTACAATGTTTTTGTAATTATCGAAGACTTCATTGGTACTTATTTCCGTAATTAAGTCATTTACTCCTATCATAATGAATGCTTTTGGTGCTGACGTTGAGTATATGCTTTTAAGCCGATGCAGTACTCCATCTGTTGTGTCTCGGTTTATGCCTCGATTTGCAATTTTTAAAGAAGGAAATAAATCTTGCCATTCTGCAGAATCTATAATGCTATCACCGATAAAGACAACATCGTAATTATCTCCACTGTGATGTTCAAAAAATGATTTCTTATGGTGAAAATAATCAGAGAAACCTGAGCTTGGACTTGCGATTTGCTTTAGTGCTCTCAATTGCTCAAATGGAAAAATTTGATATTGTACCGTCACTACCCCGTAGATAAATGAAAGGAACATGCAGACACAGACGGCAATCACTAAGAATTTACTCGACCTCATGTCTGCTCCTTTGTTGATATATTGTAATGGAGTCTCTGTTTTTAGGTCGATAAAATCGACTCTGGAATATTCAAAAGTCCAAACTTAGCCTTGTTACAGAGTAAGTTTGGGTGGCAATGATTTGGCGATTGTTATCCAGGATGAAACCTCAGATGTACCCGGTAGCGTTATTACGGTAATGTGTTGTGCTTTATTTGTCTGTTGCATTTTTTCTGCCAGACTTAATGCATCTTGATTAGCCAGATCGGGAACTGAATGCACGCCTGATGCTTCAAGTAATTCCGAATATTGGGAACCAACTCCCGGAATACGCATCAGATCAGCCATGCTCACCCATTGACGTACAATATCCTCTTCAATTTTAAGTTTGGTAGCAAGTTTTCCGCGGTTACCATCGGCTTGGCGAAAATTATCGAATAGTAGTTGAATAGTAGAAATACCGAGCCCTCGCAGTGCGTTGCCACGACCTTGCCCGATACCTTCGATATCTTCAATATCATATTGACTAAGAGATACCTCACTGGTTTTACTCTCTGCTGAAACAGTATTTGCAACATTAGTAGCACTTCCAGCACCTGTAAGATTAGAACCTTTAGTGTCTGAAACATTAGTGTTTCCAGTAGTAGCAGTAGAACTTTTAGTTCCTGCAACATGAGTGTTTTCGGTACCAGCAAGATTTGAGCTTTTAGTACTGACAGTATTAGAGTTTTCTTCAAAAGCTGCCGTTGCCTGTTTTTCTATTTCTGAAGCGGGTAGGATTTTCAGACCGCGGATGCGTTTATCACATTCCTCAGTCAGATCAAGTTCGCGTTGTTTTGCAGAAATACCACGCAGTAACCAGCCAATAATAAATCCAAGAATAGCTGCGATGATCAGACAAAACAGCATTTGCAAGATGAGATAGCTCATAATTAATTCCCTATGACTTTAAATTGAATACGCCGATTTTTTGCTCGACCTTCTATGCTGCGATTATTTGCGATCGGTGATGATTCTCCATAACCGACAGCAGATAAACGATTTCGACTGATACCATGTGCGGTGAGATAGCGAATAACGGCTTGTGCTCTGCGTGTACTTAATTGTTTATTGTATGCTTTACTGCCTTGTGAGTCAGTATGACCGCTAATTTCAATTCGCGCACGGGAGCAATCGTTTGCGGCTTTTACCAGCTGATTAAGTAAACGATTGCTCTGTGTATTGATGATATCGCTATCGACTTTAAATAGTATGTGTTGTCCGTTATCAAGCAGGGTATCGAATTGTTTTTGACAAAAGGTTGCTGCAGGACTTAGTCGTTGTGTTGTTGACTGAGCCGGAGCAAGATCCGATACAGCAATATCGAAAGATGCTTGATAATCTGACGGAAGCGCATTTTTGATTGCTGATTGTATTTGTATACGGGTGCGAACATTTGAAGTTGAGCCAGTAATATGCATCTTGTTGTTTATGATCTGTGCTGAGCCTTTGTCGAATGCATTCAGCTGTGTCAAGGCAGCTTCTGCAGCCTGTTTCCATCCACTGGGCGCAGCTGATTGAATGTTCAATTGGTCTTTAACATTCCTGGCACCGAAGCGTTGTGAGGCAATTCCTACCAATAGATCGCGGGTCTTCTGGTCAGGTACCATTCCCTTTAACATTACTTTATTGTCAGTTAGCGTAAATTGTGTCTGGTATTCTCCCGCAGACGGTGTTGTTGCAGGCTTTTCACCGACGATTGTGATCTGATTATCGACGCCACTGATCCCTTGAATACCTGATGCAACTTCAACCGCTCGTTCGCGTGATTTGGCATTGGGAGCAATCCCTGTCAATTTGAGTTCGCGACCAACTATCGAACTCTGAACCCAGTTTAGCCCCATATCATTTAAAGCAGTTGAGGAGCGGGTAGACAGATCTTCTTCAATTGCTGGTGCGTGATTGCGCACACAGAAAAATGCAAGCAGGCCCAATAAAATCAGGCCGAGTAAAAGCAGTAATAGGCGATTCATTGGGCCTCCGGTTGAAACAATAAAATTGACTGTTGGTGAACAAGAAATAGTTCAAGTGGGGACAAAGACATTGTCCGTGAAATGGGTAGGTGATGATAGCCTGACTGCTGACTAGTGTTTTGATTGCATAAAGGCTTGATATTGATCATGTGCGCTTGAAACCTTTTTAGTTTTAGCTAAATCTAATTTCTTTGTGTGTTTTTACAGTATTTTAGATTCTAAAGTCAAGTTATTGATACCAAAATCGATGCCAGGTGAATCAGTGAGTTTTTGAATATCTCGATAAAAAGGTAAATATTTTGAAATACCTGCGTTGTAGTTATTCGATTGCCTGGTTAAATATTAAGGGAGTCGCTGATATTTTTCTTGATGTTCACGCATCGTAGGACCGTGGGCTAATCGTCGAGCATATCCGCTAAGATTATCCCTGCGGTTTGTATATTAAAGTACGTCAGCATATTTTCGCACAGATTACTCACTTTTTTAAAACCCCGCCTTTCCTGGCTGGCTTTGCAACGGGTTCTTTATAATCGGCTTTTTCTGCGTATGGATCGTAGTTGAATCTTGCTCTACGATTTCACAGTGATCGTATTTTTTGATAAACGCTTCATGAATATGTTTCGGCAATAGCGATGATAGCTGATTGTTAAATCTGACTGCGTTATTTCAAGTGCCAGAACTGGTTATACCATTATTCTGAAATTTTACCCCTCAGCGCCTTCGTTTTACCCCGTCGAGTTTTGCTGTCCAGCCGTCTTTTATGAGAACCTCTGGTTGCCTTGGTTGGTCGTCTTGTTTTCTGTAGGACAGATACACTAATAATTAACTCCTGCAAGCGCTCAAGTGCATCTTCCCGATTTTTAATCTGAGTACGAAATTGCTGAGCTTTGATAGTCACCACACCTTCCTTGCTGATGCGTCGATCTTTTAGACTTAACAATCGTTGCTTATAGAAATCGGGTAGTGAGGACATGTTGATGTCAAACTGCAAATGAATTGCTGAAGATACTTTATTAACATTTTGGCCCCCAGCTCCCTGTGCCCGGATTGCCGAAAGCTCAATTTCATCATCAGGGATGGAGATATTCAGGGTGGTTATTAACACTGTCAGGTTACCCTTAATGGATGAGATGCCATCTTAGCAGTTTTAGGGATCATGGTGTAAATAGCTCATTAGTAGTCTTTGTGATTCGTTTGGTAACTGTTTGCTTTAACACCTAATGTTCAATTCTAATCAGAGTATAGATAACACCATAAAATACCTGGCATGTATGCGATTTAAGATGTCTTTAATTGGTGTAGTGGGCTAGAACCTTATTGATTTTACCCTGGTTATCAAAAAACATGACTTCAATAGCCATTTTCCCCATAATTGATTTGTAGTAGAGTGCAATGGAATTTACGCCAGTAGTTACATCTTTTAATTCAAAGTGTAAGTCTGGTATTTTCTGCAATGCTGTTGTCCAATATTCCTTTATATTTTGTTTTCCTGACAATGTACCAGTATTGACTCCCAATGCCAGTTTTAGCATGGGTGTTGTAATTTCAAAATCATCAGTGTAATGCGATAGAATTCTATCTAAATCATGAGAGTTCCATGATTCTAACCATTCTTTTGCGAAGGCATTTTCATCAATTTTCATTTTTTCTACTATTGCTTGTTTTACAGAGTTACTTTATTGGGAAAAGAAACCTCAAGCACCACGCAGCCTTCCTCAGTTCTAAATGGGCCATGCACCTCACCTGGTGGTCTGCTTGCATAATGTCCTGTTTCCAACCACACATCAAATGCCTGATCATATAGACGACCACTGACGACAAAAATTTCTTCAGGATATTCATGGCTTTTTGCGCCGAACGATGCTGTATCAGCACCAGGTTGAAACCGGGTTAAGCGCGTGTATTCTCCTGACTCATTATCAATACTTAGGGTTAATTCCTCAGCAAGACCTTCCATCTCATCGATGGGTTGCCATTGATCTTTGTTTTCTGGTTTTAATGGGTTCCAGTATGTTCGGATTGTTTTAGTCATTTTTTTGTCCTATTTATTTATGGCAAAAATAGAATGCATGAGGTTTAAATCATGTGCATTGAAATTAAAGACACAACTCATTTAACAGTAAGTAATGGCGCATCACGAACTCCTTTATTCAAAATCTGAAACCACCCAAATATTCAAAGTCTACGGCTCATAAGAACAGTTGGAATCGTCTGATCTATCCTTAAGCAAATATTCATTCGCTCAATCACATTAAAACCCAAAGCCGTATAAAATAATTCAGCGTTAAGGCTAGAGTAGCATTCAAATTGGTTAACATCGGCTGTACGTGCCTGATTTTCACAAAGTTGATAAATTGAACGCCCAATACCTCTTCCGAGCCAATCTGGGTGTGTTGCAAAATGGCGAAGATGTGCTAACCCTTGCTCAACACATGTTTTGCCAGGTCGCTCGTGCGACCAGCCACCACAGCCCACAACCAGACCTTCTTCAGTTTCTGCGAGGTAGAAGGATTTTGATGCCAGCAGTACGGGATTCGCCTGCGTCATTGCAGGTAATGTTGCTGATAACACCGATGCATCATACGCAGACTGCATTAGCTGCGGGTACGACGCATGAAGTAGTTCAGTAACAGCTTGTGTATCGCTAATTGTGGCTACTCTAAGTGTGTATTGGGGCATCTTTCTTCGAAACTTATTGTTCTCAAGCTCTGCGTGGGGATACAATTAGTAATACTCTTCGTTACGGGATGCAGAGCATCCTTATATGAATGACCACTGAGACTTAGGGAGCTATCTAATAGTTTTTCCATGCTGAAATTGATTAAAATCTGCCCAGATTTTTCTACTCTATTCTTATGCTGCACTACAAATCCTCTGCGTTCAAAAAAAGGTTTAGCGACAATTGAAGCCTCAATAGAGAGTCCTTCCATATTTCGTGCTTTAGCAAAAATTTCTATATTACTATAAAGTAAACAAGCCACACCTTTACCTTCATGCTCAGGATGTGTAAAGATGCAATCAATGTGTCCACTGCGTTCCAGAACGATAAAGCCAGCCACTTTGTGATCAATAATAGCCAGATAAGTTTTGTTTCTAGCGAGTCTTAAACACCACTGATCATAATCGGGTGGTATTGGTGCCCACGCTTGTTTTTGTTTGTCAGAGTATATTGTCGAGTCGATTGCATGCACTGCACTATAAAACAGTTCCACTATTTCTTTGGTATGCTCAGGCGTATAATTTCGAATTTTCATGATTTTTCCTAACGCCAATCATCATTGGCGATCTAATTATAGTCGTTCCTATGTACTGAGTCACAGGACGCAGAGCATCCTTGCATGAATTCCCACGGAGACTGTAGGAATTATCCACTACCCAAAAAAATTCCAGGGACATAATACTTTTTTAAAATATATTCAGGATTACTATTCTGAATTCGGTATCATGCCCCTGGATTACCTGATCTTTCAGGGTTCCGCGAGATTGTTTATGCGGTCATCAGTTCAACGTTATGGTACTTTCCACACCTGAACGGTCAATGGAGATGGCATCGATGCCTTCGTTTGCCATGCCGTTGGCTCCGCTATCGAACAGAATGGTACATTCGTTAACTCGGGTGTCGTTGCCAGTACTTATGACATCACAGTTAATGAAGTCATCAGCAGCACCACTTAGACCGACGATCTCGTATAATCCTAAGGTGGTGAAGGCAATGCCATTGGCATCAACAGCAACACCCTTGATATCTTCCGGGCTATTATTAAGACCAATATCCGAGCCATCAAAGAGCAGATCCCAAACGTCACCATTGCGTACCAGTAGATCTTCATCTTTCACTGAAAGCGTACCATTGGCGCCAGGTACTTTGGCAGAGCCCAGAGTACTAATGACCAGCCGACCATCGGTGTCGAACGATATGGCGTCTATATCTTCTCCACTTGTAGTCAATCCAACATCAGCTCCGCGTAGGAATATTTCCAAAGAGCCGCTGGTGTCAGCACCCAATTGTTCTGGTCTAAAGAGCAAGATATCTGAATCGTCAACCTCACCCACACCTGGTAGTGAAATGGCTTTATTAATACTCAACAACATAGAGCCATCAGGACGTAAATGGAAAGCATCAATATCGACCGATCCAAGCCCGATATCCGAACCATCAATGACCATTGCCCAACGTTTTCTCGCTGCGCTAAAAAGCAACACGTCTTCATCATTGAATTTGATACCATCGACAGTGCCACTTGAACTAGAACTAGCATAGAACACGTTCTGGTTATCACCACCATTATCATCACCCATTGCCGGGGTGAAGTGAGCGACAGCCATTGCAGATCCGTTTCTGGGTGCAGGTATTTCAATCCTGCGATTACCCTCACCAAAAATGACAGCAGTTTTATTGCTGCCAGGAAAGAATAAATTTGTACCATTGGCGTCTGTTGTTAGACCGCGGGAAAAGAATTTTCCCTCCACTGCCTGTCCAAACGATGGTTCAATTTTACCTTGAGCCGTTGTAATCCCCGCGAGGAATGTGGTGTTGAATACATTACCGGTGGGTTTTTCTATCGTTATTGCAATACTACCACTGCCCATGGTCAGTGTTTGACTATCAAACTCACCAGCGATAAAAAGAGCGCCAGCAGATCGATTGATTCTATCGGCATCGATACTATGGATTACATCCGACTCACTACCGCCCACTTGAATAACGTCCTCAAGCGACCCGTTCCGAAAAAAACCTAACTGTGCAATAAAAATATCTCTTTCTCCTCGGCTGGTCAGTGTCCTTGGCCCAATGGTAACCTGATCTTTAAAATTACCCGCGATGTATAGTTCAAAAGCTTTGTGGGTAACTTGTCTTATGGAAACGGATTCAGGGCTGCTAATTTGTTTTACAAAGCGTCGTTGACCACCCCTTGTATAGCTCACTACAAACCCATCAGCGTTACCGGTGCTAGTCAGCTCTTCTACCGGTTGACCCGTTCGATCTGGAAAGCGGATATTGCCAAAAAAATCGCCTGCAACGGTGATCACACCACCGGAATTTAAAGTGACGCTCGTTCCCTCTGCACCATCACCACCAGCCTGTAGCACAAAGCTGATTGAGCCGTCAAAGGCGTATAGAACGGTATACATATCTGTGTCCCCTGGAGATAACCCAAGTAAGGTTTCCCTGGAATTAGACTGTCCATTGAATTCGGCAATACCGTTAAATGAACCAGTAACAACAAGATTACCATCAGCACTAAGATCACCCACTTCGACTAAATTTTTACCTGAGATCTGGTTAGCCCACTTTACCTCACCTGTTGCTGAGTTAAGCTGTGCCACAAAACCGTCTGCATTATTTCCACTGGTCATACTTTCAGAGCCAATATTCAGACGACCCAGAAACGAACCGGCGATATGCACATTGCCGCCAAAATCAGCATCAAATTTAATACCAGTAGGTTGGCTACTAGGTAATACCCTGTCAGTAGAAACATCAAACTTCTGCACCCAGACCAGGTTATTATCTGCATCATATTTGGCGACAAAAACATCGCCTTTCGTTCCCACGAGTTCTTGCGTACCTTCACCAAAGAGTACGCTTCCTTCAAAGTTGCCTAAAACGTAGCGATTGCCATCCGAGTCAACATCGACATCTTGTGCTCTAATGGTTCCATCTGCACTTTGTTCTACAATGACATCATTGATGTCAAACTGACTTACATTACCCTCGGCTTGTGCCGCATTAGGATAGATACCCCAAAGTACAGAGAGTAGTATCACCATTGAAAAAAACGTCTGCCTACTGGCTGCAAACACTGGCTTCAAGGTTGGTGGCAGCGTAGGGGTTTGCTGGATCAGGTTATTAACCTCAGATAAAGACATGATTTGTTTGTTTAATAAAGTATTCATAATAGTTCCTTATTTAGTAAATCGTTAAAAAGTTATAATAGTGATTCAGGTTCGTTAAAAATTTGATATTAATTTACATATGCACCTCCAATTTGAATTGTTAAGTTCTTCGTACAGTTCAAACCGATTCCTCTGTCAACAATGCCTTGCCCATGGCTTCCACATGTCTGTGATCAGTTCCACAACAACCCCCGATAACCGTGAGTTGCGGCAAAACTTGATGTAGCTCCAGATAACACTGTCCCAGATCATGTGGATCACCGCTATCCAGTTCAGTCGCCTCATCAAGTTCGGCATGACTTTTACAAGAAGCATTGGCACGAATTCCGCGAATACGATCCAGAGAAGAGTGATTGATTCGCAAAGTCTCGATAAAATGGCTGGGATGTGCGCAATTAATCATGAAAGACGCTGGACCTGAACCTGTGGCATCATCAACTTTCTTAATCGCATCAACCAATAGCTGTCCACTGGGCAGGCATCCGTCTGTTTCCACGGTAAAGGAAATTACAACCGGCATATTTTCTTCCTGTGCTGCACGGGTAATTCCGATGGCTTCGTCTACACTGTTTATGGTCATCGCTGTCACAAGATCAGCCTTTTCTTCACGGAAAATTCTGATCTGTTCGGCATGATATTGCTGTGCGGCATTTGCTGTTATGGCATTGGACGCGTCATATCCATCACCTCTGGGGCCTATGCAGCCACTAATAACAATCGGTGTGCTGGTGGTTTCATAAGCCATGCGCAATGCATGTAACATCTGAATCGCTTTACGGTTTAATGCTTCAAGTTTTTGCAAGCTAAACCCTAACGGCTTAGCCCAGTCAGAACTGCCTCGCCATGTGACGCTTTCTAAAATAAAACCGCGTTCAAAACGTTGTGCTAGCTGTAAATAGGTTTGATAATAATCCTTGGCACTTTGAAATCCTTCCGAATTGTCCATCAAGGTGATTGCGGCAAACTCGGGTAATTCGATGCCCTTTTGAAAAATTAAGGTGGTTTCCATACCGCCATCGGTTAAAAATATCCAACCTTTTAATTGTGGAAGTTGTTGTCTGTATTTTGTCATTTTGTTCTCCTATTATTTAATGGTTCCCACGCAGAGCGTGGGAACTATAAGAATCTTAAAAACCTGTCAGGACTTCGTGCGAATCATCGTCAAAATAAATCAAAAATTAAGAGAAAATTCTGTTGAAAATTAATAATCAATTTTCCTGTTAACTCTCTTTGATAATTTTGATTTAACCTTCTCGCGTATTTTTTGTAGGTTTTAACATTGCTACAATTTCATAGATTGCAGGCACTGTGCCAACTCCCGGTTACGGGAAAATATTTTTAATAAGTTACTGATATTTAAAATATAATTGTTTTATACAAAAGAAAATAGAACAGTGGGTAAAGGGATTAGATTACCGATATAACGTTACCGTACCGATATAACGTAAGATGGAGTTGTTGATGAGGATTGAATTTGTATTCTTGTTGGAATCTGAACCTAGAAAAATCAGAGTTGCGAAATCAAAGTCAAATAAAAAAACGAGCAAGGTAAGTGAACGTGCACAAAATAATTTAAGAAATTGACGTGTCTTTTTGTACGTTTTCTGCGTTGTAGAAATAGTTACATAGCCAGGCTCCGCAACAATTTTAGCAACGCAGTCTATCGGCAAAAAGCAACTGATAGAAAACCGCATCTGTGACCGCGTGAAGTATATTCATGCCGACCGATTGACAGTCGGTAAATTCCTAGAGTAACATATGGTTTTTACCGGTTATAAATATTTTCAAAGATATGTTAGAAAGAAACAGTGCGGTTAAGGTAAACGCACTATTAAAAGTATTTCCCGCTGTACTAATTCTTGGTGTTAGACAATCAGGTAAGACAACACTTGCCCAACAAGTCAGAAAAGACTGGAAGTATTTTGATTTGGAAAATATGAACGACCTTGATTTTATTTCATCCGATATGGATTTCTTTTTTAACGAATATCCCGGCAACATTATCATCGATGAGGCACAAGAATTCTCAGGTTTATTTAAACATTTAAGAGGTGTTATTGATTCAGACAGAAATCAAAAAAACCGATTTATTCTAACAGGCTCAAGCTCTCCTGAACTAATTAAGCAAGCGAGTGAGTCATTGGCAGGGCGATTAGGTATTGTTGAGCTCGGTACGCTTAAAATTAATGAGCTGCATGAAAAGCCATTGCCGTCTTTTTACCAAATATTTAATAACCCATTATCTGCATCTACATTAGAAAAACTGAAAAAATTGACTGTTGAAGAGGGTGATGTAATCAATAATTTTTTACACGGTGGTTATCCTGAACCTGTACTTGCCAAAGACAACGATTACTTCCGGCTATGGATGCAAAATTATTTTCAACTGTATATTGAAAGAGATATCAGAAAACTATTTCCCAGACTTGATACTCTAAAATACAGACGTTTTGTTTCAACATTGTCGGAGCTGTCCGGCACAATTATTAACAAGGCTCAATTAGGAAGAGCACTGGATACATCTGAGGTTACGATTAGAGACTACCTTGAAATTGCGGACAAAACATTTGTATGGAGAATGATCCCATCTTATGAGAAGGCAAAATCTAAATCCATTGTCAAAATGCCTAAAGGGATACTCCGAGATTCTGGTCTGACTCATTTTCTTGCCAATATTGACAGCAGAGAAAAATTAATTCGCTCGCCCCATGTAGGTCAGAATTTTGAGTCTTTTATTATTGAAGAAATCATCAAAGGTGTTCAATGTACCAACGCAACCAACTGGGAATACTATTACTATCGAACAAAGCATGGGGCAGAAGTCGATTTGATATTGGAAGGAAGCTTTGGTGTATTGCCTATTGAAATAAAATTTGGAGTAACCACTCAATCCAGACAGATAACATCATTGCAAAAATTCTTGAGCGATAATTCATTACCATTAGGACTTGTTATCAACAATTCAACTGAGATAAAAGCCTTGGCAAGTAACATTATTCAGATACCGGCAATGTTGATTTGAGCCGATAAGTCAGAGTTGAGACATCGACGTTATTTATTACCGGCAACCTGACTAAGTAATTGGCCGATTTTGTCAAAACGATAGCTTTCTATCAATTGTGCCAAACCTTGTTTTAAGGTTTGGTGTTCGTCGCCCAAACTGTCCACAAGTGATTTAAGCTGTTCTGCATCCGCTTGTTTTGCAGTTTTCTGTAATTTATCGCACCATGTTTTTGAAACACCTTCAAAGTCGATTTCTTTTAGAGAAACCGAGGACTCTACGGTAGCTGTTTTTTCTGTTAAGTCTTGATAAATATATTCAACGTGTAAATGCTTGGCAAGGATTGAAAAAATTTCCTGGTCGGTACAAGGTTTATGCATTAATTCATCACAGCCGCATGCCAGAATTGAAGCGCGTTGCTCTTCAAAGACACTGGCAGTTAACGCAATAATGATACTTTTCTGATTAATCGCTTTGATTTTTGTCGTTGCCTGATAACCATCCATTACTGGCATGCGCATATCCATAAACACTAGATCGGGTGACCATTGTTTGAATATTTCTATACCCTGCCGTCCATTTTCTGCTTCTTGGACTGCAAAACCAACTGATTCCAGAATTTTTCTTAACAATAAGCGATTTTCCTGCTCATCTTCTACGATGAGAATACGGATATTTTTTTGATCGGGCTGCAGATGCATAACGCGCTGAACAGGCTTGGTTTGCTCAAATGCCTTATTTTTAGTGGCTTGAACACGGATATAAAAACTAAAAGTAGAACCTTTTTCTGGGGTGCTTTCTACCTGTAACTCACCACCCATTAATTGCACAAATTGGTGACTGATAGACAAGCCAAGTCCTGTTCCATGTTTAGAATCGCTTGGATCAAGCTGGACAAAGGGGTCAAACAGTTTATTGATGTCTGCCGCAGGAATCCCACAACCGGTATCGCTTACCTGAAAATAAAGTAAGGGCGTGGTGGCAGTCCCATTTTGTTGATGGGCAAAAATGGTGATGTTGCCTTTGCTAGTAAATTTTATAGCATTGTTGACAATATTCGTTAAAATCTGCCGCAGTTTTTGTGGATCGGATTTTATATAGACAGGTAAATTTTCATCAATTCTCAGATCAAGCTGCAAATGTTTTTGTTCAGCACGAACCTTGAACATTTGCCCTAGCTCATGCAACAATTCATGGAGGTTAAAGGATATTTCATTTAATTCTGTATGCCCGGCTTCAACTTTGGACATTTCTAACACGTCATTGATTAATGCCAGTAGATGCTCACCACTATTTTTTACGATAATTAAATTTTCTTTTAGGCTCGTTGATAAATCAGGATCATATAAATTTAGCTGGGTAAAACCTAATATGGCATTTAAAGGTGTTCTAAATTCATGGCTCATATTGGCAAGGAATTGGGATTTAGCTCGATTGGCAGTTTCTGCTGCTTCTTTGGCCTTTTTTAACTCTTGTTGAGCGCGTTTGCGTTCGGCTATATCAGTAACGCTAGCTCTAACTAGAGTCCGTCCACTCCATGGTACGCCAACTAACCGGATTTCACATTCTATCGGCGTACCGCTGGCATGAATGGCTTGCCATTCAAAAATGGGAGAACCACCATTTATTGCAGTTTTTATATGCTCTTTAGCTAACTGGCTGGACAGACCTCCATCAGGTTGCTTTTCCGGTGCAATATCAATCGGCCCCATAGTTAATGCCGTTGCTCTATCATAACCAAAAAGCCGTTCAAAACTTTCATTAACGTCAATCCATTTGGCAGTTTCGGGATCGAACAATGTTATTGCTTCCGGAGCGTCTTTTGCGATTCTTGTGTAACGTTGTTCACTTTCCTTGAGCGCTTGTTCTGTCCGTTTGCGTTCTGTAATATCGACAATACTGGCCTGTACCAAATTTCGATTAAGACTGGGGAAACGCGAAAGACACACTTCGCAGAAGATGGTTTCACCTCTTGAATTAATATGATGCCATTCGAAAACAGGATGACCGCCTTCTAACGCTTCATGAAGTTTTGCTTTGGCTGCAGTGTGGGACAGTTGACCATCAGGCTGTTTTTCAGGGCTGACATCTGCAGGGGACATTCGTAACAGCTGTTCACGACTATAACCGTATAAACGTTCTGTATTTTCATTGACATCGAACCAGCATTGTTTGTCAATATCAAAAAGAGTGACGGCAGTGGGCGCATACTTGAACATGTTGGCAAAGCGTTCTTCACTTTCTTTTAGGGCTTCTTGCGTTTGATGCAGTTTGCTTCGGTCTTGAGCCAGAATAATAATGCCAAGCGCTTTGCCTTTTAAATTTCGATTGACGGCACAGCTGACTAACATCGGAATTTGTTTGCCATCTCGAGAATGCCACAGCATTTCCATCCCAATTGATGGCTTTTCATGCGCAGAAATAACGTCTTCAAAAGCATGTAGTTCAGGACAAAAAATAGTGACCGGTTTACCCGTAAATTCCTGTTCTGAATAACCTAATAATTCTAAAGCCGATGGATTGCTGATTTTAATATTTCCATCCGCATCGGTTACGATCAATACCTCAGCCATTTGGCGTATCAAGTCTTGGGTATAATCTTTTTCAGTCAACGCTTCATGTAAGCTAGTCGTCATTTTATTGAAAGCATTGCCAAGCTGGCCAATTTCATTACTATCCTCAATTTCTACTCGGGTATCAAAATAACCACCTGCAATTTGTTCTGTCGCGTTTACCAGTTTAAGCAAGGGTTTCCTGATCAATCGTTTGAAAATCAGGTACATCATTAATAAGCCCAATGCTAATGCAATGCCATGCAACAATAATGTCTGAGCGGCGACGGATTGTGCTTTTTTTTGAATGAGTTGGTGAGGATAAACAGTGATTAAATACCAAGAGGGGCCTTGAAGTTGAGCTATTGCAAAAAAATTCTTGCTATTTGAGGGCGTAATAATAGTTGAAGAAAAATCAGCTTGATGAGTAATCGTTTCTAAAAGATTTAGTAAACTGGAGTCCTTGGTTTCAGCTATTGTTAACAAACCATTCCTTGCCAATAGAGCATCCATATATTTTGGGTGAGCGATGATATCGCCATTAGCACGGATAATCATATTGTAGGTGCCTTCCAGTCCTTGATGTAAGGTTCTGTCAAACAAGGTATCCAGGAGTATGTCTATACCAAAAGTGACGCTTCCTTTATCAGGGGTAGTCACTGTTCTGCTGGCAGATATGACCCAATGACCGACACCGTAGTCATAATAGAGGTTTGACCATTGTATTTTGCCCTTGGCTTCATTATTCGGCTGAATCATTTCTTGTTTGCCGGTGACATCCCAAAGAGCGACGTTTAATCCCCAGGCATTTTCAGGCCAGTACATGAGAGCACTGGTTTCAGGCAATAGCATATACAGATTGATAAACCTGCTTTTCCATGCCGGACCATAACTGCGCAATAATTCATAGCCGACCATGATTTTCGACTGGAAATTTGAATTAATTTCGACCTGATTAGCGACTAACCCAGATATTCCCTGCTCGGAATGCAACTGGTTTGAGGTTCGATATATTCCGTTTTTTTCAGGTGAGAAGAGTTGATTAAATTTGTTATCAGCTGTATTTTTTTGGATTTTCTCCAGATAGGCATTAACAATTTCATTCAGATTAGCTTCTGCCAGGCTAAACTTTTCACTCTCTCTGATACCGCGTTCTTCGGTGTAGATTTTTAGTTGATCCAGTGCCTGTGATCGTAAACTGTTATAGACTTGCCAGTAATTCAATATGCCAGCAATCCCGATAACAATAGCCATGATGATTGCTGTATAAATGATTGCTCTGCGGAGCAAAGAACGTTTTGGCGAGATTGCATTTGAAAACATCGTTGCAGGCTTGCTCATTTATTGTTAGTTGTCTCGTGTTTAATGCACAATTTCAGCCAGCTCAGGTATTTCAGTAATGCCAAGTATTTTGGCAATTCGGGTGTTGAAGAACAATTTACCCTTTTTATTAGAAGTAATGGGAATCTGGTTGGGCGGAATACCCGCTAATATTTTTAAGGCAGTATGACCAGACCAGAGCCCCATTTCCTTATAGTCCTTAGTGATACCCACCAGGGCATGAGACATTTCCCATTCGTTTTCGGTAGCAACCGGTATTTTTACATGTTTTTCAACAAAGGTTTGTGCGTCTGCATCATTCCAGTCAGAAATGCCGGCATGGGTGGTAATGATTAACATATCCACTTCATCTTGTAATTTGGCAAATGCGTGTTGCCATTGTTCAAAACTACTAGCGAAATAGGTTTTAGCAAAATCAATATTAAAGCGTTTTTGATAATATTGCCGATTTTTTCGCTCAGATAAACGATCGCCACCCAGAAAACCAATTCGATTACCTTTACTATGTTTTTTAAGATGTCTGATAATTTCCGAAACCAGGGCGACTTCAACAATCCCTGTCATATTCCGAAAGGGGAAACCGTAAATTGATGCGTCCCAATTAATTCCGCAAAAAACAATGGGTAAATTGCCGTCTTTATAGAAAGGCTCGAGCAGATATTTCGCGGCATTATCATCGCATGCGATCAAAACATCCGGCTTGTACCCATCAATAATAGTTTTAGCTTTAAGCGCAGCTACTTTTATATCAGCAGACTCAGGATTTCTTTTACTGTCCATTTCAATCAATTTAAAATCGATATTGTGGCCGGTAAGCGCATGTTTTACACCGGAAACGATGTGAGAACTTGCCGTATAACCCTGATGATAGGAATCCACAAACAGGATTTTTTTAGCCGTTGAATTCTCTGCTTGAGCAGTTTGTACCAGTATAAAACCGGTAAGACTACTGACAATAAATAAAATGATTGAAACACCTTTATTCATTGTATTTTCCTCTGACAATACCTAATTTTGTCATACGTGAATGTAAAGTTGTGGGTTTTATATCAAGCATATCAGCGGCTCCATTTTTGCCACTGACTTGCCAGTCGACACTTTCAAGAGCCTTAAGAATATGCGATCGCTCGTTTTCCTCCAATGTACTCAGAGGCGCCAAGTCTTGATTCAGTATCGTCCCAGTGCTCGATTGCAACCAGTCGCCGAAATTAAGTTCTGGTCCCTGACTCAGGATAACTGCACGTTCTATTAGATGTTGTAATTCACGTATATTTCCCGGCCAATGGTAATTTTGCAATGTATCGACCACAACGGATGGGACGGTAGTTATTTTTTTGCCAAATTTATCTGCAAAACGGCCTACAAAATGCTGTATTAGATTGGACAGATCCTCTTTGCGTTCACGCAGTGGTGGCAGTGAGATAGGGAAGACATTGAGGCGATAAAACAAATCTTCCCGGAAAGTTCCGGCCTTGACGCAAGCGACAAGGTCGCGATGTGTTGCGGTAATGATGCGAACATCAACTTTAATGGTCGTTGTTCCACCGACCCGTTCGATTTCACCTTCCTGGAGAACGCGCAGCAACTTGGTCTGCATATCCAATGACATTTCGCCTATTTCATCGAGAAATAGCGAGCTGCCATCAGCCAGTTCAAAACGACCTGTTTTACGAGCGATAGCGCCGGTGAAAGCGCCTTTTTCATGACCGAATAATTCACTTTCAACCAGGTTTTCTGGGATCGATGCACAGTTTAAACGAATTAATTCGCGGTCTTTTCTTGGGCTGGCATTATGAACTGCTCGGGAGATCAGTTCCTTACCTGTTCCCGTTTCTCCGGTAATCATGACTGTAGCATCGGTGGATGCCACCTGGTTCACTAAAGACATAACATCCTGCATTTGTTTTGATTGGTAAACAAACTGAGTGGATTGTTGGGTGGAGCGTAACTCATCTTGCAAATACAGATTAATCCCGCGTAAATGATTGCGCTCTGATTCTGTTTTTATCCGCTTTTCGATATCGCGTAGTATTAAGGTATACAATTTTTGTTCGCCATCAAAGCAATAAGATAAGGTCGCTTCAATGGGAAATACACTACCGTTTGCACGAATGGCATGATGGCCTTCGGGAATCCACAGCACGGGTTGTTCGGCGGACTGTTCAATAAATTCAGCAATGGCCTTAGTCAAGGTTTCGCTCATGAAATGACTCAAAGGTTGTCCTGTGACCTTGACCGCTGAGCAACCGAAAATATTTTCAGCCGCATTGTTAAACAAAACGATGTTGCCAGTCTGGTCAATGCTGATGATTGCATCCATGGCGGAATGAATAACCTGGGACAATTGTTGCTGACTTTTTTGCAGTTGTTTTTTGACTGATTGCAGTAAAAGATGGGTATGGACTCGGGCGATCACTTCCTCATGCTGAAAGGGTTTAGTGACGTAATCTACTGCGCCGGCCTCAAAAGCTTTTACCTTGTCAATAACATCATCCAGGGCACTGATAAAAATAATGGGGATATTTCTGGTCTTTTGTGCACTTTTTAATTTAGCACACACTTCAAAACCATCCAATTCCGGCATTTTGATATCAAGCAAAATAAGATCAGGTGGGGAAGCTTCGATGGCAGTTAAAGCCATCGCACCACTGGTCACACTACGGACTTTATGATGATGACGTGCCAACAGATCACTAAGCAGTTTGAGATTAGCGATAGTATCGTCAACGATCAAAATATCTGCTTTGGCGGGTTGATCAGAAAGTTGCGTCATTGTTGAAACCTTTGAAAATAACTGACTGGTTGTCACTACCACACTTATTTTCACCCATTGCTGGTGTCGGGTGTCTACGGATTAGAATGTTGACTTGATATAATGACATGATTTGTTTTGTTTGTAACTTGATATGGATATGGTTAATGCAATGGCTCTGTTAACAATGCTTCTCCCATTGCCTTCACATGCCGATGATCCGTTCCACAGCAACCGCCGATAACGGTGAGTTGCGGTAGATGTTGCTTTAAATCCAGGTAAAACTGCCCAAGCTCATAGGGATCACCACTATCTAATTCGGTCGCCTCGTCCAATTCGGCATGGCTTTTACAAGACGCATTGGCACGAATGCCACGGATGCGATCCAGAGCCGGGTGATGATTACGCAAAGTCTCGATAAAATGGCTGGGGTGTGCGCAATTAATCATAAAATAGGCAGGGCCTTGTCCGGTGGTGGCATCGACTTGTTTAATGGCATCAACTAAAGTCTGACCACTGGGCAATCGACCGTCTGTTTCCAGGGTAAAGGAAATCACAACCGGCATATTTTCCGCCTGTGCTGCACGGGTAATGCCAATGGCTTCGTCAGCACTGTTTATCGTCATCGCTGTCACGAGATCAGCCTCTTCTTCACGGAAAATTCTGATCTGTTCGGCATGATATTGCTGTGCGGCGTTTGCCGTTATGGTATTGGAAGCATCATATCCATCGCCTCTGGGACCAATACAACCGCTGATAACTATGGGGGTTTCGCTGGTTTCATATTGCGCACGCAGATCATGCAGCATCCGAATCGCTATACGGTTTAGTTCTTCCAGTTTTTGTGCGCTATAGCCTAACGGCTTAGCCCAGTCATAACTACCTCGCCAAGTGACACTTTCTAAAATAAACCCACGTTGATAGCGCTGCGTCATTTCCAAATAGCTTTGATAGTATTCCATTGCAATTTGCACGCCTTCTGCATTATCCATTAAAGTGATCGCAGCAAATTCTGGTAACTCGACACCCTGAAGAAAAATCAATGTGGTTTCCATACCACCATCAGTTAAAAATACCCTGCTCCCTAATTGTGGAAGTTGTTGTCTATATTTTGTCATCTTGTTCTCCCGTTATTTTCATGGTTCCCACGCTTCGCGTGGGAACCCATATTGAAACGCTCCTGCGTTTCGAGACGCGGAGCGTCTTTGCTGAATTCCCACACGCATGGGAACTATAAGGCAGGCTATCGATAAACTTTTAATTTCACTTGCAATTTAACGCCAATCAAAGCCCCTTGTTCCGTTTCAAATTGATTCAATCCTTCCAGTATTTGCACTTGCTCTCCTTTGGCACGTTTAAAACGACCGGTTCCACCGGTAATAGCACGCTTGACGGGTTTGCCTATATCTGCCAATTCAACGCCATCCGTGGTAATTGTTTTTGCTCCAAATTTTTCGCCAAAATTGAATATTTGATTTGTTACAACAGCTGGCCCCGTTTCAGTACGTGCACCATTACCCACATGCCAACCTCGACAGAACCAGGTACCCATCACTAAATCGGGAAATTGTGGATTACCCTCAGCATCAACACCCTCACCCATTTCCAGTGTTCCTTTTGGATAAATAAACCCCTGAGTGACAAATTCTCCGCCATATGCGGGTGAACCATCTTCAAAAACCGGCGTTTCATCGAATGAAAACTTTCTGGGGTTTTCGACAATATCCACTTCAATCACGGTTTTTCCAAAGCCAAAGAAGTTGCCTATGCCATGTTTGTTTGTATCAGCATGGGCTGGTGATATCATTAAATAGATCAATACCATAAGTGATATCAATAATTTGAACCCCATAACGCCTAAGTTAAAATTATTGTCGTTTTTGTTTGAAATCATTGTGTTGTTCATGTTCTTTCTCCTGTTAAAATAAAAATGAATTTTGCTAAGTTATTGCTGAAAAATGAATACTGTTTTCAGTGCCTGATTTAGTAAAATTCAGGGTCAGAATATGAAAGGCTCGTCAGTACGGCGTGCGGAACATCGTCAAAAAAGCGTCAAAAAAAGTTTTATGCAAAAAAATTAGATCAGCTGATGACTCGGTTGTGATTTATATGGATGTATTTTCCATTCCTAATTATGGCTACTAAAGAAATCAGAGAGTACTACACTGAAACAGCGAACCAAGAGACCCGCTCAGATCTGGTCTTCGCTACAATCCTGATCGAAAGTAACAAAATTGCGATTGATTGCGGGTGTGGTGCGGGTTCAGATATAGCGTATTTGAGGAAAGAAGGCTTCATTGTTTACGCATTTGACATTGAAGAAGAGTCCATAAAAATATGCAAGGAAAGATTCAAAGATGATGACAGTGTCTTTTTGTCGCAAGACAGTTTCAGCTCCTTCAATTATCCTAAATCTGGGCTAATTGTGGCGGATGCAAGTCTATTTTTCTGTCCAGAAACAGAATTTGAGAAGGTCTGGAATAAAATTTACGATTCTCTAACTATGGGCGGAATATTTTGCGGTTCGTTTCTTGGTTCAAAAGATTCGATGGCAGATTCTAGCTACGATAAAGACGTCTATTGGTCAAACAGATTGGTGTTCACGGAAGAGGAGCTATGGTCAAAGCTAAAAGCGTTTGAAGTTTTAAAATTTACTGAGCACAATGTAACAGGGGAAACACCGCAAGGTTCGCCTCATCAATGGCACATCTATGCTGTAGTGGCAAAAAAAATTAATATTCAGTGATGACTCAATATAAATTAACTCTCTTTGGCGGCTTTAATTTCACCTCTGCTGCTGATGCGCCTGTGAGTATCAGCGCAAAAAAAGCCAAAGCATTATTGGCTTATTTGGCATTGCATCCCAATAAAGCCCAGCAACGTGAAACGCTTGCAGAATTATTGTGGGCAGATTGTAATAGCTCTCAAGCCAAACAAAGTCTGAGACAAACACTCAGTGCTTTGCGTAAGGTCTTTGATAAGAGCGAATCAATCATTGACGCAGACCAACAAACCGTCTTTTTGCACATTGACTCGCTTGAAATCGATGCACTCAACTTTGATGATCTATGCAATCAAAAGGACGAAGCATCTTTGCAGAAAGCACTTGAGCTTTATCAAGGAGAATTACTGGAAGGGCTTTATACCCGATCACAGGGTTTTGACGACTGGCTGGAATTGGAACGCAGTCAACGACGGGAAAAAGCATTGCAGATAATGGATGTTTTGCTGGAAAAGGCGCAGTCTGAAAATCAGCTGGAACAGGTTATTCGTTTAGGCATCAAAATGACCGCACTGGATCCATTAAGAGAATCTGTGCATCGTGTTCTGATGGATGCCTACAGCAAACAAGGAAGACGACATGCTGCGCTAAAACAGTACCGTTTATGCCAGCAATTATTGAGAGATGATCTGTCTATTGCGCCTGAAGAAGCAACGCAGGCACTTTACCAAACTATTTTTCGACAGCAAAAACCGCCACAGGATCAACCAGCAGAAATACCTGTAATAGAGAATCAAGACGTTGTTGAAGAGATAGAAGATAACAGCGAATCTGTGGCAAATATAGACCAGTTACGTCAAGTCACTTTATTATCGGTGCAAGTGAATAACACTGATGCGGAAAATG
This sequence comes from Methylococcales bacterium, assembly GCA_965224565.1. Lineage (GTDB taxonomy): Bacteria > Pseudomonadota > Gammaproteobacteria > Methylococcales > DRLZ01 > DRLZ01. Next base: position 3,047,544 of record CBDCZN010000002.1, on the reverse strand, counting down.
ACCCAGAATCACTCTATCACCAGCGTCAAAAAATCTGTGATGGGATAAAAGAGTTTATCCGGGATTTTCAAGCAACTGTTGTTGAAATGCAAAATGACAGCTTAATGATTATATTCGGTTTGCCCATCGCTCAATCTTACGATACCGAAAAAGCAATCCGTGCAGCCTTTGCTCTACGAAACAAATCCAATGCAGTAAAACAGGCATTATCAACATGTACTGTCCAAATCGGTATTGATAGTGGTCAAATTTATGTTCCAGAAGCTCAGCAGTCTATGTCGTTATCGGGGACAACCGTAAAACGCGCGATGTCGCTGGCAGACCTTGCACAGCCAGGGCAAATTTTAATGTCTAATCGAGCCTATACCACTATTTCTCAGTTGGTTACGGCAGATGAGCTTACTAGTAAAGACAATATTGACCAAGCATCAATCTGGCATTTGATTGACATGGCAGATAATAAGCAACAACGCATCACTGAAATGGTTGGCAGAAAATTTGAGCTGCAACAATTTCTGAATGCCGCCAATAATTGCAAAGAGACTGAATATGGTCAACTTATTTTGGTACGCGGAGAGGCAGGTATGGGTAAAACACGCTTGCTTAAAGAAGCGCTAACATTGGCTAATGATATAGGCTTTGCGTGTCATTACGTCTCTATTTTCGACTTTGGCACCTCCATAGGACAAACCCCCGTTCAAACACTGACACGTAGCTTATTGCAGTTACCGCCTGCAAGTGAGCCAGCACAAATAAAAACCTGTGCAGCAAAAATCATTGCCGAAAAAATATTATCAAATGAACAAATCAATTTTCTGTTCGATCTGTTGAATGTACCTGATCTAATACTTAATCCAGAAATTCATCAGGCGATGGAGAATGAAGCCAGACAATCTGGAAAACAGGAAGTCATTACTACACTGGTGCAACGCCTTTCAGAACATCAACCACTGTTAATTATCATGGAAGATATTCATTGGGCGGAATCGACACTGCTGAATCAATTGGGACAATTGGCGGCTGATATAAAAGATTTCCCCATCATTTTTGTGTTCAGCACACGTTTTGAAGGTGAACCATTAGATCCAGTATGGCGTAGTCAAATCCAAAGTACGCCTTTATTGACGTTGGATCTTTCACCTTTACGCCAGAATGAAGCTGAGCAATTGGTTAAACAAACTCTTGATTTGGTAGCCGACAAAACAGCGGAACTGATTCAACGCTCTGGTTGTAATCCATTATTTTTGGAACAACTGTTATTTTGTGTGGAGCAAGCGGTTGATGTTATTCCTGATTCAGTGCAGAGCATTATTGCTGCCAAATTAGATACACTCAATTCATTCGACAAACGCGCGGTATTTGTCGCGTCAATTCTGGGTCAGCGATTTTCATTGGAACCCTTAAAATATATTCTGGATAACCCAAACTATGATTGTTCTGAATTGTTAACACGCGGTTTAATTAAACCTGACGGGTCACAATTTTTATTTCATCATGCATTGATTCTGGATGGTATTTACACTATTCAATTGCCATCGCAACGTCGTAGTTTGCATCTTCTGGCTGCTGACTGGTATGAAGCTAAAGACCCACTGTTATATGCTGAGCATCTGGATAAAGCGGAAAGTGAACTGGCTGCCAATGCTTATCTCAAAGCAGCTGTACATTTTATGAAATTGTATCAGTATGATAGTGCTGAAACAGTAATAAGTCGTGGACGGGAAATCGCAACTGAAACTTTGGATTTGTTCAATTTGAGTATTTGCCATGCTGATTGTTTAAGAGAGTTGGGACAAACGCAGACATCGTTGGAAGTCTTTATTGCAGCCGAACAACAAGCCACAACAGTTAAGCAGCAGTGTCAGGCATTGGTTGGTCAAGGTTTTGCCTTGCGCCAATTGAATCGTCATAAGGATGTACTGTCTCTGATAAAAACAAGTGAGCCTTTAGCTGAATCGATTAAAGATATTGAAACACTTGCTTCCTTCCACTATCTGCGCGGCAACGCCTGTTTCTTTTTGGGCGATATCGATCATTGCCTGTTAGCACATCAACAGGCTGAAACGATAGCCGCCGATCATAAACTACCGATTATTCAGGTGCGTGCACTCAGTGGTATTGCAGATGCCAATTACGGGACAAGTCGTTTAATAACCGCCGAACAACAATACCACCGTTGTATTGCTTTGTGTAAACAACATGATCTTATCCGTGAAGCCACCGCCAATCAAGTGATGCTAGGAATTGTATTAGGTTTTTTAAACCGCTTTGATGATGCTGTAAAAATCCTGCTAGAAACATTGGAAATAGCACGAAAAGTTAGAAATAGCCGATCCGAAAATTTGTCATTGGGTATGCTCGCTTATTTTTATATTCAAACGAATGAACTACAGTTGGCTGAACTGTATGCAAATCAGTTTCAGCAATTGGCTGAACAAAGTGAGTCAAAACTCGCACAATGTCACGCCCTGTTGTACCTTGGGATGATGAAAAAAAATGAAGCATTACTAGAGCAGGCTTATGAGATGGCATCAATAAACCCACTCGGAAAATATCACATAAGTTCCTGGATTCTCGCTGTACAAGCCTGGGTAACACATGACTCGAACAAAAGAACCCAAGCTTTACAAGAAGGAGAAGAATTGTTGTCGAAACAAGCTTTAAGCTACAATCGCCTAATGTTTTATCGATACGCCATCGAATCTTGTCTGGTTACAAAAGATTGCGATAAAGCTCAGCACTTTATGGCAGCGCTAAAACGGTATACTGCTGAAGAACCATTGCCCTGGAGTGAGTTTATTATTCAACGAGCAAAAGTATTGATACAAACAATACAGGGGAAAACTGGAAATAAACTGCAACAAGACCTCAAGAAACTGATAACCCAAGCGGATCAGGCAGGATTTATAGAACCCAAAGCCCGCATGTTAGCTGCGCTACAGAAAATAAATCAATCCAGTTAATCAGTCAAATATTGATTGGCAGTGTGACGAGAAATATGCTGATCTTTCGTACAAAACCTGATTTTAATCAATCAAACGATTACGGTATCCATAATGTTAAAACTGTACCAATTCCCCATCTCTCACTTTTGTGAAAAAATTCGCTGGACACTCGAATTTAAACATATCGATTATGAAATCAAGAATCTGCTTCCCGGGTTACACGGATTAACAACAAAAAAATTAGCGCCAGAGACATCAGTTCCCATTTTGACTCATGACGATAAGGCGATACAGGGATCTAGCGAAATAATTTCGTATTTAGATGATACGTTTCCGGAACGAAGCCTTACACCCCAAAAGCCAAAAACTAAAGGCGAAACATTAAAATGGGAAGAATATATCGATAATGAAATCGGCAATAATATACGATTGTGCTGCTACCACATTCTTTTAGAATATCCAGATATTGTCATTCCATTGTTTACACACAATGGACCTTGGTATGGAAAACCATTTTTAACCATTATGTTTCCTAAATTAAAAGTAAATATGATGCAACTCATGGAGCTTAATGATGTGTCTGCGAAAAAAGCCAAAGAGGATTTGAGAATAGCAATTGACAAACTATATTCTCATTACCAAAAGCATGAGTTTCTTGCTGGAAATCAGTTTTCTCGGGCAGACCTGACTGCAGCATCCTTACTTGCACCGCTTTGTATGCCTGAGAAATATGGTTTGAATTGGCCAGATAAACTTCCTGAAAAAATGGATGAGTTAATCGCTGAGTTTTCCGGGAAAACAAGATGGGTGCTTGATTTTTATGAAAATTATCGATAACTATGATGATTGATTGCCTAATGAAGGACTGGTTGGTGATTTTGTAGCGAGATTTTAAACAGCTTCTAAGGAACGTGCATGAAATAACTCCGACAACTGCGCAGGATTATTGTTTGTCTTCAAGGCGCCGCAACAGGCGCATAGTGAGCTATGTAACTGTTGCGGCAACACCGAAGACGGACAATAATCCTGCGCAGTTGTCGAAGTTATTTCATGCACGTTCTTAAGTACCGATATTGAAGTGATTGATGGATCTGTTACTGATGTACTTCCCAAAAGGGTGAATTATGGAATAATCAGGGTCAGAGTAATATTAAATCGTTGATCCTGCTCGATAAATATTACTCTGACCCTGTGCGACAAGCGAAGCTTGTCATTTCTTGCAAGGTGAAAGTCCTTGTCTGGATAAACCAAAGGAGTGGTTTTGTAAGGTTTAACCCACCACCAGTATCGAGTGTTGCGTCTCCGGCGGAGCGTTGTTTGTGGTTACGACTGCGACAAAAGCGAACAAAGGTCAGGCGAAGCGTACACAGAGCACTGTGTAGGTCACAGGGGATACGCACATCCCTGCAGCTGATTTAGCATCGTAAGAGTATAAAAGCAAATGGCGACATTGTGGGGTCAATGGAAGCCAATACAAAGGAATCACTAAGGTGAGATTCTGGAGGGTTTGCCGGTGTTTAAAGGCGTGACATGTACAGAGAGAAATGATGAGAACTTGTGAGACCCATGCAGTTCCTGAGCAAACGACAGGGTATGCGGAGATTAGCCACATCAGGGGAAACCCGGACCCGGAAGTAACCGACACCTAACGCGTAGCGACAGGTAAGCCTACCCAACCAAAAGAAGGGTGGCTGAAGACTGTATGGGAGTCAGATTCACTCATAGTACTCAGAGCGTGGGAAAGCCGCGTACAAGGGGAAGGGGTGGACTGAACGGCGTAGCCTGCAAAGGCCAACTTCAACCGGACATGAAGGACTGGATTGATGAAGCAAACCTCCCTGCAGGGAATAGCCAACAAAGCAACACAGGATAAAACGTACCGATTTCGGAATTTATTTGGCCTGTTAACAGTTGACTACTTGTTTTGGTGTTGGAATTTTATCAACAAGACAGCAAGTGCAGGAGTGGATCGAATTGATGCGCAAGCATACGCAGCAAATCTACTCCCGAATATTGAGCAACTGGTGGAACAAGTCAAAGACAAGACCTATCGAGCGAAGTTAGTCCTTAGGAAATACATTCCCAAAACGGACGGTGAATGTCGCCCATTGGGAATACCGGCACTAGCGGATAAACTACTCCAAACAGGGGTAGCCAAGATACTGGAAGCCATCTATGAGCAAGACTTTCTCAACTGTAGTTTTGGATACAGGCCGGGAAGAAGTGTACACAAGGCTATCAAAGACTTAAGTCGTGCACTACGAACAGGCGTGTATCACCATATCGTTGAAGCCGATATCAAAAGCTTCTTTAACACGATTGACCATGAACTGCTATTGGAGATGCTCACAAAGCGAATTGATGACAAACCGTTCTTGAATCTTATCCGTAAATGGTTAAAAGCCGGGGTATTGGAAACAGATGGACAAGTCATCCACCCGGTTACGGGTACACCGCAAGGTGGGGTCGTTTCAGCGATCCTGGCGAACATCTATCTCCATTATGTCATTGATGTATGGTTTGAAGAAACAGTACGGAAACATTGCACAGGACAGGTCTATTATTGTCGCTATGCGGATGATTTCGTCTGTGCCTTTCAAAATGCAAACGATGCCAAACGCTTCTACGAAGCGTTGAGTAGACGATTAGCGTGTTATGGATTGCAAGTTGCAGAAGACAAGACTCGGATGATTGAGTTCAGTCACTGTAAAGCGCGCGCCAAAACAAAGTTTGATTTTCTGGGGTTTGAGTTTCGTTGGGGTGCGAATCGGTGGAGACAACCCACCTTAAAACGTCGTACCTCGCGGGACAAACTTCAGGCATCCTTAGCGAAGTTCAAAGTCTGGTTCCGACAATTCAGTGGATTACCGAAGACAATTCTGTTCGCAAAGTTGAACAGGAAACTCCGCGGTTATTATCAATTCTACGGGATTCGAGGGAATAGCAAAAGCTTAAGCAGTTTTGCTTATCGAGTGGGACAACTCTTTTACAAATGGCTGAATCGGCGCAGTCAGCGCAAGAGCTATAACGTAGTTGGGTTTAAAGCATTGATCAAAGACTTTGAATTAATTAAACCAAGGATTTGTCATGATTTCTAAGACTATCCGTGTAGCGAAGTGCGAAGCGAGCCGTTCAGAAGAGCCCGGTGCGGTAATTCCGCACGCCGGGATCTGTGAGGGGGCAGTTGGGTAACTGGCTGTTCTACCTCGATAATTATTTTGACCCTAATTATTTCCAATTCACCCCCAACTTACCGCGTTTACGGCGTGCATTAATTATTCGATTACCGCACGTTGCCGCGTTATCATCACACCGGCTGGATGATTTTGATTTTTATAGGATAGAACGGAGCATGTTCTTCCACATGACTATCGGCAAACCGAATGCTATCATTTTCACTATGAATCAGGCCATATTTATTAACAGAAATACCCAAGTCGGTTATGGTAGCTACGTCATCCTTAGAATATCCAACATTAGAAATCGCACTTAGCCCAAAAGAGTCAGTCACATCGTATCCAGCATCCACCGCCCGATGCTTATCACCTATCTGAAGAGTTTCTAAATCCGTTAAGCCCCTTTCCGGCACATCCAACTTGCACTCGCCAACCAACCCAACAAGAACAACAGCATCTGGCTCTAAAGCTTTTTGGAAAGCAGCGTTGCATTCACTGTTATCTGGAAAAAAAGCCAACTCGGTACTCCCTCCTGCTGCTTTCCATATATCCTCGTCTATGGTGAATATTTGACTACCACCAAATGGCATAAAGACGTAGTCTCCTCGAACAACTCCCATCTTATTACCATTAGGCGGATCGCCAACAACCGACATAACGGCAAACACATAGAATTCATTCATCTTGCGGTTACCTGGTTTTGTTTCTCGAAAATGGACAAGGAATTGCTCCAGGAGGAGTAGTACGAGATGCACCAATCTTGTTCCAAATACAGTAAGGAGCTGAGCTCATCTGGAAAAGATGATAGTGACTTCCTGGGATTGGATAATGGGGTTTTGAAAGAGGAACCCTGTCTATAAAGTAACAATGGTTCCAGCAGGCGGATCACATTCTGGCTTATCGTCCTCACACATTTTGGCTATGCCATAACCAATACCAGCACCAATAGCTGAGCCAATAACCCTTCCAGTAGCAGCGCGTAATGGCCCTCCAGCCGCACCAATACCAGTTCCAATATTACCGCCCCAAATGACTCCTGAAGCAGGGTTCTCTCCTGTAGGATCAGCAAAACGTACTGGATTTGCGTTGGCGTAAAGGTAGGTATTTAACCCCCCCCCCCATCAAGCCCAATTGGATCACTGGTAACATATCTCCCAGTACCAGGATCATAATACCTATAGTAGTTATAAGTGTAACCCACTCTCCGCATCAAAATACTGCCCAGGGAACCGAAGATTAAACGCCATCGCCTGAGTCGTGATCGTCACCTCACCAAACTAATGTGGCTACACTAAACCGGACACACACTTTATCCTTTTCTGTTTATTTTAAAGTGTGTGTCCGGTTTAGTGTAGCCACATTAAGTTTACGTGTCGCGCCACTGCGTGAACTCTCGCGTTAACCATCGATTCCATCGACTGCAAACCGCCGGACCCAGCCTTGGACTGTGGTTAAATGCACTTCTAAAAACTGGGCAACTTCACGATAGGTGTACCCATTATTCAGGTGTGCCATCCCAAGAAATCGAATCCGTGTGGACGCATGGGCTTCCGTTCGGGCCAGAGATGTAAAATCGACAGTCGCCATCGACGCTGGTAGGTGTCTTTGTCGTCCGATGACTCCCTCCTTTTCGTAATTAACATTAATTTGTTATTGTAACTCAATATTGTTTAATGATAAATATATTGGGATTGGTATAATATTTCCAAACGTTGCTTAATGCCTTACGCCTTAAAAATCTTCCACACTGAATGCTAAAGTTAGCTATCTGAAGCGAAGAAATATCACTCGGTAGCTTCTTTGGAGCATTTTTATTGAGGCTTTGAAAGAAGTGAATATTTGTTGGGAATGCCTTTGGGATATCAACAAACATTTTTTTTAAGAAAATCTGTTCTTTCGGTAATATTTCACAGATTTTTTCCTGACAGATGTTTACACTTGATCAATGAGATCTATATGGTCTGAATTCAGGTGATTAAATCAATTGCTGATTGAGAAAAACATGAATTTGTTCGTTAATATTTTATGTAGTTGGTTAATCCTCTGTTGTGAATTTAATAGATCAAACTAAAGGCAATGCAGGTAGAGCTACTATATACATGTGTTAGATGATGTTGATTCCGTTATCTGGGGTTGCGAATTGTCGATACATTGCACGTGAAAAGCATTAAGTATAAGACGTTTATAGGTTTTGTTCTTTAATACTGATTATTAAATAATAAAGTTGTGAAAAAAGAAACTGGAATGGATTAAAAACCAGTTTAGTATCGAACCAGAAGCGAAGATTGCCGTTGAGTACGCGGTTCATCGTTTACTGATAACTGAAAACCTTACTTGATGACGATAAAACAATAACTGGAAACCGGTAATCTATCAGGAGAAAGTAGATGCAATTACAAATATTAAAACGAGAAGCGAGATCCTCCGGTGTGGAAAATCACAGCGTTATGCATCAGAGTTACTTTAATCAAAATGCACTGCGTAACCTTAACAGTCCTGAAATACTGATAGGTGTTAGTAGCGGGCTTTTATCAGGGGAAGATGATCGTTTCGACATCCACCACAACAAATTTAATGCGATTCTAGAGTTATTCGGCAAGCATTTTGTGATCCGTTCTTTTTGTCCGGAGGCTGAAATTGACTTGGGTGTTGACAAACAAACTGTTCAACAGAATGATTGGCACTCAAGGTTATCTGGTTATGTGTTCAGAGAAAGCTCCTCAAGCTATCCTGTGCATGGAAGTGAGGTGATTAATAATAAAAATACTATGGGTATTGATAATGCAGTTAGTGCGACTAACGCTAGGTTTGATTTTCCATTGTTTCCGGTAATCGAAGATCACCAATTAGCTGACCCAGTATTGAAAGAAAACTTTATTCAACGTGTTTGTGTCATGCATCGATGGCAACAGCTAGCGAAACAAGACACCACAATTTATCCATTGATTCGGTTTCATCAGCAACATCATCATCTTTATTTGAGCCATGATCCTGATAAAGCGGTTGAAATTGAGAGAATACTGTCACTTAAAAACACGATCGATATTGACGAGTTACATACAATTTACATTCAGGCGGTGATTGAGGCTTTGAGCAGCATTCCATTGCGGAAAAATCATGTTAGTGTTATGCAACAACTGCTTGCGGATATTGAACCGTATTTAGCACGACAAGATTTGCAAGAAATAGAGCAAAGTATAGAGCATTATCAGTTGGGTGAAAAATCGATAAAAATACCACTAACACTCCTCAGATATCATGTTGGTATACATCCATCACCAGCAGTTGCTAATTCAGCCTATTTGTTTCCTTATCCACAGGAACGTATTTTATGCGAGCAGAATGAAGCAACATCTGATATAGAGTTGCCAATAGCCAGCTAAGCAGTTACTGATTACGCTGAGTAGTTCAAGTATTTTTAATAGGGTAGCTAACCAACGATAAGAACAGATGAAGTAGTTGGCTGGATTTTAGAGCAATTATTAAATTTCTGTCGTCATGTCGGAAATCACTTTTACAGTCCTAAACCAATGATGATGTTGTGAGAAACCAGGCTATGTTTCCGAAAACCCCCGTGTATGGAGTAAAATATTGTTAGCAACTCTCGACTCGTCTAAATTTTCTTCTTGAAATTTGTAAGGGATAACTTCTGTTGTCAAATAGGAAAAGTCTTAGAACCTGTTCAAGACATCGCTGAATGGCGCATCACTGGTTAAAGCTGGACTCAAAATGCTCACAGACTCCAGTATGCTGTGCTTATTCGTCCACTGTTGCCTTGCTCTGAATCCATTGATCAAGATCTTGAACAGGTTCTTACCACTAAAATTCGAATTTATTGGTGTTGAAGTTGTCGTCGATAATTCCAGACATCCAATTGCGCATAACCCGATTTTTGTCCGCACAGAAGCAAGTTCTGAAGAGGCTGTTGTTGATCTGTAAAGACGCTATATTACTCTGTTGGAACAAGAGCTGATTCCATTCTTATCCAGTTTGCATGGCTGGTGGGTATGCTTGCTGATTTCATACAACACTGCAATTGCTGTGAATTCCCTGTAGAATTCATCTCAAATGGACACGGTTGTAATAATGAAAAAACTTGTATTGATAGTGATTTGCTTACTGTTGGGAATATTTCAATTACATGCAGAAAGTAGTGATGCAGCGGGGCAGTTAAAAGCATTTACCAGCAGTACCAAGAAACTTAAAGCCAATTTCACCCAGTTATTGCTGCAAAATACCATGGCAACTGATACACAACCAAAGACTGGGGTGTTTTATTTGTCACGTCCAGGATTGTTTCGCTGGAATTACCAGAAACCGTATTTGCAAGAGGTTGTTTCCAACGGTAAAAAGGTTTGGTTTTATGATGTTGATCTGGAGCAGATAACGGTTAAGACTATCACCAAGGCATTGTCGATGGGGCCTGCGTTATTGTTGAGCGGTGAAAGTTCGATCACTGATCGTTTTACACTGGAACAACTACCAGCGAAAGAAGGCGTGGCTTGGTTAAAGCTGCTTCCAAAAGATAAAATAGGCGGTTTCAAATCAATCAGGGTTGGTTTAAAAGACAATTTGTTAATCGAAATGCTGATGGAAGATGATTTCGATCAACTGACCCACATCACCTTTTCAAACATTGTTGTTAATCCGCAATTCAAGCCTGATCTCTTTGATTTCAAGATCCCATCCGGTGTCGACGTAATAGAAGACTAATATGACACCAAGCCAACATCAGCCATTAGCTGAGCGTATGCGACCCTGTAGTCTGGATAATTTTTTTGGGCAAAAGCACTTGTTGGCAACCGGAAAACCATTATTTGAAGCTATTGAAAATGGTGTGTTGCATTCGATGATACTGTGGGGTCCACCCGGAACTGGCAAAACCACTTTGGCGCGTGTTATTGCACATCAATCTGATTCTCAATTTATCCCTATTTCTGCAGTACTCGCTGGAGTAAAGGAAATTCGCGCGGCAGTTGCCAGTGCGCAACAGCATCGCGATCAAACTCATGGTAACAGTATTGTTTTTGTCGATGAAGTTCATCGCTTTAATAAAGCTCAGCAAGATGCATTTTTGCCTTTTGTGGAGGATGGGACATTTTATTTTATCGGTGCAACGACTGAAAATCCATCATTTGAGGTCAATAATGCGCTACTGTCTCGTGCCAGAGTGTACGTTTTAAAATCACTGGCTGAAGATGACTTGCTGGAAGTTATTGAGCATGTGATGACCACAGAGCATGAAAAAATCGACTTCCCGCTTGAACTGCAAAAACAATTTGCTGCCCAGGCTGATGGTGATGCACGTCGGCTGTTGAACCTGATGGAGTTGGCAGTTCAGCTTGCAAGCGATGCTGATTCGAGTCAAATCATGATCACCCAAGCGATTGCCAAAGCAGTCTTTGAGGGCAGTGTACGCCGTTTCGATAAAGGTGGAGAAGAATTTTATAACCAGATTTCAGCACTGCATAAATCAATTCGAGGCAGCGCTCCAGATGCTTCCTTGTACTGGATGTGTCGCATGCTTGATGGTGGCTGCGATCCGCACTATATCGCACGCCGACTGATCAGGATTGCTAGCGAGGACATTGGTAACGCTGATCCGCGTGCGTTAACATTGACCCTGGATGCAGCACAAGTTCAAGAACGACTGGGTAGCCCCGAAGGTGAGCTGGCGCTTGGGCAAGCAGTGACTTATCTGGCGGTTGCGCCAAAAAGCAATGCAGTCTATCGCGCTTTTCAAGCAGCCCGGCACGATGCTGAAAATGCCGGTAGTTTGCAAGTTCCGGTGCATTTGCGTAATGCACCAACTGGCTTAATGAAGGAGTTGGGTTATGGTAGGCGTTATCGCTATGCGCACGATGAGCCTGATGCTTATGCAGCTGGAGAACAGTATTTTCCGGATGAAATGACAGCGCAACAGTATTATCATCCTGTTGAGCGAGGACTGGAAATTAAAATCAGCGATAAGTTGAAACGATTGGCTGCAGTTGATGCAAAAGTCAGTAAAAATTATAACAATGGCTAATTTGCTCGTTATCGATATTGCAACGTATTAACATGGTTAGTAATACCAGCTTTTAAGAGGACTATAAAAATGACATCTAATAACATTGGAACAGTGAATTCGCTATGGCGGTACCCGGTTAAATCAATGATGGGAGAGAGTTTGCAATCGTCTGATTTTACTGAGAAAGGATTGCGTGCAGATCGAAGTTTTGCATTAATCGATACCGAAACCGGAAAAGTAGTTAGTGCAAAAAACCCGAAAAGATGGCCGAATATGTTTTCTTTTCAATCGCGTTGTCTGCAATTACCCGGTTCAGATCATGGTAATGCAGTTATTGAAATTACCTTACCGGATGGTACGACAGTCAATAGCGACGATAGTCATGTCAACACTGTTTTGTCAAAAGCACTCGGTCGTGATGTTCAATTGATTTCGCAAGTGCCAAACAAGCCTCAACTTGAAGAATACTGGCCGGATATTGAAGAACTTGATAACCGGGATATTGTTACTGATGAAGACATGCCGGTTGGAACTTTTTTTGATCTGGCCATTGTGCATTTGTTGACAGAATCTACACTGAATGAGTTGCAGCGACTTTATCCAGAAGGGCAGTTTGAAGCACGTCGATTTCGACCAAATGTCCTGGTAAACACGACTCAAACTGGTTTTGTTGAAAATGACTGGATTGGGAAAACATTAGCGATTGGTAATGTTCTACTCAAGGTTACAGATCCATGTCCGCGTTGTGTGATGACCACCTTGCCGCAAGGTGATTTACCCAAAGATACAAAAATTTTGAGAACTGCCGCTCAACATAACAATGCGCATGTCGGGGTTTATGCCGATGTTGTTCAAGCAGGCACCATTAATTGCAATGACCAAATTAGTATCGAAGGCTAAAGTCAGTTGAAATTAAAGGTTAACCAGTGAGCGAGTTATATCGATGATTCAAAAGGATTGGTGGTTATCCGGGGGCTTTTGCAAGTTGTAATGGGGCGTTAGGGGTGAACTGTTACCGCGATGGACAGGGAGCCGCGCCATACTTGAAGGGCGTGCACAGTACGGTTTGGTGGGTGTTTTCCACTCTATTTGCAACGATTATCCACCAAATAATAAAGATGATGATGCTATCAATATCACAATTCATGGATTCAATGAAGGATGTTATTTCACGGAAAGATTGCTGAGGCAGTTATTGTCGGTTACAATGTCCCGCTCGATGTGGTTTGCCTGGAGTTAGATTAACCCAGTCTGCTGACCAGTTGACGCCTTGCTCCACCGGACAGTTTGTTGCGGGGGGTATTATCCATAAGGAGGTCTTTAAGTGCGACATTACGAAATCGTTGTTATTATCCATCCAGATCAGCGCGACCAGTTGGCAGCAATGCTACAGCGTTATCGTTCAATTGTAGAAACCAGCGGCGGTACAATTCATCGTCAGGAAGACTGGGGACGCAGACAACTCGCTTATCCGATACAAAAACTGCATAAAGCCAACTACATTTTAATGAATGTAGAGTGTACCAAAGAAGCATTAGATGAATTGGAATTGGGTTTTCGGTTTAATGATGCTGTGCTACGAAATCTAATTGTTAAATGTGATGAAGCGATTACTGAGCCCTCGTCAATTCTTGTAGCAGCAGAAAAACGCGAAAAAGAATATGCAGAAAAGCGTGAACGCGATCATTCCAGAGAAGACAGACCTAAACCGGCTGCTGAGGGAAAAGCTGTTGTCGAGAAGAAAGCAACAGAAGATGTTGTTGAAACAGTTGAAACTAAAGTAGAGAAAACAGCTGAAACCGAAGACGATAAAACTGTTGAAACTAAAGACGAGAAAACAGCTGAAATCGAAGACGAGAAAACAGTTGAAGCAGGAGACAAAGAAACTGTAGAGTCTGGAGATGAGTCAAAGTAGTTAATACTTTCTCGATATTAAATTTTTGAATATTAATTTAGTCATCGTACAGATTAATACTTCATAGTGAAGAGGTTATTATGGTTCGCCAATTTCGAAGAAAAAAATTCTGTCGCTTCTCTGCTGACGGAGGTCAGGAAATAGATTACAAGAATCTGGATTTGCTTGAAGAATATATTTCAGAGACGGGTAAAATTGTACCCAGCCGAATTACCGGAACAAGTGCTAAGTATCAGCGCCAATTGTGTACTGCAATCAAGCGCGCACGCTTTTTATCATTAATTCCATATTGTGATTCACACGAATAATTACCTTAATTGTATGGCTGAATGATTGCCAGCTTGGGATGTTAGTAGTGGTTTTTGATAAATAAGAGAATATAGAGGTAGTAATAATGCAAGTCATACTTCTTGAAAATGTGACAAATTTAGGTGTACTTGGTGACAGGGTTGATGTAAAGCGTGGATATGGGCGAAATTATCTGGTTCCACAAGGTAAAGCTGTTCCAGCTACAGCTGATCGTATCGCTGAATTTGAAAAGCGTAGAGCAGATCTGGAAAAGAAAGCGAAAGAATCCTTGACTGCGGCTGAAAAACGTAAAGATGCATTGTCAAAGTTATCAACATCTATTGCACAAAAAGCAGGTGATGAAGGTAAACTGTTTGGATCGATAGGTGCACAGTTGATCGCGGAAGCAGTGTCAGAGCAAGGCGTTCAGCTTGAGAAATCTGAAGTACGCTTGCCTGATGGTCCAATTCGACAAATAGGCGACTATGAAATAGAGGTTCATTTACATTCAGATGTTGATGGTGTTGTTAAGTTGTCAGTTGTTCCCGAAGAGTAAGTTTCTTTTTGCTGAAAAGCTTAAGTGGCAAATAGAACACAGTTGGGTTACTGGCTGGTTCTACAGTCATTGATTCACAAAGTAGTTGATGAAAAATCATCAGGTTGGATAGTCTCTAACCTGGTGATTTTTTGTTTTATACGGTAGATATTAAATAGAATGTATATTGTTACCGGCGGTGCTGGATTTATTGGCAGCAACATTGTGCTGGAGTTGAATGCGCGTGGTGAGCATGATATTTTGGTGGTCGATAATTTAACCGATGGTAAACGCTTCAATAATTTATTTGGTTGCCATGTCAGCGATTATCAGGACAAAAACAACTTTCTCGATAATATCATCAACAACAGGATAGACGCTACATCCATTCAAGCGGTATTCCATCAAGGTGCATGCTCATCCACAACTGAGTGGGATGGTCGCTATATGATGGAGAATAATTATCAATATTCAAAAACCTTGCTGCATTTCTGTCAGCAACATAATATCCCTTTTATTTATGCATCCAGTGCCGCTGTTTATGGGGGAGAGACTAACTTTCGTGAAGCTTCCCAGGCAAGCTGGCCATTAAATGTTTATGGTTATTCCAAATATCTATTTGACCAGTATGTTGCTAATCTCGGATCTCAACTAACAGCACAGGTGGTGGGCTTACGCTACTTTAATGTCTATGGACCACGAGAATCTCACAAAGGAAGAATGGCGAGTATGGTATTTCATTTACATCACCAGATAATCAATGAAGGAGTTGCGCGTTTGTTTGGTGCGAGTAAGCACAGTAAACCGGGTGAGCAGGCACGTGATTTTGTTGCAGTTGAAGATATTGCTAAAGTGAATTGCTGGTTTCTGGATCATCCTCAACATTCTGGTGTTTTCAATGTTGGTACTGGAACCAGCCGACAGTTTAATCAGTTGGCCCAGGTTATTATTGACTATCATCAACGCGGAAGTATTGAATACATCCCTTTTCCTGATGATCTTATCAATAGTTATCAGGAATATACCCGGGCTGATTTGTCCGCTTTAAGAGGTGTGGGGTGTGATCTAACCTTCAAAACTCTTGAACAGGCTATTCCAGGTTATCTCGACTGGTTAAAGTCAGAGACTCACGCATCGATCTAGTGTGCGAAAACTCTATGCACTTCTTGGTTATCTACTTCTCCCCTTAGTACTCATACACCTTGCACTAAAGGCTTGGCGTTTACCTGCTTACAGTCAGCGTTGGCAAGAGCGTTTGGGGTTTTATAACAAGACGATTTCCCCTGGTGTAATTTGGCTCCATGCTTGCTCGGTAGGCGAGGTTGAAACAAGTATTCCGCTGATTCGGAAACTGCAAGAGGGATATCCAAAAATCCCCTGCCTGGTAACGACTACCACGCCAACCGGATCTTCCAGAATTATTGATGAATTTGGTGAGTCTGTTCAACATGTGTACTTGCCATATGATGTTTCATTCGCAGTCAAAGCTTTTCTGACCCGATTTCAGCCGCATATTGCCATCATTGTAGAAAAGGAAATATGGCCAAATCTTTTTTTTCAGTGTGACGATAGAAACATACCATTACTATTGGTCAGTGCATTATTATCTGAGCGTTCGTTGCATCGATATTTACGCTGGAGGAGTCTGTTTATGCCGGTATTCCAGACAATCAGTCGAATTGGTACTCAAGCAGGTATTGACGCAAAACATTTTAACCAGCTTGGTGTTGCATCTGAGCGGATTAGTGTGACAGGCAGTCTTAAATTCGAGCGAACAGTTTCTGAACAACTCAAGCAACGAGCAGTACAGCTCAGACAACAATTATTTCCAACGCGCAGTATATGGATTGCTGCCAGTACCCATGAGAATGAAGAAAATTTATTGCTGGATCGACTGCAACAGTTACAGACGAACAACCCAAACCTGTTATTAATTCTCGCTCCACGACATCCGCATCGCGGCATCAGCATTGTCAATTATTGCAACCAGCAGTCGATCTCCTGTGTGACTAGATCATCCGGTTTATCGTGTCAATCCGATACCCGAGTATTTCTGCTGGATACACTGGGGGAATTGATGCTCTTCTACGGTGTTGCTGATGTTGCCTTTGTTGGGGGTAGTCTGGTTACAGTTGGTTGTCACAACTTGCTGGAACCAGCTGCCTGGGGAATCCCGATGCTATTTGGTCGTTCGGTACATAACTGTGAAGAAATAGCCACTGAACTTGTTGCGAGTAATGCAGCTGTTTCAGTTGTAGATGCAGATCAATGTATTGATACTGTTCAAGCATTGTTTTCTAATCAAGCGCTGTGTCGGGAGATGGGAGCGAATGCAATTAACTATTTCAACAAGCATCAAGACACGCTTGAGAAAACTGTTGGGATAATTGAGTCAATGTTGGTGATACCTAATTTTCAAAATACCACTACGAAATAAGACCCCCCGGTAATTTTCAGCTACTATTCAGAGGATTAAATGATGGCGATGCAATTTATAGACTTAAAAGCCCAGCAAGCATTAATCAGAGAACAGATTGAAGCTAACATTAAAAATGTCCTTGATCACGGTAAATATATTCTGGGACCAGAAAATGCAGAGCTGGAAGAAAAACTGGCTGATTTTGTTGGTGTAAAACATTGTATTGGTGTGTCCTCTGGAACGGATGCGCTATTGATTGCAATGTTGGCGTTGGGTGTTAGTGCAGGGGATGAAGTAATTACCACTCCTTTCACCTTTATTGCAACGGGTGAAATGATTGCCCTGCTTGGTGCTAAACCAGTTTTTGTTGATATAGATCCACGCACGTTCAATATTGATGCGAATAAAATTCAAGCTGCAGTGACCGCTAAAACCAAAGCAATTATGCCGGTCAGCTTGTATGGGCAATGCGCCGATTTTGAAGAAATCAATGCCATCGCCGAGCAGCACAAGTTACCAGTGATCGAGGATGGTTGTCAGAGTTTTGGAGCAACCTATAAAGGTGCGGCCTCATGTGGGTTATCAACAATAGGCTGCACTAGTTTTTTTCCATCCAAACCCCTGGGAGGCTATGGAGATAGCGGAGCCTGTTTTACAGATGATGACAATCTCGCGAAAACAATGCGGGAAATCAGTGTACATGGTCAGAATCGACGCTATCATCATCCCAGGATTGGTATTAATGGGCGCATGGATACAATCCAGGCGGCAATTCTGCTGGCCAAATTTGAGGTGTTTGCAGATGAAGTTAAAACCAGAAGGCAATTAGGCGAGCAATACACAGCAATGATTCGTGCTAAGCAAAACCAAGCAGACAATACTGCAATCGTTGCTCCTTTTGTTGAGACCTGGAATACTAGTGTGTATGCCCAATATACAATTCAGGTCGACAACCGTGAACAGATTCAAAAACGCTTAGAATCTGCGCAAATTCCATCGGCAGTTCATTATCCTGTTTCCCTCAATCAACAGCCAGCATTGCTAACTGATGAGTTTCAATTAGCAGTTTCAGAAGTGTTGTCGGACAAGGTGATCAGTCTCCCAATGCATCCTTATTTGAACCAGGAACAACAAGAGAGTGTTGTACAGGCATTATTCTCAGAACAGTCCTGATTGTTGAGGACGGGTTACGCAGCAAATGGTTTGTTTTGTAGTGAATCTATGTGCGGGAAATTATTAACCTGGAATAGACAACTGTTCACCACGTGCTAATCGTGGCAAATTACCTTCCAGCCCCATTGCGTGACGGATAATGCGGTGTTTGGCAGGGCCAAGTTTGTCTGCCACTCCAAGTCCCAGATTGCGTAGCACTCTAATTGGTCTGAAGTTATTACTGAACACTCGATAAAAGGCGTCCATTGCCGTCATCATTAGCAAATTGTCCATTTTACGTTGTTTTTCGTATTGCTTAAGTACCGACAGGCTGGCAAAATCACGTCCAGCGTGATGCGCATCAACAACTACTTCAGCTAGCGCAGCCGCATCAAGCAAACCAATATTGACACCTTGTCCGGCAAGTGGATTAATCGTGTGCGCAGAATCGCCAATTAATGCCACACCTGATTTAACGTAGTCCAGCGCGTGTTGGCGTTTCAAAGGAAAACTACCGCGTTGTAAAATGCGTTTGATTTTTCCAAGAGAGCTTGGGAATGCGAGTAGCAATTGTTCTAAAAGTTCATCATCAGCAAGTGATTTCAAACGAGCGACTTCATCCGGAGAGTTATACCAGACCAGTGAGCCATACGAACCCACCAGAGGCAGAAACGCCTGAGGACCAGAAGGTCTGAAACGCTGCCAGGTAATATCTTGCTGGGCATAGGCCGTTTCGACATTTAACACCATGGCGTGTTGTTTGTAATCCCAACTGCTAACACCAATTCTTGCAGCTTGACGCACTTGCGAGTTGGCGCCATCCGCACCGATGATCAATCGTGCATGAATTTCACCATCTTCAAGCTGAATCACCGAAGTCTGCTCACCGTAAACAATACGTTTTGTCGAAGCTGGGCAAAGTAATTCTATTTTTCCAATAGATTCAAGATGTTCAAGCAAGGCAAGCTGAATTAAGCGGTTCTCGACAATGTAGCCAAGCTCGGATTCGCCAATATCCTCAGCACGAAATTCAGTATTGCCCACACCTTCCCAAACCTGCATGGTTCGAAAGGGACAAAATCGTTTGGCAACAATGTTATCCCACGCCCCGACTGTTTCCAGGATATGTCTGGAGGCCATGCTGAGCGCAGAAACTCGCAGATCTGGCGGTTGTTCAGGCGAAAAAGCAGGCGGTCGTGCTGCTTCCAGCACCACAGTTTTCAAGCCGCTGTCAGCTAAACAGCAGGCTAAGGTGGAACCCACCATGCCACCGCCAACAATTGCAATATCATAGTGGGTTGCTTTATTTTCTTGCATAGAAGCATTAATAAAATTGTGATTATGATAGATGATTATGTTACAGGATGATGTCTTTGGCGACTAGTTGAAAAATATTGATAGTTGATCAATTAACACATTGAGTAGTACAAAAATCATCCATACCGCAACATGATTTTCAGCCCTAACGTTAATCGCTTCTATAGAATTAGTATTCAATTAGCTTCGAAGAATATTCGCTTAACAAGATCTGCAGAAAGTCCTGTCCCGTATATAGTTTGAATATTACCTTGAATTCCTGAAGCCCATATGTTAGTTGCATTCATGGTTGCACCGTCACCAATTTGCCAATACATGTCAGGGGCAAGATAAGTTCCACTCAATATTGCCGCACCAATAGTTGCAGTATTAGTAAAGCCCCCTCCTGTAAAATTAAATAAAACTTGGTCAGCTTCAACACCCTCTAATAGGATAGCCGTGCCTGAACCTAAGGTCAGGTTTCCGGACACATTGATTATAAATGTGTCATTAGCGTCGCCTATGAGTGTAATGCTGTCATATCCACCAAGATTAATTGATCCGTTAATATTAAATACAGATATTCCCTTAGAAGAGGCATAAAAGATTTGACTGCTATTAATTGACCCTAGATTAGTGCCTGAATAGGCAGCTGCAACACTTGAAGCATCAGAGAGTTCGTTATATATTTGGCTCCAATAAGCATCTGGTTTTACATCGTATGAACCATATACCATGGCAGAAGGAGAAATACTAACCGGAGTACCTCCATCTACATTACCATCTATTACTACATTTGACCCAAGTTGGTAATTAACTCGACTACCAATATTGCCATCAATTGTTGCTTCGCTACCTAGTTGTATATAGCCACCAAAGTGGCTAGAGCCTGGTGTGCCAACACTTAATAATGTATAAATATCTGTATCAGTGAGTTCATGATTATTTTTATCTGACCCAGCAATAGCGATTGAAGTTGTTACCAATAGGCTTACAATAGCCATGATTTTGGTTCGTAATTTCATGATAATCCCTTTTTTTAGTTAATAACATTTGCATGGAAAAACATTGATTTTAAGATACGTTGCCATACGTATCGGATGGTAACACAATGATAATAATAAACAATAATGATCCTTATCCTATTGTTTTTATTGATTTTTTAATAATCGGGGTCAGAGTAACATTGTTTATGCTACCAACATTATTTTTGGTCGTCTTACCTGACTATCAGGTGAATTCAGTTTCAAAGTGCACCACCTAACATAGAGATTAGGACACCAAAGGCAGTTCTGTTATTTTGAGGTTTACGACAACTTCAAAAACAGGAGCTCCTGATGTCCTATACCCATCTTAACGCGCGAGACCGCATGTGTCTTTTTTATAATCATCAAGCTGGTGTGCCGCTTCGGGAGATTGGCAGAAAATTGCACCGATCACACACCACGCTTTCACGTGAACTCAGGCGCAATAAACGATTATTTAATTGTTATTGGGATGAAGCAGCGCAACAATTTGCAGACGCTAGAAAAGCAAAACCCCGCCATACAAAACGAGCGTCCAATGAGAAGCTCAAACAATATGTTTTGGGTAAGCTCAAAATTGGCTGGTCACCGGAAATTATCAGTAATCGATTAAAACGCGACTATCCACACAGCAAAAAGACCATGAGGCTGAGTCCGGAGGCAATTTATCAGTGGATATTCAACGATGCTGAACAACAAGGCACGCTCTACACGTATTTGGTTCGCAGCCACAAGAAGCGGCGGAAACAAAGACGATACGGCTCATTGAGGGGGAACATACCAGGTCGTGTTGATATCGATGAGCGCCCATGTGCGGTTGAAAAAAGGCTGCGCTATGGCGATTGGGAAGGTGACACCATGGTTGGCCATAGGCATCAGGGCAGATTCGTTACGCATATTGAACGTAAGTCCCGATTTCTACTGTGCGGCAAAGCACAAGATGGTACAGCCAGTAATTTTAACCAAGTAAGTTTAAAGCTATTCAAATGCATTCCTCAAAGGTATCGCAAAACGATGACGTTAGATAATGGCAGTGAAAATAGCTTGTTCAGAGAGTTACAAGAAAAGCTCAAATTCAAGGTCTATTTTGCCAAGCCTTATGCAAGCTGGGAACGCGGTAGCAATGAAAACACCAATGGTTTAATTCGGCGATATTTTCCCAAAGGAACCAACTTCTTGAAGGTGACAGAATTTGAGCTTGAAAAAGCAGTCAATTTGCTTAATCATAGGCCTAGAAAATGCCTCAAATACAGAACACCTTTCGAGGTCTTTGATTCGATATCAGGTGGTGCTCTTGCAACTTGAATTCACCTCAATGACATAATATATTTTACTCTGACCCCAAATATTCTGACCCCAAATATTCTGACCCCAAATATTCCTCTGACCCCAAATATTCTTGACCCCAAATATTCTGGTTCGAAAGGGACAAAATCGTTTGGCAACAATGTTATCCCACGCCCCAACAGTTTCCAGGATATGTCTGGACGCCATGCTAAGCGCAGAAACCAGCAGATCTGGCGGTTGTTCCGGTGAAAAAGCAGGCGGACGTGTTGCTTCCAGTACCACAGTTTTCAAGCCGCTGTCAGCTAAACAGCAGGCTAAGGTGGAGCCCACCATGCCGCCGCCAACAATTGCAATATCATAGTGGGTTGCTTTATTTTCTTGCATAGAAACATTAATAAATGTAGTTGTGATAGCAGATTATGCTACAGGATGATGTCTTTGGCGACTAGTTGAAAAATATTGATAGAGAAATTAGTACTGAAAATTAAAGGCGACAACTACCCTAACACAGGGAGATTGTTAGACGGGCTATCATAAAAACCAATAATCTGCAGTGATCTGGATCATAGATAACCTTGTCATTCTATATGAAAATATAGTCACCAATTGAAAAACTGAAACGATTAATCAAACCACTCAGATTGACTGTTGCAGACTCAATTAAAGCACTTGGTTTCGTATCAAGTTGGTGTGGATGTATGCAAACGATCTTTTTAGAATCATTTGGAGGTGAAAGATGAACAATTTGAGCAAGCCTGCTATATACCTGGCAGCGGCACTTAGTAGTATCAGTTCATGCTGGGCGGCAGGTACATCAGTTTGTGTCGAAAATGCGTTTGGAGATACTCGGCGAGTTAACAATGTTCCTGTGGTGTTTAGACCCATTAACGCTAATACGGCTGACTTTGTGGTTGTTGCAAGCGGCACACTTCAAGAGCCAAACAGAAGTCGTCAGTGGGCTTTTGTTGAAAACGGCGGTGAGTTCTTTGGACATAACTATAGCGATCTTACAATATTCATTGCGCCGGGTGGCAACGCAGAGCTGGATGGGGGGGCAGACCATAGAGTTTATGTCCAGGCCGGGGGTACTTTGAACTGTACACATGGTGGCGGCCATGTGAGAATCGACTATGAACCCAATGCAGTTCTCGTTGGGTGCCGCCGTTTTGCTCATTTGAACAGAGTTGCAGCCACAAAAAGTTTTGAGCGGTGTTCTTCCACGACACCCGTTGATAGGATATGGGGTACTCCAAAAATAACTGTGACTAGAAATGGCACTAAAGTAAATTTTGCTAACAACACAAGAGTCGTAAATGACTGGTCTAGCTGGGTTGTTGAGGAGTTTGATTCTGACGCAGAACCTTTCGTCAAGACAGTGGCAACGAGCACGAACCCCAATGGCTTCACTGCTAACCTTCCTCCTATTCCTGATACTACTGCTAACCTTCCTCCTATTTTTGGGAATCGTAGGACTCATATTTATCGAGTACGCCTAATATCACATGACAGTGTATTTGTTCATTCTTTTATGGGATCCGAGCTCTTTGAATAAGTAGGTGTATTTATGTAAGAATGATCGGTTGGTTCCGTGCAATGGGTAGGTATTTTAATGCCATGGAAAGTCGTTTATGAAATCCTGAATTTAGGAATAAATAAAGTTCTTAAAACAGATGGAATAGTAATGATATTTACTCACCATGCATTTCCATTGCACGATTTGCCATGGGATTACTGGCGTTTTTCTGATAATGCTTGGCATGGGTTATTTAACAATCAAACCGGATTTGAAGTGATTGAAACTAGCTTGATTGATCCTGTTACAATTATTTCCAAGTCAATGTATGCGGGAACTATAGGATTAGAGACTGCTGAAGCATTCATACATTCTGCGGTGATTGCAAGAAAGGTTTCTGAAACTGATCTTTCCTGGAATGTTAGTGTTCCAGAAATAATTAAATCAGTTTACCCAGAGTGATCTATTTGCATGCCATTCTCTGAGTAATATCAAGATTCAGGGTGTTATTAATCAGGAATATCAATGGTGGAGAAAGTTGCTCGACCTGGTTTGGACCACCAAGGTCGCAGACTTGTGTTGTTGTCAGGTTATTTTGTCCGCAGATGACGATATGATTAAACGGTTCAAGATCCATATTGACGTTCAGGCTGATGCCGTGATAGCTGCAACCATTGCGAATACGGAGACCAACCGATGCGATTTTTGATTGGTTGACATAAACACCGGGAAAACCTTCCCGAGTTGTTGCATTAATCGCATACTGATTGAGTAGAGAAATAACCGCAGATTCCAGACCTTCTACCAATTTTCTAATACCAATTTTTCTTCTCTGCAAGTCGAGCAGCAGATAGATGATTAGCTGTCCTGGCCCATGATAGGTGATTTGTCCACCACGGTCAGATTGAATAACAGGTATTGATGAGTGTGGTTTTTCGGTTTCGCTGCTATTGCTGCCAATGGTATACACGGGGTGGTGTTGTAAAACCCAGATTTGATCAGCTGTTTGTGCTGTGCGTTGTGCTGTAAATTCACGCATTGATGCGTATGTTGATTGATAACTTTGGAGCTTGCTCTGGATAATCTTGGTGTGAATCGACTGTTTTTCCATCTGTTCTATCCAATCGGCGTTTGAGATTACAGTGTCATGACAACAGCATTGTGTTCTGACAGCGCTAGATAAATACGATCCAGTTGTTGTTTGTGTTCGACGAGAAAGGTTAATGTCAGTGCCGTGTATTTTCCGGTTTTGCTTGGTCTGGCTTTGATTTCAGTGATTTTTGCCCCGGGAACGTGTTCACAGATGATCTCAATTGTAACCTGTTCTAATTCGTCACGGTCATGCCCAAATACTTTAAGCGGGAATACCAATGGAAATTCCATCAGTGTCTGGTCGGCTTGCATGTCACTTCCGAGAATTGTTGGCTTGTTAGTCATTAGCTTGCTGGATCAACTGCTGTTTATGAGACTGGAATAACGCGTTCATTTGTTGCCAGATAACGCCTGGTTTTCCTTGAGAGACTGGTTGTTTATTCAGGCTGATGACTGGAACAATATCTTTGGTGGAGCTGGTAATCCATATTTCACTGGCTTCAATCAGTTGCTGTTCTGTAAACATACGTTGGGCAATATTTAAACCGGCATTGTGTACGATTTCAATGACGACATCGCGGGTGACGCCGGGTAAGATGAACGGCCCTTGTGGCGCGGTGATGATCTGACCATTGTCAACGATAAATACATTGCTGGCAGCACCTTCTGTGACATACCCATCGCGAATCAGGATTGCTTCATCGCAGTGTTGATCATGAGCTAGTTGACGTAATAATACGTTGGGTAATAAGGCAATGCTTTTGATATCACAATGTTGCCAGCGGTCATCGTTGAGAGTGATACAGGCAATTCCACGCTTGGGCTTCTGTTGGACAGGTGTTGACATGACAAATACGGTTGGTTTTGTATCTGCCGGGAATTGATGATCTCGTTTTGCGATACCGCGGGTGATTTGCAGATAAACTGATTCCTGATCTTCCCCGGTTAACAGCTTTTCGATGATTGCTCGAAGTTGTTGGCGATTGCAAGGCGCAGGTAGTCGAATCGCTGCCAGGTTTTTTTCCAGGCGAGCCATGTGGCGCTCGAAATGGAAAATATGCCGCTGATAAACTGGAATCACTTCATAAATGCCATCACCGAACAAAAAGCCTCGATCCAACACTGATATTTTTGCTTCGTGCAGTGGTGAATAGTCTCCGTTAAGGTAAACGATCTGGTGTTCTGTCTCCGGCACTTTTATGGTTCCTACATATTTGGGCACCTCTAATCATTGTCTTTTTGCCCGATTTCAGCGTTGGATGGTTGTCTTCGATCCTCATGTATTCCATATACACTGCGGTTCTCGAAAATCATCCGCCTTGAACTCGAACAACAATCCTAATGATTAGAGGCACCCATTTGATTATTTCGGATATCCAGTGGTTTTTTGCACCAGACGAAATGCTTTGTCGTAAAGGCGTCGCATTAGGCCACCTTCTGCCATCGCTTGCAGGGCGACCAGAGGGCGTTGTGTGATCATATTGTCATCAAGCATGACTTTAATAGTTCCTAGCTTCTGACCTTTTTCAACAGGTGCTGTAATATTCTCGTCAATTTCAATCGCGCTGGTTAATTTGTCAGCGTAACGACTGGGGATTGTGACATTAAGATCTTCAGTTAAGCCAATTGGCAGGGTTTCAGTTGCCCCCATCCAGATACGAGGTTGCTTGAGCACTTCTTCTGCAGTATGTATTTTGCTAGTAGCGAAAAAACGGAAGCCGTAATTAAGTAATGCTTGATTGGCATTGGCTCTGGCTTGAGTGCTTTTTGTGCCGGTAACAACAGAAATCAGGCGGCGACCTTCACGCTTGGCTGAGGCAACTAGACAATATCCTGCTTCCTCAGTATGCCCTGTTTTTACCCCATCAACAGTGGAATCGCGCCACAGCAAGTTGTTACGATTTCGCTGTTTGATGTTGTTGTAGGTATATTCTTTTTCAGAATGCCAATGGTAATGCTCAGGAAATTCACTGATGAGCGCACTGGTTAGAAGAGCCAGGTCGTGCGCACTACTATAATGTTCAGGGGAGGGCAGTCCCATACTATTAGTAAAGTGAGTGTTGTTCATCTGCAGGCTTTCTGCGGTCTGATTCATTAACTGAGCAAATGTTGCCTCATTTCCAGAAATATGTTCCGCAATAGCAACGCTTGCATCATTTCCAGACTGGATGATAATGCCTTTGAGTAATTGTTCAACGGTGGCTGGTTTGTTTGGTTCCAGGAACATGCGTGAACCACCCGTTTTCCAGGCTTTTTTGCTAATGGTCACTGTATCATCCAGTGCCAGTCTTCCATCTGCCAGTTCTCTAAAAGTGGTATATGCAGTCATGATTTTGGTCAGACTGGCTGGTGGTAACGGTGTGTCAGCATTGTATGCTGCGATGGTCTGTCCGCTTTCAAAATCCAGCAAGTAGTAACTGGATGCTTCCAGTGGAGGTGGATCCGGTACTAATAAAGGTTTTTTAACAGCTGTTTGTTCTGCTCTGACAGAGTGCATGAGTAACAAACTTGTCATAGCCAGGCAGCACAGGCTTCTCAGAAAAGCAGGGAATGGCTGATTGTAATGATGTGGTGATTGTGAATTCATAGGGGTTCTCTAGGGCAATATTGAAGCAGTGACTTTTGTGGACTGAATACCCATTTGACTGAGTTTATCCTTGATTTTTTCTATCTGTTTTTCAGAAGTTAGGGGGCCAATGAGTACACGATATAAATCAGTTTCTTTGATGTTGACTGATATGATTTTTGGTGTTGGTAATGAGGAAGTGCTGATTTTGTTTTGCATTCGTTTTGCATTGTCGATTTCTGAGAATACGCCTAATTGTACAAATTGGCCTTGGGTTGCCTGTTCCTGTTGTACAGGCTGAATGATCGCTTGTTCAACGTTTGTTTCCTGAAGTGGTTGTTCTTGCAGTGTGCTGTCTGGATTGGTATCAATGGCTTCGATGACTACCTGAGTTGTCCCTGTTCTTGTTAGTTCGAGCTTGAGTGCGGCAGCATAGGATAAGTCAATAATTCGATTCGAATGAAATGGCCCCCTGTCATTGACACGAACGATTGTTGTGAGTCCATTGCGTTGATTAGTTACTTTAACGTATGTGGGTAAGGGGAGCGTTTTATGTGCAGCCGTCATCGCAAACATATCATAGATTTCACCATTTGATGTTTTACGTCCGTGAAACTGTTTTCCATACCATGAAGCAACGCCTTCCTGCTGGAAGTCCTTACTTGAATTTAGCACATAATAGCGTTTTCCATAAACATCATAATAGACCGGGTTTCCATATTGACTAAAGGGTTCTGGAGAAGGTTGGGCATCGGGGATAGCTTGCGGGTTGTTTTTCCCCGGAAAGTCAATTGGACCATCCAGTGTTTCCGGGTCAGTGGCGCAGCCAGTTTGTTGCAAAATAATGCCTATCAACAGAATTAAAGATAAATAACGCATTGCTTAATTCCTTTTTGCGCTGAGTTTGCGATTGCGGATTTCCTGGCTGAGCTGATAGACCGCCATGGCATAGAGTTGACTATGGTTATAGCGAGTAATCACATAGAAATTTTTCAGACCTACCCAGAACTCATCACCATTTTTGAGTTCGTATTTTAGTAACTTGAGTCGCTCATCCTGATTGATTGTGCTGTCTAATTGTATTCCGGCTTTCGTCAGCTGTTCTGCTTGAACAAGAGGTTTAAGATCATCATTGAGGAAAGGCGCTGCAGTATTTTTATCCACAGTTACTTTGAATACCACGGCCTTATCATTTTGCCAGCCGTGTTTGACGAAGTAATTCGCAATACTGGCTAATGTATCCGCCGGATTATTCCAGATATCGCGTTGATTATCATCATCAAAATCCACTGCGTAGTTGCGATAGCTGCTGGGCATGAACTGTGGTAGACCCATTGCTCCAGCATATGAGCCAGTCAAGCTGAGAGGATCCACACCTTCTTCACGTGCCAACAATAAGAAATGTTCAAGTTCGCTGCGAAAAAATGGGCTGCGTTTCGGGTATAGAAAAGCCAGTGTGGAAATGGCATCCATTACTCGATATGAGCCGGTGTTGCCGCCATAACGGGTTTCGACACCAAGTATCGCAATCATTATTTCTGCGGGGACACCATATTTTTCGGCAACTTTTTCAATGGTTTTTTCGTGTTTGTTCCAGAACTCGACTCCGCCTTTGATGCGTGATTCTGTCAAAAAGATGTTTCGATATTGATGCCAGGGTTTACCTTCGGCGGGTTTGCTGATTGCTTTGATGATTGAATCACGTAGCTTGATTTTAGAAAACAAGTTATTCAGGTATTGCTTATCAAAACTATGCTTGTGGTGCATTTCAGTTTTAAATTGCTGGATTGCTGGCTTAGGATCTATGTCACCCGCAATCGCAACTGACAAGATATTCAATAAGCAGATGAAAATTATCGCAGTAAATTTAAGTTTCATGAAAAATTAAGTCTCTATCAAGTGAGCATATGATTACATTCAACAAGCATCAGTGTATGTAATCTTCTAAGTATAACTATTCAGTGAGTTGTGAAAAATAACTGTAAATGTTCAACTTACGCAGAAATCTATCTGTGGAAGTCATGATCGCGTAACATTCGGATAATCTGTGCGGTTTCATCAAGACGGTAAAAACTTACGATGTCTATGAATTGACATGAGTATTCCAAAACCGAACATGATTGTAATCATTGATGTGCCGCCATAGCTAATCAAAGGCAAGGGTACTCCGACCACGGGCAATACGCCAGTCACCATCCCTATGTTGACGAAAACATAGACAAAAAATGTCAAGGTAATACCAGCTGCCAGCAAACGACTATAACTGTCCTGCGCTTGAGATGCGATTATCAGACCACGTGCAATAATGATCAAATACAGTGTTAGCAAAGCGATCGTTCCAATTAAGCCAAATTCTTCGGCGAATACCGAAAAAATAAAGTCAGTGGAGCTTTCCGGGAGAAAATCAAGTTGGGTCTGAGTGCCTTTTAACCACCCTTTGCCGTTGATTCCACCTGAGCCAATGGCTATTTTTGATTGAATAATGTGATATCCGCTACCCAGCGGGTCTGATTCAGGATTGAGAAAAGTCAGCACTCGATTGCGTTGATACTCTCGCATGAAATGCCAGAGTATTGGTGCGCAGCCAGCGCCAATAGCGACGACTCCAAGGATCAGATACCATGACATTCCAGCCATAAACAAGATGGTTGCGCCGGAAGCTGTTACCAGAATCGCTGTTCCCAAATCAGGTTGTTTGGCAATTAATACAGTGGGTATACTGAGCAATAGCACGGCAACCATAATTTGTTTAAAGCGAGGCGGTAATGGTCGATGAGCTAGATACCAGGCAATCATCATTGGCATTGCGATTTTCATTATTTCAGAAGGCTGGAAACGGAAGCCCGCAATGACTAGCCAGCGTTGTGCGCCTTTGCCGATATCGCCAAATAACAATACCGATGCGAGTAATATCAAACCTATCAAATAGAGAATCGGACTGCTGCGTTGATAAACAGCTGGAGGAACTTGTGCAACTGCAAACATTAGTGCAAAAGCAAGACCTAAACGCAGCATTTGTTTGTGTAATAATACATCGCTTGCCCCGCTGGCACTATGAAAAATTACCAGACCCAGCGCTCCAAGTGAGATCAGTGCCAAGATCAGAATAACATCAAACTCAAGACGGTGTAACAACCAGTTATCATCGGTAGAGATGTCCAGGTCGCGATCGTAGATCGTCGATTTTCTCATGTTTCAGGCTCAAGTGCTGGTTTGCCAGAGGTGTTGATTTGCTGATTATCTGATGCCAAAAAGTGATCCATCACCTGTTGTGCAATCGGTGCTGCAGCAGAGCCACCGTGTCCGCCATTCTCGACCACAACAGCAATTGCAATACGTGGAGCGTGTGCTGGTGCAAAGGCAATAAACAAGGCATGATCGTGTAATTCCTTGGCAAGTATTTTATCATCATATTTTTCCTCTTGCTTTACCGTAAACACTTGTGCGGTTCCGGTTTTTCCTGCCATCAAATAAGAGATTTTTTTTCCTATTTTTCGGGCTGTTCCACGTGGACCATGTACCACATTAATCATATCGTCAACAATCGTTTGATAATTTGCAGGGCGCAGTTGTAATTTTTCTAACGTGTCTTTCTCGGTCTGAGAGGTTTGGGTCAGAGAAGTTTGCTCGTTAACCAGAATTGGCTTAATCACTTCGCCGCCATTGGCAAGTATCGCGGTTGCCCGTGCCAATTGCAAAGGACTGATTTGTAAAAACCCTTGTCCTATGCCGGTAATTAAAGTTTCACCAGGATACCAGGGTTGCTGGCGAGCATCACGTTTCCACTTGCGAGAAGGAACCAGACCTGCTTTTTCACCGGGAACATCCAGCCCTGATTGTTTGCCAAATCCAAAATCAGAGAGAAAGCTATAAATCCTGTCAATGCCGAGATTCTGCGCCAGATTATAAAAATACACATCACAGGATTGGGTAATGGCCTTGAGTAGGTTTGTTGTGCCATGCCCTTTTCTTTTCCAGCAGCGATATTTATGTTTGAGTTTAGGTAATTGATAAAATCCTGGGCAATAAGTTGTCTGGCTCGGCTTGACAACATTATAGTGTAAACCAGCCAAACCAAGAAAAGGTTTAATTGTAGAGCCAGGGGGATAGAGTCCGCGAATGGTTCTATTAAACAAAGGGCGTGCTCGTGAAGCTTGCAGGGCTGCGTATTCCTTGGTGGTTAATCCGTAAACAAATTTATTGGGATCAAAACCGGGTTTGCTGATCATCGTCAATACTTCGCCAGTATCGGGCTGAATAGCAACCACTGCTCCGTTACGTTCACCAAGTGCGTCATAAGCTATTTTTTGTAAATCGATATCAAGTGATAGTGTGATATTGTTACCTGGAAGAGGTGCAACTGTCCCCACTGTTCTGATCGAACGTCGTTGAGCATTGGTTTCAATTTCCTCGTAGCCTGCACGTCCATGCAGTATCTCCTCATAGCTTTTCTCAATGCCAGTTTTGCCGATATGATGCGTGCCACCATATCGGTTCATATCCAGGTTTTTAAGTTCTGCTTCATTGATTTGCCCCATATAACCAACAACGTGCGCAGTGAGTTCTTTGTATGGGTAAGAACGGATCAGGCGTGCCTGAATATCTACGCCCTGAAAAAAAGTCCGATTGACTGCAAATCGAGCAATTTCTTGCTCTGATAATGCCAATTTAAGTGGAATTGAAGCGAACGATTTTTGACGTTTTCGTAACTTTTCGAAACGCGCAATTTCTTCATTTGAAACGTGCAGTAGCTGTTTCAAATGAACTAGAGTTTGCTGCATATCAGATACCTGCTCGGGAATGATTTCCAGGCTATAAGTTGGCAGGTTTTCGGCTAGAACACGTCCTTTGCGATCATAGATTAGACCACGTGTTGGTGGTAACGGAGCGATTTTAATGCGATTTTGCTTGGATAAGGTTGCGTAATGTTGATGACCATCAACCTGTAAATATACCAGGCGGATCACCAGCCCGATCATGAATAAGGTGACCAGTATAAATGCAATCACTACGCGACTGAAAAATAGGCGCTTTTCTTGCGGTGTATTTCTGATGTGGACAATTGGAGGTGCCATGTTTTATGGAGACACAAAGAGAGCAGAAAAAGGCCAAACAGGCAAGTCAGTTGCCCAGGGTGTTTTATTCACGTGCCTTGGTTTGATAGTCATCGGAATTTGTTCAGAAAACGTTGAATCAATGGCCAGATTAATGCGCCGACAATGGTTGTTGACCAGTATGTCCAGTCAGTACGAGGTACGCCCTGAATGCTGGTGGTGATATAGATCGTTGCCTTAGCACTCAATAACAGCAGAAGCACCAAGATGCACTGATGAATCATCGAAAACTGTCTGATTTGTCGATGTAGAGTGACAAGAATATAAGCACATACTGCATAGGCTAATGCATATTGCCCGAGTATTTTGGAGGTGAGTACATCAGTGAATAGTCCAATTAACCAGGCGCTACCAATACTGAATTGATAGGGTTTTGCCAGTGTATGGGCAATAATGACTAATAGAATCCAATCTGGGTTGAAAGGAATGAGTGTGTGTGGGATTGGCGCAATTTTAAGCGTCATCGCAATGATAATACAGACAATTAAACTAATCTGAGACACTGTTATTTGAGGTGATTGGGGTTGATTGGCCGATTTGTGGGTCAATTGCTACTGGAGTCTGGTCACTCCAGACAATTAATAGTTCTCGACTACGGTTCAGGTGTGCTGATGCGTTTGCGGTAATTTTTAAGAATGGTTTGTCAGGCTGAGTTGTTACTTTATCAATCGTTGCCACAGGGTAGCCGGATGGAAATTTACCTCCCAATCCTGATGTAACCAGCAAATCGCCTGGTTTAACATCTGCATTGTTTGGCAGGTAAGGTAATGATAGCTGACTGTTTTGTCCGCTTCCGATAGCAATTGTACGTACATCATTGCGGTTAATGGTGACCGGAATTGCATGGCCGGGATCGGTAATCAGTATTACTTCTGAATTGAGTGGCATGGCTCGAGTCACTTGACCAATAACCCCAAAACTATCAAAGACAGGTTGTCCTGCATTGACACCAAATCGTAACCCTTTGTCGACGATTACATTATGTTTATAGGGATCCATATTGACTTCGATTAGTTCAGCAACCAATACATGCTCACCCATCGTAAACGAATGTTCCAGTAATGCTCGCAGGCGGATATTTTCTTTTTCTAGTGCAACAAAACGCAGCAAACGCGTTTTATCAATCAGCTTTTGTCGTTTTAGAGCGCGGTTTTGTTCTTGCAATTGTTGGAATGAGATGAATGTTGTTTTGAATTGATGGTTGAGTCGCGAAGGTACGCCAACAATATACTGCACAGGGTAGGCTACAACAGACAGGATATTCCGTATTGCATCGAGCTGGTGGAATCGATAATCGCAAACGATAAACAGCAGCGAAACTATCACCGCAAATGTGAAGCGGATGTTTAGGGAAGGTGACTTGGCAAACAAAGGTTTGATAATCTATTTCCGCTGATTTTTAAGGAATGGAGATGAGGTTAAATTAATAATTGATGCAGGATTTCTGTTCATATTCAAGGCGCACAAATACGTGCATAGGTTTCTATGTGATATTTGTTTAACATAAAGAAAAAATGGATAAAAATAAGGTGGTTTGATGTTCATTCATCGCGCTAACAGTGGACTCAACATACTCGCATATGCTGTTTTTTTCGTCCGCATTTGCCTTGCGCTGCATTTATTGAGCAGGTTCTTAAGCTGGAAATAACCTGACCTTACTCGCTTTTGACGTTGCTCAGCTCGATCAATCAAAGCTGATGTAAATCAGACTGACTGTTGTTCAACTTGATTCTTAGACAACTGATTAACGATTATTCCAATGAGTAATTCGTTGCAAATTTACCATCTTTCATCTGCTCTAATATGACACCACCGCCACGAGCAACACAGGTTAGTGGATCCTCGGCAATGTTCACCGGGATACCTGTTTCTTCAGAGATGAGTCGATCTAAATCCTGCAACAAAGCACCGCCACCTGTAAGCATAATACCAATATTGGCAATATCGGCACTCAGCTCAGGAGGCGTTTGCTCGAGAGCATTTTTCACTGCATCAACAATACCAGTGAGTGGTTCCTGCAAGGCTTCAAGGATTTCATTGCTATTTAACGAAAATGCTTTTGGTACGCCTTCTGCAATGCTTCTACCTTTCACTTCGACCTCTTTGACTTCTGAGCTGGGATAGCCGCTGCCGATTTCATATTTAATGAGTTCTGCTGTTGTTTCGCCAATTAACATCCCATAATTACGCCGTACATAGTTGACGATTGCGTCATCAAAACGGTCGCCTCCGATACGCACTGATGCAGAATAAACGATACCGTTCAGTGAAACAATGGCAACCTCAGAAGTTCCACCACCGATATCAACCACCATAGATCCTGTTGCTTGATGCACTGGTAAACCGGCACCAACAGCTGCTGCCATCGGCTCCTCAACAAGATAAACCTTACGTGCTCCAGCTGCAGCAGCGGATTCCATGATAGCTCGTCTTTCAACTTGAGTTGAACCACAAGGAACACAGATTAGCACGCGCGGGCTTGGGCTAAATGGAATGAATTGATCTTGATGGACGCGTTTGATAAAAGTTTGCAGCATTTGTTCAGTCATGGTGAAGTTGGCGATGACACCATCTTTCAAAGGCCTGATAGCAACAATATTGTTTGGTGTTCTGCCCAACATCTTTTTTGCTTCCTTGCCGACAGCAGCAATTCGTTTAGAGCCTTTGATCTTGTCTTCCTGAATAGCAACCACGGAAGGTTCATCGAGAACAATGCCTTGATTTGGAATGAAAATTAAGGTGTTCGCAGTCCCAAGATCAATTGAGAGGTCATTGGAAAATAATCCGCGTATTCGCTGTAGCATAAATTACAAGTCCTGCTGGTAGAAGCTTACTAGTGATGGATTGTTGTTAAAATCTGTATGGGAGTGCCAGGATTAATTGTTAACTGAGAAGCTACTTCTTAGACACGTTCTTAATTGTAAAAGCATATTTTTCCTCATAACTACTACTTTCTGTAGTCGAGCGGGCTTATAGTATCTAATGCGCACCGAGCATTCGCGATCGTTGAGTCTTGTTGTGCAACAAAATCTAAATATGTTTAGTCGCTACTTAATCAATAACGCTCTGGTTTAAGTTGGTTATGCAGCAAATAGCCAATTATTCTATTTGATCGTCAGTAAACATGATAGTTAGTAAACTAAAATAGCTCATATAATTGTGTATTCATGTTTGTCCAGTGATTATTGTTTTTAGGAATGGCTGTAGACAAGACAAGCGATTGATAACTGCGCATACATTGTATTCAACAGGCAATGCAGCTGAATTTAGTTTGAACTAGATGCCTTTCTTATATTCCAACAGGTAATTCTATCAAAATTTCAAAAATATTTATGATTCTTATAAATAATCTGAAAGACAGCTTAAATCCAGACCTGAGTAAAAAACGAGAGAGCCTGTATTATCGACTACGTGTTAAGAGAGTGTCTAAGATCTCGCAGGGCGCATCCCGGTGTTATGAAGTGATGTTAAAATGTTACAAATTCTCTAGTAAGCCATGCTTTTCATCCACTATTGCCCTGCTGCATCCCTGAATCGAGATTTTGATAGATTCTTAGGGAGATGTCTTGTTTGCCTCGTTTTTCTGATTAAATTCGTTCAATACAGCAAGTATTCGCCTCACTTTAATCAAAAAAATGGACTCAAAACCGCTTTTTCTCGCAACGGCTTCTATTCTCGAACAGCCTCCTAGATCGATACAGTTGATTTTTCAATCATTATTTCTGATATTATTATCCACATTTGTTTGCTGAACACTTTAAGGTATAAAAATAATGGATTATGCACAAGCAATCTGGCTCGCCCTGCTGCAGGGTTTAACTGAGTTTTTACCAATTTCCAGCTCTGCGCATTTGATACTACTACCTGAGTTAGTTGGATGGGATGATCAAGGTGTAGGTTTCGATGTTGCTGTTCATATTGGAACATTGATTGCGGTAATTTTGTTTTATCGTGATGATTTGAGAGTGATTATTAGTGATTGGTGGGACTCACTTCTGCATAAAAGATCAACAAGTCATTCACGTCTTGCGTGGCATATTATCATAGGGACACTACCAGCAATATTTGTTGGACTGTTGTTTGTGCTGTTTGACGGGCTTTCTGAAGTTTTACGCTTACCTCTGATTATTGCTGCGACAACCATTGTATTTGGGCTGTTGTTATTGTTTTCTGAGTCAATGGCGAATGAATTGAGCACTCTCAAGGATCTGCGCTGGTATGACGCGCTGCTCGTTGGTATTTTTCAGGCGATTGCTTTTATTCCGGGGACATCGCGTTCAGGTATTACGATTACAGCGGGTTTGTTTCTTGGGCTGGAACGTGAGGAAGCTGCGCGTTTTTCGTTTTTGTTGTCGATCCCTGTGATTGCTCTGGCGGGTTTGTCGAATGGCTATAAATTATTACGTTCAACCGAGCCAGTAGAATGGGATATGATGGCAATAGGAGTCATCGTATCGGCAGTTGTTGCTTATACTACCATTGGTTGGTTTTTACGCTTGCTGGATAAAGTCGGATTAATGCCATTTGTAATTTATCGTTTATTGCTTGGCGTTGTTTTGTTTTACTTGTTTTTGCCTGATTTGAGTAGTACATAGAGTGCACCAGTGTCGCCGTGGTGCGGAGCTGCTGGACAAAACCCCATTACATTGTCATTGTCTCGTAACCAGTAATTGACTCTGGTTTTTAATATTGGTGTATTGTTTATTGATCGCAGTCCTTTGCCGTGCACAATAATCACGGCACGATAGTTATTGGCAATACTCACAGCGATAAAACGGCTCACTTGTTGTCTGGCCTGAAGGGCTGTTGCACCGTGTAAATCTAGTGTGTCGTCCAGAGCAATTTTGCCGCGACGTAACTGTTTCATAGCGCGATGTTGTAGGCCTGGGCGAATGAAGACTTGGCTTATTGTAGGGTCTAATAATTGTAGCTCTTGCGGATCTTCCCAACTGTTTTCAAGCATTGGGATGCTCAACGATGGTGTTACAGCGGTAGATGGATTAATTGATAACCCACTGGACAGACGTTTTTTTGGTATATATTTTGGCTCTGTTTGAAGCGGTTTTATTGATCCGATCGTTTTACGAAACAAGTCGTCATCATCAGGGTCGTTTTGGTCAGAGGTCATAACAAGAAAAAGATGGTTCGTACAGGAAATCCAGGTAAGCTTCGCGCTTCTCTTTTAACACAACTTACCAGGTAGAATAGAAATAGTGTAACATCTGTGGGCTATATCACTCTATTGTAAGGATAAATGACTAATCGTGCCGGAAAAACAAGGAAAAAATCGCAAAATGCGATTATTGCTTAGTAATGATGACGGTTATGCTGCATTGGGATTAGTCAGTCTGGCTGAGGGTTTGCGCAAATATGCCGATGTCACTATTGTGGCTCCAGATAAGAATCGTAGCGGAGCCAGTAACTCGTTGACTTTACAACAGCCGCTTCGAGCTACGACAGTTGCAGAGCAGGTGATCAAGGTTGATGGTACACCAACCGACTGTGTACATCTGGCTGTTACCGGGCTGCTTGAAGAAGAGCCAGATATGGTGATTTCCGGGATTAATCATGGTGCTAATCTTGGTGATGATGTGTTGTATTCAGGAACGGTTGCCGCAGCGACTGAAGGGCGGTTTCTTGGTTTGCCGGCAGTGGCGATTTCACTGGCATCACATGATTCTGATTATTTCGATGCAGCAGTGCAGGTTGCGATTGATCTGTTTAATCAATTGAAACATCAACCGTTGCCAGCGGATACCATTTTGAACGTCAATGTGCCGAATCTTCCCATTGATGAAATATGCGGATTTCAATCAACACGTCTTGGTCAACGCCATAAAGCGGAACCGGTCATCAAGGCTTATGACCCCCGAGGCAACCAAGTGTATTGGGTAGGGCCAGCCGGACCAGAACAGGACGCTGGGCCAGGGACTGATTTTCATGCGATTAATCATGGATACGTTTCAGTGACACCCTTGAAAATTGATTTGACTCATTACGAGGCCATTGCTGACTTGAACAACTGGCTACCAAAAAGAGTAACGCGATGATGCTTGCAGCTGAACAGGGCATTGGTATGACTTCGCAGCGCACTCGTGATCGTATGGTTGAACGCTTGCGCGAACAAAAGATACGCAATCAACAAGTACTCAGTACAATGCGACAAATACCGCGTCACTTGTTTGTTGATGAAGCGCTGGCGAGTCGTGCTTATGAAGATACTGCATTGCCAATTGGTTTAAACCAGACGATCTCTCAACCCTATATTGTAGCGCGGATGACGGAATTGCTGCTTGAGAACGGAATCCCAGAAACTGTGCTTGAAGTTGGTACGGGTTCAGGTTACCAAACAGCTGTACTTGCGAGTTTGGTACCACATGTGCATAGCGTAGAGCGGTTAGGGCAGTTACAGCAGCGTGCGCGACGTTGTTTGCAGAAACAGAATCTTCATAATATTGAGTATTTACATAGTGATGGTGGCTGGGGTTGGCCGGATCATGCGCCATATGCAGCCATCCTGGTAACCGCAGCACCTGATGAAATTCCGTCAGGGTTGCTTGAGCAAATGGCTCCTGGCGGAGTGATGGTGATTCCAGTGGGTGCTAGCAACAATCAGCAACTAACCAAAGTTATATACACAGAGCAAGGTTTCGAAGCTGAGGCGATTGAAGCTGTTAGTTTCGTTCCACTATTAAAAGGAAGTCAATAAATGTTCCAAAGCTTGTATGATAAAGTCCTTGGCTGGGCAGGCCATCAACACGCACAGTATTATCTTGCGATACTCAGTTTTGCAGAATCATCCTTTTTTCCGATACCGCCAGATACAATGTTAGCGCCAATGGTACTTGCTCGGCCAGGCAAGGCTGTTCGTTACGCATTGATAACCACTGTGAGCTCTGTGATTGGTGGATTGTTTGGATTTGCGCTGGGTTACTTTGCAATGGAACTGATTGAACCACTATTGCACCAGTTTGGTTATTTTGAAAAATATTTAACTGCACGTTCATGGTTTAAAGATTGGGGGGTCTGGGTGGTGTTTTTAGCTGGATTTTCGCCAATTCCTTATAAACTGTTTACCATTAGTGCTGGCGCGATGAGTATGATGCTTGCTCCGTTTGTGCTGGCATCAGTGGTTGGTAGAGGCGCGCGTTTCTTTTTGGTTGCATTGTTGATTAGTAAGGGTGGCGAGCGTTTTGAGAGATTGCTGCGCCGCAACATAGATATGATCGGCTGGGTGCTGGTGGCGTTGTGTGCGGTGCTTGCTGCTTTTTTGTATTACAGGCATTAAGAAGCTCTGTTTGGTTAAAAAATGTCCGCTGCAAAGCCCTTGAAATCGTTGTGTTTTTCCGCTGCTCCTCGTTAAATAGCGCAACTATTCGCCTCGAACCATCGAAAAAATTCAATCGATTCGAGAGCATCTCGCTTGGGCATTTTTTAACCAGACAGTTTCTAAGGTTATCGCTGTAACCAAATCATTTTCAACATTAGTTGCGTAATTGCAATGGATTATCAGGCATATTGATTCCTTTCCAGCCGTATTTCATGAAGGTGCGGATATTGGCATGCGCCAATCCCTCTGGATTACCCAACACATCCTTGTGGTAATAATCACCGAACAGTCCAAGTGTTTGTTGTTCATCTAAGCCATGCAATCTGGCAAAAGCAAAAATTTTGCATGAACCTGAATTAGTGCCAGGTTGGTTGACAATGATCATGATATCTAGCCCATTCTCAAATCTGATTGGCGTGAATTGGTAATGTTCGTCAATCATTTGCATGGTTTGGTCAAAATTGACGCGTTGAATAGCTTTAACATCGATGATGAATTGATGGAGCGTTTGAGTTGTTGTCATAAGAAGTTACCGAAACAAGCTTAAAGTAATTTAGAATGCGATGCGCTGCATCGCCATTCAAGCATCAATGACACGTGGTTGGTGGTTTCCAATTTCATGCCGCAATATTACGATTTTGTTGAAATGAGAAGAGTCTATCGATTTGAGTGATTTGAACCTGCTTTAATGTCTTGAGCAGACTTTGCATTGTTTTTTTGGAAAGAGTGCTGTTGATTTAACGACACAACATAATCAGTGACTGCTTAGACTGCCCCTATTTTGTCCTAATGCAAGACGAAAGCCGCAGTTTAGATCTGTAAATGAACGCTTTCAATGCAACTCTATTGACAAAACAGTGGATAAGCTGAGTAGTTGCCTATCGATATAAGCAGTAGAGATCAAGTATTCTTGCATAGTATTGATCGTCTTGAATTTCTAAAATAGCAAATGAAGTTGACAAACTCAATGATTTCAATCTCAGACTCGAATCTTATCTTGTCATTTGTTCCAGTTATCGTAGTGATTATTATACTATTTTATTGGACACGTAGTCATGGTAACGCTATTTATGCCTTGTTACGTATGCTCGTTCAATTGATGTTGATAGGTCACCTGTTAATGTATTTGTTCGAATCAGATAATATCTATCTGGTTTCGATGGTGTTGGTGCTCATGGTGTTAATTTCTAGCTGGATTAGCATGCGTGAATTGACCAGCAAGAATAGCAAAGTCTATTCTAATGTGGTTGTTTCAATTGCCGCTGGTGGAGGGTTGACCCTGCTGCTTGTTGTTAAAGGTGTCCTCAATCTGCAACCTTGGTATATCCCAAGCTATATTATTCCATTGGCCAGCATGATATTCGCTAATGCGATGAATACAGTCAGTCTTGCAGCAGAGCGCCTGGAAGCGGAGTTGAGTCGAGATGTCGATTATTATCAGTCTCGAAATATTGCATTCAAAGCAGCACTAATACCGATAACAAACTCAATGTTTGCTGTTGGTTTGGTGTCATTACCCGGGATGATGACAGGACAGATATTATCTGGTACTTCACCATTAATAGCTGCCAGATATCAGATTATTGTAATGACTATGCTTTATGGTTCAGCGGGTATTTCAGCGGCTATATATTTATTTCTATCAAAACAAGAAAGAGAATTCTAAATGACTAGGTATTGATTGAATAAGTATTAAATGATATTGTTAACCTTGTATAGGAAGTGTGTTAAGTAACTAATAACAAAGTATTAATAGTTGTAAAAATTACCGTCAATTTTTGATTGTCTGTCCTGCTTATCCTGTTTTTTTTTGAGGCTTGTTTTATGAAACGATGTAATAATATTTGGAAATTGCTTCCACTGGCTAGCGTGTTCGCTTCTTTTTCTGCTCAGGCATATGAGTTAACAGGGTATAAGTGGGATTCCGCTGTTCCTGGTTCTGGAGCTACGATCACCTGGGGTTTTGCTGCAAATCATGATGATTGTCGAGTTGACCCTGCTGCTTGCAGGCCGGGTGTAATGCGTAGGGTCTCAAGTAAGATATTAGAAAATGCATCAACGTTTGAACCCGTACTTAGTAACACGCTCAGAGGTTTTGATGTATGGGAAGAAATGGCTAATGTTCATTTTGAATACACTGACAATGATCCTGATATCCTAGTGGGCCAGCGGCGTATGGATGGAGAGGGCGGTACCCTTGCTCAAACCACTACCAGCTTTCTCCCATCTGGTGATGAACTAGATCGTGTTAATCAAAGCGATGTAGTATTTGACAACAAAGATTTTTTTGCGCTGGACTTTGATCTTGGTGCTTCAGAGCTTCCCTCCTTCCACAATGCCCTTACGCATGAAATTGGACATGCCTTGGGTCTTAGTCATTCCAGTGACCCTGACTCATTGATGTACGCGAGTATTTCTGATGAGTTTTTTGGTCCACAGGATGATGATATCGCTGGTATGCAATTTTTATATGGAACAGGAGCTCAGAGTGAGTTGTTGTTAGCAACGGAAGATATCAACCTGGACACAGGTGAGCTACAAGTAATCACATATGATGATATGCAAGCTGTTCCATTGCCTGCTGCATTTTGGCTGATGTTGTCCGGCTGTGGTGTTTTTGCAGCAATTCGTAAGCGTATAGCATAATAAAAATTGCCAATATTCTTTATCCAGATAAACAATGTCTCTAAACAGAGACATTGTTTTTGTGCTGGGCAAACGTTAGAGTTACTGACAGCGATTCAAGGGGCATTGCTTATTTTTACAGTTCGGTAGTTAAATATTCCGTACTTGCTGGGTAGTGGTGTTGATAAGAAATCGTATGTTTTTTTTCGTCTAAAACTTTAGCTCTTGAGGTTTGTTTATGAAATTGCGTTTTTGTTTAAAAGTAGTTGCGTTGACCAGCGTATTGTCATCGTTTTCTGCGCAAGCATTTGTTACGTCTGGATTCAAATGGGATTCGACCACACTAGGTGAAGGGGCTTCCCTAACCTGGGGATTTGCTGATGATGGTTCGGATTGCCGTGTCGGCAGTGATGCATGCGGTGGTGGTACAGTGAGTGATGTATCAGGAAATATTATTCCTGGAGAAGAACCAGGTACTATTTTTAGAGAAATTAGCCAAGCATTTGATTCTTGGTCGGATGTTGCTGATCTTGCTTTTTCGTTTACAACTGACGCTAATCCGGACATTTTGATTGGTGGTCATTCTGTTGATGGCGCAAATAATGTTCTGGGGCATACGTTCACAAGCTTTTTTGTTAATTCAGGTCTGGATCAGGCTGATATCAGCGATATTCATTTTGATACAGATGATACTTTCGGGCTGGATGCGAATACCAGCGGTGGCTTTTTCCCTAATTTTTTGGCTCACGAAATCGGACATGCTCTGGGTTTAGATCATGTTAGTGATGTTAACGCACTCATGAATCCTATTATTCAAAGAAGTTTCATTGGCCCACAGGCTGATGATATTGCTGGGATTCGGGAGTTATATGGCGAGTCAGGTACAACACCACCAGATACAACACCAATTCCACTTCCAGCAGCGTTCTGGATGATGCTGTCTGGGCTTGGTTTTTTTACGACAATGCGTAAGCGTGTTGTGGCACAATAATTACTAAGAGTAAACAATTGAAGTTTATTGGCTGCTTATTCATCTGCTATGCTTTGATGATTGCTAATCCTGCCCATGCTGCATGGGCAGGAATGACTGACCAGGAGCTAATTAAACAGTCTGATGTGATTATAAAAGCAAGCTTTATTGGTAAAACTATTGTTAAATTTCCTGCAATACCGAAAAAAAGGTTGCTTGGTATTTTAAAAATAGAACATGTATACAAGGGTGATCCCGCAGATGTGGTTTTGCTCTCGCTTCCTTTGCGGCCACCCAACGTTAGTGTTAGCACTGATATTCCTCATGCAGTTGGGCAAAATGGGTTCTGGTTTTTAAGATTGCATGATGAGTCGGAAGGCATTTATCTGACGGATCATCCTCAACGTTTCTGGTCTCTAGATCAACAAGCTAAATTAATGCAATTACTCTCACCTACGGCACAATAGTCTTGGTCGTCTCTCTTGACTGGTTTTGTTCCTGGAAGTAATTGATACTCTCCGCACATGAAAATTTAGCATCCAGTGCATGCACTTTTTTGCGGATAGTTGCGTTGGAAAACCTTGTTGTAGAACGACAACAGCTAAGGTTTACCGCCTTACTTTCCACAAAATATCGCGCACACAAAATGCTAAATTTTCATGTGCGAAGAGTAGAAACAAGCTTTCCCTCGTTGTGTTTTTCCCGGTTTCATTGCAATGCTCTTGGTTGAATGTCACACAGTAATATCGAGTTGAATCAGGTTCCCTGAATCTATTTGTTAGAGTCTGACTATATACTACCCACCTTGCTTGTTTTTAATCTGTCTTTGCTTGCATAGCCAGTTAGATAATGCAGGCAAGTACAGCGTAGCAGATGGCTGTTTATTGGCGTTACTTCTCTAAAATCCGGAAGCTATTTTCGCTGCATAAGTCTTGCTGTCTCCAGTTAGAAACAATACAA
Organism: Methylococcales bacterium; assembly: GCA_965224565.1. Taxonomy (GTDB): domain Bacteria; phylum Pseudomonadota; class Gammaproteobacteria; order Methylococcales; family DRLZ01; genus DRLZ01. Next base: position 3,003,326 of record CBDCZN010000002.1, on the reverse strand, counting down.
AATCATATTAAACAATGTACTAGTGAGCTACCTGGTGGCAACTGTCTCTGTTTGGAGACAGTAAATGATTTTTAAATATCGTCAGTCAACGGATGTGCCAGACCGGGCTTTCGATAACAATAATATTAGGTATCAAGTTAAACAAGAACTGTTAGGGGTAATGTTTGTGTGTTTTCCATACCAATCAACAATCGATGCGATAGCTTGGTAGGCATATCAATGATTGTTTTTGTTCAATATTGATTTGTGGTCTGGTGTTTGTATTTAATGTTATCTGGATATGGTATGGTAGTTGCTTAGTCTACAGCTTGAGTGTCTTATCCTCACCTCATAATAATTAAGGAGAAATGATGGTGGCTAAAAATAAAAAATTAAGTTGGTTGCTTGTCTTAGTGATAACAATATCGGCTTTGTATGGATCTGCAGCGTTATCAGAAACAATGCGTGTTCCTGCTGATTTCAATAGTATCCAGGCTGCGATTGATGCAGCAGCGGATGGTGATGTAGTCCTTGTTTCCAGTGGGCTTTACAAGGAAAACATCAATATTACCAATAAATCGATAGTCTTGGCGTCAAAATTTCATACAACTGGAGAATCAAGGTTTATCGGAGAAACAATCATCGATGGCAAGGGAGGGCAGACAGCTGTCTTGGTCAAGGGAAAGAACACAAATCCTATTCCTACTATCGTCGGATTTACGATTCGTAACGCATCGAATGGTGTTGAAGGACTAGGACCATTCAAGTTTCTTAATAATAGAGTGATTGAGACGAATGATGGTATTGATTATGAGTCTGGTTCAGGAGGTCTGGTTCGAGATAGTGTTTTCGAGAATAATGAAGATGATGGCATTGATCTTGACGGTTCTGTAGAGGTAGTTATAGAGAAAAGTCTTATTACTAATAACGATGATGATGGTATTGAGATTCGCTTGCATGATTACACAGGGCCTAAGTTAAATGTAGTGATTCGTGATAACGAAATTTCTAATAATGGCGAAGACGGCATCCAATTAATTGATGATGACAATTTGTCCTCACGAGTATTTCTCATCGAACGCAACCTGATTCGCAATAACGCTTTTGCGGGTTTGGGTATGATGTGTTGCATGGATACTAAAGAAGATTTCCAGGGCGCAGATATTCGTGAACTGATCACTTTGGCAAACAACACATTTGTTGGGAATAAATATGGCGTAACAGGTGGAGACAACGTTGTTGCCTTGAATAACCTGATTGTGGATACTGCCAATATTGGGTTAAAAAACGTAGATGGGCAGTCCATGGCGGCTTATAATCTGCTTTTTGGTAACGGTGAGGATAATAGTTCATCTAATATTGATCTTAATACAACGGTATTTGAAGATCCGCAGCTTAATTCCAACCATGAAATCACCCCTTCAAGTCCTGCAGTAGATTCTGGTACAAACAATTTTGAGCATAATGGCGATGCTGTACAGGCTCTTAGCAATGACTTCAAAGGAGCGGCTCCTGACATAGGACATGTTGAAGTAGATGGTGTTGCTACAGAGCCAGTGACTCCGCCAGAAGAGCCAGTGACTCCACCAGAAGAGCCAGTGACTCCGCCTGTAGATGGGGAGACAAGCACAATTTCAATACCTATATTGGCCAGAGAAGATGGTGTTGAGGAAGAAGAGGCGGGTAATGTCGTTGTTGGTAGTTACGACCTTGATCTCGGTCGCCGTCATAGCAATGTAATAGCTGGAATGCGCTTCAATGAACTAACGATTCCTCAGGGCGCAGAAATTGTAAGTGCTTATATTCAGTTTACAGCGAGAAAAGATAACGATTATGCTTCCTCTCTGTTGATCGAAGGGGAAGGAGCAGATAATGCCGCAATATTTGACCGACTAGAAGAGTTCAATTTATCATCACGCAACAGGACAAGTGCTGTAATATCCTGGTCTCCTGCAAGCTGGAATGCAGGTGAGAGTGGTACCGAACAAAAAACGCCTGATTTAAGTTCTGTTCTTCAGGAAATCATGAATCGGGCAGGATGGGAGTCTGGTAATTCCGCTGTGCTATTTATTTCCGGACAGGGCAGACGCCAGGCACAATCGTTTGATCTCAAACCGTCGAATGCACCTGTACTCCATGTGACGTATCAGTAATAATAACTGGAGTTCGTAATAAGCGAAAATTGCCGCGTTAGAGATTAGCTGTTGGATGCTTTTCTCTCAACGCGGTGATGATTGTGGTCAGCTCTGAGAAGTGCTGTCAGTACTCACGTATAAGAAGTATTTAAATTATTTTCAACCTGCACTTGTAATGCTGGTTTTGTTAAAGCTTGCTAGACTATAGGCGTAGGGATTGTGGAATCAATAGCCTTTAAATATGCTGATACATCAGTATTAGAAATAGAGGTGCAACGGTACATTTAGGCTTTATCTGGATTAATCATAGAATTTAGTCTTCCTTTGTAGTCGTGTTGGAATGTGCCTAAATAGTCTGCTTTCTATTCAACTTTAGTAGTTTTTTCTTTCATACTGATGTATATATCGACATTAGCCAGAGAATAAACTGTCCCCACAGGATACAAAACAATAGAGTCGTACACTGGGCGCTAAAATAGTACAGTAAGGCTCTCTGATATGACAAAAAATCAGCCGACTACTGCTGGTACTCCCCCATTTGTCACAGTGTCTAGAGAAGCTGGACACAGCAACGCAATCAATTGGCTCATCCCATTCAATAGTTCTGAGCGAAGACAATCGAATCCGTATCTGAAGAGACTTGCTTTACTATAAAAGCCGATACAGTAATGGTATGGTTGCGTAACAACAACTCTTGCGTAGATTGGTTCAATAAGACATAATGCGCGAGCATTTAAATCAGAATTTATTGGTCTTGCACGTGTTAATGTACGTTGTTATGACAACTGTAACAAATTAAACTCAATTGAACATGCTGAGAATGATGCTGTGGTATCAGTGCTACTCAGTTAGTCATCTACTATTTCTGGATGTATATCTAAATTAGCAGATAGAGATTGCTCGGTTGATTAGGGATTCATGAATATATGTTTAGAGTGAATTTTGGTTGACGTAATGTTTTGATTTTTCAAACATGAGTCAATAGAGTTTAATATTGTTCTTATATTGAAAGAAAATTATAAATACCGGAAGATAAATAATGAACTACAACTATCAGTCGCATATCGGAATATTTTTAATACTAACTTCGGCTTTGATGCCAGTTAGTGGTGTTATCAACGCTGCCACATTAAATGTTCCAACTAATTTTTCAACAATTCAAGCAGCCATTGATGCCGCTGTTGATGGTGACATCGTAAGAGTTGCCCCCGGGACATATCTAGAAAACCTGACGCTGGAAAATAAGACAATTACTCTCACATCACATTTTATTGATACAGGTGATACCAGCTTTATTGACCTAACTACCATAGACGGTGGAGGACGGCCTAACGATGTCATTCTTGTTAAATCGAGTGTAGGTACGGGTACAACAATACAGGGCTTCACCATACGTAACGCCAATAATGGGGTTGATATTCAGGGCCCGTTACAGTTTTTGAATAACAGAGTGACTGACACAAACGATGCTGTTGATTACTCTGCCTCAGGCAGTGGTCTTGTCAGTTTAGTAAAGAACTGTGAGATTGATCACAATCGGGATGATGCAGTTGACTTAGATGGTCCCGCGGCAGTAACAATCGAAAATTCATTTCTACACCACAATGCAGATGACGGCATTGAAGTACGCTTGACCACCCATAATTTGGGTTTGGAAATCAATATTATCGGTAATATCATTGCTAATAATGCCGAGGATGGCATTCAACTTATTCAAACTGCTGGTGTGGTGTCTGACAGGATATTCCGAATTGAAAATAATCTGATTATCGACAATGCTTTTGCGGGACTTGGCTTGAGTACTGTGACGACTCAGGATTTCGAGGGCGCCGATCTTGAGGAACGCATACATGTTTCCAACAACACATTTGTGCGAAACGACTATGGGATTAGCGGTGGCAATAACTTGATTGCTCTGAATAACCTGTTTGTTGATACAACAACGATCGCATTGAATCGTGTTGACGATTCATCGATAGCCGCATTTAATCTTTTTTTCGGAAATGGACAGGATGTTTCAGAATCAAATATTGATATGGCGTCCAGTGTTTTTCAAGATCCTCTTCTTGATGCAAATGATGTTATCACCTCTTTAAGTCCAGCAGTTGATATAGGAACAGCGTTTTATGAGCATAACGCTGAAGTTGTCTTAAATTTACCAGCGAGTGCTTTTAATGGTATAGCTCCTGATATGGGGCATGTAGAGACAGATGACGCATCTAATCCTAATCAGGCGCCGGTTGTGAATGCGGGGCAAGATCAAACGATTGTTTTTCAAGATAATGTAAATTTAAATGCCACTGTTACCGATGACGGGCTACCTACTCCACCAAGTTTGACTTTTAACTGGACACAAGAAAGTGGACCGGATGATGCGAATATTTTTTCTCCCACTGCAGAAGATACAGAAATCAGTTTTCCTGCAGAAGGCACTTATGTCTTTAGATTGACTGTCAATGATTCCACTTTAAGCGCATTTGATGAAGTAACGGTTAATGTTACATCCGATGGGGGATCCGCAACGACATTATGGATTCCGATTGCGGCAGGTAGTGATGATGCCGAAGAAAAAGCCGCAGGTAATGTTATTACTGGGAGTGGTGATCTCGACCTGGTCGCTTCTGGAGGCAATCAAACGGTCGGTATGCGCTTTAATGGGTTGGTTATTCCTCAAGGTGTCACAATCGTTAACGCTTATATTCAATTTACTGCAGCAAATGCACGGTCAACGGTTACCTCTTTGATTTTGACGGGAGAGGCAGTGGACAATGCAACGACCTTTCTTAAAGTCAATAATAATATATCGACCAGACCAGCAACGACGGAAAATGTGCCGTGGTCTCCAGTTCCATGGGCGACTGCTGGTGATGCAGGTCTTGATCAACGTACGCCAAATCTCGCATCCATTGTTCAGGAAATCGTCAATCGACCTGGCTGGACAAGCAATAATTCCTTAGCAATTATTGTCACCGGCACAGGAAAACGCGAAGCTGTTTCCTTTGAGGCGAATACATCTGCTGCAGCTGTACTGCATATTGAATTTGCCACGACTGTGGCTGACAATCAGTCGCCTACAGCATCAATTATAGCGCCAACGGATGGATCGAATATTACGATTGGGGATAATATTACCTTTACCGCAACTGCAACTGATCCAGAAGATGGCGATGTGACAGCAAGCTTAAATTGGGATTCAAATCTTGATGGAGTGATTGGTACAGGGGGCTCTTTTTCAACGACTGTATTGTCTGAAGGAACCCACACAATTACTGCAACAGCGACTGACAGTGAGAGTTCTACGGACTCGGATATCATTTCAATCACAGTTACGGTTGTGGGCAGTACACCACCCGCAGCATCAATTACAGCACCAACGGATGGGTCGGGTTTTACAGTAGGAGATAATATCTCTTTTACTGGAACTGGTACGGATCCAGAAGATGGTGATGTGACAGCAAGCTTGAGTTGGAATTCAGGTCTTGACGGAGCAATTGGTACAGGTGGTTCTTTTTCAACAACATTATCGGAAGGAACCCATACAATTACAGCAACAGCAACTGATAGTGATAGTTTGACCGGTTCGGTTACACTCACAGTCACAGTCACTGTTCTCCCGCCAGGTGGTGGGACAACAACACTCTCGATCCCTATTAATTCAGGTAGCGATGATGCTGAAGAAAAGCCTGCAGGTAACGTTATTATCGGAAGTGGTGACCTCGATTTCGTCGCTTCTGGAGGTAATCAAACGGTCGGTATGCGCTTTAATGGTTTAGTTATTCCACAAGGTGCCACAATCGTTAACGCTTATATTCAATTGACTGCGGCAAATACACGGTCAACGTTGACCTCTTTGACTTTGGAAGGGGAGGCAGTCGATAATGCGAACACCTTTGTGAATACCATTAGCGGTAATATATCGAACAGACCAAGAACGACAGCAAATATAGCTTGGTCTCCAGCACCTTGGGCGGCAGTGGGTGATGCGGGTGTTGATCAACGCACGCCAAATCTCGCATCCATTGTTCAAGAAATCGTGAATCAATCCAATTGGATTAGTGGTAATTCGCTGGTCATTATAGCCACTGGTAGCGGTAAGCGCGAAGCGAGATCTTTTGAAGCGAATGCGTCGACAGCAGCGGTTCTTCATCTGGAATTTCAGTAAGCATAGCTCTGTATATGCATAAGCTCAATGCTTAGAACCTGATCAAGATCTTGATCAATGGATGCAGCGCCAAGGAAAAAGTGGACAAAAATGCACAACATACTGGAGTATGTGAAGCATTGAGTCCACTTTTAACGTAGTGATTCGCCATTTAGCGAAATATTGAACGTCGGGGGGAGTGGTTTTGATTACCTCTGTAATAGATATGCCTGTCAACGTTGAATGATCCTACATTGTTTGGGATATTAGCTTTATGTTCTGAAATTGAAGAAAATGTACGTGTATAGTAATGCACTTATTTATATAGTATAAAAGAGTGATATTGGGGTAAAAGCCATATCTAAAAAAACAACAGCCGAAAATTAATTTAATAGTGTATAAGTGATGTGCTGATTATCAGAGTTCTTAATATTAAATTTAAGTCTCAAGATTAATTAATAACAACACGCACTCCTGGGGATTGTAAGATGAATACCGACTCAATAATAACAAGAGATATCATTTGTAAAAGAAATACTGCCGTTAAGTACACCTTTTTTAGCTTTTGGACGATTATTTTATTCTTGATAAGCGGCTATTTTTCAACACCTTTTGCTGAGCCGGATCAAGGGTTTATCAGAAAAATCAGGACTTTTGACTTAGAACTTTTAGATATTTCTAATCCTGCTGGACTCGCTTATTCGCCTGACGATAAAAAATTATTTGTTGTAGAAGATTCACTGTCAACAGCCAGGAACAAAACCCTGGTCAAGACGATCTCGTTGACGGAGGAAAAACTATCCACCAGAGAACTGCCAATAGCAGCCTCGAACCGAGGTAATATCACATTTGATAAGAGTTCTAAAAACTTATTGGTCTCTGAGCCGGGTAGAAGCAGACTTGTTCGGGTAAGAACGCAACCAAGCGGCAGATTATCTGCATCATCTACCAGTGTTGACGTAAACAGATCAGCTATTCCAAAGAATATCCGCGGAATGGCCAGCGATCCTTTGACGGGTAGAATCTTTTTTCTAGATTCGGACCGTAATGAGATTATGTCCACTAATTCGACTGGTGTTTCAGTTGCGCAGATTGACCTCCATGAGGTTGGTCAGTCCAACTTAAGAGGTATCGCTTATAACCCTGTTAACAAACATTTCTATGTTTTGAGTCCTGCAAGTAAGAAACTCTTTGAAGTCACCGAAGACGGTACAGTTGAAAGCGTTATTGATGTATCCAGTTATAATCTTAGGAATCCACAAAGCATGGTTTTCGCGCCGAGTGGCGATCCAACAGATGATCCATCGATCATGCATTTGTATATCTCTGACAGTGGTCAAGCATCATCTCTTGTAACGCGAGAAACTGAGACATCAATTTTGGCACAAAATGCTGAAAGCGTAGAGAATACAGGGCAGATTTTAGAGCTTGCATTTACACCTGCAGCGAATGCCTTGGCGAGCAGTTGCGTAGCGACACTTGTACGAGAGACATTGCTATCTCAGTTAGTGCCGCCGAGTCCTGATACTTCAGGAATTACTTATGAAGCAAGTAGTGGGTTACTGGTAATCAGCGATGGCGAAGTCGAAGAATTACCGGCTTTATATACCGGTTTTAACATTTTTGAGACGGATTTGTCTGGAAACCTTGTTTCTACCGCTACAACCATACCTTTTAATTCCACCCCAGATGGAAGGTTTAATTCCGAACCAACCGGGGCAACCATTGATCCTGCTACTGGTCACTTTTTCTTTTCGGAAGATGATAGCAAACATGTTGATGTAGTCATGCGTAGCTCGACTCCGACCTTCGATTTCGATCTTATTCGAAGGTTTTTAACAACGGATTTTGGTAGTACAGATCCTGAAGGTATTTCTTTTGCTGATCTCGGCGCAGGACAAAAAGCATTGTTTATCGCTGATGGTCTGGCTCGTGAAATCTACAGGCTTGATTCCGGGGTTAACGGTGTATTCGATGGTGTTCCACCCACTGGTGATGATTCTGTGTCAAATTTTGACACGACGAGTCTAGGTCTGCTTGATCCCGAAGGTATCGTATACAACGACAATGGTTTTCTCTATGTCGTTGGGCAAGATGCTACTGTGCTTACTGAAATAAAGCTTTCTGGAACAGTGGTAAGGACATGTGATATTTCTGCCGCAGGAGCTATTAAGCCTGCAGGTCTTAGTCTGGCTCCAGGTAGTCAAGATCCTAATACTATGAACCTCTATATTGTAGATCGCGGAGTCGATAATACAGCTGATCCCGGTGAAAATGATGGAAGATTATTCGAAATGTCTATTCCTCCACTGGTTAATCTTGCTCCTACGGCGAATGCAGGATCAAATCAGGCCATTATATTGCCAGCGACTGCAAACCTGGACGGTTCCAATAGTGACGATGGGTTACCGGATCCTCCGTTTCTGGTTACTAGCACTTGGACTCAACAGAGTGGACCGGATACTGCGACGATTGTAAATCCGAATACCGAGGATACAGAAGTCATCTTTCCGATAGATGGAACCTATGTTTTTCGTCTGACTGTTGATGATTCGCAATTGAGTGACTTCGATGAAATAACTGTTACTGTACTTCCGGCTAGTACTCAAACAACAACAATATTGAGTTCTATTTCAGCAGGGAGTGATGATGCTGAAGAACAATCTGCAGGTAACACTATCATCGGGAGTGTAGACCTTGATTTAGTGCGTTCTGGAGAAGAGCAAACAGTCGGTCTGCGTTTCAATGGAATCAATATTCCGCAAGGAGCCACAATTGTAGATGCCTATATCCAGTTTACTGCGAAAGGAGTGCATTCTGAAGCAACTTCTTTGATTTTGGAGGGTGAAGCAACGGATAATGCTACAACTTTTAATAACGTCAATGGCAATATCTCGACCAGATCAAGAACGACAGCCAGTGTCTCGTGGGCTCCAGCGCCATGGACAACAATCGGTGATGCGGGTGTTAATCAAAGAACATCGGATCTTACATCAATTATTCAAGAAATAGTGGATCGTAACGGTTGGGTTAGTAGTCATTCGTTAGCACTTATCGTTACTGGCATCGGTAAGCGCGATGCTTATGCATTTGAGGCAAATGTACCTACAGAACCTGTACTTCATGTGGAATTTGCTGATGTCGCAGGCAATCAACCACCCGCAGCATCAATTAGTACACCAGCTGATGGAGCGAGTTTTACGGTAGGCGATAGCATTAGTTTTACTGGAACCGGCACCGATTCAGAAGATGGTGATGTGACAGCAAGTTTGATCTGGAATTCTAATCTTGATGGAACGATTGGTACAGGTGGCTCTTTTTCAACCACAGCATTGTCGGAAGGAACCCATACGATCACCGCAACAGCGAGTGATAGTGGTAGCTTGACAGGTTCGGATGTGATTACGGTTACTGTTCTTGCTTCAGGAGGTGGGACAACAACACTCTCGATTCCAGTTAATTCAGGCAGTGATGATGTTGAAGAGAAACCTGCCGGAAATGTTATTGTTGGGAGTGCGGATCTGGATTTAGTTGCATCAGGAGGCAATCAAACGATCGGTATGCGTTTTAATGGCCTAACGATTCCGCAGGGAGCCACAATTGTTGATGCCTATATTCAGTTTACTGCATCAGGCACACAGTCAGGAACAACCACATTGACGTTGAAAGGAGAAGCAGCGGACAATGCTTCGACCTTTATTAAGGTCAATAATAATGTATCGAGTAGACCAACGACGGGGAGTGTGCCGTGGTCACCGATTGCATGGACAGTTGTTGGTGAAGCCGGTGTTGATCAGCGCACACCAAATATTGCATCGATTATTCAAGCAATCGTGGGTCGGGCAGGTTGGAACAGCAACAATTCACTCTCGATTATTGTAGAAGGAACTGGCAAGCGTGAAGCGATTTCGTTTGAGGCGAATGCAGCATCTGCGCCTGTGCTTCATGTGGAGTATGGAGATGTCACAGGCAATCAGCCACCCGCAGCATCAATTAGTACACCAGCTGATGGAGCGAGTTTTACGGTAGGCGATAGCATTAGTTTTACAGGAACCGGCACAGATCCAGAAGATGGCGATGTGACAGCAAGTTTGATTTGGAATTCTAATCTTGATGGAACGATTGGTACAGGTGGCTCTTTTTCAACCACAGCATTGTCGGAAGGAACCCATACGATCACTGCAACAGCGAGTGATAGTGGTAGCTTGACAGGTTCGGATACCATTTCGATCACGATTACGGCTGCTGGAAATACACCACCCTCAGCATCAATTAGTACACCAGCTGATGGAGCGAGCTCTACGGTAGGCGATAGTATTAGTTTTACAGGAACCGGCACCGATTCAGAAGATGGTGATGTGACAGCAAGTTTGATCTGGAATTCTAATCTTGATGGAACGATTGGTACAGGTGGCTCTTTTTCAACCACAGCATTGTCGGAAGGAACCCATACGATCACCGCAACAGCGAGTGATAGTGGTAGCTTGACAGGTTCGGATGTGATTACGGTTACTGTTCTTGCTTCAGGAGGTGGGACAACAACACTCTCGATTCCAGTTAATTCAGGCAGTGATGATGTTGAAGAAAAACCTGCCGGAAATGTTATTGTTGGGAGTGCGGATCTGGATTTAGTTGCATCAGGAGGCAATCAAACGATTGGTATGCGTTTTAATGGCCTAACGATTCCGCAGGGAGCCACAATTGTAGATGCCTATATCCAGTTTACTGCGTCAGGCACGCAGTCAGGAACAACCACATTGACGTTGAAAGGAGAAGCAGCAGACAATGCTTCGACCTTTATTAAGGTCAATAATAATGTATCGAGCAGACCAACGACGGGGAGTGTGCCGTGGTCACCGATTGCATGGACAGTCGTTGGTGAAGCCGGTGTTGATCAGCGCACACCAAATATTGCATCGATTATTCAAGCAATCGTGGGTCGGGCAGGTTGGAACAGCAACAATTCACTCTCGATTATTGTAGAAGGAACTGGCAAGCGTGAAGCGACTTCGTTTGAGGCGAATGCAGCATCTGCGCCTGTACTTCATGTGGAATTTGCTGATGTCGCAGGCAATCAACCACCCGCAGCATCAATTAGTACACCAGCTGATGGAGCGAGTTTTACGGTAGGCGATAGCATTAGTTTTACTGGAACCGGCACCGATTCAGAAGATGGTGATGTGACAGCAAGTTTGATCTGGAATTCTAATCTTGATGGAACGATTGGTACAGGTGGCTCTTTTTCAACCACAGCATTGTCGGAAGGAACCCATACGATCACCGCAACAGCGAGTGATAGTGGTAGCTTGACAGGTTCGGATGTGATTACGGTTACTGTTCTTGCTTCAGGAGGTGGGACAACAACACTCTCGATTCCAGTTAATTCAGGCAGTGATGATGTTGAAGAAAAACCTGCCGGAAATGTTATTGTTGGGAGTGCGGATCTGGATTTAGTTGCATCAGGAGGCAATCAAACGATTGGTATGCGTTTTAATGGCCTAACGATTCCGCAGGGAGCCACAATTGTTGATGCCTATATTCAGTTTACTGCATCAGGCACACAGTCAGGAACAACCACATTGACGTTGAAAGGAGAAGCAGCGGACAATGCTTCGACCTTTATTAAGGTCAATAATAATGTATCGAGTAGACCAACGACGGGAAGTGTACCGTGGTCACCGATTGCATGGACAGTCGTTGGTGAAGCCGGTGTTGATCAGCGCACACCAAATATTGCATCGATTATTCAAGCAATCGTGGGTCGGGCAGGTTGGAACAGCAACAATTCACTCTCGATTATTGTAGAAGGAACTGGCAAGCGTGAAGCGACTTCGTTTGAGGCGAATGCAGCAGCTGCGCCTGTGCTTCATGTGGAGTTTATGTAATTTTAATAGCCTTGATAAGCCAGCAATCGTTCTAACACAGCCTAAACATTGAGCATGAGGGTAGACTAATTTCGCAAGAGCCGATTTAAAAACGGCAATGTGTCTATGGTATTGTTAGGCTTTCCGGTCACTGATTGTTGTTGCATCAATCAGCGACTCACCATGCTTGTGATGGTGAATTAAAAAATAATTCGATACTACTATTGTTCTAAAGGGAGCATATGCCTAATTCTTGTAAGATCTTATATATTTCCCCATTTTTTTTTCCAGAATTGATCTCCACAGGTAAGTATAATACCTATTTAGTAAAAGCACTTGCTGACTCGGGTTGCGAGCTAGAGGTGATTTGTTCTCATCCTTTGTATCCTAAGTGGAAGCCTGAAGTCTCTCATGAGACATTAGACAATGTGAAGATAATTAGAGGGGGACAGTTTGTTAGATATCCCAAAAAACCTTTGATCAGGCGTTTTATTCTAGAGCTATGGATGCTGTTTTTTGTTTTTCGTCATTCAGTTTTCTCTCGTAAACAGTATGATTCAATTATTTTCGTTTTCCCACCAAATTTTGTTGCATTGCTAATTCCTCTGCTACGTTCAAAAAAGACTCGTGTTATTGGTATCGTCCATGATATTCAAGGCGTGATGGCCAAGCCTGAGATGGGATTAGTCAGCTCAATAATCATGAAGGGTATCCATTTAATCGAAGGTTATTCCTATAAAGCCTGCAACGATCTGATATTTTTATCCGAAAACATGAAGAGTGCAGCGCGTGAGCTATATTCCATTTCAGAAGAAAATACGATTGTCAGGTATCCCTTTGTAACTATTGATATCAATAATAGTGAGCATAGACTGGATCATATTTTTTCAGGTGTGGAGTCTTCCGTAGTCTATTCTGGTGCGCTTGGCGAAAAACAAGCTCCAGATAAATTGATCAAATTGTTTATTAAGTTGCTGGAAAATGACCATCAGGTGCATGCGTTTGTTTTCTCTCAAGGTATTGTGTTTGATCGAATCAAATCTCAGTATACTCACGAGCGCCTGCATTTTTATCCTCTTGTTGATGAAGATGCTTTACCCGAATTAATAGCAAGATCAACAATCCAGGTGATTCCACAGGATATGGGGACATCGGGAGGTGCATTTCCTTCCAAGTTACCCAATATTCTAGCGGCGGGTACGAAGTTGTTTTGTATCACTGACAAAGGTGGAGAGATTGATGTTCTGCTGAGAGATTATTCGAGATCGGTGCTTTGTTATTCATGGGAAAACAACATAGAAGAAAGTTTGCTGGAGTTTTTACATGCGGATGTTCACGATTTATCAGATAGTGATAAAGTCATTTTGGAAAAGTTTTCTCTGCCATCATTAGTGGAGAGTATTATTGAAGTATCTAAATAATTACTCCCAGCAGAACACATATGATGAGCCGAATACCAGAGTCAAAGCTACAGGATATATTAAATGCAATTAAATACTAAACTACTATGAAATCAAACCAGAAAACAGTTTTGTTTTTTTGTCGGTTTCCCCCACCTTTTTGCGGAGAAACAATAGGCTCTAAGCTAGTATATGATCTACTTAAGCAGGATCTAGACATAACAACTCTCGAATTACTCGATAATAACCGGGAAATAGATGAAGGTGGTAAATTCAGGCTTGTACGCGCGATCAAGACACTGTACAAACTTTTTGTGGTTCTTAGATTAGTCAAGTCAAAACGCCCAGACAGTTTTTACATGGTTCCTGCAGCTTCTAAGCTAGGGCATTTTAGAGATGCCTTAATCGTATTGCTAGTAAGACCCTATGTTGGCAATATAGTTTGTCATGTTCGCAATGGTAATTTTCATGACATTCTTGCAGTCACAGGAATGAAAGGATTGTCTAGACGATTCATTGAAAAAACTGACTACTTTATTTTTCTTGGCGAGAATTTGTCCCAGAGGGCGTCTAAATTGATTCCCAATGGTAAACGAGTCGTGATCCCAAATTATATTGATGAAGATGTTTGTTTTGATGATGACGAAATTAACAAAAAGTTATCCGCACACAAGAATAGAGAACAATTTAATATCCTTTTTTTGAGCAATATGCACTTATCCAAAGGATATATGGATTTGCTGGATGCATTGGGTGAAAGCAAGTTGCCTGTGAATTGGGTAGCCCATTTTGTTGGAAGTTGGCCTAGTGAAAAGGATAAGGTTGTTTTCCTAGAGAAAATAGCAGCTCTTGGTATTGCTGATCAGGTAGAAGTCTATGGTGCTATTAAAGACAGGAAAAAAGTCAAAGCTCTGTTAGCGAAGTCTGATGTTTTTGTTTTGCCAACTTTTTACCCGATTGAAGCTCAACCTAGATCCATTATTGAATCTCTGAATGCAGCAACGCCGGTCATTACAACACGACATGCTTCAATAACAGAATACGTCTTTGATGGCAGTAACGGTTTTCTAATCGATAAAAACTCACCTGAACAAATTGGTGAGGCATTGTTGAAATTAGCTGATATGGATATTTGGGAATCTATGGCACAAAATGCACGCCAATCTTATCTTTCCATCTTCGATCAAAAGACAATTCGAAAAAAGCTATACAAGGTTATCGGTGACTAAAATCACGGTTTTGCGGTTGTTATACTCTCCGCACATGAAAATCTAGCATTCTGTGCACGCACTTTTTTGCGGATAACTGCGTTGAAAAACCTTGCTGTAGAGTGACTACAGCTAAGATTTTCCGTCTTGCTCTCCACAAAATATCACGCACACAAAATGCTAGATTTTCATGTGAGAAGAGTATATCTGTGTTTTGTAAACATCTACTTGTTGAGGAAAGACAAACGTTTGGACGTTGAGTTTTTAAGAACCTGTCTGGCTAAAAGCAAACGTAGCGAAAACAATCAAGGAAATCTGGTCAATTTTACCGATTTATTTTTATCCAGACAGCTTCTTTGATATCTCAAAGCCAAAAGATACTCCATTCTGTTTTACTTCCTTTAGAACTCAATAACGAAAGGGTGACTCTAATCATTAGGGTTTTTGTTCGCGTTCAAGGCGGATGATTTTCGAGAAATGGAATATATGAGGATCGCAGAAAACCATCCAGCGCTGAAATCGGGCTATAAAAAGACAGTTATTAGAGGTGCATTAAAAAAGCCAAACCACCAGTATTAGTCGGTGGTTTGGCTTGATATTTAGAAGCGACAATTCACAAGTGAATTATGCCGCCAAAATGTCCAACTATTTCATAGAAAATTAATCAAAGAGGACATTTTCAGTTGAAGTATTATCTTCAATAACGGCAGCATCCTCAATAGGAGCATCAACTTCGATAACAGTATTGTCTTCATCAAGACTGCTTGTTTCTACAATACCGTCATTTTGATACTCAATATGAAGAACGGGAACTTTAGATTGATTACCTTCGTAAGAATATGCGTTGCGTTTTCCATTCCCTGTGATAATCAACGCCATAGCATTATTACCAGACCAACCTGGACGATCGATGATCTCCTGAAATATTGCACTTAGGTCAGGACTCTGCTGATCTACTCCGGCATCACCAATTGCATCCCATGGAGCAGGATCCCAGAATACGGCAGCGTCAGTTCTTGGTCTCGCTGTTATATTCTTTTGAATAGAATGGGTGAACGCTTCTGCGTTATCTGTATTTTCACCCTCTATGGTTAAAGAAGTCGTTTCAGATCTATCGTGGCTTGTCGAAAACTGAATTGACGCATTTACAATTGTTGCGCTGTTGGGAATATCCAATCCTTCGAAGCGTAAGCCTACAGCTTGATTGCTGCCTGATCGCATCAAATCGATATCGATGCTTCTGACGACAACTAAGCCATTCTCCTTTTCTTCAGCATCGTCATGACTATTCGCAATCGGTGCTTGAATCAGTGTTGTGCCATCTTCTGTTTGAGTTGAGCTGGATACTGGAATAGGCTCATTCTCAACAGGAGGATCAACGACTTCAGGCTCATCAACTGTAGTTGACTCCTCTTCATCAACAACAGTATCAATCACTTCAGGTTCGTCAACTGTGGTTGGTTCCTCTTCGTCAACGACAGGCTCATCAACTGTGGTTGGTTCCTCTTCATCAACGACAGGCTCATCAACTGTAGTTGGTTCCTCTTCATCAACGACAGGAGGATCAATCGCTTCAGGCGAGTCTAAAGCGCAGTCTCCAGCTGATGCAGTAATAGAATCCAGATAAACTTCCAGATTTGTATAGCCAACTGAACTTAGATCAGTCCCATTTCGATCAGTTGCATCATTGGGATCCAGCCCATTTTGTTGTTCCCAGCTATCTGTCATGCCATCTTTATCAGAATCGACGGGCTTTGTTCCCACAGAAAGAGTCACTAGTCCTCCATCAACAGTCTGAGTATTGATTAAGCCTCCAGAGCGACTCTTGACATCATCGATAACCTTGCGATCACTGCTGTCTCTATTCAGTGAGGCGCCGGCATTCTTGAGAACTTTTTGATAAGCAGCTTCTGCGGAATCTATATTGTTAGTTGTGGGGAATGGCAGTCGTTCACTTAAGCGTTCATTGTCTTTGAAGGCTTTAAATGCCAGATCTCCAATTAATTGTCCGTCATGGTCACTATCCCGATCCACATCCATGAAAGTACCGGTGTAGTAAATGAAGAAATCACCACTTCCACTGGCTCTTCGCATCGCTGTTTTAATATTGTCAGCATCGGTAGGCTTTAAACTGGGTCCAGCGACTAGATAGTTGTTGATATAGTTCATCATGACATTGGGTATGTTGTTATGACCGCTGCGCTTACCCCAGTCATAAACAACATTGTTTACAAACTCAGCACCCATCCATGCTGGTGGATTGCCATCAAGCATTGGACTCCTATTATCATGGTGCGCTATAAGATTTCGGTAGAAAGTGTATCCACCCTCACCATTCTCCAGTTTTTGTTTGGTTGTATTTCCTGTGGCAAGAATTCCTTTGCTATGAGCTCCTTCGGGATGCAACGAATCATTTAAACTATTGGCAATGATTGAGTTCTGAAGGGTGATATTTTCTGAAGTGTTAATATCAATAACCTCATCTACGCTCCATGAGGCAGAAATATGATCCATGATAATGCGATCAGAGCCAATAACAGTAATTGAATCAGCACCGTCACCGTTTAGCTTCTTATTGTTGTTATTTCCACCGTTTGGATTGATAACATTGAAACTCCCTATGCGAAAGCGCATGTGACGAATGATAATATCGGAAACATTGTTCACAGCGACTGGATAGCCACTGATTGTTATTCCACCACCAGGTGCTGTTTGACCGGCAAGCGTGAGCTGATCATTACGTATATGAAGCCAATTTTTCAGTTTTATGTTCCCGCCTACGTCGAACACGATTGTTCTCGGGCCAGTGGCTGACTCGATACCGTATCGCAATGTTCCTTTGAAACCACTCTCCGAATGTATTGACGAGTCATAATCCGAAAGTTTTGTCACATGATAAACATCACCGCCACGACCCCCAGTCGCAGTGGCGCCGAAACCCTGGGCACAGGAAAAAGCTTTTAGTTGACTGGCCGAATAAGCTGGACTCGAAATGATCCCCATAGTGATGCAAGCTAATACAACACCGCAGAAGACACGAGTAGAGTCTTTCCAAAATATACTTTGTTTAATCATTGTTTTTAGTTTCCTCTTGCATTAATGACACAATTTTTCTTTATTTCTTTGTGTATATGACTAGATCATTTCTGGAGAAATAAGATGTTTCCTTTATTAAACCAAAATTATCTATAACTGAGTTGTCTGTTTGGAATCGGTTCAAGATCTCGCTGAATGGCGTGCTACAGTGTTGAAACTGAACTCAAAATGCCCCCACATACTCCAGTATGCTGTGCTTTCTTGTCCGCTGTTGCCTTGTGTTGCACCCATTAAGATCTTGAACTGGTTCTTAGTCGTTGCCAGTTGTTTAAGGTCAAATACGCTTTCCAAATGTGATCGTACTTGTAACTGTTAAATAAATTTGAAACTAACCTGAGGTTTCTGATTTCAAAGCCAAAACACAAAAACGCTTGCATAGATGCCACGCAACTATGTAATGCAATTCGTATATAGGGACAATTGAGAGTACTTCAAGTTTCAAATGATAACTAACCGCTCAATAAGAGCCGTTTCAAGTGAATAAGTTCATTAAAATTTAATTCCTGATACAAGTATCCGAACTAGTCGTGAGCAGAAAATATGCCAATACATATGAATCAAGAAGATAGAATAAAATGAAGGATGAATGCTATCAATTAGTGTCGCTGATAAGGGACATCTATTTTAAAAAAATATGATAATAATCTGATTGTAAAGATGCGTGATTGCCACTTGGCAAAACTGTATTAATACATAATATTGTTATATATCAATAAAATATAAAAATACGCCCGTGTGGCTCTGTGGCAGCGAGGTTTTAGTTAAACAATATGTTCCTTTGTTCGTTGGATCTAATAAATTACTGAAAAACAATAAAAAATAAAAAGTTTAATTGTATATGAAGAGTTGGAGAGTGTTGAATCTTAGGGGGCATGAGGCAAATATTTATTACTGTCTCTTTTTTGAGACAGTCAGTTGAGAAGCAGTCTGGTCAAAAAAGTCGAAGCGAAAAGTTTCTGAATTGAGGGCGTTTTTGATGGTTCGAGACGAATATCTAACACTATTTAACAGAAAGTATCGGAAAAATGCGCCAATTTTAAGGGCTTGGCAGACAGCTTAAATACACCTGGGTTTATGAACAACAACTTCACAGATTAAGATTATCTATAGATGGTTTGCCCATTCAATGTTGATTCTGTGCGTTAGCTCTCAACAGTTCTCGTTTTTTTTGACTATCTTTTGACTATCTTTAGTCAAAAACGAGGCACAAACATTGACTCACCAAAGTACAAATTTTGTTATTTCATTTAAGTCAATGCCTACAGAAAATTTACTGTATGGCAATGAATCTTCTTCAGTATCAAAACGACTGGTAAACCTGGCTAAGCCATTGAGTATACGTTGTATACTTGTGCTGGTTTGCCTAATGATGAACTTTGTTGGAACAGCGTATGCGAACAATCAGCTGAAAGCATTTGCTTGTGCTCAAGGTTTCGGTGCCACTGCGACTGGAGGGCGTGGCGGTGATGTTTATCATGTGACAAAACTCTCAGATGATGGTTCACAGGGTACTCTGCGCCATGCAATAAATTCTGCTAATGGACCACGAACCGTTGTATTTGATATTGGCGGTATTATCAAACTGAATTCCAGACTGAAACTAAAAACTGACAATATTACACTTGCAGGACAAACTGCCCCAGGCGGTGGAATTACACTTGCCGGATATCCTTTTGATATTGTTAATCGATCGGACGTTATTATCCGATACATACGATTTCGTGTTGGTGATTATAATGCCAGAGACCCCGACGGCGGAAATAATGGAAAGGGCAATAAGAACCTAGGTGGCGCAGGAGGAGATGCCATCTTTGCTGAGAATGTCAACCGTCTGATTTTAGACCATATTTCAGCGTCATGGAGTATGGATGAAACAGTTGATATTACTCAATCCAAGAATATTACCATTCAACATTCAATTATTTCAGAAGGGTTATATAACTCCTTTCATCAAAAGGGTCCTCACAGCCGAGGAGTGTTGTTTTTTGCTGGTGTGACAGACAGTGAACTCGCAAATGGCAATGGGGGCTATACCATCTACCAAAACCTTCTTGCACATAACAACATGCGTAATCCAGTCGTGGGAGGTCAACCGTATTTAGATGCGGGGCAGGCTGAAAAAGATCGTAGATTTATGGCGATGGATTTTGTGAATAATGTTGTATATGACTGGGGTGTCCGCAGTGGTCATTCAGGACGACCTCAAACCAAGATGAATTATGTTAACAACTATCTTATTGCAGGGCCCAGTACGGTATCAAAGAATCTTCATACAGCCATGCATGAAGAGAACAAGGATGAAGGTGATTTCTACATTTATATTGCCGGTAATTATATGGATATAGATAAAGATAATGTCCATGATGGACTGCTCGTTGGCGGTGAAGCTTTTCTTGGGTATGACTCTGGTGAAGTCTTAAGCCACGCATTCCCATTTCCTGTAATTACTCCTGTCTTATCTGCAAATGGCGGTTATCAGGAAGTTCTCGGGCATGCAGGATCCTCACTTGCGCGAGATGATGTTGATTGGCGAGTGATTAATAATGTGATTAATCGCACTGGTGGAATAATAGATTCTCCAGATGATGTTGGAGGTCTGGGTTCTATTGCGAGAGGTATCAAGCTAACTGACACAGATCGTGATGGTATGCCTGATAACTGGGAATTAGCTAATGGGCTCAATCCGAACAAAGCGAGTGATCGCAATAGTGTTGATTTAAGTACACCTGGTTATACTAACCTTGAAGTTTATCTTGATTCTATTGTTGCCGCAGCGGGACATTGTGGAGTTGAGAGTAATGAAACAGAAATAACAGTAACAGCGCCGGATACTCAAACCCCATCAATTCGCGAAGTCGAAGAAGTTGATCCCGTAGTAGTAACAACTGCGGAAACAAGTTCGATAGATATTCAAATATCAACGAGTAGCGATGATGTCGAAGAAAAAAAATCTGGCACAGTCATCACTGGCAGTGGTGATCTCGATCTGGTTCGTTCCGGTGACGACCAAACCATCGGAATGCGCTTTAACGCTGTGAACATCCCAAAAGGTGCAACAATAACCAACGCTTCTATCCAGTTTACCGCTGCAAGCGTGGGATCGAAGCAAACCAATCTTGTTATCAAAGGCAAGGCAGAAGATAATGCTGCAACGTTTAAAAAGGTTGCTTTTAATGTCTCGTCAGCACCAACAACATCAGCCAATGTACTCTGGTCACCACAAGCCTGGTCAAAAATCAATGAATCAGGATCTAAACAGCGCACACCAAGTATTGCATCAGTCATTCAGGAGATTATTGATCGATCCGGCTGGAATCAAAAGAATGCATTGACCGTTATTATTTCTGGGACAGGTAAGCGCGAAGCAATCTCATACGACGGTAATTCAAATGCAGCACCGATTCTGCATGTTGAATATGTTACAAATACTGTTGTAAGCACAACAAATAACGCACCCAAGTTATCAATTCAGGGACCAGTTGATGGCTTAAAGGCTACCGTTAGTGACGCAATAAATTTTATTGGCTCAAGCGATGATGATAACGATGGTGATTTATCAGCAAGTTTGAGCTGGTCATCCAATCTCGACGGATTGCTTGGTAAAGGCGGTTCTGTTTCCGCAAGCCTCTCGCAGGGGACTCATCTTATTACTGCGTCAAGTACCGATAGCGATGGCTTAGCCACTTCTAAAACCATTCAAGTAACGATTGAGCCGGAAGTTGTTAAAGCTGATCCTGTTAAAGCAAATTTGGAAATACAGATATCATCCAGTAACGATGATGTCGAAGAAAAAGCATCAGGAAAAGTCATTATCGGTAGTGGTGATCTCGACCTGGTTCGTTCCGGAGGCAACCAAACCATCGGAATGCGCTTTACTTCGGTGAGTATTCCAAAGGGTGCAATCATTACCAATGCTTCTATCCAGTTCACAGCTGAAAGCGTTGGCTCGAAGAAAACAAATCTTGTTATCAAAGGCAAGGCAGAAGATGATGCTTCTGTATTTAAAAAAGTAGCATTTGATGTGTCGTCTGCGCGAACGACATCTTCCCGTGTATCCTGGTCTCCGCAAGCCTGGTCAAAAACAAATGAATCTGGTTTTAAACAGCGTACACCAAATCTTGCATCAATCATTCAGGAAATTATTGATCGACCTGGCTGGGATCAAGATAATGCACTTGCCATGATTATTTCTGGAACAGGCAAGCGCGAAGCAGTATCATACGATGGGAATCCAGATGCAGCACCGCGACTATTTGTTGAATACATTATCAAGTAGGTCTAAAAAGCAGTCTGGTCAAAAAACGGAAAGCGAATAGTTTTTAAATTGAGAGTGTTTTTTCGATAGTTCGAGGCGAATAGTCACACTGTTTAACGAGAAGTATCGGAAAAACGCACCAATTTCAAAGACTTTGCAGTCGACTTGTTTTTGACCATATCGTTTCTAAGAGGGAATTTTCCATTTTCATATTTGGTACCAATGCATCAGTTCTGGCATCGGTAGCTTATTTCAGCTAACCAAAGAACGATTTTATAAAACAGAGCTTAGTTTATGAACTGAACGCCAAGTAAGCCGATAAGTGGCTGTCCGTGTTGTAACATTCACTGACATTTGATCTGCTAGTGTTGTATTCGTGAGTCTAATGGATAGGCACTTTTTCACTCACTATACTCGCCAATATTCTGTGGCTAGTGTGCTGAACCTGCGTCGGTTAAACGATGCAGGTTCAATTTTACTCTGCCACATCCCACTCTTAAATTATTATGATTACTCCCTTATAAAACCCTGCTTTGTGTCTATAGTTATATATATAGAATTGCCAACTTAATATTTTATTTTGGTTTTCTTGAAATCCTCGTGTGGAGCGATTCGATTTTGAAGCATAGGTCTTAGAGCCTGCGATACCTCTGGAAATCATGGATTCTTATGCCTAAGTATGTGAATAAGTTCCGAATTGGAATTAGTCTGTTATTAGCGTTGCTTTACGCATATTCGCTTTTTGGTGCGTCAGATCATTTCTCACTGACACCGTTTCGTGAGGCACATACAGCAATTTCCTCGTATTACATGGCAAAAGGTGAAAGTTCTTTCCTCGCATATGAGGTGCCAGTTCTCGGGCAGCCATGGGCTGTGCCGATGGAGTTTCCGCTCTTTCAATGGATCGCCTCAAAGTTGGGGGGAACTGATATCCATGTGTTGCGTTGGGCAGGGAGGCTCCTGAGTCTGGCTTTTTGGGGCGGCTGTTTGTGGATGGCTTTTCTTATTTCCAGACTATCACCACTTGAACGCAATGATCGTTTGTGGCTTCTTGCCCTGCTTGCTGGCGCACCAATTTTCTCTGCGTATTCGACGACATTTTTAATCGAATCTTTTGCGCTATTTTTTGCACTCGGTTATCTGTGGTCATTTTTGTGTTTGCGATCACAATTCTCATTTGGCGTACTTGCGCTGACTTGTGCCTTCGGAATATTGACTGCGCTTTCCAAACCGTCCACATGGGCACCCTTTGCCGGTGTCATTATTATGGCTACTGGCTTGGATTTTTTGATCGGTTTGAAAAAAAAGGACAATGTTAAGAATGCCTTTGTCAACTTATTAGTTTCTGGAATTGCTGTGATGGGACCATTGGTTGCGGCATTGATCTGGGTGAGATTCTGCGATGCAATTAAGCTGGAGAATCCGCTCACACGTAGATTGACCTCGGAAGGATTATCAGAATGGGCCTATGGCTCGCTTTCGCAGAAACTGTCATTGGACGTCTGGTGTGTGATTTTTGTAAAGCAGTGGCTCTTGATTTTTGGCTTCGTTGCTGTGCTGGTGCCGTTTGTTTTACTTGGAGTCGGCTGGTCAGCGTTCAAGGAAAAAACTGTAAAAGCTCCTATGCTGTGGTTACTCGTGGCGTTGGGAGGCTATTTTAGTGCACCAATTGTGTTTTCGAATCTCCATTTTCGCCATGATTACTATTTGTTTGCCAATGGTTTCTTTCTAATCGCGGCCTTTGTTTTATCGATGAGTTGCTTGCGCCAAAAGTTCTCTGCGAAGGCTGTTACCTGGTTTTACTGTCTGACAGTTGTGTCTGCGATTCTTGTTAGCTTGGGTTATATGGGAATAAGGAAGAGTCTCGCTGAGCCAGCAGAGGATGTCCTCATCAGAGAAATTCAGCAATTAGATCTCAATGGTCCCATCGTGTATTTTGGTTTTGATTGGTCTTCGAAAATACCTTACGAGGTTGAACAACGTGCCTTAATGCTCAGAATGAGCGACTCAAAACATCCAGATTACCTTGAAGCGATGCAGCTAAATCAGAATTTGAACTGGACGGTTATTGTTGTCGGGGATGTCAGTTATGATGCAATAGCCACTGAAACCGCGAAAAACCTGGGTGGCGGGTTTGATTATGAGAAAGAATTTTGGCCAGGTATGCGACTCATCAGCCGGGTACCATTGGCTGGCAATGGTACCGTTATTAGTGGTATCAATATCCTGAACCGGATTACAGAGCGCTTAGAAGGTGAAGAAATCCCAGCAGGTGGATTGGTTTATCTGCATAGTTGGATGACGCCCTCGCCGAAAGGAGAGAGCGCGTTTGAGTTGATACTGCGACGGGGTGATGAAGTATTTTTTATTGATGGAAAAGAGAAGAAGCTTTTTCGCTTTCGTAATTATTTTAAGTCCAATGCCGAGTTGACAGTGTCATGATGTGACTAGCAATCTTGATTTTCAACCAATTTTTCATAAACTTGGTTGGCTTCATTCAGCCTTGTTTTTTCCAGTGTTTTCACATCATGCTTAATTTGCTCAAGAATTTCTCTTCTAGAGACAAGCTCATCTGATGATGATTGGCTTGGGCTGTAATCTGTTGCAGCATTTCCAGTTCGCTCTAGAGTCAGTTGATCAACAAGTTCAAATGCTCGTTCTACATTTTTTTCTGTATGTTCAAAACGACTAAACTGACTGTTGAATTTATTGTTTAACAGATCGATCACAATTCCATAATCATTGGTTACGGATTCAAAGCTGGCAAGAATATAACTTTCCTTATAGGGTAAGATGTCTTGATAAAAACGGATGTACTGGTTAATTGTCTGACGAATTGTTGTTGTATGTGAGGGATATTTATGAAGGAGTGATGTGACGGCATTCTCTGGCGGTCGGAAAACAACAATACATGGAACTCCTTGTCTGTGTGCTCGAATAATCTGGGCTGACGCATGGCTATGATGAGCTATTTGAACCTCTTTGGCTTGTGCGACGCGAAAAGCAGCTTCCGCAAAACTGTTTCCACATCGTGGAAATCCTTCAATCACAATTTCTGTTTCAGAATTAATTAAACGTGGATCATTGCTAGGCCTAGCAATAGAAAAATACACACTGGGGTAGGAAGAAATAAAATTTCGTAGTCCGGTTCTAAGTATGGAAAGATTCATAGGTAAATATGCATGATTGGTTTTAGAATTATAATTTATAAAGTAATGGATTCTTTTAATTAAGAAATAAAAATACTTTATTTATTGTTGATTGACAAATTCAATGATTTGGCTTGAAACGAGGTATAACCTGGCTTCTTGACTTGTTATCAAACAATAACTTTTGTACGATGGGTACTAATACAAACACTAGAATCCAACACCATACTATGGGTCGTACAGTGGATGTGAACTCATTTCTTACCCAGGATAAAATAACTTGCATAATAATCAACAGATACATGACAATCTGCTGTCTGTTTGCATTAGCACAAACATAAAACCATCCATAGGTTAGTACATAGCCTAAACCAAAGAAAAAGAAAAATACTCCAACATTACCAAATTGAAGATATATTTCGGCAGAAATGCTAAATCCAGGTCCAGCCATTTGTAGAGGAAAAAGCCAGGATTTAATCCATTGTGAGTTATCGGGTGGAGATATTTCCAGGAATTTTCCACTAAATGGCACACCTACAATCAGTGATTTCAAATAATCGACACCATATCTAAATTCCTCATGCTTGGGTACAACCATGACGGTGCCCATCAGATTCTGGAAGGTGAGACTTGTTTCAATGAGTGTGGCACTAATTGGATTTAAGCCGACTCTAAAGGAATCACCTGCTTCAAGAAATATCGCATCTACCAGGAATTCAGAGTCCCAACTGCTAGATCCTTCATGTCTCATAATGGACAAGACAGGAATTAATAGAAATACCAAGGCCATTACTGGAAGTATTTTTACATAGTTTAGATTTACTTTTAGCAGGTAAAGACGAACAAAAAACAAAATGAAAAGACTTAAGGGTGCTGTGCGGTCTCCTGCTAATACCATCAGAATGATTCCAGCACCTGCTAAAAAGGCACATAGAATTAATTGTTTTTTACTTTTCACGCAACCAAGGATCATTAGCACTGACCAAGGTAGAAGCCAATTCAAAGCAGCCATAAATAGTGTTAGAGAAAGACTGCTGGATCCGTTTTTCCAGTCGACAAATGCACGATAGCCCTGATTCATACTAATACTTAAGCCTTCACCAGTCAGTGTTACGTACATAATGATAAGAATGGAGCAACCATAGAGTCCAAAAGCAATTAAATTAACTGCTTTGGTATAATCGACTTCTCTAACAGCTTTGCGATTTTTTCTTGATTGAATGCCACTTAAAATTGATTGTTTATTAGCCATCCCAGCGCCTATTACAAACCCAGCAAGTGACAATATGACAACTTCCGCTGCAATCTTTAAGGAGGGGACATGGAGGTAGTCGTATCTGGAAACTGCTATTTCATAGCTTTCAGTGACTGTGAGTATCATTGTGCTCAAATGAAAAAGGCCATATACCATCACAAAAAGGATGGGAAAGGAAACAACAGGGAATCTGTAGACTGATAAAAAGACGATGATAGAAAAGACATAAACAAATAAGCTAACCACAGAGGCAGTATAAAACTCATCAAATACTGGCACATTTATGAAATCTGAGAGCAGAATAAATATCGCTATGAGACCAAATGACGATAGAGTCAGATAGTATATTTTAAAGTCCTTTATCATGTTCATATGTCTGTTTTGTATCAATTCTAATTCTATTAAAGGTTGGTGTTCATGACAATGCAAGCCCGATAGATTGCAGTCTATTCTTTCCTTGCAAGAATATTGAGATACTCATAAATTAAACACATTGATACGTTTAAACAGGGTTTTCCTTTCTTCTGGGTATAAACTTAGTGAGCAAAGTAGCAATGTCGTAACTGCAATTGGTATTGTTAAAAAAGCACAATACCATAAATTATCCAAATGAAGTTCTAGTCCGAGTAATGTTGCTGAAATCAGTATCAAAGCCGTGCCAATAGCAAATCTAAGAGCAGTTGTTATCCGAATGGTTCGATGCTGAAGATAGCGTCCAATAAGAATTGGGTAGGCTAAACTGAGTATGAGCCGTCCTGCAACTACTGCTAAACATAGCCCTGTAATTCCCCAAAGAGGAATCCAATAGGCTGCCAACCCTATCGTAGTAATAACAGACACGATACCGAATAAAACTTTTTGTTTGATGTTCAATGTTAGGTCAATTATGAATGCATCGTTACGAATTAATACCAGCTGAGCACTGCTGATCACGATCAGTAAATCAACCAAAGTACCTGCATAATTTTCAGCCCCGACCCACAAATTAACAAAAGATTGGTTTAACGAGAGTATGATTCCGGCAAACACCATTGAAATAAGCCAAGCATAGGTCATCAATTCTCGTCTTAAACCAGCAACCTGAACAAACTTCTTTTCACCTAGCAATCCACCCAGACCTGGTATAGCTGCAGCAATTGCTAAACCCATTAAGTTAACACTGCTTTGAGCGGCAAAGGATGAAACTGAGAATATTCCAGCGTCAGCAGATGTGGCGATAATGCCTAATATGACTAAATCACCATTTAAAATAACTTTGTTTACTAGCGTCCAGGCAAGATACCAAATACTGATATTGAAAAACTGTTTGGCTCCAGAAATGGTGGGTTTCGTCCAGCCGAACCAGGGTACATTTTTACGTACAACAAAATAGAATAAAAGCGCTGATAAAACTCCACCGATCACTTGAGCCAGGGCTAGTCCAACGAGTCCCCAGCCTAATTCTAAAAACCAATACATCAAAAAACCGGATAGGAGAGTCAGTACTGCAGCGACTCCCATTCGCCGATATCCCAAGTTCATTCCTTGTAGAACAGCAGCCGGGATTTTTCCTACCCCCATTATTACAAGGTTACCGACCAGCAACGCTAAAGTGATGCGTACAGCATTATGATATTGTGGCTCAATATCAATAAACATTGGGGAAAACCAGGCCAATAGTGTACCGATCAATATCAATACTGGCACGAAACAGAGCCAAACGGCGACAGCATTGGCTACATGTTGCCTTTTTTGTTGATAATCCTCGGACGACTGTGCATTGGCGATTACCCACTTGAGCGCCTGCCCACTATTTCCACTCGCTGTCGTTGTAAATTCAGCTAAACGACCAATTATTTTCCAGACCCCAAATAATGAACTTCCGAGCTGGGTTATCAAAATTGGTGTGATTAAGAAATTAACAAGAAAGCGGGCAAAAAAATCTAAAAAGGACGCGATAGCATTGAGATAAGCTTTTTTTAACAGCTTGTTTTGATTAACGGCCTTACCTGTGACAGGCTTGGATTTCGGTTTTTTATTTTTATTCTTCATCGAGTTTTTTAATCAGAATCAGCTGGTGATGATACGCATTAAAGATTGTCCCATATAAATTTTTTCGCATGTAGTAATGCATCGGCATTGACTTCCAGATAGGTTGCCGGTGGTTGAGTAATGTGCTGTTTTTCTCCAGATTTTTTTAATTGAATATTGTTTGAAATCTCAATGTTTTTCTTATGCACGATAACCAAGTCTGGCGTAATGCCTTTTTCATCATAATATGATTGTATTTGACCCATGGTTCTGTCGCCAGGTTTGTCGCCTAGACTTGCTGTTTTTGGAGGCAATGATTTTCCTTTTGAAGCGAATTGGGAAATTCCTTCTCCGTCTAATAAAACGATCACTCCTTTTCCAGCCAGCCTCCGCGTATTTCTCATTCGACGATAAAGTATCGCGTCTCTAAATATTCGGCTTAAAAGGCTATTTTCAAAAGCAGATAAAAGCTTATGGTGAAACTTTTTCTTATCCTCTGCGGACGACAAAGATTCCATCTTTGGTATTTGAGTTGAGACTATTTGTACGTGGTATGCTTGCTTTAACCAGTTTTTGAGTTCCACAATTAAATTTTGTGTTTCAGGAAAGTCACCCATAATAGCGACAACGATTCCTCCTTCCATAGGATCTCTTTTTAAGGCACCAATACCTGTGCGCAATCGTATAGCATTGGCAAGATGTCGCCACATGCCTAGCAAGGTAGTGTGAAACGGTCCCCTTAGTGACGCACAGTCAAGTGCTAAACGTAATCGATAACGCGCTAAGCCCCAGCGGATTTTAGAGCTTCCCGGTTCGATAGTTTGTAAGCAATAATTAAACAGTGTTTTATCAATATAGGAGAAATGATCCACTAGAATTTGATCGATATTTTCTGGGTTTATTCGCTTTTTTAAATATTCAAGTTCATTGAGCGCATTGGGTGGTAACTGATAACGGCTTGTCAGTGCGGCAGAAATCCATGAATATTTTAAAATCATTCTGAAACAGAAAATTACCAGTTCCCATTCTGGCGAAGGAATTGGAAAACCATACTGTTTGTCTTGAGTTCGGGAAGCAAGAAATGCTCGCTCGACAGGCAAACGATAATTTTTTGTCGTGTCGTGTCCTAGAACAAGACAATAATGGGCTTGCGCGTGGATGAACCTCCCTAGTTCAAAATCAAAACTTAAAAAATCATCAATTCCAGGGATACGAGCAGGACCATATGGCGCTTGAGCATGCTTAAAGCCAAGGGAAAATACACAACGTTTAAATTTAGCAGCATCACTCCTTTCTATCAGTAAATCCAGATCATTTCGCCCATCAGCTGAACGATCGAGTGCTGCATTGCTTTTCCAGTGACAGTAAGTAATGCCTTCAGAATCAAGTAGATCTAACAAGTCTTTGACAAGTGTGGATATCATAATTTATTTATGGGGGTTATTTGCATTCTGGGTAGTTGATTTAAGCTTCGATAGTGAGATGCGAGTAATGAATGTTTACTTTTTCTGGTAGAAAAAGCCTGTTTTTTTATAGGTAGAATCTGCATAGAATGAATGATCAGAGGCTACTTGGATTTTGCCGTTAATGACTCGTTTATCTTCTGACTCTAACTTTAACACGTACATAACTCAGTGTTATCAACACAAGAAATTACTTTACACAATCATTCACTGTTTCGGGCGGTCACAAAACTCATGGTTTTTGGAACAAACCACACTAGA
Source organism: Methylococcales bacterium (assembly GCA_965224565.1). Taxonomy (GTDB): domain Bacteria; phylum Pseudomonadota; class Gammaproteobacteria; order Methylococcales; family DRLZ01; genus DRLZ01. Next base: position 2,973,110 of record CBDCZN010000002.1, on the reverse strand, counting down.
GCTGATACTTAAGCAGGCTGTAATATATCTTATAAACAAGAAAACTTCAGAACTAATTCTGGTAGAATCACCAGCTCAATTATATCCGATCACGAGAATTAAATAGTTCGAACTTTATCAATGCAAGACGCAAAAACATCTGAGAACTCGAGTTACACAAATCAATTTACCGATCAAGCCCTCGTTCAATTGATTCATGAACTGGAAGCTAAAAGTATTGTTTATTGCTGTTGGCCGAGTGTTAGAGCAACGAGGTCTCAGGGAACAAGCGCTACTTTTTTTGACTTTTTAGTCAGGCAACCCGATATACAACCAGTAAAAGCAATTATTCTGTCGCTTGGGTTTAAAGAACTGACTTTCAGTAAAGAAAAGTCAAGTAATGACGGAGTTTTAACCTATCTTGGTCATAATTCTGATTCCGGCGAATTATTGTGCCTTCGTATCTATTCTAAACTAATGATCGGGGATCCTGGGTTAAAAAATTACTATTTACCGATCGAAACTCAAATCCTTGAGAGCGCAGTCAGAGATGGTTTAGTGATGACCTGCTCCTCGGAAATTAAGCGTTTGCTATTTTTGTTCTCAATGGTATTGAAATATTCTTCCGGGATATGTGTGCTCAAGAGACAACTTCGTTTCTCAAAATGGGAAATGAACGAACTTGATCAACTAACAACTCCGAGAGCCCATGCTGAAAAAGAAGTTGTTAGTCAGTATTCTCCCTCTGTCGCTGATGAGGCAATGTTAGATAATTGTCTCTCATTCTTAAGCGGGGATACCTCTATTCGTTCACGCATCCAAACGGGTTATCAATTACGCAAGCATTTGTTGATTTCCAGCGGATTTTCACCCTCGGTGGCTAAATCTAGGGCTTGGCGACATCAGGCTGCAGATTGTCTATTCCCATTTCGTGCGACAACCAAGCAGGTAAGGCTAGCTAAAGGCGCAATTGTTGCGATTGTGGGCAGTGACGGAGCTGGTAAATCGACAGCTATTGAGAACTTGTATGATTGGATTTCGGGCTACGTTTGGACTAAGCACATTCATTTTGGCAAACCTCCACGATCAATCTGTTCATCCTTGGTCCACATGATGATAAGAGCAGGTCGGTTATTCGATAGAATCATGAATACTGGTTGGTTTGTAACACCTGTAGCAGACATTACTGTGCCTCTTGTGTTTAGATACCTATTTTTGTTGCAGTCTGTTTTGCTCGCGCGTGACCGTCAAAACATCTATCGCAAAGCGCGAAAATTAGTCAATAATGGTGCGCTGGTGATTAGTGATCGTTTTCCTCTCCCCCAGCTAAAACTTATGGATGGACCGCAGTCTGCAAAAGTGATCGAATTTAAAAAGCAACCTGATAAGCTGGTTGATTTCTTGTTAAGAATGGAAAGAAAATATTATGTCCCCATTCAATTGCCCGAACTTCTTATTGTATTGAGAGTTGACCCAGATGTAGCCGTACAGCGACGAAGCGATGAAAATATAGCGTTGATTCGGCCGCGAGCGCAGGAAGTATGGGATACTGATTGGGAGAAAACAATTGCCCATGTCGTTGATGCTAATCAATCAATCGCTAAAATAAAATTCGAATTAAAGTCGCTCGTCTGGTCAATGCTTTGAAAGTCAGCGATATATCGTAAATATAATCATTTTCGTACTAATCAATTCATAGTCAATAAAAGTGCTATTCTGCGTGAATGCAATATCAGTAACAACTATCAAACAAAACTATGTCACTAGAACAGAAATACACGGATACAATAATCTGTGAAATATTAGGTCTTGCAGGCGTTGGGAAAAGTTCTTTGCTGACAGAATTAAAGCAGCACAATCTGGAAAATGTTGGAATATCTTTTAGTAATCATGCTAGCTATCCCCTGAAATTAAATGTAATTTCAAAGGTTTTGCCTGTTTATCTTAAAATTTTGATGGAAAGAAAAGTTGAGAATCGCCCTGTATATGCACTTCACAATGCTAAACAAGACCCCATGCTTATTGAGCTAAAAAATATGATTTATTTGCAGCTTGGGATTGAGCTATTTTCTCGAGGTAGATTCTTGCAAGGAAAGCGTACAATAATTTTTGATCAGGGCCCGGTTTTCAAGTTGGTCTGGCTATATTTGTTTGGCTCAATTCGATATAGCGAAACGGCAATGCAATGGTGGCACGATATGGCGAATGAGTGGGCGAAACATTTAACCCGCTGTGTATTTTTAACAGCAAGTGTTCCTGTCCTGCTGGAACGTGTGTATAACCGAGAATCTAATCACACGTTGAAAACGTTAAGTACAAAAGACTGTAACCATTTTTTTTTAGACTACCAAGAGGCTTTTGATTTCATTATGGAAAAGCATTTTAGTAGTCAGAAAACCCAACATCTCATTGTAAATACTGAAACTAATGATATTAAAGCAGTTGGCACTAAAGTAGCTCAGTTCATTATTGCTGGAGGTTAATTCTCTTTGTAGCTTACCAGCGTTTGTGGGGCGGTTTCTCAGATCGATAGATGCCTTGTACGAGATTTAATGCGAAGCTGCTTGCTGACCTCGCAGAGTTATGTATACCCCGCAGTTGAAACTATAGTATTTTAAAGTTTCATTATTTACTAGAGAGAGTCTTTTCCAATATGAAATGATGCTGAAAGCAAGAAAGGTGATTCCAATATAAAATGAGCCTGAAATAGCGATCAATGTCGCTCATGATCACAGGATGAAAACGATCATGAGACTGGAACAACTGACGAGCATTCAAGCGATCTATCAATTTCTTGATGGAACCCAAGCGGTTGCCTTCACGATGGCAACGAACAAGCAAGACCGTTATCGCTGGGTGCAGAAAACACTGGTGAAGCACCGCTACATACAACTTGGCAAGGTCGACAAGGGAATCGTGATCCGCTACCTGATGAAAGTAACGGGTTATTCTTTGGCTCAGACTAAACGCCTGATACAGCAATACATCAAAACGGGTCGAGTGATCGCTAAGCCTGCCCGTGGCAACGGTTTCAGACGAACCTATTCAGAGCAGGATATTCGTTTGCTAGCCAGTATGGATGAACGACACGGCCAACCCAGCGGACCAGTCCTTAAAAAGCTTTGTGAGCGTGCGTACCAGCGTTTTAACCAAACTCAGTATCAACAATTGGCAAGGATTTCGGTCTCACACCTGTATAACTTGCGCGGCTCCAAAACCTATCAGCGCCAACGTTGCACTCTGACAAAAACACGCCCGAAAGCCGTTTCAATTGGACAACGCCGTAAGCCTTGCCCAAATGACCAACCAGGCTATATTCGTATTGATTCTGTCCATCAGGGGGATCAGGATAAGCGCAAAGGGATTTACCACGTCAATGCAGTCGATGAGGTGACGCAATTCCAGATCATTGTGACACTTGAGCGGATTAGTGAGGACTTTATGCTACCCGCGTTACAACACATACTGGCTGCTTTCCCGTTTAAAATAAAGGGATTTCACACCGATAATGGTGGTGAATATATCAACTACAGCGTGGCTCAGTTGCTAGAAAAGCTGCGGATTGAATTCACCAAATCACGACCACGACGCAGCAATGATAATGGTCTGGTTGAAAGTAAAAATGGATCCGTGATTCGTAAACTCTATGGCTATACGCACATCCCTCAGCAGTACGCCACAGACTTCACAGAACTGAATCGGCAGCAAGTCTACCGCTACGTCAATTTCCACCGCCCCAGTTTTTTCCCGACCATTGTCACGGATAACAAGGGCAAGCAGCGCAGAATGTATCGTTATAAAGAGATCAGGATACCGTATGAAAAGTTCCGATCCTTGCCTCGCCCTAGCCAATACTTAAAGCCAGGGATCACACTTAAAATACTGGATGCATTTGCTGGTGAAATGACAGACAATGAGGCAGCTGAACAAATGAATTCAGCACGCGATTATTTATTTAAACAACTCCATGAGCGACTCCAAATAAGGGCTTAAGACTCTCTTACCTTCAGGCTCATTTCTGGATTGGAAAAGACTGAGAGGCAAGAACTGACAAGCTAATTTGCTATCAACAGCTCTTTTGATCAGACAGTTTTTTGGTAGAGTCTCATTCTTAATCGTGCTTATTGTGTAGACAGTGACCTGCTGATTCTACGATAGAATCGAGATAAACTTCTAAGTTAGTATAGCCAGCTGGACTTAAGTCAATACCATTTCGGTCGCTGGGGTTTGTCGAGTCAAGTCCATTTTCAATTTCCCAGCTATCTGGAATCCCATCTTGATCTCGATCGGATGGTTTAATTCCTTTGGCAATGAAGCTCAAACCACCGACATCTTCCTGTGAGTTAATTAATCGACCCAGACGGTTTTTTAGATGATTAATAACTCTCTTATCAATAAGGTCTCGCGGGAGCGATGCCCCTGCGTTTTGCAAGATTTTCTGATAGGCTTTTTCCGCTGATAAAGTAGGATTTATTACAGGAAATGGGAATGCTGTGTTCACTATTTCACCAGTTTCATAATTTTTGAGCGCTTCGACACCAACAGGCTGTCCATCATGAGTGCTGTCTTTATCCGTATCCATGTAATTGCCAGTAAAATAAATTTGAAAATCACCTTCATCATCGTTTTCTTCACGCATAACAGTATTTAAATTCATTTTTTTTGTACTTGGTCCAGCAATGAGATAGTTGTTGACGTAATTCATCTTGGTGTTGGGGCGACCAGTGTGGCCACTACGCTTACCCCAGTTATAAATGACATTATTTACAAAATCCATGTGCATATGTTTTCGATCTTTCTGAGCCTGGCCTGGATTCAAGGTCATTTGCCCACCCACCACTGGATTGCGCATGTTGTTATGTGCAATCAGGTTCTGGTATATGGTGTAGCCACCATCCCCATTCGCTAGCTCATGATCAGTTATGCCAGCAAACAACATCATTCCTCTGCTATGATGCCCTTTGTGATGAAAGGAATTATACAAACCTTCTGAGATGATTGAGTGTTGTAGAGTTATATTTTTGGACTCATTAATATCAATTGTTTCATCCATACTCCATGATGCTGAAATATGATCGATAATTAGTCGGTTAGCATTTTCAGCATAAATTGCATCTCCACCAGCCCCACCTAGACCCTTGTTTCCATTGCCCTTATCCTTATCTTTGGGGTCTTTTGCATTGTAATCGCCAACACGAAACCGTATGTAGCGGATAATGACATCTGAGTGTTTAATAATGTCTAGCGGATACCCTGCAAGGGTAATTCCGCCGCCTGGAGCTGTTTGTCCCGCAAGCGTAATATTGTTTGTTTTTATTTTTAGTCTGGTTTTTAAGTGGATAATACCGCCTAAGTCAAATACAACGGTGCGTGGTCCTTTTGCAGACTTAAGCGCATGGCGTAGTGTCCCCGTTGAATTATTATCCAACAAGCTTGTGACATGATAGACATCGCCTCCTCGGCCACCTGTTGAGTATGCTCCAAACCCTTGAGCACAGGCAAAAGCTTTAACTGGAGCTAGCGGACGTTGTTTGACTTCACAACCAAGAAGAAGTAGCGAGATAACAATAATGACTCCTGGCAACAGAGCAAATCTCGAAATAAGCACACAAATGAAAGTGTGTCTCATGGCGTAAAAATTTTTTCAGAAAAACTTGATTGGGACTTCGGGATTAAAAAAAAGCAGAAAAAGGGCATATACAGAGTAAATGTTGAGAGAGACATTAGTATAACGACTAACCTTCATGGAGATGATAAAGTGATGGCCGAATTTTATTCGGCGTCTTGATGATGCCATGCTTGAAACATTAAAATAGTCCAAAGATATGGAGTTCTATCGTACTTGCCAGAGAGGTGCTCTTCCCATACCTTGCGTACAAATATTGGGTCAAATATGCCATCTTCTTCAAGTCGTTTCTTGTCTAATAGACTTTCGGCCCAGTCGAGCAATGGTCCTCTTAGCCAAGTGGCTATAGGAACCCCGAAACCTTGCTTTGGTCGTTCAAAAAAATGTTTAGGCACATATTTATTAAGCACACTGCGCAAGATATATTTTGACTGTTGGTTGTGTGTTTTTAAACGATGAGGTAGTCCCCAGGCAAATTCAATCACACGGTGATCGAGTATAGGCACTCTAACCTCAAGACCGACTGACATACTGGCACGATCGACCTTTGTTAATATATCATCAGGCAAATAATATTTTTGATCTAAATACATCATTAAGTCAAAAAACTCTAAATCTTCGGTTCGCTCTTGATGTTTTTTGAAGATGCTTTTAGGTGAGTGACTGTTTAAAACCAATGCGTCAGTTAGTTGCCATGTCGATACCATTCGCTCATAAAAAACAGCCGGTGAAGTTGCTTTAAGAATTTCCACCAATCGTGATGTTTTTCCACCTGGTTGCTGTCCGTTACTTGCTATACGTACGCCTTCACCTAGTATCGTTCTGGCAAAATCTGGTAATAAGTGGTTTCGTGACCACAGTTTTGCAATACGTTCGTATCGATTATAACCATAAAAAAGTTCGTCACCACCATCTCCTGAAAGGGCCACTGTGACTTGTTTTCCGGCCATTTTCGAGACGAGAAAGGTTGGGATTTGTGACACATCCGCGAAGGGTTCATCATAAATTACCGGTAAGTCTGGGATGACATTAAGGGCGTCTTGTGGCGAAACATAAAGTTCATGATGATCAGTACCTAAATGGGCAGCTACTTCGGCAGCATACTGGGCTTCGTTGTATTCGGATTCACTAAATCCGATAGTGAAAGTTTGAATTGGGCGGCTAGAGACAGTTTGCATAAGACCACAAACTAGGGATGAGTCGATACCTCCAGATAGGAAAGCGCCTAACTCAACATCAGATACCATCTGTTGCTGAACTGCATCTTGGAGAAGGTTATCCAATTGTGCCGTCGCCTCTTGTTCGGAAAATTGTTCGACATTGCGGTTGCGTATCCCATTGGATAATGCTTCCCCGCACGACCAATATTGACTGGTTTTAGGCGTTGTAGTTGTTGGGCTTGTTAGTGTCAGAATTCGCCCAGGCTCCAGCTTGTTGGCTGAAAGATAAATAGTCCAGGGGGATGGTATATATCCGTAACGTGTAAATAGTCCGATTGCTTCTCTGCTGATGTCGGCATTAAAACCCGGAGCAAGTTTTAATGCCTTAAGTTCGGATGCGAATGCCCATCCGTTAGATGTGCGTGCATAGTATAATGGTTTAACACCGACACGATCTCGCACCAGATGTAACTCATCTTTCTTGCGATCCCAGACAGCAAAGGCAAAAATGCCGTTAAATCGTTCTGTCGCAGCTAGTAATCCCCACGCTTCAATCGCATTCACCACAACTTCTGTATCAGAATGACTGTGAAACGTATAACCTTCATTAGTAAGATCTTGTTTAATTTCGGAGAAATTATAAACTTCTCCGTTATAGGCTATGACATATCTACCATTTGATGAAAGCATGGGTTGCTTTCCTGCAGTAGAGACATCGAGAATCGAAAGACGGCGATGACTCAGCGCAATTTGCGCATTGCGATCGACCCATAGTCCACTGTCATTCGGCCCTCTATGATAAATAGAATCTGCCATTTTTTTTGCATAATGACTTAGATCCTCTGTACTACTGGCATTGAAACCAAAAAACCCAGCTAATCCACACATAGTTACAATTTCCGAAAATATTTAAAATTTAATTTGTTTCTGGCAACAGCGTTGCTTTTAGCATCACGGTTACGTCTGCAAATTCTTATAGGGGTTAAAGCGATGCCTAGCCCTAGAGGCTGTCCGAGAATAGAAAGCCTACTACGGAAAAGCGGATTTTGGCCCATTTTTCCGATTAACTTCGTTCAATACAGCAAGTATTCGCCTCATTTAATCGAAAAGATGGACTCAAAACCGCTTCCTCTCGCTACGGCTTCTATTCTCGGACAGCCTCCTAGTATATTATTCTTGAGTATTCGAGCCTAAAAGTTTTGGATTAAGGAAAACATGTAGGCTATGGCTATTGTCAAGACTCGCTGAATGGCGCATCACTGCGTTAAAACTGGGCTCAAATCTCACAGGCTCCACCAGTTTGCTGTGCTTTTTCGTACACTGTTGCCATGTGTTGCATCCAGTGATTAAGATCTTGAGCAGGTTCTTAGAAAGAATCGACTTGCTTTATTGAATGTATCCTGAATTATTGAATGAACTCTGCCTATCCAGTCGCTTGATAATTATGTACCCTGGGTTGTTTAACAACTTGAGAGCGATTTGTAGTTAGCTACTGCGTAACTTTCGCAGATTGATTTAGGAAAACAACACAACCTCACAACTGTCACGCAGCCGGATAGGCATCAATGAAATAGTAGCCTGATTAACAATGCAAACTTCATCCTGATTACCCACAAGCTTCCGCTACTTTAAGAAGCTAAATGTAATATTATGAAAAATAATGGTTATTTTTTTAAACCAATCGTAAGGATAGTTTAAGTTGGATTTTTCTCATTAAATTATGGATTATTTTTCAATGGCTTATAAAATATCCGCTAACGTGGCGGAAGCTTGTGGGTAATCAGGAACTTCATTGTCTGAAAGCTATCTTGCAGCAGTAATTTGGTTGAAATTCTAACGCACTTTTCCAAACAATGAAACTGATTTGAGGAATAAAATCTATCGGGAAAATTGTTGTTTAGATCGAAAGTATCATGTCATGTTTGCCCATTTGCCTTGGCAATTGTTTTTGATGAAGAATTAAAGTATTTTCTTGACGGTATTAATGCATAGATCCAACTTATACTATGAATGAAGAACTAAATTTTGAAGTTACAAATAAATAGCTTAAGTTGTAGTCATGTTGATGTGTTGTAACAACATTACCGTGAGTTATTAATTTCTTGATGCAGAAATTTTTAGCTCTTAATTCGCACTATAATTGCAATTTATTGTCAGCTGGAACAGGAAAGTCAGTTGATTTTCAAGTTCAGGATTTTTCAATTTGACTCAGGCTGAGTATGGCTTGATGGAACAATATAGCCAGTTAATCGAGCTGCAGTATCCCAGGTTGGGGTGTTGATGAAAGCAGGAGATATTGTTGGAGTCTCCGCGAATTTGTGTCAACAAAGTTAGTTGCGAGCTGAAGCGTGTGTTGCAGTTCAGTGTGGAGCCGAACCTAAGTTTTCTAAGTAGTGAGTGAGTGGCGCACTTAGATCAGGATATTGACCGTATTTATTCTCAAAATGAAGGCTGTAGGTGGGTTTTCTATATGAAGGGCTTTTTTGACGCGCCAAGTTGAGTTGTTAAACACGATGCAGTACCAGAGAATATTATTACTAAAGACTGGCACTGCAAGTGTGGTAGCTAATGTAGCAACAGTAGAATTTGTCGCCGAAAAAGCTTCTAGCAAATAAGTAGTTTATTTACTGTTCGTTTTGATCATCGTCTGATGTAACCCACTTGTAGAAATACCAGCCGCCAGCAATGATTGCGACAAGACCAATGATTCCGACTGGAGACTTTAATAATTCTGCACCTTCTAAAATAGCGCCCATGTGTAAGTTCCTTTTGTTTTATTTAATGAAAGCATGCTTGAGGCAAGCACGACTGAGTCCATTATCAACCTTCGATGTCTTTAATGTCAATAGTCAGGTGTTTATGCAACTCAAGTCAATGAGGTTATAAAAGTTGTTTCTGTTGGTTAGGATATTTCAGGCAAGTAGTTGTAAATTGTTCGTGAGTATTGTTCGTGAGTAATGTTGGATCAAAGTGTGATGCTGGTTATTGCGCTATTAAATCAAACCCAGGCAACATGGTTGAGGCATCGATAGTGCTGAGGATGACAATCAGCAACTGATGACGTGATCACTATGGTGGATCATTATTATCTGCTTCAGTACTCTTAAACTAAAACTAAGTTCTATGACTGGACAAAAATATCTCGGTAGTTGTTGTTTCTTGATTTGTGGTGTCCACTTAAACTAGGTAATGCACTCAGTGGAGAAAATATCTTGACATATGAGCAAGGTTTTTTTCGAAGATAAATTCAATTTATAACCAACAATGTATTGACGAGGTTTAATTCACAAGCTAAAATGGTCTGCTTTCTCGCGAGCCTTGTATGGCGATGAGTTTTAACGAATCGTATATCATAAAGCGCGGTCAAATCTGGAGCTACACATGACCACAATCAATCAGCTTGTTCGGAAACCTCGGGCACGCAAAAAAGAGAAAAGTAATGTGCCGGCGCTGGAGGCTTGTCCTCAGCGTAGGGGCGTTTGTACGCGTGTTTACACAACAACACCTAAAAAGCCAAACTCAGCATTGCGTAAAGTAGCAAGAGTACGTTTAACAAACGGAGCTGAAGTAAGTAGTTACATCGGTGGTGAAGGGCACAACTTGCAGGAGCATTCCGTCGTGTTAATACGAGGTGGTCGTGTAAAGGATTTGCCGGGTGTGCGCTATCACGTAGTCCGTGGAACGCTTGATGCGTCTGGTGTTGATGGTCGCCGAAACGGTCGATCCAAATACGGTGCCAAACGGCCTAAATAACATATCTGAAGGTTGAGAGAAAAATATGTCCAGACGTCGTGTTGCTGCAAAACGTGCTATAAACCCAGATCCTCTTTATGGGAGTCTTTTGCTGTCTAAATTTATTAACTTGTTGATGTTTGATGGCAAGAAATCTGTAGCTGAGAAAATAGTTTATGCTGCGCTAGACACTATAAATCAAAAAGGTGTAGGCGAACCTCTGGAAGTGATGACAGCTGCATTGGAGAATGTAAAACCAAAAGTAGAAGTTAAATCCAGGCGAGTTGGTGGCTCGACTTATCAAGTGCCAGTTGAAGTAAGACCTGAGCGTAGAGGGGCTTTAGCCATGCGCTGGCTGATTGACTCTGCCAGAAAAAGAAGTGAGCGCACCATGGCTGGGAGGCTGGCAGGTGAAGTGCTTGATGCATCTGAGTCGCGTGGTTCTGCAGTAAAAAAACGAGAAGATACACATCGAATGGCAGATGCAAACAAAGCATTCTCGCACTACCGTTGGTAGTGGTTGTTGTTTTTATTTAAAGTAATAAAAAAGTAGTAAGGCAGTTTTCTGTGGCACGCGTAACTCCAATTGATCGGTATCGCAATATTGGGATCATGGCCCATATTGATGCGGGTAAAACGACGACAACTGAGCGCATTTTGTACTACACAGGTGTCTCGCATAAGATTGGCGAAGTGCATGACGGTGCGGCTACAATGGACTGGATGGAGCAAGAGCAGGAGCGAGGAATTACGATTACTTCTGCAGCGACAACATGCTTCTGGAGTGGCATGGACGGTCAGTTTCAGCAGCATCGAATCAATATTATCGATACGCCGGGACATGTTGATTTTACCATTGAAGTTGAACGGTCGTTAAGAGTTCTTGATGCGTCTTGTGCTGTGTTTTGCGCAGTGGGTGGTGTTGAGCCGCAATCAGAAACGGTTTGGCGGCAGGCAAATAAATATCAAGTTCCGCGGTTGGTTTTTGTGAATAAAATGGATCGTTCGGGTGCTGATTTTTTGAGAGTTATTGCTCAAATCCGCGAACGATTGGGCGCAAACCCGGTTGTTATGCAGCTGCCTATTGGATCAGAAGAGAATTTTGAAGGCGTTATTGATCTGGTAAAGATGAAAGCGCTATATTGGGAAGAAGCAAACATGGGAGTCAATTTCGAGGAAAGAGATATTCCCGCGAATTTGACTGATGAATCTGCTAAATGGCGTGAGTATCTTATCGAAGCTGCAGCAGAGGGATCTGATCAGCTGATGGAAAAATATCTGGAAGATGGTGTTTTGAGCAATGATGAGATCAAGCTAGGAATTCGCGATTTAACTCTCGCTAATAATATCGTTCCAGCATTTTGCGGGTCGGCATTTAAAAATAAAGGTGTACAAGCAATGCTCGATGCAGTTATAGAGTATTTGCCGTCGCCTAAAGAAGTAAAACCGATCAATGGTTTGTCGGTTGATTCAGATGAGGAGATTGTCAGGCAAGCATCAGATGATGAGCCGTTTTCTTCGTTAGCATTTAAGATTGCTACTGATCCATTTGTAGGTAATCTGACTTTTTTTAGAGTCTATTCAGGGGTGCTTAACTCTGGTGATACAGTCTACAACTCAGTCAGGTTGAAAAAAGAACGAATTGGACGCTTAGTGCAAATGCACGCCAATTCAAGAGAAGAAATTCGTGAAGTGAGAGCGGGTGATATTGCTGCTGCAATTGGCCTGAAAGATGTGTCAACTGGTGATACTCTTTGCACAATTAACAAACCGATTGTGTTGGAGAGAATGGAGTTTCCTGAGCCGGTAATTTCTGTTGCTGTCGAGCCTAAAACTCACAGCGATCAGGAAAAAATGAGTACCGCCTTGAGCAAGCTTGCCCAAGAAGATCCTTCGTTTCGTGTTCATACCGACGAGGAATCAGGTCAAACAATTATCTCTGGGATGGGTGAACTGCATCTTGAGATTATTGTTGATCGAATGAAACGTGAGTTCAATGTTGATGCTAATGTTGGCGCTCCGCAAGTTGCGTATCGGGAAACCATTCGGAAAATGGTTGAGCAAGAAGGTAAGTTTGTAAGACAAACAGGTGGTCGAGGCCAATATGGTCACGTTTGGTTGAAACTTGAACCTCAGGAGACTGGTGCGGGGTATGAGTTTGTAAATGGAATTGTTGGCGGTGCTGTGCCGAGAGAATACATATCCTCTGTAGACAATGGCATTCAAGAACAAATGAAAAATGGTGTGCTTGCTGGCTATCCCGTTGTGGATGTTAAGGTCACTTTGTTTGATGGCTCGTATCATGATGTTGACTCAAATGAAATGGCATTCAAGATAGCTGGTTCTATGGGTTTTAAAGCAGGCGCAAAAAATGCTCAGCCAGCGATATTAGAGCCGATAATGAGTGTTGAAGTATCGACACCGGAAGATTATATGGGTGATGTTGTTGGTGATGTCAATCGACGACGTGGAATAATTCATGGTATGGATGATTCTCCACTCGGTAAGATTATTAAATGTGAAGTGCCGCTTTCTGAAATGTTTGGTTACGCAACTGATCTTCGATCAGCCACGCAAGGAAGGGCAAGTTATTCAATGCAATTTGAAAAGTATTCAGAGGCTCCTGCGAATGTTGCAGAAGCTATTACTAGAAGAGCCACATAATTTATTTGTAAGGGGTAAGACTCGTGTCCAAAGAGAAATTCGAGCGGACGAAGCCGCATGTTAATGTTGGAACAATTGGTCACGTCGATCATGGCAAGACGACGTTGACGGCAGCGCTGACCAAAGTGATGGCGGAAGCGCAGGGTGGTGAATTCAAAGCTTACGATCAAATTGATAATGCCCCGGAAGAGCGCGAGCGTGGTATTACGATAGCGACAGCCCATGTTGAGTACGAATCAACGAATCGTCACTATGCACATGTTGATTGTCCCGGGCATGCTGATTACGTGAAGAACATGATTACCGGAGCAGCGCAGATGGATGGCGCGATCCTGGTTGTCTCGGCAGCAGATGGTCCCATGCCGCAAACCCGCGAGCACATCCTGCTGGCGCGTCAAGTTGGTGTGCCGTACATTGTTGTCTACCTCAACAAAGCCGACATGGTCGATGATGAAGAGTTGATAGAACTGGTTGAAATGGAAGTGCGTGAATTACTGGATCTGTACGAATTTCCTGGCGACGACACGCCCATCACCATTGGTAGTGCATTAAAGGCACTGGAAGGTGATGCCAGTGAGATTGGTGTTCCATCCGTCATTAAGTTGGTTGAGACAATGGATAGCTATATCCCTCAGCCAGAACGTGCGATTAATCTTCCGTTTCTGTTACCGATCGAAGATGTATTCTCGATTTCTGGTCGCGGCACGGTTGTCACCGGTCGAATTGAGCGTGGCAAGGTCGTGGTTGGTGAAGAGATAGAAATTGTCGGTATTAAGGACACCACCAAGACAACGTGTACAGGTGTTGAAATGTTCCGCAAACTGCTCGACCAGGGTGAAGCGGGTGATAACGTTGGTGTTTTATTACGTGGAACCAAGCGCGAAGAAGTTGAGCGTGGCCAGGTTCTGGCAAAGCCAGGATCAATTAACCCGCACACCAAGTTTGAAGCCGAGATCTACGTGTTATCCAAAGATGAAGGTGGACGACACACGCCATTTTTCAACGGATACCGCCCACAGTTTTATTTTCGTACCACCGATGTAACCGGTGCGGTTGATTTGCCGGAAGGTGTTGAGATGGTGATGCCAGGCGACAACGTGAAAGTCAATATTGAGCTACATGCGCCAATTGCGATGGAAGAAGGTTTACGCTTTGCGGTACGTGAAGGTGGGCGCACGGTTGGCGCTGGTGTCGTTAGTAAGGTAATCGAGTAAATACAATGAGCAAACAACGAATCCGCATACGATTAAAGTCTTTTGATCATCGTCTAATTGATCAGTCAGCTAGTGAAATCGTCCACACAGCTAAGCGAACTGGTGCCCAAATTAAGGGACCAATTCCACTGCCGACGATAAAAGAGCGTTTTAATGTATTGACTTCTCCACATGTCAATAAAGATGCACGAGATCAATATGAGCTTAGAACCTACAAGCGCATGATGGATATCGTAGAACCAACAGATAAGACTGTCGAAGCATTAATGAAGCTTGATTTGGCAGCTGGTGTTGATGTTCAAATTAAACTTAATTAATAGCTAGTTGCAAGCTATAAACCAATTAAAGAGATAAAAGAGGTACTTTAATGGCAATCGGATTAGTAGGCCGCAAACAAGGTATGACTCGTGTGTTTACTGACGAGGGTGTATCTGTGCCTGTCACTGTTGTTGAAATAACACCGAATCGAATCACCCAGGTAAAAACGGATGATCAAGATGGGTATACTGCAATCCAGGTTACCACTGGCGAGAAGAAATTATCTCGAATTACGAAACCATTGATTGGACATTACGCCACATCTGAGACTGAAGCTGGTCGTGGGCTCTGGGAGTTCCGTATCGGCAATGATGAAATTGAAAAGTATAGTGTTGGAGAATCAATCACGCTAGAAATGCTGGAAGAAGGACAGAATCTGTCTGTGACCGGTGTCAGTAAAGGTAAAGGCTTTGCTGGTGGTGTGAAAAGACATAACTTTCAGATGCAAGATGCCACACATGGTAACTCCATATCGCATCGTGCACCGGGTTCGATTGGGCAATGTCAAACACCGGGACGAGTATTTAAAGGCAAGAAAATGGCCGGACATATGGGTTCAAGACGAACAACTGTTAAATCCATATCCTTGATAAAACTCAATAAGGATAGAAATATTATTCTTGTGAAAGGACCGGTTCCTGGAGCAATCGGAAGTAATGTTATTGTGAGGCCAATGGCCACAGGAAGTGTCCAATGAGTATAGAAATCAGCGTTTGTTCTCACGATGGGCTGACAGGTAACAAAGCCGAAATTAATGAGACTGTTTTTAATCGCCCCATGAATGAAACATTGATTCATCAATTGGTCACGCATTACCTTGCAGGTGCAAGATCTGGAACAAGTGCTCAGAAGTCTCGATCCGAGGTAACGGGTAGTGGAAAGAAACCATGGCGTCAAAAAGGTACTGGTCGTGCACGATCTGGGTCATTTCAATCTCCAATCTGGCGTTCTGGTGGAGTTACATTTGCCTCTAAAACACGTAATTACAAGAATAAAATTAATAAAAAAATGTACCGTGCGGCATTGCAATCAATCTTTTCTGAGTTGATAAGACAAGAACGTTTGTTGCTGGGTGAGGGTGTTTTTGATGGTAAGCAAGAAGACATAAAAACTCGTGAAATGTACAACTCATTGACTCATCTCGATGGCCGTAAAAAAGTATTGTTACTAAACAAAGTGAATGAAACCTATCTGCGAGCAACTAATAACATTCATGATTTAGATGTGTTTGATGTGAATACCATTAATCCTGCTGCTTTGGTATCAGCAGATGTTGTAATCGTTAACTCAGATGCGCTTGAATCATTAGAAGGTCGATTTGTATGAAAAAAGTTGATTATACTCGAATTATATTTGGGCCAATTGTTTCAGAAAAAAGCATGCGTGTTAATGAGCTGAATAAACAAATTGTTTTGAAGGTTGATAAACGAGCTACAAAACCCACAATCAGATCTGCAGTTGAACAATTGTTCGATGTGAAGGTAAAGACAGTTAATGTGTTAAACACAACTGGAAAAACCAAGCGTGTTGGTCGTGGAATCACCAAAAAGCCAGATTGGAAGAAAGCATATGTCATTCTTCAGCCAGGTTTTGATATCGATTTCACTGGTTAACTAAACTGATTTTTATATAAGAGTAAATTGTAATGGCAGTTGTAAAATTAAAACCAACATCGCCTGGTAATCGCTGGACAGTTAGAGTAAAACGTGACGAGCTTTATAAAGGTGCTCCCTATAAAGCGCTGACGGCTAAAAAGAATAAATCTGGTGGGCGAAATAATGCTGGACGTATCACTACGCGTCATATTGGTGGTGGTCATAAGCAGAAATACAGGGTTATTGATTTTAAAAGAAATAAGGATTCAATCCCAGCAACTGTGGAACGTATTGAGTATGATCCTAATCGAACTGCTTACTTGGCACTTTTAAAGTATAACGATGGCGAAAGACGATACATTCTTGCTTCTAAAGGGCTTGAAGTTGGGAGTCAAATCTCATCTGGTGCTGAATCTCCAATCAAACCTGGGAATTGTTTGCCGCTCCATAATATTCCGCTTGGTACAGTTATCCATTGTATTGAAATGAAGCCGAATAAAGGCGCTCAAGTGGCACGTTCTGCAGGGTCTTCTGCGCAGCTATTGGCAAAAGATGGTATCTATGCTACACTGCGTCTCCGCTCTGGGGAGATGCGTAAAATCCACCTCGATTGTAAAGCAACAATCGGTGAGGTAGGAAATGCAGAACACAACCTTACAACGATTGGTAAAGCCGGTGCAGCACGGTGGCGTGGAATACGACCAACTGTTCGCGGAGTCGCAATGAATCCAGTAGATCATCCTCACGGTGGTGGGGAAGGTAGAACCTCGGGTGGTCGACATCCTGTATCGCCTTGGGGGCAACCGACCAAAGGATACAAGACACGAAAGAATAAAAGCACAGATCGCCTAATTGTGCGTGGGCGCAAACGATAATAAACCTGGAGAATATTGATGCCACGTTCAATTAAAAAAGGTCCTTTTATAGATCATCACTTAGCTGCAAAAGTTGAGAAAGCTCAAGCAGCTCAGGATCGAAAACCGATTAAGACATGGTCTCGTCGTTCAATGATCAGCCCAGATATGATCAGCCTGACTATTGCTGTCCATAATGGTCGATTACATGTTCCGGTACTTATTACTGAAAATATGGTTGGGCATAAGCTGGGTGAATTTGCACCGACTCGGACATACAGAGGCCATTTGGCAGACAAAAAAAGTCGCTAAAGACATAGGTTATTACAATGGAAGTATCAGCAAGGTTAAAAGGAGCTAGTATTGCCGCGCAAAAATCGCGCTTGGTTGCAGATCAGGTACGAGGGTTGTCGGTAGAAAATGCTACAAATCTTTTGCGATTCAGTAATAAAAAAGCGGCTCCTATAATACTTAAGTTAGTAGAGTCGGCTGTTGCAAATGCCGAACATAATTCAGGTTTGGATGTAGATGATTTGTTCATATCCGAAATATATGTTGATGAGGGTGTGACCTTAAAAAGATTACGTCCTAGAGCTAAGGGTCGGGCAAATCATATACTGAAAAGATCTTGCCATATCAACATTACATTATCAGATCAGTAAACGTAGGCATTTCACATGGGTCAAAAAGTACATCCAATTGGCATCCGATTAGGATACATTAAAGACTGGCGTTCACGATGGTATGCCAGTAGTAAAGATTATCCAGAGTTTTTGTATCAGGATTTAATGGTTAGAGAGCAACTCAAGAAGAAATTAGCACATGCCTCTGTTAGTCATATCCAGATCAATCGTCCTGCAAAAAATGCTCAAATAACTATTCACACAGCAAGACCTGGAATAGTTATTGGCAAAAAAGGCGAGGATATTAATATCTTACGTGATATGGCATCAAATCTCATGGGTGTGCCTGTGCAAATAAATGTACAGGAGATACGTAAGCCAGAGCTTGATGCACAATTAGTCGCCGAGGGTGTTACTCAGCAGCTTGTAAAGCGTATTATGTATCGTCGCGCTATGAAGCGCGCTGTTTCTAATACGATGAGACTGGGTGCAGAAGGAATCAAAATATCGGTGGGTGGACGCTTGAATGGTGCTGAGATTGCACGTTCTGAATGGTATCGAGAAGGCCGAGTGCCTCTTCATACACTCCGTGCTGACATTGATTACGGATTTGCCGAAGCGCTGACAACATACGGTATTATTGGTGTTAAAGTCTGGATCTTTAAGGGCGAAGTTTTTGAAAATAAAACAGATGCCACTACTGCTGTGGCTGAGTCAGTCGCTACACCTTGAGCCTACGGATAATATATGCTTCAGCCTAAAAGAACCAAATTTAGAAAGCAACACAAGGGTAGAAATCGTGGTTTCGCACTTAGAGGGAATAGTGTTTCCTTCGGTGAATATGGATTGAAATCACTGCAACGTGGTCGACTCACTGCGCGTCAGATTGAAGCAGCGCGTCGAGCCATTACTCGCCATGTTAAACGTAGTGGGAAAATGTGGATTCGCATTTTTCCGGATAAACCAATCACTAAAAAACCATTAGAAGTCAGAATGGGAAAAGGTAAAGGAAGTGTTGAATACTGGGTTGCTGAAGTAAAGCCTGGTACCATTCTTTATGAGATTAATGGCGTGCCAGAAGACATTGCAAGACAAGCGTTCAAATTGGCTGCTGCTAAATTACCTGTTAAATCACAATTTACTAAACGGGTGGTCATGTGATAAAAGTAGCTGAATTCCGCTCAATGTCTATTTCTGATATTGAAATAAAGATCAAAGAATTAAACGTTGAATTATTCAAGTATCGATTGCAACTAGCAACTTCCCAGCTTGAAAAGTTTCATAAGTTAAAAGAACTAAAACGTGATATTGCCAGAGCAAATACTATTCTTGGTGAAATGAAGAGAGAACAACAATGACTCAGCAAAATATCATTCGAACAGTGACTGGGCGAGTTGCCAGTTCCAAAATGGATAAAACTATTACAGTGCTTGTAGAAAGGCTGATCAAACATCCTAAATACGGCAAGTATATTAAAAGGTCGTCAAAAATATTTGCACATGACGAAAACAATGTTTGTAATGAGGGCGATTTAGTTTCGATTACTCCCAGTAGACCTATTTCAAAAAACAAAACATGGTCTCTGGTTGAAGTTGTTCGTAAAGCATAAATTATCTTCTACACAATGAATTAATTGGTGAAATTATGATTCAGATGCAGAGTAGTCTAGATGTAGCAGATAACAGTGGGGCACGACGCGTCACCTGCATAAAAGTTCTTGGAGGCTCTAAGAGAAGATATGCAAGAATTGGTGATGTCATTAAAGTCAGTGTCAATGAAGCAATCCCAAGAGGTCGGGTTAAAAAAGGTGAAGTCTACGATGCCGTTGTTGTTAGAACAAGAAGTGGAGTTAGACGCCCAGATGGCTCGCTGATTCGCTTTGATGGTAATGCGGCTGTTATATTAAATGCCCAGCTTCAGCCATTGGGTACTCGAATCTTCGGTCCTGTCACTCGTGAACTACGTAACGAAAGATTCATGAAAATCGTTTCGCTTGCACCAGAAGTATTATAGGTAACATCATGAGTAAACTATTAAAAGGTGATGATGTCATCATTATTGCTGGTCGAGATAAAGGTAAAAGAGGACCTGTTACTCAAGTTCTTGCAAATGATCGGATCATTGTTGATAAGGTTAATATTGTCAAGAAGCATCAAAAAGCAGACCCTAATTCCGGTGTTGCTGGCGGCATTATAGAACAAGAGAAATCACTGCATATCTCAAATGTTGCTATTTATAACCAAAATACTGAGAAGGCTGACCGTATTGGTATACGCACTGAAAAAGATGGATCAAAGATTAGATTCTACAAATCAGATCAATTACCAATATCCAAATAATTGAAGAGGCAATAACATGGCAAGGCTAAATAAGCTTTACCAAGAAAAGATCGTTGGTGACATCCAGTCGAGGTTTAATTATTCCTCAGTAATGGCAGTGCCTAAGATTACTAAAGTAACTCTTAATATGGGAGTTGGAGAAGCAGTCGGGGATAAAAAGGTTCTCGATCATGCAGTCTCAGATATGCAGCTTATTTCTGGTCAAAAGCCAGTTGTTACCCTTTCCCGTAAATCGATTGCCGGGTTCAAAATCCGCGATGATATGCCGATTGGATGTAAGGTGACACTTAGAAGAAAGATGATGTATGAATTTCTAGATAGATTGATTAGTGTAGCTTTACCTCGTACACGTGATTTTAGAGGGCTTAACCCAAATTCATTTGATGGTCGTGGAAACTACTCAATCGGTATTAATGAACATCTTATTTTCCCGGAAATTGATTATGAGAAAATAGATAAAATTCGCGGTCTTGATATCTGTATTACAACATCCGCACACACGGATGAAGAAGCACGTGCGTTACTTGAATTATTTGGTTTCCCACTCAAGAAAAAATAAAACGATAAACATGGCTAAAAAATCTGTTATTGCTCGCGAACGTAAACGTGAGATATTAGTTAAAAAACATAAAGATAAACGACTAAAGCTTAAGGCGATTCTCAAAGATCCTGGTGCTTCATTTGAAGATAAGGATATGGCATCCGTACAGCTTCAAAAGTTACCACGTGATTCAAGTCCGTCACGCTTGCGCAATCGTTGCAAAATAACGGGAAGACCACATGGCTATTTCCGTAAATTTGGCTTAAGCCGAAATAAACTTCGTGAAGCTAGCATGCGTGGTGATGTTCCAGGCATACGCAAAGCTAGCTGGTAAACGTTTTAAATACTGAGAGTAAATTATGTCAATGTCAGACCCGATTGCAGATATGTTGACTCGTGTGAGGAACGCACAAGCTGCATCCAAACTGCACGTTAACATGCCTGGTTCGAAAATCAAACAAGCTATCGCTCAAGTCTTAGTTGATGAAGGATATATTGATTCATTTCAATTAGAGTCAATCGATAATAAATCGACACTTAATCTTGCGCTTAAATATTTTCAGGGAAATCCTGTAATAGAGCACATTCAGCGTATTAGTCGACCAGGATTGCGTATATATAGAGATGTTACTAATTTACCCAAAGTCCAGGGTGGTTTAGGTGTTGCCATTATTTCAACGTCTAAAGGTGTTGTTTCAGATGCGGAGGCTCGTAAACTTGGTCTCGGTGGTGAAGTCCTCTGTAGTGTTAGTTAATTAATTTGGTATTTACATGTCGCGTATAGCAAACAACCCAATTACAATACCCGATGGTGTCGGTGTCAATGTCGCCTCAAAAACTGTTCAAGTAAAAGGTCCGAAAGGAGAGTTAAATTATGCTCTCAATAGCGATATCCAACTTGAAGTTGATAGTGGTCTGGTTAAGGTTAAAAGTAATCAATCCAGTACAGCGATGGCTGGCACGACAAGAGCGATTATTAATAACATGTGTATCGGTGTTTCTACTGGGTTTCAAAAGAAGTTGCAACTTGTGGGTGTTGGTTATCGTGCACAAGCAAAGGGTAATGATTTAACACTGACTTTGGGGTTTTCACATCCTGCAATTTTTAAGATACCATCTGGAATTTCGATTGAAACTCCATCTCAGACTGAAATAGTAGTCAGTGGCATCGATAAGCAAGTGGTTGGCGAAGTTGCAGCAAAAATACGCCAGTATCGTGTTCCAGAACCCTATAAGGGTAAAGGAGTTCGCTACTCTGATGAACATGTTGTTAGAAAAGAAGCTAAAAAGAAGTAAATACTACAATGGATAAAAAAGCAGCCAGATTACGACGTGCACGGAAGACACGTTTTCAGATATTACGCCAAGGTAAAGACAGACTGACAGTTCATCGAACGCCTCAGCATATGTATGCGCAAATCACCAGTGCTGATGGGGCAAAAGTGATTGCTGCTGTGTCAACAGTACAGAAAGATATTCGTGGCGGGCTCAAATCCACGAGTAATCTCGATGCGGCTACTCAGGTCGGCAAGTCAATTGCAGAAAAAGCAATTGCGGCTGGTGTTACAAGTGTTGCATTTGATCGGTCAGGGTTTAAATTTCATGGACGGGTCGCTGCATTAGCAGCTGCTGCGCGTGAAAGTGGATTGAAGTTTTAATAGGGAAACCATGAGTACAAAAAAGCATGCCAAGGAGAGCTCTGATCTCCAGGAAAAGCTAGTTACAGTAAGACGTGTATCCAAGGTTGTTAAAGGTGGACGACAATTTGGTTTTTCTGCATTAACAGTTGTTGGTGATGGTGAAGGCAGAATTGGCTACGGGTTAGGAAAAGCACGTGAAGTTCCTATTGCTATTCAAAAGGCGATGGAACAAGCACGACGGAATATGCGAAATGTAAAGTTAAAAGACGGAACATTACAGTATCCACTAACGCATTCATTGGGTGCTGCACGTGTTTATATGCAACCTGCTTCACAAGGAACTGGTATCATTGCAGGCGGTGCAATGCGTGATGTTTTTGAGGTTGTAGGAGTGCATAATGTTCTTGCTAAGTGCATTGGCACCAACAATCCAATTAATGTTGTGCGCGCTACAATAGATGCACTTGCTGAGATGAATGATGTTAAATATATCGCCTCAAAAAGAGGCAAGCGTGTAGAAGAGATTCTCTAAAGAGTATTAAATATGTCAAAAAAACAACTGCACGTGACACAAGTAAAAAGTATCAACGGTCGACTGAAAAAACATAAATCATGTTTGAGTGGTCTAGGCAAGTTTAAGCTTGGTAAAACAATACTTGTTAATGATACACCTGAGAATAGAGGTATGATCAATAAAATTTCATATTTGCTGAAAGTAGAGGAGGTTTGACATGTACTTAAATACCATCAAACCAGCTCCAGGTTCAAAACCAACTGCTAAGAGGGTTGGCCGGGGTATAGGAAGCACATTAGGTAAAACCTGTGGAACTGGCCACAAAGGTCAAAAGTCACGGTCTGGAGGTTATCATAAAGTTGGATTTGAAGGCGGTCAGATGCCTATTCAACGTAGACTTCCTAAGTTTGGATTTACCTCAAGGAAAAAAACCTATACTGCTCAAATTCGCTTGCATGAACTTGCACAACTTGCTGATAGTAATCCTGTTGATTTGTCTGCATTGATTAAAGCAGGTTACATTCCTGCAAATACAAAAACGGCAAAGGTTATTAAATCTGGTAATCTTGACGTGGTGATTAACATAAAGGGTCTTAATACAACTAAAGGCGCTGCAGAAGCTATTATGGCTGCTGGTGGAAAAATTGAGGAATAATCTGTTGTGAGTACACCTAAATCAAAGATACCTGATAATTTGGGTCGCCTTGCAGAATTAAGACAGCGCTTGTTATTTTTGGTTGGTGCGCTATTTGTTTATAGATTAGGCACGCATATTCCGGTTCCTGGCATAGACCCAAATGTTCTGAATGTTCTCTTTGAACAGCAGAAAGGTTCTATTCTAGACATGTTTAATATGTTTTCTGGCGGTGCTCTTGGTCGCTTTAGCATATTCGCACTTGGGATTATGCCTTATATTTCTGCATCAATTATCATGCAATTGATGAGTTATTCTATTCCACATCTAAAGCAACTCAAGAAAGAAGGCGAACGGGGTACAAGAAAAATCAACCAATACACCCGCTATTGGACTGTCGTACTTGCGTCTGTCCAGGCTATTGGCGTAAGTCTTGCTCTTCAAAAACAAACAGCGGGTGGATTACCCGTTGTTATTAATCCAGGACCGCAATTTGTCTTCATAACAGCAGTTACTTTGGTATCTGGAACTTTGTTTTTAATGTGGCTGGGTGAACAGGTTACTGAACGTGGTGTCGGTAATGGGATCTCTATGATCATTTTTGCTGGCATTGTCGCAGGGTTACCTTCTGCCGTTGGTGGTACTTTAGAATTAGTTAGAACAGGGGCTATGGGCTCAGGAACAATATTAGGAATATTGATACTAACCATATTAGTGACAGCGTTTGTGGTTTATGTTGAAAGAGCTCAACGACGTATACCAATCTTTTATCCAAAAAGGCAGGTTGGGCGGCGCGTCTATGGAGGTCAAAAAAGTTTTTTGCCATTAAAGTTTAATATGGCAGGTGTGATTCCTCCTATATTTGCTTCAAGTATCATATTGTTTCCTGCGACTATCGCTGGTTGGTTTGGCGACGCAGATGGTATGAGCTGGCTACAGGAATTGTCATCGATGATTTCGCCAGGACAGCCACTCTATGTTGGACTATACGCAGCTGGTATTATCTTTTTTGCTTTCTTTTATACAGCAATGGTATTTGACCCCAAAGAGATATCAGAAAGTCTTAAAAAGTCAGGAGCCT
This sequence comes from Methylococcales bacterium, assembly GCA_965224565.1. GTDB lineage: Bacteria > Pseudomonadota > Gammaproteobacteria > Methylococcales > DRLZ01 > DRLZ01. Next base: position 2,948,596 of record CBDCZN010000002.1, on the reverse strand, counting down.
ATGTGCCTGGTATTCGTCCAGGTGAACAGACCGTAAATTATCTTGACACTGTCATGTCGCGATTAACACTCGCTGGTGCGATCTATCTCACCGTTGTGTGTTTACTTCCTGAATTTCTTATTCTCTATTGGACTGTACCATTTTATTTTGGTGGTACATCTTTGCTTATTATCGTTGTTGTTGTAATGGACTTTATCGGTCAAATACAGTCACTGATGATGTCACAACAATATGATGGTTTATTGAAAAAAGCGAATCTCAAACAAGGTACACGAGACGGTGGATTGACTCGTTAAAGGTAATTGACTTATGAAAGTACGTGCATCAGTAAAAAAAATCTGCAGAAATTGTAAGATTGTTAAAAGAAATCGTGTTGTGAGAGTGATCTGTAAAGATGGTCGTCATAAACAACGTCAAGGCTAGCTAACAGAGATAATTAGGAACTACTGAAATGGCACGAATTGCTGGAGTTAATATTCCGACAAATAAGCATATTGAAATCGCTCTAATGTCTATATATGGCATAGGTCGATCAACTGCTTCTAAAATTTGCAGTACCTGTAATGTGGACACTGCAACACCTGTTAAGGATTTAACAGAAGAACAAGTCGAAAATATTCGAACTGCTGTCGCAAGTTTTGAAGTAGAAGGTGATCTTCGCAGACAGGTTTCAATGAGTATCAAACGGCTTATGGATTTGGGTTGCTATCGCGGTATGCGACATCGACGCGGATTGCCTCTGCGTGGACAGAGAACGAAGACAAATGCTCGTACACGAAAAGGCCCAAGAAAGCCAATTCGTCGATAAATTTAAAATAATCTATAACTAGAGGTAGATATACTGTGGCTGTTGGTAGTCGATCTAAAAAGAAGGTAAGAAAAGATGTTGGAGATGGTGTGGCTCATATACATGCGTCTTTCAATAATACAATCATCACGATTACAGATCGAAAAGGTAATGCTTTAGCATGGGCAACGGCTGGTGGGTCTGGTTTTCGAGGTTCTCGTAAGAGCACACCATTCGCAGCGCAGGTTGCTGCCGAGCGTGCTGGGACTGCCGCAAAGGAATTTGGTATTCTTAATCTGGACGTTGTCATTAAAGGTCCTGGTCCTGGTCGTGAGTCTGCTGTCAGATCATTAAATAACCTGGGCTTTAGAATTGGTGAGATCAAAGATGCAACACCAATTCCACACAATGGCTGTCGTCCACCTAAAAAGAGAAGGGTTTAAGGAGTTACCATGGCGCGTTATATCGGACCAAAATGTAAATTATCTCGTAGAGAGGGCATCGACCTTTTTCTTAAATCTCGAATCCGTCCGCTTGAAACTAAATGTAAACTGGATCAAGTTCCGGGGACTCAAGGCACGAGAAGAGCTAGACTTTCTGAGTATTCAAAACAATTACGTGCAAAACAACAAGTAAGACGCACATACGGTGTATTAGAGCGCCAGTTTAGGAATTACTATAAACGTGCAGCTCTACAGAAAGGGTCGACAGGTGAAAACTTGTTGTCATTACTCGAATCAAGACTTGATAATGTTGTTTATCGGATGGGTTACGGTTCCACAAGAGCTGAAGCTCGTCAGCTGGTTAGCCATAAATCAATCACTGTTAATGGGCACATCACAAACATTGCGTCATATCAGGTTAGTCCTGGTGATGTTGTTGAAGTACGAGAAAAGTCTAGGACTCAAGATCGCATTAAACAGTCTTTATCACTAGCACAACAATATGGTATCCCTGAATGGCTGGATGTTAATCCGGATAAAATGTCAGGTATCTTTAAAGCGCTTCCTGAACGCTCTGAACTCAGTAGTGATATTAATGAACAACTCGTTGTTGAACTGTATTCAAAATAAATAATATATATTGCTTATATGTTTAGAAAATCTGTTATTTTTACGAAATTAGTGAGCGAATGATGCAAAGTTTTTTAGCTAATATGCTTAAACCGCAAGTCAGTTCAATTGAACGTGTTAATTCTAACTTGGCTAAAGTGACTATTGAGCCAATGGAAAAGGGCTTTGGTCATTCCATGGGCAATGCACTTAGACGCACTCTATTATCATCAATTCCTGGATGTGCTGTTACTAATGTTAGTATCGAAGGTGTCGTTCACCAATATATGACTCTAGAGGGTGTGCAAGAGGATGTTATCGATATCTTGCTCAATTTGAAAAATCTCTCTCTCAACATGTTTGATCGGGATGAAGCAATCTTATCATTAAAAAAGACAGGTCCTGGTTCTGTGCTTGCATCTGACATTGAAACAACACATGATGTCGAGATATTCAATCCTGAGCTGATCATTGCTAATTTATCAACTGGCGGCACTCTTGATATGCAAATTCATGTTAAGCGAGGCCTTGGGTATCAGCCTGCTGCAATTCGAGAAAGCAATGCCGAAACTGATTCAAATGTCGATGATTTAAAATTGGACGCTAGTTTTAGTCCAATAAAAAGTGTTACCTATAGTGTTGAATCAGCGAGAGTTGATCAACGTACAGATCTCGACAAACTAATTATGGTTATTGAGGGTAACGGATCTGTTGATCCTGAAGATGCCATCAAATCAGCAGCAAAAGCTATTTTTAATCAACTGAGTGTATTTATTGATTTGGCTGAAAGTGAAGATGCATCTGCTGAGTCATCTGTAGTAGAGCCAGATATTGACCCAATATTGTTACAACCAGTTGATGATTTAGAGTTAACGGTTCGATCTGCGAATTGTTTAAAAGCTGAAAATGTTCTCTATATTGGTGATTTAATTCAGAAAACAGAAGTTGAGTTACTTAAAACACCCAATCTCGGTAAAAAGTCATTAGTTGAAATTAAGGATGTGTTGGGTCAGAAGGGTTTATCACTTGGCATGCGAATAGAAAATTGGCCACCGCCACGCTAATATAGATTTATCAAAACGATCTAATTAGTATATTAATAAGTCTTAGGAAACATCATAATGCGACATAGGAAAGCTGGCAGACAGCTTAATCGTAACAGTAGTCACCGCCATGCAATGTTTAGCAACATGATGGCTTCTTTGTTCAAGCACGAGATAATAAAAACAACGCTACCAAAAGCAAAAGAACTACGTCGTTTTGCAGAACCACTGATTACCATTGCCAAAGATGATACTGTATCTAAGCGCAGACTAGTGCTCTCACGATTGAAAGACAGAGACATGGTTAATAAACTTTTCAGTGAACTTGGTCCTAGATATCAATCACGACCAGGCGGTTACTTACGAATTATGAAATGTGGTTCTAGACAAGGTGATGCTGCGCCTATGGCCTATGTTGAACTTGTTGATCGAGAAGATTCTGATTGATTCATAGAGTATCATGTGCTTTATCTTAAAGCATAAAAAAGTCGGCTATTAGCCGACTTTTTTATGTGAATTCATTCTTCCAGAAATTTCCTTTTGTCTGGTTTGTCTTTCCAATCCTCAGCATCCTCAGGTGGATCTTTCGGTTCTGTAATGACCGGCCAATTTTTAGCTAATTCAGCATTTAGCTCGATAAAATCAAGTTGCGACTCTGGTACTTCATCTTCTGCAAAAATAGCCTCAGCAGGACATTCTGGCTCACATAAGCTGCAATCGATACATTCATCAGGATCAATGACAAGCATTGTTGCACCCTCATGGAAGCAATCAACGGGGCATACATCTACACAGTCTGTGTATTTACATTTAATGCAATTTTCAGTTACGACAAAAGTCATAGTTCTAATATTCCGTTAGCACTGGTTAAAATAAATTATTACTGCCTGCTATTATATCAATAATATTGCGAATGTTGGTGAAGCATGTATTAATTAGCAGTTTATTTGATCATGAAGCACCCTATACCCTTCTATTAGGGTTCTACGCCACTATTGATAATATCAAATCGAATCTAAGCGATGAGATCTATGGTTACTAGTAACTGCATCGTATTGATTAATACAATGCCAGTTTTAATCCTAGTGAGAATAACATTGTGGCGATGATTGCCCTGAGCATTTGATCTGATAATCGCTTTCCTAGCCGAGACCCTAGATACACCATTGGTATACCGCCTGCCAGAAGTCCTAGCAATAAAGGGATGCTTACATGTTGCTGTGATAAATGACCTAGTCCTGCTATTGCTGTTAGAGGGACTGCATGTGCTAAATCCGTACCAATGATTTTGATTGCTGGTGTTTTTGGGTAGAGCAGAAACAATATGGCAGTCCCAAGCGCTCCTGCCCCGACTGAGGAAATTGTAACAACAATTCCCAGGAAAATTCCTGATACTATTGTGAGTGCTTGTCGTGAAACTATTGGCTGCTTGTTAACGGACATCTTGCCTTTCATTTTATGTGTAATTCTATTCTTATACAGAATTACAAACGCAGTGAGCATTAGCATTACGCTCAGTATTCGAGTAATTAATATGTTATAACTTTCGGTGCTAACGTCATAGTAGTTGATGATTAGGTGAGTAAGTAATGAAGCCGGAATGCTTCCTCGTGCAAGAAGCTTGACAATTGACCAGTTGATATTTTGTTTTTTATGGTGAAAAAATACCCCACTGCATTTGGTAATTGCTGCATAGAGGAGATCTGTTCCAACGGCAATGACAGGGTTAATCCCAAAGCCTATAATTAAAATAGGCGTCATTAGTGAACCGCCACCAACTCCAGTGAGTCCAATAATCAGACCAACTAAGCCCCCTGTAAGAATGTATGTATATTCCATTGTTATTCTTTGCTCAATATTTGAGACTCACTGTACAACGTAGAATATAGAATAAAAAGGAATAAATAATCCTATTTATATAACAAAAAAGTATATAAGTTTTATTGACCAACAGAGAAGAATTACTGTGAAGTTACAACAATTACGTTACATTTGGGAAGTATCCCAGAATAATTTGAATGTCACTGCTACGGCTGATAGCTTGTATACCTCTCAGCCAGGGATCAGTAAGCAGATTCGATTGTTTGAAGATGAACTTGGATTTCCTGTCTTTCTGCGTAATGGTAAGCACCTGACCGAGATCACACCAGCAGGCAAAGATATTATCGCTCTAGCAGGCGAAATCTTGCGTAAAGTGGAAAACATTCGTGATGTTGCAGATGAATTTCACGACAATAAGCGCGGTGAGTTGTCTATAGCGACAACACATACCCAGGCTCGTTATCGTTTGCCTGTTACAATTGAAAAATTTATCAATCGATATCCAGAAGTGCGTTTAAGTTTACATCAAGGCACACCGATTCAGATTGCAGATCTGGCTTCGCGTGGTATTGCGGGTCTGGCTATAGCAACCGAGGGACTCGAGGCTTTTGACAATTTAACGATGCTGCCATGTTATGACTGGAATCGCTGTATTCTTGTACCCAAAGATCATCCGCTCACAGAAATTGATACTATATCACTTGAAAATGTTGCGCATCATCCCATTATTACCTATGTTTTTGGTTTTACCGGAAGGTCGCAACTTGATGAAGCATTTACACAACATAATCTAAGCCCAAAAGTCGTGTTAACTGCGGTTGATGCGGATGTTATTAAAACCTACGTTAGGTTAGGGCTTGGGGTTGGAATTATTGCTCGTATGGCTTATGACGATACTATTGATAGTGATTTAGTGGCGATAGATGCAAGTCATTTGTTTGGAAAAAGTACAACATATATTGGTCTGCGCCGTGACAAATTTCTGCGTGGTTATATTTATGACTTTATTGAGTTGTTTGCGCCACATTTACCAAAACAGCAAGTTGAGGCTGCAATGATGATGAAAGATCGAAAGCAAGTCCAGGAACTATTCACAGACGTTGCGTTGCCGGTATACTGATAACGTATCCTTGGCATGTTGCATGCATCGATAGCTATCCCCCTGTGTCAGGATAGATGTCGTCTAAATTAATTTCATAATAAAACAGGGAGCGGTAAAATTGAAATAAATGAAATACCAAGAGCTACTTGCAAAATACATAAAAGCGAGGGGATTTAATTGCTTGAATAGCAAAAAAAGAAAAACCTTGCTCAAAAATGATAAAATAGAGGTGCCTAAACACTCTAAAAATATCTGAAAATGAGCAAGTTACGAGAAACAATAGCACAGTCCTGGTGGACAATTCAAGACACATTATTTCCTCGAATGATCGAAGAACTCGGCCCGTTAACTCAAAAACAACAGGAGCTGATAACGACGCTAGAAATGCTCCACATTGAAGCATTTATTGATTCCAGCAAAGGATATCCTGGACGTCCACCCAAGGATCGAGTCGCCATTGCACGTGCCTTTGTTGCAAAGATGGTGTATCACATGCCAACAACGCGCCTGTTGTTAGATCGATTACACACCGACATCGCATTAAGGCGTCTGTGTGGATGGGAACGTGTCAGCGATATTCCAAAGGAATGGACAGTCTCTCGCGCATTAGCCGAATTCTCTGAATCGCAATTGCCGCAACGTATCCATGAAGCGTTGATCAAAAAACACTATCGTAGTGAAATCGTCGGACATAATCCGCGCGACTCAACCGCGATCAATGCACGTGAAAAACCGATCAAAAAGAAACCCATTGTCAAACAACCCAAGCAACGTGGACGCCCAAAAAAAGGCGAAGTTCGCGAGAAAACACTGACGCGGATTGAAAAGCAGACCACAGGGATCCCCTTGGAGGAGATGCTTGACGATTTGCCCATAGCCTGTGATGTGGGAACCAAGAAAAACAGCAAAGGTTACAAAACCAGTTGGACAGGCTATAAGCTGCATATTGATTCAGCCGATGGCGGCATTCCAATCAGTTGTGTCTTAACCTCGGCTTCAACGCATGATAGCCAAGTGGCGATTCCATTGGCAATGATCAGTCATCAACGTGTCACCAACCTCTATGATTTAATGGATGCTGCCTATGATGTGCCTCAGATCCATGAAACCAGTCGACAGTTAGGCCATGTCCCGTTGATTGACCGAAACCCACGGCGCGATAAAACGCTCAAGGATGAAATACACGCTGAAAACAAACGCAGCCGGATCATTGGTCATCAATCTTCTGAAACCATACGATACCGAGAGCGCGGCACTGTAGAGCGCGTCAACGGGCGCTTGAAAGATGAATTTGGAGGACGTGTGGTTCGGGTGCGTGGGCATGCAAAAGTGATGTGTCATTTAATGTTTGGGATTCTAGCGCTGACAGTGAATCAGATGCTGTGCTTTCTTGAGTAAATGATAGTTTACTGAAGGGGAAAGAAAGGGAATTGAGTTCCACAGGAGGATCGGTATGCTCTAAATTGACAAAACACATCAAGATGACAAGAATTTGCTGGTGTTCATCTGTGACATGACAGCCATTCCGTGAAAAAATCGTAACAGACGACTCATTCACAATCTCAGTCGTTTGTGATCTCATAATTTTGCAAGTGGCTCTAAAGATTGGATTGATTACGATCAAGATATGTTGCCTTTGTACGACTGCTGTTTACGTTTAGATGCTTTATTGCCTGATATAAACTATGAAGAAAAAGAGTCAAAAGGCGCTGATGCTGAAGTAGAAACTTTTCGTAAAATGGGTAAGCCAGTGTTTTTTTCCATTGAAAATCTCTATGAGTGGGCAGAGAAGGAGAAAAGTACCCATGCATAATAAGAAAAAAGAAAACTCCATAAAAAGTTTAATAAACCTTTATACAGTTGTAATGGGTGTTGCGTTATCTATGAGTATTACTACTCTTATTGATCCTCAGGTAGGATTAACTTCTGTGCGTATGAGTGCACTTCTTTTGTTTACGTCTTTTATTCTTACACTTTTACCATTTTATCATGGGGCACTCAGGCATCTTGATGATGCCTATATTGAAAATGCATCACAACAAGTTAAAGATGGGGTTCTTGTGTTTGATTTTTTATTATTATTGTTGCATGCGATGGCATTTGTTGTTTTGTCTCTACTAATACAAGTCCCAAATCATTTTGCTTGGTTATTGTGTGCTGTTTTTCTTATAGATGTCATTTGGGCGGTATTTGCTCATTTTGGTACCACATCAGACGGGGAAAATGTAGCTGAATGGAAATGGGCTGTGATTAATTTCATTTTCATTCTTGTGGTTGTTTCTTATTTGGTTTACAACGAAATATATTTTGATCCCGTTACAAATCCAATAGGCCTTGCAATGTTGATTATGGCTGCAAGCTTAATTCGTACCTTAGTTGATTATATTTGGGGGAAAGACTTTTACTTTCCAAAGTCTAACTCTGAATAGGTGCCCAATGGAATTTCGAATATCTGATTCATTTACAAGCAGTCTGGCAAAGTTAACCAACGACGAGCAGAAATCGGCCAAAACAACGGCATTCGATTTGCAGATAAACCCTGCAAGTCCAGGTCATAGCTTTCACAGGCTTGATCGTGCTCAGGATAAAAACTTTTGGTCTGTCAGAGTGAATCGCGATATTCGTATTATTGTTCATCGCTCCAAATTCAGTTTATTACTTTGCTATGTGGGGCATCACGACGATGCCTATCAATGGGCTGAAAAGCGTAAACTGGAAACGCATCCAAAAACGGGCGCAGCTCAGCTAGTAGAAATCCGCGAACGTTTTGAAGAAATTCTTATTCCTGTTTATGTGACTACCGAACAGGAAGCACCATCCAAACCACGTCTGTTTGATCAATTAGATGATGAATTATTACTTGGGTTTGGAGTGCCGCCAGAATGGCTTGCTGATGTAAAAGATGCCAATGAAGATTCAATTCTCGAATTAGCAGATCATCTGCCTGCCGAAGCATCAGAAGCATTAATAGAGATAGCAGTTGGAGGAACACCGCAGCCTTCTACTCCTGCATCTCCACAGATTGATCCGTTCGATCACCCGGATGCACAACGTCGTTTCCGGGTGATGAATGATGTTGAGGAGCTAGAGCGTGCGCTCGATTTTCCTTGGGAAAAGTGGACAATCTTTCTTCACCCAGCTCAGCAAGATTTAGTCGAGAAGGATTTTAACGGCCCGGCAAGAGTTGCTGGTTCGGCGGGAACGGGTAAAACCATTGTTGCGCTGCATCGCGCTGTCTATCTTGCCAAGAGCAATCCGGATGCTCGCGTCCTGTTAACGACGTTTTCTGATTCACTGGCAAATGCATTAAAAGAAAAGCTGAAACACTTGATTTGTCATGAACCGAGATTGGCTGAAAGGTTGGAAATCCACGCAATGGACGCAATCGCTCTACGTTTACATCGATTTAATGCAGAGAAAAAACAGCGATTAAAACGTGAGGATTTGTATCAGGTCGTGTCGCGTCATGCACATAACATTGCGGACTTGAGATTTTCTAAGGCGTTTGTATTTGAAGAATGGCTACAAGTTGTTGATGCATGGCAAATAGATCGTTGGGAAGACTATCGTGATGTTAGACGATTGGGTCGTAAAACACGGCTTACGGAACAACAACGAAAACTTCTTTGGGACTTGTTTGAGCAAGTTAATCAAGAGATTGAATCAACAAATTCGGTGTCGATGTCGGGAGTTTATGCTGAATTGACAAAAGGATTGTCTGAGAAGAACAACAGCCCGTTTGAATTTGTCGTTGTTGATGAAGCACAGGATATTAGTATCCCCCAGTTGCGCTTTTTAGCAGTTTTAGGCGGAGAAAGACCAAACGCTTTATTTTTTGCGGGAGATTTAGGGCAGAGGATTTTCCAACAAGCATTTTCATGGAAGTCTTTAGGTGTTGATATCCGTGGTCGATCAAGAACGCTACGTGTCAATTACAGAACATCTCACCAAATAAGAATGCAAGCAGATCGGCTTTTGGGACCAAGTGTTTCTGATGTGGATGGAAATATAGATGATCGGCGTGGAACTGTTTCCGTATTCAACGGGCCCTTGCCTTTAATTCGTATATTTGACAATCAAGATTGTGAAACTGACTGTGTTGTTGAATGGTTGAAAAACCTTACAAAAGAGGGTTTTGAACCACATGAAATTGGTGTTTTTGTTCGTTCGGAAAAAGAGATTAGCCGGGCTAAAAAAGCATTAGATAATGCCAACATACCATACAAGGTGCTGGATAGTTATATGCAGTTGACACACGGAAGCGCCGCATTATGTACGATGCATTTAGCAAAGGGACTCGAATTTAGAGCAGTTGTAGTGATGGCTTGTGATGATGAGGTGATTCCATCCCAGGATCGTATAGAAGATGTAGCGGATAACGCGGATCTGGAAGAGGTTTACGAAACCGAAAGACATCTGCTCTATGTCGCCTGCACTAGAGCAAGAGACCGTCTTTTGATAACAAGTGGTGAATTATCTTCCGAGTTTTTGGAGGATATGTCTATTCCAGAGTAATAGAATATATTGGGAACAGGCTGTATTAATTGTAGAAAAACTCTAAATAGGTATATACAGCTTTTGTCGATTTAGCTGGAGGGGCAAAGCAACATGAGTATATTGGTGAACGATTGTGGATTTAAGAGATGATCAAGAGCGTAATCTTACTAAAGATAAGTGATGAATATTGACGAACTACAACAAAAATTATTCGAGATTGATTCTGCTGTATTGCAAAATTTTGTTCTCGATCTTTATCAACGCTTTCCTGAATTGTCGGATGCGATAGAAACGCTGGTTTTGTTTAACGATCCATCAGCTTTGAAAAAAGCCATTGCAAAACGCATTCAGTCTCTCAAACGTGGGCGCAAATTTATTGATTGGCGAGCCAGTGCCGAGTTTGCGCGGAATCTGGACAGTATTGTCACCGATATCGAGAGCGGTTTGCTCTATGCTTCACCCAAACACGCTTTTGAGTTGATGGATAAGTTTCTGGCGACTGCTGATTCTGTCATGAACCGTGTGGATGATTCATCAGGTGAGATTGGTGGGATATACAGCAGTGCGGTTTTGCTCTGGCTGACAGCAGCGAAAGCTTGGGCTGATCCTAAGATTGACTGGCTTGAGCGAGTCTATCAACTCGATCAGAGTAATGACTACGGTGTGCTCGATCCAGTATTACCCAATAGCCATATTATTCTGGGTCAGGATCAGTTGAAGCAGCTGGCTGATCGTTATGAAGCGGAATACCATCAGGCGATAAAGACTCAAGACCCCGATGATGATTATAACTGGAATGCACGAAAAGCTTGTGTTGCATTAGGCTGCGTAGCCGAAGCATTGAAAGATCCAGGTTTATACGAGCATTCGGTTTTGATTGATTCACCTGATCCAAATGACCTGCAGAAACAGAGTATTGTTGCCACGTATATCAAGTTTAATCAGCTTGATGGTGCTTTACGCTGGCTGAATACGGATTGGGAAAGTCGTTTTGAACTGGATCGCCTGGGACAACTGGAACAGGTTTACGAGCTAAGTGGTGACAAGGAGAAACTGTGTGATACACGTCGACAGATTTATCAACAGAACCGAAGTTACAGTAGTTTTGAGCGTTATCTTGAAACTCTGAACAAGGATGAGCAGGTGGCAGCGCGCCAGACTGCAATTAGCCAGGCAGAGCAGGGCGGTGATGTTATCACCAGCGCTGATATGTTGTTACAGCTTGGTGAAGCCGAGCGAGCGCAGCAATTGATTGTATCGCGCTATCACGACCTTGAAGAAAGTTATTACGTTCGTCTTGGCTCACTAGTCAAAGCGTGTGAAAAGGAAGGTTGTCTGCTTGCAGCGACAGCATGTTATCGAGCACTATTACTGGATATTCTAAATCGTGGATACAGCAAGGCCTATACCCACGCAGCCAGATATTTCAAGAAACTGGATGCCATGGCTGGAGAAATCAATGACTTCGAACCATTGATCGCGCATATTGCGTTTCTCAATCAGCTGGAATCAGAACATGGTCGTAAGCGGAGTTTCTGGGATCGGGTGCAAAAATAGCAGAATTGCAGCGGGAGGAGACCATCTCGTCACCCTACGAAAAATATTTTTCTAAACTTAATCTTGTGGTTTTTGCCAATTGATTCAAGTCCGCCACGGGTGCTCAGGTAAATCGATAACACCGATAACTGCTGCTCCGGCCAAAGCCACTTGACGGTCATTTTCCACCGAGCTGCCGCTGACACCGATAGCGCCCAGTAATATACCGTTCTCATCGACAATGGGGAATCCACCGGGAAAGGTGATTAATCCCCCATTGGAATGTTCAATGCCATACAGTGATTCGCCGGGCTGAGACAGTTTGCCAATTTCTTCAGTCGGCATGCCGAACAGACACGCTGTTTCCGCTTTTTTGATAGCAATATCGGTGCTTCCCATCCATGCGTCATCCATGCGCACAAAGCTTTTTAAATCTGCACCGGAATCCACCACGGCAATACACATTTTGGTGCCAGTTTTTTTTGTTTCTTCTATTGCAGCTTCAATGGCCTGGTTTGCCTGATCGAAAGTGACGTGCATTATTAAACTCCTTAAGTTGTCGAGTGAAGGTATACGTTAGTATAAATCATTCGAACTCCAAATAACCAGAGTTCAGAGGTTCGGATTGCTCGCATGGTTGTTTACAGCTGAGTATCTGGATAAAATCATGGCTTGTCAGTGGAATAAGTTATGACACAAAGTTCATCGACCGTGTTCATGTCAGCATTAATGTACGAAGAGTCTGTCAATTATGATATGGGTTGCTGAGATTTAACTGCATTCTGATAGGCAGTTTGCACCAGCTCTTTTCCATACACTTTCTCCAAACGTCTTACTGTAAAATGCGCTCTTGCCATGCTTTGGTAATGATCCATAAAAATCAGGTTAACGGTTGCGCCACCGACAGCTCCAACTGCCGGGATTGCTTGAGCCGCCAGTTTTTGTGACACTGGGACGCTGAATCTGCTGGCAACAGCATTCACCAGTCGTATCAACCCTGGAGTCGATTGTATGGAAACACCTTGAGCAACAACATATTGTGCGCTGTCGCCAAGGGTTTTTGTCATCAGTGAACGAATTGCGTAATAACCAGTATCAGCTGTTTCGCCAGCTGGTTTATCTCCTCCCAGGGCAAAGACTTCCAGGCAGGCTGCGCGGGTTTCCAGATCATCGAGACTTTCGCCTTCGCTACGCGCAATGTCGGCAATTGATCGCAGCATCAGTGTTGCTGAAATCGGCAACTCGACAGCCAGCGATACGACACCAAATGCGCCACCAACCGCACCACTCATACCTGCCAGTAATTTATGGGTTTTAATCAATGGGGAACGGGGGGATTGTTTGTCTAACGTATACAGCGCACCGTCCATTGCTTTTTCCAGCGCTGTTTTGGTGGTACGGGTAACTATTGTTGACCAATGCCCGGGTAATGCCGATAATGCTTTTTCAATTGGCATTCCGACCAGTTGACTAATGCGTATCGCAACCCCGGGTGTTTCGAGAATACGGGATGCATTGCAGATAACTTCCAGATTATCTGTAGAAATTTTGGTTAAAACGAGTTCTGACATAACCAGACTATGATCCGTGATTAGGTGTCAGGAATCAATATCGCAAACACACTAGTGCATAGTCCAGTCTAAAGAGTCGGGTAAAGATGCTTTAGGAACGTGCACGAAATAACTTGAACAAAAAGGCAATAAAAGCAGTCTAGTTAGAGGATAAACTGAAACTAGATTCTTTGAAAAAAAGTCAACATATGCCATTTCCTTACCCTCAAGATACTGAAAGCCAAATGCAAGAGTTCTACAATCGCCTACCAGAAAAAAATAGACGCTTATACGCAGGAGTTGAAGCGTCAAAACTTGATCGAGGCGGCGTGAGTTATATTGGCCGTCTTTTTAATTGTTCGCGCACGACCATTCTACGTGGTATTCAAGCACTGAGTGAAGCGAATATTTTGGAAGACCGTAATCGAGAAACGGGTGGTGGTCGACTGTCTGTGCTTGAAAAACAACCTGATATTAACCCTGTTTTTCTACAACTCTTAAAAGAGCATACGGCGGGAGACCCAATGGATGAGAAGGTTAAGTGGACAAACTTGAGTTGCTCAGAAATTGCTGATTTATTAGCAACAAGAGGCTTTAAGGTGAGTCGCAATATCATCAGGAAATTGTTAAACAAACATGGCTACGTAAAACGCAAAGCGTTAAAAAAAAGTCGACAGGCGCACATGTCAATCGCAATGCTCAATTTGAGCGTATTGCCCAATTAAAGACGTCCTATCAAGAGCAAGGTCATCCTGTCATCAGCGTTGATACGAAGAAAAAAGAGCTGATAGGCAACCTGTTTCGCGAAGGGAGGATCTATACCACTGAAACCGTTGAGGTTTTTGATCATGACTTTCCTTCGTTAGCCGAAGGCGTTGCCATTCCACATGCTCTCTATGACGTGACCCGCAATGAGGGCTATGTCAACATTGGCACAAGTCGTGACACCAGTGAGTTTGCGTGTGATTCCATTGAATACTGGTGGGAGCATTATGGACAATTGCATTACCCGGATGCCGATTCTATTTTAATGCTCATGGATGGCGGCGGTAGCAATTCGTCCAGACATTATATTTTTAAGCAGGATTTGCAAGCATTAGTGGATAAGATTGGTATTGAAATACGCATTGCCCACTATCCTCCGCATACGTCGAAATGGAATCCGATTGAGCATCGATTGTTTCCACACATTACACGCTCGTTGCAAGGAATGATTCTAACAACCCATGAACTCGCTAAAGAATTAATCGAAAAAACAACGACGAAAATAGGTTTGAGAGTGTTTAGCACTATTTTTAACAGGATTTATCAAACAGGCAGAAAAGTAGCAAAAGGATTTAAAGAATCAATGCGAATTGTGTTTGATGATGAGCTAGCGCAATGGAATTATGTCGCTGTGCCACAATAGACAATATGTGAACTGTTCAAGTTATTTCGTGCACGTTCCTAAACTACCTTGTGTCTCACGAAAACTACGGTTTGTCTCCGTGATTTTAAGCCACTTATATCCTGTTTCAGTATCTTTAATTAGTAGTTCATCCCCAGCTGTTTTCCAGTCTACCGCGATGAGTTCTGCACATACTATAGACGTAAAAAAGATACCGCTCAGTAGACCAGCACATACTGCGATTGGCAAATACAATGTTCTCATGGTTCATCTCTCCTTATAAAACCTTTTATAGATCACTGAGTAAAGTTTATATTACTGCAAAAGAACACAAAAGAACAAGCCTTGTCCAATATGAAATGAGTCTAAAGGAGTAGAATAATTGGGGTATCAGAGTAACATTAATTTGTTGATTATTCTCGATAAATGCTACTCTGATTATTTGACTGGCGGAGATGAGTAATACCTATTGACACCGATACGTCTAATGGGTGACCACTGTTATTCCGGGAAACAACTGCGGCTATGTCGTTCTTGGTTCGATCGTCTTATGTCGAGTCTTTCTTGGTCAGCGATTCCTGCTCCGGGTCTGCCGCCGGCCGGATCGCATCCACGTCCGCCGAAATACTGGGCTTGTCAAAAAACCGATGCAGCAACGCATAGATGATCAGGGCACTCAACACACCGGTGAGAAAATCCTTGAGCAAAACGACAACCGCCGTGTAGTACATCAGAGAAATGTGAAACCAGTTCATCGCGTGCACCAATTTGATCTCTTCCAGCTTTACCATGTTAAACGCAACATAAGCCAAGATGCCGGCGATGCAGGCCATTGGCACGAAATCGAGATAGGCGGCCAGAAAAAACGCCATCGCCAGTTTCAGCCAGCATTTCAGTATCCCAGCCAACGGGGTCATACCACCCACTTTGATGTTCGTCGCAGTGCGGGCCAGCGCACCCGTGTGCGGAAAACCGTTCAACAGGGGTACGATTGTATTTACCATTCCCTGTCCAAACAACTCTTTGTTTGGGTTATACGGAGTTCCCTGGTTATCGGCCAAACGGTCCGCCATTCGTGAACATAGTAGCGATTCGATGGCCGCGACGAACACGATCGCGGAGATGTAAAACAGCACGTCGAACGTCACCGACAGTGAGAACTCGGGCACGATAGGCGCTGTGAATTTAAAAAAGTCTGTGATTGGAATGGCTCCGTATTTGTCCTGCGCAACGGTCAGTCCCTGATTGTTCAGTAACGTTTCACTCAGCACGTATCCCAAGCCAATGGCGATGAGCGGTCCAGGAATGTAAATGCTGATCTTCAATAGGTACTTGGTGATTAAAAAGGTGCCGACGGTCAGCAATAAGGCGAAGATGTTGAATTCATCGAGGTTGGCCGCGATGATTGGAAATTTTTCGGTCAGCGAATAGGGCAGTTTTGTCGACAGACCGAGAACGTCTCCCAACTGGGTCAAGGCGATAGTGAGTGCAATCCCGATAGTAAATCCGACCACAATTGAATGTGGTACCTTCGCGACAAAACGGCCAAGGCCCAGCAGCCCCATGCAGACGAGGATCAGCCCGGCACAGACCGAGCAAAAGATCAGCACGCCGTAGCCGGTGGCATACTGTTCGGGCAGAATCTGGTTGCCGTCACCCCCGAACGTGACCATCACTCCGAAAATGATGGGAATATACGCCGCGGTCGGTCCGTACACCTGGTACTTGGACCCCCCGAACAGCGAGCCAATGAAGCCGGCGAATGCTCCACCGACAATCCCGTGGATCGGATTCAGCCCGGAGGCGATCGCAAATCCCATAGCCAGCGGAATAGCGACCATGGCCACGATCAGCCCGGACGTGAAGTCGCGAAAGACAGCGCGCTTCCAGCCGGTGCGCATGTCTTCGTAGCGGCCGTCGTGGAAGGGGGTCAAGCAAAGTTTGAGGCGGTCCATAATGCCTTCGCCATTGTAGTTCGATTTCTGTGTATCGGTCATGGTCTTGTTCACCTCTTGGCGTTGCGATTTAAAATCATTCTGTTTCCTGGTCAATTACGGTGACACGTTACTATTTATTTCTTTTATCCATCTGCCACATGTCTGGTTCCCTGCTTTCTTGGGCGACTATGCCGGGCTGATAGCAAGCTACGTTTCATTTGCCTCTCCAAAGATACAAGTACAGTGTTGGGCAAGCAGGTTACGGTAGGTAGAGCTCGTAGTCTTCTTCTTCTTCAATAAAAACCTTTTGGCGGCGATTCCCCCGTTGTGTAACGTGGTGAATAATACCGGGGACGGTAATTCTGGTAAGCCTAGCCATCGTTGATAATACGCGATTCAATTAAAAGTATAAATAGTAACGTGTCACCGTAATCCTGCTTTAATCTCTGTTGAATGTTGCGAACTCATATTTTGTCCTCGGTTTGAAGCCTAACGCCCGCAAATCACCGGCGCCACAGAAGCGTTGGAAAAAACGATCCCGCTGTTTGGCATCGGGTGTATTTGCTTGTTATACCATGATTGCCTATTTTTCCTAAACCTTCTATTGACACTAAGACAGAAGAAAATAACCGCTAATTGTACCCTAGAATTGTTCGAGCAAATTAGGAATTACTTGGAGGCATCACATTTAATTATTTGGAGAGCTTGTTGATTTAACCGCATAGCTTATGGAGTTACAGAGAATATTCGGGGTCAGAGTAACAAATATTTGACCCCAAATATTCTTGATCGTACAAGTCCCTCTGCTCTTATGAAATATTTAGGGTCAGAGTAATATTAATCTGCTATCATTGCCCTATTCGATAGATCATAAATATAAGTGACACAATGGCAAGATTAGCCCGAGTTTCGCCTGTCGGCGTTCCGCAACATATCATACAGCGTGGGAATAACAGACAAGTCTGTTTTGCCAATGAAGAAGATATGCAGGCTTATCTCAATTGGCTCAAGGAGTTGTCGAAG
Organism: Methylococcales bacterium; assembly: GCA_965224565.1. Classification (GTDB taxonomy): domain Bacteria; phylum Pseudomonadota; class Gammaproteobacteria; order Methylococcales; family DRLZ01; genus DRLZ01. Next base: position 2,930,861 of record CBDCZN010000002.1, on the reverse strand, counting down.
AAACATCAGGTTGATGTGCATGCCTGGGTGTTGATGACGAATCATGTGCATTTGCTGTGTACGCCTTGGAAAGAGAATGCGATTAGCCGTATGATGCAATCAATTGGTCGCCTGTATGTGCGCTATTATAATCATACCTACCAGCGTAGTGGCACATTGTGGGAAGGTCGTTTTAAGTCTTGTGTGGTACAAAGTGATCGGTATTTGGTTGAACTTTATCGCTATATAGAGTTAAATCCAGTCAGAGCTGATATGGTTGATGACCCAGGTGACTATAGCTGGTCAAGCTATGCGATTAATGCATTGGGCGGAGAAAGTGAATTACAAACACCACATCCTGAATACCTGGCATTAGGGAAAACGAAAAATGAGCGGTTAAGAAACTACCGTGATTTGTTTAAAGCGCAGGTTGGAACAGAACGATTAAAAGAAATCAGGGAGAGTATTAATAAAGGGCTAGCGCTTGGAAACGAGCGGTTTACGACACAAATAGAAGGTTTGACCAATCAACGAGTCACGGCAAGGAAACCGGGAAGAGCAAGCAAGCCGACTATTGATGAAGCATAAATTTTACGCTGACCTAAAATATTCAGACATCAATTGATGTTAAGAGTTTTACTTTTCCTCCTTATTCCATTACTGAGTGCTTGCGTAGCCTCAACACCCAAAGTGACTAACGATATTTGTGAGGTTTTTAGAGAAAAAGATGACTGGTATGACGATGCAAAAGAATCTTTCGAAAAATGGGGAGTTCCAATTCACGTCACAATGGCCATCATGCACCAAGAGTCACACTTTGTGGCTGATGCTAAACCTCCGAGAACACGGTTTTTAGGTTTTATCCCTTGGTCTCGTCCTAGCAGTGCATACGGGTATGCTCAGGCAATAGACGGAACTTGGCAGAATTATTTAAAGAGCACTGACGCTTGGGGAAATGATCGGGATGATTTCGCCGATGCATCTGATTTTATTGGCTGGTATTGCGCAATTAGCCATAGAAAACTCGGTATATCAAGAAGGAATGCACGAAAATTATATCTTGCCTATCATGAAGGGCATGTCGGCTATCGTCGAAAATCTTACTTAAAAAAGGCTTGGTTGCAAAAAGTAGCAAAAAGGGTGTATAGAAAATCCAAGCAATTTCAAAAACAATTATTAACTTGTCAAAAGGAATTAGAGAGCACGGGCTGGTTTTTTTGGTAGGATAGTGAGTTCAAAATATCAAAATTTACTCTTACAATCTGATTGGGTCTTTGTGTGGAAATCACTGCATTGATAACAACTTTTAGCTGCGTACTGTTTGCTGGAGCAGCTATTTATATCAATCTGGTCGAACATCCAGCCCGATTGGAATGTGGTGTTGAGTTGGCAGCAACTGTGTTTGCTCCAAGTTACCGAAGAGCTGCGACGATGCAGGCTTCTCTGGCAATCCTTTCCACTCTGTTTGCAATACTGACTTGGCTATTGGGTGGTTCGTGGTTATGGTTATTGGGTGCTGTGCTGATATTTTCAGTTGTACCGTTGACCATTATTGTCATCATGCCAACAAATAATCAATTGTTAAGTGCTGATCTTGATTACAAGTCAGAATCGACAAGACAGTTATTGCTCTCATGGGGAAAACTTCATGCGATGAGGAGTGTTTTGAGCTTGATTGCTTCATGTATTTTTCTATCTCTGTTGGGAGTGAGATAACAGCAATTCAAGTCATCGCGTAACCAGTTATAAATTTCTAAATACATCCTCGCATTACTTTAAAAAATCTTTATTTTGATTTTGTCACAAAACTGACATATTAGAGTTTTATGATGCTCTCATAGTTAAAAAAATGGAGACTAAAAAAGATGAAAAAAATGTCAGTAATCGCAGTGGCGGTAACATTAGTTGCTACTACATCCAGCTTTGCTGCCGGGCGTGATTATATTGAGATCGTCGGTTCTTCCACGGTTTATCCTTTTTCAACAGTTGTTGCAGAGACTTTTGGTAAAAAGACTAAATTCAAGACACCAAAAATTGAATCGACAGGCTCAGGTGGTGGTTTGAAGCTATTCTGTGCTGGTAATGGCATTAATACACCTGATATTACAAATTCTTCGCGTCGAATTAAAGCAAGTGAGGTTGAGACCTGTAATAAAAATGGTGTTACCAACATTACTGAAGTACAAGTGGGATTTGATGGTATTGCTATTGCCAATTCAAAAAAAGGCCCGGATTTTAAACTAACCATAAGAGATATTTTTCTGGCGCTGGCTAAGGAAATTCCTGGTGAGAAACCAGGTGTATTGATCACAAATCTACATAAAACCTGGAAAGATGTTAATCCTGAACTGCCTGAAACAAGGATAGAAGTACTGGGTCCACCGCCAACATCAGGGACACGTGATGCCTTTGCTGAACTTGCACTGGAAGGTGGCTGTAAAAGCTTCGAGTGGATCAAAGCAATGAAGAAGGTGGACAAGCAAAAATACAAATCAATTTGTCATGCGGTGCGTGAAGATGGGGCTTATATCGAAGCTGGTGAAAACGATAACTTGATCGTACAGAAACTGGAAAAGAATCGTGACGCATTAGGTGTTTTTGGATTTAGCTTTCTGGATCAGAATTCAGACAAGGTGAAAGGCGCGTACATTGATGGCGTTGAAATCACTTTTGAAAATATTGCAGATGGCAAGTATCCGGTCTCGCGTCCATTGTATTTTTATGTCAAGAATGACCATGTTGGTAAAGTACCTGGTATTGCAGAATTTATTGCCGAATTTACGTCAGAAGATGCCTGGGCGGATGATGGTTATTTGACTGAGAAGGGTTTAATTCCTTTGAGTGAAGACAAGCAAAATGAAATTGGGAAAGCTGCCAAAGAGTTAATGCCTTTGAAGCTTGATGCCGAATAGAGATTATTAGTATTATCCGAAAAAGTATGGTCTCATTACCATTCAATGCAAACACAAGATTCATTTGTTGGAGTGGTCACTAGGAGGCTGTCCGAGAATAGAGAACCTACTGCGGAAAATCCCTTTTGGCCGGATTTTCTGATCATTTTCATTAAATAGAACAACTATTCGCCTCAAATGATCAAAAAATCTGACTCAAAACGGCTTTCCCTCGCTACGGTTTCTATTCTCGGACAGCCTCCTAGTATTGCATGGAGTATAACTTCTTGGTTAGTCATATAGAATATAAGGAAAATTATGAGAATCATTTATAAACTACTAATGTTGTTTTATGCAGGAATTGTCTATCCCGCCAATATTACTTCTATTACTCCAAATATAATTGATCAAACTAGTATAATAGAATTAACAATAGAGGGGCCATCTCCATGCCAGTATTTAGATCCAGATCCACCACTCGTAAATAGAACGGAAAATGATATTAGGTTGGATTTAAATGTACAAGCATGCTTACCTGTAGTAGGTGTTCCGCCAGAAATATTTAAAAAAAATATAGGGCCGCTTGAAGAAGGAACATATAATTTAAGACTATTTACAAATGGGTTTTTAAATAACATTGTTCAAATCCAAGTATTTCAAGTTACACACCCAGCTTCCATTCCCAGTTTAAATGACTATGGTGTATTTAGTTTAATTGTATTAATAATGCTAGTATCGCTAGTGTACAGGAAGAAATATGCCTAACCAGGCGTTGCAGCTGACCCAAAACGTGGCGTTATCCTTTATCGTTTTACTCGTATGGTCTCCGTCAACTGAGATTCAGTAATGCCAATTCAAACCATTCTGATTACTTTACTTGCCTTGCTGATATTCAGTTATTTTATTGGACGCAAGCGCTCCATTGCTGTTTCAACTGGTGAAAAAGGTCAGCGCAATTTACACTCACTGCCTTGCTATTATGGCTATATGGTGGCGATCTGGGCGGGGATGCCCGCTTTACTGATCTTGGTGTTATGGTCGGCTTTTAATTCTTCGATTGTTACTTCACTAACTATTTCCGGTCTTCCCGAGGTGATGCAAGCACAATCAAAGGATGAGTTGGGACTGATTATTAATGAAATAAAAAATCTTGCAGATTCTGGCAATATCGCGGCTGAAACTGATGTCATAAAACGTAATGCGGCACTGCATTACAAAAGACTGCAAGGTATTAGCACGCTGGCAAAAACAGTTGTTGTTCTAGTGACAGCGCTGTTGGGAATGCTGCTGGGATGGCGTTTGATTAAACCCGAAACGCGTGCCAGAAATCGAGTTGAAACAGTGGTGCGCTGGGTGATGATCGGTTGTGCATCGATAGCCATTTTATCAACTGTCGGCATTGTTTTTTCAGTGTTATTTGAATCGATTCAGTTTTTCAAATCAGTACCGCCTACAGACTTTTTATTTGGCACAAAGTGGAGTCCGCAAACCTCTATTCGCACTGATCAGGTAGGAAGTTCTGGCTCTTTTGGTGCCATTCCTTTATTTATCGGTACCTTGTTAATTTCCGCTATTGCCTTGATTATTGCTGTGCCACTGGGGTTGATGTCGGCTATTTATTTATCTGAATATGCGACTTCCACTGTTCGCACGGTCGCCAAACCCACGCTGGAAATTCTGGCAGGTATTCCAACGGTGGTTTACGGTTTCTTTGCTGCTTTAACCGTTGCGCCGTTTATACGTGATCTGGGCGAATCAATTGGTTTGAGTGTGGCATCAGAAAGTGCGCTTGCAGCAGGATTGGTGATGGGTATTATGATTATTCCGTTTGTTTCTTCGCTGTCTGATGATGTTATATCCGCTGTGCCACAGGCAATGCGTGATGGCTCTTACGGGATGGGTGCAACACGGTCTGAAACCATCCTCCAGGTGATTATTCCTGCGGCTTTACCCGGTATTGTCGGAGGTGTTTTACTGGCGGCTTCACGCGCCATTGGTGAGACCATGATTGTGGTGATGGCAGCTGGATTATCTGCCAGGCTCACCATTAATCCATTGGAAGCGGTAACGACAGTAACAGTGCAGATTGTGACACTGCTCACGGGTGATCAGGAGTTTGATAGTCCCAAGACACTCGCAGCGTTTGCACTGGCGTTAGGATTATTTGTGATTACCTTGTTGCTTAACATTAGTGCCTTACATATCATCCGTAAATATCGCGAACAATATGAGTAATACCACTAAAACGATTCAGGCAGGCTTAAAAAAGCGTAAGGCTCGCGAAAAGCGTTTTCGCTTATACGGTGTACTGTCCATCTCGGTCAGCTTTTTATTTTTGCTGGTGTTGTTGTTTACGATTTTCAGCAAGGGCTGGCCTGCTTTTCAGCAAACTTATATACAACTCGATATTGAATTGGATGAGGCAACGCTGGGAATCAATAAAGCCTCTGATGAGGATGCTTTATATACGGCGAGTTATTACAAAGTGATCAAGAACAGCTTGAAGGAAATGTTTCCCGGGGTTGAAGGTCGCAAGCAAAAGCGCGCGTTAAAAAACCTGGTGAGTAAAGCCGCAGCCTATGATTTACGTGACCAGGTGGTGAAAAACCCTGACCTGTTGGGAACCAGGCAATCATACTGGTTTCTTGCTAAAGATGATGTTGATGTATTTATGAAGGGCAACATCGATCGCACGCTTCCTGAATCTGATCGACGCATTAAAGATTATCAACTGAACTGGATCGATACATTAGTCGCTCAAGGACGTCTGGAAAAACGCTTTAACACCGTATTATTTACTGCAGCCGATTCAAGAGAACCGGAACAGGCGGGTCTGAAAGCGGCGATTATGGGCTCGCTGTTCACCATGCTGGTCACCTTGTTGCTCTCCTTCCCGATTGCTGTGGCTGCCGCTGCTTATCTGGAAGAATTTGCGCCACAAAATAATCGCTGGGTGGATATGATTGAGATTAACATCAACAATCTTGCAGCAGTGCCATCCATTGTATTTGGACTGTTGGGACTGGCGGTGTATATCAACTTTTTTGGCGTCCCACGTTCGACTCCATTGATTGGTGGGCTGGTGCTGACTTTGATGACTTTACCAACCATCATCATTGCCAGCCGCGCCGCCATTAAATCGGTGCCACCTTCAATAAAACAAGCAGCTGTAGGGCTTGGTGCTTCACCAATACAAACTCTTTTTCAGCATACATTGCCGCTGGCAATGCCGGGTATATTGACCGGAACCATCATCGGCATGGGACAGGCTTTGGGCGAAACAGCACCTTTGTTGATGATCGGTATGGTCGCGTTTATAGCGGAGACTCCAAGCGGAATTTTCGATCCGGCAACGGTAATGCCGGTACAAATCTACCTCTGGTCAGACAGTCCTGAACGAGCTTTTACAGAACGCACGTCCGCAGCTATTATGGTTTTGCTGGGTTTTCTGGTGATGATGAATCTATTCGCAATTGTGCTACGCAAAAAGTTTGAACGTCGCTGGTAATAAGCTCTGAGAGTAACCTCAGAACTCCTGATCTCATGGCATAAAAAAACAATAGCTTACAAAAAATTCAAGTTTTAAAATGTTACCACGTAGATGTGTAGGTTGGTGGTGAGGAACGAACCCCAACAGCATCCGATTCATCCGATTGAATTTGTTGGGGTTCGTTCCTCACCACTAACCTACATAGAAAAATAGTATCAACGATAAATCCTAGATATCAGGAGTTCTGGATCTGATGTTAGTAATATTCATTAAACGGAAAATAAAATGTCAGATGTAATTGGAAAACTCCCAGGAATGACTCGAGGGCCACTGGAGTCAGAAGATCCCAAGCCCAGTGTGAGCACACGTGACGAATTCGATGTTGAAATCTCCGGAACTGTTGGCAAGCCCTTCGTCGATAACCCCAAGATGAGTTCGCGCAATTGTGATGTTTTCTATGCGGAAAAACAGGCTATTTTCAATATCAATCTGGATATCGGTAATCATGAAATTATTGCCATGATCGGGCCTTCCGGTTGTGGTAAATCCACCTATCTGCGCGTGTTAAACCGGATGAATGACACCATTCCCATTTGTCGTGTTACCGGTCAGCATACCCTGGACGGTGTAGATATTTATGGCGAAGATCAGGATCCTGTTTTATTACGCGCTCGAGTTGGCATGGTCTTCCAGAAACCAAATCCTTTTCCGAAATCGATTTATGACAATGTTGCCTATGGCGCTCGTTTGCATGGTTTGGCTGCAAACCGCTCTGAATTGGATGATGTGGTGGAAGCCAGCCTGATCAAAGCCGGTTTGTTCAACGAAGTCAAAGACGAATTACTCAAGCCGGGAACAGGTTTATCGGGCGGACAACAACAACGCCTGTGTATTGCGCGCGCCATTGCAGTCGATCCTGAAGTGATTCTGATGGACGAGCCAACATCGGCACTCGACCCAATTGCCACTGCCACCATCGAAGAATTAATGGATGAACTGAAAGACAATTACACCATCGCCATCGTCACTCATTCCATGCAACAGGCTGCACGTGTATCCCAGCGTACTGCCTATTTTCATCTGGGAAAACTGGTGGAGGTGAATGACACAGATAAAGTGTTTACCAACCCGGAACACCAATTAACAGAAAACTACATAACAGGCCGCTTTGGATAATCTAAATCGTTAATAATGAACTTTGGTGCGACTATGGAACTAGGACAACACATCTCACAACGTTACACTCAGGAACTGGAAGACATCCGTAGCATGGTTCTTAAAATGGGTGGCTTGGTTGAATCACAAGCAGAAAATGCAGTGAAAGCTTTATTGGAACGCGACCTGGAGCTGGCCGAACTGGTTGCATCTTCAGATCATGCAATTGACACAATGGAAATCAAATTAGATGAAGAATGTGCACGTGTCATTGCACGTCGTCAACCAAAAGCAAGTGATTTACGGCTAGTGATTGCTGTTGTAAAAGTCATTACAGACTTAGAGCGGATTGGTGATGAGGCAGAGAAAATCGGTACTTTCTCGATTAAACTATCAAAAAAGCAGACCGTTACGGGGTTGCACTCCGAGTTGTCTCATTTGAGCCAGCTGGTGCTCAGCATGTTACATGATTCACTGGACGCTTTTGCGCGTCTGGATTCCGAGCAGGCTATGAGAATCGTCGGCATGAATGATGAGCTTAACAAGGAAGTTAATATGCTGTCGCGTTTACTGATTACACATATGATGGAAGATACGCGTAATATCAAGAGCGTGTTGCGTGTTACCTGGTGCGCTCGGTCACTGGAGCGTATTGGTGATCATTCAAGAAATATCAGTGAATATGTGGTCTATATGGTTAAAGGCAAAGATATTCGTCACGCCAAAATGGACAAGGTGATGGCTGAATTATTTCCTGATGAAGAAAGCTGATTTCAACTAACATCGACTATCTTTTAAAATAGAGTTTAGACTGATGCTAACCCTGTTAATTGTCGAAGATGATCACGATATCAGAGCAATGTTGCAACGTTTTCTTTCCAGTAAAAACTTTCTGGTGAAGGATGCCAAAGATGGTCAACAGGCGCTGGAGTTACTCGCAGATAGCAATCCTCAATTGATCCTGCTCGACTGGATGCTGCCTGACTATAGTGGCCCAACATTAATCAGAAAAATCCGCAGCAACCCTGTCCACAAAGATATTCCCATCATCATGCTAACTGCACGTTCTGAGGAAGCTGACAAAATTAAAGGGCTTGATTCTGGTGCTGATGATTATATGACCAAGCCTGTTTCCTTGCAGGAGTTACTTGCGCGTGTACGTGCCTTAATACGGCGCTCTCAAGGGTTGAATGAAGACAAGGTGATCAAAAAAGGCAGTCTCTCGCTCAATCCTGAAAATAATGAACTGAAAATTCAGGACAAAAGCGTGAAGATCGGATTAACCGAATTTCGCTTGTTACATTACCTAATGCGCACTCCTGATCGTTTGCATACGCGTTCACAATTGCTGGATCAGGTTTGGAGTCAAGGCACTTTTATTGAAGAACGCACTGTTGATGTGCATATCCTGCGTTTACGCAAAATACTCAAACCTTACGGCGTTGATAGTATGGTGCAGACAGTTCATGGGGCAGGGTACCGCTTCTCGGAAATGTTTACTGAATAGGTGAATTGTTGGGTCGTGGGTCTAAGGAACGTGCACGAAATAACTTAGTCAACTGACTTGTCTTTTAGTCTGTCTTCCGCGTTGCAGCTTCGGTTGCATAGCTCGCTATGCGCCCTTCGCTACGCCTTGAAGACAAACAAAAATCCTGCGCCAGTTGACTAAGTTATTTCGTGCACGTTCCTAACTTGGAGTTTTCCAGAAAATAACCATTGGTTGTAGGAGCGGCTTTAGCCGCGACTGGTTGCTTAGAAGATTAGATCGCGTCCTACAGGTTTGACCCACTACCAATTGTTGATACAGAATCGTTACCATGCATAGCAGTTACTGGACCATTGAATACTGGCGGATTGCACTTGTACTGTTCATCGCAGTGTTGGGAGGAATGCTCAGTGGATATTGGCAGGTTAGTTTAACTGTATCCTTGATTGGCTATATCGCGTGGTTATTATTCAAACTGCATCAACTGGAGAATTGGCTAAAAAAAGGCGCTAAAGTACAGCATTTTCCTGATAACAATGGTCTCTGGGAAAGTATTACTCAGCAGATATATGGCATGCAGAAAAAAAGTGCCCATCGCAAAAGTCATATGTCAAGACTGTTGAAGCGCTCTCAGGATGTTGTCACTGGATTGCCCTACGCGACTATTGTGCTGAATGGTCACAATGAAATTGAATGGGCGAACAAAACATCTGCTGAGTATCTCAATATTCATACTAAAAAAGATCGGGGGCAACGCATTGACAATCTTATCCGTATCCCAGCGCTTTACAAATTACTCTCTAAAAATACGCACAAGGAAATTGAAATTTCACTACCGCAAAGTGCTGGACGCAAATTAGCATTACAACTCATCCCGGTACAGCACGACATGAAATTACTCATTGCCCAGGATATCAGTGAGCGAGTCCATATCCAGCAAATGCGCAAAAACTTTATCGCCAATGCCTCTCACGAACTAAAAACACCACTCACCGTTATTGCTGGCTACCTGGAAATGCTGGACAGTGATGAAAGTCTACCCGAACACTTGCAAACAGCAGTGCAATCGGCCTCCAATCAGTCAGCCAGAATGCAGTTGATTATTGAAGATTTACTGACGCTTTCTCGTCTGGAAAATTCTGAATTAAACCGTAATGCTAATACGGTTATTGATATACCCACTATTTTGCAAGGCTTGTGTGATGATCAGGCCGCAGTGATCGCAGAAAAAACCCACACACTAGAAATAGACATTGATTCTGGTCTGAGACTTAAAGGCTCAGAAGCTGAAATCATCAGTGTTTGTAGCAACCTGATCCATAATGCAATACGCCATACCAAGGATTGCACACATATAAAAGTCGAGTGGAAAAAAATGCCCTCTGGTAGAGCTAGGCTTACAGTTAGAGATAATGGTCAAGGGATTGCGACAGAACACCTGGCCCATTTGACAGAACGTTTCTATCGAGTGGACAAAGGACGTTCACAGGACAAAGGTGGCACAGGATTAGGACTGGCTATTGTGCAGCATAGTATACAAAGACATGGCGGTAAGCTGAATATTCTCAGTACAGTGGGCAAAGGATCTTCCTTTGCCGCTTCATTTCCTGCAAACAGGGTGGTTGCAATTTTAGAAGTTGAATAAGAAACTCTGAAAGGCTTGAGTAGTACGCGGGACTTGCAAGCACGGTTTTTTTTACCGTAAGAGGGCTTATCCCCTTTGAGGGGGATCTCTCAAACCATGCTATGCGGATGGTGCTTGAATTTATATGATCTTATATATACTCTTCGCACATGAAAATTTAGCATTTAGTATGCGTGACTTTTTGTGGAGAGTAAGGCGGGAAATCTTAGCTGTAGTTATTCTACAGCAAGGTTTTCCAACGCGGCTATTCGCGAAAAAGTGCGCGTACTGGATGCTGAATTTTCATGTGCGGAGATATAGTATTAAACAACTAGAAGTTAATGTAACTAATAGGAATTACGATGCCCACTCAAATAAAAAAAACCGCCCACGGCGGTTGTCCACATGATTGTCCTGATACGTGTTCAATGGTTTATGAAATTGAGGATAACAAACTGGTGGGTGTTAAAGGCAACCCGGACCATCCTATGACTCGGGGTGGGCTGTGTGTCAAATTAAAGGATTATGAAAAACGACATTATCACCCAGACCGTCTTCTATACCCATTAAGGCGCACGGGACCAAAAGGCAGTAAACAGTTTGAAAGAATAACCTGGGATGAGGCACTGGATGAAATAACAACGAGATGGAAAGCCATCATTGAAGAACATGGCTCACACGCGATTATGCCTAACAGCTATCTTGGTAACCAAGGATTGGTACATGGCTTAAATGGGGGCGATGCCTTTTTTAATAAGATGGGAGCAACCGTTACTGAGCGTACATTTTGTGGCGAAGGTTCTTGTACTGCTTGGTTGCTGACTGTTGGTCCTACTGCGGGTGTTGACCCAGAAAGTTTTATTCATTCTAACTATATCGTTCTTTGGGCATGCAACTCTGTTAGTACCAATCTTCATCATTGGCATATCGTTAAACAAGCCCAGAAAAAAGGTGCAAAAGTTATTGTGATTGACTCTTACGCCTCAAAAACTGCTAAAGAAGCCGATTGGCATATTGCACCTAAGCCCGGAACTGATGGCGCATTAGCAATGGCGATGATTCACACCATTATTGAAGAAGATTTGGTGGATAAAGAATATGTCGATAATTATACAGTTGGCTATTCTGAATTGGCTGAGCGGGCTAAACAACGAACTCCTGAATGGGCTGAACAAATAACAGGTATTCCGGCAGAAGAAATTCGACAGTTTGCCAGAGAATATGCGACTACGCCTCCTGCAGCTATCCGTCTTGGTGTTGCATTAGAAAGGAGTTATGGCGGTGGCCAAGCGATTCGTGCCGTGAGCTGTCTCCCCGCCTTAATTGGTGCCTGGCGGCATGTAGGTGGTGGTGCACTGCAATTTCCCGTATGGGAACATCCGTATAAATTTGATGTCATTAGTCGTCCAGATTTAATCCCAGAAGGCACGCCAGTTGTTAATAATCTTCAACTTGGTCGCCTACTGACGGGTGAAATAAAGCTTGATACACCGATTAAGTCCATGATGTGCTGGAATACTAACCCCGTCACACAAGCACCTGAAACAGACAAAATTATCGAAGGATTAAAACGCGAAGATCTGTTTATGGTATCCGCAGAGCATTTCATCTCTGATACTGCCGCTTATGCCGATATAGTTTTGCCTGCATCCATGGGAGCAGAGTTGGAAGATATGGTTCTTTCATGGGGACATCTCTATCTAACATACAATGAAAAATGTGTTGAGTCTCCAGGCGAATCCATTCCAAATAATGAAATCTTCCGGCGCTTGGCTGAACGAATGGGGTATGAAGAAGAGAACTTTAAATGGTCAGACAGTGAATGTCTTGAAAATTATGTAGACTGGGATTCTCCGGCTTGTGATGGTATCGATTTAGCTTATATGCGAGAGCATGGCTTTGCACGATTAACCGTTGGCACTAAAGATGACCGTGCCCCGCACAAAGAGGGCAACTTTCCTACGCCATCAGGAAAATGTGAATTTAAATTAGATGGTGCAACCAATTTTGTTGCGGGCCCATTTCGCCAAATGTATGAAGGCTTTCAATCAGGAGAAGTATTAGATGGTCTACCTGATTATGTAGCCTCTAAAGAAACGCCTGAGAGCAACCCTAAACTGGCTGAAAAATACCCCTTGAATATTATTTCACCCAAAAGTCATGGATTCTTGAATTCCTGTTACGCCAATATGGAACAAAAAATTAAAGGGCAAGGTGAGCAATTTGTTTTGATTAATGCTGTTGATGCAGATGCTCGCGCCATTAAGCAAGATGACAAGGTTCGTGTGTTTAATGATCGTGGGGCATTTGAAGGTGATGCTAGAATCACCGATGATGTGAATGCAGGGATCATTGTCGCCACATTAGGGTATTGGCGACAATTAAATAAAGGGACAGTCAATTGTATTAGTTCTGCAGAATTTGTTGATATGGGGCACGCACCAACATTCTCGGATAACTTAGTTCAGATAGAATTAGTAAGGTGCTGAATTCGTATAATAAGTGCATAGCCTTCTAGTCACATAACAAACCCCAATATTTTAGACGCTAAGGCGCGAGAATTTAATAACTTCCGGATCTTGAGGCAGGGTTTTTGTTCGTATTCAAGGCGTAGAAACGGGCGCATAGCTGGCTATGCAACTGTTTTTACAACGCGGGAAGACGGGCAAAAAGACAAGTCAAGATCCGGAATTTATTAAATTCTCGCTCCTAAACTATAGTAGCTGTCCTTTATCATCAACTAATGGAATATTATGTGAGCGTAGAATTTCTGTGATTTTATCCTGGTTTTTATCAATTAGCTGATTGAGTTGATTGAGAAGTTCTTTGTCCTTTCTGCGGACGCCCATTGACATTGGAAAGTCAAATTTCATTTTTGCCTTGGACTGCATGGGAACCATCACAAATTTATCTGGACTGACTGAGTAAACATAGGCGGCAGTTGGTCCCCAGAGAATCGCCATGTCAATCTCTCCGTTGGAAAATGCATTGTCCATTGTCATAGCAGTATTTAGGCTGCCATCACCAGTCATGGTTTGATAAGGAATGCCTTGGTCAATTAATCCGTGATTTTGAATCCATGTTGTGCCAGGTCCGCGATCAAACATGGCGATGCGTAATTCTTCCAGTTGTGACTGATCTAGCTGCATGATGTCTTCTGCAGTTTTAATGTTGTCCCAGCCTTTGTCCTTGGGATAGATCAAAACATAGGTAGAACGAAAGTAGGTTTTGGTTGTTGATGTTAGCTCGAATCCAGTCGGTACACCGATGACGACATCGCATTTAAATTCTTCAGTTTCCGGTTGGTAGGATTTTAAGGTGTTGCGAATGAAACCAATGCGCTGTGGAAACCAGGTATATTCAAGTGGCTGTTGAAGTTGTTCGGCCAACAGTTTGGCTATTTCGTTCTCATAACCTTTGCCAGCTTTATTGGAAACAGGTGGATTAACCGGGTCTGCACAGACTTTAAATGTTTGTTCTTTTGCTAGCGATTGGTATGTGCTTACTACAAGCAATGCAGCGAGAATAGAGCGAATAAGTTGTTTAGTCATTGAGGAAATACCAGCAGTTAAAAGAAGTATCGTAATGTATTTATTTGCAATGAACAATGATTGGTGTGTTGTTTATTTGCACCAATAAAAAAGCCCGGCATTGCCGGGCTCTTTACAAACTAATCAAGACTGATTAGTTTCCAGGCAGTGCAAACACTGTGAAAACACCACCAAGCTTGGTGAAGTTTCCAAGTGATTTGTATGCGCCAACTGCTCCAAGACCTTCTTGATCACCGTCAAGGTCAGCAGCCATACCAATACCTGCCCAGCCACCAAGACCAGAGAGTACGCCGACATACTGCTTACCTTTATAAGCCCATGTATTGACGTTACCGATAATGCCTGACGCTGTTTTAAATTTGTACAGTTCTTTACCAGTTTTAGCATCGCGTGCTTTCAGATAGCCTTCCAGAGTACCGTGGAATACAACATCTCCAGCAGTGGCTACAACACCGGACCAAACAGAAAATGGTTCTTTATGTGACCAGGCCATTTTACCTTTGGTTGCATCCCAGCCAGTGAACTGACCGAGATTGGTTGAGCCGTCTTTTTCGCCTGTCATTGCATCTCTACCCGCTGGGAACATGTCTAATGTTGCACCAACATAAGGTTGACCTGCTGTGTATTCAATTTCAAATGGTTCGTAGTTCATACACAAGTGGTTGCCAGGGATATAGAACATTTTGGTTTTGGGCGAGTAGGCTGCTGGACCTTGATTTTTGAAGCCTAGTGCTGCGGGACAGACATCTTCACTCACTTCATCTTCGCCGTTGGCTTCTGTGCTGTATGCTTCAGCAACCACAGGTCGACCAGTGCTCATGTCTACTTTTTCAGCCCAGTTAAGTGCCATGTCAAATGGTTCGGCAACCAATAGCTCTCCAGATTCTCGATCCAGTGTATAGCCAAATCCGTTGCGATCAAAGTGAACCAGTGTTTTACGGGTTTTGCCGTCAATTTCCTGGTCAGCAAGAATCATTTCGTTGATGCCGTCATAATCCCACTCATCGTGCGGAGTCATCTGATAAACCCATTTAGCAACACCAGTATCAGCATCGCGAGCCCAGATGGTCATTGACCATTTGTTGTCGCCAGGACGTTGCACAGGGTTCCATGTGCTTGGGTTGCCGCTACCATAGTAGATCAGGTTTAATTCAGGATCGTAGCTGTACCAGCCCCAGGTTGTACCACCGCCAATTTTCCATTGGTCGCCTTCCCAGCTTTTCAAGCTTGAGTCTTTGCCAACAGGTTTACCCAAAGACGTGGTTTTATCTGGATCAAGCTTAACATGATCGTCAGTACCGACACTGTATGCTTTCCAGGCAAGGGTTCCGTCTTTGGTGTTATACGCAGCAATGAAACCACGTACACCAAATTCACCACCAGAAATACCGGTTAGTACCTTGTCTTTAACAACCAAAGGTGAGTTGGTGTTGGTTTGTCCAAGTTTGGGGTCGCCATTTTTTACTGCCCAGACTTTTTTACCGGTTTTGGCATCCAGAGCAACCAAAGTGGTATCAGATTGTTGCAGATAGATTTTGCCATCACCGTAAGCCAGTCCACGGTTTACCGTATCACAGCACATGACTGGTAATGTTTCTTGCTCGTTTTGTTCCGGTTTATATTCCCAGATGATGCTCTGAGTATCCTGATCCAGGGCAAATACGATGTTCGGGAAAGGGGTGTGGATGTAAACAATATCATTGACAACGATTGGGCCGCCTTCATGTCCACGTAACACGCCTGTGGAAAAAGTAGAGATCGGTTGCAATTTGCTAACATTCTCACTGTTAATCTGATCCAGCTTACTGTAGCGTTGTCCGTAATAATCACCGCCCCAAGTTGCCCAGTTATCCGGGTTTTGAGTGAGTGACTCGACTTCGCTATTTGCTAAACAAAGTGCTGGTAGAGCCAGAGATGATACGACTGCAGACACGAGCAGCCAACGAGTGACAGGCTTTTTCATCAAGTTCCTCCTAACGTTATTTCTAAAGTTTTATGGTATTTTGTGATTGATATTTATTGAATTATATGGGGCATTTCTATCGTGAGTCGTACAAAAAATTGAAATTACCCATGCCCCTAAATATGTGTCCTAAAATGAAGGATTTCAGCTCAAAAGTCAATAGCTAAAGTAAGTTAATCTGGTTGCAATGTAGTATTTTTATTAAGCTGTCTCTGTTAAAACTGTCCTTGAGTATTCGACTGTATGTTCGCGGGTCAGATCTTTCAATGTAAGGATCTTAAGGACAGTAATCATGATTAAACTGATTTAGTGTTACTGATTTTGCCTATTGAATTCGAGTGTTTATAGTGCCTCCAGCAGATAAACGTACCGCACAGAATTTAAACTCAGGAATCTTGGCATAAGGGTCCAGTGCTTCATTAGTTAATAAGTTGGCACTGGCTTCGTTATAACAAAATGCCATAAAAGAGCTGTTTTCTGCAATGCCAAGATCTGGCCGAGCGTAAGCGGTGACTTTGCCTCTGCGCGATTCTACTGTCACTGTATCGCCCATTTCAACATTTAGTGATTGCATGAGTATAGGATTCAGATAGATCACAGGATCGTGTTGAATCGCATCCAGTTTACTGGCATGACGGGTCATGCTGCCGGTATGCCAATGTTCCAGTTCGCGTCCGGTGATAAAGATATACGGGTACTCTGTATTCGGTAATTCGTCGGCTTGCGAATACGTTGCCGGGACAAAACGAGCGCGACCATTGTCGGTCGGAAATCCATCAGTAAAAATGATCGGGGTACCTGCATCGCCCTCTTGCTCCAGCGGATAGGTCAATGATTCTTCTGTTTCCAGACGTTCCCAGGTCATTCCGGCAATGCTGTCCATGGCTTGGCGCATTTCATTGAAGACTTGATCGGCACCCTGGTAGTTCCAGTTTTCCCCGAGACGTTTGGCAATTTCCTGAATAATCCATAAATCTTGCTTGGCCTCACCTGGTGGATCAACCACTTGCCGACCCATTTGTACACGTCGATCTGTATTGGTAAAGGTTCCGGTTTTTTCGTAGAATGCGGAAGCTGGAAGAATAACATCAGCAAAGCCAGCTGTTTCGGTTAGAAAAATATCCTGAACCACAAGATGTTGCAGCTTGGTAAAAGCTGCTCGTGCATGATTTTGATTGGGGTCGGACATGGCAGGATTTTCACCTTCGACGTACATGCCTTTCACGGTCCCTGCGTCCGCTGCATGGATCATTTCGACAGTAGTTAAGCCGGGTGTCGAACTAAGTGATTGATTCCAGAGTTTTTCAAAGCGTGCCTGGTTAGCTGAATCATCAACTGGTAGATAATCAGGATAAACCATCGGGATTAAACCGACATCTGACGCGCCTTGTACGTTGTTTTGACCGCGTAATGGATGTAATCCTGTGCCAGGTCGTCCAATCTGGCCAGTTATTAATGCTAGCGCAATCAGGCAACGTGCATTGTCAGTACCGTGGATATGTTGTGAAATACCCATGCCCCACAAGATCATTGATGCTTTTGATGTTGCATATAAACGCGCAACGTCGCGAATGGTTTCGGCATCAATTCCGCAAATAGGTGCGACTGTTTCAGGGCTGTAGGCTTTTAGGTGTTCACGTAAAGCATCAAAATCTTCAGTATGTTGTTCGATATAGACTTTGTTTTCCAGGCCTTCATCCAGAATCGCGCGCATGATGCCGTTGAGTAACGCAACATCGGTGTCTGCACGGAATGGCAGATAATGCGAAGCATGACGGGCAATTTCTGTGCGCCGTGGATCCAGCACAATCAGTTTTGTACCTTGTTGTACGGCATTTTTAATAATGGACGCATCAACAGGGTGATTGACTGTCGGATTGGAGCCAATCAAGAAAATCACATCGGATAACAACACATCTTCAACCGGGTTGGAGACGGCTCCTGAGCCAATCCCTTCCAGCAGTGCAACAACCGATGATGCATGACATAGTCGTGTACAGTGATCGACGTTGTTGGTGCCGAATGCAGTACGTATTAGTTTTTGAAACAGGTAGGCCTCTTCATTGCTACCTTTGGCTGAGCCCAGACCAGCTAAAGCATCGGCTCCGTTTTCGTCAATAATTTTACGAAATCCGTTGGCAGCAAAATCCAGCGCCTCATCCCAGGTCGCTTCGCGAAACACAGTATCCATGTCATCGGGATCAAGCAGTGTCGTGGTTTTAGCCACACCATCGCGACGAATTAAAGGTTTGGTCAAGCGTAATGGATTATGGATATAATCAAAACCATAACGACCTTTCACACACAACCGACCTTTGTTGGCAGGGCCATCTTCACGACCCTCTGTATAAAGGATGGTGTTGTCTTTAACATGGTACGTAATCAAACAGCCGATACCGCAGTAAGGGCAGGTTGAATCAACAGTTTTGTCGATTTCCTGCAAGCCCACTTCATTGGCTGGCATCAATGCGCCAGTAGGGCAGGCTTGTACGCATTCACCACAAGCGACACAGGTGCTATCACCCATCGGATCATTGAGATCGAATACCACTTCTGAATGACTACCTCGAAACGCATAACCCAGCACATCATTGACTTGCTCTTCACGACAGGCGCGTACACAACGAGTACACTGGATGCACGCATCAAGATTGACTGATATGGCTGGATGAGAGTTGTCTTGCGGGGTTTGCTGGCGTTGGGCGAAACGCGGTTTGCCGACATCCAGTTGTTTTGCCCAATAGTCGAGCTCAGAATCCTTGCGATACGGTGATTCACTTTGATCGGGCATATCAGCAGCCAGTAGTTCAAGCACCATGCGTTGTGATTTCAGTACACGCTCACTGTTAGTAGTGACTTTCATACCTTCTGACGGAGTGCGCCAGCAGGATGGAGCCAGCACCCGTTCGCCTTCAATTTCGACAACACATGCGCGGCAGTTGCCATCGGGGCGTAGACTCTTCGAGTAACACAGATGTGGTATTTCAACGCCACTGCGTTGCGCAGCCTGGATAATGGTTTCATCTTTCTCAGCATGGATGGGAGTGCCATTCAGTGTGAAATTAACCGTTTCCTTGACGTCTTTTGGTTGAGCTGCCATTCGCTTATTCTCCGGATTTTTCTATACGCTTAGTATGCAGTTGATAAAAGCTATGCTGATTCAATTTCGTTACGAAAATACTTGAATACACAACGTAGCGGATTAGGAGCTGCCTGTCCGAGTCCACAAATCGATGCATCACACATCACTGAACTGAGCTCTTCCAGTAAATCTTCATTCCAGACATCTTCAGTCATTAACTGAACGGCTTTTACAGTGCCGACACGACATGGCGTGCATTGACCGCATGATTCATCTTCAAAAAAGCGCATGGCATTCAGCGCAAGTTGTTTGGCACTGTCTTGGTTGGAAAAAATCATTACCGCAGCCGAACCGATAAAACATCCATATTCGTTCAAAGTATCAAAATCCAGAGGAATATGCCCCATTTTTGCCGGTAACATACCACCCGATGCACCGCCTGGGAAATAGCCATAAAATTCATGACCGGGTAACATGCCTCCACAATATTCATCAATCAATTCACTGACAGTAATACCAGCCGGGGCTAGATGTACCCCAGGTTTTTGCACGCGACCACTCACAGAAAATGAACGCAAACCACTGCGTCCATTACGACCTTGTGAAGCAAACCAGTCAGCGCCATTATTGATGATGTCGCGTATCCAGTGCAGGGTTTCCATGTTGTGTTCAAGTGTCGGTTGCCCAAAAAGCCCGACTTCTGCCAGAAATGGAGGGCGCTGGCGCGGTATTCCGCGTTTACCTTCGATTGACTCAATCATCGAAGATTCTTCACCACAAATATAAGCACCAGCGCCACGTCGCAAATGGATGGTCGGTAATAACGCGACCGGTGGATTTGCTTGCAAAGCAGCAATTTCATCAGTCAAAATTATGCGCGCTGCGGAATATTCATCACGCAAATAAATATAAATTTCGTCGATACCAACTGCCCATGCGGCAATCAAGGCTCCTTCAATGAAGCGATGTGGGTCAGCTTCCAGATAATGTCGATCCTTAAATGTACCAGGCTCACCTTCATCAATATTAACCGCCATCAAACGTGGGCCAGCATAGGATTTAACAAACCCCCATTTTTTGCCAGCAGGAAAACCCGCGCCGCCTAATCCACGAAGACCGGAATCATTCATAATTTGGATGACATCATCGACTGTGTGTTTACCATTGATGCAATCGACATAAAGCTGGTAGCCCTCGAGCTTTTTGTATTCTGCGTAATTGATGTAGTTGGGGATTTGTGGCTTAACAGTCTTATTGTCAATGGCAGACGTTACACTGTCTGTGCTGGCATGATCGATTGGGTTTTGACCAACAACGGCCACTGGAGCATGTTGACAACGACCAACACAAGGTGCCGGGATGACACGAACATTGTCCCCAAGCCCTTGTTGCAGTGATGTCAGCAATGGCTGAGCACCAGCTAACTCACAACTCACTGAATCACACACGCGAACTGTGAGTGCTGGCGGTGGAGTCTGACCTTCTTTAACAACATCAAAGTGGTGATAAAAAGTCGCAACTTCATAGATTTCAACAGCAGACAGTTTCATTTCATGGGCCAGCGCCACCACATGAGCGGCTGAAATAAAACCGTAGCTATCCTGGACTTTGTGGAGATGTTCAATAAGCAGATCACGGCGGCGCGGTTGATCAGCGAGCAATGCCTGTATGTCAGCTAATGCTTTCAGATCGACAGGACGGCCTTTAGGGCTGCCTTTCTTTTTCTTTCTCCGTGGGTTGTGTTGTACTTCTGACACTGATGATTTCTCCAGAGTAGAATAACTTTACAGTATGTGATTTTCTTTTAACGCTGCGACAACGGCTTCAAACCTGATAAACCAGGCTTTATACAGATCCACTGTACTCGAATAGAGTACTATAATTCAAATCATCATTTTTTGCGCGATATATCATTTAAAATGATAATCAAACTAAGCACCGAACAAAATACGAATCAGCATGTCGATTAAACCCCAGCATTTATTGACCTTTGCCTTGGTTGCCAGGCTCAAGAGTATCACTGGAGCTGCTCAGGCATTATATATCGGGCAGCCTGCTGTTTCAGGGCAATTGCGTTTGCTGCAGGATACTGTTGGCGAAGTGCTGTATACCTGGAAAGATCATCAAATCGTTTTAACGCCTGCCGGAGAAGGGTTGTTAACTTACGCAAATCGTGTAGAACGAGAGATACTCCAGACTGAGGAATACATTCGCTGTTTACAACAGGTTGACGCGGGTGCTTTACGCATTGGTTCTACAGTCACTATTGGTAGTTATTATTTGCCCTCGTATCTGGTACAAATTCAGGCATCACATCCAGGTTTGCAAGTGTCGATGGTCACTGCAGATTCAGATGGTGTCATTGAAAGTTTGTCAGAACTGGATCTGGGTTTTATCGAAGGCGAGGTTGCACATTCAGCGACAGAATCCGGGTTTGAAATGATTGCCTGGAAAAAAGATGAAATAGTGTTGGTGTTGCGCAATGATCATCCGCTGGCTCGGCAATATCCAAGAACAGTACCGCTTGAGGCGTATGAGCAATACCCTGTAGTTTGGCGCGAGCCTGGCTCGGGCGCACGCAAAGTAATGGAAGAGACCTTTGCCAACGCTCAGCTTTCAGTTCCCATCAATATCGAAGTCACGGGTGTTGCAGGAATAAAAGGTTGCGTACGGGCAGGGCTGGGTATTAGTTATGCATCCAGACAAGCGTTAAGAGATGGTGACCCAGAGCTTGTTTTCAGGCGTATTGGCAGCGATGGTGTGTTTTGGCAGCTCAACATTCTGGCTCGGGAACATGCGATGCGCTCTCGGGCAGCACAACTTTTTCTTAAGCTTTGTTTTGCTGAATAGCACAAGAAGCTGTTTGGTTAAGAATAAATCGCTCACATTTGTGAAATTTTTCATTCAGTTCGCTATAGCAAGGTGTTTCCAGCAAGGCTAAACAACGCCTATGCTGAATGCAGGGTTTTCATGTGTGGAGAGTTTATCTACCAACTTAGTTGATGACTGATCTAGTCTGATTTAATTGACACTGACAGTCGCAGAACACTTCTTGATAGTTTAAGATGCGTCTCTACTTAAAATCAAAATTAAGACAGAAGAAAGCATAAGAATGCAAAAAAGTGACACTGACGATTTGGTATTGTACGAATATTTTACCTGTCCTTTTTGTTTCATGACGAGACGGGTCATTAAGCAATTAGGCATCAATATCGAGCGACGTGATATTTTGAAGAATTCTGATTTCAGACAAGAACTAACCAAAGGTGGTGGAAAACCCCAGGTTCCATGTTTGCGTATTGAAGAGAATAATCAAGTCACCTGGTTGTACGAGTCTGCTGATATTATTAGCTTTCTAAAATCTCGTTTTGCTACTGAAGTGTCACAATAAAGCGCTTGTTTTTGTATCTGCTTTGGTAGAAGTATCAGATCTCGTCATTGATGTGGGAAGAATTGATGGAGTCTATTTTTTCAGCATCTGATTTTAGTGTTCTCAATGCACTGTCGATTTGAAAAGCTATATTGAATCTATGTCATCACTACGGCATAATGATAGGCTTTTCTTGATCTATTGACACATAAAGTCAGCACTTGGTTTGATTTCAGAAATTACACTTGAACAGTTTCTATTGATAGCTTTTAATGATTTTTATATGCAATACATCTAAAGACTTTTTTACCAATTTTATCATGAGGGATGCCTAATGGCTGGACGCAATCACTTGTATATTCCAGGACCGACCAACACGCCGGATTCAATTCTGCAAGCAATGCATGTTTCAATGGAAGATCATCGCTCGCCAATTTTTCCAGAACTGGTGAAGCCAGTCATGGCTGATTTGAAAAAAATCTTCCAGACTAAAACCGGCGCTGCGTTTGCTTTCCCTGCAACGGGTACGGCAGGTTGGGAAATTGCCTTAACCAACACCTTGTCACCTGGCGATAAAGTATTGTCCTACCGCTTTGGGCAATTCAGTCATTTGTGGATAGATCTGGCAAAACGTCTGGGGCTGGACGTTGAATACACTGAAGTGCCCTGGGGTGAAGGTGTACCGCTGGATGTGTTGCAAGCGCGTTTGGAGAAAGATACCCAGCACGAGATAAAAGCGATTCTGATTTGTCATAATGAAACTGCAACTGGTGTTACCAGTGATTTGGCTGGAGTGCGTAAAGCATTGGATACTGCCAATCACCCTGCACTGTATTATGTTGACGGTGTGAGTTCTATTGCCAGCCTCGATTTTCGTATGGATGAATGGGGTGTTGATATTGCTGTCAGCGGTTCACAAAAAGGCTTTATGATGCCAGCTGGACTGGCATTGTTAGCGTTTAGCGAAAAAGCACTTGCAGCACGTGAATCAGCCAAATGCCCGCGTGGTTTTCTGGATATTCAGGATCATCTCAACGCAAATCCAGGTGGTTACTTCCCATATACACCATCAATACCGATGCTTTATGGGTTGAGAGAATCAATAGCGTTATTGCTGAATGAAGGTCTGGAGAATGTTTTTGCGCGCCATCAACGTTTAGCCGATGGGGTGCGACAAGCTGTTGCTGCCTGGGAGTTAAAACTTTGTGCTGTCGAGCCAAAATGGTACTCGAATTCAGTATCAGCGATCGTCGTACCTGAAGGCATTAATGCTCAGGATGTTATTACAACAGCCTTTCATAAATACAATTTGTCACTGGGTGGTGGATTATCGGAAGTAGCAGGTAAAGTTTTTCGTATTGGTCATTTGGGCGATTTGAATGAGTTGAGTCTGGTTAGCGCAATCGCTGGCGTGGAAATGGCAATGCTTGATAGCGGAATCAAGATTCAACCAGGTAGTGGTGTAGCTGCGGCCTGTGAATATTGGAGAAAGACTGCTTAGAACCTGTTCAAGATCTATTGACCAGCCTGATATATTTTCATAAAGGGTTTCTTGAGCAATCAGGAACCCTTTTGTTTTTTGTGCAAACGGTGAGTCATCATTACGGTATTCGCCTGCATTGCATTAATCTCAGATAGTGATACTCAAGGAGAATCGACATGACAAAACCTGTCGTCATTGTTACCCGAAAATGGCCTGAACAAGTCGAAGTCCGCTTAAAACAACACTATGACGTCAAGCTCAACGCGGATGATCATCCAATGACTATCTCTGAGCTGCAACAAGCCATGTGTGAAGCTGACGCTGTGCTGCCTACTGTCACCGATGTAATCAGTGCAGAGGTAATTAATGTTGATGGCAGACGAGCAAAAATCCTGGGTAACTTCGGTGTAGGCTTTAATCATATCGATATTGATGCAGCAAAAGCAGTGGGTGTCACAGTTACCAATACACCAGAAGTGCTCACCGATTGCACGGCTGATATTGCCATGTTGCTATTGTTAATGTCTGCCCGATGTGGCGCTGAAGGGG
The DNA here is from genome assembly GCA_965224565.1 of Methylococcales bacterium. Classification (GTDB taxonomy): domain Bacteria; phylum Pseudomonadota; class Gammaproteobacteria; order Methylococcales; family DRLZ01; genus DRLZ01. The sequence goes on along the minus strand of CBDCZN010000002.1, from coordinate 2,906,238 downwards.
ATCGACACGTTAGAAGCAGGCAATGGACTGGTTGGCGACCAACACATATGCTTGGCAGCAAAGTGACTGGCAAAACGTTAGGCTTAGTTGGTATGGGCAGGATAGCTCAGGCAATGGCTCGAAAAGCCCATCATGGTTTCGTCATGAACATCATTTATTATGACCCGTTTCCACCTGCAGCAGATGCGATTAGCGGTTTGCAAGCAACCTTATGTGCTTCAGTTGAAGATGTGTTGCGTCAAGCTGATTTTGTATCACTACATTGTCCTGGTGGCAAAGCCACTCATCACCTGATGAATGCCGAACGTATTGGCTTGATGAAACCGACTGCCCATTTAATCAATACTGCGCGTGGTGATGTGGTTGATACTGACGCATTGATCGATGCATTAACAAATAGAAAAATTGCTGGGGCAGGACTGGATGTGTTTGAAGGTGAACCAGCAGTTAATCAGGCTTTACTTGATCTGGACAATGTCTCACTACTACCGCATTTAGGCAGTGCTACAGAGGAAACTCGGGTAGCAATGGGCAATCGTGTTCTGGATAACTTGCAAGCTTTTTTCAATGGCGAGCAAGTTTTGGATAGGGTTTAAAAGACGGATTTTTATCCAAGACAGCTTTTACAGACACAATAAATTTATCAGACCTTGGCAAAAGTTGAGGTGTGCTGTACGTGTGAAGTAAGTAACAGAAATAATTGGACAGCACTTGCTAATTTGGATTCATTGTGAATCCTTCTTTGGGTTTGTGGTGAATCAGTTCAGGTAATGCTGAATAATTGAGTAAGGGTTAGAAGCCAGTTAGTCTGTTTTTTTCTTCATCATCACTCCGAGCCTTGGTTGAGCACACTCAATCAAGGTTTTTTTCTTTGATCAATGTTTTACTCGCATCACTTAGCTCATTGAGTACCGCAAATTGTTGTGCAGACAAGCCTTTAAACGGAACACCATCAATTTTTATTGCATAGTTTTTGTAGACATCCTGGCCGGTTAGCGGTGTAAATTTTTTGTTTCCGAATAATCGTACTACATGCAACATGCAGGTTAGACGAGATTCAAGTTTAGAGTTTGAATTTACAGTCACCCAAGGCGAACGTTGAGAGGAGGTGTGTGCCAGCATTTGTTCCTTATAATTGGTAAATGTGTCCCATTTTTTGCGCGCTTGTAAATCTGTTGGCGACAGTTTCCAGAACTTGAAGGGATCGTTGACGCGATCATTAAAACGAACTAACTGGGTTTTACTATCAACAGACAGGTAAAATTTAACCAGTTCAATATTCTCATCCAACAGTTTGTGTTCCCAATCCAGCACTTTACTCATGAAATATTTGTATTGAGCTTTTGTACAATAACCCATTGTCGGTTCTATTAATGCCCGGTTATACCAGGAACGATCGAAAAAGACGATCTCACCTGGTTTTGGCATATGCTTCTCGTAGCGCAAAAACCAGCGTTTGGATTCTTTTTTGGTCGGAATGCCCAACTCTGCAACATGATAATTCTTGGGCATTAGATTTTCTATAAAGCGTTTAATGGTCGCACCTTTACCTGCAGCGTCACGCCCATCTAAGGTGATAGCCAGTTGTCGACCTTCACTCACCACGTTTTGCTGGATGCGCAATAATTCAAATTGCAGACGGTTTTTCTCAACCCAGTAGTCATGGAGGCTGATTCCCGAATAAGGAGTTTGAATTCTGCGAACTGGCTTCATTGTGGTTGGCTAACTTGGTGATCTCTAATTGTTTTTAGGCAATGCCGAATAAACTCAATATGGCTAATCAGCAAGTGCCTGAATTAAATGTTGGTTGGTTTTTTCTTGCAAATCATTCGCTTGCAATGACCGACTTTGCGGGGATACTTTTGTGCGCTGTAGAAAGAAATTCCTTAATCAGCAATAACCAAAGTAAGGTGCGTCAGATAAATCTGAAGCTGATTATGATATCTATCTAGTGATTTATGTTTTGCAATTTTAACAGACTATCAATGCTCATATATCGATATAATATCTTAAAATTCACTAATTTATTAATGAATCATCAGGCTGGTAGAAGAATATTCGATACAATAGCTTGTATTATATAACAAAAACGTAAATGATACATCCAGTTACAATTGGTCAGCTGTTAGATTTTCAAGAGTCCTGAGAGTCAAGGCCAAGCAGGGTGCTGCTTACTCAATTATTTCAAATAAGATTGATCAATCACGGGAATATTGAATAAAGTCATTCTCAGATTTTCGTTGAAACTAGAGCCAATCGTATTGTTTGGTTCACGACTACAAAATTTATTATAACTGACGTTTAAGGGACAGAAATTATTTCAACTCGACGTACAGTTTCACATGGCAACCTATTGCTGACAGGCTGCGTACAACTTTGTTCGCGCCATCAGAATTTTTAACTTACTATGACTTGCGTGCGCTAGCGACTTACGTACAAGTTTCTGAGGAAAGATCAGGATGCGTTTAAGCTATATTGTTTTCAACAAATTTGGTAGCCTAATTAACTGAATAAGGATGAAAGCCTGGGGATTTTTGTTTCTGGTAAGGAGTAGTGAGTGCGAGTCAGGGTGATAGTTAGTTGTTTGGTATTATTTAGTTTATTACAAAGTATGATAGTGCAGAGTCGGGAATGGCCGCAACACGCTGCGCATTGGACAATATCAATAAAAAAGGATGCAAATACAACACCGATTCCACTCGCAACGATTCGGTTAGTAGACAGCAATGGCTAGATTTTATTCGACCCAACACCCATACCAACGCCGCAATAACTGAAGAACTCAGTTCTGAGATTGAATAATCGATTATGTTTAAATTTTTGCCAGGTATTTTACTGATTCAAATTGCCACATCTGCACTGGTATTTATCCTGCTTAAAACTTCAGTAGAGGATTTTCAGGTGATTGCAGTTGCTTTGTTGAGTCTGGTGATTAGTTTATTTGGTGCGTTCTGGTTTGCATCGATTGCTCAAAACCTTCACAAGGATGCATTGGAGAAAACTAGGCAAGTACATGCTCAGGAACGTGAGGATTTGCTGGTTGACACTGAGCGACAAAAAGCTGAAATGCTTAAGCAAACCCACACCCAGATTGTTAAAGAAACCAATCGTGCGCATGCCAAAGCCAATTTAAAAGTCGGTGCTATGTTTACGGCTGCCGTTGGCGTTAGTGCAGTGTTTATGTTTGCACAATTTATCACTGTGGGTCTAATTATGCTGGGAACAACAGGTGGGGCATTAAGCGGTTATCTGGCGCGCGTCAGGCAAGACAGACGGGCCAAAACAGCCATGCAAAAAAATATTATTGATGCCCCGCAACAGAAAACCTTGAAACTGAAGAAACCAACAAAATCATGAGGCGATACAGATATTAAATCAATACAAGTTGATGAGTTTGTATCAAGCAAAACAAAATTTATAAGGAGCTGAGATGATTCCATTACATGATGACAACCCGACCTCGATTAAGCCCTATGTGTCAATAATCTTTATTGCGCTTTGTGTTCTGGTGTTTTTCTGGGAATCATCACTGGGTAGTCAGTTTGAGCAAGCAATTCTAAGTTTAGGTGTGATTCCTGCCGCCTTGCTTGGTAGTCAAACATTGCCAGTAGATATAGCAATGATCCCTGCATGGCTGACTATATTCACATCAATGTTTATGCATGGTGGCTGGATGCACTTAGGCGGGAATATGCTTTACTTGTGGATTTTTGGCAATAATGTCGAAGACTCAATGGGTCATATAAAATTTGTGATTTTCTACATACTCTGTGGCATAGCAGCCGTGTTTGCTCAAGTGGTACCCAACCCCAGCTCAACGATTCCTATGGTTGGTGCAAGTGGAGCGATTTCCGGGGTGTTAGGAGCGTATATGCTACTTTATCCACATGCAAAAGTATTGGTTCTTATTCCCTTCGGAGTGTTTTCACGAACCATGAGAATTTCAGCACTCTATGTATTGGCGATGTGGTTTGGACTGCAACTTTTCAGCTCAATTGGTAGTGGATCACAACAAGGTGGTGTTGCCTTTGGCGCACATATTGGCGGCTTTATCGCGGGTATGTTATTGATACCTTTTTTCCGCGACAAGAGTCATCCAATCAACTATCCCTGGAGTCGCCAGTAAACATGTATTTATACTCTTCGCACATGAAAATCTAGCATTTTGTGTGCGTGATATTTTGTGGAGAGCAAGGCGGAAAATCATAGCTGTAGTCACTCTACAGCAAGGTTTTTCAACGCAGTTATCCGCAAAAAAGTGCGTGCACAGGATGCAAGATTTTCATGTGTGGAGAGTATATTATTCCAGATTTGGGGTTTGTCAGACGCAGTGAATCATGCTCCAGTGAGCCAGTGATGTGAGATCACATGCTATTGCCAGTCTTGATGACGCGATCAGGTCGTGCGGTGATTAGATTTCAGCTGTAAAGTCGATGAGTTCATCATTGATTGCACGATAGCTGATTTCGATTGGCGCGCAGCAGACTTCACAGTCTTCAACATAGCGTTGTTCAGCAACAGAGAGATCCAGCAACATGGATATTTTTTTGCCGCAGTGCGGACAGCTGAAAAAATGTTCAATTTGGTTCATTATACAAGCAGCAAGCGTTTTTTAAATTCTTACAGCCTATCCTCCGTTCTTCTGGTTTAAGCTTGCAATATATCAAAACTCTGTTGTGCTATAAAGCATTGCTTGTGGCTATTGTTTCCAGCTTCGGGTTTATGGGATGCCATTAGATTCAATAGGAATTTGATGGTTGAGAAAAAACCGGCTATTTGTTCTCTCACTGTTCAGTGACTTCTTTGTAATTCAGCGCAGCAACACTCTTTAACCCTATTCAGGGTACGATCCAATCTCCGACTTGTTTAATGCCATCCTTGTTTAATTTCAGTATATAAGCGCCTTTAGAGGCAAATCGTTGAGATGGTCCTAAGGATAAACGTGGATAAACAGATGTCTCAAGTGCCTTTTCCGCTACATGTTCAACAATTTCAATCATATACTCTCGGGAAAATTTATCGCGTAGATGACTGATTGCTCGTCCGGCAACTCTTAGAGAAAAATAAGTATTTGCCTGAATTTGGAAATATTTGCTCAGTATCTTTTTGTGACGTAACCAAGCCGTGGTTCGCATTAGCGCTAAGGGTAACTGTTTAGGTAGCACATAAGGATGAACGACAAAAACTGTTGTCCTTGATTGTAACGGGATCACTGCTTCGAAATCTGGCGCTAGAGTGGACGATAAAAAAATAGATGGTGGTTTTGGTAGTGAAGTGAGTAATTCGGATAATGACAATAAATCTGCGCCATTTAACCATAGTACATAGGTTGAATCAGGGTGGCTATGAAACAGATTCTTCCAATACTGTTTATCCAGTACTCGATTGTTTTTGATAATTTCCTTATGAATGGTTGTGTTTTTGTGGGTAGACAAATTTGCGTTAAATATGTGCGCGGCAGTTGCCGTCAGATTCTGTCTGTATACTTGAATGATTTCTAAAGGTTTTGATTTTTTTTCATTAAGGTGGCGTGCTAATACCTTTGCCTCGAGTGACAAACCTTCGGAAAAGTAAAGGGTATAATATGCGCTGTTGGATACGACTGGATAACTTGTATTTGGAAACAAGGCGGGAATTTTTAATCGCTCGCAGAAAGCGTGTATCGAGGTCCATTGTGTCTCTGTTAGACCACTGAGCATTGCAAATACTGGTTGCTTATCGTAATACTGCTGCAATTGTTCAGCCCAACTATCTTCATTCCCTTTCAACTCCCAAACATGTAGTCGCCACTTACGGTAGGATTGGTACTTCCAATCGCGATGCCAAGGGGCATGTAAAGCACGTTTTCCTTCATTCCTTGTTTCAGCATTTTTATCGGTGAAATATTGATTGAGCACATCCAGCATCGCTTTGGTTTTCTCGGAAGGAACAGTATCGGTGATCACAGTAGCGAAATGAATTTCTGATTCACTAACACCGGGGGATGTATTAGATGTAAGCGTTTTTATATAAGCAATTAATGACTCTGATTGGTTTTCAGTTAAGTTGAACCTTGGCATCATCCTGTCTAAGGTTTTGCTGGAAGGGTCAATTCCTGTACGGATAACTTTTTTTAAGGTTTCATCCGTGTAGGCAGGTCTTGTACCAGCGCCTTTTGTTTTGAATTGAAACAGATTTATATGCCCAAGTGTTTTAGCCTGGTACAAAAAATCACGCGTAACAGGTGGAATTACGATCTGTCCTTCATTGGTACCCATGCCGCTGCGTCTGTGGCAGTTGCTACAGGCGACTTGCTTTCCATTGAGAGCGATGTCTGCCTCGGCGATAGCACTGATGTCCTCACCTGACAAAAAAGTCCCCTCCTGATATAGACGCTTACCTAGGGCAATTTTTTGAGTGTTTGTCAGAGTAACGTCAGCATTTACCAGCGAAGAACAAGCAGTGAATAACGAAATGGTAATCATCAGACATGTTAAACGCGAGTTAAATCCACAAATCACTGTAGATCCAACATGTTTGCAAGTAATTGAGTAGACGTCATTAGTTTTTATTGCTATTTAACACTTGATGATATTCGTCCAGTAAATCTTTTGCACTGGAAAAGCCGTCTAGGCGAATCCAATAAGGTTGTCCTGGTTTTCGCAAATAGGTGAGTGGGACATGATTCATTTTTTCGCCTCGATAGGCATTGAATGCATGTTCAATCGCTTTGATATTGTCAAAAGTTCCGGTCAAAAATATCCAGTTGGGACCTGCCTTGAATTTTTTTGCATAGTTTCTAAGTTTTTCCGGTGTATCATTCTCTGGATCGATTGATATGGAGAACATTAAGGGTTTTACCGGCTCCTTCATTAAATGCCCTTGTAATTGAGAAAAAGTTGCGCTTAACAGAGGGCAGAAAGATGGACAGGTGGTGAAAATAAAGTTCAGAAAAATTGGCTTGTTTGAGCCAAGAAGGTTTTTGAAGGACTGTCGTTTGCCTTCCATGTCTGTGAGGATTACATCAGGAATTGTGTACTTTTCTATCGAACGCAGGTATCTGGCTTTGGCGTTGGTTTGTTTGACAGAAATCTCACTGGGTTGCTCCAGTGATTGCTTGTCATCAGCGAAACTGTACGGTACTGAAAACAGCGAGAATATAATGAAATAAATCAACAACAATGATGTCTCTAACAGCCATTGATTATTCGATCTTTTGTGCAAGTCGCTGAATGGTATTGTTAGCATGATGGTTTGCAAACTCTGTCCATGCCCTAATTACTCACTTGGTGCCAGTCCTGATGGACCAGGCGCTTTGCCAATCATGCCGAGGAGGATTGAATGATCTCCAAGATCCACACCAGGACTAGTGCTTCTGTTGAAGTCCCCTAGCGGACCTGCTGTTCCGAGTAGACCTAAGAAAACACTAAAATCCGAGAGATCGACGATATTTCCTTCGTTGTTAAAATCAGCATCGCATGCATCTCCATACACATCCCCGTCACTTTCACTCTGATCCGTATTTTCTACCAGAGTGCAATTATCACAGATATCAGCAATTCCGTCGTTATCGCTATCGGTGTCGTTGCTCAGGCAAACAGTAAAATACGCCTCCCTTGCATCAAGCAAACCATGGCCATAACTGTTATCCGGCCCTGGGGAATCATCTGTATGAGATGTCTGTCTTGCTGATTCCAACATCGCGTTTTCTAGTTCTTCAACAGTGGTATCCGGGAATGCCTGTAGGAGGAGGGCCATAGCGCCAGCAACATGCGGCGCAGAGAAAGAAGTGCCGCTGACAGTTTGATAAAAGTCTATATTATCTGGAATCGAACCCTTGCTTGTTGTTCGCACTGAGACTCCCGGTGCAACAAGTTCAGGATAAAATCCAGCTTGGCAGTCAGTCGCCGATGGCCCAGGGCCTCGGCTGCTGAAACCTGCAATCTGTTCATTGATATCGACAGCACCTACAGCATATCCTGCTGGATTATTGGATGGACTCCGGCTGGTCGATGGATTGCCATTGATACCAACGTTGCCAGCTGCAAAAACCACGGCAATACCTGCTGCTTTCAAGGTTTGCAAATCGGACTGAAATTCCAGAATACAGCCATCATTGTTAGGATTTTCGATAACCCACGAGGAATTGACGATATCGGGAGCATCATCTGTGGCAGAGTTGCCATCCGGATCAAGTAACCACTGAAAACTTTTGTGGATTGCTGTCATCGTTGCCTCATTATCTTCATCAAACATCTTAACGGCTATCCATTGGGCGTTAGGCGCCACACCAACAGCCGAGCCTCCAGCATCACCAGCAACCATAATACCCATCGTTCCGGTGCCATGACCGCCTATATTTCCAGCGCGATCTCGAGGAACTGAATAATTGGTATCAGGCGGGCAGTTTGGCGCAGGTACAAATAACGCAGGATTTTCCCACGGTGCTGGTTGACAATGAGGGTCATACCAACTGTTATCACCTGCTCGCCATCTTGAGAATAATTCCGAATGGTTAATGTCAACACCTGTATCCATATTGGCGACCACAACCTGTTGCCCGGTAATGCCTCTTTTCCATAGGTCGGGGGCTCCAATCTGGGTTAAATTCCACTCTGCTTCTGTTGATTCACCTTGTCCTGTACTCGGTTCAACTGACAATTTGATCTGAAAATCCAGTCTTATCTGAGCTATTTGCGGGATTTCTGTTAATAAATCAATTAGCAATGGAGACGCTTTGAAGGAAAAGCCGTTAATTAACCATAGAGACTCAATACGCTGGATGTCAAATGAGCTGAGTAATGGTTGCAGGATATTTTCACTACGTTCATTTGTTGTCTTTAAATCCTCAAGAATATTTTGTCGACGTTTGCTGTTAATCACTCCTTGAATTTTTAATAGATTCACTTTTTTTGAAAATTCCACGATAATAGGTATATTCAGATCATTGTTTCCGATAGAATTTGAGATAATCGGAGATTGCAATATTTCCAATAATTTGGGGCCAATTTTCTCTGTTTGTGTCGCAGATGCATTCGCTGCAAGCCCGATCAAAATCAAGCACACCAAAGAGGATTGTATATTTTTCATTGTTGTTCTGACGCAGTTGTAAGTTGTATGAGAGCCAGATGAGAAAAGCAATTCTCTAGGCATGTTGTCTTGGAGTAACGGTTGTTAATATATCTACTCAACTGAGATATGTTCGAGCTTATATTGTCCCATTACCACGGTGACGTGATCACCTTTGCTAATACTTCTACCAGGATTAGAAAACAGCACAAAATACTTGGTGTTTTGTTTCAAATTTCCACCAGTATGTCTGAGTGGTCCAATATTGGCTGGGGCGGGTACGCGTGTCGTCATTCCCGAACGTTCATTGAGTAGATACGGTTTATTCTTGCGGTTAACCACTTTAGCGGCCTTAATTGGGTCGAGGACTTTGTAGCGAAAATCCAGCATGTAACCAGCTGCGCTCAGTTTTATGCTCTCTGCTTCAATACCCCATTCTTCAATCAGTGCTACTTGTGCAGGAATCGATGACAAAGCCGGATCGGCTGTGGGTGTCGTTGTACGACCCCCGCAACCAACCATGCTCAGTAGCAAAATATGTAATATGAGAATTCGAGCTAACATAGTTTGCGGGTAATTAATCTAGCTCGATTTCCGTTTTCTAATGAGACCCATGCCAGCTAGAGCCGAACTAAATAGAAATATAGCTGGAGGGATTGGAATTGCGGTAACTGTTGCGTTACTGACTGAATCGAAGTCGATATCAGCACCTGTAGGTACTGATGTAAAGCCACCTATGAAGGAAGTCAGGGAAGTAATATCTATGGCAGATCCTGCTGGTCCGTTATAGGTAAATTCCAGTGTCGCAAATATGTAGTCGCCCGTGTTACTGGATCCAGGATTTCCTGTGCCAATAATATCGGTAACGCTACCTGCCGTGTTATCAATGTCGGGAGTGCCAAATAGACTAAAACCCGGACCTATTGTTACTGAATCCAAAGTTAGTACATCGCTTGGATTCCATTCTAAAGACACAGCACCGCTACCTGCATTCTCGTCGGTATTCACAGCTATGTTTATGTCAAATGTATCACCGGGACCGAGGTCTGTGAGAACATTGATATCCGACGGTGTCGAATCGTTTGAATCTGCATTTAACAATGATATTGTATTCGCATTAACCACTGTATTACCCATAGCCAATATGAGCAGGGCAGATGAGACTATTTTCAGAAGAGTTATCTTCATATTTTACCTCCTTACTGTTGTTTATAAAATTAAGATGGATGATTACTCAGCAGCATTACTATGTATTCGCTGCCGATTTTATTCATTAGTTTCAATTGATAGTTGCCTCCTTTTTATCAGTATGTGCTGATGAACTGATTTTTACGATGATTCTCTGTTTGATGTTTAATCATGTTTGCAGTGCTGCAGCTTTATTAAAAAAATTTATGCCTGCACTCGCTTTAAAATACCGGACATAGAGATTGATCAGAGACTGGTACCGAGACGCAAGATGGACCTGGTGGTTGACCGATTAACCCCAGGAAAATGGAGAAATCTGTTAAAGTGACACCAGGAGATACTGCAATATTGAAGTCACCCAATGGCCCAGGTGTTCCGATTAATCCCAACATGACGCTATGATCACTCAGGTCAACGACATTCGGGACACTACCAAAATCTCCGTCACAGGCATCACCAAACCCATCACCATCGCCGTTGTTATCGGTATCCTCCTGATTTGGATTGGCTATTTCTACACAATTATCTGCATAATTGGGTATTAGATCGTCGTCGTTGTCATTATCAACTATCAGAAAACTAATCAAACCACCTGGTACTTCTTCAGAAGCATTGGTGATATCCAATGCACGGTCGTAAAGCGCAAAGGATTTGGGGGTATCAAAATCAGCAATGGAGAATATTGCATCCTTTGTCGTCAGTGCTGGCAGTGCAACCGAATACTGATTTTTTGGATGGTTATACGCTTCTCCGTTTTCTGAAATCACTTTCAGTCGCCCACCTTGTAACACTGGAACATGGGTTTTGATTCCTGCATTTAGGAAACGCAGCAGAATATCCTTGCTATTGGTGTTGCCTGGAGTGGTTCCCAGCCAAATAGATGCTTGCTGTTTACTGGTGAATGATTCGCCATTGACTAAAAAATAGACGGGTCGGTAGTTAATAATACTAGGCGTTTGCCCTGCGGATTTCTCGGCATTACAGGTCGCGAATCCAGCTGTACAGGCAGTATAGCTTCCGTTATCAACCGCATTATGCAAAGCTGGGTCAATTTCACTATAAAGCACAGTGACTCGTTCATCGTATGCAATGCCTGGGTAAGCCTGACCACTAGCAGCGTCTTTAGTGACTGCACCATAGAGTCCCATTTGTACTTGTACTTGCAGATGGGTGCCGCTGTGGTAAAGATAGCTGCCGGGTTGCACGTTGTTCCAGCTGTATGAGGTAATGCCACCATCGGTTGCTGTCTCATCGGTAAAGGAACGCACACGTGTACGTCCTGAGGCATCGACAAAGGTTTGTGGATTCAAAGATGTATTTTGTCCCGGAATGACGATAGAGACTGGTTCTGCTGTTACAGGTAAATCATTGCGCAAGTTTATGGTCAGAGTACTGTCGGCGATCGGCACACTGATTTCCGGACCTGGTACTGTTACCGGACAGGGTTCGACAGTTGCAAGATCATTATCCTCGTCCAGACCAAATCCCCACATCGGCACGAGAGTAGAGTCCGGCATGGTTATCGTGGTTGTTCCTGCACATAAATTGTAAGTTACAGCGTTTGCATTATTCATTGTCAATCCAAGCAATAAGCCGATAAGAGCGGTTAGTTTCTTGCTGTTAATAGTGTTATTCATGACTATATCCTCCTTTCCCTTATTGGCTTAAAATGGAGACATTGTAAGAATGCAGGAATAAGCCTGTAAACATACCACCGGGAAAGACATCGTTGTTGACCAGTTCTCTTTCGTTGTGAGAATGCCAGGCAAATAAGTAGGCTGCTTCTGGGTTAAGACCACCTTCCTCTGGCGGAAGAGTACCCTCCTTGCCAAGAAAAGGTGTGCCACTGTAGAAACCACCGAAGGTTAAATCCTGGATAGAGGGGAGATTAACAGGCAGCGCTTTACCATGATCTGGACACCATTCATAGGTAACATCGTCAAAGTTGTCTGGCTCGTTATTGCCTGTATCGTTATTAACTAGGTCATTGCATGTATGGGCACTGCCAGCCTGATTGGGGTCACCGTAGAGATCCCAGCCCATTTCTTTGCCTATCCAGACAAACAGTGAATCATAAGTTTGCCCGGGATAAACCAGTAAGGTATAGTCCGCACGGCCCAGGTCGGCGCCTGCTCCGGGTGCACTTTCCAGTAATTGACCATCCTGCGCAATGACCTGAAAGTTAGCACCGTGGGTATGGAATGGATGAGCGTGACGACTGCCACCGACCATTCTCAGTAATACCTTTTCACCGGGTCGGGTTTGAGGAACGATACTATAAGGTTGATGGGGCAGTGAAGGGTCATTGGTCGGTGATAAGGTGTTGGGGAAATTGCGTCCATTAATAAACCACAGCACCGGGCGATACTGAGTATTGTCTACTTGCTGGAAACGACCTTGAGCATATTGTCTATGCAGATCAGGATCCATTTCTGTCAAAATGAACAGGTATTCATAATCAAAAAATGAATCTGAGTGATTGTAAGCCTTTTGATTGGGATTGGCCTTTTCAATTGTGCCATGTGAAGTGGTTTCTACCTGTTGAGGTGTATTATCGAATCCGGTGGGGCGCACTACAATCGCACCTAACAAGCCCATTTCAGTCTGGAGTGCAGGGTTGGTTCCGCTTTCGTACATGAACGTACCTGGTTTATCGGCTGTGAAGGTGTAGGTGACAGTTGCTGAGCTACTAATGGGTGCTTCCTGTGTCAATAGGCCTTTATCACCACCGCTTGCGTTTGAATTCTGTCCAGGAAAAACAATGGAGGTGGGGAAGGGCAATTGATTGGTCAGATTAATCGTCACCGTATCGTTTTGATTCACAATCAGGGTGGGACCTGGATACTGGGCCTTGTCACATGAATCTAAACCATAGCCGTACATGGGTACGGAATCACCATCCGGAGTGAGAATATTAAATGTACATGCAACGAAATTAAAATTTGTGCCTGATTCCCCGTCGATTACTGCCTGCGTGATCTGGGACAAACTCGCCAGAAAAACCGATAGTGATATCATTGCCAAACGCTTAACTTGAATGGATTTCTTACTCATATTAACTCCTGGACTAATAGCTAAACCATATTCGGGATTAATTGATAACAATGCTCGTCATAATTCCACCATAGTCCTCATTGTTATTGCTGAGATAATCCAGGTTTGTGGTATACAGAAAGTAGGTGCCTGGAGTCACACCCGCACTATCGATGATTACGTCGTAGCCTTCACCGGGACCAATGTTAAGAGTATTGGTAACATACGAAATATCAGTACCGTTAACATTGCCATTGGTGCGCATCATTTTGGCACCACGCCCAATAACGCGCATATCAAGACCCAAAGTAGTCAGGGTCACTGGCCCTGTCACACTCATGTTTGTTAAACGCAGTAATATTTTTTGGTTAAGAGTCGAGTCAGCAGTGACCACTGAATCTTCTGGTTGCGATTGAACCTCATCTCTGATGATGTTGCCAGTTCCATCATATAGTGCGTTTAGAAAAGTCAAACCCCCATCATCTGACGGTGCTGGCAAAGCGCTGGTATTGACAGTGTCGGGGTAGCCACGACCGTTGAGCATTGGATATTTATCGTCCATTTCTGCGAATGGCAAAGGCTGTGTGTTTAGACTGGCATCGTGGAAGTCTGGGTCAAAGGTATGGATCTGCACGGGAAATTCCACGTGGTATAAGGTATCGCCGTCTTCGTCATTGTAGGCATAATGATCACCTGTATTGTGGGTATGAGTACCTAATGGGGTACCAGGTGCAAGCTGATCCTGGGCAGCATGAACGTATAGATTACCGTTCATTCCCATTTGCATATGCTCGGTGGATTCCACGTGACAGTGATACATATACGTACCTGGTTCTACCTGATTATAGAAATAGGTCAGGCTGGCGTTTGGATTAATAGAAAATGTCATTTCCGGAACACCATCGAAGGTTGATGCAACGTTTGGGAAGCCGTGATAGTGGATGGTATGGGGATCGAACAAGTCTGGTCGCTGCACAAATCCAGCATTGGTGAGTGTCAGATAAAACTTTTGTCCCTGCTCTACTACAATGCGTGAGGCAGGTAAACGTGCATTCAAAATTCCTGTGGTCTGTGCCTGGTTTTGTGCTACCCCAGTCATATCACCAAAACCGAACATAAACTGTGTGTATCCATCCGCCATTGTGATAAAGCCTTCACTGCCAGAAAGATGCTGGCATTTGGTGTTGGTTAAATTTTGAAAAATGCCGTCATTATTATGATCAGTGTCTTCTGGCCCTGGAAAATTACCAAGCGGTGCAGCGTTAATATCTTCAATATCCATTACTGCATCAGGAGTCGTATCGTTAGGACACTGAATCAGAGCATCTGCATTTACCGAACTTGTAACAGTCAACAGCAGGCTAAAAAGCGTTGCGGGTAAGATTAGTTCTCTATTCATTGTTAATTACCTCAAGAATTTGAGCAGAACGATCACTGTTGTAGAATTTCTGTACCACCACGAAGTCCACGATGCGCACAGGAGAATCAGTCCACCAGAGCACTATAAACCTGATGGGCCTGGCGCATCGCCGATTAGTCCCAGTAAAATCGAATGATCACCGAGGTCAACAGTACCGGATCTGTTGAAATCACCTCTTGGCCCAGGCTGTCCAAGTAGACCGAGAAAAACACTGAAATCCATAAGATCTACTTGGCCGTCATTGTTAAAGTCTCCATCACAGGCATCGCCGAAGATATCACCATCGGTTTCCTCTTGATCGGGGTTTTCAATATTGATGCAATTGTCGGAACTGTCCGGCACACCGTCGTTATCGTTATCTAGTCCACCGGTATCATCTTCATCCTGGCCAAATTCATCAGCGCCAATATCTAGCGCAGAACCATTGGGACGTGATTGCAAATCAAAATCGATTGCGGAGCCGTTAAATGACAGCGCTGCTATCGTGCTATCACTACCAGCGTTAATCAGTGGTGATGCATCATCCAGGTGATAATTACCAGTTGGCTCTAAAGGTCCAAAGCGAGCATCGATAAAGTTACCGCCTTCATCGAATGCTGCAGTGGTTTGCGGAATTGTTGTTTCAGGTTGATTGATGGTTTGACCAGCATCGGTAAGAAAATAGCCCTGGATAAATTTTGGATCCACCGATAGATTGGCGAGAATGCCAATGCCCCCTGGATAAGCCGTGATGTCGGTGAGGTCGCTGGTTAGCGGATTTAGTAAAAAGCCTGAGCCTCTTGGCAATACAGCTAGATCCTCATAGTCGGATGATCCTCCACAAATAGGATTCGAAGCCAGCATTAAACCGAACATTGTCGGAAAACCTTGTGGGTCAAAAGCAGTAGCACCCCAGCAGAATGAGCGGTTATGCCAGACAATGCTGTTCTGGATATCAAGATTGGAGAAATCACCCACTGTTGCATTGGTTGGCGCATTGGCTAAATCAGCGAGTCGTCCAGAATGGACGTTGGAAACAATACCGGATGGCTGGCGCGAGGTAAGATTGATCGATGCTGCCGCCTGGAAGGCGGAGATGGTTGTGGCTGTGCTGTCATTATTGGCCACAGTGTCGTTGTAAACCCTGACACGTAAGGCATCCTGTACTGAAATGCCAGCGCCTGCTAATCCAGCGACATTGTTGACGATCATATTATTCAACAGATCAACTTGATACCACTGAGTGTTATTACCCGGATTGGTCACCACGTCTTCACCATTGATGAACTCGAGGCGCACACCGCCACCGTTTCCGGCACCTGACTGATTACTTTGAATCAGGTTTTCACGGATCGTAACATCACCCGTACCGACGCTTAGCAGCGGAGGTTCTCCAGCGACTGGTGACGGCAGACGAATTCCACCGATGAATATGCCGCCGCCCGATACTTCCCTTGCCTGAGCGAAACTCTGATTGAGAAGAATAGTGTTGTTGTGGATTATTCCACCAGGGTTAAGACCTAAATGACCGATACCACCACCTTGGCCTTGCGTAAAATTACCACAGACATAATTGTTGGTAATCACGTAATTATCAGTATCCGTGTACATGGATATTCCACCGCCTACTCCATCCGCACCACCATTTTCGATGATCTGGTTATGGTGGATGGTGATGTTATGGTTAACAGAATCGACGATTTCATTGTTGACGATAAGATTGTGATTGCCGATGATGATACCGCCTCCGTAGGTGCCGAAGTTGTTAATCAGACGGTTGTTACTGATGACCAGATTATTAGCGTGCTGGGCGGCGAAAATTGCGCCAGCTGAATCTGCCGAGGTTATCGCAAACCCATCTATACGGGCTTGTCCCGCCGTCCATGCAGATTGTCCATTTTGACCGCAATCACCTGCAACTGTAATTCCCGCACCTTCAGTGAACTGAAATAGCTCAGGTTCGTTATTAGCAGAGTTGAAAGCGAGAGGGAGTTGACCGTCGATGATGCAGAACTGATCGTCATCAGTAGCCTCTGTACCAGCCAATAATTCCACATTGAGTTTATTCCGCCAGTCTTGCAGTTTTTTAGCAGGACTTTTTCGTGCATTGACAGTCACTCCATGAGGGCCCCAGCCCTGGATTCTTACAGGCTTATACATCCAGATAAGTTCGTCATAAACACCAGGAGCAACCAGAATTAATGCGCCATCCTGAGCTAAATCAATCGCATCCTGTATTGGGGTTGCGTCTTGTGCTGTACTAGGCTGGACAAACTGAACGTCGAAACCGGGACTGCTCACATTATCAACCACAGTTACGGTTACACTTGTCTCGGATTGTATTGCACCGGAAGTTTCAACTGACAACTGGTAATCACCAGCTTCCAGCCCTGCCGGAATTTCCGCGCTTATTAATCCATCACTCCAGGATCCTGGAGTGGAGTCAGCTCCTACATCCAGATTGACCTCTGTGCTGTCGGAAATCCGAGTCAAAGTCACTAGACCTGTAGCGTTTCCAAATCCGTAGTCACGGGTTAGCTTAAGTGGTTGTGTACCATTCAGACCGTCATATTTAGGATTCGGTACTTGCATTTGACCAGCGGAAATAATTTCAAGTGTATCTCCTGGTTGAACCAAAGGTCCGTTGCCGCCCATACGACTGGCTGAAAAAATACCAGGTGTTTTAGTCGGGAATTCACAATCGACAGGAAATTGACCGTTGCGGGCGAATGCCGCGATAGGGACTACCGGTGTATCGAGAATAGTTGTTGCCCCCGGCATGAACTGGAATGTATAGCAAAACTGACTCAACTGACGGTTAAAAAATGGATCAATGACAGCGTTGCCATTGCTGTCTTTAATGGGGCCGGCATCGTTCATACATGCCGTCAACATCGCTGGTGAGTATCCTGATGGACTGGGTACATTAGCAGTCCAGCTGGAAGGCAGCATGGCGTTATATGCGCCAAACTCATCAGAATAAACTCTGATAATTTCACGGCCAGTGGAGTCGCGAAAGGATACTGGTACAAAAGGTGGTGCTGCTTTTTCACCAAACGTTGGACTGTTTGGATCGAATTCGTTAGCCAAATCGTTGAGGATGACACCGACTACGTGAGCTGCCTTAGGAACCTGGGTAAAGTATGCAAAATCGGTTGCGGCATTTTGTCCATCAGCCAGGCTGACTTTCTTGCGGTCACACAAGGGACGTGCATCACCCATAAATGGCGCTTCCACCAAGTCTCCTTGAGGGATGCCCGGAAGTGGGTTTGAATCTGATGCATCAGTCTGGAACGACACATATTGCGGTACCGTATGATCATCACCCACACAAAAAGCTGGCAAAAGCGCAGGGTCAGGGATGAAACTTTCACCGAAATCGACATTTTTGTCTTCTTCTCTGACTAATTGGTGACCCGTTGGAGTGATTGATTCGACGATGTAAGTACTGGCAGGTAAACCACTGACCACATTCGCCTCGATCACAGCACCCAGATTATCCAGGTTAGCTCCCACACCATCAGGAAAATAGCTATCAAACGCATAACCGCCATCGAAAACAGCAGGACGAATCTGGTTAAAATTACGCAGTCCATCAAAGCAGTCAGTTGTTACCCCTGTCGAAGCCGTGAAAATATCGCCTTGGCACCCTGTGGGCTGACTATCATCCCAGCTATCAGAACTGGTGATTTGAATGGCATCACCATAATCGAATGCATCGCTGTAACCATGACCAGGATCAGATAAGTCGGTACGGTTGATGTCTTCAGGTCCTGGAAAGTTGTCAAACGGATAGTTGTCCGCATCAGCCAGGTCAAAAGAACCATTTTGATTGACATCTTCAATGACATTATCATCCAGATCAATACAACCATTGTTATCCCAGTCAGTGTCTTCAGTGCCAGCCGGATTAACACCGACCGGACAACCGTTTGTGCCTGGGTCTCCAAATGGCGGTTTATTGGTATCACCGTCAGCGTAAAGGTTGACAACTACACGTGGTATGCCTGGTTCCCATGGCTCAAACGCAGCAAAGCGCGGATCATCTTCTGCACGGGTTGAGGCATAATAGATGACACCTGAGACTCCACCGTTTTCACCTGGGCCATAGGTTGATTTACCCCACTCAATGTAGTTGGATTGGCCAAGGAAAGTTTGCATGCCCATGGTTAATACCGGCCCGGTTTCAGTGCGTGACAAATTGTCGAGTGTATTAGGATTGATATGATCCGATCCGACACCATCTGTACCACAATTATCGATATTTGCCGCTACATCATCTGGACTGCAAATCTGAGGTTGTGGAACCAGCGTCTGACCATGGGTGTCAATTTCGTTTATGTCCTCGACTTGACCAAACACATCACCTTGTGCAGGAGGAATTGTGCCCCCACCAGCATCAACGACAATTGTCGCTCCGGTTGCTTTCAGGCCCAAGCCAAAATCCACTTCAGGAACAAGCCAGTTGAAGAATGGAAACACTCTCTCAAAGGTGAAAGCACCATCAAAATCAGTGGCATTTGCCTGATAAATGACGCCATTACGAAAACGCAGATTTAACGCTAAATCGTTTAGACCTGGTTCATCCGGATCCCTGAAACCATCTTCATTGGTATCAAAGAATACAATCGAATCATAACGACCAAACCATCGAAATACTGGTAAATCGCCGAGTTCGCACGCACCGCCAAGCAGATCATTCGGTGTTTTAGGGTTGATGCAGTTCCCGTCTGCCAGAACCGTGAGGCTAGAGTTAGCGATAACGATATTTAAACCAGTATCCCATACAGACAGCATATAGCTGCCAGCAGGCAGTGATGGCAGGCTGAATTTACTGTCTGTATCGCATTCTTCGACGAATAGTGCGCGACCTCCAACCAGCGGATCTTCATTGATAGCGACTAAGCAGCCTGGGAATGGGTTGCCGCTATTTGCACCAAAACCTGGTGGTCGATTTAGATGGTTGTTGGTGATTCTGCCAGTGATTGGCCCACTCACTGCTGCTTCGTTTAGTGATGCGGTTTCATCAGTATTTTTATGGACAAAACCAATGAATACATGATGTCCGGGAGGTCCAAATTCGACAAAAAAGCTAGGCTCGTTGGATTGCACCCATGCATCGATGACAGGAGATCCTTCGATGGTAGAGGTTTGAACCCAGTCACTACCGGCTGGCGGGATAATTTGGACACCGTACTTCGCTGGTGGCAAATTGCGTATATGCGCCACACCGTTTGAGTCGATGGGAATACTGCCATCGCCAATGGAACGAATCGATCCGTCGGCATTGTATTCAGTTCCCAGTGGATTGCCGAAAGCATCGGTTTGGAGAGTCCCTGCAGTAACGCCGTAACCACCCCCGGCATCTTCCACAAGAATTTTGAAGCCTTCAACACTGCCATTAATGCCTTGCTCTAACGGAAGGTCGGGCGCACCGTTGATTGGTGAATTATCTTCAAAAAGAAAAACAGAAATCTGTGCTGTTGGAATCGGTGTGTTGCTAACAACAACTGTGAACGAATCGCCCGAGGTAGTTCCAACTGGCACAACGGCTCCACCCAAGGTGTAGCCTTCATATGGTAAGACAGAAAGAAAATAACGTTTGCTAGGGTCGGGTTGATCAATGGATCCGTTCGCAGCGTTTATCTCGCCTTGAGTTGCTACTGGATGGTGGCTGGTATGAAAAGACAACGCCAAAGGCGGATTTGTTTGAGTTCCAACAGTACCCGCTGTTGCATGATGGGTCCTGTCTTCTTCGAGCTGCCAGCGAAAGCCATTGCTGATTGCCACACCTTCTTGGTCCACGAGATTGACCGTGAACGCATGTGCTATTGAGGAAAACCAAACAGATGTTAGAAATATTATGAGTAACTGCGACCATACGCCATAAAAATGATCGCTGACTTTACATCCAGTCTTCATACATAACCTCTTAGTTAGAGCCAGATAAGCGTCATGTAATGTCTATTTAGTAGGCATTACATGACCCCAGGATGCACGTTAGTGCTTCGGCTTTTGTAACAAGTTTTATTTAAAGACCGCCTAATATTTTGTTTTTTTTAAATTTTTTTACAATCTAACATACAATTGTTTAATTAATCAATGCAGATCACAATAATTATGCCAGAAATAAAAAATCAGTTGTTTATATGGATAAGTTTCTGTTTTATCTTTGTAATCATAGAGATTAAGCTTGTTATTCAGGCGCTGTAATACTATTTTCATCACCATTTTCTATTGAAATAAAAAACATTAGGTATAACTAATAACCTATTGAAATTATATTAAATATTTTAACCAAGGCTTTAGGATTGAAAAATATAGAAAGTACTTACAGAGCTTGTCCAGAAATAGCGATCTCTGATAGAGAAAACCATTGAAAAAGCGTTCTAATATTGGATGACTTTATTTATCAGAACCTGTTCACGATCTAACATTAGGAGTATCATCTAACAATTTGAAAAAAAGGAAGAGATGAAAAAACAAGTTTTCTTATTATTGATACACAAAGTGCTAGTAATACAGATACTGAAGATATGAGACTGGCAAAATTGTTTCTTATATTACAAAGACACATCGGTGTTGATGCACAAGATCTTTTACATTTTATTGAGATTACGATAGCAAATAAGACAGATCCTTATTCCTTATCGCATTGACTTAGAATTTTACTCAATAGCTTTTAAAGCTGGTTCTGAGAGGCCCTTTGGTTAAAAAGCAATTATTAAGACTTTTTCCTGATTGTTGCTACGGAACGCTGAAAGAAACAAAAGGGTGTTTTAATGAATGTGTTACAGCAAAATGCTAACTGTTATGTGTGAGATTAATAATGACTCCTAAAATGTACTACGTAAAGAAAGTTGGACTTGGTTATCTTGCCGTTATGGCAAAGCCAATGTGCGGCGCAGTGGTTGAAGAAGAATTCTCCGGTCTTGCTGAACTTGGAGTTATGCAGGTCGTATCGTTACTGGAGATAGCTGAACAAGATGAAACTGGCCTTGCAAACGAAAAAGAACTCTGTGAAAAAAATAATATAAAATTCATTTCATATCCAATTCAAGATCATTGTTTGCCGGCATCAGTGACAGAATTTTCACAGGTAACGAAAACTATCTACAACGAAATTACAGAAGGAATAAATACAGTTATTCACTGCCGTGCAGGTATAGGTAGAACAGGAATGGTTGCTGCTGGAGTATTACTTCACGCTGCAGTAGAAGCGGTTGAAGCATTTCAAATACTTTCCAGGGCTCGCGGTGTTCAGATGCCAGAAATAGAGCAGCAATACAATTGGGTTGTGGCTAACCAAACTGAAATTATGGGCGGTGAATCACAAAACGAAAAAGCTCCGGAATCAGCGTAAATATCCTTACTCTCTGCGAAAATCGCCTGCCCAGAATGCAGAAAATTGATATGCGGAGAGTATGTATCTGGCATACATGTTATGTACTGAAGAAGGTCGAAATTATTAAGACTTGATTTGTCCCAATGGTTCATTCAGTGCTTTGAACTTCATATTGTTGACTATCAAACAATCATATTGCCATAAGTTATTCTATACATTGGTAAAATTGATGCTATTGTATAAAGCAGGTTCGTCTTGTATTCTTAAGATGTAATTGACGAAATGTAATCCCTGGTCTAAATGGTAAAAATTAATGAATAAACTAAAAACTTTGTTTGTTGGAATCCTGCTGTTAATCATGATTCCAACAGCGAACGCAGTAATTATACAAACAGAGGTTAGAGGCAGCGATGCTATATGGCTTGCGGGGCGTTTTGATTTAGAGATTCCAGCCGCAGTTGATCCATGGCCAGGCGGTATGGTGCGGCACGACGTGATGACTCCCGAAGAAGTCCTTGAAACCTTACCACCTGAGTTTCCTGTAGAGGAAGGAGATTTAATCAAAGTATTAAGTCCTGCTACTGGAGGCATCAGCTTCGTACTCGGTTTTGGAGGTCGAATTTTTAGTCCCGATGGCAGTGATGCTGCGGGTAGTAGTAGCATCAATTCTTTTGGTGGAATCAGTGGATACTTAGGTACCAAAGGTGCTTTAGTAGGTGTGTTTCTTGGCACTGAAATTCCAGATGGTGAAGCACCTGAGACCCTGGATTTTTCTAACAGCAATGGTCAAGGTATTAATTTCGATACTCTGTTGCCTGAGTTGGGGCAGGTTTTTTTTATCGGTGATGGTGTCAACTCAGCTGGTTTACCTCAAGAATTCACTGCGCCAGCAGGCGCAACCCGTCTGATTTTAGGGGTTCCTGATGCTTTCGGTTTTAGTGGAGAACCAGGTGCGTTTGATGATAATGATGGTGCTTTTACCATCAGGTTTGGTATTAATGAAGGCCTGGATGTTGACAGTGACGGAATTCCTGATAACTGGGAAATTGCTTTTGGACTGGATCCAACAAATTTTGATGATGCTGCAGAAGATCCTGATGGAGATGGTGCTACCAATCTTGAGGAATTTCAGGCAGGAACCAATCCTAATGAGTCATCAGATGTTGCGGAGTGTACGCTAGATGCAGATGCAAATGGGACAGTTGATGCCTTGACCGATGGCTTGTTGTTTATCCGGCATATGTTTGAGATCCACGGTGCTAGTTTGGTTCAGGATTCAGTCGCAAGTGATTGTATTCGATGTTCATCCTCTAAGGTTGAAGTTTTTCTGGATCAATGTGCAGCTACAGGCACTTCGGATATCGATAACAATGGACAAGTAGATGCATTAACAGATGGTTTGTTAACTATTCGCTATATTTTCGGTATTCGTGGAGCTGCCCTGATTACTAATTCAGTGGGAGATGCCTGTGAGCGTTGTACAGCAACTGAGATTGAAGAATATCTCCAGACATTGATACCTCAAGCTTCTACTAACCCATAAGGAATTCGTAACTTACAGACGCGATTCTCTCTAATGACCCATCTGGCATGAAGTGCCAGATGGGTTTTTTTATCAATAAAACGACTCAACTTTCTGTTGAGTTAATGATTATTCAGTAATCCTGGTTGATCACGTAGTATCTGTTGTAAGGTCTTGATCAATCAATGGTAGTGCAACCGCTGTATTTATGTGATCAAGCTTTCAGACTAAAAAAATCATGTGATCTGCTATTCATTTTCGTAACTGACCGCAGTAATCCAATATGTTAATTTGCCACTAGGTGTTTCTATATTGACTTCATCATCAATGTTGCGCTTTAGCAGACTTATTGCCAGTGGCGAATCAATACTAATGTAATTTTTCTGCTGGTCTATTTCATCAGGGCCGACGATACGATAGATGTGTTGTTTGCCATCATTGTCTTCCAAAGTGACCCAGGCTGCAAAATAGACTTGGTCCTGATTGGAAGGTGACTGGTCGATAATTTTTAGTTTTGGTAAGCGAACTTGCAGGTAGCGTACCCGCCGATCAATTTCCCGCAGTTCTTTTTTGCGGTAAATATATTCAGCGTTTTCTGAACGGTCGCCTTCGGCAGCAGCGGCCGCGAGTGCTTTGGTAACTTCGCGCCTTTTCAACCATAACGATTTATCTTCCTTTTGCAGCCGTTGGTATCCCTGCGCAGTGATGTAAGGTGATTTAGGCGGGGCAGGCGCGCGGTATCTTGTCATGACTAGTGAGGATCGTTGACTGTTGTGTTTGACTTCATCCAGGTGACTGGTTCAATGGTAATGCATTCATTACTATTACCTAGCAATACCTGATCATCTTGAATCGTACATTGTAGTTGCATATTGCGTTGTGCCAGTCTGGCTAATGATTGGCTGATATCATCTACTAGATGGATGATTGTCAGGTTGTCGAAGCGGGTTAGCTTGTGTTTGATCTGTTTCCACCAAACTGTGGCGCTGCGCTGGTTGTAGGTGTAGATAAACACTTGGTCTGCACGATTGCATGCTTTGCGGATGCGATCTTCATCTGCTTGTCCTTGATCAATCCAGGTTTCAATGTGGTTAGTCAAATCAAGCTTCCATAGCGGAGGCTCATCTTCACTGCTCAGACCCTTGGTAAAACTCAATGCCTGGTCTGCGTGTAACGCAAAAGCAAGAATACGAACCATCATACGTTCGTCATTTTCAGATGGATGTCGGGCAATTGTCAGCGAGTAGGTTTGGTAGAGATTTTGATTGATATCTGAAACTTCTAGTTCCAGCTTGAATATGGTTGATTTAAGAGCCATTGGTTTCAGCTAATGTGGACGTGTTAGAATCTGGAATGAATGGGGTTGCAAGGAAGTTCATTTGAAACCCAGTTGATACCAGGCATGATATAACACTACGGCGACACTATTGGACAGGTTAATGCTGCGTTGTCCTGTGCGCATTGGCAGGTATAAACGATGTTCGTCTGGAAGTTGATCGAGAACCTGTTGTGGTAGACCGCGGGTTTCTGGTCCAAATAACAAAGCGTCGCCAGCCTGATAGGTGATCTTTGTATAAGCTTGAGAGCCGCGCGTTGTGAATGCTAGCACACGTGTTGGCTGTATAGCTGCTATACAGTCGTCGAGTGAGTGATGCTGAGTAATATTCTGCCACTCGGCATAATCAAGTCCGGCTCGTCTCAATCGTTTATCATCAAGCTCAAAGCCTAGCGGTTTAATCAAGTGCAATTGTACGCCAGTGTTGGCGCACAGTCGGATGATATTTCCGGTATTCGGAGGGATCTCCGGTTCGTATAGAACAATATAAATCGAGCAACTCAATAATCTTAGCCTGTATTTTTCCATCCACCTCACCATCAATCCGATAATAACACTGAGGAGGAAGGATTCAATAATATCCGAAGCTTAACTTGTCTTTTGGCTCTGCTCATTTAAGAATGATAAAGTGATTGAATTCCCATTCCTTACCTTCAAACAGCGCTAGGAGGCTGTCCGAGAATAGAGAGCCTACTGTGGAAAAGCGGATTTTGGCCCATTTTTCCGATTAAATTCGTTAAATACAACAAGTATTCGCCTCATTTAATCGAAAAAATGGAGTCAAAACCACTTTCCCTCGCGACGGCTTCACTTCTAGGACAGCCTCCTAGATAAACAGTTGTGTAGACATATAAATGAGCACTTTCAACGCAGTTATTGGGCATGAGAGGGTAAGCTGAGTAGTAGATGCCAACAAGGCAGCCTTAATTTTACCCTGATACGCCGATTATTGTTGATCTGTTTAAAATGAGGTCATTATTGATCTATGCTCAGAACATCTGACATCGTCATCGTAAATCAACAAGTGATAGACATTAACAGAATTTTGTTCTGAGTCTAAAACGTTTAACTTCCTTTGTAGGGGCGGCCTTCTCACGTCTCTTTTAATATATTAATAATGGGTATCCAGTTTACTCAACCAACTACCATATGTTGTGGTTCACCACCAATTATTTTAGGGCGAGGCACCGGCGCGCATTCTACCGCATGCTCCATCAAGCGATAGAAGAGCAAGCCACGCGCTTTTGAATTTCGGCGATTGAACCTGAATGTAAACTCATCAAGATAATAAGCAAGTTGCACCGGACGTATAGCTCCTTGATGAGTTCCAAGCCACCAACGATCAAATAAGGATGCAACTCTATGGACACGAGGCATGACGACATGTGCAGGATCACCACTTGCGGTAATATTGCTTACAATATGCTTATAGCCAACGTCTTCAATACCGATATATCCTTTCCATCCATCCGTGCGAACTGCCGCACCTTTTTCAACATTATCCGAAACAAACTGATGAAGACTGTTCGCCGACACATCTCGAATCATAGACATTCGTATTCGGCCTGAGCCTTTCCCTCTGACTTCAGCGGCAATAGCAACAATCACTTTACGCTCGGCACCACGACCTCTGATTTTTTTTCCTACGCCTCCAACATAGGTTTCATCGACTTCGACAGCGCCTGTTAGATGGTCGCGACCAGGACGTATCATTGCTCGACGCAATTTATGCATCCAGGTCCATGCAGTATCGTAACTGCCAAGACCAAGAACACGCTTCAGTCCAAGTGCGCTGGCTCCATTCTTTTGGCTCGTTACAAACCAGATAGCAAGGAACCAGGTCATCAGCGGCTTGTGTGTTTTGTGAAACAATGTTCCAGCAGTAATGGATGTTTGCCGTTTGCATTTGCGGCACAGAAAAAGACCCCTGCCCATAATCGACGGGTTTTCTTCAAAAACTCCGCAAGAAGGGCAACAAAAACCTTGAGGCCACCTGAGTGTCAAAATATATGCAAGGCAAGCCTCTTCGGTGCTAAACCACTTATCAAATTCCTGGAATGTTCCAGGATAGTCAACGTTACAAACCGGATGCCTTTGCTCTTCCATCGCTAGATACTACATGTTGTGGATGGTTGAGTATACTAGATACCCAATATATTAATAATACATTCAATGTTACTTCCATTTGAAAGTGATAGCCAATGACTTTCGTCAATAGGTAAGAATCTTAAAGAGTTAAAGGTTAAAACGCCTTTTGCACTCTCCAAAGTTGGTATAGAATAAAACCCGAAATTTTCAGATAATCTCCCGCTATGTTTCGAGCTGGTATTATAAAGAATCATGGCAGAACGTTGTGAGACCTGACATATATCGAACCAGGATATTACGTTGAATTTGCATTTCCGCGAAGAAGCGTGAAACTAGAACCTAAGCTGTTGAATATTTGCATCGATACATAACAGCTTCCCCCCATTGAATCAATGGAAATGGGAAACAATGAATTTAAATAAATTATTGAAAAGAGAAGTGGCGTTATTCTTGTCTATAACTGTCTTCTCCACCATTGCATTTTCTGCGCCCCCTCCTGGGGATCTCTATGCGATGAACTTTGAGGAATTATCGAAAATAACCTATTCAACCCTCACTTTAACTGAGACTAAACTAGGTGAAAGCCCGTATGCATACACTCTAATCACTCAGAAAATGATTCAACAAGCAGGTTCTCGTAGCCTGAATGAAGTGCTTGAAACGTATGTGCCCAATTTTCAGAAGACACAACCTGCTGGAGTGCTTGGGTTGCGTGGCAATTATACGGGGAGTATTAGTCTCGGTTTTCAGTATATGTTAATGATGGTTAATGGCCATGCTCGTGACTCTGCGCAAACAGGTAGTCGCTTTGAATATGACCTAATCGCTTTGGAAGACATTAGCAATATTGAGGTTATTCGGTCTGCGGGTAGTGCCACGTTTGGACCAGGCGCCTATGCAGGTGTCATCAACATAACCACTCACAATGCCGACACGGTTGAAGGCCCTAAAATCACTGTACGACAGGGGGTGGTTGATGAGTTTAGTTCCATACAGATGCAGTATGGGCATAAATTCAACGATAAACAGGGAGTCTATGCTTTTTGGGGAATTGAGGATGTGAGAGGTGCAGATTTTGATATTTTTAATACGGTTGATGATGACCTGTTCATTGCGGATAATTTTCCCGGTCGATCGACTTCGTACCGAGGTGGGCGTCCCAGACAGAAGATTCATTTTCAGTATAATGATGAGACTACCAATGCTTGGGTGCGTTATACATTAGGGGGCATTTATAGTGGCATTGAAGCTATCAACAAAGATGTTTTCTTTTACCAAACCCAAGAGATATTGACACTAGCATTAGATAAATCATTTCATATTAATGATACGCTTGATTTTAAGGCCTTACTTAGCTATGACTGGAACCAAGCCTATGTCAAACAAGGGGCAGGCGAAAAATCTAGACAATTACTTTTAGAAGGTCAACGTACGGGGGAACTTGATGATACAGATGGCAATGTTGCTGAGACCAATGCGCGGATTAAAGGTATTTTTAATTGGAGGCCTACGAGTGCTCACCAAATCGCCTTAGGTACTGAGTACAGATTTACTGATGTTAAGGCAACTAACTTTGGCTATCCACACCGCGATACTCAAGCGAAAACGCTTACCAATGGAGAAGCCTATACTGCCTATCAGTACGCTGCCTTCATCGAACACCAGTGGCAGATAAATAATCGCTGGTCAACGTTTTTCAGTCTTCGTTATGATGCGCATGAGCTGGTGCCAACATCCACATTTTCACCCAAATTGACCGTTGTTTACAAGCCTTCAGAGATGAATACCTTGAAATTTCTCATTCAGCGTGGCCATAGAAACCTTCCTTTAGGATCACTTGAGGATGAATTATTGCCCGATGATATTGAACAACAAAAACAGGATAGCATTGAGTTTATCTGGATGCACCAAAATGATGGCTGGGGGGGTAACTTAAGTGTTGCTTATACAGATGAAACAGCCATCAATGATACTTTTTTCGGGCAAGAGGTTAAGCTTAAAAAAGCGCTTGCTGAGCTTGAACTTTACTACCAGGGAGACCAGTTTCGCCTCGATTTCTCACATGGCTACACAAAATTAATTGATGTGGATTCAAAAGAAGACATAGAATTCCTAGTCCTTTTTACGGAAGATGAGGAGCTCTCGCTCTGGTCAGACCATATAAGCAAGCTTCAGGCTCGCTATGATTTTAGTGACCAGCTAACGGTGGGGACTGACTTAATCTATTATTGGGGGGATTATTCAGAGCAATCTAATTTTTTATCTGGAAAACAAACAAATGATAACAGCCTTGGCAAAAGTGTGTTCCTCAATCTAAATGCAAGTTATCAGTTCTCTGATAATATCAGAATTCAGGGAACAGCACATCATGTCATGGGACTTTTTGGTGACCAATACAACAAAGTTATTCGACAAAATCAAAGTGTTTATATGACTTTGGAGCCTTCCCTGTCATTCACTTTTAGTTACTCATTTTAGCAAGTACGTTAAGATGGGTTATAAAATTCAGCCCAATTAAATAGAAAACCCATAAAATAACCCATGGTCTTTTTATTTCTCTTCTTACATCTGAATGACTGCTCCTCATTATTCGTCAGGCTATAGATAACGAACCTACCCCGCCCAATGGTTATACCTTTTAAGATATTCCGTGTTATGCACGTAGATAGAATTTTCAACGGACGCTGTTCAAGTCTGGTTGTGCATTGGTTAATTCCCTTCGTGATGGCTTTAACGCTATCAACCCAGATAAATATCGCTTGGGCTGCGTATTCACCGGAACAGATTAAAGGCGCTTACATCTTCAACTTTGCCAAATTTGTGACGTGGAAGAATGATGCCACCATCTCTGAATTTACGATTGGTTTTTACGGTGAGAATGACAAGTTGTACCGCGAACTGCGTGCGAATGTTCAGGGAAAATCAGCGCGTGGCAAAACAATCACCGTTAAGACGTTCACAAGCCTCAAACTTGCCAGAAAAGCGCATATTCTGATTGTTGCTGAATCAAAAAATGTTGAAATAGGCCAAATCACATCGGCGTTACTGCGCTCAAATACCCTCGTTGTCACCGACAATAGTGATGACATAGAAAATGTCATGCTCAATTTTAGAACCTCAGCAGACAGTACCATTACTTTTGAATTAAATCGCCCGAATACCGTATTTGAGGGCTTAAAGATATCCAAAGATCTTCTCCTTGTGGGTGGTACCGAGCTTGACGTTGCAACCCTCTTTAAAGAGCTGGAAAGCAAGACGCGGCAAAGCAAAGCAAAGGTACAGTTACAGCAGAAGACAATCAGTAATCAGACACTTGAAAAGGAAAAGCTTCAAGCAACGATTAAACAACAGCTTGCGGAAATAGCCGCACGTCAGAGTCGAATCGCACAATATGCAACCGAGATTACCCAGCAAAGAAAACAGATGATCGCGCAAACGCGAGAGTTAGAGGAACAAAAAGCCAAGGTTGTCAATGAAAGCAATCAGTTAGAGACGCTTAAACAAAGTGTGGCTGAGCTAACAGCTACGTTGAGTAAAAATGCGAAATCGGTACAAGCCTCCAGGGTGGAGCTAGATGAGAAGAAGTTCAGCCTTAAAATAAAAGAGTCGGAGATCAATCAACTGGTCGTGGAGATTCAAAAGAATGCTGATTTTCTTGAAAAACAGAACAGAGAAATTAAGGAACAGGGAACGACAATACAGTCACAAGACCTATTAATCAATGTCATTAGTGCCGCGCTTGCGGTGGTTGGCGTGCTGATATTTATTATCCTTTTAAGTTATAGAAAAAGTCGACAAACAACAAAGAAACTTGAGATCGCTAAAGATAAGCTGAATGAGGCAAGAAACGCTGCAGAAGCCGCAAATCAGGCAAAATCTGAATTCCTGGCCAATATGAGCCACGAAATCCGCACCCCGATGAACGCCATTATCGGTTTTACCGGGCTATTAAACGAGCAGATTGAAGAACCTAAACTTAAGTCGTTTGTTAAAACCATCCAGTCTGCAGGTAACAATCTGCTGACTTTAATTAACGATATTCTGGATCTATCTAAAATTGAGGCGGGTAAGCTAGAGATTGATAAAAAGACCACCAATCCACATGATTTATTTTCTGAGCTGGGTAATATTTTCATGATGAAGATGCGTGAAAAAAATCTCGACTTTATTCTTGAGATTGATCCTGTTATTCCGAAAAGTTTACAACTGGATGCGGTTCGTTTGCGCCAGGTTTTGCTCAATTTAATCGGCAATGCGGTTAAATTTACCGACACCGGTTTTGTTCAGCTGATAGCTCGTACAGATAATAAAGATACAATCCACAGCAAGCTGGATTTGCTGATTGATGTTGAAGATACTGGAATAGGCATTGCCGAGGATCAGCAAGGTAAAATCTTTCAAGAGTTTGAGCAAGCTACTGGTCAGGATGTCAAAAGATTCGGTGGTACAGGACTGGGACTCTCAATCAGCAAACGTCTGGTTTCTTTAATGGGCGGGGAAATCACCCTAAAAAGTCAGCTAACAAAAGGTTCAACTTTTACCATTAAATTGTACGATGTTGCCATTGCCTCCTTAGCGACTGAATTGGAACAAATACAACCCGAAAAGGAAACCCGGATAGAATTCCATCCTGGAAAACTACTGATTGTGGATGATGTAAAAGACAATCGTGATTTGTTGCTGGCCTTATTTGCCAACACAAAATTGCAGACTGTGGAGGCTGAAAATGGATTGGAAGCCGTTGAGCTGGTTAAAAAGCAGTCGTTTGATCTAATCTTAACGGATATTCGGATGCCGGTTATGGACGGTTGTCAGGCCGCACGTGAAATCAAAAGATTTTCAAACATCCCTATTGTGGCGCTTACCGCATCAGTGATGACGGATGACTTTGAACAGTTCAAAGATGAAAATTTTGACGGCTCTTTGAGGAAACCCGTGCTAAAAGCCGAACTATTCAGTGAATTGAGCAAGTTTCTGCCTTTTGAAGAAATAGCGGTGGGCGAAAGCAAAGTACAAGTAAAACCCTTAACTGATTCTGAGCGAGAATGTCTACCATTAGCTTTGGAAGCACTGGAAAAACTGATTGAACAATGTAGTACTGTTTCCCGATCCAACAATATTTCAGATATCAAAGCATTTGCTGATTCACTTAGGGAGCTTGCAAAGCAACATCCGATATCGATCATTACCGACTTTGCGGAACAGTTAAATAATGATGTCGAGTGTTTTGAAATTGCTGCTATCAAGCGTTCTTTAAATGAGTATCCACAACTCATCAGTCAGCTTGAAAAAGCTAAAATATTACAGAAGAGTCAATAGATCGGCAATTATATCTATCTCACTTCCACATTAAAAAGGGGGCAAGTTAGAATCTAATAATTATATTGTAAAAGCGATAAGATTCTAAAAACGGAATGCTATTACATTCTCAAATCCTGAATTCAAGTCATAAGTGCATCGCCCATTTAATATCTGGCATCCACCCCTGTCAGTTCTTTAAAAACCTCATACGGTGTTTTGAATTTCAAACATTTTCTTGGTCTGCTATTCAGCTTATCAACAGCATCAAAAACCTGCTTGATTGTGACGCCAGTCAACTCCATTGCTTTTGGAAAATACTGGCGCAACAAACCATTCGCATTCTCATTTTGTCCACGTTCCCATGAATGATAAGGCTGTTTTGGTCTAATAAAACTGGACACATCTACTTTAGAGAATATTCTATAAGCAGAGGTGACCGATGAACAAGAAAAGGCAGTACAAAACGTACCCGAAGGTATTTAAAGAAGAAGCCGTTGCGCTGGTGCTAGAACAAGGGTACAGCGTGACAGAAGCGGCTCAATCGTTAAATATCAAAGACAACTTGCTTTACAATTGGAAGAATAAGCACGAAGAAGAAAGCAGCGGATCAATGCTGAATGCTCACGAAACAACCGAGTGATTCAACTACGTAAAGAAAACAAACGCCTTAAGATGGAGAAAGAAATCTTAAAAAAGGCGAGTGCCTTCTTCGCGAAAGAAATGAAGTAATACCAATCCCAACATGTTTATCATTAAATAATATTGAGTTACAATAACAATTTAATGTTAATTATGAAAAGGAGGGAGTCATCGGACGACAAAGACACCTACCCGCGTCGATGGCGGATATCGATTTTACATCTCTGGCCAAAACAGAAGCCCATGCGCCCACACGGATTCGATTGCTTGGGATGGCGCATCTGAATAATGGGTACACCTATCGTGAAGTTGCCCAATTTTTAGAGGTGCATTTAACCACAGTCCAAGGTTGGGTCAGGCGATTTGCAGTTGATGGAATCGATGGGTTACGCGAGAGCCCACGCAGTGGGGCGACACGTAAACTCGCCGCGGATCAAGAAGAACAATTTAAAGCTGCGGTGATTGCATTGAGCGAGCAACGTGAAGGGGGCCGCATCACTGGGCACACGATTCGTGCGTTATTGGCGGAACAATTTGATGTGCATTGCTGCTTGAATAGCGTTTATCATCTGCTGCATCGTTTGGGCCTGGTCTGGATCACCGTGCGTTCCAGACACCCGCAACAGGATCAAGCGGTTCAAGACGCGTTTAAAAAAACTTCGCCGACCAGATTTTAAGCGTGCTACCCAAGGCAGTGTCCTTTGATCAGGTTGACATTTGGTTTCAAGATGAAGCCCGCGTTGGACAACGCGGGACACTCACGCGTATTTGGGCAGAGAAAGGGACACGACCGCGCGTGGTTCGACAACAACAGTTTACAGCCGCGTATGTGTTTGGTGCTGTGTGCCCTGGCAAGGACAGCGCCTATGCCTTAGTGATGCCGGATGCCAATACTGAGGCAATGCAGCATCACCTTGATGGGATAACTCAAATGGTCGAGACGGGGCGGCATGCGGTCATTGTGATTGATCGGGCGGCTTGGCACATGAGCAAGCAATTGAAGTGTCCAGCCAACCTATCACTGCTTCCATTACCCGCCTATTCACCAGAGCTCAACCCGGTCGAACAAGTGTGGCAGCAGCTTCGGGATAACTATTGGGCGAATCGCTGTTTTAAAGACTATGATGATATTGTGACGAGCTGTTGTGAGGCATGGAACTCGTTTGTCAGCCAACCTGATGTGATTCGATGTCTCTGTTCTAGACAGTGGGCTGTTTTAACATAAATATATATTGGGATTGGTATAAAGTACCGTTTCATTCAAGAACAGCGTGACTGTTACCCAGTGATCCTCTTGTGTCGGGTGATGCAAGTGGGGCGTTCTGGTTACTATGACTGGGTAAATCGTCCAGCCAAGTTGATCACGGCTGACGAACTAATGCTTTATCGGCGCATCAAAACGCTGTTTAAAGAAAGCCGAGAGAGCTTGGGTTCCAGACAAATGATGAAACGATTACGCGAAGAAGGCTTTAAGGTTGGTCGTTATCGAACGCGCAGCATGATGAGGCGTTTAAAGTTGGTGGTAAAACAGCGCACTGCGTACAAAGTCACCACCAAGCGCAAGTTCAGTGATGCCGTTGCAGATAACCTGTTAGACCAACAATTTAATCCCATTGCCAGCAATCGTGTCTGGGCAGGCGACATCACGTATCTGCGTACGCGTGAAGGCTGGGTATCTGGCCATCGTGATGGATCTGTATTCTCGACGGATCATCGGTTGGGCGCTGGATAAACGCATGACAGGAGCTTTGGTCAAGCGTGCGATGCAAATGGCGATGAATCTGAGACAGCCAAAGCCAGGACTCATTTTCCATAGTGATCGAGGTTCTCAGTACACCAGTGGTTCGTTTGCCAAGCAGCTAAAGACCCGCAAGATCAAGGCATCAATGAGTGGTAAAGGTGCATGCTGGGATAATGCTGTTGTTGAACGATTTTTTGGAAGTTTGAAATATGAATGGTTATTTCATGTGATCCATTTAACCAGAGAGACAATGAAAAAGGATGTTGAAGCCTATCTCAAATATTACAACCAAGAGCGGCTTCATACGGCGAATGGGGATTTGTCGCCCATTCGATTTGAAAATCTAAAGTGAATGTGTCCAGTTTTACTTGACCAGAACACCAGTGCTCTCTCACAATCACCGGACAAAGACAGTACCATCGTTTTTATAACCGATGGTCAAGAAGCTCCTCCGATCAATCCGCGATATCGAGAAGATTTTAGTGAGTTCAAAGGTAAAATAAAGGGAATGCTTATTGGTGTCGGCGGAATGCAAAATATCCCCATTCCAAAATACAACCGTGAGGGTAAACAAACCGGATATTATCAAGCGGATGATGTTCCACATCGCTCAACATTCGGTTTGCCTCCAACGTCTTCGGTCCCTGTTGGAAACTTTAACGCAAGGAATGCACCATTTGGTGGTATCGAAGTCAGTGGAGATCAACATTTAACACGCGTATATGAGTCATATTTACAATAACTGAGTAAAGATTAGGGATGGTCGTATCATCGACTGAAGTCTAGTAATCTACTTAGTTCGGCATTGCAAGTCCCAGTCTTTTCCAATATGAAATGATGCTGAAAGCAAGAAAGGTGATTCCAATATAAAATGAGCCTGAAATAGCGATCAATGTCGCTCATGATCACAGGATGAAAACGATCATGAGACTGGAACAACTGACGAGCATTCAAGCGATCTATCAATTTCTTGATGGAACCCAAGCGGTTGCCTTCACGATGGCAACGAACAAGCAAGACCGTTATCGCTGGGTGCAGAAAACACTGGTGAAGCACCGCTACATACAACTTGGCAAGGTCGACAAGGGAATCGTGATCCGCTACCTGATGAAAGTAACGGGTTATTCTTTGGCTCAGACTAAACGCCTGATACAGCAATACATCAAAACGGGTCGAGTGATCGCTAAGCCTGCCCGTGGCAACGGTTTCAGACGAACCTATTCAGAGCAGGATATTCGTTTGCTAGCCAGTATGGATGAACGACACGGCCAACCCAGCGGACCAGTCCTTAAAAAGCTTTGTGAGCGTGCGTACCAGCGTTTTAACCAAACTCAGTATCAACAATTGGCAAGGATTTCGGTCTCACACCTGTATAACTTGCGCGGCTCCAAAACCTATCAGCGCCAACGTTGCACTCTGACAAAAACACGCCCGAAAGCCGTTTCAATTGGACAACGCCGTAAGCCTTGCCCAAATGACCAACCAGGCTATATTCGTATTGATTCTGTCCATCAGGGGGATCAGGATAAGCGCAAAGGGATTTACCACGTCAATGCAGTCGATGAGGTGACGCAATTCCAGATCATTGTGACACTTGAGCGGATTAGTGAGGACTTTATGCTACCCGCGTTACAACACATACTGGCTGCTTTCCCGTTTAAAATAAAGGGATTTCACACCGATAATGGTGGTGAATATATCAACTACAGCGTGGCTCAGTTGCTAGAAAAGCTGCGGATTGAATTCACCAAATCACGACCACGACGCAGCAATGATAATGGTCTGGTTGAAAGTAAAAATGGATCCGTGATTCGTAAACTCTATGGCTATACGCACATCCCTCAGCAGTACGCCACAGACTTCACAGAACTGAATCG
This sequence comes from Methylococcales bacterium, assembly GCA_965224565.1. Taxonomy (GTDB): domain Bacteria; phylum Pseudomonadota; class Gammaproteobacteria; order Methylococcales; family DRLZ01; genus DRLZ01. The sequence goes on along the minus strand of CBDCZN010000002.1, from coordinate 2,869,721 downwards.
GCAGCAAGTCTACCGCTACGTCAATTTCCACCGCCCCAGTTTTTTCCCGACCATTGTCACGGATAACAAGGGCAAGCAGCGCAGAATGTATCGTTATAAAGAGATCAGGATACCGTATGAAAAGTTCCGATCCTTGCCTCGCCCTAGCCAATACTTAAAGCCAGGGATCACACTTAAAATACTGGATGCATTTGCTGGTGAAATGACAGACAATGAGGCAGCTGAACAAATGAATTCAGCACGCGATTATTTATTTAAACAACTCCATGAGCGACTCCAAATAAGGGCTTAAGACTCTCTTACCTTCAGGCTCATTTCTGGATTGGAAAAGACTGTCCCGCAGTTTGCAAAACAACAGAACGTTCAATCAGACATACGCGCCTATTTCGCAGTATTTGCGTTGGTTATGTTGTGTCTGGTTTATTTTCAGAAGCAAAAAACGTGTGTATGAAATTTGTCTGAGTTAAAACGATTTGAAAATCGTCTATTTTTTGCCTTCTGAAAAACAACACCGTTTTTTCTAGAGGTGCTGTGAAGCTTTGTTTTTCGGGTGTTTATTTGAAACCGAACTGATGCCAGGCATGATACAAAACCACCGCAACACTATTGGACAGGTTAATGCTACGTTGTCCTGTGCGCATTGGCAGGTATAAACGATGTTCGTCTGGAAGTTGATCGAGAACCTGTTGTGGTAGACCGCGGGTTTCTGGTCCAAATAGCAAGGTATCGCCAGCCTGGTAGTCAATTTCTGTATAGGCTTGCGAACCGCGTGTTGTTAACGCAAGTAAACGGGTTGGCTGTATCTCTGCCATGCAGTTGTCGAGTGACTGATGTTGAGTGATATTCTGCCACTCGGCGTAATCAAGTCCGGCTCGCCTTAAGCGTTTATCATCAAGTTCAAAGCCTAGCGGTTTAATTAGATGCAATTGTGCGCCAGTGTTGGCGCACAATCGTATGATATTGCCGGTGTTAGGCGGGATTTCCGGTTCGTATAGAACAATATGAATTGGACAGCACAACTTGCCGAATCCGGATGTTCCGTTTGTCACATCTGAATCCGTATGGCGATAATAGGAACTCCTATGGTGTGACAGGTGTTAATTTCCAGATGTCACGGTTATAGTCGAGAATGGTGCGGTCACTGGAAAATTTCCCACTACGCGCACAATTGAGAATACTCATTTGTGTCCAGTGCTTCTGATCTTGATAAGCGATATCAACCTTGTTTTGTGTATCCACAAAACTGCGGAAATCGGCAATCGTCATCCATGGATCATGAGGATTGTATAAGGAGTTGATAATATCGTTAAACAAGCCTGGTTCGAACTGGCTGAAATGTCCACAGGTTAGCAATTCCATAACTTGTTTTAAATCACTGTCAGCTTCGATAATGTCTTGTGGATTATAATGTGAGCGCAGGTCTTCGACTTCGGTTTCGGTTAATCCAAACAGGAAGAAATTTTCTTCGCCAGCTTCTTCCATAATCTCTATATTGGCGCCATCCAGCGTGCCAATGGTGAGTGCTCCATTCATCATCAATTTCATGTTGCCAGTGCCGGATGCTTCTTTTCCGGCTGTGGAAATTTGTTCTGACAAGTCGGTTCCTGGACTGATGATTTCCATTGCTGATACACGATAGTTGGGTATGAAAACCAGTTTTAACAGGTCGCCAACATCGGGATCATTATTAACCACTTCAGCAACGTTGTGGATTAATTTGATGATCAGTTTCGCCATCACATAGCCAGGTGCTGCCTTACCACCAATGATGATACAACGCGGTGTCATTGCCGCTGTGTCACCATGCTTGATTCGATTGTAGCGATAAATTACATGCAATACGTTTAGCAATTGACGTTTGTATTCATGGATGCGTTTGACTTGTACGTCGAACAGCGCTTCTGGGTTGACTACAATTCCAGTTGATTCTTCAATATATTCTTTTAGGCGTAATTTGTTGTCTTGTTTGACGGTTTGCCATTGTTTCTGGAATTTCGGTTTTGTTGCAAATGGGGTAAGTTTTCCTAGTTGTGTCAGGTCAGTTAACCAGCCCTTTCCTATGGTATCCGTGAGTAATTTGCTCTGGGTGGGATTGCTTAATGCAATCCAGCGTCGCGGTGTGACTCCATTGGTTTTGTTGTTGAATTTCTCAGGCCAGAGTTCATAAAAATCGCTAAACAATCCTGCTTTGAGCAAGTCGGTATGCAGTTGTGCAACACCGTTGACTGAAAAACTACCGACAATGGCTAAATAAGCCATGCGAATTTGCTGTTCTCCACCTTCTTCAACAATGGATAACTGTTGTAGTTTTTGTAGCTGTGCAGGCCAGCGTTTTGAAACTTCTGCCAGAAAGCGTGCGTTGATTTCCAGAATAATTTCAAGAATACGTGGCAATAATGATTGCAGCATACGCACAGACCAGCGTTCCAGCGCTTCAGGAAGCAGTGTATGGTTTGTATATGCCATCGTTTGACTAACAATACCCCAGGCTTTGTCCCAGTCCATTCCATACTCATCCATGAATAACCGCATCAGTTCAGGAATGGCAATGGTTGGGTGGGTATCGTTCAGTTGAAAACAGTTTTTTTCGGCAAATGTTTCAAAATTTTCGCCATGCATACTGATCCATTTGTCGAGCTTATCCTGCACACTTGCGGATGCAAGAAAGTACTGTTGGCGCAAGCGTAATTCTTTGCCGTTCTCACTGGAATCATTGGGATATAACACCATAGTAATGTTTTCAGCCAGATTTTTATCGGCTACAGATTCGGTGTAGCTGCCAGCATTAAATTCACCTAGATCGAATTCATCAGTGGCTTCTGATTTCCACAGTCTGAGCGTGTTGACTGTACCGTTTTCAAAACCCGGAATCGGCACATCGTAAGGCACTGCCAATACATCACGGGTATTCACCCAGCGACGACCTGAAACGCCATTGTTGTCAGTAAATTCTTCAGTGTGTCCACCAAACTTGATACGTCGTGTCAGTTCCGGACGTTCAATATCCCAGACATGTCCGTTGCGCAACCAGCGATCAGGTTCTTCAATCTGGTGACCTTCGTGAATTTCCTGACGGAACATGCCATATTCATAGCGAATCCCATAGCCTTTAACCGGTAATTGCAAGGTTGCACAGCTATCAATAAAACAGGCTGCAAGTCGCCCTAAACCGCCATTACCGAGACCTGCATCAGGTTCAATTTCAATGAGTTCGGCAATATCAACACCAAGTTCTTTCAGTGCAGCACTGGTTTCTTCCCAAAGTCCAAGATTTAAAATGGAGTTGCCAAGCGAACGACCCATTAAAAACTCAAGTGATAGATAGCAGGTCTGGCGACTATCCGCATCATCTTGTGCATAATGCGTATCTCTCCAGCGCTCCATGAGTCGATCGCGTATTGCCAGGGCAACTGCCGAGTAAACATAAAATACTGACTGGCAACTTTTGTCTCTAGCTAGCGAGTGTGAGTAATGATGTTTAATATCTTTTAATAATGAGTCTTTATCCATGCCCAAGGCTGGGACATCGGTAAATGTAGTGCACAAATTGCTATGTTTAAATGTTCGAGTTGGCATATTGATATGGTTTGGTTAGTTAATGATGTTCGGAGAGCGAATAGTGGTCGTTTGAACAGTTATTTATGATGTCGATATTTAGCAGCAGGCAAGTTGCTTCTACCTGTCTTCGAATCATTTTGGTTAGTTGACTAATTTTACACGAATAGCCTTTTTGATTAAAGTCAGTGTTTTGGGTTTTCAGCCTGATCCCTGAACTGCAATTGATGAAGTCTGGCGTAATGTTTGTTCAATGCCAACAATTGTTGATGTGTGCCGGATTCAACAATTCGCCCTTGTTGAAGTACTAGAATCTTATCGGCTTTTTCTACTGTCGACAATCGATGGGCGATGACGATGGTGGTGCGACCTGACATTGCGTGTTCCAATGCATTTTGTATTTTTCGTTCCGAAGCTGAATCCAGTGCCGATGTTGCTTCATCCAGAATCAGAAGCGGGGCATCTTTTAACAAAGCACGAGCGATAGCCAGCCGCTGGCGTTCGCCTCCTGAGAGGCGTACACCATTTTCACCTGCCATGGTGTCAAATCCAGCAGGAAATTTAGAGATAAAATCCAGGGCATTGGCTGCTTCTGCTGCGGCCTTTATCTGCTCAGTTGTGGCATTGTGTAGAGAACCGTATGCAATATTATGGGCAATCGTATCATTGAATAATGTTACTTGTTGTGGCACCAGAGAGATCTGCCGACGCAGATCAGTCAGGGTTAACTGTTGAATATCAACATCATCTAATTGAATAACTCCGCTACTGACATCATAAAAACGCGGTAGTAAATTAATCAGGGTTGATTTTCCGCTGCCGGAATGACCAACTAAAGCTATGGTTTGTCCGGGTTCTGCAACAAAAGAAATGTTCTTTAAAGCAGCAACCTCTGTATTTGGATAGTTAAAACTGACATTTTTAAAAACGACTCGACCTGTTGCTCTGGTCATCATTTGTTGTCCTAAATCAAGCTCACCTGGTTGATCGAGAACCTCAAAAACACTCTGTGCTGCGGCAATGCCTTTCTGTATTTTGGAATTAACCGAGCTTAACAGGCGAACTGGTTTCGGAATCAGTATAGCGGCAGTAATATAAGCAATAAATTCTCCGGTTGTCGCTTCATTCATCATTGAAAGGGCGAGTGCTACAAGCGTTGCGATGGCAGCCGTTACAATGAGTTGTAGTAATGGCGTATGGATCGCAGCAGCAGTTGCCAAGCGTAACGATTGTTTGAAATTCTTATGGCTGGCATGATGAAAGCGTTGTTTTTCTTCATCTTCACCACCAAAGCTGCGTACTACACGGTAACCATTTATCAGTTCGGATGAAACATGGGTGACATCGCCCATTGATGACTGAATCTTGTGACTGATTTTGCGGAAACGTTTGCTCGCTTTGCCTACAATAAATGCGATTATTGGGGTTAGGGCTAAAAATATCAGGGATAGCTGCCAGTTGATATAGGTAATGTATCCGAGTAGAGCGATCACTGTTAAACCTTCACGCACGATTACTTTTAAAGCATCCGTTGCAGCATCGGTAACCTGAGTAACATTGTAGGTGACCCGGGAAATCATATGCCCAGGGTTTTCGTTGTCAAAATAACTGGCTGGCAGCGTTGTGTAGTGGTCAAAAACTTCACAACGTAATGTGTGAACAATGCTGTTGGATACGCGGGCTAAAAAATAGGAGCCCAGAAAACTACCGACACTGCGAATAGCGATAACACCAACCAGAGCAGCCGGAATCCAGTAAACCAGATCAGGGTTTTTGGCTTCCATGGCATCAATTACTTTTTGCAGTAACACTGCAACGGCAGGCTGGGTTCCAGCGTAGAGCAAGTAGCCCAGCATACTAATAGCGAATAGACCAATGTAAGGCCGAACGTAGGTCAGCAATCTCAAGTAAGCTGAAGAACCAGTAGGGCTTTTAGGTGATTGATTGTTTGAGGGCAAAATGCTATCTGAAATATTGGAGAAGTGGGACACAATAGTATACTCTCCGTACATGAAATTCTAGCATTTAGAGAGCTTGAAATGGACGAAAAAGCGAAAACGCAAGCTTGATGCCATGCTTATAAAATCAATAAGACTGAGACTTTTCGAAAATGCAGTAGTCAAATACTATTTTGACTAAATTAAATAGAATAAGTTTGTTTTTGTCGAAAGGTCATATATGCGGGAAACGACACTAACGAATGGTTTTATAATTAGAAATAGTGTAGAGAAAATTGTCAATATCTTAGTAGTTAAATTCTTTGGTTACTTTTGAGAACCAGTATGCTCCATGTATTTTAAACTACCGAAAAAATATAATTATGAAATTAGAACCTTATTTAAAACATATGTTAAAGCTGCAAGCTGATGGTCTCATCTTGCAAGCGAATAAAGTACCTACTTTACAATTATTAAATCAGAAAAAATCAGTTGGAAAAAAAATATTAACGACTGAATTTATTAATGAATTTATCGACGATTTACTCGATGATACACAAAAACAGGAATTGGCTAATCATAAAACCATTCGTCTTGCCTATACTCATTTAAATAAATATTTTATAGTGAGAGTTAAGAAAGCAATTGATAGCTATACGATACAAATCAGCCCTGACAAATGTTCATCAAAACTAATTAATTCTACTCAGCATCCAGCCAATCCAAAAGTAAATCAGAACAAGCAACTAGAAAATGGCGTAGCCCTGTTAAGGATTACTTTAGGTGTTATAATTTTAGCTTCCTGGTACGAAAACTTAAACTCAGGATTATATACGGCTGATGGGTTAACCAACTTTTTCAATTGGTTGTTTGATGCAGAAAATGGTAACGGCAGTAGCCTTCTTTTTTATAAAACCTTCTTAGATGTAACCGTTATTCCGATTGTAAGCATCTTCGTTGTTTTCCAGCTAGTGGCTGAATTGGTACTTGGTCTTGGAATGCTGCTGGGTTTATTTACTCGATTCTTTAGTTTGGCGGGCATGATTCTCTTCCTCAATATTTTCCTTTCTCGCTTTGGTGGTCATGAATGGATTTGGGGTATCGTACTAATGTTCATGGCATTTCTAGTGGTTTTTCTCGGTTATGCAGGGCGTAAATGGGGTGTAGATGCGCAATTGCTAAAACTGTGTGGTGCTCCTCGATACCCAATTTTGTGGTAGAGCGTGAAAATGTTTTGCAATGCATTGGAGAACAACATAAGCAAGAACGCATCGACTATTAAGTCCAGGGCAGACATATGGTCTTGAAAAAAATAAATCGTAGAAAGTAAAAATATTGACAGGGTATTTTAGCAAAAACATGTGCTATTAATAGTTTATGTCTTGCATCGCTGATAATATATCTAGAATATCAGTCCTGGCTGAGTATGTACAAGCAAGCACACTCTATATTCACAATCAATGATTATTAGATAATCTAAGTTGAATGAAGATGGTGAGGTTTAATCAAGGAGACGAGAGATAAGCTAAATTTTATTTTTGCTAGTCGCCTTAATTATACCGGTGAATAAAATTTCAAATTTCTATTGCTAAATAACATAACTCAAAATAAAGGCCTGGTTAATTAATAACCAGGCCAAAGCGATTATTTAATGTCTTTTGTTTGACATTGACTTAGCGATCTATACAGATGGTGGAAACAGTAACCTCAAAAGATGTAGTGGTTTTAGCAGTACCAAGGTTAATGAAATCACATTGCCATCCATTGTCATTGTTGGGTTTGTTAGTTGTTAGTGCTGCCTGGCCAGGCCCTACACTACAACCACCACCAACCAAAATTTCTTCACTATTACAAGACAGAGCACAGAAATTGCTGCCACCACCATTATTTGGTCCCGCATCCGAGCCGAGCTCGAAGTTGTCTAGCCCGTTATAGTTACAAGTTTCTTTATCTACTCGACTATTGAGAGTAGTACCGCCGCCAGCTGGGCCTGGTTCACCCTTTGGACCTCTGGGACCTTCTGGACCCTGAGGACCCTCAGCGCTTGGTCCTGCTGGACCTGCAGGGCCTTGGGGACCTGCAGGCCCCTCGGAGCTTGGACCTGCTGGACCCTGAGGACCTGCTGGTCCCCGAGGACCTTGGTGGCCTCGAGGACCTGCAGGTCCTCTGTTTCTGTTGTTGTGACCACCCCCCCTATTGTTGTTATAGTTACGACCTCCACTGTTACCCCACGTCGCATTCGCAATAGTGGAAACTAACATAACAGTTAACAAAAACGTTGACAGTATTATTGATTTTTTTTTCATTATTTCTACCTCCAGAGATAGAATCATTATAGTAAAGCACTCAATAAAATCGAGTACTGTGAAGTGACCCCTGACCATTGAACAGTCAAGGACAGAATACGGCCCCGACTTATAAACAATTGAAGACCGAAAATAAGTTTAAGCTGGTTGCCACTATTGTTTGCGGTAATTATACGCTAGCAAGAATAACGCCGTAATAAAACTAATTTATATAAATATTGTAAAAGTGTAAAATATTAAGTTATGGCATTGCTTATGTGTTTATTGAGGTTTGTGACTAACGACAAGACCCTTTCTTAGAATTCTTCAATATTCATGTGTGAAATAGAGTTCCTGCACATTATCCGTAATGCCTTGCAAGATAGCAGTCGAATTAATCGAGGACAGGTGATTGTTTTGTGTCATGACTTTTTTCTCAAATCAAAGCAGCAAATACGCAATCGAGCAAATTACCATGGTAGCCAGGCTTAGCCAGCACCAGATCAACATGGTTCGACCCGGACGTGCTGAATCAGGGACGCTTTTATCAAACATTGTCAGTGTGTTCAGGCCAGCCAGTATTGGGCCTGCTACAAATGCCAGCACTGTTGCAACTTTAACCATTGCTTGCATTGAGGTTAGAAAGAAAAACAGGATTATCATGGTGCCGATCACGGTCACTAACAACCAGAATAGATAATGTCTTTTCCAGTTTTTATGATTCATGTGCTCAGGAAACAGTAGTTCGCTCGATACACTCAGGGTTCGAGGGTAGGCGTCCAGGCAGGTTAAGGTGGTACTAAACATGGTGGTGACTGCTGCCACTGCAACCAGTGGATAAGCCCAACTACCCAAGGCTTTCTGGTATAAATCCATCAATTGACCAGCAAATGTTGCACCGCTGGGACTAAACGTTTCACCACTGCCATACATGACCAAAGCACCCAGCAACAAGAAGCAGATTGCCAGAAAAGCAGTGCCAAAATAACCGATACGAAAATCAATTAATGCATTTTTCAGGCTGGCTACTTCGCCTGTACTTTCGTTATCAGCCTCTGCCCAGATCGAAGTCCAGACCGCAATATCCATCGGTGCAGGCATCCAGCCCAGAAACGTCGCCAGGAAAATTAAATGCGTGGTATCTTTAAACGAAAACGGTATATCGGCAGTTTTGTAATAACCTGGATTATCAAAAATCAGCATGGTGACAGCGAGAATCGAAGTAACTGACAAGACCAGAATAATCACTTTTACGAACTTATCCAGTAGCTGATAGCGCCCATTCGCCAATAAGGCTGCGCAGATCACTAGCAAGCCAAAACTGATTAATGCTGCAATTCTATGTGGTTCCAACCCACCCAGCGTTTCCAGATGGAAGATATTGATGACCAGACCGGCTGTGACTACGGTGACTGCAGATTGAATAATCAACATGGAAATCAAAGTCATGGCAATGTAGACCCAAACAGCCCAATTCCCCAGCTTTTTGTAACCATGTAGAATATTGTGTCCGGTGGCCGCTGTATAACGTGAGCCGAATTCGAAAAAAGGGTATTTCACCACATGGATCACCAGAATGGCGACAATCATGGTAAACCCGAACATTGCACCGGCTTTGGTTGATTGAACAAGGTGAGAAACACCGACTGCAGCGCCTGCGTACAGTAATCCAGGGCCTAGTCGTGATAGCAGGCTTGTTTTTGTTTTGTTCATAAGATTTATTCGTCCTTGTCCTGTTCGTTATTACTCTTAATACCTAAAGCAATCTCAACAGATTTTTTATAGCTTCTGCTGATGGGTATAATCGTGCTGTTTTCCTTGCTTCGAGTCGATATTTCAGCTCTGCCATTCTCTGTCGGATTATAGGTATCCACTGCAGCAACATTTACTAACCATGACCCATGACATTTAATTAATCTGGTTTTCTCAACCATTCTTGTTAATGTCATTTCCGTAAAATAACTGCGACCATCGGCACAGTATACATAGACACCTGCGTCACTACTTGAATGTACATATTCCACATCTTCAATTGGAACCCGCTTAAATCCATCCATAAAACGACAGATAATGTGATCTAACAGCTCATCGGGATAAGGTTTTACATCACTATCATTGGCAATTGAGTTACGAAGATCTTCAATGGTTTGATCAAGTCGCTCGCCCAGTTCATTTTTTGGTAGAAAATCCAGAACATGGGCCTGGATTGCACGTAATGCATACTGAGTGTGGTTTGACACAATTACAACATGGGGGCGGTGCTCATCTGACTCCATATAATCAAGCAAGGTAAAGCCATGTGCAGGCCAATCTTCATGATTTCTTGGAACATCATAAGCATGTCCGGGCAGATGAATATCCAGAAAAATCACATCTGGTTGATGGTCACGAATCTGCTTCATTGCTTCAAACAAATCGCCACATTGACCAACCACATCGACATCTTTAAATCTGGCCAGCTCTCTTGTTATTTCTTCAAGTGCCGGTTCTTCATCTTCAATTACAATGGCTTTAATCATATTAGTGCTCCATTCGTGATGAATTGACTGTTAAGGAGCGAGGATTCAATAATATACGAATCCTGACTTGTCTTTTTGTCCGTCTTCTGCGTTGTAGTAATAGTTGCGTAGCTCACTATGCGCCTGTTACTACGCCTTGAATACGAACAAAAATCCTGCGCCAAACTTTCGCATATTATTGAATCCTCGCTCCTAAGTGGTAAACGGTAGAGAAATGGTAACGCTGGTATAGCTGCCAAATATGCAATCAACGTTGATTCCATAACGATCTGATTTGAAACGGGACTTAATCAGATCTGCAAGCATTTTAATGCCATAACTTCCTGTTGATTGTGCGGCTTTATTGTCATCATAGAGACCAGCGTTATCTCGAACTTCAATTTGCACTAGTTGATCTTTAATTCGATAAACGCGAACAACAACTTTACCAATCGCTGGTTTGGTCAGTTGAGAGGTGCCATGTTTTATGGCGTTTTCGACCAGCAACTGTAAAGCAAAACGCGGAAGACACATTGTCTCTAAATCAGAATCGATATCAATTGATACCTGCAAGCGTTCACCAAACCGAGCCTTCTCGATACTGATATATCGTTCCAGCAATTTTTTTTCTTGCAGCAAGGTGAAACGGTCATCTTCAGGTTCATAGGTGACAAATTCTCTGAACAGCGTAGAAAGATTATCCAGTAGTCTTCTTGCTTGCAGCGTATCAGTGCGTGTGATGTGTTTAATTGTTGTCAACGCATTGGCAAAAAAATGAGGAGTAATCCTGGCGCGTAAATTATTAATTTCCAGATTAGCCAGACGCTCTCCATAGCGAGCAGTTTCAATTTGTTCTGCTAGTAGATCGGCAAGATTTTTGGCTAAATCTTGGTTTACACGTGGGAAAAATCGGTTTTTCGGTTCAAACAATACCAACGCACCTTGTGTTTCACTATCCACCACAAGTGGAGCAATAAAAGCAGAATGCAATGGACATTGATGCGATTTTTTGCACTGAAACACCTCAGAATGACCGTCCAAAAAAACGCTTTTTTGACCAGTCAGCGCTTTGCGGATCGAGTTATTGGTGACTGTGCTGCCATGGTGGTGATGCTCTGCGCCTAATCCGACAAATGCAAGCAAATGTGTTTTGCCAGTAAATGCCACGGATGCTGCACCAGTTTCCTGTTGAATCAATTCTGCCAAGGCGGTCGCTGCCGGTTTCAATCTTGTATGCTGTTGCAGAATTTCAGTCATGTGTCTGGCAATACTCAACGCCCCTCCAGACAACTTGGCATTCAGCCGATCATAATCATGCAGAATACCAATACACAGTGCAACACCAAGACAATTACTGAGTAACATAGGAATCGTAATCGTCTGAATCAAGCTAAGTCCATTCTCATGACTATTAGTTTGAATAAACCAATAAACCAGCGATTTACCTAACAATTCGACAAATAAAGTGGTCAGGAAAGCTATTTTCCAGCTAAAGCGGTATTCCGATTTATATTTCAATACTGTCCAACGCACCAAGCCAGCGATTAAACCTGCTAGCGTTGTAACTAAACCACAAACCAGGGCAGTTGCTCCGCCCTCGAAATAACGAATCACACCCGATGTAAAACCCACTGCCGTTCCTAAATACGGACCACCGATCAAACCACCAAGCACTGCGCCAATAGAGCGAATATTAACCATTGCCCACGCATCTGCTGCTTGACCAGCGGGTACTTTGATGGCTAACAAGGTTCCCAAAATTGAGATTGATGAGAATAAAACATACAACCAAAGCCAGTCACGTCGCTGCAACGAATTTTTGATGAGAAAAGAAAAAATTGTTGTGTGCTTGCTGAATAGATAAACAATCACAAACAATACACACATCAGGCTGAGTTCCTGACCAATCAATTCTAAATTAATCCAATCGTTATAAAAATGTCTGAGAGTCTGCTGAATCAACAATAGAGTTTCAGGCATCAGCTTCAAATCTCCGTGGCAAGGTCAGGGTTGCTTTGGTATACACACCAGGCTCCCAGTCAAAGGATAAGCCATATTGGTTTGAATTGAATTGGGTTCTGATCAGGTCATCCACCATTTGTATCCCGTAACGATTGTTGTCTTGTGCTCTTTTCACATTTTCTTCACGATACAAGCCCGCGTTATCTTCCACAGTAATGTTTACCAGATTTGATGCCTTCAAATAAGCCTTTACCCGAACATGCCCAACAGCGGGTTTTATCAACTGAGATGTACCATGGTCGATCGCGTTTTCAGCTAATATCTGCAAGATAAAACCCGGTATCAGTACGTCTTCAAGTCCAGGCTCAATCTCGATACTGAATTTCAATTGATTTCTGAAACGGGTTTTTTCAATATTGCTGTAGTCTTTTAATAAATCCAATTCGTATAGCAAAGTATTGCATTCAGTTTTTGGATCTAATCGTTCACGCATTAGTCTGGCCAGGCTTTTGAGTAGATGATCGGCTTCAACTCCATCTGTGCGCGCCACACTACCAATTGAAGGTAGTGCATTGGATAGAAAATGTGGATTAACACGAGCCTTTAATAAATTCCACTCAGTATTCGTTAGTTGTAATTCTGTACGGGTCAGCTGATCATGGTAGCGTCCAGCTAAAATCTGTTCTGATAATAGCCGAGCCAGACTTTTCCCTAACTCTGGACTGATTTTGGGGAAAAATCGATGCTTGGGTTCAAATAGCAGAATAGTTCCTTCAGCTTCACCTTTTACCATGACGGGTATAATCAAGGCCGAATGTAGAGGACAGTTTTTATCGGCTCTGCAACGATAATGATCGTCGTGACCGTTTAGGTAAAGAATGGTTTGGGTCTTGATTGCTTTGCGAATCAGGCCGCTTGCAATTTCCTCCCCGGCATGGTGATGGTCGGCTCCGATTCCTGTAAATGCGAGCAGTTTACCATGGTGCGTCATGGCGACTGCAGCAGCACCTGTTTCTCGCTGTAAGGTCCGGGCTACGAAGGCTGCAGTTTGTTCAAGTGGCAATTTGCGCTTGAAAATTCTTGCAAAACGTTCGGCCATGCTTAACGCGTTAACCGAAAATGTTGTACCAATTCTTTCATAGTCGCTGAGTATGGTGACAAATAATGCCGCTCCGATTGCGTTGCCGATGGTATTGGGAATTGTAGTAATCTGAATAAGAGCAATGCCTTTGGCTAAAGGTTCATGGTTTACAATCACGCTAACTATTATCGCTGCCTTCATCACAATTTCACCCAGGCAAGTAGTGGCAAAAGCCAGTTTCCAGTTAAAGCGTTTTTCCGGACGGGTTTTGAGTACAATCAGATACACCAGACCTGCGATTAAACCGGTTAAGGTGGTACCAATACAACCACCAATAGCGGCATCACCACCCATCAGGTAACGAAATAACCCCGAACTGGCACCCACAGACAAGCCGAGCAAAGGGCCGCCCAGAAATCCTGCTAACACAGCACCGATAGAACGAGATTCTACTTGAATATTGGCCTGTGAAGCCATTGACTGGGATGAGTCGGCAAAAATTGCATGCTCGATGTTGACGATGTGTGCAAATGACCAATGACTGGATACAGCTTCAATTGTAACCAAGTCAGCCAACACTGAGCCTAAAATCGAGATTGCTGCAAAAATAACATACAATGCCAACCAGTCTCTTTTGCGCATTGAATTTTTAATTAGTAACTCAAACGCGAGTGATTTACTAAACAAAAATGCAACTAAAAAAACAATAGCGACACGTTGCAACATTCGATAAATCAGCTCACCATTGATCCAGCCTTCCATCGCATAGAAAGACTGGATTAGTGTTTCCAGTTGTGAGGTTAATTCAGTCATCATTAGTTAACTATTTAATTGTTCATCAGCTGAGACGACAGTGGACTCACTTTTATAAAATGCCGACATTTGCTGCATAATGGTATTTGGTGCAGAGGGGTTATTATCGACGAAAATAGTACTCCCGGCATTGCTGTTTTCAGCAATATATTTCAACGATTCTGTGTACATAAAAAATAGCAAATAGTTGGGGTCAAGTCCTGCGCTTGTTAGTTCTTCAACAGCGACGTGAACACCTTTTGACACTTCTTTGCGAAACTCAGACACGCCTTGCCCGCGTAGCTTCCAGGCTATGCGTTCAGCCTCTGCCTGGATACGAACATACTCACCGTCTGCCTCTGCTGCTTTTACTTTACGGATCAATAATGCCTGACCTTCGTTTTCTGCAGCATCTTTTTCATTGACAGCAGCAACGACACGCGCCATTGATTTGGTGATGATTTTATCAAAGTGCAGATTGTTATAACGTAAATCCACGACTTGGTAACCCCATGTTGCAATAATAGCATCGACATTCTGTTTAATTTGAATGACAACATCCTGAGAAATACCTATCATCTCAGCTTGAGGTTTACTCGCCACATAAGCGCGGGTTTCATCTTCCAGTAGTCGCTGTACAGATAATTTAAATTCACGTTCAGTAGCAAACGAATAAACAGCACGTTTTACCATCTCTTTATCATTCCCGATAGCAGAAAACAAAATTGTACAATCAAAGTACACACTGGCTTGATCGATTGTAATTGCTTGAAATTCAATTTCAATAGCCCTGTTTTGTAAGGTGAGCATGTGTACAGAATCCCAAGGATATTTAAAATGTAACCCCGAATTAAAAGTATGTGTAAAACGACCAAAGCGAGAAACCACACCGACACTACCTTCGGGGATTGCTGCGTAAAATAAACGGTACAAACCAAAAGACAATGCTGCAAAAATAATAAATAACATATTAATATTCATATTATCCCTCTCTAAAAAAGTTAGTTAAAAGTATTAAGGTTGTATATATTTTCTTGTTATGATTTATCTCGTTGGCAGCCGGGTCTTTATTGAAGATGCTTATTTTATGATCAATGTAGAAAATGCTGAGATATCATGCTTAAATAATATAATAAATAATACTTATTATCAGTGTTTAAGTAATAATATATAATGTCAATATGTTACACTTGAATGATGTCAATACGTAAATAGATTTTATGTAAGAGGGGATATTGGGTGGGTAAGAGGGAGTATTGGATGGGTAAGTGGCGATGTCATTTGCCCTAAGAACCTACTCATGATACCTCTTGTTGTGTTATCTCCATAACATAAGAAAGAGGAAAAACCATGGGATAACGAGTTGATTATGATAAGATGGGATTAGTCAGTAGAAGCAACATTTGTGTACCTGATTACCTATGAAACTCAGAACGCCCCAGCGAGCTTGAGCAAACGCCCGGGTATCGGTGGTGTTCTTGCTGCAACGTAATCTAATCTTGGTAACATGGCTGCTAAATCATACCGACGGTTAAACCGATAGTTAAATTCAGCCAGATACCGTGGTAGATGTTTTCCCGAATCAGCGTGATAGGTTCCCGTTGCGGCATTTTTTACATTACCGATCATGGTATTCACCCAGGTGAATGCTTCCAGACTCATGCTCTCAGGGCCACCACCAGTCACGATGGAGTGATGTTTGCAGCCAGTCTTTGTCACCGCTTTAAAACAGGCAAGGTCATCGGAGACAACGTAAGCCCCTGGTTCAAGTGATTGCTTGGCCCAGTATTCAATGGGGTGTGATCGAAATGCATTCACCACCTTGAACTTCATGGCGACAGGGCGTCCATCTTCAGTTACTTCGACCGCAGCGACAAACGGTATTTTCCCCGGTGAACCACGTCCACGTTTCCCACCATGACGCTGTCCACCCCAGTACGCATCATCAAGCTGGATTAGACCTTTTAGGCGTTTTGTATCCTCGCGTTCTTTCATGACCTGCATTAATTTCTGTTTCACCATCCATGCGGTGCAATAAGACACGCCAAGCTGACGCATCAGCGATAAAGAAGACACCCCGCTTTTTGATTGTGTCAGCAGGTAGATCGCCAGAAACCAAGTGGTTAGGGGTAATTTTGTGGACGCAAAAATTGTGTTCGCTGTTAATGAGGTTTGATGACGACACTGCTTGCACTGATATAATTGACGCGTTTTGAGACGATGTGCAGAATGCGGTTGTCAAAGCGTATGAAAGATCGTTACGGCATCATTCGCACGTGGATACCATGGTAACGGTTTTTGTCCGATATAACCTTAGCGGCTGGTTCTGGATTACGCGGGACAAGGCGCGATTGAAGCACGAGCTTTCCATCCTTGGTAACGCTATTGCGAATATACACTGGCGTTGGGTAGGAACAGAAGGGGATCTGGAAGATGCCAAGAGCTTCGCAAAATAACACAGGATCAGCGATCCAGCCGAAGCGAGTTATATTAACAGGTGGCTGGAGGACATATTTATAAGCAAGCCAAGGTTGAAACGAAGAGATAGAGCAACATGAGCGCTTAGAGGAAGACTATTGACGATTTAATCAGCGCTTCCTTAGCGTGGGATGACATTAAACAAAAACTTCTTTTTGATCATATACCAGATAGTCAGAATGCTGGCGATATGAACCAGTGTGTTAATCACAAAACTATTATAGTCAGGTAGCGGTGTGTTGCTGATGATGATGATAAAGTAAACATGCAATACAAAAACATACAGAGATGCTTGGCCAATCGGGATGACTAGCCATCCCAGTGCTTTATTCCAGAACTGCCAGTGATTGCTGAGGAGAGATAGCATGACGATAAATAGCGCAATGTTATTAAGAATTCTGCCGATGCCAAGTGCGGTTTTGTCGAACCATTGTGAGTGAAGTTTTGCATAGCCCATATTGTCAAAAAACGAGAATAGTTGCCAGGGCCAGAACACAGGTTTTGGGTTGCTTAGTGCCAGAATGATGCATAATACGGAGACGATGATCGCTGCATAAATCAGTATTTTATTTTTCTGGTCGGACAGGAAATTAAACACGCGTTGATGGTGGTAGCCAACTGCCATGCCATTAAAGAACAATACTTGCCAGGTTAGCAGCGGGAAGCCGCGTTCAAATTGCGCCCCGGTAATTTGTAGATAGTAGACAGCGTTGAATGCATAGATGATCCAGCTGATCAGGATGACCCATATTGTTAAGCGCCGATAGAAGAGATACAGAGCAATTGGTGCTAAACCAATCACGATTGTATAAAACCCAATAATTTGAAATTGATGTGGACCTATTCTAAGTAATAGAGTCTGGGTAATGATATCTTTCCAGGAAGTGCCTGCTTTGGGAAATAATGGCCAGGCTTGAGTTGATAGAGGATCGACCCAGTGAGTTGCCTGATAAACATTAATCAGCGGTATACTGCCAAGTAATAGGATGCTTAGGATAATCCATACATTGGCTCGATACAGTTGAAATGCACGTTTCCACAATAGAATCGTTGCTTGTTGAAACCCAAGCTTGAATAGTTTCTTTTTGTAAACAATGCCTAATACGATTCCCGATAAGCTTACAAAGCCTTCTGCGCTGGATATCAGGCCAATGCGTTCCCAGGCAAACATACTGAAAAAAGAGAAATATTCAATATGGGTGGCAATCACCAGGATCATGACCATGCCCCGCAAAAAGTCCAGTCGTAGGTCACGACCATTGTCGATGTAATCGAAAGCTAGTGCTTGATTGGAGTTTACCTCATTATCAGACTTAGCCGCTAAGTTGGCAGACATGATTTAATTGACAGTGTCAGAAATAGTTGAATTGTCCATTTCGGTATTGTGCCGTTTTGAAGGCGAATAATTAGATGTCAGACTGATTAACAGGGTAAGAAATGTCGCAATATATGGAACCGATTGAACGGATAAAACGGTGATCCATAATTTCCCGCTTACATTATCGAATTGATCTAGATAGTTCATTGCTACGATTGATGCAATCAGCAG
This sequence comes from Methylococcales bacterium, assembly GCA_965224565.1. Taxonomy (GTDB): domain Bacteria; phylum Pseudomonadota; class Gammaproteobacteria; order Methylococcales; family DRLZ01; genus DRLZ01. The sequence continues at coordinate 2,851,584 of CBDCZN010000002.1, read as the reverse complement.
TATTAGTAATAGCAACTCTTGCCAAATGGATACCAAACCAATCAGTAATGGACTTTTTTTCTCGAGTTTTGGGGTACGCATAAAAGGTTTTCCTGATGTGAGCAAACCTTGTAAAGTAGCCTTAGCGACAGTATGCGTTAATGATAACCCGACAAGTGCTGCACCAAGCGATTGGAGTATTGTACACTTGACGCGCGCTTGGTATAGCCATAATCCACGCAGTATTTTAAAACTGAACAAGCCAATTGTGGGGAGTAAAAATGCGTTTATGGGTAGTTCACTATGTAGTGGATCTGCAAAGATCAGTGCTGTCATGACAATGCTGGAAATGGTAAATAATAGGGCTAATGCATCAGAAAACCAGGAAAGCCAGCCAGCAACAAAGTAGTAGCGCTGAGCTTTGGTGAGTGTCGAATTCCTGGTTCCAAAAAAACTGCGCCAGTGATGTTTGATGATATGCATGGCTCCATAAACCCAACGATAACGTTGCGTCATATACCCAGACATGGTGTCTGGCATCAGCCCTTTTCCAAACGAATCTTTAACATACACCGAATCATAGCCAGCTTCGAATAAACGTAGCCCCAGTTCACTGTCTTCAGTGATACACCATTCCGACCATTTTCCGACACGATCAAAAGCAGACTTTCTGATCATGGTCATGGTGCCGTGTTGAATGATGGCATTGTATTCGTTGCGTTGTACCATGCCGATGTGAAAAAAACCTGCGTATTCCCAGTAACAAAATGTTTTAAAAAGATTCTCGTGCAAGTCACGATAATCTTGCGGGGATTGTACAAAACCTACATTGTCATCATCGAAATAAGGCACCATGCTTTTTAACCAGTCTGGTGAAACAATATAATCACTATCAATAACAGCGATGATACTCGCATCAGGTGCAGTTTTTTCCAGAGCAAAATTAGTGGCACCTGCCTTAAAACCAGGCCAGTTATCTAAATGAAAAAACCGAAATTTTTCACCCAGGCGCAGACATTCTTCAAACACTGGTTGCCAGACTGCTCGGTCGGTGGTGTTGTTGTCAATTACCAGTACTTCCAGATTTGGGTAATCTAGTTGATCTAAAGCCTGGAGGGTTAGCTTGACCATCTCTGGGGGTTCTTTATGAATGGGTAAATGCACAGAGACTTTAGGATACTTGTAATTGCTATCAACTTTTAGAGGTTTGAATGTTCTCTTTCCGGGACGATGCCAGAGTACTTCGGCAACTTCCAGGGTTTCAGTCAACAATATTAGCGCTGCCATGACCTGCAGAAGAATCAGAATACCCCAGACAAATAGTGAGACAGAGGTCTGATACTGATGGGCACCGATGGACGCAGTCCAGAAAATAAACGAAACGGCAAGGTTGGCAATGATGCCGAAAAACAACTTTCCTGGTAATTTTAAATGGCGCCGTGTAATTAAAAATATGATCATCAACGAAATGCTGACTATGGCAGCTGCTAACGCCCATTTTTTCCAGTTGGGTAGGTCGAAGACATCGCCTTCCATTGGGAATTTTGGTTTCCGCTCAGCATTAAAAATTCCCCAGTATGCACCTGACGATCCTTCAATCGATTTTTTCCAGGGTTGATCAAATGCCTCAATGACATAATAGGTAATTTTTTCAGCAGAAGCGCGGTTTAGAAATTGGCGTAAAAATTTAGCCTGATTCTCTACCGATGCTGTTGCCTTTCTAAATGGCTGACCATTCGAAGGCCAGCCGACTTCAGTAATAACAAGAGGTTTGTCAGGATAAGCATCCTGAACCTCATAATAACGATCAAAAACAGCACCCACTGCTTCATCAACAGAAACCCCTTCCCAGTAAGGCAGAATATGCATGGCAATAAAGTCAACTTCGTCAACCAGGTCAGGATTTTTAATCCACGTATCCCAGGTCTCTGATGTACTCACTGGACGCCAGGTGCGTTTGCGTACTTCTCTGATGTAATCGATAAGCTTCGCTTTAGGTATGCGTTTATGCAGTAAAACCTCGTTGCCGACAAAAGTACGTACTATTTTTGGATTGTCTTCACGACTGAGTTTGATCAGAGATTCAATTTCACGTCGATTATTTTCCAGATTCTCGCCAATCCAGGCTCCCGGGGCAAGGTTTAGGTTGTGAGCCGCTGCAATATGGATGATGCGTTCCTGACCATCAAGTACACTATATGTGCGTAGTGCGAATACAATGTCATCAAGCAAGGTGAGATCTTCGTCGATTTTTGCATCACTGGGAAACGTTTTCTTTTCCGGGTCATCATCTTTGCGCCTGGGATCATAGGTGACCCCCATAATGGTTTTATTCCACGATTGCACCTGCAAGGGATTATTCACATAGCGCCAAATATTGAAGTTGATAACTACCAGCAGGGCTAGTGTCAGTAAGGTAAGAATTCTGGATATCATTAATTTATTATGTGATTGTGATAACTAAATTGAGGATGTCTAATTGAGTTTATTTAACCTGGATGGGGCTTTAGTGGTGCAGTTTGATACAACTTATTGATGATCCGCACAAAGATTATCTGCTCATGAGTTCGATTATAATGTTTTTTAACGAAATCGATGTTTTATACTCTCCGCACATGAAAATTCAGCACCCAGCACACGCACTTTTTCGCGGATAGCTGCGTTGGAAAACCTTACTGTAGAATGACTACAGCTAAGATTTCCCGCCTTACTCTCCACAAAAAATCACGTATTCTAAATGCTAAATTTTCATGTGCGAAGAGTATACATAGAAATTCCGCTATGATTCTATTCTCAGACGGGCATAACCACACTAAAATAGTGTTGATTCACTGATTAATTTATTGTACATAGTTATGATTGGAAATAAATAACCAAGCACAGAATACACCATTTTCCTGAATATGAGCTAAGTACACAAGAAAAAGTTCGATAATGTTTCTGTTTAGGAGCGAGGATAAAAACAATCGAAATCAGACACGATGTTCAGGTCAATTCAAGGAAATTAATTGTCCAGGTTTTGAAAAGGTCCCAGATTGTTGGCTTTCAGTTGTTGACTAGCCAGATACTGGAATCGCTGATTGGCAAAAATACTCAAAAAGATAGAAGCAAAATATCCATACGGTAATTGCGGACTCTTGGCACAGTAGTCTAGTCGTTGAAAAGGTTTGTCTGCATGACGGTGATGATCGGTATGTTTTGATAACCCGATTAATGAATGCAGGGTCAGCCATGAATCGGTTTCCCACGATAAGATGTCTTCATTGCTGCCATTTTTGCGTTCCAGCCCCCAATGCTCAATATAATTGACTGCTTCCAGTTTGCGTATTGCAGCAATTGCTTGTATCAGAAAAGCAATCAACGCACTCGCCCCAAAAATCATCAAAATACTGATTATCAGCAATGTCTGGAACACAATTCCCTGAAATACCTGATGGCGCAATATTGTTGGAAAACTCAAGTCTGTTAGCTGCAGACGTATATTTTCCAAATTCCATGCGTGAATAAATTGTCCTGGGACTGTTCTGTTCCAAAAGGCATTAAAGCTTTCGCCGTAACGTGCTGTTGCTGGATCACTCTGGTGTCCGACATTACAGTGGTGGCCGCTCAGGTGTTCGCTGTAAAAGTGTTCGTAGCAGACCAAAGATAGTAACAACCTGCCAAATAACCTGGAAAACCAGCTTCTTTTGTGGATTAGCTCATGGGCAACGACAATCCCTGAAAAACTGGAGCTAGTGCCGATAATAACTTTAATGGCCAGCATATTGGTCAAGCTGGTTGCAATCATTAATGGGTTAGTCCACTGCAGTTGAGAGGCCATTCCCAACAAAATGAATAGATTGATGATTTGCAGGATTGCCAGAAAATAAACGAGTAGAGTGTAGGGTAAATCGCTAACAGGTTGCGGGTTATCAGTTTTGCCGTTGACCGGAATTAAATCTGCAAAAAGTATTAGCCAGAACGGTAAGATCCAATACAGTGCGGCACTCATGCTATGAGGGCCGGAGATCAGGAAAAGGAATGCATAACCTGGAAATAGCAGGCTGACCAGGGTGGTAGATATGAGATTGGAAGAAAGCACAGGTTGTTTGGATTGTTGTTTTTGTTGTTGTGTAATGTTCATATAGTATATCTATCATGTCTAGCAAAAAAAACCTAAAAAAAACCTACTACATCGGTCTATGTACAACATATCATGATTCTGCATTGGCGATTATTGATGATCAGGGTGTTGTGCGTTTTGCAGAAGCAACTGAGCGGTATTTACAGTATAAGAGAGGCTTGAATTGTAGCCCCGACGGGCTTACGCGCATCTCTGAATTGATTGATCTGTATTGCCAGGATGCATCACAATTTGTGATCGCTCGTAACTGGAATACACACCGCCCTTGGTACGAGGTGATGTGGTGGCTGACGGGCTACTTCAATGCTACTGGTCTAAGTCATCCCAAGCACAATAAGCAATCGACTTTTTTACCTAAATACAAACTGTTGCACATGCTGGCTTGTCAGAAGTACAGTATGGCTAGCGGTGGACTTAATCTAGTCAGAATGATTCGAGAACTGCGACCGCAGGCACAGATGTCGGTACTGGATTTCAACCATCACCAGAGCCATGCCGCTGCAGCCTGCTACAGTAGCCCGTTTGATGAAGCGGCCTGTGTCATTATTGACTCATTTGGCGACAGTGGTTTCAGCGCGTTTTACCAATATGCTGATGGAAAAATCAAACTGATCAGCGAAATAGCAGGTGTGGAAAGTCTTGGTTTTTACTATATGCGTTTAACCGAGCTGTGTGGTTTTGACTGGATTAAAGGTGAAGAATGGAAGGTGATGGGTTTGGCTGCCTACGGTGCCGTCAATAACGAAGTGTATGCGATTCTTGAATCAATGATGGTAGTGCAAGGGCTTGTGTTAAAGCAGGATACGATTGCTATCCGCAGTGGTTTTTCCAAACTTGAACAACTGATTTCAACTCAACAGGTTAAACGTGAAGATATTGCCTATAGCGGACAGCATCTGTTTGAAACTGTTATGTTGAGCTTGTTAAATAATTTTTCGAAGCAGGTACATTCTAGAAATATAGTACTGGGTGGGGGATGTCTATTGAATTCTTCGTTGAACGGTAAAATTATGACCGAAACACCTTTTCAGTCAATGCACATTCCTTCTGCACCAGGTGATGATGGCACAGCTTTAGGAGCAGCCTATCTGGCTTATAGAAAAGATCACCCTGACATCCCATTTAAAGTTGATAGACTCACTGCATATTTAGGATCCAGTGTTAATCAGCAGGCTTTGCAACGCTTGATAAAATTTGGTCAGCAATCCAACGTGTTTCATTTTCCTCACAGTATTACCGAGGAGACTGCAAAGCTGTTGGCTGAGGGAGCGCTGGTTGGCTGGTTTCAAGGTCGGGCTGAATTCGGCCCACGCTCACTGGGGAATCGCTCAATATTGGCTGATCCCAGGCAAGCATCAATGCGCGATAAAATAAATAGTCGGGTGAAGTTTCGCGAAGAATTTCGACCATTTGCACCTTCGATACTCGACGAATATGGGGATGAGTATTTTGAAAATTATCAACAGTCGCCATATATGGAAAGAACGCTAAAATATAAAAAAGCCGTGTATGACAAAATTCCGGCAGTAGTTCATGTGGACGGTACGGGCCGCCTGCAGACCGTCAAAGAGGAATGGAATCCTCGATTTTATCAGCTGATTAATGCATTTCGGCGGATTACCGATATTCCTGTGTTGCTAAATACCAGTTTTAACGTCATGGGCAAACCGATTATTCATTCAGTAGAAGACGCTGTTAGTGTGTTTTATACCAGCGGGCTTGATGTGTTGGTGATTGATGATTATATGATTGTTAAACCCGATTTTACTGCTGATTAAAGTGTATGAGCAATCAGCGTATTAACACAAAGCCCCATCGCATCAGATTCAAACATCTGTTCACAACTGAAAACTATCTTCAGTTACATCCTGATGACGATTCACAAGCACTCGTAAACTGGAGTGACCGTCAGCTGTTTTATCGTTTGATGCATCCAGATAGTAGTGGCTCAGTGTTGCAAGCAGCATATATGCGCTTAGACAAGCAATTCAGAGAGATTGAGAATAGGCCGGGGCATAGCAACCAGCTTTCAGGTCAACTTGATATACTTGAAGATGAATTGCTTCGATTACAAAATACTGCACGTATTGAAACTCTGGTAGAGACTAACAGCCTGCGTGGAGCCATTCGCCAATATGCACCGATGGCTCTCCTCGAAGGATGTTGGCTACAGTCGGTTAGTAATGCTTCCCTCGCGCATACCGATACTGCAGCTTGTTTGTTCCAGATTTACGCCAACATTCTCGGTTATACACCGAATTCTAACAAGCCCTTATCACTTTATAGAAAAGTGCTGGATGATTTTAATCTCATTTTGCCAGAAACGCACACGCACCTCTTTGCATTCCACCCTGGCTTTGTTGATGCAGCATTTAAAGCACCGTTGACTGGTTTGTGTCTAGCCCAGTTGCCCGTTACCTTTCTACCAGAAATCCTGGGATACACACTGGCCTATACGTTTAGTTTGTCAAAATCGTTGCGCATAATTGAACTGATGACACAATCATCAGCAAATCTTCCCGATTCACTGAAACACTATCTATACAACCCACAACATGCAAGCACAGGCGATCTGACTCTTCAGGCAACGCATGCTTTTATTCAGCAACAACCAGCAGAACAACAGTCGCAATTTTGGCATCGATTGTCGCTTGGAATAGCATTATATGCTGATGTCGAGAGTGATTTGGTGGACGCGTTGCAACAACAATCTGCTGATATTCAACGTGTTTGGGGGGATGTGATTCACCATGAACAACAATTATCAATCCAGCAATCTGGATCGAGGAATATTACTCTTTGCGGTCATCAAATAAATGATTGGTTTGTGAATGAACCACTGGTTGCTGTGAATTTTGTCAAGGAGATTTTGAACGCAGATAATCCCCAATATTACAATGCAGAAATGCGGCGTTTTTTCAGTGATTCATCTGTGTTTGAAGAGCGTAGTTTGCAGTCGTCGGAACTGCGTCTGTTCAATCAGTTAGCTGAGCAGCTGACTGCCTTGGACTCTACCAGTCAAATTACACCGCCTGAGCAAACAGCTGCTAAGAATCTCCCTAAAAAAACTCATCAACGAGCACTCAACAAATATAACAGCAGACAGCTTTATTTTGAATTGCTCAACTTGGAATCCAATCCGCAATGCTTGAATGCAGCCTATCAATTTGTCTCTAGGTATATAGCGAAAAGTCGCTCTGTTATGCGGCGCATACAACCAGCTTATCAACGCTTGATTGAGTTCAGTCATGCTGGTTTTGATCAACAAATCCAGGCGATTTATCAGGCTGAGGAAAGTCAGCAGAAGCAGTTTGTTGCGCCACCAAAACTTAGCAGAGAGGCTTATTTATGGGGGATTGAACAGTTTGCCCCAGTACTTTTGGTCGATGGTAGCTGGTTGCAGAATATTGCCAAAGCAGGCAATCATCAACATGCAATTTCCAGATATTTGCTACGCATTTATGCGGACGAAATTGGTGATGGGCGGAGCGATTGGAACCATGCCAATGTTTATCGCCAACTTCTGGAGAGTACTGGCATTCAACTCCCGGAATTTACCACTGAACAATTTTCACAACATCCAGGTTTTATTAATTCAGCGTTTGATTTGCCGGTGTTTTTTCTGGCTGTTTCTCAATTCCCAAGCAGTTTTGAAGCGGAAACGATTGGTTTGAATCTGGCGATAGAATTAAGTGGGCTTGGTTCAACATACAGTCGATTAGTGGATGATTTAAACTACTGGAATATCGATCCAGCCATTGTCAGTTTGCACCTTTCAATTGATAATCTGGCGACTGGACATGCAGCTCTGGCTCATGATGCGGTTGTGGTTTACCTTGATCAGATCTTGAATATCAGTGGTTATGCTGAAATGCAGAGACACTGGCAACGTATTTGGTCAGGCTATCTGGCGTTACAAATCGTTCCAGCTGGCTTTAAACGTGCATTGATCTGGAATTACTTCAAGCGATTTGTTGTGATGCAAAACATCAATAAATTAATATCACTGAACTGACTTCAATAGTTTTTAAGCTACTGAATTTAATCAATATAATTGATCTTTAAGAGATGTTGCATAGACGTAGATTGTGATCATCAATATTGACAGATTTAAATAATGAGAGTAGATATGAGTTAAGACTTGATAGTTAATTCAAAATCGTTGTTAGTTGAGTCATTTATGCAAACGTTGTAGTTGAGTAAGTCACTAAAAAATTAAGGAGATTCATATGCGTAAGCTTTTTTATCTGACTGACAATATGATCAGTGTAGAGGAAGTCTCAAAAGATTTGCACGAACACGGAATTACCTATTGGAACTTCTGCGTACATTCCAAAGACGAAGTTGGATTACACAAGAGGCGCGTTCATTCAGCGAGTTATCTGCAACAGCGCGAAGTGATTCGATATGGCGAGCGCGGAGCGATGATGGGTTTTGCTATTGCAGTACTTGCGGTACTGTTTGTGATGTTTGCCAAACCGTTTGGGGAGGAAACTCATGCGCTTGTTTATGTTGCAATTTTTGGATTTATTACCATGTTTGGTGCTTGGGCCGGTGGGTTAACCGGACTGGCGACAGAAAATCAGAGTATTGCCAAATTCCATGATGAGGTGACTGCCGGTAAACACTTATTGATGATCGACGTGAAAAAAGACAATGAAGAGTCTGTCAAGCAATTAATGCAGGCTAATCATCCAGAAGCAGACTATAGAGGCTCCGAATCAACCTTCATTCTCCCATTTTCCCGTCCGGTCAAGCGCACTGGTGACCCAGGGATTACTGCTTAATTGATGTTTCACCGATTATAAAAAATGTCTGGATGATGTGAATGTTTGCATTTAACCATGTAATCTAGGCACTTTAATAGACATAGTAGTCACTAGAGTTATCGTGGTTGGGTTGGTTAAAATGACTGCTTAGAGCCTGTTCAAGATCTTGATCAATGGACGCAGTGCAAGAAAAGTGGGTGACAAAGCACAGCATACTGAAGTATGTGAGTATTTTGAGCTCACTTTTAACGCAGCAATGCGCCATTCAGTGATAGCTTGACAGGTTCTTTAGACAAGCATTTGCAATGGATGAGTGAAAAATCAGCGTTTATTGATCTATTTGTGATTTGTTAATAGTCTGTAATTTGTTAATATAAGGCGCTAATTTTTTATCTAAAAGCCGATATGGAGTATTGTGCACAAACTTTTTATTGAAACATTTGGTTGTCAGATGAACGAGTATGATTCTGGAAAAATTCGGGACCTACTCAAATCAACACATCAATTGGAAGTTACCTCAGATCCATCTGAAGCCGATGTATTGTTGTTGAATACGTGTTCGGTTCGCGAGAAAGCGCAAGAGAAAGTGTTCTCCCATTTGGGGCGTTGGCGCAAATTAAAATTGAAAAAACCGCAGGCTATCATTGGTGTTGGTGGTTGTGTCGCCAGTCAGGAAGGTGATGCTATACAGAAACGAGCTCCTTATGTTGATGTTGTGTTTGGTCCTCAAACTTTACATCGCTTGCCACAAATGCTCGATGAAGTACGCCACAAGAAACGCGCTGTTGTTGATGTTTCATTTCCTGAAATTGAAAAATTTGATTGCTTGCCTGCACCACGAGCTGAAGGCCCAAAAGCTTTTGTCTCGATTATGGAAGGCTGTAGCAAGTATTGTTCATTCTGCGTGGTTCCGTACACACGCGGAGAAGAATTCAGTCGTCCATTAGAAGACGTCATCACTGAAGTGGTCATGTTGGCTAAACAAGGTGTGCGCGAGATTAATCTGCTTGGTCAAAATGTTAATTCATATTATGGAGCAACAGAAGCTGGCGATTATGTTGACATGGCAATGTTGTTGCATTATCTTGCCGCCATTGACGGGGTCGATCGACTGCGTTTCACTACCTCACATCCAGCAGAATTTTCTGATTCCTTGATTGACGCGTATGGCGAGATTCCGCAATTGGTTGATCATCTGCATTTGCCAGTGCAAAGCGGCAGCAATCGTATTTTAGCGTTGATGAAACGTGGTTATACACGTGAAGATTATATAGAACGCATTGCAAAATTGAGAGAAGTACGCCCCAACATCAGTTTGTCCTCAGATTTTATCATCGGTTTCCCGGGTGAAACTGAAGACGATTTTGCTGATACGCTGGATTTGATAGATAGTATTGGTTTTGATCAGTCATACAGTTTTGTTTACAGTGCTCGACCAGGAACGCCTGCGGCAGACCTGGAAGATCCTATGCCTTTGGATACCAAAAAAGCATGGTTAGCTGAACTCAAACAGCGGATTAATGCCAACACTGCAAAAATTTCTGCCAATATGGTTGATACTGTGCAACCAATCCTTGTTGATGGCAATGCACGTAAAAACCCACAACAATTATCAGGACGCACAGAAAATAATCGCATTGTTAATTTTGATGGGCCTGAGCGTCTAAAAGGGCAATTAGTCGATGTGCTTATCACCGAAGCGCTTCCCAACTCACTACGTGGCAGAGTACACATTTCCGAACAATCGAGTATTCTGGAAGCTTGTTAATTCTACTTTCAATGATGCGTTAATTGGCCACTTCAACCACTTTTTCTGATTCGATGGAACTGGTTCTAGAGCCAGAAGATAATCGACGCCTTGCTAATCTGTGTGGCGCATTGAATCAGAATATTCGACAAATAGAAACGCGACTCGGGGTTGAGATTGCTAACCGTGCTTACAATTTTAGTATCAAAGGCGAAGCCAAGCCTGTCAAGGCGGCCTGTTTGTTGTTGCAGAAACTCTATGCCGCATCGTTAAAGGCTCCGATTACACCAGACCAGATTCATTTATCAATGCAGGATTCCCAGTTGAATGTCATGCTAGAGCCAGTTCAATCAAAAAAACAAAAAAATGAGATTCAAGTACGCACCCGACATGGAGTCATTGTCGGTAAAGGTTATCACCAACAACAATATTTGCGCCAGATTATGGCCAATGATATCAATTTTGGAATTGGCCCGGCAGGTACAGGAAAAACCTATCTGGCTGTTGCCTGTGCAGTACAAGCGCTTGAATCCGATCAGGTGCGACGCTTGATTCTGGCGCGGCCAGCGGTAGAAGCAGGTGAGAAACTAGGTTTTCTGCCTGGCGATATCAGCCAAAAAGTCGATCCATATTTGCGACCCTTATACGATGCTTTGTATGAAATGCTAGGCATAGAGCGGGTGTTTAAATTGATTGAACGCAACGTGATTGAGGTTGCACCGCTGGCATTTATGCGTGGCCGCACCCTCAATGATTCGTTTATTATTCTGGATGAAGCTCAAAACACCACCCCGGAACAGATTAAAATGTTTCTCACTCGTGTCGGTTTTGGCTCAACTGCAGTAATTACTGGTGATCTCACTCAGGTGGATTTGCCACGTGGGCAGCTGTCTGGTTTGCGACAAGTAATCGATGTTCTGGAGGGCGTGGAAGGGATCAGTTTTACCCACTTTGGTAAAGAAGACGTGGTGCGCCATGTATTGGTGCAGCGCATTGTTGCTGCCTACGAGGTTTATGAAAAGGACCATCCGCAGTCAGGTTATTGAAAATGACAGTGCTGGCAACTGATCTGCATATCGATATCCAGCGTGTCAGTACTGACTCAAAACAACCCGATGACAGCTCGATACAACACTGGTTACAGACTACACTTGAATTAGAATCTTTGAATGGTCAAATTGAACTTTGTGTGCGCATCGTCGATGAATCTGAAATGAGAGCGCTTAATCAACAATACCGGCAACGCTCTGGATCAACCAACGTGTTGAGTTTTGTTGTTGATAAAATTCCTGAAATTCCTGTTTACATGCTAGGGGATTTGGTGATCTGTGCGCCAGTCGTTACTCGGGAAGCTCAACAACAGAAAAAAACACTCAATTCACATTGGGCACACATGGTTGTCCATGGTGTGTTGCATTTGTGTGGGTATGATCATATGAATGAAATTGATGCTCAGCAGATGGAAAATCGTGAAATGTTGATACTTGATAAACTTGGGTTTTCTAACCCTTACGAGGTGAAATAAAACAGCAATGGCTGATGGTAGTTCGGAAAAGGAAACGTCACAACACGGTTGGCTTGATCGATTCAGTAAATTTTTATTGGTTGAACCCCGTGACACAGAAGAATTGTTGCAAGTCTTGCAAGATGCTCATCAACGCAAGCTATTTGATTCCGAAGCGCTATCCATGCTCGAAGGCGTGTTCAATGTTGCTGAAATGCGCGTCAGAGACATTATGGTTCCCCGTGTCCAGGTGGTTTCAATTCCACATGATGCAGATGTTGATACTGTTATCTCAATTGTCGTTGATTCATCCCACTCGCGATTTCCGGTAACTGGAGATGATCCTGGAGAAGTTGTCGGGATTCTGCTGGCTAAGGATTTGCTGGCACACGTTTTAAAAAAGCAGTCCTTTAGTGTTTCAAAAATCATGCGCAGTGCGCGTTTTGTTCCAGAAAGCAAACGTTTGAATATTCTGTTGCGTGAGTTTCGCAGCCATCGCAATCATATGGTGGTGGTGGTTGATGAATATGGAATGGCAGCTGGCATGGTCACTATTGAAGATGTACTTGAACAAATCGTTGGCAATATTGAAGATGAACATGATCTGGATCATGATGATTTTATCTTTCGCCTCAGTGATCGTAAATTCACCATTAAAGCTTTAACTCCGATTGAGGAATTTAATCAGCATTTTTCTGCTGATTTTGATACCGATGATTTTGATACAGTCGGAGGATTGGTCTCCCAGCAACTGGGCTATGTCCCCAAACAAGGTGAAACAATTGAAATGAGCGGTTTTATATTTGAAGTGTTACGAGCAGATGAGCGCCGCGTTCATCTGTTCAGAATGAATCTACTTGATCAAGATGATAGTAAAACGAGTGATGAACTAAAGCAGATCTCACACTAATGCAGATAACTGATGATTGGTCTGCTGTGAATAGATCAATTCTGGTGCGTTACCCATTGTTGTTGGATTTGTTGGCATTGGTTAGCGGCTATTTGATGGTGTTAGGTTTTGCACCTTATCAATTGTGGCCGCTCACGAGTGTTTGCTTCGGATTATTTCTCTATAGTATCAGTCGTACTCAGTGCAGCAAGCGTCGTGCTGTTCTGCGCGGTTATCTGTTTGGACTAGGTATGTTTTGTTTTGAAACATCCTGGGTTTATATCAGTCTGCATGATTTTGGTGGTGCCAGTGTTATCGCAGGGTTAGGGCTATCGGCACTGGCTGCTGCTTTTTATGCATTGTTTCCAATGCTGGCAGCCTTTTTGATGGTTGCATTGGTACAAAAACGATCATTACTGGTGCTAACACTGATTTGGCCTGCAATCTGGATTCTGGTTGAATGGTTTCGAGCCTGGTTTGTGTTTGGATTTCCCTGGTTACAATTGAGCAGTTCATTACTGGATTCACCATTAGCAGGTTATATCCCGTTAGTTGGTGGTTACGGTAGCGGTTGGCTGGCTGCCGCTTCAGCAGGACTGATTGTTGGTTTGTTGCAATATCCGCGCAATAAAATCAATGGCAAACTATTGCCAGTTTTAATGATAATTGCAGCTATTTGGGGAGGAGGGCAGCTGTTTAAATCCAAACAGTGGACAACACCTATCGGAAAACCGTTTAGTGTCGCTTTGTTGCAAGGCAATGTTGCCCAGGAACTCAAATGGAATCCGCAACAGAAAGCTAAAATTATTAGTAGTTATGTTGATTTGACTAAAGACAACTGGGATGCAGATCTGATTGTCTGGCCGGAAACTGCAGTGCCAGCATATTTTCACCAGATGCAGGATTTTTATCAACAACTGGCCAAGCTTGGCAAACAACATCAAACAGATTTAATCATTGGCACTCTGTTGGCTGATGTCAACACAAAACGTTACTATAACGCCGTAGTTATTCCCGGCAATCAACCTCAGATTTATCGTAAACGCCATTTAGTGCCGTTTGGTGAATATCTCCCATTCCAGCCAGTCTCAGGTTGGGTAGCGCAGTTTCTAAACATGCCGATGTCGGATTTTAGTGCAGGAGAGGATGATCAACCATTATTGAAAGCGGCAGGAATGCCGTTAGTGACAACCATTTGCTATGAAGATTCGTATCCGGCTGAAAATCTGTCTGGCCTCCCCGAAGCAGCTTATATAGTCAATGTTAGCAATGATGCTTGGTTTGCAGATTCAATAGCGCCACATCAACATTTGCAAAATGCTCGTATGCGCTCATTGGAATCGGGGCGTTATACACTAAGGGCAACCAATAATGGAATCACTGCAATCATTGATCCTGAAGGCCGAATCATCAATCAAATTGAACAATTTAAGAGCACAGTTCTAAGAGCTCAAGTACGCGGTATGCAAGGAGCAACCCCTTATGTCAGAATCGGTGATACGCCAATATTATTAGTATTACTGCTATTGGTCATTGTTGGTGTTTATTGGACGGCTAATCAAAAGCAGAATAAATGATTAGGGCTGGCCTCCAAAGTGTTTTTTTAAGTCTTCTTCTCCATAATTGTAAATTTCTTTTTCTTGCTCCATCAGGTGTTTTTCCTTTGATTTATTCCAATGTCTGGAAAACCTTTGGTTGATTATAATCAGGCACTTGTTTTTTCAGGCGGCCAATAAAAAAGATACCGGAGGCAATTGACAGTGTGCGTGCGACACCGATCTCAAATACATATCTAAATAAATCAACAAAATAATACAGAAGAAAAAATACCACGCTGAAACCAGCAGAGACTAGAAAGGATAAGTTGAATGTTGTTAAACACAAAAAACAGACAGCCAAGGTGAGTAAATAAGGCGTGAAGAAGTGAATTAAAACCGAGGTTGCTGCCCATTTTCCAAATGCATTACCCCATATTTTTTGAACTCTTTTTTTGTAGATTTCAGCCGCATTGTCAATTTTTCCTATTCCTTTTATACGGTATCTCAATGGTATTGGAGATCCAAAAAAATAAGTTTTTAAATCTTCAATACTAGTTAAATACTCGCTTGCTTTCGGCCTTACACCAATAATATCTGCCATTTGATCCATCCATTCATCAAAGAAATAAATGTGTGGAAAGCGTGCATGCATTGTCGGGCATTGTTTGTAATGCTCGGTATTATCCTGCTGGATAATGTGTAGACGCGCTTCATGGTCTGGCATTGGAATCACCTTGTTAAAATATGCAGCGATAATACGCGAGTGCATTTCGGCCATTGCGGGTATTGAGCCCACAGTTGGTCTTACCATACCCACAAATGCCAGATTGGTCATTTGTGGGTGTATGCAACCTTTGTACAAATCCAGGTGTTTGTATTGCCAGTGATCTGGAAACTCAATACTGCTGACTCCGGGTTTATAACCAGTATTGAGGATGATGGTATCCACTTCCTCATAACTGCCATCTTCGAATAGTACTCCATTGGCATTAAATGATTTAACACTGCCTTTGGGGATGATTTGTGCGGTTTTTATCAAGTATAAAAGGTCGTCTGGTGGTGCAGTGGTGCGTGTTAGATTGCCACTGACATCAGGTTTCATTGGTTTTGGCCAGAATTTGATATGAAAATGATGGGGAACCAATTGTTGTGGAAACCATTGCTCAAATTCTTCAAATTTAACGCCGTAGTCAGAATAAAACTTTAGATTTAATGTGATATTAATCTTTTTGAGCGCGTATGGAATGCGCCGATAAAACCAGCTTAAACCACTAGTCAGTAATTCCTGATAGCCGATCATGTGACGACCGATTTGCCAGAATTGCATTTGGTCGAAGGGGTTTTGCGATCCTTTAACCACCCGTGGAGTAATTGCGACGCCCGATGAAGCAACGACCAGTTTATCTGTCTCTGGAGCCAGCTCCGCAATCAAGCCAACGCCGGATTCACCCATGCCGACACACAATACTTTTTTATGTTTGAAAGCACTGGCTTGACTATATTTTGAGCTGTGAATGACTTCGCCTTTGAAATCATCAATACCCTCAAATTCCGGAATTGATGGTTTACCATGTAATCCTGTACAAACAACGACAAAATCATAGTTGTCATAGTTGCCCTGGTCGGTTTCGATATTGAAGTTATTATCGCTGTTCTTTTTGATGGCTTGAACGCGAACATTGAAGTCAATCAGTGGTGAAAGTTGAAAATGTTTGGCAAACGCATCCAGATAATTAATCATGTCTTCATTGGTTACAAAATCTGGATAATGCTCAGGCATTGGAAAACATCCATATTCTGTCACCCATTTAGATGAGGTCAGTGTATAGGTTTTCCATGGTAGGCTGCTCCAGATACCTGCGCCTTGAGGATTGCTATCCAGAATTTTTACATCGATTCCTTGTTCTTTAAGTTCTTTAGCTGCGATCAAGCCAGCCGAGCCTGCTCCAATAACAATGGCAGTTTTTTTGTTTTCCATGATGTGTGTATTTATTGTTGTAAATGAATGTATGGGTGTCGATTGACTACGGAAATGATGGTTAGATTACGAGATTGATTTACGTAAAAAAGGTAGTGGTTTAAATCTGTAGGAGGAGTTTTAGCTGAGAACTAAGCCTCTGAGCGATCAGTCGCGGCTAAAGCCCCTCCTACAAACAATGGTTAATTTCTGGAAAACTCCAAGCTGACCCACGACATAATTTTTGTGGTCTCTTACATTCCTAGTTGCAGTTGAGCCGCTTCAGACATCATTTCGCGTGTCCAGGGTGGATCAAAGACGACATCTACTTTAACATTGGCGGCTCCAGGAAGCTTCCTGATTGCGGACTCAACATCTGTTTGCAAAATTGGTCCCATTCCACAACCAGGTGCTGTGAGCGTCATAGTGACGTCTACATCGTGTAGCTCTGGTTTATCATCATTGACGGTTGGCGAAATCTTTACCTCGTAGATTAACCCCAACTCAGCAATACTCACCGGAATTTCCGGATCATAAATACCTTCCATTGATTTCCAGATATTGGCTTCCAGTGATTTAGCGTCTTGTTCTTCAATCAGTCCTTCGGTGATGATTGCATCTTTGCCGATTGCATCTGCATCGACACCAGCCAGTCTAACCATGCCACCGTGTATCGTCGTTAAGGTAATGCTATTACCTAATGATTGCATTACTGAGACCGTCTCGCCTTTTTGCAAGGTGGTGGTAAGACCATCGGGAACGGTAACAACATTAACATCTCGCGTCAGTTCGACGCTTTCTGATTGTGAATTAAACATAACTTATTTCTCAACTCATTGTTCTGTTAACTGATGTGCATGGAGTGTTTGTCCATGCACAATATGGCCGGATTTACTGAGCAAATGCAGATAGATCGGGATGATCTGCTCAATGCGGACACGCTCCTCAAGTGTTTCAGCCGGGAATGCGCTATGTCGCAAATGTGAGTTAATTGGGCCAGGTATCACTGTATTAACGCGCACTCGTCCCGCACTGTCCAGCTCTTCTGCAAGAATCTGTGCGAATTGTTCCAATCCGGCTTTGGCGACACCATAAGCACCCCAATAGGCTGCGCCGCTGCGCGCGACTGAATCCGATGTAAAGATGATACGACTGTCGCCGGTTTGCTGCAACAATGGCAACAGCTGGTTGGTTAACAGGTAAGCGGCAGTCAGGTTGACGTGAATTTGCTGTTGCCAGGTCAGCGCTTCAATATCAACAACAGGGGAGGGCGCGTCGAATAAAGCAGCACAATGAATTAGACCATGTAAGCTGCCAAACTGTTCGCTGAGTTGAGTATAAAGATCAGCATAAATTGCAGGTTGCGCGACTAATAAATCAATCGGACAGATAATTGGTTCTGGATTGTTCGCTGCGATGATGCGATCAAATACTTGCTCGAGTTTTTTGGCGTTTTTATCCATCAACACCACAGTTGCACCATAATCAGCACAATCCTCAGCTAGTCGGCTGCCCAGATCGCCTGCGGCTCCACTAATCAAGATGTTGGTGTTTTTTAGTGCAGCATTTGCAATTGGCTGATTCCAGAATTGCTGATCGAGTTGATTGGGCTTATTCGCTGTTGTGTTGTTAGACATGTTGTATTACCCAGTCAAGAATTTGATTGGCATTGTCGACGACTACATTGGCTCCCCAGTTGTGTGGTTGATCGTCTGTACCGATAAAACCATAAGCAGCTGCTAATGAGGGCATCATCGCTCGTTGAGCTGCTTCGATATCGCTTTTAGCATCACCGACATACACGCAGTTTTTTGGTGGTGTGCCAATAATACGGCATGCTTCTAACAACGGTGCTGGATGTGGTTTTGAATGTGGCGTGGTATCACCACTAATGATGCAAGCTGCTCGGTTGGCTAAATTGAGTTTATCCAGCAAGGATTCAGTCAGTCTGGTAACTTTATTGGTGACGATGCCCCATTGTATTCCGCGCTGTTCCAGTTGTTGTAAAACATTCTCCATTTGCGGATAAAGTTGGCTGTTGTCTGCAATATGTGAATGGTAGTGTTCCACCAGCTCATTGACCAATACTTGTTTTCGTTGCTCAGGAATATCACCAAGAGCAAAACCAAGCATTCCAGCCGCACCTGTTGAAATCAATGGGGAAACGTCTGCTAATGGGACTGCAGGATGGTCGTGACGTTCGAGCACTGCATTTAAAGCATTGACCAAATCAGGTGCTGTATTAACCAATGTTCCATCCAGATCAAACAGCACAGTACGAATTATCGCTGGTTGTATCATTCAGCTTTCTCGTATGCAGCCAGATAGTTCACATCAACATTGTCTGAAAGTGTAAAAATGCGGGTGAGCGGGTTGTATTCAATTCCGACCATATTCAAAAGAGACAGATCAGTATGACGTGCCATTTTAGCAAGCTCGGAAGGGCGGATGAAATGCTGATAATCATGCGTGCCTTTAGGCAACATTTGCATCACATATTCAGCGCCAACAATTGCCAGTAACCAGGCTTTGCGATTACGGTTGAGGGTGGAAAAAAATAGTTTTCCACCTGGCTTAACCAGTTTCGAGCAAGCCTGAATAATCGAGTTCGGATCAGGTACATGCTCAAGCATTTCCATGCACGTTACCACATCAAATTGTGCTGTGTTTTGCTCAGCAAACTGCTCGGCACTGATAGTTTTATAATTAAGCTGTACACCGGATTCCAGACTGTGCAGCTCAGCAACATCAATCAATTCTTCACCCAGATCGATCCCCGTTACATCAGCACCCGCTGCTGCCATAGCTTCACTGAGAATCCCGCCGCCGCAGCCGACATCAACAATACGTTGATCAGTGATATCAATATGTTGAGCTATAAAATCCAGTCGTAATGGGTTAATTTGGTGGAGTGTTTTAAATTCGCCTTCTTGATCCCACCAGCGTTGTGCTTTTGCACCGAATTTGCTGATTTCGTCAGGGTAGACATTGGTTTGGGTTTGCATGGGGAGTTCCGTCTGCGTGTAAGGGTTTCTATTATAGAGGAAGTTGGAAATGATCTTTAGATTAAGACAGTCGATGCTGCCAGTCCGCAACCTTGGTTTTGAGATCTGCGACATCTATTCCAGTTAACTGACCAGACTCTACAAGGTGTTGGCCAGCAACCCATACATCAGTCACCTGATTACGCTGACTGGCGTAAACCAGATGTGAGATTGGATCAAACATTGGCATGGATTCCAGTGTATCCATATCTATAGCAATCAAATCAGCACTTTTGCCGTTTTCCAGCGAACCAATATGTTCATCAAGACCCAATGCTTTAGCACCGTTAATGGTCGCCATCGATAATGCTGTTTTTGCCGGAACTGCGCTGGCATTATTGGTAACCGCTTTGCCGATTAATGCCGCGCATCGCAGCTCACCAAATATGTCTAGCTGATTGTTGCTGGCGGCACTGTCGGTTCCCAGTGCTACGTTGATTCCGGCTTTGAGCAATTGATCAACAGGACAAAATCCAGATGCCAGCTTTAGATTTGAGGTTGGGCAATGTACAACATGAGCACCGGACAAGGCATATTGTTCAATTTCAGTCTCTGTCAAATGTACCATGTGCACACCAATAAATGATGAAGACAATAATGCCAGCTCTGACAACCGCTGTAATGGATGTTTGCCATTTCTAGCGAGTGCTTCACTAACTTCGCCTGCTGTCTCATGCACGTGCATGTGAATGGGAATATCCAATTCTTGTGCCAACACTTGCATACGCCTTAAATTAGCATCACAAACAGTATAAGGTGCATGTGGTGCAAACGCAGTGCTGACTAAAGCATTACCACGCAGTTGATCATGCAACGCCAAACCTTTGGAAAAGTATTCATCTGGCGTTTGTGCCCAATTGGTAGGTGCATCAATCAGGATTAGACCAATTCGTGCTCGAATACCGATTTGCTGGGCTTGTTGTGCGGCAATTTCAGGGAAGAAATACATATCATTGAAACAG
The DNA here is from genome assembly GCA_965224565.1 of Methylococcales bacterium. Classification (GTDB taxonomy): domain Bacteria; phylum Pseudomonadota; class Gammaproteobacteria; order Methylococcales; family DRLZ01; genus DRLZ01. The sequence goes on along the minus strand of CBDCZN010000002.1, from coordinate 2,831,072 downwards.
GTGATGCCAGCGCGTAGCATTTCAGCAATGGCAAGTCGGGTTCCATCGGCTACAAAGTCATCATTGACCCATTGTTGTTCAAGGGGCCAGATATGGTTTTGTAACCAGTCCATCAGTGCTAGATCATCAGCATTTCCACGCAATAAACTCATGGCGGCATGAGTATGGGAATTAATCAGGCCGGGAATTACGCTATGATTAGGCAAATCAATGGCTTGACTTGCCTGAAACTGCTCATGAGCTTGTTGCCAGGGCAGAATATCAATAATTCGACCATTTGCAATGGCGATTGCATGTTGTGGTAATACTGTGCCTTCAGGGATGATGGGAATAATCCAGCCAGCATTAATTAAGATGTCGATGTTCATTTTTTAGCTAAAACTTGTTGAAGATCATTGTAAGCAATCAATATTTATGCCATTTTAAAAGGACGCGCAGCCTGGACGGGATTTATCGCGATATACTGGTCAGAGTTTACATGAAAATCAAATTGTGTCAGTACCCGCTAGTTTAAAAATGGCGCATTTGACAGTGGTGAAATTGAGTCTTCACAGGTTCTAAGCAAATAAGTCGAAAATCTGGGAGAATGTAACACATGAACCAATTGTACACATAATGATGGGTTAGGATGCAGGAGTTAAGTTAATGAATAATAACCAAATAGTTCTTGTTGGTGATATCGGAGCCAGAGTTATCTTCCAACTGATTGTACTGGTGATGTTAAGCCTCGTGTTTCAAGTGTCAGCGATTGCAGAGGGTGATACGGATAGTGATGATACATCTCAGAAATGGGAAAGGGTGAATGTCGAAGAAACATTACATACATTGGCAGAACAACATGATTTGTTGATTCTGGGTATTGATAAAACAATGGATGCTGAAGCTGTCATTAGTAATGAGTCATTGCCAATCATGATAAAACGCTTGCTGAAAGATTTCAATTATATGGAAGAGCGTGATGATAAAGGAGATTTGTTGAAAGTTAATATTATCGGGCAAAAAGGTGCTCCTTCCGAACAAAATGGGAGCACTCTTGTCGATACCGAGCAAGAAAACGGACATCATAAAATTAAAGTCGGGTTAACAGGGACTAATGGTGTGCGACATGATGTCATGTTATTAGTTGATACCGGCGCAGATGTTGTGGTATTGGAAGAAGCAATGATTGATGTATTGCAACTGGATAGAAAAAAAATGACCAAACAAGTTGTCAAAACGGCTAATGGCGAAACAGAAGCACTGAAAGGCAAAATACCAGTGGTTGAAATTAAAAGCCAAAAAGAGAAAATGATCGATGCCGCATTTCTTAGTAAAGAAAAACTAGGTGGTCAGCAGTTACTGGGAATGAGTATGCTCGGAAAATTTAAGATTACTCTTGATGATTTGAATGGCGAGATGCTGCTGATTCCTAACTTATGAGAGTTTTCGGGTGCGATTAAAAGTGATTCAAACCAATTGAATTAGACCAGAATGCATATAATTTTCGAAAAAAAACACGGCAAAATCGCCGATATTTTCGTGGATTGATAAAATTTCAGAACTTCTGATCTCAGGGCTTAAAAAACAATAGCTTATAATAAATGCAGGATTTTAAGATGCTACCAAGTAGATGTGTAGGTTGGTGGTGAGGAACGAACCCCAACAGCATCCGATTGAATTTGTTGGGGTTCGTTCCTCACCCCCAACCTACATAGACAAATAGTATCAACGATAAATCCTAGACATCAGGAGTTCTGAACTTGCATCACTTTTAATCACACCCAGAGTTTTCCACATGCTTGTTATTTAGGCTTTTTCGTGCTCTCGATAAAAAACCCCCATAATTAGGAAAAAAGTGGAGATAGAATATGAAAATAGTTCAGTTTGCGATTGGTTTGGTATTGCTATTGTCATCGAGTTTTCTAAGTGCAATAGAAATAGTTTCGGTGGAACCTGAACAGCCAGCTGTTGGGGATGAAGTTTTTTTGAACATTTTTATTTCAGGGGAAGAACAGGTACTGGGTGGTATAGGATCCATTTTGATAGAAAACAATACAATAGAAGTTGCTGCGGGTTTTGGCGATATACTTTCTGAGCCAATACCTCCCGATAAAACGGAAAGCTTTTCCTTAGGTGAGCTACCAGCTGGAGATTATTTGGTGAATCTAAGTAGTGAAAGTTTATTTTTCCCGCCCACGGTTATTCAAACTTTCCCATTTTCAGTTTCAGATCCTAGTTCAGTATCAGATCCTAGTTCGATTCCGACTCTCGGCGAATATAGTATGCTTTTGCTAAGTATGCTGCTTGGCTTGGTAGTTTATCGGAGTCATATGAAAAAATATTAATACTGGGAATTCACAAGACATCATGCAACATATGTTAGTCGGCAGAGAAGTGTGAACAGCCTAGAGCTTGGATGAAATCACACAGATATAGCATACACACAAAGCTGCTTAACATGGATTTCAGCAGAATCAGTTGATTTTGATACCGCTAAAGAAAGTATGGAGATAGACAGTAATATCTGGCGGCATCGTTTGATTAAAATACTAAACCTTTGCAGTTGTTCAAGGTTTTTAGCGCTTTCTCGAAAACTGATCGAGAACGCAAGGAAATTAAGAAAACACAGGAGTTTATCAAGAGGTTTCAATGTCCTGATAGTCATTGAAAACATGAGTTATACCAATCCCAATAAGTTCTCATATATACCTTTCCATACAGGAAAATGTATTAACGATGATTATTTAACTAAGAATATATTGGGATTGGTATTACACCTATGATACGCGCGTCCAGAATATTTCAAACACGTTGAGGAAGGCCGGATACCATATCAAGTAAAAATCCACGTTCTAAGAACGTGGATTTTTACTTTTAATACGCCTTATTAAAACAGGTGGGGGTCAAGCGTTAGCTAAGCAATCTGTATATTTCAATCCTAACGCATGACAACGATCGTTTTGAACAAAAATAAATATATGGACTTGTTTTTCATGAAATACTGATAAAACCAATTGTCTTTGAATTTTCCTTTTAAGAAGGATAAAATAGTGTTTCGTTAAGATCGGCTGGAACAGATCTTATTTAGAAGGAGGAGGAGAGATGATGCGGACTAAGTTTTTATCTAAATTATGTTGTTACATGGTGCTTTTGATACCATTTTATGCCAATGCCACAATTGTTACGCTGGCATCGACTTTAACACCTGGCGCTGAAGTGCCTACAGCAACCGCACCGGAGGCTTCCGGTAGTGCGGCAATGGTTTTAGATACCGAAACCAGTCAGTTCAGTTGGGTGGTTGAATTTGAAGGGCTTACAGGATCAGCGACTGCTGCCCATTTTCACAATGAAGCAGTTGGTGTTGCGGGGCCGGTTGTTTTTAGTCTGGATACTGATCCAGGTGTCACATTTAGCGGTATTGGTCAAACTAGTGGTATTTTTTCCGGTGGCAAGACCTTATTGGATACCGACGTCGATGAAATCCTGGCAGGGAACTGGTATATCAACATACATACTGATGCTAACCTACCAGGGGAGCTGCGTGGGCAGGTTCTGGGCGGAAATTTCGCTCCCGTTCCACTACCTGGCGCTGTCTGGATGTTCTTGTCAGGTCTGGGGCTACTCGGTTTTTCTGGTAGACGCACTTAGATTCAAAAAACAATTACTCAGTAAAAATTGAACCAGGCACTCTCAGTTCTTGGTTCAATTTCTTTTTATCCATCGCAAATTTATAAGATAATCTCTACAATTCAGTGGTACGTATTGATAGTACTCTACTCTTGCTGAAGGCAAGAGCCTTTAGAGATCTCGGACAATGTGATGCTAAATGGATGGCGTGTGTCAAGCAAACCAACCCGTAATAATTTCCCACTTTAACGCAGTTATCTCGGAAACTTCAGTTGATCGCATCCAATCGTAGATTGATCAAGCGACTGTATTCTTCAAAAGAACCATTACTAATTAGAACTCCATCTAGTTCGCGCTTGCCATTGAGAACATCAACAATAAATTGGTTGGTTTTATTATCATAATGAGAACCATCGAAGGTATTGTCGGTTCGTGATGTTAGTTTTGATGGCAGGGAAAAATCGTATAATTCTCCGGCAATTTGTGAAACAGCATAGATCATTTTTATGGAGTCCTGCTTTTTGTCGGCTTTTCGTATTCTCTGCATTGCCCAAATACTGACTGGAGGCACATAAGCCAAACGTTGTGCTTCTGGAAACACCAAAAACAATTGTTTAACAAGTTCTAAAGCCTTTTTATCATAATGATCTTGTTTTGGGTTATTGGAGTATACAAGCCTGGGAACATACTTTGGTGCATCATTACGAATATAAACATTGAAAGTGTTATCGTAAACCCGCGGTAGCGGCGACGAATCGACTAACGTACGTAGTGTAAAACCCAAGGCATTCAGTGATAAATAAGATTTGAGTAGACCATCCGGGTTTTCTTGATTTTCAATACAAGCCGGTAAGTCTTTGCTGAGGTTTTTATGTCTAAGAACAAAGCTGTCAATGGCAAGAATTACTTTTTTAGGACTAAACCCTCTTTGTTTAAGATATTCGGCATAGGCGACAAATTCTGGTAATGATCCTCCTGAAAATGACATATTAAAACAACGTGCACCTTGTATTTGGTCGGCAGGCAAGGTGGTTGCTCGGGACGTTCCAAATAACATGCAATCGTAATCACTCGCATTTTTCAAAAATAGATTAAGCTTGGCTAGTCGCTCATTAAAAATGAAATTTCGATCAGTGTGTATTTGATTGCCTTTCCACATCCATAAGGGATCAACGACACTATTCATCGCCAATACCAAAAGACAAAGCAGTATAACGCCAACGCTTGTAGCTAGAATGTAGCGTTTATACTTTGTGTCGTTTCCTGCTGTCGTTATGAGATCGCTCATTGTTTTAAAACTGAAAATATAAAAATTCAGAGACTTTATTCATACTTAGCAATGATGCCGCCAACATAATCGCTGCAATCAATCCCCACATTAGCGTTGGCGACCAGCGTAATGCTGCTGGATAATCTCCCGCTGATTCCACATTAAAATCATATGCTGGTGTAAATTTCGCCATAAACTGTTGCGTGTTAGGCAATGTCCAAATGATGCCAATCCACACAACAAACCAAATCAGGGACATGACATTACCGGATGTTAACTGTCCCCCTGTGAAGCTGATACCGATGGTTTGTAGAAGCACTCCTGGTTGACCAAGGTTATCTAGAATCGAGGATGGCCAGATTAGCAAGGCATGGAACATATTCAGCGCTCCATCAAATGTTGGTGCGCGAAAAAATACCCATGCACACATGACCGCGAGAAACGTAAGGCTGCGTGAGAGAAAGCGTGACCACCATCGATCAATATGGAACGGATTAATACTTCGCCAGGCATGGTTGATAATAAGATAGGCCCCATGCAAGGTACCCCAGAATACAAATGTCCAGCCTGCTCCGTGCCATAAACCGCCAATCACCATGGTTAAAAACATATTGAGGTAACGGCGAGCAGTGCCTTTTTTATTGCCACCCAAGGAGAAATAAACGTACTCGCGCAGAAAGCGAGATAAGGTCATGTGCCAGCGCCGCCAGAAGTCAATAATGGATGTTGCCTTATACGGTGAGTTGAAATTGAGCGGTAATTTAATACCAAATAATCTGGCTAACCCGATCGCCATATCTGAATAGCCGGAAAAGTCAAAATAGAGTTGAAAACTGTAGCAAACAATACCTGTTCCAGCCTTGAAAAAGTTCAGCGTATAGCCTAACTCAGAGGCTTCAAATACTGGTGTTGCCAATGCTCCAAAATTATCCGCAACCACAACTTTTTTAAACAGGCCAAATATAAATATCGTGCCGCCAATAGCAAAGTTGTCGAAGCGGAAACGATAGGTTTTTTCGCGTGCGAACTGAGGAAACATGTCCTTGTGATGAACAATCGGTCCCGCGATGAGTTGTGGAAAAAAAGTAACAAACAGCACATATTCCATAAAATCATGCTCAACACGGATTCCATTATGCGTATCGACAAGATAGGTGATTTGCTGAAAGGTAAAAAACGAGATAGCAAGCGGTAATATAATTGTACCCAGATGCCAATCCAGCCCCGCGAGATCATTTAAGGTTGTAACGAAAAAGTTTGCATATTTGAAATACGCAATAAGACCGATATTAACCAAGACCCCAATAATGGTAAGAATCCGTGATCGAAGTTTGCTCTCATTTTGATGCTTATGGATCAGAGAACCAAAAGCATAATTGAAAGTAATCGAAAATCCGATTAAGACCAGAAAAGCAGGATTCCACCAACCATAGAAGAATATGGACGAGATAACCAGCCAGGCAATCGCATAACGCTTTCCCAGACCGACTGAGTTGATGCCAAAAAAAACCATTAAGGTTATCGGCAAAAAGATAAACAGAAATTCTGGGGAGTTAAAAAGCATCCATTGTCACCTGTCTAGTCAATCTTGATATCAGGTTTTGCAATGAAGCAATTGTTGAAATGGAACTCATTTATGTCAGGGAGAATTTTGATCTAGTAACGCAAGACCTGAAGTATGTTTATTGTCATTATTTTGGTGCTCGCTATCAGACGCATTTGATTGCTCTGTATATTATGCATTCCAAAAGCGATGGTCGATTTAAGAACTTCTATCTTGTTGGCGCTAATCAGCGAACAATTTTCAATATGAGGGTATTTTAATTATATTGACACAACACAACATGAATAAAGCAATAAACGTGGTGTCAGAAGTTTTTTAGAGGCTTGACTGTTCAGTCAACCATTTGATTAACATGTCTTTTTTGACGATTCCCATGTGGCGGGTTTCCTGATTATTACGATCAAAGAAATGGGTGACGGGTAATTCTCCGCGCCAGCGTTTGTTGACATCGGCGTAGATGCGTTCTGGGAATTGTTCGGCAAACACCCAGGTTTGTTCCAATTCAAGCTGACTGTGCTTAAGCACATCTTTCACCGTTTCTTCTTCAAGAAAAGGATCGGTTGCAACGGTGACTATATCGACATTCGGATATTGTTTTTGCAATTCACCAAACATGGCCAGTTCTTTCATGCAATAACTACAACTTTCTGACCAAAAAATCAGTATAAATGGTTTGTTTTGGTGTTGGTTTTTAATGTTGGCTAAACTGCCTTTAACAAAAGGTTGTATGGTTAAGGATTCTGCCTGGACTTGACCGAGCCCTGTCAGTAACAAACCAGCTATCAGAAATATACGTAATTTGAACATCGCTTACAGCCTTTGGGTTGCCAGTGATTCATGCTGACCATTGTTTTCTGTCCAGAGAGCCAGAAAGCCGTTTTCAGTTTTGACGACACGCGGATGGGTGGCTCTTAAACCAGGTTTTGAAAGCTGTTTAGGAGATGACCAGTTAGCGCCTTGATCGGATGATTCTGTTGCATAAATCGCCAGTCCATCTTCACCCATCATATCCCAGACAGCGATGACACGACCATTGTTATGGGCTGCGATATCGGCATGGATTGCTGATTCATCTCCCAGTTGCTTATTTGCAGACCAGGTTTTGCCGCCATCGTCGGAATATAAATAATGTACGCCAAGGTGCTCTGGATGTCCTGAGCCAACGACGGAATGCAGACGTTTTTTACCTGCAGTCTTCTGGAAATCGATGCTACCGCCAATATGCGGGCAACCATCAAATTGCCAGTTGAACGCACCGACATGATTTAAGCGCTGCCATTGTTGTTGAGTGTTGACGACGCCAATGGATAAATCAGAAGGTTCCTTGTCACGGTACAAAACAAAAGCATTGCCGCTGATATCAGACTTAACGGTATTCCAGCAACAGGAACAAGTGACATTGTCTAGCGTTTTATTAGGCTGCCAACTGTCTCCACCATCGATTGATTGTGCATAGCGAAGACCTTGTGATGCCTTGGTTTCTGAAGAACCATCGCGGCTGTCCAGCCAGACGGCATGTATGGCATGATCGTCTGCAGCCATGTCGATATAGCCGTGCGGTCCTTCTTCCCAATCTGGTGGAGTAGCCGTGTATTGCCAGTTTTGCCCACCATTAGTGGAACGAGCCGTTAGCATTGGTCCCGCATTAAAGCGAGCATCCTCAACATATTTCATCCAGGACACTACGATATTGTCGCCCTGGACAGCAATCTGGGCATCATTTCCACGTACCATTTTGGCGGGTAAGTTGTCATTATTCAGGATTTTGTTGGCGACAGACCAGCTTTTACCACCATCGCTGGATGATTGGTGCCAAAGTGACTTTTGCCCTTGCTGATGTTTGCCTGTTAACAAATGCAGGTGATTGTTAGCATTGACAATATCAACGCTGATCACACCATCAGCTAGCTTGCTGTGCCTGTTTCTTTTTGGTTTGATTTGTGCAGGTTGTTTAATTTCAGTTTCTTGTGAAACTGTCATTTCTGTGTTGTCATTGGTTGTGCATGCTGTACTCAAACCAACCAGTGAAATAAGAAGATAAAGTAAATACTTGTTCATTGTGATATGCCGCTAATTTTTTCCGCTATTATAACAAAAAAACAAGGGCTATAGAATCTTAGTACGCTTGAACTGGAGCGATAATATACTTGTTATTCATCCTGAGCTCACTCATATTAGATTCATAAAAGTTTAAATATGAGACGATGTCAACACGAGCAGGTTAGAAATCCACTGCTTGATATCACGAGGATATGCTGTGGAAACAATTGTTCTTGCGGATACAAAGAGACGTGCATTTTTGGGGTGATTAGAAGAGTTCCTGACTTGTTATGCCTGTTGTCTAATGGATAATAACACTCACTTATTGATAGAAACGCTGAATTGATCAAGCTTTTTTTTCTGGGAAAGTATAGCAACAAATTTATCTAGGTGATAAATCATTTATTTCCCAAGTTCAAGAACCTATCAGTCAAGAATAAAATGACAGTCTTCATCTCACAAAGCGATCAAAAAAATTACCCAGGAATGCGATTGAAGCAATTATTCTGGATATCTCTCAAAAAAAGGCAGCAATGAAGGCAATGTATAACACTGGGCATGACATGATGTTCGAAATAGCTCAGTATTACCATATGCACTACAGTACTTTCAGTCGAGCAATCCGATTAATTACTTGCACAATGCAATGTCTGACGCATTCTTTGAGTCAGTTTTTTAGAAGTTCCTATTATTTGTCAGATCTTGTGATTAATTGGTTCTTATGGCGTTCTGATCTCCTGGAGCGCGTCCATTGGAGCGATCAGCATTAATCGGCTCAATTGCATCATCAGCAATAATAGTATTCCAGACTCTGAATTGAGGGAGGATTTTATCTTCTTGCACTGCGGTTGATTCAAAAGAATTTTCACGTGCAGTGACATGACGCACGTAACCGTGACCCTCTTGGCTATCGTCAGTTTGATCTGGGTCGCAATTATAATTTGCTTTGCGATAACTGAAGCCACCATCGTTATATCCCCCGATTAGAAAGTCGCCAAATGTACTACCGATAACGCTGTTGCCGATTATTGTAATGTTTCTGGTAATCACGCAGTTTTCAGCACCAATTTCATAGCCCCAACTAGAATTTTCTACCACGTTGTCTCTTACATTGATTGAAGAACCGCCATCTATGTAAATTGCAGCTGCCCAGCTTTCTACATTATCATAGGCGGGATTATTCGCTGTTGACATATCAGAGACATAGTTATCTTCAATAAAACCATAGCGTGCTCTATCATAACGACCAGGATAGTATCTTCCATTAACCAGTCGCTTAGGCGAGGTTCCTTCACCACCAATCGCATCAATGGCAATATTGTTAATATCCCAGATGTCATTATGGCTGATTGCCCAGCGGATAACATTGCCATTAACCACGATCGACTCACTTGATCCAGTTTCCATGGTGTGCACTGTATTGCCATCAATTAAAATGTGTCTGATACTGGTTGTACTGGTACCGCCTGTTCCATAGACAGCGATTGCATGTGCATTGGATTGGCTTTTGAAGTTGGATATGCTGTTGTTGATGACTGCTACCTTTCTAATTTTACTGCCTTCTATTCGGATCGCTGCAATATAATCATCACTAGCGTTTCGGCCTTGAAGATTGAGACCTTCAATGAGGACGAAGGATACATTGTTTGTTACCTCGATCCAGTCGCCGCTGTCAGGCCCGTTGTTCTGAATAGTCCCTTCAATACCGACGAGTTTGACGCGTGGACGTGATATTGTTACTGGAAAAACCGAATCATTATTGATTTCAACAACGCAATATTTGTTGACACCAACAACATCATCACACTGATCAACTGCTGCTTGTACAGAGCCTGACGCAATAATATGGGGGTTTTCTGAAAATCTGCTCATCCACGATGTAATCGGACGATAGCGATCACCAATTGAATTACTACCCCACGTTGGCAAGGCGAAAGCTGATGAAACATGCATGGTAGCGGAAAAACAAAACAGCAGAAAACTTGTTTTTACAATTCGATTTAGATTCATGAAATATCCTCTTTAAAGATGTGTGTGGGGAGGTGTTAGTAATAAGACACCGAACTGATCAAGCTTTTTTTCTGGGAAAGTATCGCAACTAACATATCTAGGTGATGAAGCATTATTTCCAAAGTTCAAGACCATATCAGTCAAGAATAAAATGACAGTCTTCATACCACAAAGCGGTCAAAACCGATTCTAAAGTCACGCCAATTGGTGGTAGCAAACAGAAATAAGTCTCAAAACGCCGGGTACGGAAATAGCAAATTAAAATTTAGGAGCGAGGATTCAATATTATTGAAACCAACCCGACATGCCCATACGCACCCTAAAGTCGCGTTTGCCCTCATGGGCCAGGATTTCTTTCATATTCTTTATGCGATCACCGCTAGTTTTCAACAGATTTTCGAACTCGACTTTAGGTGTGGGGGCGTTGGTGGAAAAATCTGCAATCTCCAGGAAGATAGCTAGATATTTGTTATAGGCCTGTTGGAGTGTTTTCTTATCCAGGTTGGGGTCACTTTGGAATGCGAGGGCAAAGCGTATCAACAAATATCTTTCGCGAACGGCGTACCATTCCCATGATTTGCCATTTTTCACAGCAACATAATCAATTTCCTGAGTTTGTATTTTTTCCATCTCGTTAAGAACAATACTGGCGAGGTTCGAATAAGCGGAGATAAATTTCTCGTAAAGAGGGTATAGATCGCTGTGTAAACTGCTTGCACCTTCCGCATTGTCATATTGATAGAGTTCATTAGTGTAATATTGATCAGCTTTCTGGACGATGGGATGAAGTGCCAAAAAGGCGTTAATTAAAGCGGCTGTAGCATTGTCAAGGTTATCAAAAACCGGCTGGCGTAGAGGGATACCCTGGAACTTGTCTATCCAGGATTCTGGGCTTGAAAGGCTATAGAGTCCGTAGAGTCCGTAGGAGATGTAACGCTCCTTACCAGTCGGGCCTTTTTTCAAATTCTCACAACACCAACTTGTATAACGGTCATAGGAATTGATGGCTCGACGAATATTGTCGTTGTCCATTAGCTCGATAATAGCGTTGAATTTGGCAATGCGAGCCTCTAGTTTGTCATCGGTATAATCAAATTGCTGGGTATGGGGTTTGGGCTGTTTGCTGACATGACCAGCGTGGGACAATTGGGCGAGGGCAATTTCGCGGTGTTTTCCGTCGGGAAACATTTGCAGATAGGTTTTAAACAGCTGTGGGTCATTTTTGTCCCGGATTTGCATCCAGAAATTTTCTTCCTGGACGACTGACTGAGGTTTGTTTTGGGGCTTGGTGTCAGCTGTTGAAGTATTATCGCCTTTATCCACCAGGAACACTTCGTCGATCAGAGAGGTTGATTCCCATGTTATCTGAGTTTTTGCAGTGTCGAAATAAACCTTTCGCCGTACCTTTTTGAATACTGCCTCCAGAGTTAAATCTGGATTGGTAATGAATTTCGCCAGAGCCGTTGTGTAAGGACTGTTTTTACCAGTGCCATCCATTGCAACCTTACCGGGAGCGGTGGAGTATGCTATGAAAGAGCCTGAAGGTGAATCCATGCGGGCAAGTCCTTGTGAAACAGAACGCGACACGGCAGGAAATGGGTTGTTGCGGCAGGCATCCAGCACAACGACATTGGTTTTTGCTCCAGAAAGTTCAAAGATTTTCAGAATGATAGAGGTATTCACCCCTTGCAGGATGATGTCAGTATCAGTTTGTAGATTTGCATCAACAGGAACAATGAAATTTTCTCCGTTATACTGAATACCATGACCAGCATAATAGAACAGCACAATTCCCCCATCGCCAATGTCTTTGATCTTTTGGGCGAATTTATTAAATAATTCCTGGGTACCAGTCAGGGTGACATCTTTGTTAGTAATGACATCAAATCCAATTTTACGCAACTTGCCGGAGATCAGATCAGCGTCATTAGCGGGGTTTTTCAACTGAGAGGTATGCTCATAATCTGAATTGCCAATCACCAAAGCCAAACGCTTAGCCGCAATTGCACTATCGCAAGCACCAAAAAGCAATACTGTAATCAGTATAGAAAAATATGATTTGAGCCAAAAATTGAGCTGGCTATTACAGGACAGGTGTCTGGGTGTTGCCTGTTTCTTTAAGAATCTCACGTTTATATCTGTAACTGTACGAAATTAACAATAGAAAACCAACAGTGAATGCAAACAGAACCTTTCATCCTGGAAAAATCAGTTGCTCACGGATTTTAGCACAATCTCTTGATTCCACAGCATTTCAAAAAATCTCCACATAACCTGCCAGTGAACCTGGAATTTTTTAAAGCACTGTGAAACCTATATCTGGTACATCATTCCGTGATCAACTTATTTTCGATATTTCTCCTGAAAATAGGACAGTATAAATCAGTCTTTAAGAAGTGTTCGAGTGTAGCAGACCATTACAGATATTAAAGGTGAGAAAAACAGGAAGGCCTCGTGTATCACCCTAAAAATAAGGCGCTACATATAGAAACGAGAAAATACGGGAATGCTAGCCCCCGATAGCCGCCTAAAAACGACTATCGGTGTCTAGTGAGTATGATTAGCCCTCAAGTAAAATTCAAAGGCTTATTATTAATGATGCTCCTTATGGTTGCGGAGAAGTAAAAATAAGCCTTTCACTCCAATTCCAATCACTCTGTGTGCCCCCATGGCAGTTAGTTTTGACTCCAATGTCATATTTTGTTCCCGGTTGCAATGGAGCACTCAACTCAGTATCAAGAGTTCCCAGAAAATTTCTGTTGGTAATCTCAATAAACTGCCAAGGTGCGTCATTGACACTAACTGCTACCGTATGGGATGTTGAACCTGCTACTGAATTCCATTTTATTTTACCCCAATTGTGACGTAATTCATCAATGTGTAAACCTGTAGTTAAAGGGCAATTCTCTACAACAGCACTGGTTGTGAATTCACGAGCTGAGGGAGAAGCTACATCCGATACGCCACCTAGTGTATTCTTACAGTGTTTTTCAACCCACCAATGATAAGTTGTATTCGGATTCAACCCTTGTATATCATCATCTGCATCCCTGCCACCAACATGAGTACCAAAATACACTTGGGGAATAGGCGTTTGGGCAGGGCCCTCTGCAATTTTGATAACAGAAAACTCTTCTACATTACTATTCCCAGGATTAAACTTCTTATAGTGCAGCGAAACTGAAGTTGCAGTAAGATTATCATGAGATAATTCTGTAGGAAGTCTGCAACTACTTGTAAAAGCGGATCCCTCACCATCTGAGTCTCCAGTTCTAATCGTTTTTGTATCACTCTCCCGTTTAACACCATCACAACTCCTTTCCACTTTCACATGATAGCGTTCTTCAGGTGCTAAATCGGAAATTGTTGCTGAGGTTCCTGCGCCTACATCTATAGAAGCCCAGTTACCAGAACTCGATAGTTTGTGCTTTACTACATAGGTTGCTTGAGTATCATTATTATGTAGCACAGCATGTTCCCATGATACTGTTATGGAGTTGGAGGTCGTTGTGGATTTGATGCTCGATACTGGCCACCCTAAACCACAGGTACCCTGAGTACCTTGAGGTGTAAAAGTAGATCTAGGGCTTGGCTCGGCTAAAATATATTCACCCACATGGATACAATCTTCAACCACCAAACCTTCATGGACACAATTTTCAACCACGGTTTCATTATTTGTTGTTGATAATTGCTTGTCAGAATCTTCCGCTAGAACGCTAAATGACGCTCCCAGCAGGAATAAAAGATAAAATAAAGTACGAAGTAAACAAAATTTCTGCATTTTAACTCCTTATTGTTTAATAGCGGATTGCACTCTGAAGTGCAATCCCGGTAATTATGCGACCTTACGTTCAACTTACTTAAAAAATACAGCGCAAGGGGTCTCATAGTTTAACGTTTATTGAGGTCGGTGGTTGGGCCAGGGCCACCGCATTAAAAAGCATTTGAAAACATGATTTTGGCGCGATAAGCATCGTTCCAAGCGGCTTTTCTCTTTTTCTTTGCAAGGCTGAGAGAAGAAGCTTCCTGTTGAAACAAATTCAGGCAGAGATGACGAATACTCGTCATGATCGTAGCAGCATTTCCTTTGATTCGGCTCGCGTCGTCACCAAAGATGACATCCAGTCGCCAATGAAGCGGATTTTCAACGCCCCAGTGCCCACGTACAGCATTTGCGAAGGGCTTGGCAACCGCAGGAATCGAGTTGATGAAGTAACGACGCTCGAGAGATTTAGTCTTCCCTTGAAGGCATTCGCGCTCGACCATGCCAATGCTTTTTAATCCCTTCCATTGGTGGGTATTAGGAAGACTCAGCAAATCATCACTCACCCAGTATCGTCGTGTCTCCAACCTGCCATGCGCCTTATCGAGTTCTTCCTCATAGTCGTAATTGATACCTCTGAAGTGGTTGGCTTGCGCGGTGACAAAGAAATCTTCAACCGCTTCATGAAGCTTGCTCTGATTACCTTTCAATCCCAGTACATAATCCCCATTTTGTTCAATCACTTGTTTAGCAATCGCTCGTTGACAACCCATCGCATCAATCGTGATGATACAGCCCTTGAGTTCGAGCAATTTAAGTAGTTTCGGAATGGCTGTAATCTCATTAGATTTATCATCCGTTGCTTGTTGACCCAAAACCATGCGGTTGCTGCACGCCCATGCACTCACCATATGCAGTGGATTTCGGTCGTTCTTGCGGTCACGTGAACCGCGAGCTGTTTTGCCATCGATGGCAATGACTTCTCCACCTGTTACGGTCAATACCGATTGTGTCCAACTCATAAAACACTCGCGAAAACCGGTAGGTGATAGTCTTGAGAGAACATAGGCTATACAGTCGTGCGACGGGACTCCGTTCTCAAGTGCAATATATTGACGGAGCCAACTTAATTTTTCTTGACCAAAGTCTTCTATCGCTTCCCATCCATCTGCGCCGCTGGCAACCGCAGATAGAGTAAGGACAATGATGTCTATTAACTTATGTTGCTTGTGGCGTTCTATCCTCGGGTCTTTTAGGGTGGAAAAATGATCTATTATGCTGGCTGTCATGAGAAATCCTTATGTAAGTTCTCATAATGATCTCCTAATCAATTGCATTCAATCAAGTTTTAATGCGGTGACCCTGGTGGTTGGGCGTATTCAGGATAGTCTCAACCTCCTCACTGGTTATAGTCTCGAAGCTACTGCCTTTCACAAAGTATGTCTTATCAGTCCATTGGTTATTGTGATGGTCTTGCAAAGACCACTTGGTTTAGATTCCTATGTGTCGAAGGAGGAAATTGTATGGAAAGATTCGGAGTGATTGATTTCCAGTTTTTTACGAATTGGCAGGTCAGAGTCATTGTCGGATAGTTGAGGATCATCTTGGTACAGGAATGTCCATATGCGAATAGAAACACCTCCGTCATCCTGAACTCACTCAGATTAGGTTCATCAGATTTCAATATGCTGGCATGGGTATGGTTAAACATATACTCTTCGCACATGGAAATTTAGCATTTAGTGCATGTGATTTTTTGTGGAGAGTAAGGCGGGAAATTTAGCTGTCGTTATTCTACAGCAAGGTTTTCCAACGCAGCTATCCGCGAAAAAGCGCGCGTACTGGATGCTGAATTTCCATGTGCGGAGAGTATAAAAGCCTGGACGCAATTTCTGATCCCGCTGTTAGTTTCTATTTGAATCTTGTAAAATACACTGCAGCTTGATGACAATATCAGGAGTTAATTTCGAAAAAAACTCATGATCGATTTAAAGGAAAACAATCTTAGGTAGCCAGTGTTTTTTTATTATGCACTATTTGCTAGCCTGAAAAATGACGTTTAGTTGCTGCGCTGACGATATTCGTGCTGACAACTGAACGATCAAAAATTTATATTTTGTTAATGGAGAGAACAATGAAAAAAATGCAATTATGGTCTGGATTAATTCTGGCGTTGTGGGTTTCAATTAGCTTTGCCCATGGGCCAAGTCGCGTCAAAGTAGAGGAAAAAATTGTTATCAATGCTAGCGCGGATAAGGTTTGGGATTTGATTAAGGATTTTGACAACATTCATACATGGTTGCCAGTTGTTGAAAGCACAGAAGCGAAAGGTGGTAATGAGCCCGATGCTACTCGTGTGTTGACATTGAAAGATGGTGGAACGATCACTGAAGAATTGAGCAAATATAAAGCTGATAAAAAGTCAATGAAGTACAAAATCACCGAAATGAGTACTGCAAAAACTGTTCACCATGCTTTGTCTGGTAAAGATGTCGAAGTACCTGTGCTTCCAGTCAATAATTATTCTGCAACAATCACTGTTAAAGATAAGGATGGTCAAGCTGAAGTAACCTGGAAAGCTGCATTTTATCGAGCATTTTTGAATAACGAGGCTCCAGCTGAAATGAATGAAGAGGCAGGAAAAACCGCTGTGACAGGCGTTTTTAAAGCAGGTTTGGAAAATCTTAAAACAATGGCTGAAGGTCAGTAGTCAATCCAAACACATGAATCAGCTAATACGAGTTTTTTATAGGAACGCACTGAACAGTTGCTGCGGACTTATTCTGTCTGTATGCGCTGTTCAGGCGGCACCGTTTGCTTACATAACCAATCAACTGGATGATGCAGTTGCGGTGATTGATACACAAACCAATACGGTTGTTAAAACCATACAGGTTGGCTCGAAACCAGCTGGCGTTGCTGTGACTGCCGATGGCTCTTTAATTTACGTGAGCAACCCGGAAAGTCAATCAATCAGTGTAATTAATGGGCGAACTCTACAACTGGTTGATAGTAAAAAGCTAGGTAGCGGGCCAGTTGGTATTGCGATTGATGCGAAAGGTAAACGTGTTTATGTCGCAGATTGGTATGAAAACGTTGTCAGAGTGCTGGATGGAAAAAGTCTGAGGTTGATTAAAACCATTAAAGTTGGTAAAGCTCCGGCAGGTCTTGTTGTTTCTGATGACGGGAAGCGTGTCTATGTCAGTAATCGTGATAGTGACAGCGTATCAATCATCAATGCCAAAACCTTGAAAGTAGTCGTAACCGAAAAAGTTGGTCATCATCCGTTTGGCATTACTGTCGATAGGGATGGAAAGCGTTTATATGTTGCCAATGTATTGAGTAATGATGTCACTGTTCTTGATGCGCAGAGTTTAAAACATGTGGCAACTATTGATGTTGGTGAGTTGCCATATGTGGTTGCATTGACCGCTTCTGGCAAGCGGTTATTTGTGACTAACCAGAGTGATGATACAGTTTCTGTGATCGATACCGAATCTAACAAAGTGATACACACCATCGATGTGGATGAAACTCCAGAAGGTGTAGCTATTCATCCTGATCAGCAACATGCCTATGTTTCGAACTGGATGAGCGGCAATGTCTCGGTGATTAATATGAATGATCTGAGTATTGAAAAAACCATCGAAACAGGTCAGGGAAGTCGAGCATTTGGTCAGTTTATTCAGAGAGATGAGCCCTAGGAGGCTGTCCGAGAATAGAGAGCCTACTGCGGAAAAGCAGATTTTGGCCCATTTTTCCGATTAAATTTGTTCAATACAGCAAGTATTCGCCTCATTTAATCAAAAAAATGCACTCAAAACCGCTTTCCCTCGCTACGCCTTCTATTCTCGGGCAGCCTCCTAGTAACGCGGTATAAGCAATTTGTGCTGAAGTAATCGTATGAATACGGAGGTTCACGATACTTTGACTGCACTATTGCTGGAAATTGAAACTGATCTGCGCTTATTTGATCGTTGGTCGTTTGAGCCTCCACCCAGTCAGGCGTTCGCAAGCGAATTTCCCTTTTGCTGCGATGTACTGGAGGTTACAGAGTGGTTGCAATTCATTTTTCTTCCGAAAATGAAATTAATAATCGACACACAATCAGAGTTACCGAGTCGTTGCGGAATTGCGCCATATTTTGAAGAAAGCATGCAGTCTGATGAGCGAAATACAGATACTTTGCTGGCGCTGTTAGTCCAGGTAGATAAAATTTTGACATAAACTGATTACAAAAGTGTTAGCATACGCAGCTAATCACACTTGAATGGGGGCGTAATTCATGGCTGAAACTGTTGATGATCTTACTGTAAGTTATCATGATGGTGATCTGGAGACTGTCAAAGAACTGGATAAGCATGTATTAACCAAGGGAGCTTGGTCTACTGTTGTCTATAAATATCAAGACTGGGATGGTCGTAAGGAAGAATATGGGGCAGTCAAATATACTATTCGCCGCTATCAGAAGCGAAATGGTGAATATCAGCAAAAATCGAAATTTAACATTTCCAGCGCTGATCAGGCTAAAGGACTGATTGAGATATTGCAGAAGTGGGTCGATGAATAAATATTATCTGATTTTCATGACGATACTTTCGTGTGCAATGGCCTTGCTCTCATGCGCAGAAACGAAACGTAATGCATCTCTGGATGACAGTCTGACGATGTATGAGAAGGCGATTCGGTGGTCAGAATTTGGCAGAGCTTCAAAGTATCTAAAGGATTCCGAAAATACCGATTTATCTGAGTTAGAAGGTATTAAAGTGACATCTTATCAGCCAGCCGGTCGCAACGTTGCTGATGGTGGCTTGACAGTAGAAGAAACCGTAAAAATAAATTTCACATTAGCTGGCTCTCAAACAGAGCAAACGATTGTGGATCGTCAAATCTGGGAATATGATGAAGAAAAGAATCGTTGGCATCTGACCACTTCATTGCCAGATTTTACGGCAGCCAGTCATCGAGGATATGGTCGGTAATATCTTCACTAGCACTGTTTTCCAGTTGCGCATAACTTTTGATTGAAACCCCGGCTTGATGAAGGGTTTCTTTGCTGCCACTAATCAAATAGTGCCAGTCTGGCAGAGGTTTGTTATTGGCAAGTAGTTTGTAAGCACAGGTCGTGGGAAGCCAGGGTAAACAGTTGTCAAAATTTGATCTCAAGTCCAGGCAATCTGGCACCAGTTCCGAGCGTTCTGAGTAATTCGAGCAACGACAGGTTTTTAAGTCAAAAAAGCTGCAACATAAATTCGTAAAAGCTATTTCTGCAGTGTCTTCATCTTCAAGTTTGAGCAGACAACACTTTCCGCAGCCATCACAGAGTGATTCCCATTGTTCATCAGAGAGCGCTGATAGTTTTGTGTTTTCCCAGAATGGTTTATTGGCACTCATAGTAGACTGATGATGCCCAGTGCACCGCCGACAATCAGCAGAAAAAACAGACTGATTAGTGAGATGACACCGAAAAACAAGTAAAACGGATTAATCAAAGGGCCAATGCTGAAATATTGTGCAAATATTTCATTTCCAGATCTCAGTAGTGTACGAATTTGAAATAGTTTTCTGGCTTGTCCGATGATATTTAAAGTGTTTTTCTTTCCAGATTTAACGGCTTGCCAACTTTCAGTAGCGCTTTCTGAAACATCTTCGCTGAGTTCTCCAACGATATTTGGAATATCTTTTAGATTTTCCAATGCAAACCAAATGCGCGCTAATATCAGGCAGGGTATCAGCGCACAACCACTAATACTGAGCGCAAGCGTTAGCGAATAGTCATTGAGGTAGAATAAATAGGTGAAAATCCAACCAATGACAATGAGAGATAGTAGAAGAAACAAGCCAAGTGCATCGGCAACATCATCGACCAAGGGCAATATTTTTTGAATAATGTGGTGGATTTTTTTGAGAGAAGAGGGGTCGGCTTGTGTGTTTGGTTCAGACATTCTTAAAAGTAGGTTGGTTACAGAGAATCTTATCGTCAAGTATATGTGTTTTGTCTAGGTAAGTCATGGTAATCAAGTGACATCATTACCGATGTTTAGTTGAAATCGGTGTCTATAAAACAGCATTGCTATTGAACGACCTTCCTCCCTGATTTTTTGTTCGCCACCACCTTCGATAGCGACGCTGCCAATACTTCCAGCGAAACCACCATTTGGAGTGTTCTTCCTGGTCATGGTATAAGCGTAATGAATCGCCATCCGCAGCTCGGCTGGTATAGAAATTCGGCACTTCTGTGCGATGTTCCATCTTTAGATGAAATACTGGACATGCTGAAGATGCTTGAGGAGGTACAATCCATGACTAGTCACCAGCGGGGGTTCGACCATGGCTTTGTTCGATATGAGCAAAATCCATATATTGGCCACTTGCAGTGTGATGCTCAACTACTTCTTATTCCTTCGCGTTTAAATAATGTGGCTACACTAAACCCCTCGATATTTCCACGCCACAGTGCCGGGTAGGAATTCAGTTTTAAATCCAAAAAAAGAAAATTGTTGGTTTGATGACGTTTTCCTGTTCTTCCATTTTGTGTAGAACCAGTTCAACACTGCGTGGTCGGAACATACGGCCACTGGCGCTATGTACATCGCTGCAAAAAACACATTCAGCCCATTGGCAGCCTCGACCTGCCATTAAAGGGATGATGCGAACACGATAACGATCCCAGGGGAAATCTGAAAATCGGGAACTGGTATGCTATCGATGTCATGTAAAGGAGGTGCAGGCGGACGGAGAACGCCTATCATCAGGCAATATAACGCCGTTGAATTGGAGCAAATTATTACCCTCAATTGCGGTTGTTACGATGGCTGGCAAGGACAAATCCACTTCCCCACCCACAACTGCGGTCAATCCTGGAACGTTCAACCAGGCCTCAGCGGTTTTCTGAAGATTAAAAACGGGGCCACCCAGCAGTAGTGGGATACCACTTTTTTTTGGCAAGAAGTCCTAAGTTCCTGTTCGAGAATTGCCTGCAGAATCCGATGTTGATGTTGCATGGGAAGGCGTTGCCTGAATTGCTGGTTTCATATTAACAACGGGAGATAGATAAAGAGTTAAATAATATTAATGTGTCATTGCACATAAGAAACGAACAACTAAACGTGATTAATATCCGACATGCTATCATAAGTTTTAATACATAATCACACTCAACTCATCGACGTTTTTAGAAAATTGCAGCCGCGAGAGAAGTAAAATTATGCAATCTAATACTGGTTTAAATGATCAGCTGCAAGCTGTTGAATGGCAAGATTCTGGTCTAAGAATTCTGGATCAGCGTTATTTGCCAGAAATAGTTACTTACAACCTGCTAACAACTGTTGAGCAAGTCGCAGATGCTATTCTAACCATGCAAGTTAGAGGGGCGCCAGCGATTGGTATTACTGCTGCCTATGGTGTGGTGTTGGCTGCACGGCAACGTTATGCACTATCTCCTGATCACTGGAAAACAGTGATTTCTGAAGATATTGCACTGCTTGCCGAATCCCGTCCAACAGCGGTCAATCTGGCCTGGGCGCTGGAACTAATGACAGTGCTGATTGCCAATCTTGAGGGTGATCCGGAACCTTGTTTGCTGGATGCAGCCAAGCAAATCCATCAAGATGATATTGATGCCAATCTCACAATGGGTGAATTAGGGGCAAATTTATTGGGTGATGCTACAGCTGTATTAACTCATTGTAACGCTGGCGCGTTAGCAACTGGTGGTTATGGAACAGCGCTAGGAGTGATTCGCAGCGCAGTCAAACGTGGCTTGCAACAGGTGTATGCAACCGAAACCCGACCCTGGTCGCAAGGTGCTCGTCTCACTGTTTGGGAGTTACAACAAGATAATATCCCTGCCACATTAATTGCTGACCTGGCTGCTGGCTACTTGATGCAACAAGGTAAAGTACAATGGATTGTTGTCGGCGCTGATCGAATTGTCTCCAATGGTGATACTGCTAATAAAATTGGCACATATGCATTGGCAACGCTGGCTCGGCAGCATCAGGTTAAAACCATGATTGTAGCGCCAAGCTCAACGATTGACTGGAACTTGTCCAGTGGGAATGAAATTCCAATAGAGCAACGTGATTCGTCTGAGCTATTGGCAGAATGCTATCAAAAAGAAACAGCACTGGTTGATGCCTGGAACCCCGTGTTTGATGTGACCCCGGCACATTTGATTGATGCAATTGTTACTGAAAAAGGTATTGTTATGCAGCCTGATATAGAGCGTATGAGGAGTTTTTATTAACCCCAGATAGTTCAGTATTCATGTTGGCTGAAATCAATTAAAAAAATAGTTACAATTGTCTTAATTGCGATGCACCTCAGTCAACAGACAAAGGTGCGCCCAATGTTAAAATCAAGGAACTGTTTGAAATAGAAATAATTTTCATGTGCGGAGAATATATAGATACGGATCAAGAAAATGGGTCTAGAGTCAGTAGAATTGATAATGGCAATTGAAGAGGAATTTGATATCAATATTCCGGATGAAGAAGCTGGTAATTTTGATACGGTTGGAAAACTCTATCGATATACTTTAGACATCCTCTACCTAAATCAATCTGGCAATTCTGGTCAAGTTGATGAGAGTGATGTGTGGGAAAGAATGAAGGGAGTTATTGTGACCCAGCTTGGAGTAGAGCCTGAAGAAGTAACGGAAGATGCCAATTTTGTTGCTGATCTTGGGATAGATTGATCACAGTTTTGACAAATCAGAATATTATTTCAAAAAAGCTCGCTGCCCCTTTTGCTTTCAGCGTAATTTTGGACGCACACTATAAATGAATCAAATTTTTGCAATTGCACTTGGAGGAGCCGGAGGGGCTGTACTGCGTTTCCTTGTCAGTAGCGGTGTCTATGGCTGGTTGGGCAAAGGTTTTCCGTATGGCACATTAACAGTTAATGTCATCGGTTCGTTCCTGCTGGGTTTAATGACGACAGCATTATTATTGGAACGAGTTGTCTTGGCGGAGGAATTTGCTCTGGCCTTGCTGGTCGGCTGCTTTGGTTCATTTACCACGTTTTCCACTTTTTCGTTAGATACACTGACACTGCTGGAACAAGGACATGTATTGAAAGCACTAAGCAATGTGCTGATGAATGTGTTGGCGTGTCTTGCGGCAGTCTGGTTAGGGTTGAAAATTGGTAAATTTTTGCACTCATCTGAAAGTGGTGTTGTCCACTGGTTTGGTATAGCTTTCCCCTTCGCGTTTGTCACCATCACTTTGATAGTTTCGGTAATTATTGGTTTTGTTGCGCGCTTAATCATGCAGCATAATGGTATTGATATTGAAATCCAGGCAACAACATTATTGCTCACCATCGGTTTTTTTATTACATTCTCCAGTGTCTATTTGGTGATGTACGTAATAGAATTGAATATCGCCCCCAATCATCAACTATCAACCATGCTCGGAGTATTGTTAGGTAATACAGCTTTATGTGCTGTTGGAACACTGACAGGAATTCAGGTCGCTCGCTTGCTTCAATAATGAATCATTTTTTGCAACGCGTATGGAATAATTTTCATGCTCGTTTTTTTATAATCTGGAGAAAACCCAAATGTTAGACCCGAAACTGTTTCGTCAAGATATGGAGCAGGTAGCAAAACAATTATTACGCCGCAATGTACAGCTCGACGTTGCTCTGCTGGAGCAATTAGAAACTCAACGCAAAGATGTGCAAACGCGCACCCAGGAATTACAAGCTGAACGCAATGCGCGATCCAGACTAATTGGCAAAGCAAAAGCGCAAGGTCAGGACATCCAGCCGTTGTTAAAAGAAGTTGAAACACTTGGTGCTGATTTAAAACAGCAAGAAACCACGCTGAATCAGATCCAGCAACAGCTACACAACTATTTTCTTGAGTTACCCAATATTCTTGATAACGATGTCGCTGATGGGAAAAGTGAGGACGATAACGTTGAAATCATGCGTTGGGGTGAACCACGCAAGTTCGATTTCGAAGCGAAAGATCATGTTGACCTGGGTGTTGAGCTTGGACAAATGGATTTTGAAGCAGCAGCTAAAATGACCAGTTCACGGTTTGTGACCATGCGTGGTGGGTTGGCTCGACTGCATCGAGCTTTGATACAGTTTATGCTTGATACGCATACTGGTGAACATGGTTATACCGAATGTTATGTTCCATATCTGGTCAATGCAGCCAGCTTAACCGGAACCGGGCAATTACCCAAGTTTGAGGAAGATGCGTTTAAAGTTGATTTTGATCCGCAGTTATATTTAATTCCCACAGCCGAAGTACCGGTGACCAATTTAGTGCGTGATGAAATTATTGAGGAAAAACAGCTGCCTTTGCAACTGGTTGCGCATACCCCATGTTTTCGCAGCGAAGCTGGTTCATACGGCAAAGATACACGTGGCATGATACGCCAACATCAGTTCGAAAAAGTCGAATTAGTACAGATTGTGCGTCCTGAAGACGCAGATGCTGCTCTGGAAACGCTCACATCACATGCAGAAACCATACTCCAGAAACTTGAGTTGCCATATCGAAAAGTCTTGCTGTGCGCGGGAGATACTGGGTTTTCATCAGCTAAAACCTACGATCTGGAAGTATGGTTGCCAGGTCAACAACAATACCGTGAGATTTCATCATGCAGTAATTTTAGAGACTTTCAGGCGCGGCGCCTCAAAGCCCGTTGGCGTAACCCGGAAACTGGAAAACCGGAATTGGTCAACACTGTCAATGGTTCTGGACTGGCAGCTGGTAGAACATTGGTGGCAGTCATGGAAAATTATCAACAAACTGATGGCAGTATCGAGATTCCTCAAGTATTGCTGCCATATATGGGCGCAATCAAAACCATTGAGCCAATTGAATAAACGTCTGGTTGAATAACGAGTTTAGCTGAATGGAAATTCCTGTTTTCTCAGATGGCCATATTCTGGTCGTAGGCGATTTAATGCTTGATCGCTATTACTCTGGCGATACCAGACGTATTTCTCCAGAAGCACCCGTTCCAGTTGTACGTGTTGAGCAAATGGATGGTCGGGCTGGAGGTGCAGGCAATGTGGCGCTGAATCTCAGCGAATTGGGTACGACGGTTTCAGTACTGGGCTTTGTCGGTAACGATGACACTGGTGATGAGTTACTCGCTTGTCTGAATAATGCTGGTGTTCATTGCAAGATTGAACGCACAGATCAAGCACGAACCATTACTAAGCTGCGAGTCTTAAGCCGTCATCAACAGTTAATCCGGCTTGATTTTGAAGATGATTTCACAGTGCTGGATAGCTTGCCGTTATTATCCAGTTATCAAGCGCTACTGACCGATGTTGATGTTGTTGTACTCTCGGATTACGGCAAAGGTACCTTGATTGATTGTACTGAATATATTCGTCTGGCGCGTCAGGTTGGTGTCAGTGTGCTGGTTGATCCCAAAGGAACTGATTTTGCGCGTTATCAAGGTGCGACATTATTGACCCCTAACAGATTGGAGTTTGAAGCGGTGGTTGGTGTCTGTTCGGATCAATATCAACTAGAACTAAAGGGGCAGGCCTTACTGATCCAGTTAAAACTTGATGCCATGCTGATTACTCAAGGTGAAATGGGTATGACATTATTTGTTGCTGGGCAGAAAGCGTTACATTTTTCTACCCAGGCGCGAGAGGTTTATGACGTGACTGGGGCAGGGGACACAGTAATTTCTATGCTTGCAGCGTCTCTTGCTGCAGGGTTGGACTATTGTCATGCAACAGCATTGGCCAATGTCGCAGCAGGCATCGTCGTTGGCAAGCTTGGCACAGCAACGGTTAGTGTTGATGAAATTCGTCGTTTTTCACAACATAAGAACCATCACACGGACTCGATGATGGCTATTTCTGAGTTACTTACGATTGTGCAACAAGCTAAATCCAGAGGTGAAACCATTGTTGTGACCAATGGCTGTTTTGATTTATTGCACCCTGGTCATTTGCGTTATTTAAAGCAGGCAAAAGATCTGGGTGATCGGTTGATTGTTCTCATTAATGATGATGATTCTGTGCGGCGACTAAAAGGCAAGCAACGACCAATTAATCTTTTATTGTCACGTATGGAAATGTTATCAGCACTGGCTTGTGTCGACTGGGTTGTTGCTTTTTCTGGTGATACGCCTGAAGCTGAAATATGCCAGATCAAGCCCGATATACTGGTAAAAGGTGGAGATTATCAAACAATTGAAGCAATAGCCGGGCATGATTGTGTTATCGAAAATGGAGGAAGTGTCAAAATTTTACAGTTTGCGCAAGGTTTCTCTACAAGTGATATGATTGCCAAAATCCAGAGCGATAAATAACGATTAAATATCCTGACGCAAGCGGTGGAGAATATGACCCCATGTGATTATAACCGTAGTCATGTAGCAGGCAAATGGAAAATGAATGATTTTGAACGACTGGTATTGTTTAACTGTCTCATCAGGCGTAATGGCGCAGTATGATACTGGTTTTGGAATATATTACGATAATTTTCTAACCTGATTAACAGACTCGTTTTAAATCAAAAGAATTTAATAAGAAAGGTATAACATGCCAATGAAAAATCGAAGCCTAACAAATATAAACTTACTGACTTTTTTGACTTGTATGGTCTTTTTCGGCCAAGCTGAAGCTCTGGTTGTCTCGCGCGGACCTTATTTGCAACTGAGTACCCCGACCAGTATGGCTGTGCGATGGCGAACTGATAATGAAACTGATTCGGTTGTTCACTATGGTGACGCTCCTGGTAATCTGAGTGAGGTAGTGACAATATCAGGATCCAGAAAAGAGCACGAAGCAAATATCACTGGACTGTCTCCTGATACCAAGTATTTTTACTCGGTGGGTGATTCAAGCGGAGTATTAGAAGGTGGTGGTTCTGACTACTTTTTTACAACGTCGCCGCAGCCAGGGACTTCCAAAGCAACTCGCATCTGGATGATCGGAGATTCTGGCAACGCCAACAGTAATGCTCGTGCCGTACGTGATGCCTTCAAAACCCATAACAATGGTAATCCTCCCGATATATGGCTAATGTTGGGTGACAATGCATATACAAACGGTACTGATGGCGAATACCAGAAAGCTGTTTTTAATCAGTATCCAGAACTTCTGCAACAAACCGTTCTCTGGCCAACGCTTGGCAACCACGATGCTCTTTCCTCATTTGCAGCCGATCAAAGTGGACCCTATTTCAACGCTTTCAGCATTCCCGCCAATGCAGAAGCTGGTGGAATTAGTTCTGGCACAGAGACTTATTATTCTTTTGACTATGGAAATATCCATTTCATCTCTATGGATTCATATCAATCCAGTCGCTTGCCTGATGGCAAGATGTTGACGTGGTTAGAAAGTGATCTTCTTGCCAATAATAAACCTTGGGTTTTTGCATTCTGGCACAACCCACCGTATACAAAAGGTTCTCACAATTCGGATAGAGAAGGACCGGAAATTGATATGCGTGAGGTTGTTCTACCAATACTGGAAAGCTATGACGTTGATGTAGTTTTCTCTGGTCATAGCCATTCTTATGAGCGTTCTTTTTTACTTAACGGTCATTATGGTGATTCATCGACATTACAAAATTCAATGATTGTAGATGGCGGAGATGGTCAGGTCGATGGTACTGGAGCTTATACTAAAACAGTCGGTGGAGGTGCCAATCAGGGAACTGTTTACGTGGTGAGTGGCAGTGGTAGCAAAACAACCACTCGAGGAACGTTTGATCATCCGGCCATGTTTACCTCTGTGGTCAGTTTGGGTTCTATGGTTGTGGATGTTGATGTTGATGGCAACCGAATGGATGCAATTATGCTGGATTCGGCTGGTCAGGAAGCAGACCATTTCACCATTATCAAGAGCCAGGACACGATATCTCCCAGCGTTGTGAATGCGACAGCGCAAGATGCAACTGTTGTTTCCGTGCAATTCTCCGAACCAGTTGGTAAAGCTACGGCTGAATCAGTTGCTAATTATAGCCTGGATCAAGGTGCAACCATCACGAATGCATCGGTTCGCGGTCGTGTTGTGACGTTGACCACGAGTCCACTAAGCGCAGATGTTAGCTATACACTAGCGGTTAGTAATCTTGAGGACTTGGCAGGTAATGCTGTTGGTTCCAATAACCAGGCACAATTCGATTACATGACTGCAACGCCGGAGATATCAATCACTGCTCCTGCTGAAGAGTCGAACTTTAACCCGGGGGATAACATTACCTTTACAGGAACAAGTGATGACCTCGAGGACGGTAATTCGTCAGCAAACATCATTTGGACATCAAATCAGGATGGTTCGATTGGTACGGGTAGCTCGGTTTCTGCGGCACTGTCAGCGGGAACTCATCGTATTAAAGCATCTATCACCGATGCCGATGGAAACTCAGCTGAAGAGCACATTATTGTTGTCATTCTCGCTGGAGACCAGCAAGTAGATACGCTAGAAGAACAAGTTTCAGCTGGTACAGACGATGCAGAAGAAAGTGTTTCAGGAAACATCATTATTGGTAGTGATGATCTTGATATCGTGCGCTCTGATGGCAACCAAACGGTTGGGATACGTTTTGATGGATTGAATATTCCACAAGGTGCGACAATAGTGAATGCCTACATTCAATTCACTGCGGACAGCCCACAACCGCAATTCACAATGCTTACGATGGAAGCAGAAGCGGTGGATAATTCAGCAACTTTTTCCAGAAGCAGTCTCGATATTTCTTCACGGCCACGGACAACTGCTACTGTTTCATGGGCTCCGGCTCCATGGGAAACTGATGGCGATTCTGGTATTGACCAACGCAGCGCAAATATTTCACCAATTATTCGCGAAGTGACTGGTCGTTCAGGCTGGACGAGTGGCAATGCTCTAAGTGTGATTATTACAGGACAAGGTTTGCGTGCGGCTCGTTCTTTTGAGGGTAATTCAGCACAAGCTCCAGTATTGCATATTGAATATGCAGATACAGGAAATGGTTCCAATACTGATACAGGAAATGGTTCCAATGCGGTACCTACAGTATCCATTACACCACCCGTTAGTGGAGGAGACTTTAATTCTGGAGATAACATTACATTTAGCGCAAGCAGCAATGATGAAGAAGATGGGGATTTGACTTCACAGTTGAGCTGGACATCGAATCTTGATGGAGTTATTGGTAGCGAGGGATCGTTTTCCATTGCAAGCCTGTCGGAAGGAACACATACAATTACTGCATCGGTGACTGATAGTGGAGGATTGTCTGGTTCTGCTTCCGTGTCGGTCAATGTTGCCGAGGCAGGTGTAGGTGGTCAGACAACGTTATCAATACCAATTACAGCGGGTCAGGATGATGTTGAAGAACAGGCGGCTCCAAATAAAACTATTTTTGTCGGTGGTCCAAATCTTGATTTAGTTCGTTCGGGGGGTAATCAAACTGTTGGATTACGCTTTAATGAAATCACTATTCCACAAGGAGCGAGCATTACCAGTGCTTATGTCCAATTTACCACGACAAGAAGTTATTCAAAGAGTACCTCACTTACCATAGAAGGGGAAGCTGTTGATAATGCTGGCGTGTTTGTCAAGGTTGACGGTAACGTCTCATCGAGGCCAAGAACGACGGTCAATGTTGCATGGTCACCGGCACCTTGGACAACAGTTAATGAAGCAGGTAATGATCAACGTACTTCAG
Organism: Methylococcales bacterium; assembly: GCA_965224565.1. GTDB lineage: Bacteria > Pseudomonadota > Gammaproteobacteria > Methylococcales > DRLZ01 > DRLZ01. The sequence goes on along the minus strand of CBDCZN010000002.1, from coordinate 2,801,164 downwards.
ATTTAAGTTCCATTGTAGAAGAGATAGTTAATCGATCTGGTTGGACGAGTAACAACTCTCTGGCACTGATTTTTACCGGAACAGGGAGAGGGAAACGCGAGGCGCATTCTTTTGAGGGCAGTCAGGTGGATGCACCAGTTCTTCATGTTACTTTTCAATGATCAAATAAAGTCGCCTACAAGGCATTGAAAATTAGCTGCATTTCCAATTCTTTTTACCAAGTTGTAATAATCGGGGTCAGAGTGGAATAGTCATGAATAAAATGCTCAATATGCCGTTCCGTGCTATGCGGCCAGCTAAAAATTCCAGTAAAAATTTCCATAAGTACAGGGCTACAAATAAGACCGGTAAAAATATTTTGCTTATTGATTTAAACAATTTTGCAAATTTCCCAACAATGGCTATTGGTATTCTTGTTGCTTCGTTACGTAATTCTGGCCACAGTGTTAAAGTGGTTTGTCCGTTGGCTTATGGGGCATCAGCGGCAGAACGTGAATGGCGCGAAACGCCCCTTGATCACATCGCTAGGCGCATCAACCTTTCAACCCGGCAACCTTTTCTGATATTGCGTGATGTTGCACGCCGGACCAGAATATGGTGGAAAAATCGACCAAACAGAATTGTTTTGCGAGAAACCAACAAAGCAATATCTGAAGATACTGACATCGTACTCCTTTCGGCATACCTTCAACATCGACCAACTGTCGTCAAGATCGGTAAAATTGTGAAGAGGCACCAGGTTCCCCTGTTAGTTGGTGGAGCCATGTTTAACATTAAGGAAACTGCAAATACTTGGTTAAGTGTGCCTGGGTTATCTGCTCTGTTTGGAGGAGAAGCAGACAAGTGTATTTCTGACCTCGTTCATGCTGTCTGTGCTAACGCAGATTTGATGCAATTCCCTGGTGTGACGCTACCAGACGGGCAGAAGTCTTCAGACGCGCCACCTTTCCGAAATTTGGACGCTACATCAATACCGGATTTTACGGACTTTCCATGGGATAGATATCCAGCTAAGATAATCCCGGTTATGACGGGCCGTGGGTGTCAGTGGAACAAATGCGTTTTTTGCAGTGATGTAGTCTCTGTGAGTGGACGTACTTTTCGTACGCGCAGCATTGAAAACGTGATGCTTGAGTTGCGTGAGCAATCTCGCCGTCATCATACAAGTAATTTCCTTTTTCTTGATCTAAAACTAAATTCTAATCCTAACATGTTCCGAGGGATTTCCGAACAAATACAAACATATGTACCGGGGGCAGAGTGGATAGGTACAGTTCATGTTGATTTACGAAAAGATAATGGTTTGTCTCGACGGGATTTAAAAGCAGCCGTCTCATCTGGAATGCGAAGGATTAGTTTCGGCCTCGAATGTGGTAGTCAGAATATGCTAGATGCAATGTTAAAAGGAAGTACTGTGGAAAAAAATTCAGAATTCATCCGTAATGCTTATGATGCCGGTTTAAGCATCCGGTGTACCATGTTTATGGGTTTTCCTGGTGAAACACCAGAAGATCTGGAAAAAACAGCTGATTTTTTAGAAGAACATGCGAAGTACCTTGATCGGGTTCGTTTCAATGCGTTTTCGATTATGGAAGACACGCCAATTTATGATGCGCTTAGAAAGCGTTCACCTGAATATTCAGCAATTCAACTCACAAGGCTAGATCACAAAATTGCCCGCGCCGAATACAATCACCCCTCATTAGGCACAAGAGCATATTTAAAAGCCAAGAAACGCACACTTTCTATCGTTTATGCAATCAACAAAAAACGGGTGCGAGTAACCGCGCAAGCTTTTGACGGGTTGATGTGATTACGGTTAACAATGAATTCGGATACAAAAACGCTTTCCAACTCCTTGGCACGTCGATTGAGGCGCCTTGGTTTATCTGAACGTATTGAAGAAGCGATTTCGTACATACGTCGTTTTCATAGAGAAAATAATTTACCCATTGCAACGTCTAAACAACGGCAGGCTGAAGTCGTTAAGTCTTTGCGCAGAACCGGCTATTATACCCACACAATTGAAGAGATCGCTTTTGGTGCAAGAGTGGCCTGGCGCAATCATGCAAGATGTATAGGCCGCCTTTTTTGGCAGTCGTTGGAGGTGATTGATTGTCGACATGTTAAAGACGAGGATGAAATGGTCGGCCACATTTTCTCTCATCTTGAAAACGCATTCGCAGATGGGAACATCAAATCGACAATTACAATCTTTAGTCCGGTAGAAGCCGACAAAATTCCTGCATACGTGGAAAGCAAGCAGGTCATTCAATATGCTGGATACGTCAATGTAGACGGCTCATTTTTGGGCGACCGTCAAAATATTGAACCCACGAAAATTGCTATGGATCTCGGTTGGCAGCCTCCGGAGCCACGCGGTCTTTTCGATGTTCTGCCGTTGATTGTCAGGGATCGACGTGGCCGACGTCGAATTTATGATTTGCCAAAGTCTGTATTGAATGAAGTGAGGATCAGTCATCCCGAAATTCCAACTTTAGAGGGATTAGGGCTCAAATGGTATAGTGTCCCCACAATCAGCGGAATGATTCTTACGATTGGAGGGATCGACTATCCCTGTGCGCCCTTCAATGGATACTACATGTGCACCGAAATTGCTTCTCGTGATTTTGCTGATGAGAACCGTTACAATCTTTTGCCAATCATTGCCGATGCTTTGGGCTTTCAGTCAAAAAACTTAGGAGTGTTTTGGAGGGATAGAACATTAACCGAACTAAATCGTGCGGTTTTGCATTCGTTCGACGAGGCGGGTGTCACAATGACAGATCATCACACTGCAAGTCAGCAATATTTTGAGTTTATGCAGCGAGAACATACAGAAGGCAGGGAGCCACCAGCTAATTGGTCTTGGATCGTCCCGCCTCAGGCATCTGCAGCATGTCCGGTATTCCACCTCCTAATGCAAAATAAATCAGCTGTGCCAAATTTTTACAATTCCCGTGCAAGTGACGGCGCATATTTAACCCCATCCTACGATGATGAAAACAGAAGCAAAAATCAACTTAGACTTGATCGTGTAAAACGCAGATACCGAAACTATCTTCGTAAAACAGAATGGGCAGAAAAATTAGGGCTTACAAGGTGGTAACTTTCTCAACGAAAGCTTCGCCTAATCTCGCCAACTTTGGCAATAATTGGGGTCACCCATTAGCTGGCCGGTGTCAATAGTGATTACTCTATTCTGCCAGTGTATTCGCATTGTTACCAAAACAACCGAGGTTAAGAGATTGTTCCCTTGTCAGCTGCTAGGCGCGCGCCGTTTGAGCGCTTCAATCTCAATACGCGTAGCGTCTCCTTCTCTCTCCACCTCAATGGATTGCCCTGATTAACTCCACATTAGAATACACAGCATTCTTTTCACATTAAATCCCATCGTATTGACAGTCATCGTACCCGTTATGTCGATTCATTGGTGTCGGAAAACGATCCGCACCAGTCACCCATCTGGATCAAGGCGGAACACATCCTTTGTTTTTCTGCCCCTGGTACCCCTCACAATCATCGGTGCCAAACCGTGTCCAAAAAGTATTCACAGAATCTGTGGCTCAGCTTGCGCTGTCCAGACCCGAGTAAGCTCACGGTTTGGGCGAAACGTCAAACACAATGGGCGACAGAGGCTTCCAATCAGAGTCGCTGGTTTTTCCACACCCCAATCTGGCTCACCGCTGTCGTCCAATCTTAACCTGGAAACATCCGTTTGGCCTCATACGGCGTTTGATGTTTCAACATCATCCAGGTGGCTCTGGCGAGTTTTCTGGAGACCGCACGGAGCGCAATAATGCCATTGGTTTTCGCCTTTTTACGGTCATAGAAGCGCTGTGCCAGTGGCTCAAAACGGATGGCAAAATGCGCGGCTTCTGAAAACGCCCAGGATAAATACTTGTTACCGGCTTTGGCGTTGCCGCTGCCTTTCTTCTTGCCATTGCTCTGTCGCGTACTATCAACACAACGGCAATACGATGCATAATTCCCCGGCCCGGCAAAACGATGAATATCACCGGTTTCCAGCATAATCGTTAGACCCAGTATTTTTCCGACCCCGGTTGTGGTTTGCGTTATTTTGAATTCATCGGTTAACTTGACCGCATTGAATGCGACGTGTTCGATTTGGTTAATCTCCTGTTGAACCGCCTGATAGACGGAAAGACCGGCTTGGACGGCCAAATACGTGTAGTCTTCTGGTAGTGGTATTTGAAACGTTGTCTTCTTCAGCTCACCGGTGGCGATGCGAATCCCTAGTGAACGCCAAAGTTGGCTCTGGACACTGATTAACTGGCTGCTGGCAGTATGCACCAGTGACAGTCTGCGACGTAACAAATCTCTCACCGCCCGTTGTTCTTTTGGATAAATGTAGCCTGTCGGTAAGATCCCCAACCGCATCAGATGGGCAAGCCAAAAGGCATCGTGTTGATCATCGCTGTATTTCAGACCATCGTATTGTTTGACAGCCGCCGTGTTGACCAGTTTCAAGCGATATCCGGCATCTTGCAGACCATCAACTAACCAGTACCAATTGAATGTCGATTCAACAGCAACACCCTGTAAGGTATTACGATACGGATCCAGCGCTTTCAACGTTTGATTCAGATCGTTTACTCAAGCGTTTTTCGTAAACCCGTTTATCGGCTTCGTCAATGACGACAACAACGTGATTATTTGAATGTAAATCAATTCCACAGTAATGTCTCATGTCTGTCTCCTCTTCGTTGTGTTAACAACCAGTTTAACAACTGGTTGGAAACGACCGGCTAGAGGAGTATCAGAGTTACATTAAATTGTTGATTTGTCTCGATAAATATTATACCAATCCTAATAAGTTCTTGAATAAATTCACTCATCCTAAGTCATTATTTATCAAATAAGCATTGTATGAGAACTTATTGGGATTAGCATTACTCCTTCCCCGTGCGACAAGCGAAGCTTGTCATTTCTTGCAAGGTGAATGTCCTTGTCTGGATATACCAAAGGAGTGGTTTTGTAAGGTTTAACTCACCACCAGCGCTGTAGGTTTGGAAGAGGCACTGTATAGACCGGACACATAGGTAACACCTGTTCGGAGGCATGCATAAAAACCAATAATTTTCAGTGATCTGGATCACTGGAAACTTTATAAGTGCATGCTAGTATTTAGTCTCCTATTGTTTTTAACAAAAGTAGTTTCATCGAAACTGTATGTACTAAAAACAATTCTTAATTTAAATATCTGTCTGAAAAGGGAGCATCCAGATGAAAAAAAATATTAAAGCAAAAATCTTAATCGTTCTGTTATCTACGCTAGCCACTGCTGCTAATGCTACTGACTGCACCATGACACCAACCAGAGTAAATCTGTCAACAAAAGACAAATCGGTTTGGATATGTGAAGACAACAAATGCGTACATCAACAACGTGCCTCTGGTAATCTGCAGTCACAAGTCGACAAAATGTACGACTTGGGTTTAACAGCCGTCTCCACAGGAAAATCAATAACGATTACGTACGGCAATAATACTGCGAGCTGCGAGACTCTTTTTAGATTGTCCCTCGAATCACACACAAAAGTCACCTCAATATGGCTCAATAACTATTAATACAAATCCCAATAAGTTATTGAATAATTTACTCATCCTAAGCCCTTCTTTATCAAATAAGCATTGTATGAGAACTTATTGGGATTGGTATAACACGGAATCATTGGAATATATTCCATCGTATAACCACGTCCTGAGGACGTGGGTAGGTTCGTAGGCTCTGGCCTGATGAATTTGATGATTAAAGTAATCCAAAATATTGTATAGCCACCATAAATAATATGGAGCTCGGCAATCAGCATATTGAATCAGTGAGCACATGCTCTAGATCACTATCAGTATAATCGGTGTAGATTAAGGAAGTATCATGATTGTGTCTCAAAGAAAGAAGTAAAATTTCAGCAATATGCTGAGGTTATACAGAAGCCTAAAACACCCTTCTAGGGTGAGATCAAAACCACGTTCTAAGAACGTGGATATTTACTTTACTCTGACTCCAGTTATTGACCCTGGTTATTCTTCATGACATCAAGAGAAAAATTACATGAAACCACTCAAAATTTTTACAGTACTACTATCTATTTTTCTTATCTTCCCAACAAGCTTGGTTAGGGCGGGAGATTCATTCAGTAATATTTATGTTTTTGGTGATAGTTTTTCTGATACAGGCAATCTTGCTTCAATCCCGGAATTCGATATTTTCAACCAGCCGCCTTATGACAGAGGACTTAGTAATGGACCACGGGCGGTTGAAGTGTTGGCTGAGAATCTTGGCTTATCCGTAGATCCTTCATTGCATCATTTAGAAGGGCAGACGGGAACCAATTATTCCGTTATAGCAGCAAGGGCACGAGCACGAGAGGGTGAAATTATCGATCTAAACACCCAGATTAATGCGTTTCTTTTGAGGGCTAACTTTGTAGCTCCAGCAGACGCGCTTTATGTGATTTCTATTGGTGGTAACGATATAAGAGATGCCCGGGATGAGAAAAATCCGATTAAGGCGTTTAGAATTCTGCGACAAGCAGTTGGCGGTATTGATGAGGCTATTCGAACCTTGGTAGACAATGGTGCCAGATCGATCCTTGTTACCAATGCCTCAGATGTAGGTGCGGTACCTGAAACAGCTGCACTTGCAGAAAGCACGGGTATTAAAATTCTTGCACGCACGGCTACAGTAAAGACTCGGATTTTTAATCGTAAATTATCACGAAAATTGGCAAAAATCGAACGGGATTTAAATGTAGATTTGGTTGATTTTGACTTATTCTCATTTTATCAATCTTTTCTTAGAAACCGAACAGCACTCGGTTTTACTAACGCAAGTGAGGGATGTTTTAGTACCGCGACCTTAACTTTTAATCCGGACTGTGAGAATGGCGCGAACTTTGACAAATTTGTTTTCTTCGATGAGTTCCATCCTACTGCGAGAACAAGTGAACGTATAGGAAGAGCTCTTTTTGCTGTGGTGCCGGAACCGATTACTACCCCTTAAATTCTGAATTTATCAGACGATACTCTCCGCACACTAAATACTAAAATTTTTATGTGCGGAGAGTATCAATAACTTTTTGAGTCTTACCCCACCTTATGCTCTGATTCCATATATCTCAAAATTTACGAAAGCCTGCCACTTCTAATTATTCCAAAGGCTGAAAATTCAGCAACTCTTCCTCAGTAAACAATCGCGAAATCACCATAAAGCGTAAACCCAGTGGGATTTCGAGTGAGAAACTAGAGCCGCGCCCTTCAGATACATCGATGGTGAGATGGGAATTTTGCCAATATTCGAATTGATCGGCCGCCATATAAAATGGGCAGCCGTGAATTTCACCTAATAATACATCACGACTACCGACCATGAAATCTCCCACTTCAAAACACATTGGTGCCGAACCGTCGCAACACCCACCGCTTTGGTGAAACATGAGTTCGCCGTGTTTTCCTCGTAACTGATCGATGATAAGCTTGGCTTTATCGGTGACGGTGACGCGTTCACTTAGGAATGAGCATGAAATAACTTCGACAACTACATGATAAAATGGGTAAACCTCAACACTCGAAAACTTTATAAATTGAAAAAACCTTATACTCAGGCAATCGAAACTCAAATGCAAGAATTGCACATTCGTCTGTCAGAAAGAAACAGGCGGCTGTATGCAGGAGTGGAAGCTCAAAAACTTCCTTATGGTGGAGTAAAGTTATATAGCACGACTATTCAGCTGTTCCCGAGATAGTGTTTTGCTCGGGATACAGGAGCTGAGTGAAGAAGACAGCCTACCTAAAAACCGCAACAGAAGGGAAGATGGAGGTCGAACAGCGGTACTTGATCAAGACTCTGATATTGATGCGATATTCTTCTGCTTTTAAAAGAGCATACAGCAGGCGACCACCGAGACCGCAATGCTCAATTTGAACGGATTAGCGAATTAAAAAAGTGCTATCAAAGTAATAAAAATCCGGTTGTCAGCATTGATGCTAAGAAAAAAGAATTGATTGGCAATTTGTTTCGGGAGGGTAAAATTTATACCACGGAAACCGTTGACGTGCTTGATCATGATTTTCCATCATTGGCAGAAGGTGTTGCTGTTCCTCATGCGATCTATGATATAGATCGCAATGAAGCCTATGTCAACATCGGTACAAGTCGAGATACCAGCGAATTTGCTTGTGATTCAATCAAGCACTGGTGGCTCAACTATGGAAAATTGCACTACCCTGACGCAAGCTCGATTTTAATGCTGATGGATGGCGGCGGTAGCAATTCCTCACGACACTATCTTTTCAAACAAGATATACAGGCGGTTGCAGATGAGATTGGAATTGAAATACGAATCGCCCATTTTCCGCCATATACATCCAAATGGAATCCAATTAAACACCGTGTATTCCCTCATATCACTCGTGCTTTGCAAGGAGTTGTTTTAACAACACACCTGCTAGCAAAAGAACTAATTGAAAAAACAACGACCAAAACAGGGTTAAAAGTCTTTGCCAGTATTTTCAATCAAGTTTATGAAACAGGCAGAAAAGTAGCTGCAGGTTTTAAGGAATCCATGCGAATTGTATTTGATGAGCATCTGAAATTGTGGAATTATGTTGCTGCTCCCAAGAAGGGAGGTTTTTAAGTTGTCGAAGTTATTTCGTGCACGTTCCTAAGCATTGTTTTTTGCCACTCACAAAGTAGAGTAGGGTGGTCATGGACACCTAATGTGGCTACACTAAACCGGACACACACTTTAAAACTAAAGTTTCGGAGTTCATTTTACGTCTAAATAGCAAGGTGCAGGCCTGATCCATAACGCCCCAAGCCGCAATGTTTTTGGGTCAAGTTGCAGGACTTGCACGAAAAAGCAGTGTATGTGTGTTTCGATGGTTTCCAGTATTAACGTCACTGTATCGCCCAAGATTGTTTTTAAGTCATTCAACGCCCCAGTAATAATGGCTCGAAACACCTGCCATAACTTCGCTGCAAAGCTGATGTTGGCACTGTTGCTACACAGCATCTGGCGTATTTGAGGAATGCTCTCACCACCGCTTGTTTGTTTGGCGATGACCAGCAAACAAAATCGAATCGCAGTGAAATGAATGGATACAATGTAAGCCGCATAATGATTGCTTTGTTCTTTCAACAAACCGAGATGCTGCTTGGCTTCTTTAAAATACACTTCGATCGCCCAGCGCATGGCATACAATTCAAGGATGTCCGTGGCTGTCAGGCTTGTATCCGTACATAAAAAGACTGCCCAGTCGTGTTTGCCAACCTGTGCTTTGGTTGACTGGTCTGCACCACGGACAAACAATAAACGAACCGTAATCCATTGCGCATCGTCTTTAGGCGTATGAGCGAGATTGAGTTCGACATCAACCACCTTCGCCTGGTAGCGTTGACCGGGGATGGTCTTCCATTGCTTGCGAATGCGGTGTTGGTAAAGAGCGTTGACATCCAGTGCGCGCCGAATCATTTTGCCATGTGTGTATTCACTGATCCGATACTTCAATTTGCTTTTCTTCATTCTCAAAATAGCGACCAAATTCGTTTCCTGACACAGGCGAATCATGGCTTTGCTTCCAAACCAGGCATCCGCAAGCAGATAACGACCGTCAATACCGGCTCGCAAGGCGCGCCGAATCATCGTGGCAACCATCGCAGGCTTGGTTTGTTGAACAGCCACGCGATAACGCTTGGCAGCGGTGCTGCGCCCATCGTTAAACGGCTGCGCTAATGCTTGCGCGTTCGTTTGACTGGTATAGCGTTCATTATCCAGCGGTACAAACCCGTCTTCACAGCTTAACCCCAGCGTCAGCACTTGTTGTCCCATCATGTGCCGCCCTGTGGTGTGGTCAAAGTGGCTGGAAAGGCCAGGCATCTTTTTTCCAAAGCGTTGGACGATTGAGTCATCGACCACAAAGGCTTTTTTAATCGTGCGACGCAATGACTTGACGGCTTTATCAGCAATCAGCGTATGACAACGTCGCCAGTTCAGGTCTTCTTGATTCAGGGTGTCATACAACACATCTTTACCCATTCCTTGCAAAGTGTCTCGGGCAAACATGCCGATTGAATCCTGTTTGAGCCATAACCACAGCGATAAGGTGTAAACCACTGTGTCAATCGGAGACCCGGAGCGTTTGTGAAATCCTGCACGACGCAGGATGGTATTCATTCCAATCTGCTTCCAGAGTGTGGCAAACACATTGTCAATCAATAACCCGCTTTCTTGTAGCAGATCAATGGTTAGCGCTGGTAATGTCGGCAATTTTGAGGGATGATTTATTGGCGTCCTTTTGCGTTTTACATCAGTGTTTCCATTGAAAGAAGAGATACCTAAATAAAGTCACCTATAACCCACTTGAGGAAAGTGCCACACTAATATTTCCATTTTTTTGAATTTAATACGTCAAAATAGTCAAGAGAGGCACAGTCAGCACTGAAAAAAATAACAAATAATTGAAAATAAAGCTTGCAATTGCTAAAATATTTTTTTCGAAAAATGTCCGTTTTAATCAACTCATCAACGGATATCCTCCATGCTTAATGACCTATCACTCTCTGAACATATAATGTGTCAACACTATTCCGGACACACGGTTACACAGCTTTATGCTGAATTTCGTACTCGACGGGCGACAAATAGTGATTCGCAGAATGAGTTCTTTCACGATTATAAAAGACCTCAATCTATTCAAATATTGACTGCTTAGCATCGGCACGGGTCTGATACTGCTCATGGTGTACCAGTTCAGTTTTCAATGTATGAAAGGCCGCGTTCAGGTAGCAAGTGCACCACCTACTAAATTTATTCCAGATTTCCGAGCAAAAACCTCGGCTGGCGTTTCCCATTTTAACAACTTTCTTGGGCGTGAATTTAATAAAAATTCGATCACGCCTATTTCCTTTTTTGTGATCTTTGATAGATCTGTTTTTTTAGGTAAAAAGCGTCTAATCAGTCCATTGATTTGCTCAACTAATCCTTTTTCCCAACTGTGGTATGGCTGGCAAAAATAGGTCTTAATATTAAGCGCTTTTTTAAGCTTCTCATGGTACTTAAATTCAATGCCATTATCCATCGTGATACTTTGTCTACTTTCTGCTTTAAAACGGTTTAATGAATCTTTCATTGCTTCATTTGCAACTTCGGCCCCTCGATTCTCTACTCGCCTTATACTGACATATTGTGTCTGACGTTCTACCATCACATTAAGCGATACCGTACTTTGTGAGCACACGATTGAATCACCTTCCCAATGACCAAAGGATTCTTTTTTATTAATAGCATCTGGCCTCTCTAATATACTGATTCTATTCGGTATCATCTCTCGCTTTGATGCCTTCTTACCCATTTTTTTATGCCAGCGTGGTGCATGCTTTCTGGGTAATAACGAAGTCCAATCAACATGAAATTTATAGATAAAACAATAGATCGTTTCATGACTGACGGTAAAGCTTTCTTCCTCCATACTCAACCGTCCTGCTATTTGTTCGGGTGTCCAGCCTTCACATAATCCAGAATAGATAGTGTCCTCATAAGACTCACATTTAGAGCCTGTTTCTGCCGCCTCTTTTTTCCTTCTTCTGGATTTATAGTCTGCTTCTGATGGGAGATAATTCCCTGCATGATTTAGGTTTCTTTTGTATTCTCGGGACAAAGCACTTACACTTCGTCCCAACACCTTGGCTATAGCCGAAAAGGAGTGTCCTTTTGATCGTTGGATCGCTAGTTGATCTCGTTCTAATTGATTTATTTGTTTATAATTTCTTCTCAAAACATCGTCTCCTCTATATTTTCTATAGAATTTTAAACGATGCACTTGCTTTCTGAATACGAGAAGAAGCTTTCAGCAACAGCGTTATCCCAGCAGTTTCCTTTGCGGCTCATCGATTGAGTGACACGGTGATCGTTTAAAATATCCCTGTGGCTATCCGATGCATACTGACTGCCGCGATCCGTATGCCAAACCAGTCCTTGAGCGGGTTTACGTTTCCAAAGAGCCATTAATAAGGCATCATTGACCAGCTGAGCTTTCATACGGCTATCCATCGACCAGCCAACCACTTTTCTTGAAAACAAATCAATGACAACAGCCAAATAGAGCCAGCCTTCCTGTGTCGCAATATAGGTGATATCACCGACATAATAGCGGTCAGGTCGTGAAACCGTGAACTGTCAGCAGATGAGGGGCGATGGCCTGATGATGCTTAGAATCAGTCGTTGCTTTGAATTTTTTCTTGGTTTTACACCACAATCCAGCCTGTCTCATGAGTCGGGCAATACGCCGACGGCTCACAACGATGCCTTGTTCAGCGAATTTGTTTTTTAAACGACGCGTTCCGTAGGTGCCACGGCTAATACCGCTACCAGTCACGCATCAAGCGATTGAATCAAAAGGACTTTAAGATAAATTAAAGTTAAGCTTTAACTATTTATTGGATATCATTGTATTTCCTATAAAACAATGAATCCTGAGAAAAAGCTTAACAGATGAAAAAGTCTAATCGATTACCACTCCGTTTTCAAATTCGCTCGTTCAAAAATACCTTCTTTCAGCGCAAGGAGCTGCCTTTTAATGACGTATTGCCTGACCGTTTAATTGAGGCGATTCATCAATCCGGCGATGGTCGCAATACCATCTTTACGCCCTTGATTACATTGAGAGCCTTCTTGTTTCAGGTGCTCAGTTCCACAGGGTCTTGCAAAGAAGCCGTTGCCCATATATTGATTGAACGGATTGGTCTGGATTATCCTGCGAACTCCATGAATACAGGACCTTATTGCAAAGCCCGGTTACGACTGTTGCTGACGCATTTAAAACAAGCAGTGACATCATCCGGTCGCCTCTTGCACCAGCAAGCCTCTCAGCAATGGTTATGGAACGGATATCGCGTGACGCTAGTCGATGGAACAACCTTGCTGATGCCCGATACAGAGGACAATCAAGCAACCTTTCCGCAACAAGGCGCACAACAGCCCGGCTTGGGGTTTCCGATTGTCCGCTTGGTTGGCTTATTATCCCTAGCAACCGGAAGTTGTGTTGATTATGCCATTGGCCCTTATCAGGGCAAGGGCAGTGGTGAAACCTCCTTGTTTTCGCGATTAATTCAATCCCTTGGTCAGCAGGATTTGCTGCTTGCAGATCGATATTATACGTCTTACGCCAATATCGCCTTGTTGATGCAACAGAACACGGCGCTGGTTTTCAGGCAACGTAGCACTGTCAAAAGTGATTTTCGACGCGGACGACGCCTCGGTGCAAAAGACCATCTGATTTCGGTTCAAAAACCGAAGAAAAAACCGGTGTGGATGGCAGATGATGCATGGGACGCGTTACCGAACGAAATCGTGGTGCGCGAGTGTTCTGTAAAAGGGATCGTCTATGTGACGACACTCATCAAGTCCAATACTTTCCCCAAAAAAACCTTAGCGCAACTCTATCAACAACGCTGGACCATTGAGGTCAATTTTAGAACCATCAAAACCGATATGGGGATGGACATGTTACGCTGCAAAACAGCTGAGATGATTAAAAAAGAAATTGCAGTCAACTTATTGGCTTATAACCTGGTTCGAGCAACGCTTGCTCGAGCTGCTTGCCTGAATGATCAGCAGCCACGTTACCTTAGTTTTATGGCGACTGTTCAACTGATGCGCAATACGGCAAGCGTGTGTATCACAGCGACAGGAACGACTTTAAAGCGATTAATCTCACCGCTGTTAATCGCGATCGCTCAAACAGAGATTGGGCAACGGGAAAGACCCAACCAACCCAGGGTGGTTAAGCGCAGACCGAAGCATTACCCGTTGATGACAAAACCACGGAGTGAATATGCAACTATTTGATATTATTAAATATAGCATGACTGGTAGCGGTATTAGGTGCCACGGCCTTGTTCAAACAGAATGGTCAGTGTTTCGATCAATTGACCATTCTCTTTTTCCAGCACTGTTTTCGGTGCATCAAGCCATGCGTAATAACAACTGCGTGACACCGTCATGAACTGACACAGTGTTGTCACCGAATCATCGACGCTGTGTTGCTTGATCCAGGCGTACTTCACACGATGTCCTTCGCAAAGTACGCTGTGGCCTTTTTTAGCAAATCGCGCTCCTGAGTCACTCTCGCGAGTTCTTTTTTTAAACGTTTGTTTTCATCATAAATATGTTCATCCGTTCTTGCGACAGGCATTTTCAGTGATGAATATTTGCTAATCCAAGTATGAATTGTATTCGGATTGACACCCAAATCCCGTGCTGTTTGAGCAATCGGTTGATCGGAGTCAAGCGCTCGCTTAACCGTCGATTCTTTAAATTCTGATGTGTAGGTATTTGCTTTTTTCGTTTGATCATTCATGATGAGACACACTTTATCCTTTTCTGTTTATTTTAAAGTGTGTGTCCGGTTTAGTGTAGCCACATTAGTACAGTGAGGCGCTGGAGAAAAGGCAACAACTCGCTCAAAAACGAGATTGTTTTGTGAATCCATTATTCTTCCAAGCAAGAATAACCCGTATCAGCTCATATACTATTCGGGCCGTTCAAAACGCAATAATAACAAGAACGTCTTTCCAGTGCTTTATGAGCTCTCTTATAGCGAGGTTAGTACCACGGATACAGTTAATAGGGGAACACTGATGATACCAGAGCATTTATGCACATACCAAGCGATCAGGATGTGAAGTGATTGAATTAAATGTTCAGTCAGATCCTGTCCATTGACTCGTAAAGGTTCCACCTAAAATTTCAATTTCATTTTTGGTGGGGAAGATAAAGGGAAAAACGGCTATTCAAGCATTTCAGAAATTTCCAAGTTTGCGATCAAAACGATATTGGGGCAACCATTTTTGGGCAGCAGGGTATTGTGTGGATACCGTAGGTATGGATGCAGAAATGATCAGAAAGTATGTTAAATACCAAGACGACCAATAAACACTAAAAATAGTGGGAACAGCTTAGACTTACTTCAGCAAGGCCCTTGGGGTTTTGCTGAGGACGGCCTTATAGACCGAATTCAAACCACGTTTTATAAACGTGGTAGTTGATTTAACTTAAGCGAGGCATATGCCTCATCCCTTGGGTTATTTGCCCCTATTTTGTACTGGCCTTGGATTGATGCATGAGAATGATACCTGAATACGAAGGTTGTTATTGAGTATTGACTAAGGTAACTAATACTTAAATAATTTACGTGAAATATAAATATTAATAATGGGTATCCAGTTTACTCAACCAACTACCATATGTTGTGGTTCACCACCAATTATTTTAGGGCGAGGCACCGGCGCGCATTCTACCGCATGCTCCATCAAGCAATAGAAGAGCAAGCCACGCGCTTTTGAATTTCGGCGATTGAACCTGAATGTAAACTCATCAAGATAATAAGCAAGTTGCACCGGACGTATAGCTCCTTGATGAGTTCCAAGCCACCAACGATCAAATAAGGATGCAACTCTATGGACACGAGGCATGACGACATGTGCAGGATCACCACTTGCGGTAATATTGCTTACAATATGCTTATAGCCAACGTCTTCAATACCGATATATCCTTTCCATCCATCCGTGCGAACTGCCGCACCTTTTTCAACATTATCCGAAACAAACTGATGAAGACTGTTCGCCGACACATCTCGAATCATAGACATTCGTATTCGGCCTGAGCCTTTCCCTCTGACTTCAGCGGCAATAGCAACAATCACTTTACGCTCGGCACCACGACCTCTGATTTTTTTTCCTACGCCTCCAACATAGGTTTCATCGACTTCGACAGCGCCTGTTAGATGGTCGCGACCAGGACGTATCATTGCTCGACGCAATTTATGCATCCAGGTCCATGCAGTATCGTAACTGCCAAGACCAAGAACACGCTTCAGTCCAAGTGCGCTGGCTCCATTCTTTTGACTCGTTACAAACCAGATAGCAAGGAACCAGGTCCTCAGCGGCTTGTGTGTTTTGTGAAACAATGTTCCAGCAGTAATGGATGTTTGCCGTTTGCATTTGCGGCACAGAAAAAGACCCCTGCCCATAATCGACGGGTTTTCTTCAAAAACTCCGCAAGAAGGGCAACAAAAACCTTGAGGCCACCTGAGTGTCAAAATATATGCAAGGCAAGCCTCTTCGGTGCTAAACCACTTATCAAATTCCTGGAATGTTCCAGGATAGTCAACGTTACAAACCGAATGCCTTTGCTCTTCCATCGCTAGATACTACATGTTGTGGATGGTTGAGTATACTAGATACCCAATATATTAATTATTGTTTAATTAGGTTTATATATATTGTTTTTTTATGGAAAAATAAAGTATTGTTTGGCTAGGTAATGGCTAGGTAATGGCTAGGTAATGGCTAGGTAATGGCTGGGTGTGGAGTATGATATTGCGGAACCTGATAGTTAGCTATATTCTGTAAATTCATAACACAGTCGATGATTTTCTAGCATACAGTTTCCAAAATTCTGCCTGGGTATTGATGCCAAGTATTACTTGAGCCGCCATTACCCCTGATATACTAACACCATTGACACCTCCGCCTGGTTGCGCCCAGTGGCTTGCCAGATACAATCCTGGGATTTCTGTTTTTACATTCGGTCTGCCAGGACCGGTTTGACTAGGGGATGGGTTCCAGCCATAGGCCGAGCCTTGGTGGTTGAGGGTGTAACGTTGCATGGTTCTGGGGGTGCCGGATTCAACGAATAGTAAATGTTCTGATAACCCAGGGAAGTACTGTTCAGCGTTGTCTAGCAAACGTTGTTGGTAGTTGTTTTTATCGTCACGCCAGTTGGCAGCTGAGTAGGGTAGCAGTGTACTCAGTAAAATCAGGTGTGTGCCAGTTGGTGCTAGTGATGGGTCGCTGTGGGTCAGTACGGTGGCAGAAAACCAGTTGGGCTTGCCTGTTAAGCTGTCATCATAGCTGACTTGGTGATCGTAGTTGTCGAAGAAAAACATTTCATGGCTTTGATTAGGGTTGTCCAGTTTCAGGTCTGTGGCAACATAAACAACAAATATCGACATGGAAACCTGCATTGACTGGAGTTTTTTTAGATATGCAACAGGTGTGTTTCCGGAACCAACAAGATGTTCAAATGTTTGTAAGGCATCAGCGTTAGAAATGACTACTGGGGCGTGGATCTCCTGGCCATTTTCTGTGGCAATGCCGCAGGCTTTTCCATCTTTGATGAGAATGCGGCGAACACTCATTTTATAAAGTATTTCTCCGTTGTTGGAGTGGATAGAATTAGCTAGTTCGTCAGCCATGCGCTGAAAACTACCACGGCAATAATATGCTCCTTCAAGAATATAACCACTAAACATAATTGCCCAGTACAGGAACGATAATTGTTTGGGAGGAAGTCCGATATAAGGCCAAAGAGAAGAAAAAACACTTTTTAGACGTTCGTCGTCAAGAAATTCACCCATTACCCCAGCCAGGGTTGCACGTCGGTAGCGAAACAGCTCGCGCAGCTGGTGCATGGCATCAGGCTCTTTGTTTGCCAGAAGTTCATCCGCAATCGTTGCTTGCTCAGCAACCAGACGCGTTAGCTGGACAAATTTTTCGAGATTCCCTCGCTGTTTTGGAAAGTGGCTAGAGAGTGAATTAATAAATGCGTGTTCACCAACAGCAATATCCACCTCAAGACCCGGAAAGAAAGCACGTGCATACTTGTTGATTGGGATAAAATCAATCTGATCAAGGATACCCAGTCCGTTGAAAATTCGGTAGATCATGTGTCCGTTTGCATAACCTTTGTCTTCACAGCCGCTGATGGCATGAACAGCTGAGTCAAACTGATAACGACGACGGGTAAAGCCATGTGCGTATCCGCCCGGGCGATCATGGCGCTCGATTACCAATACTGATTTCCCGGCTTTAGCCAACAAAGCAGCAGCTGTTAGACCGCCAATACCAGAGCCAATGACGATCACATCATAGCTTTGATGTTTGGATTCTAGATGCAGTTTCATGGGCGGTACAGTCCTTGATAAATAAAACGCTTTTATTCTACAAAACAAAATAAGAGTAGACGATTGATGGAGGAAAAAGTTGACTTGTGAGCAAGCTGCCCCGACAATGGGGATAGGCGTTATATCTGAATTCACGCTGGAGTCATGGACTCGAATTATACTATACTCAATCAAATTAACTCCATAAAGGTAAACACGATGACAAACCAGATTCCTGCAATGGATTTTACTGATAGTGCAGCGCAAAAAGTCGGAGCTATGATTGCTGACGAGGGCAATGAGGCACTCAAACTAAGAGTCTATATTTCCGGGGGTGGATGTTCCGGTTTTCAGTATGGATTTACGTTTGATGAAGAGGTCAATGATGATGATACCCAGGTGGAAAAAAATGGTGTTACCGTGTTAATTGATCCAACTAGCTTGCAGTATTTGAAAGGCGCTGAAATTGACTATAAAGACGATTTATCCGGATCACAGTTTGTGATTCGTAACCCGAATGCAAGTACAACCTGTGGATGTGGGTCGTCGTTTTCTCCGTAACCAATACCAATAATTCATGTCCAAAGATATTGACTGATCACCAGGTGCTAGCCTGGAAGGTAATATCCACCTAAAACCACTGGGCGATTTGCACCTGTAACGCTGGGCAGGTTGCTTGGGATGTTCTCGACAAAACAATGCGCCAGCCATGCAAAAGCCATCGCTTCAATCCAATCTGGGTCGGCTCCCAATGCGGCTGTAGATTCGATAGTGTAACGATTAAGATTAGTCTCTAGTCTTTCCATTAGCAACGTATTATGAACACCTCCTCCACAAGTCAGTACTCGTTGGGTATCTGGTGCGACTGATTGAATTGCGTCAGCAATCGTGCGAGCGGTTAATTCATATAAAGTTGTTTGTACATCTGCAGCTGGTAAGCTTTGTCCAAGTTGCTTGAGCATGGTGTTTAGCCATTTTGCAGAGAAATGTTCTTGCCCAGTGCTTTTGGGTGCTGGTTGACTGAAATACTCATCCTTTAGCATTGTCTCAAGTAGACGGCCACATAACTTGCCAGAACGTCCAAAGCGACTATCCTCGTCATAAGCTAATCCAGTATGCTTATGTGCCCAAAAATCCAATAATGTATTCCCTGGGCCAGTGTCAAAGCCAATCACTTGTGAGGTGGTTGATGTTGGTAAAACAGTAATGTTGGCTATACCACCAATGTTTACGATTACTCGGGATTCATGATCAGACTGAAAGAGTGTTTGATGGAACGCCGGGACTAATGGAGCACCTTGACCGCCAGCAGCAATGTCAGCACGTCGAAGATCGGCAACGACTGGAATGCCCGATAGCTTGCTGATTCTGTTTGGATCGCCAATTTGTAAGGAAAAAGGCTGTACTGTGTGAGGGGAGTGGTAAATAGTCTGGCCGTGACTGCCAATTGCTGTAATGTTGGTTGCAGGCAAGTTGGCTTGAGTCAAGAGTTGGGCGACAGATTGCGCAAACAGTGTTCCCAGCTCGCAATCCAGGCTACCGAATTCAGGTAAATTAACCGTGTTTTGATAGCAGAGATTTTTGAGTCTGGTTTGTAGTTCAGTGTTGAATGCCTGGTAATAACAAGTTATCAGCTGCGGCTGACTGCTGGTGAAATCAACAAGTGCGGCATCTATTCCGTCCAGACTTGTACCTGACATCAGGCCAATGTAGTAGCTCATTTCGGAAGTAGCAATTTGGAGTGACATCTCTGCCAAATTAAATTAGCAAACAGGGAAGGGTATGATTACAGCGACTCAATTTTCTGGTGGAGTAACTCAGGGATTGAGGGCGCGAATAATATTATTTCGAAAATGCTGGGGCGTTAATTATTTTCTGTCTGAACTTGCCAGCATAAGATCTGTTTGTTTCTCTAATTCAGCTAATAGCGGCTTTGTCTGAGTCTGAAAAATCGTTTGTTCTTTGTCTGCAATTGATCTGGACTTAGGCAGCTTGGTGGTTAAAGGGTTTTTGTGGACACCGGCAATACGGAACTCATAATGCAAGTGTGGTCCAGTAGAAAGCCCAGTGGTACCAACATAACCGATAATATCACCTTGTTTTACAGTTGAGCCAACTCGATACCCCTTTCTGTAATTAGATAAATGGGCGTATAAGGTGCTGTAACGGGAGCCGTGCTGGAGAATAATAACCTTTCCATAGCCACCTCTGCGTCCTCGGTGAATGATTTTTCCAGTTCCAGTTGCTCGAATTGGCGTACCCTTTGTTGCTGCATAATCAACCCCTTTATGTGCGCGAATACGGTTAAGAACTGGATGTTTTCGTCCTAAACTAAAACGCGAGCTAATGCGGGTGAATTTGACAGGTGTTCTAAGAAATGCCTGACGCAAGCCTTCTCCTTCTGGAGAGTAGTAGTTAACATGTCCGTTGTTATCTTTGTATCTGACTGCGCGATAAACTTTGCCGTGATTTTTGAATTCAGCTGCAAGAATGTCACCGTTACCAATTGACTTACCATCAATTGATAGTTGTTCATAAAGGACTGAAAAACGATCACCATTATGGATGTTCAGAGCAAAATCGATATCCCAGGCAAAGATGTCTGACAGCTGCATAATGATGGAGTCTGGTAGCCCTGCTATTTTGGCATCTGTAAAAAATGAGTTGTGGATTGCACCGTGGACATATGTTTGTTCCCGGGTAACATCAGCACTGACAATATTTGAAATATACCCACTATCTGTTTTGGATATTTTGATAATTTCTGTGCGGTTGCGTTTATATTCCAGTTCAAGTAATTGTTTGTGATCAGATATCAACAAACGCAATGTTCGTCCTGATTGGATATTCTGAAGTGAGTGTGCAATTTTGCTGGATTTGACCAGTGAGTTGATGTCAGTTTGTGAGATACCATAAGGAACGAGAATTTTACTGAGCGTTTGTCCCTTTTTAATGAGATGGGAAATCCAGTTTTCAGGTTTAACCGCAGGCTCTTGGGTAAAAGCATTATTGATTTCTGAATACTTATCGGGAGAAGTTGAAGGTGGCTCAATGTTTTCCACAGCCGTATCTGGCACTGGCTTGACTTGAGGTTCAAGCAGAGATTGTTGGAGAAACTTCTTTTCTGGGACAGGGGTTTTCGAATTAAATGTTCCGAAGCCACTACATCCCGATACCAATAAGACTGGGGCGGAAAGCGCTATAACGACAAGTTTGGAAGTAATATAATGCACTGGATAATAATTCCGTTCTGTACAAATTGTTGATTTTATTACACAAAGACCCTACATTCTAGGGTATTTTTATGAAATTCGCCATTAATATTTGATGTTTTTTTGTATTTTCAGCTTTTTTTACATATATCATTTGTACAATGAAATAATTACACTTAAGCTTTAATTTAAACAAGTGAGACAAAACTTGTTCAGCGTGGGACAATCAATATAACGCAAGAGTTCCGTACACACAGATAAAATAACTATAGTTTAATTTCTGCATAATCAGAGTTACTTATGTTGGTATAGAAAATGATGTTCAATAGTTTATGGGTGTTATTGCTATTGAGATGTTAACCAGGTAACAATAGATTTATACAGTAAATCACTATATCTATCAAAACTTTATATATCTTAGTGCTTGTTTTAAATGGAAGTATTCAGATGCGTGATCATGCCTTTTCAGTATTGATTAGCAGAGTGTAAGAATGTTAAGAATTGTGATGCAGTGCTGATTTTTGTTTTACTGAGGAAGCTTAATTGATGCTTTTTATTTTCAATAAACACACGGTTTAGGTGGTCTGACGCAATAAAGTTACCAACCTTGCTTGCCTTTTATTCCTAATCAGACAATCTCAATCGTTACGTAGAATAACCATCCCCCTCTTCTAGATCGCTCGGTTAGAAACTAAAGATACTGCACAATCTTGGTAACTTTATTGCGTCAACCACTTGCCCAAACTACCCATCTGGCTTTGAACAGGTATTTGCCACTATCGTCACTGGTGGTAGCTGCATGTTCATTGTGTATACTCTCCGCACATGAAAATCCAGCATCCTGTGCACGCGCTCTTTTGCAGATAGTTGTGTTGGAAAACCTTGTTGTAGAACGACTACAGCTAAGGTTTCCCGCCTTACTCTCCACAAAAGATTACGCACACAAAATGCTAAATTTTCATGTGCGAAGAGTATAGTTACGCAGCAACCAAAACTCTGGCCATGCCTGGATGCAAACCGAATTCATATGGAGTTGGGAGGTATTCCAGCGGATATTCTAGCGATAGATCCTTTAGTGGTTTGTCGGATTGTATGAAATGATAGAGATTTTCAGTGGAAAAGTGTTGTTTGTTACTGGGGTCTTTGTTGAGGATGATTAACGCTTCTTGCTGGTTACAATTGGAAGCTTTCCACAAGAACAGTACGGCTGTGTCGTTGTGGCTGATGATATTGATTGGACCGTCTTCTTGAAATACTTTGTATTCGGATTTAAAAGCATTAACCTGGGTGATGAAATTGGTTAAATCAATATCGGTTTTTTCCCAGTCTGCGGGGCAAGTGTCGATGACATGCAGTGCTTTTTTAAAGCCAAATTCATATCCCATTGGCATCATCACTCCGGCAGAGAAAACAGCGGCGAATAGATAACGCTGTTTTTGAGCTTCTATATTATTGTTGGACTCATGGAATAAACGATTGGTGTCGTGGCTCTCTGGAAAACTGATTGAGGGTACGACGCTTGTTCTGAACTGGTGGTATTGATCAATGAGCCACGGGCTGCTGAAATCCCACCATTTGGAGCTATTGAAAATAAAGTCGAATCCGGCTTGCGCCGTTTCTCTGCTTTGTTGTTCGGTACAGCCCAAGGTTTCGGCGGTAAACATGATATCGGGATGTTTATATTTAATATGATTGATTATCCGACTCCATAGCTGACTTGGAATCTGATAGGCGGCATCACAGCGAAAACCTGTAAAACCCAGGTCGATAAAATGTTCCAGTATACTCAGAAAAAATCGGTATAAGCCTTCAGGGTCACTAGTATGTTCATGGTCGAAGCGAGCGAGATCGTACCAGACAACTTTTGTGCCATCCTCTTCCAGGCAAAACGGGTGTTCGATATTGCCGTGTTGATCACGCATAAACCACTCTGGGTGTTGAGTCGTCAATTCCGAATCAATTGCGCAGTGGTTGATGACCAGATCGGTCATCATGTGCATCCCGTATTTTTTTTCGGCTTTACGATTGATTGCTTTTAATTGTGCATTCGGTGTTTTAAGCGATGGTTTGCTGATTAGTTTTGGGTTTAATTGAAAATAATCAGCAATTGAATACAGACTGCCGGATGCGCCTGTTTTCTGCACAGGATTGACAAAAATCCAGTCAAAACCCATCGCAGCGGCGCGTTCGATATGGCTATCCCAATGCTTGAATTCACCTGCCAGTAATGGGAATAAATTATATAGTTTCATCATTTTTTTTAGTTATTGAGTTGTTTATTCGTAAAGTTATTTTGTAAAGCGATATGTCATGTTTACAGACTCAATTGCTACAATTTTAATCTTGTAAATCGATGTTATCTATTAACGTACTAATTAGTTGTTATTGGCGATGTAGTCGTAGATATTAAGATAGTTTTGGCCTGGTACACGCCATGAATAGTCACAACGCATGCCATTAGATATTAGGTCGCGAAAGTGCTTAGGGTATTGGTAATAACAGCTGATTGCACGCGATAAGGCAGATTCGATTCCGGCATCATTATATTCGTTGAAGACAAAACCATTGCGTTCGTGCAGCGGCTTGTTGTGAGCATTATCCTTGTCGTGAACAGTATCAGCCAAACCGCCAACTGAGCGCACGATGGGTATGGTGCCGTATTTCATGGAAACCAACTGAGTTAACCCGCACGGCTCGAACAGGCTGGGCACAATCATCATATCAGCACCTGCGTAAATCAAGTGGGCAAGATCTTCGTCAAAACCGACTTCAATATGGCAGTCCTGGCTGTCGTTGAGATGGCGCTTGAGTTCCCAGAAATAATTGTTGATGTCCTGATCCGGGCTGGAGCCGAGCAAGATAAATTGAGCGTTATTATTCAATGCATAAAACAATGCGTGCCGAACCAGATCGAGTCCTTTTTGCGGATCCAGTCGACCAATAAAGGCAATGATCGGTTTATTGCATTCTGCCAGTAACAAGCGTTGTCTCAGTGCATGTTTATTCGTGTATTTTGCATCGATGGTATCAACGCTGTATTGCTGCGCAATATGTACGTCGATTTCCGGGTTCCAGATGTCATAGTCAATGCCGTTGACAACCCCTCCGTATTTGTAGTGATGTCGATGCAGGGTCGGTTCCAGATTAAAGCCCTGTCCGCCATCTTTGGTTTCTTCGGCATAGCGCGGCGATACTGTGGTCACAAAATTGGAGTAGACCACACCACCTTTCATTAGATTCAAAGCGTGTGGAGTCTGGTTATCGAGTAGACGATCAGAATGAAAATAATAGTCCGGTCGGTGCAAGTTGGTGGCATCCAGCAGAAAATCACCAGTGATACCCTGGTGCTTGAAATTGTGGATGGTAAAGCACACCCTTGGTTTTGTCATGCCGATGTGCTGATAAATTTCATAGAGTAATACCGGTACCAGCGCTGTTTGCCAATCGTGACAATGGATGATATCAGGATGTTTGCCGGACTTGAGCATAAACTCCAGCGCTGCTCTGGAGAAGAATGCAAAACGCAAAATGTCGTCATCAAAACCATAAATGGCACCACGATTAAAAAAATTCTCCGGTGAATGAGGTTCGATAAAGAAGCATTTACGATCATGTACAAAACCAAACCACACTGTGCAATGCACGTGCCCGTTATACCAGGGAACCCAGAGGTCGTCATAGGTAACAGACAAACCGTAGACGTGGTCATAACGCATGCAATCGTATTTTGGCAGGATAATTTCGACGCTGTTGCCGCGCATTTCCAGTTCCCGGCTTAATCCGGTCACCACATCTGCCAGTCCGCCTACTTTTGCCAGTGGTGCCAGTTCCGGAGTGATTTGTACGATATATTTTGGAGCGTACTGGGGGCCTGGGTGTTGATAGTCATCTATCGTTTTCTGATGATTAGTGTGTTGCTGTTTTTGTTGTGATTGTGACTTTGAAGTTTCAGGAACCGGAGGTGGAGTAGAGTTGGTTTTATCGGCTGGTATAGGGGTTATCGGTAATTGTTTATCCGCATGCTGATTGTGCGCAGGTTTGGTTGGGCTTGGTTTAAATACTGCAGGTTGTTGTTTAGTTTTTGGCTGTTTGACTTTTGGTGGAACAGTCGCAGCAGTGGTACGGGCAGCTGGAGTTATTTTTTTCTCAGGTGTTTGCGCTTCCGTGTTAGCAATTTTGTTTGCTGTACTGCTGCTCTTGGTTGAACTTGATTTGGGTTTGTTGGTGGTTTTCTTTGTCATTTGTCAATCAATTACTTAGCAGTTATCCAGAGTGTTCGCAGTCCACCTCAGAATCATGTGGTGTTCTGCGTCTGGGGACAATAATTCCGAAAATCTATGTCAGGGAAAATATTGTCCATCTGTTCCAGACCAGTCAAATAGTGTTCGTCTATATTACCGCTATGGATTGTATCATGTAAGTAATTAAATCTAGCCAGCTGGTCTGTAATCCTTTTTTGCGCATAGTCAATGGTGGTACCGGATTTCATGATGAATGGCCAATCGGATGCCTGAGCCAGCAATAAAGATCGAACTGCCTGATTCAAGGCTCTTTCCAGTAGAGACTGCTCTGGGGTATTGGCAAAATCCGTTGCTAATTTCTCCATTTTAGTGGCAGCTTGATGCAAATGCGGGTAAATCCAGTCGTTGGCTTCATTAATCCAGAAACTGGAATAGCCTTCATTACCCCAGGTTGATGCCGACGGAGTAGCAACTTGGTTAAGTGGCTGGACAGCCAGGTAATCGCCACAACTGATAGATTGAACACTGTCGCTTTGTTGATTGGTCAGTCTCAACACCTGCTCCAGCCAATGTGGCCCTTCGAACCACCAATGACCAAACAATTCGGCATCGTAAGGAGCAACGATAATCGGTGGGCGATTCATATTAGTACTCAGTTGGTCAATTTGGTATTGGCATTTTTTGATAAAATCCTGAGCGTGTATCCGAGCCTTTTCCAATGCCTGGCGCGGTTGATAGAGTTGTTTCTGAGTATCGTGGCCAGTGATGCGATGGTATTTGATCCCGGTATGAATACGGGTTTTTCCATCGAGAATATAAGGTGCGATATAGTCCAGATCAAGGTTGAAGCCAATATCACTATAATATTCGCGGTAATCAAAATCTCCGGGGTATCCCTCCTGAGCGCTCCACACCTGGCGCGATGAATCCTGATCTCGCGCAAATGCCATCACTCCGTTACCACAATCGAGTGGTGCATAGACGCCAAAATCAGGTTGTTGACTGGCGTGCATAACGCCGTGGGTATCGGTAAAAAAGTACTGAATGCCTGCATCATCGAGTAGCGTTTCCAGACCGGGATAATAGCCACACTCGGGTAGCCAAAA
This sequence comes from Methylococcales bacterium, assembly GCA_965224565.1. Classification (GTDB taxonomy): domain Bacteria; phylum Pseudomonadota; class Gammaproteobacteria; order Methylococcales; family DRLZ01; genus DRLZ01. The sequence continues at coordinate 2,774,637 of CBDCZN010000002.1, read as the reverse complement.
GCCAGCTGGAGTACTGCCAAAATGACGCTCGAATGTGGCAATTCCGACATTGACCTGGTTGCGCACAGCACTTTCACTGTTGCTGAGTAACGGCAAAAAACCGTGAGTAGCAGCGCTGGTTATTAATTCAAGATTACCCGTTAGTTGGTGTTTTTTAAAAGCACTTAACAAGTCGCTGTCATATTGATTCTGAAAGGTATCCAGTGTGTTGCAAAAAAAGCGGCGGTACAGGCGCGCCAATTTATGTTGCTCAGGATGTTTGCGGGTTCTGCCTATCTCCTTGTCGGACAGTTCCAGTAATTTGTGAAGGTGTTTGAGATAGCGGGTGAGTAATAATTCATCACGCAACATGGTGATTAGGGTTGGTGATAAAGAAAGTGTCAGTTTGTAATCAACCCGATCCTGGTGTAGACGATCCAGTGTGTTGAGCAATGGCATATAACATTCAGTGATGGCTTCGAAAAGCCAGTTTTCTTCAAAAAAACTTGGGTATTCCGGATGCCGAATATAAGGAAGGTGTGCATGCAGAACGATGCTCAGAAATCCTTTTGCCATGATGACTATAAATGAAAGTTTTGACCAGAAAAATTACTGGCTGCGAAGTGTGATTTGAGACTGAAAGTGTTGTTTTCTATCTTGGAAATCAAGTCTTTTGTGTGTAATGTTTGCTGAATTAAGGTGTCGATCAAATTTTCGTCATAATCTTTTTCTGACTGGATTGTGTTGTCAGAACCCGTAGTGAATGCTTCAGTTCCGAATAGTCCATCAGCGTCATTTATAGCGTATTGTTTGAGCACAATCTGTTTAATTTTGGTATCAATCAACACTTCATCATGGATAGGATTCGTTGCCAATTCTGCTGATTTTTTGTTATTGGCGGCGTTCGTGGGTTTTACATTGTTTGTTTGTGCCGATTGCATCTTCTGGATTTTAGGCTGCATAGATGCTGCAGGAATGTGAATGGTATTAGAGTGAGCTAAACTGTTCCAGCATTGATTTTCATCGAGTATTCCAATTATCGCTGAATAATGACTGGCATCGACGGGCAGGCGTATTTTTTGCTGGTTCTGGGTGGCATCCAGGTCAACGTTAAACCATAATTTTGATTGATCCTGTCTTCTGTCTTGCTCACTTTGCCAATTTATTTTCAATAAAAGTTGTTGATTACTATCAGTTTTAGCATTGATCAATTGTTGGTTATCGAGATGCCAATAAGCGTATAGATGATATGGATCGACAGGTAGAATGACCAGTTCAGAACTGTCACTCGAAATTTGATGATTAAATGAGTTGCTAATCTTCTGGCTGATCTCAAACAATTGTCTGGATGTTAGTGGATTAGAGGTGCGCTGTTGTGAATCGTTGAGTTTCATTACCGCTTGTATGAATAATTATTATTGTTGTCTGTATAGAAAATAGATTATCAATGTGAAATCATAAGCACTGTAAGCCCCACTGAATATTTTTGCAAGATTACATTTTCGAAAAGCAAGAAATCAGCAAGACATGTACATGAGTGTATAACCTTGTGTTGATAGTTTTGCCCGACAAATTTTGGTGTTAGCAGTAATTGAAGTACTATAAACAATGATTTTATCTGAGCATGAAAATTATGAGTGTACAGAAAAAACAGATTCACATTGTTCTAATTAGTGTACACGGGCTGATTCGTGGCAGTGAAATGGAACTGGGTCGTGATGCTGATACCGGCGGTCAGAGTAAGTATGTGCTGGAGTTGGCGGTAGCACTGGGTGCCTGCCCGGAAGTTTCCAGAGTTGATTTACTGACGCGCAGAGTGGTTGATCCGGAAATAGGTCGTGATTATTCCAATCCACTGGAATCGCTTGGCAATGGCGTACAAATCATCCGTCTGGACGCGGGGCCGGAAGAGTATCTTCCTAAAGAAGAACTTTGGGATCATCTTGATACTTTTGCTGATAATGCGCTAAATTATTTGAGTGAACTCGACCAGATTCCAAGTGTTATTCACAGTCACTATGCGGATTCGGGTTATATTGGCATTCGCCTTGCGAGTCAGTTAGGTATCCCGTTGGTTCACACTGGTCATTCGCTGGGACGGGTTAAGCGCACAAGGCTTCGGGCAACCGGATTAAAACCTGCCCAGATTGAGGAACGTTATAACATTTCGCGGCGTATTCAGGCAGAAGAAGAAACCCTGGCATCTGCCGAGCTGGTGATTACTAGCACATCCCAAGAGATTGAGGAGCAATACGGTCTCTATGATCACTATCAGCCGGAGTTGATGCGGGTGGTGCCACCAGGCACCGATCTGGATTACTTTCAGCCAGCAGACGGTTCCGAAGGCGAAAGCGCTATGGCCGCAGAACTGAAGCGGTTTCTGCGGATGCCTGATAAGCCCTTGATTCTTGCCATATCACGACCCGATGAACGCAAGAATATAACGACATTGATTGAGGCATACGGTAAATCTGAAGTCTTGCAGGCAATGGCAAATCTGGTCATCATCGCTGGTAATCGGGACGACATTCATGAAATGGAATCCGCCGTACAGAGTTTGTTGACCGAATTACTGTTGCTTATCGACCAGTATGATCTTTATGGCAAAGTCGCCTATCCTAAACATCATCAACAGGATGAAGTGGCAGTTTTGTACCGACTGGCAGCTGTCTCCAGAGGTGTGTTTATTAATCCCGCATTAACTGAACCTTTTGGTCTGACGCTAATCGAGGCAGCTGCCAGTGGTTTGCCAATTGTAGCAACGGAAGATGGCGGTCCCAGGGACATTATTGGTAATTGTAAAAATGGCTATTTAATCGATCCTCTGGATACAGAAGTTATCGCAGCAACCTTAATCGAGATTCTGAGTGATGACAAGGCTTGGCAGCAGTTGGCGGACAATGGCCTGAAGGGAGTACGCACACACTATTCCTGGCCAGCTCATGCAGAGGAGTATCTGCAACAACTCAGTCCGATATTGGAGCAGGGTACTATCCCTCCCAAAGCTGTTATCGGTCGTCGTCCCATGCGCCACCATGACCGGGCTATCTTTAGCGACCTGGATCAGAACCTGTTGGGGGATCCGGACTCGCTGATTGAATTTAGCAAGGTCATTCGTGACCAGCGTAAATTGGCAACTTTTGGAATTGCGACTGGTCGACGGCTTGATGCAGCTCTAAGAATCATCAGGCGTTACCGAATTCCTCAGCCAGATGTATTAATTACCAGTCTGGGTACCGAGATTCATTATGCACCTAACCTGACAAATGACACTGCATGGAAGAAACATATCGATCATCTTTGGACTCCCCAGATAGTGCGTCGTACTTTAGCTGAACTGCCAGGGATCAAATTGCAGCCGAAAATTGAGCAGAGTCGTTTCAAAATCAGTTACTATATCGATCCGGATGAAGCTCCCAGTCTGGACGAAATTATCGGTCTACTGCATCAGGAGGATCAAACTGTAAATACGTCTCTCGCGTTCGGGCAATATCTGGACATCACTCCGGTGAGGGCATCTAAAGGATTTGCTCTGCGATATTTTGCCAGTCAGTGGGATATTCCTCTGGAACATGTTCTCGCTGCAGGCGGCTCCGGAGCTGACGAAGATATGATGCGAGGCAATACACTCGCAGTCGTAGTGGCCAATCGACATGAAGAGGAGTTGTCTGGCCTGACTGATATAGAGAACATTTATTTTGCTAAAAAACCTTATGCACAAGGTATTTTGGAAGCCATTGATCATTACGATTTTTTTCGTGAGTCCTGGGAGTCTGAATGAGTCGAAAAATTCTGCTGTGTACCGATCTGGATCGCACCTTATTGCCCAATGGGCCCCAGCTTGAATCAGAGGGAGCACGCCAGAGTTTTGCGAGGCTGACAGCGCGTCCTGAAGTCACCCTGGCCTATGTGACTGGTCGTCACCGAGTACTGGTGCAAGAGGCCATTGAAGAATATTCATTGCCAACACCCGACTATGTTGTTGCCGATGTCGGCGCCAGCATTTATGAAATTGCCGCATCGCAATGGCAACCCTGGAATAATTGGAGTGAAGAGATTGCTCCAGACTGGGTCAATTTGACTCACAATGAGATCCATCAACTATTTACTGATCTCAGCGAGCTTACATTGCAGGAGTCATCTAAACAGGCTGTACATAAGCTCAGCTACTATACTCCATTGGATAGTGATTCTTCACAACTGATTAAAACAATGCAGACACGTCTTACTCAACAAGGTGTATCTGCCAGTCTGGTGTGGAGTGTGGATGAACTTGCAGAGGTTGGATTGCTGGACGTGCTTCCTCAAAGAGCAACCAAACTGCATGCAATAGAGTTTTTGATGCAGCAAAAGAATTTTGCCCTGACAGATACCGTTTTTGCGGGTGACAGTGGAAATGATTTGCAAGTGTTGACCAGTTCGCTGCATTCAGTGCTGGTTGCCAATGCAAGCAGTGAAGTGCGAACGCTAGCGCAAGATCAAGCAGCAGCCGGGAAAACATCAGACGCATTATATATTGCCGTCGGGAATTTTCATGATATGAACGGACATTACAGCGCTGGAATATTGGAAGGTCTGGCTCATTTTATTCCAGAGACGGAAAACTGGTGGTCAATTAATCATGAAAAAACGTAACTAATCAGCGTATTCATCTTTGTATCCAATCACTGCAATATTTTAGTACTCGAACGGCATATAGATGCCCACATGCTCCGTACGGCAGACCTGTAATAACGGATCTTGTTTGGAACAAGTCTGGGCTTACTGAGACGTTACAAAACAATCGTTAGGATTCAATATGGCAAAACCAGTGATTTTCGGCGAGGTATTATTTGATCATTTTCCTGATGATAGTCAGGTACTCGGAGGCGCACCATTCAATGTCGCCTGGCATTTGCAAGCATTCGGCATGGAGCCTTTGTTTATCAGTCGTGTTGGTGATGACGAGCTCGGTCGACGCGTTCGATACTCGATGCGGGATTGGGGGATGGATGTCTCTGGGTTACAGATGGACTCAACAAATCCTACCGGAACCGTTGAGATTGAGATCGAAAACGGCGAGCCATCATACGAAATTGTAATCGACCAGGCTTACGATTTTATTGATGAAAACGAGGTTGCAGAAGTGACTGATGGAGCTCTTCTCTATGAAGGGAGTCTTATCATGCGCAACCTATTGTCTCGAGAAGCTCTGAATGCAGTGCGTACAAGACTGGATTTGCCTGTCTTTGTTGATGTTAATCTTCGTGACCCCTGGTGGGACAGATATACCGTTAGTTTACAGCTTGAGGCTGCACAGTGGGTGAAGTTAAATAGCCTTGAATTGCACGAACTGTCTCCCATCGATGGGGAGCAGGAAGACCAGATGAAAGCGCTTCAGGAAGCCTGCGAACTATCGCTACTGATTGTTACCCTTGGTGAAGAAGGAGCTCTGGCGCGAACCGCAGATGGGACAATCTATCGTGTTGAGCCACAAACAAACACTTCTGTTGTCGACGTGGTTGGAGCAGGCGACGCGTTTAGCTCAGTTATTTTGTTTGGACTGCTTTCAGGCTGGGATATGGAAATGAGCCTCAAACGAGCGACAACTTTCGCTAGCGCTGTCGTGGGGATTCGCGGTGCTACACCCTCTCACAAAAATTTTTATAAGCCCTATATTGAAAACTGGAGTAAAACTTGAACAATAAAAACAAACAAGAATTTGTGGACTCGCTGCACACTTATCTGCGTGAAAACCATAGTCAGGCACATCAGGTGCTACATCATTTTCTTGCTACTGATCGACGTTTTTTTTTGCGAAGCGACCTTCTAGATGGTTTCTCTCAACTCTGCGCAGTTGATAGTACACTTGCCGATAGTCCTCTAGCTGACGTTATCCATGCCAGTCAGGAAGCAGCTCTGGATGCCAACTGGTTCTGTTTCGCCGTACGCCGCCGCATTGGACGTTGGTTCTACGTGCGTATTCATCTGGAAGCCATGGATGCCGAACAAATTTCAATTAGCGAATTTCTACGTTTTAAGGAGCAGTTAGCAGGACAAGGCAAGACCAGTCCCGATGAGTGGATGCTAGAAGTGGATCTGGAACCTTTTTCCCGTGAGTTTAAGAAACCTAGCGAGGCGCGTTCTATCGGACGGGGTGCAGATTTTCTGTGTAAGCGCTTATCCAGCGAGCTGTTTGACAGCCGAGGTGAAGGTGTACAGAAACTGGTGGATTTTCTACAGATCCACAGTTATCAGGGTCAACAGTTGATGCTCAACACAGGTATCAGAGATGTTGCAACTCTGCGTCGGTCATTGCGCAGCGCCGAAGGTTATCTTAAAACCCAGCAAGCGGATACCAGCTGGGCTTTGCTGGAAAACGAATTGCGAGGTCTTGGTTTTGAGGCAGGCTGGGGTGGTGATGCGGCACGTGTTTCAGAGACATTTCAACTGTTGCTGGAATTGTTTGAAGCACCGTCACCGGATGCTCTCGAAGCATTTCTTAGTCGCATCCCGATGATTTTTTCAGTAGCAATCATGTCTCCGCATGGCTGGTTCGGTCAAGCGGATGTGTTGGGCAGGCCTGATACCGGTGGTCAAGTCGTTTACATACTGGATCAGGTGCGCGCTCTGGAACAGGATATGAAACAACGGTTGGAAGTTCAAGGGCTGGATATTGAGCCGAAGATTGTGGTTCTAACCCGACTCATTCCTGAAGCTGAGGGAACAAGTTGCGATCAGCGTATAGAGCCCATTGCAGGTTCCAAAAATGCAGTAATTTTGCGAGTCCCGTTTCGTGCTGAAAGAGACCAGATTGTACAGGAATGGATATCCCGCTTCGAAGTCTGGCCTTACATGGAACGTTATACCCTGGATGCTGAACGAGAATTGCTGGCTGAACTCGGTGGAAAACCGGGTTTGATTGTTGGTAACTATTCGGATGGTAATCTGGTCGCATCGCTCATGGCACATCGCTTGGGAGTGACCCAGTGCAATATCGCGCATGCATTGGAAAAAACCAAATACCTGTATTCAGATCTTTTTTGGCAGGAAAACGAAGAGCAGTACCACTTCTCTTGTCAGTTTAGCGTGGATTTACTGGCGATGAATATGGCCGACTTCATTATTGCCAGTACTTATCAGGAGATTGCTGGCACCGAAGAAACCATTGGACAATATGAGGCTCATCACGCGTTTACCATGCCAGAATTATATCGTGTGGTTGATGGCATTGATGTCTACGATCCCAAGTTCAATATTGTCTCACCCGGTGCTGATGATACGATCTATTTCTCTTATACTGAAGAACAACGCCGCCTGAGTCACCTGCTGCCTGAAATCGAAGAACTGGTGTTTGGCAAGCCGATTGCCGGATCAAGCCGTGGTGACATTGTCGATGCAGACAAACCGTTGTTATTCACCATGGCACGCATGGATCGCATTAAAAATATCACTGGCCTGCTGGAGTGGTATGGCCGCAGTGATGCCTTGCGCAAAGAAGCCAATCTGTTAATTGCTTCAGGCTATCTTGATCCAAACCGTTCCAGCGATACCGAAGAACGTGCCCAGCTGGAAAAAATGCACCAGTTGATGGATAAATACAAGCTGGATGGACAGGTGCGCTGGCTGGAAGGCCAGGTTGATCGAGAGCGAAATGGAGAGCTATATCGCTTCGTGGCAGATCGGCAGGGAGCCTTTGTGCAACCTGCGCTGTTTGAAGCCTTTGGCTTGACCGTCATTGAAGCGATGGGTACTGGTCTACCAACTTTTGCTACCTGTTTTGGCGGGCCGCTGGAGATCATAGAAGAAGGCATCTCTGGTTATCATATCGATCCCAATCACGGTGACGTTGCCGCACAAAAGATTGCTGATTTTTTTGTCACATGCAAAACAGATCCCAAGCTGTGGAAACAGATATCGGAAGGGGCATTACAGCGTGTCAAAAGTCATTATACCTGGCAGCGGTATGCCGAACGCATGATGACATTGTCACGCATTTACGGATTCTGGAAATACATCACTGGAGTGGAGCGGGCTGAATCCCAGCGCTATTTGGAGATGTTTTACAGCCTACAGTTGCGCCCGCGTATTGCCACTGTTAAAAACAAAGATTAGGTGTTAAACAACATTCCTCCAGCTGTTCTGTCGTTGATCTTGGTCACGCGTTGATCCGCATTATGTCTGATGGTGGAAAAAGGCGACAGATTGATTGATATGGAAATTGAAAAACGCTGTGCGGCAAGTAATGAACCATTATCGGTAGCAGATATCAGGGAAGCCGCACAATCATCCACCTTCATGCGTGCGCGTCTAGTTGCAATGATTGCTGCATCAACAATGGCCGGTTTGATTCCCATTTTGTAGAGCAAGAGGTACTGGTTTCGACGTGACTCACCAGATTTCAGCCCCGATGTTGGGAGGTTTGTTAACGATGTTGACATTAACCTGGTCGTGTTGCCAGCCATGTACAGCTTTGTATCGCAGTTTCGGGAATGGAGGAAAAAAATGAATCTGGTTAGTACAGAATCAACAGTTCGCGATCAATGTTTTGAATAAATATTGGTGGCTTTTTACTTCAACAAATGACTGGATTCAGGTGCAACAGGAAATTATAATCAGGCATTTTCTTGTATCTGGAAAATAAGTACTTTTTACCCTTACAAATCAATTACATTACTGACTCTGAAAGTTGGGCTGATGGGTGTGTTTTGAGGCGCTGTTGTCAGGGTGCAGATCTGTTTTACTGTTTCTTCACCGAATATGTTGATTATTTTTTTGATGTTTTTCGGTATCTCGCCACTTTCATCATGCCATTTGCATTCGTACAGGTTGAGCAGATTGCCTTCTGGGATTAGAAAATCGACTTCTCTGCCGTCCTTGTCACGGAAGTAATAGAGCTCGTCCGCGATACCTTGATTGTGAAAGTTTCGTAGCAATTGTCCTAATACATAGGTTTCAAAAATCGCACCGAGTAACGGGTTGTTCCGTAATGAATCTGTGGTCTGAATGTTCATCAAATAACAAAGCAGACCAGTATCCATAAAATACAGTTTTGGCGATTTGATGATCCGTTTGCCAAAATTTTTATAATAGGGCTTAAGCAGGTAGATAATGTTGGATGCTTCCAATACACCGATCCAGCTTTTAATAGTGTTGGTACTGACACCGATTTCGGTGGCAAGTCGGCTCATTGAAAATATCTGACCTGAGCGCAGAGCTAGCAACCGCATGAATTGGTCGAACTCGCGTAGATTACGAATATTGATGAGCTGACGTACATCGCGCTCGATATAGGTTGCCATGTAATCACTGAAAAAACGATTTGGCTCCAGTGAGTGTTGATAGATTTCCGGGTATCCGCCCTTGATGATCCATTCAAGAATTTTTTCTTGCTTTGGACTTGTCTTATAATGTCTGGCTAGCTCTCTGGCAGATAATGTGTGCAAATTGAGGATTGCAATTCGTCCTGCGAGACTCTCTGATACACCCTTCATCAGTGAGAACTGTTGAGAACCGGTCATGATGAATTGTCCTGACATGCTTCTGTATTGATCGATGCGAATTTTTATAGACCGGAATAATTCAGGTGCATATTGAATTTCATCGATAGCGAGTGGTATTCCGTGAGTTTCCAGAAAAAAAGAACCATTCTCGCTCGCCTGTCTGGCCTCTAAAGGGACATCGAGGCTAACATATGGAAACTCAGGAAATAAACGACTTAATAAACTTGATTTTCCAGTTTGACGGGCGCCGGTCAACAACAGCGCTGGCCGCTCAGCATGAATTTGTTTAATCAGAGATGATATTTCGCGCTCAATCCACATGTTGCGGATAATATGCAATTCTATTGCGAATTTGTCAATAATTAAATATTGATTATCTCAAGAACAGATCAATTGTCATGCTCGTATCATTGTTGAAGCACGTGGTTAACAGCATAATTTCTGATGCAGTGAACACTCACCTCGATTTTTTCAGCTAGTACTGAGAGTCTGATCAGTTTGCTATTGTGATCACTGTCATTCATCATTAGCCGGCACAACAGGACAGCGCTTTTACATCTTTGCTAAAGGTTTGCGCACAGAGATTGATGCCTTCCACCATGGTTAAATACGGAAACAATTGCCCGGCAAGATCATCTATCACAATTTGATTGTGATAGATGATCTTGAGTTTGACTGATGGGAAAAGGTATCACTGAGTTAAACCAATTCAAATATATTTATCATTAAACAATATTGAGTTACAATAACAATTTAATGTTAATTATGAAAAGGAGGACGTCATCAGACGACAAAGACACCTACCAGAATCCATGGCGGAGATCGATTTTACATCTCTGGCCAGAACGGAAGCCCATGCGTCCACACGGATTCGATTTCTTGGGATGACACACCTGAATAATGGATACACTTATCGTGAAGTTGCCCAATTTTTAGAGGTGCATTTAACCACAGTCCAAGGTTGGATCAGGCGATTTGCAGTTGATGGAATCGATGGGTTACGCGAGAGCCCACGCAGTGGGGCGACACGTAAACTCGCCGCGGATCAAGAAGAACAATTTAAAGCTGCGGTGATTGCATTGAGCGAGCAACGTGAAGGGGGCCGCATCACTGGGCACACGATTCGTGCGTTATTGGCGGAACAATTTGATGTGCATTGCTGCTTGAATAGCGTTTATCATCTGCTGCATCGTTTGGGCCTGGTCTGGATCACCGTGCGTTCCAGACACCCGCAACAGGATCAAGCGGTTCAAGACGCGTTTAAAAAAACTTCGCCGACCAGATTTTAAGCGTGCTACCCAAGGCAGTGTCCTTTGATCAGGTTGACATTTGGTTTCAAGATGAAGCCCGCGTTGGACAACGCGGGACACTCACGCGTATTTGGGCAGAGAAAGGGACACGACCGCGCGTGGTTCGACAACAACAGTTTACAGCCGCGTATGTGTTTGGTGCTGTGTGCCCTGGCAAGGACAGCGCCTATGCCTTAGTGATGCCGGATGCCAATACTGAGGCAATGCAGCATCACCTTGATGGGATAACTCAAATGGTCGAGACGGGGCGGCATGCGGTCATTGTGATTGATCGGGCGGCTTGGCACATGAGCAAGCAATTGAAGTGTCCAGCCAACCTATCACTGCTTCCATTACCCGCCTATTCGCCAGAGCTCAACCCGGTCGAACAAGTGTGGCAGCAACTTCGGGATAAATATTGGGCGAATCGCTGTTTTAAAGATTATGATGATATTGTGACGAGCTGTTGTGAGGCGTGGAACTCGTTTGTCAGCCAACCTGATGTGATTCGATGTCTCTGTTCTAGACAGTGGGCTATTTTAACATAAATATATATTGGGATTGGTATTATAAGACCGATTTCTGTAGGTGAGCTCTTTCAACGCAGCTGTTGGGTAATACAGAGGGTATATTGCTAATTATGCTTTATCACCGAACAATTCCTCATCTTTTTCAGTCTGCCTGAATAATATGAGCACTGGGTGTAATAATCGTCTTGCTGGAATGGGTGTTGGAAATGGGTGTTTCAATATTTCCAGTGTTGCCGATTTTATAGTGCTTGCAGGGATTCCTGTGTCAATAGCGTTGTCCGGCATTTGTGGGCTATAGCGTAGAGTGTTGTATGCATAACAGATTGTAGTGAAACTGGTTTTTAATTGTGGAAATGCTCGAATTATTTCTCGTCTGTATTGACGCAGTGTCCAGCTTGGATCGCGAGGATGACCATAGTTGCTAAGCAACGCTTCTATCTCGTCGTAGCAATGCGACATTAACTGTGCCGGGTTAGATTCCGGGTGACGTTTTACTCGATTACAAGCCAACATTATTTTAATTCGGTAGTTTAAGTAATAACATGCGAGATAACCGAGTAAACCAGTCAAAAACATCCACCAGCCATTGTGTGCTAGAAAGCTTCCCAGAGTAATGATTACGGTTTTAACTGTTTGCCATGTGGCGTGGACAATCAGGTTGAATTGTTCAAAGAACCATTGAAGCGATGCGTATAAATTGGCTTCAGCCGAGCCAGGTGCCAGTTGATCGGCGGTGATACTCAATTTTTCGTAATAGTCTTGCATTGCTTGAGCGGGGTCAACTGGAGGTGTTTCCTTAGGCAGTGCATACGCTGCAGTTGGTTCAAAGGTTACCCAACCGGTTCCTGCTATCCAGGCTTCCACCCAGGCATGACCATCCAATACACGGGCTTCGTAATAGCCAGTAATCGGGTTGAATGTGGTCACTGAATATCCGGTTACCAGACGGGCAGGGATATCTTGTGCACGCAATAATATAGTCAGTGCTGTGGCAAAATATTCGCAATGTCCATATTTGGTTTCAAATAAAAATTCATCCAGCGGAATCTTGTTTTGTGACATGATAGTCTGGTATGAAAATTTGAATTCGCTGCGCATGTATTTTTCCATTGCAAGTGCTTTGTCCAATGATGAAGAAAGTCCCGCAGATACTGTATTTGATAATTCAGTGATACGTGCTGGCAGTTGATCGGGTAATTGCAGATACTCTGTCGTATCTGGTTCAGTTGGTTGTTCTATATAGGGACGACCCGGTCGAGTTTTAGCCGGTATATGGACTGAGTAAATGGTATTTGGCTTGATGCGTTTGGGCGAATATAAGACACCATAGGAATCCTGGGCGATGACGCTGCCAGGGAAGCGTAATTCGACAGATTCTGGTGGAATAACAATCAGTGCTTTGCCACTATGCGCTTTACGCATGGTGATTGTATATTGATTTAGCAGAGTGTCTTGTCGGGTCTGCTTGAGAACCAGTTTCCCATCCTCTAATCTACGCTTTATAGTGCGTTGGTGAGTGGTGTGCCAGGATTTTCCGTCAAAATGATCAAACACTGCGCCACGCAAATATTGGCCTCTGGATCCTTGCATGTACAGTACAATGTCATTTGAAATTCCATCACCAGAGTTGTCATTGCTGATATCTGGTCGTAGTTGGTTATTCAGTGAAAAACTCTGGGAAAATCCTGGAAATTGGACGATATCCGGGTCATTGGCAGTTTGAGTTAAATCATCATTGCTATCCTGCGGATCATCGCCAGCCAGATCATCACTTTCTTGTTGTGAATCGCCATTGATGTCATTATTTTTTGCCGTTTCCTGCCATGCTCCATCATGATAGTAATTATCACCACCAGCCGGGAAAAATCCATAATGTGCGGCGGGCGGGCGCGGTATTAATAAATACATGCCAGTGGTAATAAGAATAATGGGCAACCCGATGATGAAACCAGTGCGAATGGCTGGTATGGCGCTTTGGTGCTCATTATCTGCAGCAAGTGACTGATGGATGCGTGCACTGTAATAATCCAGCACTAGAGTGACTACTATTGCCATCACGTAAATCAGCATATAAATCAAAAATAAGCTGTCTTTACTCAGTGATGCTGCATATAAAATCAAACAGAATGACGATAGCAACACAAAATACAATGTTCTACGATTAGTCAGGCGGATACACATTGCAATCAGTAGCCAGACCAACAATAAGCACAGTGCAACATCCATACTATTGGACATGCTTTGGTAGATAAATACGCTGATCCCAATCAATGTAACAAAATTCTGTATGCCTTGGTCTCCATCACGCCGCCCGCGCGCAGCCACCCAGCCAGCGGTTAAACCCAGAGCCAATAAAACTCCCCAGCCAAGTATGTGCAACGGCAATTCAAATAACGATGCGCGCAGACTGGCTTGCGCTGTTACTGTAGCCAGTAAAGCGATGAATAGCGTGATATAAATTTTTGACGTGACTAGACGTTCGGAACCGGCCATTCCACTCATTGAAATAATCTCGCTAAATCTGTTCCGTGCTGAATAATAAAGACTGGAATGCCACGTTCATTGGCACGCACAAATGCTGACTGGAAACGTTTAGATTCAAAAGTCGGCACATCAAAACGATAGATAATTGGCTGATAATGTCTTGCCAATAATGTATTCACACTGGATTGCAGATCAATTTGTCCGTTATCAAACAGTATCACACTGCCACCAGTGCTTTGTTGGGCCACGAACTGACGTATTATCTGCTGATAATCACTCTCACCATCAGCCTTTACCCAAGCCAGTGATTCCAGCAAATCCTGGCGCTGTGCTGGGCTTTTAAAGCTTTGTATAGATTCCAGATGCTGATTACTGCCAGACAAACTGAAAGGGATCCCTTGGCGTAACGCATACTCACCCAGTGAGACTGCTATTTTTACTGCATATTCCAGGGTTGAATGTTTGCCAGAGCCTATATCAGTGCCTGTTTTTAAATCCAGTATCACACTTAAATGAGTGGTGGTGAGTGGATGAAATTCGCGTACGATTAATTCACCGCGGCGTGCACTGGACGGCCAATGAATATGCCGCATCCCATCGCCATGACGATACTCACGAACCCCGGCAAACTCATCATGTCCTTTACTGTGTTGTTGCACATGCGCTTCATCGGCTTGATTGCTGCGATAAGTACCGATGTCGAATTGATGAATTGTTAATGGTTGCGGATAGACAATAATACTTGCATGACTATCAGGGATTTCTAGTTCACGGCGACTAATGCCCAGTGGGAAACCTGTTTTAAGTACTAAAGGGCCAAGTTGATGGACTCCACGTAAATCGCAAGGTATCGACACAGTCATCGACTGCTGACCTGAAAGCATCGGCACAAAAGTCATTGATTGCTGATGATTCTCGGTCGCGAAGGGTAACCAATCCCAGACTTCAATTAAATAACGACTCAGCCAGCCAGATGATTTTAGATCTAGAGTGATTTTTACTTTCTCGCCTTCCACAGCAGTAGCAGGAACAGCGCGTCGTGCAGTGACACCAAGCAAGTTACAACGTGGAGCAATCCAGGCAACAATCAATGTTGCAACAATCAGTGCCACCATGCCATAGAGAAGGGCGATACCACGATTCCAGGCCACCAATAGCAAGATCACACTTAAACCAGAGAGAAACCAGTTTAATTGTAATCTGGCGAGTCTTTGTTCAAGCCAGGAAGTCGTGTCATCGTCTTCGCTTAAGATGCGCTGGAATTCCATGCAACATTTTCGCTGGTAGCTACTGGGACTGGCACACTATTCAGTATCGACGTGACAATATAATCCGCACTCTGTTCGACTTGCATTTGTGGTTTAACCACTAAGCGGTGAGATAGCACTGGCTTGGCAATCAGCTTGACCAGTGATGGGTCAACGTATGGTTCGCCCTTGATTAACGCTGCCGCTTGTGCTGCACGCATCATTGCCAGTGATGCTCTTGGACTTGCACCCCAGGCAAGAGACTCATGTTCTCGGGTTTTCTGGGTAATTGCGGCAATATAACGCATCACGTCAGTGTCGACATGAATGTGAGCTACTTTTTCTTGTAATTCAATTAATTGTTCTGATGTCATCACTGATTCGAGGGAATTGATTGGATGAGACTCACGCTGCATGCTCATCATCTCAGCTTCTTCTGTCAGTGTTGGGTAGCCCATTGAAATGCGCATAAAGAATCTGTCCAGTTGCGCTTCAGGCAATGGGTAAGTGCCATGATTCTCAATTGGATTTTGAGTCGCAATCACCATAAACGGCTTGCGTAATTTATAGGTTTTTCCATCAACGGATACCTGCGCCTCAGCCATTGCTTCCAATAGTGCTGATTGCGCACGTGGTGTTGCCCGATTGATCTCATCAACCAGTAATAAATTGGTGAATAAGGGGCCAGGGCGGAATTCAAACTCACGGGTTTTATCATTGAAAATTGACACCCCTGTCACATCAGAAGGCATCAAGTCTGGCGTACACTGTAAACGCTTGTAGGAAACGGCCAATGATTTGGCCATGGAGCGTGCAAGCATGGTTTTACCCAAGCCAGGCGCGTCTTCAATTAACAAGTGACCACGTGCCAATAATGTAACGGTAGCAAAAAATATTGATTCATGTTTACCGACAATCACTTTAGATATATTGTCGATTACCGCTTTTATTGGTTTATCTTCAGACATGGATTCTCCGTGGATCTATTATACGATCGCTCGCCAGATCAGAATCTGACAACATTATATTTAAGATTAGTAGAATTTCAGCGTTTTGCTGCTTAATTGAGAAAAATAGAATGACTATCTGATAAAATCACACGGAGAAATAACCATTCGTTAATGATTACATTATGTTAAACGTGTTTTTTACTGTTAACACACAAACCAGTTGTAATGACTGGGGTGAGGTTGGTTTGCATTTTGCTGATGCCTTTCAACGCTATATTTATGGTCCCACTAAACAAGGCAATTGTGCTTTGCCATTAACATTTGAGGTATTGAATGATTATGGGTTGGCTGGTAGCTTCTTTGTGGAATCACTATTTGCACTGCATTTTGGTCTGGAACCACTGCAAGAAGTGGTCTCATTAGTTAGCGATGCCGGACATGACATTCAGTTACAGATTCAACCTGAATGGGTGAATGAATCAAAAACCCAATTGTTTGATGAAGATTTACCGCACAGTACATCCATGTGTGATTTTACGCTTGAGCAGCAAACAACTTTGATAGAGATTGGCCTGGATTTATTCAAGCGAACCGGGGTTGAAGGCATCAATGCGTTTCGTGCGGGAAATTATGGTTTTAACCGCGATACTTTAAAAGCACTGCATGCCAATGGTATTCGCATCGACTCCAGTTACAATAAATTGAGTCAGCTGGGAATAGCTGATGTGTTACCAGAACAATTATTGTTACAGCCAACCGAGTTGGAGGGAGTGGTTATTTATCCTGTTACCGTATTTGGAGATAGCAATCACCACAATTTACGTTGTTTGGAGCTGACAACTTGCTCGTATCGTGAGTTGGAATCTATTTTGTTTCAAGCTGTTGAAGATGAGTGGGATTCTGTGGTGATTGTTGCGCACAGTTTTGACTTAATGACAGCAGGGCAAGAGCGACTCGATCCGATTGTGTTCAAACGTTTTAAAAGCCTGTGTCAACTGTTGGCTGATCACGCTGATTTATTTAATGTTAGAGGATTTAGCGGACTACAACCTCAGGCTATCACTCAACAACCAGTTATTCCAGTATCTGGGCAATTGAATCATTATTTGAGAATTGGTGAACAAGTAATACGGCGCGTAGTGTGATTGATACGATGTGGATAAATCAAGGTTTGTGGGGCGCGTTAACTGTTCACTATCCAGTTAACGCGTAATCTTCTCTCGGACAACCTTCTCGATAATAATTTCCGAAATCGGTTTGATCACGAAAGTTACATACCTTGTGTGGTTGCCGCATGGCAACCCCATGTATTCGTTGCTACTGAATACGGACACACCAGTTGTCACCGTTAGCTTATTTTGTCCTTTAAAACCCGTCTAATATTCACTTGCAGGTGCTTTTTTGAAGACCTTCAGCAGATAGTAAAAAACGATTGGTAAAATACCAAAAACAAAGAAAATCCAGAATTTCCAATGGAAAATTAAAAGTAGCATCCATATACTCATTGCTACAATTGGGATACGTTCTGGTTGATCCAGCAGCTCTTCTTTATAAAATGTTTTGATAAAAGATTCCAAATCACCCGCTTTTGAATAGTCTTTGCGCGCCTTGGTGAGAATTTGTTGCAGAGAGCCGAGTTTGTTCAGTAGCTCATTTTTCAACTGGTTAGCATATGCTTTTAGATCCTCAACATTCATTATTTCCTCCACTTTTAATATTGTTGTTGACTCGCTTCGTTTTTTTTGCCAGTGAATGACCAAGTTGAAAAATTTTGTGATGAAAACAAACTATCATTCATCCGCTGTATTTTTCAGTACATCACCAGCAATCGTCTTTATTGTTAACCCGTAACAAAGGAGTTGTGTCTGGGCAGGCAAATGCCAGCACAGCGCGACCTATTTCTTATTAATTGAAAATGTATCGCAGACAGTTGTTTAACAGTTTTTGATGGAATTCGCAACTAAAAAATTAATATTCAGAATAAATATAATGACTATTTTAGGGTGGGTTGGTACCGGAATTGCTGAGTTTAGGTTTGGAGTTGCAAATTCTTGCTCTTAATCAGTTCACACCTTAGTTAAACTGTTTGTTTGTGTCGGTAATGTGTTACTTTGGAGCTAATATAGCTGTGACAACTGGTTTACAAACACCTCGATAACAATCACCATGCAATCCAGACAAATTTTTTCATATCCTAAATACTGGGCTGAATGTTTTGAGCCAGCGCCATTTTTGCCGACAACTCGTGCCGAAATGGATGCGCTGGGTTGGGATAGTTGTGATGTGATTATTGTCACCGGTGATGCTTATGTTGATCACCCCAGTTTCGGTATGGCAGTCATTGGTCGCACGTTGGAGGCGCAAGGTTTTCGGGTTGGTATTATTGATCAGCCGGACTGGCGTACCAAGAAAGATTTTATGGCATTGGGCAAGCCCAATCTGTTTTTCGGAGTCACTGCTGGCAATATGGACTCGATGATCAATCATTACACGGCGGATAAACGCCTGCGCAGTGATGATGCGTATACAGCGGGTAATGTCAGTGGTAAGCGCCCGGATCGGGCTGTAATCGTTTACAGCCAACGTTGTCGTGAAGCATGGAGCGATGTGTCGCTGATTATTGGTGGAATTGAAGCCAGTCTGCGGCGTATTGGTCACTATGATTACTGGTCTGAAAAAGTACGCCGTTCAATCCTGATTGATTCACAGGCTGATATCTTACTGTATGGCAATGCTGAGCGAGCATTGGTAGAGATTGCTTATCGCATCTCTCAAGGACAGGCAGTGTCCACAATTAAAGATGTGCGTGGCACAGCATTTGTAGTTGATCAGCTACCCGATGGCTGGACGCTGATTGATTCAACGCGTGTTGACAGGCCAGGTGCGGTTGATGCACATATTAATCCATATATGACCGAAGAAGAGATCGCTGCGGCGACTGGAAAACCTTGTAGGATCAATAACGATACAAACACCGGAGAAACCACATTACAATTTGTTCCACGCGATCAAATCATTAATCGCCAGCGCTCGGTGATTCGTTTGCCACCCTGGAATAAAGTCAGTAAAGATGCGGTGCTCTATGCACATGCATCACGTGTGTTACATCTGGAAACTAACCCATATAATGCGCGGGCTCTAGTACAATGTCATGATAATCAGGAAGTGTGGCTTAACCCACCGCCAATTCCATTGACAACCGATGAACTGGATACGGTTTTTGAGCTGCCGTATGCACGCATGCCGCATCCTAAACATGCTGGTCAGAAGATTACTTCATACGAGATGATACGCTTCTCAATTAACATTATGCGCGGCTGTTTTGGCGGTTGTACGTTTTGTTCGATTACAGAACATGAAGGCAGGATTATCCAAAACCGATCTGAGGATTCGATTGTTCGGGAAATTGAGACCATCCGGGATAATGTTCCAGGGTTTACAGGTTTTATTTCCGATCTGGGTGGTCCTACGGCTAATATGTATCGTCTGGCATGTAAAAGCCCTGAGATCGAAAAAGCCTGTCGCAAACCGTCTTGCGTGTATCCAGGCATTTGTTCCAATCTGAATACCGATCATTCGAGTTTGATTAAGCTTTATAAACGTACGCAACAATTGCCTGGGGTGAACAAAATCGCCATTGCATCAGGGTTGCGTTACGATTTGGCAGTTGAATCTCCCGAATATGTTGAGCTGCTGGTCAGTAAGCATGTTGGCGGTTATTTAAAAATAGCGCCGGAGCATACCGAGAGCGGCCCGTTATCGAAAATGATGAAGCCGGGGATTGGTGCTTATGATCGATTTAAGGAGATGTTTGAGTATTACTCCAAAAAAGCCGGAAAAAAACAGTATTTAATCCCTTATTTTATTGGCGCACATCCTGGAACCACAGATAACGATATGGTTGAATTGGCGTTATGGCTAAAAACCAATGATTTCAAAGCCGATCAAGTCCAATCATTTTATCCATCGCCAATGGCAACGGCGACGGCCATGTACCACTCAGGGAAAAATCCGTTAAAAAAAGTTGGCTATAAATCCGAACGTGTGACTAGTATTAAAAGCCTTAAACAGCGGCGTTTACATAAAGCCTTGTTGCGCTATCACGACCCTGAAAACTGGAAAGTAATCCACGATGCGCTCAAAGCAATGGGGCGAACAGATTTAATTGGGAACGGAGAACGCAGTCTTATACCTGCACGCCAGCCACGCAATCAGGGTAAATCAACAGCAGCTGGCAAACATTTCAAAACGCAACATACCGGATTGCCTCATGTTCCTCAACGCAAACTAGGCAGGACTCAGCCCAGGAAACGGCGCATCAAGTGATTGCAGAATTGAAAATTTGTTGATCAGATTAAAATCCTTTCTAATGTGCTAATTTAGTTTTTAGCTAAATGTTGTACAGATCAAATTGACGACAACTATGCAACAAGATATCCATCCAGAATTTCCACATAATGATTCAATAACATACTTGAATCATGCAGCTGTTGCTCCATTACCGCTGCGCACAGGTCAAGCGATCAATGCGTTTGCTAATGAGAATGTTGAGCGCGGCTCGCAACATTATCTGAACTGGTTGCAAACAGAAAAATTACTTCATCAACAACTTCAACAATTAGTCAATGCGCCATCTGTTGATGATATTGCGCTGGTCAAAAATACCTCAGAAGCATTATCAGTGGTTGCTTATGGCATTGAATGGCGCGATGGCGATAACATTGTTTCCAGTAATCAGGAATTTCCATCCAATCGTATTGTCTGGCAATCACTTGCGAGATTTGGTGTTGGTTTTCGGGAAGCAGAAATAGCGGATACTACATCACCGGAACAGGCATTGTTTGATTGTGTAGATCGCCGAACCAAACTGATTACAATCAGCTCAGTGCAATTTAGTAGCGGAATTCGTCTCGATATCAACCGCATCGGTGAATTTTGCAAAAAACGTGGGATTTTGTTTTGTATTGATGCAATTCAATCCTTGGGTGTGTTGCAATTTGATGTGCAAGCCTGTCAAGCTGATTTTGTCATGGCAGACGGGCATAAATGGATGCTTGGACCAGAAGGGTTGGGGGTGTTTTTTACAGCGCCCAATGTACGTAATCAGTTGCAATTGACACAATACGGCTGGCACATGATAGAACAGTGTGGCAATTACGAAAACCAACCCTGGACTGTTGCAAAGTCAGCGCGGCGTTTTGAATGTGGTAGCAGCAATATGTTGGGGATACATGCATTTTCAGCGAGTCTGTCGTTATTGCTGGAAACCGGAATGAAACATGTAGAAAAAAGTGCGCTGGAGTGTGTTGATTACCTGCGAGAAGTGATTGCATCAAATCCAGATCTGGATTTGATTAACTCATCTGAAGCAGCATTGTTGTCGCCA
Organism: Methylococcales bacterium; assembly: GCA_965224565.1. Classification (GTDB taxonomy): domain Bacteria; phylum Pseudomonadota; class Gammaproteobacteria; order Methylococcales; family DRLZ01; genus DRLZ01. Next base: position 2,753,290 of record CBDCZN010000002.1, on the reverse strand, counting down.
ATACTGGTGTTTCAGCATAAAACAGTCGATAACAAGACTCTGTATCAACAATTGCAGGACAATGGAGTGATTTGCGCGTTACGCGGTGGTGGAATCCGTTTTTCACCGCATTTTTATCATACCCGTCAACAGCTTGATTGTGCGTTAGCAATTGCAGGTAAGGTGACTGGTTATTAGCAGCTGATTATTCTGATATGTGCCCGCCACTAACTGCCAATTGCGGACAGCCAGGAAAAATTGACTCAGGTGGAATGATTCTTATGTACTAAAGTTTCGGAGTTCGCAAAAGCACATCAAGCAATTGATTATAAAAGATAAGTGCGTCCTAAAAGCGTATAATATAGGTTGACTTGAAATCACCTAAAACGCAAAAGGACGCCGATGCATCATCCCTCAAAATTGCCGACATTACCAGCGTTAACCGTTGATCTATTACAAGACAGCGGACTGCTGATTGACAATGTGTTTGCCACACTCTGGAAGCAGATTGGAATGAATACCATCCTGCGTCGTGCAGGATTTCACAAACGCTCCGGGTCTCCGATTGACACAGTGGTTTACACCTTATCGCTGTGGTTATGGCTCAAACAGGATTCAATCGGCATGTATTCTCGAGACAGCCTGCAAGGAATGGGGAAAGATGTGTTGTATGACACCATGAATCGAGAAGACCTGAACTGGCGAAGCTGTCATACACTGATTGCTGATAAAGCCGTCAAGTCATTGCGTCGCACGATTAAAAAAGCCTTTGTGGTCGATGACTCAATCGTCCAACGCTTTGGAAAAAAGATGCCTGGCATTTCCAGCCACTTTGACCACACCACAGGACGGCACATGATGGGACAACAAGTGCTGACGCTGGGGTTAAGCTGTGAAGACGGGTTTGTACCGCTGGATAATGAACGCTATACCAGTCAAACGAACGCGCAAGCATTAGCGCAGCCGTTTAACGATGGGCGCAGCACCGCTGCCAAGCGTTATCGCGTGGCTGTTCAACACACAAAGCCTGCGATGGTTGCCACGATGATTCGGCGCGCTTTGCGAGCCGGTATTGACGGTCGTTATCTGCTTGCGGATGCCTGGTTTGGAAGCAAAGCCATGATTCGCCTGTGTCAGGAAACGAATTTGGTCGCTATTTTGAGAATGAAGAAAAGCAAATTGAAGTATCGGATCAGTGAATACACACATGGCAAAATGATTCGGCGCGCACTGGATGTCAACGCTCTTTACCAACACCGCATTCGCAAGCAATGGAAGACCATCCCCGGTCAACGCTACCAGGCGAAGGTGGTTGATGTCGCGCTCAATCTAGCACTGACACCGAAAGACGATGCACAATGGATTACGGTTCGTTTATTGTTTGTCCGTGGTGCAGACCAGTCAACCAAAGCACAGGTTGGCAAACACGACTGGGCAGTCTTTTTATGTACGGATACAAGCCTGACAGCTACAGACATCTTGGAATTGTATGCCATGCGCTGGGCGATCGAAGTGTATTTTAAAGAAGCCAAGCAGCATCTCGGTTTGTTGAAAGAACAAAGCAATCATTATGCGGCTTACATTGCATCCATTCATTTCACTGCGATTCGATTTTGTCTGCTGGTCATCGCCAAACAAACAAGCGGTGGTGAGACGATCACCAAAATACGCCAGACGCTGTGTAGTAACAGTGCCAATATCAGCTTTGCAGCCAAGTTATGGCAGGTGTTTCGAGCCATCATCACTGGGGCGCTGGATGACTTAAAAACAATCTTGGGCGATACGGTGACGTTAATATTGGAAACCATCGAAACACACATACACTGCTTTTTTGTGCAAGTCCTGCAACTTGACTCAAAAACATTGCGCCTTGAGACGTTATGAATCAGGCCTGCACCTTGCTATTTAGACGTAAAATCAACTCTGAAACTTTAGTTATATACTAGAATAAATTTTAAGGATTCAGCTTTATCAAAAAAATGATACTGACTCAATCGGTATGTCTCACTGTTTTTGTAAGATAAGGGGAAAATGTGAATAAATTCAACTTTTCCGTGGTAGCTCTCTACTCTCAAACGTCTTGTACCTTTTCCTTTACAAATCATCCAATGGACTGATCACACCTTGACCGCCCTGATTTAAGACATGTGTATAAATCATCGTTGTCTCAAGATCATTATGACCAAGCAATGATTGAATCGTGCGAATATCAGTTCCTTTTTGCAATAAATGGGTGGCAAAGCTATGCCGGAAGGTATGTGCACTAACTTTTTTGGCAATCCCCAATTGTTTTATCGCAAACTTAATTGCTTTATTAATCACTGATTGATCAATATGATGACGTCGCATACTATCGCTGCGTGGATCAATTGACCGCTGACGTGCTGGAAATATATATTGCCAACCCCAGCTTGTTGCAGCAGAGGCGTATTTTTTCTCCAAAGCATACGGTAGATAAACTGCACCAAGCCCATCTTGAAGATCCTTATCATGAATCACTTTAACCTTGGCCAAATGATTCCTCATCAATGGCTCCATCAATGAAGAAAAAGGAGTCACCCGATCCTTATTCCCTTTTCCAGAACGTACGGTGATCTGTTTATATTCAAAATCAATATCTTGAACCCGCAACCGCACGGCTTCTGTAATGCGCAATCCACTCCCATAGAGTAATTTTACAATCAGTTGAGACACCCCATCCATCAAGTCAATAATCTCTCTGACCTCATTTTTATCCAACACCACAGGAATTCGCCTGTTCTTAGATGAACGAACCGCATCAATACGCTTCACTAATGGCTGATCCAACACTTGCCGATAAAGAAAAATCAAAGCGTTCATAGCTTGATTTTGAGTCGAAGCAGCAACATTACGTTCCATCGCAAGATAGCTCAGGAAAGATTCAATTCGCTCAGCGCTATTCACTAACAGTTCGGTTTTGTCAGTAAAACGATGAAATAGAACAAATTGACGAATCCAACCACAATAGCTCCTCTCAGTATGAATGGAATAATGTTTTAAGCGCATAAACTGCCGAACTTCATCAAGCAGCTTTGGGTTTTGGTGTGTTGACATGAACTAGAATGACAAATAGACTCAATTAATGATTGTAAAAAGTATAGACGAATTCGCCCTGTTTACCGGTCAATATCAACTTATCAGGGCGAATCTACCTGTTACAGTTATCAGGGAAAACTTGCCTGAATTGCCGACTATTATCAAGTTATCAGGGCGAATTTGCCTGTTAATCAGTGGTTATGTGTTTCAGAAACCTTTGCTAACAGCCAAAACCGATATTTCAAAAACAGTGTTTTAGCATGGGTATTCGCGTTCGCTGATTAATCTGTATAGCAATGCCAATAACTCTATTTCGGTAACATTACCGAAAGCATTTACAACGATATTCCATATCTGTTATATTCTGTTCTTCCGGTTTTATATCGGTTTTCTCTCTTCGTGAAACTCCTGCTATGGTTCTCGATATGTCTCAAATGAATAAGTTATCAAAGTTTCTACTTTTATATGTTGCAATCATTTTATTATATGCCTGTGGCGATCCCAAACTAATTCAGCCTGAAGAAAAGCTTGGTACAAATGATTCTGACTTGGCGATATTCCATAAAATAGCAGAGGGCGATCGTGGTCTTGCCCTGCGTTTTCCTGGCTATATTATTGGAATAGAAAAATCTAGGCAGGAAAAATTAAACAATGGAACATGCTCATTTCTGCTGTATGGACACGATGATGAAGTCGAACAGTTAAACCGAGATGAATTTTTAGAAGAAATAGAAGATAAGAAAGAAGCCAATAATTATTACGACAATATTAAAGAAATCCTAACCGATTGTAAGCGAATGTATGTATCTCATATCATTAAATATGATTTAGATAAAAAATCTATGTTTCCATATCTCAAAGAAGAACGAATCTTTAGTGTTTACTCGAAAAAATATGATTTGAAAAATACGAATATTTTTAAAGATGGTCGAAACAAGTTAGATAATCTGGCTGAACGAATTAAAGAAGATGTTAAAAAAAATGCTTATACACACATCTTTTTTCTCTCGATGGGCTGGAATACTGACCAACAAGAGGCTATCCGCAATTACAATAGTTTAATAGGACAACTTAGGGCGCAGGGCGATGAAACATTTAATCCGTTGTTTATTGGTTTAACTTGGCCATCCGAATGGAGCTGGCCTTGGGCGTTGGAAGAAATAGGGAAGCCTGTGAGTTATATCGTCAAAGCGCCGGATGCCGATGAGGTTGGCATTTTATGGGGCTCTTATATTTTAAGAAAAATATTGATTCCCGCTAAAAAAATGAAGAAAAAAAATATCCCTTTAATTTTATTAGGGCACAGCTTCGGTGCACGAGTGATTACAAGAAGTGTATTTGGTTATCCTGGACAATATCCGGAATTTGAATCACCCACCCCAGAGGATATTGATTTAGTCTTATCTATTCAAGGTGCCTATTCTGTTAATCGCTTTGTTAAGGGTGCCGGTGAAGAAGGTGCGCCTTATCAAAGTTATGATCAATATGCGAAAAAGTTCGTTCTTACCTGGAGTATGAGTGATACGGCGAACCCAATCGCGGCATGTGTAACTGGTGCTAAGCATGCTGGGGGAAAACCTGGTTTTAAAACCAGCTTGAATTCTCCAACTGTTTTTGACCAGTTCAAGATTAATGTAGAAGGTGACAATTGCAATTTCGACATGATTTACACAAACACATCGATTAACTCGGATGATGATGTTAAGGAAGAAGGTGCTAAAAAGAATCCATGGACTTCATTAGGTGAAATCAATGATAAAGTCGCTATGATCGATGCCTCCAGTCTGGTTAAATTCTCACCTTATAATAAAGGCGGCAAGGCTCACAGTGATATTTACACACCCGGGATGGCTGCGTTTATCTGGGATGTTATTTCAAAAACTCTCGGAGACCCACGCCCTGAACAAAAAGAGGAAAATTGCTGGGGTTTGAAATATAGTAGTTGAAACTATTGCTATTTCAATCAATATTTAATGAAACCATTGGTTTCTTACGATAAAATATAAAACTAGCGTAACGTAGTCAACACATAACAAAAGCTTCCAGCGGACTACCATAAGCGTCATTTTTTTTGCGAAGCAAAAAAACCGCCACTTATGGTATCCGCTGAAGCTAGCGTTATGTATTTCAGAAACGGTCGCTATCGTCCCAATTCGGCCATTCAGATAAGGCAGAAAGCAAAATGAAAACCCCTTTTTGTGTTTTTCTAAATGCAAGGATAAAGATGTAAGAGTAAGTGCAGAATGAAAATAATATAAGTAAAATCGGATTCCAAAGTAGGACATATACTCGTACTATTATTTAGCAGGTATTATCGCTTTGAAAAATATAATATATTCAATAATTTTATGTAATTCCACTTGATAGTGGTTGATACCTTTGTATCTTTCAACAAAGAAATTTGGTAGCATGTCCGCGAGGGTCACTTCAAAGCTCTCACCTTTATTACAAATAATTAAGGAGATATATTATGAAGAAAGTAACTATATTTGGTGCTGCTTTGATTGTACCATTGTTGTCTGCCCCTGCGATGGCGGCTGATTTTTATGCTCTTAGTAGTTTAACTTCGGCACCTACATCTATATCAAACTTAGAACTATCGGAGGTTGAAGGAGGGGCATTTTGCACCAATATATTGGCAGATAGCAGGGGAGGAGTTACTCTGTGTGCAGAGGTTTGGTCTCATTTTTTTACGCGCGATCGTGTTGCTCCTATGAGTCCTACTAACCACAGCGAAGCGCATTTTTATGTTGCCAACGAGCTGCCCATAACTGGCGCGCAATTCTTGCAGGTTATAAATTAAGAGATAAGTCTTGTTTTCATTTCTATCAGTTCCATAGGTTGAATAACTGCGACCGTAGAACACTAACTATTTTTTCTTGCAGGAGCACCCAAGCCAATGAGCTGATAACCGTCAATAGAGCTTTAGGTTTTCATGCGCCTGGTGTGTGATAAAAAATACATAACCAGGCGTTGCAGCTGACCCAAAAAGTGTCCTTCGTTTTGTGCATGCCGCTGCGCTTCATTTTTGCACAAAACAAAGGCCACTTTTTGGGCATCTGAACTTGGCGTTATACCCCAAGGTAATAAAAGTACCCGAAAGTACTTTTATTACCTTGGGGTGGTTGGGTTTATCTTTGTTTCGTAATCGAGGCTTTATGCAAACAAAAGTTTACTGACTGACAATCATGGCTCAAAAACACTAATGTCTTGTGTGCAAATAAGCATTATCCTCATAGGGTTGTCGTAATAATCGCTTTCAGACACATTGCAGTTAGCAGCTGCACATTTATCAATCAACACGGTTGGTTTACTAGCGCTCACATTAACAGTCGGTATCGAGCATGTAGGGTTTATTCAATTGTTTGTGGTATAACAAACTTATGCACCGGACGCCAAACAGAGGTGCTTTTTCTTTCGGGCGCTTCTGTGGCGCCTGTGATAAGAGCGTTATATGTTTCGCAGCATACGCTGTCAGCCCCCGGACGGGATGATAGTCTCCAGAAGGCGCAGGAAAAATTGCTGATCCGAAGTGTGCGATAGCACGCGAGGGAAGCAAAAATTTTATCCCGAATAGCCGTCGAGCCATTTGTGCGTAGTCGATACGGACGCAGGGCGTCTGGAGCCTAATGATCCGCCTCGCAGCGAATCGATTTTTGCGACAGGAGTCCCAAAATCTATCATGAGCTGCGAGATGGCGCGCTAGAAGTTTTTCAAAACGGTTGATTCATGTATAATTCGGATTCCTAACTTATTCGAGAGAAGAATTCTTGTCTCCCAACCCCACAATACAAAAATAAAGATAAACCATGAGAAAAAATCTATTTTTTATACTTCCTTTAATATTGAGTACATCTGCATTTGGTCATACATACATTACAAATTCCCGAGCAAAATTATGTGCTCAAGGGGAAAACCAAAATTGTGGGTCTGTTGTTTATGAACCACAAAGTGTTGAAGGCCCTGATCGATTTCCTTCAACCGGGCCTGCAGACGGAACAATTGCTGCTGCGGGTCTTCAAAGATTTGCTAAACTTAATGAGCAAAGCCCGACTCGTTGGAATAAGGTTGATATACAACCAGGACAAAACACCTTTACCTGGCACTTTACTGCAACTCATAGATCAAAAGACTTTCGGTATTTCATCACTAAACAAAATTGGAATCAAAGTCTGCCATTAACAAGAGACTCTTTTGACTTAAGACCCTTTTGTTCAATCTCAGACAACGGTCAACATCCTGCCGTGGATACGTCTCATACCTGTAATGTACCAAATAGAAGTGGTTATCAAATTATTCTAGGGATTTGGGATGTGGCTGATACAAGCTCAAGTTTTTATAGTCTCATTGATGCAAGAATGCCTAATGGTGCAGTTTCCCCTGAGATCCCTCCATTAGTTGAACAAAAAGATATAGGAGATATCAATCCCAGTTCTGATTTAAATGTTGATGATACCGTACAAGTAAGACTATTTGACTTTGGTGGTGAGCTGCAAGACCAAGCAATTGAAATGACAATTGCAAATGAAAGTCAAGGAAAGAAGAACACATGGCCTAAGCTATTAGCAGAGTATATTAATGCACAGAGTAATGAATTAAAAGCAGGAATCAAAGATACACAAGGCAATATTGTCCCCGTATTTGGCAAAAACGATGTTTTTGCAAATGCATCGTCAACGATTATTAGAGTAGAAGTGGATATTGATTCATTAGAAGTACCTATTTCGCTAAGTGTTAACCTAGAACGCTATAAATTTATTACAGGTGAACCGATGCAACTGGTAATTGATGCTATTGCAGAGTCAGAAATAAACATAACAGCAGAATTATTTTATCAAGGTGCTAAAATAGGCTACAAGGAAATTTCTGTTTCTAGCAACTCTCAATTTCAGCTTGACGTAGAAGCCCCTCAAGTCGGCACCTATCAGCTGATTGTCAAAGGCGAGACAACAGACCATAAACAGATTGTGCAAAAAAACTTTACTGTTATGGTGATTGATCCAGTAACGCCAGCTGAATCTATTTATCCGGATAAAATTGAAAGTTATATAATAGGTACTTTAATACGTGGCCAAGATGGAAATACTTATAAATGCCTGATTGCAAATTGGTGTAATGGTAATAGAATTTACTATGCTCCTGGATTGGGGTTTGCATGGGATAGCGCATGGCAATTAGTTACTAAGGGGACTCCGCTTGTAGGCAAAAAAGATTTCACTTACCCAAATGGTCTAGGTAAATATCAACAAGGTACTATTGTCAAAGGGGCTAATAACAAACTATATCGTTGTAATATTCCAGGCTGGTGTAATAGTCAAAGTAGTTTTTATTATGCACCAGGAACTGGATTAGCTTGGGGTAGTGCATGGACATCTCTTTGAGAAATCACGATAGCATATAACAAAAAAATCCAGCTGACCGTTTAAAGCGTCACTTTTTTTGCAAAAAGACGCAAAAAAACCGCCCCTTTAAACGGCATCTGATTTTGGCGTTATACGTTCAAAACAAATGTAGCTTAAGGAGAAAATATGAGTCCAGATGAAGTTAAGCACTTAGAATTTATCCAAGCTGTCATCACACGGATGAATTCTAATTCATTTCAAATTAAAGGGTGGAGTGTAACAATTGTTTCTGCATTGCTAGCAATCTTTGCTTCAACCAAGAATGAGTTATTTATATTAGTATCAATTATTCCAACAATAATATTTTGGTTTCTTGATACATATTATCTAATGCAAGAAAGAAAATTTAGAGGTTTATACAAAGATATTGCAGGAATATCTGATAACCCCAAAAGTCTGAAACCATTTGAAATGAGACCAGATTTATACATTAAAGGTGATTATCATTTTTTTAATGTCTTCAAGTCATCAACAATTGCAAGTTTATACCTTCCCCTCTCTTTATTGATTATTGGAATTTACGTTTATTTATCGCGTTGTAGTTAAGGGGCTAAAAATGGCTAGGAAAACATTTATTTCATACAAGTACAGTGAAGCTCAAGATCTTAGAGATGAAATCTTAAAGGCTTTAGGAGATGACGGTTCGTACTATCAGGGAGAAACTTCTGATTCACCAGATTTAACAGATACATCTACTGAAAACATAAAGAAGAACCTTTCAGACATGATGTACAAAACGTCTGTAACCATAGTAATTATATCTCCGAAGATTAAGGAAAGTGATTGGATTGATTGGGAGATTGAGTATTGTCTTAAAGAAGTAAGCCGAGAAGGTCGTACATCAAAAACAAATGGTATAATCGGCGTGGTTCAGAAAAAAAATAGCAGTTACGATTGGTTAGTAACCAAAAATACAAAAGATGATGGGTGCACTGTAAGAACAGTATCTAAAAAGCCACTATTGGATATCATAAATAACAATAGATTTAATAGGCCAAAACATGGTCATGCCTGTGACGATTGTAAAACATACAGTCAACTAGATGGTTCATATATCGCCATAATTGATGAAGAAGATTTTCTGAAAGATCCTGATAAGTACATTGAGAATGCATATAGTAAGTCAGAAGCGGCAGAAGAATTCGATCTTGTAAAGCAGCGAAATGTTGAGCACGCTTAAATTGCCGCGTATAACCAATGCTTCCAGTTGACCGTAAAAAGCGTCATTTTTTTTGCTAGCGCAAAAAAACCGCCACTTTTTACGTCAACTGAAGCAGGCGTTATATTTAAAAAAACATGGGCGATATGTTAACAAAATTTTGGAATGTGGCTTTTGATGGAACAGCTCCAGTAGCTCATGAGTTAAAAAACAAATTCACCGAACGCTGGGTTCGTTTTCACGCACTTCCAGAATCTAAACGTTCTCCAGATTCAGAAAGTGAATATCAAGAAATATTTTCAAGGCATAATCAAGTATTATCAGAGTTATGTTCAGCAAGTAATGAAATTTATATAATTGCTCCAGAGTATTCTAGTTTCTCAGTTCCAAAAGGAATAGGGGCAGAATTTGAAGGTATATTACACAATCCAAAATTTTGGAAGTCAGTGCCCATGCATGAGCCAGAAGATAAAGAAGAATTTCGATATTATTGGCATCTACATTCAGAAAAAACAAAATGGTTTTTAGGATCTATTGATAAATTATTCAGGTTGGTCGTAGATGAAAAAACTACGAATTTCATGGTAATCAATCCAAGTTCAGGATGGGTCTTTCATCCATATGATGGGGGAGCTGACATCATTCTTAAAAACGAACATGAAATGGGAAGACTTAAAAATAAATTCTCAAATTGGTTATCAAAAGAAGTGAGTGGATATTAAAATTTAAAATGGACTCAAATATTTAGGCTAGGCAGTAAACTTTGTTAAAATGAAACACCAAATATAAAAAGCAATTAAATTTTTATATCAAAAGAGAGAATGAATCAAAATTTCACAGAAAAACTAGCGAGTAGCAGAGACAAAGAATCGTTAGTACAGCTTATGAATGAACTCGACGAAGAAAAACGTCGAATAAAAGCAATAATGAGCAAATTTTCAACTGAAGATGCAGAGAATGGAGGGCTAACAGGAAGGGAACGCCAAACAAAACTGCGAAAAATGAAAATGCGTCTTAGTTTTTTAATCGAAGAACGAGAAGCCACAAGACAAAAACTTGGAAAGTTAAATAGCGATAAAAAAGCACTAAATAAGGCAATGAACCGTAAAATAGAATTTTGTCATGCATTTGTGGCTGTTGCTGAAAGAGAAATGACAGAAGAAAAGTTCTTAGATTTAGAAATGAAAGCAATGGAAATGTTGGCTATATGAATAAAAAAAATATAACAATCGCATGCACTAGGACTGCCGTAAGCGTCACGGATTTTGCGAAGAGAAAGAACCGCAAAAACCGCGCCCCTCACGGCAGCCTGTGATGCGGGTGTTAGCGCTACAAGACTTGTGGAAAAAGTCCTTCAAAATTCTCGTGTAAATTGATAGGTTTTTGTGCTTATCTCCTTCTCGGTTTTGCCAGTTGTTAGTTGCTTAAAAGTATGGGTTGGCAAAACAGGCTTTGGTCTATATTTACTCGTAGTTATTCTTCAATCGAAAGTTATAAAATTAGCCAGTTAACTGGTGCTGTCTAAATTCACTCTTTTCATTAAAGTATATAATCCGAATCGTGTAACCAATGTTTACCAATAAAAAAGGCTTACCAGTTATTCAATTTAACGGCTAGTCATGCTTTTGTAGGTTTTTTGCCAAGGTATTTCAATTATCAGCCTGTTAAACTGAGAGCATTAAAAAAAGCAGGCAAGTGTAACTCCCCCAATTTTCGTTAATTTAAAAGATTGGGCAGGAGTAACAGGCTTGGTTTTCGTTTACGGTGAAAGGCATTTTTGAATCATAAGTTTTAACAATTATGGTTCTGTCGTTCTGGCTAAAATCTTCATGATATTAAAACTGTAATCCGCACCTTGTGGGCGGTAACGCTTACCAATAAAAAATATTTTCCAATTATTCAATTCAACTGCTATTCAATCTTTAATAAAGAGTTTTGCCAAAGACTTTCAACTATCAGCCTGTTAAAGCAAAAGCATTTAAAAAAGCAGGTTATCGTCTATCCGCCAGATATTTTAAATTTAAAAGTTTGGGTTGGAGGTAGCAGAGCAATTTATGGTTTGTTTTCGCGGTAAATACACGTTATTATTCAAATTCAGACTTTTGTAATTATTTAAGCTCTGCTACAAGAAAGAGCATTTACAGCAATATAAAGGGCGTATATGAAATCAAAAATCAACTATTGCGATAGGCTAACAAACGCATGCAGCTGACCGTAATAAGCGTCATCTTTTTTGCTATCGCAAAAAAACTGCCCCTTATTACGTCAGCTGATGCGGGCGTTATACCCCAAGGCAATAAAAGTACGCGAAAGTACTTTTATTGCCTTGGGGTGGTTGGGTTTATCTTTGTTTCGTAATCAAGGCTTCATGCAAACAAAGGTTTAGCCACATCAAATTTGTTTCATAACGCTAGCGTATCGTGTACAAACAAGTATTGCCTTCATGGGTTTGTCGTAATAATTGCATTCAGACACATTGCAGTTAGCAGCTGCACATCTGCCAATAAACACGGTTGGTTTTACAAGCGTTTACATCAACAATCAGTATCGAGCGTCTAGGGTTTATTCAATTGTTTGTGGTATAACAAACTTATGCACCGGACGCCAAACAGAGGTGCTTTTTCTTTCTAGCGCTTCTGTGGCGCCTGTGATAAGAGCGTTATGTGAAGTAGGCGTTCTTAAAATAAGGAGCAATAATTGAATTTCCCAACAAACAAGCTTTCAGCCAATTTTCTTGAAAATACTGCAATTGCTGTAATCAGTCTTCTTGCTGGCCTATTGCTTTCAAAATTATTAGATAAATATATCGAATATTTTTCTCTTCTTTTAGTGTTTTCACTTGCTATATTAATCATATATTATAAAAGTGTACAAAGAGTCAACGAAATAACGAAGGTTCTTTCCCATATTTATGGAAAATGCCAAGGAGAAATTCAATATTACGATGATCCAGCCACTTTTTATGAGGCAGGTGAGAAAATGATTCTTTCTGCAACAAAAGAAATCCTTATTTACAACGATTACTTTGGTCAAGATAAAATTATCATGGGGTATAACACTCCATCTAAGTATTTTAATAGATTAGAGAAAAAAATAAAGATTTTATCTGCTAACAAAGAGTTCTATATGAGCTGTATTGTTGGGTGTGATTCAATTTCAGGAGCGGAGCTAAGTGATAATTTTAAAAAGCACCTAGAAAATTTGTTTAATATCGTTAATGACAAAAAAGTATTAGCGCGTATTTTGCCACTAGCATATGCAGATAAACGGACTCTTTATCTTTCGTTTACCATTGTCGATGCAATTATTCTTAGAATTGCGATAGAGGGAATTTATCTTGGTAATGATGGTCCTTCGTCTCGTGTAATTGGGGGATTTATAATAAAGGATAATGAAGAAATAGTAGCGCACTTTAGGTCATTATATTTGTATATGGAGAAACAATCATATTCATTTTCTAGCATAGAAGAGATAAATCAGGTTTCTTCAAATAATAGATAAACATGATAGTAGAAAAGCTTCTCAAGGATGCATTAAATACAAATTATTCTAATTTTAACTTAATTGGTCTAACTAAAATTCATAGTGGTTTAACAAATCACAATTACAAAATAAAAAGTAACAACGGGAATATTCTTTTTGCAAAGGTATATCGCTCGGCAAGCATATATGATGTTAAAAGAGAAACAAAATTAATAAATTATTTATCTAAAAATGGAGTTCTAGTCCCTAAAATATATAAAAATAACGAAGGAAATGATTTTACAATAAAAAATAAAATTCCTTTATCTGTAAGTGAATATATCGAAGGGCAGCACCCAGAAGTAACCACCGAAAACGCTTCTACTTTAGGTAGGTTAATTGCTTCTGTACACAGACTGCCTTCTCCTCCCTATATTTTACAGGGATATAAAACCTCTTATGAAGCATTAAAGTTTCAAATTGAAGAATCAGCTGCAAATATAGATAAAACTACCAAGAACATGTTACTTAAAGCAATTAATATGTGTTCACATCTTTCTGAAAGCTCAGCTCCTAAGGGAATTATTCATACAGATGTTTTCCTTGATAATTGTATTAAATCTAATAATTCAATTATTTATTTGTTAGACTTTGAAGAAACCGTTATTGATTGTTTTCTTTTTGATATTGGGCGTGCAATATTAGGTTGCTGTTCAAGAGAGGGGTTAATTGAAATGGATATGGCTCATCAATTTATTAATAGCTATTCATCTGTAAGGGAGTTTGAGCCAGTTGAGTGGGATGAAATATATCATTGGGTTATTTTTTCAATTCTAGTTTCTATAATGTGGAGGTATATGGAATTTAACATTAATAGACCTAATGAAGGGAAAAATAATTTATTTAGAGAATTTTTCCCTTCATTAGATATGATTGTATCATTAAAAAAAAGTGATTTTATAAAGCTTATACGGTACGGTTAAATGTAAGTGCTACGTGTATAAAGCACATAACCAATAAATCCAGCTGACCGTTTAAAGCGTCACTTTTTTTGCAAAAACAGCAAAAAAACTGCCCCTTTAAACGGCATCTGATTTTGGCGTTATGCTTCATAAACACGGCGAATGCTGCGAAACCACAGTATAATAATTTTTTAATAATTAAGAGTAGGGAGAGAATAAAATGATGAAGAAAATATTAATATTACTTTGTTTTACATTTAAAGTTTTTGCGTTAGATATCAACCCTGGAATATCTGGATCTTGGTTTGATGAAAACAATTCTGGTCAAGGGTTTAATATAGAAATCCTATCAGGCAATAGAATTCTTGTTTATTGGTATGCTTACGATCAAGGTTCCCCAATATGGCTAACAGGAGTTGGAACTTATCAGGGAAATAACGCCTCTATTAGTCTTGACCAGTTTGATGGAAGCAATTTTGGCGTGAACCATCAATCAGGATTAGTTAATAGCACTCCATTTGGTTCATTAGCACTCACATTTCAAAATTGTAATTTAGGTGTTGCAGATTACACCTCAAATTCAGGCTTTGGGAGTGGCTCCATCCCGCTCAATCGTTTAACATCAATACCAGGTCTTGAATGTATAGACGATAATTCTCAACCTACATCTACGCCAATTGACTCAATAGAAGTGCAAAATATCAAAATAGATCTTCTGGGATGTAGTCGTTCGGAGCGAAATGAAGTTACTTGTAATATGAATATAATTAGCCTTGAGGGGATAGACCAAACAATTGAGCTAACATCAACTGGGTTCCTAGCTACTTCAACACAAGGAAGTCTTTTATTTGATGACTTAGGGAATACTTATACGGCAAGGGTAGCGACTCTTGGGAATATAGAAAAAGAGAGAGGAGGAGTTGAATTATTATTGGTTGCTGGTGTTCCAGTATCCGCAAAGCTGAAATTTGAAAACATATCTCCAAATGCAAGTTCTATATCTCTTTTCAAACCAGAGTTTAAACTACCTAACACCTCATATTTTCAAGTGGATTTTCGCAATATTCAATTCTAAATATATTTAATAAGGATAAAGCATAACAAAAAAATCCAGCTGACCGTTTAAAGCGTCACTTTTTTTGCAAAAAACCGCAAAAAAACTGCCCCTTTAAACGGCCGCTGATTTAGGCGTTATGTTTAAAAGCTCGTTTTAAATCGTGATCAAGTTTCCTTTTCTGTAAAACAACAACATTAATTGCTCATTTACATCAATGTACTAATTCTAGACTAGAATTTAATAAGGACATTTCTGAACGCTAAGTATGTTCAGTGTGATTTATTGGTATTTTAGAAAGAGGTTTAATAAGTTGAGTGATGAATCAGAGGCTCTTGAGAATGTATATGCAGAATCGAGTAAATTTATAATATTAGGAATGACGGGTAGAACGGGTTCAGGGTGTTCAACGGCAGCAAGGATACTTTCTGAAAAAGACATTCGACTTCCCGAAACATCGAAAATTTATGATAGCGAAAATGATAAACGTAAATACAAGATAATACGGAGTTATATCAAAGGAAATTGGAAACCATTTATTAATATTCAAATGCGTGTAGTAATAACAGGAATATTGCTAGAATTGAATTTTGATGAGTTAAGGGCGTTAGTTGCAGAAGTTTGAAAAAAGAGCAGTTCTGATATTTCAGATGGCCTAACTTCTTATGAAGAGACATATAATATTGCCCATAATAAAATAGTTGAATATAAAAAGCTACCAGAAAAAACGAGTGATGAAAAAGAGCATAAAAAGAAAAAAGCATGGGAAATTTATTTTGAGTTTTTACCCGATTTTTGTGCAGAACTAAAAGAAACGTTACAAGAAAAGTTAGGTGTTGATTCATATACGGCCTTATATCAACAAGTAGGAGATAATATTCGGGCATCTGGGGAGGCAAACAAAATTGAATTCAAAGCAGAAAAAATATTTACACTTCCAAAAATAGTTAATAAACTAATCAAGGTTATTAGAACAAAAAATGACCGAGCATTCGTTACAATTGATGCTATTAGAAATCCTTTTGAAGCATATTTTTTTCATCAAAGGTATTCAGGGTTTTATTTACTGTCAATAAATACACCAAATGAAGAGCGGTTAAGTCACCTAAGAGAAAGTCATAAATTTTCTGAAGATCAAATTAAAGCTTTAGATGAAAAAGAATACCCAGTAAAACTTTCTGGGAAAGATATTTATATTTCTCAAAATATACAAAAATGCATAGAGATTGCCGATATTCACCTCAATAATCCTGATAGGCAGAAATTCAATAATAACGAATTAAGTAGTCAGTTATTTTGGTATATTTCGTTAATAATTCATCCTGGTTTAGTTACCCCAACATCAATAGAAAGAGGTATGCAGCTTGCCTTTAGTGCAAAATTGAATTCAGGGTGTATCTCTCGGCAAGTAGGTGCTGTTGTTACAGATGATAATTATTCTATTAAATCTGTAGGGTGGAATAGCACTCCAGAGGGACAAACACCTTGTTTGTTAAGAAATGCAAATGAGTAACTTGATGGTGGAGAAGAAAACGTATACAGCACTTACGAAAGGACAAATGAAGACTTTCATAACGTAATGGACGCAACATTCAAAACAGCAGTAAATTCTCCTCTATTAAAAGGGAGGAAAGTTTGTTATTGCTTCAAAGACATTCAAAATAATATTGAAGGTGAAAAAAACCAAGTTCATACTCGCTCTCTTCATGCAGAAGAAAATGCATTCTTACAGGTTGCAAAGTATGGTGGTGAGGCTGTACTGAATGGTTTTTTGTTTACGACTGCTAGTCCATGTGAACTATGCTCAAAAAAGGCTTATCAACTGGGAATCAAAAAAGTTATATTTATTGACCCTTATCCAGGAATTTCCAAAGAACATATTTTGAGTACTGGAAAGAATATGCCAGAATTAGTATTGTTTCGTGGGGCAATAGGCAGAGCTTATCACAGGCTTTATCAGCCGTTAATGCCCTATAAAGATGAGTTGAAAATGTTAACAGGTTATACTGTAAATGATGGCTCAAGTAACAAAAGTGATGCTCAAAAAATTTCTGAATTAGAGCAAGAAATAAAAGAACTTAAATCGTCCTTATCACAAAGACAGAGTACAAATTAAACATAACAATTGCATCCAGCTGACCGTAATAAGCGTCATTTTTTTTGCTAAGGCAAAAAAACCGCCCCTTATTACGTCAGCTGATGCAGGCGTTATGCTTAAAAGCAGTAATTATAGAAAAATAGGCAAGGGAAGATAATTTTTACTCGCGGTTAATCTCGTTATGAGATAATATTGTTTTATGCACATTATTACTCGAAGGCGATTAATAGAATTTTCTGAAAAACATCCAAATACTTCTACTGCCTTGGATGCATGGTATCGAATAGTTAAACAGAACGAGATACCTAACTTTTCGAAGTTAAGAGAAATTTTTCCAAGTGCAGATAAAGTTGATAATTTAACCGTACTTAACATAGGTGGTAATAAAATAAGGTTAATTGCCGCTATACATTACAATACTCAATGTTTATATATTCGTCATGTACTGACACATAACGAATACAACTAAGAAAAATGGAAAGTATCATGAATAATCAATTAGAGAATATTTCAAAAGTCTGGCCAACTATTAAAGCTATCTTCTCAGTTCCTCATACAGAACCTGAGTATCAGATTTTGGTTGATACTTTAGATGATCTAGTTGACGAAGTGGGAAATAATCAAAACCATGAGTTAGCACCTGTAATGGAAACGATAGGAAATCTAATAGAAAATTATGAAAACCGAGAATACAAAATAAAGGAAGCATCCCCCATTGATGTTTTAAAATATCTCATGCAGGAGCATGGCTTGAAACAATCTGATTTAAAAGAAATAGGAAGTCAAGGTGTGGTTTCTGAAATTTTAACGGGAAAAAGGACTTTAAATCTTGAACAAATTAAAAAAATTAGCGGTAGGTTTCAAGTGTCACCGCTAGTGTTTATTTAAGTTGAACAACATTTAGTGTCAAAAAGCATAACAATAGCTTCCAGCGGACTACCATAAGCGTCATTTTTTTGCGAAGCAAAAAAACCGCCCCTTATGGTAGCCGCTGAAGCTGGCGTTAGCTTAAAGAAAAATACAAAGGAATCTGTAGTATTTATGAATAAAGTACATATTGAATTAGAAAATTGTTATGGAATAAAAAAACTCTCAGCAGATTTTGATTTTTCTCAAAAAAGTACATACGCCATATATGCTCCTAATGGAACAATGAAAACTTCTTTTGCGAAGACTTTTAGTGATTTAAGCCATGGAATAGAGTCAAAAGATCTTATTTTTTCTGAAAGAGAGACTAAAAGATTGGTGCAAGATGAAACTGAAACAGAGCTGTTGGCTGAGCAAATTTTTGTCATTGAGCCATACAATCAATCTTATAAATCTAACAAATTATCAACACTTCTTGTAAATAGAAATTTAAAAGAAAAATATGAGTTAATTCATAAAAATATTTCTGATAAAAAAGATAGTTTAGTCAAGGAACTAAAACCCTTAACAGGGTTAAAAAAAGAAATTGATGAAAGCTTTTCTACGGCTTTCACCCATAGTACAAAAGAATTTTATAAGGCTTTAACAAGAGTTCAATCAGAAGTCCTAGATAAAGAGGAAGCAGAGTTTGGTGATATTGTGTATGCAAAGGTATTTAGCGATAAAATCATCACATTTCTTGAAACAAAAGATTTTAAGCAAAAATTATCTGACTATATTGACAAGTACGATGAACTGATAGATTCATCAACATATTTTAAAAAAGGTATTTTTAACCATAATAATGCATCTGTAATAGCTAAAAACTTAAAAGACAATGGCTTTTTTAAAGCTAAACATTCAATTCACTTAAATTCTGATGAAGGAAAAAAAGAAATAACAACTGAAGCTGAGCTAGAATCGGTTATTTCTGTAGAAAAAGAAGCTATTTTAAGTGACCCTGCTCTAGCAAAGGCATTTGATGAAATTGATGCAAAACTGAAAGCAAATAAAGAGTTAAGAGACTTTAGAGATTACTTAATAAATAATCTAAAAATATTACCTGAATTGCCTAATTTAGAATTATTTAAACAAAAACTTTGGATTTCCTATCTAAAGTTATGTAGTACATCATACTCAGCACTTACAGAAGAATACAATTCTGGTAAAGAAGAAATAGAAAGAATAGTACAGGAAGCTAAAAGGGAAGAGACTAACTGGAAAGGTGTTATTGAAATATTCAATCGAAGGTTTTCTGTTCCTTTTAAATTGTCTGTAGAAAATCAAGAAGATGTCATTTTGAAAAGTGAAGGGCCAAATATAAAATTTACTTTTACTGATGAAGCTCAAGAGAAAATAATAAATGAACAAGAATTATTAAAAATACTAAGTAATGGTGAAAGAAGAGCGCTTTATATTCTGAATATTATTTTTGAAGTCGAAGCTAGAAAAAACAATGGACAGGAAACATTGTTTATAGTTGATGATATTGCAGATTCTTTTGATTACAAAAATAAATATGCAATTATTGAATATTTAAAAGATATATCATTAATTGATGGGTTTTCCCAAATATTACTCAGTCATAATTTTGATTTCTTTCGTACAGTATGTAGCCGCCTTGATATGTCCAGAAATCAAAAGCTACATACAATTAAATCTAACGAGGAAATTAAGCTGGTTGTAGAAAAATACCAAAACAACCCTTTTAATCATTGGAAAGATAAGTTAGAAACTGATAATGCAATGCTGATTGCATCAATACCTTTTATAAGGAATATAGCAGATTACTCAGGTGATACCGATGGTTTTGAAAAACTTACTTCCTTACTTCACCATAAACCAGACACGCCTGAGATTAAAATATCTGACTTAGAAGATATACATAAAAGTATTATTAAAAATCGAGATAACTTGGCACTACCAAATGGAGAAAAATTAGTTCTTGAGCTTATCTTTGAGGAAGCAGATATTATTTCTCTCGAAAATAATGAAATTATTGATTTGGAAGGTAAGATCGTTTTAGCAATTGCAATACGGCTTAAGGCGGAAATATATATGATTTCAGAAATTTCAGACCTTTCATTTACAAATAACATTACTTCGAATCAAACGTATAAACTTCTAAAAAAATATATTAATTTATTTGAAAATAACTCTGATCAAATTGATCTTCTTAATCAAGTTAATTTAATGACACCAGAGAATATTCATTTGAATTCTTTCATGTACGAACCAATTTTAGATATGTCGAATATTGCCTTGGTTCAATTATATGAATCTGTAAAAAATGAGCTTGTTATAAATTGAAGACAGCTAACAATCAAATCCACTTGACCGTAAAAAGCGTCACAAAACTTGCTATCGCAAATTTTCCGCCTCTTTTTACGTCAAGTGATTTGGGCGTTATGTGTAACAAACGAAAATAGCATCGGATCTAATTAATAATATGAAGAAAATTATAATAGTATTAGTTGGACTGGTTTTTGCCAGCATTATTTTCCTGGCAATTGGAGGAAGTGAAGTGCAAGAAATAAAAACCGAAATCGAAATCTCAGCACCACCATCTAAAGTTTGGTCGATCATAATGGACATTGACAATTGGCAGGAATGGAGCCCAATCATTAATGAATCAAATGGTACAGCCTCTGTTGGATCAAAACTCAATATAACTATGATAGGTAAAGAGGAAGGTAAGGACGGTCCGAAATATAATCCAATAATCACTGAGCTTGAAGAGCCAAACTATTTTCGTTGGCGTGCTCATATGTTGGCTGGATTTATTTTTACTAATGACAAGATACTTGAGCTTGAAGAAACCAACTCAGGCACACGACTAATTCATAAAGAAACGTTTAGTGGATTACTAGCTCCGATCTTTTGTGGTCAGATGGAAAAAGGTGTTCCCCCGATGCTGAATTCAATGAATAAGGCATTGAAGGATTTAGTTGAAAAATAACTGCCATATGTTCGGCGTAGTGCTAACAACACATAACCAGGCGTTGCAGCTGACCCAAAAAGCGTCCTTTGTTTTGTGCATTCCGCTACGCTTCATTTTTGCACAAAACAAAGGCCACTTTTTGGGCATCTGAACTTGGCGTTATACATTCTGGCCGACTTGAGCGTAAATTAATTTAGAGAAAAGATAGAACATCCTGAATGAAACCAGAAATGGAAAAATATTTTAAGATCCAAAGGTGATTTGGCTTTCAAATGGCTAGCTTTGGAGTTTTGTTGATCCCAAAATATTATACGAATTTAGGAGAAAAAATATGGATAATGCTTTTTTTTCAAAATTGAAATTAGAATATATCTCCATTTTTAAAGCTGGTATGGTGGTACTTAGTATCGCCTTGGCAGGAATATCACAAACTTATCCTGTTATTACAAAATTCGATTATGAAGCGCGAGCTTTACAGTATAAAATTGAAGCCCAAGAAAAGAAGGATTTCGAAAAAATTGACTGTAAAAGTATTGTTAATAATGTAGCTGAATGTAAGTTAGCAGCATACAAACTTTCTGCAAATAACAATGCAATGAATATGGCTGGTATTTTTATTGTTTTTAGTTTTTATTTAGGGGTTTTTCTTGTATTATTATCGGTAATAGGATTCATTCTTCAGGTCATTGATGAATATAGAAAAAATGTATAACAATCGCATCCAGCTGACCGTAATAAGCGTCACACTTTTTGCGAAGCAAAAAAGTGCGCCCCTTATTACGTCAGCTGATGCGGGCGTTATGTGTTTTAGGAATCTATGATTAATTTGGAAACATATAAAAAGCGAATTCGCTTGTTTCATGAGGCACTTAAAATACCAGTGGACTATGAGTTTAGTCATGGCTTGCCTTTACACTTGGAAGCAGATCATTTGGTATCAATAGAAAATGATGTTTTTGATAGACCTCAAAAACTAATATATTCAGCTGGGAAACAATGGGCACAAATGAAGGAGTCCGCAAATTCGGATGGAATTAATATAAAGGTTGTGTCTGCTTTTAGAAGTGTAAATTATCAAGTTGAGGTTATCACCAGAAAGTTAAATAAAGGTGAAAAAATAAATAGAATTTTAGAAATTATTGCCGCACCTGGGTATAGTGAACATCATACGGGTAGAGCCTTAGATTTGACAACCGACAATTGTGAGCATTTGAGTGAATTTTTTGAGAAAACGGAAGCCTTTGCTTGGTTAACTAAGAATGCAAGTAGGTTTTCATTTAGGCTTTCGTATCCAAGAAATTGCAAAGAAAAAATAAGCTATGAACCATGGCATTGGGTTTACAATGGTAACAACACATAACAATTGCTTCCAGTTGACCGTAAAAAGCGTCATAAATTTTGCAAAAAGACGCAAAATTTCCGCCACTTTTTACGTCAACTGAAGCAGGCGTTAGCTTTTCGAGAAAATTCGTAAAATATGGATAGGTTTCAAGAGTTACAAAAAATAATTTTTTTAAATCTTACTGATGATAGTCGTTTAACTCTTTCTGCAAAGAGGCAGATAGCTATTTTTATACGAATCTTAGAACAAGAGCCAAATATTGGATTTGATACAACATCTGCATTGCTATTTGGGTTCTTGAATAATGAAGAATTTATAGAAAAAGGAGTATGTCCATTAACTCGTAAAGAAATAGACAAAGCAATTAAAATATCTCGATATGAGGCATCTAGAGATACTGCGCATGAAACTACTTTGCTAAATAGAGTTACAAAGCTACCGCTTGGTAAACTATTTGGTTCACGAATAGATTTAAAAGATTTAGCTATATCATTTTTAACATACGCATCAGATGCGCCGTATTTTGCATTTTCATATGAAAGAAAAAAAACATTATATGAATACTTAGATATACCAAATCACTATTATCTGAATGTCTATAATTTACGAAATGATCTAGAGAAAATTGGAATGTCAATTGATAATTTTATAGTTAATTTATCAAGATTAAGGACAAGCCTGTGGATACCGGACTCTAAAATTATTACTTTACAATTCACCCGGCTTATAGAAAAAATTGAGGCAGGGTTGCCTGATTCGCTATTCCATTTAGATGGTGAAAATTTGGAAAACCTGATAATGGAGCTATTTGATAAGGCAGGTTATGGCGTTGCTAGAATTGGAAGAGGAATATATGAAGGGGATGGCGGTGTAGATATAGTTGCATATAGTCAAGATACTCTTGCAGGTGATTTGAGATTAGCTATTCAATGTAAAGCAACAAAAAATAGAATAGAACCAAGAGCAATAAGGGAGTTTAACACATCACTCCAAAATTTTAATTCACATAAAGGAATATTTGTTACGACATCAGATTTTACATCGGGTGTAAGAAACGAGGTCACAAGTAGCAGGTATCCAATTGAACTTATGGATTATGTAAAATTATCTAATAAGATTAGAGGTACAATTGTAAAAAGCTAACAATCGCATGCACTAGGACTGCCGTAAGCGTCACGACTTTTGCGAAAAGAAAAAGCCGCAAAAGACGCGCCCCTTACGGCATCCTGTGATGCGGGCGTTATAAGTCATAGGGAAATTCAGTGATACTTGAAGTAGCGATTCTTGATGTAAAAAAAGGCAAAGAAAAAGAATTTGAGGTAGCGTTTGGAAAAGCCCAAGATATTATTTCTAGCATGGATGGCTATGTTTCTCATCAGCTACAAAAATGCGTAGAAAATACTAGCCGTTATATTCTGTTAGTAAATTGGCAAACGCTCGAAGATCATACGGTTGGTTTTAGAGAGTCCAGAGAATATCAAGAATGGCGGTCGTTATTACACCATTTTTATGAACCCTTTCCTAAGGTAGAGCATTATCAAAGTGTGTATAGCAATACCAAAGACTCCCTGTAATGACTGCAATAATTGAATTACAGACAGAACGTCTTATTATGAGGCAGTGGCGCAAAAAAGATTGGCCAGAATTTGCCAAACTGAATTCAGACCCTGTGGTTATGAAATATTATCCAAGTATTCTTAGCACGGAAGAAAGTAATGCTATGGCTCAAAAAATCAAAGCACTTTTATCGGAAAGAGGTTGGGGGTTCTGGGCAGTAGAGTCAATTTCAGAAAAAACATTTATGGGCTTTGTTGGTCTTCATGAGCCAACTTATGATTTACCAGTTACTCCCTGTATAGAAATCGGTTGGAGGTTAGCAAAAGAATATTGGGGTAAAAGTTATGCTACCGAGGCGGCAAAAACTTCACTAGATTTTGCTTTCAAAAAACTTAATTTACCTGAAGTATATTCATTTGCTTCAGTTTCAAATAGAAAATCTTGGACTGTTATGGAGCGATTAAAAATGGTAAATACCAAAGAAAATTTCAAACATCCTGACATTCCTAAAAATAATCCACTTCGAGAGCATGTTTTGTATAAAATAACCCAACGACAATGGCTAGAAAATGACTTATAACAATCGCATACAGCTGACCGTAATAAGCGTCATTTTTTTTGCTGGGGCAAAAAAACCGCCCCTTATTACGTCAGCTGATGCGGGCGTTATATGCTTTATACAATGGCAGTCGTAAATAATAAGCGGAAGACTGAGTGTAGAAAAAAAAGAAAAGTGTGGGTTATGATATTTACTTAAGTTTGGCTTGGAAAATAAAAATGAGTGATACAGATTGGTTGAAAATAGGGTTAGAACTATCAAAAAGTCCTTTAAGAAGTGGTAATACTGCTCATGAAGGAGTCATGAAGTTGTTACTAACTGAGCTGTCTAATTTATTAAAAATAACTAATAGTGAAGCAGAAAGAATTTGGACGCTCCATGATGTAGTAGGGAATTATGTTCATTTTTATGCTTCTTCACGCCGAGAACGTCTCGATACAAATAGTAATATGAGGGAAATTACTGATGGTTTAATTGGAAAAGCAATTGAAATTGGAGATGATGTCCAGTTTTTTGAGGATGCTAAGTCCAAAGATGGGTATGTCGAGGGTTGGGAAAAATGTGAAGCGGAATTAATTATTTTAGTAAAAGACCATCATAAAGTTATTGGTGTTATCAACATCGAAAGTAATGATGCGAAAGATTTTTTTTACGAATCAAGTAAATCAAAAAGTCAATATGAGTCTGAAAAACAATTGTTAAAAATATTTACTCGTCTTGCAGCAAATCATATTGCTGTAGTGCTTAAAAATAAAATTTTAAATGAAAAAAATAAATCTAATTTAAATTTAATAGATGCCATATCAGATTCATTATCTTCTTCTGAATTAAAATTTAAAAAAGCGATTGAAACTGCTTTTGGGCAGTTAACAGAAAATACAGATAGACTTTTACATGCTGCTTTTTATCTCTCCTTATCTGATAAAGGAGACACCTATAAATTAATAGGGGAACAAAAAAGATTCTATAGTGGAAATGTTGCTAAACCAACAGTAACTAAAACAAATAGAGAATTATTTGATGACACCATAAAAGTTATCAAAGAAATAAAACAAATAGAAGACATCTTCGAAAAAAAGTTAACTGAGGATGAAGACGTTTTTTGGGTCGGTGCAAATAGTAACGAACAATTAGAAGCCAGAAAATACTTTATCATTGTTTTAATGGCTGATCAAAATAAATACAAGTCAATAGGAAAAAACTCTATTAGTGATGAAAGCGAGCATGTTGAAGACTGTTTTAAGGTTATCAAAAAAATTACTGCTAGATATTTAAAAAATGCATCGGCTGAGTTTTATAATAAGTTAAAAAACCAAACACTTTCTATGTATCAACTAGCTATTAAGGATGATAGTTTAAAAGAAATACTTACTCAGATAGCGATTCGTATAGCAGATAATTCTTGTGCTGAAATTTGTTTAATATATCTTGTTGCTTCACCTAAATATAGACATGACTTACGAAAAACAGAGCTTTATCTATGTGCAACAAATAAAACGGGTAGTGATTTTCAAAATATTTGTATTGCACAAAATGAAAATGAGCTTGTTTATAGTATTTTTAACAATAAAAAATCACATTATTTTTCAAATTCAGAAAGTAAGAAACAAACCTATATACCTACAGCCTATCTACAGGATGAAAACCCTAATATTTTTGGTTTTCCATTACGTCTAAAAAATACAGATATAAAACTTGGGACAGTTTTATTGTTTTTTAAAAACAGAGATGAAAGATCAGAAAATAGACAGGTGCCTAGTATATCTAAAGTAGAGGTTATGGCAGAAGAATGGTCGGAGCACCTTTCAAATATTATTTATTCAAAAAATAAAAATCAGGCAAACAATACTTTGCTATTATTTTATAAAGAATTAATTGGGTCTTCTCCTTCAATTGCTAAAAAACATGAATCTATTGATAGCCTAATTTGTGATTTTCAACCAATTATTAATAAAGTCTTTTCGCGACTGTGGAGTGATCTTTTTTCGTCTGTATTTTTTGTTACTTATAAAAAAACAGGCAGCATGTTTAGTATGCTAGGTGGGGAAAGATTATTTCCAAAAGGAATAGATTCAAAGCCACCTACATTTGAACCTGGAAAAGGATTAACTGGCTCAGTTATGGAAAAGGAGACAAAAGAAATTTATGAGCCTTTTATAGAAAATATGTCAAAAAAGGGAGAACATCCTTTTCCAGAAAACTATGCGCTTCCAGATGATACTTGTAAAATTTTTTGGGATGAAGTGTTAAATGATGGAAAAAGGATGTATTACGGAAAATACTTGAATATAAAAGGGACTGATTATGTATTTGTTATTGTAGGGGCTAGGAAAGGTAATTTTTTGCCAGACTTGGGCTACTTTTTATCTCATAATTCTATAGAGATTGTTTGTGAACTAATTGAGTCTATCATAGATGAAAACAATATTTTCTATCCTAACAAGGAAAAATCGATTAAAAAAGGAGAAAAAATGTCCTCTAATAAATCTTCAGCCACAAATATTACTATCACCAATTCGAATATTGCCAGCATAAATTCCCAAGATTCAAAAGAAACAGTTAATCAGGAAATAAATAATGTATCTACTGATAAACAGACTCTTAATGACGCAGCTAAAGAGATACAAGATCTTCTTGAGCAGTTAGGTATTAATAATCCAGATGCGACGAGACAAGATAAAGAGAAGTACATAAATTCAGAAATAACTACGGATATGAGAGAACGTGCAATCAATGCATTAACTGCAGGTGGAGAATCCCTACTTAGTGAAGTCATTGGTAGTTCGTATACCAAAGTCATAAAGGATATAATCAAAGGCTGGAAAAAGAACTCTATTAGTTAATAATGAGTAATTTAAGTATGGTGAAATAGCATATAACAAACGCATGCAGCTGACCGTAATAAGCGTCATTTTTTTTGCTGAGGCAAAAAAACCGCCCCTTATTACGTCAGCTGATGCGGGCGTTATATTCTTGTAAGAAAAGAGAGTAATGGAAAAAATTGCGGAAATATTAAATGAATTCAAAACGCTTGACGATGAATACTTCAAAGAATTCGTGGAGCACTATCCAGAACCTGACATTGGTATAGAAAAGAATGAGTTTTGTCCTCACGAACTGTATGAAAAAGCAATTGAAGTACAGGCACTTCTCACAATGTTGGGAGAAACAGCAACTGATAGAATGAAATACATCGGTTTCGATCTCCTTTATTCATTCGACAACCCCGTAGATTGGTACAATTGGAAAGAAAACATTAAAAAAAGAAAAGTGCCACATTCGATCTACTTTTCAATTGCTGTGAGAATGGAATCGGAAATCAAAAGAATGCAACAGTATATCAAGAAGAATAGCTGGGATACGTATTGCGCTCTTTCAGAATCTGATTTTTTAGTTTCGAAGGAGCGCTATCTTGTGCACTTCAAAGACGAGAATATGGGGAAAGAACCACAAGGTTTATCGGAATCACTGACATCTACCGAGGGAGTTCCGCACGTTTATGTAGAGAATTTTCATTACGACTCCGGCGTTGAGGGAGAAGCAGTTTCCACCTTAGGTAGATTGCATAAGAAGAGTTCAATCTTGTCAAATATCGTAAACATAGCAACGAAAATTGGCGGTGCATAATTGGAATATAACAAAAAAATCCAGCTGACCGTTTAAAGCGTCATTTTTTTTGCAAAAAGCCGCAAAAAAAACCGCCACTTTAAACGGCATCTGATTTAGGCGTTAGGTTTCACAGGAGCATCCATTGAATAACATAGGCGGTTGTCATTGCGGCTCACTACGATACGAAATAATTGGTGAACCAATGACTTGTTATACCTGTCACTGTACTGATTGCCAGAAAGCAACAGGTTCTGCGTTCACTATATCGGTTATATTAGAAGAAAAAAATCTCACTATAACTAATGGTGTTGCGAAAACCGATAGTTATCAACTAAATGATACTCAACTGAATCGATGCTCTTGTAAAAATTGCGGCAATACGGTTTGGCTTACTTCTCCAGAGCATCCTGGATTTTTGGCATTAAGGGGTGGCACAATGGATGATAAAAAATCTATCCAACCTATTGCTCATATATGGTTCCGAAGTGCATTGCCATGGGTTCAAGTTTCACAAGAGCAAAAAAATTATGAGAAACAGCCAACTATGCAAGAACTGATCGAGCTATGGAATCAACGTGGAGCAGAAACCTAACCATTGCATGCAGCTGACCGCCGAAAGCGTCACATCTTTTGCAAAAAGACGCAAAAGTTGCGCCCCTTCCGGCGTCAGCTGATGCAGGCGTTATGTTTACAAGAAAATACACGTTATGAAATTATCACTCTACCAAATTGATGCATTTGCAAATAAGCCTTTTGAGGGCAATCCTGCTGCCATTTGTCCGCTTGATGAATGGTTGTCTGATGACTTAATGCAATCAATAGCAACAGAAAACAATTTATCTGAAACAGCCTTTTTTGTTAAAACAAATAAAGGTTATAGTATTCGCTGGTTTACGCCTGCCCATGAAGTTGATCTATGTGGTCATGCAACATTAGCGAGTGCATATGTAATTTTCAATATTCTGGAGCATGAAGAAGATGAAATATTATTTGAATCTAAAAGTGGTTTACTGAAAGTTAAACAAAATAAAGACTGGTTAGAAATGAACTTTCCATCTCAGCCAGCTGTTAAATGTCCAGTTCCAAAGCAATTATTAGAAGCTTTTGATGAAGAGCCAATAGAATGTTTACAATCAGAAGACTATGTTCTTGTTTTCAAAAACGAAGAAAGCATATTAAATGCTAATCCAAATATGTCTCTTCTTTCTGAGTTAGATCTCAGAGGTGTTGTAATTACTTCAATATCAGAGAACTATGATTTTATCTCAAGGTTTTTTGCTCCAAAGTATGGAATTAATGAAGACCCTGTAACGGGGTCTTCATTTACACAACTTATACCTTATTGGTCAAAAAAGTTAAATAAGAAAGCTTTAAATGCAAAGCAAGTATCTAAAAGAGGTGGTGAAGTTAGGTGTGCTTATTTAAACGAGAGAGTACAAATATCTGGTAGAGCTGTTAAGTTTATGGATGCTATCATTGAAATATAAACATAACAATAGCTTCCAGCGGACTACCGTAAGCGTCACGAAATTTTGCTGTCGCAAAATTCGCGCCCCTTACGGCAGCCGCTGAAGCTGGCGTTAGGCTTCTATTACTCTGTGGTAAAAGGCCTGACTAATCGAAATCACAGAATAGAGGAGAAATAAATATGGACAAATAACCTGCTAAATTCATTGATGAAATAATCATTTAACATTTATATCTGAGGAGTAAACTATGAATAAATTATTAATCTACGTAGCATTATTTCTTGTTGCTAACAATTTAAATGCTTCTATTGTACATACGCCTGATGGTGTTGCCACTTGGTTCGAGGAAGGGGATGCAGGCAACTCCTTGTTGACAACTCAATTAATTGTGGATGCCCCGTCTAATCTGCCAACCTTTTTTAATGAACCTGTTCATATTAAGGGACGTTTAGGCAATAGTGGAAAGCCATCAGATAGCGACTATTACGGTCTTAACTTCTCTCGGGGTGCTGGCATTATTGCTATTATAGATGACCCTAGAACTGATGATATTAGTTTAGAACTCTTCAATCCCATCAACGGTGATGTACTTCTCACTTCTATCCTTACTAACCATCCTAATGGAGGTAGCACATCTATTTTAAATGGATCCAATCTTCCTACAGGAGTGCTACCTGAGATGGTTGCCTTACGTATTTTTTCAGAAACTAATTTTATTTTTGACTACGAAGTTCAGCTCAGCAACGTATCATTCTTCATAAAACCTGTTCCACTTCCGGGAGCAGTATGGTTATTTGGCTCTGGTTTAATTGGTCTTATTGGAATGAAAAGAAAATCATCTGCACCTTCAGCCTAACAAACGCCTGCATCAGCTGACCGCCGAAAGCGTCACATCTTTTGCAAAAAGACGCAAAAGTTGCGCCACTTCCGGCGTCAGCTGATGCACTTGCTTTCTGAATACGAGAGTATTTATTCTTTAGACATTATGGGTTGTATCCAAGTATTCGAAACTCATCAACCTAATCCTTTGGTTTTTAGCTCAGCAATTGTATTTTTAATATTGCTACTGAGGATATCAAAATTTGATTCGGTTTCAGAGCAAAATTTTAATTTGTATGCCATGTTATCGTTGATGATTGTTTTCTTAATATCTTTAGATGGTGTGACGTGTCCAACTCCCTGTGTTCCGCCTTGTAATATATATTCTCAATTAAAAGAGAATGGAGGGTTTTATGGGTATATTACATGGGAAGTAATTGTAGAAACTTTATTGTTCTTAGGGGTACTAAAACTTTATAAACTTGTCATTGTTAAAAAAAATAATAATATGAATTCTGAAGCAGAAGAAATAAACTACATGTATCTAATATTTCTCTGTCTCCATGTAATTGTAATAACAACAGGCTTTATTTTAATTTCATTTTTATCGTTGATTTTCAATGGAATATTCATGGGTATTTTTTTATACCAAAGCTAACAAAACGTTGCAGCTGACCCAAAAAGCGTCCTTTGTTTTGTGCATTACGCTACGCTTCATTGTTGCACAAAACAAAGGCCACTTTTTGGGCATCTGAACTTGGCGTTATAAGTCATAGGAAAATTCAGTGATACTTGAAGTAGCGATTCTTGATGTAAAAAAAGGCAAAGAAAAAGAATTTGAGGTAGCGTTTGGAAAAGCCCAAGATATTATTTCTAGCATGGATGGCTATGTTTCTCATCAGCTACAAAAATGCGTAGAAAATACTAGCCGTTATATTCTGTTAGTAAATTGGCAAACGCTCGAAGATCATACGGTTGGTTTTAGAGAGTCCAGAGAATATCAAGAATGGCGGTCGTTATTACACCATTTTTATGAACCCTTTCCTAAGGTAGAGCATTATCAAAGTGTGTATAGCAATACCAAAGACTCCTTGTAATGACTGCAATAATTGAATTACAGACAGAACGTCTTATTATGAGGCAGTGGCGCAAAAAAGATTGGCCAGAATTTGCCAAACTGAATTCAGACCCTATGGTTATGAAATATTATCCAAGTATTCTTAGCACGGAAGATAGTAATGCTATGGCTCAAAAAATCGAAGCGCTTTTATCGGAAAGAGGCTGGGGGTTTTGGGCAGTAGAGTCAATTTCAGAAAAAAACATTTATGGGCTTTGTTGGTCTTCATGAGCCAACTTATGATTTACCAGTTACTCCCTGTATAGAAATCGGTTGGCGGTTAGCAAAAGAATATTGGGGTAAAGGTTATGCTACCGAGGCGGCAAAAACTTCACTAGATTTTGCTTTCAAAAAACTTAAGTTACCTGAAGTATATTCATTTGCTTCAGTTTCAAATAGAAAATCTTGGACTGTTATGGAGCGATTAAAAATGGTAAATACTAAAGAAAATTTCGAACATCCTGACATTCCTAAAAATAATCCACTTCGAGAGCATGTTTTGTATAAAATAACCCAACGGCAATGGTTAGAAAATGACTTATAACAATCGCATACAGCTGACCGTAATAAGCGTCATTTTTTTTGCTGAGGCAAAAAAACCGCCCCTTATTACGTCAGCTGATGCGGGCGTTATGCTTAGAAAACAAACGTATTGACAATGTAAATACATTCATCTAGTATTTGCTCTATGGACGAACAATTTGAATTACACAAAATTAACTTTGTTTGGGATAGGAGAAAATTAAAAATTAATCTTGCTAAACATGGTGTTAGTTTTGAACAAGCAGCAGAGGCATTTTTTGATCCATTTATCAAAATTGTAGATGCAAGTCGTAATCAAGAGATCCGCGATGCCGTTATTGGTATGGACAAACAATGGAATCTTCTGTTTGTAGTTCATATAGCATTTGAGGAAGATCAAATCAGGATAATATCAGCCCGTAAAGTTACTCGTAGCGAAAAAGATTTTTATGAAAATTGAGAACCTAAAAAAACGATTAAATTCAAACCGTCCAATGACATCTGTAACAATTCGGATGCCAGAAGATGTTGTTGATGATTTAAAACAAATTGCCCCATCTTTAGGCTTTTCTGGTTATCAACCTTTAATTCGAGCATATGTTGGGCAAGGTCTTAGAGAAGACCTTGAAAAAATGGATAATGATAAACTATTTTCTTTAATTGCTAGCTTAAAACGGCATGGTGTAAATGAAGAGATTATTGAAGAAGCACTTGCAGAAGTTGCGTATAAATAGTTAAAAAGCATAACAAAACGTTCCAGCTGACCCAAAAAGCGTCGTTTGTTTTGTGCATTACGCTACGCTTCATTATTGCACAAAACAAACGCCACTTTTTGGGCATCTGAACTTGGCGTTATAAGTCATAGGAAAATTCAGTGATACTCGAAGTAGCGATTCTTGATGTAAAAAAAGGCAAAGAAAAAGAATTTGAGGTAGCGTTTGGAAAAGCTCAAGATATTATTTCTAGCATGAATGGGTATGTTTCACATCAGCTACAGAAATGTGTAGAAAATACGAGCCGATATATTCTTCTAGTAAATTGGCAAACTCTCGAAGATCACACAGAAGGTTTTAGAGAGTCCAAAGAATATCAGAAATGGCGGTCGTTATTACACCATTTCTATGAACCATTTCCCAAGGTAGAACATTATCAAAGTGTGTATAGCAAAACCAAAGACTCCCTATAATGACAGCAATAATCGAATTACAGACAGAACGTCTTATTATGAGGCAGTGGCGCAAAGAAGATTGGTCAGAATTTGCCAAACTGAATTCAGACCCTGTGGTTATGGAATATTATCCAAATATTCTTAGCACGGAAGAAAGTAATGCTATGGCTCAAAAAATCGAAGCACTGTTATCGAAAAGAGGCTGGGGGTTCTGGGCAGTAGAGTCAATTTCCAAAAAAACATTTATGGGCTTTGTTGGTCTTCATGAGCCAATTTATGAATTACCAGTCACACCCTGCATTGAAATAGGTTGGCGGTTAGCAAAAGAATATTGGGGTAAAGGTTATGCTACCGAGGCGGCAAAAGCTTCACTAGATTTTGCTTTCAAAAAACTTAATTTACCTGAAGTATATTCATTTGCTTCAGTTTCAAATAGAAAGTCTTGGACAGTTATGGAACGATTAAAAATGGTAAATACCAAAGAAAATTTCGAACATCCTGACATTCCTAAAAATAATCCACTTCGAGAGCATGTTTTGTATAAAATAAGCCAACGGCAATGGTTAGAAAATGACTTATAACAATCGCATGCAGCTGACCGTAATAAGCGTCATTTTTTTTGCTGAGGCAAAAAAATCGCCCCTTATTACGTCAGCTGATGCGGGCGTTAGATAAAACAGGGACTGGTTTGATGAGTAATAAAGATAAAATATCAATTTTTGACGCGTGGAATAAATATGAAGATATAGCCATGCATTTCAATGATTTGCTGATTAAACTAAGAACGCAGGCACTTGGAGGTATCGCTGCAATTACCTCTATTATGGCGATAATTAGCAAAGATAGCTCTGGATTTAACTGGGGGTTAATGATGGGTGTTTTCTTTTTTCTCATTATTTTTTGGATAGCTGTTTGGCTTCTTGATTCTAAGTATTATAATCCGTTACTTGTTGGGGCTGTTGACGCTATCCTGGAGATTGAAAAATTGTCAAAAACCGAATCAACAATTACTGAATTAAACTTGAGCCATAAGATTAAAGACGCTGTTTCCGGAAAAATAGGACAAGATGAGAAAAAATCCTCGTCTGGAAAAAAATGGTATTACTGCATTGTGTTTCTCGGCTTAGTATTAGGCTTTGGTTTTTCTCTATGTATGATGTTATATGAGATAAATTATCTAACAAACTAATGCACCGGACGCCAAACAGCGGTTTTTTTCTTTCAAGCGCTTCTGTGGCGCCTGTGATTAGAGCGTTAGCATGCGCATGCTTACCTGAACTCGGTATGTAAAACATATAAGTCTTCAAAAACGAAAACTGTAGCTCAGATTACAATCGAAACTAATTGAGGGAAATTAGAAGGGAAATCACTAAAATCCAACTTGTTAATAAAGGTTTCTTTATTTTAAAACTGTTACTAAAATAAAAAGACCGAAACAGCAAGAGCTTAGTATTGATTTTTAAAAAATTTAACGCTTGGAATGGTAAAACTTATCCAGATATTATATTTCGATAATACAGATTTCCCCCCGATTGCATATATATGACGTCAAAATTACCCACAGAACGAGAGCTAAAAACGCTGTACAAAAAAAAAGGCAAAGAAGCATTGATTTGGTACGCTTGGCGTAATTCCCTTCGAGCAGTGCTACTGCTGGAACGTTTGTCTTTGCAATATACTTGGGGACAAAATACAATCAAACATGCTTATTCAGTATGTCGTATCCCTCTAGTTTTAGCAAATATTCCAGAAATAAAAACGATTGATGTCGCAACTGCTGCTGCTATCGTGGAAGCTGTAGCCGACGCTGCCACCCATACTGCTGCCTATGGCTCTGCTGCCCATACCGATGGCTTTGCCATCACGGCTGCTGCTGTCGATGCCGTCGCCCACACCGCCAATGCCCTCACCCAAACCTCCGTCGCCCGTTTTGTTGCTGCCGCTGCTAAAGCTGCTAGAGTTGCCACCGCCTATCACTCTCTCTCCCTCACCTCTTCCACAGCTGACGCCAGAGCGGACTTTGATTTTTTAATAAAGACATCGAAACCCATTACGGATGATTGGTTTTCGCACTCATTATGGCATAAAAAATTGTTAACTAGCAGTTCGGAATATAAAAAAGAGCGTAAAGAGTTTGACAAGAGGATTCAACTGTTCTTAAAAAGTTTCCACCCTATTGGTTTGGAGTTTCTGGCAGATGATTTAATACGTTTGTATCAAAATGAAGTAAACCCGGTACAACAGCATTGGAAAAAATACCTTGTAAACCCATCGGATATGGTGTTTGAAAGTGCTAAAAGCTTACACCATTTTATTTTTAAAGAAATAGAACAAATAAATGCGGTGCGTGTGCTGATATTAGGCCCAGGTGGTGCAGGTAAAACCACATTGGCAGATCGTTTGCAGGGTAAAACGGATGTAAAACAACATGAGGCAACAGTAGGTATTGATTATCTTAACCATAAAGGTTTGCAGTTAGATAAGAAAAAGGGTGCATTTGCTGGTTTAGACATCCCTGAAAAATTAAATTTATATTTATGGGATTTTGGTGGGCAAACCCTGTTCCACGGATTACATCAAGCTTTTTTACATGAAAACTGTGTGTATATATTAGTGGTGGATAGTCGTCATGAGCAAGAGCCAGATGAATGGCTATATCAAATTCGTCACCTTGCAAAAACTGAAATTCTACCCCCTGTATTAATTGTTGTAAATGAATATGAAAATTGCCAAAACACACAAAACCAAACCCGTTTGCAACAGTTATTTAAAGGCAAGTTACACTTTTGTTATTTGCGCTGTAACGATCCTGAAGATAAGCGATTAGGAATCTTTAAAAAAAAATTATTAGATGTGGCGGCAAACGCTCGGCACAGTATCACTAAAAGCGTATTGGATGAAGGAGAAAAATTAAAAAGTAAACTGAAAAAAAAGCCTGTGATTAGCCGTATGGACTTACGAGGATATTTACGAGAATCCTTTCCAATTTATGAGCTAGATGGTGTATTAGCACAATTAGAGGGCTTGGGTTATTTGGTGCCTATCGATACTAACAAAGGTGATTATTGTTTAAACCCAACATGGACAATTGACCATGCTTACCAGTTTTTGCAGTTAGACTGTGTAAGAAACAGTGAAGGGATAGTTAGAATTGACGATTTTGAAGATGCTGCCTGGGACTTATCCAAAAGATTGGCTGCTAATGCAGATGAAGATTACCCAGTGTTGGATGATAAAAGTACGCGTT
This sequence comes from Methylococcales bacterium, assembly GCA_965224565.1. GTDB lineage: Bacteria > Pseudomonadota > Gammaproteobacteria > Methylococcales > DRLZ01 > DRLZ01. The sequence goes on along the minus strand of CBDCZN010000002.1, from coordinate 2,716,861 downwards.
TTTTGTTTAGCTTTTTAAAAAGCAGTGGAGTGTGCATTGCGCTAAATGACAATACAAACCTGTTTTTTCCTGATGTCGCTCCTACCAATGAGCCTGAAATAAAATCCCAGCTTGGGATTCATTTTGATAAACCACAAGCGGTTATTGAATTTCTACTACCTTATTTTCCCATCGGTTTACCCGCTCGCTTGGTTAAACACTGGATGCTTGATAGAACAAACCGCATTGAAATACCTGAAGACGTTTGGCGAGAAGGCTTTGTGCTTAGTCATGCTAAGGATAAACACAGTTTTTTGATTTTCCGTTACCAATTTCGAAAATCCTCTATACGAGTTGATTGTATAGGTAAACAAGTGAATATAGCGAGCTTGCTAATTGACTTTTGGCAAAGTTTGCTAAACCACATTACACCTATACGAGCAGAGGACATTTATCCGTTAGTGCGTATGGACAAATTGATTCTAAGTGACAACCAACATTTGATAAAAGCTACACAATGGCTTAACGACCAAACAGCAATCATTAAAACACTTAAATCTGTTGACAATCAACGTAAGATAATTGATAGTCAGAACTTAAAATTAGAGGGAGCCCAGATGCCTAAAGGTAAAACGATCGAGATAAATGGGGATGTAAATAATACTCAATTTGCTTTTGACCATGTGAATCAAACACAGAATAATCTTAATCCATCTCCATTAGAAAGCAAATATAAAACTATATTGTTGGATGCGATTCAAGAAGTTCATGCAACCCGGATGTCATCTGAACAACGTGGAAAGCTATACGTGATAGAGAAGCAGGTAGAAGGAGGAACCTTAGAAAAGGGGTTGTATGATCAGCTATTACCTCATCTTAGCACTGCTGCAAATATATCAAGCATTGTGTCCACTATTGCTAGTTTAATTGGATTACCTTAGCCATATCGCATCCGTAAAGCGGGAGGCTTCACGGTTATGAATTCGTACATGGAGAATATATTTTATCCCAAACTATATCCAATTTAATAAATACAAAACATGGTGAATATCTTAAAAATCATGTTCAGTTTCAAAGAAAAGGTCTTGGTTAGGCATGACTAATATTATCAAATTAATTTTGCTTTTCCGTGTAATAAATAGTGCTAACAAAACGTTGCAGTTGACCCAAAAAGCGTCCTTTGTTTTGTGCATCACGCTACGCTTCATTATTGCACAAAACAAAGATCACTTTTCGGTCAGCTGAACTTAGCGTTATACCTCAAGGCAATAAAAGTACGCGAGCGTACTTTTATGAATGAGGTGATTGGTTCTATCTTTGTTTCATAATCGAGGCTTCATACAAACAAAAGTTTATCCACTTCCCACCCTGGTTTTATTATGTTCGCGTATTGTGTGCAAACAAGTTTTATCTTCGTAGGTTTGTCGTTATAACCGTTTTCAGGCATATTGCTATTAACAGCTTCACATCTTTTAATAAACACGGTTAGTTTTACAACCGCTCTCAACAACAATCGGTATCGAGCGTATAGGGTTTAATCAATTGTTGTGGTATAACAAACTTATGCACCGGACGCCAAACAGCGGTATTTTTCTTTCAGGTGCTTCTGTGGCGCCTGTGATAAGAGCGTTAGCCTAAAGAAAAATTTAGTAGTTTCTCCATAAGCTTTTGCGGGAATGAAATATTATTTACTCCTCCTCTCATGTTAAAATTAAGTGAAATCACATAGTAATTATAATAAGCAGTGGGAATATAAATGGCCAAGTGTCCAATTTGTAATTCAAAAAAAGGAAAAAGGCATTGCTTGATTGCCGATAGTCCTATATGTAGTCCATGTTGTGGAGAGACAAGAAAACCTGAGTTATGTTTAGAATGCCAGTATTATCAGGAACCCAAAAGAAAATATAATGAGATCCCTGCATATTCCGTTTCTGAAATGGATGGCGATACGGAGCTTGAATCATATGGGAATGCGATTGAAGGGGCTTTATGTGCATTCGACATAGAAAACGAAAATATTCTAAAAGATAGTGATGCAATAAGAATTGTAGAGCTACTTATTAATATATACCATTTTAAAGATCAACAAATAGACATAGATAGTCAGTTAATTTTAAATGGAGTAAATTATGTCAAAGAAGCTATAGAAAAAGACTTGCATGATGTAAATAATGAAATCATTGTAAAAACCTTGGGTGTTATTCGATTCGTAGCGAAAAGAAGAACAAATATAGGACAAGAATATATGAATATAATTCATCAATATGTTGGAACCCGAATAGATACAGGAATTCGTATATTAGGTCAGTAAACAGGCTAACAATAGCTTGCACGCGGACTGCCATAAGCTTCACGGATTTTGCGAAGAGAAAGAGCCGCAAAAGCCGCGCCCCTTATGGCATCCGGTGAAGCTGGCGTTATGCTCAAAAAATAAAATTCCGAAAATGAATAGATATAAAATAATTTTTGCAGTATCTATTTTTTTTATTAGTAGTGTTGTACAAGGTTTTCTTCATATTGATAGGGATGTACAAAATTTCCAACCATCCTCTTCTGTCTCTAGCTTTACTAATTCCAATTTTTCTTTAGAAGGTGCTATTACTTTAGATATTAAATCTGGACTAATTAGTTCCAGTATCAATGGTGATATGTTTTCAAAGCTGGAGTTTTTCTCTACTGCGATAGAGTTTAGAGGATGTGATTGTGGAAAATCACCTAATCAGAACGAGATAAAATCATACGTAGATAAACAATTTAAAGGTTTGCCAGAAGAAATGAAAAACGAAATCACCAAAGTAATGGTCGATTTCAGAAATGCAGAAGAAAAATTAAGAACTAAAATGTTTAATCCAAAGCTTCAAGATGATGAAGTTTTAATTTATGGTCAAGAACGCGAGAAACTAATTAACAATGAATGGGAAATGGAGTTTGAGTTAATAAATATATATGTCAAAATTGTTAAGCCATTTGCATACTCTAAGTACTTGTCTCATATACAATTGTTGGAACTCGAAAAATATTTTGAACTACTTGATGATTCTGTAAATCTTGACCAACTAGAGGTGTTAATTAAAAAAAATTTAGGACTTACTTTTGATCAATATGAATCTATAGTATATGGAGATGATTTCGAGCAAAATTATGAAGTACGAAAACAAGAATACATTAGATTACTATCCTCTGAAGTAGAAAGAGAAATTACAAATAAGAGTAATATAATGGAAGATTATTCAGAAATGGAATTAGTTATAGGTAAATTCTATAAGTATTTAGAAAAAATTCAATAATGCGATTCTGGAGAATATATATGTTTAATAAATTAGCTGTTTTAATAGTAACTATGTTTATTTGTAGTTGTACCACAGTACCTGATGCAACATATAAGGAGTTAACGGTTGGGGGTAAGAAAGTAAAATATGTATCTCAAGAATGCCACCCTAGTGTAAAGTGGGATGGCTTCGAAGTAGCAATTGAGGATTTAGAATTTCCTTTAGCGTCACAGAATCCCCTAACGTTTTCGATAGGTAAAATAGGATACGAAGAAAAATCAATTCGAGAAATTAGGAATACAATATTTTATTTTGATGGCTTGCTTACTGCTACATGTCAAACTTTGGTCCGCTTAACTAAGGAATCATCAATTTTAAGTTATTCATTGCACAGGGATAAAATATTAGAGAATTTAGCAAATTATTTAAGTGAATTAGAGGGTGTTGATAACGAAGAAGAACTTAAAGAAATTAATACAAGTGTAAAACTGAAGATGAAAAACGAAGATGAAAAATTTAAAAAAAATATATTGAAATAAGCATAACCAGGCGTTGCAGCTGACCCAAAAAGCGTCCTTTGTTTTGTGCATTCCGCTGCGCTTCATTGTTGCACAAAACAAAGGCCACTTTTTGGGCATCTGAACTTGGCGTTAGATGCTACGAAATAATTATGGGTATAATTAGTCATGAATGAAAACTTATCTAGTCCAGGTTTTGTATTCTTCGTTATTCCGATTCTGGCTTCATTGCTTGTTCTAGGGTTAAAGCTTCTTAGTCGAGTAAGAAAGCCCGGAGGTAGCACATTGGATCGAGAGGATTACTTAATCGGAACCGAATTAGGTGTATCAGCCTGTCTGATTAATTTATTAAATACTTTCGACCGCTTGAGGCTAGATAAATTACTCAATGCGCAAATGAGTGATGCTAATACTGCAAAAAAAACAGAATTAGTAGATAGCTTACTTAAAAAGTCTAATGTTCTTAGCGACCTTATAGAGATAAATGTAATTGTCGTATTTTTGTTGGTGATTGGGCTTGTTGCGATCGCGTACTGTATACAGCGGTGGGGTTGGGAGGGGACAGGTGTCGCTCAGCAACTCCGAAGAGGCCGAGGAATAATTTTCCCTAACTTAGCAGGCGTTTTGTTCTTAGTTCTTGTTACAGCAGTTGCGGGGAAGACTATATGAAAGATTTCACAGCCATAATCATTTTAATAATTGTTATAGCGGGATCACTTTATCTAATCGATTGGTTAGTTGGTTTGGGAAACCTCTTTTTTGGTGTGGGTGCTATCGTTGTTATAGGTTTGTTTTTCCTTTGGCTAACTAAGAATATGTAAATGGATAATGTTCATTCATAGACCGCATCTAACCAATGCTTCCAGCGGACTGCCGTAAGCGTCACGGAATTTTGCTAGCGCAAAATCCGCGCCTCTCACGGCAGCCGCTGAAGCAGGCGTTATGTGCAATACACTCGTATTCAGAAAGCAAGTGCATCGTTTAAAATTCTATAGAAAATATAGAGGAGACGATGTTTTGAGAAGAAATTATAAACAAATAAATCAATTAGAACGAGATCAACTAGCGATCCAACGATCAAAAGGACACTCCTTTTCGGCTATAGCCAAGGTGTTGGGACGAAGTGTAAGTGCTTTGTCCCGAGAATACAAAAGAAACCTAAATCATGCAGGGAATTATCTCCCATCAGAAGCAGACTATAAATCCAGAAGAAGGAAAAAAGAGGCGGCAGAAACAGGCTCTAAATGTGAGTCTTATGAGGACACTATCTATTCTGGATTATGTGAAGGCTGGACACCCGAACAAATAGCAGGACGGTTGAGTATGGAGGAAGAAAGCTTTACCGTCAGTCATGAAACGATCTATTGTTTTATCTATAAATTTCATGTTGATTGGACTTCGTTATTACCCAGAAAGCATGCACCACGCTGGCATAAAAAAATGGGTAAGAAGGCATCAAAGCGAGAGATGATACCGAATAGAATCAGTATATTAGAGAGGCCAGATGCTATTAATAAAAAAGAATCCTTTGGTCATTGGGAAGGTGATTCAATCGTGTGCTCACAAAGTACGGTATCGCTTAATGTGATGGTAGAACGTCAGACACAATATGTCATACCAATCCCAATAAGTTCTTGAATAAATTTACTCATCCTAAGCCCTTCTTTCTCATATAAGCATTGTATGAGAACTTATTGGGATTGGTATCAGTATAAGGCGAGTAGAGAATCGAGGGGCCGAAGTTGCAAATGAAGCAATGAAAGATTCATTAAACCGTTTTAAAGCAGAAAGTAGACAAAGTATCACGATGGATAATGGCATTGAATTTAAGTACCATGAGAAGCTTAAAAAAGCGCTTAATATTAAGACCTATTTTTGCCAGCCATACCACAGTTGGGAAAAAGGATTAGTTGAGCAAATCAATGGACTGATTAGACGCTTTTTACCTAAAAAAACAGATCTATCAAAGATCACAAAAAAGGAAATAGGCGTGATCGAATTTTTATTAAATTCACGCCCAAGAAAGTTGTTAAAATGGGAAACGCCAGCCGAGGTTTTTGCTCGGAAATCTGGAATAAATTTAGTAGGTGGTGCACTTGCTACCTGAACGCGGCTAAAATGTCATCGTCACAAATATAAGTTATCGAAATATTATCGTGTAAAAAAATTTATATGTAAGGTGTATCAAGTTGTGCGGAGAAAAGCAGTTATTATTTACAGGATCGCACAGCGTTAAGTTGTGTCCTGCGTACAAGTTGAAAAGTTGATAACTAAATCCGAAAATTACTATCGCAGCACATCATACGTTGAAGCTGCGTATTTTCTTCTAATCCAAACAATACACAATATCAAGGTATTTTGTATTCGAAAGATCAAGTGGTTAGAATGATTGTTTTATAATCGAAACTAAATGTACATGCATTCAATAATCATGTTGTGGGTTAAAACAGCTAACAAGGCGTTGCAGGTGACATTTGCCTGCGCCCTTCTTTCGCTACCGCTCCAGTCGGTTGCCGGCAAATGCCCCTGAACTTAGCGTTAGTTGCTTCAGGCTCATTGTATAAAAATAGGAAATAAATAATGGTGGATGACTTAATAATTAATTCAATAACTTCCCATTTAGGTATTTTAAAAAGTATTTTTTATTGGGTATTGTTGTTTGCTTTAGTGGCTGGTTGGGGTGTTTATAGGGACAAAGAAACAATAGATATTGCAGGGTTTACGTTAGAAACGAGAACAGCATATAACTACGTTCTCGGATTCTATTTCGTCATAAATTTTATCGTTCTGTTATTGTTTTTTCGTATTAATGAAATGCTCGTTCATAGTTTTAATCAAACCATTGATAAGACAAGAATGATTATAGCTATAAAATCATATCCTTGGGTCTTAAATCCATTTTCAAATTTCTCAAACAACTTGCTCTCAGAAAGTGAGTTCCCAAGTTGGGCGTGTTTTGAAGTGGTAATAAATTATATTAGTAATGGGTTTGGTTGTTTTGGTTTGTTAATAATATGGTGGGTAGCTCATATTACTTTAGCATTTACCAAAAAAGATTGGGAAAGAGGGGGCCTTGTTTATCTAACCGAATTCTTATTGGTTTTATTTTTTGTGTTGTGGTTAACTCTATTATTCTTAATTCTTATAAATATGAATTATGAAATATTACCCTATGGATTAGGAACAGCTTTTGGGTTTATTCTGGGGTTTTTGATATTCAGTATTAGTTTGTATAAATATAAGAAAAGAAACACATGATAGTCAGCAACTAACCAAGCGTTGCAGCTGACCCAAAAAGCGTCCTTTGTTTTGTGCATTGCGCTGCGCTTCATTTTTGCACAAAACAAAGGCCACTTTTTGGGCATCTGAACTTGGCGTTATGTGTTTTTAAATTCTTCAATTTTAACTTGATTAAGAGAGCATATTTGCTTATTATCACTCCCTATTAGGGAGTAAAGTTGAGTTATGCGAATAATTGCAAAAAGCACATTGAAAAAGTTTTGGGAAAAGCCGGCCTATAGTGATGCAAAAGGACCAATAGAAAGTTGGTATGAAGAAACTATAAAAGCAAACTGGCAATCACCGCAGGATGTAAAAGCTCAATATGGTAACGCGAGCATCTGTAGTAATAATCGTGTTGTTTTTAATATCGGAGGTAACAAATACCGATTAGTTGTTGAAATTCAGTATCAAGCAGGAATTGCCTGGGTAAAGTTTATTGGAACCCATACTCAATACGACAAAATTAATGTAGAGGACGTAAATGAATATTAAGCCAATCCGAAATGATGAAGATTTACAAAAAGCCTTTCATCGCCTTGAAGGAGTATTTCAAGCAAAAGAAGGTACGCGAGAAGCTGATGAAATGGAAATTCTCGTTACCCTAATCGAAGCTTACGAAAATAAGAATTACCCCATTACACCACCAGATCCAATTGAAGCTATCAAATTTAGAATGGAACAGCAGGGGCTTACTCCTAGAGACTTAGAAGTCTTTATTGGAAGTAGTGGGAGAGTTTCCGAGATACTTAATCGTAAACGCCCTTTGAGTTTAAGAATGATAAAACGTCTACACAAGGAGTTACATATCCCTTATGAAAGCCTATTAGCAGAAGTTGCATAAAGGTGGTTCGGTTAATTGCAACAAAACACATAACAATCGCATCCAGCTGACCGTAAAAAGCGTCACATTTTTTGCGCAGCAAAAAAGTGTGCCCCTTGTTACGTCAGCTGATACGGGCGTTATGTAAAACTACTAATTTAAGAGTTTGATAATGAAAGTATTGATAATACTGGCATCACTATTTATTACTTTACCAGTTAATGCAAAAGATAAATGGGACTTTGCCTGGTCACATAAAAGTAAATGCTCTGAAGGAGGAATGCGTCAAATGAACTTATGTTTGTCCAGCTCATATAGAGATGTAGATAAAGAGTTAAATAGAGTGTACGGCGTATTAAAAGAAAAGAATTATGATTCTACACGTCTAGTTGAAGCACAAAGAGCGTGGATAAAATTCAGAGATCTAGAGTGTAAAGCTATAAGTCCAGCTCACAACGGATCGCTTTACCCATATGAGTTATATTCATGCTTGATTGATATAACTGAAAAAAGAATTAATGATTTAGAACGCTATCTTGGGTGGTGCAATGAGAGTGAGTGTTGATGGTAATAGACTTTACATAACAAAAAGTTCCAGTCGACCGCTGGCAGCGCAGTTCGTTTTCAGAGGTCATCTTTTATCAGAGTTTAGTGTGCTTTCGTAGATTATCGTATATCTGCCAGCGGCCACTGAACTTGGCGTTATGCATCAGTGTAATTCGAATAGTATAATGGAATCATGAAAATATATGCTGATACATCTGTTTTCGGAGGTGTATTCGACCACGAATTCTCCGAACCAAGTAAACAATTTTTTGCTGAAGTAGAAGCTGGGCGATTCATTTTGGTTACTTCAGCCATAGTTGAAGCAGAGATTGAACCGGCTCCAGAGAACATTCGAACTTTTTTCGCCAAATATGCCGAAACAGCATCTATCGCAATCGCAAATCAAGAAGCGATAGAGTTGCAATTGAGTTATATTGATTCTGGTGTTGTTACCGAAAACTCACTTGAAGATGCGCTTCATGTGGCAATCGCCACTGTGTCAGGATGTGATCTCATAGTGAGTTGGAATTTTAAGCATATTGTGCATTTCGATAAAATCCCAAAATATAATGCTGTTAATGTTCTGAATGGCTACGATCATATTGGCATATATTCACCGCTGGAGGTAATTTATTATGGCAATTCGTGAACCAGAATGTGTAACGTTGAAACGCCGTGGAGCAGAGTATGTTGCTCAACTGCTGTCGGGCAAAACTCAGCAAGAACAATTAGAGTTTTGGCGAGAGCGCACTGAACGCTTAGTATCTCAACAAAAAGACAAAGCGGGCATAATTCCAGAACAGGGTAATGCATAACCAAGCGTTGCAGCTGACCCAAAAAGCGTTCTTTGTTTTGTGCATTACGCTACGCTTCATTGTTGCACAAAACAAAGGCCACTTTTTGGGCATCTGAACTTAGCGTTATGTAAAAGAGAAAAGCAGTAATAGCAGGTAGATGATAATTAACTGTTCTAATTGGGTTATGATATTCTTGAACCTTGTGTTAACAGTTTACTTAAATCAAGGTCTATCGTAATTTAATTTTAGAGAAGGCTTATGATTACCAATTCTTTTAAACAAGAACTGATAAAAATTCTAATCGATAAGTTATTGATTAGTATTATTCTTCTATTTGTTGGTTTGTATATCCATTATCAAGTTGAAGACTATAAGTCAAAACAAAGCCTTATATTTAAATTGAATGAGACTAGAATACAAAAAATTGCTGATGTTTGGGAACAATTATACTTATATGAAAAAGCTAATAATGACTTATATTATGATATACAACAAACAGTTTCCAATAAGTTTTCTGCCGAAAAAATAGAACAAAACCAAAGGGCAGTTTTAATTAAAATAGAGCTTATAAATGAAAATTTTATTAATGTTCTTAATCGTAATCGGTTTTGGATAGGAGAAGCTCAATATATTGATTTAGCCAAGTATGCCACCCTTCTAAAAGAAAGAAGTGAAATGAGAAATGAAGTTTATTCAGCATTAGCATTAGCTGTGGTGGTCGGGGGTATCGTTACGGTCTTAACTAATCCTTTTGTAGGCGTTTTAGCTACTGCTGTTTCGTCGGGTATAATAACTCAAACAAAAAAAGATAAATTAATTAGTCTTGATACAGAAGTGGAGAAACGTAAAGCTTATGTATTGTTAGTTAGAGACAAAATCTTTTCTGAAAATTAGCAGAGTGAATACATAACAATCGCATGCACTAGGACTGCCGTAAGCGTCACAAATTTTGCGAAAAGAAAGAGCCGCAAAATACGCGCCCCTTACAGCAGCCTGTGATGCGGGCGTTATACCCCAAGGCAATAAAAGTACCCGAAAGTACTTTTATTGCCTTGGGGTGGTTGGGTCTATCGTTGTTTCGTAATCAAGGTTTTATGCAAGCAAACGTCTATCCATTTCCATCTCTGGTTTCAAAAAGCTGGCGTATCTTGTGTAAACAAGCATTGTCTTCATAGGTTTGTCGTAATAATCGTTTTCAGACACATTGCAGTTAGCAGCTGCACATCTGCCAATAAACATGGTTGGTTTTACAAGTGTTCACATCAACAGTCGGTATCAGGGCCACCGCATTAAAAAGCATTTGAAAACATGATTTTGGCGCGATAAGCATCGTTCCAAGCGGCTTTTCTCTTTTTCTTTGCAAGGCTGAGAGAAGAAGCTTCCTGTTGAAACAAATTCAGGCAGAGATGACGAATACTCGTCATGATCGTAGCAGCATTTCCTTTGATTCGGCTCGCGTCGTCACCAAAGATGACATCCAGTCGCCAATGAAGCGGATTTTCAACGCCCCAGTGCCCACGTACAGCATTTGCGAAGGGCTTGGCAACCGCAGGAATCGAGTTGATGAAGTAACGACGCTCGAGAGATTTAGTCTTCCCTTGAAGGCATTCGCGCTCGACCATGCCAATGCTTTTTAATCCCTTCCATTGGTGGGTATTAGGAAGACTCAGCAAATCATCACTCACCCAGTATCGTCGTGTCTCCAACCTGCCATGCGCCTTATCGAGTTCTTCCTCATAGTCGTAATTGATACCTCTGAAGTGGTTGGCTTGCGCGGTGACAAAGAAATCTTCAACCGCTTCATGAAGCTTGCTCTGATTACCTTTCAATCCCAGTACATAATCCCCATTTTGTTCAATCACTTGTTTAGCAATCGCTCGTTGACAACCCATCGCATCAATCGTGATGATACAGCCCTTGAGTTCGAGCAATTTAAGTAGTTTCGGAATGGCTGTAATCTCATTAGATTTATCATCCGTTGCTTGTTGACCCAAAACCATGCGGTTGCTGCACGCCCATGCACTCACCATATGCAGTGGATTTCGGTCGTTCTTGCGGTCACGTGAACCGCGAGCTGTTTTGCCATCGATGGCAATGACTTCTCCACCTGTTACGGTCAATACCGATTGTGTCCAACTCATAAAACACTCGCGAAAACCGGTAGGTGATAGTCTTGAGAGAACATAGGCTATACAGTCGTGCGACGGGACTCCGTTCTCAAGTGCAATATATTGACGGAGCCAACTTAATTTTTCTTGACCAAAGTCTTCTATCGCTTCCCATCCATCTGCGCCGCTGGCAACCGCAGATAGAGTAAGGACAATGATGTCTATTAACTTATGTTGCTTGTGGCGTTCTATCCTCGGGTCTTTTAGGGTGGAAAAATGATCTATTATGCTGGCTGTCATGAGAAATCCTTATGTAAGTTCTCATAATGATCTCCTAATCAATTGCATTCAATCAAGTTTTAATGCGGTGACCCTGCAGTCGGTATCAAGCGTATAGGGTTTATTCAATTGTTTGTGGTATAACAAACTTATGCACCGGACGCCAAACAGCGGGTTCGTTTTTTCCAACGCTTCTGTGGCGCCTGTGATAAGAGCGTTATGCTAGAGAAAAAGCACGAAAGCCCTACATTATTTTGATTAAATTCATTTGATGAAAAACGGTTGTTCTTATTTCAAGTAAGGAATAAAATCCTAGATTGAGGTTCTATCAAACTATGATAAAAAATGAAAAATATAGAATATGAAAATATCAAAACCTACATATATTGTAGCTGAATTACCAGCGTCAATATCAGAATGGGTAACAAAGGTGCGTAATGAAATAGAGCCTGCTATTTCACATTTTCCTGTAGAAATAACTATCGCTGGTTCATCTGGAGTTGGCTCTATTACACATGGGCAAAGTCTTAAAGAAGTTACAGAAGCAATACAGAATGTGTTACTAAAATTCGAATTTTCCGAATTTGAATTTAAAAAAATAAATAATTTCCCCAATACACCAATCTATTTTGTAGAGCCTACACGAGAGCCATTTGACTCAATACACAACGCGATCATAAATTCAGGAATAAAGTTTGAAAAATCTGATTTCCCATATAATCCTCATTGTTCCCTCAAAGGTTATACTCAAGTAACGGATGAACAGTTGAAATATCTTAACTCTCTTAAAGTGCCCGTTGGTAAGTTTAAGATTCAAGCAATCTCAATTTATGAGATGGACGGTTTACAACCAACAATGCTTTGGACAAAGAAAACCTGTGCTTTGTAAATTTTTCAACTTAAAACATGAAAAAAAACATACAATTGCATCCAGCTGACCGTAATAAGCGTCATTTTTTTTGCTAAAGAGACTATGAAAGTATTCACAATTGATTTGCCATAAAAAACAATTCCCAGTTTTTTTAAGAGCATTTTTTGAAAAAAAAGTTTATATCCGTCTCTTTTTTCTAAATAGTTGAGCTATGTTCCCTGTTTTTAAGCATATATAACGTTTTTTAACTCATTTCTTGCTCTTTGGGCGCAATATTCTCTTATAAAACTCACACCGAGTATATTAACCATCCGTGTGAAATTATAACCTAGAACCATTAGACTGAATTCTCCCCCACATTTCTCTATGCCCCTCATCAAAAAATGATTGATACCTGCGCGGTGTTTAAGGGTTCCAAAGGGATGTTCAACCAACGCCCCCCGTTGCCTCATTTTCTGCGGGTTCTGTTTCATTCTCTCGTCGTGCTCTTCAACCACTTCTTGATGTTCCCAGCGTAATAGTTGTTTGTTTTGGGCTTTGTCCGTCAGGCATTGTTGACGTAAGGGGCAAGCGTTGCAGACCGTGGCACTCATCCGGTAACGGATCATGTTCTTTTCCGCTATTGTTTGTGGCTTTTCACCAGGTAATAATTGATTCCCTTGAGGGCAAAGATAATGATCATTCTCAATGTCATAGTGAAAATCTGTCCGTTTAAACCGCCCGTGTTTACTGGCTTTTGTCGAAGGGTTTTTAACCGCAACATAAACGGGAATACCTTGGTCTTCACAGGCTTTTATTTCCGTGCCATCGTGATAGCCTGAATCAGCTAAGCCTTCAAGCTGGTCCGAGGTTAAAATGTCTTGTGCTTTTTCTATCATCGATGTCAGTTGATGGGCGTCATTGCCATCTTGAACAACATCATTCGCAACAATTAATTTGTGTTTGCTATCCACTGCAATTTGTACGTTATAACCCGCGATGGTCTGTCCGCGCTTGGTTAATAATCGGGCGTCTTTATCGACGGTTGATATTTGTGTTTGTTCACTGGTTTGCAGCTGTTGCTTGAGTGCTTTTTTCTCGGCTTGTTTTTTCTCTAGTCGTTGCAGTTTTTCCTCCAGGTTATCATCGACAACTAAACTGCCTGTCCCTGCTCTATCATCTTCATTGTCTTGTTCAGCAAGGGCTTGCTGATACGCATTGATTTTCTTTTCTAATACATCAAGCTGTTTATCCAGCTTATCTTCGGTATAGATGTTATCTTTGCTTGTATCGCCCTTGAAGAAACTCCCATCGACAGCGATTTGTTCTCCTCCAAAGAGTGAGAGTTCTTTGCATAACAGCATAAAGTCTCGATTTGTCGCTTTCAGCGCGGTACTGTTATCTTTACGAAAATCAGCAATGGTTTTATAACTTGGCAGTAAGCCTTCAACTAACCACATGACTTCTAAATTACGTGTTGTTTCACGCTCTAAATTTACGGCTACTTCGAATACCTTGCAGATAGCCATAGAGGTAGAGTTTCAATAATGCACAGGGATCAAAGGGAGGCTGCCCTGAAGAAAAAACCGATTGAGTGTGCTTAAATCCGAGCGCGTGAAGTTCAAGTGTATTAACATAAGCATCAATCGCTCGAACTGTATTGTATTGGCTAACATAGTCTTCGACACGGGGAGGCAATAACATGTCTTGCTGTCGATTTAAGCTGGGCTGATAACGGCGTATGGGCATTGTTATTTTTACTTGGCTGACTGACACCGCTATTGTCTCATTATTATGGGGCGAATACTTTCACAGTCTCCTTAGCAAAAATTGTGACGCTTTTTACGGTCAAGTGTATTTTATTGGGTGAATTCAGTTTCAAAGTGCACCACCTAACATAGAGATTAGGACACCAAAGGCAGTTCTGTTATTTTGAGGTTTACGACAACTTCAAAAACAGGAGCTCCTGATGTCCTATACCCATCTTAACGCGCGAGACCGCATGTGTCTTTTTTATAATCATCAAGCTGGTGTGCCGCTTCGGGAGATTGGCAGAAAATTGAACCGATCACACACCACGCTTTCACGTGAACTCAGGCGCAATAAACGATTATTTAATTGTTATTGGGATGAAGCAGCGCAACAATTTGCAGACGCTAGAAAAGCAAAACCCCGCCATACAAAATGAGCGTCCAATGAGAAGCTCAAACAATATGTTTTGGGTAAGCTCAAAATTGGCTGGTCACCGGAAATTATCAGTAATCGATTAAAACGCGACTATCCACACAGCAAAAAGACCATGAGGCTGAGTCCGGAGGCAATTTATCAGTGGATATTCAACGATGCTGAACAACAAGGCACGCTCTACACGTATTTGGTTCGCAGCCACAAGAAGCGGCGGAAACAAAGACGATACGGCTCATTGAGGGGGAACATACCAGGTCGTGTTGATATCGATGAGCGCCCATGTGCGGTTGAAAAAAGGCTGCGCTATGGCGATTGGGAAGGTGACACCATGGTTGGCCATAGGCATCAGGGCAGATTCGTTACGCATATTGAACGTAAGTCCCGATTTCTACTGTGCGGCAAAGCACAAGATGGTACAGCCAGTAATTTTAACCAAGTAAGTTTAAAGCTATTCAAATGCATTCCTCAAAGGTATCGCAAAACGATGACGTTAGATAATGGCAGTGAAAATAGCTTGTTCAGAGAGTTACAAGAAAAGCTCAAATTCAAGGTCTATTTTGCCAAGCCTTATGCAAGCTGGGAACGCGGTAGCAATGAAAACACCAATGGTTTAATTCGGCGATATTTTCCCAAAGGAACCAACTTCTTGAAGGTGACAGAATTTGAGCTTGAAAAAGCAGTCAATTTGCTTAATCATAGGCCTAGAAAATGCCTCAAATACAGAACACCTTTCGAGGTCTTTGATTCGATATCAGGTGGTGCTCTTGCAACTTGAATTCACCATTTACCCTTTGTTGTTGCTAACCCTTTACACATTAAAAAGTTTGCTGGGGCGATCGGTCGTTTAGCGAAAACAGATCAACTTGATGCTGAATTAATCGCGCACTATGGGGAGGCCATTAAACCTAACTTATCCCAGTTAAAGCCTGAAAGTATGCGCTTGATGAGTGATCTGCTCTCACGCAGGAGACAGCTGACACGCATACAAACCATGGAAAAAAACAGGCTGAAAATCATGCCTAAAAAAATATTAGGGACGATTAATTCGGTGCTCACTGTGCTGAAAAAACAAATTGAAAAGGTCGATCAACGTCTCATCAATCTGATTGAGGAATGTCCTGACTATTACGAAAAAAATCAGATTCTGCAAAGTATGCCTGGGATCGGCAATGTGGTCGCTTTTAGCTTATTAGCTGATATGCCAGAACTGGGTAATATTAGTAGCAAACAAGCCGCTGCCTTAGTCGGTGTTGCTCCCTTTAATCGAGAAAGTGGTTCTTATCAAGGACAACGTAAAATACGCGGAGGACGCTATCAAGTCCGAACCGTGATGTTTATGGCGATGATGTCGGCGATACAGTGTAATCCCGTTTTTAAGGCCAAATATGAGCAGCTGGTCGCCGATGGTAAACCAAAAAAAATTGCTCTGATTGCCTGCGTCAGGAAAATGATTGTGATCTTGAATTCCATGCTCAGAGACGGCAAAAAATGGGAGCTGCAGCAGACTCAATAATTAACATTTGACACCATAGTCACTTGTTAGCTTTTTTATTCAATACGAAAACAATTCTTGAAGACATTCGCATAATTTTATTTGAGTATTACTGTCAATAATTCCCAAATTTTTAACTAATCGTGATTTATCAACTGCCCTAATTTGATCCAAAAGAATTAACCCTTTCTTTCCACCAAAATCACACTCAACTCTACAAGGAAACTCAAACCCTTTAGTAGTCATTGGAGCAACAAGAACCGTAGAAAGAGCTGCCATTTCATTAGGTGAAATCACGATACAAGGTCGTGTTTTATTAATTTCTCTGCCTTTGGTTGGACTAAGTTCTACAAGCCATACATGAAAGCGAATTATTTGAGACTTTACCATTCCAAGTCTTCATCATTAGTTAACTCTGAATTTAGCCATTCTTCATCCAGAGTTTCAATACCTTGAGAAATTAGAGTGTTCTTAATTGACTTTGCCCAACCTTCTCTTGGTTTCAAAACTGGAACAATAAAAAGCCCTCCATTGAGTATCTGAAATTCGAGTTCTTTTCCTTCAAGGTGTGCTTGCTCTATGATTGGTTTAGGAATTCTTATTCCTTGGGAATTTCCAATTTTGACTAAATGAGCCATGTTGTTTAACCTCTTACACTACATGCTGTAACTATAATGTAATTACGGCCAATTTGCAAGAAATGAAAGAGAAACAGGGGGTTCTCTCGTATTCAGAAAGCAAGTGCATCGTTTAAAATTCTATAGAAAATATAGAGGAGACGATGTTTTGAGAAGAAATTATAAACAAATAAATCAATTAGAACGAGATCAACTAGCGATCCAACGATCAAAAGGACACTCCTTTTCGGCTATAGCCAAGGTGTTGGGACGAAGTGTAAGTGCTTTGTCCCGAGAATACAAAAGAAACCTAAATCATGCAGGGAATTATCTCCCATCAGAAGCAGACTATAAATCCAGAAGAAGGAAAAAAGAGGCGGCAGAAACAGGCTCTAAATGTGAGTCTTATGAGGACACTATCTATTCTGGATTATGTGAAGGCTGGACACCCGAACAAATAGCAGGACGGTTGAGTATGGAGGAAGAAAGCTTTACCGTCAGTCATGAAACGATCTATTGTTTTATCTATAAATTTCATGTTGATTGGACTTCGTTATTACCCAGAAAGCATGCACCACGCTGGCATAAAAAAATGGGTAAGAAGGCATCAAAGCGAGAGATGATACCGAATAGAATCAGTATATTAGAGAGGCCAGATGCTATTAATAAAAAAGAATCCTTTGGTCATTGGGAAGGTGATTCAATCGTGTGCTCACAAAGTACGGTATCGCTTAATGTGATGGTAGAACGTCAGACACAATATGTCAGTATAAGGCGAGTAGAGAATCGAGGGGCCGAAGTTGCAAATGAAGCAATGAAAGATTCATTAAACCGTTTTAAAGCAGAAAGTAGACAAAGTATCACGATGGATAATGGCATTGAATTTAAGTACCATGAGAAGCTTAAAAAAGCGCTTAATATTAAGACCTATTTTTGCCAGCCATACCACAGTTGGGAAAAAGGATTAGTTGAGCAAATCAATGGACTGATTAGACGCTTTTTACCTAAAAAAACAGATCTATCAAAGATCACAAAAAAGGAAATAGGCGTGATCGAATTTTTATTAAATTCACGCCCAAGAAAGTTGTTAAAATGGGAAACGCCAGCCGAGGTTTTTGCTCGGAAATCTGGAATAAATTTAGTAGGTGGTGCACTTGCTACCTGAACGCGGCTTTTTGTAGGCTAACGCCTGCTTCAGCTGACGTAAAAAGGGGCGCAGTTTTTGCGGTTTTTTCTTTTTGCAAAAATTGTGACGCTTTTTACGGTCAACTGCAAGCTATTGTATGGATAATAAACCCTGTTTTAGGGTAAAGTGAGACCCAAGTTTTGGCTGCAACCAAAACCTTCTTTTACAGCAGTTCGTTGGAAGCATGGCTCCTCTATTGAGAGACCGATAACAAGTGCGAACGCTGTAATAGACTCCAAGCACACAACTCGAATAGTCAACTGGGTCTCGAACCCGTATTTGCAAGGCAGAGTCAGCTTATTATGAAAACACAAAATACTCAAGAAGAAATCAATATTGGTGTCGATACAGGTAAGGAACGTGCACGAAATAACTTGAACAAAAAGGCAATAAAAGCAGTCTAGTTAGCAGACAAACTGAACCTAGATTCTTTTATAAAAAAGTTAACCTATGCCATTTCCTTATCCGCAAGAAACCGAAAGCCAAATGCAAGAGTTCTACACTCGACT
This sequence comes from Methylococcales bacterium, assembly GCA_965224565.1. Taxonomy (GTDB): domain Bacteria; phylum Pseudomonadota; class Gammaproteobacteria; order Methylococcales; family DRLZ01; genus DRLZ01. The sequence goes on along the minus strand of CBDCZN010000002.1, from coordinate 2,698,422 downwards.
ACCAGAAAAAAACAGACGCTTATACGCAGGAGTTGAAGCGTCAAAACTTGATCGAGGCGGTGTGAGTCATATTGGCCGTCTTTTTAATTGTTCGCGCACAACCATTCTACGTGGTATCCAAGAACTGAGTGAAGCGGATATTTTGCAAGACCGTAATCGAGAAACGGGTGATGGCCGACTATCCGTGCTTGAAAAACAGCCTGATATTAACACTGTTTTTCTACAACTCTTAAAAGAGCATACGGCGGGAGACCCAATGGATGAGCAGGTTAAGTGGACAAACTTGAGTTGCTCAGAGATTGCTGATTTATTAGCAACAAAAGGCTTCAAGGTGAGTCGCAATATCATCAGGAAGTTGTTGAAAAAACATGGTTACGTCAAACGCAAAGCGTTAAAAAAAAGTCGACAGGCGCGCATATCAATCGCAATGCTCAATTTGAGCGTATTGCCCAATTAAAGGCGTCCTATCAAGAGCAAGGTCATCCTGTCATCAGCGTTGATACGAAGAAAAAACAGCTGATAGGCAACCTGTTTCGCGAAGGTAGGATCTATACCACTGAAACCGTTGAGGTTTTTGATCATGACTTTCCTTCGTTAGCCGAAGGCGTTGCCATTCCACATGCTCTCTATGACGTGACCCGCAATGAGGGCTATGTCAACATTGGGACAAGTCGTGACACCAGTGAGTTTGCGTGTGATTCCATTGAACACTGGTGGGAACATTATGGAAAAGTGTTTTATCCAGATGCCGATTCTATTTTAATGCTGATGGATGGTGGCGGTAGTAATTCATCCAGACATTACATTTTTAAGCAGGATTTGCAGGCATTAGTGGATAAGATTGGTATTGAAATACGCATTGCCCACTATCCTCCGCACACGTCGAAATGGAATCCGATTGAGCATCGATTGTTTCCACACATGACACGCTCGTTACAAGGAATGATTCTAACAACCCATGAGTTCGCTAAAGAATTAATCGAAAAAACAACGACAAAAATAGGTTTGAGAGTGTTTAGCACTATTTTTAACAGGATTTATCAAATAGGCAGAAAAGTGGCGAAAGGATTTAAAGAATCAATGCGAATTGTGTTTGATGACGAGCTAGCGCAATGGAATTATGTCGCTGTGCCACAATAGACAATAGGTGAACTGTTCAAGTTATTTCGTGCACGTTCCTAAACATCAACTCGATATTTTTATCCGCCCATTAAACATCTTTTTTACAGTGGATAATGATGATAAAGGCATTAAAAAGGCCATCAATGAGATAAAGAAATATCATCCAACTCGCATCATTATTGAGGCAACTGGACGACTAGAACATGCCTTTATTTTTGCTTGTTCTAAAGCCGGTTTACCCTTTGTTGTCGCCAATCCTTTACATGTTAAAAAGTTTGCTGGCGCTATTGGTCAACTCGCTAAAGCCGACCACCTCGATGCCAATTTAATCGCTCATTATGGAGAAGCCATTAAACCCACGTTCTCTGTATTAAAACCAGAGTCTATCAGACTTATAAGCAATCTTCTTTCTCGTAGAAGGCAGCTAACATCTATGCAAACAATGGAAAAAAAACAGGCTCAAAATTATGCCTGAAAAAATAACAAGTTCTATCAATCCAGTCCTCACTGTCCTTAACAATCAAATTGAAAAAATCGATAAAAAACTCGACAAAATTATTAAAGAATGTCCTGAATATCACCTCAAAAATGAAATCCTTCAGAGCATGCCTGGCGTTGGAAATGTTGTGGCTTTTAGTTTATTAGCTGACATGCCTGAACTGGGTAATATTAGCAGTAAACAAGCCGCTGCCTTAATTGGCGTTGCCCCTTTTAATCGAGAAAGTGGCTCTTATAAAGGTCAGCGAAAAATCAAAGGGGGACGGTATCAAATTCGTACTGCAATGTTTATGGCGATGATGTCTGCGATTCAATGTAACCCTATTTTTAAAGCCAAATACGAGCAATTAGTGGCCGATGGAAAACCTAAAAAATCGCTCTTATTGCCTGCGTCAGAAAGATGATTGTTATCTTAAATTCTATGCTCAGAGACGGTGTCAAATGGGAAGTTAACTATGCTAAATAATTACTATTTGACACCATAGTCACTTGTTAGGCTTTTTGCATTATTTCTACCCATATTTCTATGGCAATGTAAGTACAAAATATTATTTTCTTTGTGCCTTAATATCTTCCACTATTTCCTCCAAGCTCAAACTATCTAACCACTTTCCTCTTTCTTTTGTGTAATCACCACTACCCAAAGTGAACTGGTTTAAAAACTTAAAAGTGTCTACTATTCCCATTTGTTGAAACAATATATGGGTAGCTTTCATGTTGACCTCAGCCGTTGGATGAGTGTTTAATTGATTCATTCTGATACCTCAATGACTAGCTCTAAAGGAGATGTTATTTTTATAAAAGACGTATTGATTTTTTTTGCTTTCTTCAAAAATTTATCATCAGCAGTACAAAAATAATCAATATTCGCTACTATGGCCGAAGCTAAGTGTAAAGCATCCATTGGCTTTATTCCTTCTTTCATATATTGATTCGCTTTTAGTTCAATCTCATCGTTTATAGTTACATATGTATCTGATATAGCCAGTATTTCTCTAACTTTATTTTCTCTACTTTTGTCTGGTATCCGAGATATTTCATATTCTAAGACTTCAGAAGAAACGAGATCAATATGATTTTTCTCAATTATTCCTAAGATTGTCAAAACTGCTTCGGCTTCAATATTAATTCTTGGCTGTGACCTATCATCAAGAGGTCTTTGTAGGCAACATGTATCAAGATATATTAGCATACGGACACTTTAGATCATCTCTTGAATTCTAGCAACAATAGATTCTTATTCATTTCACAGAAGCAGATTTTCTCGTATTCAGAAAGCAAGTGCATCGTTTAAAATTCTATAGAAAATATAGAGGAGACGATGTTTTGAGAAGAAATTATAAACAAATAAATCAATTAGAACGAGATCAACTAGCGATCCAACGATCAAAAGGACACTCCTTTTCGGCTATAGCCAAGGTGTTGGGACGAAGTGTAAGTGCTTTGTCCCGAGAATACAAAAGAAACCTAAATCATGCAGGGAATTATCTCCCATCAGAAGCAGACTATAAATCCAGAAGAAGGAAAAAAGAGGCGGCAGAAACAGGCTCTAAATGTGAGTCTTATGAGGACACTATCTATTCTGGATTATGTGAAGGCTGGACACCCGAACAAATAGCAGGACGGTTGAGTATGGAGGAAGAAAGCTTTACCGTCAGTCATGAAACGATCTATTGTTTTATCTATAAATTTCATGTTGATTGGACTTCGTTATTACCCAGAAAGCATGCACCACGCTGGCATAAAAAAATGGGTAAGAAGGCATCAAAGCGAGAGATGATACCGAATAGAATCAGTATATTAGAGAGGCCAGATGCTATTAATAAAAATGGGTATCCAGTTTACTCAACCAACTACCATATGTTGTGGTTCACCACCAATTATTTTAGGGCGAGGCACCGGCGCGCATTCTACCGCATGCTCCATCAAGCAATAGAAGAGCAAGCCACGCGCTTTTGAATTTCGGCGATTGAACCTGAATGTAAACTCATCAAGATAATAAGCAAGTTGCACCGGACGTATAGCTCCTTGATGAGTTCCAAGCCACCAACGATCAAATAAGGATGCAACTCTATGGACACGAGGCATGACGACATGTGCAGGATCACCACTTGCGGTAATATTGCTTACAATATGCTTATAGCCAACGTCTTCAATACCGATATATCCTTTCCATCCATCCGTGCGAACTGCCGCACCTTTTTCAACATTATCCGAAACAAACTGATGAAGACTGTTCGCCGACACATCTCGAATCATAGACATTCGTATTCGGCCTGAGCCTTTCCCTCTGACTTCAGCGGCAATAGCAACAATCACTTTACGCTCGGCACCACGACCTCTGATTTTTTTTCCTACGCCTCCAACATAGGTTTCATCGACTTCGACAGCGCCTGTTAGATGGTCGCGACCAGGACGTATCATTGCTCGACGCAATTTATGCATCCAGGTCCATGCAGTATCGTAACTGCCAAGACCAAGAACACGCTTCAGTCCAAGTGCGCTGGCTCCATTCTTTTGGCTCGTTACAAACCAGATAGCAAGGAACCAGGTCCTCAGCGGCTTGTGTGTTTTGTGAAACAATGTTCCAGCAGTAATGGATGTTTGCCGTTTGCATTTGCGGCACAGAAAAAGACCCCTGCCCATAATCGACGGGTTTTCTTCAAAAACTCCGCAAGAAGGGCAACAAAAACCTTGAGGCCACCTGAGTGTCAAAATATATGCAAGGCAAGCCTCTTCGGTGCTAAACCACTTATCAAATTCCTGGAATGTTCCAGGATAGTCAACGTTACAAACCGGATGCCTTTGCTCTTCCATCGCTAGATACTACATGTTGTGGATGGTTGAGTATACTAGATACCCAATTTAATAAAAAAGAATCCTTTGGTCATTGGGAAGGTGATTCAATCGTGTGCTCACAAAGTACGGTATCGCTTAATGTGATGGTAGAACGTCAGACACAATATGTCAGTATAAGGCGAGTAGAGAATCGAGGGGCCGAAGTTGCAAATGAAGCAATGAAAGATTCATTAAACCGTTTTAAAGCAGAAAGTAGACAAAGTATCACGATGGATAATGGCATTGAATTTAAGTACCATGAGAAGCTTAAAAAAGCGCTTAATATTAAGACCTATTTTTGCCAGCCATACCACAGTTGGGAAAAAGGATTAGTTGAGCAAATCAATGGACTGATTAGACGCTTTTTACCTAAAAAAACAGATCTATCAAAGATCACAAAAAAGGAAATAGGCGTGATCGAATTTTTATTAAATTCACGCCCAAGAAAGTTGTTAAAATGGGAAACGCCAGCCGAGGTTTTTGCTCGGAAATCTGGAATAAATTTAGTAGGTGGTGCACTTGCTACCTGAACGCGGCCTTTAAACGTATAACGCCTGCTTCAGCTGACGTAAAAAGAGGCGCAGTTTTTGCGGCTTTTTCTTTTCGCAAAAGACGTGCCGCTTATGGCAGTCCGCGTGCAAGCTATTGTTATGTTTTATATTTAATTAAATATACTTGCCTTTTTATTCTCGACTTCCTATAATTGTACGTAAATATTGTACATAAAACAACTATCGTATATTCAAGATGAAAAATGTAAGCATTACTGAACTTAGAGCCAACCTTCTAAAATACTTAAAAATAGCTCAGCACGGAGAACAAATTAATGTCACATCAAAAGGTGCTTTATTAGCCACCTTAACCCCTCCAGTTTCTCAGCAAAATTTTGCGAAAGATAAACTTAGAGAGCTTGCAAAAACTGCTAAAGTGGATGATGTTCTTTCACCTATAGAGGATGCTTGGGATGCCATGAAATGATATTACTAGATACTTGCGTATTAATTTGGGATGCCATAGAACCTAATAAACTTACCCCTAAAGCAAAAAAAGCTATTGAATACTCAGAAAATGAGTTAATAATTTGTGATATTTCTATTTGGGAAATCTCAATGCTTATAAAGAAAAACCGCCTTACCGTTGACGATAGCCCTTCTGGATTTACAAACCTGATACTTCAATCTCACAATTTTCAGATTCAACAAATAACACCTGAAATAGCTGAGTTGTCAGTTAATTTTGGATCAGAAATAAACAATGATCCTGCTGACAGACTTATTGCTGCTACTTCAATTCTTAAAAACATTCCAATTATTACTGCAGATAAAAACCTTAGAGATGCAACAATACTTGAAACAATTTGGTAAAAACATAACGCCAAGTTCAGATGCCCAAAAAGTGGCCTTTGTTTTGTGCAAAAATGAAGCGCAGCGCAATGCACAAAACAAAGGACGCTTTTTGGGTCAGCTGCAACGCCTGGTTAGCTGTTTTTACCATATGCTCTGATTAATGCTAACACATAGTTTTGGCTTATAGGACATGTATTTTATTAGAACGCAGAATTGTTTTTTTGATTTACTTGGGATGGAATAATCCGTGGAATCCTTCAATTGATCAATGAAAAAACTAAAACAATTAAACCAAAAATTACAACAAGTATATGAAGACACATCCAAATTTGATAATTTTGGAACTTGGACATTAAAGGGAATTGTTTTTCCACGATAGCTTCTGATTCTTCCTTGATCGTGCTAATCAAACCCTCACCTATCATGGAGTCGAGATTATTCATACAAATTCGTGATCTAGTAAAATGATATATTGAACGCTCGTATAGCTTTCTTGTTGTAAGAGCACCATATATTCCAAGTATTATTATAAACGAGGTTATTAAAATAGTATGTTGATTGAATCCATTAACCGAAATGACTGCTACCAGCCCAGCAGTTAGTGTCATAGTAAAATTTGTAATTGCTGTCCGTTGTTGATCCATAGAGGAGCCTATGTGCCGCTGTTGATTTTGATAGTTCCAGAGCAATTCTTCCTTTGTCATTGTACTTCCTTGCCTATAATTAACAGCTAACGCCTAAATCAGATGCCGTTTAAAGTGGCAGGGCTTTTGCGTCTTTTTGCAAAAGGCATGACGCTTTAAACGGTCAGCTGGATTTTTTTGTTAGGCAAATTAACGCGACCAACTTGATGACCAATCATTTGCAAACTCAGATCTACAGGCATGTGCTATGGCAAGTGCTTTTTTCTTTAGGTTTTTGTTTGACTCAAGCCCCTTGCCAAATTCTATCATTGCTTCTGTAATATCCTGTTTCTCAACCATACCCATCACGCCCCAGTATAATTCCCAAAATCGCTGTTTTTTAGCTTTAACCATTTGTGTGCTATTGGCAATTGAAGATGCTGTTTCAACTGCCTCCTCACACCAAGCTAATTTCTTCTCTAAATATGGTTTTGCAGCTTCAATTTCTTGTATTTGAATAAATTTGATAATACCGAAAATAAGTCCGCAGATTGCGACTAATGTTGAGATTGTTTTTAGATTCATTTCAGAAATTATGTTGCTTATTATTCGCCTAACGCCGCTGTAAATTGTCCGAGTTGATGGGCCTTGTTAGGCTGATTTATATTCACTCAAAGCTACTGAGTGCCAAATGTTGATAGCCTGCTAATCAGTAAAGGAAAAATGCCAAACAATAACAACAGACCACTTCCAAGCTCGAACATAACCAACAACTTACCGGTATTTGTAATTGGTAAATAATCGCCATAACCTAAAGTTGTTATTGTAACAAAGCTAAAATATAATGCATCTAACTCAGATGTTAAGCATAACACCCCACTACCCACTGAGTTTGTGTATAAATACATGCCTGCAAAACTAGTAATGATAGCTATAAGAAGAAAAGAAACCACAAATATTCCGGCTGTTCTTGTAGGTAACATATTTTCTGCACAATCCCACTTCTCATCGCTACGCCTAACAGCAATTAACAATACTGTAAATACGTATGCATCTGTTAACGCCACTGATAAATAAGCAAAAACAATATAACCGCAAAATAAAGATAAGAGCCCAAATATCACTAGCATGATGCCCAATATCAAGTGCAGTTTATCATCCATGTTTTTTCCGCTCACAAATTCACAAAGACGATTTTTATTACCAACACAACATTTTTCCTCTTCATTCACTTAATATTTTCTCCGAGTTTTTAAAGCATAACGCCAACTTCACCGGATGCCATAAGGGGCGTGGTTTTTGCGGCTCTTTCTCTTCGCAAAATCCATGACGCTTATGGCAGTCCGCGTGCAAGTTATTGTTAGAAGTTCTTTCTATTGGTAAATAGTTGAATTCAATCCAAATTCAACCTTAAAATCCGTTGCTTTAACTGTAGGTATAATTTTCCCATTTTCCTTGTCTAAAGAGATAATGCCATAATTTTCAAGTGTTTTTAATGTTCTTGATAAATTAGATTTTTTTCTATGACTTATCTCTTCTAATTCGGTAAGTGATTTTGGCTTATATTTAATAATAAGTTTTAATAGTTCTTGATTTTCATTACTTAAAACTTGGGATAACGACTTTATAGATTCAAACCATACCTTTGGTTCATTTAAGTTTGGCTTATATTTACCTTTTGCAATCGCTATAGTTCTTTTTTTATAACTTTCTCGAGAAATTATGCCTACATTCATAACTTTCATATTTTTTTACCCTTTTTGCTCTTCAAGTAGTATTTTTTCAACATCCACCCAGAAATCTTCTAGCAATTGAGCCGCATTTTCGAATTCATAAGGTTCAACAATTTTTCTTTTATGTCGATGATCCCAGACTACTCTTTTAGCACCATATTTTTTTCTTTTTGGTTTAATACCATGAGCATTATCATAACCCAACATTCTTACATTGTTAGGATCATGTAGAGTGAGAGAATATTTTATTCCATGTGGAATGTGTTCATTAGAAGCAACAGTTTTGGCTTCAATTTTTGTCCAGTAACCACAGTCCATTGGAAATATTTCATTGTCTAACTGCAATAGAATATCTAAACCTAATTCATCTTTTTTGCTATCTGACAATTTCTTTCTCGCAACAATTATCATCTGATGATAATTATATCATAGAATAGCAGAATATTTTTTACTTCTAACGCCAAAATCACTTGACGTAAAAAGGGGCGGAATTTTTGCGATAGAGACTATGAAAGTATTCACAATTGATTTGCCATAAAAAACAATTCCCAGTTTTTTTAAGAGCATTTTTTGAAAAAAAAGTTTATATCCGTCTCTTTTTTCTAAATAGTTGAGCTATGTTCCCTGTTTTTAAGCATATATAACGTTTTTTAACTCATTTCTTGCTCTTTGGGCGCAATAATCTCTTATAAAACTCACACCGAGTATATTAATCATGCGAGTGAAATTATAACCTAGAACCATTAGACTGAATTCTCCCCCACATTTCTCTATGCCCCTCATCAAAAAATGATTGATACCTGCGCGGTGTTTAAGGGTTCCAAAGGGATGTTCAACCAACGCCCCCCGTTGCCTCATTTTCTGCGGGTTCTGTTTCATTCTCTCGTCGTGCTCTTCAACCACTTCTTGATGTTCCCAGCGTAATAGTTGTTTGTTTTGGGCTTTGTCCGTCAGGCATTGTTGACGTAAGGGGCAAGCGTTGCAGACCGTGGCACTCATCCGGTAACGGATCATGTTCTTTTCCGCTATTGTTTGTGGCTTTTCACCAGGTAATAATTGATTCCCTTGAGGGCAAAGATAATGATCATTCTCAATGTCATAGTGAAAATCTGTCCGTTTAAACCGCCCGTGTTTACTGGCTTTTGTCGAAGGGTTTTTAACCGCAACATAAACGGGAATACCTTGGTCTTCACAGGCTTTTATTTCCGTGCCATCGTGATAGCCTGAATCAGCTAAGCCTTCAAGCTGGTCCGAGGTTAAAATGTCTTGTGCTTTTTCTATCATCGATGTCAGTTGATGGGCGTCATTGCCATCTTGAACAACATCATTCGCAACAATTAATTTGTGTTTGTTCACTGGTTTGCAGCTGTTGCTTGAGTGCTTTTTTCTCGGCTTGTTTTTTCTCTAGTCGTTGCAGTTTTTCCTCCAGGTTATCATCGACAACTAAACTGCCTGTCCCTGCTCTATCATCTTCATTGTCTTGTTCAGCAAGGGCTTGCTGATACGCATTGATTTTCTTTTCTAATACATCAAGCTGTTTATCCAGCTTATCTTCGGTATAGATGTTATCTTTGCTTGTATCGCCCTTGAAGAAACTCCCATCGACAGCGATTTGTTCTCCTCCAAAGAGTGAGAGTTCTTTGCATAACAGCATAAAGTCTCGATTTGTCGCTTTCAGCGCGGTACTGTTATCTTTACGAAAATCAGCAATGGTTTTATAGCTTGGCAGTAAGCCTTCAACTAACCACATGACTTCTAAATTACGTGTTGTTTCACGCTCTAATTTACGGCTACTTCGAATACCTTGCAGATAGCCATAGAGGTAGAGTTTCAATAATGCACAGGGATCAAAGGGAGGCTGCCCTGAAGAAAAAACCGATTGAGTGTGCTTAAATCCGAGCGCGTGAAGTTCAAGTGTATTAACATAAGCATCAATCGCTCGAACTGTATTGTATTGGCTAACATAGTCTTCGACACGGGGAGGCAATAACATGTCTTGCTGTCGATTTAAGCTGGGCTGATAACGGCGTATGGGCATTGTTATTTTTACTTGGCTGACTGACACCGCTATTGTCTCATTATTATGGGGCGAATACTTTCACAGTCTCTGTCGCAAAAAGCCGTGCCTCTTTTGGGCGCGCGCTGAGCTTAGCGTTATGTCTAAAACACCATTTTTGATATGAACGACTTAATTCCAATATCTGGTCAACTTTTATATCACAATGTGCTATAGTTGACTCATGAAGAGATTGTCCACTAAATGGTTCAAAAAATGGTCGAAGAAAGTTAAGCTAACAAATGATGACTTACTCGAAGCTATCAGTGATCTAGAAGATGGATTATCTACTACAGATTTAGGGAGTCATTTGTTTAAGGTTCGAGTTAAAAGAGAGCACAGCGGAAAAAGTTCAGGGTTTAGAACAATTATTGTTTATCAAGAAAATGAGAAAGCAATTTTCCTATATGGGTTTGGAAAAAATGAAAAAGAGAATATTGATAAATCTGAATTGCAATATTTCAAGAAACTAGGTGATGATCTTTTAGCTTTGAATTCAGAGCAACTCGAAGAATCTATCGGGCAAAAAATACTATTTGATCTAGAGGAAGAGGAATGAGAGAGTCTATAAAGAATTCAATTGGTGAGACAGTTCAAGACATGATGAACTCTGGAATAAAGGTCTCCTTTACAAAAAAAGAGCTTGATTTGTTGGGTGTGGAAATACCCGATGTTCAACTCACAACAGATCAGATCATAGCTATTAGAAAACAAATGAACCTTAGCCAGACGGTGTTTGCTAAAGTGTTAAATGTAAGCGCATCTTCAATAAGACAGTGGGAGCAAGGAAAAAGAAAGCCAAGTGGTTCTACCAAAATTTTACTTGAACTCCTTGAAAAATCTCCTCATCTTCTCGATTATAGGCTTAGTGCATAATGATAAAAGACATAACCAGGCGTTGCAGCTGACCCAAAAAGCGTCCTTTGTTTTGTGCATTACACTGCGCTTCATTATTGCACAAAATTAAGGCCACTTTTTGGTCAGCTGAACTTAGCGTTAGACATCTCAGGCTCGTATTCAGAAAGCAAGTGCATCGTTTAAAATTCTATAGAAAATATAGAGGAGACGATGTTTTGAGAAGAAATTATAAACAAATAAATCAATTAGAACGAGATCAACTAGCGATCCAACGATCAAAAGGACACTCCTTTTCGGCTATAGCCAAGGTGTTGGGACGAAGTGTAAGTGCTTTGTCCCGAGAATACAAAAGAAACCTAAATCATGCAGGGAATTATCTCCCATCAGAAGCAGACTATAAATCCAGAAGAAGGAAAAAAGAGGCGGCAGAAACAGGCTCTAAATGTGAGTCTTATGAGGACACTATCTATTCTGGATTATGTGAAGGCTGGACACCCGAACAAATAGCAGGACGGTTGAGTATGGAGGAAGAAAGCTTTACCGTCAGTCATGAAACGATCTATTGTTTTATCTATAAATTTCATGTTGATTGGACTTCGTTATTACCCAGAAAGCATGCACCACGCTGGCATAAAAAAATGGGTAAGAAGGCATCAAAGCGAGAGATGATACCGAATAGAATCAGTATATTAGAGAGGCCAGATGCTATTAATAAAAAAGAATCCTTTGGTCATTGGGAAGGTGATTCAATCGTGTGCTCACAAAGTACGGTATCGCTTAATGTGATGGTAGAACGTCAGACACAATATGTCAGTATAAGGCGAGTAGAGAATCGAGGGGCCGAAGTTGCAAATGAAGCAATGAAAGATTCATTAAACCGTTTTAAAGCAGAAAGTAGACAAAGTATCACGATGGATAATGGCATTGAATTTAAGTACCATGAGAAGCTTAAAAAAGCGCTTAATATTAAGACCTATTTTTGCCAGCCATACCACAGTTGGGAAAAAGGATTAGTTGAGCAAATCAATGGACTGATTAGACGCTTTTTACCTAAAAAAACAGATCTATCAAAGATCACAAAAAAGGAAATAGGCGTGATCGAATTTTTATTAAATTCACGCCCAAGAAAGTTGTTAAAATGGGAAACGCCAGCCGAGGTTTTTGCTCGGAAATCTGGAATAAATTTAGTAGGTGGTGCACTTGCTACCTGAACGCGGCAAACATCTGCGTACTTTAAATGGGAAAAGAGGTTGCTGGTTAAATAAAATAGACGTACAATAAATACATATTAAATACGTCTTCGGGTATTGCTATGCAAACAAAATTGACACTTCGATTAGAAGATTCATTGATTCAGCAAGCTAAAGGTTATGCAAAAGAGCATGATAAATCACTCTCTCAGGTTGTAGCTGATTATTTTAAAATATTAACGCAACAAACTGAAAAAACAGGAATATCTCCAGTTACCAAGTCATTAATTGGGGTTTTAGGTTCTAGTGGCATTGGTCAAAAGGATTATAAAAAGCATTTAGAAGAGAAATACCTTTGAAGATAGTATTTGACACAAATATTATCCTAGATGTCCTATTAAATAGAGAACCTTTTGTTAAATTATCAGCAAATCTTGTTAGTGCAGTAGAAAATAAAAAAATTGAAGGTTTTTTATGTGCAACAACTGTTACAACTTTGGATTATTTAATATCAAAGGAAACAAACAGAAATAAAGCAAGGGTTGAAGTGCGAAAATTATTGAGTATATTCAATATATCAGAAGTTAACTCAAAGGTAATTGAATTGTCAATAAATTCAGAATTCAAAGACTTTGAAGATGCCGTTCAATATTATTCTGGAGAGTGTTGTAGTGTAAATGGTTTAGTTACAAGAAATACCAAAGATTATAAGCAAGCAAAATTACCTATTTATACTCCAGATGAATTATGGGGAATTATCTCAATTAATTAAAATAAAAAAGCATAACAATAACTTGCACGCGGACTGCCGTAAGCGTCACGGATTTTGCGAAAAGAAAGAGCTGCAAAAACCGCGCCCCTTACGGCAACCAGTGAAGTTGGCGTTATGTTTTAAAAGACACTCCAAGCTAAGGGAAAGTAAAACTCAAAGCAAGGAGTATGGTATTAGATTAAATATTATGAATGGTGAAGCACTAAATAAACTTTTTTTGCTGTATAAAAAATATGTACCTAACAGCAAACCGGATGCAAACTCTCAGATGTGTTTGTTTTGGTCAACTAAGAACCCTCCAGATATACTGGAAAATACAAAACAACTGGAAGCAATTGAAAATGCATTTGAAATCGGTATCAATGAAGTTGAGGCTGTAGAAATGTATGATATGAACTTATTAGAAGCTAGTAAATATATTCAGGAATTGGTCGAAACACAACAATAATTCAAAGTTGATTCAAATAGAATGGTTAAAAAATTCACGGAAAAACAAGGTCAATATTTACCATTATATGAAGTTAAATGGTCAGTCGCCTGCGGAAGCCGATATGCAAAAATATTTCAAAGTTAGTCCTCCAACTGTTCACCAAATGGTGGTTAAATTAGAGAGTATTGAGCTAATTAAAAGAAAAGCTGGCGTAGCAAGAAGTATTCATATTTTAGTTGCTCCAGAAAATATTCCTGACTTACAATAAAAATATATCGTGACTTCCGAAGTTCAAAAACATAACAAGTGACTATGGTGTCAAATGTTAATTATTGAGTCTGCTGAAGCTCCCATTTTTTGCCGTCTCTGAGCATGGAATTCAAGATCACAATCATTTTCCTGACGCAGGCAATCAGAGCAATTTTTTTTGGTTTACCATCGGCGACCAGCTGCTCATATTTGGCCTTAAAAACGGGATTACACTGTATCGCCGACATCATCGCCATAAACATCACGGTTCGGACTTGATAGCGTCCTCCGCGTATTTTACGTTGTCCTTGATAAGAACCACTTTCTCGATTAAAGGGAGCAACACCGACTAAGGCAGCGGCTTGTTTGCTACTAATATTACCCAGTTCTGGCATATCAGCTAATAAGCTAAAAGCGACCACATTGCCGATCCCAGGCATACTTTGCAGAATCTGATTTTTTTCGTAATAGTCAGGACATTCCTCAATCAGATTGATGAGACGTTGATCGACCTTTTTAATTTGTTTTTTCAGCACAGTGAGCACCGGATTAATCGTCCCTAATATTTTTTTAGGCATGATTTTCAGCCTATTTTTTTCCATGGTTTGTATGCGTGTCAGCTGTCTCCTGCGTGAGAGCAGATCACTCATCAAGCGCATACTTTCAGGCTTTAACTGGGATAAGTTAGGTTTAATGGCCTCCCCATAGTGCGCGATTAATTCAGCATCAAGTTGATCTGTTTTCGCTAAACGACCGATCGCCCCAGCAAACTTTTTAATGTGTAAGGGGTTAGCAACAACAAAGGGTAAATTGGCTTTAGAACAAGCAAGGATAAACGCATGTTCCAAGCGTCCTGTTGCCTCAATAACAATCCGTGTTGGGTGATGCTTTTTAATTTCAGCCATTGCTTTTTTAACACCGGGTTCATCATTTGCGATTGAAAAATAAATGCTTAAGGGACGGATATAAATATCGAGATGATATTTGCCCGTATCGACACCGATATTGATTTCTTCTTGAGTATTCGTTGTATTCATAATAAGCTGACTCTGCCTTGCAAATACGGGTTCGAGACCCAGTTGACTATTCGAGTTGAGTGCTTGGAGTCTGGTACAGCGTTCACACTTGTTATCGGTCTCTCAATAGAGGAGCCATGCATCCAGCGAACTGCTGTAAAAGAAGGCTTTGGTTGTAGCCAAAGCCTGGGTCTCACTTTACCCGAAAACAGGGTTTATTATCCATACAATACAAGTGCATGCAGCTGACCGTAATAAGCGTCATTTTTTTTGCTGAGGCAAAAAAACCGCCCCTTATTACGTCAGCTGATGCGGGCGTTATGTACAAAAAGATGAATGAGCCAGAAGTAGGTAAAACATATTATTATTTAACGTATGCAGATCCTGGGTTTACAATGCCTGGGTTGAATCCCGTCGTGTATGTTGGCAAAAATATTTTTGGCGATGAACAAGAAGATAAATACTATTATCAAGATACTCCCTCATTTACGCGCTTCGGTTTAGCAACTGAAAGCTCAAACTCTTCAGAATGTTTTGTGCAAGCAATCAGTGTAAATGAACAAGGTAATTCCGTAATAGAACAGCATCAGCTACCCAGCATTATTAATGATGCTATAGAAAGAGCTGAAAAATTAGGTTTTCCAAAACTTAAGGTCTGCAAAGGTAATTGGCAATAATGCACATAACAAAAAATTCCAGTCGACCGCTGAATTTGGCGTTAGGCTATACAAACTCAAAAGTCCGATAACCAATAGCTCCAACCAGATATTTTTAAAGCGTGTATCGCTGTCGCTCACAAGCTTAAAAAATACTCCTGAGCGTCGCGTTAGCATTTTTAATGAATAGAAAAAACTATGGACACAGAAAATATAGATTATGGCAAGTTATATGAACTAATAGACCTTCGCCGGAAGGAGAAAGGGGTTCGACTCTCAGTGCTTGCCGAACAGGCTGAGGTATCAGAAAGGACTATCCATAGAATACTTCGAGGATATCAAAGTGCTATACGCCCTTCGTTGCTTGAAAAGTTATTAGATGCACTTGAGATATCAAGTGATGAATTGCCCTTAATTCAAGAATCCACTCCAAAGTCAAAGGGTAAGCATATTTTTATTAGCTATAGCCATAGGGATAAAGCATTTCTTGAGCGCCTTCTAGTCCACTTAAAGCCATTGGAACGTCAAGGGTTAATTGATTCATGGGTAGATACTCGTCTTTTGGCAGGTGAGAAATGGAAAAAAGAAATCGATAAGGCGCTTAAAAATGCACGTGTAGCAGTCCTTTTAGTTAGCGCGGATTTTTTGGCTTCAGACTTTGTCATAGATAATGAGCTTCCACCATTGCTACATTCCGCTGAAGAAAAAGGAACGTTAATAATTCCCGTTATTCTTAAGCCATGTAGGTTTACACGAGAAAAAAACATTAGAGAGTTTCAATCCATAAACCCACCTGATGAGCCATTGACGTTTATGGATGATAATGATCGTGAAGTTGTATATGATGCAATTGCGCAAAGAATTGAACAGGCTTTCGAGTAATAATGCTAACAATCAAATCCACTTGACCGTAAAAAGGGGCGGAAAATTTGCTATCGCAAATTTTCCGCCCCTTTTTACGTCAAGTGATTTTGGCGTTATGAGCAAAAATAGATTAAGAACCATTGTCGCGCTTATTGCAGTGTTGTCCTGTTCCCCTGCTTTTGCATGCATGCTCCCACAGCCAGGATATGGCTTCACTGTTGAGCGTCTGATAGACGAGTCAGAAGATATCTATGTGATTGAACTATCTCATTTTGAAAAAGATGCTCATGGCATTAGATACTTTTTGAAGCCTGTAACTGTTATCAAAGGCAAAGCAAAAGGCTTGATCGAGTTCTGGGGAAGTAAACAAGAGCATAAGTCGTCAACCTATTTTTATCACTACAACCCTACGTTCTGGTTTAGTGATGCTGGGCGTTCAGATTGGTCAACTTTTTTATGTGGTCCAAACCATACATTTACAAAGGGTTTTAAGTACCTTTTTTTACCAAATATGCTTGGTTCTATGAAGTCAGCAGAAGTCATCAATAGTAACAATGATCGATGGTATCTATATGTTCTTGATAGAGTTAAAAACAAATAAACTCATAACCATTGCATGCAGCTGACCGCCGAAAGCGTCACATCTTTTGCTATTCGCAAAAGCTGCGCCACTTCCGGCGTCAGCTGATACAAGCGTTATACCCCAAGACAATAAAAGTACGCGAAAGTACTTTTATTGTCTTGGGGCGGTTGGGTCTTCCTTTGTTTCGTCATCAAGGCTTCATGCAAACAACGGTTTATCCTCTTCCAATTGGTTTCAAAGCGCTAGCGTGTTGTGTGCAAACAAGCATTGTCTTCAGTAGGTTTGTTGTAATAATCGTTTTCAGGCACATTGCAGTTAACAGCTGTACATTTGTCAATAAATACGGTTGATTTTACTAGCGCTCACATCAATAGTCGGTATCGAGCGTCTAGGGTTTATTCAATTGTTTGTGGTATAACAAACTTATGTAATGTGGCTACACTAAACCGGACACACACATTAAAATAAACAGAAAAGGATAAAGTGTGTCTCATCATGAATGATCAAACGAAAAAAGCAAATACCTACACATCAGAATTTAAAGAATCGACGGTTAAGCGAGCGCTTGACTCCGATCAACCGATTGCTCAAACAGCACGGGATTTGGGTGTCAATCCGAATACAATTCATACTTGGATTAGCAAATATTCATCACTGAAAATGCCTGTCGCAAGAACGGATGAACATATTTATGATGAAAACAAACGTTTAAAAAAAGAACTCGCGAGAGTGACTCAGGAGCGCGATTTGCTAAAAAAGGCCACAGCGTACTTTGCGAAGGACATCGTGTGAAGTACGCCTGGATCAAGCAACACAGCGTCGATGATTCGGTGACAACACTGTGTCAGTTCATGACGGTGTCACGCAGTTGTTATTACGCATGGCTTGATGCACCGAAAACAGTGCTGGAAAAAGAGAATGGTCAATTGATCGAAACACTGACCGTTCTCTTTGAACAAGGCCGTGGCACCTATGGAACACGCCGTCTAAAAAATAAATTTGCTGAACAAGGCATCGTTGTGAGCCGTCGGCGTATTGCTCGACTCATGAGACAGGCTGGATTGTGGTGTAAAACCAAGAAAAAATTCAAAGCAACGACTGATTCTAAGCATCATCAGGCCATCGCCCCTCATCTGCTGACAGTTCACGGTTTCACGACCTGACCGCTATTATGTCGGTGATATCACCTATATTGCGACACAGGAAGGCTGGCTCTATTTGGCTGTTGTCATTGATTTGTTTTCAAGAAAAGTGGTTGGCTGGTCGATGGATAGCCGTATGAAAGCTCAGCTGGTCAATGATGCCTTATTAATGGCTCTTTGGAAACGTAAACCCGCTCAAGGACTGGTTTGGCATACGGATCGCGGCAGTCAGTATGCATCGGATAGCCACAGGGATATTTTAAACGATCACCGTGTCACTCAATCGATGAGCCGCAAAGGAAACTGCTGGGATAACGCTGTTGCTGAAAGCTTCTTTCATACATTGAAAACTGAACTGGTACACCATGAGCAGTATCAGACCCGTGCCGATGCTAAGCAGTCAATATTTGAATATATTGAGGTCTTTTATAATCGTGAAAGAACTCATTCTGCGAATCACTATTTGTCGCCCGTCGAGTACGAAATTCAGCATAAAGCTGTGTAACCGTGTGTCCGGAATAGTGTTGACACATTAATGCACCGGACGCCAAACAGCGGTTTTTTTCTTTCCATTGCTTCTGTGGCGCCCGTGATAAGAGCGTTAGGCTTTGACCACTTGTATTCAGAAAGCAAGGTGAAACAATTTGAGGAAAGCAAAAATCATAATTCATTTTTGTCAGCTTGAAGAATTTGATGGCTATTATTGCACATGGTAAAGTGGTATCGAATGAGAAATTGTCAGAGCATGTATAGTGAAGCAAAAATAAGGTTTTCAAGGAAACTGTAATTTATGGAATTTGAGTGGGATAAGGATAAAGCAGAACGTAATCAAAAAAAACATGGTATAAAATTTTCTGACGCAACAACTGTATTTGGAGATCCATTTGAACTTACTATTAATGATCCTGAACACTCTGTAGGCGAATATCGATTTCTTAGTATTGGTAAATCTGAGCAAGGACAACTCCTTGTGGTTTCATATACTGAGGACGAGGAAAATAATATTCGTATCATTAGTGCTAGGCAAGCGACAAAGGAGGAGCTAAAACATTATGAAAATGACAGATGATATTCGTCCTGAATATGACTTTTCAAAAGGCATTAGAGGTAAACATCATAAAGCTTATAGGCAAGGCACAAATATAGTTTTATTAGAAACAGATGTGGCAGAGGTTTTTAAAGATTCTGAATCTGTAAATCACGCATTACGAATGTTAATGGATATTGCAAAAAAAGAAACAGATGGGAAGTTAACACCACGCTAAATTAGAGTGTAAAAAAGCCTAACCAGGCGTTGCAGCTGACCCAAAAAGTGTCCTTTGTTTTGTGCATTACGCTACGCTTCATTTTTGCACAAAACAAAGGACACTTTTTGGGCATCTGAACTTAGCGTTAGCACTAAAAAACGGGTAAAGAATGCTTACTTTTACACAAGCAATTGATGAGGCTAAAAAATATAATAATGGGTATCCAGTTTACTCAACCAACTACCATATGTTGTGGTTCACCACCAATTATTTTAGGGCGAGGCACCGGCGCGCATTCTACCGCATGCTCCATCAAGCGATAGAAGAGCAAGCCACGCGCTTTTGAATTTCGGCGATTGAACCTGAATGTAAACTCATCAAGATAATAAGCAAGTTGCACCGGACGTATAGCTCCTTGATGAGTTCCAAGCCACCAACGATCAAATAAGGATGCAACTCTATGGACACGAGGCATGACGACATGTGCAGGATCACCACTTGCGGTAATATTGCTTACAATATGCTTATAGCCAACGTCTTCAATACCGATATATCCTTTCCATCCATCCGTGCGAACTGTCGCACCTTTTTCAACATTATCCGAAACAAACTGATGAAGACTGTTCGCCGACACATCTCGAATCATAGACATTCGTATTCGGCCTGAGCCTTTCCCTCTGACTTCAGCGGCAATAGCAACAATCACTTTACGCTCGGCACCACGACCTCTGATTTTTTTTCCTACGCCTCCAACATAGGTTTCATCGACTTCGACAGCGCCTGTTAGATGGTCGCGACCAGGACGTATCATTGCTCGACGCAATTTATGCATCCAGGTCCATGCAGTATCGTAACTGCCAAGACCAAGAACACGCTTCAGTCCAAGTGCGCTGGCTCCATTCTTTTGGCTCGTTACAAACCAGATAGCAAGGAACCAGGTCCTCAGCGGCTTGTGTGTTTTGTGAAACAATGTTCCAGCAGTAATGGATGTTTGCCGTTTGCATTTGCGGCACAGAAAAAGACCCCTGCCCATAATCGACGGGTTTTCTTCAAAAACTCCGCAAGAAGGGCAACAAAAACCTTGAGGCCACCTGAGTGTCAAAATATATGCAAGGCAAGCCCTTCGGTGCTAAACCACTTATCAAATTCCTGGAATGTTCCAGGATAGTCAACGTTACAAACCGGATGCCTTTGCTCTTCCATCGCTAGATACTACATGTTGTGGATGGTTGAGTATACTAGATACCCAATAATATAATAAAAGACATGCATTATTAGGTAATGGCTTTAGTATATCGTGTCGTCCTGATATTTTTGTGTATGGAAAACTATTTGAGAGAGCGGATTTTAGTGAGTTATCACCCTCTGCAAAAAAAGTATTTAAAGCACTTAAAACAGAAGATTTTGAAAAAGTTATAAAAGCTCTTCGTGATGCTAGTCTTATTCTTTCAGCTTATGATGGGGTGAAAAACACCTTAATTCAACAGTTAGAATTAGATGCAGATGGTTTAAGAGAAGTGCTTGTTCAAGCTATTGCATCAAGCCATCCAGAATGGCCTGGTGAAATCACTAATGAAGAATACAAATCATGTAAAAAGTTTTTAGTAAATTTTGATAACGTCTACACACTTAATTACGATTTACTTTTGTATTGGGCTGTTATGCACGATGAAGACGGGGTAAAAATAAAAAAAGATGATGGGTTCAGAAAACCTGAAGATGAATTTGATTCAGAGTATGTCGTATGGGAAGCAGAAACTAGTAGAAGGCAAAATATATGGTATTTACATGGTGCTTTACATGTTTTTGATGCAGGTGTTGAAATTCAAAAATATACATGGATAAATACAGGTAAACGACTTATTGATCAAATAAGGGATGCCTTGGGAAATGATTTTTTCCCATTGTTTGTAGCAGAAGGGACAAGTAACGAAAAACTAGAGCGTATTATGCATAGTGCGTATTTGACTAAAGCAAAAAGAAGTTTTTCTAGTATACAAGGTGCATTGTTTATACACGGTCATTCTCTTGCTAGGAATGATGCTCATTTTTTAAAGGCAATAGAAAATGGAAAAATTAAACATCTTTATGTAGGTTTGTATGGTGATGAAAATAGCCCTGAAAATATTATAATTAAAAAAAGAGCTAATCAAATGGGTCAAAACCGTGATCAATCAGTTCCACTAGAGATTTCTTTTTATAATTCAGAGTCCGCTCATGTTTGGAAATAAAGTGCTAACAATCGCATGCACAGGGCCTGCCGTAAGCGTCACGGATTTTGCGAAAAGAAAGAGCCGCAAAAGCTGCGCCCCTCACGGCAGGCCGTGATGCGAGCGTTATGTGTAAACAGAGAATTGTACGATATGGATAGAATTGAAAGTTCAAAAGTTGCAGAAGTATTCAATAACTATCCAGAAGATATGCGTATAAAATTAATGTTTCTTCGTCAACTGATTCTAGAAACAGCATCAGAAATAGAGGGTGTAAATAAATTGGAAGAAACACTTAAATGGGGAGAACCAAGCTATCTCACAGAGAACGGGAGTACAATCAGAATGGATTGGAAAAAAACATACCCAGAGCAGTGTGCCATGTATTTTCACTGTAAAACAAAGTTAGTTGATACATTCAAAGAGCTTTATCGAGATGTATTCAAATTTGAAGGCAATAGGGCCATCCTATTTAATGAAACCGATGAGATACCGGTTAAAGAGTTAAAACATTGTATTGCGTTATCTCTCACCTATCACAATCATCAGTGTTTCCATTGAAAGAAGAGATACCTAAATAAAGTCACCTATAACCCACTTGAGGAAAGTGCCACACTAATATTTCCATTTTTTTGAATTTAATACGTCAAAATAGTCAAGAGAGGCACAGTCAGCACTGAAAAAAATAACAAATAATTGAAATAAAGCTTGCAATTGCTAAAATATTTTTTTCGAAAAATGTCCGTTTTAATCAACTCATCAACGGATATCCTCCATGCTTAATGACCTATCACTCTCTGAACATATTCACCGGCACTGTACTGAAAGTATGGAACGCGCCCTGTTAGCAGAACGTCATCCTTTGTGGACACGATCATGCCCAGAGTTGAATGACATCGACTTTATTCGGCTTGGGTTATTGCGCTGTATCAGTGCGGTGGATAGTGGCCGCCATTTTCTCCAGACTAATGAAGAGATTTATGGTCAGTTGCTTCCACACTCAACGTATTTTAAATCACTCAAGTCGCACAGGCGAACCAGTATGCTTGAGGCATTTGAACAGCAAAGCTATCAGCTTCACCATGAAGCGCTGTTGTTGCAAGGTGTTGATTATCTCAACGCATTTCCGGAACTTGACGAATACACCGTAGAGGCGGCGGATGGACATTTTATCGACCATGCCAGTCATACAGAGAAAAATAGCCATGGGAAAGTCTATGCGGCAGGGGGTATTTACGCATTGAATCTCAGAAGTGGATTGCTCAGGTTTCTCTGCCTTGTGACAAACGGAACCCAGAGGCATCAAGAAATACCGATGTTACGAGACCACATTGAAAAGCAAAATAAGGGAAATAACACCGCTCAGAAACATCTCTATGTCTACGATAAAGCCGTCACCGATTATGCCTGGTGGGATCAGCAGAAACGACACTCTAATTATATGATTTCAATGCTCAAAGACAATTCAGTGGCGACTTTGGTTGAATCAATCCCTTTTAACTCCTTCCATGAGATCAATACAGGCGTTGAAGCTTACAGCGTGTACGAAAACAAGGGGATCAAATTTAACGTGGTGGATTACCGTGACCCAGAAACCAGACAACGTCACCGTTTTGTGACAACCTTGCCAGTGACGATTAACCCGGGAACCATCGCTATGCTCTATTTCAAACGCTGGACGATTGAAAAGACGTTCAATAACACCAAAAGCAATTTCAAGGAAACGAAGGCCTGGTCTTCCAATAACCATTCACTTGAGAATCAAATGCGTCTGACAGCGATGAGTTACAATCTAATACGTGTGTTTGAGGAAGTTTCAAAAAAACAACAGCCGGAATTGATCCATCCATCGGATAAAAAGTACAGTGAGGCGCTGGAGAAAAGGCAACAACTCGCTCAAAAACGAGATTGTTTTGTGAATCCATTATTCTTCCAAGCAAGAATAACCCGTATCAGCTCATATACTATTCGGGCCGTTCAAAACGCAATAATAACAAGAACGTCTTTCCAGTGCTTTATGAGCTCTCTTATAGCGAGGTTAGTACCACGGATACAGTTAATAGGGGAACACTGATGGCTTCATTAGTGATTTTCTCTATTGGCTCTTCTATGGTAAATATTTCTTGATCATCAATATCATCTATTCCATGCCAAGCCCCATCTCTAGAATAATCTAATATCAAACAGTTTTGTCTTGAGGTGATTTTAAACCCAGCAGTAACTAATAAAGGTATGGGAGCTAAACCCGCATAGGCCAGTTTGACATCGGATATATCACGTCCGTTTAACCGCGTCTTAAGCTGTTGGTCATAAATTACTTATGACAGATAAGGTCCGTTCAGGTGACAGAACCCTGCCCTCAGAAACTTGATGCCCTTCGTGCAAGTCTATTACATCAAGTTTTCCTTTTAAAAATGATTTGGGTAAGGATTTTTTTATATTTGAAGTATCCATTCCTTACCTCTGTGGATAATTAGAATTCCAGTTAGTTTTTTGCTTAAATATTTTATTCTCCATATTCCTATAGCTATACCAATTATAACCATTGATAAGCTGATTAAGTCTTGACTATTATTAAGCTGAATTTCTATTTCAGAAGGGATAAAAGGAATAAGGTCAAAAGAGATTAACAACCCTATTAATAAAGGAAATGACATGCCTGAAATAATGAGGAAAGTAGCAAACTTCATTATTATATCGCTAAATTTATATTTCCAGTATTGACGTAGCATTGCTAAAATAAAATTCAAAAATATTCTCCATTTATGAAAATGTCGTCAAGGCTTGGCTAATTATAGACTCTCTTCTTGAATACTCAATACTAAACGCGGTAAGTTGGGGTTAGTTTTATGTAGGTTGTGAGTAACGTAAGGTACCGTAATAATTGGAGTCAGAGTAAAATTAAACCCTAGCATGGGGTGAATTCAGTTTCAAAGTGCACCACCTAACATAGAGATTAGGACACCAAAGGCAGTTCTGTTATTTTGAGGTTTACGACAACTTCAAAAACAGGAGCTCCTGATGTCCTATACCCATCTTAACGCGCGAGACCGCATGTGTCTTTTTTATAATCATCAAGCTGGTGTGCCGCTTCGGGAGATTGGCAGAAAATTGAACCGATCACACACCACGCTTTCACGTGAACTCAGGCGCAATAAACGATTATTTAATTGTTATTGGGATGAAGCAGCGCAACAATTTGCAGACGCTAGAAAAGCAAAACCCCGCCATACAAAACGAGCGTCCAATGAGAAGCTCAAACAATATGTTTTGGGTAAGCTCAAAATTGGCTGGTCACCGGAAATTATCAGTAATCGATTAAAACGCGACTATCCACACAGCAAAAAGACCATGAGGCTGAGTCCGGAGGCAATTTATCAGTGGATATTCAACGATGCTGAACAACAAGGCACGCTCTACACGTATTTGGTTCGCAGCCACAAGAAGCGGCGGAAACAAAGACGATACGGCTCATTGAGGGGGAGCATACCAGGTCGTGTTGATATCAATGAGCGCCCATGTGCGGTTGAAAAAAGGCTGCGCTATGGCGATTGGGAAGGTGACACCATGGTTGGCCATAGGCATCAGGGCAGATTCGTTACGCATATTGAACGTAAGTCCCGATTTCTACTGTGCGGCAAAGCACAAGATGGTACAGCCAGTAATTTTAACCAAGTAAGTTTAAAGCTATTCAAATGCATTCCTCAAAGGTATCGCAAAACGATGACGTTAGATAATGGCAGTGAAAATAGCTTGTTCAGAGAGTTACAAGAAAAGCTCAAATTCAAGGTCTATTTTGCCAAGCCTTATGCAAGCTGGGAACGCGGTAGCAATGAAAACACCAATGGTTTAATTCGGCGATATTTTCCCAAAGGAACCAACTTCTTGAAGGTGACAGAATTTGAGCTTGAAAAAGCAGTCAATTTGCTTAATCATAGGCCTAGAAAATGCCTCAAATACAGAACACCTTTCGAGGTCTTTGATTCGATATCAGGTGGTGCTCTTGCAACTTGAATTCACCGGTATATCTTGAATAATCAGGGCCAGAGTAATATTAAATCATCGACCCAGAAAATGTTTAGCGGGGAGTCGCTATTTTTGCGAAAGCTTGTTTTGGGCATCCCAGCCCAAGCAAGCGGCAAAAACTTAACGCGACCACTAATGCCTTCGGCGCCCCAGACGTCCTGCGTACGTGCCACTTCGCCACACCATCGTAAACTCGGCGCTGGCTACGTAGCACTCCCTCAAATGACTGGACGGCGTTTCGGGAAACCTTTTATTTTGTCTCCACCTACGCTAGCGCTCCGATTCCGACAAAACAACGGACCTACGCCTTCTGGGGACTACCAGCCCTCGCGTTCGCTCTCCATGGCTGGCAGCGAATGTCAGAACACCTTACGAGATTCTTTTTAAACCCAAGCGTGTGTTGCACTTAGAACTTGAATTCAGCAGCTCTTCTCGATAAATATTACTCTGATACTCCTCTAGCCGGTCGTTTCCAACCAGTTGTTAAACTGGTTGTTAACACAACGAAGAGGAGACAGACATGAGACATTACTGTGGAATTGATTTACATTCAAATAATCACGTTGTTGTCGTCATTGACGAAGCCGATAAACGGGTTTACGAAAAACGCTTGAGTAACGATCTGAATCAAACGTTGAAAGCGCTAGATCCGTATCGTAATACCTTACAGGGTGTTGCTGTTGAATCGACATTCAATTGGTACTGGTTAGTTGATGGTCTGCAAGATGCCGGATATCACTTGAAACTGGTCAACACGGCGGCTGTCAAACAATACGATGGTCTGAAATACAGCGATGATCAACACGATGCCTTTTGGCTTGCCCATCTGATGCGGTTGGGGATCTTACCGACAGGCTACATTTATCCAAAAGAACAACGGGCGGTGAGAGATTTGTTACGTCGCAGACTGTCACTGGTGCATACTGCCAGCAGCCAGTTAATCAGTGTCCAGAGCCAACTTTGGCGTTCACTAGGGATTCGCATCGCCACCGGTGAGCTGAAGAAGACAACGTTTCAAATACCACTACCAGAAGACTACACGTATTTGGCCGTCCAAGCCGGTCTTTCCGTCTATCAGGCGGTTCAACAGGAGATTAACCAAATCGAACACGTCGCATTCAATGCGGTCAAGTTAACCGATGAATTCAAAATAACGCAAACCACAACCGGGGTCGGAAAAATACTGGGTCTAACGATTATGCTGGAAACCGGTGATATTCATCGTTTTGCCGGGCCGGGGAATTATGCATCGTATTGCCGTTGTGTTGATAGTACGCGACAGAGCAATGGCAAGAAGAAAGGCAGCGGCAACGCCAAAGCCGGTAACAAGTATTTATCCTGGGCGTTTTCAGAAGCCGCGCATTTTGCCATCCGTTTTGAGCCACTGGCACAGCGCTTCTATGACCGTAAAAAGGCGAAAACCAATGGCATTATTGCGCTCCGTGCGGTCTCCAGAAAACTCGCCAGAGCCACCTGGATGATGTTGAAACATCAAACGCCGTATGAGGCCAAACGGATGTTTCCAGGTTAAGATTGGACGACAGCGGTGAGCCAGATTGGGGTGTGGAAAAACCAGCGACTCTGATTGGAAGCCTCTGTCGCCCATTGTGTTTGACGTTTCGCCCAAACCGTGAGCTTACTCGGGTCTGGACAGCGCAAGCTGAGCCACAGATTCTGTGAATACTTTTTGGACACGGTTTGGCACCGATGATTGTGAGGGGTACCAAGGTACCAGGGGCAGAAAAACAAAGGATGTGTTCCGCCTTGATCCAGATGGGTGACTGGTGCGGATCGTTTTCCGACACCAATGAATCGACATAACGGGTGCGATGACTGTCAATACGATGGGATTTAATGTGAAAAGAATGCTGTGTATTCTAATGTGGAGTTAATCAGGGCAATCCATTGAGGTGGAGAGAGAAGGAGACGCTACGCGTATTGAGATTGAAGCGCTCAAACGGCGCGCGCCTAGCAGCTGACAAGGGAACAATCTCTTAACCTCGGTTGTTTTGGTAACAATGCGAATACACTGGCAGAATAGAGTAATCACTATTGACACCGGCCAGCTAATGGGTGACCCTAATTATTGTGACCCTAATTATTGCGATTCAACGGTTTGCCAAAGTAGGCAACTACGCCTCCTACTGTCGTTGCGTTGGCACCACACGGCTCAGCAACGGCAAACAAAAGGGCAAGGGGAATGCCAAAAACGGCAACCGATATCTGTCTTGGGCCTTTGTTGAGGCCGCCAATTTTGCCATTCGTTACAACGACACGATCAAGGCTTATTATCAACGAAAACAGGCCAAAACCAATCGCGTGGTCGCCATTAAAACCGTGGCACACAAGTTGACCAGAGCCTGCTATTACATCTTACGCGATCAGGTCGAATTCGATCTGAACAAGTCCTTTGGATCATGAGGGTGGCGATTGATTCCATGGAAAACGCATCTTTTCTAACAAGGTGGAAACGATGACGTAGCACAACGAATTGGATGGGCTGGTGAGCGTGTAAAGGTGTTGACTAATAACCACGAGACCTGATTAGCCGCTGCCCCGTCCATGTTATTAACAACGATTTCTGAGCGAGGTTTGACTGAAACGCCTCTGTCGTGAGCCAGGTTCGGGTTGGACATGCTGTTCAGGCATGAGCCACAAATCTGAACGGTGAACAGATTGAAACGCCTGTTTGCCAACCATTGGACGCGACAGGGTACCGACTATTTTCTGGGGACTCGATACGAGCCTGGGGCAGGATTTCATCTCCGTAGGAGCTGCATCCATCGCCTAGATCCAGAAGGGTGACTGGTGCGCGGTTCGGTTTACGAATACGATGCCTGCCAATAGAGAATCAGGGCGTGTGGAGAGTTGCTTTTAGCAACATGAAATTGTTTCAATAAAGTAATCACCTGAATTCGTATCATAAGTGCATAACCTCTGTATGTAACTGGAAGCATGGCACGATGTGTTTAGAAGCAAGACATCGATGTACACTGTCAACAGTTACGAAGCCACTGACAGAGGATACCAATGAACTATCACCATCTCAGTCTTGCTGAAAGACATTATATCGAAATTGAAAGCAAAGCAGGCACCTCATTGAACAAGATTGCACAAGCGCTTCATCGCTCGCAGAGCACGGTGTCGCGCGAGATCAATCGCAATACAGGACAACGCGGCTATCGACACAACCAGGCGAATCGATTCGCAAACGAGCGTCATGACAGCAAGTGCAAAGTAACGAAATTGACGGATGAAATCAAGCACCTTATTGATGGCTATCTTGAGCAAGACTGGAGTCCTGAGCAAATCGCAGGACGGCTGGAGTTGGATGGAGTAATCAAGCTGCACCATGAAACGATCTATCAATATGTCTTGGCAGACAAACAAGCGGGTGGTGTGCTTTATCAACATTTGCGGCATCAAAACAAGACGTATCGAAAACGCTATGGGGCAGCACACAACCGGACAGGGATCCCAAACCGGGTGGATATTGATGAACGTCCTGAGGCGGCCAACAAGCGTGAACGTGTGGGCGACTGGGAAGCCGACACTATCATTGGCAAAAACCACAAAGGAGTGATTGTGACGCTGGATGACCGCAAATCAAAGCTTCGCCTGGCAACCCCGGTCTCAGGGAAACAAGCGAGTTTGGTGACACAGGCAATTCAAACCTTGTTATCACCGATCCAGTCATGGGTTAGAACCATCACCTTTGACAATGGGAAAGAATTCGCTTGCCATGAATCGATTGCAGATACACTGGGTTGTGACACCTATTTTGCTAAACCCTATCATTCATGGGAGCGTGGACAAAATGAGAATGCAAACGGCTTGCTCCGACAGTATTTCCCAAAAGCAATGGAGTTAATCGATGTGACCATGAAGCAGGTGCTCGAAGCCGTTGATAACCTTAACAGCAGACCGCGGAAATGTCTGGGATTTAAAACACCTTATGAGGTCTTCAGAGAACTCACAGGAATTAACATGGATGTTTTTACAGGTTATGCACTTATGACTTGAATTCAGGTCACAAAAAAAAGACGCTTTTGTGGTTAATAGAGTTGCTTTGCCTATTGACAGGGGTCAGCTAAATAGTGACACCATTCTGCTCATTATCATTTGGACACTTAAACAACAACCAAGTTAACAATCGATTTAATATCTTAGAAAATAGTATATTTATCTATAAGTTAGTTACATCTTTTGCTATACTTTTTAAGACTCATAATTATCCTATCGAAGATTTGAATCTCGGATGAATATCATTGAAACTCAAACAATCTGTAAAATTCAATGGCACCAGATCGAGCAGAAAAACAATAGAATATGCACGTCTCATCCTGGTTTTCTTTTAAATTATCTGTGCTTAACTTTTTTAGTCCTGGCGATATTAATCAATACAACTGCAAAAGCAGATGATCTATTTCCAGCATGGTCTGTCAAAGGTTTTGGCAGTATTGGGTTTGTACGTACCAATACCAACAAATTAGGCTTCTACAGAGATCGCACTCAAACCAGGAATGCAAACAAATCATTAGAAATATCAACTGACTCACGCTTAGGCATCCAGCTTGACGTTAATATCAATGATTCCTGGCATGCCACAACACAATTTATTGTCCGTGATCATGCGGGCAATTTTTTTGAACAAAACCTAGACTTGGCTTATCTTCGATGGTATCCAAATGCTGACACCATCGTTCGTGCTGGACGCATGGGCTTTGATGCGTTTTTATTATCCGACTACAGGAATGTTGGTTATACCTATCCGTGGATGCGCCCACCCCATGAATTTTATGCCAACATACCAATCACACACTATGATGGGCTTGATCTTAAGCAAAACATATCACTGGGTGATGGCTACTTATCTCTAAAAGGTTATGCAGGTTACACCTTAACTGAACTTTCTGAAGAGTTTTTAAACCTTAAGCTGGAAGGCCCAATAGCAGGAACCAATATTTCCTATGAAAATGGAAATTGGAGACTAAGAGCAGGATATACATTTATTAGACAAATCAAAGAAGCAAAAGTACAAGAGCTTGTTTCACAGATTAACGACCCAGAGAGCAATGTATTGTTCCCTGGTTTAAATCAACTCGCACCGTTGCTATCAATTCGTGACAGCAATATTCACTTCATGTCGCTCGGTACTGCCTACGATGATGGAATCTGGCTTGCCCATGCTGAAGCATCTTATATGGACACTCAAGGTCAAAGAATATTTAATCCAGATACAGCCAGTGCCTATCTGAGTATTGGTCGACGGTTTTCAAAAGTCACCTTATATTCAGTCTATGGATTTAGCCATTCATTCCATAAAAAAACCAAGGTTCCTCGCCCTCTATTTCCAGACCCTGCACTCATACAAAGTCAACAAGAAACTGAATCAAGGTTCAACAACCAGGCAATTAATGAACATTCGGTGTCACTGGGTTTGCGATGGGATTTCTATCCTAAATTTGCGTTCAAACTTCAATGGGTGCACTATTGGCTGACTGATAATGGTGTCTCTTTGTGGCGCAGTACTGAGGCTGTCAATAATCCGGATAACGTCGATGTGATGTCATTTGGAATTGATTTTATATTTTAAAGGAGAAGTAAGATGAAAATTTTACTTCTATTCTTACTACTCTCAAATAGCGCTCTATTGGCTTCAGCTGAAATTGTAGTGATTGGAAACCTTGATAATGAGCTGACTTCTTTAACTAAAAAGCAAGTCCAGGAAATTTTCTTAGGGCGTACACGCAACTACTCAAATGGAGTCCGTGCCTTACCTTTCAATGTACCTGACTTGCGCATTGAATTTTATGAAAAACTAACCAATCGCCCGATTGAACAAATTAATGCGTATTGGGCACGACTAATCTTTAGCGGACAAGCTTCCCCACCCTCAGATAGGCCTGATCAAAAAAGCGTTATTAATACTGTTAAAAATGCTAAAGGTGTTATTGCTTACATTGAGCGTAAGCAACTGGACGAAACACAAATAAAACTATTATATGTAATCGAGTAAAATGGCATCAAAACAATTTAGAAGCCTGAACACCAAACTATTAACCTATGTTGCATGGAGTTCATTTGTCATTTTGCTGGTGGCGGCTTTAGCGTCATTTTTTATTCAGTACGAGCGTTCGAAAGTTAACACGACGACCATGCTCAATCAGTTACTGGATACGGTTGAAGACACCGCAACTGTTGCTGTTTATTCTAGGAACAAACAAATTGCCGACGATGTTTTAACCGGATTACTGAAAAATGACATTGTTCACAAGGCAATGATTTTTAGTAAAGAAGGCTTTCTTTTAGAGCGATCAAAGAACAATCCGTCAAACACAATGGATCAGATTAACCGTCCTGTTTATTCTCTCTTTGACTCCAAAGATGTGATTGGATATATCAATATTCAACCCAGCGCCAAATACAGCTTAACAGAAGCAAAATACGACACCCTATACAATATTATTAGCTCTTTTATTCTGATTGGCTTAACTGCACTGGTCATTGTATGGGTTATGCAGAAATATATTTCTAAACCCTTAGCCTTCGTTTCTAACACACTGCATGATATTGGCTCTGGTGAGAAACAACGCATCCCCACCTTAAAGAATAATAAGAATGATGAACTTGGGCAATTGAGAACAGACATTAATAGCCTGCTTTCCACCTTGGAAGATAAATTCAATGACCAATACGCGTTAAGACAAAATATTGAATCCATGGAGCAACAATTACGTCACATGTATAACTCATCCAGCGCCGGATTGTTTTTACTCGATTTGGAAGGGCGACTATTAACATCAAACTCAACATTAAGAAATATATTGAATATTCCCACAGCGATCAATGATCAATGTGAGCAACAATGTGTATTTTCAGAATTTATTATAGAAAGTGAAAAATTCGAGTTACTAATGAATAGAGCAATTAGTTCAGGGCAACTAGTCTCTCAAGATTTTACTCTGATTGAAAACCACAACGCATCGCCTGTTTGGGCTCACTGTTTACTGTCTAAAATAACGACTTCATCAGGGCAAACCAATCTTGAAGGCGTTTTATTTGATGTTACACGTCGAGTAGAAGCAGAAATAGCCATCAAACATGAAGCTGCACACGACCCTTTAACAGGATTATTACGCAGACAAGCAACACAATCCAGGTTTGAAAACCCCTCGGCCGTTCAAACATGCTGTTTTCTGATGATGGATCTTGATGGTTTTAAGCAAGCTAACGACACTTATGGCCATCTTGCCGGAGATAAAGTGCTTAAAATTACATCCGATCGATTAAACCAATGTGTTCGCTCATCGGATATTGTTTGTCGCTTAGGAGGCGACGAATTTCTTATTATTTTATACAACTACCAATCTCAAAATTTAGCACTTGGGATTGCTGAAAAAATTATCACATTAATTCATCAATCAATGGTAATCAATGAAAACACTACAATTAATGTAGGCATCAGTATCGGTCTGGCTGATTTCACATTCAATGATGAACATGATTTCGAGAGTATGCTTAAAAAAGCGGATGATGCAATGTATGAAGTGAAGCGACAGGGTAAAAATGGCTATTGTATTAAAAACCCTAATGGTGAAACGACTCTTAAATTTTTCGGCGCTGACTTTGCAACCAACGACTTATCAACAGAAAACCACTGAGATTAGGTGGCTGGATGAAAAAGGCAACCTTAGCGGACACGGACACTCCGAGTATTTAGTTCACCGATTAAGGAACGTGCATGGAATAAATTGAACACTTATGGCACAAGATTTTCGTTTCTGAGAAGCCAGAATGTTCAAGTTGTTTATGCACGCTCCTAAATTAGCGCCTGGGTGCTTAAGCGAGAATTTAATAACTTCCTGATTTTAACTTGCCTTGCTACGTCAAACTTCCGGATATTATTAAATCCTCGCTCCTAAACATCAACTTCCAAACAGCTTCTTCAGTAATTCAGTTGTTCTTGCCGCAGGATTGCTACGAATGTTTTTTCCTCCATCGCAATGTATTTGAATAAACCATCCAACGATTTATTCGTCACATATTGATCCAGATCCAAGCTATCACTTCCCACTAAGACCTCACTCAGTAGGGGTGTAGAAGACAAATCAGTCAGTTTTTTATAGGCAGCAGTCGCACCGGTTTGAGTTGTTGCCTGATTAATAATAGGCTTGAATTTTTCTACTAACCGAGCCTCAGACACTTTACGAAAATATTGAGTGTATCTAGAGTATCTAGGGGTGTGCGGCCGAGCAAGGTCGATAATTCCAGCGGGTGAAAGTCCCGCTCTGGCAAGGTCGGTCAACCACCAGATAGCAAGCATCGGGCAGGCGGAGGTAACTCCAAACGTTAAGCACGATGGGCGCAAACCAGCAGGCCGTAAACGTAAGTTGAAGTGATTTAGCCTCGAAATGATTCTACGTAAGCAGGACGACAGAGTACCCCTTCTGGAAGTCCCCATTCTGTGACGCGAATGACAAGTGTTACAGAGCTGCTTCGGGGTTGCAAAGCATGGCATGTTGGAGATTGGGAAGTATCGGCAACTCGGGAGATCCTGAGACGTCTTTCAAGGAAGAGAGTAGGTTGAACAAGTGATAATAAAGCAAGAACAGCCGAAGCAACTCAAGAAGTCGGATGGTGGCATAGTACCGATGAAAGAATGTAATGTTACTGGAGGGAAGGCCATCACGACAACAACAGCGAAGCAGGGACACACGTATCATGCACAGTAATGTCGAAAGCGTGTCAACAAAACTGGACCGCATTAATGTGGCTACACTAAACCGGACACACACATTAAAATAAACAGAAAAGGATAAAGTGTGTCTCATCATGAATGATCAAACGAAAAAAGCAAATACCTACACATCAGAATTTAAAGAATCGACGGTTAAGCGAGCGCTTGACTCCGATCAACCGATTGCTCAAACAGCACGGGATTTGGGTGTCAATCCGAATACAATTCATACTTGGATTAGCAAATATTCATCACTGAAAATGCCTGTCGCAAGAACGGATGAACATATTTATGATGAAAACAAACGTTTAAAAAAAGAACTCGCGAGAGTGACTCAGGAGCGCGATTTGCTAAAAAAGGCCACAGCGTACTTTGCGAAGGACATCGTGTGAAGTACGCCTGGATCAAGCAACACAGCGTCGATGATTCGGTGACAACACTGTGTCAGTTCATGACGGTGTCACGCAGTTGTTATTACGCATGGCTTGATGCACCGAAAACAGTGCTGGAAAAAGAGAATGGTCAATTGATCGAAACACTGACCGTTCTCTTTGAACAAGGCCGTGGCACCTATGGAACACGCCGTCTAAAAAATAAATTTGCTGAACAAGGCATCGTTGTGAGCCGTCGGCGTATTGCTCGACTCATGAGACAGGCTGGATTGTGGTGTAAAACCAAGAAAAAATTCAAAGCAACGACTGATTCTAAGCATCATCAGGCCATCGCCCCTCATCTGCTGACAGTTCACGGTTTCACGACCTGACCGCTATTATGTCGGTGATATCACCTATATTGCGACACAGGAAGGCTGGCTCTATTTGGCTGTTGTCATTGATTTGTTTTCAAGAAAAGTGGTTGGCTGGTCGATGGATAGCCGTATGAAAGCTCAGCTGGTCAATGATGCCTTATTAATGGCTCTTTGGAAACGTAAACCCGCTCAAGGACTGGTTTGGCATACGGATCGCGGCAGTCAGTATGCATCGGATAGCCACAGGGATATTTTAAACGATCACCGTGTCACTCAATCGATGAGCCGCAAAGGAAACTGCTGGGATAACGCTGTTGCTGAAAGCTTCTTTCATACATTGAAAACTGAACTGGTACACCATGAGCAGTATCAGACCCGTGCCGATGCTAAGCAGTCAATATTTGAATAGATTGAGGTCTTTTATAATCGTGAAAGAACTCATTCTGCGAATCACTATTTGTCGCCCGTCGAGTACGAAATTCAGCATAAAGCTGTGTAACCGTGTGTCCGGAATAGTGTTGACACATTATATGTTCAGAGAGTGATAGGTCATTAAGCATGGAGGATATCCGTTGATGAGTTGATTAAAACGGACATTTTTCGAAAAAAATATTTTAGCAATTGCAAGCTTTATTTTCAATTATTTGTTATTTTTTTCAGTGCTGACTGTGCCTCTCTTGACTATTTTGACGTATTAAATTCAAAAAAATGGAAATATTAGTGTGGCACTTTCCTCAAGTGGGTTATAGGTGACTTTATTTAGGTATCTCTTCTTTCAATGGAAACACTGATGTAAAACGCAAAAGGACGCCAATAAATCATCCCTCAAAATTGCCGACATTACCAGCGCTAACCATTGATCTGCTACAAGAAAGCGGGCTATTGATTGACAATGTGTTTGCCACACTCTGGAAGCAGATTGGAATGAATACCATCCTGCGTCGTGCAGGATTTCACAAACGCTCCGGGTCTCCGATTGACACAGTGGTTTACACCTTATCGCTGTGGTTATGGCTCAAACAGGATTCAATCGGCATGTTTGCCCGAGACAGCCTGCAAGGAATGGGGAAAGATGTGTTGTATGACACCATGAATCGAGAAGACCTGAACTGGCGACGTTGTCATACGCTGATTGCTGATAAAGCCGTCAAGTCATTGCGTCGCACGATTAAAAAAGCCTTTGTGGTCGATGACTCAATCGTCCAACGCTTTGGAAAAAAGATGCCTGGCCTTTCCAGCCACTTTGACCACACCACAGGGCGGCACATGATGGGACAACAAGTGCTGACGCTGGGGTTAAGCTGTGAAGACGGGTTTGTACCGCTGGATAATGAACGCTATACCAGTCAAACGAACGCGCAAGCATTAGCGCAGCCGTTTAACGATGGGCGCAGCACCGCTGCCAAGCGTTATCGCGTGGCTGTTCAACAAACCAAGCCTGCGATGGTTGCCACGATGATTCGGCGCGCCTTGCGAGCCGGTATTGACGGTCGTTATCTGCTTGCGGATGCCTGGTTTGGAAGCAAAGCCATGATTCGCCTGTGTCAGGAAACGAATTTGGTCGCTATTTTGAGAATGAAGAAAAGCAAATTGAAGTATCGGATCAGTGAATACACACATGGCAAAATGATTCGGCGCGCACTGGATGTCAACGCTCTTTACCAACACCGCATTCGCAAGCAATGGAAGACCATCCCCGGTCAACGCTACCAGGCGAAGGTGGTTGATGTCGAACTCAATCTCGCTCATACGCCTAAAGACGATGCGCAATGGATTACGGTTCGTTTATTGTTTGTCCGTGGTGCAGACCAGTCAACCAAAGCACAGGTTGGCAAACACGACTGGGCAGTCTTTTTATGTACGGATACAAGCCTGACAGCTACAGACATCTTGGAATTGTATGCCATGCGCTGGGCGATCGAAGTGTATTTTAAGGAAGCCAAGCAGCATCTCGGTTTGTTGAAAGAACAAAGCAATCATTATGCGGCTTACATTGCATCCATTCATTTAACTGCGATTCGATTTTGTCTGCTGGTCATCGCCAAACAAACAAGCGGTGGTGAGACGATCACCAAAATACGCCAGACGCTGTGTAGTAACAGTGCCAATATCAGCTTTGCAGCCAAGTTATGGCAGGTGTTTCGAGCCATTATTACTGGGGCGTTGAATGACTTAAAAACAATCTTGGGCGATACAGTGACGTTAATACTGGAAACCATCGAAACACACATACACTGCTTTTTCGTGCAAGTCCTGCAACTTGACCCAAAAACATTGCGGCTTGAGGCGTTATGAATCAGGCCTGCACCTTGCTATTTAGACGTAAAATGAACTCCGAAACTTTAGTTATAAGACGTAAGTGAATAGCAATAGCCACTACTTTTATAGCTCATGATATAATTTTTTATGAGCTATAATAAGGAGATCCTATCACTCATGCATTGGAATTGGCAGCAGGCTGATTGGCCAAATTTTACCTACAACATATCAGATCTTGAAGCACTGGAATCTCGGTTTTTGCTTGGTGCAGGTCTGCTGTTCGGTGCTTTCAAACACCTCAATGAAAAAGAGAAACAACAACTTACAATTGAGCTAATCAGCAATGAAGCCCTGAAAACATCGGAAATCGAAGGAGAATATCTGAATCGTGAAAGCTTGCAATCCTCAATTCTTCACCAATTTGGTTTAACGACTGATCACCGTAAAATACCTGCTGCCGAGCAAGGAATCGCCGAAATGATGGTTGATCTGTATCGAAATTACCAGGCCTCACTGTCACATGCCATACTGTTTGAGTGGCATGAAATGTTAACCAATGGCCGCAGGGATCTTAAAGACATTGGCCAATACAGAACCCATAGTGAGCCAGGGCCACCGCATTAAAAAGCATTTGAAAACATGATTTTGGCGCGATAAGCATCGTTCCAAGCGGCTTTTCTCTTTTTCTTTGCAAGGCTGAGAGAAGAAGCTTCCTGTTGAAACAAATTCAGGCAGAGATGACGAATACTCGTCATGATCGTAGCAGCATTTCCTTTGATTCGGCTCGCGTCGTCACCAAAGATGACATCCAGTCGCCAATGAAGCGGATTTTCAACGCCCCAGTGCCCACGTACAGCATTTGCGAAGGGCTTGGCAACCGCAGGAATCGAGTTGATGAAGTAACGACGCTCGAGAGATTTAGTCTTCCCTTGAAGGCATTCGCGCTCGACCATGCCAATGCTTTTTAATCCCTTCCATTGGTGGGTATTAGGAAGACTCAGCAAATCATCACTCACCCAGTATCGTCGTGTCTCCAACCTGCCATGCGCCTTATCGAGTTCTTCCTCATAGT
This sequence comes from Methylococcales bacterium, assembly GCA_965224565.1. Lineage (GTDB taxonomy): Bacteria > Pseudomonadota > Gammaproteobacteria > Methylococcales > DRLZ01 > DRLZ01. The sequence continues at coordinate 2,660,144 of CBDCZN010000002.1, read as the reverse complement.
CGTAATTGATACCTCTGAAGTGGTTGGCTTGCGCGGTGACAAAGAAATCTTCAACCGCTTCATGAAGCTTGCTCTGATTACCTTTCAATCCCAGTACATAATCCCCATTTTGTTCAATCACTTGTTTAGCAATCGCTCGTTGACAACCCATCGCATCAATCGTGATGATACAGCCCTTGAGTTCGAGCAATTTAAGTAGTTTCGGAATGGCTGTAATCTCATTAGATTTATCATCCGTTGCTTGTTGACCCAAAACCATGCGGTTGCTGCACGCCCATGCACTCACCATATGCAGTGGATTTCGGTCGTTCTTGCGGTCACGTGAACCGCGAGCTGTTTTGCCATCGATGGCAATGACTTCTCCACCTGTTACGGTCAATACCGATTGTGTCCAACTCATAAAACACTCGCGAAAACCGGTAGGTGATAGTCTTGAGAGAACATAGGCTATACAGTCGTGCGACGGGACTCCGTTCTCAAGTGCAATATATTGACGGAGCCAACTTAATTTTTCTTGACCAAAGTCTTCTATCGCTTCCCATCCATCTGCGCCGCTGGCAACCGCAGATAGAGTAAGGACAATGATGTCTATTAACTTATGTTGCTTGTGGCGTTCTATCCTCGGGTCTTTTAGGGTGGAAAAATGATCTATTATGCTGGCTGTCATGAGAAATCCTTATGTAAGTTCTCATAATGATGTAACTTCTCATTATTTACAGGCAATTACGAATTAAATGTAATAAACTACATTCAATGAATTCTGTAAAGCCGCTATTGCCACCCATTTCAGATGCTGATCGCACGCCACTAGTCGATGCGTTGCTTGAACTTCTCCAATGGCAATCAGATCGCATTGAGCAATTAGAAGATGACATTCACAGGTTGAACAAACAGACTCGAAAACCTAAATTCAAGTCCAGCGGGATGGATCAACAGACAGAACCAGAAGACGATAGTGCTCGTACCGGAAAAAAGAAAGGCCCCAAACGCAGTAAAACCCAGCATTTGACGATTCATGAAGAGCGCATCATACAGCCCGCCAATCTTTCGGAGGACGCACGCTTTAAAGGCTATCGAGACATTATTGTTCAAGATCTGATCATTTGTCCTCACACCATTCGTTATCGTCTGGCCGAATATGAAACCAGTGAGGGTTATGTCATTGCCCAGTTACCTGAATCGGTTCGTAGTGGCCATTGGGGATCAAACTTACACAGTTTTATCTTGTATCAATATCATCATCAGCACGTCACTCAGCCCCTGTTGCTGGAACAACTGCATGATCTTGGTATTGATATCTCCAGCGGTCAATTAAGTCAAATGCTGACCAAAGACCTTGACGTGTTTCACCAGGAAAAAAGCGATCTGCTGCGTTATGGACTGCCGCTGTCCAGCTATATTCACGCAGATGACACCGGGGCTCGCCATCAGGGCAAGACCGGTTACTGTACTCATATTGGCAATGAGCTGTTTGCCTGGTTTGAAAGTACTGAGTCTAAAAGTCGTGTTAACTTTCTTGAGCTGCTGAGCAGAAGTGGTTGCCAGGCCTACGTCATCAATGCGGGTGCTCTGGAATACATGCAACGCCAAAAGCTTCCGAAATTTCTATTGGAATCGCTTGAAACCCAACCAATTAAATTTGAGACACCCGCTGCTTTAGAGCACTGGCTGGAAGAGCAAGGGATCACCAATCAACGTCATCAGCGGATTCTCACCGAAGGGATGCTGGTTGGGCGCTTGCTCGATCAAGGCATTCCAATCAATCTTGGCATTGTGAGTGACGATGCGGGGCAATTCAATGTCTTTGATCATGTCCTGTGCTGGATTCATACAGAGCGACTGATGACGCGGCTCATTCCTGTGAATGATCTGCAAAAGCAAGCAGTCAGCTGGGCGCGGGATGAAGTTTGGTCGATTTATGCGGGTTTGAAAATCTATAAAACAGCGCCTGACCCAGCGCACGCAACGCGCTTGAAAGCGCAGTTCCATCAACTGGTATCGACGCGCACCGATTATGAAACGCTGAATCAGATCCTGAAACGCATGGGCAACAATCAGCATGAATTATTCCGTGTATTGGAAAGACCGGAGATTCCCTTGCACAATAACCTGAGTGAACGGGATATTCGGGATTACGTCAAGAAACGCAAGATCAGTGGGAGCACCCGCAGTGAAGCGGGTCGGCAATGCAGGGACACCTTTGCCAGTTTAAAGAAAACCTGTCGCAAGCATGGGATTTCGTTCTGGAGCTACCTGCTTGATCGTACGTCGAATGCGAAACAGATTCCTCCAATGGCGGATATTCTTCAAGCTGCTGCCTGTGGATAATGAGAAGTTACATAATGATCTCCTAATCAATTGCATTCAATCAAGTTTTAATGCGGTGACCCTGCATAGTGAGCCTATGCAAATCGTTTCCGGCGCCCTGTATTCACCAAAAGTCCATTTTGAAGCGCCACCATCCTCACAAATGCACCAAGAGATGGAGCAATTCATCCAATGGTTTAATGACACATCACCAATTGGAAAAACACCGCTTCCAGCATTAACACGGGCAGGTATAGCACACCTGTATTTTGTCTGTATTCATCCTTTTGAAGATGGAAATGGACGCATTGGTCGAGCAATCGCAGAAAAAGCACTCGCTCAATGTTTTGGACAACCGACTTTAATTGCACTTGCTGATACCACAGAGAGAAACAAAAAAGCTTATTACAACGCACTTGAACAAGCGAATAAAACCAATACTATTACTGCTTGGCTGGAATATTTTTCTGAAACTGTTTTAACTGCTCAAAACCTTACGCAGGTGAACGTAGAATTTCTGATTAAAAAAACCAAATTTTATGATCGGTTACGTGGGCAATTTAACGCACGGCAGAGCAAAGTTTTAGAGCGAATATTTCGCGAGGGTATCAGTGGATTCAAAGGCGGTTTAAGTGCAGAAAACTATCTTCGAATCACAGGCACTTCTCGCGCAACAGCCACGCGTGATCTTCAGGATTTAGTCAGCAAACAAGCCTTGTTGCGAACCGGTGAACGTAAATATGCCCGATATTGGATTATTCTTGAATGACAGATAATGGAAAGACTTATTATTCTGACCGTCATTTAGTATAATTGAATGTATGATTGCAAGACATGGTGATGCTTTTCTAGTGCATCTTTGTTACAGCAGAGTGATTAGCTACTAGCCCCTGTTTTGTTGGGGTTCGTTCCTCACCCGCAACCTACTAATTAACCCAACTTACCGTGTTGTTTTATTGGTCCGAGAGTTCATCAATAAGCATTTTAGTTGCCTGTCACGAACACGATATCTTCCCATTTAGATTTTTCCATTTTAGCCATAAAATTCTTCACATAAGAAAGGGAAGCACGTTAGAATTCCTACCTTACTTACTACTAAACATTACTAAACGTGAAAAGTATGAATTTTTACGATCCGGATAAGGCAGTTTTCTGCAGCAAGCCAGCTTCAATTCAAAACTCCATTGATATTGCAAGCGATAACTGGGTAACTTTCTTTCAGAAACTTGGAGTTTTAAATGATGGTTTTGCCGATCTTTATCCAGATTTCCGCATCAATTGGCTTAACAAACAATTTGATAATTTAACAGGAAAATCAGTCTTGGAACTTGGCTCTCTCGAGGGCGCCCACACTCTTCAGTACGAAGAGCTTGGATGCAGTGATGTCATTGGAATAGAATCTAATGAGGCCCACTTCATGAAATCTTTGCTAATTAAGAATGCTGCTGCATCCTCGAATATACAATTCCTACTTGGGGACTTTTCGTCATACCTAAAAAACTGCAAAAGACGTTTCGATCTGATCAGCGCCTGTGGTGTGTTATATCACATGATAAATCCCATGGAAATTATTGGGTCTTGCTCTATGATTTCAGACACAATCTTTATATGGACCGTTATCTACAATAAAAAATGGATATGTAATCACGGAGTCAAAGCCATGAGCAAAAATAAAGTGCAGTTCCAGGCAGGCTATAGCTTAATACAGCTATTTCAAGACTACGGAACAGAAAGCCAATGCCGCGAAGCTTTATTCAAATTACGCTGGCCGACAGGGTTTAATTGCCCTGAGTGTGGTGGTTATCAGTATTGCTTTTTAAAAGCAAGAAAGCTCTATCAGTGTAATCAATGCCATCATCAAACGTCATTGATAAGCAGAACCATTTTTGAGCAAACCAAACTTCCTCTAACGAAGTGGTTTTTAGCCATCTACTTAATCACACAATCAAAAACAGGTCTGTCAGCGTTGGCGCTTAAACGTGAAATCGGTGTGTCTTACAAGACAGCATGGAGTATGAAACACAAGATCATGCAGGTCATGAAGGAACGAGATGATTGCAAGCGACTCAGTGGAACAATCCAGTTAGATGACGTCTATTGGGCAATGTCACTAACTTAAGCTCAACTCATTGTAATCACAGCATTCTTTTATAGCACGGATGAAATTTCCGACGGGCACCACTGCGTTTTTTGCGTTCAAAGCGTCTGTCTGGCCGTATAATCGTCAGACTTTGCCTGATTGTTTCCACTAATTGTTCGTATCCCTGCATTGATATCAAACCGTACAAGCATTTTACGATGGTATCTTTCATCGTTGACAAGGCCTGTGCAAAATTAATCTGGTAACGGCATTTTCGGTGCGGTAGCGTCTGATCTGGATGTCGCTGTGCGGCAAACACCGCAATGGCTGTAAGATTCAAACTCAGGATACGCGCATGATAATCTTGTTGCACACTTAACACTGATTTGCCGGTAAAATTCTCGATCTCCAACCAGGATTTCTGGCGCTTATAGCCTTCTTCGATTTGCCAGCGCAGATGATATAACGCTTTAAACGCATGGACTGGATAACGTTGTGTGTTCAACAGATTGGTCATTAAAAAGTACACTTTCTTTTTCACTGTGATGTGGATTAGTCGCACTGTCTGTGATTCAACTGGCAAGCCTCTGCCGAGGCATTTGTGTCTTGCCTCATCGCTGGCCGTCAAGGTGACGATCTGCTGCTTGGCTCCAGAGGCAACGAATTGACTGACTTCGGTATTAAAGTCGGCTTTGACACGCATACACCAGTCACGTTGATAAAACTGATGTGCAGCCATCAACCAGAATGCTGGATAGCCTCTGTCGTACAGGATTAAATCACCGGCTTGCGTGGCTTCCAGGTGTTTGAAGGCAACCTCGCGTTCATCACTACGATAAGGAAACAGCTGTGCATCAATAATGATTTTCTGATGGATATCGTAGAGTGCTGAACCGAGCGCCATTGGCACTTCATCGGTATGCTGGTTCGATTGCCCACCAAATTCAGTATGAATCGCCTCCTCATTCGGCAAATGGTATTTCACTCCATCCACAGCCAGCACACGATGTCCATTCCAGGTCTGTGCTGTGACTGCTGGATAAAAGTGGTTGATCACATGCCTGTTCAGATCAACAAAGGCAGTTGCTGAGAATTTCAGGCGTGCTTTGAAAAAAGCGGCGGCTGTGACTTTAGGTGTCGGAACATCCAACTGGTCACGGATCTGAAAGAAGCGATTGAGCTCTGATTGAGTGTTGCCTTTGAGCATGTTTAAGCAATAACTGATCAAAACAGGGAGTGTCAGGCATCGATTACGTGTGAAGTCCTTGTCATCAATACGGTGAGTTTCGATGAAAGCGGCGCTGTTAGTTATTTTGGTTATAAGCTTATAGGTATTAGGAAATAAGAGTTGGGTCGATCATTGGGTGCCTCATGCGGGTTGTTTTGTGAGTTAATTATACGATATTTCAATCAGTTATAGGGGGTGGATTGCTTAAGTTAGTGACATTGGTCTATTGGGGTGGCGAACGCCACGGTGGAAAAAGAGGCAGAGGCTCAGCCAATAAGGTCCCGTTTGTTGCCGCTGTTTCACTCGATAAAGAAGGTCACCCGATTGCAATGAATATGAATGTCGTTAAAGGGTTTCGGCAGACAGAAATATCACGCTGGGCAAAACAGCATCTACAGCCTGATAGCACGGTTATTTCGGATGGATTGCCTTGTTTTTCAGCAGTGACTGATGCTGATTGTCATCACATCAGCATTGTAACAGGCGGTGGATACCAAAGTGTCACAAAAAAAGAATTTGCTTGGGTGAATACCATGATAGGCAATGTTAAAAATGCCATCACTGGCACTTACCATGCAATCAACCCAAAGCATTTGCCACGCTATCTTGCTGAATTCTGCTATCGCCATAACAGATGGTTCCAGCTAGAAGATATGATCCCTCGTTTTGCCTATGTTGCAGTCAGGACGACTCCTATGCCAGACAGACTTTTAAAATTGGCGGAAGCTTATGGGTAATCAGGAACATTTTTACCAATCTGCCAATGGTGAAATAGCAAAGAAAGTTAATAATTTCTGTGGCGGTCTGGATAATTATGCCATCTGGCTTGAAAGAGAAGAATTAATAAAAGGCTTGAAGCACTTCGGATACTCGAAAATTGATGAAAAACTGATTAACAACAACCCTCGTCATGGCCAAAATATATTATTGCTCGCTCAGAAATAGGGTCAAATAACGCGGTAACGTGCGGTAATCGTAGGATGCCGGTGAGGTACGAACCGCACAAATGAAGCTCATTCATTGATGCGGTTCTGCACGTTACCGCGTTTTAAGAACCCAGCTGGGCAGCTTCAGGCGATTTTAGCAGATTGAGTAAAATTCCTGATTCCGATATCCAGTTTTCAGGGATGACAAAACCAAGAATCAAATTCTTTTCCACTATCCTTTTTTCAAAATGATAGTGTTGTATCAATACTTATTCCAAGCCAATAATACTTTAGTCTCTTCCCAGGCTTACTAATGAGTTTATTATCTATATCAGGTATCCTAGTCAATTCTGAGTGTTCTCAGTCGTTCAGGCATCATTTCACAACAGACTTAAGAAGTAAATATGGACATTAATACTCGAGTGCAACCCTTTATTAGTCACAGAATTCTTTTTCTTGTGCGTGGGTTATTGTTATCAATGATTGGTTTTAGTGTGTTTATTCTCAGTATTGTCAATCCTGAATTCAGAATCATGTCAACCACTGGATGGTTACCTATGATTGCATTTGTACTGATTCTCTCAGGAATTCTGGAAAGTGTAGACTCATATGCAGCCAGGGAATCACCTATTTTTCTGATTTATACAAATCTTGCCATTGTCGACCTGGTAACCGGAATCATTATCCTGTTTGAATTACACAACAATCCCCAAAGGCTTGTTCTACTCGCAACTTCTTTTCTCTTTATCAAAGGATCATTTAGAATCTTTGCAGCTTTGCACACAAGACCACCCAATTTCAGAGGGCTTATTCTTACAGGTGTTTTTTCTCTTCTGTTGGGGGTTATACACTGGCGAGGAATGCCTGCAAATGGAGTTGTGGCATTTATGTCGACATGTCTTGCTCTTGAGTTAACAATTCGTGGAATCGTTCTGGTTTCTTTTAGTCTGTGGTTGCGTAAACTAAGTAAATGCCAAATAAACCGCTAATGCTACGTATTTGTATCTGCTTTATTCTACTAAGTTTGTTCAAACAAGTTTGAACGAGCAAGTTGCAGTAGTTCAGCTGAGTGTGCAGCGATATTTTTCCAAACCATGTCTGTAGTATGCTGGCGTGGTATGGGAATGACGCGACGTTCAAGCCAGTTTTCAAGATCCGCTTGATTATCCATAGCAGAATTTTCGTCTGTTAACACTTGATTGATGACTACCGCTACAAGCCTTAAGCCAGCTTGCTCGATTGCATGCGCTGTTAATAGAGCATGATTAATACAACCCAACTTGTCGGCAACAACCAGTAAGACTGGCAGATTTAAACGCTTTGCTAACTCGGAGCAGCGAATTTGATGTGCCATTGGTGAGTAAAAACCTCCAGCAGCCTCAATTAACAAAAAATCGTCAGCATTGACATCAGCCACACAGGCTTGTTGCAGATCACTAAGAGATAGTTGCAAGCCAGCTTGTTCTGCTGCACGCTCCGGTGAGATAGCCGGTTGCAATTGATAAGGGCAGATCAAGTCAAGTGAATCATCACTAAGGGCTGCTGTTTTGAGTGTCAGTGCATCTTCTGGAATGAGTCCATTCGCAGTTTTTGTGCAACCTGATTCAATCGGTTTTCTGGGACGAACTGCAATATTTTCGTTCACCATCAAACGTGCTATGGCTGCAGCGACTTGAGTTTTGCCAACACCAGTATCCGTTCCAGTAACAAATAAGCCACGCATTGTTATTTGTAGTCCTTAGGGGTTATTACGAATTAAACGCTACACCTTGCTTGTCTTTTTATCCGTCGCTGCCAGCCATGGAGAGCGAACGCGAGGGCTGGTAGTCCCCAGAAGGCGTAGGTCCGTTGTTTTGTCGGAATCGGAGCGCTAGCGTAGGTGGAGACAAAATAAAAGGTTTCCCGAAACGCCGTCCAGTCATTTGAGGGAGTGCTACGTAGCCAGCGCCGAGTTTACGATGGTGTGGCGAAGTGGCACGTACGCAGGACGTCTGGGGCGCCGAAGGCATTAGTGGTCGCGTTAAGTTTTTGCCGCTTGCTTGGGCTGGGATGCCCAAAACAAGCTTTCGCAAAAATAGCGACTCCCCGCCTTCTGTGTTACGTCAATTGGTTATATAGTTCAACTATATGCCCATTGACGTGTCTTGAATACGAATAAAAATCCTTCGCAATTTGTAACCTTTAATTCGTAACAACCCCTTAAAGTTGAATGAGGCATCGGTTAACAAACAGATCTTGTTGCTTTTGATGGGCTGTTTTTCATGAAACACGTTTAATATCTGCACCAAGCTGAGCCAGTTTTTCTTCTATGCGTTCATAACCACGGTCAATATGATAGATTCGATCGATTAGCGTTTCACCTTCGGCAACTAATGCTGCAAGTACCAGGCTGGCAGAAGCTCTTAAATCGGTTGCCATGACAGGGGCGCCTTTTAGTCTTGGAATGCCGGTTACTATTGCAGTATTACTTTCTATGCGAATATTGGCACCCATGCGTTGCAATTCGTTGACGTGCATGAAGCGGTTTTCAAACACTGTTTCAGTAATAGTGCCAACCCCTTCTGCAATGCAGTTCAAGACCATGAATTGTGCTTGCATATCGGTTGGAAATGCGGGGTAGGGTAGGGTGCGTACGGAGACTGCCTTGGGACGTTGTCCGTCCATATCTAAGGCAACCCAATCTTCTCCTGTGGTCACTTCGGCTCCGGCTTCACGCAGTTTGTCGATCACCGCATCCAGTAATTTTGGATTGGTTTTGTGCAATTTGACGCTACCTCCGGTAATCGCTGCGGCAACCAGAAATGTCCCGGTTTCGATTCTGTCGGCGATGATGTCGTAACGCAAGTTTTCTGCAGACAGCGCCTCTACACCTTCAATTGTAATAGTGTCTGTTCCTGCTCCAGTTATTTTTGCACCGAGTGCATTAAGAAAATTTGCCAGGTCTACGACTTCCGGTTCGCGTGCTGCATTTTCAATGACGGACGTGCCTCGTGCAAGTGATGCTGCCATCATCAGGTTTTCGGTGCCGGTGACGGTAATCAGCTCAAGAACCATGCGATTGCCAATTAATTGTTGAGTGGATGCGTGAATATATCCACCTTCAATACGGAAATCCACACCCAGCTGGCGCAAGCCTTCGAGATGAACGTCAACAGGTCGACTACCAATCGCACAACCACCGGGAAATGAAACGGTAGCTTTACCAAACCTGGCAAGCAGTGGCCCTAATACCAGGATGGATGCGCGCATAGTGCGCACCAGGTCATATGGGGCATCATAACGCTGAATCGGGCGAGAATCGACTTGTACTGACATGTCGTCACATAACAGCAGGTCTGCACCCATCTCACCTAATAGTTGCAGTGTTGTGGTAACATCGCGTAAATGCGGGAGATTACCAATAGTCACAGGTTTTTCCGGCAGCAAGCAGGCGGCGAGTATCGGTAGTGCGGAGTTTTTGGCACCAGAAATACGTAATTCTCCGCTGATAGGTTTTCCCGGTCGGGCAATTAGTTTATCCACGTATGATTGTCTGTATCTAGTTAGTCAGGAAAGTGGTGAAAAAATTCGTAGCTGATGCAGATGCATTCTTTGTGAAAATAGTTGATGAGATTCAGATTTCGTGGTTGGGTTTTTTATCTTGTAGCGCCAGGGTATTATCAAGATTATAGAGGGCTGCCAAACGTAATAACTGATCATTTGCTGCGGTGAAAATAACAGGATTGTTGAGGGTTTGTCTAGACCAATCAATCAGTAAAGCCAAGCCAGCACTATCAATATGTTGTACTTTGTTGAGTGCGATCTTTGGCGGAGTTTTACTGGTGAGTATTTGCTCTGGTAATTGCTGTAACAGGTTGACAGTACGAAAAGTCAGATCACCTTCGACTTGATAATTGCCTGGGGAGACAGAAGTGATGCGTGTCGACATTGGTTTATTCTGTACTGTCTGCTTTATTAAACAGAAATTTGGAGATCAGTTTTTCGATAATGATTGCTGATTGAGTCAGTTCGAATTGATCGCCATCCTGCATATATTCATCAGCGCCGCCAGGTTCTAGCCCGATATATTGTTCGCCGAGCAATCCTGATGTGAGAATACTGGCTACAGTATCTTCAGGAATTTGAACGTCCGGGTTAATGTTTAATGTGATCAGCGCTTGATACCTTTCCTGATCCAGGGTGATGCTGTTAACCCGCCCCACCCGCACACCAGAGATGGTAACAGGTGAGCGTGCCTTCAGGCCACCTATATTATCAAATAAGGCTGTCAGCCTATAGCCCTTCACAGCTGATGATTCTCTTAAATTACTGACATTCATTGCCAGAAAAAACAGAGCAAAGAGTCCGGCTGCGACAAACAGCCCAACCAGTATTTCTGTCAGATTACGTTTTTCCATGTTTAGAAATCTCCGAACATCAAGGCGGTGAGAGCAAAATCCAGACCTAGAATAGCAAATGCTGAGTAGACCACAGTTCGCGTGGTTGCTCGCCCCACGCCTTCTGATGTCGGGATAGCATCATAACCCTCAAATACAGCAATCCAGGTGACAACAAAGCCGAATACAATACTTTTAATAATGCCATTCATGATATCGATTTTAAAATCTATTGTGCTTTGCATGCGCGACCAGAAGATACCATTATCCACGCCAAGCATTTCAACAGCGACCAGGTAACCGCCAATTATACCAGCTGCGCTTAGGAGCAATGCGAGAATGGGCATCGAAAAAAAACCTGCCCAGAAGCGTGGGGCTATAATACGTTTGATTGGATCAACTGCCATCATTTCCATGCCTGACAACTGTTCGGTGGCTTTCATCAGTCCAATTTCTGCAGTGAGTGCTGAACCCGCTCGACCGGCAAACAGTAATGCAGCCATGACTGGTCCCAGCTCGCGAACCAATGAGGTGCCGACCATTTGTCCAAGTGCGCTTTCAGCTCCAAAATCAGATAGAGTGGTATAGCCTTGTAAGGCTAGAACCATACCGATAAAAAATCCGGATACGACTACAATCAAAAATGTCAGTACGCCCACTGAATACATTTGTACGAGCAGAAGTCTGAAGCGGTAGAGTACACTTGCAATTGCTGACAGCAGGCTCATCAGCAACGAGCTGGCGCGACCAAGTGTTGATAATCTGGAAAAAACAGAGTGCCCGAGTGTCTGCAATAGATTAATCATTGTTGATTGTGTCGCTTGGACTGAGACTGTTCAGAGCCGGCAAGATTAAACAAATCGTTGCGGTAGCCTGGAGCAGGGTAGTGAAATGGCACAGGGCCATCATAATGACCATTCACAAATTGTTGTACCCATTCTGAAGATGACTGTTGAATCTGTTGTGGCGTTCCATGCTCGATAACTTTGCCTTCTGAAATGAGGTACACATCATCAGCGATTGAAAATGCTTCTTTAATGTCATGGGTAACAATAATGCTGGTTAAATCAAGCGCATTGTTGAGTATGTGGATGAGTTTAACTAATACGCCCATTGAAAGTGGATCTTGCCCTGCAAATGGTTCGTCATACATCATGATCTCTGGATCCAGCGCAATGGCGCGTGCCAATGCAACCCGTCGTGCCATGCCGCCTGAAAGTTCGGATGGCATGAGTTTTCGTGCTCCGCGCAAGCCGACTGCATCAAGTTTCATTAACACCAGCGAGCGAATCATTGTTTCAGGGAGTCTGGTATGTTCCCGCATCGGGAAAGCGACATTCTCATAAACAGTTAGATCGGTTAATAATGCCCCGCTCTGGAACAACATGCCCATGCGCTTGCGCAGATTAAATAATTGTTTGCGACTGAGTTTGTCAACGATTAGGTCATTAACCTTGACCTGTCCTTGCTGTGGTCGTAGTTGTCCACCAATCAACTTAAGCAATGTTGTTTTGCCAGTGCCACTAGGTCCCATAATGGCAGTGATGCGTCCACGACGAATCTGTAGATTGATGTTATCAAATATTTTTCTACTGCCACGATAGAAGCTCAAGTCTTTAACGCTGATGATGACATCGGCAGGATTGTTGATGGTTTCTGACATGCTATCGTCGTTTAGTTAAGAGCAAGGGTTGGTGAATCGAGTATTATCAAGCATTACTCGTTTGCTTCAGTGTGGTATTCCAATACCTCTTGCATAAAATCCATAAACTTGGCTTTTTTAATGGTTTTTTTGGGAATAATCAATGCTGAGTTGTGATCGAAGTACAAAAAGCCATAGGTTTTGTCCCTGTTGATTTCGATGCGCATGATATCTTTCCAGGGGATGGTATTTTTCTCACCATCCTTAGTCTCAACGAGCCGCCCAGGTTGTGCTTTCAGTGTTCGCTTTCCCAGAATATTGCTCATGTCTTCATCTGAATAGTGTTGGCGCACCTGTTGCCAGCTATTGTGACGTAAATACAATGGGACAAGTAAACCCCAGATGACGCCGATACCACCAATGAGAATACCGGTGCGAAAATCCTGGTAGTAAATAAAGTAAAAGAAAGCAATTGCAGACATTGCTCCTGGAATAATCGCCTGGTGGCTGGTCAGCAGCTTTTTAAATCCAGGGTTGCTGGTTAATTTCATATCGTTGAAAAAACGGATATCTTTTTCACGCAGTTCAAATTCTATTTCGCTCATGGTCTATGGTAGTGTCCTGTAAGACATCTTTAAGTTATTGGTAAATGTATGATTAGATTGAATGTTATCAATTTATTCTTGCTGTGTTTTAGCAAACTATCTACTTTGATCTTTGCAGCGAGAACGACATCAGTAACGTGTTTTTTGTATGTTTCCTGCAAAGTGTCTAAACGTTAGATCGTTTGCTAGAACTTCAATTGACTATGTCTTTTGGACAAATACAAAGCTTTGTTCGTTGCAACTTTTTGTCGTTCTCGTAACTCAGCGGTACAGTATACTCAATCCAATTCAGTTTTGCTCTTCCAGTTGATAAAAACTATCTTGAGTTGAGCAGAGACATTGGACACTCTGGTAAACTATCAGGAATTACCCACTTTTTTCGGATCAGAAATTATGAACGACTGCTCTGTAATGTCACCCAAGTCTGGGGCGTTTTTGTTTTGTGTTACCCGCATTAGGTTCAGTGTGTTGATCGGCCTATGTGTTATACAGGCATTCCAGGTTACTACAGCAGGTGATAGCCCGGGAGTACCATTGCCGCCAGAGATCCCGCCACCTGTCGAGGATGGTGAGCCGATGGATCAAGATGTCAGAATCTATCGTGAAAACAAAAAAACCATTTACGAATATCGAATTAATGGTGAACTTTTTTATGTCAAAATCGTTCCAGAAATCGGGCCAACCTATTACTTAACAGACGAAGATGGTGATGGTGTTATTGACCAGCAAGAACAGGGGCCGGAGAGTGGGATGAAAATTCATCAATGGAAATTGTTCACCTGGTAGATGTTTGTCTAGGAGATACTTTAGGAGTCGCTTGGTAATAATTTGGAAGATACCTCATCTCATCTTCAGGCTGTTTTTGACCGATTTTTAATTTCAAAACCCTCAACAATGTTGTTTGAGATTTTGATAGGGAAAATAATTTCAATAAATTATTACAGAAAATTTTTTTCATTGCTGTTTGATGGCATTCGATAAATCAGTACTTTCTTTTGTATCATGGAGTAAAACCATGGCTCAACAATCAGCAAATCAAATACACTTTGCATTGTTACGCAATTCATTGGTAGTCGTTGCTATGGCCTTCTGCTCAATCATTTTTGCTGGCGAATCCAAAACAACAACAGAGAACAATATGAGTCTACAGCTCCCGCCTTGTCCGAATTCTCCAAATTGTGTGAGTAGTACTGATACAGATGAATCACACACAATAGCCGCACTGAATTTCGAGGGCAGTACACCTGAGAAAGCTATGCAGTCATTGCATCAGGTGTTGTTGTCAATCACTGAAAAAGTGCAAGTGGGAGAAGATGGTTTGACAGTACATGCTGAATTCAAATCAGCAGTATTCGGTTTTATTGATGATGTTGATGCAGTATTAAATGCCGATCAACAATGTATTGAAATACGCTCTGCATCTCGAACCGGTTACTCCGATTTCGGTGTCAATAGGCGACGCGTGGAGAGTATTCGTCAAGCTTTTAATCAGGCATTATAAGTAGGTTTAGAGCCTCCTGTTCAAGATCTTGACAAGGTAACAGTAGACGAGAAAGCACTGCATACAGGCGTATGTGAGTATTTTGAGTCCAGTTTTAACGCAATGATGTGCCATTTCTAACGCAAAAGAAGAAAGACAAGTCAGTTGTGGAGAGTATTTTGTTTACATTGCTTCGATAGAGAGTGCTGATTCTATTCAGCATACCAATATTGAATTCCCCAACTTTAGATTATGCAGGATATGCTCTCAAACTCTAATCAAACACTAAAGCAGCGTCTGTATACGATTATTTACGATAGCCATACAACGGCAGGACGCATATTCGATTTATTGCTAATTATTGCAATACTTGCCAGTGTTGCTGTAGTGATGTTTGACAGCGTGGAAAAGTTCACTCAACAGTATGGTGAGTTATTGCTAGCTCTTGAGTGGACATTCACTATTTTGTTTAGCATTGAATACTTGATTCGTATTTACTGTAATCCACGTCCGTTAGGTTATATTTTCAGTTTCTTTGGGATCATTGATTTTTTGTCTATCCTGCCCGCTTACTTGCTGGTGTTTTTCAGCGGTGCTAAATACATGATGATTATCCGCTTGCTGCGGATTTTACGTGTCTTTAGAATACTTAAATTATCGCATTACGTAACACAATCGAATTTACTGCTGGTTGCGATTTCAGCGAGCAAGAGCAAAATTCTGGTTTTTCTCTTTTTTATGTCGACAATTACTTCATTGTTTGGTGCAGTCATGTATCTGGTTGAAGGGCCAGAACATGGTTTTACCAGCATTCCACGCAGTATTTACTGGGCAATTGTTACGGTAACAACCGTTGGGTATGGAGATATTTCACCGCAAACTGCGTTGGGACAAACCTTGTCTTCTCTAATGATGCTGACAGGTTACGCAATTATTGCTGTACCGACTGGAATTTTTACGGCAGAACTTTCAAAGACAATGAAAGATCATATTGGTGAAACTGAATGTCCTGCCTGTCGCAAAACTGGTCATTATATTGGAGCAAATTATTGTTTTGCTTGTGGGGCCAAGTTGTAATCATGTGTTTCTGCTTGTAAATTTCGAAAATTGGATAACCTGTACCAGTTTTGGAAAATATTGGATTCTGTTTTCTTATTGTAGGCTCACAATGAATACTCAACTGATCGATCTTGTTTCCACTATTCGTTAGCTGATAGCTGTGGGATAATAGCTGGATATTTTTTTCGTAATTACTCAATGAATTGTGAAAGCCTCTATAACTACCCTGTTTCAGGGGAGGCTGGGTAGTTAATCTTTTTCAAGGACTTAAAATTCGGTACAAGTAATGGATGATAACAAGCGAAAAGCGCTTTCAGCTGCGTTAACTCAGATCGAAAAGCAGTTTGGCAAAGGATCTGTGATGCGCATGGGTGATGCTGGGGCTATACGCGATATTGAAACTGTTCCAACTGGGTCGCTGGGGCTTGATATTGCGCTTGGCTGTGGCGGCTTACCGCGCGGACGGGTGGTTGAAATTTATGGTCCAGAATCGTCTGGTAAAACGACACTGACCTTATCAGTAATTGCTGAAATGCAAAAACTGGGTGGCACCGCGGCTTTTGTTGATGCTGAGCATGCATTGGATCCCTTATATGCTGAAAAAATTGGTGTTGATATTGATGAGTTGTTGCTATCCCAGCCGGATACTGGTGAACAAGCGCTGGAGATTACGGATATGTTAGTGCGCTCTGGCGCGGTTGATATTGTCGTTGTTGATTCGGTTGCTGCGTTGACTCCAAAAGCCGAGATTGAGGGTGAAATGGGTGATACCCATGTTGGTTTGCAAGCGCGTTTGATGTCTCAAGCATTGCGTAAGTTGACGGCAAATATCCAGCGAGCCAATACCATGGTGATTTTCATTAATCAGATCCGCATGAAAATTGGTGTCATGTTTGGTAGTCCGGAAACCACATCAGGTGGTAATGCGCTTAAATTCTATTCCTCAGTCCGTCTGGATATCCGTCGCACTGGTGCAATCAAGCGTGGTGATGAAGTGGTTGGTAACGAAACCCGCGTTAAAGTCGTAAAAAACAAAGTTGCGCCACCATTTAAGCAAGCCGAGTTTGAAATACTTTATGGTGAAGGTATTTCATTGTTAGGTGAGTTAATTGATCTGGGTGTTAAATATGGCTTCGTGGAAAAATCCGGCTCGTGGTATAGCTATGGCAAGGATAGAATTGGGCAGGGTAAGGAAAATGTGCGCCAGTTTCTGAAAGAAAACCCACAAATAGCAGATGATATCCATCAAAAGATTCGCAATGAAGTGTTTGGTACAGCTGAAGCTGTGTCTGAAAAAAAGGATTCTAAAAAAGCGGATAAAAAAGTACCAGACAGCAAGGATGCGCTTGCTTAGCTATTGATTGAATCTCGATGCTGGTTTGGTGTTAGTAGAAATTAAACTAGCCAATTGGATTTTTCGCGGATTTTGAGAAAATACGGTGAATTGCCGAGCCAATGTCGGATGATACCAGCAATAAAATCAAACAAATCTGTCTTGAACTACTGGCACGTGGTGAACTGACTCGTCAATTATTAGCCGATAAATTGGCGCAACGTGGGTATCAATCAGATGCTGTTATGCAAGTCATTGATGAGCTGACTGAACAAGGTTGGCAAAGCGACCAACGCTATACCGAGCAATACATTGCCATGCGCTCACGCAAAGGATTTGGGCCAGTGCGGATACAGATGGAGCTGCAGCAACGTGGTATTGATGAAACCATCGCAAGCCATGCTGTCAGTGATGTGCTTTGGCAGGATAATCTGGCAAATGCATACCGAAAAAAATATAACAACAGCTCGATAACTAACTGGTCAGATCGTACTAAACGCATGCGTTTCTTACAGTATCGTGGATTTCCCTCTGAACAGATCCAGCGTTTTATGCAAACACTGGATCAGGACAATGAATTTATTACCGATGATTTTGGTTAATTGACAAATGAGAACAATGACTTGCGCAGAATTGCGCTCAAGTTTCCTTGGCTTTTTTGAGAAACACGGACATAGTCTTGTGGCCTCCAGTTCACTGGTGCCCGCAGATGATCCAACTTTGCTGTTCACCAATGCCGGAATGGTGCAGTTTAAGGATGTGTTTCTGGGACGTGAAAAACAACCCTATACGCGTGCAACTTCCAGTCAGCGTTGTGTGCGTGCTGGTGGCAAGCATAACGATCTGGAAAATGTGGGTTACACCGCGCGTCATCATACATTTTTTGAAATGTTGGGTAATTTCAGCTTTGGTGATTATTTCAAAGAAGAAGCAATCCATTTTGCCTGGAGTTTTTTAACTGAAGAGCTAGGCATTCCTGAGCAGCGTTTGTGGGTAACGGTGTTCGAAGATGACCAGCAAGCCGAAGATATCTGGCTAAAACAATTAAAAGTCAGTCCACAACGTTTTTCGCGCCTTGGAGCTGAGGGTAACTTTTGGTCGATGGGTGATGTTGGCCCCTGTGGTCCATGTACTGAGATTTTTTACGATCATGGTGAAGCAATCGCTGGTGGGCCACCCGGTTCGCCTGATGAAGATGGTGATCGCTATATAGAAATCTGGAACCTGGTGTTCATGCAATATGATCGCGATAAAAGCGGTGAACTGACTGCATTACCGCATCCATCAGTCGATACTGGGGCAGGTCTGGAACGCTTGGCTGCAGTGATGCAGGGCGTGCATAACAATTATCAGATTGATTTATTTCAGGGATTGATTCAGGCGGTTGCCAAACTTGCCGGAACCGATGATTTAACCCAGAGTTCTTTACAAGTCGTTGCCGATCATATTCGCTCGTGTGCATTTTTGATTCATGATGGGGTGCTTCCATCCAATGAAGGCCGTGGCTATGTGTTGCGGCGTATTATTCGCCGTGCTGTACGGCATGGCTATCAACTTGGGATACGTGAGATTTTTTTCTTCAAGCTGGTGCAAACCTTGTGCGAGGTAATGGGTGATGCATATCCGGATCTGAAAGAATCACAACAGCGTATTGAAGCTGCGTTAAAACAGGAAGAACAACGATTTGCAGAAACCCTGGAACAAGGGATGAAAATTCTGGACGACAGCGTCACTGCCTTATCTGGAACGATTATTCCAGGTGATGTGGTGTTTAAACTCTATGACACTTATGGTTTTCCGGTTGATTTAACGGCTGATTATGCACGTGAACATAATCTGTCCGTGGATGTGGATGGTTTTGAAAAAGCAATGAATGAACAACGCAGTCGGGCGCGTGCTGCTGGCTCATTTGATGCCGATTTTGCACAACATATCAATATCGAAGGAGCGACAGAATTCACTGGTTACGACAATACCCGCTTTGATTCGAAGATCACAGCACTTTTTGTTGATGGGCAAGCGGTAGAACACATAACACCAGGACAACAAGCAATGCTGGTGCTTGAGCAAACTCCGTTTTACGCTGAGTCTGGTGGACAAGTTGGTGACACAGGACAATTAATTGCTGGAGAGGCAGTGTTTAGAGTGGCGGATACTCACAAACAAACCAATGGGGTGTTTGTACACTATGGAGAAATGGTCGCAGGTGAGTTACAACAAGGCTCATGCTGTCAAGCAACTATCGATGTATCGCGTCGAGCAGATATCGCATTGAATCACTCAGCAACACATTTGATGCATGCTGCATTACGTCAAGTGCTGGGTGAGCATGTTGCGCAGAAAGGGTCGTTAGTTGATGCTGAACGTTTACGTTTTGATTTTGCCCACAATCAACCAATTAACATTGAGCAAATCAAGGAAGTCGAACGCATTGTTAATCAACAGATACGTTTAAACGCTGAAGTCAGAGCTGATGAAATGGATAAGACAGAAGCCCTCAAAGCTGGTGCAATGGCGCTGTTTGGCGAGAAATATGGAGATATTGTTCGGGTTTTGCGCATTGGTGATTTTTCAACCGAGCTATGTGGCGGTACCCATGTCAGCAGAGCAGGTGATATCGGTGTTTTCAAAATTATCAGCGAAACAGGCACGGCATCTGGAGTGCGGCGCATCGAGGCAGTGACCGGAGCGGCAGCGATTGAGCGTATTGAACAATCAGATACGATGCTGGAACAGATTGCCGGGCGTTTGAAAAGTGGTCGAGAAAATCTCACTCAACGTGTTGATGCCATGCTTGATAAAAACCGCCAACTGGAAAAGGAACTGGAACAGCTAAAATCTAAACTGGCAAGCAGTTCTGGAAATGCATTAACTGATCAGGCAGTAGACATTAACGGTATTAAAGTACTTGCTGCAAAATTAGATAATGTCGAGCCCAAAGCCTTGCGTGAAATTGTTGATCAGTTAAAAAACAAACTGGGAAGTTCAGCCATTGTTGTGGCGACTGTTAACGGAGAAAATGTTAGTTTGGTCGCAGGTGTTAGCAAAGATCAAACTGATCGCATTAAAGCAGGTGAGTTGGTCAATGTCGTCGCCACACAAGTTGGTGGTAAAGGTGGTGGACGACCAGACATGGCGCAAGCAGGCGGAAACAACCCATCAGCATTGGATGCTGCGCTTGCCGGAGTCGCAGACTGGGTGCAGGAAAAACTAACTTAACTGATGGCGCTTTACGTTCATAAATATGGCGGCACTTCGGTTGCTGATGCCGATTGTATTCAAATGGTCGCTGAAAAAGTCATCGCAGCGCACAGTACAGGTGACGATATTGTGGTGGTGGTTTCTGCGATGAGCGGTGAAACCAACCGCTTGACTGAATTGGCCAATGGTATCCAGCAACCTCCAAATCCTCGCGAGTTGGACATGTTGCTGTCGACTGGTGAGCAGATCACCATTGCTTTGCTGTGTATGGCTTTGGAAAAACGCGGACAAACAGCCCAGCCTTATACGGGCGCGCAAGTACGCATTATCACTGATGAGAGCCATAACAAAGCGCGGATTGTTGATATCGAAACCGAGCGAATACGCAATGATTTACAGCAAGGCAAGATTGTTGTAGTTGCTGGATTCCAGGGAATTAGCGAAAACGGCCAGATTACTACTTTGGGACGCGGTGGTTCAGACACAACTGCAGTGGCATTAGCAGCAGCATTAAAAGCTGATGAGTGCAGGATCTTTACTGATGTTGATGGTGTCTATACGACTGATCCGCGTGTGGAACCAAAAGCACGGCGACTCAGTCATATTACATTTGAAGAAATGCTGGAAATGGCAAGTCTGGGTTCCAAGGTGTTACAGATACGCGCAGTGGAATTTGCTGGGAAATACAACGTGCCGTTACGTGTGCTATCCACGTTTAAAGATGGCGAAGGCACACTGATTACTACAGAGGATACAGGCGTGGAGCAAGCGTTAATTTCAGGTATAGCTTTTAATCGGGATGAAGCCCAGTTAACTGCCAAAGGAGTTCCGGATCGACCTGGTATTGCGGCGAAAATACTTGGGCCGATTGCAGATGCCAATATTGAAGTCGATATGATTGTGCAGAATACAGCTGAAGATGGGACGACTGATTTTACCTTTACAGTGCATCGCAACGACTGTGCAAGAGCGCTGACTGTACTGCAAACCACTTGTGATGAATTGGGTGCCAGGCAAGCCAGCAGCGATGCCAATATTGTCAAAGTCTCTGTGGTTGGTGTTGGTATGCGTTCCCATGCGGGTATCGCAGCCAAAATGTTTAGACAATTAGCCAAAGAAAATATAAATATCCGCATGATTTCAACATCTGAAATCAAGGTGTCTGTGGTTGTTGATGAGAAATATCTGGAGCTTGCAGTGCGTAGTTTGCATCATGTATTTGATCTGGATGCTGCACCAGAACAAGCATCAGTTTTTTGTTGAGAGAGGTTGCATAATGATTAGTCAACAGAGCAAGTACAGATTTTCTTCAATCAACAATCAGTCTGGTGATGCAACAGCGAATATACTTATGTTACTGGCTTTTGCACTGTTGGCTTTTTTGCTTTGGCAATACAATCAAAGCAAGACCAGCGATGATGTACAAGAGACTGAGCCACTGGTTACAAGGGATGGTACTCAGACCAGGCAAAATGAACAGGAAATAATTGTTGATCCACTTCAGCAACAGAAGATAGACGCATTAGAGAAAAAACGATTACAGAATGCAGAAGATCTTGCGGACAAGAAAACCGCATTGCAAAATCAACAAGATTCTCCTGAGGACAGGTTGATAGCACTTGATGAGAGTGATTATCTAGTGCGTGAAGAAGCATCTGAGTTATCAGACACAGCGAACTGGCAAACCTGGCTGACAACAGAGCAATCAATTCGCAAGTTTGTTCAATTCATGGAAAATATTTCCCGCGGAAAAGTACCTCGTAAATATTTCAACTTTTTGGCACCTTCTGGTCAATTTAAAGTCAAGGAACTGGCGAATAATCAGTATTTACTGAATCCTCAAAGCTACAAGCGTTATAACCCATTCGCTAATACAATTGATTCTCTTGATGCGGAAAATCTGGTTAGTACCTATTCGATACTGAAACCCTATATTGAAACAGCATGGGATGAGATGAAACAACCTGGTCAGTCATTTGATGAGGTGGTATTGACAGCAATCAAGCAAGTGCAAACAGCACCTGCAATGAATGATGACGTGCGTTTGATGCGACCAACTGTGATGTATAAATATGCTGATAGCACATTAGAGCAACTGAATGCTGTCAAGAAACAAATGATTCGAATGGGGCCACGTAATACGCGTATTATTCAGAAGAAAATGGATGAAATAGAACGATTGTTACGCGCCCTTCAAACCACTTCTGAATCAGAACAGCCTGTGCAGAAAGCTATTTCGGGAAGTGAATAAACCCACAATAATGGATCAATTATGAAATACAGCGTTTTTATTCATACCAACCATAAACAAGAAGTCGGTGCATTAGTGGCTAAATACGCCTTGCAGCGTAACTCCAGAAATCGTGACAAATTTGATGTGCAGTTTATTCATACCAAAGATCACTCATTCATGTACGATAAGGAAGGGCAAGCCTATTTACGGGCAGGACAGAGCAGAACCTGGTTAAATGATGATTTACAATCGTTTACGCCGCTGCGTTTTATGCCTCCGGAATTGATGGATTATCAGGGCAGGGCAGTGGTGATGGATCCGGATATCTTTGCAGCTGGTGACATCTGGGAGTTGTTATCCCGTGACATGGAAGGGACAGCTATCATGTGTCGAACCCGCTCAGGTCGTAAAGGTCGTACAGGCGCATTGGCAAGCAGTGTCATGTTGCTTGACTGTCAACAGTTGAGTGACTGGAATTGTGAGCAACAGTTTAATGAAATGTTTGAATGCAAGCGTGATTATATGCCCTGGATTGGTTTGAAACTGGAAGCACGAGACAGAATCGGTTTGTTTGAAGACGAATGGAACGACTTTGATCGATTGACAGAAAACACCAAATTACTCCATAACACCAAACGCAAAACCCAGCCCTGGAAAACCGGTTTACCAGTTGATTATCGCCCGGCTGAAAATGAAGCGTCCTGGTCGCCATTATTTTGGGCAAAGAAAGCACGTCGAGCAATGTTCGGCGAATATGGACTGCTCGGTGAATATAAACCCCACCCTGATCCAGCACAGGAAGCGTTTTTCTTCGGTTTACTCAAAGAATGCTTGCAACAAGGCATCGTAACAGAAGACATGTTGCAGGAAGAAATGCGCCAGAATCATGTCCGGCATGATGCATTTGAAGTGTTGGAGCGAATTCAGCCTTTGGTAGCTTGAAAGTATGCTATGACGGTGAATTCAGTTTCAAAGTGCACCACCTAACATAGAGATTAGGACACCAAAGGCAGTTCTGTTATTTTGAGGTTTACGACAACTTCAAAAACAGGAGCTCCTGATGTCCTATACCCATCTTAACGCGCGAGACCGCATGTGTCTTTTTTATAATCATCAAGCTGGTGTGCCGCTCCGGGAGATTGGCAGAAAATTGAACCGATCACACACCACGCTTTCACGTGAACTCAGGCGCAATAAACGATTATTTAATTGAGCCACTTGCAAAACTATGAGATCACAACCGACTGAGATTGTGACTGAGTCGTCTGTTACGATTTTTTCACGGAATGGCTGTCATGTCACAGATGAACACCAGCAAATTCTTATCATCTTGATGTGTTTTGTCAATTTAGAGCAGACCGATCCTCCTGTGGGACTCAATTCCCTTTCTTTCTCCTTCAGTAAACTATCATTTACTCAAGAAAGCACAGCATCTGATTCACTGTCAGCGCTAGAATCCCAAACATTAAATGACACATCACTTTTGCATGCCCACGCACCCGAACCACACGTCCTCCAAATTCATCTTTCAAGCGCCCGTTGACGCGCTCTACAGTGCCGCGCTCTCGGTATCGTATGTTTCAGAAGATTGATGACCAATGATCCGGCTGCGTTTGTTTTCAGCGTGTATTTCATCCTTGAGCGTTTTATCGCGCCGTGGGTTTCGGTCAATCAACGGGAATGGCCTAACTGTCGACTGGTTTCATGGATCTGAGGCACATCATAGGCAGCATCCATTAAATCATAGAGGTTGGTGACACGTTGATGACTGATCATTGCCAATGGAATCGCCACTTGGCTATCATGCGTTGAAGCCGAGGTTAAGACACAACTGATTGGAATGCCGCCATCGGCTGAATCAATATGCAGCTTATAGCCTGTCCAACTGGTTTTGTAACTTTTGCTGTTTTTCTTGGTTCCCACATCACAGGCTATGGGCAAATCGTCAAGCATCTCCTCCAAGGGGATCCCTGTGGTCTGCTTTTCAATCCGCGTCAGTGTTTTCTCGCGAACTTCGCCTTTTTTTGGGCGTCCACGTTGCTTGGGTTGTTTGACAATGGGTTTCTTTTTGAT
This sequence comes from Methylococcales bacterium, assembly GCA_965224565.1. Classification (GTDB taxonomy): domain Bacteria; phylum Pseudomonadota; class Gammaproteobacteria; order Methylococcales; family DRLZ01; genus DRLZ01. The sequence goes on along the minus strand of CBDCZN010000002.1, from coordinate 2,635,601 downwards.
CGGTTTTTCACGTGCATTGATCGCGGTTGAGTCGCGCGAATTATGTCCGACGATTTCACTACGATAGTGTTTTTTGATCAACGCTTCATGGATACGTTCCGGCAATTGCGATTCAGAGAATTCGGCAAATGCGCGAGAGACTGTCCATTCCTTTGGAATATCGCTGACACGTTCCCATCCACACAGACGCCTTAATGCGATGTCGGTGTGTAATCGATCTAACAACAGGCGCGTTGTTGGCATGTGATACACCATCTTTGCAACAAAGGCACGTGCAATGGCGACTCGATCCTTGGGTGGACGTCCAGGATAGCCTTTGCTGGAATCAATAAATGCTTCAATGTGGAGTATTTCTAGCGTCGTTATCAGCTCCTGTTGTTTTTGAGTTAACGGGCCGAGTTCTTCGATCATTCGAGGAAATAATGTGTCTTGAATTGTCCACCAGGCCGCGTTCAGGTAGCAAGTGCACCACCTACTAAATTTATTCCAGATTTCCGAGCAAAAACCTCGGCTGGCGTTTCCCATTTTAACAACTTTCTTGGGCGTGAATTTAATAAAAATTCGATCACGCCTATTTCCTTTTTTGTGATCTTTGATAGATCTGTTTTTTTAGGTAAAAAGCGTCTAATCAGTCCATTGATTTGCTCAACTAATCCTTTTTCCCAACTGTGGTATGGCTGGCAAAAATAGGTCTTAATATTAAGCGCTTTTTTAAGCTTCTCATGGTACTTAAATTCAATGCCATTATCCATCGTGATACTTTGTCTACTTTCTGCTTTAAAACGGTTTAATGAATCTTTCATTGCTTCATTTGCAACTTCGGCCCCTCGATTCTCTACTCGCCTTATACTGACATATTGTGTCTGACGTTCTACCATCACATTAAGCGATACCGTACTTTGTGAGCACACGATTGAATCACCTTCCCAATGACCAAAGGATTCTTTTTTATTAATAGCATCTGGCCTCTCTAATATACTGATTCTATTCGGTATCATCTCTCGCTTTGATGCCTTCTTACCCATTTTTTTATGCCAGCGTGGTGCATGCTTTCTGGGTAATAACGAAGTCCAATCAACATGAAATTTATAGATAAAACAATAGATCGTTTCATGACTGACGGTAAAGCTTTCTTCCTCCATACTCAACCGTCCTGCTATTTGTTCGGGTGTCCAGCCTTCACATAATCCAGAATAGATAGTGTCCTCATAAGACTCACATTTAGAGCCTGTTTCTGCCGCCTCTTTTTTCCTTCTTCTGGATTTATAGTCTGCTTCTGATGGGAGATAATTCCCTGCATGATTTAGGTTTCTTTTGTATTCTCGGGACAAAGCACTTACACTTCGTCCCAACACCTTGGCTATAGCCGAAAAGGAGTGTCCTTTTGATCGTTGGATCGCTAGTTGATCTCGTTCTAATTGATTTATTTGTTTATAATTTCTTCTCAAAACATCGTCTCCTCTATATTTTCTATAGAATTTTAAACGATGCACTTGCTTTCTGAATACGAGCAGGACTGTGCTATTGTTTCTCGTAACTTGCACATTTTCAGATATTTTTAGAGTGTTTAGGCACTTCTATTTTATCATTTTTGAGCAAGGTTTTTCTTTTTTTGCTATTCAAGCAATTAAATCCCCTCGCTTTTATGTATTTTGCAAGTAGCTCAATTGTTATTGGGATGAAGCAGCGCAACAATTTGCAGACGCTAGAAAAGCAAAACCCCGCCATACAAAATGAGCGTCCAATGAGAAGCTCAAACAATATGTTTTGGGTAAGCTCAAAATTGGCTGGTCACCGGAAATTATCAGTAATCGATTAAAACGCGACTATCCACACAGCAAAAAGACCATGAGGCTGAGTCCGGAGGCAATTTATCAGTGGATATTCAACGATGCTGAACAACAAGGCACGCTCTACACGTATTTGGTTCGCAGCCACAAGAAGCGGCGGAAACAAAGACGATACGGCTCATTGAGGGGGAGCATACCAGGTCGTGTTGATATCGATGAGCGCCCATGTGCGGTTGAAAAAAGGCTGCGCTATGGCGATTGGGAAGGTGACACCATGGTTGGCCATAGGCATCAGGGCAGATTCGTTACGCATATTGAACGTAAGTCCCTATTTCTACTGTGCGGCAAAGCACAAGATGGTACAGCCAGTAATTTTAACCAAGTAACTAAAGTTTCGGAGTTCATTTTACGTCTAAATAGCAAGGTGCAGGCCTGATTCATAACGCCTCAAGCCGCAATGTTTTTGGGTCAAGTTGCAGGACTTGCACGAAAAAGCAGTGTATGTGTGTTTCGATGGTTTCCAGTATTAACGTCACCGTATCACCCAAGATTGTTTTTAAGTCATCCAGCGCCCCAGTGATGATGGCTCGAAACACCTGCCATAACTTGGCTGCAAAGCTGATATTGGCACTGTTACTACACAGCGTCTGGCGTATTTTGGTGATCGTCTCACCACCGCTTGTTTGTTTGGCGATGACCAGCAGACAAAATCGAATCGCAGTTAAATGAATGGATGCAATGTAAGCCGCATAATGATTGCTTTGTTCTTTCAACAAACCGAGATGCAGCTTGGCTTCCTTAAAATACACTTCGATCGCCCAGCGCATGGCATACAATTCCAAGATGTCTGTAGCTGTCAGGCTTGTATCCGTACATAAAAAGACTGCCCAGTCGTGTTTGCCAACCTGTGCTTTGGTTGACTGGTCTGCACCACGGACAAACAATAAACGAACCGTAATCCATTGCGCATCGTCTTTAGGCGTATGAGCGAGATTGAGTTCGACATCAACCACCTTCGCCTGGTAGCGTTGACCGGGGATGGTCTTCCATTGCTTGCGAATGCGGTGTTGGTAAAGAGCGTTGACATCCAGTGCGCGCCGAATCATTTTGCCATGTGTGTATTCACTGATCCGATACTTCAATTTGCTTTTCTTCATTCTCAAAATAGCGACCAAATTCGTTTCCTGACACAGGCGAATCATGGCTTTGCTTCCAAACCAGGCATCCGCAAGCAGATAACGACCGTCAATACCGGCTCGCAAGGCGCGCCGAATCATCGTGGCAACCATCGCAGGCTTGGTTTGTTGAACAGCCACGCGATAACGCTTGGCAGCGGTGCTGCGCCCATCGTTAAACGGCTGCGCTAATGCTTGCGCGTTCGTTTGACTGGTATAGCGTTCATTATCCAGCGGTACAAACCCGTCTTCACAGCTTAATCCCAACGTCAGGACTTGTTGTCCCATCATGTGCCGCCCTGTGGTGTGGTCAAAGTGGCTGGAAAGGCCAGGCATCTTTTTTCCAAAGCGTTGGACGATTGAGTCATCGACCACAAAGGCTTTTTTAATCGTGCGACGCAATGACTTGACGGCTTTATCAGCAATCAGCGTATGACAACGTCGCCAGTTCAGGTCTTCTCGATTCAGGGTGTCATACAACACATCTTTACCCATTCCTTGCAAAGTGTCTCGGGCAAACATGCCGATTGAATCCTGTTTGAGCCATAACCACAGCGATAAGGTGTAAACCACTGTGTCAATCGGAGACCCGGAGCGTTTGTGAAATCCTGCACGACGCAGGATGGTATTCATTCCAATCTGCTTCCCGAGCGTGGCAAACACATTATCAATCAACAGCCCGCTTTCTTGTAATAAATCAACGGTTAGCGCTGGTAATGTTAGCAATTTTGAGGGATGATTCATTGGCGTCCTTTTGCGTTTTACATCAGTGTTTCCATTGAAAGAAGAGATACCTAAATAAAGTCACCTATAACCCACTTGAGGAAAGTGCCACACTAATATTTCCATTTTTTTGAATTTAATACGTCAAAATAGTCAAGAGAGGCACAGTCAGCACTGAAAAAAATAACAAATAATTGAAATAAAGCTTGCAATTGCTAAAATATTTTTTTCGAAAAATGTCCGTTTTAATCAACTCATCAACGGATATCCTCCATGCTTAATGACCTATCACTCTCTGAACATATTCACCGGCACTGTACTGAAAGTATGGAACGCGCCCTGTTAGCAGAACGTCATCCTTTGTGGACACGATCATGCCCAGAGTTGAATGACATCGACTTTATTCGGCTTGGGTTATTGCGCTGTATCAGTGCGGTGGATAGTGGCCGCCATTTTCTCCAGACTAATGAAGAGATTTATGGTCAGTTGCTTCCACACTCAACGTATTTTAAATCACTCAAGTCGCACAGGCGAACCAGTATGCTTGAGGCATTTGAACAGCAAAGCTATCAGCTTCACCATGAAGCGCTGTTGTTGCAAGGTGTTGATTATCTCAACGCATTTCCGGAACTTGACGAATACACCGTAGAGGCGGCGGATGGACATTTTATCGACCATGCCAGTCATACAGAGAAAAATAGCCATGGGAAAGTCTATGCGGCAGGGGGTATTTACGCATTGAATCTCAGAAGTGGATTGCTCAGGTTTCTCTGCCTTGTGACAAACGGAACCCAGAGGCATCAAGAAATACCGATGTTACGAGACCACATTGAAAAGCAAAATAAGGGAAATAACACCGCTCAGAAACATCTCTATGTCTACGATAAAGCCGTCACCGATTATGCCTGGTGGGATCAGCAGAAACGACACTCTAATTATATGATTTCAATGCTCAAAGACAATTCAGTGGCGACTTTGGTTGAATCAATCCCTTTTAACTCCTTCCATGAGATCAATACAGGCGTTGAAGCTTACAGCGTGTACGAAAACAAGGGGATCAAATTTAACGTGGTGGATTACCGTGACCCAGAAACCAGACAACGTCACCGTTTTGTGACAACCTTGCCAGTGACGATTAACCCGGGAACCATCGCTATGCTCTATTTCAAACGCTGGACGATTGAAAAGACGTTCAATAACACCAAAAGCAATTTCAAGGAAACGAAGGCCTGGTCTTCCAATAACCATTCACTTGAGAATCAAATGCGTCTGACAGCGATGAGTTACAATCTAATACGTGTGTTTGAGGAAGTTTCAAAAAAACAACAGCCGGAATTGATCCATCCATCGGATAAAAAGTACAGTGAGGCGCTGGAGAAAAGGCAACAACTCGCTCAAAAACGAGATTGTTTTGTGAATCCATTATTCTTCCAAGCAAGAATAACCCGTATCAGCTCATATACTATTCGGGCCGTTCAAAACGCAATAATAACAAGAACGTCTTTCCAGTGCTTTATGAGCTCTCTTATAGCGAGGTTAGTACCACGGATACAGTTAATAGGGGAACACTGATGGCGTTTTAGGTGATTTCAAGTCAACCTATATTATACGCTTTTAGGACGCACTTATCTTTTATAATCAATGGCTTGATGTGTTTTTGCGAACTCCGAAACTTTAGCAAGTAAGTTTAAAGCTATTCAAATGCATTCCTCAAAGGTATCGCAAAACGATGACGTTAGATAATGGCAGTGAAAATAGCTTGTTCAGAGAGTTACAAGAAAAGCTCAAATTCAAGGTCTATTTTGCCAAGCCTTATGCAAGCTGGGAACGCGGTAGCAATGAAAACACCAATGGTTTAATTCGGCGATATTTTCCCAAAGGAACCAACTTCTTGAAGGTGACAGAATTTGAGCTTGAAAAAGCAGTCAATTTGCTTAATCATAGGCCTAGAAAATGCCTCAAATACAGAACACCTTTCGAGGTCTTTGATTCGATATCAGGTGGTGCTCTTGCAACTTGAATTCACCCTTTCAAACGTCCCATAGTTTTCTCCAGGAGACATGCTTCGAAACCCGGCCATACCAAGACCATGTCCTAGTTCATGCAGTATTTTTCCAACAAAATCAACTTTATCAGTAGGCACTTGTATGATGCGAGTATCTGGATCCGGGTCAAGCCAGCAATCATTTTCAGTAAACACAGGATTAAGGAAGATCTGAATATCATATGAGATATTGTCAATATTTCCCGGATTTGCTCCAGTTTTAATGCGAGATAAAGGGCCCTGTTCGAAAACTTCTGTACCATTGAATGAGCCTAAAAACTGACCATAAGTAGTTCTAGCTGCAGCTCTGAGTACTGTGTTATCAGCAACCACATGAACTATAATAGTTTCAGATGAGTTGATTTTACTTCCACATATCTTGCCTGCTGCAATAATATTTTCCTGGAATAACGAAGTCGGATCCATCCAGCCTCTGCTGTTAAAATCACCATCGATGTTGTCTATGAATTCAAATTGAAATGTTACATCAGCAAAAGCCATTGTAGACTTAAAGATTATATTGGGTATCTAGTATACTCAACCATCCACAACATGTAGTATCTAGCGATGGAAGAGCAAAGGCATCCGGTTTGTAACGTTGACTATCCTGGAACATTCCAGGAATTTGATAAGTGGTTTAGCACCGAAGAGGCTTGCCTTGCATATATTTTGACACTCAGGTGGCCTCAAGGTTTTTGTTGCCCTTCTTGCGGAGTTTTTGAAGAAAACCCGTCGATTATGGGCAGGGGTCTTTTTCTGTGCCGCAAATGCAAACGGCAAACATCCATTACTGCTGGAACATTGTTTCACAAAACACACAAGCCGCTGAGGACCTGGTTCCTTGCTATCTGGTTTGTAACGAGCCAAAAGAATGGAGCCAGCGCACTTGGACTGAAGCGTGTTCTTGGTCTTGGCAGTTACGATACTGCATGGACCTGGATGCATAAATTGCGTCGAGCAATGATACGTCCTGGTCGCGACCATCTAACAGGCGCTGTCGAAGTCGATGAAACCTATGTTGGAGGCGTAGGAAAAAAAATCAGAGGTCGTGGTGCCCGAGCGTAAAGTGATTGTTGCTATTGCCGCTGAAGTCAGAGGGAAAGGCTCAGGCCGAATACGAATGTCTATGATTCGAGATGTGTCGGCGAACAGTCTTCATCAGTTTGTTTCGGATAATGTTGAAAAAGGTGCGGCAGTTCGCACGGATGGATGGAAAGGATATATCGGTATTGAAGACGTTGGCTATAAGCATATTGTAAGCAATATTACCGCAAGTGGTGATCCTGCACATGTCGTCATGCCTCGTGTCCATAGAGTTGCATCCTTATTTGATCGTTGGTGGCTTGGAACTCATCAAGGAGCTATACGTCCGGTGCAACTTGCTTATTATCTTGATGAGTTTACATTCAGGTTCAATCGCCGAAATTCAAAAGCGCGTGGCTTGCTCTTCTATTGCTTGATGGAGCATGCGGTAGAATGCGCGCCGGTGCCTCGCCCTAAAATAATTGGTGGTGAACCACAACATATGGTAGTTGGTTGAGTAAACTGGATACCCATTAAGATTATTAACACTAAAAGTTCAAAGGCTATTAAATTTTTCCCGTAATATTTCATATTTATTCCGAATGATTTCAATTGAATGCATTGTTTCTAATAATATTATTATTGGGTATCTAGTATACTCAACCATCCACAACATGTAGTATCTAGCGATGGAAGAGCAAAGGCATTCGGTTTGTAACGTTGACTATCCTGGAACATTCCAGGAATTTGATAAGTGGTTTAGCACCGAAGGGCTTGCCTTGCATATATTTTGACACTCAGGTGGCCTCAAGGTTTTTGTTGCCCTTCTTGCGGAGTTTTTGAAGAAAACCCGTCGATTATGGGCAGGGGTCTTTTTCTGTGCCGCAAATGCAAACGGCAAACATCCATTACTGCTGGAACATTGTTTCACAAAACACACAAGCCGCTGAGGACCTGGTTCCTTGCTATCTGGTTTGTAACGAGCCAAAAGAATGGAGCCAGCGCACTTGGACTGAAGCGTGTTCTTGGTCTTGGCAGTTACGATACTGCATGGACCTGGATGCATAAATTGCGTCGAGCAATGATACGTCCTGGTCGCGACCATCTAACAGGCGCTGTCGAAGTCGATGAAACCTATGTTGGAGGCGTAGGAAAAAAAATCAGAGGTCGTGGTGCCGAGCGTAAAGTGATTGTTGCTATTGCCGCTGAAGTCAGAGGGAAAGGCTCAGGCCGAATACGAATGTCTATGATTCGAGATGTGTCGGCGAACAGTCTTCATCAGTTTGTTTCGGATAATGTTGAAAAAGGTGCGACAGTTCGCACGGATGGATGGAAAGGATATATCGGTATTGAAGACGTTGGCTATAAGCATATTGTAAGCAATATTACCGCAAGTGGTGATCCTGCACATGTCGTCATGCCTCGTGTCCATAGAGTTGCATCCTTATTTGATCGTTGGTGGCTTGGAACTCATCAAGGAGCTATACGTCCGGTGCAACTTGCTTATTATCTTGATGAGTTTACATTCAGGTTCAATCGCCGAAATTCAAAAGCGCGTGGCTTGCTCTTCTATCGCTTGATGGAGCATGCGGTAGAATGCGCGCCGGTGCCTCGCCCTAAAATAATTGGTGGTGAACCACAACATATGGTAGTTGGTTGAGTAAACTGGATACCCATTTATTATTTTAAGTAACAATTACTATATCAGCCCCTGCAATTACACTAATTTTTTGAAATCAACTAAAGCCTTGGGTTTAGAATGTCGAAGCTCTTAAAATGCTATGCTCTAAGCATATTGTGGGAGTTTCAAAAAAATTCGTTTCAAATAACTTCTACATCAGAGCTTTGGCATGAGAAAACTAACCTGGATAAATCACTTATTCTGATAGATTTGAGATAGTCGCTTCAAAGATCTGCCAGGAACCCAATAATGGTGAAAGCAAGTTAATATTTGTTGAGAGTACACCGCTGAGTTGTCCAGAGAATGAAGTAGTCACTGTGCCTGCCGTCGTTGCAACAGAACTTTCAAATGGACAAACAGGACAAGTACCAGTGAATGAATCCATATTAGTGATGGGTGTTGTCGCTGGGGTTGAACCTAGCGCCCAGGTTGGATTGCCTGCCTGGTCATAAAAATACAACACGTTTACCTGGGTCGTGCCTTGGTTGACCTGGGTCAGTCCATAACCAGGCTGCGCGGCATCAAACCAGGTGCCTGCACTGACATTGCTACCTTGATCAAACATAAAATACTCAATATCCGTTGAGCCATTGCCGGTATCTAATGTCCAGTTAAGTGTGGCATGGGTGGTATCCTGAAAGGTCAATTGCGCATCACCGACACGATTTGAAATAGCAGTGTTGCCATCCCAGGTAAATTCGAATAGATCTGCATTCCAGTCACTGCCATTCAACGGTGCGCTGGCAAGATACCAGATAGGTTTACCATCAAGCGTGTAGGTATACCAGATCATGTACAAATCATTGTTACTGTTAATGCCAATATCAAAACCGCTGCCTGGTTTTGAGGGGATCCACCAGAGCCCTTGATTGGCAACTGTTTGTTGCGCTGGGATAGCAAACGCGTAGGCCGCACCAGCACCATCGGCTAAATTATTGCCTTGATCACCATCGATCACGGTGGCGTTGCTGTCTTCATTTGCTGCGCCGACTACCACGGTGTTGTCTGCAATAACGATAGCATGACCAAATCGGTCATCGACATCGGCATGGACGGCTCCAAGGTTAGCTAGCTGGCTCCAGATACTGCCATTCTGAGTGTATACATAGGCTGTTCCGGCAGTACCTGATAAATTATTGACTTGATTGCCCTCGACATCGGTGGTTTTGTTGTTACCTGGTGCGCCGACCACCACTGCGCTGTCTGAAATGGCAACCGATGTGCCAAAATTGTTAGTCGCCTCAGTGTTAAATGCTTGAAGATAAACTTGCTGGCTCCATATGTCATCATTACGATTGAACACATAGGCTGTCCCCGTGTTCTCTGCTAGATTTTCGTTTGAGTTACCATCGGTTTCACTGGCTGCGTTATTATCTTCAACAGGTGCACCGACAACCACTGTGTTATCTGTGATGGCGACAGAAAAGCCAAAATTGCCTGTTGCCTCGGTATTCGAGGCTTTCAGATAGGCCTGTTGGTTCCAAGTGCTACCGCTGCGAGTGAATACATAAGCTGCCCCGGCATTTTCAGCTAGATTATTGTCTTGATCGCCATTGATTCCAGTGGTGTTACTGTCTTCACTCTTTGCGCCGATGATTACGGTGTCGTTTGCGATGGCGACTGAGATACCAAAATTATCATTTGCTTCAGTATTCGAGGCTTTTAGATAGGCTTGTTGACTCCAGATGCTGTCACTACGGGTGAACACATAGGCAGCTCCGGCACTCACTGCTGAATTATTACTTTGATCGCCATTGATACCAATGGCGCTGCTGGCCTCACGCCATGCGCCGACCACCACAGTATTGCCTGCGATGGCAACAGAGTCGCCAAATAAGTCTTCCGCATCAGTATTCGAGGCTTTTAGATAAGCTTGTTGACTCCAGATGCCGTCATTGCGGGTGAACACATAGACTGCACCAGATTCCAAAGCTGTATTATCGTTTTGATCAACATCAATTCCAGTAGAGTTGCTTGCCTCAATCGGAGCGCCGACAACAACAGTATTGTCTGAGATGGCAACAGAGCGGCCAAATTGGTCACCTGCCTCAGTATTTGAGGCTTTAAGATAAGCTTGCTGTATCCAGGTGTTGCCACTGCGGATAAATACATACACCGCGCCGGAGAAACTTGCTGAATTATCGCTTTGATTGCCATTGCCACCAATAGCGCTGCTATCTTCACCGACTGCACCAATCACCACAGTATTACCTGAAATGGCAACAGAACTACCAAATTGGTCACCTCCACCAGTATTGGAGGCTTTAAGATAGGCTTGTTGTTGAAAACTGGGGTCGATGGTGAGTGGATAGCGTGCTGTACTGTCATCAACAATCAGGCTCAGTTGCTGTGCAGCTAGATGCATCTGGGCAGGTAACTGGCGACCAGCTGCATCCCATACTTTGAGTTTGTTGTAAGTGATGGTGGTGGTGTCAGATGAATTAATAAAGCGAATATTGTTGCCGTGTTGGTAGGCATTCAATGCGCTATTCAAGGTCATTGTCAACGTAAGAGGATGTCTACTAGCGGCACCTGCTGGGCGTTTAGTCAAGAAAAACCTTTGTTCCAAATCTGTCTCGTTATTAATCCAGCGTTCCGTAAGGGTGGCATTCCAGTGATAATCAAGTGTGTTTTCGTGACGACTGATTTTATGTGGATATTGCAGGGTTTCAAGCGTGTCATAGCCAATGGCGCTGAGTTTTAATCCCAAGCGATAAGTTGTTGAATCGCGCTTGCGCGGACTCAATGTAGTAGTACCATCTATACCATAACGAATTTGCCAGCCATGCGCGGGATTGGATGAGTAATAGTCACCATCTTTACCTGGATAGGTTTTGTATTTGCCAGCCTTCACCTGCGCTTGAATACTATCCCAATCACTGGCAGATAAGCCATCAGGGATGTGGTCGGGATTGAATTGTTGATTGAGTCCAGTTAACGCAGGTAGTTTAGCGTGTACGACTACAGTGATACAGAACAGACAGACCATTAATAAAAACTGCCTTTTCATGTTGACATGTGACATCTTGTTCTCCCTGATAATTGCGTTCAAATTGGACATGGAATTAATATATACTCTTCGCACATGAAAATTTAGCATTTAGTGTACGTGATTTTTTGTGGAGAGTAAGGCGGAAAATATTAGCTGTAGTCATTCTACAGCAAGGTTTTCCAACGCAGCTATCCGCGAAAAAGTGCGTGTACTGGATGCTAAATTTTCATGTGCGGAGAGTATAAGCAAGTGGTACCAATTCTTGGTCAATTTACTAACTTCCACGGTTTTCGTGGGAACTTACTACAGAGAGATACTACAGCGTTACAGGCTGCATTCCCACACCGAAGCATGGGAATGAGAAAACTAACCTGGATAATTATCTTAAATGGGTATCCAGTTTACTCAACCAACTACCATATGTTGTGGTTCACCACCAATTATTTTAGGGCGAGGCACCGGCGCGCATTCTACCGCATGCTCCATCAAGCGATAGAAGAGCAAGCCACGCGCTTTTGAATTTCGGCGATTGAACCTGAATGTAAACTCATCAAGATAATAAGCAAGTTGCACCGGACGTATAGCTCCTTGATGAGTTCCAAGCCACCAACGATCAAATAAGGATGCAACTCTATGGACACGAGGCATGACGACATGTGCAGGATCACCACTTGCGGTAATATTGCTTACAATATGCTTATAGCCAACGTCTTCAATACCGATATATCCTTTCCATCCATCCGTGCGAACTGCCGCATCTTTTTCAACATTATCCGAAACAAACTGATGAAGACTGTTCGCCGACACATCTCGAATCATAGACATTCGTATTCGGCCTGAGCCTTTCCCTCTGACTTCAGCGGCAATAGCAACAATCACTTTACGCTCGGCACCACGACCTCTGATTTTTTTTCCTACGCCTCCAACATAGGTTTCATCGACTTCGACAGCGCCTGTTAGATGGTCGCGACCAGGACGTATCATTGCTCGACGCAATTTATGCATCCAGGTCCATGCAGTATCGTAACTGCCAAGACCAAGAACACGCTTCAGTCCAAGTGCGCTGGCTCCATTCTTTTGACTCGTTACAAACCAGATAGCAAGGAACCAGGTCCTCAGCGGCTTGTGTGTTTTGTGAAACAATGTTCCAGCAGTAATGGATGTTTGCCGTTTGCATTTGCGGCACAGAAAAAGACCCCTGCCCATAATCGACGGGTTTTCTTCAAAAACTCCGCAAGAAGGGCAACAAAAACCTTGAGGCCACCTGAGTGTCAAAATATATGCAAGGCAAGCCTCTTCGGTGCTAAACCACTTATCAAATTCCTGGAATGTTCCAGGATAGTCAACGTTACAAACCGGATGCCTTTGCTCTTCCATCGCTAGATACTACATGTTGTGGATGGTTGAGTATACTAGATACCCAATTTATCTTATTCTGATAAATTTGAGATTGTCGTATTTGAAATCAGCCAGGGGCCTGATAGTGGTGGCAGCAAGTTTATATTTGTTGAGAGCACACCACTCAGTTGATCAGAAAATGAAGTGGTGACTGTGCCTGCTGTTGTTGCAACAGACTCTGCGAATGGACAGGCTGGACATGTACCTGTGTAGGTAACCATTGCAGTCATCGCTTCTGTGGATGAACCTGAACCTAACGCCCAGGTTGGGTTGCCTGCCTGGTCATAAAAGTACAGCACTTTTACCTGGGTTGTCCCTTGATTGACCTGGGTCAGTCCATAACCAGGTTGCTCGGCATCAAACCAGGTGCCTGCACTCCCATTAAAGCCTAGGGCAAATTCAAAGTGCTCAATCTCTGCTGAGCCATTGCCGGTATCGAATGTCCAGTTGAGTGTGGCATGGCTGGTATCCTGAAAGCTCATTTGAGCGTCACCGACACGTTTTGACGTTACAATGTTGTTGGCATCCCAGTTGAATTCCAATAAATCTGCATTCCAGTCACGACCATTCAAGGGTGCGCTGGCAAGATACCAGATTGGGAGACCATCAAGCGTGTAAGTGTACCAGATCATGTATAACTCGTTATTGCTGTTAATACCAATATCAAACCCGCTACCGCTACCTGGTTTTGAAGGGATCCGCCACAATCCTTCTTTGACAGGATTTATATTATTGATTGGATAGCCTAAATCTGAAAATATGGCCAAATCAAGAGCTGTGATATTTCGACGCTCCCCTGTTTTTGAAAAGCATCCATACATTATACTATCAACTAGTATTGGCAAATCAATTGAGGGATCATCACAGCTACTAACATGAACGAAATTCCCTCTTGAAACTGGATCATCAGGACGTACGTTAGTTATGGGAATATCACTACCATATACAGCAACACTTTCAGCACCTGAAAAAAATATTGGATTTGGATTGCCATCTGCATCAAGAGGAGAATCATTATTTGAAACGTATGTTAGAGTATCAAATACGCTTGAAAAACCACTTTCAAATGTCCCGTAATTTTCCCCAGGAGATCTACTGCGAAACCCAGATACACCAAAACCATGGCCTATTTCATGCAATATTGTGCCAACAAAATCAACTTTACTGAAAGGGACTTGTATTGTGCGACTATCTGGATCAGGATCAAACCAGTAGATATTGTCAGTAAATATAGGATTAAGAGAGATCAGAATATCATATGAGCCATTGCCAACATTACCTGCATTAACTCCAGTTTTAATTCGAGATAACGAACCATTCTCGAAAACATTAGTATCATTGAAGGAGCCTAAAAACCGACCAAAAGTAGTTTGACCAGTAGCTCTAACGACATTATTATTAGCAACCACATGAACCAAAATGGTTTCAGATGAATTGATTTTACTTCCCCAGATCTTTCCCGCTGCAATAACATTTTTCTGAAATAACGAACTCGGATCCATCCAGCCTCTGCTATTAAAATCACCATCGATATTGTCTATGAATTCAAATTGAAACGTTACATCTGCAACAGCCAGTGTTGACTTGAAAATCATTAAAACTAAAAACCCAAAGGCCATTAAAGTTTTCCTGTAATATTTCATGTTCGCCCCTAATAATTTCACTTTAATTGAAAAGTTTAATCAACTGAATTCAAGTAATACCAATCGTTGAAAAATTATTTTCGCTCATAGTGAGCCACTTCTATTAACCCAACTTGCTCTAAAAGTTGCGCCCTGCTTTCTTTGAATAAATGATCTGCTGGTCTTTTGGCAATTGAATCGGCCAGGCTATTCATTAAGTCATACCAGATACCACGCTTGGCATAAATTGAGGGTTTTGAGATCTCGGGTGTTTGTAAAAGTTCGCGCTGTAAAGATTCAACTGGTTTGATACGCTTTATTTTTCCACTGGTAACGATGTCATGGGTTCGCATCTCGATATTTGGAATTAGTGCGATCGACCATTGATAGACAGTTTCCGGTTTCAGGATGACGTTGTAGTCAGATAGCTTGATACTCTGAACTCCTGCATGTTGCGGTTGCGATAATGGTACTTTTAAAACAGGTGTGTATGATTGTTCTGAAACCAGCACAAACTCCAGCGGCATTGTGATTGGCTCTGATGTAAACCAATAAAGTATCGGTTGATTGCTAAGTGTTAATCCCGTGTGTTTGGGGGTTAACACAGATAAATAGGGAATATTCTGTCCTTTGGTGCGTGTTCCTGCACCGATCAGGCGGCTGGTGTCGGGTGCACCAGGATTGGGTAAATCATAGACCAGAGGGTTTGCATAAGCGATGTTGCTGTCTGAGTCGTCTTTATTCTGCGATGTCGAGTCTATGTTACCCTTCAACTTCGATATTTCAGGTGCTTTCTGTTTGCCATCAGATGTCTTAGCTTCTTCGGCAAGCGTGTACGATGTGACCATTAAAAAACTGATTGTGATAATTATTCTCATAAGATAATGCATGGGGTTGCTCCTGTTCCGGGTGATTTTTTAAACAATTTACTGTTAAGTTAAATCACCGTTAGTTCACAATTTATGATCTCAGTGTCAAAATGTAATTGTTAACCATGATATTTTTTATTTGTGGGAGCGGCTTTAGCCGCTATGTCAACCTATGTCGCGGCTAAAGCCGCTCCTACAACGGAATCAAATATATTTTGCGAGATCAGCTTTATTTTAAAACTGTCTACATCTTAACCAGATCTAACGATCTGTAGATTTCGAATACGAACCATATATTAATCGCTGATTAAGATGAAAGCTGTGAGCTGGATCACTCATATGCTAAAACTGTCTGGTCGAGTTTGAAATTGATACTGTTCAGGACACCCTTTTATACAATTCTGCTATTCAGACGGTAAACATCAACCTGCTCGACTTTTCCCTTCAATGTTACTTTCCCAACATACTCAGTTGAAAAAAGATTATCCAGATACTTTAAAGTGCGCTCTCCAATCAGGATACGGTAAGTGTTTTCGTTATGGACGGTTTTATCGTAACTTTCCAGACGGGCGGCAATATTGACGGTGTCGCCAAGCACTGTGTATTCAAGCCGATGACTGTCACCAATACTCCCCGCAACTAGTGACCCGGTCATTATGCCGATGCGGATTCTCATCTGCGGAAGATTTTGCTGGCTAAACTGCTGGTTGATTGTTGCTAATGCTTTGCCCATTTCAAGCGCACAGGCTGCCGCATTAATCGCATCATCACGTATCTCCTGGTCTCTGGTGCGTTTGACCGGAGCACCGAAGACAGCCATGATGCCATCACCAATCATATTATTGACCATGCCATCATGGCTGGTAACGATTTTTAACATGGCTTGCATATACGGATTAAGCCAATTCAATAAATCCTCTGGTTGTAATTGTTCAGCGACAGAAGTGAAATCGTAAATATCGGAAAATAACACTGTGGCTGTTAAGTTATGCGACCGTAAACGGTTGCCTTCCAGAAGTTGATCGCGGGTTTGCCAGAGTACTTCAGCAACATTTTGTGGAAGATACGGTGAATAGATTGTTTGCAGGAATTGTTTTTCGCGTCGATCTTGATTTGACAGGTAAACAGTGACAGTGATAGCACTAAGAAGCAAGGCGATAGCGGAGGGAATCAGTGGCAGCCACCAGTTGTAGTTATAGCCGAAGCCGATACGGCAGAGTATGTAGAAAGTCAGTAATTCAACCGTTACCATACTGATCAAAAAAACTATTCGTCGCAACCAGTAAGCTGTGAATGCTCCGATCAGTGATGCTATCCAGATAGCACTCCATTCAATGGGTTCACTGAAGGATTTAAGGTGATTACTTTCACTATTCGCAATGTGTAACAGTTGACTAGTGATATGTCCGAGGAGTGCGATACCGGGTAGATCCAAGTTCTGGTTAGTGGTACGGAAAGGTGAAAGAAATAAATCTTTTGTGCTTTTCGCTGTGATCCCGATGATTACAATTTTGGCGTTTATTGAATTATTCGGAATTCTTCTCAAGAGTACATCAGTCATTGAATGCATCGGAAACGACTGTTGACCACCTCGATAATCCATAAAGAATTGATGGCCTTGATCATCAGCTTCTATATAACCACCATCAGTTTTATTGAAAGGTACAATACGTCCTTTGTTCAATGTGATAGCATTTGGATCTTGAGGATCCCTCTGCATTCTTGTACCAGTAAATTGGTTGAAAAGCAGATAGGGAAACGAAAAATGAATCTGGTTCTCATCCTGAAGATAAAGTAAACTTCGACGCAAAACTCCGTCCTGGTCGCGAAGAACATCGTTAAAACCAATACGATTAGTACCAGTTAATCCAGGCGGCGCCTCAATCCCACCACTATAGTTTTTTATGCCAATGATGTTAGATTGCTGACCAAGCAAGCGATTCAATGATTCGTAATTGGGATAATTGGTTGTATCGGAATCGCTTGGAATGGGTTTGTTGCGATACAGATCCAAACCGATAACTTTCGGCTTGAGCCTAATCAGTTCTTTCAAAAGTTGTTCCAATCTCTTATCGCTAAGTGGCCAACCCCATTGCTCAAAATCCTTTTCATTAATGCCAACCAGGACAATTCGGGAATCAATTGAATACTGTTGCGCATGCCAGACCATAAACTGATCATAGCCCCATATTTCCAGATTATGGAGTAATTGTGCGCTACGCAAGCCAATGATCAGTAGAAAAGCAAGTTGGGCGATAAGGAAGCATTTTAATAGACGCTTCGATTCATTTTGCTTATTGATCACTACAAGCTTCTATCTCATCCAGACTTCAAAGCCAGTTGCCAATCAACAAAAATGGCGACCAAAAATAGGGATGTTGGTATGCAGTCTCTTGAATAAGATGACGCTGAGCATGTTGTAAGGCTTCTGCTTTGGATGAGGATTTTAGCTGGCGATAGAACTCGGTAACAAGATCTGACGCAGCTTGATCGTTAATCAACCAAAGTGTTGCTAGAGCACTGCGTGCGCCAGCTTTAATGGCTATTCCAGCTAGCCCCAGAGCTGCACGGTCGTCGCCTGCCGCCGTTTGGCAAGCACTCAGGGTCAGGAGTTCAACGGGCTTGTCACGAAATCGACCTGATTCGATAAGCTGCTCTAGTTCATCAGCTAATATGGGTTTATCGAATGACAAGATAAAGGTTTTTTTGGGATCACTGTTGAATTGACCATGTGTCGCGAAATGGACAATGTTATAAGGTGATTTTGAAAACTCGTTCTTCACTCCTTGCAGGGAAAAATCGCGATCCTTTAACACCTGGGTATTATAGATTTTTCCTATTGCCTCGATTTCAGCTGAGACATAGGGTAAGGTTGGAAATCCCTGAACGGATTCTGTGAGACCATTCGCAAGTACATTGACGGTAGAGCTTGTCAGCGGGTTGGGGTCTGTGAGAGTCATGCTTGGTGTGGTGACTACGGCGAATTTTTCGATCAGAAAATTGCTACCATCATGCAGCGCTGCCATGGGAACCGTTAACAATGAACCACCCGGCACAATCACTAAAGTTTCAATATTGTTCTCTATCAGTGTTTCCAGCATCGGGTCAATAAGCCAACGGTAAAGTGTTTGCGCATGCGGCAAATATTGCCGTGTTGTGCGATTTTCCAGGCTGGTTCTAAAATTGCGCACTTCACTGGTGAGCTTTTCTTTGTTAACTGGAATCGTGTATCGTTTGATACCACTGCGTAAACTAACAAGTATCTCCGTTCGGTCTGATAGTAAAATGGGGTAAACAATTGCTGTTCGCGGCGAAACAGTGTCTAGTGGTTTGGCTTTTGCCTGTAACCTCGCTACACAATCATCTTGCAAGTAATTTTCCAGTTCAGCTGTCTTCAATTGTTCGATGGTATCTCGTGCTGCCAGATATTGGCTTTGGATTTTTGCCTCATCGTTGATCGTGTCACTTGACTGTAACAGAAGGTCTGCCAGTTCCAGATAAACCGATCCAATTTTATTTTGAAACTGATTTTCGGACTGATTGGCTGTATTAAACGATTGGCGAATATTGTTGAGTGTAGCAATCGCCTGTTGATAGGCCAAAATCGCTTCATTGGATTTGCCTTGTTGATTCAGTAATCGGCCTTTTTGCCATTGCCATTGGTAAAGAATTTCCGGGGCACGTAAATGCTTAAGCGTATTCACCGCTTGGCGGGTTAATTGCAATGCCTCGGGCAAGCGTTTTTCCGCCATGTACAATTGCCCCAAATAGCCTTGAGCATAGGATAAGGAACGTTGGTCATCGAGTTGATTACCAATTTTTTCAGCATGCTTAAAAGTTTGATAACTGAGCTTGCGCCAGCGTGAACTTTCGTCAGCTGATAAATCTGAGAGCGTTTGAGCCATGCGCCCAATTCGCAGTAATTGCAATGCTTTGTCGTGAGAGTCTGGCGTTTTGTTGACATACTTCAACGCAGTTTCAATAGACTTTCCAGCATCCTTTTTAGATTCACCGAGTAAAGTTAATTTAGCCAGATTAGCAAAACTTTTACCAGCAAGTTGATGATTTTCAGAGGAAACGGCAAGACTGGCGCTTTGTTGAAAATGGGATCTGGCTTTTGCAAGATCTCCCGCTGACATTTGAAAAATTCCAAGATTGTTTAATGCCGTTGCTTCTAATATAGGGTCCTCAATTTGATGTGCATGTTCAAGAGCTTTAGTCAGATATTGCGTTGCTTTCGAATAATCACCTAATCGTAAGTAAGCATTCCCTAAACGGCTCATCACTGTGCTGGCTTTGGAATGATTATCTGCAATTCCAGGAAGTTCTAAGACAGACTGAAGATGGGTAACAGCCATTGCTGATTCACCAATGGCTTGATGTGCATCTGAGAGATGGATTAAGGTTGCGAATTGAGCTGCATTTTTTCCAATCGTTTTTTGTCGTTCGAGAGCTTTTGACAAAGCAATGATTGCAGCTTCAAAATCACCTTGTTGTAAAGCATCAAGGCCAGGCAGCACAAGGTCATCCTCTGTTAATTCTGATTCTGATGCCGGAACTTGACTGGGTATGGCTGCTTGCGTTTGCGGAAAGACTAATCCTAGACAAACAACCGTAAAGCCCAGATGGAAAACCAGGCGGAGGAACTTCGCAATCTTTATTATTACAGCCATTGTTTGTTTATGTTTTAAGACTATTGTTTTGTTTCCCATGGCAATACCGGCACAACAGAAATGCTGTTTTGCGGGGATCCTTCAAGAATTTTGTCGCTGTACACCAAGTAGACTAGAGTGTGGCGTTTTTTGTCATAAAAACGCATCACTTGTAAAGACTTGAATAACATCGAGGTACGTTTTTTTAGCACTTGCTGGGCTTTTCCGGCTTTTTTGATAATCTCATCAGTGAGTGTTATGTGAGCCGTTTGCTTGCAATCCAGCGAGGCATCAGCGGAATCTTCGGCTAATCCTGCGACACCTTTCAAGCCACCTTTGACGGCATGACTGTAATAACAAGTGACACCGGTAACACCAGGATCATCAAATGCTTCAATAATAATTTTGTCATCTGGCCCAACCAATTTAAAGTTGATGTCAACATGTCCGATTTCATCTGCCATCACTGGTATGGCAGTAATCAGTAAAAATAGCCAGATGGAAAGTGTAGTGGTTTTATTATTCAAAATATAAGCTCCTGTATGTATCAATTTTCTATTTAGTTGGCTCTAGGGACACCCATAC
The DNA here is from genome assembly GCA_965224565.1 of Methylococcales bacterium. GTDB lineage: Bacteria > Pseudomonadota > Gammaproteobacteria > Methylococcales > DRLZ01 > DRLZ01. Next base: position 2,615,047 of record CBDCZN010000002.1, on the reverse strand, counting down.
TACTTGTCGAATTTAAAAAGTATTGGTTATTTATCAAGTGATGCAGATAACGTTAGTATTTTCATGTAAGAAAATTCTGGCTGTGTTGGAAATATGTAGGCTGTAAGTAATCACTGAGGGTAGCACACATTGATTTATTGATCGACTTTGAAGAATTGTGTTGCCTCAACCCACTTAATCTACGATTGTTTGCTTTCTGGAGCTACAGACAGCCTGGAGGCTTTGGTAATCCAGCGAATTTACACGCATATTTGGCAGGGCCATCCGGAAACAGGCGGTACAAGTAAAGGCTGTTACCTCTCTCTTTGCCAAGCTCGGTTTTGACAGCTTTGACAAATAATCTGGCGTTGGGTAGATGGTTGAATCGACTGTAGTAGCTACGAATAAAATGGATGATTTCCCAGTGTTCAGGAGTTAATTCAATAGCGTCTATTTGTGCCAATTGAATTGCTACATCTTTTGTCCATTGTGCTGAATCGATTAAAAAACCATCTTTAGTGGTTTGCAATGCAGGGTTATTCATGTCCATTCTACTGTTATTTCAGGTGACACGATAAATCATGTGCTACTGCAAGTCTGACAAAACCATCGTAATCAATGCGCTGAATCGTTCTCAGCTGATCAGATAGCTGGATGCCACGTGCTAACAGGTCAGGTTCCAAAACGTAAATGTTTTTGTCAGCGCTAGATTCAGACAATATTGTTTCAGCCTGATGTCCAGAGTTAACAACCATAACTGCACTTTCTATTAATAGCAGAGCATCATGGCTTGTGAGTCTTTGCAAACCGCGTTTGAGGTTTTCAGTTGCCGATGTGTTGACGATATATAAAACGCTCAACAGTTAACCACTTGGTTATATTGATTTAATAAAGAGGAGAATTGATTTCTATGGATAATTTCGACAGGTAAAATTAAATTTTCCTCTGAGAGTCCACGCTCATTTAATGATTCGTCTTCAACAAACAGTTGAGTGATGTCATATAACGGCAAGGCTTGTAATATTTTGCCAATATTCGGTGATTGTATGGCTTCTGATGCTTGATTGTTTGATAATTGGAATACCGCATCATCCACAAACAGGACAGCAACGGGTTGTTCAAATGCAGCCACTACCATTAATTGCTCGAGGCTTTCCCGAGTTTGTGCGCCTTGATAGAGTGGGCGATTCAGTATAAACAGAAAATTTTTCATGCTAGGAGTCTGTCGTTAATAATTCTTGACTAGGCAGTTTTTTAAAAAACCATCAATCGATCGGCTTCAATCATTGCTTCTACCATTTCACCCAGACCACCAATACGGAAACCATCGGCAAGTAGCGAACCTTCGCTATGGTCTCGCAGTTTTAATCCACGCTGTTGCGCTGCGCTGATGCAGACCAGCAAATCGAGATGAAAGTCTTTGGCTAGCATTGACCAGTTTGTAATGATATTCGTTTCATCCGCAGGCGGCTCTGTGGTTGAAAATGCATTATAGATTCCTTCATGATAAAAGAATATGCGTTTTATCTGATGACCTTGCTGAAGCGTGGCACGGCTAAACTCTAGAGCTGTGTATGCTGATTGGTTTTGATAGGGGGCTGTATTGACCTGGATTGCAAAATCCAACGTTTGATTCCTTAAAAAGTAAGCTTTGTGGATACTATACTGAGTTTATCAAAAGGTAAACCTTGCTGTGCGCAGCAGTTGTTTTAATTGAGATCAAATATCAAGCCAAACTGATCTCAAAGGTTTAAAATGAGGCAATGAAAGTAGAGCAACTAACAAAAAAAACTAAGACTGCTATTTACGTTAACAAGAACACTATAATGTTTGGCGAACCATTATCCATTATCAATGACTAATTAATCATGATACACCAATCGAAAATCAAGCATTCAGCTGTTGCACTGGCGCTGATGATATCCAGTACTGGATATCTGCCTGTATACGCTCAGAATCCAATTAATCTACCAGACTTTGGTGATTCCACTGGGCAGTTGATTTCACCTGAGGAAGAACAAAAGTTCGGTAAACGCTTTTTTTATGCGTTACAGGAAAAAGCAGAATTGAATAAAGATCTGGAAATTCATGAGTATATTGAACTGCTCGGTCAGCGCCTGGCTAAAAATAGTGATTCACCGCAAGTACCTTTTCATTTTTTTGTGGTGATGGATCCACAAATTAATGCGTTTGCTGGTCCTGGTGGTTATATTGGTATCAATGCCGGTTTGATCCTGAGAAGTAAACGTGAGGGCGAATTGGCCTCGGTGATGGCACATGAAATTGCCCATGTTACCCAACGTCATTTGTATCGAGCCTATGAAGCTTCAAAACAATTATCGATTCCTGCCACAATGGCGACCATTGCATCATTGTTGTTGGGTTTTGTTTCTCCTGAACTGGCCCAGGGAGCGTTGATTGCAACTCAGGCGGGGAGTATTCAATATCAGATTAATTTTACCCGCGATAATGAGCAGGAAGCAGATCGAGTTGGTATGCAAATGCTCTCACAATCGGAATATGATCCGCGCAATATGGTGAGTTTTTTTGAAACTTTGCAAGAAGCCAGTCGATTATATGGCAGTGGCCCACCTGAATTTCTGCGCACACATCCACTACCTACCTCACGAATCGCTGACGCTGCAGCACGTGCAGAAAAATTTCCCCGTTTGAAACAAGATGATTCACTGGCTTATGAATTGATCAAGGTGAAATTAGCGACGGGCACAAAGAATGTACCGGAAAAATTATTCGAAACCACTGACACTATCAATGACAAGCAAGGTAAAGCCAAACCGGGTTCGGCTAAATTACTAGCAAATAAGTACAAACAGGCACTCGCTTATTCTCGAAACAAGAAATATAAAAGAGCGATCCCCTTATTGCAACAACTGGTTGATCAACACCCTGAACAACCATTTTTTATAACAGCATTAGCACAAGCTGAAAATCAGGCTGGTGATCTAAAAGCTTCTGTTAAAACCTGGAAAACAGCACATAAAACCTTTCCTGGTCGTCTATCAATTTTAATGCCTTATACACAAGTTTTGCAGGAAGACAAGCAATACAATCAAGCACGTGAGCTTTTACAACATGCAATCTGGAATGGTGCAAAATTACCAGCTTTATATAAGGGATTAGCTGAGACGTATTACCAGCAGAAACAAAAAGCACAAGCACATCGCTACCTTGGCGAATATCATCATCTGCGTGGTGAATTGGAATTGGCAGTTACCCAATTGCGCTTGGCGGCTAAAACCGCCCAGGATAATTTTTATATGACCGAGACTGTTGCAGAACAATTAAAGCAGATTCGATATGAAATAAAAGAAAGGGAAGAAGAGGGGTGATATTAGTGGTTATTCCTGCCGAATAAGCCCCCATAATTTTTCATGGTATTCACGCGTATACGTCTGCTGTGGAAACTGTCTGATGAGCATTGATGAAAACAACATGATCTGTAACCGTATTTTATAAGGATGATACTAAAAAGCATGAGTTCTATACAAGAATCAGATTTAAGAAATATTAAAAAAAATCCAACAGGATATCAAATTCAATTTATTGTGAACGGGAAGAGCTATTCCGGGTTTGAGAAAGAATTAACAAAAGCGAAGAAGCTCCGTGATCGTATGAAGAAACAATTACAAATAGCACCAAAAGGCGCTTTTAGGAAATCTTTTGAAAAAAACAAGGAATCCTATGTCCCTGGAACAAATAAACGAATGCCTGTCGGTATTACACTGAAAACTCACTACGGACCAGATGTAAATACCTATGATATTCTTGTTAATTGGAGAGATCACACGGGTAAGAAAAGGACTAAAGGATTTTATTGCTGTAGAGAGACCACCTATACACAAGAAAAAATAAAGCAGGCGTATAATAGAGCGGTAAAATTTAGGCAAGCTTATGAAAAATCCATATTAAATGGAACCTTATCAGAATTTGATCCAAAAGAGTTTAATATAAAAAAATATTAAACGATATTGTGGTTTTCAATACGTTATTTTTAAGCTAGGGGTTGCATTCGATTGAGTCGATTCGAAAAAACCTTAAACACAGAAAGAAGAGAGTATATCTGGAATTAATTTTCGGGAAATCCAGCTATCATTGGCGTTCTAGTGATGAGGCTGTACGCTGGATTAGTTTCCAGACCTGCTGGACATGTGTTTCACGGGTATAGGTTCCACCAATGCACAAGCGTAGCGTGTAAACGCCATTCAATCGTGTATGCGTCAGAAAACACTTGCCGCTGGCATTGAGCGCTTCCAGTAATTTCTGGTTGAACTCATCATTGCTGTGATGCCGAAAACACACCAGGTTGAGTGGAACCGGAGCCATGCATTGAAAATCAGCGTGTGCATGCACCCAGTCTGAAAATTGCTGGCTTAGTTCAAGGTGACGACGGATATGTAGGCGTAATCCTTCCAGGCCATAATAGCGAATGACAAACCAGAGTTTCAGAGAACGAAAACGTCGGCCCAGTGAAATCTGCCAATCACGATAGTCGAATACTTCCCCAATTTCCGACGCCGGGTTTCTCAGATATTCAGGATTAACTCCCAGTGTCTTGATCAGTGCTGATCGGTCAGTCACGTAAAAGCAGTCGCAATCAAAGTTGGTTAGCATCCATTTGTGTGGGTTAAAACAATAACTGTTTGCATACTCTAAACCTTCATGTAGCCAGTGTAGTTCCGGACAGATAGCAGCGCTTCCCGCCAAAGCGGCATCAACATGTAACCAGAGTTTGTGTTGAGAGCAGATGCGACCGATTGCCGCTAACGGATCAATTGCTGTTGTCGATGTTGTACCAATGGTTGCACATACAAAAAATGGCTGTAAGCCCTGATTGATGTCATCCTCAATCGCTTGATGCAACGCTTCAGGATTCATTGCGTAGTGTTCATTGACTCTGATCAAACGAAGATTGTCAGAACCGATTCCGGCAATCCGAATCGCTTTTTCTACAGACGAATGGGCTTGTTCAGAGGTATAGGCAACCAGTGGTTGATTGATCCCGGTCTGATTTGATTGCCACTGAGTCGCTCGTTCTCGCGCAGTTAAAATGGCACACAAGGTTGCACTGGAGGCTGAGTCCTGAATTACGCCGCCGCCTGTATCCGTACTTTTAAAAGAATTGGGTAGTCCCAGCGCATCGGCAAGCCAGTCCAGCACATGGGTTTCAAGTTCAGTTGCTGCCGGGCTGGTTAACCAGATCATGCCTTGCACACCCAATCCTGCGCTTAATAATTCACCAAGTATTGATGGCCCGGAATGATTGGACGGAAAATAACCAAAGAAATTGGGAGATTGCCAATGAGTAATTCCAGGCATGATGATTTGTTCAAATTCTTCAATTATGTTCTCAAAAGGCTCTCCAATCTCAGGTGCATGAGCGTTGAGTTGATGGCGTATTTCTCCAGGAGCGGTTTGCGCTTGCACAGGATAAGACTCGACCTCTTCCATATAGCGGGCAATTTGGTCAATCATATCGTGACCATAACGCCGAAATTGATCAGGGTTCATAAGTTACCGTCGAAACGAAAGTTATAGATAGTATAGAGATGGGATCGCTTAAAAGTATCGAACTAGTGTGTAATGTTTCTGTATTTATTCGAGCAATCAGACTGATGATTGTCTGTTTGTGGCTAGCGGGGCTGATTGGCAACAACAATGGATTAAAATTGTTGTGTAAATTTACTCAATGCCTTGATTGTTGAATTACCTTAAATTGTAGTCGAGAACAAGGAAAAAACGCGTAATCTACTAGCGTAGATGAGCATTTTCAATATCTAAAATCTGCTAAATTTGAGAGTGGGCAAACTAGTTAGTCTTTATATACGCAGTTCAACATAAGCTTCATCTCTAAGTTGACGCAGCCATAAACGAGTTTCTTCCTCCATTTTGCTGCGGCTTATTTCATTGCGTGCAGCTGCTCTTTCCATTGCTTTACTATCATGCGATTCGCGTCGTTCCATGACTTCAATGATATGCCAGCCGTATTTCGTTTTAACTGGTTTACTAATGCGATTCACATCCAGTTGATTCATTGTCGTTTCAAACTCTGGAACCAGACTGCCAGGATTAATCCAGTCCAGATCACCACCGTTTAAGGCTGAGACTTTATCGTCTGAGTGGGCTTTTGCCAGAACCGCGAAATCAGCTCCGTTTTCCAATTCATACATCAGAGCATCGATTTTTTTTTGAGCAGGCTGGTCGCCAAACACTTCATCTGTCTTAATCAGAATGTGGCGTGCATGAGTTTGTTTGATGCTCTCATGGACTTCACCTTGAAGATCCAGCAATTTAATAATATGGTAGCCGCTGGAACTGAATATTGCATCGTGGACATCTCCTTTACTCATTTTGGGAACCATATCTGTAAATATTGATGGGATTTGCTGACGACTGCGCCATCCTATGTCACCACCTTTTGCTGCTGTGGATGCCTCCGAATTAAGTATGGCTAGCTCTTTAAAATCAGCTCCATTGCGTAGTTGTTCAATCAGTCGTTGTGCCTTTTGTTCAGTTAATTGTTTGTTTGTAGGAGATGCATCATCAGCAATTGGCAATAGTATATGACCGATTCGATAGCGATTTTTACTTGACAACACACTGCCACCACGTGCTTTTAGATAAATATCAATTTCCTGATCGGTTACTTTGATACGACGTGTTACTTCCCTGCTGCGTAGTTGATCAATCATTAACTGGCTGTGAATCTCGTCCTGGAAGCGATGAAAATCAAGGCCATGGTTTGCCAGTTCCTGACGAAACTGAGGCACACTTAAATTGTTTTGTTTGGCTATTTGGGCAATAGATTGGTTAATCATTTTTTCACTGATCACTAAGCCGTTTTTTTTGGCGCGCTGGAGTTGCAGATTTTCAACAACCAGTTTTTCCAGAACCTGTTGCGTAAGCTCTGATGTAGGAGGCATCCCTGCAGAACCAGACTTGATTTTCTGTTTAATGATTTCCAGCTTATTATTAAGTTCACTTTGGAGAATAACACTGTCTTCTACGACAGCGACAATGTGATCAATTTGTTTTGCCTGGGCAGAATAACTGTTTAGACCAATTATAATCAGGGTAAACAAAACAAGTTTTTGAGATACTGAAAAGCGATATGCGAAGAGTTGTTTCATAATATTCATGTTAAATTACAATATCTTAATACAGTTGAAGTCTATTCTATCTGTCTGACAAACTTAATGCTGTGTTTTGTCTGCTTGTTTCCTTGCACTGCATCGCTTGCGTTAACCTATAAGATGTTAGACTTTTGTTAAATTATCAGTCATAAGCCTATGTTATCACTATCAGAACTCAGACACACGATAACTCTTAATGTTCCTTTCCAGAAATTTCCCAACTCTCTTGTTGCCAAAACTTGCCAGACCTTTCAATTCAAGCTGGACGAAGACTGCATTATTAGCATGACTGTTTTCTTCATTCGTTCTATTCGAAAAATCATTAATATAATGGCGCCCCATTATTCGTAGTCGCCAGCAGCAATTATCATGTTCAAACCCTAAAAAACTATCCAGTATGATTTCATTCTCAAAAGAATATTGCATACGTCCGATAATGCTCCAGTCCTGGATAATCGGCAAGTGAAAAGAACCATCAATCTGATTGATAAAGGTATCAGTTATATTATTAATTGAACTGATAGTGCCTTCATTATTGCCAATGATGTCGTTTTCATCATTGCGAAAACGATAACCAAGGTTAATGATCACGTTATTTTCATCGTGATATTGCAATTCGACCTGACGTCTACGTATTTTTTTATCAACTGGATCCCAATGCACTGTCCCTTTTAAGTATAGATCATTCGTCAGAGGAGCGGCCAATTCCCCGATGATATGTGAAAAATCCTTGGTTTCTGGTGTGCAACGAGTATCCCGAGCATCCAGTTGTGCACATTCACGTCCGAACAGTCTCACTTTACGATCCTGAAAATAGAATATTTCACCGATACTCAAGCGTAATCGTTCACGACCAGTTTCAGCATCAACAAAACTGGAAGTAAAGGCAGCTGTCAGGTGATTCGTATCACCAATCCTGTCACCACCGGCAAAGCGGTTTGGACGAAATAGTTGAAAAAAGCTGAAATCGTTTTTTGAACTATCAAACCAGGGTATATTTCTTTGATTCTTATATGGAATATACACATAAAACAATTGTGGTCGAATTTGATGCAAGAATTTCATACTGCCTAGATTTAAATCTTGTTCCAGAAACAGGCTGGCATCAATCGATGCAATAGGTAAGGTTCGGCTATTGGTATTAGAGAATTGTCTTCTGGGGTCTCCATCGGCTCCAGGTTCAGTATTATCTCCACCGTACCAATATTGTGTGTGTGCTACTGTCACTTTTGGGTGAATATAACCATATTCTCGTTCCATTGGATAAGTTATACTTGGCCTAACATCCAGGCGTTGACCCGTGACCCTGTTTTTTTGCTGGAAAAATACATATTCGCTATACATGTCAGCCAATGCGCCGGTTTCCCAGACAGGTTTTGCTGTGGTGGTGAACAGTATTTGTGGTAAACGACGATATGGGCGATCCACATCATTAATGGTATCGTCAATGGTTTGGTAGTTATCAACGCGTGAGAGTAGTGAAAAGTCATTGGTGGTGTAGTCCAGTCGTGCCTGACTATGAACATGACGATTGTTGGTAATTCCCAATGTATTACCCAGTTGATCTAGATAATCATTATCGGACACAAAGTGGCCATCAATGTAGCCTCTTAACTCTGGGGTGAATACTGTACTGTGTAACACTGACACTTGTCCGCGAACTTCTTCTTTTTGCCTATCATAGGTAAGCACCTCAGCAGCAATTTCACCAGCAGAATTGTCAGTCAGATAACGAAATTCACCACCCAGCATAAAACCGCGACCAGTCAACAGGCGAGGAGCAATGGTGGCATCGAAATTGGGAGCAATGTTCCAGTAATAAGGGACTGTCAAGCCAAAACCAGATTCCTCTGAACTATCGAAAGAAACCGCCAGCAAACCTGATTTACGCCGATCATCGATTGGAAATGACATGTAAGGCGTGTACAGAAACGGTATGTCCTTAAATTTAAGCCAGGCGTTATTAGCAATTCCCCAGCCTTGTTCTCGATCAAGATTTAAGCGCTCAGCATGCACTACCCAGTCCTGGTTTCCAGGAGGGCAGGTCGTATAGGCAGCATCTTCATAACGTGACAACTGCATGCTTTCAAAATACGCATTACGTGCCTGTCCACGAGCTGGAATATTACCGACGATAAAGATAGAGTTGCGCAACTTGCCGGTATTGTTTTGCAAATTCAGAAATAATGTATCACTGAGCAATGCCATCCCATTATCGGTATAGACGACATCGTCACGCGCTAATACTGTTTCTGCAATCGCATCATATGTGGCAAAGTGAGACTTGATACGTTGATCGGCTCTGGTCACATCAACATTTCCAATAAAGGTTGTAATTTCTCGTTCCTGAGCTTCCACAAAATCAGCATCAATATCAAATTGTGCCTGATCTCTGGGCAATATTTTCACTAAAGGTTTGACGCGGGTTGCAATCGTTTGACAACCAGCCCATGGATTAACTTGTAGTTGTGTCAGTAAAGTTTTAAAGCGTCTTTCATCTTCAGCTGAAATCGTGGCTTCTTGCTTTTGTTCCTTTTCTTCTTCGGAAATTGCAAGTTGTTCAGAAATCGGACCTGAGCGTTTGCAATCCCACGCGTCATCATCTGCGACACACTTCCAACCCAGTTTGCCTCCTGGTGTGGTTTTAGGCGCTGTTGTTTGTTCAGCTGTTTTAACGTTGTCGTTACTAAGCAGTATGCTTGAAAACAACAGACAGCTACACCAAATTGCAACGATGCAACGTGGTTTGACAGCAAGACTAAGCGAAGTGTTGTTCATGAATGGATTCTGGTTGCTTGCTGGTCTGGCAGCGCATTATTTGCCTGGATAACCATTGAGTGACTGAGTAACGCGCCAATAAAGGGCAAATAATGATAGATTTTTCCGATCATAGCGCTATCTAATATCCATTGAAATTTTGCGAGTCGGGAAGGTGCTATCGACAACCAATGCAATTTTACGTGTTGCAAGCCTTGTTGTTCAGCCAGGCTGCGCAATTTCCAGGGCGATTCATAGCGCAGGTGTGGATCAAGTCCTTGTAATTTGCGCCTGAGTTGTTCCCAGAGATGCGGCAAACACCAACTATTCAAACCATCAATCCAGATCTGCCCACCTGGTTTAACAACACGCATTAATTCTTCAATTGCTGGTTGTGATGATGATAAAACCTGAGTAACACCAAAACATAATGTACCATCAACACAATGATTTTGAAGTGGTAGCTGGGTAACATCAGCAACCCCCCATTGAATGGTTTGTGGATAGCGTTGTTTGCCTTTTTGCAAGGCAATCAGTGAATAATCAAACGCAAACACCTCGGCACCACTGGAATCAAGTAATTGCGAGTATGTGCCTGCACCACAGCCAGCGTCCAACCATTTTTTTTCATGATCAGAACAGCTCCAGATTGCGGTGAAGCGGCGGATGCGGGTGGCTAGACCGGATTTGCTCCATCCGGCAATTCCGGCATCATCTTCTGATTGATTTGCAAAACGTGTAAAGCGTTTACGCCAGGATTGTTCAAACGATTGCTTTTGCACGATAATTCCTTTTTTCAGGGCAAATCAGGTGATTTTTATAATAGAGTGTGTGAAACATCTTACACAATTGACTTGTGTATACTCTTCGCACATGAAATTTAGCATTTAGGGTGCGTGATATTTTGTGGAGAGTGAGGCGGAAAATCTTAGCTATAGTCATTCTACAGCAAGGTTTTCCAACGCAACTATCCGCAAAAAAGCGTGTGCACTGGATGCTAAATTTTCATGTGCGGAGAGTATATATGCCCGTTATTTACGTTACAACAATAGATAGATTATTTGCAATGCGCCTGTAGCCCAGCCTGCAGATCAACAAAGTTAGCTCTGAGTGATCCAGTTGGGTCGGCTCAAGGCTGTCCATGGTTACTCTAATGGGCACAATTGGCTAGTTCAGACGTCCACATATTCTACCTGTAACCTGGTAAAAATTGAATCCCGAACCGAGTTAACGTATAAAAGAGTGTCAATTTTATAGAATTGGGAGTACATGTGTGATTGTCTGTGAAACAGATCAGCGCTTGCTGCAATTAATACAATGGCTGGAAACACGACTGAAAACATCGAATATACGCATTGAACCAGCATCAGCAGATGCTAGTTTTCGGCGTTATTTCAGGGTTTTCATTGAGCAAAAGACGCTGATTGCCATGGATGCGCCACCACCTCAGGAAAACGTAGCAGGTTTTGTAGCAGTTTCCGATATTTTTCGGGATGCAGGTGTTCACGTCCCAGAGGTTATTTCAGGTGATTACCAGTCTGGTTTTTTATTGCTTAGTGATTTTGGTCATCAGTGTTATTTTGATCAGTTGTCTGAAGCGAATGCTGATCAACTTTATGCTGATGCTTTTGATGCTTTGTTGCAAATACAAACGGGCATTGTTACATCAGCCAACGATTTACCTGTTTATGATGCAACACTGTTACAGCAAGAACTGAATCTTTTTAGTCAGTGGTTTGTTGAACAACTGCTGGGCTTGTCGCTCACGACAGAACAACACCAAGTTTTTCAAAAAAGTTGTCAAACACTGGTTGATTCTGCGCTTGCGCAACCTCAGGTATGTGTACACCGTGATTTTCATTCAAGAAACCTGATGTTACTTGAAGCCAGTAATCCTGGTGTGATTGATTTTCAGGATGCTGTGATTGGGCCTCTCACTTATGATTTGGTTTCATTGTTAAGAGATTGCTATGTTTCCTGGCCAGCTCTACGGGTTGATGGCTGGCGCGATCAATTTTATCAACGTAGCTTGCAGGCAGGTGTTTTCACCTCCGCCATATCGCAAAAGCAATATCAACAATGGTTTGATAAAATGGGTATTCAACGACATTTAAAAGCGATCGGGATTTTTTCGCGTTTAAAAATACGTGATGGCAAATCGGGATATCTAAAGGATATTCCAACCACAATGAATTATGTGGTCGCAGTCTGTAAACAAGATGCCGAGCTAACAGAATTCAGTCAGCTGTTAAATCAAGTGATTGTTCCGGCAATGCAACAACAACCCGAGTTACAATCATGAAAGCAATGATATTGGCAGCCGGTCGTGGCGAACGCTTACGTCCTTTAACCGATCAATGCCCTAAGCCTTTGTTACCGATTGGTGGCAAACCAATGATTGAACATACCATTAATGCGCTGGTAGAGAATGATATAACAGAAATCATTATTAACTTGTCTTACAAGGGCGAGCAGATACGTAAATCGCTGGGTGATGGCAAACGCTTGGGTGCACGGTTGAGTTATTCTGATGAAGGACCAGAAGCATTGGAAACTGCTGGAGGTATTCGCCGAGCGCTATCATTTTTCGATGAACAACCTTTTTTGGTGGTGAATGGTGATATCTACACCGATTATCCGTATGCTCAGTTGCACACTCGATCAGTCAGTACAAGCTATCTGGTATTGGTCGCTAATCCGGTGCATCATCCGCAAGGTGATTTCGGTTTAGACAATGGGCGAGTGTCCGACCAGGCTGCACAATTATTCACGTTTTCCGGAATTGGTGTTTATAGCAAACAACTGTTTGAAAATTTGCCGGATGGACGACATTCACTGGCGCCAATTTTATACGAAACAATCCGAACTGGAACCGTGAATGGCGAACTATATTCTGGTATATGGATTGATGTTGGTAATTTGCAACGCTATGAAGCCATCAATCAATGGTTTGATTCGGGTAAGCTGGATATAGAAACTATGCGCTTATGACACAAGTTTAGATGGATTATATCTGCAGATGCCACAAATAATCCCGCGAATTGCCATTACTCCAGGTGAGCCAGCCGGCATTGGCCCTGATTTGTGCATATTATTGTCAAACACAGAATTTCCATGTGAGCTGGTCTTATATGCCGATCCGGAATTGTTGATCAAACGGGCGCAACAACTTGGTATTGCGCTTGAGCTAAAGCCAGTTGATTTTTCACAGCCAGCCAGTATTCCAATACCAGGACAGTTGTTGATACAACCCGTAAAACTCAAGCAATCTGTTACGGCTGGTCGATTAGATGTCAGCAATGCTAACTATGTGCTTGAAGCGTTGACTCTTGCGACACAGGCCTGCTCTAGCGGGTTGTGTCAGGCACTGTGTACCGGACCGATTCATAAAAGCATTATTAATCAGGCTGGCATTACATTTACTGGGCATACTGAGTTTCTGGGAGAATTGACCGGAGGGAGTCCGGTAATGATGTTAGCATCGCCCACTATGCGCGTTGCGTTGTTAACAACTCATATCGCTTTGCGCAATGTCGCAGATCAAGTAACCCCTGCACGATTGAAAACAGTATTGGGCATTTTACATCATGACTTGCGAACCCGGTTTGGAATTGCCAATCCACGCATTATCGTTTGTGGTCTTAACCCACACGCAGGAGAAGAAGGACATCTTGGTACTGAAGAAATTGAAATTATTGAGCCGACACTTGATCAACTTAGACAACAAGGGATGGTCCTGAGTGGCCCGTTGCCGGCTGATACAGTATTCACAGCTCATAACTTGCAACATGGCGATGCTGTGCTTGCGATGTATCACGATCAAGGACTGCCGCCCCTGAAACAAACTGGTTTTGGAAAAGCGGTGAACATTACCTTAGGCTTGCCGATTATTCGAACTTCGGCTGATCATGGCACTGCGCTTGATCTGGCTGCCACCGGTAATATTGATACCGGTAGCTTTCAGTTGGCAATTGAGCTTGCTACCAAGATGGCAAACCACAGTGTTTAAATCATGAAACACAAACCACGTAAACGTTTTGGTCAGAATTTTCTCACCGATCAGCAAGTTATTTTTAGCATTATAAACGCGATCCATCCACAGCAAGATCAACATCTGGTTGAAATCGGCCCAGGGCAGGGGGCATTGACCAGCTTACTGGCAGAGAGCTGTCAGCAACTGGATTTAATTGAACTTGACCGTGATCTGGTAGCTCGACTCAAGATACAATACGCTGACAAAACGTATATGGTGATTCATCAGTTAGATGCGTTAAAACTTGATTTGTCGAAATTATTGCCAGTCTCTAGCAATCCACAGAAAGTACCTGGAAATATGCGTTTGATTGGCAATCTACCTTATAACATTTCAACACCTCTATTATTTCATGTGCTGAAACAAGCACCATTGATTACCGATATGCACTTTATGCTGCAAAAGGAGGTGGCTGACCGGATTGCAGCGCAACCTGGCAATAAACAATATGCGCGACTCAGTGTCATTACTCAGTACTTGTGCAAGATTAGCAAACTATTTGATGTTGCTCCAGAGAGTTTTAATCCACAACCCAAAGTTTGGTCCAGTTTTGTGAAGCTGGCACCTCATCCGCAACCACCAGTTATTGTTGGCTCTTTTCAGATCTTTAACTTAGTTGTCACCCAGGCATTTTCCCAACGGCGTAAAACTTTGCGCAATACACTGTCTAAATTACTCACAGCAGAGCAAATCAACTCAGTTAATATTGATCCAGGTCGGCGCGCAGAAACCTTGAGTTTGGAAGAGTTTGCGCAGTTAGCCAGACTGCTTCCTCATAATGCAAACAGTGATTAAAAAAGTTTTTAAGAATGAGCCACTTGCAAAACTATGAGATCACAACCGACTGAGATTGTGACTGAGTCGTCTGTTACGATTTTTTCACGGAATGGCTGTCATGTCACAGATGAACACCAGCAAATTCTTGTCATCTTGATGTGTTTTGTCAATTTAGAGCATACCGATCCTCCTGTGGGACTCAATTCCCTTTCTTTCTCCTTCAGTAAACTATCATTTACTCAAGAAAGCACAGCATCTGATTCACTGTCAGCGCTAGAATCCCAAACATTAAATGACACATCACTTTTGCATGCCCACGCACCCGAACCACACGTCTTCCAAATTCATCTTTCAAGCGCCCGTTGACGCGCTCTACAGTGCCGCGCTCTCGGTATCGTATGGTTTCAGAAGATTGATGACCAATGATCCGGCTGCGTTTGTTTTCAGCGTGTATTTCATCCTTGAGCGTTTTATCGCGCCGTGGGTTTCGGTCAATCAACGGGACATGGCCTAACTGCCGACTGGTTTCATGGATCTGAGGCACATCATAGGCAGCATCCATTAAATCATAGAGGTTGGTGACACGTTGATGACTGATCATTGCCAATGGAATCGCCACTTGGCTATCATGCGTTGAAGCCGAGGTTAAGACACAACTGATTGGAATGCCGCCATCGGCTGAATCAATATGCAGCTTATAGCCTGTCCAACTGGTTTTGTAACCTTTGCTGTTTTTCTTGGTTCCCACATCACAGGCTATGGGCAAATCGTCAAGCATCTCCACCAAGGGAATCCCTGTGGTCTGCTTTTCAATCCGCGTCAGTGTTTTCTCGCGAACTTCGCTTTTTTTGGGCGTCCACGTTGCTTGGGGTGTTTGACAATGGGTTTCTTTTTGATCGGTTTTTCACGTGCATTGATCGCGGTTGAGTCGCGCGAATTATGTCCGACGATTTCACTACGATAGTGTTTTTTGATCAACGCTTCATGGATACGTTGCGGCAATTGCGATTCAGAGAATTCGGCTAATGCGCGAGAGACTGTCCATTCCTTTGGAATATCGCTGACACGTTCCCATCCACACAGACGCTAATACCGCTACCAGTCACGCATCAAGCGATTGAATCAAAAGGACTTTAAGATAAATTAAAGTTAAGCTTTAACTATTTATTGGATATCATTGTATTTCCTATAAAACAATGAATCCTGAGAAAAAGCTTAACAGATGAAAAAGTCTAATCGATTACCACTCCGTTTTCAAATTCGCTCGTTCAAAAATACCTTCTTTCAGCGCAAGGAGCTGCCTTTTAATGACGTATTGCCTGACCGTTTAATTGAGGCGATTCATCAATCCGGCGATGGTCGCAATACCATCTTTACGCCCTTGATTACATTGAGAGCCTTCTTGTTTCAGGTGCTCAGTTCCACAGGGTCTTGCAAAGAAGCCGTTGCCCATATATTGATTGAACGGATTGGTCTGGATTATCCTGCGAACTCCATGAATACAGGACCTTATTGCAAAGCCCGGTTACGACTGTTGCTGACGCATTTAAAACAAGCAGTGACATCATCCGGTCGCCTCTTGCACCAGCAAGCCTCTCAGCAATGGTTATGGAACGGATATCGCGTGACGCTAGTCGATGGAACAACCTTGCTGATGCCCGATACAGAGGACAATCAAGCAACCTTTCCGCAACAAGGCGCACAACAGCCCGGCTTGGGGTTTCCGATTGTCCGCTTGGTTGGCTTATTATCCCTAGCAACCGGAAGTTGTGTTGATTATGCCATTGGCCCTTATCAGGGCAAGGGCAGTGGTGAAACCTCCTTGTTTTCGCGATTAATTCAATCCCTTGGTCAGCAGGATTTGCTGCTTGCAGATCGATATTATACGTCTTACGCCAATATCGCCTTGTTGATGCAACAGAACACGGCGCTGGTTTTCAGGCAACGTAGCACTGTCAAAAGTGATTTTCGACGCGGACGACGCCTCGGTGCAAAAGACCATCTGATTTCGGTTCAAAAACCGAAGAAAAAACCGGTGTGGATGGCAGATGATGCATGGGACGCGTTACCGAACGAAATCGTGGTGCGCGAGTGTTCTGTAAAAGGGATCGTCTATGTGACGACACTCATCAAGTCCAATACTTTCCCCAAAAAAACCTTAGCGCAACTCTATCAACAACGCTGGACCATTGAGGTCAATTTTAGAACCATCAAAACCGATATGGGGATGGACATGTTACGCTGCAAAACAGCTGAGATGATTAAAAAAGAAATTGCAGTCAACTTATTGGCTTATAACCTGGTTCGAGCAACGCTTGCTCGAGCTGCTTGCCTGAATGATCAGCAGCCACGTTACCTTAGTTTTATGGCGACTGTTCAACTGATGCGCAATACGGCAAGCGTGTGTATCACAGCGACAGGAACGACTTTAAAGCGATTAATCTCACCGCTGTTAATCGCGATCGCTCAAACAGAGATTGGGCAACGGGAAAGACCCAACCAACCCAGGGTGGTTAAGCGCAGACCGAAGCATTACCCGTTGATGACAAAACCACGGAGTGAATATGCAACTATTTGATATTATTAAATATAGCATGACTGGTAGCGGTATTACACACAGACGCCTTAATGCGATGTCGGTGTGTAATCGATCTAACAACAGGCGCGTTGTTGGCATGTGATACACCATCTTTGCAACAAAGGCACGTGCAATGGCGACTCGATCCTTGGGTGGACGTCCAGGATATCCTTTGCTGGAATCAATAAATGCTTCAATGTGGAGTATTTCTAGCGTCGTTATCAGCTCCTGTTGTTTTTGAGTTAACGGACCGAGTTCTTCGATCATTCGAGGAAATAATGTGTCTTGAATTGTCCACCAGGACTGTGCTATTGTTTCTCGTAACTTGCTCATTTTCAGATATTTTTAGAGTGTTTAGACGCTCTCTATTTTATCATTTTTGAGCAAGGTTTTTCTTTTTTTTCTATTCAAGCAATTAAATCCCCTCGCTTTTATGCATTTTGCAAGTAGCTCGAATTAGAAGCTGTTTGACCACATGTTTTTAATTGCACTCTCTTATGTCGTTAGGAATGCGCATGAAATAACATCGACAACTCCATGATAAAATAGGTGAACCTCAACCGTTAAAACTCTTAGAAATTGAATAAACCCTACATTCAAGTAATCGAAACACAGATGCAAGCATTGTACAGTCGTCTGTCAGAAAGAAACAGGCGGTTATACGCAGGAGTAGAAGCCTTAAAACTTCCCTATGGTGGAGTCAGTTATATAGCCCGACTTTTCAACTGTTCCCGAGACACTGTTTTACTTGGGATAAAGGAACTGGGTGAAGAAGACACCCTCCCTCAAAACCGTACGAGAAGGGAAGGAGGAGGCAGGACAGCGTTACTTGATCAAGGCTCTGATATTGATGTGATATTTCTCCTGCTTTTAAAAGAGCATACAGCAGGTGATCCCATAGATGAAAAAGTAAAATGGACTGATTTAACGTGTGCGGATATTTCAGATTTTCTGGCTAAAAGGGGCTTTAAAGTCAGTCGTAACATCGTGAGGAAACTCTTGAAAAAACATGGATATGTAAAACGCAAAGCATTAAAAAAAAGTCTGCCGGAGACCACAGCGACCGAAATGCTCAATTTGAACGTATCAGCGAATTAAAAAAATGCTATCAAAGCAATAAAAATCCCGTAGTCAGCATTGATACCAAGAAAAAAGAATTGATTGGCAACTTGTTTCGTGAAGGTAAAATCTATACCACTGAAACAGTTGAAGTGCTTGATCATGATTTTCCATCGTTGGCAGAAGGTGTTGCTGTTCCACATGCGATCTATGATATAGAACGCAACGAAGCCTATGTCAACATCGGCACAAGTCGTGATACCAGTGAATTTGCGTGTGATTCAATCAGACATTGGTGGCACCACTATGGAAAAGTACACTATCCTGAGGCAAGTTCCATTTTAATGATGATGGATGGTGGCGGTAGTAATTCCTCACGACACTATCTTTTCAAACAAGATATACAGGCAGTTGCTGATGAGATTGGAATTGAAATACGAATCGCCCATTTTCTACCCTATACATCCAAATGGAATCCGATTGAACATCGCGTGTTTCCACATATCACTCGTGCTTTGCAGGGGGTTGTTTTGACAACACATCTACTGACAAAAGAACTGATTGAAAAGACAACAACAAAGGCTGGGCTAAAAGTTTTTGCCAGTATTTTCAATCAAGTTTATGAAACAGGCAGAAAAGTAGTCGCAGGATTTAAAGAATCCATGCGAATTGTATTTGATGAGCATCTGAAATTGTGGAATTATGTTGCTGTTCCAAAGAAGGGAAGTTTTTAAGTTGTCGAAGTTATTTAGTGCACGTTCCTTAGTTTTATCTAAAACTAAAAATTTGTTAGAACAAGAACAGTTACATCTGGCTGGTATGATATATTAATGCAACAAGTCAAGGGTGGCACCTAGATCACCTGTAAAATTGCACTGTTTACATTGGACTCAAAGTGAGGCTGTTAGCACTTATGAAAAATATTATCGTTCTTCTTTCCGTTGCGTTATTGTTAGTCGCTTGCGGTAAGGAGCAATCAGAATATGAAGATTTATTAGCTAAAGAACTTTCAAAAGATCAAGATGTTCTCGATTATAAACTTGATCCTGAAACATTGGCTGAATGTGTTTCTGATCAAGTTGCGGGGGATGTTCCGGCTTTTTCTGGATCCCCGGTCTTTGAAAGCCATTTCAAAGGTTACAAATTATTTCTCAGACCAGAAGATCCTAGTGAAATACCGAAACGAATCAAACAATCAGAAGAGATTTTTGGTTCCTCAAAAGAAGCCAATAAGGCGCGTCTACAAGTGATTTCTCATACCATGTTCTGCATACCACAGGTTCGAGAAAAACAAGAACGCTCAGACAAGCTGTTCAGCTTTGGTGGTGACGAGTAATATTTTTTCACAAACAATGTTTGGGTTTAAAGGGTACCTCTAATAATCAGGGTTTTTGTTCGAGTTCAAGGCGGATGGTTTTTGAGAACCGCAGTGTATATGGAATACATGAGGATCGCAGACAACCATCCAACGCTGAAATCGGGCAAAAAGACAATGATTAGAGGTGGCCTAAAGTTATCAGCATTATTGCTATTGATCGTCTAATTCAAGCAGGCAACGTTCAACAATACCATCCAGACGCTGCATTGCCTTTTCCCACGAATAATTTTGTACAATCCAGTCACGCCCGGTTTGGCCTAACTGTTGGCGTTGATCTGGATTGTTTAACACACTGATGATTTTGTTGGCACACTCAATGTCGGAAGCAGCAACTAATATCTGCTCTCCATCCACTGCGTCAACACCTCTGGCTGCGATATCGCTACAGACAACTGGTACGCCCATTGCCATTGCCTCCAGAATTTTATTCTGGGTGCCACGGGCAATGTTCAGGGGTGCAACCATGACTGCTGAACCACGTACATAAGGACGCACATCATCGACTGTGCCAGTAACTGTTATACCGTTTTGTTCACCTAAAGCTATAATTTCGGCATCTGGGTTGGCACCGATAATCAGCATTTTTGCATGCACATTGTGTTGCCGAACCAGTGGCAATATATTCTTGCAAAACCGCAGCATTGCTTCGATATTTGGGTAATAATCCATGCGTCCGATAAAACTAATAGTGTTGGTGTTATAGTCTGGTTGTGAATCTGGACAAAAAAACTCAAAATCTACCCCATTGGGAAACCAGTCTCCATCAACATTCAAACTATAATCAGTGAGCGTATCCAGTTCAGTTCGCGTAATACATGTAGAAATATCAAAGCGTTGTGCTAGATGTTTTTCTGCACGACGCAATTTAACGCCTTCATACCAATAACCGAGATTGATCGGAAAGGATTTAAATTTAGCGTAGATCAACCATTTAGCAGAGTCCATATCCACAAAATCCATAATTTTTGGAATACTGTAATCTGCAACATAAGGCGCGACTGATGAACAATGCACATAAATCAGGTCGGGTCGGTTAATCTGAATTTCCTCATCTATCTGTCTGGCTAATGTTTTTGAATAAAAATACGCCATCGATGAAGGTGTTGGACACAGCAGATAAGCTGCCATGCGTATGTTTTGCACAGTCTCATTAACACGTGCCATAATCACTCGGTCACAAAAATCTGCAAGTGGTTGACCTGCTGTTGCCTCTTCATCAGATCGCACAAGTGAAGCAACGGTGACTTGATGGCCGCTATTTTTAAAATGTTTGATTATGTGGAGTGAACGCACCCGACTGCCATCATTTCCTGGATAGGGGAAACGATGACACAGGTATAATATTTTCAATGGTTTCATAACAACGACTTGTGAGTGAAATAAATAGCAAAGCGCAGCTCATGCCAGTGCAATCAATGTGAGTGGGGTTTGGAGATTTTCAGGGCGAAGTCTTGTTAGCGTTAGCTTGAGCCAATTTGGCTCTTTGGGGATATTTCCCGATTTTGTTTGACTGTCCTGAATAGCAGCAATAGTGACTATTTTAAGCTCTACACATCATACAACATTAATAGAAATGCAAACAGACTGTCGAACTCAATGCAAAAATATTAGGTGAAAGCAATGGTCCACCATTGATCATCATGCATGGTTTGTTTGGTTCGTCACGTAACTGGAGTCAACTGGCTGAGAAATTTGCTGAACAATATCAAGTTTATGTTATTGATTTGCGTAATCACGGAGATTCACCGCATGCGCAACGTATGGATTATCCAACAATGGCCGCTGATGTAAGTGCGTTGATGGATACTCATAAAATACAAAGTGCAACTATTCTTGGTCACAGTCTGGGGGGGAAAGTAGCAATGTGGCTGGCTTTAACGCAACCAGAGTGTGTCCGGCAATTGATTGTGATCGATATTGCTCCTGTGCAGTAGCACCATAGGTTTAGTGAAATATTCAGCGGGCTAAAGAGTGTTCCATTGCAAGCAATTGCTTCACGCGACCAAGCCGATCACTATTTAGCGAAGCATGTTAGCGAACTGTCTATTCGTCAATTTCTCCTGCAGAACCTGGTTAACAAGAACGGAGAATACAAATGGCGCATTCCAGTCAGCTCCATCGAACAGGCAATGCCTGAAATTATGGGGTTTCCAGAATCCAGTTTAATTAAGCTCTATCATCAACCAACCTTGTTCATCGGTGGTGGTCAGTCTGATTATTTATTACCGAAACACCATAAGGTAATCAATTCATTATTTCCAAGCAACACGATAAAAATTATTGAAAATGCTGGCCATTGGGTGCATGCAGAGCAACCGCAGCAAGTGTTTGATGCGATTTATCAGTTTAATGGATTGGATAATATTTGATCCAAAAATTTACATGTTTAAAGCCCTTTACCCATTCTGTAGAGCGAACACTTGGATACTTTATTATCCAGTTTTAGAAAATATTAGTTGACAACTAAAGCATAATGTTCTTTAATTTCTGTAAATACAGAAATTAAAGAACATTATGCAACTATCACCATTAATAGAACGCTTTATTCTGCACTGGGGAGAAATGGGGACACGCTGGGGTGTCAACCGGTCTGTTGCTCAGGTACATGCTTTGTTGTATTTGTCTTCCAAACCATTGCATGCGGAGGAGATTGTCGAAACCTTGTCATTAGCCAGATCCAATGTCTCTAACAGTTTGAAGGAGTTGCAAGGCTGGGATTTGGTGAGTGTAGTGCATGTGATTGGCGATCGACGCGATCATTTCCAGGCAGTCAACGATGTGCAGGAAATTTTTAATCGCGTTGTTGAGCAGCGCAGGCGACGGGAGATTGATCCAACCTTAACCTTGTTACGCGATTTATCGATGAAGGCTGAGGATGATGCAGAGATTGATCCGCAGACGCGCCAGCGCATCGTCAATATGCTGGAGTTTTTGGAAGTGATGACAAACTGGTACGACACGGTTAGCAAATTGCCGAACGCAACATTGATGAAATTGGTTAAGCTCGGCGATAAGGTTGTAAAGTTGGTTTCATTTAAGATTTAAGTCGGGGTTTCCAGTGCAGTTGAATGTTTGCTACTGAGTTTTTTTGAGACATGTGCTCGCTGGAACCAATGTGGTTTTTTTTGATTATAAATTTCTCTAATTACAGAAATAACGGAAAATACTGATGAAAATATTATTAACAGGCGCTGGTGGTTTTATCGGCCAACATTTACTGCGTGAATTATTAGCACAAGGACATCGGATAACTGTCTGTAGCTCCAGGCAACAGGCATTGTTAGAGCGTTATCCCTCAGTTGGATATTGTCCTGTCGATTATGCACAGGCGCAATCGGTAACAGACTGGTTACCGCATGTACAAGGTATGGACGCGGTGATTAACACGGTTGGGATTATTGATGAGAACCATGCGGGGCAGTTCACCGAGCTGCATACAACGGTTCCAGTTGCGCTGTTTAAGGCTTGCGAGCAAGCGCAGTGTAAGCGAGTGATTCAGGTTTCTGCATTAGGTGCTGATCCGAATGCAAGTACCCAATACTTTATCAGCAAGGGAAAAGCGGATGCAGCTCTGCAAATGCTCGATTTGGACTGGTTTGTCATCCGCCCGTCACTGGTTTATGGCACAGCTGGTAAATCTTTTTCTATGCTAAAAGCATTGGCTGCATTGCCTTTAATTCCTTTGTTGGGTGATGGTAATCAACAGCTACAGCCTGTGTCTATCGACGATCTGGTCAAGGCTGTGGTGTTATGCCTGGATGAAAACACTCAACCTTGTCAGGTAATTAATGCTGTCGGTGCAGAGTCGTTGAGCTATGCCGAGATGCTGGCTATTTTGCGTCGTTGTCAGGGGATGTCTCAAGCACGCTATTTGTCCATTTCACCTGTTATATGGCGTTGTTTGACTCCACTCAGCGGTTGGTTGAAGGAACCTGCTTTAAATTCCGATGCGCTGAGCATGCTCGAAAGCGGCAATACAGCTGACCCAAAACCGTTTACTCGACATCTTGGTCGCCAGCCACAAGCGTTCACTGCTTTATTACAGGACTTTATTCCAGACCAGGCGCAACGCTGGCATGCCCGGCTGTATTTTCTGCGTCCTGTATTACGCCTCTCGCTGGCTTTGATGTGGCTTTGGGCGGGTTGGGTCTCACTGTTTGTTTATCCACATGATCAAAGTTATCAACTGTTGACGCAAGTTGGTATCAATGCTTCTTTTGCGCCCTTGGTGTTGTACGTGGCATCAACACTGGATTTTGTGCTTGGCATTGCCTTGTTGATGAATTGGTATTTGCCGCTGGTTGTTGGTTTTCAGTTGCTGGCGATGCTGATTTATAGCGTGGTGATTACTTTGGCTTTGCCGGAGTTCTGGGCGCATCCGTTTGGCCCGATGATTAAAAATCTACCCATTGCTGTGGCAACAATCGTTTTATTAATTCTGGAAGAGGATTCTGTATGACTTATTTAACCCTGAAAACACTGCATATTTTTAGTCTGGTTTTGTTGTTTGGTACCGGACTGGGAAGTGCATTCTACAAATTCATGGCGGATCGCGATGGTGACGTCCATGCCATCTTTACTACCAATCGCCATGTAGTCATCGCTGACTGGTTGTTTACCACACCAACGATTTTTATCCAGCCAATTACCGGTTACTGGATGTTGTCGCAAGCACATATTCCACTGACTACATCCTGGATATTGCTGTCGGTAATCCTGTTTGTACTGGCTGGATTGTGTTGGTTGCCGGTTGTTGTACTGCAAATCAGAATGCGTGACTTATCACAGCAAGCGGTATTGCAAAATAGCCAGTTGCCGGATGAGTATTTTCGCTATTGTCGTATCTGGTTCTGGTTGGGTGTACCAGCATTTATAGCGATGATCCTGATTGTTTATTTGATGGTTGAAAAACCAATGTTATGGAGTTAAATCATGAATACAATATCCTTAATGCAACGAGTATTAGGCGATGACTGGCATCAGCTACCGGAAGTTATTCAATGTCATTACCAGCTAGATAATAATAGTCAAACACAAAGTGTCGTGACAGGCATCATGCAAATTCGCTATCCACTGGTGATTAAACCAGTATTGTTTATTACCCGCTTACTAGGTGCATTGATTGATCTGCACGGATCTAATATGCAAGTCAGCGTGCACAAGTGGGTGACTCAAGATTCAGAGACATTACACTGGAAACGTACAATCAAAGCACCAGATGGTCGAACCATCATATTTGCATCACGCATGGAATATCAGCAAGATAATCAGTTGATCGAATATGTTGGATTTGGCTTTGGAATTCGCTTACAGCTCAGTGTTGAAGATGGTCGTCTTGTGTATCGAAGTGTCGGTCATTTGTGCAAGACTCCCTGGTTCACCATTCCGATTGCCGATGTGTTGTTTTTAGGGCATGCGGTGATTATCGAAACCGTACTGTCTGATACTGAATTTGAATTGGATTTCACCATACGCCATCCATTCTGGGGTGAAACCTATTACTATGGCGGTGTATTCAGTTATCCGCATACTGACGATGGTGATAGTACAGGGCAGGTGGGTGATGACTAATTCAGAGTTAGATTTTTCAAATAACATTAAATATAATTTAAGGGAGAAAAAATGAACATACTAATTACAGGTGGCACTGGCTTTATTGGTTCTGCTCTTTGTTATCGTTTATTAGAAGAAAAACATCAGATTGTGGTGCTTAGTAGGCATGCTGAAAAAGTTAAGTCCCCGATTAAAGCTATCGCAAACTTAGGTGATCTAAATGATAGCGATATATTTGATGTTGTCATTAATTTAGCGGGTGAACCTATTGCAAATAAACGCTGGAGTGATAAGCAAAAACAGAAAATTTTTAGTAGTCGCATAGATATTACAGAGAAGCTTATCTCATACTTTAAAAAATTAGAAAACAAGCCTAAATTATTCCTTAGTGGCTCAGCTATTGGCTACTATGGTATTGATGAAACAGATAATGTTATCGAAGAAAAAGAGAGGGGAGACAATAGCTTTTCCAGTGAGTTATGTCAAAAGTGGGAAGCTGTTGCTTTAAAAGCAGAAGAACTTGGACTTCGTACTTGTTTACTACGAACAGGGATTGTGTTGGGTAAAAATGGAGGAGCATTAAGTAAGATGTTACCCTCTTTTAAGATGTGTTTTGGAGGAAGAATCGGTCATGGTAAACAATGGATGCCTTGGATTCACATTGACGATTTAGTTGGAATTATTTTGTATTGTATAAGCCATGATAATTTAAAAGGGGCTGTTAATGGCACATCGCCTACCCCTGTAACCAATCAAGTGTTTACGAAAACTCTCGGTATGGTATTAAAGCGACCCACTATTTTTCCCGTGCCTAAATTAGTTGTGAAGCTATTAACGGGACAAATGGGTGAGGAATTGTTGTTAGCAGGTAAGAAAATCGTACCCAAAAAGGCTTTAGATATAGGTTATATCTTCAAGTACAAAACACTAGAAGAAGCTTTAATAAATGTAATTTAAATATGAAAGTATTAACCTGTAAAAATCCATACAATTGCATGCACTAGTACTGCCGTAAGTGGCGCCTATTTTACCTAAGAGCCCAAAATACGCACCACTTACGGCAGCCTGTGATGCGCGCGATAATTGACACCTATGACTTGAACTCGAGACATCTGATATTGTTTGATGGCGTGTGTCATCTGTGCTCAGGTTGGGTATAGTTCGTTTATCAACGAGATGCTGATGAATTGTTTAGCTTTGTTTCAGTGTAATCTGTAGCCGGACAGGATTTGTTACGTTGGTGTGGTTTACCGATTGATCGTTTTGACACAATGGTTTATATCGATCAAGGGCAACCTTATTATCAATCAACAGCATTTTGGAAGTTATTAAAAGACTTCGACAACCCTGGCCATTGCTACGTTTTCTTCGATATGTGCCAGTTGTGATCAGAAACTGGGCGTATGATCGAATCGCACTAAACAGGTACACTTTATTTGGCAAATACGATGTCTGCATGATTCCGAATGATGACCGCTTAGCGGCAAGATTCCTGTGAGGTGTTCATGAATAACAGCAAACGCTTTTTGCAACTGATTGCCGTTATACACATTATTGGTGGTTTGTTGCTTCCCTGGCTGGTGCAAACATCGCTGGCTGATGACTATGTACTCAGCATCATGCAAAATTTTAAAGTGAATGAGCCAGGCGCAGATAGATTAGTCAGATTCTTGGTCGGCATATTAGGCCCAACCATTGCAAGTTGGGGAGTACTGCTTTTGTATGTGGTTAACTCATTTTTTCACCAACCAACAATGACTGCCTGGTGGACTATCATTATTGCGGGTCTTGTTTGGGCTCCTTACGATAGCTGGCTGTCAATCCAGCATGGTGTGACTTTGAATGCTGTGTTCAATGGTATTGTCTTTTGTAGCATAGTGATAACACTGCTAAAAGTTCGCGTGTTTTTACAAAAACGGGAAATACGGTGACAGTCACCGTTATAGCAAAGCGCAACACAGGGCGCATTGTGGGCTATGTAACCGAAGTTGCAACGCCGAAAACAGATAACAAGACAAGCAAGATTGAAAGCAGTAACGTCTCAAAAGGACATAACCCTAATCCTTGGTGTATCACCATCGACGATTAGCCATGAATTCGATACTAGTAAACGGGGAAACCGACAAGCAGATCCATATTAAGTGACCACCAGCTGAGCTGGTGGTCACTTAATTTATGTTGAACGCAAGACCGCATAATTACTGGGATTTCACTTCAGACTTGAATCCGCCTGTTGAAAAAAATGCAAATGATAAAATTACATCATTGTGGACCAATGGCCTGTTTTGGTATTGCCCAATCTGCACTCCAGATATCGGCATTTTGACCATAAAAAACCGAGTCACCTGTCAGCACAGCTCTATTGCTTCCTGGTTGCGGATACTCAAATTGATTATTTACAGAGGCTTTTTGAGTCACGATAGAACCAACAGTTTTTAATTGTGGCTGACTATCTTGTGCATTAACTTCGAATAAATACAGACCACTGTGTGACCAGTCATAATAAGTTTGTGGATCACTATTCACCTGGGTTGGAAATTCATGACCATGCACATCGATTGGTACTGAAAACCTGGTTGGTCGGTTGGTTTCCTGACTGGCTGGCAAAAAGGAAAAGGCATGATGATCGCTAAATAACTCGGTTTCAGATCCACGCTGTCCAACAATCACATTATCAAGCTGTTGTGGCCCACCTTGCCCTGAAATATCAAATAAACCGATGCGAATTCCTTGATACCATGCACCGCGATCATCACCGATAAATTCATCAGTGGCCGGAATAGCATCTTTACCAATTCCGAGTAACAGGTTCTCACCGATTGGATGGAGATAATCTGAATAGCCTGGTATTTCCAGTTCCCCTTTTAATTTGGGATCACTCGGGTTAGCTAAATCAACTACAATCAGTGGATCGGTTTGCAGAAAAGTAACCATAAATAGTCGTGTTCCCAGAAAGCGTGTTGCATAGAGGTTTTCACCGGGTTTACCCAGTGGAGCTGGATTGGTTTTATTTGGTAAATGGGAAACTTCTTCCATTAAGCTGTTGCTGCTTTCGCGTAATAAAGTCACCCGATGTTGTCCCAGACTCTTCCAGTCACCGCTGCTTACAACTCGCAACACACCCTCATGCTCGCTGAAACGAAACGGCTTTTGATCCGCAGTTCCATCAAGATATCCTTCAATGGTTGCTGATCCTGAATACACTGGTGCATTTTCTGTCAGGCTGATTTTATGGATTTGTGTCGTCGTGCGCTGAGAAATTGGAATACTCGGTGTTACTTGTGTAGTATCGTCCGAACCACTTGATTCGAAAGGCGTAACCAGATAGTTGTATTTGGATGTTGAAAGATACAAGGCTTGTTGAGAAACATATACTGCCTCAGATTGACCAACAATTGAAACGGATTGAGGCGCGGCATCAGGATTTTTCAAATCGATTTTACTGACAGTAATAATGTCAGTACCGCGATACCCGTCAGGTATTGGTGGCAAAAATGTTGAATTTGCTGTTACCAGTTGCTCTGAAGTGCCTGCCTCTAATGAATCAATCGAAAATGTGGGTAATAATTCGTCCAGTGTCAAGTTATCAATAGACGCTTCTCTTTGTTGTGTGCTTGGAATACCTTCTGGTGAATCTGAAGCAATTGGTTGCGATTCATCTGGTGAAAAACGTGTAACAACGTATAAAGTTTCTCCGATTCTGCGACTGGTAATTAATACGCCATCTAAAGTCAGACTGGTCAGTTGTTTTGGTTGACCAGGTTGGCTGACATTGTAAAATTTTAAGTTGGTTTTACCACCGACCCACGGCCATGGAGTATCCCAGATAAAGCTTAGTTCCCATACTGCAGAGATAGCTCCGCCATGAATTGTGACTAATAAATCGTCCCCGGCAGAACGGTCAGTTAGCAGGTACATTCCATTTAACGGATTGGTTTGATCCAGCTCAATCAATGCTTTTTCAGTGATTTTGGCAGGTTGCTCTTGCATCTCTACAATACGAATTTTTTGATTGGATGGATCTGCCAGATACATGTATTGTCCATCTGTTTTCGCAATATCTGCTTCATCAACGCCTGCTACCTGGATATTAGTGGTTGAAAAAGTGCCATCACCTGGGATAGGTTGAGTTGGTGCTGGTGAAAAATCAACACTTGAAAGGTTGGAAGGTTGTCCACGAGCTTTCATTCCTTCTTTGATAAATTGCTCCAAAGCATCATCTGAAATAAATTGTGCAAGAGCCGCAGGATGTGGTCTGCCTGAAGCCGGATTAGAAAGAAGTGACAGGGTTTTATTGGTTTTTAACCAGGTAAACGATGATTGACCAGATTGCTCAATCGCCGCATTAAATGTCGCTTCATTTTCAGAACTGAAAGAGTAATTGATATTTCCCGCTGGACTTCCCTGAGTTTGCAGATTTTCACAATCAGGGCATGTGCTTTTGTAACTGAAAAGCTGCAAGCTGGCAGATTTCTCACCGCCATTGTCTCCTAATGCCCAGACTGGATTACCGTTGTCATCGTAGAAATATAGAACAGCAATATCGTAGTTACCCTGATTACTCATCGTTAACCCATAGCCTGGCTCAGTTGCATCAAACCAGGTGCCAGTATGATCATCGGTTGCTTGAGTACCGGACAACAAATAGGGCTCGATATTTTCTTCTTCCTGGCGCTCAGCTATTTGCCAGGACATGGATGCCGCACTGGCATTGCTGAAAGTCAATGTCATAGAACCGACGTTTGTCGGCGTGGCTTTTTTCTTGGCATGATTCCACTGATAACGTTGCAGGGGAATTATCCATTGACTGTCTCGTTGTTCTCCAGTTCCCAGATACCAGA
Source organism: Methylococcales bacterium (assembly GCA_965224565.1). Lineage (GTDB taxonomy): Bacteria > Pseudomonadota > Gammaproteobacteria > Methylococcales > DRLZ01 > DRLZ01. Next base: position 2,584,941 of record CBDCZN010000002.1, on the reverse strand, counting down.
TAGGTGCACCTGATTTATCGTAGGTATACCAAATGACAAATAACGTCTTTCCAGAAAACTGGATATCCAGACCATGACCAGCGCGGGTGGGATTCCACCACAAACCAGTACGTATTGCGTTGTCAGCTGCGGTAAAACCATTGCCCGAAGTTTGTTGATTGGCCTGACTTTGTGAAAACACTGCTAGCAATAGCAATGTGATTAGAAAACTTGAAAAGTAGTGTTTGATCATCGACAACCTCCTGACAAACAGGACTGTTTGTTTATTTTGAATTAGTATGGCTGAGAATATATATAATGAATCAATATGATTTCTCGGGTAACTATGACGTTTTCATTAACATTGTCGGGATTATACAGAAAAATATGTTTTCTGAGCTGAATGATCAGAAATTGTGCATTAAAATGAAATAAAAAACCATTTGCGATTTTAATAACCAACTAGTAAAAACCCACGTTCTAAGAACGTGAGTTTTTACTTCCTCTAATCCATGTTTATTGCGTTAGCTCACGGTTGTATAATGAGGTCATTTCAGGTTTTAGTCAGTTTCTAAATGACTAAAATGACTAAAATGACTAAAATGGCTACCTTAGGTTTCGATACCGCGCTAGAGTCCAAAGTGGAAAGTATTTATCATAGCCATAATATCTTAAATAGTAGCTGCCAGGGAAAGTAGGGGCATTAAAACATTCATCTCGCCATAACCCGTTGTCCTCTTGATTTTCCAAAAGAAAACAAATGCCGGCAACGACTTCTTTAGAGTGAACCTCTCCTGCTGCCATTAGTCCTAATAAAGCCCAAGATGTTTGACAGATTGTACTCATGTGATACATACCGCTATATTTTAGTGGGTCATGGTAACTTAGATTATCTTCTCCCCAACCACCATCCTCCTTTTGTGTTGATTTAAGCCATTTAACAGCACGTTGAATTCGAGTATCGCTGTTAGGTATTGCGGCTTGCTCCATTGCCACCAATACTGACCAGGTTCCGTAAATATAGTTTGTACCCCAACGACCAAACCAAGAGCCATCCGGTTCCTGTTCGTTCCATAAAAAGTTAATGCATTTATTTAATGCAGTTTGATAATGCGGGTGTCGATTAGCAACTGTGGCAAGAAACATCACACCACGTGCACTGACATCTGCACTCGGTGCATCTAAAGTCGGCAAGTTATCTAAGAAGGGTAAATCGTTCAAATAAAGATTCGTATTGTCAATATCAAATGCTGCAAAACCACCATTTTTTGACTGCATCACATCTATCCACCGAGCTGCTCTGTCAATTGCAACATCAAACTGCTTGTCATTCGCTTGGTATAAGGCAAATGCAATCATGGCTGTATCGTCTACATCAGGATAATAAGCATTGTTAAATTGAAAAGCCCAACCGCCTCCGCCTTTAAAATCTGGACATTGTATGCGCCAATCGCCAGGAACATCACCAAGTTGCTTGCTTAATAACCAATTTAAAGATTTATTAATCGCTGGCTGAGCTTGTTCACTTCTACACTCTTGTAATGCCAGCGTAGCAAAACCCGTATCCCAGGTGGGGGATAAGCAAGGTTGAAAACAGGCTTCATCATTGTTGCTAATTAACAGTTTTTGGATAGCTTTCTTTGCCCTTGTAAAATCGATATCATTTTCAGGTATTTCTAATGCAAACATGGCTTTATAAGAAAAAAGCATCGCTGGGAACATGCCTCCCAATCCATCGTCACCATTGAGTCGCTCTTGTATCCATTGAAAGGCTTTAGCGATAGCATGCTGACGTAATTTGTTTGGAATTAAAAAATCCACGGCAAGTCCTAAACGTCCCAACAGCAGATAAACTGTACCCATCAGCGAAAATGGTTTGGAAAAATAATGATTTTTCTGCTCTGATGTTTTGATCAATAGTTCACTAACACCAATTTTTTTTGGGTTTTTTGCTGTCACTTTCAAGGTATACAATATTGATAATGGGACTAACAGGACGCGTACCCAGTAAGAGATTTTATAAATGTGAAAGGGTGACCAATTCGGTAACAGAATCATTTCCACTGGCATATAGGGTATGGTACGCCATGGTACTTGTTCAAATTCAGCTAACGAAAAACGTGTATAAACATTACAAGCAGCCACTCCGCCCTTGCTTAGAATAAAATTACAGGCTTTTACCATATGTGATGCGGAAGCTGAATCGCCTGATAACTTTAAGGCGTAATAGACTTTGGTGGTTAAGCTAACATCGCCCGGGCCTCCATAAAATAAAGGGAAACTTCCGTCTTCAGCTTGTCTCTTACGCATATAATTTGCTAGTCTACACTGCAGTACTTCATCAATGTTTCCAACAAAATGGGAGAATAAGATATAGTCAGCGGACATCAAACAGTCGGATTCAGATTCAAACAACCAATACCCAGATTTATTTTGTAACTGGATGAGAGCCACTTGGGCTGTATCAATCGCTTGACTGAGTAAGAGATCGAAAATACCGTTTTTTCTGGCTACTGTCTGAACTTTTGACATTATTGATTGTTCCATTATTTCCTTCCAATTCTTGAGTTGGAATGGCTTGTTATGTTATGAATATCTACCTGATATTCAAGAGTTTATTAACCGGATGGTATAATCAAAATACATCCTGTTATCTATAGGATAGAAATCCAGCGTCCTTATTCCAAATAAATACATTAAGGAATACGTAAATCCAAATACGTATTGTTATCAAATAAGCATCTTAATCTGCCAGACAACGTATAGATATGACGCAGCTCACACTTTTTTTAAGACTGGGCAGTCATCTGATAAACCCATTTATCACCAGGCAAGTGAAATGGAAACATTGCTAGGAGGCTGCCCGAGAATAGAAGCCGTTGCGAGGGAAAGCGGTTTTGAGTCCATTTTTTTGATTAAATGAGGCGAATACTTGCTGTATTGAACGAATTTAATCGGAAAAATGGGCCAAAATCCGCTTTTCCGCAGTAGGCTTTCTATTCTCGGACAGCCTCCTAGAGGTCTTAACAGAGAATCATTTATGAAAAAAGGACAAGCAATATCTGATTTTTCCAGGTTTGTAACAGGGCATCCCTGGTGGATACTATTGCTCACTTTCCTCATGGTTGCTGCAATGGGTGCGGGTGTAGTCAATTTAGGACTTAAAACTGACTATCGTGTGTATTTTAGTGAACAAAACCCACAGTTACTGGCGTTTAATGAGATACAAGATACCTATAACAAATCAGATTCAGTTTTATTTGTATTGCAGCCAGAAGATGGCAATGTTTTTACACCGCAGACTTTACACGCCGTTCGGGAATTAACAGAAAAATCCTGGAAAATACCTTATTCCAGCAGAGTTGACTCGATAACCAATTTTCAGCATACCGAAGCAGAAGGAGATGATTTGGTTGTTGCTGATTTAGTGACCAACCCTGATATCTCTGTTGAGGCAATAGAAAAAATCAAGCAAGTGGCATTAAAAGAACCATTTCTGGCTAATCGCCTGATTTCAAAGCAAGGGCATGTAACGGGTGTCAATGTTACTGTGCAATTACCGGAAAAATCCCATACAGAAGCAAGTGAAGTAGCCATTAGTGCGCGTACATTGGCGGCAGAAATAGAAAGGAATTACCCGGGGGTAAAGGTTTATTTAACCGGTATGGTCATGATGACAAATGCCTTTAGTGAATCAGCGATGACGGATAATAAAACGCTTGTTCCAATCATGTATGGCATTGTTGCGCTTGTTTTATTGATCAGTTTGCGCTCTTTCAGCGCCACAATTTCTGTGGTCATTTTAATTATTTTTTCTATTCTTTCAACATTGGGAATTACAGGATGGTTAGGTTGGTTTATAACCCCAACATCCGCAAGTTCTCCTACCATAATTTTAACCATGGCGGTTGCTGATTGCGTGCATATACTTGTCACGCAACTACATTACATGCGCATTGGTCATGAAAAAAAGCAGGCTATACAAGAAAGTTTAAAAGCAAACTTTCAGCCCGTATTTTTAACCAGTTTAACCACAGCAATTGGCTTTTTAAGCATGAATTTTAGCGATGCGCCACCGTTTAGAGATTTGGGGAATATGGTTGCAATCGGAGTAATGCTGGCATGGGTGTTGTCGATGACTTTTTTGCCTGCTGTGATGACGATTATGCCCATAAGGGTCAAAGCGAAGGATGATTTAGATAATTCTGCGATGAAAAAGTTGGCTGAATGGGTGATTAGCTATCGTAAACCATTATTAATTGTCAATGGCATTCTTGCAGTGGCGTTGATCTCATTTGCACCCAATAATGAACTCAATGATGAATTTGTAAAATACTTTGATGCGTCTGTAGAGTTTCGACAAGGCACTGATTTTTTGAATGAAAATATGGGCGGTATTTACACCGTTGAATTTTCAATTAATGCACAGGAGCAAGGAGCAGTCAGCGAGTCAGATTACTTGAATAGTGTACAAAAGCTGACGACCTGGCTATTGGAGCAGCCAGAAGTTATCCATGCAAACACGATAACAGACACTTTCAAACGATTGAATAAAAGTATGCATGCAGATAATGAAGAATGGTACAAGTTACCCGAGTCACGTGATTTAGCAGCCCAATACCTATTACTCTATGAAATGTCATTACCTTATGGCCTGGATTTGAATGATCAAATCAATATTGATAAATCAGGGACGCGTGTGATAGCAACATTGAAAACGTTGAGTTCTAACCAGATGTTGGCAGTTGAAGAACGAATCAATCAATGGCTAGCAAAAAATCTGACTGATTATAAAGTTGAGATGGCAAGTCCTACCCTAATGTTTGCTCACATAGGGAAACGCAACATTAGTCGAATGATTATAGGCTCTCTTTCCGCTTTGGTGCTGATTTCGTTTTTACTGATTATTGCATTCAAATCATTTAAATTGGGTTTGATTAGTCTAATACCTAATTTAATCCCTGCTGGAGTTTCATTTGGCATCTGGAGTCTTGTAGATGGGAGAATTGGGTTAGGTTTGTCAGTGGTCACAGGCTTGACTTTAGGAATTGTTGTTGATGACACTGTTCACTTTATCAGCAAATACAGACGCGCCCGAATTGAGAAAGGAATGAGTAGTGAAGACGCTGTACGTTATGCTTTTTCAACAGTGGGGGTGGCATTGTGGATTACCTCTGCTGTATTGGTCAGTGGGTTTATGGTTTTAAGTTTTTCTCACTTTGTTATGAATGGACAAATGGGATTGATGACAGCAATCACCATTGCTGCTGCCTTGTTTCTGGATCTATTGTTTTTACCACCTTTGTTAATGAGTATGGAAAAAAAATGAAACACTTAATTTTAGTTGTATTTGCAGTCTTATTTACGACACAAACCTATGCGCTGGAAGAAAATGTAGAAGCTGTAGTCGATACGTTGACACCAGAAAAGCAAGGTTTGGAAATAATTACAGAACTTGATAAGCGTGATACCGGCTTTGGTGACTCTAAAGCAAGGTTGAAAATGCGTTTAACGAATAGAAATGGTGGTGAAAGTTTGCGTTCACTTAAATTAAATACTCTGGAAGTTGTTGGTGAAGGCGATAAAAGCCTGACAATTTTTGATAGCCCCAGAGATATCAAAGGCACAGCTTTTTTAAGCTTTACCCATGCATTAGTGCCTGATGAGCAATGGTTGTATTTACCTGCACTCAAGCGGGTAAAGCGGATTTCTTCCAGTAATAAATCAGGACCTTTTTTGGGCAGTGAATATGCATTTGAAGATTTAACTTCTTTTGAAGTAGCAAAGTTTTCTTACAAGTACTTGCGTCATGAAGTTGTTGATGGGATTGATTGCTACGTAATTGAATTAACACCAAAATATGAATATTCTGGTTACACTCGGCAGATTTCATGGGTTGATAAAAATCGTTATATTGTTACAAAAGTAGAATATTACGATCGAAAAGAAACGTTGTTAAAAACTCAATTATTTAAGGAATATAAACAATATCTCAATCAATACTGGCGTGCTAGTGAGCAGTTAATGACCAATCACCAGAATGGTAAAAGCACTGCGTTGATTTGGGAAAACTATCAATTTAAGACTGGGCTGACAAATCGTAATTTTGATAAAAATACGTTGAAGCGCTCAAGATAGCCGAAGAAAATATGTGGTTAAGGCAATGGATTACAGGTTTGGCTTTATTAGTGAGTGTGACCAAAGTGCTTGCTATTGATGTTTCGGGATATGTAGGTATTGAAAGTTTAGGTTTTTTTAATAACCCATCAGATAGTCAGCAACATCGTCATTATTTATCGGGCAGCATAGAGCCTGAGATATATCACGAGTGGGATAATGGATCTCAAAGCCTGGCATTCGTGCCTTTTTACCGATATTCTCAACATGACAGTAGACGGACACATTTTGATATAAGAGAGTTAACCTGGTTGAAAGCAGCTGATAATTGGGAGCTAAGGGTCGGGTTTCGAAAAGAGTTTTGGGGAGTTAGTGAGTCTCAGCATTTGGTTGATATTATCAATCAAACCGATTTTGTTGAAAACTCTGATACCGAAGACAAGCTAGGACAACCGATGATTAATCTGGCATTGATCAATGATTGGGGAACCTTCGACTTCTTTGTATTAACAGGCTTTAGAGAAAGAACTTTCGCAGGTAAGGAAGGACGATTCAGGCCTGTTCCTGAAATAGATGTCGGTGAAGAAAGGTATCAAAAACATGGGATTGAAAAACACATGGCCTATGCAATTCGCTGGTCACATTCAATCGGCGATTGGGATATAGGCTTATCTCATTTTTATGGCACCAGTCGTGAGCCCGCAATTTTAACAGAAGTGAATGAAACAAGAAAAATTCAACTAATCCCTTTTTATGACCAGATTCATCAGAGCGGGATTGATGTGCAGATGACTCAAGACAATATGTTGTGGAAGATAGAGTCTATTGTACGGTCGGGACAAGGAAAAACTTTTTATGCCGGAACGGGCGGCTTTGAATACAGCTTTTATAATGTATTTGAAACAGGTCTGGATATAGGCATCGTTGCTGAATATTTGTATGATAGTCGAGGAAGTCATGCGCCTGTTGTTTTTCAGGATGATTTTTTAACGGCATTACGATTTGCATTGAACGACGAACAAAGTACTGAAATTTTAGCTGGCGTTATATTTGATAGGACCAATAATACAAAATTCTATAATGTAGAAGCCAGTCGACGTTTTGGTGAAAATTGGAAAGCAGAACTGGAGGTGCGTTTTTTTAGTTCCGCACCAGAAGATGATCCTGCCTACATATTCAGGAATGACGATCATTTGCGCTTTGAACTTAGATACTATTTTTAGATAATGACAATGTGTATTGTATATTATCCTATAAACATCAGCAGTTTGAATATGACTACACAAAGCTGCGAATGCATTTTGAACAATACTTTCTGGATTCAACTCATCTAAGTGAAAATCAATTCTCAATTAACCCGGACGCGCGTTAAGATTTGTGGTTTTACACGTGTTGATGATGCGCTTTGTGCCGCGAACCTGGGTGTAGACGCCATTGGTTTGGTGTTTTATCAAAACAGCCCGCGTCATATTAGACTCGAACAGGCTCAGGCTATTGTCGCAGCACTACCACCATTTGTGACTGTTGTCGGTTTGTTTGTAAATGCACAACAAGCTGATGTCAGCCAGCTGATTGATCAGCTGGCACTGGATGTTTTGCAGTTTCACGGTGATGAAGATCAGCTTTTTTGTTCATCTTTTCGTCTGCCTTACATCAAGGCCGTGCGAGTTCAACAAGGCTCTGATATCATACAGGCCGCACAAACATTCAGTGATGCACAAGGCTTATTACTTGATGCCTGGCATCCCAATGTTCAAGGTGGTACTGGATTGCAGTTCGACTGGTCTATTCTTGCTGACGATTTAACTCAGGAATTAACGCTGCCGCTGATTCTGGCAGGCGGTCTGGATGCAGATAATATTTATACTGCGATCGAAACCACACAGCCCTATGCAGTCGATGTCAGTAGTGGCGTTGAATCTGCCAAAGGCATTAAAGATTTACTTAGAATGACAGATTTTCTCAAAGAGGTTTACAGGTTTGACAGCGCACGCTAATTATAATTATCCCGACCAGCAGGGTCATTTTGGGCCATACGGTGGTCTGTTTGTGGCTGAAACATTGATGCTTCCCCTGGAAGAATTGAAGTTGGCGTACCAGAAATACATGACCGACACCGCTTTTCTTGCTGAGTTGGATGCTGACTTACAGGATTATGTCGGGCGTCCTTCACCGCTTTATCATGCCAAGCGCTGGAGTGAATTGGTCGGTGGCGCACAGATTTATCTAAAACGCGAAGATTTGAATCATACCGGTGCTCATAAGGTTAACAATACGGTTGGGCAAGCATTATTAGCTAGTCGTATGGGGAAAACCCGAATTATTGCCGAGACTGGGGCAGGGCAGCATGGTGTAGCGACTGCAACGGTAGCGGCTCGCTTGGGACTTGAGTGTGTCGTGTATATGGGTGCTGTTGATGTTGAACGTCAAGCACAAAATGTGTATCGGATGAATTTGCTGGGTGCAACGGTGGTGCCGGTTGAATCAGGCTCGCGAACTCTCAAAGATGCAATGAATGAGGCGATGCGAGACTGGGTAACCAATGTTGATAAAACTTTTTATATCATTGGTACGGTTGCTGGCCCACATCCATATCCTGCTATGGTGCGAGATTTTCAGGCGGTAATCGGACGAGAAGCGCGTCAACAAATACAAGATAAAACGGGAAAACTGCCCGATGCATTGGTTGCTTGTGTTGGTGGAGGTTCTAACGCAATCGGTTTGTTTTATCCATTTTTAAGCGATGAGTCAGTTGCAAAATATGGTGTTGAAGCAGCAGGAGACGGCATTGAAACCGGGCGTCATTCGGCTCCATTGTGTGTTGGGCGACCTGGTGTGTTGCATGGTAATCGCACGTATTTGATGGAAGATGATAACGGCCAGATTTTAGAAGCGCATTCGATCTCTGCTGGCCTGGATTATCCGGGTGTCGGGCCTGAACATGCATGGTTGAAAGATCAAGGTCTCGTCAACTATGTCAATATTACCAATCAGGAAGCATTGCAAGCTTTCCATGCGTTAACTCAAGGTGAGGGTATTATTCCTGCGCTTGAATCAAGTCATGCGCTTGCTTATGCAGCAAAATTGGCTGCTAAAATGAAAACTGATCAGACAGTCATCGTCAATTTATCTGGTCGTGGTGACAAAGATATGCACACTGTTGCAACGCTTGATGGACTGTCGTTATGAGTCGCTTACAACAGGTTTTTCAGCGCTTGCGTGAAACCAATCGCAAAGCATTGATCCCGTATGTAACAGCAGGTGATCCATCTCCTCAAATCAGCGTACCATTGATGCATGCCATGGTTGCAGCAGGAAGTGATATCATTGAGTTAGGAGTGCCGTTTTCTGATCCGATGGCAGATGGGCCGACCATTCAACGTGCCAGCGAACGTGCATTACAACATAATGTTGGTTTGCGTGACGTGCTGGCAATGGTGCAGGAGTTTCGTCAGCAAGACAATCAAACCCCAATTGTACTAATGGGCTATTTGAATCCAATCGAAGTGATGGGCTATGAAGCATTTGCTAATGAGTCAGCTAAAGCAGGTGTTGATGGTGTGTTAATTGTTGATATGCCGCCTGAAGAAACTGGATTATTAACAGACCAACTTAAAACCAACGCTATCGATATGATTTTTTTGGTAGCACCTAATAGCACAGAGCAGCGGATTCGCAAGATCGTATCAATTGCCAGTGGTTATCTGTATTATGTTGCGCTTAAAGGGGTGACAGGAGCGGGTCATATAGACCTGGATAGTGTTGCACATAAACTCGGCCAAATTCGCACTTTGACGGATATGCCAGTTGGTGTTGGGTTTGGAGTGAAAAATGCAGACACGGCGCGTGCAATTGGCGATTTGGCTGATGGGGTCGTTGTTGGTAGTGCTTTGATTGAACAAATTGAATCTTGCCTGGATTCACATGAAACTGCCATTGAAGCCGTTTCACAATTACTGAAATCCATGCGTACAGGACTTGATTCTACTTAAAATTATAAATGGATTATTTTCCTTAAGGATTAGGCATTCAGATGAGCTGGTATGAAAAACTGGTTCCGTCAAAAATACTGACAGAATCATCAAAAAAAAACGTTGCTGTTCCTGAGGGGTTATGGAGTAAGTGCGATAATTGCCAGGCGATATTGTATAAATCAGAGCTGGAACGTAATCTGGATGTTTGCCCAAAATGCGATCACCATATGCGCATTAATGGACGACGACGGATTGATGTCTTTCTTGATCCAAAGCAACGCGAAGAAATTGGTGGTGAGTTACGCTCAGCTGATCCATTAAAATTTAAAGACTCCAAAAAGTATAAAGATCGCCTCAATCAGGCACAGAAGAAAACCAGCGAAAAAGATGCCTTGGTAGTGGTTAGAGGCAAACTACTGGGAAATAATCTGGTTACCGCAGCTTTTAACTTTGATTTTATGGGTGGATCAATGGGATCCGTTGTGGGTGAACGCTTTGTACGTGGAGTGAATGCCTGTCTTGAACACAAAATCCCATTTGTCTGTTTCAGTGCCAGCGGTGGTGCGCGCATGCAAGAATCATTGTTTTCGCTAATGCAAATGGCTAAAACCAGTGCTGCACTGGCACGCTTACAGGAAGCTAAATTACCGTATATTTCAGTAATGACTGATCCGACCATGGGCGGTGTATCAGCTAGTTTGGCAATGCTGGGTGATATCAATATTGCTGAACCAAAAGCCCTAATCGGTTTTGCTGGTCCCAGAGTCATTGAGCAGACTGTACATGAGAAGTTACCTGATGGCTTTCAACGCAGTGAATTTCTGGTGGATCACGGTGTTGTTGATCTAATCATCGATCGCCGACAAATGCGTACACAAATTGCGTCACTATTATCGATGTTACTCAATTCTCCTGCACCCAGCAATGATGCTAATCAGCCACAGAATCAGCGAGAGACAGATTCACTGAGTGCTGGTGAAGCTAAGGCCCAAGCAGTATCAGACTAGAGATCTGTGTAAAACAGAACTGAGTCATTCTAGAACCCGCAACAAACAATGCATATAGAGCACATACTTTTCCAGCGGGAAATAAATAAATGCGTTTCTCATCCCTAAGCCAATGGCTTGATTGGCAAAAAATCTCACATGTCAGAACTATTGATTTAAGCCTGGACCGGGTTGAGATTGTCTATGCCAGAATAGCGGTTGCTTACCATCCATTCACAATGACTGTCTCAGGAACGAATGGCAAGGGGTCTACGATTGCTTTCCTGGATTCGATTCTCAGGCAACAAGGGTATCGTGTCGGAACCTATACATCTCCGCATATTGTCAATTATAACGAACGTATCCGCATTAATGGCACACCCGTTGATGATGCCAGTATTTGCTCAGCTTTTGAGCGGATTGATGGTGTTCGTGATGATATTTCATTAAGTTTTTTTGAATTTGGTACCTTGGCAGCACTGGATATTTTTTCACGTAATCGAGTTGACGTTCAGCTGTTGGAAGTAGGGCTAGGCGGACGTCTGGATGCCGTCAATGTGGTTGATGCCGACATCCCCATTGTTACCAATATTTCCATTGATCATGTTTTTTGGCTGGGTAAAACACGTGACGAAATCAGTCTTGAAAAAGCCGGGGTTATGCGCTCCGGCGTTGCTGCAGTGGTTGGTGATCCTGATCCTCCTCAGGCATTATTGAAATGGACTGAAATCAATGCAGTACCAGTATCGCTGCTGAATCGTGAATATCGCTTTGAGTGCAATCCCGAGAGTTGGAGTTGGTATGGAACCGCCCAGCAGTATACGCATCTACCATTACCAGGCTTGCGCGGTCCGCACCAGTTTCAGAATGTAGCTGCGGTATTGCAGGCGTTATCGCTGATTTCAGATAAATTACCTGTTTCTGAACAATCAATTAGAGATGGTGTCGAACAAGCAAGACTGCCGGGTCGTTTTCAATATATCGGCTCTAAATCTGGCAGAGGCTCTGAACCAGCTGTATTAATCGATGTGGCACATAATCCGCACTCTGCAGCATTGTTGGCGCAAAATATACAACAAAATTATCCTGATCGCCGCTTACTTGCATTATTTTCTGTGATGGCAGATAAGGACATTGCAATTATTGTTGATCATATGAAAGACCTGGTCGAAAAATGGTATCCTGTACCACTGGAAATCGAACGAGCAGCATCGACAGATGAGATAATAGCTGTGTTGTTGCACTGTGGTGTTGAAAATTATAGCAAGCAGTTGCAAAACTTTGATGATGCCTGGGATGCTGTAGCAGAAGATGCCACCAATTCACAGGATATCATCTTGATATTTGGTTCGTTTTTTTTGGTTTCTGAGTATTTTCAGCGACATTTGACACATTTAGAAACAGGATCTGCACGTGGAACAGAGACTTAAAGAGCGACTTATCGGTACAGCTGTGATTACTGCATTAGCAATCATTTTTTTGCCAATGTTAATCGATGAAAAAGATCCACGCTGGGATCCACAAGACTCATCTGCTAAAGTGCCCCCGCTTCCAGACAAGTTTAAAAACAAACCACAAATTCTTAGTGATGCAGGTGTTGAAGATAGTCGCCTGTTTCCAGCCCCTGATAAGCAGCCCTATAATCCTGACAGTAGCTCGGCGACTACCAGCAAAACCAGCAAGACAAACCAATCGAATGCTAATAGAACAGACTCACCATCTATTCTAAAAACTGAAGTTGTCAAGAAACCAGCTGTAGCTGCAAAAGCGCCCCCAGGAATGGATAACCAATTGAAAAGTTTGCTGCCAGGCGCGAATCAGAAGACTATTCAAAAGCAATCAGCTGACGGTTCTGTTGCTGTTGCACTACCTAAAGTTTTGAAACAATCAGCGCAACCAGTTGGTGAACCATCAGCCCCAATTCCAACTCAGGTTAAAATTACTCCCTTGGAGCAACCAAAGAAAATAGAGGTTGCAAAATACAAACCTGCAACCAGGCCAAAACCAGTTAAAAAAACTTTGTATTCAGACTTAACCGGTTTATGGGTTGTGCAAGCGGGTGTTTTTAAGGATAAAGCCAATGCTGAAGCTTTACGTAAAAAATTGAGTAAAAATGGCTTCTCGGCTTATCTTGAAGCAGTTAACACCGAACTTGGTCAACTGATACGGGTGCGTGCCGGACGGGTTCCCGAGGAAAAAACAGCACGCCAGATGGTTTCGACTTTAAATAAGCGCTTTGGCTTGAAATCAATCACTTTTCCTGAGACAAAATGGAATAGCAAGCGAGCGAATCAATAGCTGTTTAATGTTGTCAGGCTGATTAAAAGATAAGCTGATTCACTGAGCTAACTATCTGATGCAGATGTTATTTTAGTGCAAAGTTTTCGATGATGCTAATCAATCATGTGCTTCTGTTTTATCCCATTTGGTATGATGCAGTACGCATCTTAAAATGATCAACTTTCAATTATACAAAATAGCTGTTTTAAATTTTCTTTTTCTCGGAATGGCGTTTGTTTTTGTAAACCTCCTCCCCGACATGAATTTGATGAGAGTTGTAAACTATGATCTGGATTGATTATTCATTTATAGTCATCATCGCTGTTTCTGCGTTGATTGGATTGCTGCGTGGCTTGGTGCGGGAAGCGTTATCACTGACAGCATGGGTAATGGCTATCTGGATATCAATTCATTTTAGTCCGAGTCTTGGGCATTTGATGCGCAACCTGATTGAGCAGGATACAATGCGCACAATTGCTGCATTTTTGATTCTGTTTATTGGTACTTTATCGATCGGCAGTATCATCACTCACATTGTGCGTTCAGGACTAAAGAAAATAGGTCTCGGTTTTGTAGATCGTTTGGGCGGATTATTGTTTGGCGTATTGCGCGGAAGTGGCATTATTATGGTATTAATCTATGTGGTTGGATTAACACCTATTAAGCGAGAAACCTGGTGGCATCAGTCAATGCTAATCCCTCCTTTTGAGCAACTAGTGATATGGTTGGGATCACAAGCACCATCTGAAGTAGTCCAGCAAATCAAATCCACTGCCCAATCTAGATAGGCTTTAAGATTATGTGCGGAATTGTCGGAATTGTCGGTACTCAAACAGTTAACCAGGCACTTTACGATGCACTGACTGTATTACAACACCGCGGCCAGGATGCCGCGGGAATTGTCACTTGCGGAGATCATGGACGGTTTTATTTACGTAAAGATAAGGGATTGGTACGTGACGTGTTTCAAAAACGCCATATGCTTACTCTGGTTGGATCAATGGGGATTGGGCATGTGCGCTATCCCACTGCTGGAAGTGATAGCATTGCCGAAGCGCAACCTTTTTACGTGAATTCACCCTATGGTATTTCCCTGGCGCATAATGGTAATTTGACCAATGCAGATGAGTTAAAAGAACAGTTGTTCGCTGAAGACCAACGACACTTGAATACCAGCTCTGATTCAGAAGTGTTGCTCAATGTTTTTGCCCACGAATTATCAAACGTTGGCAAGTTACGACTGACAGCCGACGATGTTTTTAATGGTGTGCAAGGCGTTTATCGTCGTTGCCAAGGTGGTTATGCAGTTGTTGCAATGATTGCCGGATTCGGAGTATTGGCATTTAGAGATCCACACGGCATTCGTCCAGTGTGTTTTGGCAAACGCGAAACAGCGACAGGGCCGGAATACATGATTGCATCAGAAAGTGTGGCTCTTGATACACAAGGCTTTGAGCTGATTCGCGACATCCATCCAGGTGAAGCAGTATTTATTGAGAAAAGCGGTCAGTTTCACAGCAAACAATGCACACCAAAAACCCAGCTAAATCCGTGTATTTTTGAATATGTTTACCTGGCCAGACCAGATTCTATTCTTGATGGTGTTTCGGTGTATAAATCTCGTTTGCGCATGGGTGAAAAACTAGCTGAAAACATTCGCAGACAGGGATACGATAAAGAAATTGATGTTGTGGTGCCAATCCCTGATACCAGCCGTACCTCGGCGATGCAATTGGCTGATACGTTGGGAATAAAATATCGTGAAGGGTTTATTAAAAATCGTTATATTGGTCGTACGTTCATCATGCCTGGTCAGCAATTACGTAAACGCTCGGTTCGACAAAAACTCAATCCACTGACCGATGAATTAAAAGGCAAGACAGTCTTACTGGTTGATGATTCGATTGTGCGTGGCACAACTTCAAGTCAGATTGTTCAGATGACACGAGATGCTGGCGCTAAAAAAGTATTTTTTGCCTCAGCATCTCCGCCTGTCAGGTATCCAAATGTTTACGGTATCGATATGCCAACTTATGATGAGTTAATCGCTTGTGAGCGAACAGAAAAAGCCATATGTCAGGAATTAGGTGCAGATGCCTTAATTTATCAAAATCTCGAGGATTTAATCACAGCAGTTCAGCACCCATCTGTTAAACGCTACGATACGGCTTGTTTTGATGGACATTACGTGACTGGTGAAATCAATCAACAGTATTTGAGTGGCCTGGAGAAACGCCGCAATGATGCTTTACGGGTTGACCGTAGCGTTAGTGAATCCAGAGAAGATGAGAGTGGGATTGGTCTCTATAATTCAGCTTGATTCTTGTTGTTTCGTGTATTGAATAATCGCCATTGTTCAGCCTGTTTTCTGTTGCTCCATAACTGCGCTCTTTCATATTCGAAGTGCCATATCTCCGTACCGTTCACCAAATAATTGAACCCGATTCTTCTCGAGCAAGATCTGAACATATTGACCTGTTACAATCTTGTTAACAACCCATACAGCTGCTTCTAAGAAGTAGCGCATTTATTGATTAGTAAAGATATTACACCCATGAGTGATAAAACACCTGATTATTCTGTTGAAAGTCTGGCAATTCGAGCTGGCCAGCAACGCACACCTGAAGGTGAGCACAGTGATGCGATTTTTCCAACATCAAGTTTTGTGTTTGATAATGCAGCACAGGCAGCAGCACGATTTTCCCACCAGGAAGAGGGCAATATCTACTCGCGATTCACCAATCCAACAGTGCGTACTTTTGAACAACGACTTGCAGCAATGGAGGGTGGTGAGCGTTGTGTCGCATTTGCTTCTGGTATGGCCGCAATTCTTGCGTTGGGTATGGGCTTACTGGAAAGTGGTGCGCATGTCGTCTGTTCGCGCAGTCTGTTTGGCACCAGTGTATTGCTGTTTCAAAATATCATGGGTAAATTCGGAGTCGAGACTACCTTTGTTGATATGACTGATTTGTCAGACTGGGAGCAGGCAATTACTCCCAAAACCCGTTTTCTTTTTCTGGAAACACCGTCCAACCCTTTAACCCATATAGCTGATATTACTGAACTGGCCAAGATTGCCCATAACCATGATTGCTTACTGGTGGTTGATAATGTGTATTGTACCCCAGTATTGCAGCAACCATTAGCATTAGGAGCTGATTTGGTGGTCCATTCTGCAACCAAATATATCGATGGGCAAGGACGCTGTATTGGTGGAGCTGTGGTGGGATCTGAAGAATTGCTCAATCAGTCTATCTATCCTTTTTTACGTACAGCCGGACCAAGCATGAGCCCGTTTAATGCCTGGGTATTTCTGACTGGACTAGAAACGCTCGCGGTCAGAATGCAAGCACATTGCACGAATGCCTTACTATTAGCACAATGGCTGGAGACCCAACCTAACGTCAAACATGTTCATTACCCTGGACTCACATCGCATCCACAGTATGCACTAGGGCAGAAGCAACAGACAGGTTCTGGTGGCGTATTAAGTTTTGAAGTGATTGGCGGTAAAGCAACTGCATGGAAAGTGATTGATGCGACTCAATTGGTATCAATTACTGCTAATTTAGGAGATGTAAAAACCACAATCACCCATCCGGCAACCACCACCCATGGTCGTTTGACAGATGAGGAACGACTACGTGCTGGAATTAGTGATGGATTAATTCGTATTTCGGTTGGGCTAGAAAATATCGTTGATATACAGAATGATTTGTTGCGAGGCTTGGGAGGATAGCTTAGAACCTGCCTAAAATCTTGCTGAAGGGTGGTTGCAGCATTAAAAGTGATCTCACACAATGTTTACATAATCCAGTACACTGTGCGTTTTCATCCACATTTTCCTTGCTACATCCCTATTAGAAACTGTCTGGTTAAAAAGTGCTCAGAAAGCAAGTCGTTGAAAAAATGGTGTTTTTCAAATTATTATTATTGACGAATTCCACCTGATTTTAATAAGACACATTGAAAAATATAATCAATTCAATCACTTTTAACCTTGTCCGCTTTTTAATCAGACAGCTTCTTAATCGAGATCTTAGTCAGGTTTCAGGTATGTTGTGGCATGATGCGAATGGCACTTACATCATGGGTTGGCAAAAATCAGGATCATAGAGATCACCAGGCAATAGATCGCCACTGACTCAACCATTGCAATACCGACAAACAAGGTACGGGTGATGTAGCCGCTGCATCTGGTTGCTGCGCCAATGCACTCAACGCTGTTGCAACTGCTCGTGCTCGCCCTTCACCAGAGCTACTCCGATGCCATCAAAGCGATAGTAAAGCCAGCAGTAAAGATCGATGTGAGTCTTACTATCCATAATTTATCCTATTCAGTTGTTGAGAAAACCGCTGTTTTCGGACGACTGAGCTTCATGTTCGACAATTTTTGGTGAATGCTCACGGCATATTTTATTGCTATCGCCTGAACTAAGCGGTTCTTTTGTCAAGCCACACTGATACTGTGATCCGTCGGAACGAAAAAAACTACAACTGTTGCAAACACCGAAAGTTTTTGACTGGTTGGCTCTCTGCAATTCCCTGAGCATTTGGGTGAGCAGAATAGTCATCTGATTGTTGTCAGATTCGGAAATCTGATTGTTAGCGTTGGAAAATATTGCTGGAGGCAGAAAAGTCGAGAGTATTTCATAGCCAGACTTTGTTACCTTAAGATGTTGAACCCGCCTATCGTTGATATCCACTATTTTTGTGAGATATCCCTTTGTTTCCAGTACTTTTAGTGTTTGGGATACAGTGCCTTTGGTTGCGCCAAGATAGTCTGTTACTACCATAGGAGTATCTGAATAACGATTGCAGATAGATAAGAAGTGCAATGCCTCCAGGTGTACAGGCTGTAGACCAAGATCATGACCAGACTTTCTGAGTTCGGTTCGTAACAGGTTTCCAATCCGTTCAATTAACGGATACAAATTAGTCTGATTCATTAGGCGATCTGTTGGAGATCATTGACATCGAATGCCGTATTGACTGGCCAGCGATTCATTTCTGATTGAAAAATAAGTGATACTTTTATCATGGGCGTATGCTCTGCGTGCTGCCGATACGATAAATGCATTGCAGAAATATTTCTAACTTTGCTCAAGTATATCATTCAATCCGGCCAAGCTAATGATATCGAATCGAAACATATTTGACAGGTCTTGCGTGGAGATATAGAATCAATACTGTTTCGATACGATACTTTATTAGGAGTACACATGAACTCTAATCGGGTTTCCCTACTGAAACAGATATCTTGTCAGCTCTTTTGGGTTGTGTTGAAGATCGCTGTTTTGGTGGTTGTTGTCACATTAATGTCCCCTGCGCGTAGCGGCTTACTACTTCCATCGCGCAGCCGACTGGGTTGATATAAAAGTAATTACTTTCGGACAGGTAATTGTGACATGTTCACAGAGTTACCTTGGAGGCTGTTCGAGAATAGAGAGCTTACAGCGGAAAAGCGGATTTTGACCCATTTTCCCGATTAAATTCGTTAAGTACAGCAAATATTTGCCTCATTTTAATCGAAAAAATGGACTCAAACCACTTTCTCTCGCTACAGCCTCTATTCTCGGGCAGCCTCTTAGACCTGCCAATATCTGTCAAATCTCACATCAAGTGTAAATATAATGGTGAATATTCCAGCGGAACATCCACGTACTCTGATGTGTGGATACCGCTGAAGTATTCATCAGCAATCGATACATCAAATGAAATCCCAGATTTTAAATATTGATTTGGAAGTTTTGATCGAGATGTTTGTCACATCTTAAGTTGTAGCGTGAGCGTTACTCGTAATTAATCGACAACACCGGAGGGTCGAATCATCAATCTGAAAAAGTAAGGAACGTGCATGAAATAACTTGAATAATTGACGTAGGATTTTTACTCATATTCAAGGCGCGAAAACAGGCGCATAGTGAGCTATGTAACTGTTTTCGCAACACCGAAGATGAGCAAAAAGACAAGTCAATTGTTCAAGTTATTTCATGCACGTTCCTAGGTGTTAGGCTACCACACAAGCAAGTTGTATTGGTGCTTTACTCCATTGTTTGATAATCTTTTCTGATAGGTGTACTTTGGGATTTGTAATATAAAACAGCAAATCCGAACTGTAAAATCCTAGAGTTCTAGGGCAGCAGCCACATCCAAAGTTGTTTACTTCAAAGATTAAAATATGAAAATTATTTCACGATGGTGGATCTATCAAATTATCTGCTTATGGATACTATTAAGCGGTTCAGTCTATGCGACAACACGTATTGCTATCCTGGAATTCGAGTTATTGGATTTGACATTAGCCCCGCGTATTCAGGAAGAAAAGGAGCGTGCAGCTTCGATAAAACCGATGCTTGAAAAAATATTGGAAGCCAAAGGCGGGTATCAATTAATTCACATTAATTCTAATGCCCAGCATAACGCCAATCAGGGCGTTGGGTATCTCTTCGACCATCATGATGTTGTTGCCAAACTTGGACAACAAGTTGGAGCTGAGTTTGTCGTCATGGGTCGGGTTCATAAAGCAAGTCACTTATTTGTTTATTTTTTGGTTCAGTTGGTGAATGTTAAAACGCAACGACTTGTTGGCAACTATGTCGTCGAAATCAAAGGCCCACAGAAGAAACTGACATTAAAAGGTGTGGAACGTGTGGCTGAGAAGATTAGCAAAACCCTTAAATCACATCTTTAACGTCGTCTTTCGTAAAAATAACCATCTCCAAATGCCTCATTATTGCGTTTAGAGCCTTTGTCCTTGCTGGACAATTCTAGTATTAAACTCATTTACAGTTAATATGGATTTGAACGGATGTTTGCATACCATGTGTATGTTACAAATACATGTCTGATGTCTGCTCTCAATTAAGGAAATACATCAAGCATTGAGTGACTTGTCCAACCATGTTTTGACGCGAAACCATCTGTGCGGACATAATAAAACCCAGAATCGAAAGAAAGGGGAGCTGACAATGAAAATTCGATTGTTCCAGATATGTTTTTTGTTTTTAATCAGTCTAAATAGTACAGCTGTTTACGCAAAAACAGCAAACCTGCCTGATATCGATGATCTGAAAGCCCAATATGACAAAGATCATCCGGGGAAAGGAAAATTTTCCAAGCATTGGGATCCTATTAACTAAAGTTTCGGAGTTCGCAAAAGTACATCAAGCAATTGATTATAAAAGATAAGTGCGTCCTAAAAGCGTATAATATAGGTTGACTTGAAATCACCTAAAACGCAAAAGGACGCCAATGAATCATCCCTCAAAATTGCTAACATTACCAGCGCTAACCGTTGATTTATTACAAGAAAGCGGGCTGTTGATTGATAATGTGTTTGCCACGCTCGGGAAGCAGATTGGAATGAATACCATCCTGCGTCGTGCAGGATTTCACAAACGCTCCGGGTCTCCGATTGACACAGTGGTTTACACCTTATCGCTGTGGTTATGGCTCAAACAGGATTCAATCGGCATGTTTGCCCGAGACACTTTGCAAGGAATGGGTAAAGATGTGTTGTATGACACCCTGAATCGAGAAGACCTGAACTGGCGACGTTGTCATACGCTGATTGCTGATAAAGCCGTCAAGTCATTGCGTCGCACGATTAAAAAAGCCTTTGTGGTCGATGACTCAATCGTCCAACGCTTTGGAAAAAAGATGCCTGGCCTTTCCAGCCACTTTGACCACACCACAGGGCGGCACATGATGGGACAACAAGTCCTGACGTTGGGATTAAGCTGTGAAGACGGGTTTGTACCGCTGGATAATGAACGCTATACCAGTCAAACGAACGCGCAAGCATTAGCGCAGCCGTTTAACGATGGGCGCAGCACCGCTGCCAAGCGTTATCGCGTGGCTGTTCAACAAACCAAGCCTGCGATGGTTGCCACGATGATTCGGCGCGCCTTGCGAGCCGGTATTGACGGTCGTTATCTGCTTGCGGATGCCTGGTTTGGAAGCAAAGCCATGATTCGCCTGTGTCAGGAAACGAATTTGGTCGCTATTTTGAGAATGAAGAAAAGCAAATTGAAGTATCGGATCAGTGAATACACACATGGCAAAATGATTCGGCGCGCACTGGATGTCAACGCTCTTTACCAACACCGCATTCGCAAGCAATGGAAGACCATCCCCGGTCAACGCTACCAGGCGAAGGTGGTTGATGTCGAACTCAATCTCGCTCATACGCCTAAAGACGATGCGCAATGGATTACGGTTCGTTTATTGTTTGTCCGTGGTGCAGACCAGTCAACCAAAGCACAGGTTGGCAAACACGACTGGGCAGTCTTTTTATGTACGGATACAAGCCTGACAGCTACAGATATCTTGGAATTGTATGCCATGCGCTGGGCGATCGAAGTGTATTTTAAGGAAGCCAAGCTGCATCTCGGTTTGTTGAAAGAACAAAGCAATCATTATGCGGCTTACATTGCATCCATTCATTTAACTGCGATTCGATTTTGTCTGCTGGTCATCGCCAAACAAACAAGCGGTGGTGAGACGATCACCAAAATACGCCAGACGCTGTGTAGTAACAGTGCCAATATCAGCTTTGCAGCCAAGTTATGGCAGGTGTTTCGAGCCATCATCACTGGGGCGCTGGATGACTTAAAAACAATCTTGGGTGATACGGTGACGTTAATACTGGAAACCATCGAAACACACATACACTGCTTTTTCGTGCAAGTCCTGCAACTTGACCCAAAAACATTGCGGCTTGAGGCGTTATGAATCAGGCCTGCACCTTGCTATTTAGACGTAAAATGAACTCCGAAACTTTAGCTATTAACATTCAAAAATACTGGAATCCTAAAGATTTTTATCAACCACCAGCAACTGTTCCAGCGATAGAGGCGTCCGGTATTGGGTAGTGGGTCCAGGGTCACCGCATTAAAACTTGATTGAATGCAATTGATTAGGAGATCATTATGAGAACTTACATAAGGATTTCTCATGACAGCCAGCATAATAGATCATTTTTCCACCCTAAAAGACCCGAGGATAGAACGCCACAAGTAATACCAATCCCAATATATTCTTAGTTAAATAATCATCGTTAATACATTTTCCTGTATGGAAAGGTATATATGAGAACTTATTGGGATTGGTATAACATAAGTTAATAGACATCATTGTCCTTACTCTATCTGCGGTTGCCAGCGGCGCAGATGGATGGGAAGCGATAGAAGACTTTGGTCAAGAAAAATTAAGTTGGCTCCGTCAATATATTGCACTTGAGAACGGAGTCCCGTCGCACGACTGTATAGCCTATGTTCTCTCAAGACTATCACCTACCGGTTTTCGCGAGTGTTTTATGAGTTGGACACAATCGGTATTGACCGTAACAGGTGGAGAAGTCATTGCCATCGATGGCAAAACAGCTCGCGGTTCACGTGACCGCAAGAACGACCGAAATCCACTGCATATGGTGAGTGCATGGGCGTGCAGCAACCGCATGGTTTTGGGTCAACAAGCAACGGATGATAAATCTAATGAGATTACAGCCATTCCGAAACTACTTAAATTGCTCGAACTCAAGGGCTGTATCATCACGATTGATGCGATGGGTTGTCAACGAGCGATTGCTAAACAAGTGATTGAACAAAATGGGGATTATGTACTGGGATTGAAAGGTAATCAGAGCAAGCTTCATGAAGCGGTTGAAGATTTCTTTGTCACCGCGCAAGCCAACCACTTCAGAGGTATCAATTACGACTATGAGGAAGAACTCGATAAGGCGCATGGCAGGTTGGAGACACGACGATACTGGGTGAGTGATGATTTGCTGAGTCTTCCTAATACCCACCAATGGAAGGGATTAAAAAGCATTGGCATGGTCGAGCGCGAATGCCTTCAAGGGAAGACTAAATCTCTCGAGCGTCGTTACTTCATCAACTCGATTCCTGCGGTTGCCAAGCCCTTCGCAAATGCTGTACGTGGGCACTGGGGCGTTGAAAATCCGCTTCATTGGCGACTGGATGTCATCTTTGGTGACGACGCGAGCCGAATCAAAGGAAATGCTGCTACGATCATGACGAGTATTCGTCATCTCTGCCTGAATTTGTTTCAACAGGAAGCTTCTTCTCTCAGCCTTGCAAAGAAAAAGAGAAAAGCCGCTTGGAACGATGCTTATCGCGCCAAAATCATGTTTTCAAATGCTTTTTAATGCGGTGGCCCTGATGATGACACTGCTTGCACTGATACAATTGACGCGTTTTGATACGATGTGCCTGGGTATGACCGCATTGCGGACAACAAAAGCCAGATGACCACTTCCATTGAAACAGCGCTTGCTAACATTGATCCTCGGTTCCATAATCAGCGATAAATGCAGATAAACTGTACCCTTTTTGAAATTGAACCTTGTTTTTGGCCATCTATTATTCTCCAGTTACTCAATCACTTACCTGAACATTAGGAGGGTGCTGATTTAAAATAATGTTATCCTACATACATACTTGTGCGCCATATTGTTCAATATTCCCCCAAAATTGTTGCCAGCGCCCTTTTGATTGAACAAGAGCTCGTAAAGACAAAATCACTTTGGCACCTTTGTCTTTCCAGCGCATTCCAGATCCACAAAGACGTTGCTTCACCAATGTTTTGCAAGCGGCCTCAGTCACACCCGACCCAATGGGTAATTGTTGGTTCACCTGTGTCGCATAATCCATCATGTGACGATGGTTGATAAAATAAGTCAACGCCGCCAATAAATCGTCTTTGATTGTTTTTGTCAGGCTCGTTTTCTTGGCTAATTGCTCCATTTCTGCAATCAGTGCTTCGACGGCTTTTGAGTCATGCTTGAGCTGTGTACACCGTTCATTGAGCCAAATGTCTCGCTTGGGTTTATCGGTTTTTCCTGGGTAAGCCGCGTAAGCAACGGTTGCCAGGTATTCAGTCACATGAAAAAAATCCAAGAGCTGGCGACTGGTGTGTGTTTCCAGAAATGTCCAATTGCTTTTTGCGCCATCGGCGATGCCTAAGTAGAGTGCATTTGGGTAATGTTTTTTTACCGTGCTAATTTCTTTTTCCAGGCGATGTAAAAAAGTCCCTTTACCATATTCAGGGGCTTCTCCGATGTAGATGGTGTGTTGCCGTTTTCCGGTGACATCATACAGTGAAATATTACCCACCATGGCTTCTCTGTATCCATCGTCTCGCATCAGGATGTAGGCACCATCTGAGCTGACAACAACGGTGCTAATCGCTTCATTGAGTGTTGGTGTTGCATAGTCCCAGATCTCTTCTTTCGCCTGTGCAATACTGCCAACCCAATCACTGACATCTTGCAAATAGGAATGGGCGATTGTTCGGTGATGATTGTCATGTAAATCCTGACAGACGGCCGGGGCATTCATGTTCGCGTATTTGTGTGAGATTTGTTGCGCAAATTTTGGCGTCGCTCCTCTGATTATCTGAGCATTATTTTCCAGCGGGCAATCGATCTTTCCGCCTTTTGACGATTGATACACATAGCGTTGAATGGGGACACCACCATACGGTGTTTGGTAAATTTTATTGGTTTTATCGCGCACTGTCAGTTTGACCTCACCCAGTTTGATTGGGCTGCCGTCGGTATCAAATTTCTGGAGGGCTTGTGCTGTGGCTACGTTTCCCATCTCATTGCATCCATCCAGGATCGCTTTTTCCATTTCCAGTAAACTACCGGTGAGTGTGACAGTGACCTGAAGAGTGAATTGATTCCCTTCGTGAGCGACGACTTCAGCCATTTCCTTTTCCTCTTAATATCAGCAAGATAAGGTATTGATCCTCGTTTTTACTTTAAGTTCCACATTATTTAAAATCAGCACCCCGAGAAAGACTAACAAACCTACTGTTTTATCAAAAGAATTGTTTACATCGTGTTATAGCTGTACCCCCTTGCACAATAACCTGAGTGAAAGGTATATTCGGGATTATGTCAAGAAACGCAAGATCAGCGGGGACACACGCAGTGAAGCAGGCCGGCAATGCAGGGACACCTTTGCCAGTTTAGAGAAAACCTGTCGTAAGCATGGGATTTCGTTCTGGAGCTACCTGCTTGATCGTACGTCGAATGCGAAACAGATTCCTCCAATGGCTGTCAATCAGCGTTGAAAACTTACCACCTGTCAGCGTCCAAAAGTTTCCACATGGTTTAGTAGGTTAATCTCACATAGAAGTGATTCTGGCAGCGTATTACAGTACGCATTTCACAGCATTCACTATTCAAGTTTCTCTTTAACCATTGAATATGGTTGATCACAAATCTGTAAAAAATGCTAACTCTGAAAAATATGTACGTGTAATAGCGTAAAGCGTCATTGGTCAATCAAACGACCAATGCGTAAAGGGTTTATAAAAAGGTTTGGATTTTGACTATAACACGTGAGAGAAACACTATGACGAACAACAGCATATCAGCTAACCGACACCAAATATCTGTCAATTACAAGACAATATTTTTACTGCTGTGCATGTGGCTTACATTATTTGGTTCGAGTCGGCTTGCGTTTGCCCTTCCTCCTTTGTTTCAAGATCAATTAGTCATCTCCGAAATCAATTATCCAACCTCAATGGTCTACTTGCCAGATGGCAATATGTTAGTGACTGAAAAAACTGGTCAGATTTGGATGATAGACCCGAGCCTGACTAGCCCGGTTTTACAACCCTATCTAACAATTAGCAATATCAATGTGGGTGGTGAGCGTGGTTTGCTGGATATTGTCCTGGATCCTGGGTTTCCAGGCACCCCTTATATCTATGCTTCCTATCATCGTAACTCGGACAAACGACTCTACGTTTCTCGCTTCACTCATAATAACAACACGGCGAGTATAGGTAGTGAAGTCGTCATCTGGAAAGATCCTCAATTATTCTCCCATGTCTATCATCATGGTGGGGGCTTGAGTTTTGGTCCAGATGGTTATCTTTATTTAACAACTGGCGAACAGTTTAATGGACTTGATGCGCAAGATTTGACCAATGCACGCGGAAAAATCATTCGCATTGGCAGTGATGGAAGCATCCCTTCGGATAACCCGTTTGTCGATGGTCCGGGAGGCAATCTGGATGAGGTTTGGGCCTATGGCCTGAGAAATCCATGGCGCGCGCGCTGGGATTTACATGTAACAGGTTCAATCGGACCGCGTTTATTTATTGGAGAAGTTGGCGGTAATAACAATGCTATTTCGAATGAAGACATACATATCGGCCGAAAAGGCGCTAATTTTGGCTGGCCTTTTTGTGAGGGGACTACCTGCTCAAACACAAATCAAACGTATGATCCTCCGTTATTCACATACGAGCATGATGGTGAAGGCGCTTCAGTAACAGGTGGTGTCGTTTATCACGGTTCACAATTTCCACAGTCCTTTGCAAACACCTATTTTTATGGCGATTATGTTCGCCAGAATCTACGTTATTTAACCTTCGACAGCAATGGTGCAGTGGTAACTGATAATGCGTTCCAGGATACTGCCGGGCTTATCGTTGACATAAAACAAGGTGCTGATGGAGCGTTGTATTATCTTCAAGTAGCCAGCGATATCAGTTTTTCAGGCAATTCTGGTGCTATACGAAAGATCAGCTATAACGATGACAATCAAGCACCACAGATTACCCTAGCAACAGCTGATATAACAGCTGGTGAACCAGCATTATCAGTTCAATTTAGTGGTGCTGCTACCGATGCAGAAAATGATTCTCTCGAATATGTATGGATCTTTGGAGACGGAGAACAGGCTACCGGAGCCAATGTTACACACATCTACCCTGAAAGTGGGTCATTCCAGGCACGTCTACAGGTTAGTGACTCGGGTAAAACCACAACATTAGATCCGCCGATCACTATTACAGTTGGGTCAAAACCTGTAGTTACCATGCTTGAGCCTGTCGAAGGTTCAACATTCCGTGCTGGAGACACTATCACTTTCGCCGCAAGCGCGACTGATGCTGATGGCGTTTTAACTGAAAATAGTTACAAATGGACGATTAATCTTGCTCATAATGAGCACACACATCCTGAATTTGAGCCTTTTTTTGGTTCTTCCGGCACTTTTGATGTTCCCACATCAGGTCATTCATTTTTTAGTGAAACCGGTTTTGATATCACAGTTGAAGTAACAGATTCAGAAGGATTAATTACCACAAAATCGATACATCTCTATCCAGAAAAGGTCGACATCACTTTTAATTCACAACCCAGTGGCATTGCCTTATTTCTTGATGAAGAAGTCATCACCACGCCACTTGTTTATGATAATGCAATTGGATTTAAAAGCGTTGTTACAGCACCACAAACTGTATGTATCAATAATATACAGTACAGTTTTGACAATTGGTCGAACGCTGCAACAGCATCTTTCAATTACACGCTACCAGATCATAACGAAACCTTGACTGCTACCTATTTAGTAGGAGACAGTTGTTCAAACAGTAATGCATCACCTCTCGCTTTCGCTGATGAAACGACAGTCGCTGCCAATACAAGCCAGGTGATAGAGGTTCTCAACAACGATACCGACAATGATGGAACGTTGGATAACGGCAGTGTAGTCATTATCACTCAGCCTCAGCATGGGGTTGTCAATGTCGACCCTAACACTGGAGCCATCACTTACACTCATGATGGCTCATTAGCAACCAGCGACTCCTTTTCATATACAGTAGATGATAATAACGGCGCGATTTCAAATGAAGCACTTGTATCAATCACACTATCTGCTTCTTCTAGTGTTTGTGGATATGAAATGTTGATGGATGGCGTAAACGATTGGATCAACATTCCTGATATCACATTGAAGAATGACTTCACAATAGAAGCATGGGTCAAGCTCGCAAGTGGTATCGATAACAAAGACGCGTTGTTAGGTCAGGAAGGTCCTGGACCAGATATTAATTTTAATGCGGGAAAAGTAAGACTATATTGGGGTTCAGACCGTATTATTGCCACCACAGCAATATCGCCTGAAACCTGGACTCACATAGCAATCACGCGCTCAGAATCCAATTTGACGTTGTTTATAAATGGTCAATTAGATGCAACAGGCAGCTTGAGTGGCAGAGTTTACTTTAAAGCTCTAGGTCGAGGCAACCAAGGCTTTCTGGCAGGTAAACTCGATGAAGTAAGAATCTGGGATATCGCGCGCAGTGATAGCCAAATCAGCCAAAACTTCAACCAACATATAGCCACCAACAGTCCAGGATTAGTCGGCTACTGGACATTTGACGGGAGTGGCCAGATTGTCATTGATTCGAGTGAACGGAACAATCATGGCTTCTTGGGTATCGGAACCGCTATCGGTACTGACGACCCAACGCGCGTTCCTTTCGACGAAGAATGTGGAAGCCCTCGCAATATTACACCAGTCGCACAAGATGACCCGGTTGCTGCAATTGATTCGGGAGCCACAGCATCGATTCCGGTTCTGGACAACGACAGCGATAGCGATGGCTTTATCGATAGTAGTAGTGTCAATATCGTAACGCCACCAAGTCATGGGACAGTTACTGTTCTGGCTACGGGTGAGATTACTTACACTCATGATGCGACAATAACCAGTAGTGATATATTCACTTATACAGTGAACGATAATCAAGGTGCAGTATCGAATATTGCGACTGTTAATCTCACGATTACACAAGTCCCGGTTGCGCATCCTTCTCCCGATCCTGCGACAGTGATTGTTGACGAGTTTCACACTGGAAATACACCAGGAGCATGGGTGGAACAAGCACCTACGCCAGAGCCTTTTCCATTCTCGGTAACTGCTGATAACATCGCCATGACAGGTGGTACCTACAACCAGCATATTACGCGACTGAATACGGCAATTGATCCCAATCGGCCGTACACAATGCAATCCACTTTTAGTATTAATACTGTGGGTGGTATTCAATCATTTGCCATGTTGTTCATGCAAGACAATCAACTGGCATCAGAACCTATCAATGCATGGTCATATAATCTGGATTTAGCTGGAGGTGGTAAAGTCAAACACATGGGATTTGCAGATGGCAGCTTTCAAGCCATTGGTGAACATCCAGCAACTTGGGCTGAAGCCAATACAGACTATATTTTTCGAATTGATGTCAATCGTCGTTTGGATGGCTCAGTCAGCCCAAAATGGGTCACAGGAAAAATCACAACAATCTACGGTGCTATTTTAGATCACTTCGAAGTTGATTACAGCACTCATCCATGGCAACCAGATTTATCCGGGCCGGTTAGAATCGGTTTTAATTCGCATAAAGCGAACTGGATTACCAAGGATTTAATAGTTTGGTATACCGATGGATTACCTGCAGAGAATGACTCCAACTATATCCCTGTGGCAAGAAACGACATAGCGGAGACAGTAGCAGGAAACACTGTACTGATACCAGTACTGAACAACGACACTGATAGCGATGGCACATTAGTCAATAACAGTATCAGTATTGTTAGTGCTCCGATTCATGGCACTGCCACAGTTGATCTGACTACAGGCGAAATCAATTACACTCATGACGGCTCGTTATCATTAAGTGACAGTTTCATCTACACAGTGAAAGATAATGATGACGCAATATCGAATATTGCGACAGTCAATCTGACAATCACACAAGAAAATACCAGCTGTGGTATGAGTATGGCATTTGATGGCAACAAAGACTGGGTGAATATCCCGGATATGAGCTTTGCCAATGATTTTACCATCGAAGGCTGGATCAAGTTAGCACCTGGTATTGACAATAAAGATGGCTTCATCGGTCAAGAAGGACCAGGGCCAGATATTAATTTTTATGGAGGTAAAGCAAGGTTATATGCAGGCTCAGATGTTGTAGTTGCAGATACTGAAATGCTGCCAGACACCTGGACACATTTAGCAATTACCCGATCAGAATCTGAGGTATCGCTATACATCAATGGATTACTCGATGCTACAGGAACGTGGACTGGCACTCTACCAGTGCAAGCATTAGGTCGAAGTAACAGAGGTTATTTAGCTGGTAATTTAGATGAAGTCAGATTCTGGGACATCGCTCGCAGTGGTACTCAGATCAATGACAACTATAACCAAAGCGTGGCAATGAATAGCACTGGATTAGTTGGTTATTGGACTTTTAATATGAGCGGCCAAGTAGTTACCGACTCGAGTAGCTTTGGTAATGATGGTTCATTAGGTATCAGTACAGATATCTCTAATGACGACCCGGTACGGGTCATGTCAACTGCGTCTTTTAACGAAAACTGTGGCGGCATTATAAACATCGCACCTGTGGCGCAAGATGACTCGACGGTTCAAGTTGATTCAGGCAGCAGCATTACTATTCCAGTACTGAGCAACGACACTGATAGTGATGGTACTTTAGTCAGTGATAGTGTCACTATTGTCACTGCTCCAACTCATGGTGATGCCACAATTGATCTCATCAGTGGTGAGGTTATTTACATTCATGATGGCTCAGCGACAACCAGCGATACTTTCACTTACACGGTGAATGATAATGATGATGCAGTATCGAATATTGCCACAGTATCAATTGCGGTCATAGTACCGTACATCAACATCGCACCTGTGGCGCAGAATGACCTGACAAGCCAGGTTAATTCAAGCGACAGCATCTCTATCCCGGTACTGAACAACGACAGTGATAGTGATGGTACATTAATCAAAGACAGCGTCACGCTTGTCACTGCTCCAACTCATGGCGATGCCACGATTGATCTGATCAGTGGTGAGGTTATTTACACTCATAATGGCTCAGCGGCAACCAGCGATACTTTCACTTACACAGTGAATGATAATGATGGTGCAGTGTCGAATATTGCGACAGTATCAATTGCAGTAATAGTACCAGATGTCAATACAGCACCGCTGGCTCGAGACGACATAGCTGGTTCAATTGAGTCTGGTGACATTATGACGATTACTGTACTCAACAATGACAGTGACAGTGATGGTACATTAGACAAGGATACAGTCACCATAGTCACTGCTCCGATTCATGGCACGACCAGCGTTGATCTTATTACAGGCAAGATTACTTATACGCATGATGGTTCAGCAACTACTAATGATTTTTTCACTTACACGGTGAAAGATAACGAAGGCGCTGTATCAAATCTTGCAACTGTACAAATCAAAATCACTGCAGAAGTAATAGAAACTCAATGCTCACTGGATGTCGATGGAAATGGCAGTGTTGATGCGTTAACAGATGGATTATTAATAATTCGACATATGTTTGGTATCCGAGACAATAGTTTGATTGAAGATGCCGTGTCAGATAATTGTACTAACTGTGAAGCTTCAGAAATAGAAACTGTTATAGAACAATGCGCAGCTTCAGGCATAACAGATATTGATGGCAATGGAAAAGTCGATGCTTTAACCGATGGGTTATTAAATATTCGCTATATATTTGGTATTCGTGGCGCAGCGCTGATCACAGATTCTCTGGCAGACGACTGTACTCGTTGCTCGGCAGTTGACATCGGAGACTATGTTGAGAGTTTAATACCTTAAGAGTCTGATCACTTATAAGAAAGAAGTTTTCTTGTAATATCTAAACAGACGGGCTGATTTAACGATCAGCCCGTTTTTTTATACCTGTATTTTCCTAACGCAGTGAATTAGCACAGAATCATGACTGAACTATACTCATCGCACATGAAAATCTGGCATTTTGTGTGCGTGATATTTTGTGGAGAGTAAGGCGGGAAATCTTAGCTGTAGTCACTCTACAGCAAGGTTTTTCAACGCAGTTATCCGCAAAAGAGGCGTGCATAGGATACTAGATTTTCATGTGCGGAGAGTAAAACATCAAACCTAGTAACTTTTACCTGAATCCGTGATTGCTTACTGATTAATCATTCACTGAATTGCTGTTAGATAACACCTTAACAACCGCTGCAGTCCTGGTAGGAACTCCAAGTTTTTCAAAGACATGTTCAAGATGTTTATTCACCGTTCTGGGACTGGTATTCAATATCAAGCCTACTTCCTTGTTGGTTTTTCCCCTTGAGATCCACATCAGAATTTCCGCTTCTCTGGCGGTTAATCCAAATGATGTTTTCAATGAATCAAGATCCCATTCCTGAGTACGTTTTTGAATCAGCAACATATATTCGTCTGTGTGATGACATGGGATAATTTTACCGATAAATTCACTCCCCACCTGAATACCGTTAGCAATCGTTGTATCAACAGATGCAGACGTTTTAATCAATCGGCGAATTTGATCGAGTATCGGTTTCGGCAAGCAGTCCCCTTTATTGATTTCATCACCTGCAATCAACATTTCCGGAAAGCAATCGTAAAGTACTTTTACTGCAGTTGCAGTGAGCCAGGTAATCAGTCCTGAACGATCAAATGCCACGGCACTAAAGGCAATATGATCCAGTGTATCTTCCGCTCTTTGGATATTGCGGGCTTGAGATAATTGGGCTTCAACTCTCGCCAACACTTCGGCTGGTCTGATAGGTTTGACAATATAATCCACAGCACCTTCACCAAAGCCTTTTAACAAATCTTCCAGCTCACTTAATCCGGTCATGAATATAATAGGAACGTGCCTGGTTGATCGATTATTCTTAAGTCGATGGCAGGTTTCAAAACCATCAATTCCAGGCATCACCACATCCAGCAAAATAATGTCTGGTTTCAGATATTCAATTTGTTCCAGCGCAGAAAGTCCATCTGTAGCAACCAAAACACGGTAACCCGCTTCAGATAACATGTCTGACAAGACCGCCAGATTACCAGGTGCATCATCGACAATTAGAACAATGCCTTTTGTTACAGCATTCCTTTCAGTAACCATCAGATTGTCTTTCTTTGTAGTAAGAAGTGATTGGCTTATCATCACTTTGAATGGCTGAAAACATTAGCTGAGTTGTTTTCCGGTTTGCTCATTAAGTATGGTTTTAATTTCTCCGATACGAAACTCATTCGCCAATGCTCGTATACGCAGTGCAAAAGGCTGATAACCAGGATCGGTGATAATTAACTCGTTGAGTTGCTGTTTCAAACCTAACAAATCTCCGATACGCACGTATTGAACCAACTGATTAATGATGTTAGTTGGTGGCAGTATCATAGGCTGATCGGCTGATGGATTAATTGGTTGCGTTTGCTTACCGTGATATATCCAGCTAAGTGACAAATGTAGTTTAAGTGTATCAAGCAAGTCTGCTATTTGTAACGGTTTGCTTAGAAAACCATTACAATCAGCATCAATCGCAGCTTGTCTGTCTGCTGGATAGGTATTTGCACTTAACACCAGAATCGGTATTTCAATACCTTGTTGCCGCAGTTGCCTGGCGGTTTCCATTCCACCGATACCTTGCATTGCTAGATCCAGAAGAATCAAGTCTGGCATCAGCATTTGTACCATAGCCAGGCATTGCTCACCAGACTCTGCTTTGTCAACATGAAAACCTAATGGCTCCAGCAAGGTGATAATCAGATTACTCTGTTCCAGTTGATCATCGACAACCAGAATGTTTTTTGTGGCTTCCTGAAAACCAATGATATTGTCTTCTTGTGGTGTTTCAACAACTGTATTCACATTTGGCAGCAAGAGCCGCACACTAAACCTGGAGCCTTTGTCGACAACACTGGTAACAGTCAACTCTCCGCCCATTAATTCAGTCAAAATTTTACTGATTGTTAAGCCTAATCCGCTACCGACAACTGCATTCCCTGTTGATTTGCTGAACCGCGTAAAAGGCTGGAATATTTCTTCAATGTATTGCTGTTCGATGCCTTCGCCACTGTCGATGATTTGAAAGCTGGCAACCTCACTTCGATAGCTGATACGAAATATTATTTCACCAGTAGACGTAAATTTAATCGCATTGTTGAGCAAATTAATCAACACTTGTCTGATGCGCTTTTCATCACCACGAATGTTATTCGGTAATTGATCAATTACCTGACAATGAAATACAAGTCCTTTATCTTCAGTTTGGGTTCTGAAAATATTGACCAGATGTTCAATGAATGCAGGAAAATTAACCGTTTGATAGCGAATTTCAAACTTGCGAGCTTCTATCCCGGCAATGTCTTGTATATCCTCAATCAATGAGGACAAATGCTCGCCACTACGCTTCAATATTTCCACCGCTTCACGTCTGTGTTCTGGCATTGCCGAGTCTTGATGCAAAATATGCGAATAGCCGACAATACAGTTCAGCGGCGTACGTAATTCATGGCTCATATTGCTGAGAAACCGGCTCTTGGCGATGTTGGCATTATCAGCGACTTGCATAGTTTTCTGTAATTTACTGTCAGTGATTTTATGTTCCGCTATTTCTGTTAACAGCAATTGTGTCTGTTTTGCGGTTTCATCATGTGCCACGCGCCGACTTTCATCATTTAAAATCAACCACCAGGTACATAAACCAATGAACACCAAAGTAGAACTGTATACCTTGACAAAATTATTCAGCAAAAGATGGAAAGATGGGCTATTGGGTTCGGCAATCAGCAAATCCTGGAAATAAATAATGCCTATAAAAATCAAGGTAAGCAGTGCTAGAAATCCAAATAATGTAGCGAAACGTATCAATCGTAGCCTGGAACTTAAAGACATACGCAAAGGCAGACAGCAATTGGCAATTTTCACCAGATAATCATCAATCCTGGCACCTGGTTTGCAAGCATCCAGGCAACGCGCATCCAATGAACAGCATAGCGAACAGATACTACCTTGATAAGCAGGGCAATACGCCATGTCCTCGTGTTCAAAGGAGTTGTTACAAATACAACACTGGCGTGGCACAGTCTCATGCTTGTAATGCCGTGCGCGCGCCAGATAATGACGATAATTGGTGAAACAGGCTATTGCGGGAACCAGAGTAAACGCAATTCCTAACGCAATAAAAGCTGAAAATGCTTGTGCATATTCACCGAACGCCCCGAGATAAGCCAGTATCGCGATGATCGATGCACACAGCGTGGAAATAATGCCGACTGGGTTGAGGTCGGGTAAATAAGCACGCTTGAATTCTACTATTTTTGGGGTTAATCCAAGCGGTTTGTTGATAAGCAGTTCTGCTGCCACGGCACTGATCCATGCAATAGATACATTGGAAAACAGCCCCAGCACTTTTTCCAGAGCACCGAACACGCCAAACTCCATCAGCAATAGTGCAATCAAAACATTAAACCACAGCCAGATAACCCGCCCTGGATGACTATGGGTTAATCGAGAAAAGAAATTCGACCAGGCTAATGATCCAGCATACGCATTGGTGACATTGATTTTTACCTGTGAAATAATCACAAACAACGTAGTAATTGCCAGTGCCCACTCTGGATTATCAATCACTTTGCTATAAGCGATGAAGTACATTTGAGTGGGTTCGTGGGCATGTTCCGCTGCCACACCTTGGCTAATAGCAAGATGGGCAAGCAAAGCACCACCTAATTGCCGGGCCACGCCAAAAACAATCCAGCCAGGACCGGCAATAAGGGTCGCAGCCCACCAGCGCACCCTGTTTTGCTTGGTTTTCTCAGGCATGAAACGTAAAAAATCGACCTGCTCACCTATTTGTGCAACCATTGAAAAAGCAATAGTCGCGGCGCTACCGAATAACAACCAGTTGAAGTCCTGACCGCTGGCTGCTATCCCGAAATAAGCGTTGAGTGTAAGAATCGCTTCAGGTTCTTTAAGGATCACCGCGCAATAAGGAATTACCAGCAACACCAGCCAAATTGGCATTGTCCACAACTGTAAGCGACTGATGGTAGTGATGCCGAAGGTGACGATTGGAATAACAATGACTGCGCTAATAATATGCGCAATTGCGAGAGGTATCTGGAAATACAGCTGAATTGCTAACGACATGATCGAGGCTTCCAGCGCAAACAGGATAAAGGTAAATGACGCGTAAATTAATGACGTAATTGTCGAGCCGAAATAGCCAAATCCAGCGCTGCGCGTGAGTAGATCGATGTCAATATTGTAGCGAGCTGCGTAATAACTGATTGGAAAGCTGGTGATAAAAATGATCAATCCAACAGTCAGAATTGCCCAAAACGCATTGGTGAAACCGTAGTTAATTGAGAGAAAGCCACCAATTGCCTCCAATACCAGAAATGAAGTAGAGCCAAAAGCGGTGCTGGCAACCTGAAATTCTGACCACTTGCGGAAACTACGCGGAGCAAAACGCAACGCATAATCTTCCATGGTTTCATTGGCCACCCATGAATTATAGTCACGGCGAATTTTAGAAATGTTTTGATGAATTGCGTTGACCATGACCTTATAAAGTAATACTTGGGAACCCGCATCAAAAGCCCGCGAAACTAACTGGTCTTGTCACCCCATTTCGGCGTTAGTCAAATATTTATATAGCTCACTTATACGCCTATTATCCTACCTAGAACCCGAGCAGAATCCTCTGTCAGTTTCGGAAGTTATTTAATTCTGGTTCCTTTAATCAATAGCGTTACTTGATAAACACCATATCAAGTAGTTTGACCCTTATTTATTTCTAATTGGTAATAGTTAACATCTTTTAATTTATATTTATGTAATGCTATCAATCAAGAAATATTCTCTTGAGATTGTTTTCTATTTGACATTTGCACATAGTTGATTAATCGAGGTTATTATTATGCGACATTTAATTTTTGGGTTATTTACCTATATTTTTATAGTATTAATTTTATTTCATGACTACATGTATATCTACGTGTCTTTGCTTGGAATACTCAGCGCATGCTTACTTTCCGGCATAGGGCTTGGTAACGTTCTAGGCGCAATTTCACTTTACAATCAAGAAAGGAAACTTAGATGAAATTACTAATCTAGCGGGGGATTAATAGATGTTAAAGAAAGATGACAGAGTAAGGCTAGCGTTTGCTATGACTTATCTGGCTACAGATATTTTTCTCCCGGCCCTCCTACTCCACTACACCAGAGAACGAAACTCGCCAATGCTGCAAGCAGGCACAAAATAACGCGCTGTTTGTTGTTCATGGTTCTGTGTTGAGACAAGCCCATAATGAACGGCACTGCAATCACGAAAGCCTTTTCGATTTACATGCGCGTGTGGATACACGCTTGAACGTATTTCTTCGATCAACACAGTGATTTAATATTATCAAGCTTCTATAACACATCTGTTTATTTACGCTCATGACCGAATTGAATCGTCAACGGTGAACCCTGGTTGTTGATAATAAGTTGCTTACGCGATTCTTTTTTACCCTGTTTTACGGCGACCTTTTTTTTAACTTCCTCTTGTAGCTGTTCATCACCAGACTGTTTTATTTTCACTGGTTGAATAACATCCCCTGTAAAATCAGTATTGTCCTGTTTTTTTTCCGCCTGTGATTCCACCTCAAAGTTAGTAACAGTCCCTGTTTCAGTATCAGATTCAGATACATTCCTGATTTCAACATCTGGCATCCACCCTGACTTTGCAGTTTCGTTCGAATGATTACGTGGTTGTCTCTTTACTTGCAAATTATTCAGCAGATTGAAACAAACAGTACTCATGTCGTTCACCAGCTTTTCTACCAATATGTTGTCTTCACTAGACTGCGCTGTATCACTTAAATAGCTTTTGGCAACGAAGTCCATGGTCAGATCAGCACGTTGTTCAGGCTGAAGTCTGGATATCAACGAACAAGTCAACGGTAATACATCAGACTTTTGATAATCAAGTGCACGTGGGTTGGGATTGCCAGCGTTGAATGAAAAACCAACGGGTGTTGAACCATGCTTAATTGATCCGACTTGCACTGTTAAATCATGACTATAGGTATTGCTATCTTGCGTAATGAATGAATATCCCGATTCAGTCAGATTAGCAGTTACCTGGGAGGAAATTTTCACTTTTGGCAATGGCGTTTTAAATATTTCTGCTGGGTTATTGATTCCGAATTGCATATTGCTGACCTGCTCGGGCTCAAGCACGTCAACTTGTTTTTCGGCTGTTGATGAACAGCCAGCGTTGATAACAAGAAGGATAGATAGACTCAACGTTCGGCACAGCTGGTGTACATGCATCTGATAATTCATAGGCTTAATGTTCAAAATTTTAATCCACTAGATACTTTAAAGCATGTCGATTTGCTTTGTTATACGTCATTTGACTGATGAGTTAATTGACGCATTGTGAATACCTTCTCCCAAGCAAGATAATCAGCACATGCCAACAATATTGGCTGTATCTCTTAATCCAAACAAGCAATCAAAAATCTGCGGGGGAGTGAGTATGACTAATTTTTATCAGCATCTTAGCTGGCGGCAATGTTTCAAATCGTTATCGGTAGCTGCAATCGTTGTTGCTTTGTCAGGCTATGCATCGTTATCCAGTGCTGGTGCAACATTCAAAATTGATGAGACCAAATGGATCAGTATTGGTGCAGGATTGCGCACCAGTTTTCGAGCAGTCGAAGATGGTGCTCGTGGCAGCAATTGGACTAACGATTTCAACGTGGACAACATGCGTTTGTATCTCAACGCCCAGATACATGAGTATATAAAACTGGAATTCAATACCGACTGCCAGACCTGTAATAACGGTGGTGAAGTACGCGTGCTGGATGCAATCGCTAAATTCGAAGTGGATCCGATGTATAACTTATGGGTTGGACGCATGCTGGTTCCAGCTGAGCGCCGTGAGATGAACGGTCCGTTTTACAGTGCGGTTTATAACATTTTTAGTGCAGGCACTCCGTTTGAACCAGCAGATTTTAACCTGACAATCAAATCTGATGGCACCTCCGCAGGTTCATTCGGACGTGATGATGGCGCCACAGTCTGGGGCTCTTTTTTTGACGGTCGTTTGCAATACGCTGTTGGGTTCTTCCGTGGGTTACGAGGTGGAGCCAATGGTGACGACAATGTTCTTTTTGCACAACGTGTTGCATACAACTTCTGGGATGTTGAGAAAAACCCAGGCTATTACACTTCGGGGACT
This sequence comes from Methylococcales bacterium, assembly GCA_965224565.1. Lineage (GTDB taxonomy): Bacteria > Pseudomonadota > Gammaproteobacteria > Methylococcales > DRLZ01 > DRLZ01. The sequence goes on along the minus strand of CBDCZN010000002.1, from coordinate 2,545,693 downwards.
TATTACGGTAAAGGCGGCGATATTCTAACGCTGGCTGTTTCCAATCAGTATCAAGAAGACGGTGCTGGTCTCTCAACAGATGCTGGCGATTTCCGCGGAACTACTGTCGATTTATTACTGGAAAAAGTATTCGCTAACGGCGGTGTTGCCACCTTCAACGGCGAGTACAAAAATTACGAGATCTCCTCAGGATATAGTCGGGCTTCACGCGATGCCGGTGAGGGTTTTGCCATGTTTGAAGGTGATGCTGTCGATTTTAGTGGCATGTATTTATTCCCACAAGAAATCGGTATCGGTCTCATTCAACCATTTGTGCGCTACGTCAACGTGATGCCAAGTACCAGTTCTGATCGTGATGTATTCGAGGCTGGAGTTAACTATGTGATTGATGGTCATAACGCGCGCATATCCTTGAGCTGGCAATATGGCGATCTACTCACCAAGGGTCTGGATTACTCATCTAACGCATCAGGTAAAGATGTCCACGCACTTAATCTTAATGTTCAATTGCAAATTTAGAACGATTCAATTTTTCAGGAGTTTACACATGACAAAATATTTACACAAAAAAAGCTTAATCAGTGTGTTTTCGGCACTGCTATTAATCGCTTGCATCAGCCCGGCCAACAGTGCCGATGAACCTAAAAAAGACACAGGAACAATTAAAGTCGGTATATTGCATTCCCTTTCTGGCACCATGGCGATTAGTGAAACCACGCTAAAAGACACCATGTTAATGCTGATTGAGGAGCAAAATAAAAAAGGCGGTCTACTCGGTAAAAAGCTTGAAGCAGTGGTTGTTGATCCAGCTTCAGACTGGCCATTGTTTGCCGAAAAAGCACGGCAATTGCTAACCAAGGACAAAGTTGCATCGATATTCGGTTGCTGGACTTCCGTCTCACGTAAATCAGTCTTACCTGTCATCGAAGAATTGAACGGACTGCTATTCTATCCGGTGCAATATGAAGGTGAAGAGTCTTCAAAAAATGTGTTTTACACGGGAGCAGCACCCAATCAACAAGCCATTCCGGCAATCGACTACTTGATGAACGATATCGAAGTGAAACGCTGGGTATTAGCCGGAACAGATTATGTCTATCCACGGACCACCAACAAAATTCTGGAAGCTTATTTAGTAGGCAAAGGTGTGGATAAAAAAGACATTATGATCAATTACACTCCATTTAGTCACTCTGATTGGCAAAGCATTGTCGCCGAAATTAAAAAATTCGGTTCGACTGGCAAAAAGACTGCGGTGGTTTCAACCATTAATGGTGATGCCAACATCCCATTCTATAAAGAATTGGGTAATCAAGGCATGTCTGCAGAAGATATTCCGGTTGTCGCTTTTTCAGTTGGTGAAGAAGAGTTATCAGGGATGGATACAAAACCACTGGTTGGTCACATGGCTGCCTGGAATTATTTTATGAGTGAAGACAGTACAAAAAATGCTGCTTTCATCAAACAATGGCACACCTTCATTAAAAATCCTAAACGGGTTACCAACGACCCAATGGAAGCGCATTACCTCGGTTTCAACATGTGGGTGAAAGCTGTTGAAAAAGCAGGCAGCATAGATTCTGATGCCGTACAAAAAGCGATTATCGGTATTAAATATCCAAACTTGACTGGTGGTACCGCACAAATGTTGCCAAATCACCATATCAGCAAACCAGTATTGATCGGCGAAATTCAGGATGATGGACAATTTGTCACCGTCTGGCAAACCAATACGCTGGTTAAAGGTGATGCCTGGTCAGACTTTCTGCCAGAAAGTAAACCCATCATAGCGGATTGGATGCCGCCTATCAGCTGTGGTAACTACAATACTGAAACCAAGAAGTGTTCAGGACAGAATTACGAGTAGCAGCATCGTTCTATAAAGCTATTTGCTGACGGGCGGGATACTTGAATTATATTCAACCCGTTGGCGAATCATAGTGGCTTATAACCATACGAAGAAACCAATGATCGGTTTACTACTCTGTTTTTCGAAGAAGCTATGAAATTCAAATTTGACCTGGTACAGATAGGCTTAATACTGATTGCATGCGCATTATCCGCGCCCAGTTATGCAGAACAAGTCGTTGAGACACAAGAAAATTCCAAAATGCCAGGATTTTCAGCCGCATTAACAGCATTGAAGGAATCATCTCTCTCACAACGTGGCAAAGCGATTGAACAGTTAGCCACATTTCAACATCCCCAAACCATCGTAATTTTTGAGGCATTACTCAAAGGGAATTTGCTAGAAATAAGAAGTGATGGACAAATCGTGGTTGCTGAAAAAAGCGGTGGTGAATATAACATTTTTGCTGCCGAAAACGAAGAAAGCCTGGGTAGTGTTGAACGATCTGCAACCAAAAAAATCACTGTTACGAATCGTCTTCGCTCACAACTGAGAATATTGATCGCCAAGCTGAAACTAGACTCGGAAGATCCTGACATCAGACTGGAAGCTGTCAAAGCGATGGCTAAAGCGCCTGATAAGAAAGCATTGCAATTATTAGCTGGCTTGGCTAAATCAGAAACCAATCAAAATGTGCAACAGGCTTTGCAGTTAGTTTTCGCACTCCAGGATCTGGGTAATAACGATCATGCTTTACGGGTCGCGGCAATTGAAACACTCAAAGAACAAAATAGTTGGGTCGCTTTGAACCGACTCAAAATACTCACCGAAAAAGACGCGCAAGGCGAGTATCAAGAACCCAATAAACAGATCCGTAAACTGGCTAAATCAGCACTGATTAAGATAAAGGCGCGCCAGCAAAGTTACAAAGTGTTAGAAACAGTTTTTTTCGGTTTGAGTTTAGGCGCAGTGCTGGTACTCGCTGCCATTGGACTGGCAATTACGTTTGGTGTGATGGGTGTTATCAACATGGCGCACGGCGAGCTGATGATGCTTGGTGCTTATACGACTTATGTGATGCAACAGATAATGCCTGATCAACTCGGTGTATCGCTGTTTTTATCGATACCGGCAGCTTTCCTTGTTTCTGGACTGGTTGGTATCGCCATTGAACGTGGCATTATTCGTTTTTTGTATGGACGACCGCTGGAAACACTATTGGCGACTTTTGGTATCAGCTTGTTTTTACAGCAGACAGTACGTTCTATTTTTTCACCTTTAAACAGAAGTGTGTCAACACCGCAATGGATGAGCGGTTCCTGGCATATCAACGATTTTCTATCGTTCACCTGGAATCGTTTTTACATATTGATTTTTTGTTTGCTGGTGTTCGCAATTCTGTTGCAGATTCTTAAGCGCACCCGTTTGGGGTTAGAAGTTAGAGCAGTCACTCAAAACCGTAACATGGCAAAGGCGATGGGTATCCCCACTGACAGAGTTGATGCGATGACCTTCGGCTTGGGTTCCGGAATCGCTGGAATTGCCGGAGTTGCGTTAAGCCAGATTACCAATGTTGGACCAAATCTGGGACAAGCCTATATTGTTGATTCATTCATGGTCGTGGTATTCGGTGGTGTTGGTAATCTTTGGGGAACACTGGTTGGCGGCTTTTCACTGGGTCTAGCGAATAAAGTACTGGAACCGTATGCCGGGGCAGTACTCGCCAAGATTCTGATGTTGGTGTTCATCATCTTATTCATTCAAAAAAGGCCACGCGGACTGTTCCCGCAAAAAGGCAGAGCGGCAGAGGCATGATGAAATTTAATTTTTTTGAGCATGATAGAGAAAGCGCTGTCATTATCTTTATATTAGCTGCCGTAACCCTGATTATTCCTATCTGTAATCTGATATTCCCAACCGATTCAGCATTCTACTTTTCTGCTTACACAGTCTCCCTGATTGGAAAATATCTTACCTTTGCCTTGCTTGCGTTATCGTTGGATTTAGTCTGGGGTTATTGTGGGATTCTGGCATTAGGTCAAGGTGCTTTCTTCGCACTGGGTGGTTATGCAATGGGCATGTATCTAATGCGTCAGATTGGTACCCGTGGAGTTTACGGTGATGCAGTCCTGCCAGACTTTATGGTGTTCTTGAATTGGAAAGAGTTGCCCTGGTACTGGTTCGGCTTCGATCATTTTGCATTTGCCATGTTGATGGTTGTCGCGGTTCCAGGTTTACTGGCGTTTGTTTTTGGCTGGTTAGCATTTCGTTCGCGGGTTACTGGCGTTTATCTTTCCATCATCACACAAGCATTGACTTATGCCTTAATGCTGGCATTTTTCCGCAATGAGATGGGCTTTGGCGGCAATAATGGGTTGACTGATTTCAAGGATATACTCGGCTTTAATTTACAATCGGATGTAGTCCGTGCTCTGTTGTTAATGTGTTCTGGTAGCGTATTAATTGCCGCTTTTCTTGGCTGTCGATGGCTGGTCAATACTAAATTTGGGCGCGTGGTCAGCGCACTACGCGATCAGGAATCACGCGTGCGCTTCCTGGGCTACCGTGTGGAAATGTTCAAGCTATGGATCTTCGTCTGTTCAGCAATGCTTGCAGGAATTGCCGGTGCTTTGTATGTGCCACAAGTGGGCATTATCAACCCCAGCGAATTCTCACCACTGCATTCGCTGGAAATCGTCATGTGGGTTGCAGTCGGCGGTCGCGGAACCTTGTATGGTGCAATTATAGGAGCCATTTTAGTTAATTTCAGTAAAACCATACTGACCGGATTAATGCCGGAAATCTGGCTGTTTACTTTGGGAGCTATCTTCATCCTGGTAACGATATTTATGCCGGACGGTTTAGCTGGTTTATGGCTGCGACGAAGTGAGGTCAAGAACTCATGACTACTGCCACGCCAAAACCACTCGTCAATCGATATACAACCTTTGATTTTGTAAAACGAGCGGTGATACCGGGTGATGTCGATATAACCCACGGCACGATACTATATCTGGAAGATGTCAGTGTCAGTTTCGATGGTTTCAAAGCATTGAATAATTTATCTCTTTATATTGATGTTGGTGAACTGCGTTGTTTGATTGGGCCAAATGGTGCTGGCAAAACCACACTGATGGATGTAATTACCGGAAAAACCCGCCCTGACAGTGGTTCGGTTTTCTTTGGGCAAAGCATGGATTTATTAAACATGGATGAGCCTGCCATTGCCCAGGCTGGTATTTGCCGCAAGTTCCAAAAGCCCAGCGTGTTTGAGAATTTAAGTGTGTTCGAAAATCTGGAATTGGCGATGAAGGCGAATAAAGGTGCGTGGACAACCTTGCTTGCCGAATTAAACGGAGAACAACGAGATCGTATTGATCAGGTTCTGGATACCATCGGTTTGACTGAGCACCGCGTACAATCTGCTGGTATTTTGTCACACGGTCAAAAACAATGGCTGGAAATTGGTATGTTACTGATGCAAGAACCCAAAGTAATGTTGGTTGATGAGCCGGTTGCAGGTATGACTCATCAAGAAGTAGATCGAACCGCAGAATTGTTATTGTCTTTACGTGGCAAACATTCAGTGGTAGTGGTTGAACATGATATGGAGTTTGTCCGCTCGATTGCTAATAAAGTAACCGTGTTACACGAGGGTTCAGTGCTCACCGAAGGAACCATGGACGAAGTTCAGAATGACCCGCGGGTGATTCAGGTGTATCTGGGGGATTAATGTTACGCGTCTCAGCATTAAATCAATATTACGGTGGCAGTCATACACTTTGGGATCTGAATATGGATGTACCGAACGGATCTTGCGTGTGTTTAATGGGTCGCAACGGTGTCGGCAAAACCACATTGCTAAAAAGTATTATGGGATTAATTCCAGTTAGTGGTGGGGTGATGACTCTGAATGATCAGGATATCACTTCGCTCAAAGCGGAAAAACGTGCTGAACTGGGCGTAGGTTATGTTCCCCAAGGCCGTGAAATTTTTCCATTACTCACTGTTGATGAAAACCTGAAAACCGGGTTGCGAGCGGTGCGCAAGCTGGGTATTAAAAAAGTACCGGATCACGTGTTTGAGATTTTTCCGGTGCTCAAACAAATGCTCAAACGCCGTGGTGGAGATTTGTCCGGTGGTCAGCAGCAACAACTTGCCATTGGGCGTGCTCTGGTATTAAGTCCAAAACTATTGATTCTGGATGAGCCAACCGAAGGTATTCAGCCAAATATCGTCAGTGAAATTGGTGACGTGATTATGCGTTTAAATCGAGCCAAAGGCGTTGCTATGCCCATTGCCACTGAGACCAAAGCAGAAATTCACGATGCGATTGGCAGAATTAATCAGGAATTGGGAGTTACTGTATTACTGGTCGAACAAAAACTGCCATTTGCACGCAAAGTAGCTAACCAGTTTTGCATCCTGGATCGTGGCCGCAGTGTAGCCAATGGCACAATCTCCGAACTGACTGAGAACATGGTGAAGCAATATTTGACTGTCTAGACTAGTAACTACTCATCTTGCCCCCTATTTTGCCCAATAGCCGCGTTGAAAGTGCTCATTTACACCTGTAAACTCCGCGCTTGCGCCTTGCTCTTGAACAAACTAGAGGGCAATCTGAGCAGTTACTGATTACGCTGAGTTATTACATAGATTATTGAGAGAGGTAACGATGAATAAACAACAAATCAGTTCCATTGTCAGCATCCTAATATTGGCAACCCTATCTTTTTCCGCACATGCGCATACCGGAATTGGGATGATACATAGTTTTAGCGATGGGTTTACGCATCCCTGGCTCGGTGTCGATCATCTGCTGGCAATGACAGCTATTGGTGTATGGGCAGTTGTCTTGGGTGGACGCAGTGTGTGGTTGCTGCCAACTGTGTTTGTGACCAGTATGTTAGCAGGAGCATTGCTGCAGTTTTCAGGTTTGATGCTTGATGGTGTCGAAATCTGGCTGGCATTGTCGGTGTTTGCGTTAGGACTGATTTTATCGATTAACCAACGCATGTCTACTTTGTTGGCGACAGGTTTGGTTGCCGCATTTGCCATTGGACACGGCTACGTACATGCTGCTGAAATCGGCAGCAATAGTAATCTCGCAAACTATGCGCTAGGGTTTTTAGCAGCAACAGCAACTCTGCATGTTACAGGCATAGTGGCAGGATTATTCGGCCCTGTAATACTGAAAAAAACACAAATCTGTTTCGGCATAATTTGTACGCTAACAGGCATGGCTTTATTAGCTGGAGCCTAACGATATGGTTGTCCAAGCGGATCTTGCAGAAACGCCCAAGCAAGATATTGACGATCAAAACCTGACACAAGGCTGGAAAGCACAACTTCATCTGGGATTTATCCGCAGCGGCACAAGAACCTTGTTGACTGACCGCAGACATAAAGGTCCGCTAACCGTACAACGTCCTTTCTATCCAGAAGGTGGAATCTGCCATGTGTATATTTTACATCCACCAGGCGGCATAGTAGGAGGCGATCAATTAAATATTGATGTGCATGCAGCGACTAAAACTGCAGCGTTGATTACCACACCAGCTGCTGGAAAATTTTATCGCAGCACAGATAAACAAGCGCATCAAAGTGTTTCCATAAAAATTGAACAAGATGCTGCGCTGGAATGGCTGCCACAGGAAACCATTATTTACGAAGGTGCGCGTCTGCAATCCCATGTCAATATTGAGTTGGCAACAGACGCACGTTTTATTGGCTGGGAAATTATAGCATTGGGAAGACCCGCTGCCGACGAGGGTTTTGAATGTGGTGAAGCGTTATTGAATTGGCGAATTTTTCGCAACGAAAAACCAATTTATCTGGAAACAATGCGACTGGATGCGAAGGCATTTACTGCACGTTGGGGGCTAAATGGACGTTCAACCTGTGGGACTTTGTTTGCTTATTCCGCATCAACTGCAAATCTGCAAACAGTCCGAGATTTGATTGGTGATCAGCCTGGACGTGGCGTTACTTTAATCGATGATTTATTGATATGCCGCGCTAGTGGCAATACCACTGAACCAGTGCGTAATTTTTTTGAAAGCGTTCGAGCCGTGCTTCGAAACGATATCGTACAACACGAAAATTATACGCCACGAATTTGGGCAACCTGAAAAAAGGTGATTTATGCAACTAACCCCGCGTGAAAAAGATAAATTATTAATTTTTACTGCCGCATTACTGGCGGAAAGGCGTAAGGCTCGTGGTGTTAAATTAAATCACCCAGAAGCCATCGCCTATATTTCTGCAGCAATCATGGAAGGTGCGCGTGACGGAGAAACAGTCGCCGCTTTGATGGAATTTGGTCGCACCTTATTGAATCGTGATGATGTAATGGATGGTATTGCCGAAATGTTGCCCGATGTTCAGGTTGAAGCCACGTTTCCAGATGGCACCAAATTGGTCACTGTTCATAACCCAATCGAATAGGAGTCGCCATGAACACCAATACTATTATTCCGGGCGAAATGCTGATTGAAGAAGGCGATATCGAACTCAATGTTGGACGCACTTCAATTCGCATCACAGTTGCCAACAGCGGCGATCGTCCTGTACAAGTTGGCTCGCATTATCATTTTTATGAGACCAATCCTGCACTGATATTCGACAGAGAAAAAACACGGGGCTTTCGTCCAGATATTCCGGCGGGTACTGCAATCCGCTTTGAGCCAGGTCAGGAACGCGAAATTGGCTTGGTAGCCTATGCAGGAAATCGTGAGGTCTATGGTTTTCGTCAGCAAATCATGGGTAAGCTGGAGGATCAGACATGAGTAAAATCAGCCGCCAAGCCTATGCCGAAATGTTTGGGCCTACCGTTGGTGATCGGGTACGATTGGCTGACACCGAGCTATTTCTGGAAGTAGAAGAAGATCGCACTGTTTATGGCGATGAGGTCAAATTCGGTGGCGGCAAGGTGATTCGTGACGGCATGGGTCAAAGCCAAATCGATTCGCGTACTGCGATGGATGTGGTGATTACTAATGCGTTAATCATCGATTACTGGGGAATTATTAAAGCCGATGTAGGCATCAAAGGTGGACGCATTGCAGCAGTTGGTAAAGCCGGAAATCCCGATACCCAACATGGCGTGGATATTATTATCGGCCCCGGTACCGAAATTATTGCTGGAGAAGGCAAGATTCTAACCGCAGGTGGTATCGACGCGCATATTCATTTTATTTGTCCGCAGCAAATCGAAGAAGCCTTGATGTCTGGAATTACCACCATGCTCGGTGGTGGAACAGGCCCTGCAACCGGAACCAATGCGACCACTTGTACGCCAGGGCCATGGAATTTGCATCGTATGCTGCAATCGCTGGATTCCTTCCCGATGAATTTCGGCTTAATGGGTAAAGGCAACGCCAGCTTGCCGGAATCGCTGGAAGAACAAGTTAGAGCTGGTGCCATGGGGCTGAAACTGCACGAAGATTGGGGAACAACACCAGCGTCGATTGATAATTGTCTGTCAGTTGCTGAACGTTTCGATGTGCAAGTAGCGATTCATACCGACACTTTAAACGAATCTGGTTTTGTCGAAGACACGTTGGCTGCATTTAAAGGTCGCACCATCCACACCTACCACACCGAAGGTGCTGGCGGTGGCCATGCACCGGATATTATCAAGGCTTGCGGCGAGCCCAACGTATTGCCATCATCAACCAATCCAACCCGACCTTATACAGTGAATACGGTTGATGAACATCTGGATATGTTGATGGTGTGTCATCATCTCGATCCTGGTATTGCCGAAGATGTTGCATTTGCCGAATCACGAATTCGCCGCGAAACCATCGCAGCGGAAGATATCCTGCACGATCTTGGTGCATTTTCGATGATTGCATCCGATTCACAAGCCATGGGGCGGGTGGGTGAAGTGATTATCCGCACCTGGCAGACTGCTCATAAAATGAAGCTACAACGTGGTAGCTTACCGGAAGACAGCAGTCGCAATGATAATTTCCGAATCAAACGCTATATTGCCAAATATACGATTAATCCAGCCATCAGCCATGGTCTTGCCCATGAAGTAGGATCGGTGGAAGCAGGAAAACTGGCCGATTTAGTGTTATGGGATCCAGCATTTTTCGGCGTGAAACCCAGTCTTATTTTAAAAGGCGGAATGATTGCTGCAGCACCAATGGGTGACCCCAATGCATCCATTCCAACACCGCAACCAGTGCATTACCGACCTATGTTCGGTGCATTTGGAAGTGCGTGTCACGCCACTTCAATGCTGTTTTTATCAAAAGCCGCAGCCGAAGATAATCTGCCTTCAAGATTAGCGTTGCGATCAATAATTGGTACCGCGTCCGGTACACGGACTATCGGTAAAAAAGATTTGCTACATAACCACTATCAACCAGTGATTGAAGTCGACCCACAACTCTACACAGTACGCGCAGATGGTGTGCTATTGACTTGTGAGCCAGTTGAAAGCCTGGCCATGGCGCAACGTTACTTTCTATTCTAATGCTGCTCAAACTAACAGAACTAGCTCCGCCAGGAAGCAGAGCCGACGATATATTAACCTTGCCGTTTGACTCCAGGCAAAAAAGCCGTTTCTCAGCTAAAACCGACAATGGTAGAGATGTTGGATTGTTTTTATCTCGTGGTCAAATACTGCGTTCAGGCATGGTTATTACCGGCCCAAATGTATTTAGCGTTTTAGTCAAAGCTGCACCAGAACTGGTTTCTGTCATGCGCAATGACGATTCGCTACAATTTGCTCGCGCCTGTTACCACCTGGGCAATCGCCATGTTCCATTACAGATATTAGCGGGAGAGCTGCGCTATCTAAACGATCATGTTCTGGATCATATGCTGGAAGGTTTGGGTATGAGTGTTGATCACCAAATGTTGCCATTCGAGCCAGAAGCAGGTGCTTATCACAGTCATGGCTGATCTTGCCTTATTGCGCTTACTGCAATTAGTCAGTCCCGGCTTGCCAATCGGCATGTACAGTTATTCGCAAGGGTTTGAATCTGCAGTAGAAGATGCATGGGTAACTAATGCGCAACAAGCCAGCGAATGGATATCAGGATTGATGGAAAACTGCCTGGTTCGAGTCGATTTACCACTCGCAGCACGCTTATATGATGCTTGGGATCAAGATGATATTGAGGCAGTTGAACGGTGGAGTATAACGTTACTGGCATGCCGAGAAACATCTGAACTCAGAGCAGAAGACAACCAGACCGGGCAGGCGTTGGCAAGATTACTGACAGACATGGATTTGCAAGCAGCCAACACATGGAAGCGCAAACCTGACACCACACTGGCAACTATGTATAGTTTAGCAGCAGTCAATTGGCGCCTACCAAAACGAGAGGCTCTGACAGGTTATCTATGGAGTTGGCTAGAGAATCAAGTATTGTGCGCAGTCAAACTTGTACCCTTGGGTCAAGTTGCAGGGCAGCGTTTATTACGCGATTTAGCCACAAAAATTCCAGAGCAACTGGAACGAGGTTTGGCGTTAAACGACCATGAAATCGGCGGTAGTGTATTTGGTCTTGCCTTGGCTGGCAGTCGTCATGAAATGCAATATTCCAGATTATTTCGTTCATAAGGAATTTTAAATGACTGAAAAACAGGTGCTAAGAATTGGTATCGGTGGCCCGGTTGGTTCCGGCAAAACCGCCCTGGTAGATGCGCTGTGTAAACGCATGCGCAAAGAATACCAAATAGGCGTAGTCACCAACGACATCTACACACGCGAAGATCAACAATTTCTAATCAACAGCCAGGCACTACCAGAAGAACGTATTATTGGAGTAGAAACTGGTGGCTGCCCGCATACAGCGATTCGTGAAGATGCATCAATGAATCTGGCAGCAGTGGATGATCTGTGTGAACGTTTCGATAATTTGGACTTTATCCTGGTAGAAAGCGGTGGCGACAATTTAAGCGCCACGTTCAGCCCAGAGCTGGCTGATTTGACCATTTACGTCATCGACGTATCAGCTGGGGACAAAATTCCACGCAAAGGCGGCCCAGGCATTACCCGCTCCGATTTGCTGGTCATCAATAAAATCGATTTGGCGCCCTATGTAGGCGCATCACTGGAAGTGATGGATAGAGATGCTGGAAAAATGCGTGGCGAAGGCGCGTTCGTCTTCACTAATTTGAAAACCGGGGAAGGACTTGGCATTGTAGAAGAATTTATCATCACCAAAGGCATGCTGAATATATAAGCTGTAGACGTGGTATTGGCTGAAACTACAGCGTTTACACTGAAGCTTTTAAACCATTTGTTTTTTCAACTGAATCCTGAACTGGTCAAATCAAAATGATACGCACTCTCGAAATTTCTTCTTAACATGTATTAGCCAATTTCTTTATCGAATATTCTCGTGGAGTGATTCCTACCACACGTTTAAATTGATTGATAAAGTGGGCCTGATCATAAAAACCTAACTGGTATGCAATCTCTGAAAATGACATCTGTTGATTACGATTGATATATGATCTGGCTTTTTCAATTCTTAAAGTACGTGAATATTCTTTGGGTGACATACCAACTTGTGCTCTGAATAAACGTTCAATTTTTCTCTGATTATAATCGAGCGTCGCTGCGATTGTCCTTATTGGTAATAAACCACTATTTTTATTGATTAATGAAATTGTTGCTGTTACGACACCTGAAACCTCCTTTTCAAATTGTATACAACGATATAACCAATATTCTATTATTGAAACTTTTTCACCATACGTCTTAGCTCGATCAAGTTCATCATATAAATACGGATAGTTTTTAAATTGAGTATCCGTTAATGACATTGTCTCGTTTTTTAATTCGTTTAATGGTTGTGAGAAGAACAAACAGGCTCCTGCTGTCTTAAATCGTATTCCCACTGCCGTTATAATCCCGGTTAAGCCTAATTCTCTTGTAACTGTATTTGTGCCATCCAGGATGCATGAATCTGTATGCGGAGTTTTATCAAATTGTAGTGGATCTCCATAATTCAAAATTATCCCGACGCCACCATTTGGATGAAGATATTCTCTGTAATTTATTGAAGTGGAAACTGGCGTATTTATAAACCAATAGCAATCAACAAATCTCGCCAATTTTATTGAGGGCGTAAATCGCTTAAATCCAAGATGTGATAAAAAATTTTCTCTATGTTGAGGCATCAACCAATGCTGCCATGAGTGTCGCAAAATTACAATACATCGAACCAATCAACCGATATGATTACTTACAAAAGATTGGAAAGTTGAGAAAATTCTGTAATTTATCGAATTATTATTCATGTCTTATTGAAACCAATAAATAATATGAATCAGCTTTTCTGCAGTAGGCTCTCTATTATCGGACAGCCTCCTAGACGTAGTGATTTATAAATAAAATCAGGAATCAAGTAATAACAAGTATGTTGTGTAAACTGCTTTTACTTGCCTCCTTAGATAAAGGAGAAATTTTATATGAGCAAGAAGCAAAGATTGATAATTATATTTATTGGAGTACTGTTATTTGCTAGTAACTCTGTTTATGCTGCCACATCAAAGATTGGTATTCTTGTTTTCAATGGTTTTTTAACCAGTGATGTCACTGCACCCATTGAAGTGTTCGGTGCGGCAACAAAGAAAGCATGGTTTTCATCCTACGAAGTCATCGTTATTTCTGCATCGAACAATAAAACTGTTTCCTCAGAAGAAGGCCTGAAAATAATCGCGGATAAGACTATTTATGACGACATTAAGCTCGATGTACTAATTGTACCCAGCGCCTATGAAATGGATGTTTTGATAAAAAATAGAGATCTTATTAATTTTATAAAAAAACAGAATCAATCAACATCATGGATGGCAAGCAACTGTTCCGGTGCTTTCTTGCTAGGAGAGGCAGGTATTCTTGATGGTAAGAATGCGACTACTTGGGCTGGTGGCGAAAAGAAGCTTTTAAAAGCTTACCCAAAAATAAAAGTTCAATTGAATGAAAACGTAGTCATTGACGAAAAGGTTGTTACCTCAAATGGTGGGCCTGTTAGTTATCAAGCAGCATTTCAATTGCTGGCTAAGCTCAGTTCTGAGAAATTTGCCAATGAAATTTCACAATCAATACAGTTTAACCGGCTGGAAAGTGCATTCAAATAATAACCATCACTTAAAAATATGTGGTTCTTGGCAGACATAAAAAAAGCCTTCGAGAATTCTCGAAGGCTTTCTAAAAATGGCGTCCCCAAGGGGGTTCGAACCCCTGTTACCGCCGTGAAAGGGCAGTGTCCTAGGCCTCTAGACGATGGGGACTAATTTTTTCAGATGGATGCCGTGGTGGAGCCAGCCGGGATCGAACCGGCGACCTCTACAATGCCATTGTAGCGCTCTCCCAGCTGAGCTATGGCCCCAACTGAACGAGCCATGATACCGAATATTATCAGTGTCGTCTATAGCTCTTCAGTAATTTTCTTCTCAACAACTGAAATCGCTTTTTCGATGCGTTGCAAGGTTCTATTTTTTCCTAATAATTCCAGCGTGATATCAATCGGTGGAGAGACCGCCTTCCCTGCTATAGCTACCCGAAGTGGCTGTGCAATATCGCCCATTTTTTTATCCATTGACTGTGCTGCATTCTCAACAAGATCATGAATATTTTGGGCATTCCAGCTATCTACTGAAGATAACTGTTCCAGCATATGTTGTAGCACCGGCAAACATTTCGCTTTGAAATGCTTCTTCACTGATTTTTCATCGTAGTGATCAAAGTCCTGATACAGAAACAAACTCATTTCTCTCATTTCCACCAGTGTTTTACAACGCTCGCGCTGAACTTTTACCAGATCTGTCAATGCCGGGCCAGTATCAGTAGCAATTCCAGCTTGCTCGAAATGCCATTTCAAGTGCTCAGCTACATGTCCAGGGTCGTCATTCATCAAATAATGGTGATTCAACCACAACAGTTTTTCATTATTAAACGTCGAAGCAGCGCGATTAATATCTTTTAAGTCGAAGAGTTCAATCATTTCATCGACTGTAAACACTTCTTGATCACCATACGACCAACCTAACCGCACCAGGTAATTAAGTAGAGCCTTGGGTAAATATCCATCTTCACGATATTGCAACACACTGACGGCACCATGCCTTTTTGAAAGCCGTGCCCCGTCCGCCCCCAAGATCATCGGAACATGCGCATAGATGGGTAGTTTGGCTCCTAAAGCACGTAAAATGTTGATCTGACGCGGAGTATTGTTGATATGATCATCACCACGAATCACATGCGTGATACCCATATCCATATCATCGACAACAACCGTAAAATTGTATGTCGGAGTACCATCCGAGCGAGCGATAATCAAATCATCCAGCTCTTGATTCTGAACTGATATGGCTCCTCGCACCAGGTCTTCAAATACCACTGCACCATCATCCGGGTTGCGGAAACGAATCACAGACTTCAATCCTTCACCAACATCTGTACGGTTGCGACAACGCCCGTCGTAACGTGGTTTTTCTTTACGTGCCATTTGCTCATCACGTAAAGTATCGATTTCCTCTCTAGTGCAATAACAACGATACGCCTTGCCTTGCTCTAGCAAAGTCTGAATCAATTCAGCATAGCGCTCAAAACGCTGTGTTTGATAGAAAGGGCCTTTGTCATAATCCAGCTCTAGCCACTTCATGCCCTCAAGAATCACATCGACTGACTCCTGTGTTGAGCGCTCCCTGTCTGTATCCTCAATGCGCAATACAAACTCACCAGCCGACTTGCGCGCATGTAACCACGAATACAGCGCTGTCCTGGCGCCACCAACATGCAGGTAACCGGTCGGGCTTGGAGCAAAACGAGTTGTTACAGTCATAGAGATAATCTTCCTTGAAATATTTTATATGTGATTTATCTTTGAGCAGAGAACAATAACCCAAAATCCACAAGACGACAAACACAGGTGTTGTAATACAGGGCTCTCTGGTAATCAATGCTCTATTTGATCCGAATAAGGCAGGAAACAAACGTCTGGATCGGCGTGGTATGTGTAGAGATTTAGAGCGCGGAAAGAATTGAAATCAAGAATGTGGAGCAGAAAACAGGTTCTAGCCGGCATTTCTCACCAGTCTATGGATGTCAAACTTGTACGTTAGTTATAAATGTTTCGCCCGAATTCCACTTGAGTTATTAGTAGTCCAATCACAATATCATGCATTTTATCCAGCTTAGAAAAATAGATTGTGTGACGTGCTAAGCGTCTAATCCACATTTTAAAATTAAGATTATAATTCAGTCGTGTGAAAATAGAAAAAACTAGACGATAGAGGAAATAGTTGTTGTCTGGAGCGAGTATTTATTACCGAATTGAACTCTTACCTGGAAATCTCTAAGGAGCTGTTTTGAAATTAATTGTATCTCAAAGCCTGTAGCATCAATCCACAATTAATCAGTAGAAGACCTCTACACCATGAGTTATTTAGTCTTCAGAGGAGTTTCCAGACAGCTTCTAACTTATTTGATCTGACAAATTACACAAAATGATATCTGCCAGATCAAGTTCGAGTCAAAACTCTTGATATACTCTTCGCACATGAAAATCTAGCATTTTGTGTGCGTGTTATTTTGTGGAGAGCAAGGCTGAAAATCTTAGCTGTAGTTACTCTACAGCAAGGTTTTTCAACACAGTTATCCGCAAAAAAGTGCGTGCACAGGATGCTAGATTTTCATGTGCGGAGAGTATATATACGTGTTAAATTAGAAAGTCACAATAACATCGGCTGCCACTGTTACCTGATCATCGCTGGTTGAGCTATCAAACGGATCGTCTTGACCATCAAACCAGTCATAACGAACTTCTGGTCTGATTTTCAACCAACCTGTAATTGCGTAATTGATACCGGCTGTTACTCCAAAGTAATTACCAGCAGCGCCAGTAACGCGAGCGCCATCATCATCACGGAACCATTCACCACGAATACCTACAGCAAGTTGGTCGGATAAATCATAGCTTAAATATTGGTTAATACCATACCATTCAGCCTTTATATTACCAACCTCTTCCTCACCATGATCATGTTGAATAAGATAATGTAGATTATCTGTTATATCATGGGTTGCAACAACACTGTAAAGCCAACGATTGTTTTCATCGTCATGATCACTATCGGCTGTCGGTCCAACACTTGCTGTCACAGTAACACCTGATTTTTCATCATCACTAGACCAGCTTATGCCTCCCAGAAAATTCCAGATATCCAAGTCATTATCGAAATTATCCCAACCCAAAACACCACCAGCCATCAAGGTTAAATTATCGTTGATAGGTGTAGTCAGTAAAAATCCGTTATGTTCAAACGGTTCAGCGTATTGCATTGTATAGGCATGTGAGTAAAAGAAGTTATCAGGCGATGTCACTACTTCGTTGCCGATAATTGTATAGAAATGTCCAATCTTTGCAGTGACACCATTGAAAATTGGCGCATAAACTTCAGCATAAATTTGCGGCGCAGATATGCGGTAAAATCGTGAAAAGTCGTCATCAAGCAGATCGTCATCCAATCCGGCATTAAGCGTAAAACGGCCATCAGTACCAAACAAGAAATCAGCACGACCACCTATATCCCATGAATTACCGCCAGTATTCACTGCTCTTTCCACATAATAATAAAACTGATTTAACTGGAATTCCAAATGCCGATCATTGAACGTGATAGGCGTATTATTATTATCACGTGGTGTTTTGAAGTTGTAGGTAGAACCAAAATCAATCCAGCCACCAACAGATAAGCCCAGATCCTTCATGAACTCTGTGTTATTGATAGACTCCGTAAATAAACTGGTTCTATCAGCAGATAAAAGACTGGCAGATTCTGCATAGACAACACCATTCGCCATCAACCCGGCGACAACTCCCCCCATTGCGCAT
This sequence comes from Methylococcales bacterium, assembly GCA_965224565.1. GTDB lineage: Bacteria > Pseudomonadota > Gammaproteobacteria > Methylococcales > DRLZ01 > DRLZ01. The sequence goes on along the minus strand of CBDCZN010000002.1, from coordinate 2,527,972 downwards.
AAGGTATTAATTTTCTTCATTATAAACCCCCTTCATTGGTAAAAAAATCATCTAGTTCGAATCTTGCCTGTAAATCCAACAGCATTTTAGACATCAATTGCTGCCACACTGTATCTTTATACAGTTGGGAAATTTTCCCAAACACCGTTTGTTTTACTTTAATTTCACTCAATGTGCTATTGATTCTGACATCCAGTACATCACCGTATCTATTTAGAATTCAATGCCTTGTTGTGCTTGTATATTTTTCTTGAATGCATGGTTTATCATTTTCATTTCAGTCACCGTATCAGCAACTTCAATGACTTCAGCTGAGGCATTGCGACCAGTGATAATTAAATGCATCCATTTTGGTTTTTGGTCATTAATAAAATCAGTAATTTCCTGAGCTTCAATCCAGCCATAACTCGTGCAATAATTCAGCTCATCTAATACGACAAGATCATACTTTTCGGAGAGTATTTTTTGTTTGCTGAACTCCCAGATTTCACGACTGGTTTTTATGTCTTGCTCAGGGTTTTTAGTATCCCAGGTAAAACCATCTCCGAGAGCATGCCATTCAATTTTGTCAAATTTTAGTGCCGCTTTTTGTTCACCTGTTTTCCACTTTCCTTTAATAAATTGAATCACACAAACATTCAACCCCCAACCAGCAGCACGAAATACGACACCAAATGCACTAGACGACTTTCCCTTGCCATCACCTGTGTGAACAAGTGTAACTCCAGTACGACGATCTCTTTCTTTCATCAGCTATTCCCTTGGCAAGAAACAGTGTGACAACAAATTATGATTCAGAAAATTTTCACAATCATAGATATTGCACAGATATTGTTCTAACAAAAAAGCTAAGACACACAATACGCTTGTTAAAAAAACAGGTGGTTAACGGATTATTCTCTACTCAATTCAAATATTCGTTGTCAGTTGAACCAACAAAGTAAGCATGAGAAACCAATTCGCTCTCAGATTAATTTGCCTGCAAGCTTAATTTGTTGTTATTTTTTAACAAATGAAAATCACATAAAAATGGAATTCGCTTTATTATACATTAAGTTTGCACTACAATCTATTGATTTTTTGTTATAAACAACGATTACACAACACAAAATAAGTTCAATTAACGCTATTATTTCTAAAATTAAATATGACAGACTGTTGTAGACCAACAAATTTATAGACAGATTAAGGGGATAAAAAATGAAAATTATCGTTAAATCTGCTGTTCTTGCAACAGTTGTTGCATCGCCATTAATTCACGCAGATGAGCACGAGGAAAGTCGTCTTGAAGCCAGTGGCAATGTTGCTTTCACAACTGATTACGTTTTCCGTGGTATTTCGCGAACAAACAGTCGCATGTCAGTTCAAGGAGGACTGGATATAGGATATGTCATCAGTGATGCTGCCACTGTGTATGCTGATACCTGGGCTTCTAATGTCGATTTCAAGAATATCGATAGCGGTAATCAAGCATCTGCCGAATTTAATGCATATGCTGGTGTTGCCGGCAATATTTTAGGTGTTGACTGGGATCTTGGTGGTCTGGGTTACATTTTTCCTGGTGAGCACGACGATGACTATGCAGAAGTCTATGGCTCAAGGCCATAGTTTTAACTTTGGTGCGGTTCAACCTTCAATCACTGTAGGTGCTAATTTTTCACCGGATAACATACGTGAATCAAACGATGCATTCTACGGATGGACCAATATCGATATTGGTCTTCCAAGTAATTATATTCCTGGTGATCTAACCTTAAACATGCATGGTGCTCGTCAGTGGATTCAAGATAACGCTACATTCGGAACATCTGACTACTGGGAATGGAGCGCAGGTATGACTTACTCGGTACTTGGCTTTGATGTAGGCGTTCACTACCATGATACTGATATTGATGAACGTGATTGCTTTGGTGGCACTTCTCTATGCGACACACGTGTTGTTGCTACAATTGGCCGTGCGCTATAGCAGTTTAAAATCTAGAACGAACACTTTTAGTTGCTCCAATGCACGCAAGTGCATCTCCTCCTGATGGCAGGGTTTAACAAAAACCCTGCCTTTTTTTTCAAAAAACAAGAGGTGAAATTACAAACGACGCAATGCTTGCAAGACCCGAGTCAATAAAAAAGCAATGCTTCTCAGAAAGCATTGCTTTTTTTATAACTATAATTCGGGCGTGTAATTTGGTTTAAAGATTCCTCAATATTCAATCAACTGGTCGTCACGCCATTTGCTGTCCCCAGCAAAATAATATCTGCTTTCTGACGGGAAAAAACCCCATTACTAACAACACCAACAATATTATTAACGGTCTCTTCCATTTTTCCTGGCTCTACAATACTTAGATTGTGAACATCAATTATTTCGTTGCCATTATCTGTAATCACATTTTCACGCCAGACCGGTTGTCCACCAAGTTTGACCATTTCTCTGGCAACATAGCTACGTGCCATGGGTATTACCTCAACGGGTAAAGGAAACTTCCCCAACACATCGACTGATTTTGACTCATCGGCAATACAGATAAATTGATGACTCGCTGCAGCGACAATTTTTTCACGGGTGAGCGCACCGCCACCACCTTTTATCAACTCCTTCTGTGGATTAATTTCATCTGCACCATCTAGATACACCTCAACCTCACCAACTGAATTGAGCTCAAAAACAGGAATGCCAACTTCCTTTAACCGCTTGGTCGTCATTTCTGAACTAGAGACAGCGCCTTCAATCTGACCTTTCATTCCAGCAAGAAAATCAATTAAATGATTTACTGTCGAGCCGGTGCCTACACCAACAATAGAAACATTGCGCACGTATTCCAGCGCAGCCTCTGCAACTGTCTTTTTTAATTCGTCCTGGGTCATAATAATGACTACCTCTTTTGTTATCGAATGTTAGAAAATCATAAAAACTTACATAGCTCAACATGGTAGCAAGCCTCAGTTTATTTTTGAACATAAAAAAGGCAAACAGATTGTACTGTTTGCCTTTTTTAATCAACTAAAACCAAAGTTAGTGCTGCTTACTTTTTCTCTTCTAACGGTTTATGCGATGCAGGAAACGGGTAACCTTTCAACATAATTTTCCAGTACAGAAAAGGAAAAAAGTATTTTTTTAGCAGCCAGTAAATCCAACGTTCTTTGGAAGGGTCAAGCGGTATTGATGGTGTGACCTTTCCTCCGTAGGAAAATTCTGCCAGTAAAACTTTGCCATTCGCTGTTGTTAATGGACATGCGCCGTAGCCATCATAACTGGCATCACCTGTACCACCTTTGATTTTTGCCAGAAGATTTTTCACAACAATCGGCACTTGCAATTTAACAGCTGCAGCAGTTTTGGCATTCGGCGTCGTTGTCACATCACCCAGGCCAAATACATTATCGAAACGGCTATGTTGCAAACTACTTTGATCAACATCCACCCAGCCACTATCTGCTGACAGCGGACTACTCTTGATAAAATCAGGCGCACTTTGCGGTGGTGTAACATGAATCATGTCGAATGCTTTGGTAACCTGACTCTTCTTACCTTTATCATCCTCCACCTCAAATGTTGCTTGTTTTTTCTCGCCATCAATCGCAACCAGATTGGTTTTATAATTAAGTTGCGCCCCATAGTTCTTAGCAATGACTGACAAGGCTTTAGCGAACATTGGAACTCCAAAAATGCCAGGAGTTGCCGTGTTAAAATCAATTTCTGCTGTAATTTTTTTCTTTTTGAAATGATCTGCTGCCAGATACATGATTTTCTGGGGTGCGCCAGCGCATTTGATTGGCATTGGAGGCTGAGTAAATAGTGCCTTGCCGCCTTTGAAATTCTGCACACATTCCCAGGTATAAGCAGCATATTGCGGCAAATAGTTACTACAAACACCGTTTTTGCCGATTGTTTGCTCCAGCCCTTTCACCTTACCCCAATCCAGTTGTAGACCAGGACAAACGACCATGTAGTCGTATTCAACAACGTCACCATTTTTAAGTGTGATTGTATTCTTGTCTGGGTCAAAACTTTCAGCGTATTCTTTCAGCCAGTTAACCCCATCGGGTATGCAATCAGCCTCCCGTCTTTCAGTGGCAGCCAAGCTATAACAGCCGCCACCAACCAATGTAAAGGCTGGCTGGTAATAATGACTTTCTGCTGGATCGATAATAGCGATATCAAGCGACTTATCTTTCTTTTTGAGCATGGCAGCTGTCGAAATGCCAGCCGCGCCACCACCAACAATAACAATTTGATGCTTCATGATTTTCCTCCCGAATCTACGTTTAATGCACTGACCGTGCGTCCCGCTGTTCAATCATACGCTGTCTTTAATGATTTGGATAATATCGCCCTGCTATTTAATACTACGTTCTAAGCAACAATTGTCATATCGGAAAAATCATCCAGTAATGATCAACCAGTAAAGCTGCAAACAATATCATTAAGTAGGTGATTGAATATCCAAAGGTTTGCATTGCTATCTGATTACTTTGAATACGTTTCAGCTTGATCACAAAATAAAGAAAACCAGCGTCCAATACCACAGCAACCAGCAGATAAATCAATCCACTCATCCCATATAAATATGGCAGCAAACTAACAATACACAACAGAACAGTATAATAGACAACATGTAAACCGGTAAATTCGATACCATGTGTCACTGGTAACATGGGAATATCGACTTTGGCATATTCATCACGACGGGCAATCGCCAATGCCCAGAAATGTGGTGGAGTCCAGATGAAAATAATTGCAAACAGTAATAATGCATGCGCATCAACGCTTGCAGTCACAGCACACCAACCAAGCACTGGAGGCGCAGCACCCGCAGCTCCACCAATCACAATATTCTGCGGAGTCGCATGCTTCAAATACATGGTATAGATGACAGCATAACCAATCAGCGAACAAAAACTCAACAATGCTGTCAATGGGTTAACCAAATAATAAAGGATAATCATGGATAACAATCCCAGCATACTGGCAAACACAATCACTTGTTGGCCATTCAGGTCACCTTGTGGAAGAGGACGCGCTTTGGTGCGATTCATCCTGGCATCGGCTTGCCGATCCAGATAATGATTAAAAGCCGCAGCTGATGCAGCAGACAATGCTATCCCCAGGTTACCAAAAATCAACGCATTAACAGGTGGCACACTGGGTACTGCCAGCAACATCCCAACCAGTGCTGTAAAAGAAATTAATGCAACGACTTTTGGTTTGCACAGTTCCAGATATTGAGTCCATCGACTGCAAGCAGACTCTAAGAGAATGTGACCGGCTTTCATTGACTACACCTTTATCGTTACAATAGTTGCCTGTTACCAAACATTAGCGGTATGGAAGGCTGTCGGATTATTGAATTGGGCGTACTGAACCCGATTCCCCATCACCGTACCAGAATCATCTAAGGAACCCTATTTATTATGACGCATCATATACTTGCTTCGATATTGTTATTACTTGGCGTATCAACACAAAGCAGCGCACAACAAACGGTGCATGAGTACCGACTTGCCAATGGCATGAAGATCCTTGTTAAAGAAGATCACCGTGCACCAGTTGTGGTCTCACAAGTCTGGTATAAAGTTGGCTCCAGTTATGAGCATAATGGTATTACCGGGGTATCTCATACGCTTGAGCACATGATGTTCAAAGGTACTGCCAAGACCCCTAAAGGCCAATTCTCGCGCATAATTGCCGAAAACGGCGGCGATCAAAACGCTTTCACTGGGCGTGATTATACCGCATATTACCAACGTCTAGAAAAATCACGACTACCTGTCAGTTTTGAACTGGAAGCAGATCGCATGCGTAACCTGCTATTGGACAAAGATGAATTCGAAAAAGAACGCGAAGTGGTGCTTGAAGAACGTCGTATGCGCACTGATGACAAACCGCGTTCCAAAGTTTATGAGCTGTTTATGGCCATGGTTTATACCAGTTCCACCTACAGCTACCCAGTGATTGGCTGGCCGGATGACATCAAGGAATTATCCATTGACGATCACCGTGGCTGGTATAACAAATGGTATTATCCAAATAATGCAACGCTTGTGGTGGTCGGTGATGTCGATCCAGATAAAGTTTTCAAACTAGCAAAAAAATCCTTCGGACCACTCAAGGCACAACAAACCCCTCTGGTTAAAACCCGCAGCGAAGTCGAGCAATTCGGAACAAAACGAATGGAAATCACCTTACCGGCAAAGCTACCTTATTTACTAATGGGATATAAAGTTCCAGTATTGAATTCACTTGCAGAAGGTCAGGAATGGGAAGCCTATGCGCTTGAAGTTCTAGCAGGCATTCTCGATGGTGGTGACAGTGCACGTTTATCATCACGCCTGGTTCGTGGTCAGCAAAGCGTGGTGGCTGCCGGAGCCGGATATGATATGACTTCACGATTACCCTCCTTGTTTCTGTTAGATGCGACCCCTTCTCGAGATCATACTCTGGTAGAAATCGAAGAAGCTTTGCGCAAAGAGATTACATTACTTCAGGGGTCACCAGTAACCAGCAAAGAATTAGAACGCGTCAAAGCGCAAGTGATCGCCAGTGAAGTGTATGAACGTGACTCAGGCTTTTATCAAGCCATGCAATTAGGAACCCTTGAAACCGTAGGGCTGGGTTGGCGGGTTGGTGAACAGTATGTCAAACAGATTAAAGCCGTCACCGCACAACAAATTCAGGAAGTTGCTAATAAATATCTGGTTGATAAGACCCTCAATATCAGCTATATGACCATCCCCAAAGACGACAGTGAACAGTCAAAGGAACACAAATAATGAACTTTTTTAACACTACCACAGTTTTTTTGAGCATCTGTTCAAGAATGATTGCTGTCATCGGACTCATTTCAATCTCATCATCAGTGTTTGCTACAGTCAAAATCCAGCATTGGGTTTCCAGCCAGGGAGTAAGCATCTATTACGCGAATGCTCCAGGCATCCCAATGGTTGATGTTCAAGTCGTATTTGATGCTGGTAGCGCTCGCGATGGTGAACAATATGGACTGGCATCAATGACTTCCAGCCTACTTGATCGTGGTGCGGGAAACTGGAATGCAGATCAAATTTCACAACGCCTGGAAGGGGTTGGGGCTATTCTTGGTGTCAGTGTTTCCAATGATATGGCGTCAGTGTCCTTTCGCAGTTTAACTGAATCAGACATTCTTGATACCGTGGTTGATACTGCAAGTACAATTATTTCCCAACCTAATTTCACCAGCAATGATTTTACACGCGAAAAAAAACGCACGCTGGCAGGACTTAAACATCAACTGGAACAACCAAACTCAGTCGCCCAAAAACTCTATGATGCCAGCATGTATCGCGATCATCCCTATGCGCATCCAGCTAGCGGAACACTGAAAAGTATTGGCGGACTAACCCGCAGTGATTTAAAGCGCTTCCATAAACAGTACTATGTTGCAAGCAACGCATTGGTTGTAATCGTTGGTGATGTCTCACGTGATCAAGCCGAATCGATTGCCAATGGATTAGTCAGCGGTTTACAAAAAGGCAAGAAACCCGCACCAATCCCTGAAGTTGCTGAGCAGCAAACTGGCGAAACCATTCGCAAGATTTTCCCATCTCAACAAACCCATGTCTTAGTAGGAATGCCTGTGGTGGCGCGTCACGACCCAGATCATTTTACCTTGTATGTTGGAAATCATATCCTTGGTGGTGGCACACTGGTCTCGAGAATTAGTCAGGAAGTCCGGGAGAAACGCGGGCTGGCTTACAGCGCTTATAGCCATTTCAGCCCCAGCAAGCGCAAAGGGCCTTTTACAATGGGACTTCAAACCAAAAACGATCAGGCTGACGAAGCACTGAAAGTCCTCAATACCACATTGCAAGATTTTCGTAAAACAGGACCAAGCGAAGAAGAACTTGAGTCTGCAAAAAAGAATATCACAGGCGGGTTTGTACTACGGATTGACAGCAACTCAAATCTGGCAAGTTATATTGCAATGATCGCCTATCATGGATTGAATCTGGATTATCTGGATGTCTTTAACAGCAAAATAGAAGCCGTTAGCACTGAAATGATCAAAGATGCTTTCATGCGCAGATTAGACCCAGCCAAATTCACCACTGTTCTGGTTGGTGGAAAAGCGACAGCGCAATAAACCACTGGTCAGTAACATTGTGCGCGGGGAGTATAGCAATTCAGTATCCATTATTGCAGGCCAGTGGCGCGGCACCAAGCTCCAGGTAGCCGATGTCAACGGATTACGCCCGACATCTGCACGTATTCGCGAAACATTATTTAACTGGCTGCAAAACGATATAAGAGGTTCACACTGCCTGGATCTGTTTGCAGGCAGCGGAGCTTTAGGATTAGAAGCCGCATCACGTGGTGCGGCGGCTGTAACATTGGTTGATGAACACCCGCAACTGTGTCAGCAATTGCAGAAAACAATTGATCGCCTAAGCGCAACCCAAGCATCTATAGTGTGTCAGGATGCCATGCACTTTCTACAAAACGATGCCACAGCATATAGCCTGGTATTTCTAGACCCACCCTTCCAGGCGCAACTACTCAAACCATGCTGCCACGCACTAGAACACAATGGCTGGCTTACTAACCATGCGAAAATCTATATCGAGACAGACAAACACTCATTACTCGATGATTTGCCAGATAATTGGCAACCATTACGCTCTAAAATAGCTGGAGAGGTTGCTTATCGTTTGTTTCAACGCTGACTTAATAATACGAGAGTTTGTAGTTATTGTGTTGTATGGATCCGTCTTCTATCTGAAAAAACATTACTCAACTGAAAGCATTCTCTTTCTGATTTTTGAACAATACTTGTTAACGTTGATTTCACTGAATTGCTAGTTTCATGCTTGGAAATTTAATTGTTGTTTGTTAATCGTATCTGTATATCATACATAAAATCTATGTTATCCAGATTAGAGCTTCAAAGTTTTAACTCTGCTCATTGAGAGTTCCTCCAGAATAACAGTAATATATACAGGTCTAGTCAATAACTTGTTCATCGTGACAAGTTACGGATAATAAAGAAGAAAAAATTGACGGAGCTAAAAAAATACGTTATAGAGTGTAGCGAAGTTTACACGCAGATAACGGAGTTGATCTGGATGTAAACTTTGCTACACACTTAAAAGAGACTTTTTCATCTCCGCCAATTTGACCATTAGAAACCCATAACCAGCACATGAACAAGTCACTCCACCTGACTCCGCAAGCTCCGCAGGTGAGTTCCTAGATTATCGGACGTGCTATCGCACGTCCGATAATACCGAGCTCAGGAGAATCTGACCAAAACTATCTGTCATCGAAGAGCCGATAACAAATAGCTTCAATCAGATATTATTGAGATGATAAAGCTATCTCAAAAATACTCCTGAGCTCGGTATTATAGTCTTCTGCGAAGGCGTGTAGCGGAAAAAATTGTTGCAGAAAGAGCGGAAGCTGAGTGCTGTGAATCAAAGTTCGATGTGAAAAAGCTAACGCGGACGTGGAAAATATAAGCCTGCGAAAAAGCAAAAGCAGGTTTTGATGTTTGCCAAGTTGAAAGCAGAAAAAATAAGCTCGACAGAATTCCAAGGAATTTTGAAAGAGCAAAAATAAAATCCTGAGGTTTGCACGGTTGAGTGCGGAAAAAGGAAGCGAGGACGACTACCGAAAAGCTGAGCAATATAATCACAGCTGCATGCTACTAAACAAGTTAATTCAGTTTTTTTTAATTTACAACAGATAAATTATTGGTGCATAATAACATCATATTAGAACCATGCAGAAGGTACCTTAATGACAAGACAAAGCATTTCTTTTACAACTCCGAACGATAATTGGTTAAAAACTCAAGTTGAAAGTGAGGAATACTCCAGCAAAAGTGAAGTTGTAAACGACTTAATTCGAAAAGCACGAGCAGAACAAAACGAAATTGAAATAATTCGCGCCAAACTTATCAAATCTGAACAGAGTGGTTTTATTAACCAAACTCGTGAAGAAATCCTAGCTGAATTTAAGGACGAGTTGCGACATAATGGGAGACTATAAACTTACACCAGATGCTAAAGCCGATTTATGGCGTATTTATAATCATGGCCTTAAAAAATGGGGCGAAACTCAAGCGGATAAATATTACAATGATTTGTTTGATCGTTTCGAGCAACTAGCGCAGCAACCATATTTATATCAACCTGTTGATTATATCCGAAAAGGATACAGGCGCAGTGTATGTGGCGTTGATAGTATTTATTATCGTCTTGAAGATAATACAGTCGAGATTATGAATATATTAGGGAATCAGGATACCAGCGAAGCACTTTCATAACTAAAAAAGCCCACCGATAAAAGTAATAGTCGAAAAGCAAAGCAGAGAAAAAACAGTCTGAAAACTACCCGGCTTTTATAACTTGGCATTCAACCAGCCAGGTTCTTCTCATGTGTAGTTTGTTGTGGAGAAAATAAGTCAGTGATTTGCAAGGTTAAGTGCGGAGAAAGTAAGCGAGACAGCCTGCAAGGTTTTTGGAAAGCAAGATCAAAAGAAATAAAGAGTAATGAGGAGAGAAACCTGATGTTTTTATAACAAGGCTGTTCCACCTGACAGCAGGTTGACACTGTGCAAGTAACTCAGATGTTTATCAGCGTACATCATGCTTTCATAGTTTTGATGTTTATCCGCTGACAGGTGAACAGAGCGTTATCGGGTGCGCTAACGCGCACCCGATAACAAGACGCTCAGTAGAACTGTCCAGAACTACCGGCTATCGAAAATCCGATAACCAGTAGCTCCAGACAGATATTTTTAAAGCGTGTATCGCTATCGCTCACAAGCTTAAAAAATACTCCTGAGCGTCTTGTTAGACTTAAAAGTTCACATCTTGTAAATATTGTAGGGTAATGCTATAGTTTATATTATGTAAACAAAGAGAATGTAATGTGCATGTTATTTAAAAGAAACCCTTTTCAGAAGCATCAGCCAAATACCCCAATGATAGAGATGCAATAATGAATACCTACAATGTTCTAAGAAAAGTAGAATTTAATACGCCAAGCATCATGAAGGAAACATTTGCGTCACTTGATAATTTTAAATACAAAGATAAATGGTGGGTAATTGATATAGGGGGTAATAATTTAAGGCTTATTTCAGCAATATTATTTTCATGTCAGAGAATTTATGTAAAGCATATTGTTACCCATGCCGAATAAGACAAGCTATGCTCTAAATACAGAAAGGAGAGCGATAAATGTTAGCTGTAAAACCAGAAACACTAACAAATTCTTTTCTAGGATTTGCCCATAACGCATCAAGTATCCTTCATATAAAATCTGACAAGGCTTATGAAGAAGCACTTGAACTAATTGAGCATCTATTTGACGAGGCAAATGACACTATTGATGAACCCTTAAATGATTTGATAGATATTGTAGCTAAGTCAATTGAAAAATATGAATTGAACCAAGAATATATTGTGAAATTTGATAATGAAGCAAATAATATTAGTCAAGAAATATCAGTCCTTAGAGTGTTGATGGATCAACATAATTTAACCGTGTCAGGTTTTAAAGATGAAATAGGGTCAAAATCGTTGGTATCTATGATATTGAATGGAAAGAGAAACCTTACAAAAGAACATATAACTAAACTGTCTAGACGATTTAGTTTAAACCCTGCCGTATTTTTTAATTTAAAAACTGCGTAAAATTCGAGCAAATTAATTATGCAAAAAGTCTAACAAAACGTTCCAGCTGATCGAAAAAGTGTCCTTTGTTTTGTGCATTGCGCTGCGCTCCATTTTTGCACAAAACAAAGGCCACTTTTTCGGTCATCTGAACTTAGCGTTATAAATTAAAAAAATGGGTATCCAGTTTACTCAACCAACTACCATATGTTGTGGTTCACCACCAATTATTTTAGGGCGAGGCACCGGCGCGCATTCTACCGCATGCTCCATCAAGCAATAGAAGAGCAAGCCACGCGCTTTTGAATTTCGGCGATTGAACCTGAATGTAAACTCATCAAGATAATAAGCAAGTTGCACCGGACGTATAGCTCCTTGATGAGTTCCAAGCCACCAACGATCAAATAAGGATGCAACTCTATGGACACGAGGCATGACGACATGTGCAGGATCACCACTTGCGGTAATATTGCTTACAATATGCTTATAGCCAACGTCTTCAATACCGATATATCCTTTCCATCCATCCGTGCGAACTGCCGCACCTTTTTCAACATTATCCGAAACAAACTGATGAAGACTGTTCGCCGACACATCTCGAATCATAGACATTCGTATTCGGCCTGAGCCTTTCCCTCTGACTTCAGCGGCAATAGCAACAATCACTTTACGCTCGGGCACCACGACCTCTGATTTTTTTTCCTACGCCTCCAACATAGGTTTCATCGACTTCGACAGCGCCTGTTAGATGGTCGCGACCAGGACGTATCATTGCTCGACGCAATTTATGCATCCAGGTCCATGCAGTATCGTAACTGCCAAGACCAAGAACACGCTTCAGTCCAAGTGCGCTGGCTCCATTCTTTTGGCTCGTTACAAACCAGATAGCAAGGAACCAGGTCCTCAGCGGCTTGTGTGTTTTGTGAAACAATGTTCCAGCAGTAATGGATGTTTGCCGTTTGCATTTGCGGCACAGAAAAAGACCCCTGCCCATAATCGACGGGTTTTCTTCAAAAACTCCGCAAGAAGGGCAACAAAAACCTTGAGGCCACCTGAGTGTCAAAATATATGCAAGGCAAGCCTCTTCGGTGCTAAACCACTTATCAAATTCCTGGAATGTTCCAGGATAGTCAACGTTACAAACCGGATGCCTTTGCTCTTCCATCGCTAGATACTACATGTTGTGGATGGTTGAGTATACTAGATACCCAATATAATTTATAACAAATCGCTCAAGCTGACGCTTAGCTTAGCGTTATGTTTTGTGAGAACCATTAATGTGTTTTCCATAAAGAAAAAGGATTAAGTTGACAAAATGTATAAAATTATATACATTTCGCGTCATGAAAGAAGAAAAACCAATTCATTGGGTTGGTACAAGCCTGAAAGATTTAATTGCGTTTCCTGACGAAGTGAAGAGAGAAGGTGGATATCAGCTTCATCGGGTACAAAACGGGCTTGATCCTGAAAATTGGAAGCAATTTCAAGAAGTCGGAGCTGGTGTTAAAGAAATACGCATTAGTGATATCTGCGGTGTTTTTAGAATTATGTATGTAGCTAAATTTTCGGATAAAATCTATGTGCTCCATTCTTTTCAGAAGAAAACACAGAAAACGAGTTTAAATGATATCAACATTGCTAAAACCAGATATAAAGCAATAGAAGTCGAGACTAAATCATGAATAGCATCAATACATCAATTACTCATATTACTTCAGAAAATGGGAATATTTTTGAAGATTTAGGGTTTGAACCGCAAGAAGCTGCCAAGTTAAAAATCAAAGCTCAGTTAATGTGTCAAATCAGTGAGTGGATAAAAGAAAAGCAGCTTAAACAAGAAGAAGCCTCCCATTTATTAAATATCACACGTCCTAGAGTATCTGATATTATCCGCGGAAAATCTGGAAAGTTTACTATTGATGCTTTGATTGATATTTTAGAAAAAGCAGGAAAGCATGTGACTATTCAAATTAACTAAAATACTTGGTGTGACAAATAAAAAACATAACAAAACGTTGCAGCTGACCCAAAAGCGTCCATTGTTTTGTGCATTGCGCTACGCTTCATTATTGCACAATACAATGGCCACTTTTTGGGCATCTGAACTTAGCGTTATGTAAGTGCAAGAGTATTTCCTAATGAGGGGCGGAGGTGATGAAAATTAATTTATCTATCCCTTTTAATTTAAAAATAAAGTTTGACCAGCTATGTCGGACCGATTTATAGCAAATGAAAAAACGACCCTACTCCTCTTCCTCAATACACAACTAAAGGGCTGGAGTCGTTGCAAAATTAAACAACGGCTTAAAACCGGATGTGTATTTGTTGACGGTCAGTCGGTTACTCAGCATAACCACACGCTCAACGTTGGCAGTCAGGTGGAAGTTAGGGCTTCGGCAAAAAATATTCCACGCAGCACAGATCAATTAGATATTTTGTATTCGGATCAAGACTTGATCGCAATTAATAAGCCTGCGAGGTTGTTGTCGGTGGCGTCGGCGAATGAAAACAAGATGCATGCTCATGCAATGCTTCGTAACCAGTTGTCGCGGCCCAAGCGGCCGGTTAAATTGTGGCCGGTTCACCGGCTTGATCGTGACACGTCGGGCGTTTTGTTGTTTGCTACTTCTCGCGAGATGCGCGAAGCCGTTAATGAGCACTGGTCTAGTGCTGAGAAAACTTATCTGGCGATAGTTGAGGGTTGCCCGAACCCTGATGAGGGAACAATTGACCAGCCCCTGTGGATAAACCCAGAAAAGTATCATATGAATGTGGGTATCCATCCAGAAGCCAAGAATGCTATTACCCATTTCAAGACACTAAAAACGACCAACAATCGCTCGCTGCTGGAGGTTCAGCTCGAAACGGGCCGGCAACATCAAATCCGTGCCCATCTGTCTTGGTTAGGGCACTCGGTGATTGGTGATCCCCGTTATGGGAGCGATGGTCCGCGTTTGGGACTTCATTCCTTACGTCTGAGTATTAGGCGACCGGATACTGGTAAGCGGCTGACCTTTGAGACTCCACCGCCTGATGAGTTTTTCAATCTATTCCGAATTGTGAGTAATATTGAAAATATACATAACAAGTGACTGGTATTGAGTGATCATTTTTAGCAAGAAAAGAGCACATAACCAATGCTTCCAGCTGACGTAAAAAGCGTTATGTATACGAGACGTTAGTACGAGAATCTCATGAAGAAGACAGACAAGAAAAGAGAGAAGTCCATCGTTCAAGGGTTAACTCGGGTTTGTGAGATTGCAAAGAATGAAGTGAGCAGTTTTGAATGGCTAACTCATACAATAGACTATGATGATTTTCCAAATAGCCTCATGGTGCATTGTATCTTCACTTCTGATGAGAGCATCAGGCAAGTAATCGACTCAGGTCAAGATGAAGCTATTTTTAAATTAATTTGTGATGAGCTTGTGTTAATTGATATTAACTTTAAGGATATTTCTAATCGCGTTACTTTTGATACTAAATAAGGGTTTGGCTATCAGTTCGTTAAAAATGCGGACGGGTTCATTAAAGTAGTTTATTATCTGTGGTCAACTAGGGGGCGTTCTCAATTAAGCCAAATGATAGTAGCCACCAAGCTCACCATCGCCAGATATGTGGTCGCCAAGCGTTCATAACGAGTGGCAATTCGGCGATAGTGTTTTAACTTTTGGAAGACTCTCTCTACCAAATTTCGCTCACAATATAAGTGCTCGTCATATTTTCTTGCGGTTTTTCTGTTTTTCTTTGGCGGAATCACCGCAACAGCCTCACCCATCTCAATAGCAACAATAAAAGCATCCGCATCATATCCTTTGTCGGCAATGATATAATCTGCTGAAAACCCTTCTATCAGCGAATTTGCTTGCTTTATTTCAGAATGCTGTCCCGCAGTTAATATAAAGCGGACGGGATTACCCAATGCATCGACCGCTGCATGAATCTTGGTGCTCAATCCGCCACGTGACTTACCCATCGCCTCATGTTCCTGCTGTTTTTTTTGCCGCACCATGTTGATGAACGCGAACAATGCTGCCATCGATCATTAGGTATTCAAGATCGGGATCATTGGCGATTGCTTCAAAAATGCAAACCCAATGTCCTTTGTGTGCCCAGCGGTTATAGCGCACATAGACTCGATGCCAGTGGCCAAAACACGTTGGCAGATCGCGCCAAGGGGCGCCTGTTCTGGCAATCCACAAGACCGCTTCCAGAAATAGGCGGTTATCGGATGCCGTAACACCGCAATCACTTGATTTACCAGGCAATAAATCTTTTATTCGTACCCATTGAGCGTCTCTGAGGATGAGTCGTTCCATGATTTTCCTCCACGGAAAGATCATAGAATACAGCCTTTTAGCATGCTATATTAATCTTAATTGAGAACAGCCCCTAGCACGACCTGCAAAACTGATAGAAGTTGGTCAAGCAAACGATAATGATTTCCTGAATTACCCTGCAGTTATTCAATCACGACAACTTTCGGTTTTGAGCTTTGAAGTGGGCGGGATGTTAAAAGAATTAATGGTGATAGAAGCGCAGAAAGTTAACAAAGGAGAGGTGCTGGCAAAATTGGATCAACGCGATTTACTGGCAAAACTAACATCAGCACGCGCCCAGTTTAAAAATGCCAATATTGAATATCAGCGTGCATTACGCTTGATTAAACAAGATGCGATTTCCAGCAGCAAGCTTGAAGAACGAAAATCCAAGCGAGATGTCAACAAATCTCAGCTTGAAACTGCAAAAAAAGCACTGCAAGATTCAGTACTTATTGCCCCCTTTTGTAACTTCTCATTATTTACAGGCAATTACGAATTAAATGTAATAAACTACATTCAATGAATTCTGTAAAGCCGCTATTGCCACCCATTTCAGATGCTGATCGCACGCCACTAGTCGATGCGTTGCTTGAACTTCTCCAATGGCAATCAGATCGCATTGAGCAATTAGAAGATGACATTCACAGGTTGAACAAACAGACTCGAAAACCTAAATTCAAGTCCAGCGGGATGGATCAACAGACAGAACCAGAAGACGATAGTGCTCGTACCGGAAAAAAGAAAGGCCCCAAACGCAGTAAAACCCAGCATTTGACGATTCATGAAGAGCGCATCATACAGCCCGCCAATCTTTCGGAGGACGCACGCTTTAAAGGCTATCGAGACATTATTGTTCAAGATCTGATCATTTGTCCTCACACCATTCGTTATCGTCTGGCCGAATATGAAACCAGTGAGGGTTATGTCATTGCCCAGTTACCTGAATCGGTTCGTAGTGGCCATTGGGGATCAAACTTACACAGTTTTATCTTGTATCAATATCATCATCAGCACGTCACTCAGCCCCTGTTGCTGGAACAACTGCATGATCTTGGTATTGATATCTCCAGCGGTCAATTAAGTCAAATGCTGACCAAAGACCTTGACGTGTTTCACCAGGAAAAAAGCGATCTGCTGCGTTATGGACTGCCGCTGTCCAGCTATATTCACGCAGATGACACCGGGGCTCGCCATCAGGGCAAGACCGGTTACTGTACTCATATTGGCAATGAGCTGTTTGCCTGGTTTGAAAGTACTGAGTCTAAAAGTCGTGTTAACTTTCTTGAGCTGCTGAGCAGAAGTGGTTGCCAGGCCTACGTCATCAATGCGGGTGCTCTGGAATACATGCAACGCCAAAAGCTTCCGAAATTTCTATTGGAATCGCTTGAAACCCAACCAATTAAATTTGAGACACCCGCTGCTTTAGAGCACTGGCTGGAAGAGCAAGGGATCACCAATCAACGTCATCAGCGGATTCTCACCGAAGGGATGCTGGTTGGGCGCTTGCTCGATCAAGGCATTCCAATCAATCTTGGCATTGTGAGTGACGATGCGGGGCAATTCAATGTCTTTGATCATGTCCTGTGCTGGATTCATGCAGAGCGACTGATGACGCGGCTCATTCCTGTGAATGATCTGCAAAAGCAAGCAGTCAGCTGGGCGCGGGATGAAGTTTGGTCGATTTATGCGGGTTTGAAAATCTATAAAACAGCGCCTGACCCAGCGCACGCAACGCGCTTGAAAGCGCAGTTCCATCAACTGGTATCGACGCGCACCGATTATGAAACGCTGAATCAGATCCTGAAACGCATGGGCAACAATCAGCATGAATTATTCCGTGTATTGGAAAGACCGGAGATTCCCTTGCACAATAACCTGAGTGAACGGGATATTCGGGATTACGTCAAGAAACGCAAGATCAGTGGGAGCACCCGCAGTGAAGCGGGTCGGCAATGCAGGGACACCTTTGCCAGTTTAAAGAAAACCTGTCGCAAGCATGGGATTTCGTTCTGGAGCTACCTGCTTGATCGTACGTCGAATGCGAAACAGATTCCTCCAATGGCGGATATTCTTCAAGCTGCTGCCTGTGGATAATGAGAAGTTACCCCCTTTTCTGGAGCTATTTCTAAAGTTTCGATTAAAAAACGGCAAATTATTCAGCCTGGAGAATCAGCCATTACCATTCTTGGCAAACAAGGGCTAGAAGCTAAAATTAATCTTCCTTCCAGCATTCTTGCCAAGGCAGAGAGACAAGAAAAACCAGCAACAGATTCATATCTTGTGTTGGATGCTGCACCTGATCGCCAAATTCCAGTCATGTTCAAAGAAGCCTCTTTAGAAACTGATGAGGCGACACAAACTTATGCAATCACATTTCTTTTGATGCACCAGAGGGCTTGACTATATTGCCTGGGATGAATGCTGTCGTCTCGTTTAGGAACCCAAGCAATTCAAACGCAAATCTCAGCAAGTTATCAGTTCCACTGACGGCAATTGCGATTGATGGCGAACAAAAATATGTTTGGCTGGTAGATAAAGATTCAATGAAGGTCTCCAGAAGAGACATTGTGATTGAGGCAGGGGTTGGCGTTAACTTGAATGTCATAAGCGGTTTGCAATCTGGAGAAATGATTGTTGCAGCAGGCGTTTCTTCTTTGTCAGAAGGGATGAAAGTTCGTTCTGGTCTAAGGATTAAACGATGAATCTTGCAGAATTTGCCATTAAGAATCAGGTTTTAAGTGTCATTTTAATTTTGTTGGCACTGTTTGGCGGTTGGAATGCCTATCAAACCATGTCCCGATTTGAAGACCCTGAATTTACCATTAGAACAGCGATAATTTTTACCGAATATCCAGACGCCAGCCCTGAGGAAGTCGCTAGAGAAGTTTCTGCGCCAATAGAAACAGCCTTGCAGCAAATGCAGGAGGTAAAACTATAAAAACAAAATCTTCTGCGGGTCTGTCAGAAATTACAGTTGATATTAAATTTAATTTCTCAAAATCAAAAGAAGACCTGTAAATTATCTGGACTAAATTACGCAACAAGATTAAGGATGCAGAGCGGTCATTGCCGCCAGATGCACAGTCGCCTATTGTAAATGATGATTTTGGCGATCTTTATGGCCTATCCTATTTCGTCACAGGTGATGATTACAGCCCAGCTGAATTAAGGCGTTATGCCAAACAATTGCAAAAGGAAATTTTACAAGTCAAAGGTGTGGCTAAGGTGCAATTGGCAGGTGATCGTGAAGAGGCCATTTTTGTTGAAATACCCCGTGAGAACGCGAGTGCTTTAGGCGCATCAATACAAAGTCTTTACGATATTCTTAAACAGCAAAACTCAGTCGTTTCTGCAGGCAGTGTGGCTATAGCCGATCAACGACTTATGATTGACCCTTCTGGGGCGGTTGATTCTGTCGATGCTATAAAGAATCTGCTGGTATCGACAGCGGCTGATGGCAAGATTATTTATCTTAAAGATATTGCCAAAGTCTATCGGGATTATAAGACCCCTGCCAGTAAAATTATTCGATATAACGGCAAATCTGCCATTGCATTGGGTGTGGCAAATGTCGCAGGTGGTAATGTGGTTGTGGTTGGTGCAGCGGTAGATGAAAAACTCCGCGAGTCGATCAGTCGCAGACCACTGGGCATGGAGGTGTTTGAATATTATCACCAAGGCAAAATAGTTGAAGCATCGGTTGATGATTTTGTGATGAACGTCATTTCCGCGTTGATTATAGTGATTTTATCGCTGTTGTTTACCATGGGTTTGCGTTCTGCAATGGTGATTGCATTTATTCTTGTTATCACCGTCGGGGCAACGCTGGCGACAATGCAAATCATCGATGTTCCGCTTCATCGCATCTCATTAGGTGCATTAATCATTTCCTTGGGGATGATGGTCGATAATGCAGTCGTCATCACAGAGGCTATTTTGGTTGGCGTTCAACAGGGTAGAAAGAAGCTTGATATTGCCAAAGAAATTGTTACCCAAACCAAATGGCCATTATTGGCAGGTACGCTGGTAGGCGTTATTGCCTTTGCACCGATTGGATTTGCCCCAGGCCAAACGGCTGAATACACTGGCGATCTTTTCTGGGTTGTTATGGTTGCTTTGCTGTTCAGCTGGATTTTAGCCATGACCATCACCCCTTTGGTTTGTTATTGGTTATTTCCAGAGCAGCAGGAAATAAAGTCAGAGAATGAAGAAGGTGCATTTTTCATCAAGTACAAACAACTAATGCGCTGGGCATTACGGTCTCGTTGGCTGGTTATTGCTTCGGTGGTGGGTTTATTCGCACTTTCAATTTGGGGTGCAAAATTTATGACACAGGGGCTTTTCCCTCGTTCAACAACACCTCAAATGGTCGTTGACTACTGGCTCCCTGAAGGCACACGCATTGAACGTACCGAACAGGATATGAAAGAAATTGAAGCCTTTGTCCAAAAAATGGAGGGTGTCAATGCGGTGCAAACCTTGATTGGCGGTGGTGCCATCCGTTATATGCTGACTTATAGTCCAGAATCTGCCAATGGTGCTTATGGACAACTGTTGGTGCGAGTTGATGATTATCACACCATTGATGGCATGATACCGATCGTTACCGCATTTATTGAACAAAAGTTCCCAGAGGCTCAGACCAAAGCATGGCGATTTATTTTAGGGCCTGGGGGTGGTTCGGCGATAGAGGCAGAATTCAGTGGCGCTGATCCGAAAATTTTGCGACGCTTGGCAAATGAAGCCAAGGCTCTTATGACGGCTGATGGCGGTGCGCTTTCAATCAAAGATAACTGGCGTCAACCCATGAGTGTGATTGAACCTGTTTACTCAGAAACCAAAGCCCGCCGTGCAGGTGTTTCCAGAAAAGATCTGGCTGATGCCATTATCAGTTATTACTCAGGGAAAAAGGTGGGGTTTACCGAGAGGGAGAAGATTTGATCCCTATTATTTCGCGCTTGCCTAATACTGAAAACGTAACTATCCAGGGTATTAATAGTATTCAGGTGATCAGTGGGTTAACAGGGAAAACCGTACCCATCGCACAGGTCACAGCTGGCTTTAAAACCATTTGGCGAGATGGACAGATACGCAGCGAAAATCATATTTTTAGAATTAAAGCAGAGTCTGATCCTTACCCCGATGAATTAGCTGCATCCTTGCTCAAACGAATTCGACCACAAATTGAAGCGATGAAACTGCCTGATGGCTACGTTTAAGAATGGGGTGGTGAAGAGGGTGATTCGAAGGAATCCAACAGCGACCTGATGTCCACCATACCGCTCGGTTTTCTGGCAATGGTATTGGTGGTCGTTATTTCTTTTGGTAAAGTCCGACAACCCTTGATTATCTGGCTAGTAGTCCCGTTGGCAACTATCGGCGTGGTGTTTGGATTGGTTGTTACTGGGATTCCACTGGAGTTTATGGGCATACTTGGGCTGCTTTCGCTGTCAGGTCTACTCATCCAAAACGGTATTATTCTGGTAGACAGGATGGATACGGAAATCAATGAAGGCAAACCACGCTTTGATGCGATTGTCGATTCGGCAGCCAGTCGCGTACGTCCGGTTGTGCTGGGTTCATTTACTACCGCATTGGGGTTACCCCGTTATTTTTTGATGCTTTATTCCAGTCCATGGCTGTGGTCATGGTGTTTGGTCTAACCTTTGCCACCTTGTTAACCTTGCTTATCGTCCCCGTGTTATACGCCACATTTATGAAAGTAAACATCAAGGAGAGCCAGTATGAAGCTTAGTCACTCCACACCACTACTCATTGCTTTAATAACGGCATCTTGTACGCTTTTTACGCCTAATGAAGATAGCCAAAAAGCTGTTAAACAGGTGATTGAAACGCCAGAATCATGGGCGATAAAAGCTGAGCAGTATGGTGATGATTCAATTAAATGGCTAGAAACCTTCAATGATCCGATGATGCTTAAACTCATTGCAGAAAGTAAAGCCAATAACTTCGATTTACAAGTAGCCGCAGGTAATATGGATAAAGCCTGGCTATTGGCAAAACAGTCAGGCGCAGCACTTAAACCGAATGTAGATTTGTCATTAGGCAGAGTCGATTCTGGTGCTGTAAGCGGCGGTTCTTCCAGTGGTAAATTTAATGTTAATTTGCAACTCAGCTGGGAGTTAGATGTCTGGGGGCGCATACGGGCTGGTATTGATGCCACGAAAGCGAGTGCTCAAGCTGCGGAGGCAGACTACCTATTCGCGCAACATTCACTCAGTGCTAATATTGCAAAGACCTATCTAAAAGTGATTGAGGCAAAACTACAAGCAGAAATCACCCGTAAGAATCTGTCAATCCTTAACGAAACCATGCGTATTGCGAAAGTGAAATATGACAATGGCATGTCTTCTGGACAAGATATTGCGCTCAATCGTGCCAATTTGGCCTCTGCACAAGAGCAATTGATTATAATGGGTATCCAGTTTACTCAACCAACTACCATATGTTGTGGTTCACCACCAATTATTTTAGGGCGAGGCACCGGCGCGCATTCTACCGCATGCTCCATCAAGCGATAGAAGAGCAAGCCACGCGCTTTTGAATTTCGGCGATTGAACCTGAATGTAAACTCATCAAGATAATAAGCAAGTTGCACCGGACGTATAGCTCCTTGATGAGTTCCAAGCCACCAACGATCAAATAAGGATGCAACTCTATGGACACGAGGCATGACGACATGTGCAGGATCACCACTTGCGGTAATATTGCTTACAATATGCTTATAGCCAACGTCTTCAATACCGATATATCCTTTCCATCCATCCGTGCGAACTGTCGCACCTTTTTCAACATTATCCGAAACAAACTGATGAAGACTGTTCGCCGACACATCTCGAATCATAGACATTCGTATTCGGCCTGAGCCTTTCCCTCTGACTTCAGCGGCAATAGCAACAATCACTTTACGCTCGGCACCACGACCTCTGATTTTTTTTCCTACGCCTCCAACATAGGTTTCATCGACTTCGACAGCGCCTGTTAGATGGTCGCGACCAGGACGTATCATTGCTCGACGCAATTTATGCATCCAGGTCCATGCAGTATCGTAACTGCCAAGACCAAGAACACGCTTCAGTCCAAGTGCGCTGGCTCCATTCTTTTGGCTCGTTACAAACCAGATAGCAAGGAACCAGGTCCTCAGCGGCTTGTGTGTTTTGTGAAACAATGTTCCAGCAGTAATGGATGTTTGCCGTTTGCATTTGCGGCACAGAAAAAGACCCCTGCCCATAATCGACGGGTTTTCTTCAAAAACTCCGCAAGAAGGGCAACAAAAACCTTGAGGCCACCTGAGTGTCAAAATATATGCAAGGCAAGCCCTTCGGTGCTAAACCACTTATCAAATTCCTGGAATGTTCCAGGATAGTCAACGTTACAAACCGGATGCCTTTGCTCTTCCATCGCTAGATACTACATGTTGTGGATGGTTGAGTATACTAGATACCCAATTTTTGCTATTGTGATCCTCAATGTTTGTATTCATTGAGCGAAATATTTCACTAATCACCTCATGGGTGTTTGATGAATCTTTTGCGCTCATTTGTTCAATGGTGGCAGTAACTCAACCACTATGCACTGAAAGTGCATAGGTTGCGAGAGGACTGAAAGTCCAAGAGCCTTCTACTCAAGTATCATTTTCCCAGTATCTTTATTCGGTAGTGGGTCTAACCTGTTATCCGACTTTAAGATACTGTGTTAAGATAATGATTTTCTGGGAATCTATCGCATGGCATGTTACCAAGAAGTCAACTGTCCTGCTGTTGGCAACGATAGCGTTGGATATCCCGCGCACTCCGTCCTGATTTCATGATGTTATTGCTGCCACAAGCTGGACAAGTAACTTCTTGATAACAGGTCATGTGATATCACCGCAAAATCATTACTTTAACACAGTATCCTCAGGTTAAGTAACAAGTTCGACCCACTACCGAAAAAAGATGCCTGGCCTTTCCAGCCACTTTGACCACACCACAGGACGGCACATGATGGGACAACAAGTGCTGACGCTGGGGTTAAGCTGTGAAGACGGGTTTGTACCGCTGGATAATGAACGCTATACCAGTCAAACGAACGCGCAAGGATTAACGGTCCCTTATGACGATGGGCGCAGCACCGCTGCCAAACGACATCGTGTGGCGATTGAACACACTAAACCGACGATGGTTGCCAGCATGATTCGACGCGCCTTACGAGCCGGTATTGACGGCCATTATCTGCTTGCGGATGCCTGGCTTGGAAGCAAAGCGATGATTCGTCTGTGTCAGGAAACAGAGTTGACTGCCATTCTGAGAATGAAGAAAAGCAAATTGAAGTATCGAGCCAGTGAATACCGAGGTGGCAAGTGCATTCAACGTGACATGGATGTGAAAGCCCTTTACCAGCATAGTGTTCGCAAGCAATGGAAGACCCAACGTTATCAGGCGAAGGTGGTTGATGTCACCCTCAATCTCGCACTCACACCAAAAGACGCTGCGCAATGGATCACGGTTCGCTTATTGTTTGTCCGTGGTGCAGACCAGTCAACCAAAGCACAGGTTGGCAAGCACGACTGGGCAGCCTTTTTATGTACGGATACAAGCCTGACAGCCACGGACATCCTTGAATTGTATGCCATGCGCTGGGCGATCGAAGTGTATTTTAAGGAAGCCAAGCAGCATCTCGGTTTGTTGAAAGAACAAAGCAATCATTATGCGGCTTACATTGCATCCATTCATTTAACTGCGATTCGATTTTGTCTGCTGGTCATCGCCAAACAAACAAGCGGTGGTGAGACGATCACCAAAATACGCCAGACGCTGTGTAGTAACAGTGCCAATATCAGCTTTGCAGCCAAGTTATGGCAGGTGTTTCGAGCCATCATCACTGGGGCGCTGGATGACTTAAAAACAATCTTGGGCGATACGGTGACGTTAATACTGGAAACCATCGAAACACACATACACTGCTTTTTTGTGCAAGTCCTGCAACTTGACTTAAAAACATTGCGCTTTGAGGCGTTATGAATCAGGTGTGGATGCTTTTAGTCTGGAGTAAAATCAACTCCGAAACTTTAGTTGATAGCATTAAGTAAAGGATGTGGCAGTCATTATTGGACAAGCTTCTACACAGTTCATTTAAACTATGATAATCAATGCTTAAGATACTATTATTAGTATTAATAATGAATAGAGACAGTCAACTTTGTTTTAATAGATAAGGTAAATATTTACATATGTGAATATTTACTTATTATCAAGGATTAAACATGATTCAATTGGCTCAGCATTAGTGTTGATTGGATCCTGTGAATCGGGATTTGGAATTCAGTATATTGTTATGCCTGTTTTACTTATTTAATTGGTACTTCTGGATTATTCAATGCTTTTATAGACAGTTCGTTAATATTTGTTTTTTAGGGTGTTCTTCGAATTGAATCAAGGTAGCGTGGTGTAATCGTTAAAAACGTTGCATTGTGCAAAACTGAAATAATGAATCTAGAGTAGGAGCAACCAATGAATAAATTAATATTTTTTCTCGGTGCTTTAATAATAATTTCGGGGTGTGTCAGTCAATCGACTCGACAATCCAATTCTGTTCCCGTTTCGACAGTGTTAAAAAGAGTCCAGCAACAATTGGTCGTACCACCGTTTTTGCCAAAACATGAGCAAGTTGCTCTGGGTGCTCCAAAAATTGTCGAAGTGCGTTTAACGGTAGAAGAAAAGGAAATAAACATTGGCAATGGTGCCAAAATCCAGGCAGCCGCTTTTAATGGTTCTATTCCTGGACCTGCCATCGTCGTGCACCAGAATGATTATGTGGAATTAACCCTGGTTAACCCCAAAACCAACAACATGGCACACAGTATAGATCTTCATGCTGCGACAGGTGCCTTGGGTGGCGGCGGTTTAACCAAGGTTAAGCCTGGTCAGTCGGTTGTTATCCGTTTTAAAGCAACTAAACCGGGTGTTTTCGTATACCACTGCGCTCCAGGTGGACTGATGATTCCTTATCATGTGGTCTCAGGGATGAATGGAGTGATTATGGTATTGCCGCGAGATGGATTAAAAGATAGCAATGGCAAACCAGCGCATTATGACAGGGCTTATTACATAGGAGAACAGGATTTTTATGTGCCTCAAGAAGCCAACGGATCTTATCGACAATACGGCTCATTACCGGAAGCATTTGAAGACACGCTGACAGTCATGAAAACCCTGAAACCCACGCATATTGTCTTCAACGGAGCAGTGGGTGCATTGACCAAAGATAATCAATTGCAAGCCAACGTGGGTGAGAAAGTGTTGTTTATTCATTCCCAGGCAAATCGGGATTCACGGCCACATCTGATTGGTGGTCACGGCGATTTGGTTTGGCCAAGCGGGTCATTTGCTGATAAACCTCTGACCAACCTTGAGACCTGGTTTATTCGAGGTGGATCGGCAGGAGCCATGTTATATGAATTCAGGCAACCCGGCACTTATGTTTATCTTAATCATAATCTGATTGAAGCAGTCGTGTTGGGGGCAGCCGCGCATATCAACGTTGAAGGAATCTGGAATGATTCATTAATGACGCAAGTTCAGGAGCCTCGTTCGCTCAATGATTTAAACATTAGTACCCGGGAGGATCAACAATGAACATGTTACTGACTTTGACGGCAAGTTTGACCTTATTGGTTTGGGGAAATGCTCTGTGGGCAAACGATAATACTATTTCTGAACCACAGACTACAGCGTGTGACACATGTCATGGTGCTAACGGAAATAATAAAGATCTTCAAGGCCCTAATTTAGCCGGTCAAAACCATTTGTATTTGATCAAGCAGATTACTGCCTTCACCAACGGTACTAGAATCCATCCATTGTTAAGCTCCGCTGACTTCAATTTCGACAGTGAAGAGGTCATCAATTTAGCGAGTTATTATGCTAGGTTGAAACCGGAAACTTCGCTGAATAAGTTGAGTGAAGACAGCGAGTTAATCTATTCGACCTGTGCAGATTGTCATGGCGCTGAAGGTGAGGGAATATCGCCATTTCCAAGATTGAATGGACAGAAAGCGAGCTATCTTGCACAACAGCTGATTAATTTTAAAACCGGTGTGCGACAAAACATCGTTATGCAGGCTATAAGCATAAATTTGACTGATGAGGAGATTAAGCGATTAGCGGTGTACCTCGGCTCACAAAATACAAACGATGATATATTGGCTAGCAAAAGCGTTTTAACCGATTCTAAATAACAAGAATAATCGTTGCGTGTGTTCAATTAAACACTGTTTAAAATTCAGGGTACATTCTGACGCAGTTATTCGTTAAATCGAGAAGCCAGCTGGGTTATTAAAGCAACTGACAGGCATCGTAAATTGATGAAGCAATCGTTTATTCTGACAAGTTTGAGATTGGTGCATCAAAAATCTGCCATGAACCTGACAATGGTGAGGGTAGCGAAATATCAGTTGTAAGATTACCATTCAATTCATCTGAGAATGAGACTGTCACAGTCCCAGCTGCTGTTGCGACAGAACTTTTGTGGGGACATGTCGGACATGAACCGCTATATATATCCATTGTCGTGTGTGTTCCAGATGAAGTACTAGATACAGGTTTTGTACTTTGTGCGGGGAGCGCTCTTGATGAAGTGGTTGAACCCAACGCCCATCTAGGATTCCCAGCCTGATCGTAAAAATAGAGTACATACACCTGGGTTGAGCCCTGGTTGCCGCGGGTTAATCCATAACCAGGTCGACTTGTTTCAAACCATGTTCCAGAACTATTTCTGGTGTCTTGGCCAAAAACAAAATATTCGATATCCTCTGAGCCACTCCCAGTATTCAATGTCCAGCTGAATGAAGCATGGGTGTTATCCTGAAAATTCAATGTTGCGTTGCCAACACTGTTTGGAATTGCTGTGGTTCCATTCCAGGTGTATTCAATGACATCGGCACTCCAGCTACTAGCAGTCAATGATCCACGATTCAAAGGACCGCTGGCAAGATACCAAATTGGAGTACTTTGTGGTGTGTAGGTATACCACACCATATACAAGTCATTATTGCTGGTGATGCCAATATCAAAACCACTGCCTGGTTTTGTGGGTACCCACCATAAGCCTTCATTGACAAAGGTTTGTTGACTAGATCCAGGGGGCGTGATGGCATTACCTTGTCTATAAATGACACCGATATCGGCATCCTTGAGCCAAAGTTGTGAGTTACCAGAAGGGGTAATATGGTCTGTTTGCAGTGACTGCTTGAACAGGGAGGATCCTGTGGCTGTTGTAGTATCTGCTTGTGAAAATACAATAGCTCTATCATCGCCTGTAAAAGATGGGTTACTAAAATCATTTGATGTATCTATGATCTTCTGCTCTCTAGTGATCAGATTGGCAGTCGTGACTGTATTTGTTCCGGTACTTTGATTGAAAGCATCAAAAGCCACAGTTAATTCTGATAGGATAGATTGAGTGTCTTTCGCAGTCTGACTCTGTTGAGTAGCTGAGCCTGTGTTACTAAGATTTTGATTTACTAGAGCTTTATTTGCACTGAACAGTTGTTTTTGTGCGGTGATAAAACTGGCATTTCCTTCAATTCCAGGGTCAGTATTCGTTGTTTGTATTACACTGGGTTGAATAAAGTATGATTGGATTTGACTCTGCAGTGGATTAACCAGGAAAGCTTGTTGAAAAGAATCAGCAGCTAGACACTCTGAATTGAGAAGTGTTGCAAATAAACTGGCAACGGTTGTAATCACAGATAAACGCATAACTGGTTCCCTTATCTGATGTGGGGCGATTGTACTGATTTTCTATTGGTTCTTATTATTTGCTAGCTATTCGGTAAATATCTAATTCAAAAATCATCTTTATCTAGTAAAACATAGGATTGACGGCTATCTGTTTACATAGATTAACAAGGGCCTCTGTGATCTAGATCACAGCAAATTATTGATTTGTATCATGGTTTCTCAGACAGGCCTCGGGGCAATTTGGTTCATATGTGAATGAGCTATTCCCCAAGGGCCAATTTTCTAGATTGAGTTCTGCTGCCAGCTTCCTGAATGTCCCATAATATTCTTTAAGAGTATCACCTAATGAGTTTTTAGTACTATAAATTGAGTGTAGCCATTGCAACTAATTTGAGTGGAGGTTACTCTAAGATGAAAGACGATGTCGAGAGGAGAATTATTATGAAGAAGCAGATGAAGCTTAATGTTTTATTTATTCTGTTAATCGTACCTATGTTTGGTACAGCCCATGCGAGTTTTGTGGGCAGTGCTGCGCAGCTGGATCTCGAACTGGTTACTTTTACTCCACTAAGCGGTGACGCGACACTGGAATTGAAGAACGAATCTAATCAGGTGTTCGTAAATTCTGACGGTGAAAATGCCGAAGCTTCGGGTTCCAGCGATGCATTCGCAACTAGTAGGAGTTTAGGAGGAATTGCAGACGCCGGTTCATCGCCCGGGGAGTTATTTGCATCAACGGAAGTCGATGCAGAAGGAAATACCGAAGCATTCGCTGAACACTCGGTTGATTATATGGCGCAGGGAACCGGAGTAGTGAAGGTTACAGTCGATTATAACTTCCTTTTCGTATCCAGCGATGCGAGTAATCAAGATTCGGAATTATTTGCATCGGCCTCGCTGTCCGATAATGAAGCCAATGTATTCGATGAAGCATCATTGGAAGTTGGTGCTGGAGACGATTTATCCCTGGATCTTCCTGGCGAATTGGAAATTTTATTAGCTCTTGATGATGGAGATTTCGGTACCCTGGTGTTTAACGCTAGCTCTCTCGCAGATTTGGGTGTTTCTGGTATCAACGAAGTTCCTTTGCCGCCAGCGTTGGTTTTGTTTGCCAGCGCGCTTATTGGCTTGACCGCAGTTAAGCGAAGAAAAGGTAGCTAATTTACGAATCTATGCCGCTAATAGAGCGGTTAATCTGCCGCTCTTTATTGACAATTTTACTCGTTCTACTCCAGTTCGCGGGATTATAAGTAGTGTTGCGCTAGCTCCTACGAATTATTCCACTGCAGCCTATTAGATTATTATGACCTGCTTCTCGTGACGTGTCCGAACCACCGCTGATTAAACTGACTGCCCACAACAAATAGCCACGCTTCATTTCATCCTACTCAACCTCTTACAAACTAACTCCAATTTCACTCCAGAGTGACCTCTGAGTTCAAAGCATGAAAGTTGGAATTTACTTTATCAATGTTGTCCACTCTTTTTATGTGCTAATCATCGCGTGCTTTAATTATTGAGTACTCGAGCCATATCTCAAGCGCCACCACCATTGATGGTCATTTCAGCAATTTGCTTTTTGATATCCGACTCATCGAACGTGTAGTGGAATTCCTCATTCGCTGATAATACGGCAAAAATATCCTATGGGAAATGCCTTTAGCATCCTCAGTATTAATCATTTACACATTTCGATCAGGGATGGGGAAAGGCCTTGATAACGGCTGGAATACTCTATGGTTCAAACCAGAAAAACTCCAAGTGAAGCATCGATAAGATTTCGAGAGCGTGTAGCATAAGATTTTTTTGCGATTATCCTGTCTCCCCTGACATTTTGCACTCTTTTTCAGCAGGCATGAGAATTTCGAATGGATAAAATCACCTGTTTTTGCGAGAACCTACGCCAAAAAAGGTATCTGAATTTAGCCTAAAGATGTATATCTGTTTTGTGGTTACTATCCAATAATAGATTTGTCGTCCTCTAAGTTGCTGTTTTTAAAAGATAGCAAGTTTGGATTACAGTCTAGGGAAAATAGTCAAAGAATAATAGCGAGGAATATTATGAAAACAATAAAACTTTTTTACTTTATTTTGGTTTTTTTAAGCCCCTGTGGGTGGGCCGAACCAGTCGAAACTAACAGGCTAATAATACTAACGGATGTCCAGATGGACACTGTTACTGCGGGCCGTCTTGATTTGTCCGTCACCGCCTTGGCAAGCGCATTAGGACCTAATACTGCGGCCGACACCGATACCCATACCAGTGTTTTTAAACGAGGGGATGTTGAAATCGGATATGGTATAGGCAAGGCGTTTGCATGTTGCGGTCCAGACTCTGATACAGCTGTTCTGACTGAAGGCTCAGCTGATGGGCGAATTGTATTTACAAGAAAAAGTGGTTTTGTGAACGACACACCACAATCTTCCTATGCTGAGGGTACGATTTCTGTATTATCCACTAATAGTCCCGAAGCCTTAATTCGTGAAAAATGATTATAGACTGTTGGATGAGTTTTAGGTGTCGAATGGGGTAGGGCACTCATACTTTAAGTGAGTATTCTGGATCATAAGTGGTATCCCCAGCTGTCGTATCTCCTTAAGTATATTGAACTAATTTGGAATTGCGACAATTTTCCCAACAGGTCATAGTTTGGCCAGGCCGGAATATTCTGTCGCGACTCGTCACCGGAGGCCAGGCGAAGATTGATGTTGCAGATAGTTAAGGAGAATTCATATGTTTACAAAGACAAAAATATTATTTATCGGTGTCGCTTTGTTACTAAGCGGTGGTGTTGCCAGTGCAGGCGATCCAATGGTGCTGACAATCGACCAACTGGATAATGTGACAGCAGGTGGCGGGGTACGCTTTAACTCTAGAATAAATGAGCATTTCAGAATAGACAAACGCATCCGCGAGGACAAACGAGCTCGCTATGATGTTCGTACCCATGTCAAGAACAATTCAGCGGTCGCTGAAGCAACATCTGATGCTTCAGGAAAAAATACGGACGCACAGACATTTACCTTTTCCCAAACTTCGAGCCGTAGATCAGAAGCTGCGTCTACTAGTATTGCTCTGACGGAGTGAAGAAAAGTGAGTGGTATTTTCGTCGGATGATCTAACGGTTAGTTAATCGTTGCTGAAATCTTGGCGAACTGCAAGTATTAAAATTAGCTCCGTGTATCAAGCGCGGGGCTTTTTTTAAAGCTGGCTTAAAGTCGGCAACTAAAAAGCCATTTTTGTAGGAAGAGATAAGTGTAATGTAGTCCGACAAGTGTTTAATTATTCAGGCGTCGCTATTGTTTTAGCCTACGATTTCCGTTATAAACAGCCTCCTTGGGAGAAATTAGAGATGGTTGGGATAAGTAAAAACGCATTTTGGCATCTAGGCGTATTATTGTTCCTGGTCTTAGGTTTTATAGTCGAAAACTCTGCGCGAGCGAACAGAGCGCCTGTAAAATCGTTGCTGGAACTGCGTCAGGAAAACGTTGTCGTACAAAAGTGGGATTTGAGTTGCGGTGCGGCAGCACTCGCCACACTGCTTAATTACCAGCACAGCGATAAAATCCCGGAAAGGAAAATCACCAGGGCATTAATTCAACGCAAGGAGTATATTGCCGAGCCAATGCAGGTGCGGATGCAGCATGGCTTTTCGCTGCTGGACCTAAAACGCTATGTTGACAGTCTCGGGTACCAAGGCATTGGCTATGGAAAGCTTACGCTTGCCGACCTTATCGAGCGCTCACCCGTGCTGGTACCGGTCAATTTTTATGGATATAACCATTTTGTTGTATTCCGCGGTATTCGTGGTGACCGGGTACTTTTGGCCGATCCCGCCTGGGGAAACCGCACTATGCGCATTCAGCGCTTTGAAGATGCGTGGTTGCTGTATCCTAAGTTTGGAAAAGTGGGTTTTGAGGTGATTGATCCTGAGAAAAGCCCACAACTTAATCGACTGGCGCCTCGCTCTAAGGATTTTGTAATGCTGAGATAATCCCGTTGACTTAACAATTAGTTGATAAATGGGTAGTGGTAAAATTATAAGTGCTTTCGATCAGCATTCGCTAGTCGAGAGTCGATTTCTGGCGATGTAATGAACAGGGAGTCACTTACTTGTTTACCCACTACCTAAATGAAAGAACAACAAGAAAGGTGTTATACGTGAGAGGGAATAGGGATTTTTTAATTCTATTAGCGACACTTCTCGGATTTGTTATCGAAACTATGCACTCAGCAAGAGCAGATTCCGGTCATCCGACGATTGAAGAGTTATATCAAAAACTCGAGCAGCGGGACACCCTCATTTTCGATCTTCAGCAGCGTGTAGAGCAACTTGAAAAGCGGGTAATTGAGACACCTGCGGTAACGACTGAAGCAGGTACACAAATCATAACCGTCAAACCTGGCGATTACCTACGACAGATTGCCAGACAGGTATACGGTGATGCTCAGAAGTGGCAACTGATTTATAACGCTAATCGCAGTCAACTTCCTCACCCCGACGCTGTAAAAACGGGAATGAAACTTATCATACCCGCAGGTGGGGTTATCCTTGCCGCTGAGCGGGATAAGCCGGTACTGAAAGACAAAGCGGCACCCGTAAAAAAAGCTGAAAAAAAAGAAGAATCTGGCAAAAAAGACACACAAGCTAAACAGACATCGACTAAAACTAGCGAAACCAATAACGCGTCTGCTGCAAATACCCAAACCATGGCCGCGCCAGGCCAGTTTGAGGTCGATGAAGAAGCAGCTGAGCGTGCGCTGGAGCGAACCTTGGTTCAGGAGGGCGCACTGCTTTTGCTATATGGTCAGATTGAATTTCAACCTAGCTTTACCTATACACGTAGTGAAAATGATCAGGCAATTTTTGTCAACACCATTGATGAGGAGGGTAACGAGTCTGATGATCTCATCACTAAGCGAAAAGTTCGCCGTGATATTTTAAATACTAGTTTTGCCGTGCGTGCTGGTTTGCCTTTTGATTCACAATTAGAGTTAAGTATTCCTTACCAGTATGTGGATGGGTCTAGAATCAGTGAGCTACCTGCTGATGTGATTCGTAATGAGGAAAAAAACAGTGACTCCGGACAGGGCGATATCCGCGTGGGTTTAGCAAAAACCTTACTGAGGGAAGACGGTTGGTGGCCTGATATCATTGGTCGAGTAACCTGGGATTCCGCCACCGGAGAAGATGACATTGGTGGTCTTAGTAACGGTTTCCATGAGGCTATTGGTTCCCTGACTTTTATCAAACGCCAGGATCCACTTGTGTTCATTGGCAGTGCAGGTTATCAAAAGGTTTTCGAAAAAGATGATTTCAAGTCAGGTGACCAATTGGACTTCAGTATTGGTGTAGTTCTCGCGGCTAGCCCAGAAACTTCTCTGAGCTTTTTCCTTAACCAGTCGTTCGTTAACGAGTCAGAGACTGGTAACAGAAAAATACAAGGGTCGGATCAGCACCTGGGAACCTTGAGTATAGGAGCATCGTCGATTATTGGTCGGGGAATATTTGTTAACTTATCGACTGATATTGGTTTAACCGATGACGCTTCAGATTACTCGGTCGGGCTTTCAATGACCAAGCGGTTTAATTGGCTGTCACATTTCTAATCTGTGGTTCTCATCATTGATGTGGCAATACAACGCATCAGAAATTCAGCATGAATCAAGCACAACACGTCTTCTGCTGATGAGGATCAATAATAATAGTAATAGTAGCAAATCTGACTGATGCGCTGTTCATGGCTGGGATTCGCAATAGAAGAACATTATTGCCATTTATTCTGGCAGAATTCGTTCGGCAATATAGGCAGCATGAGTTCGGTTAGTTGCATGAAGCTTTTTCATAATCTCTCGGACATGAACTTTCACTGTGCTTTCCTGAACGCCTATTTCATAAGCAATAAGCTTATTAGATTTCCCTTGTCGCAGGAGGTTAAGCACTTCTTGCTGTCGTTCGGTAAGATTATCAAGGTTTTCAGGATTAAAGCTGCTGTTTAGGTGTTGTTCCAGGTGCGGCACTCGTCCTTCTAAAATTTCACGAAGAACGGCCTCAGGTATATATCGTCCTCCTGCAATAATCAGTCGTAGTGCTGCGATTGCAATCGAAGGCGTCAAACTGGTTGGTATATAGCCACTGGCTCCACTGCGAAAAGCCTCGGCGATGTGATCGGTGTCTTCTTGATCGGCAAGGACAATGAGTGGAATGTTGGGTGAT
The DNA here is from genome assembly GCA_965224565.1 of Methylococcales bacterium. Taxonomy (GTDB): domain Bacteria; phylum Pseudomonadota; class Gammaproteobacteria; order Methylococcales; family DRLZ01; genus DRLZ01. The sequence goes on along the minus strand of CBDCZN010000002.1, from coordinate 2,493,040 downwards.
ATATTCTGCAATTCAAGTACATCCTTCTTAGCCTTATCTGCATCAACATCTTGCGTATCGATATTGATAAGGATCAAGTTCAGCTTGCACTTGTAGTCATCGTTTAGTCTATTTTTCAGCGTATTGGATGACGTGCCCTCTAAAAATGTAGTATTTTTTAAGAATTGCTGGATATTCGCAAATGTATGTACTGTAAAATCTTGGGTATTGGTTTTTAACAAATCCGAAAATGATTCCCGCATCAGCGCACGAGGATCAATCAGGGCAATATCTATTTGTTTGGTCCTATTAACTTTGTTACGTTCGATAACGTCAGGCTTGGGAGGTAGAAATACTAGCGATTCAGATAGTTCTTTTTCGTTCATATTTTCACTCTTTCTGTCTAGTAGTTAAGTCTTTTCGATTAAGAAATTGACTCAGAGTTAAGCTTGTGTATGCCTAGAAAGGTGTTATTCGAAAATAATACATATAAAAAAGCATTGCTTAAGGAATAATGACAGTTTTTTCGGTAACCGTCTGTTTAGAACTACTAAACGCAAGGGTAGGTGGATTATTGTAGATTTTTTAAACTGATGCAAACGGGTTTTTTGAACCCTGTTTTACAGTTAAATTTTAGGATCTTTAGCTCCAAATCAAGTTGGTCCTAACTAAAGTAGATAGCTGTTTTTTAGTCACGAGCAAAAATTGTTCCATAAATTATTGTTAATTATTGTAACGCACGTATTTTGACAATGGAAGCACTCAGCAATATTAGGGCCGGATCTTAATACTAATTGAGTAAAATAGTATAATTAATAATACTCTTGTCTACAATAACCTAGCGGATTCGCCCCTGTTCTGGAAATACGTATTGACCCCATTTCATGCTGTGGAACAGCTCGCGAGTAATTTAAATGGTTTAATTTAGAAGGATTTTTTTGAAGAGCAGATTTGTAATGTTATTGAGAGGCGGATATGAATACTTAAAATAAAGATGAAGATCTTAACGCACGCTTGAGTTGAAATAAGATGCCGTCAAATTCGTGGTCGAAAAACGCTATTCTCGCTAACCAGTTGCTGGTAGTTGGAAATTTTTATAAAATATAATCAGTTTTGTATTGAGATGGTGACGTTCTTCGAAGACATACTGGAGAAAATTTCAACGGGATTTCAATTTCCTGTACTCTCTGTAGTAACTTTCTTGGGTATAGATTTATTGAAAACCCTATCAAACAACTCACAAATCTTTTAGCTACATATTTCGCATAGATCTGGACAGAGAACAGGAACAACTTGGCCGTTAGATAACCGTGTGCTTCCTTCAATATAGCCGGGAATTGATACTCGCTCTAGTTCCTCACGAGTTTGCTCACCGAGAAATTCACAAAGCTGCTGACAGACTTCTTTTGAAAAAGGGCCTTGAGCCTTTATCGCATAAATGGGTGTGGCATCCAAATTGAGTGTCCAAAGAATTGAGTCGGCATCCCAAGGATGTTTTTCAAGATATGCTAGTAAGTGGTTAGGGTTGTTTAGGTCGTTTGGATTCACTGGCTTATCTATATGTTGCATTATTGCATCACGCCGTGCTGTAGTTTCATAGTCAAAGCCCAATTGTCCCTGAACAATAAACATTTGTGCTTGGGCATTGTTTGGGTTAGAAGTTTCAGATCTAACAACGTGTGAATTGTCGCCTCTAATTACCTTTAGATCTGTTGAATTCTCTTCATTTGAGGATATTTTAGGGTTTACAGCTAGCGATTTTATAGCAGTTTGAGATGATTGAAGATAATTACTGTCGGTTATCGCGGCTTGCGTATTAGCCAGGAGTTTCTGGAAAAGAGGTGTAGTAGAATCGACATGGTCGATCATCTGTGATGAATTACTTATGTTTTCTTCGGATGGACTAGACATGCTACTTCCTCCATTGATAGTATTAGACATTGCACGTTCTTGATATTGATTCGCTCTGAATAAATAACGGCAACAATCTGTCGTAACTTGTTCATTACAATCAATTAAACTGCTGAGAATGTTTCCCTAGATAGCCTAGTCAGGCTGCTGCCCATGCTTATCTTGAATGCCTAAGAGCAATGCAAAGCAGCTCGACACTGACTTTAATATGTTGTCTCCTGTTGTAAGTTCTGAGCAATACTTTTATGCTGCGATAGATCGAATTTTTACTATATCTATAAGAATAATAGAAGTAGACAAAAATATCTGTGAACTATTACCATTTATTTTGTGAATATTTACTTGCTAAAGTTTCGGAGTTCATTTTACGTCCAAATTGCAAGGTGCGCGCCTGATTCATAACGTCTCAAGGCGCAATGTTTTTGAGTCAAGTTGCAGGACTTGCACAAAAAAGCAGTGTATGTGTGTTTCGATGGTTTCCAATATTAACGTCACCGTATCACCCAAGATTGTTTTTAAGCCATCCAACGCCCCAGTGATGATGGCTCGAAACACCTGCCATAACTTGGCTGCAAAGCTGATATTGGCGCTGTTACTACACAGCGTCTGGCGTATTTGGGTGATTTTCTCACCACCGCTTGTTTGTTTGGCGATGACCAGCAGACAAAATCGAATCGCGGTTAAATGAATGGATGCAATGTAAGCCGCATAATGATTGCTGTGTTCTTTCAACAAGCCGAGATGCTGCTTGGCTTCTTTAAAATACACTTCAATCGCCCAGCGCATACAGCTCTAGTATATCTGTGGCTGTCAGCGTTGTATCCGTACATAAAAAGACCGCCCAGTCGTGCTTGCCAACCTGTGCTTTAGTTGCTTGATCGGCACCACGGACAAACAATAAGCGAACCGTGATCCATTGCGCAGCGTCTTTTGGTGTGAGTGCGAGATTGAGGGTGACATCAACCACCTTCGCCTGGTAGCGCTGACCGGGGAGGTCTTCCATTGCTTGCGAACACTGGACTGGTAAAGGACTTTCACATCCATGTCACGTTGAATGCACTTGCTACCCCGGTATTCACTGGCCCGATACTTCAATTTGCTTTTCTTCATTCTCAAAATAGCGACCAAATTTGTTTCCTGGCACAGGCGAATCATGGCTTTGCTTCCAAACCAGGCATCCGCAAGCAGATAATGGCCGTCAATACCGGCTCGTAAGGCGCGTCGAATCATGCTGGCAACCATCGTCGGTTTAGTGTGTTCAATCGCCACACGATGTCGTTTGGCAGCGGTGCTGCGCCCATCGTCATAAGGGACCGTTAATCCTTGCGCGTTCGTTTGACTGGTATAGCGTTCATTATCCAGCGGTACAAACCCGTCTTCACAGCTTAACCCCAGCGTCAGCACTTGTTGTCCCATCATGTGCCGTCCTGTGGTGTGGTCAAAGTGGCTGGAAATGCCAGGCATCTTTTTTCCAAAGCGTTGGACGATTGAATCATCGACCACAAAGGCTTTTTGAATCGTGCGACGCAATGACTTGACGGCTTGATCAGCAATCAGCGTATGGCAACGTCGCCAGTTCAGGTCTTCTCGATTCAGGGTGTCATACAACACATCTTTCCCCATTCCTTGCAAAGTGTCTCGGGCAAACATGCCGATTGAATCCTGTTTGAGCCATAACCACAGCGATAAGGTGAAAACCACGGTGCCAATCAGCAGATCAATGGTTAGCGCTGGTAATGTCGGCAATTTTGAGGGATGATTCATTGGCGTCCTTTTGCGTTTTAGGTGATTTCAAGTCAACCTATATTATACGCTTTTAGGACGCGCTTATCTCTTGTAATCAATGGGTTGTGGTGTTTCTATGAACTCCGAAACTTTAGTTGTTTTAAACATAACTTTAAATATATAACTGAATGTCCATTACTCATCTCCTTTGTTATTCATTGCGTTTACTGTCAGCGCTGTTATTGCTCAGCTTGCCAATCCAGTCTGCTCATGCGCTTAGCAATGAGTCACTTTCAAGTGTAGCAACAGCAACAGATACAACACTTAACACTGATTTGATTAATGCTGAATTGCAGGAATTGGAAACGGATACATCAATCAGCTCAGAAAGAAAGAAAACTATTAAGCAGTTATATCAAACAGCGCTTCAACAGTTGCAAGCAGCATCTGTATTCGATGCAACAACGCTTTCCTACCGACAACTAATCGAAGATGGCGATAAAAACACGAAGAAAATTGAACGTCAACTAAAAAAACTGCTTTCGCGTTCCAAGCCGAATATTTCTGCTGCTGACGAGTCAGAAATTGCCCGTCTTGAGCATCAACTGGAAACAGACAAAGCCAAATTATTGGTGTTTGAAAACGGTCTGGATGATTTAAATCAGCAACTGCAACAACAAATAGCTCGTCCTCGGCAGATTCACCTAGCTCAGCAGACTTTAGCCAACAAACTGACTGTATTAGCAAAAAAACTCAACAAACTGTCTCCGAATAATGCTGACGATTACTCAGCATACAACGCTGAATTGCTCGCTTTGAAAGCCAAAAGAAAAGCCAACCAGGCTGAAAATCAAATGCTTGTTTTCGAGCTGAATAGTCATCCACTCAAGTTAGAGTTGCTAAGAGCGCGTTATGATTATGCCATCGCAGAAATTGCATCCATTCGCGCGCGCATTGAATGGGTTGATCGTTATCTTGTCGAACACCGCGAAACTGAAGCCAGCCGTTTTTCCAGGGAAATGGCCGAAGCATTGCAGGCAGCGGCGGGAAAACATCCACTGATTCTCGACACCATTCGAGAAAATCTCAACCTGGGCGATGAATACAGAACCATCAGTCAAGCAATTAAGACTGTGTCAGCTCAGCGTGATCAAGTCGAACAACAAGAGGAGCAAATCAGTAATCAAGCCAAGAAAGCTGAGCGTATGTTATCGCTGGCAGATATCAGCCCTAAGCTGGTTTCTTTGTTACGAGAACAAAAAAGCGACTTATTCAATTATATCAATACTGCAAAACTGGCTGACAAACAACTTACTCAAAGCGGAGAAGCCAGTGTCAGACAGTTCGAAATCGAAGAAGGTTTAAAAGCCCTTCAAGATATCAACAAAGCTGTCGAGGACAAGCTGACTGCGCACATTATTCAGCCCGATTCGGAGCATGAATATATGTCAACTCGCGTTGAATTACAGTTATTGCTGAATCAGCAAAAAATTCAACTTGAGAAAACCAACCAAGTCTATGCAGATTATATTGGGATTCTTGATGCCTTGGGTTTTAGTTCTAAAAAACTGGCTGAAACAAGCCATCAATACAAAAATAAACTTGATAAAAATTTATTGTGGGTAAAAAGCGCTTCCCCTGTCACCACTGATTTTGCTAACAGCCTCGCTGATGCATTGGCTTGGATTTTGTCAGTTGATCAATGGAATACAGTGCTTGCATCCGTATATCCAGCAGCGAGCCAGCAAGTCATTAGAACGACTTTGGTTCTATTGTTGATTCTGGGATTATTGCTTGCTCGACCAACCATTCAAAAACGACTGGAAATCATCATTAAAAAAGTGGGCTTTGGATATTCAGACAGTTTTAACTATACGCTGGAAAATATGTTGCTAATTATTCTCCAGGTGCTACCGCTGGTTCTCGCTGTTTACTTTGTCGGCTGGTTACTGAAGACAGCTGATCCTTACAATGAATTTGGACGGGCAATCGGTCACGGCTTGATTGCTGCGAGCATCCCGCTGTTTTTCCTGCAAAGCTTTTATCATTTATTTGCACCTGAAGGGATTGCCGACAAGCAATTAAGATGGCCGGAAAACAGCAGCGCAATCTTGCGTCGACAGCTTGTCTGGTTGCGCTATGTCGCTGTCTTCTGCGTATTTCTAATTGCAGTGAGTAATCATCAAAGTATTGTTAGTTACAGCGCCAGCCTTGGCCGTCTGTCTTTAATAGTGCTATTGATTGCAATCAGTCTTTCAGTGGCCATCACGTTGCGTCCTGGCGTTGGGATTCTAAGACACTATTTACAGAACAATCAACAATCGATTCTTGCTAAAACCCAATATCTTTGGTATCCAACAGCAGTCATTGCTCCATTGGTGATCGCTGTATTCGCTATTTTGGGTTATGTGGTTAGTGCTTTAGAACTAGAACAACGAATGGTTGCTTCAATACGACTCATTTTAATTGCTGTGATCATCCATGAGATGGCTTTACGTGGCTTGCGACTATTCAACCGCAATTTGGCAATTAAAAAATATATGGAGAAAAAGCAAGCCGATAAGATCACTCAGGTTAGCGGTGAGGTCGGCGAAACAACGTTGCCAGTCGACCCTGATGAACTGGATATTTCAACCATCAACAAGCAAACTCAACGTTTGTTATGGCTATCTGTTGTTGCGGCTTGTTTATTCGGTTTTTGGTTGGTTTGGAAAGATCTGCTGCCCGCATTAAGAATCCTGGATGACTTGGAGTTATGGAAAAAATCAGTACTTGTTGATGAAGTCTCAACGCTGCAACCTGTCACACTCGCCAACTTGCTACGTGCTTTAATGTACATTGTGGTCGCCATTGTCGCAATAAAGAATTTACCAGGTGTATTGGAAGTACTGATCCTGAACCGTCTGTCGATAGGAGCTGGCACACGATATGCGGTAATCCAGTTAATCAATTACTCGTTGATTGCCATAACCACTATAGTCGTCGCCAACGAACTGGGTGGACAATGGTCACAAGTGCAGTGGCTGGTTGCAGCATTAGGTGTTGGTTTAGGCTTTGGTTTACAGGAAATATTCGCCAATTTCATCTCCGGCATCATTCTGTTATTTGAACGCCCAATTCGTATCGGTGATACCGTCACCGTCGGCAATGTTACAGGCACTGTATCCAGGATTCAAATCAGAGCGACAACCGTTACCGACTGGGACAGAAAAGACCTGGTCGTCCCCAATAAAAACTTTATTACCAATCAGCTAGTCAACTGGACACGTACCGACAACATAACCCGTATCGTCATCACTGTGGGTATTGCCTATGGCTCAGAGACCAAACTGGCACACCAGGTTATCACCGATATTCTCAAAAACCATCCATTGGTATTGAGTGACCCACAACCCATGGTATTTTTTATTGGCTTTGGCGACAGTTCACTGGATTTTGAAATTCGCTTATTTGTAAAAGACGTGATTAACAGATTGCCGCTAACTCACGATATACATATGAGCATTGATGAGGAATTTAAAAAACATGGCATTGAAATTCCGTTCCCGCAACGGGATATTCATGTTCGTAATATCCAGCCACAACAGTTAACCAACCCTGACTCCACTTGATAGTTTGAGAATTTCACTGATATTTACCCATCTCAATATGCACACATAATCTGTAGTAGCTCAAACTTGAGCTAACTGAAAAAGTGAGATAACGCCATGCATCTGATGCATCGGTTATATTTTAATTTCAAATATTGTTGTTGAACCACTAACCTCAAATGAAACAACTAAAAGAGGCTTTCCGTTCGGACTATCAGCAGCACTGATGAACGCCAATCCTTCTGGCGACATATCGCCACCCGTGCCGGGACCAGCTACCACATGAAAATCTCTTGTATTGACATAGTTAACGAAGAAAGGTCTATATGGGTTGGTAATATCATAAGTCAGTATACCGCCGGTTCGTTCGAGTCCGATAAATCCATAGGTTCTGCCATCTATTTCACCAATAGCCACCCCTTCTGGCTCAGCTCCCTTATCATCACTGCGATTATCAAAAGACGCATTTTCTTCATCATCGGAATTAAAATCATCTGGTAGTATCGTGGATGTGATGTGTGCGATATCACTCGCACTATCAAAAGTTTGCCTGAAATGTCGATTCCAAATCGAAAATGATCGTGCACCATACGAAAACAGATAATCATGATCGCCATCATTATCCCAGTCACCAAGCGCTATGGTCGATTTCAAACGTCCCAGGTTTTCCTCCAATTGCAAAGTAGCTGCATCCGGGAACATTTCAGGATCCAGCACCAGATCCTTGATGCGAACTTCTTCACTAAACCCAGCATAGTCTCTGGCATCGCCTTCATTGGCTGTCACAAAAAATACTCTGTTATGACGGGTATAGGATGCAATCGAATCTGGTTGATACATGCCCCGCACCGGCCATCTTCTAATATTAATTTTATTGTCCTTATCACTGGCATCCAGCGCATTCTTAGCCTTGGAATGATTTTTGAAACCCAAGCCATGGATTTTTCTAACTTGCGCTTGTGCCACATCTATTTCAGCAATGGCATTATTTTCCTGTAATGTCACCATGGCTCGCCATCTGTTGCCACGTTGATAAACTGAAATGTACTCTGGTTCAAAATCCTGAGCAACCGTTGAACCCGGTCCAAACACCCGAATACTATAGGGTAAAGGTCTATTATTAAACTGAGTAAATCCTGCAGTTTTGACAGCTGACTGCGTTAGTTTGGCTGGCGTTGTATCTCTAAGATCAATGATACTCACAGAACCTTCGGGATCATTGGTATAGTCATCGCTCGGTTCACCTTCGTTTGCAACCAGAACAAATGTCCCGTCAGGAGTATAAGTCACCATGTCTGGTAATGCTCCAACTACGACGTCATTGATATACACACCAGTTGCCGCATTAAAAAATACAGCACGACCTGGATCTTGCTTGGGATTCGCTTCTACCACGGCAACGACCACACCATTATTAACCGCAACACTGTTAGCCTGCTCCCCGTAAGCGGTAATATCAAAGCTGCCCACAGAAACTGGATTGGCAGGATTAGCGATGTCTATTATATCGACAGCTTGTGAACTCGCATTGATTACAAAAAGGCGTTGTGAAGCAGGGTCATGGCTGACAATTTCTGCTGCCCCACTTGCAAAAACCCCTGTTTTAAATGTACCTATTGGCTCGAGTCGCACGCCTGCTTCTGCAGTTAAAGACAATGCCATCGATAATCCCACCACTGCTAGATAGAATTTCAATGACAATTTATACAAGGCGAGTGCTGTTTTTCTATCGTTTTTCATATGACTACCCTCTGATGATAAATTAAAAATACTGATTAAATATATCGAAAATAACTCGACACAATCAGGTATTCGTGGCTGTAAATAGCGGAGATATGGCGAACGACATACTAAATATTGCCAGAACAACAATAATTGTTTTTAATTTCATAACATGAACCTCTCAAAATTAGTAAATGATTGTGAGTAGCTTTGAAACTACAATTTATTTTAAGCATTATTCATGCCATTATATTAAAATATCTTGTATTTCGTATCAACCTATTGAAATAACATGAAAATAATATTAACTAAAAGTTTTAATACGAAGAAATAGCTGACTTTTTACTCACGATATATCACAATGCGCGTGATATATCGTGAGTCAGCAGGAAAACGGGGGCAGATTTATTATATCGTTCCCGCGCTCCTATCGTCCAAGTCACCGGATGGGCAGAAAAGAAAACCCATTTCCTGGCTGCTTGTGATTTGTATATAACCACTTTTAAATATATCCTGATCAACTAAATATTTGTTTTGAAAACCCTCTGTCGTGAGAATTTATCATATATTATTACCAGGAGATTAAGATGAAATCGATTATAACCAAGTTCATTTTGTTTGCTCTATGTGGAGCCTTGTTATTAGTTAGCAACACCGTTGCTTCTAAAAATAAAGATTCTTTTTACCAAAAAAAACAGTTCTATAAACAAATAGTTTATTTAGATCAAGGCTGGGATGAGGACATTCGTGCCGAGTTTTATCAGAGGACACAAGGGTCACGAATAATGCCCTATGACTGGTTTCTACATCTTGAGCAGGCAAATAGACGCAAGAAATTGAGAAATACACGTAATATACGGCGGATGGGCTATTTAGTTGACGCACCAAGTGCTACCAACCCAGATGGACTGCCTGTCGGATTTGCAAGAGATGTTGACCCTGTAAAAGGTGATGCTATCGGCCTTACCTGTGCTGCTTGCCATACAGGTCAATTAAAATATAGAGGAAAATCTGTTCGTATCGATGGTGGACAAAGCCTGGGCGATATTGAAAAACTGCAAAATGGAATTCTTGCTTCTTTGGAAGCAACCCTTACAAAGCGCAGGAAATTTAATCGATTTTCTAAAAAAATTCTTGGGAACGGAGCCAATAAAAGCGCTCGAGATGAGCTGATTAAAGAACTTGAATTCTATCGTGATGGAATGCGTGGTCGAATCACGCGTAGCAAAGGACTGACACCTCATGGACCAGGGCGAACAGACGCGTTTACTATTATTGGCAATGAAGTTGCGTGTCTTCTTCTGGATATTCCTGCGAATTGTGAGCCTGCAAATGCACCAACTCAATTCCCTTTTTTGTGGGACACACCTTTCTTTGAGTGGGTTCAATACAACTCCTCAGTGCATAGTACATTAGGTCGTAATGTTGGCGAAGTAACTGGTGTCTATGCTGAAGCCGAGTTAGCTGAAGATGGCTCGGTTATTTCCAGTGCAAACATCGATAATTTGTTTCGTTTGGAGCAATTGCTCAAGAAACTACGTTCTCCAGTATGGCCTGAAGACATTCTGGGTACGATTAACCCAGATCTTGCAGCAGAGGGTGATGTTATCTTTGCCTCGGAATGTGTCAATTGTCATACAGAAAACCCTCAACCCCTGAGTAAGCCAAATATCTTCGGCGAAACGTTTGAAAAGGTAAACTTTGATACGCCTCTTAGCGAGTTACAAACCGACCCGATGGCCGCTTTATCATTCGCAACACGTCGTGCTGATCCTGGTGTTTTCTTGCCAGCGATGGAAGCCTTGGGACTGGTAGATCCTAATGATGGGACAGTTGCAGTTCCCTCTTTGCTTAGCATCTCCGGTGGATCAATCATCAAACGCTTCTTCACTATCGAAAACTTTTCTCAAGCTGAACAAGTTGAATACCTTGGGTTCAGGGAATCACGCAGCCCTACACAGGCTCAACTTTCAACCTACAAAGCGCGACCTCTAAACGGTATTGCTTTCACTGCCCCTTATTTACATAATGGATCAGTTGCATCAATCTATGAGCTATTGTTACCGCCTGATAAACGTCTTAAAAAATTCCATGTAGGGCGTAAAAAATACAATCCAGTCAAATTAGGTTACTCAACCAGGCGTGGACGCAATACGATGTTACTTGACACCACTGTTCTCGGTAATAGTAATTCTGGTCACGAATTTGGTACTGACTTGAGTCACTACGAGCGCATGGCTGTTATCGAATACTTAAAGACATTGTAATCGCAATAAAGGTGGGCAGAAAAATGCCCACCTTTGTATATTAAATAGCTCTCTGGTTGAAAATAATCGCAGGGGAAAAGCGGAACGGGAAAATGGAGGAAAATTAATTAACAGGATTTCCAATATACCTCTGATATTACCCAAACAAGGTGAAAACTCGAGAACGAAAATATCAGTGGTAAATTTGAGAATTTTTATCAGTAGCATGACACTTTTTAACGAAAAGCACCGGAAAAACCCTCCAATTTCAAGGGCTTTGCAACCGACTTATTCTTGACCAGACAGCCTCTAATTTCAGCTGTCAGCATTGTTATACTCTTCGCACATGAAAATTTAGCATCCAGGGTGGGTAATTTTTTGTGGAGAGCAAGGCGGAAAACATTGGCTGTAGTCATTCTACAGCAAGGGTTTCCAACGCAGCTATCCACACCAAGTTTACACACAAACCGTGCGCGCCCTGGATACTAAATTTTCATGTGTGGAGAATATATACCTTAGAACCTGTTCAAGATCTCGCTGAATGGCGCTCACTGCTTTAAAACTGGACTCAAAATGCTCACATACTCCAGTATGCTGTGCTTTTTTGTCCACTGTTGTCTTGCGCTGCATCCATCGATCAAGATCATCAACAGGTTCTTAATGCGAATCTTTAATAATTTGTTTTTCAACCCCAAGCGCAGGAAATCTGTGTGTTGCAGACTGAACATGGCAACTAACACATGTTTCACTCAGTTTTGAAAAATAGAACCCAACTAATTCTGATTTTTTATTTTTGGCCGCATGTCTCAACATACCGGCTAAATAATGAAACTGTTGATCAAGCTTTAGAAACGAAGCAGGGAGCGAGGTATGTAGCTCCTTTTTCTGCTCATCAGTGAGACTTTGTTTCAGTATATAGCTATTTTCTATTTTATCTGCAATCTGTTCTATCTCACTCCAATTTCCAGAAACATATGCTGGAATGATAGACTGCATTCCATTTTGTAATGACTGCATTTCCTGTGTTAGTAACGCACGCAATTTAGGTGATAGAAACTCTACACCAGAAGTCGCTTCTTTTGCTTCATGATTGAGCTTGCCTTCAGCATAACTGAATGATGGCACAAGTATAGCAATGAAAAAAATGCTAATTATTTGCTTCACATACGACTCCATATTTAGTTTTAAAGTGTAACGATCAGGTGAGGAGTACGCTTTATGTACTGACGTGATCTGGCTATCTTACCTTGCCTGTCTCAACAATTGACAAAGAGTAGACTCGTACTGACCAATGAATAATGACTTGTAGATGTTTAAAGAGTGGTTCGTTTGTGTCCATCGTTTATTTCTCTCCATCTGAATATATAAATCATACATGTTCCATGCTTACAGATGTAACAAAGCTTACCAGGATAAAATATTTCATCCTTCATATAGGGTAAGGAATGATTTACTTGAATTCATCAGTCAAGTTGATTAATGAATCAAGGCATATACGGCAGTTTAACAAGTAATGGGTTTGCTACCAGCAAACTTATCCCGTAAAGTTTTAGTATCTTCAATATTTCTAAACGAGTGATCAGAAAGGAGCATCAAATGTCATTCCAAAAACCAACATTCAAAGCACAATACGAAAACTTCATCGGGGGTCAATGGATTCCACCAGTAGACGGTGCGTATTTCGATAATATTTCTCCGGTCGATGGGCAAGTAATGGCGCGTGTTGCTCGCTCGACCAGCAAAGATATCGACAAAGCGGTCGCTGCAGCTGAAACAGCCGCACCTGCGTGGGGCAAAACCCCAATAGCAGAACGCAGTAATATTCTGTACAAAATCGCCGAGCGCATTGAAGCCAACCTGGAAACCATTGCATTAGCCGATACCTGGGATAACGGCAAGGCTATTCGGGAAACACTGGCGGCTGATATTCCGTTAGCAATTGATCATTTTCGCTATTTTGGTAGTGTCATTCGCGCCGAAAGCGGTGAACTATCTGATATTGACGCCAATACTGTTTCAATGGAAATTCATGAGCCATTGGGTGTGGTCGGGCAAATTATCCCATGGAATTTTCCAATTTTAATGGCAACCTGGAAACTCGCGCCGGCACTGGCGACTGGTAATTGCATTGTCTTAAAACCCGCTGAACAAACCCCGGTTTCTATTTTGGTAGTGATGGAGCTAATCGCAGATTTATTACCAGCAGGCGTACTCAATATCGTCAATGGTTTCGGTATCGAGGCAGGCAAACCGCTGGCAACTCACCCGAACATCAAAAAAGTTGCGTTTACAGGCGAAACCACTACTGGCCGTTTGATTATGCAGTATGCATCGGAAAACATTATTCCGGTGACGCTGGAATTAGGTGGAAAATCACCCAATATTTTCTTTGACAGTGTGATGGCTGAAGACGACAATTTTCTGGACAAAGCCATCGAAGGTCTGGTGATGTTTGCTTTGAATCAAGGAGAAGTGTGTACAAGCCCATCGCGCGCGTTGATTCAGGAAAACATTTATGACGCTTTCATGGAGCGTTGTCTAAAACGAGTCAAAGCCATCAAAATGGGTGATCCATTAAATCCGGAGACCATGATGGGTGCGCAAGCATCCAACGATCAATATGAAAAAATTCTCAACTACCTTGATATCGGTAAACAAGAAGGAGCTGAAGTACTGGCAGGGGGCGCGGTCTATCAAAATGCCACTTACCCAAATGGATATTACATTCAGCCTACTGTCTTGAAAGGCCATAATAAAATGCGCATTTTTCAGGAAGAAATATTCGGCCCTGTGTTAAGCGTCACCACCTTCAAGGATGAAGCAGAAGCACTGGAAATTGCCAACGATACCCTATATGGACTGGGTTCAGGAGTCTGGACTCGCGATATTCACCAGATGCAAACCTTTGTACGCGGTATCGAAGCCGGACGCGTCTGGGCAAACTGTTACCACCTGTATCCCGCACATGCCTCATTCGGTGGACAGAAGAAGTCGGGCATTGGCCGTGAAAATCATAAGATGATGCTGAATCATTATCGCAAAACCAAGAATGTGTTGATGTCGTATGACAAGAACCCAATGGGTTTTTTCTAGGCCATTCGGCTCGCACGATCCTTTTTTAGTAAAGAGGTGTCAATGACCACCCTACTCTGCTTTACGAAAGACAAAAGAATAATGCCAAGTGAACGCGTCACCGTCACCGATAAAGCCAAGCTTATCATCGATCAGTTACGAGGAAAACACGGCGAACTCATGTTTCACCAAAGCGGTGGGTGTTGCGACGGTTCGGCACCAATGTGTTTTGAAGTGGGAGATTTCATGGTCGGTAGTCGTGATGTATTATTAGGTGAAATTCATGGCTGCCCATTTTATATGGCAGCCGATCAATTCGAATATTGGCAAAATTCCCATCTGACGATTGATGTATCTGAAGGGCGCGGCTCCAGTTTCTCACTGGAAATTCCTCTGGGTTTACGCTTTATGGTGATTTCGCGCCTGTTTACTGAAGATGAATTGCTCAATCTGCAGCCTGTGAAATAATTAAAAGTGGCAGGCTTTCGTAAATTTTGAGATATATGGAATCAGAGCATAAGGTGGGGTAAGATTCAAAAAGTTATTGATACTCTCCGCACATAAAAATTTTAGTATTTAGTGTGCGGAGAGTACCGTCTGATAAATCCAGAATTTAAGGGGTGGCAATCGGTTCCGGCACCACAGCAAAAAGCGCTCTTCCTATACGTTCGCTTGTTCTTGCAGTGGGATGAAACTCGTCGAAGAAAACAAATTTGTCAAAGTTTGCGCCATTCTCACAGTCCGGATTAAAAGTTAAGGTCGCGGTACTAAAACATCCCTCACTTGCGTTAGTAAAACCGAGTGCTGTTCGGTTTCTAAGAAAAGATCGATAAAATGAGAACAAGTCAAAATCAACCAACCTGAATTGTTCGCCTAGAGTGTGTTATTGTCATTTCTTAACTTGTTTATATATTGATTTCTTTAGAGTATTTTGACGCTACTATTTTATCATTAGTTGAGTAAATTATTTAGCGATTCACGTTGTTAATTAACTTCACTTTTATTATTTTGTAAGCGGCTCTAACAATAATAATTCTAGGGGTTTGTAATATGCCAGAAAAAATAAATGTTCCCTTAGTCGGTGGTTTACTTGCAGGGATTGCTGCATCATTATGCTGTGTAGGGCCACTGATTTTACTTTTGCTTGGCTTTGGTGGCGCATGGGTGAGTAATTTGACTGCGCTTGAGCCTTATCGACCAATATTTGTTGGCATTGCAGTGGTAGCACTGGTGATTGCTTACCTGAGGATATTTAGAACGAAACCAGAACTGTCGTGTGATGAGGACAAGGTTTGTGTGCAGCCGAAAGTTAATCGATTGTATCAATGGTTGTTTCTAGGTGTTGTCGTGGTTGTTCTTGCATCGATTATGTCACCTTATTTAATTCCAGTTATTTATGGGTGATCTGATGAAATTTAGTATGGTTTTTGTGGTTTTGTTGTTGCTGTCGGGGCAGGTGTCTGCCTCAGAGCAATCAGTGGTGTTGTCGATTCCTGGAATGAACTGCCCTGTATGTCCTATTACCATCAAGAAAAGCTTGCAAAAAGTTGCTGGTGTTAAAACGGCGAATGTCATCTTTAAAAGCAAATTAGCAGAAGTGACCTTTGATGATGAAGTGACAGATATCAACCAGCTTAAACAGGCGACTGATAATGTTGGGTATCCCTCGCAATTACTGGGGGAGAATAGTCGTGGAAAATGATCTGATTCTTCAGTCAACTCTGACCTGTCCTGAGTGTGAGACTATGCAATCAGAAACCATGCCCACCGATGCATGCCAATGGTTTTATGAGTGTAAAAATTGCGGTGTTTTGCTTAAACCCAAGCAGGGAGATTGCTGTGTATTTTGTTCCTATGGAACTGTCCCATGTCCACCGATTCAGCAAGGAACAAGTGCTTGTTGTTCGACTTAGTGTAGTAAATATTATACTCTCCGCACATGAAAATTTAGCATCCTGTGCACACACTTTTTTGCGGATAGTTGCGTTGGAAAACCTTGTTGTAGAACGACTACAGCTAAGGTTTCCCGCCTTACTCTCCACTAAAGATCACGCACACAAAATGCTAAATTTCATGTGCGAAGAGTATAGCAACGCTTTTACCATGCTCCTTCTTGAACTAAGAACAAAGTGAAACCTACTGTTCGCTAGCATCAGCCCACATGATTTTAAATCGGTCATTGTCTTAAGTGTTAATATCTAGCGGTAACATACTCTCAACTTATTCAGAAACATCCGCACTGAGTGCGAAATGTAGAGAGATGACCCAATTGCTGAATCACTCCATCTCCTGTTTTTATATACACCTGACCATCAGTTTTAACGCCCAGAATGTTGCCTGTTGAATACGTGCGTATATAATAAAGTTCCTCGTTATACAAATAATATTCAGAATTTTGATGTGAGGAAAAGTACCCTGGGTATGTATTCTCAGCCCAATTAAAAAGATTATCTATATTCGATAAAATCCCACCAAAATCCCTTGTTCGTGTAAGAGCAAGCCAAATTTTTTCATTGTGAGCTGAAGATTTTCTCTCAGTATTAGATTTACCCTCAAGATCATCATCCATGGCACTAAGAACCATAAGAAATTCTTTCATAAATCCAACACCTTGCAGCGCTGTATCCAGGAATCTGACATCATCATAAGCCAAAGAGGCAGTCAACCAATATATAGAAACTGGATATTGATTATTAAATAATTTCGTCTTTGTTGCGCTGTTGTCCAAAGAAGAATCTGATGTGGAAGGAGTCCTCTGCGGAATATCAAATGGTTCCTCTAATCCTCTATTTGCAGCAATTACTTCTGCATTAAGTCCGGAATTATTAAAAGCGTATTCAGACCACCAAGCAGTTCCTTCATGGAACCAATGAGTTTTGAAAAGCGTGTATCCACCCTGAAATAAGTGAAACAGCTCATGTTCAGGAGTAAGATCAGTTGAGTCGCTGATGATATCTTTCCTAAGCTCTATTTTAGGAATTACGTCAAATGCTTTTCCTTTTGCGTCGAGATTATCTACGATATAAATATTAATTTCTGTTAGGTTTAGGTGTGCATATCGTGGGCTGTCAATAGGAGACCTCAGTTCAAAACCATTGGTATAGGTCTGGTATGCTGTAATCATTCTTTCTGCGAGGACGCTAAGGGTGCCAATGTTGATGTCATTGTTGGCGGTGTAATGTATTTTAAAGGGCCATTCAGAATATGTTTCAGCAATCGCAGTGCTTGAAAATGAAAAAATATTCCAATAAAACAATAGCATAAAGATATATTTTGATGCTTTCATGGTTATCCTTCTTGGGTAATTCGATAGAATCCAGTTAGGTACTAAAGTGCGCCTAATTCGATAAAAACTCCAGCAAGTATACCGAGCTTTACCATAGAGAGCAGTAGGAGCTGTGCTTTAGTCACACAACTGTTTCTACCAGCTCAGCAATTTGCTTAGGCAAATAGGCATCAGAACTGAATTTAGACATAGAAATAGCTCCTGATTACAATGCTAAAACACTATAGTTGCCAGTAGTGTCTCATAAGCTTGCTCCTCTTAGAGCGATTGAAAACGTCTGAACTGTGCATCAGCTGACCTTCCAACCCTATTATAATGTATTGTAGTTAGTTAGTTGAATCTAAGATCTGAGAAAAGAAAATACTACTTGAGAGCACGAATTGCACTTCAGAGTTGAATCCACAAATTAATGATAGTATGGAACAATGATTTAATGATTTTCGGAAGTTTGGCACAGGATTTTGGTTTTATAACAGGACTAAAAATAAGTATGTTTACTAGACCTGCCACGTTCTTTTTGAATGCACTGGATATTAGTTATCCGGATTTTTCCAAAAGAACCCAGGGACAAACTTGTGAGGAAAATAAGTGTGACTAGAGTTAATACGTCGACACTAATGTAGGTAACTATTGCGGTTAAAAAAGCGGATGCACTGAGTCTTGATCGATGAAAAAAATGATCAAGAACGTAAGTAACCCGCTAAGTGGATAAAAACTGCCCCACTTATTACAGTAGGAACTGATGAGACTGTTTTTAGTTTCGATATCCTTATGCCAGAGACCATAATGAAAATTATTCGCTCTAGAGATCATACGCTTATCAGAACGCGGTATGATGTGTTACTTAGCTAATCAGTTCCTGAAGTAGTGGTTTATTTTAGGGTAGTCAATGAGGATACGTTTTCAGGTTGTGTGCCCATACCTGTATCCCCACCACTGCCACCGTCGCAAGCAGAGAGCATTGCGGATAAACCGATGATCATGGCTAAATAGGTTAGGGTTTGTTTTATGGATGTTTTCATCTGTGGTTCCTCTTTGTTGGTTGTTAGTTATGAATCCATCAATCAATTGGCAGCGATCTATCGGATAGATGCATTGGTTATCAAACGCAGGGAATCAAGAACCCTTTACGCTTAATTGCCAGTGTAACGCTGGGCTTTCAATGAACGTTTGACTTATGTCAATAGAATAAGAATATTTTTTTATTTAGCAAAGATATGTGGTGATGAAAGACATTCTGTACGATCTTAAAATAAGCTGTAATCGTTGTAATCTGGGTGATATATGTATGCCGAGAGGCTTATCTAAGGAAGGGGTCAACACATTAAGCGGAGTTGTAAAACAAAAATCTATTCTTCATCAGGATGAATTGATTTATCGACAAGGTGATGATTTTAAGGGTATTTTTGCTATTCAGGCGGGCATGGTTAAGCTGGTTACTGATGACCTGACTGGAGATGAGCATATTCTATCTATATTGCTGCCTGGCGAGTTACTAGGCTTTGATGGTTTGAATGACAAGCATTCTTGTTCGGCAATTGCACTAAACACTGTGAGTTGTTGTGAGCTTCCGAAGGTCAGAATTGATGAACTTTGCAGTCAAGTGCCCAATCTGACTCGTGAGCTTTTTCGCCATTCCAGCGACATATTGAATGAATCACAAGCAAGAGTGATCAGCACTAAATTGTCAGGCGAAAAAAAAATGGCTGTATTTTTACTGGATTTATCAAACCGGCTAAAACAAAGAGGATTTTCAGAAAGTGAATTTCGACTCCCTTTAACGCGCAACGAAATAGGCAATCATTTAGGACTGGCTATCGAAACTGTTAGTCGTTTGCTCAAACAGTTGCAACAAAAAAAGGTGGTCACTATTCAACAAAAACAAGTTCAAATTTTAGATATTGCTGAATTAAGGCGCATCGCTGCTCATGATAAATCGCTACATTAACTGTGGAATCGAAGTTTGGAAATCTGGTCGATTTTACTACTTTTACAGCTGATTATTTTAACCAGCATTCTGTTTGGATATTGCTTTTTTATAGGTTCTGATACACAGTTTTTCGATCTCCACTAAAGGCAAGACTGAAAAAGCAATGCCTATTATTAATAACCAGCGATCTAAACTAATCGACACAGTGCCGAACAAAGTTTGCATTGGTACCCAATAGGTAAAGGCAAGTTGCAATATGATCAGTATCACCACAGCTGATAGAGCATAACGGTTGCTGGTCATACCCTGAAAACTCAATATAGACGCTTCAATTTTTCGCGAATTGAACAGGTAGAAAATTTCAAACATCACCAGTGTGTTGACTGCAACTGTGCGCGCATGTTCGATGGTTTCACTATGCATGCGTTCCCATAAGAATAAACCGAAAGTACCAACAACGATAATCAGAGAAACAAAAATAATCCGCCAGATTAAAAAAGGTGTCAGCAGTGGTTCCTTAGCATTACGCGGTGATCGTGCCATAACATTCGCTTCAGCTGGTTCGAAAGCAAGGGTCAGCGCCAGAGTCACTGCGGTAATCATATTGACCCACAGAATTTGTACCGGGGTTATTGGCAGCATTGTACCGAGTACAATTGCAGCCATTATAATCAGAGCTTCCCCGCCGTTGGTGGGTAGAATAAACAGAATTGATTTTTTCAGATTATCGTAAACAGTGCGTCCTTCCAGCACAGCTTGTGTCAACGAGGCAAAATTATCATCCGCCAACACCATTTCTGCAGCCTCTTTTGCAGCTTCGGTGCCTTTGTTACCCATGGCGGTACCGACATCAGCACGCTTCAATGCCGGTGCGTCATTCACCCCATCCCCGGTCATCGCCACAATATGCCCATTCGCCTGCATGGCTTTGACCAGACGCAATTTGTGCTCTGGACTGGAGCGCGCAAAAATATTGATGGTCTCCACAGATTGCTGTAATTCCGCATCGGATAAGGTTTCGATTTGTTGACCTGACAACACTTCTCCTGATCCTGTCAGACCCAATTGTGTACCTATCGCAGCGGCTGTATCAGCATGATCGCCAGTGATCATTTTAACTACAATGCCAGCGCTCTGACATTGCTGTACTGCGCTAATTGCTTCAGCTCGCGGTGGGTCGATCATCCCGATGATACCCAGCAAAGTTAATCCTGTTTCCATATCATCAAAGCTCAAGCTGCAATGTTGACTGCTCTCTGCTTTCATAGCGATGGCTAACAGGCGTTGTCCTTGTTGTGCCATGCTGCGCATCTGCTGTATCCAGTAGTTGTCTTGCAGCAACGTATCTGCGCCACCTTCACGCTGTTTGGTACACATTTCCAACAGTCTTTCCGGCGCACCCTTGATGTAAGTAAAGCCATGTCCGGCATGATCGTGATGGAGCGTTGCCATAAAACGGTGTTCCGATTCAAATGGAATAATATCGGTACGCGGCCATTGTTGCTGTTGCTGATGAATATTCAGCCCGGCTTTCAGCGCCATTACCAATAAAGCACCTTCCGTGGGGTCACCACTTAAGATCCAGTTGCCATTTTTTTCATCCAGTGAAGCATCATTACAAAGCATTGCTGCCCGAGTCAGTTCGCCCAGGATTGGACATTGATCTACATTAAAGGGTTGTTGCTCTGTTTGAAAAGTTCCATGCGGGTTATATCCAATACCACTGATTTGATAAAAATGATCCGCTGTCAGCACCGAAGTCACAGTCATTTCATTACAGGTGAGAGTGCCAGTTTTATCGGAGCAGATCACGGTAACCGATCCCAGAGTTTCAACTGCGGGCAAGTGACGGATAATCGCATTGCGTTTAGCCATACGTTGTACGCCAATTGCCAGCGTAATCGACATAATGGCTGGCAAGCCTTCGGGTATGGCAGCAATCGCCAGACCTACTGCCGCCATAAACATCTCAGTTGGGGCATAATCACGATAATAGTAGCCAAACAAAAAAGTCATTGTAGCTAACATTACTATGATGCTTGTCAGCCAACGTCCGAATTGAGCCACTTGTTTCAGCAAAGGCGTGGTCAGTGTTTCCACTCTTGCTACCAATGCACTGATTAAACCAATTTCTGTATTGATTCCACTGGCAATCACCACTCCAGTAGCCTGACCGCTACTGACCAGCGTACCGGAATAAGCCATCGATAAACGGTCTCCCAGTTCTACATTTGCTTCTACCGGACTGATCTGTTTTTCAACTGGTAATGATTCTCCGGTTAAAACCGCTTCCTGAACCCGGAAATTCTTACATTTTAGCAAGCGTAAATCGGCTGGCACCTTATCTCCGGATTGTAAAATGACAATATCACCGGGCACCAGTTGTTCGGCAGCAATGGTTGCTTGCTTGCCCTCACGAAATACCAACGCCTGAGGTGACAGCATTTTACGAATTGCGTGCAATGCGTCTTCTGCCTTGCCTTCCTGGATAAAACCAATCAGTGCATTGATAATGACTACACCGAGAATCACCCCGCTATCGATGATATGGTCCAATACTGCAGTAATCACAGCGGTAATTAACAGTACGTAAATTAGCACATTCTGAAACTGGTTCATAAAACGCACAAAAGCATGCTGCGGCTTGCTGTCTGGTAGACGGTTGAGTCCGTATTGTTGTTGACGTTCGCTAATGTCCGTTTCAGTAAGCCCTTGAGTTGTTGACCGCAATTTATCCAAGACCTGATCTGCGCCAAGGCTATGCCAAGCTATTTTATCGGAGGGATGGGGCTTGTTAACCTGTTGGATGTGTGTTCTTTGTAGGAAATGCCTGGTGATTATTGTAGAAGTAATGCCTAATAATACTGAAGCAATTACGACCAGCCAGGGCCAGAATTGTGGCTGGGTTGCCCAATGATAACTTTCGATAAAGAAACTACTATGATCAGTCAGCCAGTGCATAATGTTTTGAGTTCCATTTGCAGTGATGATGAATAATAGCTAGTACTCTGTCAACATTAGGAGTAGTGAATAGACAAAGCCGATAAGCGGTCATCTGCTGTATTGCACTCGCTTACATTAGCTTTGCTAGTGCTGCGCTCGCGTGTCCTGCCGCTCACCATTTCTCAACCCAGTCTATCCATCATTCCTAAGCTGCCAGAATCTAGCTGTCATTTGTTTCGGTGACAGCAAAACCCTGAAGTCAAATTTTCTGTTAGTGGCAACCAGGATTATCAAAAAGATACAATCGAGACCACTTGATCTTTAATTAGAAGCTATTTGGTCAAAAAAACACGTCAATTTCAAGTGCTTTTCAGTCAACTAGTTTTTGACCAGACAGCTTCTTAATGTTTCCCAGGCGAGAAACAAGTACTTTATTTTATCCGAAAATCACGCATCATTCCTAGGTCTTCATGCTCCAGGTTATGGCAGTGATACATAAACATGCCCTTATAGTCGTTAAACGGTTTCAAGAAAGTGACTTTTTCCCCTGGCATAACCATGACAGTGTCATGCCAACCACTATCTACCAAACCTGCGGATACAGTTTTATAGGCGGATTTTGAGCGTGGGGCAAACTCTCGTTTTACGATTTGAAATTGCTCGCCATGTAAATGCATTGGATGTGGCATTGCCATCATTCCATGCATTTCATTATCGAATTGCATTAGCTGTAAGCTGTTCACAGGAATAATTTCATCTGCTCTAACATCGTTCATCTTGTACGAACGACCGTTGAGTAACGCTGACATGTGTCGCATGGATAAAGTGATTGTTCTGGGGTTGTCAGTGTTTGCAGCATCTTTAAGTCTTAGTGGCGTGATTGTCCTTAAACGACTTGGTAAGTCATCATTCTCTCTGGTCTTCTTAGTGACCCGAATCTTGAATACTGAGTATTCACTCCCGAGTGGTAACGCATTGTTTCCCATCATGCCCATTCCGCGTCCACCCATCATCCCACCACCCATCATGCCCATTCCGCGTCCACCCATCATCCCGCCTTGCATGCCAGCAGAAAATGAAGTGCTATGCATGGTTAGCTCTGTGCCCACACGACGCCCATTTAAATCAATCCAGATTTCACGCCGTTCTGAAGGTGCAAGCATGATATAGGGGTATTTTTCTGGCCGTTCCAGAAGTCCGCCATCGACACCAATCACAGTCATCGGTGTTCCATCATTCCAGGCTAGTTTATAGATTCGGGAATTGGAACCATTTAACAATCTAAGTCGGTAAGCTCTACTGGCAACAGGTAATACGAAATCAGGCTGGCCATTAACCATGATTTGATCACCCAGAAAACCTTGCATCCTTTGCATCATATGATTGACGTAGATCAACTGATTTTCGCTGTCGAAGCTGCGATCCTGGATGACGAGTGGAACATCATAATCGCCACTTGGTAGTTTTAGCGCCTGTTCTTCATCATCACTAACCAGCATTAAGCCAGCAAGGCCATTGTAGACTTGTTCCCCTGTATAGCTATGAGTGTGCGCGTGATACCAATACGTACCAGCGCGATTGACCACTTCAAATTCATAAACATACGTTTCACCCTTGTCAATGGCATACATCGGGTTGCCATCCATGTCAGCTGGAACATGCATCCCATGCCAATGCAAAATAGACTGGCTAGACAAATGATTGGTGAGATGGATGCGGACTTTTTGACCTTTTTTCAAGCGTATCGTTGGTCCTAGATAGCTCTTCGCATGATTTTCGAGCGTTGCTTTTGGGCCTTTCAATAATTGTCCATAGATTTTCCATATCTGTGTTTTCTTGCCAGAAAAAATTTGTGTCTGTGCAGGCTCTAACGTTAACTTGATTTCTATATTAGGATGAAAAGCAGCCGAAGGCTTGTTGCCAAGTCCTGAGCTTTTAGCAATGACAAAACCAGGGTAACTTGCTACAGCAGCGGTGATTCCAGCATATTTCAACAAATGTCGGCGTTGAATATTAATTTTATTGTTCATTTTATGATTACTCAATGTGATGATAATTGGCGCAGATAAACCTTGACCAAGCAAATCCAGCTATTGTAGTAGAGATACAAGCGAGTATTTACCAACTCAAAGTCGTCCGCGATTAAAATAATCGTGCTTACCTGTTTAATGGGGTTGTTGGTGTGCACTAGCAAGTTTGATTTGCATCAGTTGCTTTATATTAATCTGAGTAGAAAATGAAATATTGTTGTTGATCAATTGCTTAATATTGCAATGGATTATGTACTACTTGGCTTCTCTTAATTTACAGTTGATTGATCAGCAATTACCATACCTAGCTGTGGTAATCTAGTCATTGATTATTATCAATCGTCAGCAAGTTACAGAACCGTTTTTTTATGTAGAACTCGCTATATGAACAGATCATCCGTATTAGAAGCCTGGACAGGAAATACTAAATGTCTGCATTGTAATATCCGCAAGCTTGTTTTGTTTGCTGACTTGAATCAACAAGATTTTGACCTAATACATCAACCCATTGATGACATCAGTTTTGATTGTGGTGAGAATATCTACAAAACAACTGATTCGCCGTTGTTTGTGTATACCATTCGCTCTGGGTTGGTCAAGCTTGTTCACGAACTTGCTAATGGATCTTATCGAATTGTCAGAATTCTCAGGCAAGGAGATGTTGCCGGTATGGAAGCATTGAATGGCACCGATTATTTACAAAATGCAGTCACACTACAGCCAACCTACGTTTGTCGTATTCCAGTGGCTGAAATAGAACGACTTAATCGTGAATCACCGCGTTTATCCAAACAACTGACATCTCGCTGGCAAAAAGCAATCTCCGATGCTGATACCTGGCTTTCTGAGTTAACAACTGGTGTTTCTAAGCGTCGCGTTGCCAATTTACTGTTATATCTTGACGATAATAAGGATACTAAATATTGCTATATTCCAAGTCGGGAGGATATCGGGGCTTTATTAGCAATAACCACTGAAACAGCGAGCAGGATTATTGCTGAATTCGGGCGTAATGGCTGGATAAGTGTCGATGGTAGCAACGCCAGCATTGATCGAGCGGCGTTAGAAAAAATAGCGTTAATTGATTAATTCAGAGATCTATGTTGAATGCCACTTGTATGATCAGGTTAAGAAAGTCAAGGTGTTGGTTGCTAATGTCGCTACCAGTCAATTGATTTCTAGAATAATCAGTATTTTACAGCAAGTATTCGCCTCATTTAATCAAAAAAATGGACTCAAAACCGCTTTCCCTCGTTACGGCTTCTATTTTCGGACAGTCTCAGCGCTGAAGTATCTCCACAAGACTGGCAAGGTAATCAACAAAATCACCCAGAAATATCATCACATCAGCGACCCATTCTTTCACGATGTGGAAAAAATTTCGATGTTTAAAACTTCCTTCCGTTAAGAAGGAAATTCCTTTATAGACTGTATTAATGCCCATGACAATCATAATTGCCGCCGCAGCTTTTAACATTGTGCCTCGGAACTTAACACCGATTTTTCCAAATGCTATGCTTACAAATAACATGGTTGGCAAGGTTCCCGCGCCAAATGCCAGCATGGTTAAGCCGCCTTCCAGCGGAGTGTTGGCAGATGTTGCTTTGACGGCCATGGCGAATGTTAGCGGGCAGGGCATTAATCCATTCAGCATACCGCCCATTGCCGAGCCGAGAACCGGTCCACGACGAGAAGCATATGCAAAACCGCGTCTAAGCAGTGTAAGCGGCAAAAAACGGAATGAACCTTGCCAAGGAATCAAGCCAACAATACCCATTGCAAGCACAATCACGGCCAAACCAATAGCAATTTGCAAGATGCCTTGAATTTTTCCAGTCAACCCGGTAGAAACCAGTACGAAACCAAACGATGCGACGATGACACCAACCATAGCATAGATACTGATACGCGCTAAATGGTAGGCAAAATAAGGTGCATAACCGATGTTATCTTTGTCAGCGTTAACAAAAAATCCGGACACCAGCGCTCCGCACATGCCTACACAGTGACCACTTCCTAACACACCCGCCATAAACGCCAAGCCCAGACCAAGTCCATCTGGCATCATGTGATTCATATGCTCGTTCATAATGAATCCTCTTTGTTTTTGCGAGCAAGGCGTAACGAATTGAGTACAACTGAAATTGAACTCAGTGCCATTGCACCAGACGCAATCATTGGATTGAGCCGTCCCAAGGCGGCAACCGGAATTGCCACCACGTTGTAACCAAAAGCCCAGAATAGATTCTGGCGAATAATGGAAATTGTATTTGAGCTAATCTCGATTGCATCTGCGACTTTGGCAATGTCGCCTTGTACCAGTGTCAGATCTGCTGTTTCAATGGCAATATCAGTTCCACTGCCAATTGCCAATCCGACATCAGCAGCAGCCAGAGCTGGTGCATCATTGACACCGTCACCTATCATTCCAACGATCTCACCCTGTTCCTGCATATGCCGTATCACTGTCAATTTTTGCTCTGGATCAGCTTCAGAAATCACTTCATTGATGCCGACTTGTCTGGCAATGTTGTTTGCAGTTTGCTCTACATCACCTGTTAACATACAGGTTTTTACATGCATTTGTTGTAAACGCTTGATGGTCTGTTGCGCTGTTTTACGTGGTAAATCAGCAATGCCAAAAAGCGCAGCCTCTTCTCCGTCGATAGCCATATACACCGGCGTTTTACTCTGTTCTGCCAGTTTCATGGCGTGATTCGGTAATTGTTGTAAGTCGATGTGTTGTTCGCGCATCCACGCCTCGTTACCGAGAATGATAGTATGCGAGCCTTTTCTGGCGCGAATACCGCGTCCGGGTTTGCTAACAAAATCATCCATACGACCAGGTGTAATGTCGTTGTTACGGGCAAAATGCACGATTGCCTGTCCCAGAGAATGTTCCGAATTCACTTCAGCAGAGGCTGCGAGTTGAATGACTTTTGTGGGGCTAAGTCTGGAGATATTAATCAGATCGTCCACTTTAGGTTTTCCTTCTGTAATGGTTCCTGTTTTGTCGAAAACCACTGCAGTAATGTTCGCTGCCGTTTCCAGACTTTCTCCATTACGGATATAAATTCCACGTTGGGCTGCCTGTCCAGTGCCAACCATGATGGCAGCTGGTGTAGCAAGTCCCAGTGCACATGGGCAAGCAATCAACAACACTGTAATTGCATTGGCAAAAGCGATGGAAAATGGTGCGCCAACAACCAACCATCCAGTAAAAGTCAATCCCGCAATTACCATTACTGAAGGAACAAAGACAGACGAAATACTATCTACTGTCTTCTGGATAGGCAGTTTGGATGCTTGTGCTTCACCAACCATGTGAACAATACGCGCCAGCACAGTATCTGCACCAACCGCCGACACTTCCATAATCAAGCGACCATCGCCATTGATACAACCACCAACAACGCCATGATTGACATCTTTAATAACGGGCATACTTTCACCAGTAACCATTGATTCATCAACGGTTGATAAACCCTCAATCACTTTGCCATCAGTTGGCATTTTTGCGCCTGGACGTATCAATAATCGATCGCCGACCTCGATGTCATCCACATCAACAACAGTTTCTTGACCATGCTCAATACGTATTGCTGTCTGTGGTTGTAAATCGACCAGTTTTCGAATTGCCTCACCAGCCTTGCCTTTGGCGCGCTCTTCAAGATAACGCCCCAGTAGCACAAATGAAACAATGGCAGCTGCCGCTTCAAAATAAAGATGTCGATTGCCACGTATCATGGATACAACGCTGTAGCCATAAGCAGATCCCACGCCCAGCGCAATCAGACTATCCATATTAGCTGTCTTCATACCCGCCAGCCGCCACGCTTTGCTAAAGAATTGACGACCATGCCAGAACACCACAGGCGTGGTAAGTATTAACTGAACCGCACGCAACACAGGCGTATTCGCAAAAGCCATTCCAAGTACAACAACTGGAGCACTCAATAACCCTGACCATTTAACAGCCTTCCAGGATGTTTTTAGGCGCTTCTCATCACGATCGATCTGTTGTTTGCGTTGCGACAAGGTATTTGCGGGGTGTGCTGTATAGCCAGCCTTGGTAATCAGTGTTTTGGCATCATCAGCAGATAACCAACCGTGTAAGTTAACTGTTTCAGTTGCGAAATTCACATCAGCATTGCGTATTCGTGGGTCACGATTAAGAATCATGCTAATCAGCAAAGCACACGAGCTACACGTCATACCTTCGATTGAAAAAGTATATTCCTGGGGTGGTTGGCTGGTATCAATGGTGTGTGCAGATTGAAATGACTGTGCTGAGCGTTTACCGATATTCTCAAGAATGGTATCCAGCATCATCAATAAATTGGTTGCAGGCAAATGATCGGGATCAAAGCTAATCGCGAATGAGCCAATTTGTGGTGAACCATTAACCTGGGTGATTTCATTACGTTTACGCAACAAAATCTCCAAAATAAAACAGCGCTCACTATCTTTGATCAGGGCTGGAGCAATGATACGAACCCTGCGCTTGATTTGATGGACAATCCTGAAATTCTGATATTGCTGTTTTGCGGGCTGATCTGATTGCATTGCCATAGGATTCAGTGACCTTATAAACGGTTATTAGCTGTCTGTCTGAATGCGTGTGGAGCAGCAGGCTTATTCAGTGTTGTTTTATGTATTGTGCACAGTAATATTGTTGTGATGCCATCCTCGTTGAGGATGACTAAAAAATAACTACTTTGGTGCGACAGGTAAAAGGATAAACACACCTGTTTATTCATCGTGATCAATTTCTTTGGGCGACATTCTGGAACGTACTAAAAGGAAGACCAGATAAAAAACGGCTAGCCACTCAAACCGATAGCGCCAGGGTTGTTGTATCCAGTGTTGGGTGATGCGATGCCAGTGAATCTTGATGAGATAAAGCACCAGTACATCGTTGCAAAAATCAATAATTGCTTTTTCAGGATCTTTAATAAACGCTGTTGGTTTTGTTAGTACAGCGCGTATTAAAACACCTGCAGCAATAATAGTTTCCCGCACTTCATTGACTTTGTCGCGTACCCAGTTGACCAGCTGGCTGGCTGGATTAAACTCTGATTTATTAGATACAATGCCCTGTTTGGTAATGCTGTTTGCCTGAGATGTCGTTGTGAATGACGAATTGACAGCTTCCTGTGTAACACGACTTCCTATGATTTCATGAAAGCTGCGAGCCAAATCGATAAAGCTGTAGACAGTATCATCGTAGAGAATGGTCAAATGCTTTTTCCTTGCGTTTGATCTTACCTGTGAGACTCCGTCAATCTCCAATAGTTGTGAAACAACAATCTCGGCAACTTGCGTATTCGATAGATCAGCAGGAAGTTGAAAGCGTAATAAACCTGGTTTTTTTGAGAGCAGAAAAATCTGTTTCTGGAGAGACATCGTTGTACTCAATTAGCTGGCGGAGAGCTAGTTCGAATGTGATTAATACCACAAGCTAAGGAGCGAGGATCCAATACTATCCGAATCTTGACTGTCTTTTGGTTCAACAACAGTACCAGAAACACAGTTACGTAGTTTGTTAAGTGATTGTATTCTGGGTGTTTACTTTCTGAAACCAGCATCCTATGTCAAACCATTGGATATTATCAAATTATGTCCCTGAACGGTAAAACGAAGGTGTACTGGATTGCCGCAAATAATTTTATTTTAAAAGTGTTCGTGCTTAGTGCACCGCAGGGAGTTGGCGGACACTAGAGATCCGAAAACTACTCTGATCAATAGTCGATTCGTACTTTGGGTTTTTTGGATTATCTCAGGGAGACTCTGATTCTGGCTGCTCTTCTTCTCTTGCCTCCGCCACAATATCATCAAGACTTTCTTTCTGATTTTGAACAAAGTCCTTGCTCTTATTGACAGTGTTATCAACAGACCTGATGATTTCTTTGCGATATTTATGCAACAGATAACCAGTAACTACACCAACTCCAATCCATAGAAGTGGATGCTTGCTGGCTCCTCGGCTCAGTGCTTTGCTGCCAGTGTGCGCTGTTGTTGAAATCACAGCACCTTTGGCTATTTCCTTAGCTCCTGAATGACCCGTTTTCATACCTTGCATCATTTTAGACATCCCTTCATGCATGCTACCCATGCCTTCAGACATTCCGTGTGAGTGTTTCATGTTGTTTTCCTGAATAAATTAAAGTGTTAATATCAAAATATGTAATTATACTCTCCGCACATGAAAATTTAGCATCCTGTGCACGCGTTTTTTTGCGGATAGTTGCGTTGGAAAACCTTGTTGTAGAACGACTACAGCGAAGGTTTCCCGCCTTACTTTCCACAAAATATCACGCACACAAAATGCTAAATTTTCATGTGCGAAGAGTATAGCCGTCTAGATTAAAATGATTGCCGATTAAGTATTCAATCTTAAAGCTTATTTTCACCATGATCGAATAATTTCAATAATTTCAATAATTTCAATAATTTCAATAATTTCAATAATTTCGGAAACAGTTATCTGGTTCAAATTGATTTTCCTTGCTTATGAGGTATCGCAAGCCTGGTTTTTATCAACAAGTTCAGGGTTATGCAGCATGGAGTAGATGCCGACACAGCCTTCACAACAGAAAGACTTCAACCCATCAGTGGTATTCAGTTCAAAACCTTTTACTTTTACTGGCAACCCGCAGAGGTCACATGGTTTTTCCTGTTCTGGCATTGTTTGATATCACCTCTGAAATATTGACTACTGAATGATTGTTGTATGCCAATTAATTTACATTGAAAGATTATCACAGTCAGTGGCGTTTACAATGCGAATTATCAAGCAACAGATGAATAATTAATAAACATTATTGTTCGTCAGGATGATATTACATAGCTATTCAGTGAAGAGACAATACCTGTAATTCAGTTTGCCTTCGATATTCTTCAAGAACAATGCGAAAGCGCTAAGTTTATAGCGATAGCAGTTCATTGCTATCAATGTGCGCTTACTAAAACGTCGTGAGTGGTCACGATAGAAGGTAAGCTGAGTTACAACAATGTTCAACAAATGAGCAAGGATATTATCGAATCCTCGCTCAATGACAACTAAATCCACCACTATCAGGGCTTGCCGCTGCATCGTCGCCATGGGTTGCCCGACTAGAAGCTTTCATTAATGCGATTCTGAGCGCACCAGTAAAACTCGACCCCAGTCCAATACGTGCTGCAACAGCAGGAACCAGAATCAGTGATGCGACAGCAAGACCTGTACCTAGTAAAATTGCACTTTTCTGTTCTGTAGATCCAGACTTAGTCAGTGATTGTTTGCTCATGCAATAACACTCCTGTTTTCAGATGAAGGATAATAGTGCCAACTTTGGCAGGCTAAATTATTACCGTAGTCAGAAAATAGTATTTCAAGATTATCCGGTAAATGATTCAGTCTTACATCTGAATACTGCATGTTTTAAGCCAATTTATAAAACAATATTTGAATCAATGAATTAATATTTTTTCCTAATGCAGGTCGCTCAGTTTGTGATGTGTTATGACACAGTAAAGTGTGTTATATGACCCACTTTCGTTTATATTTTTTGGAAACAGATTGTTTGTAAAATTGAGGTGCAGCGGAGAGACTATCTAAGAGGTCTTTTCATTTTTGTATTATAAAATGGTTTTTTTAGTTACTACGTCGCTTACTGATTCTTTGCAACCAGATTTTCAGCAAACTGACTGGCTGAATGCTGCCATGAATAGTTAAGTGCGTAGCGTCTGCAATCATCAACATTCAGCGATAAACTTTTAAGCGCTGCTGTTTGTAAGTTGTTATCCAGCGTGCTGACTCGGGGATCACCGATAACATCGCTTGGACCTGAAACCGGGTAAGCGGCAACAGGCACACCGCATGCCAGTGCTTCCAGCAAAACCAGCCCGAAAGTATCAGTTTTGCTTGGAAACACGAATACGTCAGCAGCAGCCATGTAACGTGCCAGTTCTTTACCTTGTTTATAGCCGACAAAACGCACATTTGGGTATTGATTGATAAATGCTTCACGCTGTGGGCCGTCACCGATAACATATTTAGTACCTGGTAAATCCAAACGCAGAAACGCTTCAACATTTTTTTCGATAGCGACGCGTCCTGTGTACATGGATATCGGGCGTTTGTCCTGAATAAATGATTTATCATCAGGTTGAAACAGTTCGGTGTCGACTCCGAGTGACCAGCGCACCAGATTTTTATATTTTCTACCGGACAATTCACGCTGTAAGGATTCAGTGGCGACCATGATGTGAGCACTTTTACGATGAAACCAGCGCAGATAGGTGTAGCTAATTAATAATGGAAACCCTACACGCATATTTAGGTATTCGGGGTAACGACTGTGTAGCGATGTGGTGTATCTGTAACCTTTGTATAAACAGTAGCGACGAGCAGCGTATCCAACTGGGCCTTCTGTTGTTATATGGATTGCATCCGGCTTGAATTGCTCGACAATTGGACGTAGTCTGGGGCCGCATAAAAATGCTAACCGAAAGTGTTGATATCCAGGGCAGGGGATTGCTCGGAACAGGGATGGGTCGAAGATTTTGACCGTATGCTCAAGTTTTTCCAGTTCTTTGCAGGTATTGGTTAATGTGGTGACAACGCCATTGATTTGAGGTTGCCAGGCATCAGTGATAATTGCAATCCTCAATTCAAGATGACCCTTGGGTATGGCAATACAACGGGACTATTTGAAGCAGAGGTCATTTGTGTGATTGCCGTAAATGTCGGTTGGTGCTGAGCAACGAAGCCCAACAGCATAAGCGCCAAGTTGGACTTCGTTGCTCAGCACCAACCGACATCAAATCTTATACTGCTAACGATTTTTTGATTTAAGCGCATGACCTGCCAGTGTCTTTCCCAAATCCCAGATAGAGCCAGGTACCTTATGGCAATCAGCAATGGTTTTGTCAAACCCATCGACTACCCAGTCAATGTCTTTTTCGGTGATAATGAGTGGTGGCAATAGTTTGACTACATTCATGCCATGTCCGGCGACTTGGGTGAGGACTCTGTGTTCCGAAAATAGCGGAATGGTCACCATCTGACAAAACAGACCTTTGTTGGCAGTTTCCAGCATTGTCCATGCAGCTTTTAGTTTAAGACTTTTGGGACTGCCAAATTCGATTGCTATCATTAAACCTTTGCCGCGTACTTCATACAGGAATTCATATTGGTCAATGAGTGCTGATAAACGGGAGATGAGTTGTTCTCCGGACTGGCGGCTTTTTTCGACCAGATTTTCTTCTTCAATCACCATCAATGTGCTAAGACCAGCCGCCATTGCCATATTGTTTTTGGAGAATGTTGAGCCATGTACCACAGCTCTGTCCATGCGGTTGAAGACTTTATCCATGATAAAGCTTTTCATTGCAACAGCGCCGACCGCGACAAAGCCACCAGATAGCGCCTTTGCCATCAACAACATATCCGGCTCGACATTCCAGTGATTGACCGCCCATAGTTCACCTGTACGTCCTAATCCGGTTTGTACTTCGTCAGCAACAAACAAGGTTCCGTATTGTTTGCATAACCGCTGTACTTCAGGGAGGTAATCATCATCGGGTAAATTAACACCTTTGCCCTGAATAGGCTCTACAATAAATGCTGCTACATCGTTGCTGGCTAACGCTTGTTCCAGAGCTGCCAAGTCGTTGAATGGGACAGCGCTGCAATCAGGTAACAGTGGTCCGAAACCTTCGCGGAATACGTTTTCGCCATTGAGCGAGAGTGATCCCATGGTTAAACCATGATAGCCATGTTCGCAAAAAACAATTTTAGTGCGACCAGTTGTGTAGCGAGCAAACTTGATGGCAGCTTCCACAGCTTCTGAACCAGAGTTACAGAAAAACAGTCGATTAAGGCCATCCGGTGTATTTTGAACAATTTTTTCAGCCAGCATACCGCTAAGCAATGAGACATCGAGTTGCACGAGGTCTGGCAGTTCAGCATTTAATACATCTTGTAAGGCAGCAATGATCGCCGGGTGATTACGCCCCAACGCGTAGACGCCAAAACCACTTAATAAATCCAGATATTTATTGTTATCCTGATCATACAGATACTGACCTTCGGCACGCGTATAGGTACGATCATAACCAATGGTTTTAAGGACACGAACCATCTGGTTATTGAGGTATTGTTCGTGCAGGTCGAAATGTTGACCTTGTTGTTGTTTTAATAATTCGGAGATAGGGGTAGGCATGTTGGTTTTATAGTTGTTAAGCGGTTAAATTAATCAGTGGCAGCGACCTGGAAGGCCGGCAAAATTACTAATGTGCATAGAATAGTAAACAGTACTCCGACAGCAAGCAACCAACCCATACTGGACATGCCAGCATGTGGTGTGAGTGTGAGGCTGATAAAGCTCAAAACTGTAGTCAGGTTGCTAAAGAAAATAGCAGGCGTGGTACTGGTTTTCAACGGATTTTCGTTGCCTGTTGATGATCTGAAACGCTGAACAATATGGATGCCATTATCAACACCGATGCCCAGTAAAAGAGGCAGGGCAATGACATTGACAAAGTTAAATGGGGTATTGAAAACAACCGTTGCTGCACAGGTTAATAGTCCTCCGAGTGCAAGTGGCCAGATGACCAATAGGGTTGATTGTATGCTACGCAGACTAATGAGTAAAATCAGCGCAATTACGATGAAAGCGGATAGAAATGCCTGGATAAATGCTTTTACAATTTCAGTGCTGGATTCAATGCAAATCACTGGAAAGCCAGTAGCATCAGGAGCAACAGATTGTATCCCACGTACAAAATTGTGCAGATCAGTTTGACTGATTAATGCTTGATTCGGCAAGATTTCCATTTTGTACGTCTGGTCAGTGCTGAGCCAGCGATTACGCAAATCATCGGGGATATTTGCCAAATCGACTGGTTCTGCATTCAGTCCACTCTCCAGGTTGCGCATGGTTACTGGTAGGTAACCAAGTAAGCTATGTTGTAATTTGTTGAGAAGTTGTTTTGAATCTGCGCTGTTATTGTAAGCGGATAGATAAGTATTCAGCGTTGATTGCAGATTGCTAAGTAATCTCATATCGATCGATGTTTTGCCTGAGTTAATCAGCTTATCCACAGCATGTTTAAAAGCAATGATTGAATTAGCATTATTTATTTCATCAGGTTTACTGGTTAAACGCTGAATGTCTGTGCCGACCAGTAATGCCAGGTTATCAATCATATCCAGTTTTTCATCTTGCTGATCTGGAACAAAATCAAACAGGGTGATCACATCTTTGACTACATCCAGTTGTTGAAGCTGTTGTTCAAGTGCATGTGTCTCGGCTTTTGAATTTGTAAGCGCAGTGATGGTGAGCGGGGAGAAGTATTCCGAGTGCTGTAGTTGTTTAAAAGCAATCACCGATTCAGAACCCGGTGCTTTCAGATTAATCGGGTCAGGATCAAATTGCAGTTTTGACATCAAAATTAATGAGAATATTGCAGCTAATAGGGACAGCGCTTTAATAGTCTGGTGTTGCTTAATCGGCAGCTCGATGATCCATGCGGGTAGATTGGCATGTGAATGTTGTGTATCAACACGCATGACACAGAGTAGGGCCGGCAAGATGGTCAAGGAAACCAGTAAGCCAATAAAAATACCAGCACCTGCAATAATTCCCAGCTCGGATACGCCCAGGAAATCTGTAGGAATAAACGCGAAAAATCCGATTGAGGTGGTGATCGCACAGAGCATCAACGATTTACCGATACTGTTGGTGGTGCGCTGGATAAGAGCAGGATTAAACTCTGGATCTGATGTTTCTTGATAACGCAAGCAGTAATGAATTGCATAATCCACACCCAGCCCGATATACAGTACTGCAAATGACAGTGAGATCATATTCAGCTGACCAATCGCAGCTGCAGCAAAAGCAGTTGTCCAGATTAACCCGGTAATCAGGATAATAAAGGTAGCGATGACCATTTTAAACGACCGTAACCCAAAATATAGACAGATAACTATCAGGGTCAACGCTAATACGGCTGAAAGCGCAGCGCGGCTTAATGCTGTTTCTAGTTCTTCATGATCCAGTGCGATTGGTCCGGTTATCTGAATCTTTGATCCATGATATTGGTTTTGAAGGTTGCTGCTTAGAGTGCGCAGAAACTCCATGCTCTCCCCAGCAGGCAGTAATTGATTAAAGTCTTGTACTGGTTTGGCAATGACTAACTGCTGTTTTTGGTTAAACTGTGATGTATTACCAAACATCATGGTTTGCCATGAGAGAGAATAGTTTTGATCAGCTGAGACTGCAGCAAGCGCATGATTGACTTCGTTTAACAGTGTCGACAAATCCATTGGCAAATCTTTGCCAGAGGCAGAATTTTCCAGTGCCAATGTCAGAATCGGAAAAAGTCCATCAAGAGTATAGTTACGAGCCAGTTTGCCTAGAAATGGTTGTGCTTTCGCCAGGTTTGTTCCTAAATCTTCGAGTTCTTCCAGCTCAAGATACATTAAACCTTGTTGTTGAAAGAATTTGCTATTGCCGGGGCTATAAGGGTATTCAAATAACTTGGGTTTGGCTGTGACCCCTGCATACATTTGCTCAGCAATCAGCTTGGCCTGCTCAGGCGTTTGACCTTCAATTAGCATCACAATGGTATCTTGGTCTTGCGGAAAGGTGGTGATCAGCTTGCGAATGTTAACCTGATAAGGCAAGTCAGGAGAGAGCATTGCAGAAGTATCGGTATTAACGCCCAGATTTTCTATGATGAAATACACAGAGTATCCTGTAAACAGGAGAGCTAGTAGCAATACTTTGCCTGGATGGAGAATGGAAAGGCTGCTAATCCGGCGCAGTAACCAATCCAGCAGATTAAAGGCACTGTTAGTAGACATGGCGAAAGGACTGTTTAAGGTGGCTCGCAATAAATAATCCACCAGATTGCGCAGGATTTTTGTTTGTCTTCAAGGCGCAACGGAGGGCGCATAGCTGGCTATGTAACCGGAGTTGTAACGCTGAAGACAGACAAAAAGACAAGCAAGGTGGTGGGTTATTTATTGCGAGTTACCTAAGTAGTTATGAAGTGGGTTGATAGTCGAGCTGAACTAATCGTTCAGCTACGCTGGACAGAGTTGCCTGCGCCTTGCTGAAATGCAAGCCTAATCGAATCAGTGAAGCAATCGCCCAAGGACGCAATAGCGTATTCAGTAACACTTTGCGGTTATTAATGCGTCCTTGTTGATCCATCGCATCAATCACTGGCTGTGGTAATTCAGTCTGTGCTGAGTCTGCAATGGCTCGACAGGCAATAAAAGGCAGGTCGTTTTCCCGAGCATAGTTAGCAATACTGTAACTTTCCATATCCACTGCTATCGCTGTTGTTGTTTTGAACAAACTTTGTTTTTGTCGGGTGCTGGTGATCATCGATGGGGCTTGCACAAGTAATCCGGAGTGAATGGTTTTAGCTGCTGATAGCAATGTTTGAAGCTGGTTATTCCAGCGTTTTGATGTATCGATTGCAGTGTTGTTTTCGTCGCATACCTGGCTGGGGAGGATAAAATCTCCCGCTGAAAGTTCAGGATCAAGCGCGCCTGCGCAGCCCCAGCTGATTAATACGGTAGCACCATTATTATGCAATGACTGACTGGCTGTTTTTGCATTGTCAGCGCCAATTCCTGCAACACAAATAATTAACTGATCACGCACAAGGTATTCGCCAGGCAGCAAGGTCTTGCGTGTCAGCATTTTAACTTCCTCAGGCAAGGCCGCTATAATGCCAATCCGACTCACTTGTTCAGGTTGCGGTTTTTATAATCGGCTAATGCCCAAAGTGGAAAGAATTTATCATAACCGTGATATTTTAGATAAAAGACCTTTGGAAAACCTGGAGCAGTGAAACCTGGATCGTCCCATACGCCATCTTCTTGTTGCTTACGCAGTAAAAAATCGACCCCGGCCTTGACTTCGGGAGTGTCAGTAAAACCGACAGCCATTAGCCCGAGTAGTGACCATGCAGTCTGAAATGCTGTGCTAGTGTAATAGCGACCACGGTCAGAGGGGTCGTGGTAACTATGGTTATCTTCACCCCAGCCACCGTCTTCTTTTTGGACACTGAGTAACCACTGGACACCTGATTGCAACATTGGATCATTTTGACTGATACCGACTTCTGCCAAAGCGACCAATACTGACCAGGTTCCGTAGATGTAGTTAGTTCCCCAGCGCCCAAACCAGCAACCATCTGCTTCTTGTTCATTACGCAGGTATTGAATGCCACGGTCGATAACTGGTTGAAATTCAGGATGTTGATTGACAAGAGGGGCCAGAAACATGATGCAACGTGCACTGACATCAACTGTCGGCGGATCGAGTAACGCGCCATGATCTGCAAACGGGATGTGATTGAGAGAGTAATGGGTATTTTCTGCATCAAATGCACCCCAGCCGCCATTCTTGCATTGCATGCCGACGATCCAGCGCGCTGCACGCAGAATTGGTTCTTCCAGTGAAGGATTATTCATTAAGTGCAATGCATAACCAACAACAGCCGTGTCATCAACATCCGGGTAATGTGGATTCTCGAACTGGAATGCCCAGCCACCACCTGGAACATTCGGGCGCAAATCCTGCCAGTCGCCTGGCTCATCGCTTAACTGTTTGCTCAGCAGCCACTGAATGCTCTGGTTGATAGCATCCTTGTTGGCAGACATATTTGATTGCTGAAGCGCGAGGATGGCAAGGCCGGTGTCCCACACTGGTGAAAGACAAGGCTGACAGTAAGCGTCATGGGTGCGTATTACCAGTAGTTTCTGGATTGCTTGTTTCGCTGTTTTTACATACTCATGGTCTTGACTATAGCCAAGTAACAGTAAAGCCTGGTAAGCCCCAGTCATCGCAGGAAAAATTCCGCCAATACCATCTTCGCCATTGAGTCTTTCTATAATCCAGTTTTCAGCTTTTTTCAGCGCTTTGTTGCGTATCCAGGCTGGAATTAAACCATCACAACTTTTACCGATTCTGTCGATTGCTAAAAAGATTCTGTCAAGCAAATCATTTTTAGCGAAATAACCATGTTCAAGTTCAGGTGGAGTAACATATAACTCATCAAGATTAATATTTTTTGGATTTTTGGCTTTCGCTTTCAATGTACAAAGCACTAGCAGTGGAACCATTACAGTGCGTGACCAATATGAGACTTTGGTTAAATGGAATGGAAACCAGCGTGGTAACAGCATGATTTCAACAGGAATATAAGGCACTCCACGCCATGGCAATAATTCAAATGTCGCGAGCAGGATGCGGGTAAAGACATTACATTTTGCCACACCACCTTGTGCCAGGATGAATTCGCGCGCCTTTCTCATGTGCGGCAAATCGATATCATCACCAGCCAGTTTTAATGCAAAATAGGCTTTGGTGGTGGTGCTGATATCGCCATGACTTCCAGTATATAACGGGAAGCTGCCATCGGTACTTTGTTTGGAGCGAATATAGCGCGCTATTTTTACTTGCAGTAATTCATCAATATCGTCTAAAAAATGCATCAATATGATGTATTCAGATGAAATTGTGCTATCTGCTTCCAGCTCATACAACCAATAACCTTCAGCATGCTGCTGCCGAAGAATTGCTTGCTCGGCCTGCTGGATAGCATCATTCAGGTTGTTGCCTGTGTGAACTGGCACCGTTTTGTTGGGCTCTTGAGCTGTCGTCATAGATGGTGTGGCGCTATCATCGAACATAATTTTATCCTGGTGTTGCGGTCAGAAAATATTAGACGTTAATTGATTCTTGATGCTTGTTGTCAGGTTGCCAAAGAGGATTTGCCAACCCACGTCCAGCAGTCTTGAATAGCAGTTTTAAAAATGTATTGTTACCAACAGCGATGTTGGTTAAAGCAATTGTGGTGTTGACCTGGCGGCGGGAAATCTTGACCTGTTGAGAATCCTTGAAATCCAGCTGCTTGCTGATTTTCTGTAACGTTAGCAATGCCATACCGATGGCCCATAGGCAGAACTTGCGGATACCTTTTTCATGGCTGGGAATCAGTAAGGTGTAATCTAATGCGTTTGTCAGATGTTGGTAAGCCTGGCTGACCAGGTAACTCAGCCCTTTCTGGAAAGCTAGCGTATTGTTATTCGGGTCTAGCTGAGCAAGATCATATCCGCATTGCCGAAACACATCTTGTGGTAGCCAGCACACATCGCGTTGATGATCGTCCCAGATATCTTTGAGGATATTGGTCATTTGTAAACCTTGACCAAAGGAGACAGACAATTCGTGCATTTGCTCCCGATGTCGATTGATTTCATCCGAGTACTCACAAAACAGTCGGGTCAGCATTTCGCCGACACAACCTGCAACGTAATAGCAATACTGATCAAAATCATTTTGGGTGGGCAAACCGTGCTTGATTTCAGTTTCCTGAAATAATGGCATGCCATGTGCCATGGTTTCTACACAGGTTAACAATGCCTGATATTGTGGCTCAGGAAAGCTTTGAGTAATTGCAATGACTTGTGGTAGTTCACGAATCAGCTGATGTTCAGCAGGAATCGTGTTGCCCGAAAGCAGGGGTAATAATTTTTCGGATAAACTTTTGGGAGTTTGAGTGCCGCGAACAACATCAATAAATTGATTGCAAAATTCTATTCGCTGCGAATTTGTCAGTGCTGGCTCGTCTTCTATGGTGTCAACCGCACGACACAACAGGTATGCATTGCCAACCGCATAGTGCAATTGTTCGGGCAACTGAGGGATTGTTAACGCAAAAGTCCTGGAAACACCAAGCAGCATTTCGGATTGAAATTGAGCAGACGATTGTCGACTCAGCATGGATGCAGGTTGATCCGTGTGAGTATTCATCTGTTGTTTATTCTCAGTGATAGCCATTCTGTGAGTTTGTTGGTTGAATTTTATTGTTAAATTACAACAAAGTCGTGAAAAAGTTATAATTATGCACGCATTGAATGCTTGCTTATTTTTATAAATTCTATAGAATTTACCTTTCAAGTCAAGCGCTTGTTTTACTTAATTTTGAAAATAGATTAAATTTAGATAAAGTTGACGGGTTGTTGTTTTTTTGCAAATCTAGCACAAAATGATATTCTTTGTGCTTATTAATGTTTCAGCTCCGTGCTGGGAAGCTACCTAAAATTTTAATCAGGAGAGTTTGGAATGGATGTAACCTTGACACGACCCAGAGGTTTCTGTGCAGGAGTTGTCAGAGCAATCGAAATCGTAGAGTCAGCATTGGAAAAATACGGAGCACCTGTGTATGTCGTGCATGAAATTGTCCATAATCACCGAGTCGTTGAAGATTTGCGTTCACGCGGTGCAGTCTTTGTAGAGACACTTGATGAAGTTCCTGCTGATGCAGTGACTATTTTTAGTGCTCATGGTGTCCCGGATGAGATGCTTAGCGATGCCGAAGGGCGCGGATTGGGCGTCATTGATGCGACGTGTCCGCTGGTGACCCGTGTCCATCGTGAGGTTGTCAAAAATGCAAAATTAGGACGTGAAATCATCTTGATCGGGCATGCCGGTCATCCGGAAGTGATTGGTACTTTGGGTCATTACGATGACAGTTATGGTGGTGACATGTATCTGGTGCAAGACGTTGGCGATGTGTATCAACTTAAATCCAAAGTAAAAAACCCCGATCAATTAACCTATGTGACTCAAACCACACTATCAGTCGATGATACGGCAAATATTGTTGTTGCTTTAAAAGAAACATTCCCAAATATCATAGAGCCTCGAAAAGATGATATTTGCTACGCAACCCAGAATCGCCAGAGTGCTGTTCGTGAACTTGTAGATTCTGTTGATTTATTGATTGTTGTTGGTGCGCGCAACAGCTCTAATTCCAACCGATTGCAGGAAGTTGGCGAACAGATGGGTATTAAATCCTACCTGGTTCAGGATGCCGATGAGTTGCAGAAGGACTGGTTTGAGGAAACGTTACAGGTTGGTATTACAGCAGGCGCATCAACTCCTGAAGTCCTGGTGCAGGAAGTGCTGGATGTCATTAAAGCATTTGGAGTGAAGAATATTCAGGAAATGGATGCTCCAGCAGAAAAAGTCACTTTTGCCTTGCCAGCCGAACTTGCTGGACTGAAAACCAGTACAGAAAATCAACAACAACTTAATTAATAGCAAAGACCATTCGGAGAAATATTATGGGCGTGCCTTTACGACAGCAAGCAGCGGTAGGACGATATCTTCTAGAGCAAAAAATGAAGGGGAATAAACGTTATCCACTGGTATTAATGTTAGAGCCCTTATTTCAATGTAATCTTGCTTGCGCTGGTTGTGGAAAAATTGATTATCCAAAAGAAACTCTGGAAAAACGCATGAGCGTTGAAGAGTGTTTGCAAGCTGTTGATGAGTGCGGCGCTCCCATTGTATCTATTCCCGGTGGCGAACCTCTTTTACACAAAGAAATGCCTGAAATTATTGAAGGTATCATCGCACGTAAAAAGTTCGTCTACTTGTGTACCAATGCTTTGTTGATGAAAAAACGCATCAAGGATTACACGCCATCGCCCTATTTAACCTTTTCAGTTCATCTGGATGGATTAAAAGAAAAACATGATGAAGCTGTGTGTCAGGATGGTACATTCGATCGTGCTGTCGAAGCCATCAAGATCGGTTTGGAAAAAGGCTTCAGAGTCAATGTCAATTGCACATTGTTTGATGGGGAAATTGCAGAACATGTAGCAGAGTTCCTTGATTATGCGATGGAACTTGGCGTAGAAGGTG
Source organism: Methylococcales bacterium (assembly GCA_965224565.1). Lineage (GTDB taxonomy): Bacteria > Pseudomonadota > Gammaproteobacteria > Methylococcales > DRLZ01 > DRLZ01. The sequence continues at coordinate 2,449,884 of CBDCZN010000002.1, read as the reverse complement.
TGACGATTTCACCTGGATTCAGCTATGAGCATGCCCCGAATCAAGACGTTTTCATCAAAAACAGCACCACAAAGCGCCTGTTTCGCGGTATTTTTAGAATCGGTGAAAATCGTAAATGGCGTCTCAATCACTCCAGCTTGTATCTGGATTTCCTGGCAGGTAATCAGAAATATGATTGCACACCATGGGGTAATCCGACCCGCAACATCTTTGGCTGGCAAAAACCTTGCTACTTGTTAGCAGACGAAGGGTATACCGATAGTTTTCAGGGATTAATGGATGAAACGCCGTGGGATAAATATGGCAGCGCCAAAAATCCGAAATGTTCAAACTGTATGGCGCATTGTGGCTATGAAGCCACCGCAGTACAAGATACGGTGAATCATCCAATCAAAGCATTGATGTCCATGTTGAAAGGTCCGCAGACAAGTGGCCCAATGGTTGCTGATCCACAATTAGCAACAGGGCTTGATGCAGGTGAACAACCGATCAAAATAGAGCCACACAAGGCGCCTCGTGAAACTGATTCTGTTAATTAACAGATGACAGGAATTGATTAATCTGATGTCACCAATGCAATATTGGTAACATCAGATTAAGTTTCTGAGGCTAAGCGCGATGGAGGTTTGATTTTTAAATCCAGAATCATAAAAAAAATCAGTTCTGTTACTTTAGGTTAGACACTGCCTTAAAATGGGCCAATTGCTACAATTTTTTCAAGCAACTCATCTTTTTCCAGTTGAGCGAGTTCCTGTTTCCAGCACACCATAATTGGTTTGACTGTTGTGTGTACAAAACCCACTCGTAAATCTACTTTCTCTGCTTTTGCATCTCCTACGTATCCCCAGATTGCTTTTGTATCAATCAGTCTCGAGAAACTATAGCGTAACAATAATTCTGCAATTCCTCCGGCGTTACGGATAACCTGTCGCTGTTCTGACGGTATGGTTCGATATATTCTGTCATCAATGACTAGGCCGCCACACAGGTGACAATCAAGATAAGGTGTTTGATGAACATAGCCTACTGGAATAACCTGATCTAATTCTGGATCAGGCTTATAAAATGCGACAAAATGACGTTGAAAATCAGGTGGTGGACTATGAAATTTACGTTGGAAAAGTGCAGTAACGAATAATTCTGCATGATCCACTTCTGTTACTTGCAGGAATTCTGATAATTTGCTGTTTTCATCATTGTTCATGAGTGTACCTGTTTGGATCTAACGTTTTATGCGCTAGTTAGCTTTCAAAGAGATCAGGAGGTTGAAATAGCTTGTCTTAATATAACCTTTAGTTCTTCAGGTGTCTTCCAGTGTTCTCCGCAAATGAATCTGGGAATTTGCCAGCGATGACTATCAGGTGTTACATATTGTCCAGCGGTAGTAAATGCGGCCTTGATTGCATGCTGATGTTGATAATCAGGTAGATATTGCTGCACCAGATAATCATTGCTATGACCATACGGATAGGCGAACAACCCCGTAGCACGATGCCTGGTATTATTCTGGATATAGCGTTCGGCTACACGAATCTGACTATCAGCATCTTCCCAGGTATCGATGACATGAAAGCTACCTTTTTCCTGATTGCGCTGCGCAACTGTTTCCAAGGTATCATGATTGTGATCCCAGCTGTGATTGCCAATTTCAAGCAAGCCAAGATCGATGGCATCATTCCACCAGCTATCCCGCCATTCATTTCTGCCAGCAATACAGGTCTTATCTAGTTCAGTCCTGGCTTCAGGGGAGGCGATAACAAAACTGATCGCGGGAACTTTGTATTGCTGTAGTAAAGTATGAAAGCTTTTAATACAGCCAACATCTGGATGGCGAAAATCATAAAAATCAGCATCTGGTGCATCGTCGAAGCTGATAACAACATAGTTGCCAGTTAATTTTCTCCTGCGTTTTCTGAGCAGAATATCGACCAGAACTGATGCTGAAATAACTGTAAATCCCTCGCTATGTATTAGCTTCAAGTCTTGTTCCAGAGCAATGTGGTCATTGCTCTGGTAGTCATATCCGGGTGCATTCAGGGAATGATAGCCGAGAACAGGAATCTTAAAAAAACCTTTTCGTGTCAGAAATTTCACTCACTTCAAAACAAAAATAGATTGAGATTTGTTATTTATAACTGACAGTAACTAGGTACCCAGCTGCGATCAAGAATACGTTGAGAGATGGTGGAGTAATTAAAGTTGTGGGCATCATCAATTAAGCGATCCACATCAAATAATATTGCTATTTCAGGGATATCACGAGTAAACATTTTAAAGATGGGTTGAATCATTACTTTTGAAAACCAAATGCCGATTGGTCCCATAAAATTACGTCGTTGGCCAATATGAGCGCATTCATCAACCATGATTTCATGGAGTAATTCTCTGAGTCGATCACGAGCTTCAGGCTCATCATCGAGAATTTCGCAGATTTTTTCATCCAGCTGAATATAGAAATTCATGCCCATTAATTCTGTTACAAATGCAGGCGGTGACATCAATGCCTCATGGAAATGAGGAAAGATCTCATAAACTTTGGTTTCAATTGGACCAAGTGGTGGAAATTCGATGTTTTCCAGATGAAAAGTGTGCAGCATTTCAGTAAAGAAACGCACATGGCAAAATTCTTCAGCGAGATGGACACGACTGATTTTATCTTTTAGGTCTGTGGTTTTATCAACAGCCGGAACTGTATCCCAGGCACCTTTAATACCATTCAATTCGTGACGCGCGAACTTGTATATACAAGTCATCAATAAGGTTTTCTGGTCAAGGGTCTCAGGATCATCAACCAGTTCTACGTTATTTCGAAAAAATGCGTTTAAATCTGGCAGGGGTTTGCGCGAACGCACTTGATTTGTTTCAAATTGTTGGCGTTTATTGCGTTTGTGTTCCAAATCACGGTCTTCTTCATAGATTTTTCCGGCATGTTGCTGCGAAAATTCCCAATAAGACTCGAAATTTTGCTGACGTTGCTCAGCAGTACATGGGGTAAAAATAGATAGCAATGAATGACTGGATTTGCTTTGATCTAATGTATTTGCTTGTGTTGCCATGATTGCTCCTTTAAGCATCAATTCGACAAGTTAAAATCAGTTATAGTTTAACAGGCTATGTACGTGATAATTCTGTAATTTTTGGCGGCCGTTTAATGCATCGAGTTCGATCACAAATGCACAACCGACCACTTCACCACCTAGCTGCTCTATCAATTGGCAGCTGGCAGCCGCCGTTCCGCCAGTGGCTAAAACATCATCAATGACCAGTACACGTTCACCTTGGCTGACCGCGTCAGTATGTGCTTCCAGGGTGGCTGAGCCGTATTCAAGATCATATGAAACACTGTGTTTTTCGTATGGTAACTTACCTGGTTTTCTTAGCGGAATAAATCCGACACCCAGTTCCCATGCAGCCAGAGATCCAAAAATAAAGCCACGTGCTTCCATACCCGCAACAAGATTAATTTTTTGTCCAATGAAAGGGTGGATTAATTGATGAACACTTAAACGTAAAGTATCTGGATTTTTGGCTAGAGGGGTAATATCTTTGAAAATTATACCTGGTTCAGGAAAATCAGGAATATCCCGAATTTGGGCTTTCAGACGTTGCATCAATTAACCGCAGATTTAGCTTGGACTTGAACAGCTTGTTCTATTTTGAAAAATTGTTCAATTTGGTTGCACACAGTATCAACATCCAAACCAGCCATTGCAAGGCAATCTTCCCGTGATCCGTGTTCAATATTATGATCTGGTAATCCCAGATTAAGCACAGGAATCATTACTTTGTTTGTTGTAAGGATTTCATTAATACCACTGCCAGCACCACCTTGTATCGCATTTTCCTCTAGTGTTACCAATGCATCGTGGGTCTCAGCCATCTGTAAAATCATCTGTTGATCCAGGGGTTTGACAAAGCGCATGTTAACTACTGTGGCATTTATTTTTTCAGCAACTTGTTCTGCAATGGTTACCATGCTGCCGAATGCCAGGATAGCCACTTTTTCACCACTACGCCGAGTTTCAGCTTGACCAATGGGAATCTCTGTCATGGTTTTTTTGATTTCAACACCTGGCCCTTGTCCTCTGGGATAGCGAACTGCAGAAGGTCCATCTCCATATTGAAAGCCTGTATAGAGCATTTGCCGACATTCATTTTCATCAGCAGGTGCCATAATCACCATATTTGGAACACAGCGTAGAAAGCTGAGATCAAAGCTGCCCGCATGGGTTGGGCCATCAGGGCCGACCAGGCCAGCACGATCAATCGCCAGTAATACTGGTAGCTTTTGTAGTGCAATATCGTGAATTAGTTGATCGTAACCACGCTGCAAGAACGTTGAGTAAATGGCAACAACGGGTTTCAATCCTTCGCAGGCTTGACCCGCCGCCAATGTTAATGCATGTTGCTCGGCTATTGCGACATCAAAATAGCGATCTGGAAATTGTTTCTCAAACTCAACCAGACCTGAGCCTTCACGCATTGCTGGGGTAATTGCCAATAATCGTTCATCCTTTGTTGCCATATCACATAACCAGTCACCAAACACCTTGGTATAAGTCGGTTTGGATGGTTTGCCTTTTGGTAAATGATCCAGTTCAGGATCAAAACTACCAACCCCGTGATAGGCAACCGGATCGTCTTCTGCCGGTTGATAGCCTTTACCTTTTTTTGTGACAATATGCAGAAAACGCGGGCCAGACTGGTGACGAATATTTTTTAATGTATCCAGCAAGTCAGGTAGATCATGACCATCAATTGGACCGATATAATTAAATCCCAGTTCTTCAAATAAAGTGCCTGGAACAACCATGCCTTTCACATGTTCTTCGGTCAGTCTTGCCAGCTTCCATACAGAAGGTACATGACTGGTGAGGACCTTTTTGCTTTCTTCGCGAACTGTTGTATAGAACTTGCTGGAGAGAAGTTTGGCTAAATAACGACTCAGTGCTCCGACATTGGGTGAGATTGACATTTCGTTGTCATTGAGAATAACTAACAGGTTAGCATCCAGTGTTCCAGCATGATTCAATGCCTCAAAGGCCATTCCTCCAGTGATCCCACCATCTCCAATCACTGCAATCATTTGTTGATCTGTCCCCTTTACAGCTGCAGCTGTGGCCATGCCTAGTGCCGCGCCTATTGAGGTGCTGGAGTGTCCTACACCAAATGCGTCATGTGGACTTTCAGAGCGCTTCGGGAACGGCGATAACCCTCCAGTTGTACGAATTGAACGCAACAGATGTTTACGCCCGGTCAGAATTTTGTGCGGATAGGCCTGGTGTCCCACATCCCAGATAATACGATCATCCGGGGTGTTGAAGACATGATGCAGGGCAACTGTCAGTTCCACTGTGCCCAAGCCTGCAGCCAGGTGTCCACCACTCTTACTGACGCTGGATAGCAAAAATTGGCGCACTTCATCAGTGAGCTCAATCAATTGCTGCTCATCAAATTCTCTGATATCAGCAGGACTGTCAATTTGAGACAGCAATGGGTAATCATCTGCTAGATCTTTCACAATAAACATGATCTCTTGGTTAGCTTTCAGCAGACGTTAGAACCTGTTCTTAGCCTGTTGTTGTAAATATGCAACAAATAGTGAATAGATGAATCACTGTGAGTTGCCCATTAAATTTGTCAGTGGAATAATTACATTCAATCTTAAGAGCTTCCACTATCATTCCAGGTCGTTGATTTTATTGTACAATAAATACGTTTCCAGTACATTATTGTGTAAATTTATCGAGATAGATAATCTGACCTGCTTTCTAATATTATTAGCCCAAGCGGGAATTATCTGTCTAAACTCCGTTGTTTTCAAGCAAATATTTTATTCTTTTTGATTTTGGGTGGGCTGTTTTACCACTCAAATGACACTTGATTCAATGATCACTAGCATGATTAAGCTTATGCTGATTTAAGCTATCATGCTGTATTAGCGTGTTTTGCTTTGTAGTATTTAATTTTGACGTTCAATAATAAATTTGGATAATTCGCGGAGTAAATTTGCTTCATTTCCAAACTGACTTAAAGCACTCAATGCCTCATTATGCAAATCTTGTGCTTTTTGTTTGGCTCCGTCGATTCCCAGTAATAATGGGTAAGTAGGCTTATCGTTATCGCTATCTTTGCCCTGGGTTTTACCCAATGTTTCAGTGTTGCTCTCCACATCCAGAATATCATCCTGAATTTGGAACGACAGACCAATACACTGTGCGTAACGATCAAGGTTTTCAAATGTTCGAGGATTGAGGTTTGAAGTGGCTAATGCTGCAATGCAAACACTGCAACGAATCAATGCACCGGTTTTATGCAGATGCATGTTTTCTAATTCTTGAACAGATAATGTTTGACCGATAGAGTCCAGATCAATGGCTTGGCCGCCAACCATGCCCAGCGAGCCACTCGCAGAAGCCAATGTATCAAGAATCTTTAAGGTGCCTTGCGCTGATTTTGACAGTTTGGGATCACGAATCACCACTTGAAAGGCAAGTGTTTGTAGAGCATCTCCTACCAGGATCGCAGTGGCTTCATCATAGGCAATATGGCACGTGGGTTGACCGCGCCGCAGATCGTCGTCATCCATAGCAGGTAAATCGTCATGTACCAGTGAATAGGCATGAATTAATTCAACTGCGCAGGCCGCTCCATCAAGTGCAATCATGGGTGTTCCCAAGGCATATCCAGTCGCATAAACCAGAAATGGACGGATTCGCTTGCCACCATTAAACACTGTATAACGCATTGCCTGATGCAGTCGTTGTGGTTCTTGGTTGCCATCGGGCAGCCAGTGTTCAAGAGCACCATCTACCTGCTGGCAACTTTGAGCCATAAAATTGTTCAATGAAATGTCAGCTTGGGTCATCAGAGAAATCTTCCAGTGTTTGTTTGCCGTTTTGTTCAATTAGAATACGCACTTTTTGTTCAGCCTCGCTCAGTGTTTTTTGGCATGATCTTGCCAGTTTGATGCCTTTTTCGAAGGAAGCAAGGGCTTGTTCCAAGGGGATATCACCTTGTTCCATTGCATCAACAATTTTCTCCAGTTCAGCAAGTGATTGCTCGAAGCCGTCAATCTGTTTTGTTCGTGCCATGATTATTTAATCGAGAGTCAAAAAATGAGCGAGATTGTATTCCGCACACAGATTCGTATACAAACGATAGATTGTGACATATCCTGTTGCCTATTCCCAGTTAATGACCATATCTAACTAGACTCTTCGCATGTGAGCTTTAGATAGGCTAGTTGTCGATGATTTCGCTGAGAGAAAAGAGGGGGATTCCAGTCACAGCCTATTTACAACAAGGTTTGTCAATATAGCTGTTGGTAAAATAGCGAGTATCCCGGTGTGGCTAAATATCACTTGTGTAGACAATGCAATCACAAAACAATTTAAAATTATGATGATCGATATAAGGATTTTATGACTCAATACGATGCAGCTGAAATTGAAGTTCTGGACGGACTTGATCCGGTGCGTAAGCGTCCGGGTATGTATACCGATGTTTCATGTCCAAATCATCTGGCCCAGGAGGTTATTGACAATAGCGTCGACGAGGCTTTAGCAGGCTTTGCTAACCATATTCAGGTTCATTTATATGAAGATGGAAGTGTTGGTGTATCTGATAATGGGCGCGGTATGCCTGTCGACATCCATCCTGATCAAGGTGTGCCTGGGGTCGAACTGATTCTAACCCGTCTGCATGCCGGAGCAAAATTCTCCAATAAAAACTATCGGTATTCAGGTGGGCTACATGGTGTGGGTATATCAGTTGTGAATGCGTTGTCAACTGTGTTAAATGTCGAGGTTAAGCGTAACAGCCAGCGTTATCAAATGGCATTTGAGAGTGGCGATAAAGTTTCCGAACTGACAGTGATTGGATCAGTTGCTCGCAAGGACACAGGCACTGAAGTACGATTTTGGCCTGATCCTAAATATTTTGATTCGGTTAAAATTGTTACATCTCGATTGAAACGTTTGTTACGTGCAAAAGCAGTGTTATTACCAGGGTTTAATGTTGACTATCGTGATGATCATACAGATGAAAGACTGAATTGGTGTTACCAGTCTGGATTGTCTGACTATCTGTTGCAACGAATTGGTGCAGAAGGTAGTGTTCCAGAACAGCCCTTTACTGGTGAGCAGGAAGATAATAGCGGCATTGTTGAATGGAGCGTGTTATGGCATACCGAAGCACCTGATTCTGTTGCTGAAAGCTATGTCAATCTTGTACCAACGGCCCAAGGGGGGACGCATGTCAATGGTTTGCGTACCGGTTTGACAGAAGCATTACGGGAGTTTTGTGATTTGCGTAATTTGTTGTCTCGTGGCGTCAAGCTAACCCCTGATGATATCTGGGATCAGTGCCATTATGTGCTGTCAGTGAAGCTGGAAGACCCTCAGTTTTCTGGTCAAACCAAAGAACGTCTCAGCTCAAGAGAATGTGCCGGATTAGTCTCAAAAGTGGTGAAAGATGCATTCAGTCTTTGGTTACACCAACATCCTGGTCAAGGAGACGCAATTGCCGAAATCGTTATCCAGAGTGCTCAAAAACGAATTCGTAATGCACGTGTTGTGGTGCGTAAAAAAACCGGAGCAGGTCCCAGCTTACCAGGTAAATTGGCTGATTGTACTTCTTCTGACCCATCCCGAACTGAGTTGTTTTTAGTGGAAGGTGATTCGGCAGGGGGGTCAGCCAAGCAAGCGCGTGATCGTGAATTCCAAGCGATCATGCCATTACGCGGTAAAATACTCAATACCTGGGAAATTGAAGCCTCACAAGTCATGGCTTCAAAAGAAGTCCATGATATTGCGGTTGCAATTGGGGTTGATCCCGGCTCACATGACTTGACTGGATTGCGCTATGGACGTATCTGCATCCTGGCTGATGCGGATTCTGATGGCGCACATATTGCGACACTGCTCTGCGCATTATTCGTCAAACATTTTAGGGCGTTAGTCAGGGCAGGGCATGTTTATGTGGCTATGCCACCGTTATTTCGCATTGATGTTGGTAATAAGGTTATTTACGCACTGGATGAAGCCGAAAAAGAAATAGAACTAAATCGTATCGAACGCGAGAAAATAAAAGGCAAGGTTAATGTCCAGCGTTTCAAAGGTCTGGGCGAAATGAATCCATCACAACTTCGTGAGACATCCATTAATCCAGATACACGCAGACTGGTTCAACTCACTTTTGTAGATGAAGAGGATACGCTGCATCGAATTGATATGATGCTTGCTAAAAAGCGCGCACAAGATCGCAAGGCCTGGTTACAGGCTGATGGTAATTTAGCTGAAGTCCAGTGAATCATTTGGTTAATTACAATGAAATTACTTAATCTTTAAAATCATGATATTCATCATATGGATAGAATCTGTATCAGCTATATATACTCTCCGCACATGAAAATTTAGCATCCAGTGCACACGCTTTTTGCGGATAGTGTCGTTGGAAAACCTTGCTGTAGAATGACGATAGCTAAGATTTTCCGCCTCACTCTCCACAAAATATCACGCACCCTAAATGCTAAATTTTCATATGCGAAGAGTATAGTTATCGATTCAAAGTAAAAATCCGCTGGTCAAAATTTGTTAATATTGAAGATGTCAGTTACGAAAACAGGTGTTTTCAGCTTGGATTAAGGCTGGTGTTTTACAATTGACAGTGTTAAAAACGCTATCACAGCGTTTTCGCGTTATTTTTGGAGGTCCATGATGGATGCTAGAAAAAAAGTCGGATATGCACGTACTGCTATTGGTATAGTTGTGCTTACAGCCTGTGTGTACTTACTGTTGAATAATACTGCAACTGCAGCAGTTGTGACGGAAAGTCTTTCTCAAACGCTGATATAACCCACCAGATCCTGTTTTCATTGGATCTAAAGCACAGGGATGTGCTTGTTTTATCGTTTATTTTATCTCATTCTGTTTCTATGATTTTCCTTCTTATCAGTAATATTTGTTTCTAAAGCTGTAGAATTTCTATCACTGTCTATACTTAGCATGGTATCCGGTTTTTTTGACCTGATTGTATTGTCATTAAATAGACTGATGGAATTATCGATTAATGGTACAGCAAGTTAGCCACGAGCAAGAATCAGGAGTTGAACATAGACAGTCAACCCGATATCGTTTGAGTATTCCAGCCATGGTATTTCATGAAGGAATACAACTGTGCTATGCGGAAATTGAAGATTTTTGTCAAAGCGGCTTGTTTTTAGTTGCGCGAGATCAAATATTACCAGCATCCCTAAAACAAGGCAGCACGATAACCATTCAGTTCTCTACTGGAGAGACTGGTAGTGCAGAAACTTGCTCACTCGATGCAGAAATTGCACGGATTTCAAAAGATGGGATTGGTGTCCATCTCTTAAAAGCAGCACCAAAAGTCATTGAAATTTTGACTAAACTATCCAAACAACAATTTTCCACAGCTGATCAGAAGACTGACACTAATCTATTAGTTGATAAGCGTCAGACAACACAGTTAGTGATTGATTTAATCACCCCAAAACTGCCGGTTCTGGCTGAACAATGTCTGGATGAATGTTATGAATTGATATCAAACCGGATGCTATCCCCGGAAAGCAATCATTATGCAAATCGCTATTTTGAAGCGCTTTCAGAATTAAAGATAAAAAAACCGAATCTTATTGATGAATTTCTCAACGCACAACAGCGAGCTTTATTAAAAGATGAAACAAATGATACGGGTAATCAAGGAGAAAAAGCTCAGTCTTCAGCAGAAAACGGACTTTCTCTGGTCGATGAAGTCGAATTTGAAGACTGGTTGGCAATCCAGGAGATGTCTAAGCGCTTAGAGCGTCGTCATGAGGAATTATTGGCTCAATTAAGAACTCAACTGTCGAGTATGATGACAATTGATGCGTCTGAGCATGATATTGTTATTGCGCCGTTAGTCGTGTGTGGTTCATTTCATGAAGCGCTCTGTAAATTGGGTTTTGATGGCTCAATGAGAGTATTAATTTATCCAGGACTTGAAGAGGGACTGCAGCTCTATCTGGGACAATTTTATCAACAGTTAAGCGCAGAACTGACTCAAAATGGACACCAGCCTGTTGCCCAGCGAGCCAGTGTGGCTCATGTGCCAAGACAAAATCCTCAAGGTGGAGTCGTGTCTGGTGGTGGAGCTGAAGTTAGTGCAGAAGTTGATCTAGCTGATGCAGTCGGTGAAATCGATGATATTCAATCAGTGATTAATCCACAACTCGTTACTGATGTTAATCAAAATCAGCAGGGAGTTGTTCAGAATAACGTTTCCGAATTTAACTCACTGGCGCAAATTCTGCAGTCAATGAGCGTGGTTCCCGCAGGATTGAATCAAGGACAACAACCTGTTTCTGCTCAAACCTTACCGATTGCTGACAACGCTGATCAAGTCCGTGAAGTGATTAGTAATATGGTGCCATCTGATGTCAATAATGACGCGCTGCTTGCGTTACAAAATCAAATAATCCAGGCATTAATCGGGCAGCAAAGTCATGGTTCAATCATTGACCAGACAAAATCAGCATCACTCGCTGCGAACACTCAAATTTTTGATGCATTACGCAATCAAGTCGACAGCAAATCATCCGTCCAGTCATATATACAACAATTACAGCTGCCTGTCTTGCATCATGCACTGACTCATTCGAATACAGACCAGTCAACAGATAATGTTGTCCAGCATATTATCAACTTGCTCGATCAGGTGATCAATGTGATTGGTGATTCTAATAAAACCTGGGCTGTTGAAGCAAAAAAGCATATTTCCGGATTGGTTCAGCGTATTGTAAATGAATCGACTACTCGACCAGAAGTATTCAAGGATGTAGAAGCTGAACTGGTTGAATATGCTCATAAAGCCACCAATGAGAGGGATAGGCTCGAGGTGAAAGTAATCGAGTCTTGTGAAGGCAATCAGCGTGTACGTAAAGCCAAACAACGCGTCAAGCAAACATTACAACAGCATTTCGCGGGAAAAACTGTGCCTGCTGTTGTGCCCAGGTTACTAAAAAAAGGTTGGAAAGATATCCTGGTGCGCACTGAACTCCGTGATGGTATGGACAGTGAGCAATGGCAGCAGATGATGGGTGTTGTTGATCATTTAAATGACTGGCTTGTAGATCCGGATAATCTTCAAGCTGTAACCGAAGATCAGATTCAGGAATTGATCAATTTTGTCAAAGAGCAACTCTCTGACATCGGTCTTGATGTTGGACAACAAAAAAACATCATTGGCGAGTTAGATGCTGTCCTGCTTGGCTCTGGAACACCGAGAGTTGTACAGCCAGCAAAATTGATGAAAATAAAAAAGATCTCATCAAGGCAAACTGATACAAACGCAAAGCAACCAAAATGCCGATGGGTTGACAGTCTTGAGCAAGACGATTGGTGTGAGTTTACAGTAGGGAATCAGCGTGTAGAGAAGCTGAAACTGATCTGGCTAGGCAGTGATCCCTGGCATTCGGTGTTTGTCAATCAGAGTGGTGTAAAACGCCTTGATTTTTCAAGAGACGAATTGATCAAGCATTACAAAACTAAAATGGTACGTAAAATTGATAGTCCAGATCAACCAATTGCTACACGAGCCAAGCACGCAGTCGTTGAGAAATTATATAATGATGCAAGACAAAGTTCATTCGAAGATGCGCGGGTTGGTCTATCCAATAGTAAAGGATTGTTGGCCTATTTGCGGGAAACTGATTTCCAGTCAGCGGCAACTCTGGTCTATATTGAAATTGATGATTTCCGGATCATTAATCAGGCATGTGGTATGGATGCCAGTGATGATCTGGTAAAAAATATTGGTCAACGCATGCAGCAACATGCAGCTAAAGATGCCATGTTAGCCAGAATTGATGATCAATCGCTGGCAATGGTTTTAACAGATACCAATGTTGATAGTTTTTATCGAATGGCAGCTGGCTGGAGTGAGGAGTTACGCGCCGAACCTTTTACATTTGAAAATCAGAGTTTTCCGGTTGCGCTTTCGATTGGTTTGATAGGTTTTACAGATGAATCTTTACAATTAGATAAAGTGATTAAAAATGTCGCGCTTGCTTGTGCAAGTGCAAAACAATCTGGAAGAAATCGCATTAAAGTCTATAGCGATGATGACCGACAATTACGTCAACATGCTGAGCTAATTGAGTGGGCTGGGCATATTGATAATGCACTTGCTGAAAACAGGCTGGTTTTGGCTTGTCAGCCGATTGTTCCTATTAGTAGTGAGACTGACTCGCAACTAGTTGCTAAAGGTGAGCATTATGAGGTTTTATTAAGAGTACTCGATGCTAATGGTCAGATTGGTCCTCCGGGAAGTTTTTTATCCGCTGGAGAACAGTTACGTAGAATGCCGGATATTGATCGTTGGGTGGTTACGAATCTATTACAGTGGATGCAGGATAATTTAGAGCTGGTTGACAAGCTGGATGGGTTTTCAGTCAACTTATCCGGCCAATCTGTTGCTAGCGAATCATTCCTTCAATTTGTCACTGAACAAGTGTTTGAGGCTAATTTTGATCCATCTAAATTGACTTTTGAAATTACTGAAACAGTGGCTATTGATGATTTTGATTATGTAAAAAAGTTTATTCAGCACATGAGAAAGTTGGGTTGTAAATTTTCTCTTGACGATTTTGGTAGCGGTTATGCTTCATATTCTTATTTACGTAACCTGGATGTCGATTACCTGAAGATCGATGGGTTATTTGTCAAAGAAATGCATCTGGATGCAAAAGACCTGGTCATGGTTAAATCAATGAACAATATTGCGCATTCTTTAGGGCTGAAAACAATCGCAGAGTTTGTTGAAAATCAAGAGATTCTAGATCTTCTTGGTGACATTGGCGTTGATTATGCTCAAGGTTATCATCTTGGCAAGCCCACCCCAATGGCTGAATTGTTTAAGTCTGCTGAACAGGTTAACCAAATAAATGATCAAATGTCCGCATAAACATGATCTATACTCTTCGCACATGAAAATTTAGCATTTTGTGTGCGTGATCTTTTGTGGAAAATAAGGCGGAAAACCTTAGCTGCAGTCGTTCTGCAACAAGATTTTCCAACGCAACTATCCGCAAAAAAGCGCGTGCACAGGATGCTAAATTTTCATGTGCGGAGAGTATAATGACCGGTTTGATTCACTTTTGATGAACAATAACAACGGTGTACAATCAATGCTTTCGAGGATTATGATTGAATAATGTTATCAGAAGAATTTGTTACTAAAGTATCAGCGATATCACACGATCAACAACAACTCATCGAGTTGATGAATCAACTTGACGAGGAAAAGCGAATCATTCGATCATCCCAACGCAACAGATCAAATAGTGAAAAAGGCGATGGTGGGCTTGCAGGTTCAAAGCGTTATAAAACACTGCGTAAGCTAAAAGACAGAATATCGTTTCTCATTGAAGAACGAGAATACGTCAGGCAAACACTTGGGGAACTCAAAAGAAATCAGAAAACACTCAACAAAGCGACCAATCAAAAAATCGATTTTACGCAGGCATTTTATGCTGCCTCAGAATTAACCCTGTCAGAAGAACTTTTTTTACAACTGGAAGCAAAAGCCCAGCAATTGCTCGGGATTGATAATAAAACAAAGTAACAGAGTGTGCATCAATTCTGATTAGAATTGCTTTGAGATCTAACGACAAGTCAAACTTTCGAGATTTAGTTAATCCTCTTTCCTAAATAAAAACAGAAACCTGCCGATACGCTATAGAGGTGGGTTGTAATTGTGAATAGAAGGCAAATTGGGTTGCATTCCACCTCTCTCTATCGTTGAGGTGAATATGTCAAAACAAACTGCATTCCTTGCCAATCCTAAATGGCAAACCAATACAATTGATTCAGATGCTGGAAGTGAGTATAAATTCAGCTGGCTATTCGCTATTGCCTGGAATGCTTTCACCTGGGCGGCAATCATTCTCGGTGGAGAGAATATCCTTAAGGCTTTTGATGAAAATCCGGTTTTCTATTTTTTTGCCTTATTTCCTGTGATTGGTGTGTGGGTTGTTTATCGGGCGCTAGTTCAAACGTTAGCCTGGAAGAAATTTGGTAAAACACCGCTGGTGATGGATCCTTTTCCCGGGCATCTGGGTGGATCAATCGGCGGTTATGTGGACGTGCCTGTTGCTTATGATTTGAATCATCAAGTAAAAATATCGCTGAGTTGTCTACACCATTATTGGAGAAAAAGTAATGGTGATAATAAGAAAACCGCTGATGCAGTCTGGCAAGACAGTATTGTCATAAGACCAGAGCCAGCGATCAACATGACACGCATTCGATTTAATTTCAACCCAACTGCAGAACTGCCTGAAAGCCAGCCTGATGGCGCTGATACTTATGTGTGGGAAGTGCATATCTATTTCCCTTTGGTGGGTAATGATTTTGATCGCAAGTTTGTCATTCCAGTCATCAAAGCAACAGAACGAGAAATTGCTTCAGCATCCAGATTAACAAAAATCTCTCTAGAGAATGTTAGTCGTGTTGTAAAACCAGGCAAAACAAGGGTTCCTAAAATAACTCGATCTGGAAACAGCACAGCTTTTTATTACCCACTGTTTCGTAATAAAGGCCTGGGCATTGGTTTGATACTTTTCGGGGTAATGCTAGGGATTTTCAGCTGGTTTATGCAGCAACAGTTTAGTGATTTTATGCCAATCACTTCGTTGCTGATGTTTGGTTTGGTTGCACTTGTCACAACAGCACTGATGTCATTTGGATGTTATATGCTTTTGCATAGTTTAAGCGCTGAAGTCAGTTCTGCTGGAATCAATATTAAACACAAACTGCTTGGTTTCAACTTCGGGGGTAATATTGATGCTGCGTTGATTGCTGATATAGTCAAGCATAAAAGTGGATCAACCAGTGGCGGAAAATCAACTCGGGTTTGGTACAGTTTGAAAGTGATTGAGAAAAATGGACAGGAATCGACTGTGGGTGACGGTCTGGAAGGCAGTAGCTATGCTGAAAGTATCCGCAAGAAAATGATTGAAAAGCTTGGTGCTGATTGGTCTGCCTCGGACTATCCGGAAAAACCCACAGGGATGATGAAACGTGAGCTACCAGTGAACGTTACATTATTGGGCAAAATAACATCACTGGTATTTCCTTTTGCAATGCTTTATGACATCAGAGATGTGCTGTTTAGTCTTTTTCAGCATATTCAGGCGCTGTTAGTTTAATTCAGCTGACACGATTGCACTATTTACAAAGATAACCGCAGGTTTTTCCGATTATTTATTCGGTATGTCAGCGACTTCCTAAAAACTATTGCCGAGTGCGCTTGATTATTCAGCCCGCGCTCTTCCTCTCCCTTTGTGTTTACAGCTGAGAAATACTTTAAAGCCCTGTTCTAAGGGGGTCGTACCATAAAGCTAATCTATAAAATCATAAGATTCTTACCTCATCGTAGCGTGAATATTTCACAGACATTCACCACAACATTCTGTTCTAATAAGCAAAAGGTCTGCTAACAGGACTTTGTCACTCAGATTACGTTGTTCTGACCTGGCAAATGATCTCATCGCAGGTTATTAAGCCAATGATCAGATTGATCAGGTGCATGTTAAACGTCACTCTCAAAGAGCATTTGATTCATGTCGGAGATCGGTTTGTGCTGTCTCTTCAGAGAACATTACGCATCCCGAACGATGGTCGAACCTATCCACTGCCACCAGGGTTGGGGGTGTTTCCTGTGTTTAAGGCGAGTGACTTTCCTGATCATCTCCCGTCCTCGTGGTTACGAGAAAACAGCTTTTTCATTCCTATGTATCAGCGTGAAGCTTTGTGGCTTGGTTTTACAGCGACTGCCTGGAAACCGAATGCAGTGATGGTTGCTGTTGGCAGTGTTAACGCGATATCTGCTGAAACTGAGTTTGAATATCTGCATGGCGATCCGCAAAATTATGTTGTTTGTCCACAACAGTCTTGGCTGGATGGGATCAATTCAGGGCAGGGTACGATTCGCCAGTTTGTCGCCATGCCTTTGGGTTTGGGATACACGGTGGAGAGCATTATTACAGGAGAGGAAAAGTATGGGGCAATTCAGATTAAGGTGTTTGAGCCAAAACCTGGACTGTTTCCCGATGAGCCACCAGTAATCAATGGAAACGACCCTGTTCGCAGTGCTGGATTGGCAAGTGCAGCGACGATGGGATTGGGCGCTGGTGGGCAGATGAAACAGAAAATCTATCCTGATCCTTATTCACTGGATACCTGGGATATCGATAACTTTGGAGAAATGACTATCCATATTATTAACAGCAAAAATTTTCAAGCAATAAGCGGTGAGCGATGTCCACCAACACCAGTAGATACTGCGGCTTATACCAAAAGTGGGCTCCCCTGGTTTGATTTGTACGATGAATCTGAAGGGGATGTCGTTTCTCCGGAAGACTTCGCCAATTTTGCAAGCATTGAAGATGCGGATATATCAGAGGGGAGCGATATTGATCAATCCCGGATTCACAAGCTGGACAAGAATGATGAATAATGATGAGTCGATTCAGCAACTAAGCAGTATTTAAATACAAAGAAGGAGAATGAATATGACTGCAGACAATAAAATATGTTTTGATCGAATATTACCACGTGATACCAATCGCCCTCAACGCACAATAAATCTTGGGGATGGGCCGGCCAGTGCGGTGTTTCTTTTCCGAAAAATGTGGATCAATGGTTCGACGCTGAGGGTTCGATTTATCGGTGGTACTTCGGAGCAAATAGCCATTGCTAAACAACAAGCGCAGTGGTGGAGTGAACATGCTAACCTGACTTTTGATTTCTCTGACGATGTTGATGCGGAGATTCGTGTGTCATTTCATCCTAATGATGGAGCGTGGTCTTATATTGGCACTGATGCGACAGATATTCCTAGCAACCAGGCAACCATGAATCTTGGTTTTCTGTCCGGAGGTACGGCTGCTCATGAATTCGGTCACGCTATTGGTCTGGCACACGAACACCAGAACCCGGATGGCGGTATCCAATGGAACGAGGCTGTTGTGATTCGAGATTTGGGAGGGCCTCCGAATAATTGGCCGGAGGAGCAGGCTCGCCATAATGTTTTGAATAAATATAGTGCCGATCAGATTCGCGGTACTCAATTCGACCCTGACTCGATCATGCTTTATTTTTTCCCGGATAGCTGGGTAGTCAATGGCAGTGGTACTAAAGCCAATGAAGTGTTATCAGATCAAGATAGTGCTTTTATCGCAAGTGCCCAAGCCTATCCCGGTCGTAGTAACAGTGACATCACCGAACTCTCGGAAACCAATAACCAAGCGACTGTTGCCCAAATTGGTGTAGCAGGCGAAGAAGACCTGTTTAAATTTGTGGTCACCAGTGATGGGCCACGCACCATCGAAACTGATGGGCAAACCGATGTGGTCATGAAACTGTTCGGCCCAGATAGCAACACTCGTTTAATTGCTGAAGATGATGATGGCGGGCAAGGTTTCAATTCCAGAATAGTCGCGGATTTGATGCCAGGTGAATATTATGTCCAGATTCGGCATTATAATAGTAATCAAGGAACAGGTGAGTATTCGATTAGAGTGTCAGCCTGAATAGTTGATATTGGAGCAGGAGATTGATTTATGCCCAGAGTTGTTTTTAAAGACAAAATACTTGATGCCCGACCGGATCGACTCGATCTTAGAGACCGCGAATATCGACCGAGATTACAGTCTTTGCCAGAGCAATGGCCTCCAGTCCATCAAGTGGACAAACTGCTGCCATGTTACACAGAGAGTGGTTTGATTCTTGACCAGGCGCAAGAAGGCGCCTGTACAGGCTTTGGTTTGGCGGCTGTAGTCAACTATTTGATCTGGATGGATGCGATTAATGAGCACGGTAAAATCGAATGTTTGACACATTTAAAACACGATAAACAAGTCAGCCCAAAAATGCTGTATAACATGGCGCGGCTTTATGATGAATGGGATGGTGAAGATTATGAAGGTTCCAGTTGTCGCGGTGCAATGAAAGGCTGGCACCGTCATGGTGTCTGCACACAGCAGGCCTGGACAAATCAGGACCAACTGAATAAAAGCTGGTCAATGGAAGCTGTTGGCAATCCATTGGGTGCTTATTACCGTATCAACAATGATTCAGTTGTTGATATGCAGAGCGCGATACGTGAAGTAGGGGCCATTTACTGTTCTGCGAAAGTCCATGAGGGATGGTGGCTACGCAGAGGTAAACAACTTCAGACCATACCACAGTCATCAAAACTTTCAGGCGCTCACGCTTTTGCTGTTGTTGGCTATAACGCTGATGGCTTTATTGTACAAAACTCGTGGGGAGAAATTTGGGGTTATAACGGATTTGGCGTACTCAGTTATGCTGATTGGGTGGACAACGGAACCGATGCCTGGGTTGCAGCTCGCGGAGCGCCGTTGAAAAACACTTCTCCACAAACCTTCGCTAATCATTCTCTGCAAGCGGTAGCGCAAGACAGCACACAACGCGTTAAAGGCAGTATAGAAAAAGCCTTGCGTTATGATTACGATAACACTGAAGTCAGACCCTGGAGTGAAGAGGAAGCTTATAAACACACCTTGGTGATTGGCAATGACGGTCGTCCCAAGCGGACCATGGTGATCGCTGAGAATCCGGATCAATCAGCACACATGGTTAGTTACGAGTTGATTCATGAATGGCTGCAGCAAAACCCTGGATTGAACAAAATAGCCATCTATGCTCACGGTGGGCTTAATTCGGAACAAGACGCTATCAATCGAACACGTGTAATGGCACCCTATTTTAAGGCTAATGGTATTTATCCGCTGTTTGTAACCTGGAAAACTGGTCTGCTTGAAACCATCAGACACCAGATTCAGGATCATATCAATAGCATTTTCAAAAAAGCCGGGGTGGATCGAGACAGTGCGCGCGCCACAGGGATACTCGACAAACTTTATGAACCGATTGATCGTGCTATCGAAGCCTTTTCACGTCATGTCATTGTGCGTGGCTTGTGGTCGGAGATGAAAGAGAATGCGCGTGATGCCAATGACCGTGCAGTTCGCGGATTTCCTCAACGCGGCAACGTTCGGCCTGGAGGCATGGTCATCCTATCCAAGGCACTCAATGAGTTAAAGAAAACTCATCCGATTGAAATCCATATGGTTGGCCATTCAGCAGGTTCTATTTTACTAGGACATTGGCTGGATGAGCTGGAGAAAAGAAAATTGACTGTGGATTCGGCAACACTATTAGCTCCGGCTTGCACCATTGAATTTGCCAACCGACACTATGTTAAAGCACATGACAAAGGTGTTTTAGACAAACAAAATCTGTCTGTTCACATATTAGATAATGAACGTGAACTTGCTGATAGTGTCGGTGGAGTTTACAAAAAGTCCTTACTCTATCTGGTCAGTCGTGCACTGGAAGATATTCACAAAATGCCCTTGTTGGGAATGGCCGCTGCGTGGGATAAAAGCAATGCCGCCGAGGAGGATGGTGTGTTTAACACTGTTCAACAACGTGAAATAGAAAAATGGATAGATTTTGCTACAAATGCTTCATCAAAGGTGCGTCTAACCTTACATGACAGATCAAAGGCCGTAGTGCAGACATCTTCTAAAGGCGGCCATATTGACTTGGCTCACGGTTCATTCGATAACGATATTCTGGTTCTCGAACAAACCCTGAAACACATAACAGGTAGAGACACATTGCGCTTTCCGGTAGAGAATCTTAGAGGGTTTTGAGCCTTCAGGAAGTTGCTGGAATTGCTTCCGAATTTATGTGTGACGTTGGAATGCAGGAATACTATTGTTTATTCTGATTACGTGAAACGGTGTTCTCGATAATGTCGGCAGCGATTTGAGCGCGCTGATACAAATCTTCAGTGTTTCCGTATTTGATACCATTGTTATGCCAGTGTTCTCGTTGTTGGGAGGTTAGTATTTCCAGTAATAATTGATTATAACTGTGTTGTTCAAATGGTTGCTGAATAACAAGTCCTGCCTGAGCACGTTCTATATGATATGCAAATCCACAAACTTCAGTAGCAATCACCGGTAATCCAGCGATGATAGCTTCCAGGATGATATTGCCAGCGTTTTCGATATGAGCCGGATGAGTTAAACAATCGGCACCAAATAAAAACCTGGGAATATCATTGCGTCCTTCGAAGCAATGCAGTTGTTGTTCTAGATTGAGTTGTTGAGCCAGTTTTTGATAGGGTTTGCTACGCGAATCACCAACTGCAAATAGATGTGTTTTGTTACGAACAATCTCAGGCAAAGCCGCAATAGCTTGTAATGTGCGCGCCAGACCCTTGCGTTTAAAATCAGCTCCCACGGCTAACACTACTAATTCATCGAGACCAATATTAAATTCATCGCGCCAGGATTGTCTGATCTCTGCACGATTGTCTGGTGCTTTGCGATCAGGATTAATACCTGGTGGTAGCACCGAAAAACGCTTGTCAGCGGTGTGGTAATAATGTTTAAAGTGGGGGGTTTGAGCGGCTGAAATGGTCATGATTTGGGTGTTGTGCTGCACACCAAATACTGCGTTTTCAAATGCTAAATAATGTTTGTAGCGTGGTGTCAGCCGATAATACCAGGGTTTTGTTGCAGCAATAGCCGCATAACAGGGATCAGCAGCATAATAAATATCTAACCCTGGCATTTTATTAAACCCAACAATAGCAGCGTAGTCTTCAGTGGCTAGTCGTTTTGCAAGCTGCGCAACGAACTGACGATCACGGTTATGGTTGGTTAGCGCGGTGACTGGAAGCAAGTTGACCGTTATATTGTCAGGCAAATCTGTTTCCCAGTGCCGGGTATAAACATCGACCTGGTGTCCGCGTTGCAAACATTGTTCAGCAATGTTGCGGAAATTCCGTTCTAACCCACCATAGGGAAAGTATTTGAACAGACAGAAGGCTAAGCGCATTAGGTAAACAATGACAATAAAAAAACACCAGAAATGGCACAGCCCAATTGTCTGGCTATTTGATTGTTTATGAATGGGATCAATAGACTGAAAAACAGGTCAATCGCGGATGTTATCAAGTTCAAGTTTTCTAGGGCGATGCAGAAAAATAACACTAAATGCTTTGAAATATTCAAGCTGATGATTGGTGATTTGATATGTTATAAAGTATATCAAATTTAAGATTTTTAACATCAACAAACAAGTTGTGTTTTCTGCTTTTTAATGGTCGTGCAATTTTCGTTGTTGAAATGTACGTGTAAGACTTTGTAAAAATCTACTTAGCTGTTAGCGAGTATGTCAAAATCTGCAAAACTACAGAACCTGATTTCGCAACGTTTGTTTTCTTATTTTTTGAAGCTTGGTAGTAACCCCTAATGATGCCAATAAAAATAATATGAATTGTCACCACTATTAACCGAGGAATTGTTTGTGCGACATGTGTTGCTGATTGACGATGATGTTGAATTGAGCGATATGTTGACCCAATATCTCATACAAGAGGAGTTTACTGTCGATCAAGTGTTTGATGGTGAACAAGGCGCTGTCCAGGCGGTTGCCGAACAATATGATATTGTGCTGCTCGATGTGATGTTACCAGGACTCAACGGTTTTGAGGTGTTGCCGCGTATTCGTCAGCATTCTCAAGTTCCAGTGTTGATGTTGACTGCGCGTGGTGACGATATCGACCGGGTTGTTGGATTGGAAATGGGCGCTGATGATTATTTGCCTAAACCTTGCAACCCGCGTGAACTGGTTGCCAGAATTCGGGCTATTCTGCGTCGAACAGAGCAGATGTCTGAGTTAAGTAAAAAACCGGATTCCAAACGATCAATTACACTGGGTAATTTATACATTCAGCCTGCGCTCCGACAAGCGTTATTTAAGGGAGAACTATTAGAGTTAACCAGCACCGAATTCAATATTTTACTACTACTGGTTTCCAATGCTGGACAAGTCGTCAGCAAAGAGGATTTATCACAACAGGCACTGGGTCGTGCACTAGCTCGCTATGATCGCAGTATTGATATGCATGTTAGCAATCTACGTCGTAAATTAGGAGATTCTGATAGCGAACATTCTTTAATTCATACGATACGTGGCTTTGGCTATCAATTCATTGATGGTGAGCAATAATGGGTCGTTTGTTCTGGAAGATATTTCTATGGTTCTGGGCGGCAATGTTAGTGATGGGTTTTGCTATCGCATGGGGCATTGCCACGCTGATTGATAATTCTGATCTTGATCCAGGCTATAGTCAACACAAACGCATGTTGCAAGAACGAGTCGAATCTCTTGCCCAGATAATGGAATACAATGGTGAATCTTCCGCCAAACGTTTTTTATTGATGCGCAGTCAACGACGAAAGTTTGGAATGAAGCAACTTGGTCAATCTGACGCAGCAGTTCAACAGGGAGTCGAAGCAAAATCACCACCTGAAGTCAGGATATATATCGTTAACAATGCTGGGATTGATATATTACAACGTTCACTCCCAGAATGGGTTGAGATCAGTCGGGTGAAAAGCTTAAATACAGACAATGCGGGTGCTGTTCAATTACCACATTTAGCGCATATTGTTGAACAGGATTTAACCTATTCGATGACCCAATCGGTCAAGTCTATTGATGGCGAACCTTACACAATACTGGCCGGTTTGATGATGCCGGAAACACCGGGAATTGAGCTGAAAAAAGTAGTGCCATTTGGTCTGGGGCGTATGTTTGAACGGCATCCGCAGCTTATGCAAATTCGTATGGCGATGGCATTTTTACTCAGTAGTTTATTTTGTTTTGGTTTGAGCTGGTATTTGGTTAAGCCAATGAAATTGCTGCGATCTGCTTCAAAAAAAATTGCTGAGGGTCATCTGGAAACACGCGTGGCACAGTCAATTGGGCATCGAGGTGATGAATTGGAATCACTCGGTATTGATTTTGATTATATGGCCGAGCGCATTCAAACATTGGTGGATACTCAACAAAATTTATTGAATGACGTTTCACACGAATTACGTTCACCACTGGCGCGCTTGCAAGTCGCAGTTGGACTAGCCCAACAAAAAGATGGCAATGACATTAGTCATGAGCTGGAACGCATTGAACTGGAAACTACGCGTTTGAACGATTTACTGGGGCAGGTATTAACTCTGGCCAGACTGGACAGCAGTGCGATTGATCAGCAAGACGATTATGTTGATTTAGTTGCTTTGCTGGAAGACATTGCTGCGGATGCTAATTTTGAGGCTGTTGCCGGAAATAAGCATGTTTCAGTTGAATGCACCAGCAGCTATACGATGCAAGCCAATCTGAGCTTGTTGCACAGGGCATTGGAGAATATAGTGCGTAATGCTGTCAAATATACTGCACAAGGTACGTTGGTAAAGATTCGATTGAATACGCTTGGACCTTCAATTGAACGGGTGTTGATTGAGATATGCGACCGTGGTGAAGGTGTGCCAGATAGCTTATTGCCGCGTCTTTTTGAGCCATTTTTTCGAGTAGCTACAGCGCGCGATCGATGCAGTGGTGGTTATGGACTTGGTCTGGCAATCGCAAAACGTGCTATCACCACACATCAGGGAACAGTGAAGGCGCATAATCGTGAAGATGGCGGTTTGTGTGTGAGTATCGAGTTGCCAGTCACAAGCTATTCTGATTAATTGATAGTTCCGCCTACTGATTTCTTATTGCCAGACATTTCTGTGTTCCTCAACCGTGGCATGTAACTCTTCAAGTTTTTCCATTTGGTATTGGCTAAGAATTGTTGCAAATGCAATGTTTTTTTCAGTTTTTAAGATGACCAGGTCAGAATACAGATCGCCTTGAGCATCTGCTACTTGCTGGATTGCATTAATATCAACGGGAACAGCTTTAGCCAAGGTTTTCAATATTTCATGGTTTTCTTTCATGGATTCGCGTAGCGTGTTGATTTGTTCACTAAAGGTTTTGTTGACCGTTTCAATTGAAGCTGCTTGTTCATCAGTCAGTTCAAGGAGGCTGACTAATCTGTTTAGTCGTTTTTCCAGACGAATTCCTGACTCTTGTTGTTCTATTCCAGGGCTCGCAAAACGTGCTTCACGTGCGCTTGATGGAAGCGGTGTGATTGCCATAATCAATATTGCGGTTGTTAACGATAACATTACATTGTTCATCTTAGTTCCTTAGCGACTGAAATAATGATTTGTTCAAGATTTCGATAACGTTATGTAAAAGATGGCGAAAAGCTTAGCATATTAGAGCATTGTGAGGCTACTTTATAAAGCAGTGATGGGCTGTTCAGCGAGAGATTCAACAGATTCATCTTCCTACGAAAAGCCTGTAGTTGTTTAATATTGAGTTAGTGGCTAGAGAGGTTTATTATCTTTATTTATTGAAGGTACAGGTGATGTTCTCAATTCTGCTAGTTGCTGACTTTACTGATCAGTAAGTTCTCTGAATAAGGACAATAACCTGTGGCTATCAGTTCTGGCAATTACAGAATAACCATTAGAGGTTGTATCTATAATTTAGTCAAATGGTCTGAATATTTGTGCGTGCAAAGTGTATTTGCATCTAGAGATATGTCTGTTTAATGGGCTGTTTACACAACAAACGATGGTTTCCGAGGCTGGTTTTGGTAGATGAATAGCTGATTGGACAAGAAACATCGACAATGCTACAAAATCATGTTTACATTGCAGCCTCTCCGTGGTTTATTAGTAAGCTGGTTTTAATCGTACTAGATTAGCGGATTATCGGTAGACTTTATCTGCTGCTAACACGAAATTATAATGTTTTTGAAACATAGCCGTAATTTTTCAATACTTAGAATCTGTTCAAGATCCTGATCAAAGGCTACAGTACAAAACATAAGTGGACAAACATTTCAGCCAAATGATGCCATCAGCAGACCATTTTGAGATTGTTTTCAACGTAAGGATACGCTTTTCAGTAACATCTCAATCAGTTTCACAACTCTATTTAGAGTCGCGAGTATAAGCACTATTAAGAGAACGGAATTTATATGGTAAAAACCTTGCTCAGACATCACGAGTCTTTCAGACACTTTATCCACTTGGGCTGTTATGAACCTGAGTCGGTTCTTAAGCAGTACAGAGTTATATTCCGGCATACAATTTCCATCGAGATGAGACAGATCTACTTGGTCAACTTCCTTATCCTTAATCGATTATCAGAATCGACACATTTACAAACCTTCACCACACATCTTATGTTGAATGAAAAAGGTTTACTATGAACATATGAGTATTATATTTGGTGTGGTTTGGCATTCATCAATCTCTTTCAGTCACTTTAAACCTTAGGAGCAGCGATGCTAACAACTCAGATTGGACTAAAACAATTGTTGATTGGCGTAACAATTATTCTTACTAGTAGCTTATGTTTGCAAGCACACGCGAAAGATAATCCAGAGTTTTCTGATTATCGCTTGCAAAAAGTTGTCGCTAAGTCAGATAAGCAGGAAATTCCAGGGCAACAACAACCACAAAATCAGAATAAAGCTTCTGATGTGAAGAGTTTAAAACCCGTGATAAAGACAGCTAATTCCGATTCAACAAGTAACTTGCCTTTTGTAATCCTGGCACTTGGAATGACAGGTTTTGTTTTTTTGCTATTTGCACCATCCTGGTTTAGCCGTAACAACACTGTTGCCAAGGGACAAACTAAGGCTGTAGGTAATATTGATTCTGCATACGTTGCGGAACCTGAGAATGAATACATCTCAATGATAGAAGCTGAAGCTGAAATAGAACACCAGCTCGATGTAGAAGAAGAGCTGGACAGTTTTGATAGAAACACCCTGGGAAGAATGGGTGCCAGAGATAGAAAACATAATAATCGTGTCGCAACTAAAAGAAAGAGATAATCTCTGTATCAACCAATAGTGTCTTATACTGCTCTCACTTCATAACTACTCAGCTTACCCACTATTTTGCCCAATAGCTGCGTTGAAAGTGCTCATTTACACCTGTAAACTCCGCGCTTTCGCCTTGCTCTTGAGAAAAATAGTGGGCAATCTGAGCAGTTACTGGTTACGCTGAGTTACCTTACTTCAAGAGTTTTTCGCTTTGAGTTTTTTTAGAAAACTTCTAAGAATATACGCTATCGTTATCCGTCAGAATAATGCAGAAGATTGAGGAACTGATTTCTACAGCTGAAACCCGAGTAGCAGAGTTCTCGCTCGCAGCTAACCAAGCGGGAGAATGGCATTATCATTCAGCGGTTGTTGAATACTGTTATTGTCTGGATGGAGTGATAGCTGTCGAACAGCAAGGGAAGCAATCGCTTGCACTCAAGCCAGGTGAAAAGGTGGAAATAGTAGTTGGCAACGTACATCGGGTGTGTAATGTTGAAGCTCAGCCCTGTCGTTATCTGATAATACAAGGTGTCGGTACTTATGATTTTTTACAAGTGGAAGAACCTTGATTGAATCCCTTTGAGTAGTGTTTCCCGTGTTCTTTGAGCGATTAAATATACTCTTCTACAGCAAGGTTTTTCAACGCAGTTATCCGCAAAAAAGTGCGTGCACAGGATGCTAGATTTCCATGGGCGGAGAGTATAACTTTGCATTGATGATCCCGCCCACTTGCAAGGGGAGATTAAAGCAATCTGCGTGAATAGCACAGATTGATTTTATTATTTCGGGAATAATTCATACTCAAATAGATATAGACTTAAAGTCTCCAATGTGAGCGGAATGTGGGTCAGGTCACAAGCCCCCTCTGAATGACCCATTCCGTTTTTGTATACGAGGTTCTGATGATGTTATCGCTAGATACATTAGATGGCCTCGTTTTTTTTGATTGAACTCTGACGATATTTTTTTGTACAAGCATGAAATATAGGATCAGACATGAGCCTATAGAATCTATGATTATTAGGTTATGAATCACTGTCCGTTTCATTCAGATGGTTAAAATAAATTTTAGTTTGGTATTAAATCAACCAGAAATCTAGTCAATACATTTGGGTGATTTGCTGACCAAAAGCACCCTTCCAGGTAAGGATCCTATCCACATTCTAAGAATGTCGAATTTTACTTAGTGAGTACCATTGCAATTAGAGAGGACTATGGCGTTAATGATAATCTCTATAATTCAACCAGCTGTGATTTTTCCTTGCTTCAAGTGTGTGGAAAAATGTACTTGTTACACATATCAGTTGAGCTTCGTTTGAGTATCAGGAATTAGTCATTATGTCGGATTATCAAATCGATACAGGTTTTTATACCGAAACAGGTCATAAGCATGAGAATCAGGATTCAGCAGGTATCAAAATTCCGCATGATGATTCGGCCTTAACCTATAAAGGTATCGCCATTGCAATTGCAGATGGGGTGAGTGCTTGTGATGATGGTCAAGCAGCAAGTCGTTGTTGTCTCACCAGCCTGCTTACCGATTATTACGCTACTTCAGATTCCTGGACAGTTAAAAAATCAGTAGAGAATGTTCTGCTGGCAACCAATCGCTGGTTGTATGCTCAAGGTACAGGGCAGGGCAGTCAGGGTAAGACCATGGCCAGTACACTAAGTGCAGTGATTGTTAAATCGGTCACTGCTCATCTTGTGCATATCGGTGACAGCCGCATTTATCGCCTGTGCCGTGGTCAGCTTGAGCTGCTGACTAAAGATCACAGCTGGGGTAAAAACGGTAATCAATACTTGTTGCGAGCGATGGGTATTGATCTTGGTTTTCAGCTTGATTACAAAACTGTAGCAGTTGAAGCTGGTGATACATTTATTCTGACCACCGATGGGGTACACGATTATATTAACGAACAATCGATAGAAGAACTGGTTGAATCAGCCAGTGATCTGGACAGTGCAGCGCAAAACATTGTCAAGCTAGCTTATGACAATGGGAGTCCTGATAATCTGACATGCCAGATTGTGCGCTTCAATACTTTACCAGTCCCTGATGAAAATGAAGCCTATCGTAAATTGAGTGAATTGCCATTTCCTCCTGATCTTGAACCAGGCATGAAAATGGATGGTTATATGATTAAGCGCGAAATTCATGCCAGTAGCCGTTGTCAGGTGTATCTGGCCGAAGACATGGATAATGGAATGACGGTGGTTATTAAAACACCTTCAGTTAATTATGAAGATGATCCTGCTTATCTGGAGCTATTTCGTCATGAAGAGTGGGTTGGTAATCGTGTCAAAAGCCCACATGTGATGAAGACTTTGAAACCTGCTCGGCATCGCACTTTTCTATATCACGTTGTTGAGAATATTGAAGGGGAAACTTTACAACAATGGATGGATGATCATCCACAACCTGAAATACAGGATGTGCGTAATATAATCGGACAAATTGTACGTGGAGTCACTGCATTTCATCGTCTGGAAATGTTGCACCAGGATCTCAAACCCGACAATATTATGATTGACCGCTACGGCACCGTAAAATTGATTGATTTTGGTTCAGCCAAGATTGCTGGTATTGAAGAAATCTCATCACCGATCCACCGAATTAGTATACTTGGTACTCGACATTATTCAGCAGCAGAATATTTTCTGGGTTATGCCGGGAGTCAACGTTCAGATCAATTTTCAATTGCAGTGATTGCCTATCAAATGTTGGTTGATAAACTACCTTACGGAGAAAAATATGGCGAAGGGGTGGTAAACCGCAGTCAATATATCTCGTTACGCAGTTTCAACCCGGATATTCCGATCTGGGTTGATAAAACATTAGAAAAAGCACTGAGTATTGATCCTGACAAACGTTATGCTGAATTGTCTGAATTTATCTATGACCTGTCTCATCCTAATTCAAAGTTTATCCAGCATGATCGTCAGCCTTTGCTAGAGCGAAATCCTAAGGGGTTCTGGAAAGCAGTTGCGTTAATGTCATTAGTGACTAATATTGGCTTACTGGTGTGGTTTAATACCCGATAAAATAAAAGAACCTGTTTTGAATCAACTGGAATCAAATGATCAGAAGTATTTTTGTGAACATTATATTTCGAGTTGTTCGCTATCATTTTGTTCAATTTTAAGTGAACCAAGTTCAGGCATTTCATTTGTCTGTACATTGACACCGGATTTTTGTAAAGCTTCCTGGATTACATTCATTTGACTCTGCATGCACTGAATATACTCGACCATACGTTTATTAGCTTCTATTACTGGATCTGAAAGATCAGCGCTGGCAGCATATGAGTCAAAGGCAATTGTTTCAACGAGTTCGGCACAAGGCGATTTAGTGGAATCCTTGATCAGACGCGCTGGAATGCCAACCACAGTGGTATCTGCTGGAACATTCTTGATCACCACTGAATTTGAACCGACCCGTGCGTTATCGCCAATCATCAGAGGTCCCAGTATTTTTGCCCCGGCACCAATGACTACCCCGTTGCCTAATGTTGGGTGGCGTTTGCCTTTTTCCCAACTTGTACCACCTAAAGTAACGCTATGATATAGCGTGCAGTCATCACCGATGACTGCTGTTTCTCCAATCACCACACCCATGCCGTGATCAATAAAGAAACGCCGACCGATGACCGCGCCTGGATGAATTTCAATGCCAGTCAAAAAGCGGCCAATGTGGGATAGAAAACGCCCCATCAACCTCCAGCCACGATTCCAGATGCGATGACTGATACGGTGAACCAACAGGGCATGAAAGCCTGGATAACAAGTGAGTATTTCAATAGTGGAACGTGCCGCTGGGTCACGTTCGAATACAATTTTAATATCTTCTTGAATGTGTTTGAACATTGAGTTTAATCCTGTCCGTGTACTTGATGTAGATTACAATTTTTCTTGCCTTGCTTCTTGTCTAAACTCCGCCGTATGCTGAAATTTCATGTGAAGAAGTGTTTAGACTAAGGCTTTAATGCTTGTGTAGCGCTCAATATGCCACGCAAAATATCAATTTCTTTTTTCTCGAGTCGAGTGCGTGTATACAAGCGTCTTATTCTACGCATAATTGAACGTGATTTGTCGGGGTGAATAAAACCAATGGTGTTGAGTGTTTGGTATAGGTGCTCGTAAAATAGTTCAAGTTCAGCTGCTGTGGCATATTCAGATGGATTGACAGATTGTTGTAAGGGTGTGGCAGTGGTTGCTTTTACGAATAATTCATAGGTTACAATTTGCACAGCAGCGGCAATATTTAACGAAGAAAATTCTGGGTTGCAAGGGATCGTCAGAATATATTGACAGCGATCCAGTTCTTGATTGGTGAGCCCCGAATGTTCTCGTCCAAATAAAATCGCAATCTCTCCACCAACTGATTGTTGGGCAACTAGATCAGCACAAGCTTTTGGGGTTATTTCAGGCCAGGGGATTTCTCGTAAGCGAGCGCTGGCTCCTATCACCAACTTGCAGTCAGCGATGGCCTCATCAAGACTAGAGCATAAAACTGCGCTCTCTAACAGATCATCTGCGCCTGACGCTCTGGATGTCGCGTCAGCGGAAGGAAAACGCTGTGGTGAAACCAGGTGCAAGCGTCTTAGCCCCATGTTTTTCATAGCTCGCGCAGTCGCTCCAATATTACCTGGATGGGTTGGTTCGACTAGCACAATAATTACTTGGGATAACATGCTTGGACTCCTTAGAGCATGTGATGTCTGTTATACTCGCTGTCCATTAGCCAAGATAATTACTTGGTGAGTGAGCTGTTCAGATCTTACACTTCTGTTCAACCCGTGACACCTATAACAATATACATCCAGCCAACAATGGTTGTTTTATGTCTGCTTCCAGGTTTGTGAACAAACGGTTTTAATACGGATAGTAACAATCGGAATGAGGAAAATAATGATTTTTTGCCGCAGACAAGTATATCCTACCGAGCTTTTTCAAATACGTCGAATTCAATCCTATGCAGCCAATTCTTAATATCGCGATACGTGCTGCCCGGGCAGCTGGAAAAACTATTTTTCGCGCAATGGATCATATGGATGAACGCAAGATTACCCATAAGTCACATAACGACTATGTGAGTGATATCGATCACCAGGCTGAGGAAGAAATCATCGACATTGTTCGTCGCGCATATCCAACTCATTCTATTTTGGCAGAAGAAAGTGGTCAATCTGATGGTGACGATTTTGTCTGGATTATAGACCCGTTGGATGGCACAACAAACTATCTGCACGGCTTTCCGCAGTTTTCAGTGTCCATTGGAGTTGAGTACAGAGGTCGTATGGAACATGCGGTAATTTATGATCCGCTTAAAGATGAAATATTCACAGCATCCCGTGGAGAAGGCGCATCACTAAATAATCGTCGTCTCAGAGTAACACCAATTAAAAAACTCAATGGTGCTTTATTAGGCACGGGAATTCCGTTTAAAGATCAGCGCTATATGGACGAGTATTTGCAAATGCTCAAAGTATTAAGTAAAGATGCTGCCGGCATTAGACGCGCCGGGTCAGCGGCGCTGGACCTGGCTTATGTTGCAGCAGGACGCCTGGATGGTTTCTGGGAGCTAGGACTGATGCCCTGGGACATGGCTGCCGGAATCTTGCTGATCACAGAAGCGGGTGGTGTGGTTACCGATATCAATGGAGACGACTCGTATATGAAATCAGGTAATTTGCTGACTGCCAATCCAAAATTGCATGTGCAGATGCTAAAGCTGATTGACCCGCATATTCCAGATAAGTTGAGAACATCCTAGAACCTGTCTGAGTACTCGCTAAGGCACGCATCGCTGCTACACCTTTTGATCAGGATTTTAAACAGATACTATCGTAACTAATGTTCTAACGATTGTTAGTTTCAATGGTGTTAGTTGATAGATGCTAGTTTTTCGTTGAGATGTTCTGCGAGTCGGTTGGTTATCGCTAAAATTGTCAGGGTCGGGTTAGCCCAGCCACCGGTTGGGAAAACTGAGCTTCCAGCAATGTATAGATTAGCGTAATCATGAACACGACAGTTTGCGTCCACAACTCCCTGGCTCGGTGAATCGCTCATACGTGTTGTACCCATGTGGTGGTAGCCACCAATCGGGTGTTTGCTGACAGTCGGATCCACAGGCCATTCTGGCGCAGGGTCTGCAAGCCATTGCGATGGCTCGATGCGGCCTTTGCCAAGATGCTGGAACTCTACGTCGAGCTGCTTACACACACCTGCGACAGTATCTTTGTCTTGACTGGACAAGCGCCAATCAAGGTTTACCTTAGGCATACCCAGTGCGTCGACCTCTTTGCTCAGCTGTACCCGACTGTCAGGATTCGGCGCTTGTTCAGCACGCACCATCAAATAAAGTTTGCGTGTATTAGCTCGAGCACGTAATGGTTCTATCAGTGGTTTGATATGTCGCTGAATCAAACCGCGAACATCCCGGTAAACGTGCCACATGCGGCGGCGTACTCGATCTGGTGGCAATTGATGTTTGAGTGCGCGGTAAATACGGTCATTTAACAGTAAGCCGTGTTCCGGTGGACGTTGTAGTTTAAAAGTAAATGCGCTGTTGAGTAAACCATCACGCTCTTGTAATGCAGATGAGGCAACGATGGTTGGTGCGATCGGTGGGCTATTGCGTAGCTTGCGTTTGCGAAACAGCGACCACAGTCGATAGGGTGCATCGGTTTTTATTCGCCCAGCACGACCGTGTTGATGTTCCATAAAGTAGCGCCCCACCAGATCATGGCGATTGCCGATACCCTCACTCTCAACGTTGTTGGATGCGAGCAGCAGTCGGGCGTTTTCAATGCCGCCAGTGGCTAATATATAAAAGCGTGCGCGAAAATTAAAACGCCGCCCATCGAGAGTACTGGTGACAATGTGTTCCAACGCACTCGCACCAGGGTTGGCCTGTAGCTGTACCACATTGGCATGTATTACTACGGTTACATTATCGTTGTTGAACAGGTCTTGACAGCGAGAAGCATTGAAGCGCTCTTTGGTGGTGTCAAAACGCCAAAAACGTGTGCTGATATATTCCGATGAGAACGGCGGTGCCTCTCCCAATTGCTCCCAGAGTGACTTGTCGTAACGATATTCACCTAATCCCAAAGCCTCGTGAGCCGCATGGTAATGTGGCCGCAAGGTGTCCATAGAGATAGGCCAGCCACTGTGTGCTACCCATGAACGCTGGGCAAAATCGATGGGATCAAGTGGTGTACAGCGACCACCCCATATGTTTGTAGTGCCGCCTAAGAAACGCAGTCTGGCATCAATCAGATCATAGTACGGCATGCCGATATTTGTTCCTGCGTAAAGTGACTGTGTATTTGCTTCGAAATCCATGCCACCGCTTTCTAGCAAACACACCTGGTGTCCATCGCGCACCAGTTGGCGTGTCAGACTGATACCTGCTGCACCGCCACCGACTACGCAAACGTCAGTGGAGACTGTAAAATTAGTATCGGCATGGTTTAAATCAATGAGCATGAATACCTCATTTGTTTTGCTTTTTCCCGATCATTGTTGATATATGTGAATGAGAGTTGCAAAGTACACATAACAACGGAGGTGATGAAAGCAATGTGTTTTACAGCGGGTCAGTATACCTTAACTGAGCGTGTATAAATATTCGAATCAACACCCTGTGTTAGTGATGATGAAGAATGAAATATGCGAGATTAAATTCATTGCTTTGTTGCATTTTGTGGTGCAAATTTACTAGCCAGTCTGGTTTTCTCGATCAAATTGTTATCATCACTCAGATAAAATACGTTAAAATTTAAACCCTTCTCATTCAGATGTTGTCCATCTACAATATTCCTTACCAAAATTAAATCATGCATAACAAGATAATTGGATACACAACGGGAGTCTTTGATATGTTCCATATTGGACATCTACATTTATTAAAAAAGGCCAAAAATCATTGTGATTATCTGATCGTTGGGGTTAGTTCAGATGAACTTGTCAAAGAATATAAACAAAAGAAACCGATTATCCCTTTTGAGCACAGAATGGAAATTATTGCGTCATTGTCTTGTGTGGATGAAGTTATTGTGCAAAGCCATAGAGATAAACTCAAGCAATATTACGATGTCGGTTATGATGTTATGTTTGTCGGTGATGACTGGAAAGGTTCCGAGCTTTTTAATACAGTTGAAAAGCAATTAGAAGAGCGTGGTGCCTCTATCGAATATTTTGACTATACAAAAAATATTTCATCCACTCGTTTTACACAAATACTCCAGGAAATTTATGACTCTGAAAAGTTGGTTAAATAGCGTTAATGAATTTTGGATGACACCTTTTGTAGAACATGATGTCCTAACTAACGCATTTGATATTCAGCAAGTCACGTTTATTACTCTAAAATGCCAGCTTTGTCGTTTGCCCAGATTAATATTTCCTTGCTCACTTGAGTCTTCTTTATAAATTGTGATCGTAAACTATATAAATTGCGTTAAAATTCCTATCTATTTAAATAATCAAGAGCTTACATTTTGAAAAAGCAAAATAATAAATCTACTCCAGGGTTGCAACTGGCGCTGTGTATCGTGGGTGAAAGTTCTGTACGCCTGTGGGGGATGTTGCCTAGTGAACGTCTGTATAAACAATTTTCCAAACTTGGTTTTACCAGTATTCTTTCCGTCGATGAAGCAGCCGCATCAAATGGCCAGGTTATATTTGTACGTGGTGATACGGTTATTGATACACCACTGATTCCAGTGTTGGCAAGTGGCAAAGAAATGGTTTTGACGCTTGAGGAATGCGATGGTGGGCGACCTGTTGCAGTTTGTACGAAAGGTTCAGCTGCGCACAAAGTAACAGCGCTATTCGCTGGCGAGCTTGGCTTGAATGAATTAGCGATACCCGTCTTTGCTCCCTCGCAACTGGAAGCTGCATATTGGAGGGAGTTGCGCAAAAATGAAATTCCTTATGTAGCCGAGGTGTCGAATCATGATAATCATGCACTTGAATGGCGGATGTTTAAAGGTACCTATAAAGGTGCGACTGATTTTGTGACCAAACATGCCTGGCCGCGCCCGGCTTTTTATGTCACCCGTGCAATTGCGCCAACTGCTATCACGCCGAATATGGTTACATTGTTATCATTTTTTCTGGTGGTTGCTGCGTATTATTTGTTTGCAAATGGCTACTACGGCTGGGGGGTTTGTGCTGGCTGGTTGATGACTTTTCTTGATACAGTAGATGGTAAACTGGCAAGAACTACTCTTACATCAACTCAATGGGGTGGCCGTTTTGATCATGGCATAGATTTGCTTCATCCGCCTTTTTGGTATTACGCGTGGGGTCTGGGGTTGATCGCTTCGGGTTATAACTGGACGGATGAATTTCTGTGGACAATCATGGCGATTATTTTGCTTGGCTATGTTGTGCAACGCCTTCTTGAGCTGGCTGGCAAATTTTTGCTCGGATATCATATTCATATCTGGCGGCCTGTTGATACCCTGTTTCGTCAATATACAGCCAGACGCAATCCTAACCTCTTTCTGCTAATGATTTTTGCAATCATGGGTCGGCCTGACTTGGGACTGATTGCTGTCGTTGGGTGGATATTAATTTGTCTGGTTTTACATATGGTGCAAATTATTCAGGTTCTTATGGCAAAACGAGCTGGTCAGTCACTTAAGTCCTGGATGAACTAGGATCCAATATTCGCGTATTTACTCTTTTCTGTCATGGGATTGCTTTATCTGAATGAAAACAGATGAACGAAGAATCTGGGGTTTGCTGGGTAAGAACAAGGGTGATAATACTCAGATAGAAGTGTTGTGTCACGCGCTTGGAACATCATTGGGTGTTGTGCCGGATTTCAAAAGTTTACCTTGTAAGCATCGATTTGTTGCTCCCAATATTCTGCGCGGAACAAACCTGAGTATTTTGTCCAGAACGGATCGGGAAAAACTCAAAGCTGAATGGCCTGATGTTTTGATCGGCTCCGGGCGCAAGCACGTCACAGTGGCCCGCTGGGTGCAAAAACAATCAAAAAATCGTACCAAACTGGTGTGGATTGGCCGTCCAAAAGCGCCATTAGACTGGTTCGATCTGGTTGTGAGTACTCCGCAATATGGTCTGCCTACAGCTCCTAATATATACAAATTGCCATTGCCACTGGTTCCAGACAAAGTAAAAGTTTCTGCATTTGCGCAATGGGCACAATTACCACGACCCTGGATTGGTGTCTTGGTTGGTGGTACAACTTTTCCATTGCTGCTGAATACAACTGCTATTGAAAAATTAGGCAGATGTATCACCGAAATACAAAATAAATACGGTGGAACCTGTTTGGTGTCAATTTCACCACGAACTGGCTCAGATGTTGCGGAAAAGTTACAATCTTTGATTCCTGATAACAGCGAATTTTTCTTTGTAACAAAAAATAAGCGTGATAACCCGCATCAGGCAATATTGTCTGGTTCAGATAGATTTATCGTAACGGGTGATAGCGCAACAATGATGGCCGAAGCTTGCGTAACGGGCAAGCCGATTGAGTTGTTCGCGCTAAAAAGATCTGTATTCTGGCCACGCTGGGGTGCCAGGAACGGTCTGCTCGCATGGTTGGTCACAAAAGGTATTCTTGCACCTCCGCGTGATCTTTCACGTATTCACGATGTTTTGGCAGAGCATGCAATTGTAAAAATTTATAGTCACGAGGAAGATAAAGGGAAATCACCAGTGGGACGACAGCCCAGACAAGAGCCGATGTTATCCGAAATCATTGGTAAGATTCGTGATCTTATCCATCCAGGCGCTGAGCTTTGAATCTTGTCCCTATTTGATAATGTCTTGATGATTGACAGTTTGGTCAGACTTGGTGTTGGTGCCTGATATAATAATTTTGATTGGTAAGACAAGCTATATTGTTGCAAATATCAGCTTCGGTTTCAGGGAGAAGGATCTTGTTACCTCGCCAAGAATAAGTAGTTGGAGTTTTATCCATATTGCTGTGGAACGCGCGAAGCGCGATGGATGTTATTGGTCTTTTTAATTGAATTCAAGTGGCAGGGTATCAGTGGTTTTTAACCGCTCAAACTTGGCGAACAAGCTGGCTTGATCTTCAACACAGTCTGGGTCATTGATGATGCAATCAACTGGACACACCTCAATACATTGAGGAGTATCAAAATGACCAACACACTCAGTACAACGTTGTGGTTCAATATCGTAAATGACCTTGCCTTCGCTAATGGCATCATTCGGGCATTCAGGTTCACAAACTGCGCAGTTAATGCAGGTATCCAGTATTATCAGTGCCATTTCTTGCCTATTTAAATTTCTATACTGTCGGGCAACATTGATCGTCCAGACAATTTTAACAATGCTTTCTCTACATCCGCAGGTACAAATTCTGTGACGGGTCCGCCCAGTCGTGCAATTTCACGGATAAAGCTGGATGAGATGAAAGTATATTGGGTTGATGCTGCCAGGAACAAGGTATCAAGCTGTGGCGATAACT
Source organism: Methylococcales bacterium (assembly GCA_965224565.1). Classification (GTDB taxonomy): domain Bacteria; phylum Pseudomonadota; class Gammaproteobacteria; order Methylococcales; family DRLZ01; genus DRLZ01. The sequence goes on along the minus strand of CBDCZN010000002.1, from coordinate 2,411,561 downwards.
GTTGATTCATGCCTGCCATCTGGAATTCATATTCAAAATCCGAGACTGCGCGTAATCCTCGAACGATAACCGTAGCACCTTCATCACGCGCGCAATCTACCAGCAAGCCATCAAAACTGATAACAGAGACATTATTGTATTGACCTGCAGCGTGCGAAGCAAACTCAAGGCGCTGATCAAGGGTAAACAAGGTTTGCTTGGTAATACTGTCTGAAACAGCAATAATCAGTTCATCAAAGATATTTGAGGTGCGTTGAATCAGGTCGATATGACCATTGGTCATTGGATCGAATGTGCCGGGGTAGATTGCTTTGTTTGCCATTTGTGTTAGTTGTTCTGTCTGACTGTACTCATTCAATTACCGCTAACCATTTCGAGAGCTTGGGTATCATCTATGAACTTTCGGTTATATTATGAACTAAGTTTGAATTTTACGGTATCTTTAGGGTTTTGAGTGGCTTGATTTTGGCTTAGATATACCTCATGAATACAATTCATTTTACTACGATTAAAAAGCTTATGAACAAATACAATCGACTGACCGAACCACAGATGACACTGCTGCGAATAATCCGGTCTATCCCTGTTATCGATTGAGATGCTTTAAAGGACGGCCTACCTGACCTGATACTAGATATGCCGTTGCCGTTTTCATTAAAAACAATTTGGATAAAACTGGATAAAAAGCGTCACGCAAAGTGATCGCCACTTGATCATCAGATTGATAGAATTGAGTTAAGGCGCGTGCTAATGTTTGATAGATTGCAACGTGATTTCTTCTGACCTTTGAATAGAGTTTTAGTGCTCGTTCTAAGTCTGCCTCTTTCTCTAGTGCCCAAGGCAAACTGACCGCATCAATTAGAGACATATTGATCCCTTGGCCTAATTGTGGGTTGGTTGCATGGGCAGAATCACCAATATAAGCAATTCTATCGCCGTAAGGTTTTGGCAATGTATGCTGCTTAAATTTTGCTAGATACAGTTGATTGTAATGATGTAACTGATCGAGCAAGTGCTGAGTATCCGGCCACTCTTTCACTATGCCTTGTTTCCATTGCTGAAAAATATCAATATTCCAGTTTGGGCAATTCTTCCAGTTTAGATTAAAGAACAGGGTTATCAGCTCTGGAGCAGTTGGTGAAGTTCGACCTGTTGGCATAAGCCCTATGCCAACATTATTTTTATCCGTGTACAAGAGCATCGTATCAGTATTGTAAGGGGAGTCTTTATCTAAATTGATTTTGCACCATAACGAACCGTATTGGAGCAATTGACTGCTTACAGGAAATATTGAATATTGACGTAACTGCGAAAAAGCACCACTCGCGTCAATTACAAGTTCAAAGTGTGGATATAGCTTGTCACCATCATCTGCAACAACAGACACTAAGCCATTGGGTTGATATTTTAGTTGTGAAACAGAGATGCCTGTCTCGATGGTTGCACCTGCTTCAACAGCTTTCATACACAACAGCTCCCAGAGAGCTTTTCTGTCAATGCCTAATGAGTAGTCAGTGCCCCGCAAAACCTGATAGTCGACATTAACAGTAATGCGATTTGATGGCGTGGACCGACCAGTGATGCGTTTGATTTTATGCCCAAGCAACTCCGCTTCCTGTCTGATACCCAATCGCTCTAGTATCAAGAGACCAACGGGCTGCAACAGTACTCCAGAACCTTGTGTATCGAGATTGGACTTGCATTCCAGTACTGTAAACCTCATGTCCTTTCTCGGCCATTCGCCAGGCACAAGCTAGACCCGCAGGGCCAGCTCCTATAATTGCAATGTTCAATGGAGAGTGGTTAGCTGCTGTGACGAAAAGCGCTAATGTAGTGCGAATCAGCCATTACTCTTTACCAGATTTAACTGTTGCCGTTGTAAGGTCTGCCTGGCTTGTTCTGTCAAGGGCGTGATTCCGTTTCTTGGCGGTAGTGTATCAGCCTCTTTTACATCCCAGGCCAGATTAAATCGTTCAAGAAATTTGATGAAGTGAAAGCCAGGATCAAATTGCCCTTGATAGAGACCGTGCCTTGCTGACGCTGGAAATGCATGGTGATTGTTATGCCAGCTTTCACCCATCGATAATAGCGCTGCCCACGGTACGTCATGCGCTTGCACTGCACCATTATCTACTAGCCAGTTTTGTGGACCAGCTGCGTGGCAGTAATAACCGATTAACCAATGCATAGAAACACCAACCGCCACTCTGACTAAAATGCCCCAGACCACCCACTCGATTCCGCCAAAAAAATATAGGATTATTGCAATGGGTAATTGCTGTAGCATCCAGAATTTTTGTAAAAATTGATAAAAGCGATCATCACCAATCCCTTTTCCCGGATCAAATGGGGGAGGATTATCCAGCACTAAAGTACAATGCAAGTTCCACCAACCGTCCATCCAGACACCTTTGGCATGTCGAAGAAAGGGATGACAAGTCTTTTGCCGTTGAGCCCAGTCACGTATATCGTGCGAACGTATGACCCAGAATGGGCCATGCATACCAACCAACACCCCTAACCAGACTAAAATACGTTCCAGCCATTTAGGGCATTTGAAGGTTCGATGGATCAGGCGTCTATGAAAACCAACAGAATGACCTGCTAACATTGTCAGCTCTAATAAAACGAAAAACACAAGGAAAGCATCCCAGCTAAAATAGAGAGGTCCGAGAATAAAAGCACTCACAAAAATACTGGTATTCCAGATTGATCGAGCAGGATCCCATTGAACGCTGCCATTGATCTGGTCAGAGTTTTCATCAATGGTTAGTGAACTGACTTTATAAGGTCCAGCTTTGCTATCACTCATACTGCTTTAATTTTCATAATATTAACCTCGAATCATTAACTCATCGATGATTAACTCACCCATTTTGCTAACACCAAATTTTTGCAGAGGGTGGAAGTACCAGGCAGGGTCAAGCTTGCGCTGATAATCAATGCGTAACGTGATGTCCGTTCCTTCTTGATTATTCGGTAACAGACTAATCTCAGTTCCTGAACCTTTTAAGTAAGTAGAAAAATAAGAGGTATCAGACAGCACTCTGGTTTTTACTCGATTAGCGCTCACGCTCTCGATCAGAATCTCTGATTGTCCTTCATGTGTATTGGTTACAAACCAGCGGTGATAGCGGGTATAGACAGTATGGATGTCTCCAGCATTTAATGATCCAGCTTCAATATGGTAAGGCATTGGGAAAATTGAAATCATCCAATGTCGTTTTTTATTTAAATCAAAGGGCTTTGCGAGATTAGTTTTAATCTGGTTAATGCTTAACGTTGTCGATCTGTTAACTTCGACAAATGTATCTCGGGGAAAACTTAATGATGCTGTCGTACCTTCTAGTGACATCACGAGGACAATTACGGGCACTGCTAGTGAATACTTGTTATTTCTTCCATTGTTATGAGTATCTGTAACCGAAGAAATTAAATAACTGGCAGTGATTACTATTAGGTAGATAGGGGCAAAGAAAGCGATACAGACAAAGCCTTCCCCAACTAATAGTGAAGTGGATAAAAAGATGCTGAGTGCTGTAAGAACATGGCTGAAAAAACGTTGTAAATGTGACTTCGGTTCGTCGTAGGATCGAAAAAAAGTGATCACAACAGAAATACAATACGGTATAAAGACGTATAGTAAAGAGGAATGATAAAGATTATTAAACATCAAAAAATGCATGATAGCCGCAACTACCCCGACTCCAAGTAAGTAAGTCAGCAGAATGACGCGTTTTCTTCCATAACGCTCGGTAAGTTGAATCCAGAGTTTTATCATTTTAAATACCCTCGCTACCTACATTTAGTGCCTGATGTGGCAACACTTTTTCCAGACATAAGATTACACGGTTTTTGCTGAATATCGTACTCTACAGATGACAAATAATCATTAGCAGAATGAACTCTTTCTCGGTTATAAATATTGAATATATTCAACGATTACCTGCTCAGTACCCGTACGAGTCTTAAGCCGGCACTGGTGAACTTGTTCTGTTGTTAAGGTATATGTAGTGTCTCTTGTTCCTACGCTGGAGCATAGGAACAAGGGGAAATGATTGTTATCTTAAGTTCTGGTCTGCGCGATGGTATTAAATGGAATTTAAATTATGCTTCATAATTTCGTATTTGACACCATAGTCACTTGTTAGCCGACGGTGATAGATGGATTTCAATTCCTTAACTCTTATGCATATTATCTTTGTTAATTTACTTGCAGCTATTCTACATACCAGCCTGGCTTAGATATGTTTTCCAACGACCAGTATTGCTGCCAATCCTCAAGGGAAAGAAAAGCATTAGCTTCTAGTAATTCTTGTTTATTTTCATATATATCATCCTCATACAGAGTAAAAGTTGCTGATGAATTATATTTCCCAGAAGGTAATTGTGCTTTAAAATCTGGCCCCCACCCTTGTAGCGTATTGACATTTGAAAAACTTAAAGTTGCACTATCATTTTTGATGAACCAATATTTTTGTTTTGATTCAAAACCGAAATAAATAACATTATTGGAAAAATCATTTTTATTTGTATCATCACTAATTACATGCCACTTAGGGTTCAGTTCTCCATTGGAAAAAATCACCTGTTTAATCGTATTCCCCTCTGAGGTAAACTCCAAAATCAACTTGCCTTTCAACAATTGTTTTCTGTCTAAAAACTTCCAGTGAAATTCAATTGATTCTATTGGCATCTTAAAATACACATGCCGAAAAAACCTTTCCTGTACGATTTCATCATCTATCGATTCTATATATGTACATTGAAACTTTTTCTCAAGCTCATTATTAAGTTTTTTTCCATATTCACTGATAATGTTTATATATTTATCAACATTTTCACTAGAAGAGACTTCACCGAGGTCTTTTTGATATCCTTCTTCTATATACTCATCTAATTCTGTGGAAAAATATTCATGGGCTTCTATTGAAGCTTGCTGAGTCTCTTTTTTAGTCACTCTTTTTTTGCATAAATAGATATTTTTTTCTTTACTAAGTTTATCAAAATATGTGAATTTTTCTCTATCAGGAGATGCTATGTTTAGCATTTCTGAATAGGAGCAGCTAAGGAGGAATAGAGTAATAATTATAATAAAAAAAGATTTAATATTTTTCATAAGAAGATGTTATCTTGATGTAAAGGTTCTCAAGAGGATTATTTAACTAGTTGATATAAAAGTGATATTATTTCTCGTCTATCCTAGATATTTTTGACATCCCCTTGTGCGTTTTCAGAGGCATACAGCTATAACGCAAAATTCAGTGGCCGTTGGCAGATGTTCGATGAACTACGCCAAAAAACTGAATGTTGATAAAAAATGACCTTCAAAACCGAGCTGGCTCGCCAACGGTCGACTGGAATGATTTGTTAGCACGTATAATTTAACTATAGGCACTAAGCTCTGAAATAGAGCTTTTATAAAAGCTCTTACTGTAACAGGACTTTTAGTTTACACGATTTTTTATATTTCTTTAACTATTGATGGGTTTTATTAACAGGTTAATTCTATGAATAACGCCGCCCTTTATTAACACTTTACGGTCTTAAAAAAACACGCAATATTCTGGCTATTTGATAGCCCTGTTACTTCCTGCCCAAAACTTTAAATTGCATGATAAATGGTGAAAAGTGTAAGAAGAATAGTAAGCTGAACTATCATTTTCAAACTGAATTTTTATGACAAAAAACCCCAATGGTATGTTGTGCTAACGCGACGCTCAGGAGTATTTTTTAAGCTTGTGAGCGACAGCGATACACGCTTTAAAAATATCTGGTTGGAGCTATGGCTTATCGGACTTTTGAAAACCGATGGTTCTGGACAGTTCTACTGAGCGTCGCGTTATCGGCGCGCACGTTAGGGCGCGCCGATAACCATAAAATAACTTGCTGTTTTTAGCGTCAGGACTACGAATAAGAGCTTACTAGCCTCAACAAGATAAGCTTCGTATTAGAAGAATAAAGGCAAGTTGATTGCCAAGTTATAAAAGCTTGGAAAAGCACTGTGTTCGACTTCCAGGTGAATTCAAGTTGCAAGAGCACCACCTGATATCGAATCAAAGACCTCGAAAGGTGTTCTGTATTTGAGGCATTTTCTAGGCCTATGATTAAGCAAATTGACTGCTTTTTCAAGCTCAAATTCTGTCACCTTCAAGAAGTTGGTTCCTTTGGGAAAATATCGCCGAATTAAACCATTGGTGTTTTCATTGCTACCGCGTTCCCAGCTTGCATAAGGCTTGGCAAAATAGACCTTGAATTTGAGCTTTTCTTGTAACTCTCTGAACAAGCTATTTTCACTGCCATTATCTAACGTCATCGTTTTGCGATACCTTTGAGGAATGCATTTGAATAGCTTTAAACTTACTTGGTTAAAATTACTGGCTGTACCATCTTGTGCTTTGCCGCACAGTAGAAATCGGGACTTACGTTCAATATGCGTAACGAATCTGCCCTGATGCCTATGGCCAACCATGGTGTCACCTTCCCAATCGCCATAGCGCAGCCTTTTTTCAACCGCACATGGGCGCTCATTGATATCAACACGACCTGGTATGCTCCCCCTCAATGAGCCGTATCGTCTTTGTTTCCGCCGCTTCTTGTGGCTGCGAACCAAATACGTGTAGAGCGTGCCTTGTTGTTCAGCATCGTTGAATATCCACTGATAAATTGCCTCCGGACTCAGCCTCATGGTCTTTTTGCTGTGTGGATAGTCGCGTTTTAATCGATTACTGATAATTTCCGGTGACCAGCCAATTTTGAGCTTACCCAAAACATATTGTTTGAGCTTCTCATTGGACGCTCGTTTTGTATGGCGGGGTTTTGCTTTTCTAGCGTCTGCAAATTGTTGCGCTGCTTCATCCCAATAACAATTAAATAATCGTTTATTGCGCCTGAGTTCACGTGAAAGCGTGGTGTGTGATCGGTTCAATTTTCTGCCAATCTCCCGAAGCGGCACACCAGCTTGATGATTATAAAAAAGACACATGCGGTCTCGCGCGTTAAGATGGGTATAGGACATCAGGAGCTCCTGTTTTTGAAGTTGTCGTAAACCTCAAAATAACAGAACTGCCTTTGGTGTCCTAATCTCTATGTTAGGTGGTGCACTTTGAAACTGAATTCACCCCATGCTAGGGTTTAATTTTACTCTGATACTCCTCTAGCCGGTCGTTTCCAACCAGTTGTTAAACTGGTTGTTAACACAACGAAGAGGAGACAGACATGAGACATTACTGTGGAATTGATTTACATTCAAATAATCACGTTGTTGTCGTCATTGACGAAGCCGATAAACGGGTTTACGAAAAACGCTTGAGTAACGATCTGAATCAAACGTTGAAAGCGCTGGATCCGTATCGTAATACCTTACAGGGTGTTGCTGTTGAATCGACATTCAATTGGTACTGGTTAGTTGATGGTCTGCAAGATGCCGGATATCACTTGAAACTGGTCAACACGGCGGCTGTCAAACAATACGATGGTCTGAAATACAGCGATGATCAACACGATGCCTTTTGGCTTGCCCATCTGATGCGGTTGGGGATCTTACCGACAGGCTACATTTATCCAAAAGAACAACGGGCGGTGAGAGATTTGTTACGTCGCAGACTGTCACTGGTGCATACTGCCAGCAGCCAGTTAATCAGTGTCCAGAGCCAACTCTGGCGTTCACTGGGGATTCGCATCGCCACCGGTGAGCTGAAGAAGACAACGTTTCAAATACCACTACCAGAAGACTACACGTATTTGGCCGTCCAGGCCGGTCTTTCCGTCTATCAGGCGGTTCAACAGGAGATTAACCAAATCGAACACGTCGCATTCAATGCGGTCAAGTTAACCGATGAATTCAAAATAACGCAAACCACAACCGGGGTCGGAAAAATACTGGGTCTAACGATTATGCTGGAAACCGGTGATATTCATCGTTTTGCCGGGCCGGGGAATTACGCATCGTATTGCCGTTGTGTTGATAGTACGCGACAGAGCAATGGCAAGAAGAAAGGCAGCGGCAACGCCAAAGCCGGTAACAAGTATTTATCCTGGGCATTTTCAGAAGCCGCGCATTTTGCCATCCGTTTTGAGCCACTGGCACAGCGCTTCTATGACCGTAAAAAGGCGAAAACCAATGGCATTATTGCGCTCCGTGCGGTCTCCAGAAAACTCGCCAGAGCCACCTGGATGATGTTGAAACATCAAACGCCGTATGAGGCCAAGCGGATGTTTCCGGGTTAAGATTGGACGGCAGCGGTGAGCCAGATTGGGGTGTGGAAAAACCAGCGACTCTGATTGGAAGCCTCTGTCGCCCATTGTGTTTGACGTTTCGCCCAAACCGTGAGCTTACTCGGGTCTGGACAGCGCAAGCTGAGCCACAGATTCTGTGAATACTTTTTGGACACGGTTTGGCACCGATGATTGTGAGGGGTACCAAGGTACCAGGGGCAGAAAAACAAAGGATGTGTTCCGCCTTGATCCAGATGGGTGACTGGTGCGGATCGTTTTCCGACACCAATGAATCGACATAACGGGTGCGATGACTGTCAATACGATGGGATTTAATGTGAAAAGAATGCTGTGTATTCTAATGTGGAGTTAATCAGGGCAATCCATTGAGGTGGAGAGAGAAGGAGACGCTACGCGTATTGAAATTGAAGCGCTCAAACGGCGCGCGCCTAGCAGCTGACAAGGGAACAATCTCTTAACCTCGGTTGTTTTGGTAACAATGCGAATACACTGGCAGAATAGAGTAATCACTATTGACACCGGCCAGCTAATGGGTGACTCCAATTATTACGGTACCTTACGTTACTCACAACCTACATAAAACTAACCCCAACTTACCGCGTTTAGTATTGAGTATTCAAGAAGAGAGTCTATAATTAGCCAAGCCTTGACGACATTTTCATAAATGGAGAATATTTTTGAATTTTATTTTAGCAATGCTACGTCAATACTGGAAATATAAATTTAGCGATATAATAATGAAGTTTGCTACTTTCCTCATTATTTCAGGCATGTCATTTCCTTTATTAATAGGGTTGTTAATCTCTTTTGACCTTATTCCTTTTATCCCTTCTGAAATAGAAATTCAGCTTAATAATAGTCAAGACTTAATCAGCTTATCAATGGTTATAATTGGTATAGCTATAGGAATATGGAGAATAAAATATTTAAGCAAAAAACTAACTGGAATTCTAATTATCCACAGAGGTAAGGAATGGATACTTCAAATATAAAAAAATCCTTACCCAAATCATTTTTAAAAGGAAAACTTGATGTAATAGACTTGCACGAAGGGCATCAAGTTTCTGAGGGCAGGGTTCTGTCACCTGAACGGACCTTATCTGTCATAAGTAATTTATGACCAACAGCTTAAGACGCGGTTAAACGGACGTGATATATCCGATGTCAAACTGGCCTATGCGGGTTTAGCTCCCATACCTTTATTAGTTACTGCTGGGTTTAAAATCACCTCAAGACAAAACTGTTTGATATTAGATTATTCTAGAGATGGGGCTTGGCATGGAATAGATGATATTGATGATCAAGAAATATTTACCATAGAAGAGCCAATAGAGAAAATCACTAATGAAGCCATCAGTGTTCCCCTATTAACTGTATCCGTGGTACTAACCTCGCTATAAGAGAGCTCATAAAGCACTGGAAAGACGTTCTTGTTATTATTGCGTTTTGAACGGCCCGAATAGTATATGAGCTGATACGGGTTATTCTTGCTTGGAAGAATAATGGATTCACAAAACAATCTCGTTTTTGAGCGAGTTGTTGCCTTTTCTCCAGCGCCTCACTGTACTTTTTATCCGATGGATGGATCAATTCCGGCTGTTGTTTTTTTGAAACTTCCTCAAACACACGTATTAGATTGTAACTCATCGCTGTCAGACGCATTTGATTCTCAAGTGAATGGTTATTGGAAGACCAGGCCTTCGTTTCCTTGAAATTGCTTTTGGTGTTATTGAACGTCTTTTCAATCGTCCAGCGTTTGAAATAGAGCATAGCGATGGTTCCCGGGTTAATCGTCACTGGCAAGGTTGTCACAAAACGGTGACGTTGTCTGGTTTCTGGGTCACGGTAATCCACCACGTTAAATTTGATCCCCTTGTTTTCGTACACGCTGTAAGCTTCAACGCCTGTATTGATCTCATGGAAGGAGTTAAAAGGGATTGATTCAACCAAAGTCGCCACTGAATTGTCTTTGAGCATTGAAATCATATAATTAGAGTGTCGTTTCTGCTGATCCCACCAGGCATAATCGGTGACGGCTTTATCGTAGACATAGAGATGTTTCTGAGCGGTGTTATTTCCCTTATTTTGCTTTTCAATGTGGTCTCGTAACATCGGTATTTCTTGATGCCTCTGGGTTCCGTTTGTCACAAGGCAGAGAAACCTGAGCAATCCACTTCTGAGATTCAATGCGTAAATACCCCCTGCCGCATAGACTTTCCCATGGCTATTTTTCTCTGTATGACTGGCATGGTCGATAAAATGTCCATCCGCCGCCTCTACGGTGTATTCGTCAAGTTCCGGAAATGCGTTGAGATAATCAACACCTTGCAACAACAGCGCTTCATGGTGAAGCTGATAGCTTTGCTGTTCAAATGCCTCAAGCATACTGGTTCGCCTGTGCGACTTGAGTGATTTAAAATACGTTGAGTGTGGAAGCAACTGACCATAAATCTCTTCATTAGTCTGGAGAAAATGGCGGCCACTATCCACCGCACTGATACAGCGCAATAACCCAAGCCGAATAATACCAATCCCAATAAGTTCTTGAATAAATTTACTCATCCTAAGCCCTTCTTTCTCAAATATGAATTGTATGAGAACTTATTGGGATTGGTATAAAGTCGATGTCATTCAACTCTGGGCATGATCGTGTCCACAAAGGATGACGTTCTGCTAACAGGGCGCGTTCCATACTTTCAGTACAGTGCCGGTGAATATGTTCAGAGAGTGATAGGTCATTAAGCATGGAGGATATCCGTTGATGAGTTGATTAAGGAACGTGCACGAAATAACTTGAACAAAAAGGCAATAAAAGCAGTCTAGTTAGCAGACAAACTGAACCTAGATTCTTTTATAAAAAAGTTAACCTATGCCATTTCCTTATCCGCAAGAAACCGAAAGCCAAATGCAAGAGTTCTACACTCGACTACCAGAAAAAAACAGACGCTTATACGCAGGAGTTGAAGCGTCAAAACTTGATCGAGGCGGTGTGAGTTATATTGGCCGTCTTTTTAATTGTTCGCGCACAACCATTCTACGTGGTATCCAAGAACTGAGTGAAGCGGATATTTTGCAAGACCGTAATCGAGAAACGGGTGATGGCCGACTATCCGTGCTTGAAAAACAGCCTGATATTAACACTGTTTTTCTACAACTCTTAAAAGAGCATACGGCGGGAGACCCAATGGATGAGCAGGTTAAGTGGACAAACTTGAGTTGCTCAGAGATTGCTGATTTATTAGCAACAAAAGGCTTCAAGGTGAGTCGCAATATCATCAGGAAGTTGTTGAAAAAACATGGTTACGTCAAACGCAAAGCGTTAAAAAAAAGTCGACAGGCGCGCATATCAATCGCAATGCTCAATTTGAGCGTATTGCCCAATTAAAGGCGTCCTATCAAGAGCAAGGTCATCCTGTCATCAGCGTTGATACGAAGAAAAAACAGCTGATAGGCAACCTGTTTCGCGAAGGTAGGATCTATACCACTGAAACCGTTGAGGTTTTTGATCATGACTTTCCTTCGTTAGCCGAAGGCGTTGCCATTCCACATGCTCTCTATGACGTGACCCGCAATGAGGGCTATGTCAACATTGGGACAAGTCGTGACACCAGTGAGTTTGCGTGTGATTCCATTGAACACTGGTGGGAACATTATGGAAAAGTGTTTTATCCAGATGCCGATTCTATTTTAATGCTGATGGATGGTGGCGGTAGTAATTCATCCAGACATTACATTTTTAAGCAGGATTTGCAGGCATTAGTGGATAAGATTGGTATTGAAATACGCATTGCCCACTATCCTCCGCACACGTCGAAATGGAATCCGATTGAGCATCGATTGTTTCCACACATGACACGCTCGTTACAAGGAATGATTCTAACAACCCATGAGTTCGCTAAAGAATTAATCGAAAAAACAACGACAAAAATAGGTTTGAGAGTGTTTAGCACTATTTTTAACAGGATTTATCAAATAGGCAGAAAAGTGGCGAAAGGATTTAAAGAATCAATGCGAATTGTGTTTGATGACGAGCTAGCGCAATGGAATTATGTCGCTGTGCCACAATAGACAATAGGTGAACTGTTCAAGTTATTTCGTGCACGTTCCTAACTGTTATGTCCTGCCCATTTTCAATAAAATTTAAATAGAAGACAAACCACGGGTCAATGTATTGTTATCAACATAAGCGCAACGAAGACAACCTTTAGAATCAGGTATATCTAGTGTGGCGTGTCCACCAACACCATAACCTTCCAACCAAGTATTTATGACGGGAGTTTGTATCTCATTATTTATCAAATAATCATGAAAAATACGTTCATGAGTAGGTGATTCTATTGCAATAATAATTAAGTCAAAAGGACTCAATAGAGTTTTTTTCTTCAAATTTAGAAGCTTATCCGTGCCATACTCACTTTGAATCCAAGGGTATTTTGCTTTTAACTGAAAGCTTAAAGCCTGAGCCTTATTAAACCCTTGAAAGCCTGGCTCTAAAACATGGCGATACAAATTATCTAAAGAATAAAGGTCAGGATCATACATAGACAGACGACCAATACCTGTTGCACCCAATTTATAGGCTATTTCGCCACCGACAGACCCACATCCAATTAAAAGTATAGATTTTTTGGAGAGATCAATAGAAGCACCACTGCGTGGCATCATACGTTCTTTATTAAAAACTCTAACCCTCAAGGGAGTTATTTCCCATTTTTTAGTGTTATCCACTGATAAAGGTAATATTTTTTTCCTTTCATTTTTAGCTTAAAGTGTAAGCCAAACCAAGTTTTTCCTGATGGTGTATCTGCATTGAGTACAATAAAAAATTCCCTAGCTCGCCATTGAGAAATCTTTGTTGTAAGAATTTTCTCATCTGTTTTTGATAAATTATTTAGAGCATGTATATACCATTGTGGTAAATTTTTAATATCATTATGTGCTGGCTCAATTCTTGTTAAAGGAACAATCCATCCTTTTGTATTGCTGAGCACTCTCCTTTTATTTATTACTTTTTGTTTTATATAAGAATATTCCGCTAATTCTAGAATGCTTTCCCCAACCCCCATCCATTGTGAATCATAGCCATACGTTTTTTCTTTAACTGGAAAATAGATTTCTATTTTTTCTAGCTCTCCATGCTTAGAGGCACATATTAATTCTGGTTTGCTAAAATCACATAACTCTAACCAGTTAGAGTAAAACTCTCTTAGCAATTCGCTTTTATTCCATTCGGGGTCAGATAAGCCGTTTTCTAGTACTTTAATATGACGCTTGAGTGATTCCTCAATAGCGAGTTCAGGTAATTCAAAATTTATTGATACTGAATCAGTTTCGTGAACACAAATGGATGAAATGCTTTGTCTTGATAAAACATGAGCTATCTGGTGTGGAATTTCCTGTGTATTAAATGTGAAAGAAGGGAGGCTAGAAAATTCATCAACACAGGGGTGAATTAGCTCAATATCTAAGTTACAAATAGATAATTTAACCTTTAGAAAAGTTGATTGATCGACCTTTTCTAAGAGACTGTAAATTAAATTGTGTATCTGCCTATCATTACACCCATAATGGGAATATAAGGGTAGGCATGATGAACAAACAAGCACTAGAAGCCTTTGCACGCGAAGCAGCCAAAGGGATAAAAACAGAAAAAGACCTCGCTGACTTTAGTCAGACATTGACTAAAATCAGCGTTGAAGCCGCGCTTAATGCCGAATTAGCCACACACCTGGGCTATGAAAAGCATCAAGAATCGGTAGTACAAAATAGCCGTAACGGCTTTTCAAGTAAGCGCCTTCAAACCGAAGAAGGTCAATTCATCATTGATGTTCCTCGTGATAGAAACAGTGATTTTGAACCGCAGTTAGTCAAAAAAAACCAAACGCGCTTTACCACCATGAATGATAAGATTCTCAGCCTATACGCCAAAGGCCTGAGTACACGAGATATCGTGGATACCTTTAAAGAAATGTATGACGCAGACATTTCACCAACGCTTATTTCAAACGTCACTAACGCTGTACTTGAGCAAATTGTAGAATGGCAGTCTAGGCCGCTAGATGCCATCTATCCCATCGTCTACCTCGATTGCATTGTGGTGAAAATACGCCAGGATAAACAGGTGATTAACAAATCCATTTATCTTGCCCTAGGGGTGAATATGGACGGGCATAAAGAACTCTTAGGCATGTGGCTGTCTGAGAATGAAGGCGCTAAATTTTGGCTAAACGTGCTGACAGAGCTCAATAACCGAGGCGTTAAAGACATCCTTATTGCGTGTGTCGACGGATTAAAAGGCTTTCCTGATGCCATTCATGCCGTTTTCGCCGATACCGACATTCAGTTATGCATTGTCCACATGGTACGTAACAGCTTGAAATATGTCTCATGGAAAGACTACAAAGCCGTTACCGGTGATTTAAAGCAGGTTTATACCGCCAGTACCGAAGAAGAGGCGTTATTGGCGCTCGACCAATTTGCTGAGCGGTGGGATGATCAATATCCCCAAATCAGCAAAAGCTGGCGTAGCCATTGGGAAAACCTCAATACCTTCTTTGATTATCCGCAAGATATCAGGAAAGCCATCTACACCACCAATGCCATTGAATCATTGAACAGTGTTATCCGCAAAGCGATTAAAAAACGGAAGCTTTTCCCGTCGGATCATGCCGCCAAGAAAGTGGTGTATTTAGCCATTATGGCCGCATCCAAAAAATGGACGATGCCGATCCATCACTGGAAAATGGCGATGAATCGTTTTATCATTCAGTTTGAAGACCGATTGGCGGACTTCATTTAACAATACGGCAGTTACACAAAATCATTTACAGTCTCGCTTCTTCAGAATTCTGCTCTTCAATTAAGCAGGTAAATAACTTATCACCCATATAGCACCCTAAAGCTAATACCGAGCTCAGGAGTATTTTTGAGATAGCTTTATCATCTCAATAATATCTGATTGAAGCTATTTGTTATCGGCTCTTCGATGACAGATAGTTTTGGTCAGATTCTCCTGAGCTCGGTATTATCGGACGTGCGATAGCACGTCCGATAACCATGAATTAACCAGCCTGTTTCACATCCAGAACTTGGCAAACGACTGGCTTATTTTATCCGTAACAAACTACGCATAAGAAGAACTTGGCTGGTTGAATGCCTTGTTATAAATAGCATGATACTGCATCATATTTATTTTCAAACAATTAGTAGTATAATACACTACTAATTACTTTTGGAGACTAAACTTATGGCAATGGTAAAAAAAAGTATTACTGTTACAGAACAACAAGATGCTTGGATTAAGGCACAAATTGTAACTGGTAACTACGGTAATGAAAGTGAATTTTTACGTAATTTAATTCGTAAAGAACAATGTCAAGATGCTGATATTGAGGCTATTCGTGTTGCGCTTATCAAAGCTGAAGGGAGGGGTATGGGCTCCCGAACTCCTGCTCAAATTAAACAGGCTGTACAAAAAAGACTTAAAAAAAATGGCAACCTTTAAACTGAATGAGGAAGCTGAAGATGATTTAGAGCGTCTCTATGAGCACGGGATTCTTTCTTTTGGGCTAGCTCAGGCAGACCGGTATTACGATGGACTGATAGAGCATTTTTACAAACTAGCCGAAAACCCGTATCTTTGGCAAGCTGTTGATTCAATAAGGATAGGATACCGTCGTAGTGTGTATGTTAGTGAATCTATTTATTATCGTATCGATGGTGATAATGTGGAAATCATGCGCATTTTGGGTTCGCAAGATGCAAAAAAAGAATTAGAGTAAAAACTCAGGATTTTCTATTTTTTCTGTTCTCTTGCTTTTTCGATCGCATGGCAGTCGTTCAAGCTTCCTTTCTCCGCGCTCAAACTTGCAAACAGCAGGAACTCGCCTTTGATTTTTCTGCTTTTGATTTCCACGGCAGACTTTGAAAAAGCAGCATCCTACTTTTCCGCAAGCTTATGTTCTCCGCGTCCGACCTTTATTTTCTCCAGTAGAAACTAGCTTCACAGCACTCAGCTTCCGCTCTTTCCGTAACAATTTTCTTTTCCGCTACCTGCCTTCGCAGAAGACTATAACGCGACGCTCAGGAGTATTTTTTAAGCTTGTGAGCGACAGCGATACACGCTTTAAAAACATCTGGTTGGAGCTATTGGTTATCGGACTTTTGATAACCATGAATTAACCAGCCTGCTTCACATCCGAAACTTGGCAAACCACTGGCTTATTTTCTCCGCAACTAACTACGCATAAGAAGAATTTGGCTGGTTGAATGCCAAGTTATAAAAACTTGGCAGTTGTCAGGATTTTCTTTCTCTGCTCTGCTTTTCGCTTTTAAAATAGCGTAGCAGTCGTCCAAACTTCCTTTTCAGCACTCAGTTTCGCAAACATCGGAATTTCGCTTTTTCTTTTTCTCAATCCTTTGGCATTCCGTCAAGCTTACTTTTTCCACACTCACTTTGACAAACATCAAGACTCGCTTTTGCTTTTTCGCTTTTTCTTACTTTCCACGATGAATTTTGAAAAAAGGAACGTCGTACTTTTCCACGTCAAATCCTGCTTTTCCATAGAATTATATTCACCGCGTCAACTTACTTTTTTCTAGTCGAATTAGCTTCACAGAAATCAACTTTAGCTCTTTCCGCAATGAATTTATTTTCCACTTCTTACCTTTTCAGGAGACATATAACCATGAATTAACCAGCCTGTTTCACATCCGAAACTTGGCAAACCACTGGCTTATTTTCTCAGCAACAAACTACGCACAAGAAGAATTTGGCTGGTTGAATGCCAAGTTATAAAAACTTGGTAGTTCTCAGGTTTTGCATTCTCTGCTCTGATTTTTGTTTTTAAAATCGTGTGAAAGTCGTCAGGGCTTCTTTTCTCAGCACTCGACTTTGCAAACATCAGAATCCTGCTTTTTCTCTTTCCAAATCCCTTGGCATACTGTCGAGCTTATTTTCTCCGTATTAGACTTTGATATTCATCAAAACCTGCTTTTGCTTTTCGCTTTTTCTTGATTTTTATAAGCTTATGTTCTCCGCATCCGAGCTTTATTTTCTCCAGCAGAAACTAGCTTCACAGCACTCAGCTTTCGCTCTTTCCGCAACAATTTTCTTTTCCGCTTCATGCCTTCGCAGAAGGCTATAACGCGCTATTGACTAGACCTGTATATCTTATACAACAGCGTAAATGATTTGGCAAGAAATGGCACTAGTTCTTGTAATACTAAACTGCATATCTTACTATTTAACTAAAGTTTCGGAGTTCGCAAAAGCACATCAAGCAATTGATTATAAAAGATAAGTGCGTCCTAAAAGCGTATAATATAGGTTGACTTGAAATCACCTAAAACGCAAAAGGACGCCGATGCATCATCCCTCAAAATTGCCAACATTACCAGCGCTAACCATTGATCTGCTACAAGAAAGCGGGCTATTGATTGACAATGTGTTTGCCACACTCTGGAAGCAGATTGGAATGAATACCATCCTGCGTCGTGCAGGATTTCACAAACGCTCCGGGTCTCCGATTGACACAGTGGTTTACACCTTATCGCTGTGGTTATGGCTCAAACAGGATTCAATCGGCATGTTTGCCCGAGACACTTTGCAAGGAATGGGTAAAGATGTGTTGTATGACACCCTGAATCGAGAAGACCTGAACTGGCGACGTTGTCATACGCTGATTGCTGATAAAGCCGTCAAGTCATTGCGTCGCACGATTAAAAAAGCCTTTGTGGTCGATGACTCAATCGTCCAACGCTTTGGAAAAAAGATGCCTGGCCTTTCCAGCCACTTTGACCACACCACAGGGCGGCACATGATGGGGCAACAAGTGCTGACGCTGGGATTAAGCTGTGAAGACGGGTTTGTACCGCTGGATAATGAACGCTATACCAGTCAAACGAACGCGCAAGCATTAGCGCAGCCGTTTAACGATGGGCGCAGCACCGCTGCCAAGCGTTATCGCGTGGCTGTTCAACAAACCAAGCCTGCGATGGTTGCCACGATGATTCGGCGCGCCTTGCGAGCCGGTATTGACGGTCGTTATCTGCTTGCGGATGCCTGGTTTGGAAGCAAAGCCATGATTCGCCTGTGTCAGGAAACGAATTTGGTCGCTATTTTGAGAATGAAGAAAAGCAAATTGAAGTATCGGATCAGTGAATACACACATGGCAAAATGATTCGGCGCGCACTGGATGTCAACGCTCTTTACCAACACCGCATTCGCAAGCAATGGAAGACCATCCCCGGTCAACGCTACCAGGCGAAGGTGGTTGATGTCGAACTCAATCTCGCTCATACGCCTAAAGACGATGCGCAATGGATTACGGTTCGTTTATTGTTTGTCCGTGGTGCAGACCAGTCAACCAAAGCACAGGTTGGCAAACACGACTGGGCAGTCTTTTTATGTACGGATACAAGCCTGACAGCTACAGACATCTTGGAATTGTATGCCATGCGCTGGGCGATCGAAGTGTATTTTAAGGAAGCCAAGCTGCATCTCGGTTTGTTGAAAGAACAAAGCAATCATTATGCGGCTTACATTGCATCCATTCATTTAACTGCGATTCGATTTTGTCTGCTGGTCATCGCCAAACAAACAAGCGGTGGTGAGACGATCACCAAAATACGCCAGACGCTGTGTAGTAACAGTGCCAATATCAGCTTTGCAGCCAAGTTATGGCAGGTGTTTCGAGCCATCATCACTGGGGCGCTGGATGACTTAAAAACAATCTTGGGTGATACGGTGACGTTAATACTGGAAACCATCGAAACACACATACACTGCTTTTTCGTGCAAGTCCTGCAACTTGACCCAAAAACATTGCGGCTTGAGGCGTTATGAATCAGGCCTGCACCTTGCTATTTAGACGTAAAATGAACTCCGAAACTTTAGTATTTAAGAATAATAACAAGATATGGATAGCTCGTAATGCTTAAATTCCCTGCTGATTTGAACCAACAGTTCGACACCTTTTTGATGACAAGAACAACCTCTAATAATGAGTGCGCTTCCTACAAAAAATGGCTACGTTTTTATTGGGATTTTTGCTATAAGTATCATCATGAGGTTTTTAACGCCCAAAGCTTGTCGTTTTATATTCAAAAACTTCAGGAAAAAAGACAATCTGAGCAACAACAAAACCAGGCTAAACACGCTGTTTCTCTGTTCTATGAAATGCACAATTCTATTAATCAATTACAAGTACCTATAAGCCATAGCGAGCGCCAGAAAATAAATCCATCGCTGAGGCAAAATCTTTTAAGTGATACATCTCGCGATCTGAGACCCAGTCCGGTTATCGGTGATAACCCCCCAGAAAAAAAAGGGACCAGCTGGGTCTATATTTTTGATCAGTTAGTTACTGAGATTAAACTTCGTCATTATTCACCGAAAACATTGAAGGCCTATCGGGGGTGGATACGCCAGCTACAAACATTTACCAAAAGCAAAGATTACCAACAACTTTCGCAACAGGATGTGGTTGATTTTTTGAGTTATCTGGCTGTTAAAAAACAGGTTTCTGCATCTAGTCAGAATCAGGCGTTTAATGCATTATTGTTTTTATTTAAGCAAGTGTTGAAACAGGAGTTTGGCGAAATCAAAGGTGTTGCTCGTGCAAAACGTGAACGTTATACCAATCCCAATATATATTTATGTTAAAATAGCCCACTGTCTAGAACAGAGACATCGAATCACATCAGGTTGGCTGACAAACGAGTTCCACGCCTCACAACAGCTCGTCACAATATCATCATAATCTTTAAAACAGCGATTCGCCCAATATTTATCCCGAAGTTGCTGCCACACTTGTTCGACCGGGTTGAGCTCTGGCGAATAGGCGGGTAATGGAAGCAGTGATAGGTTGGCTGGACACTTCAATTGCTTGCTCATGTGCCAAGCCGCCCGATCAATCACAATGACCGCATGCCGCCCCGTCTCGACCATTTGAGTTATCCCATCAAGGTGATGCTGCATTGCCTCAGTATTGGCATCCGGCATCACTAAGGCATAGGCGCTGTCCTTGCCAGGGCACACAGCACCAAACACATACGCGGCTGTAAACTGTTGTTGTCGAACCACGCGCGGTCGTGTCCCTTTCTCTGCCCAAATACGCGTGAGTGTCCCGCGTTGTCCAACGCGGGCTTCATCTTGAAACCAAATGTCAACCTGATCAAAGGACACTGCCTTGGGTAGCACGCTTAAAATCTGGTCGGCGAAGTTTTTTTAAACGCGTCTTGAACCGCTTGATCCTGTTGCGGGTGTCTGGAACGCACGGTGATCCAGACCAGGCCCAAACGATGCAGCAGATGATAAACGCTATTCAAGCAGCAATGCACATCAAATTGTTCCGCCAATAACGCACGAATCGTGTGCCCAGTGATGCGGCCCCCTTCACGTTGCTCGCTCAATGCAATCACCGCAGCTTTAAATTGTTCTTCTTGATCCGCGGCGAGTTTACGTGTCGCCCCACTGCGTGGGCTCTCGCGTAACCCATCGATTCCATCAACTGCAAATCGCCTGACCCAACCTTGGACTGTGGTTAAATGCACCTCTAAAAATTGGGCAACTTCACGATAAGTGTATCCATTATTCAGGTGTGTCATCCCAAGAAATCGAATCCGTGTGGACGCATGGGCTTCCGTTCTGGCCAGAGATGTAAAATCGATCTCCGCCATGGATTCTGGTAGGTGTCTTTGTCGTCCGATGACTTCCTCCTTTTCATAATTAACATTAAATTGTTATTGTAACTCAATATTGTTTAATGATAAATATATTGGAATTGGTATTATATCCCTGTTGTGCTTTCTAGGGATGAGATTGATCTCATTTTTGATCATTTGTATGATCCGGTCGATTTGGTTGCTAAATTATTATATGGCTGCGGGCTAAGACTCTTTGAATGTATAAATTTACGGGTACAGGATTTTAATTTCGATGCGGGTATATTGACGATTCATGATGGCAAGGGAAAAAAAGATCGCACTGTTCCAATACCGCAAAGCATTGTTCTTGATTTACAAAATCAGTTGCAGAAAGTGACGGCTGTTTATGACGCTGATTTGAAAGAAAACTTTTCGGGTACATTTTTGCCAAACCAATTGGATCGTAAGTATAAAAATGCGGCAAAAGAGTATATCTGGCAATGGTTCTTTCCGGCTAAATCATTAACGCGACTGTCGGATACGCAGGAATACAGACGCTATCACATTCATGAGTCAGTGGTACAAAAAGCGATTAAAAAAGCTGTGAATGATGCCAAAACACCTAAACGGGCGACTGCACATACTTTTTGTCATTCGTTTGCCAGTCATTTGTTACAGGCGAATTATGATATCCGTACGATTCAGGAGCTGCTGGGGCATAGTGATGTAAAAACCACGATGATTTATACGCATACGGTCCAGAGCAAAACGCTTAAACAGGCCCGAAGTCCGCTTGATTTTGGATCAGGGTGAAATTGGATAAAATTTATCTGACCGACTACTTTTATCCTGCTAGCCCGCATTTCTCACCAGCTTGATAAGCCATCGCTATCTCTTTGTATCCATAAGATATTTTATTCAGTCGGAAGTACACTCTATTTATAGCAATATTATGCAACGCAGTTATCAGCTATGAAGCGCATGTACTGGATGCTGAATTGTCAGGTGCTGAAGAGTCTAGGAGGCTGTCCGAGAATAGAAGCCGTAGCGAGGAAAAGCTGATTTGTGCTAGATTTTTTCATTATTTGAGGCGAATAGTTGCGCTATTTAACGAAAATAATGGGAAAAGCTGGCCAAACTCAGCATTTCCGCAGTAGGCTTTCTATTCTCGGACAGCCTCCTAGATAACTAAATTGGTCTACTATGAGCCAGAACGCAGCGTAAGATTCCATAGTCGTATTCTTCGTCTAGAGCTTCGTAAACTGGTTTCAGTTTGTTTTTATCTTCATCATCCAGTGACTCATAGACCGCAATAATGGTATTAAACTCTTCATCACTGATGTCAATGACTTGTCGAGCATCAAGCAGTCCGGTTTCGATAGCATCTGCTAGATGTGAATATATTGTTGTTGGTTTAAGTTCTCGTTGAGTTGCAATGTTCTGAATATTCTGATCTTGCTGATACATGATCAAGGTTGCGTTGACTGTTGTACTGAGCTGATTGTCGAGCAGGTCGCTGAGAGGATGTTCCAGTATCAGTGTCAAAAAGTCTTGCCCGTAGCGTTCCAGCTTTTGTTCGCCAACTCCATTAATGGATAACATTTCCTGTAACGATTGTGGGCGGTTGCGCACCATTTCCAACAGTGTTGTGTCATGGAAAATGACAAATGGGGGTACACCAGCCTGGTTGGCTAAGGTTTTGCGGCAATTGCGTAATGTATCCCACAAAGGCTCGTCTTGAGGCCGTAGTGTTGATTTTTCTTTGCGTGATGTTGATTTTGACTCAGGTTTCTGTTTTTTATGTTTGCGTAATTGTAGGCTCTGTTCATTGCGCAATAATGGACGACATTTTTCGGTTAAGCGTAGAGCGCCGTGACGCTCCATATCAACAGATAAATATTCGGAAGTAATCAGTTGTCTGAAAATACTGCGCCATTCAACCGCTGTAATCGAGTTTCCAATTCCGAAAGTACTGAGCTTGTCGTGTTGATTGCTGATAATACGTTGATCTTGTTTGCCTGTTAAAATATCAATCAAATAATTGACACCAAAGCGTTCTCCACTGCGATAAGCGCAGGATAAAGCCATTCTGGCGGCTTCAGTCGCATCCCAGGTTTCAGGTGGGTTCAGGCAGTTATCACAATTGCCGCATTGTGCGGATGATGTTTCGTCAAAGTAATTAAGTAATGCATGTCTGCGACAGCTGATTAGCTCGCAGAGTCCGAGCATGGCTTCCAGCTTGTTATGTTCAACTTGTTTATGTGCACTGTCGGCATCGGAGTTCTGTACAAATTGACGTAAGGTGATGACGTCTTGTAATCCATAAGTCATCCATGCAATAGCAGGAAGACCATCGCGGCCAGCGCGGCCAGTTTCCTGGTAATAAGCTTCAATGCTTTTGGGTAGGTTGAGATGTGCAACAAAACGGACATCGGGCTTGTCGATGCCCATTCCGAAAGCAATGGTTGCTACAATAATAATATTGTCTTCGCGCAGAAAGCGTTGTTGATGTATCTGTCGTGTTTCAGTGGGTAAACCAGCGTGATATGGCAGGGCCGTCTTGCCTTTTTCAGTGAGCCAGAGCGCAGTATCTTCGACTCGTTTGCGTGATAAGCAATATATAATGCCAGAGTCGGACTGATGTTCATTGTCGATGAATTTCCACAATTGCTGACGTGCGTTGCCATCTTCCTGAATAATATAACGGATATTTGGACGGTCGAAACCTGTGATGAAGATATTGGCATCCTGCAGATTCAGCTGCTGGATAATTTCAGCGCGAGTTCGCTTATCGGCTGTCGCGGTTAATGCGATGCGTGGAATGTCCGGAAAACGCTCGTGGAGTATGCGTAACTGTTGGTAATTAGGCCGGAAATCATGTCCCCACTGCGAGACACAATGCGCTTCATCAATGGCAAATAATGCAATTTTCGCACGTGTCAACAGTGACAGCATGCGCTCGGTCATCAGTCGCTCAGGTGCTACATAGAGCAGGTCAATCTCCTGGTTTAGCAGGCGTTGCTCAACTTCATTTGCTTGTTGGCCAGTCAGTGACGAGTTCAGATAAGCAGCCTGGATACCCAGCTGGCTTAGCGCGTCGACCTGATCCTGCATTAAAGCAATCAATGGTGAAACGATAATTCCGGTGCCGTCGCAAACAATCGCCGGGATTTGATAGCATAAAGATTTGCCTCCACCGGTTGGCATTAACACCAGTGCATCTTTACTTTCTAGTAGGGATTGGATGATTTCAGTCTGGGAGTGACGGAATTCCTGGTAGCCAAAGGTATTATTTAATACTTGCAGCGCTTGTTGCATCATGAGTAATAATCGAGCTGCTTAGCTTATATTTGGTCTGGTTTCGAGTGAAAAAGATAATGTAATGCAATTTCCAAATGGTACTAAATAGTTGTTATCAGCTTGAATGTAAAGATTTTCCAGATAAATTCTTATGTGCTCATAGCGGATGATTTCCAGGCTTCTGCTTCAATGAAAATTCGTTTTACCAGAGGATAAGACGATTTGATTTGTCTATCCAGCTCTGAAACAACATTTTCAATCTGATCTGAGGATAGATGATCTGCAAAATCGATACTCACATTTGCCAGAATATATTCCGGACCCATATGCATGGTGAGCACTTCATTGACATGATTGACGACATCCAGGTTATCGAGAATTTCATTGATGCCTGCGACTATTTCAGGATTAGCGCTTTCGCCAATTAATAGACTTTTGGTTTCATAGGCAAGTAAAATCGCTGTAACACCAAGTAACAAACCGATCACCATCGATGCCATTCCATCATAGCGTGCATCGCCAGTATAAATGGCAATCGAAATACCAATCAGCGCGATCACTAAACCCAGTAATGCAGCAATATCCTCGAAGAGTACGACAAACATGGTCGGGTCTTTACCACGTTTAATCGCTTGCATCAGATTAAAGTCACCTTTGACTTTGCTGAACTCAGTGAATGCCACATAACAGGAGGCGCCTTCAAAAACGACTGCCAGCATCAATACGATATAATTGACGAAAACATTTTCCATTGGCTCTGGGTGGAGCATGTGGATAACACCTTCGTAGAAAGAAATACCGGCGCCTAACGAGAATAACAGGATGGCGACGACAAAACTCCAGAAATAGATTTCTTTGCCATGTCCGAATGGAAAGCGTGGATCGGCAGGTTTTTTTGACTGACGCATTCCCCACAGCAGCAATAATTGGTTGCCGGTATCCACTGTCGAGTGAATGCCTTCCGAAAGCATTGCTGAACTACGGGTATACCAGGCGGCAGCAAATTTGGTAATTGCAATCAGGAAATTACCAATTAATGCAGCCATAATGACTTTGGTTGAAGAATGTGCCATGAAAGGGTCCTTTGGTATAAGGGCACCTCTAATCATTAGGATTTTTGTCCGATTTCAGCGTTGGATGGTTTTCTGCGATCCACATGTATTCCATATACACTGCGGTTTTCGAAAATCATCCGTCTTGAACTCGAACAAAAATCCTAATGATTAGAGGTACCCATAAGTTAACAATAAAATATGGTTAAAATGAGTACTTTATTTACCTAGTCGCCAGAGTGCTGGTTATCATGATCAGGCTTGGATAGTAGCCCAGTTTTCCAGGGAAGCATTGCCAACATAAGCCCCATAACCAGCGTTAATAGCAACCATAAAATACCAATCAGTCCCAGATCAATACGCGAATAATTGCTATAGGGTTGCTGGATTTCTGTATATAAATCATAAAGTATAATCACCATTAATGCGCTTGGCGCGATGAATTTGACCAGTATTTCCCAGTCTTTTCCTAGCTTGATGGATGAGATATGATTGATATGTTCCCGCAGATCAGTTAGATTGAAAATCCAGGCGATGATAATGCATTCCAGAAAACCGACACTGACAAGCCCGTAATGAGTAATGTAATGGTCAACGATATCCAGCCAGTGTAATCCTGCATGGGTTGCGAATAGCAATGCACCAATAAATCCGCAGCAACATAATAGCATGGTAATGCGTTTACGATTGACTCCAAACTTGTCAATCATTGCAGCAACAAACACTTCAAGAATTGACACTGCGGATGAAAGACCAGCGATGATTAGGCAGAAGAAAAAGATTGCACCAAATAATCGACCCGCAGGTATCAGGTTGAGTGCTTCAGGGTAGACTACAAAAGCCAATCCAATACTTTGAGAAATCACATCAGCAATTGCCTTATCTTGTGATTCAGCCATGAAACCTAATACAGCAAACACACCACATCCCGCAAGAATTGAATAGCCACTGTTGAGAAAGACTGTCAGTAATGCAGTGCGAGTTAAATTGCTTTGTTCGGGAAGATAGCTGGCATAGGTAATCATGATGCCAAACCCAAGACTTAGGGTGAAAAAGATTTGGCTATAAGCATCAATCCATACTTGAGGGTTGGTCATTTTGGAAAAATCAGGGCTTAAATAAGCTTGTAGTCCGGTCATTGCTCCATCAAGCGTGGTTGCCCATAAAGACATGATGATGGTCAATATCAGTAATAAAGGCATGAGTATTTTATTGGCGAGTTCAATGCCGCTTTGTATGCCTCGAGAGACGATCATCCAGCATGATAGCCAGATGATTCCCAGACCAATGACTATGGGCGGCCGCAGAGAGATTAATTCACCTGGTGTATCGCTAACCTGAAGAAATTGATTAAAAAAGTAGTCATCGGTATCTTTGCCCCAGCCTAGATTGAATGATAAGTAGAAGTAATTCAAGCACCAGGAGATGATAGTGCTGTAATAAAGTATGATGCCAAACATCACTATCACTACAGCCCACCAGCCTAACCACTCCCAGTCGCGTGATATTTTAGAAAATGCCAGGGGGGCTGACCCCTGACGTTGATGGCCTATGCCAAATTCAAGTAGTAACAATGGGATACCAATTGACACCAAAGCGATACAATATGGCAGCAGAAATGCACCACCTCCGTGTGAATAGGCAAGATAACTGAAACGCCAGATATTCCCCAATCCTACCGCAGAACCCACTGCAGCCAGCAGAAAGCCCAACTCACTATTCCATCGCTGTCTCTTCATAAGTATTTTCAGCTGTCAATTGCTATTGAATGTCTATTCAAATCTACTTCAGTTGTGTTGATTTTACTTTGGTTACAGATTTGAAGTCCGGTTATTGAATTTGATGTGAGTAAATCTATTGTGATTTGACTGCATTTTAAATCTAGTTATTTCAGTCAATCTGGGATAGATGTTAAGACCTTCATTTTAATTATATAGAGAAGTTATACACGATCCAAAATAAGTTCGAGTACTATTTTGCTGCCAAAATAGGCAAGTAATAAGGTCACAAAACCAATGAGTGTCCAGCGAATCGCAATTTTCCCACGCCATCCATAATAAAGTTTGCCAAATAATAGCAGAGCGAATATTAACCATGCACTAATGGACAACACTGTTTTGTGAACCAGATGCTGGACAAATAAATCATGGACGAAAATCAATCCGGTCGTTAAAGAGATTGTGAGCATTAAAAAGCCTGCTCCAATCATCTTGAACAGCAGTTGTTCCATTATTTGTAATGGCGGTAGTGAACGCATTAGCCGATTTGGTTGATGACGACGCAGTTGGCGATCTTGAATGGCAACCAATATTGCTTGAGCAGCAGCAATGCTAAGTACACTGAAAGCAACAATGGAGGTTAGAATATGAATCTGCATGCCCAACGGGAAATCGCGCAACACTCGAGATTGTTCGGGAAACAGTTGGATTAACAGTAATGACAAGGCTGCAACAGGAAAGATAAACAGGCAAATTTTATCAACAGTGTTGGTTAGCGCTGAAATAATTAGAACTGCGACCACAACAAATAACACCATTGAGGCTGTAACATAAAAGCCAAAGTTAATGCCGCCGTCAATAAATACAATTTGTGACAGTGCAAAACCGTGGCTTATGAGAGCAAGACAGGCAATCAACAGGTAATGTTTTTGAGAAAGATTGGCACTTGTTAATGACCACTCAGAAGATGTTCTAAATATCATTGCTGAACTTGCAAGATAAAGCAGAATTGGAGTGATCGATAGTTGGATTTGCCCTAGCATTTTATACCTTACGTGTTGACGCCCATTGTTTTAAATAGGTCAATGACTCGCTGAGCATTATTATCCCAGGTGAAACCACGCTCTGAAATAGTTTTTCTGGCCTGCATGCCAAGCTGATTACGCAGTTGATCGTTGTTACAGCAATTTTCCACTGCCGCAGAAAATGCATTCAGATCCTCACCCTTGAACAGCAAAGCATCTTTTTGATCGGTCAGGACTTCTCTGATATTGGCTGTATCTGGCGCGACAATAGCTCGTCCTAAAGCCATATACTCAAATAATTTTAATGGCGATGCATACTCAACAACATCAGGTTGCAGTGCAATATCAAAAGCGGCAACGTAATCTGCCACTTTTTCGCGTGCAATAATTCCGGTAATGGTGATTTGATCAGTGACACCTAATGATTTTGCATGTTGTTCCAGACTTTCCCGAGCAGGTCCATCTCCGACTAGTAACAAATGTCTTTTTTGTCCGTCCTTAGATTTAGCTAACAAATCGATCACTCGATCCAGACGATGCCATGCTCGGACAAATCCGGTGAATCCTAAAACCAGGCGGTCTTGTAAGCCATGTTTAGCTTTAGCCACTTCAGTTTCCAGAAATTCGCCAAAACGCTGAAGATTGATGCCATTTGGGATGACGGTGAGTTGATTGGCATTGACCCCGACCAAGCTAACTCGCTTCGCCAGTACTTGGGTGACAGGTACTACATGATCGGCTCCGCGCCAGGTGAATTCTTCAGTCCAACGCGCTAAACGTGGTAATGCAATGCCATCATACTTGCTGCGCTCATCAAATAGTGGAGCGTTGACTTCCAGAATCATTGGCAGATTAAACTGGCGTTTTATCCAGATTCCAGCTGGCATATACAAGCTATAGCGTTCGTATAAGCAATCTGGCTGATGAGTTTTTACCGCCCGCCATAATTTCACATAGGTGAGTGTAGCATAGCCAAATTCCATCAACTCATATGCAAATCCCGGAATGATTTTTTTAAGCAGTGGAACTATTCCTCCTTCTGCACCAAATTTACTATTGTCGACCACTTGTGGCCCAACAAAAATAATTTCGTGTCCAAGTCTTTTCAATGCTTGAGTCAGTTCTTCTACATGAACAAACTGTCCATCTTTTGACGCAATGCGGTGGTGATAAAGTATTTTCATTATTAACGTGTCAGATACCCTTTTTTTGGAAATTATAGTTGGGGTTGTTGATGTGCCGAGTCATTTGTTTACTATAAAAGAGTTCAAAACAACCTCGAAGGAATGCTAGCGCAAGAAAGTGTCAGTTCGAAGACTTGCGATTATATCATTAACAATGACTTAAGATAGTTTTGGAATAAGCTGTTTTTTTCTATTGTCCATCAAGGAGGCTGTCCAGCACCATT
Organism: Methylococcales bacterium; assembly: GCA_965224565.1. GTDB lineage: Bacteria > Pseudomonadota > Gammaproteobacteria > Methylococcales > DRLZ01 > DRLZ01. The sequence continues at coordinate 2,382,171 of CBDCZN010000002.1, read as the reverse complement.
GTCTGGTTTCAATGACAGTTTGTCCATTACAGATTGCGCTGATGATATTTTCCAGAGATTTGCCATCATCGTGGTTTTTGTTGATCTGTGATGGTGCAATATTAAGTAAACATTCACCAGGTTGTTGATCTGATTTCTTGAGACGAAAGGCGAGGGCAGATAGTGTTGAAGGAGATATTGTTGTTGGTTGGTAAATTTCAGGAATAGGTTGGTCATAGAATACAACCAGAACTTCACTATTCTGTTCACAGATTAATCCATAGGCTTCCAGCAAGGCATTGGTGTGGATATCAGCACCTGGTGCCATGGCTGTATAAACGGCCTGGTTATTGGCCAGAATGGAGAACACCGCTGCGACACCGCTATGTACTGAGAGCGTGAATTGTGTTGGTGAGACATCCTGGTTATCCGCCAATACACTGAGTATATTGAAACAATTAGTAGTTTCACCGTGGGTAGAACAAAAGATGGTGGGGATTTGATCACCGACTTGCCAACAGTCCCAAGCTACAGCAACCGCTGATTTAGCTAGAGGAGTCAAGCGTCTGCGTTGCATGAGTGGTAGAAAATTCAGATCTGGCGTTGTCGATTCAAGCGCCAGATTGCGACCGTTAGGCCATGCTTGTGTACTGTCGTTTATGGGCTGGTCAGGTAGCCATGCGCTCCAGCGTTTAATGGCAAAAGTTAGCTCAGTAGCAGTGTGATTTATGACTCCCACTGTTGATAGATTAGTGATGTATTAATGCCGCCAAAAGCAAAATTGTTGTTCATCACAATGTCGCAATCAATGTTACGCATATCGTTGACAATGTAATCCAGATCTGCGCAACGTGGGTCGACATTTTTGAGATTTAAGGTCGGGTGAAATTCGCCTGTGTTCATCATCTGTATTGCAACCCAGGATTCCAATGCCCCACAGGCTCCCAATGTATGCCCAGTATAGCTTTTTAGACTACTAATCGGGGTGTTAGAACCAAACAGATTGTATGTGGCCTGGCTTTCGGCAATATCGCCGGTTTCTGTTGCTGTGGCATGGGCGCTGATGTAACCGATATCGCTACTATCTATTTGAGCATCATCAAGTGCCAATTGCATGGCGTGTTGCATGGTTGACTGGGTTGGCTGAGTTGCATGACTGCCGTCAGAATTCGTCGCAAAACCGAGTATTTCTGCATGGATGGTCGCGCCACGTGCTTTGGCATGTTCCAGTTCTTCCAGAATAAAACTGCATGCGCCTTCTCCAATCACTAGTCCATCGCGGTCTTTATCGTATGGGCGTGGAGTTGCCTGAGGATGGTCGTTATTGGTGCTGGTTGCATACAAGGTGTCGAAAATAGCTACTTCAGTCGGGCACAGTTCTTCAGCGCCACCAGCGATCATCACATCTTGTTGACCATAACGAATGGCTTCACAGGCAAAACCAATTGCCTGACTCCCTGAAGTACAAGCGCTCACCGCCGGAATAATACGGCCATTAATTTTGAAGAACAAACCTATATTGACAACTGTAGTATGCCCCATCATTTTTAAATAGGTATTGCCGTTAAACCCTTCCAGTCGTTTGCTATACAACATTTTGCTAAATTCGGCAGTCGCCAGGGTAGAGCCGACTGACGATCCATAGGCAACACCAGTTCGACCACTGGTAATCACCGCGTCATCGAGTAAGCCAGCATGTTCCAGAGCCAGCTCGCTGGCTCTGACTGCCATCAGTGCAACACGTCCCATACTCCGGATTTTTTTTCGGGTGTAGTGACTGGGTACTGAGAAGTTTTTGACGGGTGCGCCGAGTTTGGCATAGAGTCCGTCAAATTCATCCCATTCCTTAATGTATTGAACACCGGAAGTACCGTTGTGCAAATTGCTTTGTACCGTACCCCAGTCTTGACCAATTGGTGAGATACCTGACATGCCGGTGACTACAACGCGTTTGCGCAATGGCTGATTTGCGTGTTGCCTCAAGTGCTGGGTCAACACAATCCTCCATTGACTGAAATGACTTGTCGGGTTACATAAGCAGCATCTTCTGATAATAAAAAGCTGACTACAGCGGCAACTTCCTCTGGCTTACCTAGGCGTCGAGCGGGAATGTGTTGTTTTATTTCATCCACTGGCAGATCCTTTAACATATCGGTTTCGATCAATCCTGGAGCAACACAATTAACAGTAATTTTGCGTTTTGCCAACTCTAGTGCCAAGGCTTTTGTGGCGCCGATAATTCCGGCTTTAGCCGCACTGTAATTGACCTGTCCTCGATTGCCGTTGAGACCAGAAACCGATGAAATGGTTACAATACGACCTGGTTTTCGACGCTGAATCATCGGCATAAACAGCGGTTGCAATACGTTATATAATCCGCCTAGATTGGTATCAATCACCTGATCCCAATCCTCCCCACTGAGCAATGGAAAAGGATTGTCCCGAGCTATCCCCGCATTACACACAACACCGTAATAGGTGCCATGTTGAGCAATATCATCGGTCAATGTACGTTCTACAACACTGCGATCAGCGACATCGAATTGCAGCAATCGCACTGTGCGACCCATATTTTCCAGTTCAGTTTTCAGTGTTTCAAGCTGCTTTCGCTGGCTGCGACAATGCAAGACCAAATCGTAGCCATCTTGTCCCAGACGATAGGCAATTGCACGACCAATGCCTCGACTGGAGCCTGTGACCAAAACGGTGTTGTTATTCATGAAGATTCGAATTCAGATAGTTCATAGTTTGGCTTTTTCCAGAAAAGCATTCAAATCTTTTGGAAGTAATAGGTTGATTTTTGCTGATGCTATGATGGTTGAGTTTGTTGTACAAGTGTCAGCCATCTCTATGGAGCTGTCAAATACACTCATATCATTGGCACTCTCAATAATTTTGGATGCATGCACAGTGAGTAATGTTGCGCATGGGTAACTCGATCGGCTGCTTTCAAAAAGTCGTGTCCCCAATAGAAATCCCAAGCGAATCGGCTCGCCACGCATCAGGCAGTGATAACCAGAAAAGGCAGCAATCGTTTGTGCCATATATTCAATACCAACCCAGGCAGGGACAGTGTTGTTTGGCAGTGAGAACAAACCATCATCACGCACTTTAATTTGGGCGGTAATGGAGTCATCGTCAATTTGGGTGACTGCATCAATCAAGACCATAGATCCACTTTGCGGTAATAGATCAGCAACCGGATATTGGTTTGGAATATAGTCTGCAGTAGGGGGGGTATGATTCATGCGCCAGAGCCGATGATTAGTGATACATTATTGCCACCGAAAGAATAAGTATTGCTCATAACTATGGATGGATGTATTTCAGGTTGTTGATTGGTATTAATCAGATTGAGAGGTGCTAACAGCGGATCAGCTTGTTGATCCCAAAGCTGTGGCGGCAATTGCTTGTGCTCATTAAAATCAGAAACTAGCAGCCAGCACAATGCCAATTCTATGGCACCGGAGGCTCCGAGGCAATGTCCAGTGAGTGGCTTTGTTGAACTACATGCAGTTTGATTACCAAACAGCTGGTACACTGCACGACTTTCCATCGCATCATTCTGTGGTGTTGCTGTCCCATGCAAGTTGATATAGTCAATTTGATCAGGACTGAGTGAAGCATCATCCAATGCCAGTTGCATTGCAAGTAGAGCTCCATTGCCAGAAGGGTCAGGTGCTGATATATGATGTGCATCAGAGCTGATTCCAGTTCCCAATAGTTGAACAGGTGTATTGTGGTTACCGATATTGGCTTCACGACTGATCAGGAACAATGCAGCTCCCTCGCCAATCACTATGCCATCTCGATTGCGACTAAACGGATTACATGTTGTATTGCTAAGGGCTCCCAGTGAACCAAAACCTTGTACTGTCGTCCGGCATAACGCATCAACACCACCGACAATGACTGCATCACACAGTCCGCTGTTTAACAAACGTCGTGCTGAACAGATTGCACTGGAAGCAGAAGAACAACTGGTTGATATTGCATACGCAGGCCCACTGATACCGAGCAACCTGGAAATAATCTCACTGGTTGCAGCGATTTCCTGCTGTTTATATGCAAAATGTATTGGGAACTGGTTTGTTTGGCGATGGATGCTAACAGCTGTTTCACCCTCTGCAATACCCGAGGTGCTGGTACCAATAATTACAGCAACACGTTGGTGACCATAACGATTAATTGCTATATCGACTGTTGGACGAATCTGCTCAAGCGCAGACAATAGCAATTGATTGGTGCGGCTCTGGTAATTTTTCAATGGCGCTGGAATATCTGGTAACACACCAGTAACTTCAGCAATTGGTACAGGTTTCCCCGGGCTATACTTGTCTGACTGTGCAGGGCATGAAGTGGTAGCATTCAGCAAGGCATTGAGTAGTTGGCGTTTGTTATCACCAAGCGCACAAATTACTCCAGCTGAATTGAGATAAGGTTGTATCACCAGTAATTCTATTGCGATCTTGAGCAAGGCAGTACATGATAGACGGTCTCAAGAGTGTTTGCCTAATTGAATGATTAAGAAGCTGTTTGGTTAAAAAATGTCCGCTGCAAAGCCCTTGAAATCGTTGTATTTTTCCGCTGCTCCTCGTTAAATAGCACAACTATTCGCCTCGAAGCAGCGAAAAAATCCAATCGATTCAAGAATTTTTCGCTTGGACATTTTTTAACCAAACAGCTTCTAAAAGTCAGAAAGAGTGAGCATTATTGAGAATAATGCTGGAAATATAAAAATAGTTGTTAATGGATCTTTAGTTATTACAGACATGAATTTACACCGCCTTTGCGAATGAAGACTAGTGATCATGCCGTGCTTGCCATTTGCAATGGAAAATCAATTAGTTATGCACGTTTCTGGCAACATGTGTCCACCATGACCAGGTTGTTGCCAGATCAACAGTATCTAGTTAATTACTGTGAAGATCGTTATCTGTTTAGTGTTGCATTATTCGGTGCGATACTAAATGGATCAACTACATTATTACCACCATCAAAATCCAGCGGTATTATTGTTGAATTAGAGCATGAATACGGTTCTTTGAGCGCAATCAGTGATCACAAATTATCAGGTTTTTCAATTGATCAAGTCGTTATTGATCTAGAGTCGCTTGAACAACAAACTGACACAACAGTGTTACCTGAAAACTCAAATATACGAATAGATCCTCAGCAAGTGATGGTGATAGCCTTCACCTCTGGTAGTACCGGACGCCCGAAAGCCCAGTTAAAATATTGGGGAGATTTTATTGATTGCGCGCAACTTGCTATTCAGCAACTAGGATTAGCAAACCAGCAGCTTGCCATGCTTTCAACCACGCCCCCGCAACATATGTTTGGCTTGGAAACATCAGTGATCTGGCCTTACATCTCCAAGCTTGTCATGGTAAATCAGCGCCCCTTTTACCCAGAAGATATTCGTCTGGCAGTTCAATCAATGCCGTATCCAGTTGTATTATGTTCGACACCAACTCATTTGCGAGCGTGTGTTCGCGGTGCTGGGGTATGGTCGAATCTTGCAATAATTATTTGTTCAACTGCACCGCTGTCAGCGGAACTTGCAAAGCAGGTAGAAGATGTCATGGGAGCAGATCTTCATGAATTGTACGGCAGCACAGAAACACTGTCATACGCAAGTCGCAAAACGTCTCAGCAATCAGTATGGACGACATATCCTGGAGTCAAGCTGGAAAGTCGAGCAAAGGGAACGTGGATAAATGCTACCTATTTGCAGCAAACGGTACTACTGGATGATGTATTAGAACTACATCCAGATGGCAAGTTTAAAGTGATTGGTCGTACCACTGATCTTGTTAAAATAGGAGGCAAGCGCGCCTCCATTTTAGACTTAAATCAACGCTTGCAAACTATTCCTGGTGTCACAGATGGTTGTTTTTTTCGGATAGAACACCTGGATACCGAACAACGACTTGGTGCTATTGTGGTCTCCGGACTCAAAGCAGAGATTATTATCACGACTCTCAAGCAATATCTGGATGAGGTTTTCTTGCCTCGACATGTTTATTACACAGATAAAATTCCTCGTAACAATATGGGAAAGTTATTGGATTCAGAGTTAAAAAGTTTGATTAGTCAGTTGAGAGGGGGATTATAGTTCAGTCTGTCTTTAATTGGTATTTTTGATCTGGATTGAAGATTTGATAAAACCCATTAAATCCCTTTGTAGTATATTTTCTGTCTCTTGTCGGTATAGATTTTATAAAACAAGATAAAAATTATACGATTAAAGGCTTGTTAAGTTTAAAATCAATGTCTATGCTATCTCCACATCTATTGACAAAATCACATAAAAACAAATAGATAGGTTGTATCAATCGCTGTTGAAGTAACGGAATCTGGTATAAATTATCTGGTTAAAGATAATTTTAAGTTAAATTATATAATATTTATATTAATAATAGATTTTGTTATGTTTTCTGATTTTCGACCAGCGTATATTTCTAAAAACTTTTCTAGTGTGTTATGGATGATTGAGTCTACTGTCGCTCGCGTATATTAATCTGTCATATTTGTGATAATATTATACTTATTTAAAGTTATAATATTTTGTCTAAATAATTTAATATATAATGATTGATTATAAGTGCACAAATGGGATTTTTTTAAAATTATTATAGGTGGATCTATATATAATAATTATTGCCTCTGCTACAAGAAACAAATTAAGTACAACGATGGTGACTCATGTTATCATTAATGGAATTATTGAAAACGTTGTTTATCTGGCCCTTCAGACAATTTTTATTCAATACTTGATGGCTATTATCGACAGCTATTACTGGTTACGTTAGAACACAAAATAATCCTACGTTAGATTTCAAAGTAACTGTGGGAATCGACAAAGATTAATAGGTTATAAGATATGCATCAAACGATGGATCTCAAATCGCACTTTAATGAGTTTTTTTATATCACAAGAATCAATACTCCTGAGCTGCTTGATCAAGCTTTCAAGTTAAGATACGAGGTTTATATTAAAGATTGCGGTTATGAATTCCACAATCCATATGGTGCAGATGAAATTGAAAAAGACAGCTATGATGAGCATTCTTATCATTGTTTATTGTTTCATAGACCAACCAATAACCCTATCGGCTATATTCGTCTTATTCCCTATAAGACAAATGGTGGATATTTACTACCGGTTGAAAAATTTGGAATTAATTTCAATCAAAATATCATTAAAAAATTAAGAAGTTCTACCATGGGCGAGATATCACGTATGGCAATTCATCCTTCTTTCAGGCGTCGGCTTAGTGATCGACTCTATAAGTTTGAATGCTCTGAGAGTTCTAACGGAAGCCGGTTTAGAGTTAATTATTTGCCTGCATCTCTGGTTCTAGCTTGCGGGGCTTTAATGAAAAATCACTACATAGAACATTCTGTTGCCTTGATGGAATATAAATTAGCTGTTTTAATCAAGAAATATGGTGTTGTCTTCGAAAAAATTGGTGATTCAATACAGCTTAATGGAACAAGAACACCGTTTCTGATGAGTAGTCAGGAAATTTATGAAAATTTAAGTGATGATTTTAAGGAATTATTTACCAGTATTGATCATCAAATAAATCCATCCCAAACCCTGGCTGTTAATGTCGAATAATAATCAACCGAACGGAAGATTTTTTAGCTTGGTCTGGAGGACTACTCTGGCCGTTAGTTTTGCAACGCTAGCCGCATCTGCCAGTGTTTATGTATTGGGAAAATTGACCCTGGATAAGAATTATGCTCAGGAAAGATTAAGAACCCGTGAACTCTATAAGCAGGCCCACAGCAGTATTCTACAAAAGTCGAGACTGAATGATATTACTATAAGCTGGCTTATCCCTGCTTTTCTTGATCCTCAAAGCACTCATTCAGAGGCGTTAACGAAGATTAATGAACTCGTAGAAACAAACTGGTTCAAAATTGCTCTTGAGTCAGATATTGAATCTGCTTATCTGTTTTCCAGAGATGGTGATCTCATTGGAAAATGGGGTGTAACAGTGGTTGATGTTGAGATTTTTTCTGAATTATTCAATCAAGCTGTCGAAAAAGAAGAGCCGGTTGATCAGATACTTTGTACGCATGTCTGTACGCATTTCTATGTTTCTCCGTTTTTACATAATGGGCAATTTATAGGGGTATTTGTTTTTGCCATTGATCTGGCAGAGACTGTGATACAAATGCGTGCAATTACCGGGGCTGACGTTGGTATTCTGATCAAGGATACTCAAGTAATCGATAGTAAACTCCCTTACCTGGATAAGTTATCATCGAGCATTGTTGCACTGACAGGGAATGAACATAATCTACCTCTGCTTCATGCGTTAATGGAAGAATCCGCAACCGAAAACCTCAAGCATAGCTTGTTATTTAAATACGATCAGAAAAGCTATGAAATTTCTACGATTCCATTCATTGAAGGCAATGAAAGCGCCGAACTAATTATAATAGACGATGTCAGTAGTGAACTGGCCGATGTACAAAAAGCAAGCACATTGTATGCTGCAACCGGTTTGCTCAGTTTGCTTCTTTCAGGAGGACTCATCTTGTTGTTGTTGATTGGACCGACGCGGCGCTTAAAAGTTTTGAGCAGTGTGTTGCCGCTAATTGCCGAGAAACGCTACCAGAAAGTCCTGGAATTATTACCCAAAAGAGTTAAACGTGGTTTTTTTAAAGATGAAATCAATGTTCTTGATGAAGCCACTCATAATTTGATCATGACACTCAAAGAACTGGATTCTGAAGTTGAGCAACGGACCCATCATTTATCAGAAAAAACAGTTGAGTTACAGAAAGAAAAAAATTTCGTATCAAATATTCTCAATACAGCACAAGTCATCATTATGACGCTTGATGAGAAAGGGAATATAGTTTCACTGAATAAGTATGGTGAAAATCTTATCGGTTTATATATTTATACTAAACAAGATACTAGATTTACAGATCTTATTTCTGACTCGCTTGATTACGATGAGATTTCAATGGCTATTGTTAGTCTAGCTGAAAATAAATATGATAATTTTAATTACGAATGTAAAATAGTTTCTGAGATTAATGATAAATTATTTATTTCCTGGTATTTTACAAAAATTATTAACGCAGATAATACAACTGAAATACTGGTTGTTGGTCTGGATTTAACTGAAAGAAACCAGATTGAGTCTCAATTGACCTGGTTAGCGGATCATGACCCGTTAACTAATTTATATAATCGACGTCGATTTGAAGCTGAACTGAAAAGAACGCTTTCTCTTGCTAACAGATATAATCAGTCTGGTGCTTTGATTTTTTTTGATATTGATCAGTTCAAAATTGTCAATGATAGTAGCGGTCATAAAGTGGGCGATGAGTTATTGGTGAGAGTTTCCGATAAATTAAAATGCGTTACTCGGGAAACTGACATGGTTGCTCGTGTTGGTGGAGACGAATTTGCTGTACTAGCTCCACATGTTTCGCTTGAGGATGCTCAGAAATTAGTAGAAAAAATCTGTGCTGCAATGACCACAATCGAAATTTCGGCAGATAAAAGTGTCCATCGCGTCTCAATCAGTGCTGGCTTACTGATTTTTCCCATACTTGGTTATACCGAGCAGGATATTATGGCCAGCGTTGATCTGGCTATGTACAAAGCCAAACAGTCAAACAAGGGAAGTTGGTGTCTGGCAACCATTGAAGATTTTAATAGAGAAGAAGTTCGCACCCAGGTCAACTGGAAGTTTAATATTCAGAATGCCTTGCAAGAAGATCGTTTTTTACTTTATTTTCAACCGATTAAACGTATTTCAGATGGGACTATTACCCATTATGAATGTTTGTTAAGGATGAAAGATGATGATGGTCGAGTGGTTTCCCCGGGTATATTTTTACATGTTGCTGAACAAACCGGCCTCATGATTTCAATTGATAAAAGAGTTCTCGAACTGGCCTTTAAAACTCAGTTTGAATTTATTCAAAACAAGCTGGAGATAATTCTGTCGGTCAATTTGTCAGGAGAAATGATCTCCAACCCTCATGCCTTTGATATTGTAACTACTTTATTAAAGCAATATGACTTACCTGCTTCAAAATTTATTTTTGAAGTCACTGAGTCGCAAGCGGTTACAAATCTATTTGCAGCACAAAACTTCATGCGCCAAATTCATGACATAGGAGGGCAATTTGCTCTTGATGATTTTGGTGTCGGATTTTCGTCATTGAGTTATTTGAAACAACTGCCTGTTCAATATCTGAAGATTGATGGCGGATTTGTTAAAAACCTGGATGTTGACCATGAAGACAAATTATTTGTTCAGGCAATCAATAGTGTCGGTCGGGGTATGGGGCTGAAAACCATTGCTGAATTTGTTGAAAATGAGCAAATCTATGAAGCCTTGCGCTACATAGGTGTTGATTATGCTCAGGGCTATGCGATAGGGAGGCCTATGGCTATTCCAGAGTTTCATAAGCTGACTTCACAACAAAGTGATTAAATTATATACAGCCATGCAATGGATAACTGGTCAATCTTTCTGTTGCGATGGGTGATTATTACTCATGTCTATTAACATCAAATGAAAGAAGACCAAGCTAGTTCAACCGCTTTTACAGTATTGCAAGGTTTGTTGTATACAGCGAAACGTCCAGAATATCAACATCTTGTCAGTGAGGAAGTGGTCAGTGCTGCTCGGGCAATTTTATCAGTATCAGAATCAGGACAAAAACGGTTACAACAATTAGAGAGTGACTGGTTTCTTCGTCTTGTTCCAATTATTGAATGGTTAATGATGCCGGGTATTACTTTACACTACGGATTGCGTAAACGGTGTATAGAAGATGTTACCTTGGAAGCGCTAAACCATGATTTTATTCAAGTGGTAAATCTGGGAGCAGGCTTCGATACCTTAGCTTGGCGATTACATAGTCAATTCCCATCAGTGCAATTTATTGAAATTGACCATCCTGCGACTAATCAGCTTAAAGAAAAAGCTTTGTTACAAGCAGATAACAGGGCTGAAAATCTGCATTGGGTATCAGTAGACTTTCGCCAGCAATCGTTGAAAGAAGCTTTGCAAGGTTTTTCAGCTTTTGATGCAGCAAAAAAAACCCTGTTTATATGCGAAGGAGTTTTAATGTATTTGCAACAAACTGAAGTTATACAGTTGTTAGCAGATATGCGTCAATTAACCGGCAGTGGAACACGATGTGTTGTTACTTGTGTTGAATCCATCAATAGTTCCAAAAATAACATGGGTATACTATTGAAATGGTATTTGAAATATAAGTCTGAGGATTTACAGTGGACGATGGCTGCTGACTCGCATGCGGACTTTTTACATCAACAACACTATGAATTACTAAAAATAGTTGATAGTGAAATGTTTAAAAATACTTATTTGAAAAATCACATGAACCCTCAGTTATATCAGGGAGAATATATTGCTATTGCAAATGTTCTTTAATTTTCCGTAGTTATTCTCACATGATGATTTTTTCTTAATCATCTGTTGAAACAAGGTGATTTTGAATCCAGAAGATCAAAAATTATAGGACACCATCCACAAAAACATATTCCAACGTTTTCTCGTTTTTGTACGATCTTTATTTTCTATATCTGCGAGCCAACCCGTTCCGTTGATATGGTGGTACTCCGCACTGAATAACAGGTTAGGGATCAGAGTAAAACGCAAACCAAAGGTCAAATCCTCTGCAAATCTTGCATGTGCAGGGACAAGACCACCAGTAGAAGCGGAAAATTGCTTGCCATTACTGTCATCCTTATCAATGACCAGCTCATCATAACGTATTACCCCTTCCATCCACGAAGTAAATTGATAAGTGCCCTGGATATAATAACCAATACTGGTGGTATTTGAATCAAGCGGAGCCCCAAAATCATTCAAATGCCTGTGGGTGAATGCGTATTCACCCGTTAAAGACCAATCTTCTCCATTATATTGAGCTGAAAATATCAATGGGTTAAATTGAATTCTTCCGGATTCGAATACAGCATTTTCAGACTTATACTTAACATTAAAATCAGCATATGTAATCGAAGTACGCACTCTGCCACTTTGCCATTCATAGGCTATGCGGCCTATCCAGGAGGTCTTGCCGTCAACTTTGCCTGGTAAATCACGAGTAATCGCAAATTTAGCATCAGGATCATCAATGTGAGGAATAACAGCACCGAAATCAAAAAAGAAATCGCCTAATTCAGTTCTGTGTTCTCCATGCAAATAACCACCATCCGCTGATAGAGCAAGATTCCGGTTTTTATCAAAATACATAGACTGGGGTAATAAAATAGTGGATCTGCTTGATAAGACGTCGCGGCTTTCATTATAAAAGCCAAGTGGAGTAGGAACCCTGCCTCCTTTAAGACCCAATAATGTCGACTCTGTTGAGTAAAAACTGTAGTCAGCAAAGCCGTAATCGATACGCACACCCAGGTCATCCGTTTTGCCGGCATCACGATAAACGACTTGCATAGATAATTGCAATTCAGGAATGACCCGCCATGAACCATTAATTCCTAATTCGCGATAGTTTGTAGAGACACTATCATCACTTTTACCGAAGAAATTATTGTCAGAAGTATGAACAAATCCCTGAGATAAAAACCCATGAATTTGTACTGTTTGTGGCATCCAGCTACCATCCAGCCAGGTTCCTGCGAACCAGTTGTCATTTTTATCGTCAGTTGTTGCTGTGTCTGCAAGCACAGTGTTGCCTATGAATAACTGGCTGATAATAAGAGCAAGATACAGACTATAAGTCCTTCCACAATGATCTGCATTTGTTTGCCTATTCATTGAATATCAAGAATTTTAATATTATCATTCAGTTCATCGGTACTAAGATTCCCTATTGATCCGGGGGTTGTGGCAATTTTCTCTTTCATTTCCTCAGTGCTGTTCAGCGTAATTGGTGCCTGACCCGAGCCACTAAAAACTGCATTATTCCAAATACGGCGTAACTGATGGGGAAATACATTGAGAATCTGTTTACTGAATTGTTTGTGTACTGGGTTATCATCTGGAAGCACAAAAACGGTGACAGGTGTGCCGTCATTCCATTGGTTAAGACGCATTTTGAAGATCGCACTTAATCCATTACGACTGATACTTGTTTGTTTGTTGTGCGCATTGATGACTGGATGGACAAAGTTCAAGCTGGAATTTGTAAATGTTTCAGCAAACACCAGTGGACTAAAAAATAAAGGCAATAATGCAAGGCAAATGAGCTGCTTATATGTTATTTGATTCTTTTGCATCAAAGTCATGAGTTCGAATTCAGTGAATTAATAACAATAAATCATTAAAATGATTTTGCAGACCAGGAAAATAGGCTGAAAACATAATAGTAGCTCACGCTTGTACCCTACTTGAAATCATAAATCATTTATCATTTAAGACAGATAAACAATAACTTAACTTTAAATATAAACAAGACTAAGAGATAAAATAGATGGATTTATTTTGACCATAAAACTATAAATCAATGCACAACTAGAGATATAAATTGGTTCAAAAAGCGGAAAATAAACAATAGTTTGATCCAAAGAAATATTTGGTTGCTAAACTTTCATTGATTAAATAGGTACAGGTCAATGATAATAACTAACATTCTATATTTGTCAATATATTTTACATGCAATGCGTTTGTGCATCATAATTCCTGGGTAGCATGTTGCTTTCTAAATAAACAATTGCATGTCAATTCAAGCGAACAGCAGAAATAACTTTTTCGCAAACAAAATCGTTTCAACACCTTGGAATACATGACTATTGCTGCGATCTGATCACTAACCAATTTCGTTTTATTTAAATACCTGCTGGTCAAAAAATGGTCTTCAGAAAATTTCTTTGGTCATTGCTTAAACCCACAAGCAATTGTTTTTAGGTCTTTATTGTTTTGAAAATTTCTTGGTCGATAAACAAGGGTCGGTCATGCTACCGTAATAGTATAACCAAGCTACGGTAATCATCCCTGTACAAAAATAGATTTACCCAATCATTGATGAACAATAACTGCATGTATACTCTCCGCACATGAAAATTTAGCATTCAGGGCGCACACTTTTTTGTGGATAGCTGCGTTGGAAACCCTTGCTGTAGAATGACTACAGCCAATGTTTTCCGTCTTGCTCTCCACAAAAAATCACCCACCCTAAATGCTAAATTTTCATGTGCGAAGAGTATAGTATCGAGTGGCACGAATCACTCATTCCTTAACAATTATTCACAAGTAATAATGTTAACTTCTTTAACCAGCTGGCTGCAGCTGATTCGATTACCGGCTGGTTTTTCGGTGATCAGTAATGTTCTGGTTGCGCATACTCTGGCAACCCATGGTGCTATCCAATGGAACGGATTAGTATTCACTCTTATTGCCAGCCTTTGTTTGTACTACGGAGGGATGGTATTGAATGACTGTTTTGATTATTCAGAAGATTGTCGTGAGAGACCACAACGTCCGTTACCTTCTCAACAGGTCACATTGAACACGGCCTGGATGGTTGGTTGTGTACTGATGTTGCTTGGTTGTCTTAGCGCAGCTTTGGTCAACCAACGGATGTTGGTGGTTTCTGTGGTTCTTGCGTTTTTGATTGTGGTGTATGACTCAAATCGATTACCAGGCTGGTTTCGAGCAATCACTATGGGGTTGTGTCGATATGTTAATTGGTTATTGGCAATGGCTGTTTTGCCCTTAAGCGCGTCATCTATATGGTTACCTCTACCAGTGTTTTGTTATGTGGTTGGTTTAACACGGTTAAGTCAAGTTGAAATGACCGAGGCATCTCGGTTTCGTGTCTACGAGTTACTGTTCATATTGATGTTTTCCCTTGTTGTTTTAATCGCTCTTGCAAAATTTTCGGTTTTATCTGTAATCGTAATAATGGTTCTAGGAGGGTACTATCTAAGCTTGATTTTGCCGTTATTGAATCCTCACCCACCTGCTCAAGTACAACAAACTGTTGGGCAACTGGTTTTCGGATTAATGCCGCTGGATGCTGCTATTGGTTTTGTGTTTGGGTATTGGGGTGTATCATGCATAGTGCTTTTGTTGATACCTTTATCCAGATTGATAGGGTCAAAGCTCTATGTTAGCTGATTTTTGAAATAAAAATAGCATACGCTTGTAAGCAAGTTATGAACAAACTACAGTCACTCAGTGATCAATTGGACACTGTTCTTGAACAGGAAGGGCGTGTCTGGCTGAACCATGCGAGACAGCAACTGGAAGAGCTGGATGACGATATGGAATTGGTTGCCAATCAACTCGCTATCTTCTCTGCATCAGCAAAGCGTAAAGCAGGTTTGTCCGCACTTAGTGGAGAAATCGCTTCCGGGTTTAGTCAAGATGCTTATGATCAATGTGGTAAGGTTTATCTTCAATATTGGTCTAGCGCTGATGCAGTCAGAGTACTTTTGTTAGCAGAAACCATTGCATCAGGGATGTTTTCAGCTGATGAGCTGTTTCAATTATGTTACCGTTATTCTGATGGCGGGGAACGTGCCTCTCTTCTAAAGGGTCTGGCGTTGATGGATCTTACTGTTAATTCGACGGATTATATAATTGATGTAGCACGCACAAATTCACTCGCGTTATTTTCTGCTTTGATCTATAAAAATCCCTGGCCTGTGGTTAATTTTCCTCTGCCAGCGTTTAACCAGGTGGTACTTAAATCGTTATTTATGGGCATCAATATTTTCAATGTGGAAGGCTTGCGTGGCGCTCGAAATCCTGAGTTGGGTCGAATGTCTGCTGATTATGCACAAGAGCGCCTGGATGCAGGAAGAGACATTCCAGAAAGCATCTGGTTGGCGGTTGATGCTTCCATAATGAGTGAAGCAGGCTTGACAGCATGGGAGTCTGCTTTAGCATCAGATCCACAACAACCGAGGTGTCAGCTGGCATTGTTAGGTTGCCAATGGCAATTGGCTTTGCCAGCCAATCTCCAGCGTGCTGCCAAAGTACATGGCAGTTTTTAAAAAAAGATAGCATTATTAAAGATTGGGATGTCAGTATGAATTATTTTGACCCACATATTCACATGGTTTCGCGCACCACAGATGATTATGAGAACATGGCTAAAGCAGGCGTGATAGCCGTTTTGGAACCGGCTTTTTGGCAAGGGCAGCCACGCACTTCGGTTGGTACTTTTATTGATTATTTTGATCTACTGGTTGGCTGGGAACACTTCAGAGCATCTCAATTTGGTATTCGCCATTATTGTGTGATGGGCATGAATCCGAAAGAAGCGAATGATATCCCCCTGGCTGAAGCAGTGATGAAACTATTGCCACGTTATTGTGGCAAGGAAAACGTGTTAGGCATTGGTGAAATTGGTTATGACGATATTACTCCAAATGAAGAACGTTTTTTCGCTGAACAAATGCAGTTGGCTAAGGAATTGGAACTGCCAGTACTGGTTCATACCCCGCATCGTGACAAAGTCAGAGGCACTGAGCGCACGATAGCTTTAATGCGTGAAGTTGGAATTAATGAGGAACTGGTGATGATTGACCACCTCAACGAACAGACATTACCATTAGTACTGGAAACTGGCGCATGGCGTGGTCATTCCGTGTATCCGAAAACAAAAATGTCAGAATCCAGGATGGTGGCTTTATTGCAACAATATGGTACAGAAAAAATGGTGGTGAATAGTGCAGCAGACTGGGGTGTAAGCGATCCTTTAAAAGTCCCTAAAACAGGAGCTGCCATGCGCGAAGCAGGTTTCGAAGATGCAGTGATTAGCCAGGTGCTTTTTGAAAACCCGATAGCATTCTATGCACAAAGCGGCAAGATTAGTCTTGAAGAAGTCACACGACCTGTTATCGATCAAAGCCAACTCTGGGAGGAAAACTCAGCACTGCGAGGGCAAGCTCCTATAATAGAAGACTGATATGTCCTGGAAACCAAGTTGGATAGGATATTGTAGCAATGTTCACCCAGGTGAATCATCCAGTCTGGTTGAAGATAATATCAAGCGTTTTACCAATCCATTAAGACAAGCGCGCGGACTTGCTTCCATGCAACATGGACTCTGGTTGAGCGAGCAAGCTTGTAATGACTATGTTTCAGACAAGAACAAGCTAGAAAGGCTAAAAAACACCCTCTTTGAACATAAGCTTTCAGTGGTCACTCTAAATGCTTTCCCTGTCGGTAACTTTCATGCAGAACGAGTCAAACAGGCGGTTTATCGCCCCCATTGGGGTGAAGTGCAACGCCTGGAATATACCCGTAAGGCTGCACAACTACTGGCCATGCTTCTGTCACCTGAAGAACACTTCGGTACACTATCCACCTTACCCTTGGGATATGCTCAGGAATGGACTGACAAGGATCATGCTCGGGCACTCAACTATCTTTGTGAAATAGTCATCACTTTGGTGACATTGGAGAACGATACTGGCAAACATATTCAATTATGTCTTGAAATGGAGCCTGGTTGTGTGCTCCAGGAGACCTCGCAACTGATCGATTTTTTTCAACAACAATTGCCTCCTGTAGCCAAGCTTTATGGGTTGAGTTCTAACCAGTTACACAGGCATCTGGGTATTTGTTTTGATGTTTGTCACCAGGCGGTCATGTACGAAAATATTGATGATTCCTTACAGACCATTGTTAATGCAGGGATCAGTATTGGTAAAATCCAGATTTCCAGTGCTTTAAGTGTGAGCAAGCCAAATCTGTCAGAAGTCAAAAGCTGGTTATCTGAATTTGCAGAATCGAGGTATTTACACCAGGTCACTGGACTAACAAGCAGTGGCGACAGAATTTTTTGTGATGATCTGGAGCTTGCTTTGAATGATCAACGTTTCAGCATGGTTAATGAATGGCGGATACACTTTCACGTGCCGGTGCATAAATCTAATCTGGGTAATGAGAGTGGAGCGACGACCTCTGCAGAGATCAACACTGTGTTTATGTTTTTATCTAAGAACCCGCAGTGTTTGCCACACTTGGAGCTTGAAACTTATAGTTGGGGTGTATTGCCGGAACAGCATCGTCCTAATAACGATGCTGAACTGATTACAGGATTACAAGCTGAACTGGCATTTATTGAGGCAGCATTAAAACAGTATCATTTACTTGAGGAAGTGGATTGATGATTCGATCGACATCATCGTCTTTAGTGGTGATTAATGTTGTTGGCTTGACCCCGAGTTTATTAGGAGAACACACGCCAAATCTCAACAAACTGATCTGCGACGGTGGCATGCAACCTGTTGAAGGTATCTTTCCAGCAGTAACAACTAGCGCCCAAGCTTCTATGATGACCGGAAAATTGCCCAATGAGCATGGAATTGTTGGTAATGGCTGGTATTGGCGAGAACTTGCAGAAGTCAAATTCTGGTTACAACCGGATCAACTGGTTCAATCACCAAAAGTTTGGGAAAGGCTAAAACAAGATAATCCTCAATTCGTCTGTTCACGATTATTCTGGTGGTACAACATGTATGGGGATGTTGATTTTTCAGTGACACCTCGCCCTCATTATCATGCTGATGGCAGCAAAGAAATTGGTCTTTACTCATCACCGCCAGACTTATTTCAACGTCTTGAAGCTGAATTAGGGAAATTCCCATTTTTTGATTTTTGGGGGCCAAAAGCCAATATTAAATCCAGTCAATGGATTGCGGATGCGGCAGCATTAGAATTTGAATGGCACCAGCCTAATCTTCAGCTAGTGTATTTACCTCATCTGGATTATAACTTGCAACGTCTTGGCCCTAAAGATCCAGCAATCGGGAAAGATGTCAAAGCCATCGATGCTATAATTGGTCAGTTAGTTAACCGAGTAAGAAAACTTGGTGCAGAAGTATTAGTCGTATCAGAATATGGGATTACTCAGGTTTCCCGACCTGTGCATATCAATCGCTTACTGCATGAACATGGTTATCTACAATTGAGAAAATCTGCCTCATGGGAGTTACTCGATTATGGTGCATCTAAGGCGTTTGCAGTGGCTGATCACCAAATCGCCCACATTTATATCAAAGATAGCGACGATATTCCCAATATCACAAAGCTGCTTGAATCTTGTGATGATATTGAACAAGTTCTGGGATCAGATGGAAAGTTGACAATGGGAGTCAATCATCAGAGGTCAGGTGAGCTGATAGCCGTTGCCAAGCCAGGCGCATGGTTTACGTATTATTTTTGGCTGGATGAAACAAAGGCACCGGATTTTGCTCGAACTGTTGATATCCACCGCAAGCCAGGTTATGACCCGGTTGAATTATTTGTGGATCCTCAGATAAGATTTCCTGGTCTAAAAGTGGCGCGGCGGATAGCACAAAAGAAGCTGGGAATGCGTATGTTAATGGATGTTATTCCTCTGGATGCTTCTCTGGTCAAGGGGAGCCATGGTCGACTAGCTGATTCTAAAGAGGAGGGACCTTTGCTGATATCCACTATTTCCGAGATGGTGGAAACCGCATCTGTTTTGACTGATGTCGAACATCTCATATACAAGTTTTTCAAGTAAACCTTATTTAACTAAACTGTTGATTAACCAATGGATTAGTTTTCATTAATAGTCGGTGACGAAGCATGTTTTTTAGATTTCTATCATATTTTATGATGGTGTTTTTTTTAATGTCTGTTGTTGTTCAATTTAATGATCCTGATTGGGCAATGTGGATGCTGGCCTATGGTGCCATTTTACTGGTGACAGTCTTAATCACTTTTAATGCTGGTATCCAGCTTCGCTGGTTTCTGGTAACGCTGCTTTTATTGTATGCTTTTGGGGTTTTTCAATGGTCGGACAGCTTTGCAAATACTTCTTTCGATGCATTCATGGCTGTTGGAATGAAAAATACTATAGAAGAGGGCGTTCGGGAGTTATGGGGACTGGTGATCTGTCTTATTTGGACTATAGTTTTAGTTATTCACGATTGGCGAAATATTCAAGCGCCTGGGGATAACCAATACATCGATAGGTAAACAATAACGAATGAGTCTCAACATAAGCCAGCATTTCACAGTCAATTACGAATACCCGGTTATTTATACAAATGCAGTGTTTAATCCAGAAAATACTGCGTTTCGAAATGTTGTGGAACAAGCTGGAAAGCAACAACACCGAGTACTGGTTGTTGTTGATTCCGGAATAATTGCCGCTTATCCAGATTTGGAATCTCAGATACAGACCTATTTTTCACAACATAACGACATCATGCTTCAAGCAGGAGATATTTTCGTCGTTCCTGGTGGTGAAATCGCCAAACAAGACCTACAAATCATCAGCCAAATCTATCAACTGATTGCCGATCAAGCGATTTGCCGACATTCATTTGTCGCAGTGATTGGCGGCGGCGCGGTGATTGATGCGGTTGGATATGCAGCGGCTACAGCGCATCGAGGCGTGCGTTTAATTCGTATGCCAACTACTGTATTAGCGCAGAATGATGCCGCTTTAGGCGTTAAAAATGCAATTAATTTAAATCAGCGCAAGAACTTTATTGGCACTTTTAGCGCACCTTGGGCAGTTATCAGCGATTATGATTTTTTAGAAACATTGGATGATCGTGACAAACGCGCTGGTATGGCCGAGGCGATTAAAGTTGCTCTGATTAGAGATAGAAACTTTTTTGACTTTCTATATGAGCAGCGCGAAGCACTTGCGCGTTTTGAAAAAAACCCACTACAGATGTTGATTAATCAATGTGCAAAGCTACATCTTGAGCATATAGCAACAAACGGTGATCCTTTCGAAAATGGATCTGCACGACCATTGGATTTCGGTCATTGGCTTGCTCATAAACTCGAAGAGCTGTCTCAAAACCAGTTGCGCCACGGTGAAGCCGTTGCTATTGGCATTGCAGTCGACAGTCATTATTCTTATCAACTAGGGTGGATATCTGCTGAGGAACTGAAAAAGATTCTGGAGCTATTTGAGACGCTTGGGTTTAACCTGAATACAGCACTTCTCAAACAAGTGAGTACAGAAACAGCACTCGATGAATTTCGACAACATTTAGGTGGCCAGTTAACCATTACTCTGGTTAAGGGTATAGGGCTGTCACAGGAAGTTGATTACATTGACACCGCTGTTATGCAAAAAAGCATAGATTCTATAGCTGGCCTTTGAAAACCTAGCCTACATAAACTGAGCAAATATGTGTTTGAAATACGATTTAAATATCAAAGGCATAAGCGAGACCGAAATCCATACGCACCTGGGTTTCATGATAATCTGGCGTATTGTTGTAGCTATCAAAATCATAACGATAGCCTGTGACACCCATCGAGTAAGTTAGCCCTGAAACTGGAGTAATGCCTCGCCAAGTGACTCCAAATGAAAGGCCAATGCTGTCGCCTTTAGAGTCGGGGGCTTGCTGCTCGCCAAATGTTTGGGGGTCAAATGAATCTCTTACTGGAGCAGTATTTGCATTGATATTTCGAAAGTTATAATCGACGGTGCCATCCAGAAACGCTGCGGCAAAATTAAATGCTAGTGCTCCGTCTATAAACCCCTGTTGAATTCTCCAGTTATAGCTTGCGCCGACGAACGGGCCATCGTATTTTATTTCAACGTCTAATTCGCCGGTATACGACCCGGTTAAAACGGGATTGGCGCCATATTGCCCGCCTGGAAACCCATGATGTTGCCATGTACATTGGAGCTGAAATCGGTATTTGATTGTTTATATCCAGCGAACAACACGAGATCATCATACACCTCAAAACCAACCGAAATTGCCCATTCAAATCGGTCAATATTTGTATTCATCGTGTTACTGGTGCGGGAGATGACATCGGTTGGAACTGAATTATCTCTGGCTAAAAATACCTGGTTATCAAAATTAACTTTATCTTCTCCAGCAAATGAATGTTGCACATCGAAATCTACAAACAAGCGATCAATAAAGACAGTAGCGCCACCGCTCACAACCGGCAGCCAGTCCTGGATTTTGATATTGCTTCGCGTGTCAAGGAATTGGCCTTGAGAATTCTGTGCTGCGGACTGAAAAGACTCTGAATGATACTCGTAATACTGGATTCCGGATTTGAACCGTGGTTGTATACTGAAATCCAGGGCGCTTGCTGGTTCGAGCCAAATAAATGTGGTCAAGGCAGCTATACTAATTTTTTTTATCATTGTAAAGTTTCTCATTGTTCATGTTATTCAGACGGCTCTCCATTGTTTGGTGCAATGGAGGTTATTCTCGGATAGTCTGCTAGTAAAAACATCAAAAATTGCTGTCGCATCTTATCTTGCTTGGGTATATAGTGACAAGTTATATTACAACTTAGATAACCGCGCCCTGTGGGCGGCAATGTCACTAACTTAAGCAATCCACCCGTAACTTCTCATTATCCACAGGCAGCAGCTTGAAGAATATCCGCCATTGGAGGAATCTGTTTCGCATTCGACGTACGATCAAGCAGGTAGCTCCAGAACGAAATCCCATGCTTGCGACAGGTTTTCTTTAAACTGGCAAAGGTGTCCCTGCATTGCCGACCCGCTTCACTGCGGGTGCTCCCACTGATCTTGCGTTTCTTGACGTAATCCCGAATATCCCGTTCACTCAGGTTATTGTGCAAGGGAATCTCCGGTCTTTCCAATACACGGAATAATTCATGCTGATTGTTGCCCATGCGTTTCAGGATCTGATTCAGCGTTTCATAATCGGTGCGCGTCGATACCAGTTGATGGAACTGCGCTTTCAAGCGCGTTGCGTGCGCTGGGTCAGGCGCTGTTTTATAGATTTTCAAACCCGCATAAATCGACCAAACTTCATCCCGCGCCCAGCTGACTGCTTGCTTTTGCAGATCATTCACAGGAATGAGCCGCGTCATCAGTCGCTCTGTATGAATCCAGCACAGGACATGATCAAAGACATTGAATTGCCCCGCATCGTCACTCACAATGCCAAGATTGATTGGAATGCCTTGATCGAGCAAGCGCCCAACCAGCATCCCTTCGGTGAGAATCCGCTGATGACGTTGATTGGTGATCCCTTGCTCTTCCAGCCAGTGCTCTAAAGCAGCGGGTGTCTCAAATTTAATTGGTTGGGTTTCAAGCGATTCCAATAGAAATTTCGGAAGCTTTTGGCGTTGCATGTATTCCAGAGCACCCGCATTGATGACGTAGGCCTGGCAACCACTTCTGCTCAGCAGCTCAAGAAAGTTAACACGACTTTTAGACTCAGTACTTTCAAACCAGGCAAACAGCTCATTGCCAATATGAGTACAGTAACCGGTCTTGCCCTGATGGCGAGCCCCGGTGTCATCTGCGTGAATATAGCTGGACAGCGGCAGTCCATAACGCAGCAGATCGCTTTTTTCCTGGTGAAACACGTCAAGGTCTTTGGTCAGCATTTGACTTAATTGACCGCTGGAGATATCAATACCAAGATCATGCAGTTGTTCCAGCAACAGGGGCTGAGTGACGTGCTGATGATGATATTGATACAAGATAAAACTGTGTAAGTTTGATCCCCAATGGCCACTACGAACCGATTCAGGTAACTGGGCAATGACATAACCCTCACTGGTTTCATATTCGGCCAGACGATAACGAATGGTGTGAGGACAAATGATCAGATCTTGAACAATAATGTCTCGATAGCCTTTAAAGCGTGCGTCCTCCGAAAGATTGGCGGGCTGTATGATGCGCTCTTCATGAATCGTCAAATGCTGGGTTTTACTGCGTTTGGGGCCTTTCTTTTTTCCGGTACGAGCACTATCGTCTTCTGGTTCTGTCTGTTGATCCATCCCGCTGGACTTGAATTTAGGTTTTCGAGTCTGTTTGTTCAACCTGTGAATGTCATCTTCTAATTGCTCAATGCGATCTGATTGCCATTGGAGAAGTTCAAGCAACGCATCGACTAGTGGCGTGCGATCAGCATCTGAAATGGGTGGCAATAGCGGCTTTACAGAATTCATTGAATGTAGTTTATTACATTTAATTCGTAATTGCCTGTAAATAATGAGAAGTTACATCCACCCCCTATAACTGATTGAAATATCGTATAATTAACTCACAAAACAACCCGCATGAGGCACCCAATGATCGACCCAACTCTTATTTCCTAATACCTATAAGCTTATAACCAAAATAACTAACAGCGCCGCTTTCATCGAAACTCACCGTATTGATGACAAGGACTTCACACGTAATCGATGCCTGACACTCCCTGTTTTGATCAGTTATTGCTTAAACATGCTCAAAGGCAACACTCAATCAGAGCTCAATCGCTTCTTTCAGATCCGTGACCAGTTGGATGTTCCGACACCTAAAGTCACAGCCGCCGCTTTTTTCAAAGCACGCCTGAAATTCTCAGCAACTGCCTTTGTTGATCTGAACAGGCATGTGATCAACCACTTTTATCCAGCAGTCACAGCACAGACCTGGAATGGACATCGTGTGCTGGCTGTGGATGGAGTGAAATACCATTTGCCGAATGAGGAGGCGATTCATACTGAATTTGGTGGGCAATCGAACCAGCATACCGATGAAGTGCCAATGGCGCTCGGTTCAGCACTCTACGATATCCATCAGAAAATCATTATTGATGCACAGCTGTTTCCTTATCGTAGTGATGAACGCGAGGTTGCCTTCAAACACCTGGAAGCCACGCAAGCCGGTGATTTAATCCTGTACGACAGAGGCTATCCAGCATTCTGGTTGATGGCTGCACATCAGTTTTATCAACGTGACTGGTGTATGCGTGTCAAAGCCGACTTTAATACCGAAGTCAGTCAATTCGTTGCCTCTGGAGCCAAGCAGCAGATCGTCACCTTGACGGCCAGCGATGAGGCAAGACACAAATGCCTCGGCAGAGGCTTGCCAGTTGAATCACAGACAGTGCGACTAATCCACATCACAGTGAAAAAGAAAGTGTACTTTTTAATGACCAATCTGTTGAACACACAACGTTATCCAGTCCATGCGTTTAAAGCGTTATATCATCTGCGCTGGCAAATCGAAGAAGGCTATAAGCGCCAGAAATCCTGGTTGGAGATCGAGAATTTTACCGGCAAATCAGTGTTAAGTGTGCAACAAGATTATCATGCGCGTATCCTGAGTTTGAATCTTACAGCCATTGCGGTGTTTGCCGCACAGCGACATCCAGATCAGACGCTACCGCACCGAAAATGCCGTTACCAGATTAATTTTGCACAGGCCTTGTCAACGATGAAAGATACCATCGTAAAATGCTTGTACGGTTTGATATCAATGCAGGGATACGAACAATTAGTGGAAACAATCAGGCAAAGTCTGACGATTATACGGCCAGACAGACGCTTTGAACGCAAAAAACGCAGTGGTGCCCGTCGGAAATTTCATCCGTGCTATAAAAGAATGCTGTGATTACAATGAGTTGAGCTTAAGTTAGTGACATTGCTGTGGGCGGGGGTAAAAAAAGCTTTGCGTAAAGATCTGCCCAAGTGTATTTCTTAGTTGAGTTGTTCCTGCAATTCAATTAGGAGAAAACAAATGAGCAGATTTCAAAAATTATCACATGTCATATGGTTTTGCCAGTATCACATTGTTTTTGTGCCAAAATATCGGTATCGAATTTTAAAGGGTGACATTGGAAAATTTGTATACCAGAGCATTTATGCACATACCAAGCGATCAGGATGTGAAGTGATTGAATTAAATGTTCAGTCAGATCCTGTCCATTGACTCGTAAAGGTTCCACCTAAAATTTCAATTTCATTTTTGGTGGGGAAGATAAAGGGAAAAACGGCTATTCAAGCATTTCAGAAATTTCCAAGTTTGCGATCAAAACGATATTGGGGCAACCATTTTTGGGCAGCAGGGTATTGTGTGGATACCGTAGGTATGGATGCAGAAATGATCAGAAAGTATGTTAGATACCAAGACGACCAATAAACACTAAAAATAGTGGGAACAGCTTAGACTTACTTCAGCAAGGCCCTTGGGGTTTTGCTGAGGACGGCCTTATAGGCCGAATTCAAACCACGTTTTATAAACGTGGTAGTTGATTTAAGGATTTATTTACTCTAAATGGGTGGACAATCTGCTAATCGCATGAAAGTGGGAGACTAATGGCATGAATAGCCAAAAAAGAAAAACAGATACTTGTAGTTAAGTGTTTTTCAAGAAGTATTAATGGTTTTAAATATCGAAGGCATAAGCAAGGCCGAAATCCATGCGTACCTGTGTTTCATTAAAATCAGACGAATTGTTACTATCAAATTCATAGCGATAGCCTGCGACACCCATCGAGTAAGTGAGTCCTGAGATTGGGGTTATGCCTCGCCAGGCAACTCCAAAAGAGAGGCCTATACTGTCGCCTTTAATGTCATTCCACTGGTTTTCACTCAATGATTGGAAGTCAAATGACGTTCCCCCAGAAACTGTATTCGCAACGACATTGCGGAAGTTCAAATCAACAGTGCCGTCGAGGAATGCAGCAGCAAAATTAAATGATAGTGCTCCGTCCATAAAGCCCTGTTTAATTCTCCAGTTATAACTTGTGCCAACGAATGGGCCATCGTATTCTAATTCCAGGTCCAATTCGCCGGTATATGAACCAGTTAAAAACGGGATTGGTATCATATTACTAGCTTGAAGGCTATTGAAATCACCTTGTATATCGGTGTTAAAGTCGGTAGTAGATTGTTTATAGCCCGCAAACAATACCAGGTTATCATAGACTTCAAAGCCAACTGATATTGCCCATTCGAGTCGATCAAAATTGGCATTTATAGTGTTACTGGTGCGACCGATGGTATCGGTCGGTAACGAATTACCCCCAGCTACAAAATCCTGGTTGTTAAAATTGGAGCGATCCTCTCCATCAAATGAATGTTGCACATTGAAATCGACAAAGAAACGATCAATGAAAACAGTGGCACCACCGCTCACAAATGGCAGCCAGTTTCGAATTTTGGCTTTGCCTAGCGATTCAATAAATTGGCCTTGAGACCCCTGTACAACGGATTGAAAAGATTCTCTTTCGTACTCGTAATACTGGATGCCGGATTTAAACCGTGGTTGTACACTTAAATCCAGGGCACTTGCTGGTTCGAGCCAAATAAATGCGGACAAGGCAGCAATACCGATTTTTTTTGCCATTGTGAAATCTCTCACTGTTGATGTTAGGTAAGATAGCTCTCTATTGCTCGGTGTTATAGGAAGTTACTCTTGTACAATTTGCCTAGTATAAAGCATCAACAACTGTTGTCTAATCTTATAGATGGTAGATGTTTCATATTGAATGTGAGATGGTATTGCTAGTCGTGCATTCTATGCTGATTATTGGCAAGTACTGCTCAGTGCATGCAATATCTGCATTGGTAATTTCCCAAAAAAATGGGTAAATAGTTTGTATCATCTGATTACATTTAATGTTAGTTCAAGATAATATGGTTTAGTTACACTATCGTTGTGCAAGTATTAAGGGTATCTCTAATTATTGTCTTTTTGCCAGATTTCAGCGCTGGATGGTTTTCTGCGATCCTCATGTATTCCATATGCACTGCGGTTCTCGAAAATCATCCGCCTTGAATTCGAACAAAAATCCTAATTATTAGAAGCACCCTTAAGACTTTGATGCTTTGAAAAAGCAATATGTAAGAAATGGGTTGATAATATTTTTTAATCAATTATTGTTAATGTGTATATTTAATTTAAGTTTGTAGCCTTAGTGATTGGACTTTACTTGAAAATAAGAAGTAGCTTGTAAATGCCCAGCCAAACAAACCGATTATTTCAAGGAGAAACTATTTTTCAACTAGTGACTTCGATTAAATATGTATAATGGCATGAAAAGTGTTTTATGTATTATGGTATGCGTAAATGTGAGGAAATTATGCAAGATTCAGCACCTGACATCTATAAACAATTTTATGGTTTTAGAGACATGCCCTTTTCTCCGGCTGTCAACCATAATCCTGATTTTATCTATCTTAGCCAAAACTACGAAACCTCGTTGGCTCATCTAGCCAGTAATTTCGATAAAAAAGTTCCTTTAACTCTGGTGCTCGGAGAGGATGGGGTAGGGAAGACAACCTTTATTAACTATACACGCAAGCATGTTTTGCAGAATTCTAACCTTGGGCTGGTCAATGGACAGCTTAAATCTGCCCATGAATTGTTTCGACAAACACTGGCTAGCTTCGGTCATCAGGTAAAGTATCTTGGCACTAAAGAGATGCGACAGCAATTACGGGATGTATTGAGCTCCGAGTTCGAAAAACAAAATGGACAGCCATCCGTACTGATAATTGATGATGCCAACAATATGTACATTGATGCGTTAAAAGGCATTGAGTTGTTGTTGGAGTTTAATAGTGAAAACAACCAGCTTATTCAGTTGATATTGGTTGGTCAGCCAGAGTTAGAAGATTTACTCAATGTATTGGAGTCAGATGGGTTACCAAAATCTGTAAATACAGTCTGTTGGCTTAAAGCCCTGACAGCTGATGAAACACAAAGTTACATTAACCATCGGCTGAATATGATTGGTGCAGTCGATAAAAAATTATTTGATGAGCAGGTCTGCTTGGCAATTTATCAATATAGCAAAGGTTTTCCGAGAAAAATCAATGCGATTTGTGATGAAGCGTTGTTGCGCAGTTGTGCTCAGCAGAAACATGTGGTCAGTGCAGCCTTGATTCATGAATCCGCCAACGATGCTCAGCATGAAAGCCCACCAGAAGCTGGGTCGACACGTTACAAATTACGTGTGAGAGTAACAACTGAGCAAAATAGTGTTGACTCGTTTTCCAAACCGAGATTATTAACTGGGTTAGTCCTGGCTGGGATCGTCCTGGTGCTGGGTATCTCTTGGGATGGTTTTTTTTCAGTGCAAGAATCTCCGCAAATTAAGGTTCCCAATGATTTCAAAACTTATCCAGCTAAGGAGAGACTCGGAGAACAAATTCCAGAGCAGAAACAGAATAACCAATTGGTTGAACACTCAAATAAATTGGTTCGAAAACCTGCCTTGTCTAACGAAAGTCAGCAGAAAGAGAGGGCAAAACAAGTGGCAATTGAAAAACAGCTTGCCATTGCAGAACGACATTTTAATGCGTTTAGCCCGACGACTTCTGAAGGTGAAAATGCCCTGATTATTTATCGTAAAATACTTGATAGAGATCCACGCAGTGTTATTGCCAATCAAGGTGTTAAACGCATAGCAGAGAAATATGTTGAACTGGCAGAAAGCAAATTACGTGCGGGAGAGACTGTTAAAGCGAGGCGTTATCTGGAACGAGCGGCAGAAATTGTCCCGAAATCTGAGAGAATTCAGAAGCTAATCATTCAGGCTGAGAAACCCAAGGATTTAACGAATACAGCACAAGCAACAAACCAGGAACCCTTGGGAACTTCAAATAAATCAGACACTTTAACAGATGATGAGAAAGTGGTGCAGTTACTGGCAACCGCCGAACGACAATTTGCTAGTTTACAGTTGAAGTTTCCAGAAAAAGACAATGCCTATGAAACTTATTCCAGCATATTGTCTATTATACCTAATGATAAACGTGCGCTTGATGGGATGCTGCGTATCACAAACTATTATCTGGATAAGGCGAAAAAGCTACATATTGAAGGAAATCTAGATAAGAGCCAGTTATTGATTGCACGAGGTCTTAGAGTCACTCCCGATCATCAGCAATTGATTGCACTACAAAAGAAAATCAGTGCTGAATTGGAGCGTGCGCCACTACAGGAAAAGATTGATGTCAAAAAGATCGATACCTTACTCAATCGAGCCGATCAACAACTTGCTCTTTTGAACTTCATTCAGCCACATAGTGACAATGCCTATCAGTCATATCAAGATATTCTAGCCATCGACACAAACAATCGACAGGCAATAAAAGGAATACAGTTCATTCAACAGCAGTTGCAAGTACAAATACACAGTGCTCTGGATAAGCATGATTTTGGTGCTGTGCTTGAGGTTGCAGAGGAAATTTTGTCGCTAGAGTCCAGTGATAACAACTCTTATCTTAAAGAAGTTGCTTATGAAGCTATTGAAGCTAAGAAAATTGTTGGTAACCAGTTAGAACGCTTGTTAGCCTTGGGAAAAAAACAGCGTAAAGCCAAGCGATTTACCAAACCTGTCGATGACAACGCCTTTGAGTCTTACAACAAGGTTCTCCAAATTGACCCTGCCAATATTGATGCTAAACAAGGTCTGAGCAAGCTGGTTTTAGAATATCAACTATTAGTTAAAACGGCTTTATCCGATGGCAATACGACACAAGCATTAACAGCAGCAAATGAAGGGTTGGCCTCATTTCCTGGCAACCATGAGTTGCAGGCTTTGCGTAATAAAGTGCTTTTACATCAAGAAGCTGCAATTAAACAAAAAAATCCTTCTTCAAAAAAAAAAATTGATAATACAGGTCGAGGGTTACAAACCTTTGGAACGTTCTGATTCAAATACAGATGGCTTTTTAAACGATTCGGTTGTTTTGAGAAGCTGTATCCACGGAAAAGCAGATCAGTGCTGAATAATCTTTGGTAGAAGAATTTGCGTACAACCTGTTAAACGGCTAATTGACCAGTTGTTGATTGCCCAGGCCAATAGTGTTTCTTGCGATTGGTGACGCAAGTCCTCCGGGGGCTTCTGATTCAGTTGTAGCAACAGTGCGTACAATGTTTCAGTGGGTTGGTCATGTGAAACAGGAATAGCCCCGGTTTGTTTTGATAATTTAATACCTGAATCATCAACAATAACTGGTAAATGGATGTACTGTGGCGCTGGGTATTCAAGCAGTTGTTGTAAATAGTGCTGCTGTATTGAAGATTGTAGAAGGTCATAACCGCGAAGAGCCTGGGTAATGCCCAGGTTGTAATCATCCACCACAGATGCCAAATGATAGGCTGTAATCTTATCACTACGTAGCACAATAAAATCTCCGCAAGTGTTGCTTAGAATTTGTTGTTGTTTGCCTTGGAGTGGGTCGTTTAGCTCGATTGAGGCGTTATTTTTTGTTTTGATGCGAAGCGCATGTTGTTTGCTGGTATCCACCACTTTATGGCGACATAAACCAGGATAGTCAGGAGTGTCTGGGTATTCTCTATGATAGCGTTTAAGTTGACGTCTGCTACAGCGACATGGATAAACATGATTGTTGCGCTGTAGATCGGAAAGTGCTGCTTGATAACTTTCAATATGTTGGCTTTGGTAGTGTATTGCTCCATCCCAGTGCAACCCAAAGTGATCCAGCGTAAACAGGATAGAATCTGTTGATTGCTGCTGAATTCGCGCTGCATCCAGGTCATCAATACGTAATAGCCATTCACCTTGTTGACTGCGAGCTTGCAGAAAGCCAGCGAGCGCATTGAATAATGACCCCCAATGTAACTCGCCTGTAGGAGAAGGAGCGAAGCGCCCTCGATAACTGTAATCTAGTGATTGTGGATGGTCCAATATTGACTCACAATCAACGTAATCTTAGCTGAAGTTTTAATTCGGTATTTTCTTCGTTGCTATACAATCAATGCACTTGCTATTCAGCCATAGGGTTTCTGTCAGTGGTTTCATGAAGCGAAGCTGTTATTTAACGCCAAGGGTACTGACGTGACCGCTTTCTTTTGATCAAAAACCTGTTTCATGATCTTCTGGCTGTGATAACTATTTCAAGTGAGTGCCTATGAAGCCATTTGTTTTTCGCGGATTTCATCGCGTGTTTTGCAATCAATGCACAAAGTGGCTGTTGGGCGTGCTTCTAAGCGTCGTATCCCAATTTCAGTGCCACAATCTTCACAATAGCCGTAATCCTCAGATTCGAGATTGCGCAATGACTCATCAATTTTTTTGATGAGTTTGCGTTCCCGGTCGCGAGTTCGCAGTTCAATACTGAAATCAGATTCTTGAGAGGCGCGATCATTCGGGTCAGGATAATTTGCTGCATCATCTTTCATATGCAGCACAGTATCATCAACTCCGGACATCAGGCTTTGCTTCCAGTTCGTCAGTATTTCTCTGAAATGCTGGCGCTGTGGTGCGCTCATATACTCCTCCCCATCTTTAATCTCTACAGGTTCAAAACTGAACGGCATGTCGGGGGTGTTTTGACGAAGATCAGTCATTTGTTATCTCCTATTCCAGGATTGTGTTTTTTTATCAAGGCAGATTTAATACACTATCTATAAATTGTTTGCAAGCATTACTGTTTGGTAAATTTTAATATCCCTTATATCTACTGAATGTTCTAGCATTGGTTATTGATGTGACGGCATATCATTCAGCAAATGATCCAGCCACAAATTCGACAGTTTTTCCTGAACAGAGTTCTGTCTTAACCGGGCATGTAAATGATCAAAATCGACTTCCTGTAGATTTTGATCCTGATTAAAACAACTATAAACAAAAGTTTCTTCACCTGTTTCAGGATCAACATGTTTACACATACACTGTGCACAGACACCTTTCATCATACATTGCATTGGCGAGTTAATAGAACCAACGGCTTCATGCTCTGGTTTTAAATACGGTTTAAGTTGATTATTGCGCGCATTTTGTACAGCGGCCATCATCCGGTCAGAACCTATGACAATGATTAAGTCTGCATCAGCCAGTGCTATTTGTTGATGACCTAATTGTTCTGTTGCATAGGCTTCCATTGCTTGCAGTATGTTGCCAACAAAAGATTTATCTTGCTCTCGTGTTATTGGAAGTGGTTCTACATGCTCACCGGGATCAACTGACCAGATGATGACATCAGATGCTTCTTCAATATCTTTAACCTTGAATACATCAAAGCTGTTCTTATATCCGGCAAAGTAAATGACCTTATTACCAACTGAACGCATCGCTTTACCGATAGAAAACAAAACAGCATTGCCCAGTCCGCCGCCAACCAGGCATACAGTTTTATTACGTGGAATTTCTGTTGGTGCGCCAGTGACACCCATCAACACTACCGGCTCGCCTGGCTTCCAGTATGCGCATAGTCGGGATGAGCTGCCCATCTCCAGAGTGATGAGTGAAATTAATCCTTGCTCCTTGTCAACCCAGGCGCCAGTTAAAGCCAGACCTTCTGCACTCAAGCTTGTGCCGTTAACGACCGGCGCATGAGCTTCCATGTTATGAACACGGTAAAATTGCCCTGGATGAAAGCCACGCGCTTGCATGGGTGCGTGGACAATGACCTCAATGATGGTCGGCGTGAGACGATTAACTTCTTTAATGGTTGCCTGGAATTGCTGATCCAGGTTTCCTTGAAATGTTAGTAGTGCCTGATCGCGTTCAGCTTGTTTATCACTGGAAAGTTGAGATAATTCATTTTTGAACAATTGTACGATATAGGGATAACCATCTTTTGCGCTGGCCATTGCCTTGACCACATTACCCGCATACACGGGATGATTATCCCCGTAATAGCTAATGAATTTGCCATCTTGTTGATACGAAGTTAACGGTGCTGGATGATCAATCTTAGGTTCTGGATAGTCGTTTTCTGGTGGAGTAACCAGCGTTAAATCAGATTCACTGGCTGATCCATTGTTTTCCAGCTCAAAACGTTTAAAAAATTTCCAGTCTTTTTCGAAGGTCCCGGGAAATTCATCTTCATAAATTGTATTGGGGGCCGTTCCGGCAGCAATATAGAGTGATTTTAATGGCACTTCTATCTGTTGATCTGTTGCCGCCCAGCGACCATCGGTTTTCCCCAGTTTGTCAAAACGGACTGCTTTCAAGTGACCATAGTCATCGGTAATCGCTTCGTCAGGGCTCATGCCTTCAACCCAGGCAATTCTTTCTTCCAGAGCCAGACTAACTTCTTCATGATTTTGTCGATAAGCGGGTGAATCATACATGCCTTTGCGATAAAACAAAGTAACACCACCCCATTGCTCGACAAGACTCTGAAAATCTGGTTGTTCATCCGCTTGCTCAGCACGTTCGCGCTCTGCTTTGATGGCTTTGCCATGTTCCAGAAATTCATCGAGAATGATAATTTCTTCTTCATCAAAGCGTTGACGGAATACTTGCTCGCCAATTTCTGCACTGATTACGGTATATCGATCAATTATTTTCTCAACCTGAACCGGATAATACGCCATAGCTTCAGTGGTTGTATCGACAGCAGTCAGGCCACCTCCAATAACACCAGCAGGTAAGCGCATTTGCAGATTGGCTAGAGAGCCTTTTTTTGCAGCACCAGTGAGCTGTAGAGCCATCAAAAAATCTGACGCTTTGCGGATGCCACGTGACAGATTATTTTTAAGCGGAATCACAGTTGGTTGACCGGCACCACTGGCAATACCAATGTGATGAAACCCTAGATTCCAAGCATCATCAATGGTTAGCGTGCCACCAAAGCGAATACCGCCATAACAACTAAACTGGTTACGACGGGAAAGGGTTAGATATATAACCTTCAAAAAGTTTTTGTCCCAACGCACGGTGATTCCGTATTCAGCAACACCACCAAAGCCTAACAGTGTTCGCTTGTCCAGATCTTCGTAAAGCGTATTGAAATCTTCAATGGGTTCTGGTGCTTGTGTGCTGGTTCCACAGATTGATTCAGGTAGCGGTTCTATTTTCAAGGCATCAATACCGACTACACCAAAACCTTCATTAATCAGATAATGAGCCAATGTATAGCCAGCTGGCCCCATGCCGACTACTAAAACATTCTTGCCATTATAGGGCAGGGCGTAAGGTCGTTGTACATTTAGTGGGTTCCAGCGTGTTAACAATCCGTATATTTCGAAACCATACGGCATGAATAACACATCGGTTAAAACATTGGTTTCTACCTGAGGAATATCCACTGGCTGACTTTTTTGGAAAATACAGCTTTTCATGCAGTTATTACAAATACGATGACCTGTCCCCGGGCACATGGGGTTATCAATAATCACCAAAGCCAGTGCAGCAATATTATCGCCTTCACCTTTGAGCACATGCATTTCGGAAATTTTCTCTTCCAGAGGGCAACCTGTTAAGGCGATATCTAACGGGTTTTTATGAAATTCTTGCGTTTTTTTATTGCGCATGCCTTTAGAGCAGGCATCGGCATCGCGATCATGACAGAATTTGCACAAATCGATTTCGTTCAAGACTTGGCGTGATTTGAAGCGCTTGTCGGTAAGTTCAAAGCCATCACGCAAACGTTGTTTTTCAACCGGGCCCATCAGTTTGGTATAGCCAGCGCCTGATTCTTCGCGCACAGGAACCAGGTGTTCAAAATCAAGTCGCTCAGGTGTGTGAAAAGACATCCATCCTCTGACCAGATTATGATGATCAGGCAATGTGTTGATGGCATGTGCCCAACGCTGAATCCACAGTAGTAGTGATTGTACAAATTCGACATCACTGGCAATAACCAAACTGTCTTTTAATTGCTCAGTCGCTAATGGATTGGCTGACAGTGTGTCGCGAAGAAAAGTTATTTCTTGCAACGTCTGTGTATCAGGACTGTCTTGCTGCTTGGCAGCATTTAGTAATGACAACAAAGTCGTTGCAACACTGGCTAAACGGAATTCCTTATCGGAGTCATCGACATCACCACTAAACAGTGTTTGCACTAATGTGGTGACAGTTTGATTGATTTGGGAAAAATCCCAGTCTTCAGAATTATCTTTACGAAACAGTTTCTTGCTGGAACCAACCAGTTTTTTGAAACTGAAAATTGTCTCCATTTCAGTTTGAGTTTTTTCACGCTGATTTTTTTGTTCAGCTTCGACTTGAAACAATCGACTAATAAAATCGCTGACAAATGGTGAGGTTTTTACCAATACATCTGAGATTGCTTCAGGTGACATGCCTTCACCCTGACAATCGTGATAAGCCAGATATTCAGCATAGATTTCAGAATTGGTTTGTTCCAGAGAGCGTTTGAAATCAGTAAATAAATCTTTCAACCGCAAAGGATCGTAGAGATCGCTATAGCTGTAGCCAGGCACACCCAGTTTTAACTCGGCTTGATTTCTTGCATTGTTCATACTTGGTTAGATCCTGAAAAAGCTGTTATTTTGGTTATGTTGTCAGTCAGCGATTTAGATGAAGCGTTATCGAGCCAGCCATTTTAACAGATATTGCTAATTGATAGTGTATTTCACAAACATGGCTGCGTAATTGATAATTATCATTCGATGTGATCAATGGCTCCTTCCTTTCTCAGCTCTTCACAACGGTAGTACTTGTGCTTGATATAGAGCATTCATGCCACGATTTTATCGAGAAATCAACAATCAATGCCATACTATTAAAGACATAAGCTGAAACCACAAAGTGATGATTTGGCTGACGAAATCTAGATGAACAGTGCCTGGACTTCAGTTAATCAGAATCATTTGGTGCGGCCATAATAAGCATATTTGATAATGTGACACTATAGTCATGGGTTATGTTTTAGCGAAATCCTTGAAGTACCGAAATTCTATTTCAAGATAGATGCTTTATGTTGTTAATGGTTGATAGTAGATATGTAGCATAATGTGTACCAGAAGAATGTAATGTTAATAATAGCGATATTTTCCAGTAAACGACTGAATAAATTGTTTGATGTGTCATGGTGCTGCTTGTATCTTTGACCGAATTTACTTAAAACATGATCCTCTGATATAAAGTTGCTGCATTGTGGTGACAGCGGTGCAAATATCTCTACTCGATTGAGTGCGTTAGGTTGCATTTCTTATAACTTTATGAAATATATATTCTTTTATTGAACATGATCTGGATAAAACTATTGTGATTGTTTCATTGATCATATACAAACAAATTGAATTATTCATGAGAATAACTGGCAATAATTGAGTCATATAGCTTATAGAATACGGTTATATCACGCCTTTTTATTGTTGTTGTGTCTGGGTTTTGTTATAGACACTAATATGGCATGAGTAATGCATGTCTATAAAATTAGTCGAATAAGTTGAAATGCTAAATTGTACTGTAAAAAATATTGACATTATTTTGTCTAGATGTTTCTTTGTTTATTAACATGTTAATGCGTTTAGTTTAAGGTGTTTTACATATTAATTATGTAGTGGATTGTAATATTTTATTGTTTAAATAAATCTGTATGTATATACTGTGAAAACTACTGTCATATCAGTCAATTATTAAATATAAAAAAAAGATAATATGGCATGAATGATGCTGTTACATAATAAATTATTTAACCTTAGTCTTGACCCTGGATTGCCAACTGAGAAGGTAGATATAGTGAATATACAAATATTAAAAGGTGTTGCTCGTGGTGCCGGTGTTGACAATGTTGAGCTTTTGAAAAAAGAGCAAGATATAGTGCGTTCGGTGCAAGAGATTAAAGGCCATCAACCATGCTTTCAATCAGACGAGAGACACTATTGCGTTGAATATGATTGTGAATGGAGGACGGAATGCATGAAATTGGTCGCTGCATGGATGCGCTGATTTTTCAAGTGCCGATGGCAAGCAAAGAACAAATCAAATAGCTACAATACACTCTCTCTCGCCCTCTGATAGCTTCTAAACATCGATATCGGTCAGTAATTTGCTCGTTTGTTCATGAAAAATCTTGGTTTAACAAGAAGCAAATCAATTGTTTACAGTGTTCTCAAGCGATCACCAGATGGTGAGGATTCAGGATTTGGTAAATCGTTTCAGTGTATCTACTAATTTATTGATTGCATTGTTAAGTATTAAACTGATTTCTGGATTAGACTCAAAGTCTTTTTTTGTCGATTTAAGTGCATTGATATTCTCACGAACAACAGTGTTAATTCGTTTTGTTTCAGATTCTGGTAATCCCTTGTATTCATCTGATAACGTCTCAAGCTTTTTAGTGGTTTCTTGTACTATTGGTAATGCGTATTTTGCAGTCTCTCGATCTTTAACTTTGATAAAAGTGTTGCCAATATGAGTTAGCAAATCGATCAATTCACGCTGAGTATTACTAATACTTGCCGTATCACCATCATTATCACTGTCAGTAAGAGGGATTGGTGTATTTTCATTCTGACTCATTGTATCGATATTATTTGAATTTTGTGGTACAAGAAAGTTATATGCTGAATAAGCTACGCCGATCAAGATAGCGAGCCAGGCCAGATTGTTAAACAAAGAGCTTTTTGGATGAGTTTTTTGTGCTTGATCATCAGTTGGCTGGTAATTCCCCATATATGTCTGAGCCATTGTGGCTACATAGTCTTTTTGACCATCGAGATAACTTTGTAACCCTGGCTTATCCATTTCCTCGGTTCTGGCTATTCGTCTTATTGATGAAAAGATTACTGGTGCAGTGAGACCTAACACTGATTGCATGGACTCGTGATCCAGACCATTGGTTTCACTTAGTGTGGTGACTAGATTTGAAAGTTTTTCCTCACCCATTAATGATTTGAGTAAGACGGTGCCTATTGATATCAGGGTATTATGTTGGCCACTGCCTAGCTTGATCGCTAAAGTATCCAGTAAGCGCTCAGATTGATTTCTTAGTGTTTTTAATAGAGTAGAGTCATTATCAGTTACATTTAACTCTAGGATTTCATCTAAAATACCAACAACTGAAGTCATAACGGCTGTTTTGGTGGTCACAATACTTTGGCCAAGTAGCTGACTCAGTTGTTCGACAACATCATCATCGAATTGATACTCTATTTGCTCAATAAGATTGTTATGCATAAAACCTCCTTTGTTTTAGTACTAGTATTTAATATATTTAGGTAGATAAAGCAGAATTTAAAAGATTGTTGTTTAATACGTTAGAAGTGTGTATTGAATAACAGTCGAAGCTTAACTTGATTTTTGCTACCAGTACAAGATTAAAATAACAGTTGTATCGTTTACTCTGAACCTGTTTTCCTGCCTTGATACCAGAATAAAATATTGCGCCAATTTTGAAGGGATTCACCACATCACTATGGTACTCATGTTTGTAGGCTACCGCTCGTAATCGTATTGTACAATGATTTGGTGCTATCATCCGAGCGAAAAATCTTAATTTATTCAGTTAATGTCATGTATTGTTCAATAGCATGTATTGTTCAATAGATAGAAAGCCGATGAACGATGGCTGACCTACGAAGTTACTCCGTTTTAATTTTTCTGTTATTGTTGTACGGCTTAGCAAAGATGAAACAGAATACATAAATTCGATATGCAACAGATTACTGCGCAACAGCTAAAAACCAAGCTTGACAATGATACTATTTTACCCATTCTACTGGATATTCGTGAAATCAGGGAACATGAAATTTGCAGGATTGAAGGTAGCTTGTTAATACCAATGCAGTCGATTCCAGATGCGCTTGAAACTCTCAATTCTGAACAGGAAATCGTAGTAATCTGTCACCACGGTATCCGTAGTTCGCAGGTTGCAGAATATCTTCAGGAGAAAGGCTTCAGTAAGGTAATGAATCTTGCTGGTGGCATCGAACAGTGGCGCATGACAGTCGATCTTTCAATGCAAGCATATTAGGACAATCCTAAAGATGGTGATGCCCATTCAAGATGTGAGACCAGTTTGCTGATCTGACCGTCGGTTGTATCATTCATTCAGTAAAAAATAATTAACAAATGTTAACTTTATACGGCATTAAAAACTGCGATACCATAAAAAAAGCCTGTCGCTATTGTCAAGATCATGCAATCGAGTATCGCTTACATGATTATCGGGTTGATGGACTTGATCAGGAACAACTAACCATGTGGATAAAAGAACTCGGATGGGAAGCAATGTTGAATAAACGCAGTACGACTTGGCGAGGTTTATCGGATCAGATAAAGAATCAGATTGATGAGACATCTGCTATTACTGCCATGTTGGCGTATCCCAGTTTAATTAAGCGACCACTATTGGAGTTTGAAGGGTGTTTTATGTTGGGTTTTTCTGTAGAAAAATATGATGCTTTTTTTAATCGGAATCAACGTGAATAATAGTTTGAGCAAATCAACAGCGATTGTTTGCAGGGAATACTTAGAAGCTGTTTGGTTAAAAAATGTCCACTGCAAAGCCCTTGAAATCGTTGTATTTTTCCGCTGCTCCTCGTTAAATAGCGCAACTATTCGCCTCGAAGCAGCGAAGAAATCCAATCGTTTCAAGAACTTTTCGCTTGGACATTTTTTTAACCAAACAACTTCTTAGAGCATCCTGTAAGCCACAATCAATCTACATTGAATTGTGGTCGTTGCTGAAAAAAATCCACAACCACACAACCGCAATTCACCTAAGTAGAAACAATAAATTCAGATGATTAGTTTTTCCAATCTGGCGTTACGCCGAGGACGCGCAGAGCTTTTTGGTGAAGCAACTTTTCAGATTCATGACGGCTGGCATATCGGATTAACCGGTCGCAATGGTACTGGAAAGTCCAGTTTACTTGCCATGTTGCTGGGTCGTCTTCACCAGGATGCAGGTGATTTGAGTATGCCCCCCAAGCAGGTGATAGCTCATGTTGCTCAGGAAACCGAGCCATTACCACAATCGTCAATTGAGTTTGTAATTGACGGAGATGCTGGCTTGCGTGAAATTGAACGTGCAATTTCAGTTGCTGAAAAGAACGATAATGGTGAACAATTAGGCGTTCTTTATGGCGAACTTGGCGCTATTGATGGTTATACAGCGCGTACACGGGCAGCGCGATTACTTGATGGCCTGGGCTTTCATTCGGCTGATATTGAGCGACCGGTTAGTGAGTTTTCCGGTGGATTTAGAATGCGCTTGAATCTGGCGCGGGCTCTGATGTGTCGTTCTGATCTATTGTTGCTTGATGAGCCAACTAACCATCTTGATCTGGATGCGATTCTCTGGCTTGAACAGTGGCTGAAAGAATTTAAAGGTACGATAGTCTTGATCTCGCATGATCGGGATTTTCTTGATAATACTGCCAATCATATTCTCAACATTGAATTAGGCAAACTGACTTTATATCGCGGAAGTTATAGCGATTTTGAACGCCAACGAGCAGCAGCGCTTGAACAACAACAGGCGATGTATATTAAACAACAACGTGAACGTGCCCATATACAGTCGTTTGTCGACAGGTTTCGTGCGCAAGCAACCAAAGCACGTCAAGCACAAAGCCGTCTCAAAGCATTGGAACGCATGCAAACCATTGCTGCAGCACACGTCGATTCGCCTTTTGAATTCCAGTTTCTAACACCTAAACAAATTCCCAATCCTTTGCTAAGGCTGTCAGATGCCACTGCTGGTTACGGAGAAACCGTTATTCTGGAACCTATGGATTTAACCATAACCCCAGAAACACGTGTCGCTCTGATCGGACCGAATGGGGCTGGGAAATCAACGTTGATTCGTGTGTTGACTGGTCAACAAGCACCGTTAAGTGGCCAGTATAATCCAGCTGACGGAATGAAAATTGGCTATTTTGCTCAGCATACGCTGGAACAGCTCGACCCAGAAGCATCTGCTTACCAACATATCCTGCGCATGAATCGTCAAGTACGCGAACAGGATGCGCGCGATTTTCTGGGCGGATTCGGTTTTCATGGCGATCAAGCTGTTGAGCCTTGTGCTGGTTTTTCTGGTGGAGAAAAAGCACGATTGGTGATGGCTTTACTGATTTGGCAGCGCCCAAATCTATTATTACTGGATGAACCAACTAACCATCTCGATCTGGAAATGCGCCACGCATTAACCCTTGCATTGCAAGATTATCAAGGCGCGATTATTGTCGTATCGCATGATCGTCATTTACTACGCTCGGTTACCGACGAATTATGGTTAGTAGCAGATGGGCGAGTACAACCTTATGAAGGTGATCTGGATGAGTATGCGACATGGATAACCCAATATCGCTCTCAGGCAAAGAAAAAATCAGCGTTAGAGCCAGTGAAGGCAGTAGAGGCTCCAGTTGCTACAGTCAAACTATCTGCCAGTGAACGCAAGCAGCAACGTCAACAACAAGCAGAAGCCCGACAACGTATTCAACCACTCACTAAAGAATCAAAACAGCTGGAAAAGAAACTTGAGAAGTTGTTAACTGCGAAACAGGAAATTGACCAGCAACTGGCAGATACAGCTATTTATGAATCATCACAAGCTGATCGTCTAAAACAATTATTGAAACAACAGACACAAATCAACAAGGATGTCGCGCAAGCGGAAAGCAAGTGGCTGAGCATTACTGAGCAGTTAGAGGTGCTGACTAGTGGCGGATGAATCTACCCTGGCATTTCGCCAGCTTAGCCCAGATGCAGTATTGGATGCTGTTGAATCAAAAGGCTATGTTTGTGATGGGCATTTACTGGCATTGAACAGCTATGAAAATCGTGTTTATCAGGTCGGTATCGAAGGTGAGCAACCAATTATTGCAAAATTTTACCGACCAGAACGTTGGTCCGATGCTGTCATTGAAGAAGAATTAATTTTCAGTGTTGAGCTGAGCGAAGCAGAAATTCCAGTGATTGCGCCTTTAGTTGATGACCGCGGGCAGATGTTACACCATCATCAGGCTTATCGTTTTAGTTTGTATCCGCGTCGTGGTGGACATGCGCCGGAGCTTGATAATCCCGATCACCTGGAACAATTGGGTCGGCTTATTGCACGAATCCATAATATTGGTGTTACCAGACCGTTTGAACAGCGTAAAGTTTTGAACAGTGAGCTGATGGGAACGCTGCCGCGTGAGTATGTGCTGAGATCAGGGATGATTCCAGTTGAACTGGAAACTGCTTACGCCACTTTGACTGAAGATTTATTGTTACTCATCAATGCTTGTTATCAGCGTGCAGGGCAGGTGGTAACACTGCGTTTGCATGGAGATTGTCACCCCGGCAATATCCTCAATCGTGGCGAACAGTTTTATATTCTTGATTTTGATGATTCGTGTACTGGTCCTGCAATTCAGGATCTCTGGATGTTTCTGTCTGGCGATCGCCAGAACATGACAACTGGATTGATGGATGTATTGGAGGGATATACTCAATTCAGGGATTTTAATCCAGCAGAACTGAATCTAATAGAAGCGCTGCGAACCTTACGCCAAATACACTACACCGCCTGGATCGCCAAGCGCTGGGAAGACCCTGCATTTCCCAAAGCGTTCCCATGGTTTGATACATCTAGATACTGGGAAAATCATATCCTTGAATTGCGCGAACAAATGGCGTTGATGCAAGAAGCACCGATTGTCTGGAATTAGCTGTGCTATTGCTGTTCTGATTGATTGCATACATCAGTTCTATCCGATAGAGAATTGTGGTGGTTTCTCCACTCAGTCTTGAATTTATCTGGTTCCCAATCTTCTCTAAACAATATCAGTAAGCTGCTGGTCATTTACCTGCTGTTTTCTCTTGGTTGAGAATGCTTCAGGGATGATTTCTATTACAGTTTTTACTTTGGTTTGCATGCACTGCTTTTTTTCAAATTCTGGTTATTTCTTGACCCTCAATTTTGAGGGCAAGATTCTATTTTAAACACTGGTCCAGTTTTGGTGAGCATTATATTTCTGTTAGAAATTACACCACATATTTGAATCTTCCTGTCTGTGGGGTACAGGGAATCCTATTGATTACACAAACGTAATCTAATACCGAAAGTCTGGTAAGTGTTGTACGCTGCTTAACCTTTTTTGTGGCTCGTCTAGCCACCTTGAATGGTGTTTTCCTGAAAAACGACTGAACTCAGAAGAAAAAATTGATGCTGATTGTACGTCTAATAATACTGATTCCAATGCTAATGGAGCAGAATGAAATGCAAGTACAGAAAAAGAAAATTGATCAATCCAACAATCTGGTGGCTCATTATCAAACAATGAACGACTACCACCAAAGGCAGATGGAACAATATCGAAGAAATTCGAGGAAAGATTCTTTGAACAAGTCGAAGGAATAGTTAAGAACGTGCATGAAATAACTTGAACATTCTGGCTTGTTTTTTTTGCTCCTGACTAAACGATCACAATCGTTGCGTAGAACAACTATGCGCCTCTTGAGATCGTTTAGTCAGAAGCAACAATCCTGCACCATAATTGTTCAAGTTATTACGTGCACGTTTCTTCA
Source organism: Methylococcales bacterium (assembly GCA_965224565.1). Taxonomy (GTDB): domain Bacteria; phylum Pseudomonadota; class Gammaproteobacteria; order Methylococcales; family DRLZ01; genus DRLZ01. The sequence continues at coordinate 2,338,288 of CBDCZN010000002.1, read as the reverse complement.
TGACTACAATCATGTACTAGCTCAGACTTGATTTGACAGTGATCTGATTATTTTAGGTGTCTATCAGGGCTGAGTTTGCAATGATTACATTACTTTTAGACTGGGGGGGCTTTGCCAAGGGGTTATCTTCACAGGGCAATAACTCTGTGATTTCTTAAGATTTAGTTTTTTTGCCCTTGTTGGTGCTCATCAAATCGTCGGTATTTCGGGTGTTCAACTCCGGAGTGTTCAGCCTTATCTCGATGTGTACCATTTGACCGTATATGTGATCAATCAAGTCTGTATAGCGTCGCTTGAAGGGGTTGGCTCAAGAAGCTGCAGTCAGGTTTGCATAGGCAAGTACCAACCATTTGCTGCCTGCGTTTTCAAAGTTAACCTGTACTCGAGCCTGAGGGCCATCACCTTCTTGCTGCAAAATAACACCATTGCCAAATTTATTGTGATGAACTTGTTGTCCAAGATTAAAGCCACTATTTGTCCAGCTTGTTTTTGTATTGCCCTGATGGGCTGTTACAGGTCGACTGACCTGGCCTTGCATACGGATTTCCTGTAGGTACTGATTGGGTATTTCACGCAGGAAGCGAGAGGGTTGAGCGCGCTGTTCGCGGCCGTATAAACGTCTTGTTTCTGCATGACTGATGATTAACTGCTGGCGAGCACGCGTCATTCCCACGTAACACAGTCGTCGTTCTTCTTCCAGACGACCAATTTCTTCGAGTGATTTTTGGCCGGGAAACAGTCCTTCTTCCATGCCAACCAGAAACACCAGGTCAAATTCCAGGCCTTTGGCTGAATGCAGTGTCATTAGTTGCACACAATCTTCATCGATATCGCCTTGTGCATCGCCTGATTCAAGCGCAGCATGCGACAGAAACAGGTCAAGTTCCTGCATGGCTTCATTATCAATATCCGATTCGTTTTTGAATTGCCGCGCAGCGTTGACTAATTCTTTTAGGTTATCGATGCGGGCTGCACCTTTTTCCTCCCCTTCTTTTTCATAATGTGCGATCAGTCCGCTTTTCTCCACGATCAAGCGCACTTGATCATGTAACGATAAATCATCCGCTTCGATAGCAAAATTTTCAATTAACTCCAAAAATCCTTTCAGAGCGTTGCTTGCTCGCGCGCTTAAGCCACCGTCGCGGTATAACATGCGAGTCGCATCCCACAGTGAGCAATTTTGTGCTTTGGCGATTTCACGCACCACATCCATGCTGCGACTACCAATACCACGAGTTGGTAAATTAACAATGCGTTCAAAAGAGGCATCATCATGGCGGTTGGTGATCATGCGTAAATAGGCGAGTGTGTTCTTGATTTCAGCTCGCTCGAAAAAGCGCAATCCGCCATACACACGATAAGGCATTGCTGCATTGACCAAGCGTTCTTCAAATTGACGAGATTGTGCGTTAGAGCGATACAAAATAGCGGCTTGCTCGCGCAGATTACCTTCAGCAATCCATTGCTTGATGCGATTGACGACAAAATATGCTTCGTCTTGTTCATTAAATGCGTCGTAGACTGTAATTGGATCGCCATCTTTGTCATCAGTCCACAGGTTTTTGCCCATACGGTTTTCATTATTAGCGATCAGGGCATTCGCAGCATTAAGAATATTTGCGGTAGAGCGGTAATTCTGTTCCAGTCGAACCAGCTTATGGTCTGGGTATTCTTTTTGAAAGCTATGGATATTCTCTATTCGGGCGCCGCGCCATCCATAGATGGATTGATCGTCATCGCCGACCACAAATAAATTGTTCTGATCTTGGGTTAAAAGCTTGAGCCACGCGTATTGTATGGTGTTAGTGTCCTGAAACTCATCGACTAGTACATAGCGAAATCGATTACGGTATTGATCCAGTAATTCAGGGGTGTCACGCAGTGTTTCCAGGCAGCGCAGCAATAGTTCGGCAAAATCAACCAGACCAGAGCGTTGACATAACTCCTCATAGGTTTTGTAGATTTGTTGCATTTGCTCCCAGAATTGACCTTCTGTCTGAACATGAGCAGCACGCCGACCTTCATCCTTGTGGCCGTTGATGTACCATTGTATTTGTTTCGGGGGAAAATGTGTTTCATCCAACTCAGCAGAGCGGATAATGCGTTTTATTAAGCGTTTCTGATCATCAGAATCCAGTACTTGAAATGTATCAGGTAACTTGGCTGCCGCAGTATGGCGCCGCAAAAATCGATGTGCCAGACCATGAAAAGTACCAATCCACATGCCGGTGCTGGCATCTTCCCGCATTAAAGTTTCAACGCGCCCTTGCATTTCACGTGCTGCTTTGTTGGTAAAAGTGACCGCTAAAATACTGTAAGGTGCTAGATTTTCAACCTGAATCATCCAGCCAATGCGGTGTACTAAAACTCTGGTTTTACCACTGCCGGCACCGGCTAGCACCAAAGCAGATTGAAAAGGTGCGGTAACAGCTTCACGCTGGGCATCATTGAGAGGGTCGATAAGGTGAGTAATATCCATCCGTTTATTGTATCAAAACAATGTGGTTGACAATGGCTTGTACAACAAACAATAAAAGGTGCTTTTCCGCAATACTTGTGTTGTCTCCTTGCTCAGATCTTGATCATGTTTTTAGTGAAGTCTAGTTGTGTTCAGCAATATGGGGCTCATTTTCTAAATATGGTAATTCGTGTCCTTCGCGTGCCAAATAAAAATCAATAGACCCGGATTCTTCATTAATTTGAGCAAATCCTTGACCATGCCAAGGAATTCGACTAAGAATTTCACTATAACTGTCTTCTATCTTGGTTGTTCCATCAGAATATAGATTTGCTTTGCAGAGTGTTGCACCGCATTCGACATTTTCTAGTTGAATGCTGTTATTGATCTCATTATCGGAAAATGCCTCATAGATTGATTGGCTGGCTTCCATAGACCATTCTGGATCAGATTCAGTATCTTGAGCCATAGATTGCAATAATTCTTCTCGTTCATACATTGTTGACTCATCATCTTGAACAATTAATTCCATCTGTTCTTTATTGTCTTTTATTTTAGTACGGGTTTGGTATTCATTTGAATCGGTGGTTTTGAAGTTTACAGCATCATTTTCTATAACAGTCTGCCTGCCCGCTTCTTGAGCACTAACAGTATTATTCTGGTTGCTCATTAAATATTGGATATTGCTCTGTACCTGTGCCATTCGGGATTCAATTTTGGATAATTGGTTTTTTAGGCTCTTGCTGTCACTTTGTATCGTTTCTGTCACACGTGTGTTTGATTCAGAAAGAGAATATAATTTTTCCCAAGTGTCTATTTTTTGATGTTCGATCCATTGGTAATAAATCGAAACGGTGACCAAAATAGTTATCGATGCGAAGGTTAATAGTTTAACTCGCAAAAGTGTCTTTTTATTCCTCATCCGTGCTTTCCATTTAATTGATGAACGAATTAATAGATTTAGAGTGTGGTATTGCTGAAATTAACTTTGGATCATTAGTGATAAGAGCAGAAAGATCGTTAGATGCTAATGACTTTTTTAGATCAATAGAATCTTGAAATTCTATAATCTGGTCAAGACCAAGAGAATGTCTATATTATGATTTCGGGAAAGAAAGTCACATTTCTTGCAAAATTATTGAGTTGTTACTCCTCGCATGCTCAAGAATTAGTATCCAGCACCAGTGGTGTAAAATTTTCTATCGGCAATCAAGTAACTATCGCTGATAGAAAATATTTACTGTTTTCTGGTTGAATCCCTCCTAAGGCAGATATACCGAGCATCTTCCTGGAGCATCAGAGCCAGGAATGGCTGGTGGATCACATGAATCGACACAACTTTTTGTGATGTTTGAAGTTTCTTCTCCAGTCTCCAGATCAAAATCCCTTACTCCACCATAGACCCATAATTCTAATTCAGGGGCAACACAACCAATGGGTGTTTTACATTCACCATCTGAGTATTGATATCCATCGGGGCATGCATTATCCGCTAAAGCAATCGGTAAAATGGGTAAATAAAACTGGTTAGCGATAAAACTGGTGCCTGTGCCTGTAACTTCTTCTATTCTCCTGTTGATTCCTGATGCAAGAAGAACTCCACCCTTTGCAATAATTGAATAAGCCAATTCTAACTGTTTTTGTGTTGCACCTGCTTTTTCCAGGTTGATGTTAGAGATAGATCGAATTTCATCGTGGTTTAGAATGTATTGATCTGTCGAAAAACAGGGTGTAGTAACGCATCGGATACCATTGTCCTCAAGACCGACAAATAGTCCGCTGGCATTTTGTTTGGTCGCAGAGAGATATCCGGCTTTAGCTATAAACACACCTAGGGTTTTGGGCGAGGGGTTGATTGTTGCAGAAGAGTCCGGAGTATCGAAATCCTTCACTTGGATTTTTCCCTGAAGGAGAATCGGGGTTTGGGAGCGGATATCGATATTGGTCTGGTTAAATGTTTTTAGATCAATTGATGCGACATAACACTCTTTTCGCGATATTCCATCCGCACATCGTGTGCTTTGTTGATTGACCGCTTTGACGAAAAATCCACCGCACCAAGGTGATGCGCACTTTCTGAAATCATATCGGGCAGTAAAAAAATCATGCTGATCAAACTCATCATGCTCGCCTACCGTTATCACATCGGCAACAAACTCGTATTTCTCCAGTGGGCCATCAAAAGCGCGTGAATCAATCTTTCCAGAAACCCTCAATTGATTGCCGTCAAAGCTGAAATCAATATTCCGCGATACACCGTTACTATCCTCGTTTGGATTGTCTGGAAGTCTAAATGATAAATCTGGCGATGTAGAAACGTTAGCGTTTGAAAACACAATTGAGTCATCTGAAATTTCAGCTGTCAATGTGCCGAATAGTTTGGCTTCTTGGCTTGTGCAGTTGCCACTAATGCAGCGCGCACCAGTTTGTTTTACGTGACCTGTGTCAATATCAAACTGAAAGGACTGGTTAGCATTTGCAATTTCATAAGGTATTAAGAGACAACTAAATGCTAGCAGTAAAAATAGTCTGTTTAATCTTGTCATTTAAGAACTCCGATTGGGTGTTAGTTCAATGTGTTGTTCCTGTATCTATAGAGCCTCATGCAAAACGTTCAGCTTAACTCAAGAGTGGCTTAGATAGTGAGTAGACGTATTGCCACATTCATTTATGCGTATTGCAAGTAGCTCTATATTCATTCAATTTATCACGATAAACAAATAAACAAAAACTCATTGTGAAACGTTTTAGTCTGATTACTCATAAGGTCGAGGAGTTGGTAAATTTTGACAATGTGGATTCGTAGTGAATTCACAGGGAACTCCTGGTGGTTTTGGTTTGGGTATAATCTCGCAGGGGCTACTATCCACAGTAACGTATTGTGTCTTTCTCCCTGTAAGCCTGCCACGGCCATAACATGGACGGAAAAAAGCACCAACATGTACTGTCTTTGACGCGTCACTATAATAAAGATTTAATATTTCATATTTATTTTTGGGTAGTGCAAGAGCTGATGTAGATACGTTGATGAATAGTACGAATGCGATATATTTAATCCATTTCAGTTTTAATATATTCATTGATTTAATCCTCGTATTAATTTTCTTAGGAGTAATCATTAGGCTCCAGTTTATTGAAAATATCAGTGAAAAAAATCACAGTATGTGTGTGATGGTTTTCCTTGAAATATCTTTGAATCCATGACGTCAAGTAGGTATGTTGTTCAATGTCAGCATTGAACAGATTGAAATAAAAAAGTAAAACTAATTTTTTGTTTTTAACTATCTGGACGGCTGAATGTAGCATCAGCAATGATTTAGGAATCAAGGCGCTTGGAACGTGGGTTTTTACTTTAGACTTAAAAGTAAATTTTGTTGTACAATGTACTGTTCACAGGCTGCATGAGTGTAGATTGATCTCTACGTAGGTAGCCATTGCAGCATTTTTCATTACAAATGAGTGCATTGGGAGAATATGATGGCTAGTTTGGAAACACCTATTTGCGATTTTGGTACCAAACCAGTTGATTTTTCATTGCTGGGTGTTGATGGTAATGTCTGGACGCTAGAACAATGTAAAGGTGAGAATGGCTTGCTGGTAATGTTTATCTGTAATCATTGTCCTTATGTAAAGGCAGTGATTGACAGAATTGTTCGCGATACCGATGAATTAGCAGAGTATGGCATTGGGTCGGTTGCGATTATGTCTAATGATAGCGTTGAATATCCTGATGATTCATTCGATAACATGAAAAAGTTTGCAGAGCAACAGCAGATTTCTTTCCCATATCTGATCGATGAAAGCCAGGATGTCGCAAAAGCCTATGGTGCTGTCTGCACCCCTGACTTCTTCGGGTACAATAAAAATCTTGAGTTGCAATATCGTGGACGTTTAGATGAAAGTCGCAAACAAGCGGTTGATGGTGCAGAACGTGAATTGTTTGATGCCATGAAACAAATTGCCAGAACCGGACATGGTCCAAAACAGCAAGTTGTCGGAATTGGCTGCTCTATCAAATGGCGATAGTCCTGAACTGTTAGATTTTCGAAATTTAAACAACAGTTCAAATTCAATTAAGTCAATAATGCTTTGGGCATTAACAAAAAAATATTAGGAGCAAAATGAGCATCATTAAAATGGTTGATGTTGATTTAAAGGGCAAACGAGTCTTGATTCGTCAGGATTTAAATGTTCCGGTAAAAGATGGCAAAGTTACCAGTGAAACTCGAATCAAGGCTAGCTTGCCGACGATACAATATGCGCTGAAACAAGGTGCGTGTGTGATGGTTATGTCTCATCTGGGGCGCCCAACTGAAGGTGAATATGATGCTCAATATTCATTGCAACCAGTTGCAGATCACATGTCAGAACTGCTTGGTCAACCAGTAAAATTACAGCAAAGCTGGTTGGATGGAGTTGAGATTGATGCTGGTAAAGTTGTTCTCTGCGAAAATGTGCGTTTTAATTCAGGCGAGAAGAAAAACGATCCACAACTCGGTCAAAAAATGGCGCAACTGTGCGATGTTTTTGTCATGGATGCTTTCGGTACCGCTCATCGTGCACAAGCTTCAACGCATGCAGTAGCAGAATTTGCACCAATTGCCTGTGCTGGACCATTGCTGGCTAGTGAGCTTGACGCGTTGGGTAAGGCTTTGGATAACCCTCAAAAACCAATGTTGGCAATTGTAGGTGGATCCAAGGTTTCGACTAAGCTGACTGTACTGGAATCACTGTCGAAGATCGTTGACCAGTTAATTGTGGGTGGCGGTATTGCTAATACCTTTATTGCTGCAGCTGGATACCCTGTCGGAAAATCATTATACGAGGCTGATCTGGTTTCAGAAGCAAAACGTTTGATGGAAGCAGCTAAAAGTCGAGGTGGTGAAATTCCAGTGCCGACAGATGTGGTGTGTGCAAAACAGTTTTCAGAAAATGCTGTTGCCACAGTTAAGCAAGTCAGCGATGTTGAAGATGACGACTTGATTCTGGATATTGGTCCGGAAACAACAGCACATTTTTCAACAATTATCGGCACGGCTAAAACCATCGTCTGGAATGGCCCGGTTGGTGTTTTTGAGATTAAACAATTTGGTCACGGGACACACGAGCTATCCAAAGCAATTGCTGCAAGTCCTGGATTCTCAATTGCAGGTGGTGGTGATACGTTAGCAGCGATCGAACTCTATGGAATCAGTGACCAGGTATCTTATATGTCAACTGGTGGTGGGGCGTTTCTTGAATTTCTGGAAGGCAAACAACTGCCGGCTGTTGCAATGCTTGAACAACGTGGCACAGGATAGGAATGTTTGAAAAAAACTGAAAACTGTATTTTGCACGCGATGTTATGCAGTGTTGTATTGCATTCCTGAATGCAAAGTGAAATAAATTAATAGAGGTAGAAACTCAATATGGCTCGAATTACCGTTGAAGATTGTCTGGAAAATGTAAATAACCGTTTTGAACTAGTATTGCAGGCTTCCAGAAGAGCAAGGCAGCTAAGTAATGGAGCCGAATCTGCAGTCGAGCGCAATGGCGAGAAACCTACTGTGCTTGCCTTACGAGAAATAGCTGCTGGTTTAATTAACAAAGACATGCTTGATGCTGCTGATGCAAATGCTCGTCTTAAAGCACAAGAAGCAGAGGCTATGGAGCAAGCAGAAGAGGAGTAGTCTCAGAGTTCCATGTCCGTCTGGCTATTCAAGGCTATCATTTTATGTTCAACAGCCTTTAGCTCAATGATCAATTTTGCTTAAGATATCCCCGTCATAGTAATTATATACTCTCCGCACATGAAACTCATCCTGTACATGCACTTTTTTGCAGATAGTTGCGTTGGAAAAACTTGTTGTAGAACGACTACAGCTAAGGTTTCCAACCTTACTCTCCACAAAATATCACGCACACAACATGCTAAATTTCATGTGCGAAGAGTATACCCAGGTATTAGAAGTCAACTTTGAACAGATAGAATAAATTTATGTGTGCGTTATAGATAGGTTGACTCTGCCAGAATTCGCAGCTATAAATAAAGCGATTTACATCCTCAACAATAACAAAACATAGTTAAGTCAATATTTTGGTTTTTAGCTCCCCCATTTTCCTATTTGGATTTTTGCCAATTAGCTTGTTGGTCTACTATTTTTCGCCAAAAGTATCGAGGAACTTTGTTCTATTATTAATTAGCATTCTATTCTATGCTTGGGGAGAGGTTTTTTATGTTGGCGTGATGATTGTTTCGATTATTTCCAACTACATCATTGGAAAATTGATTTTCAAGGCACAGCAAAAGCGTAATCATATCTCCTCACTGATTTATCTGAAGTTTGGAATTACTATCAATATTGGTTTATTGATATCATTCAAATATGCAAACTTTATTACAAATAATCTCAATGACATTCTTGCAAGTATTGATTTTCAAGTCGTTCAGTTAGAGCCAATTCACCTGCCATTAGGCATATCATTTTTTACGTTTCAAGCAATTTCTTACATTGTTGACGTTTATCGAAAAGAAGTCACAGCGCAAAATAATATTTACAATTTAGCGCTATATATTTCGCTTTTTCCACAGCTTATCGCAGGACCCATTGTCCGATATCATAATGTTGCTTCTCAAATTATCGATCGTACACATTCAGTAGATTTATTTGCAAGTGGAGTGCAACGTTTTATTATTGGATTGGCAAAAAAAATGCTGATTGCAAATCCTCTGGGAGAAATTGCAGACAATGTGTTTGTTTTGTCTGGAAATGATCTGACCATGCAATTAGCCTGGATCGGTATTCTTTCATATACTTTACAAATTTATTTTGATTTTTCAGGGTATTCAGATATGGCGATCGGTCTAGGCCGGATGTTTGGATTCCGTTTTCTTGAGAACTTTAATTACCCGTATATTTCTAAATCATTGCGGGAATTTTGGAAACGTTGGCATATTTCTTTGTCTACGTGGTTCAGAGACTATGTTTACATTCCATTAGGTGGGAATCGCGTATCGACACTGCGTGTATACCTCAATTTGTTAATTGTATTTTTATTAACCGGTATCTGGCATGGGGCAAGCTGGAATTTTGTAGTTTGGGGTTTGTTCCATGGTTTCTTCTTGGCAAGTGAACATATGGGCTTTTCAAAATTTTTGAACAAGCTATGGAGACCGATCCAGCATCTATATGTTGTAGTAGTCATTATTGCATCATGGGTTTTATTTAGATCAGAAACACTGACTCAAGCCATGGATTACTTTAATGCCATGACAAACATTTCTAATTGGGATACAACATCATTTCAATATGCACAAGTAATATCAAATGAATTTATCTTTATTTTTATAATAGGGCTTATATTTTCTCTTCCAATCTACACACGGATAAAGCAACAATTAACTAATTATTTTGAAAATAGTGCGCTGAAAATTGCACTTCCAATTCATTTTTCAAGGCTTGTTTTTCTTTCTGTGCTCATTTTCCTGAGCGTTTTAAAAATTGCATCATCAACTTACAATCCATTTATATATTTTCGATTTTAAATCAAAAGTGTGAATAGACCATCTGTGTATAGAATAAGTAATATAATTCTTATTGTTTTATTTAGTATAACAATATTTACACCATCAATAATGGGAATTATTGATGAGGACAAGCTAGCGTCTGGCATAGAGAAAAGAAACTTAGCCAAGTATCCGTTATTTCCAGAATCACTTAAAGCACTGAGCGAATATCCTGAGAAATTTAACACAAATTATTCTGATCACTTTGGGTTTCGTGAGCTACTTACTAAAATCTACTTTAAGCTTGTCTATTATTTAGGCATTCAATCAGCTATTGATGATGTTACTTTTGGACAAGATGACTGGCTTTTTTTAGGAAGCATTAAAAAAGGGTATCAGAAATATGATGATCCGATTGGTGATGTAATGAATGTTGATTTATACACCCAAAGGGAGCTGGCTGATTTTGTAAGTTCTATAGTAGCAATCAAAAACTGGCTTGGTAATAAAGGGATTGAGTATGTTTACGTTATAGCACCTAATAAACATACCATCTATTTTGAAAATCTTCCGAAATATATTTCAAAGCAAAATAATAAATCATCAACTGATCAGGTTTTAGAGTATTTGCAAAAACATACGGATGTAGCTGTGGTCGACCTAAGACCGCCATTATTCGCTGAGAAGATAAAAAATCAAGTCTATTTTAAATATGATACTCACTGGAATCAGTATGGTGCTAATGCAGCACAATATGAAATAATGAAAAAGGTCAAGTCTCTTTTTCCAGGGAAGATAGCGCCTTTTCGACTAAATAAAGATCAATTTGAAATTTTAACAACTAATGAAGGCGACTTGGCAGGATTATCAAAAACTGACAATCTTACAGAAAACATGCCACAGCCTATTTTTAAAGATGGATGTACACCAGTGAATGATGTTCCTGACCCAAAATTCGGGGAAACACATACACTGGTATGCAATAATCAGAGATTGAATACAATCGTTTTCATGGATTCATTTTTTGTTTCATTAAAGCCTTATATTTCAAGACATTTTTATCGTTCTACCTATATATGGGAAAGAATCAATGAGGCATCATTGACTAAATATGTTGAACAGGAAAAGCCCGATATTGTTATAGATGAAGTGGTTGAAAGAACTTTTCCCTATATGCTGCCAAGTGAATTTTTTTCAAGTTATTACTAGCATAGAAATGTGGTCTGTGTAGGCATCGATTAAATTATAACTTACATAGATTAAGGAAAATTTTTTAACGCTATTATCCGAATTCAGCATTTTCGCATGAAACTTCTTTTTTCTGTCAGCCTCCTGCTCATACTTAATTTTCGAGATTTTCTTTAATCCGTCATAGTTGACTCAATTGCCTGTTCAAGGCATTCTGAGAGTTAGCGACTGTATTTTATCTCTAACCGAGTTTGATCTAACTCTATATTTATTTACACATATGGCAGGACAAGCACTCGCAATACAATCAGAATTACAACCAGATGAGTTGTTTGCCGAACTGCGCCTGATTTTAACCACATACCTTGATGAAGCTGAACTTGAATTTGTATACCGCGCTTATTTGTTGGCTGCAGAAGCGCATGCGCCTCAACGTCGACATTCCGGTGAGCTGTATATTTGCCATCCATTGGCAGTTGCGATGATGCTGGCTGAAATACAAATGGATGTAGATGGCATTGCTGCTGCATTACTACATGATGTGGTTGAGGATACCCCCGTTTCCAGATCACAGCTGGTGACTGAATTTGGTGAGGATGTGGCAAATCTGGTTGATGGAGTGACCAAGTTGGGCGGCTTGCCCAATTTTTCTCAAGCACAGACCCAAGCTGAAAATGTACGCAAGATGGTCTTGGCGATGGCTAAGGATATCCGTGTTATTGTGTTAAAGCTGGCCGATCGCACACACAATATGCGCACGCTTGGTAGTTTGCCACTGGAAAAGAGGCGTCGTATTGCCAGAGAAACTCTGGAAATCTATGCCCCAATTGCGCATCGTCTCAGTATGAACAAAATCCGACATGAGTTGGAAAACAACGGTTTTCGTGCGCTTTACCCAATGCGTTATCGAATCCTGAAAGAAGCAGCGCTTAAAGCACATGGTAACAATAAGGAAGTTGTTTCTGCCCTCATGCAAGAAATAACGATGCGTTTGTCAGAAAGTGGAATAAAATGTGAGGTGGTTGGACGGGAGAAAATCCCTCACAGCATTTACCAGAAAATGCGTAATGACCATATTCCATTTTCTGAGGTGTTTGATGTCTTGGGTTTTCGAATTATCACAGCTGATATTGATGCTTGTTATCGAGCGTTAGGTGTGGTGCACGGTCTGTATCAACCTGTGCCTGGCCATTTCAAAGATTACATCGCATTACCAAAATCCAATGGTTACCAATCATTGCATACCATTGTTTTGGCAGGTAAATATGAATGTCGGGTAGAAGTACAGATTCGTACCCGTAGTATGCACCGTATGGCAGAAGCAGGGATTGCAGCGCACTGGCGTTACAAGGCAGAATGTGATTCAGCTAATAATTCCAGTACACACGCAAATGAATGGTTGCAGAATATTGTTGAAATCCAGAAAAGCGCTGCTGATTCATTGGAATTTCTAGAACACCTTAAAGTTGATCTGTTCCCAGATGAAACCTACGTATTTACCCCTCAAGGAGAAATTATCAAATTGCCACGCGGTTCTACGGTTATAGATTTTGCCTATGCTGTTCATACCGATATTGGCAATACCTGTGTTTCAGCACGTGTCAATAAACGTTTGGTTCCACTGCAGACAGTGCTACTTAACGGGCAAACAATAGAAATTATCACTGCAAAAGATGCGCGGCCTTTTCCACAGTGGCTTAATTATGTCGCCACTGCGAAAGCACGGGTTGCACTGCGTTCATATTTACATGACCAGACACAAGAGGATGCCATACAGTTTGGTCGACGTTTACTGGAACGCGAACTGAAAAAATTTGGGATGAAACTGGATCTGATCAATGAAGAAACCATTAAAACTTTATTGAGTACCATGAAATATGCATCCCTGGATAATTTTCTGGCAGCCATAGGGTTGGGTGATCGGTCTGCTTTTATTGCAGCAAACTGGTTATGTCAGCCCGATGGAGAGGGTATGAAACTGAATGTTGACGAACAATCTTCATCATCAGTTGTGATCAAGGGAACAGAAGGGACGATTGTTAGCTTGGCGAAATGTTGTCATCCGATTCCCGGTGATACGATTGTAGGCTTGTTTCATCGGAATAAAGGCATTGTTGTGCATTTAAACAATTGTAAAAATGCATGGGAAGCACGTTCGCATCAAGCTGGCTGGATTGATGTGGAATGGGATGATATTGCAGATGAAAACAATGAATTTCCTGTTGAGCTGTTACTCAGTTCGCGCAATCAAAAAGGCACGCTGGGCAAAATCGCAGAAACCATTTCCAGCGTAGGCAGTAATATAGAACACGTTAATGTTGAAACTCAGGATTCACAGGTTTCCCGCAATACATTTATAGTCACTGTTAGAAACCGACAGCATTTAGCTAAGCTGATACGCAAGCTTTATCGCCTCGATAAAGTCGTGAAAGTCAAACGCAGAGTGAGTTAGAAGCATACTTTGGCACATGATTTAATACGCCATATTTGACGTGTAAGAACATTAAAGAAACCACTCATTGAGATAATATGTCATGAAAAAAGTTATTCAGACAGACGCTGCGCCCCAGGCAATCGGTACGTATTCCCAGGCAGTAAAGATAGAGAATACAGTTTATTTATCAGGGCAGATTCCATTGGATCCAGTAACTATGGAATTGATTGATGATGATATCGAACAACAGATTCGCCAAGTCATCGATAATCTACAAGCGGTGGTGATTGCTGCCAATGGTCGCTTGAATGATATCGTCAAGCTTAATGTTTATCTAACGGATCTGGTTAATTTTCCAATAGTCAACCAGGTCATGGCTGACTATTTTAGTGAACCTTATCCAGCTCGTGCAGCACTTGGAGTAGCCGCTTTACCAAAAGGGGCAGCGGTTGAAATTGATGCTGTAATGATTCTTGGAGAAGACTATACTTATTGACTCAGATCAGTATGCCAAGATCTCGACAAAGGGATGCAGAGCAAGGCACAGTGGACGAGAAAGCACAGATACTGGATGAGCTTCTAACACCACCTTTTGACTTTTTCAACTCTATATTTTTTCAACTCTATATTGGGAGTTGCTGATTCGTATCCAGCCACCCAGGCTTCCTGATTATCTTGAATTCATTAATCTCCGCATCTGTAGCCTCTCTCAAAGGTATCGGACCTAACCGGCAACAAACACTGGCACGACTTGGTGTTGAATCGATTTGGGATTTACTGCTGCATTTGCCTTATCGCTACGAAGATCGCAGTACGGTTACCCCGATTGGCTCATTGCATGTTCAGCAACAAACAGTGGTGCAGGGCAGCATAGACTCCTGTTCAACAACGCGTGGTCGTAAGCCTCGTTTTGATTGCCATATCAGTGATAACAGTGGCTCCATCGTGCTGCGTTTTTTTAACCATTATCCCGGACAACAACAACGCTTTGCATCGGGTCAGCAAATACGTTGTTATGGAATAGTACGCTTTGGTCAGGATGGATTGGAATTTGTGCATCCAGAATGTCAAATTATTCCTGTAAACAAAGAGTTTGATGCACTTCCTGCACATCTTAGTCCTGTTTATCCGTTGAGCCAGGGTTTAACCCAGTTGCTGTTGCGACAATCTGTTGAAGAAGCATTAGCAACACTTCGACAATGTGATGATCAACAGCCAGACTGGTTGAAGCTGTTGCCAGATGTATACCAAACATTGACGGTTCACTGGGCCTTGTCTCAATTACATTTTCCTGAAGTCGATTCAGCACATCAGTTGCTGGGTTCTGAATTGAACAATTTCTCAACTCATCCTGCCCGTAAACGTTTGGCGCTGGAAGAACTACTCGCCCACTATCATCAAGCCACACAAATTAATGATGTTGCACAATCTACTTCTCTCTGTCGCGTTGATCGACAAGCAGCACAATTGATTATCGATGATTTTTTACCTTTATTGCCATTTCAACCAACCAAAGCTCAGACCATAGCAAGCAATACAATACTGGATGATTTAGCCTGTGATAACGCGATGTGCCGGTTGATTCAAGGCGATGTCGGCTCTGGAAAAACGCTAGTTGCTGCCTGTGCAGCGTTGCCAATTTTACAGGCTGGAGCACAAGTTGTACTGCTAGCACCGACTGAACTGCTGGCGGAACAGCATCTCAGCACTTTTCAAACCTGGTTTGCAGGGATACAACAAGTGACAATTAAAGTGGTATTGGTCAAAGGTGGGCAGAGTAATGCTGTGCGCCAGCAATTACTTGATGATATTCAAACTGGAACAGCGAATATGATCATCGGCACCCATGCTGTTTTACAGGAAAGCGTTCAATTCCAGAAACTTGGATTGTTCGTGATTGATGAACAGCATCGCTTTGGTGTCGATCAACGCGCCTCATTAATGCGCAACAATACGACAGCAGGACAGCGTCCACATCAACTGATTATGACAGCGACACCGATTCCACGAACATTGGCATTGCTTCAATATGCCGGTGTCGATGTTACCCAATTGAAAGAGATGCCAGCGGGTCGATTACCAGTGACCACGATTGCCATGTCAACAGAACGACGTCAGCAAATCATTCAGCGAATTAATGACTGGGTAGGGCAGGGCAAGCAAGCTTACTGGGTGTGTACAGTGATTGAAGATAGCGACCAGACCAGTCGTGAAGCGCTGCAAGTCATCCACAATCAATTGTGCACAGAACTGCCTGAAGTACGCATTGGCTTGTTACATGGAAAAATGCCTGCACAGGACAAACAGACCATCATGGATCAGTTCCGCAATCACCAATTTGATGTGTTGGTAGCCACAACGGTGATTGAGGTCGGAGTTGATGTGGTCAATGCCAACCTAATGGTGATCGAAGATGCACACATGTTGGGGCTGGCACAGCTGCATCAACTACGTGGGCGGGTTGGTCGTGGTACTGAAAATGGATATTGTGTCTTGTTTTATCAACCACCCTTGTCGGATATTGCCAGGCAGCGACTCGGTTTATTACGAGAATGTGATGATGGTTTTGAGATAGCCGAAAAAGATCTTCAATTAAGAGGGCCAGGCGAATTGACAGGTTTGCGACAGAGCGGTGCCGTGTGTTTTCGGGTTGCTGATCTGGCTAACGACCAGGATTTACTGGAACTAATACAGACGCTGGCATCACAGATGGCCGATCAAAATCCGCAAATGATGACCGAATTGCAACACCGCTGGAGTAGTCATTCAGACAATCCTCAAATTTAAGTACCTGAGCATAATTAATTTATCATTTGACTGGTCTTTTTTCTCATCTTCGGCGTTGCATCAACAGTTATACTCTCCGCACATGAAAATCTAGCATCCTGTGCACGCACTTTTTTGCGGATAACTGCGTTGAAAAACCTTGCTGTAGAGTGACTACAGCTAAGATTTTACGCCTTGTTCTCCACAAAATATCACGCACACAAAATACTAGATTTTCATGTGCGAAGAGTATACATAGCTCACTATGCGCCTGTTGATGCGCCTTGAAGCTGAAAAAAATCCTGCGCAAAATTGATAAATTAATTATGCTCAGGTACTTAGTCAAGTCTTTTCCAATCCAGAAATGAGCCTGAAGGTAAGAGAGTCTTAAGCCCTTATTTGGAGTCGCTCATGGAGTTGTTTAAATAAATAATCGCGTGCTGAATTCATTTGTTCAGCTGCCTCATTGTCTGTCATTTCACCAGCAAATGCATCCAGTATTTTAAGTGTGATCCCTGGCTTTAAGTATTGGCTAGGGCGAGGCAAGGATCGGAACTTTTCATACGGTGTCCTGATCTCTTTATAACGATACATTCTGCGCTGCTTGCCCTTGTTATCCGTGACAATGGTCGGGAAAAAACTGGGGCGGTGGAAATTGACGTAGCGGTAGACTTGCTGCCGATTCAGTTCTGTGAAGTCTGTGGCGTACTGCTGAGGGATGTGCGTATAGCCATAGAGTTTACGAATCACGGATCCATTTTTACTTTCAACCAGACCATTATCATTGCTGCGTCGTGGTCGTGATTTGGTGAATTCAATCCGCAGCTTTTCTAGCAACTGAGCCACGCTGTAGTTGATATATTCACCACCATTATCGGTGTGAAATCCCTTTATTTTAAACGGGAAAGCAGCCAGTATGTGTTGTAACGCGGGTAGCATAAAGTCCTCACTAATCCGCTCAAGTGTCACAATGATCTGGAATTGCGTCACCTCATCGACTGCATTGACGTGGTAAATCCCTTTGCGCTTATCCTGATCCCCCTGATGGACAGAATCAATACGAATATAGCCTGGTTGGTCATTTGGGCAAGGCTTACGGCGTTGTCCAATTGAAACGGCTTTCGGGCGTGTTTTTGTCAGAGTGCAACGTTGGCGCTGATAGGTTTTGGAGCCGCGCAAGTTATACAGGTGTGAGACCGAAATCCTTGCCAATTGTTGATACTGAGTTTGGTTAAAACGCTGGTACGCACGCTCACAAAGCTTTTTAAGGACTGGTCCGCTGGGTTGGCCGTGTCGTTCATCCATACTGGCTAGCAAACGAATATCCTGCTCTGAATAGGTTCGTCTGAAACCGTTGCCACGGGCAGGCTTAGCGATCACTCGACCCGTTTTGATGTATTGCTGTATCAGGCGTTTAGTCTGAGCCAAAGAATAACCCGTTACTTTCATCAGGTAGCGGATCACGATTCCCTTGTCGACCTTGCCAAGTTGTATGTAGCGGTGCTTCACCAGTGTTTTCTGCACCCAGCGATAACGGTCTTGCTTGTTCGTTGCCATCGTGAAGGCAACCGCTTGGGTTCCATCAAGAAATTGATAGATCGCTTGAATGCTCGTCAGTTGTTCCAGTCTCATGATCGTTTTCATCCTGTGATCATGAGCGACATTGATCGCTATTTCAGGCTCATTTTATATTGGAATCACCTTTCTTGCTTTCAGCATCATTTCATATTGGAAAAGACTAGTCATTGACAGTGTTTCAAAAACGCCACGCGTTTTTTTGAAGCCAAAGGTGGTTTGCAGGATATGACCATCTTCGGGTGAACTAATAATGCTCATGTAATATACTCTCCGCGTATCTCTTTTTCTGCTCTAAATAGACAAGTAATTCAAGTAGTGATATTCAGGGTAACAATAATAACATCTCCATGATAGAGGCTTAATCGATTGGCGTACCGAAGTAAATTATTGAAATACGAGCCTAACTGGCAATCTGCATCAACAAGTTGGTTAAATAAACCACCCGCACAGATACGTGACTGGTTACAAGAGAGTGGTTCGTTAACGCGCAGACTGAAACTGCTATGTGGCTTAGAATTTAATGTCAGTTTGCAATATCAACATTGGGCAAGACCAACACTGGATGAGCGACGAAGGCTAGGCATTCGGGACAGTGATTATGCAGTGATTCGTGAAGTGTTGTTGCGTAAACAGAATGATGTTTTGGTCGTTGCACGCACAGTGATTCCACGTCATATGCTGGTGGGTCGACAAAGACACTTAATCAGTCTGGGAACTAAGCCGTTGGGCGAAGTGATTTTCTCAGAGCCAGGACTGAAACGCAGCGAATTGGAAATAGCCCCATTGAAACCTCAAAGTTTTCAGCCCAACTTGGTTCAGACAATCGATAACACTCAAACTATCTGGGGCAGGCGCACTAGTTACTTCATTCATCGCAAACCAATCCTGATTTCCGAAATTTTCTTGCCGGCTTTATTTCGTTATGAGGATACTCAATAGTGACTGAAAACAAGTTCAACCTGTATTGGCGATTAATGCGTTTTGACAAACCCATCGGTATTTTTCTGTTGCTCTGGCCAGCGTTGTGGGCATTATGGATCGCTGGGGAAGGGCGACCAGATTTACTGGTAACTATAGTCATTGTGTTAGGTGTGGTATTGATGCGAGCCGCAGGCTGTGTAATTAATGATTATGCTGACCGGGAAATCGATCCGCATGTGCAACGCACACAAGCAAGACCAATAGCATCTGGTCAGGTCAGTCCCAAGCAAGCGTTAATCTTGTTTGCTGGATTATGCCTGACCGCGTTCGGGCTGGTCTTGTTGTTAAACAAAATGACCATTCTGCTATCGTTTATCGGTTTGTTGTTAGCCGCCAGCTACCCATTCATGAAGCGTTATACTTATTTTCCGCAAGCCTATTTAGGGCTTGCCTTTGGCTGGGCAGTACCAATGAGCTTCGCTGCTCAAACGCAAAATGTTCCAGAAGTAGCCTGGTTGCTATATTTAGCAACGCTTTGTTGGGCACTAGCTTACGACACAATGTATGCTCTGGCAGATCGAGAAGATGATCTGAAAATTGGGGTCAAATCAACAGCGATATTGTTTGATGGGCTTGATCGAATCTTCATCGCTCTGTTTCAGGTTTTTGTCCTGCTTCTTTTGTATGGCATCGGAGAAATGCAGGATTTTAAATGGCCGTATTATCTAGGATTAATCGTCGCAATCTTTTTATCCATCTATCAGCAATATCTGATTCGTCATCGGCAACCCGAAGACAGCATTAAAGCATTTTTGAATAATAACTGGCTGGGAATGGCAGTGTTTATTGGGTTGGTTGTACAGTATTGGGTTTGAATGGTCTATCGAATGAAGCTGAATTAAAGTGGTTGAAAAGTAATCCTGATCCATTTTAGCCAATTGAAAAAATAAGTGATGTTGAGTAATTACCAGGAGATTTACGCAATAATTAACGACATACCAGAAGGGAATGTCGCGACTTATGGACAAATCGCGCGTTTATTAAAGCGGCCTCATGGTGCTCGGCTAGTGGGTTATGCTTTAGCGGCTTTGAACGATGACAACGACGTACCTTGGCATCGTGTTGTCAATGCACGTGGTGAGATTAGTCAGCGCAGCAAGGCAGGCTATGAAGATTTTCAGCGTATTTTACTTGAGGATGAAGGGGTAGAGTTTAATCAGGATGATCGGATAGATTTAGCAAAGTTTTTATGGGTTAGAGAAATATCAATAAAAGCTTAGTCGTGTTGCTTGTTTTGAAAACCGAAAAATATGATTAAACCCAGCACTACAAGCGCTAACCAACTGGCTGACAAATAGCCAACGATACCGTCTTGGCCTACAAGGTACTGCCATTGGCTGGCAGGATTGCCGTGAGTCAGTGATTTGATGGTTTTGATGCTGAAAATCCATCCGGCATGAATTCCGATAACCAATAGCAATCCGTGGTTAAAACGAATTTTGATGATGGCGAGTAAAACTCCGGCAAGAAAAAGTGCAATGAGTGTATCTATATCGTTATGCTGAAATAAATGTTTTAAACTGCGAAAAAAAACATCAAGACTAGCTTGTAGTGTGCTGTTTTGGTTATTCAGCTCGACAGCTGGTTTTAAGAAATGCAGTATGGCGAAATAAAAGGCACTGGTTACTATTGCAAGATTTTGTCCAAAGCTTTTTATCTCTGCAAACCTTGATTGCAGCCAGCCGAGCAGCCAGCCTCGAAAAACATATTCTTCAATCAAGGCAACCAGTAAACCAACCAATAGTGGTGCAATAAGCTTTTTTGCAACGCTTGTTGTTGATGCCAGAACTTCAGTGTCAGGGATACGAATCTGCAATGCTATCAATATAGTCAAAGGGATTGATAGGATTAAAACACCAATCAGCCAGCTACTGGCAAGCCATTTTAATTGTTCTGGCAGTGTTGATTCGAATATTCCCGATTGTGGGTGAAAAACAGAGGTTCTAACACAATAGATTGCAGATAGAGTCAACAGTAATAACCCGGTCTTCTGAAATACTTTTTCCAGCACATATTCACCATGCAATATGCTCCAAAATACAGGTGAAAGAAGTGATGCAAACAGTCCAATTCCAAGCATAGTAATGATCGGTATTGCAAGACATGGAACGATGGTTCTGATGATATTCATTGCGCCTAATAATGTGCTGTAAAGAATGTTTTAGAGTGGTTTGTGAGAGATAATCTGACTCAGTGCTTTAAAATTCTGCAAAGAACACAGTATAATAGTAAAGATTGCGAATGTGGCGGAATTGGTAGACGCGCTGGATTTAGGTTCCAGTAGGGCAACCTGTGAGAGTTCAAGTCTCTCCATTCGCACCATGTATCTTAGACTAGCAGTTAGGTGCGGCTTCCTAAACACACTGTTATCAACGAATAAGTAATCCAAAAACAACAATTCGACTCTTTCCTGTTGAAAGTTTGCGAATATTGTTATGCTCAGGACGTTTTCATGATGGCGTTTGTGAGAGCATAAAAATACAACATAGGGAATCAATCACTATCATTGATAAGTTGGTCGTGATGGTTATGCCTTTCTCCATTTACTCAAAAATTATTGTTCGAGGTAACGCGGTATGCAAGTGACTGTGGAAGAATCCTCAGGATTAAACCGGACGTTAAAAGTTCAGATCCCTGAAGATACTATTCAGAAGAGTGTTGATCAACGTATTCAAAAAATTGGTAAAAATGCAAAAATAGCTGGTTTTCGCCCAGGTAAAGTACCTGCAAAGGTGATCAGAGATCGATTTGGTACTCAGGCACGGCAAGATGTGATCTCTGATCTTCTGCAATCGTCTTTTAGAGAAGCGTTGACCGAAAAAGATCTGACCCCAGCAGGTACCCCTGAAATTACAGATATGCAGGCAGATGCTGGAAATGGTCTGGAATATACTGCTAATTTTGAAGTGTTTCCTGATGTCGAAATTAAATCATGTTCTGAGTTGGAATTGAAGAAACCTGTTTGCGAGGTGACAGAACAAGATGTTGATACCATGGTCGAAAAGTTGCGCGAGCAAAACCGTGAATGGGATTCTGTCGATCGAAGCTCCAAAGATGGTGACCGTGTACAAATTAGTTACAGTTACACTGCTGATACTGATGATGAAGACTTGAAAGAGGGATCTTCAGAAAGTATCTGGATACTGGTTGGTCAACCATCATTGATGCCAGAGTTTGATGAGAAAGTTAAAGATGTCTCAACGGGAGACCATGTTGATTTTTCAGTGGTGTTTCCTGATGATTACAAGCAAGCGGGATTAGCCGGCAAAAAAGCCAGTTTTGAGATTGATGTGTTGGCAGTAGAAGAGCCTACATTGCCAGAGATTGATGAAAAGTTTATGGAACAATTTGGTGTTAAAGATGGCACTGTTGATACCTTTCGTGCTGAGTTACAGCGCAATCTTGAGCGTGAAATGAAGGCGGCTTTACATAAACGCCAGAAGTCAGATGTATTGCAAACGCTATATGATACAAACACTGTTGTATTGCCGGAGGTAATGGTTAATGCGGAGTTGCAAGAATTGTTAAAGCCGTATCAAGAGGCGGCTGAAAAGCAAAATGCGGATGTCGATGATCCAGAGATAGAGAAAACACTGACTGAAGAAGCCAAACGTCGAGTTGCATTGAGCCTTATTATCGGGAAGATTATTACAGATAACAAACTGCAACCTGATCCCGACAAAATCAGAGACACGATTAATGACATTGCTGCAGGTTACGAAGATCCTGAAGCATTGGCTGAATGGTATTTTTCTGATCAAAAACGATTACAACAGATTCAGCAAGTCGTGCTGGAGGATCAGGCAATTGAATGGGTATTGGACCAAGCTAAAGTTGTTGATCAATCCATCACATTTACCGAATTAATGGGAGTTGATAGTGATGCAGCGTAATCACACAGGAGAGTTACACAATATGTTTTCACAAATATCTGCATCACAACAATCTGCAGGCGTACAAGCGGCATTGGTTCCAATGGTTGTTGAACAAACACCCAGAGGTGAACGTTCATATGACATTTTTTCACGTTTACTCAAAGAACGCGTAATTTTTTTGGTTGGTCAGGTGGAAGAGCATATGTCAAATCTGATTGTTGCACAGATGCTATTTTTGGAATCTGAAAATCCGGATAAAGATATCCATCTATACATCAATTCACCTGGTGGCTCTGTCACTGCTGGTATGGCAATCTATGACACCATGCAATTTATTAAACCTGATGTCAGCACCATGTGTATGGGACAAGCTTGTAGTATGGGAGCTTTCCTCCTGGCTGGTGGAGCCAGGGAAAAACGCTACTGTTTACCGAATTCACGGATGATGATTCATCAACCGCTGGGAGGCTTTCAAGGCCAGGCAAGCGACATTGATATCCATGCACAAGAGATTTTGAAAATGCGAGATCGCTTGAATGCACTGATGGCGAAGCATACTGGGCAGTCGCTTGAGCAAATCGCTCAGGATACAGATCGAGACCGGTTTATGAGCGCGGAACAAGCAAAAGATTATGGTCTACTCGATGAAGTGTTAGAGTCCAGAAGTGCGTTAGATAGTAAAGTGTAATGGTTCTGTCAATGCTGGTGATTTTTGATTATCTATGCAGACAAAGATTTGGGATGTATAGTTTAGATTAAAAATCTGAATTAAGCCTTACAGCACAACGCACGGTAATCCAGACAAAAAATGTGTAAATTAGTGGAATTATGTGCTTTTTTGAAATCGTCTTGAAATAACGCAATGCACTATTCTCGAAATTCCAAACAAGACGTTAGCACTGAATCGTCAAGAATAGCCCTTTAACCAAGGTTCGATATCCATGTAAAAAGAGGATTATTATCAATCTGTAGTAGATTGATTGGCCGAAATCTTCTATGCTTAGATAGTACGTCTATATTTTATACATCAGAATGGAAGTTGATTGTACACGATTACCGACCAATGCTTGAGCATGGTGGTTATTTGAAATTGATATGCGAGGATAAACTATGAGCGACCAGAACCAAGGTAATGATGGTGACGGTAAGTTGTTGTATTGCTCATTTTGTGGCAAGAGTCAGCATGATGTTCGAAAACTGATTGCGGGGCCGTCTGTATTCGTCTGTGATGAATGCGTTGAGTTATGCAATGACATCATTCGCGAAGAGCTTAAGGTGAGTGTTTCTGCTCCAAGCGATGAATTACCAAAACCGCAAGAAATTAAACACGTTCTGGATGATTATGTAATCGGTCAGGATCAGGCCAAAAAAGCATTATCTGTTGCAGTCTACAATCACTATAAACGCTTGCGTTCCCAGCAAGAAGATGACGAGATTGAATTAACCAAAAGTAATATTTTGCTGATAGGTCCAACTGGATCTGGCAAGACATTGCTGGCGGAGACGCTTGCCAGGTTGCTGGATGTACCGTTCACCATCGCAGATGCGACAACCTTGACTGAAGCGGGTTATGTCGGTGAAGACGTTGAGAATATAATTCAGAAGATTTTGCAGAAATGTGATTACGATGTCGAAAAAGCAGAAACCGGTATTGTTTACATTGATGAAATCGACAAAATCTCCAGAAAATCAGACAATCCTTCTATTACCCGCGATGTCTCAGGAGAGGGTGTTCAGCAAGCATTGTTGAAATTGATTGAGGGTACTGTTGCCTCGGTTCCACCACAAGGTGGACGTAAGCATCCGCAGCAAGAATTTTTGCAAGTCAACACCGCAAATATTTTATTCATTGTTGGTGGTGCTTTTTCAGGATTGGATAAAATCATACGCAATCGTTCAGAGCAAGGCGGTATTGGTTTCTCTGCAGAAGTTAAAAGCAAAGATGACAGTGCAGATCTGATTGAAATCATGGCGAATGTTGAAGCTGAAGATCTGGTCAAATATGGCTTGATTCCAGAGTTTGTTGGACGACTGCCCGTCATAGCCATGCTTGAAGAGCTGGATCAAGATGCGTTGGTCACCATACTCAAAGAGCCAAAAAATGCGCTCGTCAAGCAATATCAGAAATTGTTTGAAATGGAGAATGTCGAGCTTGAATTTCGTGATGATGCATTACTAAAAATTGCCCACAAGGCGATGGAACGCAAAACCGGTGCACGTGGTTTGCGAACTATTATGGAACAGATATTACTCGATACAATGTACACGCTACCTTCTGATGAGAATGTTGAGAAAGTAGTGATTGATGCTGGCGTTGTTGATGGCCAATCAAAACCGTTGATGGTTTTAAGGTCTGAGCCGCAATTAGTATCCTCAGAGTAGGCAGTTCCATTCACTAAAGCAAGAGTCAATAATCGTCCGAAACTGATACAGTATCTTATCCATATTCAAGGCGTTATGTATAACAAGTCGTGCAGACTTTTCAAGATGTGCGAAATGAATAAGAGTCCAGACAGTTTCGGATGCTATAAAAGTCACCTTTATTATTTATAATTGATGCATTCAATTGTTTAATGTTGGTGGCGGTACTTATACTCTCCGTACATAAAATTTTAGCATCCAGTGCGCACGCTTTTTCGCGGATAGCTGCGTTGGAAAACCTTACTGTAGAACGACTACAGTTAAGATTTTCCGCTTTGCTCTCCACAAAAAATCATGCACCCTAAATGCTAAAATTTTTATGTGCGAAGAGTATATACCTGCAATTTTGATCATTAAGTTTATAATGATCTCACTAAAGTTAGAATAAATTAGTAGTCATTTTTCTAACATGTCTAAAATACTCGACCAAGGAATACAGCGCAAGGCAACAGTGGACGAAAAAGCACAGTATACTGAGGTCTGTGAGCATTTTGAGACCAGTTATAACGCAGTGCGCCATTTTGCGATATCTTGAACAGGTTCTAAAGAATCGTTATGATGCACTATTGCATTTTGTAACAAACGTCCCCATCTAAACTGCTGAATCAAGTGTTAGTTATGTCGTGTTTTAATATTTTGAATAAGGATGAATAATGACAGCATCAAATGATATTGATCAAAAAATGGATAGCTATCCAGTAATACCCTTGCGCGATGTTGTTGTCTACCCGCATATGGTCATTCCATTATTCGTTGGGCGAGAAAAATCAATCAGAGCACTTGATGCGGCAATGCGTGATGATAAGGAAGTATTACTAGTTAGTCAGAAAGAGTCAGAAAGGGATGATCCTGGTTCTGATGATTTGCATCAGGTTGGAACCTTGGCCAACATTTTGCAGTTGCTCAAATTACCCGATAACACAGTTAAAGTGCTGGTTGAAGGCAGTGAACGTACCCGTATTAAGGCAATTGATACTGAGAGCTATGACTATTTTGTTGCTGCAGTTGAGCCGATGGCTGAAGTGATAGGCTGTGCAGAAACCGAGCTGGAAGGGCTGGTACGAACTGCAATCACCACTTTTGAACAGTATGTAAAGTTGAATAAAAAAATTCCGCCTGAAGTGCTAAATTCACTGGCTGGGATAGATAGTCCAGCACGACTGGCAGATACCATTGCAGCGCATATGTCTTTAAAAATCGAGGATAAGCAATCAATCCTTGAAGTTGAAACTGTTGCCGAACGTCTGGAACGACTTGTCGGCTTAATGGACAGTGAAGTTGATATTCTGGAGTTAGAACACAGTATTCGCGGACGCGTTAAACAACAGATGGAGAAAAACCAGCGCGAATATTATCTCAATGAGCAAATGAAGGCAATCCAGAAAGAATTGGGGGATATGGATGATGTTCCCAATGAACTTGATGAGCTGGCAAAAAAAATCAGCGATTCGGGTATGTCAAAAGAAGCACTAAAAAAAGCCGAAACAGAATTAAACAAGCTAAAGATGATGTCTCCAATGTCAGCTGAGGCAACTGTTGTGCGAAATTATATTGACTGGATGGTGAAAGTGCCGTGGAAGACGCGCACCCGAGTCCGGCACAATCTGATGAAAGCTGAAGAGGTTCTTGAAGCAGATCACTATGGTCTGGAAAAAATAAAAGAACGTATTCTCGAGTATCTTGCTGTTCAGCAACGAGTTAAGAAAATGAAAGGACCTATTTTGTGTCTGGTGGGGCCTCCAGGTGTTGGTAAAACCTCTTTGGGACAATCGATTGCGCGTGCTACCAATCGCAAGTATGTGCGTATGGCGTTAGGAGGAGTGCGTGATGAAGCCGAAATCCGTGGGCATCGGCGTACCTATATTGGTTCCATGCCTGGTAAGATTTTACAAAATCTGGCTAAGGTGGAAACCCGTAACCCAATGTTTTTGCTGGATGAAATAGATAAAATGTCAATGGATTTTCGTGGTGATCCTGCATCAGCAATGCTTGAAGTACTGGATGCCGAGCAAAATAGTGCATTTAATGACCACTATCTGGAAGTTGATTTTGATCTTTCGGATGTAATGTTTGTGGCAACAGCAAATACCTTGAATATACCACCTGCGCTGCTTGATCGTATGGAAGTGATTCGTCTGCCAGGATACACCGAGGCAGAAAAAATCAACATTGCCCAGCGTTATTTATTGCCAAAACAGACTCGCAATAACGGGCTGAAAGACAGCGAACTTGAGATTGAAGAGTCGGCAATTCAAGGGATGATTCGCCATTATACACGCGAAGCCGGAGTGCGAAATCTTGAACGAGCGATCGCTAAAGTCTGCAGAAAAGTAGTTAAAGATTTGTTGCTGGCAAAAAAGAGCACTAAGATCAAGGTAACCAATGACAATCTAAACGATTATCTCGGAGTAGAACGCTTTCGCTTTGGTCGCGCTGAAGAGCAAGATCAGGTTGGTCAAGTCACCGGGCTGGCATGGACAGAAGTTGGTGGTGAATTACTCACCATTGAGGTTGCGGTTTATCCAGGCAAAGGAAAAATCACTCGTACCGGTAAATTGGGCGATGTCATGCAGGAATCAATTCAGGCAGCTGAAACAGTGGTTCACAGTCGTGCGCAAGCCTTAGGTATTGATGATGAATTTTTCAACAAGCATGATGTACATGTGCATGTGCCGGAAGGCGCCACACCAAAGGATGGCCCAAGTGCTGGGATAGGAATGTGTACTGCACTGGTTTCTGCAATTACCCGTATTCCCGTGCGCTCAGATGTGGCAATGACAGGCGAGATCACATTGAGAGGAGAAGTCCTTCCTATTGGTGGATTGAAGGAAAAACTGCTGGCAGCGCATCGCGGTGGAATCAATATAATACTCATCCCTAAGGATAATGAGAAAGACTTGGTTGAAGTTCCAGATAATATTAAAGGTGATTTGGATATTCGTCCGGTTCAATGGATTGATGAAGTGTTAGAAGTTGCTCTGTCTGAACCACCAAGACCATTGAATGATCGTGCCACGACTAAATCAAAAAGCAAAAAATCAGCAAAAGCCGATACGGTAACTGCTCATTAATCTGTTAATAGTGAAATATTTATGTTCCATAAAATCCCAGGTTTTGTGACATAAAATAGTTGTTGTTCCTGTTAAAAAATTGAACATTCTTCATGTTTGATTCCCATAACGTTGCTGCGTTATGGGAATCAAAGAGATTCTCTCAATTTCCGCATGATTATATAGTTCAGAGTGAATAATAATGGATGATACTTACTAATCGGTTCCAGTATCACTCTAATCCTGTTTTCTACACAATGCATATCCGAACAAATCCTATCTGATTCATCTGCTTAGAATCACCAGAAGTTCTGCGATTTATCAATCAGCATGAACGATACAACTGGAAATTTACGATTTCTATTTATTTCGTTCATTATCAAGTAAAATGCAGTGACATCTTGCGATAAAGGACTGTTCCTCGTTATGAATTTAATTCTCGGACAAATTTTTAGACAGGTCTTAGAAACTGTTCAAGATCTTGATCAATGGATGCAGTAAGGCAACAGTGGACGAAAAAGCACAACATACTGGAGTATGTGAGCATGTTGAGTCCATTTTTAACGCCGCAATGCACCATTCAGCGATATCTTGAATAGGTTCTTAGGCATTGCCTACGTTCTAGCGTAGATAGGGTTACAGAACAATAATTATTTCAACTAACAATAACTGACATTAGGAGAAAATCATGAGTACATTTCCAATTGATTTAGGCGCGTACCAGCGTGTTTCATTAGATCCAAGTGTTCCAACACTCACTGCAGAACAAAAATCGGCATTGACTGCTAACATTCAGCTCTGTCGTGATGCGATTGTTTTCTTTACCTCAACAGGTGCAGCCAGAGGTGTGGGTGGACATTCTGGTGGGCCATTCGATACGGTTCCTGAAGTGATGATTATGGATGCATTGTTTCGTGGTGGTCCAGATGCATTCGTGCCGATTTTCTTTGATGAGGCTGGGCATCGTGTGGCGACACAATATCTGATGTCAGCATTGAATGGTGATCTTCCTGCGGAACGCTTAATGGAATACCGTGCTGCGCACTCACATCTCCCTGGTCACCCAGAATTAGGTTTTACACCTGGCGTAAAATTTAGTTCTGGTCGTTTGGGTCATATGTGGCCTTTTGTTAATGGTGTGGCGATTGCAAACCCGACTAAAACCTTATTCTGCCTGGGTTCTGATGGCTCGCAACATGAAGGTAATGATGCAGAAGCGGCACGTTTGGCAGTTGCACAAAACCTTAATGTCAAGCTGTTAATCGATGACAACGATGTCACCATTGCAGGACATCCTTCCCAATACCTGAAAGGTTGTACAGTGGCTAAAACACTGGAAGGTCATGGTGTTAAAGTGCTAGAAGGGGATGGAGAAGACCTGGATGGTTTGTATCAACGCATTTGTGAAGCGATTAATACTGACGGTCCAGTCGCAGTGATTAACAAGCGTCCAATGTGTCCTGGCATTGAAGGGCTGGAAGGCTCCACCCACGGTCATGATGTGATTTCTGTTGATTTGGCACTGAAATATCTCGAATCCAATAACCAACAAGGCGCTGCCGACATGCTAAGACAAGTCGAAGCACCGAAACAGGATAAAGATTTCCTTGGTGTGAGTGATAAGTGGATTGCCAATCGAGGTGTATTTGGTGATGTGGTTGTCGATATTTTAAGCCGCATGAGCGAAGCCGAACGGGTTGAAAAAGTGCGGGTTATCGATAGCGACCTGGAAGGTTCTTGCGGATTAATTACTATACACAAAGCGAATCCTGAAGTGTTTATTGCTTCAGGTATTATGGAGCGCGGCAATTTCTCTGCAGCAGCCGGCTTTGGTATGGAAGCGGGTAAACAAGGCATTTTCGGTACTTTTAGTGCTTTTCTGGAAATGACTATTTCAGAAATCACCATGGCTCGTTTGAATAACGCCAATGTACTCAGCCACTACTCGCATTCAGGTATTGATGATATGGCCGATAATACCTGCCATTTCGGTTTGAACAATATGTTTGCTGACAATGGATTGAGTGACGGTTATGCAACCAATCTGTATTTTCCAGCTGATGCCAATCAAATGACAGCCTGTGTGGAATCTATGTTTTTTGATCCTGGGTTGCGTTTTGTTTTCTCAACACGCTCCAAAGTACCAGGCATTCTTGATTCCGATGGCAATGAATTCTTTGGTGGCGATTATAAATTTGTATCCGGCAAGGATGAAGTCATCCGTGAAGGCACACAAGGTTATGTGGTTAGTTTTGGTGAATGCTTGTATCGTGCGCTGGATGCGGTTGAACGTCTCAAAAAAGAAGGTATTGATGTTGGCTTGATTAATAAACCAACGCTAAATGTGGTTGATGAAGCGATGATGGCTAAGTTAGGTGCCTCACCGATGGTACTAGTGGTAGAAGCCTTCAACCAGAAGACTGGTTTAGGCAGTCGTTTTGGAACATGGTTGCTGGAACGTGGGTTTACACCGAAATTTGCACATTTAGGAACCCATATTGAAGGTTGTGGCGGTCTATGGGAGCAGTTTCCACATCAAGGCATTGATCCAGCAGGCATCATGGCTAAAGTGAAGGAAATTATGTAAAAATGTTGACATTGATTTATACCTGATGCAGTCGTAGTAGCGAGATTCTATCGAATGATTTTGCTGATGACAATATTCTAAAACAGTTTTTTTCTGTCTACGTGATTGTTATTATGACTTATTTTCACATAAATCATCTCGCTTGAAAGTTATGCAACTGTAACCGCGTCAAGTATTGAGTAAATATAATCAGGGACGGGTTCGCGAAAGCGCCCCGTCCTTTTTTTGTGTCAGGATATCGGACTATTCATCGTAGAAAGTGACAGGTGTCTATCGCTCGGTATATTGTAATTAATCCATGACGAGCATTAGATTAAAGGACTCAATTTTATTGCGATTGCGATTGCGATTGCGATATTGATGAGATTATTATTTGAAGAACTGGCGATCTACCAGATAGATCATAAAAAATAATAATACATAAACAGATGTTGTGTTGGTATATTTTACAACCCTGGGATAATGCATGGTTTAAGGAAAATAGTGAGTATATGATGTGTTCCATCTATTTGAATAAAAATAAATAAATAATAGTGGCATAAATGATGCTTTAAATATAATGTTAATGGTAATTTTTATAGCATTGAATAGGAGTCAAATGTATGAAAACTACAACTCTTCTACGGATAACAATTTACATACTATTGATTTTTATGCCGATATCATCCTGGGCATTATCTTTTACAGTCACCAACACAAATGATTCGGGTGATGGATCACTCCGACAGGCTATTAGTGATGCGAACTCCTCCATTGGTGAAGATACAATTGAGTTTGATTTAAACTTAACAGGACAGATTATTTTTCTTACTAGTGGGGTATTAGAGATTATGGACGATCTGATAATACAAGGACTGGGGGCTAATGTGCTGACTATTAGTGGTAGCAATCGTTCCACTATATTTAATATAGATCATAGTGGTGAGCAGACAATCATTGATGGAATAACAATTACCGAAGGGTCGCATTCTGCAATCGCTCTCTCAGCTAATCTTACTCTGACTAACAGCATTATTTCATCTAACGAGACTGGTATTGCCCAGGAAAATACTGGAAATACTCAATTATCAGTTACCAATTGTGTTTTCTCAGAAAATATATTTAGCGGTATTTCGGCACGTGGTTCAGATGGAGAATCCGCTATCATTAACGTGACCGATAGTACGTTTTCAAACAATGGAAGCGGCATGAATATTTGGGACTCATCATTAACTGTAAAAAATTCTACCATATCTGATAACATGTTTTTCGGAATCACAATTTTGGATGGATCTGCGAGAATTTTTGATAGCACATTATCTAACAACGGAAGTGATATATCACTTCTTGACCTTGGTCTTGGTAGACCTGGGGGAGCTATTAGATTCATCAATGTTGATACTGAAGGTGGTCCTTTTAGGAGCTTAAGGGTGGTAAATACGACGATTTCTGGTAATTCTGCGATTAATGGAGGTGCTATTCATGTATCTGATGGGTCTGGCAATGGTGGTGAGATGACGATCAATTTGACAAATAGTACTATTATTGGCAATTTAGCAACTCAAAAAGATGGATTCATTTTTCTTGATCCGATTGAGTTTGTCTCCCCGACTGAGTTTCCAAATGTTCGAATCACAGTAAATAACACTATTATTGCAGGAAACATCGGGACCAAGTCTGATGTTGTAGAAAGCTTTGTAAGTAACGGACATAATTTAATTGATACCATTGAAGGTACTACTGGTTTTGAGACAGATACCATAGAGCCAGAGATAACCAATATTCTGGATCCAGTCCTGAATAATAATGGTGGTTCTACTCAAACCCATAACCTATCAGTGGATAGTGTGGCGATTGATGCAGCAGGATCGGATTGTCCACCACCAGAAACAGATCAAAGAGGCATTCCGCGACCACAAGGAGCTGGTTGTGATATTGGCGCTGTTGAATTTCAGGACATTGATGTGCCTCCTGTTGAAGTATCAATGTGCGAGATTCGTACAGAGTATGAATCGGGTGGTTGCAAAGGTAAATTTAACGCCTTTTCACTGGACGACCTGGAAGCCTATAAGGCTACTAACTTCGGTAAGAATGGAAGAAAGAAATTCCGCAATCTCGTGATTAGAGCCAATATTGGTGAGGCAGGAGATAGACTGGATATCGAGTCGCCATGCCAGATTGTTTTTGGCTCAGGTGTCAGCCTTACGGGCGATTTTGTCAGCCTGGATGGGCGCAAAGGAGTTTGGACCAATAATCTGGACATCCAGTCAGAGGGTGCGGCCTGTCTGCTTTCTGAGACCGGCAACGTTAAAGTAAAGGCTAATTCAAACATTATCGCCAAACAATTGGTTATACAGGCAAACAAAATTGCCAAGATAGGCAAGAATACTCAAGTGAATGTCAGTGACTCATTGACTATTCAGGCGACTGGATCACCATCGAAAAGCCGTGCCATTATCGATAAAGGAGCCAATCTCCTGGTGGGTTCTGACATGATACTTGACAGTGTTTTTCGTGCTGTTATTCAAAGTAACGCTGTTGTCGATGTGGCTGGCAATCTGGAAATGAATGCAAAAAAGCTGAATAATTGTGTGGTGAAGAAATCCGCAGCGATTTCATTCGGTAGTCAATCAGGTGTTTGCGCAGCCAGGCTACCCTGATTTTCTATCGGTACGAAAACTGAAGACAGGGGCACCTGTTTTGGGTGCCCCTGTCTGTTACGTCAAAAGCTACAATCCTTGTTTCCAGTTGTTGATACCAGTAGAGCTATCAGTGATAACTTGCCATATTGACTGCTTTTCTCCTGGCTCCCCAAGTCCCTGGTTTTGGCTGAAATACTCCGGCACATTTGGCTCCGCATTGGTTGCAGAGAGCGTCATCAGCCAGATTCCAGTCAGATAATACATACCAGTCGCGTCCAATCAATAATTGTCCGCATTGATGGCAATATGTGCTCTCATGCATTTTATCGTGAACATTACCAACATACGCATACAGCACACCATTGTGGTTTGCGATTTCTCTGGCTCGAATCAGTGTTTCAATTGGAGTGCGAGGTTTGTCGAGCATCTTCCAGTCAGGGTGAAAAGCAGTGAAATGCATAGGAACATCCGCTCCTAGGTGTTCAACTACCCACTGGGTCATTTTATTCAGCTCATCCTCTGAATCGTTTTCACCCGGAATCAATAATGTTGTGGTTTCCAGCCAGACTGATGTTTCGTGTTTGATGTATTGCAGTGTTTCCAGTACAGATTGTAAATGGCTCCCGGTGACTTTCTGGTAAAAACGCTCGGTAAACGCCTTCAAATCAACATTTGCAGCGTCCATATGTTGAAAAAACTCTATCCGCGGCTCATGGCTAATATAACCTGCCGTGACAGCAACTGATTTAATATCATGTTCCCGGCAAGCAATTGCTGTATCAATCGCGTACTCATGAAAAATAACGGGATCATTGTATGTGTATGCAACACTGGTACACCCCAGATCTGTAGCAGCCCTGGCGATTGCTTCCGGATCAGCCCGGTCCATGAGGCGATCCATTTCTCTCGACTTGCTGATATCCCAGTTCTGACAAAACTTGCATGCCAGATTGCAACCAGCCGTACCAAATGACAGAACGGGTGTGCCAGGCAGAAAATGATTGAGTGGCTTTTTTTCAATGGGGTCGATTGCAAATCCGCTGGAACGACCATAGCTGGTCATTACAATTTGATTGTTTTGATTGGCGCGTACGAAGCACAACCCTTGTTGTCCCTCATGCAGTTTGCAATAACGGGGGCATAGCTGACATTCAATCCGTCCATCATCCAGCTGTGTCCAGTATTTGGTTGCAACTACTCCATCTGCGACTAATTCGTGCATTAAATCCTCCACCATGAATACGGATAGCGATATACTTCCTTTATAGTGATTTGCGAAACAAATATCAACTGTCTTGAAGCTTTCTGTCCTGCCCCTCATACAAGAGAATGGAAGCGATACTGAGATTCACATGTTTCATGAGGAAGAAGATGATTAGGAGGTGCCAATGTCCCTGATTCGAGAGCCTGCTGTTGCCGGATTGTTTTATCCGGCGAATCCACGAGTATTACATCAGTCAATCACCGATTTTCTGGATCATGCCACATCTACCGGCAAAGTACCAAAGGCGATTATAGTCCCCCATGCCGGCTATCAATACTCTGGAGAAGTGGCAGCCAATGCCTATCATTTTCTGAAACAAGCTGCTGATAAAATACGTCGTGTTATTTTGATAGGTCCTTCACACCATGTCGGATTTAGCGGTGTTGCTATACCAAGTGCTGATCATTTTGCAACACCTTTAGGAAATGTGCCAATTGACAAGAACACAATTGCTTTAATCAGTGATTTGCCATTTGTACAGATCAGAGATGATGCTCATTATCAGGAGCACAGTCTTGAAGTCCAACTTCCGTTTTTGCAAGCTTTGCTCAGTGATTTTTCACTTGTACCGATTGTTGTCGGAGATGCATCAGCTGAGGAAATCAGTCACGCGCTGGAACGATTGTGGAATGGGCCGGAAACATTGATCGTTGTCAGTTCGGACCTTAGCCACTATCACAACTACATCACAGCAAAACAGATGGATCGTGAAACATCAGAGGCAATCGAACAGTTAAGACCGGATTTGATTGGTTATGAATCAGCTTGTGGCAGAGTACCAGTGAATGGATTATTAACTGTCGCCCTCAAACTTGGATTGAGTGCAACCACACTGGATTTGAGAAATTCAGGAGATACTGCGGGTTCTAAAGACCGGGTGGTTGGTTATGGCGCATATGAATTCCACTAATCATCTTTTGTCGCGGGAAGAACAGCACGCATTGCTGGGGATTGGCAGACAATCGATTGTTGATGGGTTAAGCAGTGGACGTTCCTTACCAGTAAGGTCAAGCGATTTTCCCGATAACCTGAAAGAAAAACGTGCCAGTTTTGTCACTTTGAATATGCATGAACAACTCAGAGGGTGTATTGGCTCGCTGCAAGCAAGAAGCCCTATTGTCGAGGATATCTCTGAAAATGCGTTTGCAGCCGCGTTTAGAGACTCACGTTTTTCTCCAGTGACAACTGACGAGATAGAGAATATAGATATGCATATTTCAATATTGACGACGCCACAACCCGTTGAATTTACCTGTGAGCAGGACTTGTTGAGCAAAATTACGCCTGGCGTTGATGGTTTGATACTGATTGATGGTCTTCATCGAGGCACATTTTTACCAGCAGTGTGGGAATCGTTGCCTGATTCAAAAGATTTTTTGGATCAGTTAAAACTGAAAGCCGGGTTAGCCAAGAATTATTGGTCTGATCAGATTCAGGTGTTACGTTACCAGACAGAGTCTTTTGGTGAAAGAGATTGATGTGGATGTTAATACGTTCAACTAATATTTAAGCTAAAGTGAGAAAATTTCCTGTTTTGTTTTTCTGACGACAACACAGGTGTGGTTGTGGTAGAGGGAATGGAGAGTATAGATGATAGAATACTGAATGTGACTAAAGAGTTGGGTGCTCCAGTCCACTGTTTCTTGATATTGACGGCAAAGTCCGGAAATATACCTATACCACCACAGTTTCGCATTTTTTTAAAGCAGCTTTGTTATAGCTGTTATATTGCTTTTTAAGCAGTATTCGTCTGAATGCAAAAGAATGAATGGTGCCGAGGAGAGGACTTGAACCTCCACGGGGTTGCCCCCACTAGCACCTGAAGCTAGCGTGTCTACCAATTTCACCACCTCGGCTTATGTAGGCGACGAGCGAGTCTATCTTGATATAACTGATCTGTCAATCTCTTTCCATTTATACTGTAGAATACGCAATCATTGCCTGGAACAGATTACAGTTAAACATAAACATCTACCTATGTTGAAAGCTCTCCGAAAATCAATTTTTGTCAATCTTCAATATTGTTTACCTCATCATTTTATTTCACGTATTGTCGGTCTGGTTGCTCAATGCGAAAATCAATTCATCAAAAAACAATTCATTCATCGTTTTGCTAAGCATTACCAGGTCAACATGGACGAAGCTGAACAACCAGATCTGGATCACTATCCTCATTTTAATGCTTTTTTTACCCGTGCGTTAACTGCCAGTGCTCGCCCGATTAATGATCAAACTGACAGTGTTATTTCACCTGCAGACGGGGTTATCAGCCAGATTGGGAATATTGCATCCGGACACATCATTCAAGCAAAAGGCATGCGCTATACTGCACAGTCATTACTGGGCGGTCATGTTGATGATGCTCAGCCATTTCTGGAAGGTGATTTTGCAACCATCTACCTCGCTCCGAAAGATTACCACCGTTTACACATGCCTATCAGCGGTACATTGACTAAAATGATCCATATTCCAGGGCGACTGTTTAGTGTTAACCCGACAACTGCTGAATCAGTACCTAACTTGTTTGCACGCAATGAACGCGTTGTTGCAATGTTTGATACAGCGAATGGACCAATGGCGTTGGTGCTGGTTGGTGCGATGATTGTTGCTAGTGTAGAAACTGTCTGGCATGGAATTGTTACACCACCGACACGCTCAAAAATTCAGTATTGGGATTATAGGGATGATAGCATTCGACTAGAAAAAGGGGCAGAAATGGGACGCTTTAGACTGGGTTCAACGATTATTATTCTGTTTCCACAAAACACAGTGCAATGGAATGCTTCTGCACAGCCAGATAAATCAGTTCTGATGGGTTCGTCAGTCGCAAACTTGTTACAACAAATCAATGATTAATTAGCTTTTTGGATTTTTACTTCTTATTTTTAGTACGCTTATCGATTATGGAGGAAATCATGTCAGGGTTTAAATATTTCGTTCTTTTTCTCTTATCCACTGGGTTGTCTTTTTCTATCAGTGCTGCTGACAACAAGGTTGCTGCGGCCAATGGCATAGAATTTCCCAACGATTACAAACAATGGGCTCCAGTTGGAGTATCTCATCGAACAGATAAAGAGTCGTTACGCTTGATTCTTGCCAATCCTATAGCAAAAAAAGCGATTGATACAGGTAAAACTAATCCTTGGCCAAATGGTTCAAAGCTCGCAAAGATTGTTTGGCAAGACAGTACTCATAAGTATTGGACAACCGCCACTGTACCTGGCAAGTTGATCCATGCTGAGTTTATGTTTAAGAATACAAAAAAGTATAAAAAAACTGGTGGATGGGGTTATGCTCGCTGGCTTGGTAAAAATAAGAAACCCTATGACGGTGTTTCAGTACAGCAGGAATGTTATCAGTGCCATCTTAAAGCGAAAAAAACGGATCTGGTTTTCACACGTCCGATTACATTGCCTTGAGAATTGGTTGAAGAGAAAATTTGTGTTGCACTGACTTTTAATGGTTAATACACAAATCTCACTTGCATCATCACACCTTTGTTTTTGCGATCAGCACCAGCTGACAGATATGATTTATCGATAAAGTTGTTTTTATTGCCCTTGCGATCATGGATCATTGTTTCTGCGAAAAAACGTGATTTTTGTTTGCCAATTACAATTAGCGTAGAATCATCCTTGTTGTTTTCAAGTGAGCCGCTTTTAAGGCTAAATGCTCCAAAGCTTTTTGCGGATACGCTTTTGTAGGCTTGCGTGATGCCCATCTTCTTCAGTGAGGATTTGTTTACGAAATCCACATTTGTACAGCCCACGATAGAAAAGCTTAATAGCATCAGCAGTAGCAATTGTTTTTTATACAATTTCCTCAGCATAACCAGTACCTAATTACATACATCATTACTCACCCCCACCTATACACTCTTATCATTAGCATAGCAAGATAATACGATAAAAATAGTGCGTAGCATGGCTTAGCGTCAGGATTATCCAGGAGTGTGCATGAAATCACATGATTTCAGACTTTAAATATATTACACGTACAAATTATCAGAATTATGCGTGATGACAATCGCTGAATCGGTTTGAGCAGTCGAAGAATAGCCTTTTACAATACAGTACTGAAATTCAGAATTGCCCAGTATTCTAAATCTGCGTTGATTATTCATAGACCAGCAGATTCCTATGTCAATTGCACCGTGTGGTAGTGTTTTAAATTTAAGTGCTATTAGGCTAGACAAGCATGTAGAATAATCAGCTGTTCATTGTGGCTGTTCTTTGTGCCATGTGTATTAAAACCATACCATTATCACGGCTAATTTCAGGCTGGGATAATACGAATCCAATCAATATTCAGGAGTAACAATGAGTGTACTGATCACAGGCTCGATGGCCTACGATACAATTATGGTGTTTCAAGACCGTTTTAAAGAACATATCCTGCCCGATCAGGTGCATATTCTCAATGTTGCTTTTTTAGTGCCGGAATTACGTCGCGAATTCGGTGGTTGTGCGGGTAATATTGCCTATAACCTGAAATTGCTGGGTGGTGATCCGTTGATTATGGCAACCGTTGGACAAGATTTTAGTCCTTATGCCAAATGGCTGGAAGAGTGCGGTATTAACCAGGATGAGATTTGGGGAATCGAAAACGCTTATACAGCACAGGCATTTATAACAACCGATCTTGATGATAATCAGATTACAGCCTTTCATCCCGGTGCGATGTCATTTTCCCATCAAAACTCAATTCCAGTCGATAAAGGTGTTGAATTAGGGACTGTTTCACCAGACGGTAAAGATGGCATGATATTACATGCGAAACAGTTCGCAGATGCTGGTATCCCGTTTATCTTTGATCCCGGTCAAGGCATGCCGATGTTTTCTGGCGATGAGTTGTTAGATATTCTAAAAAAGGCGCGTTGGGTCACTTTAAATGATTACGAAGCGCGTTTGATGGAAGAAAAAACAGGGTTATCTCCACAACAGCTGACTGAATATGTTGATGCGGCAATTATTACCCTTGGTAGCCAGGGCTCGAATATTTTCATAAAAGATGGAATGGTTGAAATTCCTCCAGTGACTGCAAAACAGGTGACTGATCCAACAGGTTGTGGCGATGCTTACCGGGCAGGCTTGTTATACGGCATGCAAAATCATCTGGATTGGGAAACGACTGGTCGCATTGCATCGTTGATAGGGTCAATCAAAGTGGCTTCAGCGGGTACTCAGAATCACTCGTTTACACTGGACGAATTTCGCAGCACTTATAAGCAGCAATTCAATAGCGACTTTTAATGAGTTGCATGCAACAGCTGTTGGAACTCATGGCGCAATTGCGCCATCCGCAAACAGGATGTGATTGGGATTTAAAACAAGACTTTCACAGCCTTATACCGCATACAATCGAAGAAGCTTACGAAGTTGTTGATGCGATACAACGCAATAATATCGACGACTTGCGTGATGAGCTGGGTGATTTATTACTGCAAGTGGTTTTTTATAGTCAAATTGCACAGGAAGATGGATTGTTTGATTTTGATGCAGTCGTCACTGGGTTGTCTGATAAACTAATCCGGCGTCACCCATATATTTTTGGTGATTCTAGTCATTCTACACAGCAAGAACGCGAACAAGCCTGGGAAAAAGTCAAAACTGCCGAGCGTAATGCTAAATCAACT
This sequence comes from Methylococcales bacterium, assembly GCA_965224565.1. Taxonomy (GTDB): domain Bacteria; phylum Pseudomonadota; class Gammaproteobacteria; order Methylococcales; family DRLZ01; genus DRLZ01. The sequence continues at coordinate 2,297,944 of CBDCZN010000002.1, read as the reverse complement.
GATAAAACCAGCCGCCTGGATGGAATTGCCCGAAGTATACCTGCTTTAATGCAAGCAACAAAAATTCAACAACGTGCTGCAAATGCTGGCTTTGACTGGACAGAAGTTAAGCCAGTTATTGCTAAAATACAGGAAGAACTACAAGAAGTTGAAGAAGCTAGAGAAGCGGGTGATCAGGATAGTATTGAGGATGAAATTGGCGATTTATTGTTTGCCGTGGTGAACCTGGCTCGACATACTCAGGTTGACGCAGAAATTGCCCTGCGCCGTGCTAGCGGAAAATTCACCAGACGTTTCCAGTATATTGAAGCCCAGCTTGAGCAAAGTGATCGGATTATGGAAGACACTGAACTGGAGGAACTCGACGAAATTTGGGATGAAGCAAAGAGGGCAGGGATCCAATAATCCAGTCTTGCGTATTCAGAATACCCCTATCAATTAAATTCAATCCAGTTCAGATGATTGCCGATGCCAATCAGTTGCTTGTTGGAAAAAATTACGAAATTACGGTGAATTACGGTGACAGTTTACTAAATAACGTAAAAGGTGCAAATACATAAAGAAAAATATGATCAAATAATGAGTGTATTTAGTAAACTGTCACCGTAATACCATGATTTTTTAAATCAGCTTGAATATCACCTTTAAATTATTCTTTGCTACAAAAATTGACCCTTCGATACCTTTTTTAACAATGCCTGTAGATATTGTTTTCCCCTGATATTTAATTTCAGCAAGAAGAGAAGTATTAATTGGTAAAAGATTCATTTATATTCTCACGTTATTTCGACAAACTAACTTAGTAGATTTAGACTAAAATGTATCCAGGTTGAAATTATTTTGGTACAAAAGTATTTACTACATTCTCTATTAATAATGTCTACACTTGTGCTCAAAATCTAGCAGATGCGTTAAAAGCTCTGAGTTCTTTTGCACATGAAAAATATAACGAGGTATCACTCCATTAGTCGACTGGGTCATAAATGGTTCACCCCAAAAACTGAGCAACGCTTCGGCACCACCACTATTTTGACTATCAGCAAGAATGAATGAAACATTCTGACTAAGTTCACACCAGTGAGGTTCTCTAACTTTAGACTGGCCAGTACAGATATTTATTTTAGGTTGTATTAAATCCTCCCATAATTGTTTCTGACCTTTATCCAATACAAATTGAATCGTTCTAACCATTGGGTTTTCTATAGAGGAACGAAGAAGAGTATCAAATAGGTGCTGCGATTGGTACATGGACAAGCAGACATTGAACCATACCGTATCTCCACACATATCAAGTCTAAATTTCTCATTGACAGAGTGCAATTGCCGAGGTCCCACTAACACAATATCGGGCAGTTTGATGGCCGATTGAATTGATCGAATCATATTTCCTGTTCGTTCTATTTCTTCATGTGTCAAATCATTGCTTCGAGTATGCCGAATAAAGTTGATGAATAACAATGCAATCAAGGTAAGAATGATAGGTAAAACGACCTCTTCATTCACTATGTGCAATAAATGTAAAATAATACCGATTACAGCAGCTAAAATCCCTGCAATCGCATCCCATTCGTAATTGAGTATTTTTTTCATCTCTTTAGGTGCTCCACCATCACATTTCTAACATTCATGAGACATCCCAATTTTAGATTTTTAAAATAATTACTGATCACTCAAGGTCTAAATACGCACGAAGGATTGTACCGACTTCGTGCTTCACTGAACTCCGTAGTAGAAGTTTTCGTGGACAGCAAAAAAGTGACTTTATGGCAGTCCGAATACAAGCAAATTTGAAAAGTATATTATCGATAGAGTTCGACATAGAATCTGACCTTTCCTAAAGGTTTTACATCATGAAATATTTCAGGTTCAACTACACCGTATATTTTTTCAGTTAATACAATTATTTCTTTTTCTGGTTCATTGATTGTATATTGCAATTGGCCTTCAAGAACAACGATCTTCCCCCAAACCCCCTCTTTAGTTTGATGAGCATTTATCAAACCTTTAGGGATACTAAACTCTTCAAATTCTGGTGTTTTCTTATAGGCTATTACATTTTTTGGAAGTGCTTTCATATTTCCTCTACCTTCTAACATACTATTTGTATACTTAATCCAGTTCTGCAACCCAGTCTGTAAATTTATCTTTCTGAAACCCACAAATGAACTTCTTCATCAAAAGAACCTCTCAATAGACTCATGTTTTTCACTTGCTCTGGCTAAAGCTTATAATTAGTTTATTGATAATGTGTTTATATTTGGGAATAGTTCTCTATCCTCTGTTCTGGTATGCAGCTTCAACAATTGGCCGAATTCAAATAATAATTCAGGTTTATCTGCTAATGAAGAAGATAAATAAATTAAATACTTATGTTCTTTCATCAACCGCTTGCAAATATCTTCACTATTATCGTCAATATTCATCAGTGGATAAAAAAACTAATGTTTTCCTTATTCCCTGGACCAAGTGTATTTATATATTCGTACTGACATTTGATAATTAGGAAGGGCAATTTAGGCGATATTATGTAATTGAGTTATTTGCTTTGCCTATCTTCTATAATATAAATTATTGCCGATAATAACTGGCGTAGTCTAACAAGAACCTGGGGTTCATATGCTCACTATCTATTGTACAGTTATTATCAACGCAGACCTGTAAAAGCATGAAACGAATCCTTATTTTTGTTCATCAAGTCTGTAACGCTTCAACACTTTAGTTTTTGACTATTATTTTTTTACAGTCAGGTCTCCCGCTGGAATAACTCCGTCGGAACGACCTTTAAGATAGACATACAGGTCGTCAATACCATCAACCACAGCTTTGTTATTCCTGAACGAATACATGATTCCACGACCTTCGATTAAAACCTGACTGAACTTATCTTTAGTCAGGCTTTTCATCACGTGAAGTAAATTTGGATAGCCTGCACTGCCTACTCCAGTACTTCCATGACAAGTTCCACAAGCTTGCTTTCTATAAACATTCCAGCCGTTGAAAGTAGCCTTATCGACAACGTTCTTCTTAATTTTATACCCTTTGTCTTTATGTTTTTTGAACTTATATCCTTCGAAGGGTTCTGCAAACACTGCTTGGTTAAGGGATAAAACAAATCCACCGAACATAACAGTGAACAGCATCATTCTAAGTTTCTTATGAAATATTTTGTTCATTGTTACCTCTTTTAAATGATATTTTTTTGAAATTTCTCTGTACAGCACCTTTTCTTTAACCTTTCTCTGTCACCAAATTTAAGGCTAATATTATCCTATTCCTGGACCCTCCTTACCGACCTGTTCGTTAGTAAACTGCTTATGTGTACCATCACAATAAGGAGCATTATTCGTATGTTTACAAGCACACAAAAAGGCTTCACCGTCCTTTTCTGCTTTAAATGCCATCGGGCTAAACGATGTTCCTTTATGGGAACCATCGCAAAATGGTTGAGTGTTCGAACGACCACATACACAATAATGATATTCTTTATTTTTAATCAGTATTACTTGTTTTGGTTTGTTGTCTGCAATGATTGGATTGGTCATAGTTTGTCCTTATAATTAGATAATATTTTATTTCGGTCAGTTGCTAGTCCTTGACCTGGTCAAGCTTTTTGTGACACCTTAGTTAAGCCGCTTTTTTCAATATAATCAATTCCACTAAAGTAATATTATAATTCAGGGTATATTCGGTTTGACCTTCCATCTTTGATATCAAATGAGCACATAAAGACACCATCGGTATCATAATAATCATATTGAATAACAACATTGCGTTCCAACAGATCTTCCACCATGTTGCTGTCGTCACATACCGTATTAGAAGCTGAGGCAATTCCAGTCTTTGTCAGCTTAATGGTATGATCGTGATTTTTATGAATCGGCATTTCTGCCTTGCTGATGAAAGATTAGAGCCCTTTCTTTCCCATAGTTTTAAAGTACTGGTAGCTGATGACAAGACTGGCATTGGCTATCAAAAATATCCTTTCCCGCACTATTCGCTATAGCTGGGGTATTACTACTAATAACAATGAAATATGTCAGTCCAAGATAATTTCTAATTTTTTATCAATGTTAATAACCATGTTACTCACTCCTTCGTCTACGACGTCATTCGATTGGAGCACCTTTAAAATCTGATTATTCGTGCATGCCATATCCTTTTTTAATTGATTCACTAAAGTAAAAATCATCGTTATAAACTTTACTTTTCCAGTCGTACCAATCATCCATTGGAATATCCTCATATTCAGTAATAAGAAGAGCTCCACCAGGATATTTACCCGCATTGATCACATGCGTATCAAATTAATCGTGTGCAATCCAGCGTCCAGGATTGTTCATTGTCACGATAGCGTCATAACGTTCCCATGATGCAATCAGTAAAGTATCGATTTTATAAGGTTGTGCCAATGGCAAACCGTCCTTATGTGTAATTAACAGGTCATGTCCATGAGGATGAAAAGAATGCAGACCTTCCCCCGCTCCATACAGGCGATAACGCACTACATCTCCTTTTTTAATGCGTACAGGCTGGGTTGTAGGAAAAGAGTGGCCATTGATAGAAAAGTAATCCACTAAATCTGACGGCGTTCCTCCCTCTCCAAATTTATCAGCGTGGCTTGATGACCACGTGCTAAACATGACGATAACGTCTTTAGTCACTGTTTTTTCCAACTCAGTAGGTTCAATGGGATCAACAATAATAGGTCCCCACATACCTCGGACTCCCACATGTTAATTAACATTGGAATGACAGTGATACGAAAGACTCCCCCGTTTTCTCGGCTTTCCATCAATACGTATAATTTTCACTGGCTTCTATGACTTCTTGTGTAACGCCTGGTACTCCATCATTTTTCCAATTGTTAGTCATATAAAAGCCATACCAATGAATGGTATGAGGCATAGAAGTACCTGATTACCCATAAGCTTCCGCCAATTTTAAAAGTCTGTCTGGCATAGGAGTCGTCCTGACTGCAACATAGGCAAAACGAGGGATCATATCTTCTAGCTGGAACCGTCTGTTATGGCGATAGCAGAATTCAGCAAGATAGCGTGGCAAATGCTTTGGGTTGATTGCATGGTAAGTGCCAGTGATGGCATTTTTAACATTGCCTATCATGGTATTCACCCAAGCAAATTCTTTTTTTGTGACACTTTGGTATCCACCGCCTGTTACAATGCTGATGTGATGACAATCAGCATCAGTCACTGCTGAAAAACAAGGCAATCCATCCGAAATAACCGTGCTATCAGGCTGTAGATGCTGTTTTGCCCAGCGTGATATTTCTGTCTGCCGAAACCCTTTAACGACATTCATATTCATTGCAATCGGGTGACCTTCTTTATCGAGTGAAACAGCGGCAACAAACGGGACCTTATTGGCTGAGCCTCTGCCTCTTTTTCCACCGTGGCGTTCGCCACCCCAATAGACGTCATCTAACTGGATTGTTCCACTGAGTCGCTTGCAATCATCTCGTTCCTTCATGACCTGCATGATCTTGTGTTTCATACTCCATGCTGTCTTGTAAGACACACCGATTTCACGTTTAAGCGCCAACGCTGACAGACCTGTTTTGATTGTGTGATTAAGTAGATGGCTAAAAACCACTTCGTTAGAGGAAGTTTGGTTTGCTCAAAAATGGTTCTGCTTATCAATGACGTTTGATGATGGCATTGATTACATTGATAGAGCTTTCTTGCTTTTAAAAAGCAATACTGATAACCACCACACTCAGGGCAATTAAACCCTGTCGGCCAGCGTAATTTGAATAAAGCTTCGCGGCATTGGCTTTCTGTTCCGTAGTCTTGAAATAGCTGTATTAAGCTATAACCTGCCTGGAACTGCACTTTATTTTTGCTCATGGCTTTGACTCCGTGGTTACATATCCATTAGAGTGAAAATTCCGAGTAAAGTTGCGGAAGCTTATGGGTAATCAGGTAGAAGTATTATTAGTTACAAATACTTCGACATCATCACCTTCCTTCACATGAGTAGTGGAGCAGGAACCTGACCATTAAAGGTGAATACTTTTTAATCTAATTTGGGTGCAACTTTAATCGTAACTTCATTAATCGTCATTTCAAATTTATGCTGTTTTGCCTCAGCCAAAGTTATCCCAAAAAAAATCATCAATAGACAGGCTATTTTGTTAATTCTTTTCTTAATTTTGTTATTTGTAGATTGTCTAAATTTCATCCAAATCTCCCTAGTTAATTCATTACGATTGTTATTAATGCGTAATCTAGATTAGCCCTAATTGCAGTCTTTGTCAACTATAAACATAATAAAGTTCTATAACATAATTATATGCTCTTCAGGGCAATCGGGTCTAGAATTATAGCTATTAAAATCAACTAGTTAAAAATTCATGAATTCTAAGGAGCAAGGGTTTTAATAAAGCTATACTTTCAATCTATTGATTTTATTAGACATTGAAAAGTCAAGAACTTTTAAACCCGATTGCCCTGATATGCTCTTCCTGTTGCATACCGCTTTGTTTCTGAAAATGTTATAATTCTCTTATAAACATATAGAGTAAGAGCTTTTTGATGCTTCGCATGAGATTAAATTAATCCAGAAAAAACAAGAGGCTGCATGGACATTGTTGGATTCAGTGAAAAACAGCAGAAGATACTGCAATTTTTGGTGAAAGAAAAAAAGGGAATGACTGTTGATCAGTTTTCCAAACTTCTGGGGATTTCAAGAAGTGCAATTCACCGGCATTTAACCGTGTTAGAAAGAGATGGCTTTGTTAGAAAATCCACCTCTATGCAAACAGGCGGAAGACCCGGAACTATTTTTGTATTAACGGAAAAAGGGGAGCATGTTTTCCCCAAACACTATAGCCTTTTTGCAAAAATGCTAATTACTTTGATCAAACAGAAATTAGGTTCTGAGGAGATGGTTGAGTATCTCAGAGAATTAGGTGTTTCGCTTGCAGAATCTAGAAAAGATGTGCTGAAAAATAAACCTATAGAAGAAAGAATCAAAATGACTGCCGCCATTATGAAGGAACTGGGTTATGAAACTGAGATAGTGGAAGGCGAGCCAGGAGAGAATTTAATAATCGATGCTTATAATTGTGTCTTTTATGATCTGGCTTATAACAATCCAGAAGTTTGTGAAATGGACTTGTCATTACTCTCTACCCTCCTTGATAGTAAAATTGAACATACATTTTGTTTGGCAAGAGGTGGACATAGTTGTAGATTCAAAGTGCATTCTTTGAACAAAGATAAAACTGAACCTCCAGGATAGCTATTTTAAATAAAGAACAGAGGCACGGGACTACAAAAATTGAAGTAAAACAAATAAAGGATCTAGGGGTCACCCATCAGCTGGTCGGTGTCAATAATTATTACTCTATTCTGCCGTGTATATCAGCATTGTTGCCAAAACAACCGGGATAAGATATTGTTTCCTTGTCAGTCGCTGCTAGGCGCGCACCGTTTGAGCGCTTCAATCTCAATACGCGTAGCGTCTCCATCTCTTTCCACCTCAATCGATTGTCTTCATCGATCTAGGAGTCAGAGTGCTTGATCTAACATGTCACCTATCTTCCTTATAGATTTCGTATTTTCTGTGGTCACCATGTGCCAATTTCTTAACACGCAGTTTTGTCATTCTTGCACTTTTTTCTTGAAAAAGCTCAGTCCCAACAAACTCACCTTTTTCGGTACCCTCACGTAGATCAGATATAGGATGTGTGACCATAGGAAGCGCATCAATCGCGAAAGATGCACTTCGTGCCTTAGCGCATATATGGTCTCCTCCATTTTTGCAAGTAACACTGTTAACAAAGTGACAGGGATAGATTTGCTCTCATATATCCGGCTTCCTGTTGGAATTGTTTGGATTCCGAGCCTTGATGAAATCTGCGCATGCCGTCCTCATCATCCTATCGGACTGGTTATCGTCCTATGTGCTAAACAGGTTTTCAGCATGCCGGTCTTACCTATAATGTCATCATGTCATTCATGTCTTTCGCAAAATCGTGGATTACTCGGTTGAGACGTTTACTCTGATGATGAGTCGCCGTCCGTTGTTCTATTAAAGCGCATAATTCTCCGTGTAGGGTTTGCCGCTGGTGGTCACCGCCCAGGCAATTCTTGCCAGCTTATTTGCAAGTGCCACTGTTGCCTTGTTTTTGCCACGTCGCTCGACTAATCGCGTCACCCAGCGACTCAATGCGTCGTCTTTCTTGTGCGCATGGATCACTACGGATCGCGCACCATGCACTAATAAGCTGCGTAGATATTTATCACCGCGCTTGCTAATCCCAAGCAATGTGTTCTTTCCGCCGCTGCTGTGTTGGCGTGGAACCAGCCCAAGGGATGCAGCAACATCTCGACCATTGACAAACGCACGTCCATCACCAATGACGCTAAAATAAGTGCTGGATACAATGACTCCAAAGCCTGGTATGCTTTGCAGACGTTTGATTTCAGCATGTTGCTTCGCATCCGTTTCAATGACGCTGGTTAAGTCTTTCACCAGCTGATCCAGCTCACAGAGTTGCTGGTATTTCAGTGCCAATGCGTTGCGAAACAGCGGGTGCAAATGGTTCTCCCCATCTGTCCAGTATCTCTGGCAGGCGTTTGCGTAAGGTGGCAATGCCTTGATTCAATACAATGCCAAATTCACTCAGCAGTCCACGCACTTGATTACTTAGCCCAGTTCTGTCGGCAACAGCGCGTTGGCGTAAACGATGCAGCGCCTGGATGCTTGTTGCTCGATGGTTTTCACTGCCACATCGCGCATTTCCGGGACACGACTTGCTTCTGCAATGGCAAGCGCATCATTGTAGTCATTTTTGTTACCCCGCACATAAGGTTTAACATGCTGTGCTGGGAGTAATCTGACCTGATGGCCGAATTTGCTCAGTTCTCGTGCCCAATAATGCGCGCCTGCACAGCCTTCCATGCTGATTTTACAGGGTGTGAGGTTCGCAAAGTAAGCAAGTAGTTTACTGCGGCTTAGTTTTTTCTTAAGTACTTGCTTTCCGGTGTGATCCAGGCCAACAAGATGAAAGGTTTGTTTTGCTATATCCAGTCCGATTACGTTAATATTCATGGTGGTCTCCTGCTTCGTTTAATTGAGATATTTTGATCGTCAATTATGGCACTTTGATGCCGAATTAGGGGGAGGAGACCATCTCATCATCCTATATTTTCCCCTTAACTTAAACTTAATGGTAGTGACGGTCTTTGTAGGAACCAGAGTATTTATTAGGGAGCCTGAACGGTTACAAACGAACTGATGCTAGGAGGCTATCCGAGAATAGAAGCCGTAGCGAGGGAAACCTATTTTGAGTCGGATTTTTCGATCGTTCGAGGCGAATAGTGGGTCTATGTTAACGAAAATGATTGGAAAATCTGGCCAAAAAGGGCTTTCCCTCAGTAGGTTCTCTATTTTCGGACAGCCTCCTGGATAATCACAACACTTATCTCGAATATGCATGAGTAAACAAAAAATCAACTATCAATGCACTGACTGTGGTCACGGTCAAACCAAGTGGGCAGGGCAGTGCGCAGGTTGTGGAGTATGGAATACATTACAAGAAGTTGCTCAGATATCCCAGGGTAAAGGCCGTTATAGCGGCTTTGCAGGTGTTGCTGTTGATTCACCAATTGTTTCCTTGGCAGCAGTCAGTGCAGAACATATTGAACGCAGCCCGACCGGACTGAGTGAATTTGATCGGGTGCTGGGGGGCGGTCTGGTCTCTGGTTCTGCAATTCTGATTGGTGGTGATCCTGGAATTGGTAAATCCACACTGTTATTACAAGGCATGGCAATGCTTGGGTCAGGCGCAAGGCCGTTGTACGTCACTGGCGAAGAGTCAATTGAGCAAGTCAGTATGCGTGCCCAGCGTCTTAAACTCAAAGTTGACCATATCGACATACTTGCAGAAACTTCTCTGGAAAAAATATTGCAACAAGCAGCCAAACATCAACCCTCTGTGTTGGTGATTGACTCCATCCAAACTGTATATAGCGAAACCATGCAATCGGCATCCGGTTCAGTGTCGCAAGTACGCGAGTGTGCTGCGCAATTAGTACGTTTTGCAAAACTCAGCCAGACATCTGTGTTTCTGGTCGGTCATGTCACCAAAGAAGGAGCGATTGCTGGCCCACGTGTATTAGAGCACATGGTCGATACAGTGTTGTATTTTGAAGGCGACGCAGGTAGCCGTTTTCGGGTTGTGCGTGCCATCAAAAATCGCTTTGGTGCAGTCAACGAGCTGGGAGTATTCGTGATGACTGAATTGGGACTCAAAGAAGTTCACAATCCATCGGCTATTTTTCTGTCACGACACGATAAAGCTGTTTCAGGTAGTGTAGTGATGGTGACCAGAGAAGGCAGTCGCCCATTGCTAGTCGAAGTACAAACTTTGGTGGATACCAGTTATGGAGGTCAATCCAAACGAGTAACGCTGGGTATCGAGCAAAATCGATTGTCGATGTTACTGGCTGTATTACACCGTCACGGTGGTATTTCAATTGCCGATCAAGATGTGTTCGTTAATATCGTTGGCGGCATGCGACTGACAGAAACCGCAGGCGACCTGCCAGTGCTGGCATCATTATTATCCAGTTTTCGAGATAGACCAGTGCCTAATGACTGGATATTGTTTGGGGAAATTGGTCTGGCAGGGGAGGTGCGTCCAGTTCCCAATGGTGAAGAACGTTTGCGAGAAGCGGTTAAACACGGTTATAAACAGGCCATCGTTCCTGCCAGTAATGCTCCAAAAAAAGGTATTCCTGGATTGGATATTCATCAAGTCAAAACGCTCAGCGATGCACTTGAATTGCTGTAATCGCTGATATGCAACACTCAACACTATCAGCTGAACGCATGATTGCCCAAACACGAGAATGGGTGAAAACAGTGGTTATCGGTTATCAGTTTTGTCCGTTTGCAAACAAAGTGTTTGAAGCGCAGACTATTTACTATCAAGTAGTAACTGATCACCAATTAGAAGCATGTCTGCAAGCGTTGATTGCTGAATGCCAAAAACTCGATAACTCAAACAGGATTGAAACAACATTAATTATCTATCCACAAGGCTATACTGATTTTGAGTATTTTCTTGAATTGTTGGCACTAGCCGAAGATTTACTGGTTGCCCAAGGTTATGAAGGTGTTTATCAATTAGCGAGTTTTCATCCGCAATACCAATTTACAGATACAGATATGGATGATCCCGCCAATTACACAAATCGCTCACCATACCCAATGCTGCATTTGTTGAGAGAGACCAGTTTAGAACAAGCAATCGCAGATTATCCAGATGCTCATAATATTCCACAGAGAAATATCGAGAACGCGAGAAAGCTCGGAGTAAAGCAACTGGTAGAAGCACTTGCTAGCTGCTTATGATTGTTGTCTGGCTCGCAGTCTCATCAACTGGTAAGCAATGCTATCTAGCTGCCAGGAATGTTGTCTACGACATAATCAGCAAATGGAAAGGCGCAGGTGAATGCCGGAGAAACAGCATTGAGAATATGCGTAGACTTTACATCGCCTTCAACAAGAAAATCATTGACGAGTGTCCGTTCCTTTATATTCAACAACTGCGCTCGAATACCCGGCGAGCCCCATTCGGAAAACATTGAGGCATCAACATTGGTTGCCATTTGGGCAGCATCAGCGACCATCGTTGTTTTGAAATATTTTCTCACTTCCTGGGTAGCTAACTTGCGATAACCATTCGGATCCTGGATAAACAATGCAGCATTATTGAGAACCGATTCGCTTAGTTCTTGTAGGTTAAAGCCGTCCATTCCACTATACTGTTCGCGCCAAAACGCTGGGATTGCTGTCGGACCGATTTTCATTCCAAAATCCACAGTTAATGTGTAATGCACCCCGAGAAAAGGATTGTTCAAATTTGGTACCGGGTAAATGTGGCGTTTGAAAGTGCCGATTTTGTCGTTGGCATAGAGATACAAACCTTTAAACGGAGCGACACGATATTGTTCGCCGAAGTCCATGCCGTGTGCAATACGATCCGCGTAGAGGCCTGCAGCGTTAATTAAATGTCCTATCGAATAGCTTCCATTGCTGGTTTCCACTGACGCTCCATTGCAGGAATGATAGGAAACACCTTTATCAATTTTTACGCCCGCTGCTATCAACTCTTGTTCAAGTGCTTGCATGATGTCTCGAGGATTTACCGACGAAGTCGTAGGCGACCATAATGCTTTTTCGACAGTACGAATCCTTGGTTCTAGTTCTCTGGCTTCATCTACTGTGATTAGGCTGGTATCAATATTATTAACATTCGCACGGCGAAATAATTCCTCAAGTCCAGCAACTTCATCTTCATTAATAGCGACTACTAGCTTGCCACAATTATTGATAGGCAGCTTTTGTTCACTACAGAACTCTCGCATACTCTGATTGCCGTCTCGTGTGAAACGGGCCTTTAGGCTGTCTTCAGAATAATAAAAACCAGCGTGTAAAACACCACTGTTACGTCCACTGGCATGAAATCCTGCAGAAGATTCTTTTTCCAGTATTTGAATAGAACATCCTGGATGACGTTTTAACAGTGATCGTGCAACTGCAAAGCCTATGATTCCAGCACCGATAATTAAAAAGTCACTTGTTTTCATCTTTCATGTTTTTTTATAGTTACTACTTTTTATTCTATTATCCAGCATGTGTCACAGTCGTTATTAATAAAAACTGGAGGTGATGTATTATAAAGTAAATTGTAGTTATTCAATGTTATTATACCAATCCCAATAAGTTCTCATACAATGCTTATTTGATAAAGAAGGGCTTAGGATGATGAGATGGTCTCCTCCCCCTAATTCGGCATCAAAGTGCCATAATTGACGATCAAAATATCTCAATTAAACGAAGCAGGAGACCACCATGAATATTAACGTAATCGGACTGGATATAGCAAAACAAACCTTTCATCTTGTTGGCCTGGATCACACCGGAAAGCAAGTACTTAAGAAAAAACTAAGCCGCAGTAAACTACTTGCTTACTTTGCGAACCTCACACCCTGTAAAATCAGCATGGAAGGCTGTGCAGGCGCGCATTATTGGGCACGAGAACTGAGCAAATTCGGCCATCAGGTCAGATTACTCCCAGCACAGCATGTTAAACCTTATGTGCGGGGTAACAAAAATGACTACAATGATGCGCTTGCCATTGCAGAAGCAAGTCGTGTCCCGGAAATGCGCGATGTGGCAGTGAAAACCATCGAGCAACAAAGCATCCAGGCGCTGCATCGTTTACGCCAACGCGCTGTTGCCGACAGAACTGGGCTAAGTAATCAAGTGCGTGGACTGCTGAGTGAATTTGGCATTGTATTGAATCAAGGCATTGCCACCTTACGCAAACGCCTGCCAGAGATACTGGAAGATGGGGAGAACCATTTGCACCCGCTGTTTCGCAACGCATTGGCACTGAAATACCAGCAACTCTGTGAGCTGGATCAGCTGGTGAAAGACTTAACCAGCGTCATTGAAACGGATGCGAAGCAACATGCTGAAATCAAACGTCTGCAAAGCATACCAGGCTTTGGAGTCATTGTATCCAGCACTTATTTTAGCGTCATTGGTGATGGACGTGCGTTTGTCAATGGTCGAGATGTTGCTGCATCCCTTGGGCTGGTTCCACGCCAACACAGCAGCGGCGGAAAGAACACATTGCTTGGGATTAGCAAGCGCGGTGATAAATATCTACGCAGCTTATTAGTGCATGGTGCGCGATCCGTAGTGATCCATGCGCACAAGAAAGACGACGCATTGAGTCGCTGGGTGACGCGATTAGTCGAGCGACGTGGCAAAAACAAGGCAACAGTGGCACTTGCAAATAAGCTGGCAAGAATTGCCTGGGCGGTGACCACCAGCGGCAAACCCTACACGGAGAATTATGCGCTTTAATAGAACAACGGACGGCGACTCATCATCAGAGTAAACGTCTCAACCGAGTAATCCACGATTTTGCGAAAGACATGAATGACATGATGACATTATAGGTAAGACCGGCATGCTGAAAACCTGTTTAGCACATAGGACGATAACCAGTCCGATAGGATGATGAGGACGGCATGCGCAGATTTCATCAAGGCTCGGAATCCAAACAATTCCAACAGGAAGCCGGATATATGAGAGCAAATCTATCCCTGTCACTTTGTTAACAGTGTTACTTGCAAAAATGGAGGAGACCATATATGAGTAAATTTATTCAAGAACTTATTGGGATTGGTATTATTCGATATGAAACAGACCAATGTTTGTGTAGCCCATTGGATTAGTGAAATGTATCAGAAATAGCTATTGATCATGTCACGGGCTTTTCAGTCGACTTGTTTATGATCAGACTATTTCTAAGAGTTGTTTGCGAACATTTCGGTTTATTCGACGATTTGAACCCGTCGATATTTAAAGATGAATTTTTTGTCTATCGATTGCCGTGGTGATTATCAATGGGATTGGATTTATGGGGAAAATAGTTCCCCTACATCGATTGCGAACAATTCTGAATGATATAAGAAATCTACAGATGTTTAATTAGTAACAACACAGATTGCCGATTACGCTGTTTAGCTACTAGATATTTTAGAAGCTGTTGGGTTGAAAATGTCCGCTGCAAAGCCCTTGAAATCGTTGTATTTTTCCGCTGCTCCTCGTTAAATAGCGCAACTATTCGCCTCGAACCATCGAAAAAATCCAATCGATTCAAGAACTTTTCGCTTGGACATTTTTTAACCAAACAGCTTCTTACTTTGTGGATGTCGATTCAGTTGACAGTGCTAATAACTTTTTTCCCAAGCCAAAATAAACAATCACCCAGATAGTTTGCAAGATAATTTTAAAATCATCCAATAGCGTGTGGTGGTCAATATAATGTAAATCCTGGCGCATTCGCGAGGGCAGCAATTGATTGATATAATGTTCATCAACATCTGCGCCGGGAGATAATTGTTGCTCCGATTGAGTGAAATAATAAAGTGTCCCTGGACTGGATAAGCCAGGCTTGACGTCTAAGGTTCGCAGCCAGTCTTCCGTATAAGCACGCTCAACAATATCTGGATCTTCCGGCCTTGGACCAATAATCGACATATCACCTTGAAGAATATTTGCCAGTTGAGGCAGTTCATCAATTTTTAAATCTCGCAGCCACTTTCCCAGCGAGAAAATTCGAGGATCGCCAGGTGCAGTCACCGCACTATGATAATCACTCTCAATATGCATGCTGCGGAATTTGTACATCCTGAACACTTTTCGATTCAGCCCGACACGGTTTGCCATATAAAAGATGGGGCCAGGACTGGATGCTTTAATACCTAATGCAACTAGCAATAGAAGAGGAGATAACAGTAATAAGGCTATCCCCGCTAAGGCTATATCGAGAAATCTTTTGAACATATGACCCGTTAAGCCTTAGATTTTATAATTAAATCTGGGTTCATAAGTCAACACTATTCTGAGTAAGATTAAGCACTTTAGGCGCAGATTGCTTCATATTTTTTTTCTTCTATCAGGCTTTTATACCAGCTAACAGTATAAGTCCATGGTTCCGCTTTTAAATCACCAGATTGCAAGTTTTTGCAAATTTCTTTTACGCCATCTTCGATGGTATGGTTTGCTTGAAAACCCAGAACACTGTTGATTTTGTCAAAAGATACTCGGTAATCTCGTTGATCCATATCGTTTGGAGATACTTGCAAATCAATATCCATCGGCATAGCTTCTTGAATCAGATGAGCGATGTCTATTATTTGCATGTTGCTGCATCCAACATTAAAGATTTCACCATTTACTTTTTCGACAGGTGACTGCGCAATCATCCCGATTGCACGAGCAGTATCGGCAACGTGCACCAAAGGACGCCACTGTTGACCGCCATTTACGAATAACTTGCCGTTCTGGACAGCGTTCAAAGTCATAATGTTAATGACTAAGTCAAAGCGCATACGACCAGATAGTCCGAAAACTGTGGATTGCCGGACAACGCTAACACTAAAATCACTATCTGCCAGAGCCAGTGTATTATTTTCTGCTGAAAGATTGGCTTGGGCATAGATGGTTAAGGGATTTGTCTGTGCGGTTTCACTTAGTTCTTGATCACCGCCCTGACCATAAACAGAGCAACTACTGGCCAAAACATAACGTTTAACACCGGCCTGCTTTGCGCATCTTGCAACGTGAACTCGACCGAGGTGATTGATGGAGTCAGTTAGCTCAGGAACTAGATCGCCTGCGGGATCATTAGAAATTGCAGCTAAATCCAGCACGACATCGATTCCTTCAAAATCTTCAGTATTAACATCACGAATATCTTTTCTAAGAATGGTTAGTCCCGGGTGCTTTAAGGAATCACCTAATCTTTCTTTGCCAAAGAAAAACAGATCGAGTGCAGTTACATCCCAACCTTTTTCAAGACATTGAGCAGCTAACGTTGTGCCGATATAACCGCCGGCCCCGGTAATTAAAATTCTGGTCATTTTTGTTTTATGTTACCTGCAGGTAACAATCTCCTTTATGAATTTTATGATGTATAGTTCTTCGGTTTGGTATTCCACTTCAGCATCAAAGTATCTTATGTAGGAACTGAAGCATTTCCTTCTTCTTGCTCTAGCGGTTATCCTTTTTCAGTTATTAAGAGTCAGAAAATTTCTATCAAGTACTCGTTTCATTCTGCAAGCTGTCTTGATATGAGACGTGCTTAGTGTAGAAATCTTGCTAGCAAGAAAGATAATGACTAACCCATCGTATCTTGTGTGGGGTTACTAAAGTTTCTTTTATTTTTAGTTACACCTTAATTAATATGAGCAATAAACGTGCCTAATATGAGACGAAAGAGATATCTCCTTGTTTGTATTCATTTAATCAATTTCGTATTGTCTATTGTTTGTGCTCGCTGCCATTGAGTTGTGCTTAGTGTAAAATATATTGTAATAAAAACGTCATAAATTTGTGACTATTATATAGTTGTGATGTATTGAGTAATGAATTCTGGCATTGAGTCGTATGATGCTTTGTAGATTGAAAAACAATAATTATTCAACAGGTTAAAGAAGTGTTTCGGTATCAGAGTTTTGTTCAGTGATACAGAATAGGGAAAAATTAAAGGATGCGATGACAGGTCTTATATGGTTATGTGTGATTTATTGATATAAATAAATCACATTTAATGAGCAATGACTATCCAGGACTGACCCTTAAGATCAGTTCCAGATCCTTATGAATCAAGATGCTGATTCAATTTGCTGATTGGTAATATGAAGAAAAAGGTAAGATAAAACTCTCCAAGCTATGAAACTAGGTGAATTTACCAATGTTCTTGTTCAATGAAAAATGACTTATTATCGCTATATAATTACGGATTGTTTATTTAACGATTGTTGTTAACTCGAGACAGATTGGTAAGGAAGCATACTGAAACTAAATCGATGGAAAGAAACTACTCGCAAATTGGGACCACGACTCGCTTCACTGTTTCAATAACATACTGCTGTTCATTATCAGGCATATCCGGATAAAAAGGTAAGCTAAGTGTCCCATGTCCCCAATCACTACTAACTGGAAAATCACTATCTTGATGATTGTATCGTTCCTGATAGTAAGTTAATGTTGGCACAGACCGATAATTGACTGCCACTTGAACACCATTACTATTTAACACATTGATGGTTTCATCACGCACATCCGGTTTTACATGGATTGGAAAAATATGTTCGGCACTGACAACATCTTCTGCAAGCCCCTGAACTCGAATCGGTAAATCTGCAAAGGCTTTTCTATAGTTATTCGCTAAACGTGTGCGGTCTGCTAATGTGGCTTCAATGGTGGTAATTTGATCGGGTAATAAAGCTGCTAATAAATCTGGTAAATTGGCTTTTACACCAAGACAGTCCATATCCCAATGGCGGTAAGCGCCTTTTTTAAAGCGATCGACAGCACCAGCAGACATGCCATGCAGACGCGTTTTAGCCAAATTTTTTGCTAGCTCTTGATTGCGGGTAATAATGGCACCGCCCTCACCACAGGTTATATTCTTTGTGGCGTAAAATGAAAAAATGGCAGCATCTGAGTAAGCACCAGGACGATAGTTTTTGCGCTGGCCTTCAAAACAATGTGCACAATCTTCAATGATTGCAATATTGGCATGTTTAGCAACAACAGCTTGAATAGCCTTCATATCACACATTTGGCCATACAAATGAACAGGGATAACAACTCGGGTTTTGTTGGTAATTGCTGCTTCAATACGTTCAGGCGTGATCAATAAGGTAACAGGATCTACATCAACAAAAATCACCTTGCCACCTAATAATTCAACCACATTAGCAGTAGCGATAAAAGTCATTGCTGGCACAATCACTTCATCTCCTGGTTTAAGGCCCAAAGCAAGGAGTGTTGCTACAGCACCGTTGGTCCAACTATTGGTTAAGAGAGCGGCGCTGACATTGAAATATTCACAAAGCTGTTGTTCAACTGCGCGACCGACAGAGCCAGATGTCAAAAAAGGCGTATCTAACACATTTGCAATGCTGTCAGCATTTGCAGAACTTAATTTGTGTCGAAAAAATGGAACTTCCAATATAACACCTCAAAATAATATTTATGAGTAAATGGGCACAGATTAGACCATGTTTTCTGTGGGTATGCTAGTGTCAATATTTATACGAGTGTCAACATTCATATAAAATCTACATAATCAAAGATATATCAGAAATATATGGAGTGAGTGCAGAATTGTTTGATTGGAACAGAAGGTTAGCTTGGTTCTGACTAGAGCTGGCAATATTTACAATAATTAAGTTTGTATATTGACGATCACAGTCAGTATTTTTACAACATTTCTTTTATAATGTACCGATTATTATCGATTAACAGATCATTACTGATTTAGCTTATTGATACTATCGCGACGCATACTGGCTTTTTGAGTAATGCGTTCTCCAAGTTTCGGGTTGGCTTCCAGCAAGGCTTCCAGGTCTCTATTTTCCAATTGTAATAGTTCCACAAATGTATTAGCGGTGACGTTGGCAGTGCGCCGTATTTTGTAAAGCACACCGAGTTCTCCAAAAAAATCGCCTTCCTTCAATCTAGCCGGATGGTTAGCCAGATCGACTTCGACTTCACCCGCTACAATAAAATACATTCTATGAGCAACTTCACCCTTACGAATGATTATTTCACCGGGCATCACGCTGCGTAAGTGTAGTAGTTCAGTGATATTTGCGATTTCGGCAGCATCGAGATCAGAAAACAGGGGAACTTTAGCGACCAGGTTCCAGGTTGCTACAAAATCTTTCCTTTTCATTTCTTGAGAAAAAGCGGATACCAATATTCCGGTAGGGATTGCGAACATGCCAATTCCGATTAACATGACAATCATGCCAAACACTTTACCCATTGTGGTCACTGGTACAACATCACCATATCCTACAGTGGTCAGGGTCGAAATACTCCACCACATCGCCTCGGGAATACTGGCAAACGCATCGGGTTGGACATGACGTTCGATGACGTAAATGAAATAGGAAACCAGCAACAGTAGGCTAACGATGACTAGGAAAATGGCGGCAAATGTTTTGCTTTCTCGCCGTACGATCGTTGCTAACACATGTAATGCATCGGAGTAATGAGTTAGTCGCAGCATTACTAATAAACGTAATAAGCGCAGAATTCTTAAATCGAGCACTGGGAATAGAGAGATATAAAAAGGGAACAATGCAAACAGGTCAGCAAGCATCAATGGTGAGAACAAGTATTTTAGTCTTCCTGTAATCGGGTGACGGTAGGTTCCTGATGGATGATCGACGCAAGTCCAGATGCGGCATAAGTATTCGACGCTGAAAAGAGCGACAGAGATGTATGCCAGCATATTTAGCCATACACCATATTGAATGTGAAATTTAGCGATGCTACCAATGATGACAGCGGCAATATTGATTGCAATCATTATGATGATGAAGACATCAAAACGATGGCTAGGAAGATCCCCCAACTCGGCGACCTCGATGATTCGGAAAACTCGCTCTCTAAATTGGTCTTTCAAAGAATTTAACCTGTGTTGTCGCTTGAAAGTTTAACCCTTAAAATCAATAAATCAGGAATATCAATGACTATTTCGAGGTAGGGAGGATTGTCGGGATAGTGATTGGTATCACATCTGGAAAGAACACTTGCTGACCTTTCATTTTGAAGTCAGCAATGATCGATTGTCCCTGTTTTGAGGTGAGGTAGTCGATGTATTTATTAGCCAGATCATATTTGATAAACGGGTAACGTTCGGGATTCACTGCAATTACATGGTATGGATTGTGTAGGGGAGGGTGGTTGGCAATAACGATTTGCAAGTCTATCTTGTCTTGAAAAGACAGATAAGTACCACGATCCGATAAAATATAGGCTTGTTTTTCATCAGCAATTTGCAGAGCTGCGCCCATTCCCAGCCCAGTTGAAATGTACCATTTTCCATTAGGCTTGATTGCGGCAGCTTTCCACAAGCTGTTTTCTTTTTTATGGGTGCCAGAATCGTCGCCACGGGAGATAAACTCTGTTCGTTGAGTGCTGAGTAGTTTGAGTGCCTGGGTGACTGTTTTTGCTGTTTTGACCTTTGCTGGATCGGTAGCCGGACCAAGCAGCACAAAATCATTATGCATAACAGCTTGCCGATCGACACCATGACCCGCTTGGACAAATGCCTTTTCTGCCGCAGGTGCATGCACAAAGACCAAGTCAACATCACCATTCTCGGCTAGTTTCAACGCTTTCCCAGTGCCAACAACAATGACATCAAGGCGGATTCCATTCTGCTTCTCAAATGGTGGGTTGAGAATCGCCAGTAATCCTGAATTATCAGTACTGGTTGTGGTTGCCATGCGTAGTGAAGTTTCAGCCTGAATTGGCATATGCATTAGCAACAGTGTTGAGACCAGGAGTGATAAAATGTTGTTGATGGTTTTCACTCGTGTTTCCTTTGTGTTATCTAGGTTTTTTAAGGATTTATAAAAAATTACAAGGGTTCAATATTATTTGACAATTTTGTATCTAGTGTACGTGATATTTTATGGAGTGTTGAAATACTGCAATCTTGATATGCATCATCAGAATATTATTGGTTTAGTATATCGAATTTGCCGATTGCAAAGTATTTGAATAGAAGGTGTTTTTTTCAAGTTTTTTGACCTAACAGACTCTAAAAGCAATTGTTTACAATATCATTGCACTCGATGTGGATAACAATTTCATGCAGACATTTAAATATTAGTAGAATTGTTTTGTTCTCCCTTTCAAAATAGCGGTAAAATTAACAACTTAAATAAGCAGTTAATCTCGTTCTTACTCAGACTGATTGCTATAACAAAAACTGAAAAACACAGAGGTTAAAATGAGAAATCTAATGCAATACAGCTGTTTGATATTCACAGCTTTCAGATCGCCTGTTTTGTTACTGGTATGTATAGTGTTTTCCTTGGGTAGTGTACTATCGGCACACGAGTTGGAATCAAGCGTGTCTCAGGAAATAACAGAAGACAGCTTTCATGATGATCGGGCTCCTACAATCGAAGAAGAGGCGCAGATTATTGAGCGCGCAGAAAGAGAGCGGATCGGCTATAACCCTGAATTAAGCACCGCAACGCGAATCACAGCACTTAGTGCGAGTGCGCAGAACGAAGGGCAATGGGGAGGCGTAGAGGGATGGCCACTTGTTCCTGTTTTTGTATCGCTGTTACATGACGGACGTATACTTGCTTTTGATTCAGTTGGTGACGCACCGACTGAATCGTTTCCAAACCACACTTTCACCAGGGCGACTATTTGGGACCCCGTTACAAGTCAGTTTACTGATGTCCGTGTAGACACTGGTTATAATCTTTTCTGCAGTGGTTTTGCTTCGCTACCAGATGGACAATTGTTTATCGCTGGAGGGAATGCTGACGCTGGTTTAAATGGTTTAAGAGAAACCCACTTGTTTTCGTCTTCAGCACCAAACTGGAGTGTCGGGGTCGATATGAGTTTTACACGCTGGTATCCATCCGTAACGCCGCTGGCAAATGGCGAAATGCTCATTACCGGAGGTGGACCAGCAACATCTGAAGTTCGCCAAACCAATGGTCAGATCCGCCTACTCTCAAGTGCAGCACAAAACTATTGGGCACATAGAGAGTATCCGTGGTTGCAAACAGCTCCAGATGGTCGAGTAGCCTTTTTTGGACCGGATACTCAACTTGGCTATGTCACAACGAGCGGTAGTGGAGCATGGCAAAATACGATAAGGCGTGACAATGCAAAGCGATCCTATGGCAGTTATGCAATGTACGACATTGGTAAAGTCTTGATTGCTGGTGGTGGTCATCAGAGTTCGGTTCATAGTCAACAGTCATCAGTCGTCATCGATTTGCATAACAACACTGTTTCATCGACAGATTCGATGGCTTTCCGCCGCCGTCAACACAATTTAACGATATTGGCTGATGGCTCAGTACTGGCTACGGGTGGTTACAGCTCGAATGCTGGGTTGGTTGATTTGACTAATGCAGTTTATACACCAGAGCTGTGGAATCCAGATACCGAAACCTGGGTGAGTCTAGCTAGCGAGTCGCGAGCCAGACAATATCACTCGATAGCATTATTGCTGCCTGACGCACGTGTGCTCTCGGCTGGTGGCGGGATCTGTGGAACCTGTCAACAAGTCGGATATCTCCAGAAAAATGCAGAGATTTTTTCACCGCCATATCTTTTTCGGGCGGATGGGTCGGGGCAATTGGCATCTCGTCCTGTCATCGAGAATACACCTGATGAAATAGGATACTCTTGGCAAATAATAG
The DNA here is from genome assembly GCA_965224565.1 of Methylococcales bacterium. GTDB lineage: Bacteria > Pseudomonadota > Gammaproteobacteria > Methylococcales > DRLZ01 > DRLZ01. The sequence goes on along the minus strand of CBDCZN010000002.1, from coordinate 2,275,130 downwards.
TGGAGACACCCCAAGCTAGCGAGATCCTTAAGGTCGGGTTAGTACGAACCGGTTCTGTCACGCATTCGCAGAATATGGAACAACGATATATTCCTCTCAGTTTTATTCCGAGAAATGGAGCATTGGAGGTAACAACGCCTGATAGTGCTAACATTGCACCACCTGGGCATTATATGCTTTTTATCATTGATAATGCGGGCGTGCCAAGTGTATCAAAGATGCTTAGAGTCGATGATATCGACGAAGCGTTGCAGGTATCTGCAGGCTCAGATCAAACGATTGTGCTACCTGCAGAGTTACGCTTGAATGGAACTGTACCTTCGGGGAGTACCAATATCTGGAGTCAGATCAGCGGCCCGGGTACAGCATCCTTCGTTGACTCCAATGACGAAGATACGAGTGTCAATTTCGATGTCTCAGGAACCTACGTACTGCGGTTGACTGTAAATAAAGGCAACCTCACCGCTTTTGATGAAATTACTGTGACTGTCAATCGGGGAGATGACACCGGGGACTCTACCACTATTCAAGAGGTCAGAGTATCAACAGGCAGTGATGATGCCGAAGAAAAGCCTGATGGTCGGGTTATTACTGGTAGTTCAGATCTTGATTTGGTGGCTTCTGGAGGCAGTCAAACGGTTGGTATACGCTTTAATGGTCTAACGATTCCAAGAGGTGCGACAATTGTCAACGCTTATATTCAATTTACTGCCGCAAATACTCGATCTTCGACGACCTCTTTGACACTAAAAGGAGAGGCAGCGGACAATGCGGCAACCTTTCTCAGGGTCAATAACAATGTATCCTCCAGGCCAGTAACGACGGCGAGTGTGTCATGGTCGCCAGTTCCGTGGACAGTAGCTGGTGGCGCGGGTATTGATCAACGAACACCAAATCTCACTCCAATTATTCAAGAAATTGTTAATCGATCAAATTGGATCAGTAGTCATTCGTTGGCGATCATCATTGCTGGAACGGGCAAACGCGAAGGGATTGCGTTTGAGGGTAATTCAGCCACTGCACCAGTACTTCATGTTGAGTTTTCTGGCATGGCTGGAACTGGGAATCAACCGCCCACAGCATCGATTACTGCGCCTACGGATGGAACGAATGCCACCTTTGGCGATAGCATTACTTTTACTGGAAGTGCATTGGATACGGAAGATGGTGATGTGAGTGCAAGCTTGAGCTGGACTTCCAATCTTGATGGAACCATTGGATCAGGTGCTTCCTTCTCAATAAGCGTGTTGTCGGAGGGAACACATACGATTACTGCAACAGCAACTGATGGTGACAGTTTAACCAGTTCTGATAGCATCACTGTCAATGTTCTTGCTGCAGGAGGAGGGACAACAAGACTTTCCATCCCGATTAGTTCAGGCAGTGATGATATCGAAGAAAAAGCTGATGGCAACGTTATTGTAGGAAGTACAGATCTCGATTTGGTTGCTTCAGGAGGTAATCAAACCATCGGCATGCGCTTTAATACTGTAAACATTCCACAAGGCAGCACAATTGTTAGCGCTTATATTCAATTTACTGCCGCAAAAGCTCGTTCAACGACAACTTCTTTGACGCTAAAAGGGGAAGCTGCTGACAATGCGACGACTTTTCTTAAGGTCAGTAATAATTTGTCGACCAGACCAACCACAAACGCGAGTGTGTCTTGGGCTCCAGTTCCATGGACGGCTAGTGGTGACGCCGGTGTTGATCAACGTACGCCAAATCTCACCTCCATAGTTCAAGAAATTGTCAACCGAACTAATTGGACTAACAATCATTCGTTGGCAATTATTGTTACAGGGAGTGGCAAGCGTGAGGCGACTTCGTTTGAGGCAAACGCATCCGCTGCACCTGTTCTACATTTGGAGTTTCAGCAATAATAGATAGTCTCCGCACATGAAGATTTAAAGGTGCCTCTAATATACTCTCCGCACATGAAAATCTAGCATCCTGTGCACGCACTTTTTTGCGGATAACTGCGTTGAAAAACCTTGCTGTAGAGTGATTACAGCTAAGATTTTCCGCCTTGCTTTCCACAAAATATCACGCACACAAAATGCTAGATTTTCATGTGCGAAGAGTATAATTAGGATTTTTGTTCGAGTTCAAGGCGAATGATTACGTAGGAAAACCTTAGCTGTAGAATGACTTAGCTAAGGTTTTCTGCCTGATTCTCTACAAAAATTACGCACACTAAATGCTAAAATTTCATGTCGTCGTACCAATTTCATTTAACTGATTAAGTAATTGTTGATTGGTTAAATCATCCAGTGGCAACTCGAGCATTTTTTTGATACGCGCTTCCAGAGCAGTATAAGTATTTTCAAACGCGAAATTAATTTGTTCCTTTGTCCCTGTGACATGTGCCGGATCGGCAAGACCCCAATGTACTCTAATCGCATCGTTGAGATAGACCGGACAGGTTTCCTCTGCCGCGTTATCACAAACGGTGATGACAATATCTATTTTGTAATCAGCAAATTCATCCCAGGGCTGACTGCTATAACCATCAGTTGGTAAACCGTGATCGGCTAGAGTTGCTAGTGCATTTGAATTGACTTTGCCAACTGGGTTACTACCTGCGGAGAAGGCTTTGATTCGACCAGTACCCAGATGATTGAAGAGTGCTTCACCAAGAACACTGCGACAGGAATTACCAGTGCATAACACCAGAACATTTTTCATGGTTTATTTTCTCCAGCTTTAATTTCAAAGGGTTAGCCACAACATGGCGATGCTTCTTTTGCCACTGGTGCGCAGCATGCGCTTTCATTGGTTTCAGTGTCTACTGGCTCGTTGAAAGTTGGAATCTCGGATAATGAATGAAATGATTCCCAGGCAATTCCCTGTGGATCAGTTACCCAGTGTTTATCTGATTTAGCATAACAGCAAGCTGAATTTTCCTGGGTTTTAATGGGTTGCTGTGTTACATCCAAACGTTGTTTTAAATCCACCAGCTCTTCGTCATCGTCAGTTTGCATACCCAGGTGGTCAATACCAGGTTTTGCGCCACGATTTGAGATGGCAAAGTTGACAAGTGGGTTATCCAGCATCCATTTAGCGTAATCGTCATGTTGCACGGTTGGTTCAGAGGCGAATAAGGTGCTGTAAAAGCGAATATTGTCTTCAAGATTTTCAACTGACATATGGACATGTAATCTTTTCATATTAAACTTCCTTTATAGTTTCAAATGTATACTCTTCGTACATGAAAATCTAGCATTTTGTGTGCGTGATATTTTGTGGAGAGCAAGGCGGAAAATCTTAGCTGTAGTCACTCTACAGCAAGGTTTTTCAACGCAGTTATCCGCAAAAAAGTGCGTGCACAGGATGCTAGATTTTCATGTGCGGAGAGTATAAGTGCAATTATTGTTATTCAAAAATCATTCACAACAGGCAGATTCAGCTGGTCTGTCAGACATCGTATTGAGGCGGTGATGATCTATTTGATAGAGTTCATGCTCTTCTAGCGCTGAAGCAGAGATAACTAGAATATCCAGAGCCCACTTAGGGAGATCGGGATTAACTTGGTAATACACCCATTGACCACGACGCTTGTCCAGTAACAATCCACATTGACGCAATTGAGCAAGATGCCGGGATATTTTCGGTTGCGATAAATTCAGCGCATGAGTCAGCTCACAAACACAAAGTTCGCTTTGTTTATACACAAGCATCATGCAGCGCAGACGGGTTTCATCAGACAAGCATTTAAAACAATTAGCAGGTGTCATCATCAATTAACATATATGGAATTCCATATAAGTATGATTATGTTGACGTGTGTTGTCAATAGCAGGCAATGTGATCACCAGGCTTCTTGGTGATAAACTTCTGTACCGACTTAGTGTAATGTAGTCGTCATGCGTCGCAACGTTTTTATCTGGTTTCTATCAGTGCCATTCTGTTCTCTGGTTTGCTAGGTCTGATATGGCAGCCAGCTTTTTGGTTGTTGTTGCCAATCGGGTGTTTGAGTATGCTTGGTGTTTACGATATAAACCAGTCACGGCATACTATTCTCAGGAATTTTCCAGTGGTCGGTCACGCACGCTGGATTGCCGAATGGCTGCGACCGATGGTGCGTCAATATTACATGGAATCGGACACAGATGGTGTGCCAATCAATCGCATGTATCGCTCGGTGGTTTATCAACGCTCGACTGGCGCCATGGATAGTGTACCGTTCGGCACTCGCGTCGATATCTACCGAGTTGGCTACGAGTGGATGGGACATTCTCTTGCAGCCCACAAGATGGAAACACTGGATACCGATCCACGCGTCTTGGTCGGTGGTTGTGTCTGTAGCCAGCCTTATTCTGCAAGTATTTTCAATATTTCTGCGATGAGTTTTGGTGCGCTCAGTCAAACAGCCGTATTGGCGTTGAATCATGGCGCTCGCATTGGTGGCTTTGCGCATAACACTGGGGAAGGAGGATTGAGTTCGTATCATTTAAAACCGGGTGGCGATTTAATCTGGCAAGTAGGCACTGGCTATTTTGGATGCCGGACGCAACAAGGTGGTTTTTGTGCTCAACAGTTTGCAGAAAAGGTTGTTCACTCACAATTGATCTTTGTCGATGAAGGTATAGGCAGAGTTTACACAAAAGCACTCTACCGTCGTTATGCAAATAAAGGCTCAAAGTGTGATTGGGATACAATCATTGATGGCGGTGCAGGTGTTGGAGAGGTTGACACACGCATTGGAACGGACAGGGAACATTTAGGGATGCTCGGTCCAATTATCCGAGCTGAAGTAAACGATACAATTTTCGTCCATTTTCGCAACAATACCTCTTTCCCGACCACTGTCCATCCACACGGAGTCTTTTATGATAAGGATTCTGAAGGCTCGCCGTATGCTGATGGTACAAGCGGTGCGAACAAAGCCGATGATAGTGTATCACCTGGTGATCAGCATACATATACCTGATTACCCATAAGCTTCCGCCAATTTTAAAAGTCTGTCTGGCATAGGAGTCGTCCTGACTGCAACATAGGCAAAACGAGGGATCATATCTTCTAGCTGGAACCGTCTGTTATGGCGATAGCAGAATTCAGCAAGATAGCGTGGCAAATGCTTTGGGTTGATTGCATGGTAAGTGCCAGTGATGGCATTTTTAACATTGCCTATCATGGTATTCACCCAAGCAAATTCTTTTTTTGTGACACTTTGGTATCCACCGCCTGTTACAATGCTGATGTGATGACAATCAGCATCAGTCACTGCTGAAAAACAAGGCAATCCATCCGAAATAACCGTGCTATCAGGCTGTAGATGCTGTTTTGCCCAGCGTGATATTTCTGTCTGCCGAAACCCTTTAACGACATTCATATTCATTGCAATCGGGTGACCTTCTTTATCGAGTGAAACAGCGGCAACAAACGGGACCTTATTGGCTGAGCCTCTGCCTCTTTTTCCACCGTGGCGTTCGCCACCCCAATAGACGTCATCTAACTGGATTGTTCCACTGAGTCGCTTGCAATCATCTCGTTCCTTCATGACCTGCATGATCTTGTGTTTCATACTCCATGCTGTCTTGTAAGACACACCGATTTCACGTTTAAGCGCCAACGCTGACAGACCTGTTTTGATTGTGTGATTAAGTAGATGGCTAAAAACCACTTCGTTAGAGGAAGTTTGGTTTGCTCAAAAATGGTTCTGCTTATCAATGACGTTTGATGATGGCATTGATTACACTGATAGAGCTTTCTTGCTTTTAAAAAGCAATACTGATAACCACCACACTCAGGGCAATTAAACCCTGTCGGCCAGCGTAATTTGAATAAAGCTTCGCGGCATTGGCTTTCTGTTCCGTAGTCTTGAAATAGCTGTATTAAGCTATAGCCTGCCTGGAACTGCACTTTATTTTTGCTCATGGCTTTGACTCCGTGATTACATATCCATTAGAGTGAAAATTCCGAGTAAAGTTGCGGAAGCTTATGGGTAATCAGGTACATATATATGGCCAGTACCAAAACGATCTGGACCCGGTCCAAATGATCCAAGCTCAATTGGCTGGGTATACCATGGTCACGCAAATGAAACAGGCGATACCAATGCAGGATTAATTGGAGCGATTATTATTACCAGAAGCGGTCAGGCTAAACCTGATGGATCACCGAAGAATGCTGACCATGAATTTGTATCCCTTTATACCGTGCTTGATGAAAATGCCAGTACGCTTGTTGATAAAAATATTGCAAAACCACAGTGCGACGGGAGCGATACCTGCGGGCTTTCTGAAGAAGATTTTGAGGAAAGCAATCTAATGCACGGCATTAATGGTCGAGTATGGGGCAATAATACTGGATATATCATGCAGAAGGGTAAAAAGTCTCGCTGGTATATTATTGGCATGGGTACTGAAGTTGATTTGCATACACCACACTGGCATGGCAGTACGCTTCTTCATAACGGCAACCGTCTTGATGTAGCTGAAGTTTTACCAGCAGCATCAAAAGTATATAAAATGAGACCTGATAACACTGGTACCTGGATGTATCATTGCCATGTAAATGATCATCTGAATGCAGGTATGATGACAGTTTTTAAAGTAGTTGAACTTGAGGATTAACTCAAAATTGAGATAAGGGGATGCTTTACGACATTCCTCCTTTAAAACAGTCCGCTATTTAGAATATAAAAATATATTGGAATTGATATGACCTGAATTTAAGCCATCAGTATAAATCAATAGTCATAAAAACAGAGCAACACTGGTAGGGACTGCAGGGTCACCGCATTAAAACTTGATTGAATGCAATTGATTAGGAGATCATTATGAGAACTTACATAAGGATTTCTCATGACAGCCAGCATAATAGATCATTTTTCCACCCTAAAAGACCCGAGGATAGAACGCCACAAGCAACATAAGTTAATAGACATCATTGTCCTTACTCTATCTGCGGTTGCCAGCGGCGCAGATGGATGGGAAGCGATAGAAGACTTTGGTCAAGAAAAATTAAGTTGGCTCCGTCAATATATTGCACTTGAGAACGGAGTCCCGTCGCACGACTGTATAGCCTATGTTCTCTCAAGACTATCACCTACCGGTTTTCGCGAGTGTTTTATGAGTTGGACACAATCGGTATTGACCGTAACAGGTGGAGAAGTCATTGCCATCGATGGCAAAACAGCTCGCGGTTCACGTGACCGCAAGAACGACCGAAATCCACTGCATATGGTGAGTGCATGGGCGTGCAGCAACCGCATGGTTTTGGGTCAACAAGCAACGGATGATAAATCTAATGAGATTACAGCCATTCCGAAACTACTTAAATTGCTCGAACTCAAGGGCTGTATCATCACGATTGATGCGATGGGTTGTCAACGAGCGATTGCTAAACAAGTGATTGAACAAAATGGGGATTATGTACTGGGATTGAAAGGTAATCAGAGCAAGCTTCATGAAGCGGTTGAAGATTTCTTTGTCACCGCGCAAGCCAACCACTTCAGAGGTATCAATTACGACTATGAGGAAGAACTCGATAAGGCGCATGGCAGGTTGGAGACACGACGATACTGGGTGAGTGATGATTTGCTGAGTCTTCCTAATACCCACCAATGGAAGGGATTAAAAAGCATTGGCATGGTCGAGCGCGAATGCCTTCAAGGGAAGACTAAATCTCTCGAGCGTCGTTACTTCATCAACTCGATTCCTGCGGTTGCCAAGCCCTTCGCAAATGCTGTACGTGGGCACTGGGGCGTTGAAAATCCGCTTCATTGGCGACTGGATGTCATCTTTGGTGACGACGCGAGCCGAATCAAAGGAAATGCTGCTACGATCATGACGAGTATTCGTCATCTCTGCCTGAATTTGTTTCAACAGGAAGCTTCTTCTCTCAGCCTTGCAAAGAAAAAGAGAAAAGCCGCTTGGAACGATGCTTATCGCGCCAAAATCATGTTTTCAAATGCTTTTTAATGCGGTGGCCCTGGTAGGGACTGAGGATTCAATACAATCCTCAGTCAAAGGAAGATAATTCTCAATCAAACAACAACTGTATTTTGCACTTGGTTTACCCGAACCGGCTGTCAACTCGGGGTTTGATCAACATCGGTGCATAAGTAAAAACAAATAATGCAAAGCTGCTTATCCAGCAGATTTGTGCTGCGGCAATCAACCATAAGTAATAGCCGGGAAAAACAAGGGGTAAAATCACTCGAATAACGGCTCCTGCAATCAATAAGCTAAAAACAGTGGTTAAAATTGCTGGTGGTTCATAGACATTTCTTCCTGTGTGTCCCAGAGTGACTCTACACATCATTCCTGCTGTGATGATGCCGATTCCGCCAGAAGCATAAGCATGTATGGATAGCCAGGGTGATAATCCGAGCCAGTGAGTGATGGCTTTTAAGCCAAAACCTAACACTATAAAACTGTAACCAATATATAGTACCCAGAGTAGCGGTTTTTGCCAGATACCTTTTGCATGCCAGCCCCAAAGCCGCATAGAGTGCAGCACGAAAAGTATTGCCGCAAGAGCACTCGCCAACATCGCCTGTTTTAGAAATACATCAGCAATTACAAATATAAAAAAGGCAAAAAAGCTACTAATATCCAGCCATTTCCAGTTGTGGATGGCCGCTTGTTCATTGATACCTTTTTCAATAAAGAACGGTATAACCCGTCTACCCAACAACATGATTAGTGCGATAACAAAATAGAATCCGCTATACAAGCCCCAATAGATAGCATCTGCGGGTAGAATCTCCAGCAATCCCAGGTAGAAAAGCAGATTGCTTCCTGTCATTAAAGCGACCTTCAGAATGACAGGAAGCTGTTTCCATTGCTGTGTTTTGATTATGGGGATGAGGATGGCTATCAATAATCCTGTCATAAACAGCAAGTCAATACATGTCATTAATAACAGCGCTGAATCCAGGTTGGAAAACGGTAGCAGGCGTGCGATTAACCAGAGCAAACTCAGGATCAATAAACCGTTTCCGTGTAAGGTTTGTGTGTTGGTCCAATTTCCAACCGCTGTGAGTAAAAATCCACTGATAACCGCCATACTGAAACCAAACACCATTTCATGTGCATGCCACAGGTTTGAAGGCAATTTAGCCGGCAGTAAATCGGCATTCAGCAAATATAAAGCCATCCAGATCAGCATGGAAACGACAGCAAATAACCCTGCTAAAAGGAAGAATGGGCGAAACCCAAGGTTGAATAAGGAAAATGGTATTGGGTGTGAATCATCATCAAGCGTTAACATCGTTTTGTCCGGTATTTCTCAGGTGAAATCAGATTTCAATAATCAGGAGTATAAATTATACGCCTTTAGAATAAGTTCTAGCTTGTTAGTAAAAAGCTATCGATCATAACGCGTCATTCAAAATATTACATGTAATATTTGTATTTGTGAATTACATCACATGTAATATATTTACAGATCACATGTAAGAGCGTACAGTAGGTACATGAATAAAAAAACATCAGCACATTACCAGCGTGAATTCAGACAACGTTTACGCGAACAGGGCTTGGTCAAAAAGGAAATATGGATTCAACCGGAGCATGCTTTAAAACTCAATACAATTGAGCAGGCTTTGCGTGAAGTTGACTCGACTGTTGATGCAGAACTCATCAATACAATGACAGATTCAAGCACTCTCTGGATAACCAGAACCTTGTTTGTCCAGTTGCAGGAAGCTGCATTATTCAGCAGTCAACAGGCAACGATTGAGTTGATTGACGGCATTGATCCAGTTTTACATATCGTTATGCATGAGTATGGCGATTTGCCGATATTTTTATCGGTGTATGGCGAGCAAATTATTGTGGAGGCCGTATTGTGGTCAACCTCAGATGTAAAAAATCTGGCTGAATTCAATGAAGCAATTTTACGCACTCACAAGTATTTTCCACTTTCAACCATCAGCCTGGATAAGCGGGGCGATGGTGTTGACTATTACCACATGTTTGGTGCGCTTAGCTCAGCGTCAAATTTGTCAAATATTGTGTTTGAAATCGAAGTGTTAGCCAGTAACGTAATTAAAGTGACAGAAGCGTATAGCGACTATCTGACAACAACCAATAAGAAACAGGAGAGATAAAATGAATGTATGGTCAAAACTAATGACAGCGTTACGCGGTGGTGCTAATGAATTTGGTGAGTCGATTATTGACACACAGGCCTTGCGTATTCTCGATCAGGAAGTACGTGATTCTGCTGAGGAGTTAAAAAACTCCAAGGACAGCCTGGCAGAGCTAATGGCGAGACAAAAAGTTGCTGAGCAAAAATGTACTACGCTTAACAATAAGATTGCTGAATACGAAGACTATACCGTTCAGGCTTTACAAAGTAACGATGAAGTACTTGCTCAGGAGCTGGCTGAAAAAATTGCAGATCTGGAAAATCAGCACAAAACAGAGCAGGAAGCGCAGGAAGGTTATGCCGCTAGTGCTGGCAAATTACGCAATTCAATTAAACAGGCTGAAAGTAACATCAAACGTCTGAAACATCAGGTGGATACAGTACGAGCTACTGAAAATGTACAACGTGCTCAGGCTGCGGTTGCGCAACGCCATAGTGGTTCTGATTCAAAGTTAAGAACAGCGATGGATTCGTTAGAGCGTATCAAGGAAAAACAAGAGTTAAAAGCAGCACAATTTACTGCTGCACAGGAATTGGCCGATGATACCTCGGAAAGCTCGTTGCATAGTCGACTTGAAGAAGCGGGGATTATTCCCAATGGACAACGCAGTGATGCTGTATTAGCTCGCATTAAAAGTAAGATAACGCCACAGTTAGGTATCGATAAGGATGGGTAATTAGGCTTATATCAATAACGCATGTATTGGTGGTACTTGGACATGATCATTTGAAAATTTGCCAAAAAGGAAAGAAGGGAAACGACAGAAACTAATAATCGTGCTCTGTTATTGCATATCAAATAGCAGCGATTAATTACATTACCGGAGAACACACAATGTTTGCCATTCTACTCAGCAAAGGCATGGATCCTTTTTATCAGAATATCGCCTCCTTCCCAACGGCTGTATTTACCTTTGTACTGGCAGTCTGTGTCCTGTATTGGTTGTTTGCCGTTCTCGGAGTTGTTGATATCGACGTGTTGGACATTGATGGTTTAGATATCGATGGTGCTGATGCAGATTTAGGCACTGGCAGCGAAGCAAGTACTGCTAACGCACTGGCAGGTGTGATGCTTAAATTTGGATTACATGGTGTCCCTGTCACCATTATTATTTCATTCTTGTCGTTGTTTGGCTGGTTAGTCAGTTATTACGGTGTACATTTTCTCTCTACTCTTATTCCATCAGGCATGTTTCGTTTCCTTTTCGGATTGTTGATATTGATTGGTGCATTCTGGATAGCCGTATTAATGACTGCCATTATCATTAAATTACTTAGACCGCTGTTCCAGAAAGTAGAGCAACAAACCATTAAGCGTGTACTTGGCCAAACTGCCGTAGTACGAACTTCAAAAGTCACAGAATCCTTTGGTGAAGCCATTCTCAACGATGGTGGAGCTGGTTTAATCTTAAAGGTAAGAACCAGCAATGACCAGGTTTTTGCTAAAGGCGATAAGGTCGTGTTACTGGAATACCTGGAAGCGACTAACGTTTACAGAGTTATTTCAGAACAAGAATTCAATGCTTAATCCAAAAGCAACTATATTTAATTTAACCTTAATTCTACTAATGACTCTGTAGGGTGTGTTCTACGCACCATTGGGACAAAACAACGCTGATTGGTGCGTAAAACGCACCCTACAGTTCTTAATTGATTACACACTGGAGCAACAGCCATGGCTGACTTATCCGTATTAATGCCGATTATTACCGGCATAGGCATCTTTTTTGTAGTGCTAATGGGCATTGCCGTTTTATTCAAAGCGTTCTATATCAAAGTAGAGCAGGGTACTGCACTGATTGTGAATGATATGAGCTCTAAACCAAAAGTGCATTTTACCGGTGCTCTGGTTTACCCGATCATCTACAAAAAAGAATTCATGCGTATCTCGCTGATCACGCTGGAAGTGGATCGACGTGGGAAAGATGGCCTGATTTGCGAGGACAATATGCGCGCAGATATCAGTGTTGCGTTTTATTTACGCGTCAATGAAACAACAGAGGATGTGTTGAAAGTCGCAAAATCGATTGGAGCTGATCGCGCCTCAGATCGTGATGCTGTGGATCAATTGTTTTCAGCCAAGTTTTCCGAAGCTTTGAAAACGGTTGGTAAAAAATTCCAGTTTATCCAGTTGTTTGAAAACAGACAGGAATTTCGCGAAAAAATCATTGAAGTGATTGGTGATGATCTAAATGGTTATGTACTGGAAGATGTCGCCATTGATTATCTGGAACAAACCCCGAAAGCATCACTGGATCCAACCAATATTCTCGATGCAGAAGGCATCAGGAAAATCACAGAATTAACAGCCATTCAAAATGTCAGCACCAATAACTTTGAGCGCGATGAAGAATTGGCGATCAAGAAAAAAAATGTAGAAACAGTTGAGGCCATGCTTGAGTTAAAGCGTCAACAAGCCGATGCCGAAGCCAAGCAACAGCGTGAAGTGCTGTCGATTCAAGCGCGTGAAGAAGCTGAAACCAAAAAAATTCAGGAAGAAGAACGCAAAAAAGCAGATTCAACCACAATCCAGGTTGAGCAGGATCTGGCTGTTCAAACCGAAAACCAGAAACGTGAAGTCGAAGTGGCAGAACAAAATCGTCAACGTGCAGTTGCCATTGAAGAAGAAAAAGTCGTTCGTGCCAGAGACCTGGAAATTGTGGCACGCAAACGCGAAGTAGACCTGCAAACCATAGAAGCTGATAAAGCCATCGAAGTCGAGAAAAAAGAAATCGCCCGCGTTATTCAGGAACGTGTCGTGGTTGATAAAGCCGTCGCCATCGAAGAAGAGAAAATCAACGAAGTACGAGAAGTCTCAGAAGCAGACCGACTCAAGCAAGTACAAGTCTTAGCTGCCGAAGCCGAAGCTGAAGAACAGAAAATCAAACACGTCAAAGCCGCAGAAGCAGACGAACAAGCAGCACATCACAAGGCAACAGAAATAACTACCATCGCCCAAGCCGATCTGGATGCAGCTGCACGCGAAGCCGATGCCAAGAAAAAACTCGCAGAAGGCACCCAGGCAGAACAAGCCGCACCTGGATTAGCAGAAGCGAAAATTCAAGAAGCCAAAGCCGATTCGCTGGAAAAAGAAGGACTGGCAGAAGCCAGAATCATTGCCGCCAAAGGCGAAGCACAAGCCAAAGCCCAAAAAGAAGTGGGCATGGTCACAGCAGAAGTCACCCGCGAACAATTCAAAGCAGAAGCAGATGGACTGGTAGAGAAATTCTCAGCAATGGGAACCATGAGTGACCAGGCCAGAGACCACGAAGAATTCCGCATGAGCCTGGAAACAGCATTTAAAGAAGCCATCGCATCACTCGAAGCCGGAAAAGAAATCGCGCGTGAAAATGCCGAAGTCTTAGCAACCGCATTGAAAGAAGCCAAAATTGATATTGTTGGTGGAGAAGAGCATTTCTTCGATACCTTTGCCAAGTCATTATCGCTGGGTAAAGCGATTGATGGGGTGTCTACTAAGAGTAATGTTGTGGCTGAGTTGTTGGAGAAGGTGTTGGATAAGTCTGATGGGAAAGATGATTCGTAATCCATCAATATTCATATGCGAAATGGTAGGTATGTTAGGTAAGGTGTGAGAAGTAGCGATGAGTATTTGAATTTCAGGTTTTTATGAAAATCTATCTAGACAATTGTTGTTTCAACAGGCCATTTGATGATCAGTCTCAACCCAGAATATTGCTGGAATCTGAGGCTAAATTAAAAATCCAAGAAAACATTCGATCAGGTGTATACAAGCTGGTTTGGTCATATATGCTGGATTACGAAAATAGTAAAAATCCATTTCTTGAACGAAGAGAACAAATTTTGAAATGGCAGAGTTATTCCGAAGATGATATCGAAGAAGACGAGCATATCCTAAAGATAGCAGCCATTATGCAGTTGCATGGAATCAGAAAATTAGATGCACTCCACTTGGCGTGTGCCATCCAAGCGAACGCTGATTTCTTTTTAACCACAGATGATGGCATACTCAAGAAAGCTGGAGAAATCGACAATATTCAAATCACTGATCCAGTTGGGTTTGTAAAAGAGGCATCAATATGATTTCTGATACAGAAATAAAGGTAAAGGGAGTGCAAATCCTGGCTGAATATCTAGGTGATGTTGAGATGGAACGGTTTATTGCACTGATTCAACGAGAACCATTCGACTATACCAAATGGCATCAACAACTTGATAATGAAATGAGTGTTGAGGAAATAAGTCGTAGCGCAATGTCATTAAGAAATAAAAGACATAAGTAATACGGGAAGTTACGTTGCACATAATGCCAATGACGCAGATATTCGATAAAGCATGAAGAGTGTAAGCTTTTGAGTGTAAACAGTAAGCAACTCAGTAATCCTTTTTCAGCTGGAGGTGGGGGTGTTCATTTCGAAGCACATGTACAAGCTTCTTTTGTTCTCCTAATGACGGTGGGCGGCTACGCGCCATGTTTACCAAGCTGGCCTATTCAAAAAATTAAACTACAGGGAAGATTTGCTGGCTACGAAACAGACGACCTTATTATTTTTGCTACCAAACCTGGGACTAATCAACACAGAAAAATTCTGGCACAGATCAAACATTCCATCAGTATTACTGAAAAGAACAACATATTTTGCGAAGTCATCCAAGCCGCATGGAATGACTTCAACAATGATGACCTTTTTTCAAGAGGAAAGGATATCATTGCTCTTATCACAGGCCCATTAAGCAATACTGAAATAAATGATACGCGCACAATTCTTGAGTGGGCTAGACATGCTGAAAATGCCGAGGAATTTTTACAAAAAGTAGAACTGGCTAATTTCAGTAGCATTGCAAAACGAAAGAAGCTAAAGGCATTCAGAACAAACCTGGCAAAAGCGAATAATAACGCCCCCGTTTCAGACGAAATATTCTTTGAATTTTTAAAACATTTTCATCTTCTTGGTTATGATCTGGATATCAAAGCTGGAGTCACGTTATCTTTGTTACACTCGCTAATTGGCCAGTATTCTCAAACGAGAATACAGGCATTATGGACTCGATTAGTTGATGAGGTGCAATCAGTTAATAAAAATGCAGGAACAATTATTCCAGATACACTCCCAGAAGATTTAGTTGAGTTATTCAAACAACCAGTAGTAACTAAAATTCCAAGCGAATTAACAATCACCCAGCCGAAAATGGAGAAAGTCGACTGGAACCAGCATCAATACGCCACACATCTTTCTTTGGCAAATTTGATTGGTTTATGGAATGAAGAAAATGAAGCAGATATTGCGGTTGTGCAGAAAATAATTGGCGAGGACTATTCCTCATGGGTGATACAAGCAAGAGAGATTTTACACCTATCACAAACACCACTGTCTTTTAGGGATAGCATTTGGAAGATAAACAAACGTGCAGATATGTGGGATGCTCTAGGTTCACGTATTTTTGATCAAAACCTGGATGCATTTAAAGACGTAGCTGTTGCTGTGTTGACAGAACACGACCCTTCTTTTGATTTGCCAGGGGAAGATCGCTGGGCAGCAAACATTTATGGCAAGGTATTAACTCATTCCCCCATACTCAGGAAGGGGTTGGCCGAAGGATTGGCTATACTTGGCAGCTTGCCCCAAGCCTTGACCCACTGTTCACAGGGTAAAGCCGAAACAATAGCATTTCTTACTATTCGAGACATTTTCACTAATGCCGATTGGGTGCTGTGGGGTAGCCTCGATAACCTATTGCCCGACTTGGCTGAAGCCGCTCCTAATGAGTTCTTGAAACAAGTAGAGACGGCATTAAAGGCAACCCCTTGTCCTTTCGATGAACTTTTTTCTCAAGAAGGTGACGGCAACACGGGCAATGTCACTAACTTAAGCAATCCACCCCCTATAACTGATTGAAATATCGTATAATTAACTCACAAAACAACCCGCATGAGGCACCCAATGATCGACCCAACTCTTATTTCCTAATACCTATAAGCTTATAACCAAAATAACTAACAGCGCCGCTTTCATCGAAACTCACCGTATTGATGACAAGGACTTCACACGTAATCGATGCCTGACACTCCCTGTTTTGATCAGTTATTGCTTAAACATGCTCAAAGGCAACACTCAATCAGAGCTCAATCGCTTCTTTCAGATCCGTGACCAGTTGGATGTTCCGACACCTAAAGTCACAGCCGCCGCTTTTTTCAAAGCACGCCTGAAATTCTCAGCAACTGCCTTTGTTGATCTGAACAGGCATGTGATCAACCACTTTTATCCAGCAGTCACAGCACAGACCTGGAATGGACATCGTGTGCTGGCTGTGGATGGAGTGAAATACCATTTGCCGAATGAGGAGGCGATTCATACTGAATTTGGTGGGCAATCGAACCAGCATACCGATGAAGTGCCAATGGCGCTCGGTTCAGCACTCTACGATATCCATCAGAAAATCATTATTGATGCACAGCTGTTTCCTTATCGTAGTGATGAACGCGAGGTTGCCTTCAAACACCTGGAAGCCACGCAAGCCGGTGATTTAATCCTGTACGACAGAGGCTATCCAGCATTCTGGTTGATGGCTGCACATCAGTTTTATCAACGTGACTGGTGTATGCGTGTCAAAGCCGACTTTAATACCGAAGTCAGTCAATTCGTTGCCTCTGGAGCCAAGCAGCAGATCGTCACCTTGACGGCCAGCGATGAGGCAAGACACAAATGCCTCGGCAGAGGCTTGCCAGTTGAATCACAGACAGTGCGACTAATCCACATCACAGTGAAAAAGAAAGTGTACTTTTTAATGACCAATCTGTTGAACACACAACGTTATCCAGTCCATGCGTTTAAAGCGTTATATCATCTGCGCTGGCAAATCGAAGAAGGCTATAAGCGCCAGAAATCCTGGTTGGAGATCGAGAATTTTACCGGCAAATCAGTGTTAAGTGTGCAACAAGATTATCATGCGCGTATCCTGAGTTTGAATCTTACAGCCATTGCGGTGTTTGCCGCACAGCGACATCCAGATCAGACGCTACCGCACCGAAAATGCCGTTACCAGATTAATTTTGCACAGGCCTTGTCAACGATGAAAGATACCATCGTAAAATGCTTGTACGGTTTGATATCAATGCAGGGATACGAACAATTAGTGGAAACAATCAGGCAAAGTCTGACGATTATACGGCCAGACAGACGCTTTGAACGCAAAAAACGCAGTGGTGCCCGTCGGAAATTTCATCCGTGCTATAAAAGAATGCTGTGATTACAATGAGTTGAGCTTAAGTTAGTGACATTGGGCAACACGGGGGGTATTTATATCACTGGTTTGCTTAGGGCATTGGAAGGCCTCGCTTGGGATGAGAATAATCTGGTTCGGGTTTGTGTTGTTTTTGGAGAGCTAGCTAGTCACGATCCAGGTGGAAACTGGACTAACCGTCCTGACAGCTCTCTTGCAACTATTTTACTACCATGGTTGCCTCACACGACCGCCTCATTTAAGAAACGCAAAGTGGCAGTTAAAACTCTCTGCAACGAGTGGCCCGAAGTCGGCTGGAAGCTACTTATCGAGCTATTGCCAAATCAACACCAGACATCATTTGGTACTCATAAACCTTCATGGCGCAACACAATACCAAATGACTGGACAAAGGATGTAACGAAACAAGAACATTGGGATCAGGTGTCGTTTTACTCTGAGATGGCTGTTTCTATGGCTGGTCAGGATATATCAAAGCTTGTCGAGCTTATTGGTCATCTTAATAATTTACCCAAGCCTTCATTTGATAAATTGCTTGGAGTTTTATCTTCGGATGTTATTACAGAAAGTCCAGAAGATCAGCGCTTAATCCTTTGGAATCATCTTACTAAATTTACTCGTGAACATCGCCGATATACCGATGAAAAATGGGCTTTGAATGATGAGTTGTTTACAGCCATTGAGACTGTTGCCGATAAACTTTCTCCATCGAATCCTGTAAATATTTATCAATACTTGTTTTCAGATAATAGCTGGGATCTTTATGAAGATAAAGGCAATTGGGATATTCAGCACAAAAAACTCGAAAAACGACGCCAGGTGGCTATAAAAGAGATTTTGGATACAGAAGGTATCAAAGAAGTTATCCAGTTTGCTAAGACTGTAGAATCACCAAAGCTGGTTGGAGAGGCTCTTGGTTGTATTGCTGATACGGATATTGATTTAGCTTTACTTCCTGAGTATCTAGGGTGTGAAGATCTTAAGCTTTCGAACTTTATAGGTGGATATATTTGGAGTCGCCGCTACATAAATGATTGGTCATGGGCTGATAAGCTGGATAAATCAGACTGGAGTAAAGTACAGATCGGGAAGTTTCTGGGCTTTCTGCCTTTTACCAAAGAAACTTGGGAGCGTGCAGAACAATGGCTTGGTGGTTCAGAGAGTGAGTATTGGTCAGTAGTCTATGTAAATCCTATTCGATTAGATGAGGGTAGTTATGTAGCAATTGAGAAACTGATTCAATATGGGCGACCAAATGCTGCAATTAACTGTTTAAGTAGTTTGCTCCTCACTAACCAAACAATTGATTATTCTCAATGTATTAATGCTTTGCTTTCTGCTTTGACTTCAAATGAATCAACTTCTTCAATGAATAGACATAACATTGTCAAGCTGATTAAGTTTCTTCAGAACAGTTCAGATGTGTCTCAAGATGATCTTTTTCAGATTGAATGGGCATATCTTCCACTTCTCGATACCTATTCAGGAACTTCGCCTAAAATACTTGAAAATCGACTTGCAAATAATCCTGATTTTTTCAGTGAAGTTATCCAATTGGTTTATCGTTCAAAAAATGCAGAAGAAAACACATACGAGCTATCTGAAGAAAAAAAGAAGATTGCAAAGAATGCCTCGCTGTTGCTTCGTGAATGGAAAACTCCCCCAGGAACTCAGGACGATGGCAGTTTTGATGATAACCAATTCACAAGCTGGCTACAGAGTGTGAAGGATATATGTTCTAAATCTGGACATTTAGATATAGCCCTTCGCCATGTTGGAGAAGGGCTAATTCATTGCTCAGCAGACTCTAATGGTTTGTGGATTAACCGCAAGGTAGCTGAAGCATTGAATGTTAGCGATGCAGATATGATGCGCAAGAGTTTTAGAGCTGGGATATACCATTCACGCGGAGTTCACACGGTTGATCCAACTGGAAAGCCAGAGCGAGAACTTGCTGAACAATATAGTCAGAAAGCAGAAGATGTAGAAAATGCCGGATTTCATAGGTTAGCGATAACACTGAGAGAACTGGCCTCTAGTTATGAAAATGAAGCTAAACGTATCATTGCTGAGCATGTGAGTCTTGAGATAGTTATGTAAGGTGTCTTCCATACCAAGCAAGGTGTTGTTGGTAGTGTTTCAGACTTGTAGGGTACACCGGATAGTTTACTTTAATATTCGACTCTTATATATTGCTTTTACAGTCAATAATAGGAGTTTATTTTATGGTCGTCGAACCTGTCTGTTGTCCATATTGTGGAAGTCATTCTGTCGGCAGACATGGCCAAACCAAGGACGGAAGAAAACGCTATGTTTGTCATAACAATGAGTGCTCGCGAACAACTTTTATGTGCGACTATAGCTATCAAGCCTGCCAACCCGGCATCAAAGAAACCATTATTGACATGACCATGAACGGAAGTGGTGTGCGTGATATTGCTCGCGTGCTGTCCATTAGTCCAACCACTGTCATTGACACGTTAAAAAAAAAGAGGCTCAACTAGAATCAATCAACATGGCCGTACTCAATCGCTTGGATAATCCTGATGAAAGACAGGTGCTTATTCAGAGATGTGACGAAGCAGAGATGGATGAAATGTGGAGTTTTGTAACAAACAAATCCAATCAACGCTGGCTTTGGCATGCGATTGACCATCACACTGGGGAGATACTCGCCTATGTCCTGGGGCGACGCAAAGATCATGTTTTCAAGCAGCTCACGTTATTATTGGAGCCCTTCGGAATCCAGCATTTCTATACGGATGACTGGGGAGCCTATGAGCGTATTTTGGATGAGGAGTCCCATCATATCGGCAAACAAAATACTCAGAAAATTGAGCGCAAGCACCTGACATTGAGGACACGGATCAAACGACTAGCGAGGAAGACAATTTGTTTCTCCAAGCTTGAGATGATGCATGATATTGTGATTGGATTATTTATCAATCGATATGAGTTTGGACGATCTATCTAGAATGACATAAACTACAAATCTGAAACACTACCGTGTTGTTGTCAAAAGTGATGAATAATAGCCCGGTTTTAACAGGAACTGTATTCGCGAAATCATAAAAACAGCACGAAATTTATGCAACTAAACTAATGATCTACCAGCCACCCTACACAATAACCCCGAAAATTCTTTCACTGGTTGTACAGATCAGTGAGGCTGTAGCGGGTGCGGCTATCATTGAAATTCAAAACTCACCACAGCTTCGCAAACAAAACAGGATAAAAACCATCACGGGTACGTTGGCAATTGAGGGGAATACTTTAGGCTTGGAGCAGGTGTCTGCTATTGTCGACGGTAAGCCAGTCAGGGGTTCGCAAAGAGAAATTGCTGAGGTACGAGGGGCTATTAAGGCGTATGAAGCCTTGGCACAATATCAGGCACACAGTTTGGATGGTTTGCTGGATGCGCATAAACGCATGACTGAAGAAATTTTACTCGACGCAGGCCGTTTTCGTAGCGGCGATGTGGGCATTCATAAGGGCGATAAGGTGGTTCATATTGCCCCGCAGGCAGGCAGAGTTCCGCTGCTTATGAAGGATTTATTACACTGGTTGCAACACACAGAAGACCATCCGTTAATTCGCAGTTGTATTTTTCACTATGAATTTGAATTTATTCATCCGTTTAGTGATGGCAATGGGAGAATGGGTAGACTCTGGCAGACTTTGATCTTAGGGCAGTGGCGAGAAGCTTTCTATTCCTTACCAATTGAAAATACAATTAAAAGTAACCAGCAGGATTATTATAATGCATTGTCATCTGCAGATAATAACGCTGATAGCACCGTGTTTATTGAATTTATGCTGTCGGTTATTTTGGCGAGCATTAATGCTACCGACCCAGTAAGCGACCCAGTAAGCGACCCAGTAAGCGACCCAGTTGAAAAGTTGTTATCGGTAATGGGTGATGGCTATTTAAGCAGCGCTCAAATTATGGCTAAAGTGGGTTTATCACACAAACCTACGTTTAGAAAAAACTATCTTCTACCTGCTTTAAAACAAGGCGTTATTAGCATGAGCAATCCCAATAGCCCTAATAGTCCTAAACAAAAATACATCCGGAAACAGCAATGAGCAACATTAGCCTGTGAGGGTAATTTCTTGCCAAGCAAAGGATCTCATTTTTATAAAGGCTACGCATTCGTTACATAAATACAGTTGAATGCAGCCAACTCAGGACGGTTGAAATGATTAACAATACCGAATACAAGCCCGCGTAGGTTGGGGTGAGGCACGAACCCCAACAAAAACAGCTAGAAATTAAAGAAACGCCAGGAACATAAATAATGCGTTATCGAAGAGCTGATGTAAAAGGCGGAACATATTTTTTCACGGTGAATTTGGCAGAACGCAATAATTCATTATTGATTGATGAAATCGATATTTTGCGAAGTGTTATTAATAAGGTCAAAAAAACAGCATCCGTTTAAACTCGATGCGATGGTGGTATTACCCGACCATTTGCATGCGTTATGGACATTGCCAATTGAGGATAATGATTTTGCAACACGTTGGATGCTAATTAAAACCGGTTTTTCTCGTGCAATACCCAAGCTTGAGAGAATAAATAAAAGCAGACAATCAAAAGGTGAGCGAGGAATTTGGCAAAGGCGTTATTGGGAACATTTGATTCGTGATGAAAATGATTATGAAAAACATGTTGATTATATTCATTACAATCCCGTGAAACATGGTTACGTAAAATCTGCGACAGATTGGGCTTATTCGAGTATTCATATGTACATATCGAAAGGCATATTGAGTGATGATTGGGGATATAACAGTGATGGAGTAGCCCGCGTAGGTTGGAGTGAAGAACGAACCCCAACAAAAACAGCTAGAAACTAAAGAAACGCCAGGAATATAATGAATGCGTTATCGAAGAGCTGATGTAAAAGGCGGAACATATTTTTTCACGTTGAATTTGGCAGAACGCAACAATTCATTGTTGATTGATGAAATCGATATTCTGCGAAATGTAATGAATAAGGTCAAGAAACAGCATCCGTTTAAACTCGATGCCATGGTGGTATTACCCGACCATTTGCATGCGTTATGGACATTGCCAATTGAGGATAATGATTTTGCAACACGTTGGATGCTAATTAAAACCGGTTTTTCTCGTGCAATACCCAAGCTTGAGAGAATAAATAAAAGCAGACAATCAAAAGGTGAGCGAAGAATTTGGCAAAGGCGTTATTGGGAGCATTTGATTCGTGATGAAGATGATTATGAAAAACATGTTGATTACATTCATCACAATCCCGTGAAACATGGTTACGTAACATCTCCGATGGATTGGACTTATTCGAGTATCCATCTGTACATAGCGAAAGGCATATTGAATGATGATTGGGGATATACCAATGATAGCGTTGATGAATTTATGTTTGGAGAAAAGGCGTGATTTGTTGGGGTTCGTAAACTCACCCCAACCTACATAAACTCATCATTATTTCTATTAATTAAACAAAACATAACGCACCAGGAAACAGGTATGCCTGATCAACAACCAGAATCCAATACCATCGTAGGCCAGGCCGTAGCCGAAGGCGGTGCTTACGAGGTGATTCGTAAACGCCTTGTTGACCAAGGCCAAAAGCTCAAAAATCATACCAAGTCCTTAAATGAAGCACGCTTAGCGGAATTTGGTAGTTCCGAGATGGCTGTGGCTGCGCGGGTGCGGGTGCGGACTGAAAACAATTGTGTGGCGCGGGATATTGTCCAAGTCGGCGATTTGTTGTTGTTTGGTTATAACGTTTATATCGGATTGAAGAAGGAAACCCGTATTGAGGATGTGTTTTCTCTGTATCGTCTGACAACCACCTCTGCATCTGATGTGGTGAATTCAAGTTGCAAGAGCACCACCTGATATCGAATCAAAGACCTCGAAAGGTGTTCTGTATTTGAGGCATTTTCTAGGCCTATGATTAAGCAAATTGACTGCTTTTTCAAGCTCAAATTCTGTCACCTTCAAGAAGTTGGTTCCTTTGGGAAAATATCGCCGAATTAAACCATTGGTGTTTTCATTGCTACCGCGTTCCCAGCTTGCATAAGGCTTGGCAAAATAGACCTTGAATTTGAGCTTTTCTTGTAACTCTCTGAACAAGCTATTTTCACTGCCATTATCTAACGTCATCGTTTTGCGATACCTTTGAGGAATGCATTTGAATAGCTTTAAACTTACTTGGTTAAAATTACTGGCTGTACCATCTTGTGCTTTGCCGCACAGTAGAAATCGGGACTTACGTTCAATATGCGTAACGAATCTGCCCTGATGCCTATGGCCAACCATGGTGTCACCTTCCCAATCGCCATAGCGCAGCCTTTTTTCAACCGCACATGGGCGCTCATCGATATCAACACGACCTGGTATGTTCCCCCTCAATGAGCCGTATCGTCTTTGTTTCCGCCGCTTCTTGTGGCTGCGAACCAAATACGTGTAGAGCGTGCCTTGTTGTTCAGCATCGTTGAATATCCACTGATAAATTGCCTCCGGACTCAGCCTCATGGTCTTTTTGCTGTGTGGATAGTCGCGTTTTAATCGATTACTGATAATTTCCGGTGACCAGCCAATTTTGAGCTTACCCAAAACATATTGTTTGAGCTTCTCATTGGACGCTCGTTTTGTATGGCGGGGTTTTGCTTTTCTAGCGTCTGCAAATTGTTGCGCTGCTTCATCCCAATAACAATTAAATAATCGTTTATTGCGCCTGAGTTCACGTGAAAGCGTGGTGTGTGATCGGTTCAATTTTCTGCCAATCTCCCGAAGCGGCACACCAGCTTGATGATTATAAAAAAGACACATGCGGTCTCGCGCGTTAAGATGGGTATAGGACATCAGGAGCTCCTGTTTTTGAAGTTGTCGTAAACCTCAAAATAACAGAACTGCCTTTGGTGTCCTAATCTCTATGTTAGGTGGTGCACTTTGAAACTGAATTCACCTGTTAACAATACCGACAATGATGATGTTCAGTATGAGATGGTGCAGCAAACGCTCGATACCAGCTTTCTTGCCGAGACATCATTTCGTAATGATTTTGCTGAGCTGTATCGTTATTACAAGCAAACCAGACTGGTCGAGCTGACTGCCAAGAATGGCAAGTTACTGGCTGGTTTTCAGATTGGTGAGCGGGTGGAAGATATCCGCGTGTTTCGCTGGGCGATTTCTGCCGATGGCAAGCAAGTCAGTTATATCGATAATCGTGGTGAGCGCGATATTCAGCTTCCACCTGCTTTTGATTTTGAGTGGCAGGAAACCAGCCGTGAAGATTCGGTGAATGGTCGTCATCCTCATGTCAATATTCTGGACACGGTGTTTGTTGAAACGATTAATGGTGATTTAACCATTAAGGTGGAAAATAACACTGATGATGGTCACGGAGTTTATAGCGAAGCTGTTGAAGACCAGACTCAGTCGCTGGATGATGCTCAAATTGAGTATGCGCAAGTAGGCCAGTTGATTCTATTGAAAATGTTGCCTTATCGTGAACAGGACTGGCGTTATTTTATTTTTAATATCGCGACTGAAAGTGTGTTGCACATGGATGCGATTGGTGAATCCTGTGTGCAACTTCCGGAAGACCACGGCATTATTTCCCCCGGTGGTTATTATCTGCAAAACGGCCAGTACAAAACTTATGATACCGAGACAGAGGGCTTAAAATTCAGACGGCGCATCAATTCACCGAATGGTGAGGACGTGCTCTATGTGTTTTTCCAGCCGGAATTGGGTGTGGTTGCTTTGTTTTCCTATAACGTCATTGAGCCCGCGTAGGTTGGGGTGAGGCACGAACCCCAACAAAAAACGGCTAGAAACTAAAGAAACGCCGTGAATATAAATAATGCGTTATCGAAGAGCTGATGTAAAAGGCGGAACATATTTTTTCACGGTGAATTTGGCAGAACGCAACAATTCATTGTTGATTGATGAAATCGATATTCTGCGAAATGTAATGAATAAGGTCAAGAAACAGCATCCGTTTAAACTCGATGCCATGGTGGTATTACCCGACCATTTGCATGCGTTATGGACATTGCCAATTGAGGATAATGATTTTGCAACACGTTGGATGCTGATTAAAACCGGTTTTTCTCGTGCAATACCCAAGCTTGATAGGATAAATAAAAGCAGACAATCAAAAGGTGAGCGAGGAATTTGGCAAAGACGTTATTGGGAACATTTGATTCGTGATGAAGATGATTATGAAAAACATGTTGATTATATTCATTACAATCCCGTGATACATGGTTACGTAAAATCTGCGACAGATTGGGCTTATTCGAGTATTCATATGTACATATCGAAAGGCATATTGAGTGATGATTGGGGATATAACAGTGATGGGGTAGATTGTGTCGAGTTTGGAGAAAAGGCGTGATTTGTTGGGGTTCGTAAACTCACCCCAACCTACGCGCTGATCCTGAAACCGATGAGGCCTTGGCGCAATATCACGCACACAGTATAGAAGATTTACTGGATGCGCATAAACAAATGACTGAAGAAATTTTACTCGACGCAGGCCGTTTTCGTAGCGGCGATGTGGGCATTCATAAGGGCGATAAGGTGGTTCATATTGCACCGCAGGCAGGCAGAGTTCCGCTGCTTATGAAGGATTTATTACACTGGTTGCAACACACAGAAGACCATCCAGTAATTCGCAGTTGTATTTTTCACTATGAATTTGAATTTATTCATCCGTTTAGTGATGGCAATGGGAGAATGGGTAGACTCTGGCAGACTTTGATTTTAGGGCAGTGGCGAGAAGTTTTCTATTCCTTACCAATTGAAAATACCATTAAAGATAATCAGCAGGATTATTATAAGGCATTGTCATCTGCAGATAATAACGCTGATAGCACCGTATTTATTGAATTTATGTTATCGGTTATTTTGGCGAGCATGAATGCCACCGACCTAGCAAGCGACCCAGTTGGAAAGTTGTTATCTGTCATGGGTGATGGCTATTTAAGTAGCGCACAAATTATGACTAAAGTGGGTTTATCACATAAACCTACGTTTAGAAAAAACTATCTTCTACCCGCTTTAAAACAAGGCGTTATTAGCATGAGCCACCCCAACAGTCCTAATAGCCCTAAACAAAAATACATTCGGAAGAAGTCTTGAGTAACATTAGCCAGGTAGGGTGCATTTTATGCACCACAAACAACGTTGTATACGGTGATTAATACAAACACTAATTGATTACTCTCCGTGTTGTTGTCATGGTGAGCTATTTGTAGGTAAAACGCACCCTTTACAGGACTTTGTCTATTAGCACACAAAAATAGATTTGTGAGTGAACATAACGCCAATCAATTACCCTTACACAAGAAAAATCCATAACCGGGCAATTAACCCCACAGCACCCCTAATGAAAACTCGATCGCATCGAAAGGTGGCTGTTTGACAGGCGCATCACCCTCAAGGCTATCGAGTAGCAGCCAGTGAGGTTGGTCGCGGCTGTTGTCGAGAATATAAACCTCGAGGGTTTGCAGGTCTGGATCGACTAGCCACAGGTGTCGTACGCCTTCGCGAGCGTAGATAGGCATTTTCAGTACGCGATCCACGCGAGCGGTGGAAGGCGATAGAATTTCACAAATCCAGTCAGGGGCAAGTTCGAACCAGGCTGTTTCGGGTAGGGCTGGCATACGCTCGCGTCGCCACCCGGCAAGATCGGGCACGAGGATGTCGTTGTCAAGGTGCAATTCTGGTTCATCGAGAATCCACCAGCCACCCGGGCCGCTTCCACCCCAATCGTACGGGTTTCCAATACTTCCACCCAAAACCGAATAGGCCCTGGCATGTTTGGGCGCTGGTCGCGGATGCGTATGCAGCTCGCCATTAATAATCTCGCCGACGAGGTTCTCGGGGAGGTCGAACAGATCATGATAGCTTGCTGTGCTTTTGACTGGTTGTGACATATCAGTTTGTTCCAGAGGACTAAATATACTCTCCGCACATGAAAGTTTAGCATGTAGGGCGCGCACTTTTTTTCGGATAGCTGCGTTGGAAATCCTTGCTGTAGAATAACTACAGCCAAGGTTTTCCGTCTTGCTCTCCACAAAAAATCACCCACCCTACATGCTAAATTTTCATGTGCGGAGAGTATGCAATTGTAACAGATCGCTAACTATGATGATCACACACCAGCAGACCTGGTGTTGTCGCAAAGCCTTTATAATGTAACAGAAATAGAATTACCTTAGATCGATTCGCCACCGTAATTTAAATACAGGCATTCAGGAATCATTTCGATAAGTTGGTATTTCTGAAGCTTGTATCGTATGTTTTCTCTTGTTGAATTGATCAGTTTTGTAGCGATAGTGATATTGTATAGTTCAGGGTTCATCACACACACACAACCAAGTATTTTCCATACCAGGTACAGGATCATTGAAATGAGTAATACGACCGAATACAAGCTCAGTTCACTCGATAAAACACAAATAAAAGCCGCTGCCCGTAAGTCCTTAATTGCAGCAGACTCACAGTATTATTCGTTGTCAGCGAAACAACAAGAACATTTTCGGGCAACAATGAATGAACAATCCTGTCAAAAAGTGAAGCGTGTGCTTCTGGATGATTTGCTGAATATTCAATGTTCTCTTGAAGACGTTGATGAGGTATGGAGAGAGCTTTCTCTTGATAATTTGAATGTTCTTAACTGGGCTAAACTGCTAACAGCGGGCATTGGTGATGATTGGATTTGTCTCAATGAGCCGATGGCAGATAATAAAAGTTTGCTCGATTTCAGCACACTTTACGATTATGACCATGCTGATTATCTGTTTCAGGAGCAGGCAAGAAAGAAGGATTCTAAAGATTATAAGGGTACAGAATACTATGCATTTCGTTGGCCACCGTGGGTACGCTTATTGATTGATGATAACTTTTACTATTCAACATTCACATCGGTTGCAACCCATCTTTATGATGAGATTGAAGCGACTGGCAGAGATTATATTGATCAGTTGATTCCACATAAATTTGTTGAAGGCAAGGAACATGGAAAGCGGGACAAGGGTGGTTATCGCTGGGATATGCAACAGGATGCCGGTGGATTGGAAAAGCAACTCAAGGAATTGCAACATCGCTGGTATCCATATTTACAGAAACGCTGGCTGGTTATCAGCAAGCTGAATTCGAAGCTTGAACCTGCTGCTTATACAAAGGATTTTGATTGGGATAATGACCCGCATCGTTGTTTTATTTTTACCAATGAAGCAACCCTGAAGAAAATTCGCTGGCAAACTTTTTCAGCTGATTGTAAACCATTAATGGCTGAGTATTCTTTCATAGAAAAACAGCTTGAGGTGGCAATTGATAAAGCCAAATCATTTTTGGATGAAAGTTATCAGGATATTCTGAAAAACTTTGACCCTGATGTCATTAAGCTCCGCAAAAAAAGAAAAATTATTATGTCATCCGATTTTTTGGATGATTTGGAAAAACCAGGCCATGATGATGAGCCTTATGAATAAATTAATCACAGACACTTTTCTGTCTTGATAACGAGTTTCCGCGCTTTTTAGCATAGTTTTACTATAGTTAACTGTGTGTGCATGAGGTTTTGCTTCATGGTTCACTTTACTTGTTAGACTGCGTAGGTTGGGGTGAGGCACGAACCCCAACAAAAACAGCTAGAAATCAAAAAAACGCTAGGAATATAAAATGCGTTATCGAAGAGCTGACATAAAAGGCGGAACATATTTTTTCACGGTGAATTTGGCGGAACGCAACAATTCATTATTGATTGATGAAATCGATATTTTGCGAAGCGTTATGAATAAGGTTAAGAAACAGCATCCGTTTAAAATCGATGCGATGGTGGTATTACCCGACCATTTGCATGCGTTATGGACATTGCCACTTGAGGATAATGATTTTGCAACACGTTGGATGCTAATTAAAACCGGTTTTTCTCGTGTAATGCCCAAGCTTGAGAGAATAGACAAAAGCAGACAATCAAAAGGTGAGCGAGGAATTTGGCAAAGACGTTATTGGGAGCATTTGATTCGTGATGAAGATGATTATGAAAAACATGTTGATTACATTCATTACAATCCCGTGAAACATGGTTACGTAAAATGTGCGATGGATTGGTCTTATTCGAGTATCCATCTGTACATAGCGAAAGGCATATTGAATGATGATTGGGGATATACCAATGATGGCGTTGATGAATTTATGTTTGGAGAAAAGGCGTGATTTGTTGGGGTTCGTAAACTCACCCCAACCTACATAAACTCATCATTATTTCTATCAATTAAACAAAACATAACGCACCAGGAAACAGGCATGCTCGATCAACAACCAGAACCCAACAACATCGTAGACCAGGCCGTAGCCGAAGGTGGTGCTTACGAGGTGATTCGTAAACGCCTTGTTGGTCAAGGCCAAAAGCTTAAGAATCAAACCAAAACCTTAAATAAAGCGCGGTTGGCGGAATTTGGTAGTTCCGAGATGGCTGTGGCTGCTCGGGTGCGGGTGCGTTCTGAAAACAATTGCGTGGCCCGAGATATTGTTCAGGTCGGTGATTTGTTGTTGTTTGGCTATAACGTTTATATCGGGTTGAAGAAGGAAACCCGTATTGAGGATGTGTTTTCTCTGTATCGTCTAACAACCACCTCGGCATCGGATGTTAACAATACCGACAATGATGATGTTCAGTATGAGATGGTGCAGCAAACGCTCGATACCAGCTTTCTTGCCGAGACATCATTTCGTAATGATTTTGCTGAGCTGTATCGTTATTACAAGCAAACCAGACTGGTCGAGCTGACTGCCAAGAATGGCAAGTTACTGGCTGGTTTTCAGATTGGTGAGCGGGTGGAAGATATCCGCGTGTTTCGCTGGGCGATTTCTGCCGATGGCAAGCAAGTCAGTTATATCGATAATCGTGGTGAGCGCGATATTCAGCTTCCACCTGCTTTTGATTTTGAGTGGCAGGAAACCAGTCGTGAAGACTCGGTGAATGGTCGCCATCCACATGTCAATATTCTCGATACGCTGTTTGTTGAAACCATTAATGGTGATTTAACCATTAAGGTGGAAAATAATACTGATGATGGTCGCGGAGTTTATAGCGAAGCTGTTGAAGACCAGACTCAGTCGCTGGATGATGCTCAAATTGAGTATGCGCAAGTAGGCCAGTTGATTCTATTGAAAATGTTGCCTTATCGTGAACAGGACTGGCGTTATTTTATTTTTAATACCGCAACTGAAAGTGTGTTGCGCATGGATGCGATTGGTGAATCCTGTGTGCAACTTCCAGAGGACCACGGCATTATTTTCCCCGGTGGTTATTATCTGCAAAACGGGCAGAACAAAACTTACGATACCGGGACTGAGGGCTTAAAATTCAGACGCCGCATCAATTCACCGAATGGTGAGGATGTGCTCTATGTGTTTTACCAGCCGGAACTGGGTGTGGTTGCTTTGTTTTCCTATAACGTCATTGAACAGTTGCTGCAAAACCCGATTGTTGGCCATGGACACGCTTTGGCAGATGATGGCGCAGTGGTGATTTTTACAGCCGAAGGTGAACCGACTCGTATTCACCCCATGCAAATCTGGCGCACACCTTATACCAGTCAGGAATTTGCCAGCCGTGTACCAGCCAATCAATCGTTTTTTGGACGTATTGGTAATGCTGAGCTGGTGCGCGGTATTTCTGACTTGTACAGTGTGTGTCGGTTGATTGATGAGCAAGCAGTGTCTGCTCGCTTGTATGAAGAGCTAAGCAAGACTGCGGCGAAAATGTTTGATGCGCATTACTGGATTGAGGATTCAGAAACGCAAGGCATTGGCACGTTGCTGAAAGAGATTACCAATACTTCTGAATTGGTAATTGATGAATTTGAAAAAGTGGAAAGCATTCGTCAGCAATCCGCTAAAACCATGCTCGAAGCTGAGCAAGCACAGTCCGAATTACTGCATTCAATTCAGCCGGACAGTTGGGAAACAGCCGAGCAATATGTGAATGCTCTGGATCAATTGCGTCGTCAACGTGGACATTTGGCAACCATTAAAGAGCATCGCTATATTAATTTGGATCGCATTAGCGAAATGGATCAGGTGTTGGAACAAAGCAGTGAGCAACTCGGTGAAAAAACCGGAATCTTTCTAGCTGACGAAAAAGCCCTGCTTCCATATCTGGATAAAATTGAGAAGTTCAATCAGCAAATAGAAAAAGCGCAAACCATTGCGGAGCTGACTCCGGTAATAGAGGAGATTGACACCACTGCCAGAGGGCTGGATTTACTTTCAGAGTTGATGACTACGTTGAAAATCAGCGATGCAACTGTGCGTACCCGCATTGTTGATGCGATTTCAGAAGTCTATTCCAAGCTCAATCAAAGCAAAGCCACTGCACGCCATAAGCAAAAAGAAACCGGTTCTGAAGAAGCGCTGGCACAATTCGCTGCACAGTTTAAACTGTTCTCGCAAAGCATCAATAACGCACTGGAAATGGCGAATAGTCCTGAGCGTTGCGATGAGCAATTATCGCGTTTGCTGGTGCAGCTGGAAGAACTGGAAAGTCAGTTTAGTGATTACGACCAGTTTTTAGCGGACATTATGAGTAAGCGTGAGGAGATTTATGAATCCTTTGAAGCGCATAAACAGCAGCTGCTCGATACCAGACAACGCAAGGCACAATCGATTAGTGATGCAGCACAACGCATGTTGACGAATATCGAACGGCGTTGTAACCGATTTAGCGATGCCGATCAACTCAACACTTATTTTGCTTCTGATGCCCTGGTATTGAAAATTCGCGAACTCGTCGAAAAATTACGTGGGCTGGATAATGCCGTCAAAGCGGATGATATCGCAGGGCGTTTCAAAGCGATACAGGAGCAGGCGTTACGCTCACTGCGCGATAAAACCGATATTTATGAAGACGGAGGCAACGTCATTAAGCTGGGGCCGCGCCATAAATTTAGCGTCAATACCCAGGAGCTGGATTTAACCATTATTCCACGCAATGAGGTGCTAACTTTACACATCACTGGAACCGATTATTTTGAACCACTCGATAGTCCAGAATTGCTTGCGTTGCGCGAGTATTGGGAGATGGCATTAGAATCTGAATCGCCACAAGTCTATCGCGCAGAATACCTTGCTTATCTTATTTTGCAAGCTGCAGAAGCCAATCAGGACAATCTCGATCTGACCACTTTGCAAGCTGCTTTACATGATGACGCGGCATTGCTAACACTGATTCGTGACTTTTCTGCACCACGTTACCGCGAAGGTTATGAAAAAGGCATTCATGATCATGATTGCGCACTGATACTCAAAAGCCTGATACCGGCATTACAAAGCGCAGATCTACTCCGATATTCTCCAGCCAGTCGTGCGCTGGCGCAAATTTTCTGGGCGAATCAAGAAACCATGCCCAAGCTGGAAGCCAGTTATATTACCTGGCAAACACGTGCGCAATCCGCTGCGCAAATGCAGTCCAGCTTAACCAGTCACCAGGCCACTCACTTGTTGGCAGAAGAGGTTGAGCAAGCCTTACACAGCTTTCTAAAGCGTTATCCGCTTAATCAAAGCTTAGAAGGTATTGCTGCTGGCGATTTTACAGCATTGGCAATTGAGCAAGCCGCGCAGTATCTGGTTGCTGAATTGAGTCGGGAACGCTTGCAATTTATTGGTAGCAAGTACGCGCAACAATTGGCAGATGAACTGAAACGTAGCCTGGATGAATCGACTTGGCGTAATTACCAGACCGCTTTGGAAAAACTCAGTCATCGAATTGATCAACGCTGGCAATTAACCCATGCCTGGTTGCAGGCACTGGTGGAACATAAACAACTAACTCAGTTGCAAGGCTATATTGCGGAAGCCGTGGCGTTATTGAATGGCGATCAACGCATCGACCGGCGTAGTTCGCAGACAGACCTTGAGTTAAACATTGATCAACTGATGGGTGATCATCCAGTCATTCAGCAACGCAGTCTTGGTTTTTCGGTGGATGACTTTTTGCAGCGCTTGCAACATCATCAGCAAGTGGTGATTAAAGGCTATCATGATTATCACAGTCTTCGTCAAACAATCATGGAACAGCAGCGATTAGTTTTGCGTCTGGAAGAATTCAAAGCCAAGCCGCTCAGTTCCTTTGTGCGCAATCGACTGATCAATGAAGCCTATTTACCGATTATAGGTGACAACCTGGCAAAACAAATGGGCACCATCGGAGCCAATAAGCGTTCCGACCTGATGGGCTTGTTGATGATGATTTCACCACCGGGTTACGGTAAAACCACATTAATGGAATATGTCGCCAATCGTCTGGGATTGATTTTCATGAAAATCAATTGTCCATCATTGGGTCATGATGTGCTGTCTCTGGATCCTGACACAGCACCTAACGCCACCGCCAGACAGGAATTACACAAGCTTAATCTGGCGCTGGAAATGGGCAACAACGTCATGTTGTATCTGGATGATATTCAACATACTCATTCCGAATTTCTGCAAAAATTTATTTCACTGTGCGATGGAACACGGCGTATCGAAGGTGTCTGGAAAGGCAATACCAAGACTTACGACATGCGCGGTAAAAAATTCTGCGTAGTGATGGCAGGTAACCCCTATACCGAATCGGGCGAACTGTTCAAAATACCGGATATGCTCGCAAACCGTGCAGATATCTATAATCTTGGCGATATCCTCGGGGGAATGGATGAGCAGTTTGCGCTGAGTTATATTGAAAACAGCCTCACCTCCAACCCGGTACTGGCACCACTAGCGACTCGTGAAATGGATGATGTCTACAAAATCATCGACATGGCAAAAGGCGCAAACATCGCCAGCACCGATTTAAACCATCAATACAGCGGCGCAGAACTCAACGAAATAATGGCAGTATTGCGCAAACTATTTACCATCCAAGAGCTGGTATTAAGTGTTAATCAAAATTACATCAGTTCCGCAGCACAAGACGACAAATACCGCACAGAGCCAGCCTTCAAACTGCAAGGCAGTTATCGCAACATGAATAAACTCTGCGAAAAAGTCTCGGCAGTGATGAATGATGATGAACTGATGCAAATGATCAGCGATCATTACCAGGGAGAAGCACAACTGCTAACCACTGGCGCAGAGCATAATCTGCTTAAACTCGCACAACTACGCGGCAATATGACAGCTGAAGAGCAACAACGCTGGGATGCCATTATAGAAGATTTTCAACGCAGCCAAAGCATGGGCGGCGATGGTGCAGATGCAGCCACCAAAGTAGCCTCGCAATTAAGTTATGTGACAGAGCACCTGGAATCTATTCATCAAGCCATCAATAGTGAAACAGAGTTAATGCATCCAATGCTCAACATCAGCAAGCAATTACAAGCACTTCAGGATGCAGTTGAAGGGAAGGAAGTCGGTATTCGTGTTGTTAACAAACCCTCATTAGTTGTCGAGGGTGCAATCCAGCAATTAGCGAATATTGTTGAAACCAGCTTGATGCCGGTTGTGAGTTCTATGGACAAAAAAATTGATCTGGATTTGACCATTGTGCGCAAAGTGAATGAGCTATCTGGTGAGATACAAATTTTACGTCAAAATTTGAAGCTGGAGAAATAGTCATGATGTTACCTGGGGATCATATCCAATATTTTCGTAAGTTTTTCATTCGCCAGAGTATTTCCTTGTTCGGCTGCTTTACTGTACCAGCTAGCGGCTATTACTAAGTCACGTTCGACACCATCACCAGTTTCATAACGATACCCCATCCATAATTGCGAATTAACACCGCCGGCAGAAGCAGCTTCCTCAGCAACTTCGTAGCCTTGCAAGCGTTCATCGAGGTTTGACGAATGTAACATCTGGTCTGCGCGGATTTCGAGTTCTTCGATCAACTGATTTGCCTCGACATCGCCTTTATTGGCGGCACGTTGATACCATAGCCAGGCTTTACCTAAGTGTTTTATTACAATTCTTCCAGTAGCGTAAAAGTTTCCTAACCAGCGCTGAGCGTTCCGATTGTCATCGACAAAGGCTAATACTTGTAGCCGTTTGATTAGTTCCTGGGGGTTATCGTTTGATGTTACCCAAGATTCCACTTGTTGCTTATATTGATATCTTTGTCGCAGTATTTCCCGGATAAGTGGAGTGTCAGCGTTGCCTTGTGATTCAATAAATTGAGAAATTTTTCGCCAAGCATCTTGTCGTACGAGGACGCTTTGATCATGAAAACTTTGTTCTAGTAACCCATCAATGAATTTTTTTGTTTCTAAATATCTTAGTGCTTGTTCTTTTTCTGCTTTTGTTGCTTCTACTTCTGCCCCTTCTGTCAAAGGTGCGTTCTTGGTCTGATCTAGCGAAGGTATGCTGATTGTGCTGTTCAAGGTTTCATCAGCTGTTTCTCGGTTAATAGAAAATGCCAGCCATATCACAGCTAGTGCGGTAACTAAATATGCTACCGAGGTTAATGCCCGATTGATTAATGCCCGATTTAATCCACGCTGGGAAATAAGTTTTACACTAAATGGAATTTTGACAATTCTTTGGTCAGCATCGACCGAACCTATGATTACATGTAACCAGTAGTCTCCCTCTTCTCCTGGTGCTTTCAATTGAACGTGCCATTGCCCGTTAAGCCCGACACTTAACGTTTTACCTTTCGGTTTCGAAAGAATGGTTGTTTTGGGTGCAATCGGTAGTTTCTGACCAGCCAGGGTTATTTGAAACCAACTGCCATCACAAGGTAATTCGGAGCCACTGGCGTTTACAACGAGAGTGAATTTATCGAGGGGTGCAATCGGAGTTTCCGGCAAGGATAAGTCAATTCTTTCCAGATAGGGTTCTATATCTGGCAAGAATAACTCGAAGGATGATTCTATACTTTCCAATTGCGTACCCAAATGACGAATTTATCTAGTAAATAGACGATTGCCGTTAGACCAAATTAAGCTCAGTTTTAAAAGGCAGTTGTAATATACTCTTCGCACATGAAAATCTAGCATTTTGTGTGCGTGGTATTTTGTGGAGAGCAGGGCGGAAAATCTTAGCTGTAGTCACTTCTACAGCAAGGTTTTTCAACGCAGTTATCCGCAAAAAGTGCGTGCACAGGATGCTAGAATTTCATGTGCGGAGAGTATAGTATAGCTAAATACCATCTATTGGAACAATCTTTACAGAATTATTATCTTTAATTTCGCCGACTTTAACGATCGCAATGCCGCCAATGATTCGAGAAACGTCCGATACTCCGTTTGTTGTGGTTTCGGGTATTTTTGTTAAGTCATTTCTGATTAATTCTCCCATATAATATTGGGGTACTGCTGCAGGGGAGCTATTCTGAAATACATTTTTTCCCAACCATAATAGCGTCTCACCGCCAGTCGGTGGTAAATACAAAGTAACAATTTCTCCATTTGGCCAGGTTTTTTGATGGCCTTTAAACAGAGATTTGAGTTCGCGGAGGGTTAAAGTGGACACTTTATTCCGTTTGTTGACAATCACCACAATTCGATTTCGTTCAGCTAGGCTTAAAACAGGTTCTGTCGTGGTATCCTGTTTTTCAAGAGGTATCTGGGTTTTCCGTGGTGAAGTTTGAGGCTGGCGTTGAGGGTATATTCTTTTGGGTCTTGTGAAAGGTTCTTTTGGGGCTGTTTTCTTGGTTTTCGTAGATGGTTTACTTGGTTTAGTCTGGGCTGTAAGTACAGGCTTGTACTGTGTGAGTGTTCTTTGGCGCTTGTTAATGTTTCTCTGTAAGTTTGCCAAGGGTTTGGAATCAAAGGTGATATTAAACTGACGCGCAATCATCTTAGCTTTATTGTGATAGGTTTGTGCCTGGCTAATTTGGTTGTTACTGAGCTTCTTATAGGCTAAAACGGTATAACTGTTACGCACTTCTGAAAGGATTTTAAAGCCACGCTTATCCTTTGGTGACAAAGTGAATAACTGCTGAACAAAGTAAACAGCATTATTGTTGACCGGCTTGGTTAAGCGATTTTTATTAATCGCCTGGCGAGCTTTTTTAATAATACTTTTTATTTGCGCTTGCTTTTGTTGCTGTGGCGATTTTACCAGTGGAGGAATTGTACTGAGGTCGGCGAATGCAGTTTCATTGACAAAAAGGCAGCAAAAAAGCATAACGAGTCGCACAGTGGATGTTCTACAGGGAAAATTTCTTGTGTTTTTACGAACAAACCCTGGATTAAATATGAACCAATTCATCACAGATCAAACCTGAATGTTAATAAGTAGGCTTCGCAGTGATTTCTCAGGTGCAAATAATATTGTAATGTCGATTCTCATCATGTGAAATAGTTTATTGGAGAATCTTCTGATTACGTTCCAGTAACAATACTCACAAAGTAGTCGATGTATTTTTTGGAATCTATTTAAAGAATCACACTGGGGAAAGTATCGTACTGTAGTAATCAGTCTAATTTGTGGACACACCGATTCGACACCGAAAGTATATGATTTGTTTCTGGTGTGAGCGAAAAAAAGATCTCGTTTAGAGTAGTGACAACGGCATTTTTCAGTTTGCCTTCGATGATAATTACACACTAAATGCCAATGCCCCATTATAGTTGAGAGTAAGTGTTTGCTGAGTAGAAGTTGAAGACTGGTGTTTTACGCAAAGTAAATTATTTTGGCTCGATCGCTTTCTTTTGAAGTGACTAATTACAGTCAGCAAGCCTTGCATCTATTATATTTTAATAAATAAACGATACTTGTGACGTGACCGAATTAGAATCTTCGCTTTTAGAATCCATTCTGCGATATTCCAGCTTGATAGCCGCGAAAGGAAACCAATCATAGCGCAGCCCAACAGTGTGGTGGATACTATCTTCTACACCGTTTAAGTTAGCGAAAAACACATCGTTGGAATCAATTTCAAGAAAGCCAATACGATAATAGGGCTTAAACTTATTGATACTATAAGCTAGTTGTATATAGCCACCATGGTGCGATTTAACTGATCTCGAATCGTCATGCCGAATATGTTTGTATTCAGCGATGAGTTCGTAGGGTTCGCGCGTGTAATATAAATGACCACCAGCGATGATCTCATCAATCTCATTTTCCCGACCGACAGTACCCAGATCGTTGGGAATAACATCGTAAAGGAAACTGGCGCCGACACCAAACCCTTCCAGCGCGCTTGGCTGAATGGTAAATTTTGTAGCTATCTGTTTTTCGTCGTTTTTATCTTCTATCATTTGTACTGTTCTGGTATTTCGACCCCGACCGTTACCAATTGCCACACTGTACTCAATATCGCCAAAATCGAACCCTAAATCGCCAAACAGTCCGAGGCCAACGTAATGCATGGGTAATATACCGTCGCTGGCCTCAACTCGATAGATCACTGGGCGATCAGTTGAGGTCATCATCCACCTGGCGTGGTGGTAGTGTTGATTCCAATAGCCAAGGGGGGTGTGTTCTCGACCTATGGAGACATTCAGCCAACTTGCGTGTTCATATTTCAAGAGAACTCGCTCGACAGTCACATTCGCATTACCGCTCTGCTGAAACTTAAACAGGGTTTCATTGAGAAAACTGAGTTTTTTGGAAATCTGCGAGGTGATTGTAAAGCCAAGGTTTCCGGTAGCAAAGCGGTTCGTATTTTTGTCAGGACGATCTCTAAACGATTGATTGGAGTAATCGTATTGCAAATGTCCAAAACCCTGCATTTTTAAGGTAGGTACATCGAAATCACTATGTGGCTTGGGTTTGATTTGAGTGATTTCAACTTTATTTTGCTCTTGTCCATGGGTTAATTTTTCTTGTCCCTGGGTTAATTTCTCAACAATAGCCTTGAGTTCACTGACTTCTTTGCGTAATGCACGAATCTCAGCGTCATCAGCGTGTGCTGAGTAAAAGGGAGCGCAAAAAAACAGCCAGGCGAAAAATAATATGGCGAATCGTTTCATTTATTTTCTCTACAAAAACAGTTGTATTTTTCATACAATTTAAAATAGAATCAGTCTATCATAAAACGTGCCAAACTCTAATGGTAGTTAGTCATGCAGAATCAACCACTACGTTTTATATAAGCGTGGTAGTTGATTTTAACGTTGTCTGGTCAAAGCAGTGTGGCTATACTCTTCTCACATGAGAAATTAGTATTTTGTGTGCGTGATCTTTTGTGGAAAGTAAGGCGGGAAACCTTCGCTGTAGTCGTTCTACAACAAGGTTTTCCAACGCAACTATCCGCAAAAAAGCGCGTGCACAGGATGCTGAATTTTCATGTGCGGAGAGTATATATATTCGTATCATATGATTATATTTCAATAGGATGAATGGTTGCTTACTAGGTGATTATTTACACTGCGTAGAAAATGAATAGGAAATAAGGCGTTTACAGGTGTTGTTTGATTCTCGCTTCTTATCTAAAGTTATATACGATTGTTTTGTATTGATGGAGTGTTGTTTTCCAATCTCTATTTCAAATCAAAAGGATCTTTTGAGTAAGTCTGCATTTGCATATGTAAGCTAATCAAAATTTAAAACTTTTTTGCTTGAGATGAAGAGTCTTGATTCATGCTGTTGCAGCAAAATGAGTTTGGTCGTTGTTGGTTATTGAAAATAGCTGTCTGAATATACCCAATGCTTCCTCAAAGTGTTTATTTTAACGGGGTGGTCAACTAGCGCCTCTTGGCACAAGATATAGTGGTTGAATTTAAGGATCAAACGAAAGTAAGTCGTTGCAGGCTCCATTAATGGGACTGAAATTGGCAACTTCTCATTATCTACAGGCAACATATTAATCAATGGCTTACAACGGTTGAATACATAAAAGTCAATTTTTCATACGCCACAACTCATTGATTTAAAGGGTACCGGTAGATAATGAGAAGTTACTGAAATTGCTCATGGCTTTAATCGGAAATACCACAACATATAGTGTGTGGAGGCGTTAACTGACTACCCCCTTTATTTTATATGGAAACGATGTTGCAAATTGTTAGGTATAGATGGATGGTCAATAGGTTTTACTGAAACGATATAGATGCGTAACATTGTCTTCAGGTAGTTGAATAATCAGTTGAATCTGAACACCAAAATCCTGTGAGATAATGCTTCCATCCAATTGTTTTAATTCATGCTGTAATGCATCTATTTTTTCATAGCCTATCTGTAAACTGACTGATACCATGGCGCGATAAGGCATTATTGTACAGTGTTCTAATGTGTTTTTAGCAGTTGTTCCATATGCGCGTACCAGACCACCAGCGCCAAGTTTGATGCCACCGAAATATCGAATCACTGCAATCAAGGTATTGACCAGGTCTTTGCCTTCAATATGTGCAAGTATCGGTTTTCCCGCAGTTCCTTTCGGTTCACCTGCATCATTAAATCGTGTAATCATCTGTCCGTTATCAAGCACTCGATAGGCAAACGCTAAGTGGTTTGCAGTGTTGTGTTCGGCATGGATAGTACGCAACATTTCTATGACATCATTTTCGCTGGTACAAGGTGCAGCAAAGCCCAGAAAACGAGATTTTTTAATCATGTATTCGGCTTTTTGGGCATTTTTAATGCAGTTCATATGAATTTAATGATGGGTAATGACAATCTATCAATCTTTTGTTGGGTGAATCAAAAAATCGTTAATTGCCAGTTTTGTTTGAGATTGTATTGAAAGCTTATTATCACATATAGTCATCAATGCTTTGCTAGAAAGCGAGGGGTTTTAAAATCTGCTACGCACAGACCCGATTTCGATGATATTTGAGATCGCATTTAAGCAGCAAGATGTCGTTTAGAATATTTTTTAGAACCTACTCAAGGTCTCGCTGAATGGCGCATCACTGCGTTAAAACTGGACTCAAAATGCTAACATACTCCAGTATGCTGTGCTTTTACGTCCACTGTTGCCTTGTGCTGCATCCATTGATCAAGATTTTGAACAAGTTCTTAGATCTAGGGTGTGGTTAATTTCAGCTCAACAGTCACAGTTTCTACCGTTTCTGGTTCGCTATCCTCTTCGACATTTTCTTTGACTACAAATATCCGGTCAGCAGGTAAACCTCCAACTTTAATCAGCTGATGTGCAATGCTGTTTGCACGTTTTTGAGCCAGTTGTTGTAAGTCCAGATCAGTGATCTTAACTTGATCAATCAAGCCTTTTCTTGCCAATTTGTAGTAACTTTCTGGAATAATTTCTTCACCATCGGCTGATTCTGTTGTTTCGGGTGATTTTGCGTCTTCGACATCGTCCTGGTAGTATTCGACGATCATGGCTTTTTCTTCTTTTTGAGTCAGCTCAACCAGATTCGGTTTTGCAGGAGCGTTGTCGTCACCTTCGATATCGTCCCATTTTTCGTTCTGCATTCTGGATAGCAGTTTATTTTCCGCCAAACCTAGCCGGTCTGTTTTACGAAGTGCAATTCCTTTAACCTCAACTTTTAATTTTGGGCGGGATTTCAGTGCTTCACTGATTTTCTTTAACTTTTCAAGTTCTTCATCCTCTAATTTTGAGAGACCTCGGGCAAACACCACACCACTTGCATCGTCACCCGCTCCACCTAATCCACCCAGCAGGCTGAATGGAGATGTGGCAGCTTTGGTGAGCAGGTTAACTAATACTTTTCCAATCAAACCGGCGATACTGAACTCAGGCTCGTCCAGACTCCCTTCCATTGGCAAATCAAGATCAATCACACCATTCTGATCCTGTAATAAACCGATTGCCAGTTTAACTGGTAATGACACAGCATCCGGGCTGTCGATTTCCTCGCCCAGAGTTAACTGATCGATGACGACATTATTTTCCGCCAGTAATTTTTTTTCTTTAATCTTGTAGTTAAGTGTAAGCCTGATTTTACCTTTGTCGATCGCATAACCTGCAAAATGTGCCATGTAAGGGGTAATCGCAGTTAAATCAACATCTTGTACGTTTAGTTTGATATCCAGAAACTCTTCAATATCAAATGGTTTTAAACTACCATCGATCGTGACCGGTGCTATGCGGTTCACTTTCCCGTCAATATTTACAGATGCCGTTTGTGTCTTGCTTGAACTGATGTCTTTGATTGTGCCATTAAGATCTGTCATATTTAGTGCAAACGGCATGACCAGCGATAAGTCAGAAAAAAGCGCTGCTCCATTGTTGATTTTTACAGTGCCAATTTTCAAGGGCATGCTGTCTTGTTTTGCTTTTTCCGGTTTTTTTTCTGTGGATTTTTTCTGATCAGATTTGTTCTTGCTGGTTTTGTTTTTATTCGCTTCGGGTTGCTCATCAGAGGGAAAAATTTCTCCCAAATTTGTGGTTTTATCTTTATTGATAACAACACGACTGTAGAGCCCATCGGTCGCTACTTCACGGATTGCCAGTTGCATTGGTTCCAGGTCAAATGCGATGCCATTGACGTTGAATGCTTTCCATTTCAGAAAATCTTTTTTATTGATGGTGTTAACAGTACGCAATCTAGAGATACTGGCATTGCCTTTAAAGTTGCCGACTGGTTTATCGCTTTTGTTGGTAGCAAGATCCAGCTTGCCTTTCATGTAAAAACTGCCAGTTTTCATCTTTAGCTTGGCAAACTGGTTAATATATGGCTGCAATACATTAAGTGCGATCTTGTTGGCAGCAATATCCAGCTGTGTGGATAAAGGATCGATTGCTACGGAACCGTTGGTCGAGAAACTGCCTTTTTGATTGATGTCAGTGTCAAACGCCAGTTGAAATGGTTTGCTGAAATCAGTGCTGAACTCATTGATAGTTAGATTGATTGGACTCAGCATTATCTTGGCTGCTGGTTGTGTATTACTATCTTCAAAATCAAACTGATAATCGCTTAATGCCAATGTATTCAGTTGCACAGTCCATTCAGCATCCGCAGGTTTTTCTTCACTTTCTGCAGGAGTTTCTACGGGCGCAGTTTCTTGAGGGGTGCCAGCAAACAGTGCTTGTAAATTCAGTACCCCATCTTTTGCCAACCTGCTGCTGATTTTAGCTTTGCTGGAACCGACCTTGGCAATGGTCACTATTTGCTTATCGAGATCAACACCAAGATTATCGACACTGAGTGTAGGCACCTCAATTAAAGCAATATTGTCCGCAGTGCCACCGATGGTTGTATTCTTCACCGACAGGTTTTGATTGTTCAAGCGCATCACAGATTGTTCACTGTTATCACTACTGACAATATCCATATCGAAATTGTCAAAGGCAATATCACTGACTTTCACAAATAACTCACGAACGCCAGAAGTTTCCAGTCCAAACTTAGCAATGGCTAATTGTTTATTGTTGATTTTAATCGCGGTTTTTTGTGTTTCATCGGTGTTAATATCAATTCCGGTATCAGTCAAAGCCAGTGTTGGGATAGCAATAGCCAGACCATCACTGCCTTGAATGTTGACAGTGGTGTCATTGGCATTAACAGTAGGAATTTTAATGCCAATCGTTTGTTGCTGAGCAGCGCTTTGTACATTGACTGCAATATCTTTCAGTTCGAGTTTCGGTAAACCCAGTTGTGTAGTATCACCTGAAAGAGTTATGAATTTGAATTCATTGAGTGTAATCAAACCATCGCTGATGTTAACTGCTGTTTTTTCTTTGTCACTGCCATCAAAAGCGTACTTTGCACTAAGATCAAGATCGCCTTGTTGCATCTCAAAATCTGCAGTGTCGCGCAGATACTCCCAGACTTTATGCATACTTAGTTTAGAGAGTTTTAAAGTTCCTTTTGCAGTTAATGGGTCGAGTACAGTATCGCCACTCAGTTTAAGATTAGCGCCGGAGGCAAGTGCCAGTGCCATGTCGTAAGGTGTTACACCGTCTTTTTTGGTGGTTAATCCCTTGATATGTAGATTCAGTTGTTTGACTTCCTCGGTAAACGCTGTTTTCAGAGAATGGTCCTCAAGCTTGACCGATCCATCATTTAGTGCTAAATCACCGATCCAAACTGGAAATAGGCCATCATCTTCCTCTTCCTCAGTCTCTGGTTCCTCCTCAGTATTTTTAGACAAATCGGAAAAATTAAAACTGCCGTCTTTTAGAATATCAACATGCCCATAGGGTTTGTCCAGCAATACGTCTTGCAAAGCAACTGATAGGTGTGAGATAGAACTCCATAGCCCATAGTTAACATACAAGCGTTCAAAACTGGCGAATGGCTGACCATTATGCTCAAGCATTTCAAAGCCCTTGATATCCAGTTCCAGTGTAAATGGGTTAAAAGTTGTCTCTTTTAATGAAGCTTCACGGCCAAGATTTTCTTTTATCTGTGTAGGCGTTTGTGAAGTAATTAGCCAGGGCACAAGAAACAAACCGGCCAGCGCGTATAAACACAGAAAAATAACACTGCCAATAATCCACAGTTTGAGTTTGCGATTCGGTGGTTCAACGATAGACATGGGTGAAAGGCCTGTTGTGATAGTCGGAGTCTATATTAATTTAAGGAATGCATACGAAAGAACATCGATAATTGGCGTGGACTGTTCCTTTATCAAAATTGCTATTTGTTTTCACGGTGAAGCAACCTGGCTCTAGCAAACAT
This sequence comes from Methylococcales bacterium, assembly GCA_965224565.1. Taxonomy (GTDB): domain Bacteria; phylum Pseudomonadota; class Gammaproteobacteria; order Methylococcales; family DRLZ01; genus DRLZ01. The sequence goes on along the minus strand of CBDCZN010000002.1, from coordinate 2,230,316 downwards.
GTAACAGTTGCTGCAACGCAGAAGAGAGATAAAAAGACATATTATTTTTCTAAAGTAACTTCGAGTACGTTTCTTAAACGCGAATCAAGAGCTAAATACAAACAAGTGAAATCAAAAAGCTATCGGATGCTACATGTATGATGTTTCATCAGGCTATGATACAAAAACTGTATCGAGAATGCAGAATATTTTTCAGAGAAATCCTTGTTTAATAAACATAATAACCTACTTCGATTCAGAGTGTATAGCTGTATAGTTGGTTTAGAGAAATGCAACCGAACGACCGTATCGATCTTGTTATCACACTAATATTTTAGCGATCTGAAAGCACTTGCTGTATTGATTTTAATCATTTTTACTTTGCCAGATTTACACTCTGTAGGGTTTTACGCACCATTTGGGGTAAAACAACGCTGATTGGAGCATAAAAACCTGCCCACGTGTATTTCCTAGTTGAGTTGTTTCCGCAATTCAATAGGGAGATACAAATGAGTAGATTTCAAAAATTATCACATGTTATCTGGTTTACCAGTACCCTATCGTTTTTGTACCCAAGTATCGGTATCGTATCCTAAAAGGGGATATCGGAAAGTTTGTTTACCGAAGTATTTATGTGCATACAGAAAGACCTGGATGTGAAGTTGTTGAATTAAATTTCCACCAAAGCTTTCGATTTCAGTCTTGGTGGGAAAAGTAAAGGGGAAAACGGCGATTCAAGCGTTCCAGAAATTCCCACATTTGCGAACCAAACACTACTGGGGAAACCATTTTTGGTCGGCAGGTTATTGTGTTGATAGCGTAGGCTTACTTCAGCAAAGCCCTTGGGGTTTTGCTGAGGACGGCCTTATAGGCCGAAATCAAACCACGTTTTATATAAGCGTGGTAGTTGATTCGCAATCACTGTGTGTAGCCACGTGTATTGTATCCTAAAATTCCGTTCCTAATCTTGCATAGTCCTTCCTCAATAAGGCTGCTTTAATTAATAGCGTTAATAAAAGGATGTGGCAGTCGTTATCGGACAGGCTTCTACACAATGAATTTAAACTATGATAATCAATGCTTAAGATACTATTATTAGTATTAAGAATGAATAGAGACAGTCAACTTTGTTTTAATAGATAAGGTAAATATTTACTTATTATCAAGGATTAAACATGATTCAATTGGTTCAGCATTAGTGTTGATTGGATCCTGTGAATCGGGATTTGGAATTCAGTATATTGTTATGCCTGTTTTACTTATTTAATTGGTACTTCTGGATTATTCAATGCTTTTATAGACAGTTCGTTAATATTTGTTTTTTAGGGTGTTCTTCGAATTGAATCAAGGTAGCGTGGTGTAATCGTTAAAAACGTTGCATTGTGCAAAACTGAAATAATGAATCTAGAGTAGGAGCAACCAATGAATAAATTAATATTTTTTCTCGGTGCTTTAATAATAATTTCGGGGTGTGTCAGTCAATCGACTCGACAATCCAATTCTGTTCCCGTTTCGACAGTGTTAAAAAGAGTCCAGCAACAATTGGTCGTACCACCGTTTTTGCCAAAACATGAGCAAGTTGCTCTGGGTGCTCCAAAAATTGTCGAAGTGCGTTTAACGGTAGAAGAAAAGGAAATAAACATTGGCAATGGTGCCAAAATCCAGGCAGCCGCTTTTAATGGTTCTATTCCTGGACCTGCCATCGTCGTGCACCAGAATGATTATGTGGAATTAACCCTGGTTAACCCCAAAACCAACAACATGGCACACAGTATAGATCTTCATGCTGCGACAGGTGCCTTGGGTGGCGGCGGTTTAACCAAGGTTAAGCCTGGTCAGTCGGTTGTTATCCGTTTTAAAGCAACTAAACCGGGTGTTTTCGTATACCACTGCGCTCCAGGTGGACTGATGATTCCTTATCATGTGGTCTCAGGGATGAATGGAGTGATTATGGTATTGCCGCGAGATGGATTAAAAGATAGCAATGGCAAACCAGCGCATTATGACAGGGCTTATTACATAGCTAAAGTTTCGGAGTTCATTTTACGTCCAAATTGCAAGGTGCGCGCCTGATTCATAACGTCTCAAGGCGCAATGTTTTTGAGTCAAGTTGCAGGACTTGCACAAAAAAGCAGTGTATGTGTGTTTCGATGGTTTCCAATATTAACGTCACCGTATCACCCAAGATTGTTTTTAAGTCATCCAGCGCCCCAGTGATGATGGCTCGAAACATCTGCCATAACTTGGCTGCAAAGCTGATATTGGCACTGTTACTACACAGCGTCTGGCGTATTTTGGTGATCGTCTCACCACCGCTTGTTTGTTTGGCGATGACCAGCAGACAAAATCGAATCGCAGTTAAATGAATGGATGCAATGTAAGCCGCATAATGATTGCTTTGTTCTTTCAACAAACCGAGATGCTGCTTGGCTTCCTTAAAATACACTTCGATCGCCCAGCGCATGGCATACAATTCAAGGATGTCTGTAGCTGTCAGGCTTGTATCCGTACATAAAAAGACTGCCCAGTCGTGTTTGCCAACCTGTGCTTTGGTTGACTGGTCTGCACCACGGACAAACAATAAACGAACCGTAATCCATTGCGCATCGTCTTTAGGCGTATGAGCGAGATTGAGTTCGACATCAACCACCTTCGCCTGGTAGCGTTGACCGGGGATGGTCTTCCATTGCTTGCGAATGCGGTGTTGGTAAAGAGCGTTGACATCCAGTGCGCGCCGAATCATTTTGCCATGTGTGTATTCACTGATCCGATACTTCAATTTGCTTTTCTTCATTCTCAAAATAGCGACCAAATTCGTTTCCTGACACAGGCGAATCATGGCTTTGCTTCCAAACCAGGCATCCGCAAGCAGATAACGACCGTCAATACCGGCTCGCAAGGCGCGCCGAATCATCGTGGCAACCATCGCAGGCTTGGTTTGTTGAACAGCCACGCGATAACGCTTGGCAGCGGTGCTGCGCCCATCGTTAAACGGCTGCGCTAATGCTTGCGCGTTCGTTTGACTGGTATAGCGTTCATTATCCAGCGGTACAAACCCGTCTTCACAGCTTAACCCCAGCGTCAGCACTTGTTGTCCCATCATGTGCCGCCCTGTGGTGTGGTCAAAGTGGCTGGAAAGGCCAGGCATCTTTTTTCCAAAGCGTTGGACGATTGAGTCATCGACCACAAAGGCTTTTTTAATCGTGCGACGCAATGACTTGACGGCTTTATCAGCAATCAGCGTATGACAACGTCGCCAGTTCAGGTCTTCTCGATTCATGGTGTCATACAACACATCTTTCCCCATTCCTTGCAGGCTGTCTCGGGCAAACATGCCGATTGAATCCTGTTTGAGCCATAACCACAGCGATAAGGTGTAAACCACTGTGTCAATCGGAGACCCGGAGCGTTTGTGAAATCCTGCACGACGCAGGATGGTATTCATTCCAATCTGCTTCCAGAGTGTGGCAAACACATTGTCAATCAGCAGTCCGCTGTCTTGTAATAGATCAACGGTTAACGCTGGTAATGTCGGCAATTTTGAGGGATGATGCATCGGCGTCCTTTTGCGTTTTAGGTGATTTCAAGTCAACCTATATTATACGCTTTTAGGACGCACTTATCTTTTATAATCAATGGCTTGATGTGTTTTTACGAACTCCGAAACTTTAGTTACATAGGAGAACAGGATTTTTATGTGCCTCAAGAAGCCAACGGATCTTATCGACAATACGGCTCATTACCGGAAGCATTTGAAGACACGCTGACAGTCATGAAAACCCTGAAACCCACGCATATTGTCTTCAACGGAGCAGTGGGTGCATTGACCAAAGATAATCAATTGCAAGCCAACGTGGGTGAGAAAGTGTTGTTTATTCATTCCCAGGCAAATCGGGATTCACGGCCACATCTGATTGGTGGTCACGGCGATTTGGTTTGGCCAAGCGGGTCATTTGCTGATAAACCTCTGACCAACCTTGAGACCTGGTTTATTCGAGGTGGATCGGCAGGAGCCATGTTATATGAATTCAGGCAACCCGGCACTTATGTTTATCTTAATCATAATCTGATTGAAGCAGTCGTGTTGGGCAATGTCACTAACTTAAGCAATCCACCCCCTATAACTGATTGAAATATCGTATAATTAACTCACAAAACAACCCGCATGAGGCACCCAATGATCGACCCAACTCTTATTTCCTAATACCTATAAGCTTATAACCAAAATAACTAACAGCGCCGCTTTCATCGAAACTCACCGTATTGATGACAAGGACTTCACACGTAATCGATGCCTGACACTCCCTGTTTTGATCAGTTATTGCTTAAACATGCTCAAAGGCAACACTCAATCAGAGCTCAATCGCTTCTTTCAGATCCGTGACCAGTTGGATGTTCCGACACCTAAAGTCACAGCCGCCGCTTTTTTCAAAGCACGCCTGAAATTCTCAGCAACTGCCTTTGTTGATCTGAACAGGCATGTGATCAACCACTTTTATCCAGCAGTCACAGCACAGACCTGGAATGGACATCGTGTGCTGGCTGTGGATGGAGTGAAATACCATTTGCCGAATGAGGAGGCGATTCATACTGAATTTGGTGGGCAATCGAACCAGCATACCGATGAAGTGCCAATGGCGCTCGGTTCAGCACTCTACGATATCCATCAGAAAATCATTATTGATGCACAGCTGTTTCCTTATCGTAGTGATGAACGCGAGGTTGCCTTCAAACACCTGGAAGCCACGCAAGCCGGTGATTTAATCCTGTACGACAGAGGCTATCCAGCATTCTGGTTGATGGCTGCACATCAGTTTTATCAACGTGACTGGTGTATGCGTGTCAAAGCCGACTTTAATACCGAAGTCAGTCAATTCGTTGCCTCTGGAGCCAAGCAGCAGATCGTCACCTTGACGGCCAGCGATGAGGCAAGACACAAATGCCTCGGCAGAGGCTTGCCAGTTGAATCACAGACAGTGCGACTAATCCACATCACAGTGAAAAAGAAAGTGTACTTTTTAATGACCAATCTGTTGAACACACAACGTTATCCAGTCCATGCGTTTAAAGCGTTATATCATCTGCGCTGGCAAATCGAAGAAGGCTATAAGCGCCAGAAATCCTGGTTGGAGATCGAGAATTTTACCGGCAAATCAGTGTTAAGTGTGCAACAAGATTATCATGCGCGTATCCTGAGTTTGAATCTTACAGCCATTGCGGTGTTTGCCGCACAGCGACATCCAGATCAGACGCTACCGCACCGAAAATGCCGTTACCAGATTAATTTTGCACAGGCCTTGTCAACGATGAAAGATACCATCGTAAAATGCTTGTACGGTTTGATATCAATGCAGGGATACGAACAATTAGTGGAAACAATCAGGCAAAGTCTGACGATTATACGGCCAGACAGACGCTTTGAACGCAAAAAACGCAGTGGTGCCCGTCGGAAATTTCATCCGTGCTATAAAAGAATGCTGTGATTACAATGAGTTGAGCTTAAGTTAGTGACATTGGTCGTGTTGGGGGCAGCCGCGCATATCAACGTTGAAGGAATCTGGAATGATTCATTAATGACGCAAGTTCAGGAGCCTCGTTCGCTCAATGATTTAAACATTAGTACCCGGGAGGATCAACAATGAACATGTTACTGACTTTGACGGCAAGTTTGACCTTATTGGTTTGGGGAAATGCTCTGTGGGCAAACGATAATACTATTTCTGAACCACAGACTACAGCATGTGACACATGTCATGGTGCTAAGGAACGTGCACGAAATAACTTGAACAGTTCACCTATTGTCTATTGTGGCACAGCGACATAATTCCATTGCGCTAGCTCGTCATCAAACACAATTCGCATTGATTCTTTAAATCCTTTCGCCACTTTTCTGCCTATTTGATAAATCCTGTTAAAAATAGTGCTAAACACTCTCAAACCTATTTTTGTCGTTGTTTTTTCGATTAATTCTTTAGCGAACTCATGGGTTGTTAGAATCATTCCTTGTAACGAGCGTGTCATGTGTGGAAACAATCGATGCTCAATCGGATTCCATTTCGACGTGTGCGGAGGATAGTGGGCAATGCGTATTTCAATACCAATCTTATCCACTAATGCCTGCAAATCCTGCTTAAAAATGTAATGTCTGGATGAATTACTACCGCCACCATCCATCAGCATTAAAATAGAATCGGCATCTGGATAAAACACTTTTCCATAATGTTCCCACCAGTGTTCAATGGAATCACACGCAAACTCACTGGTGTCACGACTTGTCCCAATGTTGACATAGCCCTCATTGCGGGTCACGTCATAGAGAGCATGTGGAATGGCAACGCCTTCGGCTAACGAAGGAAAGTCATGATCAAAAACCTCAACGGTTTCAGTGGTATAGATCCTACCTTCGCGAAACAGGTTGCCTATCAGCTGTTTTTTCTTCGTATCAACGCTGATGACAGGATGACCTTGCTCTTGATAGGACGCCTTTAATTGGGCAATACGCTCAAATTGAGCATTGCGATTGATATGCGCGCCTGTCGACTTTTTTTTAACGCTTTGCGTTTGACGTAACCATGTTTTTTCAACAACTTCCTGATGATATTGCGACTCACCTTGAAGCCTTTTGTTGCTAATAAATCAGCAATCTCTGAGCAACTCAAGTTTGTCCACTTAACCTGCTCATCCATTGGGTCTCCCGCCGTATGCTCTTTTAAGAGTTGTAGAAAAACAGTGTTAATATCAGGCTGTTTTTCAAGCACGGATAGTCGGCCACCTCCCGTTTCTCGATTACGGTCTTGCAAAATATCCGCTTCACTCAGTTCTTGGATACCACGTAGAATGGTTGTGCGCGAACAATTAAAAAGACGGCCAATATAACTCACACCGCCTCGATCAAGTTTTGACGCTTCAACTCCTGCGTGTAAGCGTCTGTTTTTTTCTGGTAGTCGAGTGTAGAACTCTTGCATTTGGCTTTCGGTTTCTTGCGGATAAGGAAATGGCATAGGTTAACTTTTTTATAAAAGAATCTAGGTTCAGTTTGTCTGCTAACTAGACTGCTTTTATTGCCTTTTTGTTCAAGTTATTTCGTGCACGTTCCTAACGGAAATAATAAAGATCTTCAAGGCCCTAATTTAGCCGGTCAAAACCATTTGTATTTGATCAAGCAGATTACTGCTTTCACCAACGGTAATAGAATCCATCCATTGTTAAGCTCCGCTGACTTCAATTTCGACAGTGAAGAGGTCATCAATTTAGCGAGTTATTATGCTAGGTTGAAACCGGAAACTTCGCTGAATAAGTTGAGTGAAGACAGCGAGTTAATCTATTCGACCTGTGCAGATTGTCATGGCGCTGAAGGTGAGGGAATATCGCCATTTCCAAGATTGAATGGACAGAAAGTGAGCTATCTTGAACAACAGCTGATTAATTTTAAAACCGGTGTGCGACAAAACATCGTTATGCAGGCTATAAGCATAAATTTGACTAGATGAGGAGATTAGGCGATTAGCAGTTTACCTCAGTTCTCGAAGCGCCCTCGATGCAATGATGTCTGGAGAAAATGTTTCAAATGAAGTGAGATAACAAGAAGAACTCATGCGCAGATTATTAATCTGGTAGTGGGTTGAGCTTGTTGCCGAGCCTGAATGTCTCGCTCAAACTCCACTTTATTTCTGACTCATACGCTTTATAGCAATAGTCCAACATGAAAGTTTTGGTGGAACAATCTGGCTGTGACAACAATAGTGCTGAACGCCGCCTGTGTTCCATCCTGATTTTGCAATGTTGTGGCTCCCACACATTTTGTACAAGTGATTTCTTGATAATATGCCATGCAAATGATTATCTGAAACTCACTAGGTTAACGCAAAATCATCAGGTTGTCTCACAAGTTTGACCCACGACCCATCTATTCCTCGGAAGAATTTGGAATCCTAAAGTTCACTTGCCTTTCTAGCTGTTCTGACTCCTCTCCACTAAAAACTTGTTCTATAAATCCTTTTGTTCCCCTCTTCCGTTCTTCCGACAGAGTCGTGGTTGGGATCTGTATATATTCCGGCAGGCCCTGCGCCAATACCTTCACGCTACGCTCCAATGCGGGTAAAGTTTTAGCTGTTGTTGTCCACGGTGGAAATTCTTCTTCAGACTCCCCTTTTACTATGGTGAAAAAAAGAAAGCCGAGTGTAATAAGAAGCCAACCTTTCAACAAGCCAAAACCCAATCCAACAATATTATCAGTCGCACCGATTTCCTCGTTGGGACGCATATATTTTTTGGCGAGCGAATTCTTAATGGGTGTAAGAATTATGAATGCCAGAACAAAGGTTCCTGCGGTAGCGAAGATTGTCGCGGGAAACGCATTTTTTAAATAAGGCATTAACAATTGGGCTACATGGTTAACCGAGAACAACGTAACCAGTGCAGCGGTTACCCATGCACCGCGGGCAGTTAACTCGTTTGTGAATCCACGTGAAAATGATAGGACTGCACTGATAATTAGAACCGAGTAAACGATACCGTCGAGCAGATTGATATCGGATAGATTAAGAGTAAATTGTGTTTCTTCCATTGTATCGCTCCTTGTGTAATTATTTGAAATATCGATGATATTTATTTAGAGCTCTTATTTTTAGAGCTTTTCAATATGAAAAGCTACATGACAATTTTAATGTAATTTCAAGAAAAAGCAAATAACATGCCGAATAATAAGTAATAATATTGTTATATAGGTTAATATTGGAAAATAATTTCTATAACATGATCACTGACTCAGATGGCCAGGCTTGATACACTAGACAACGAATAACTCTGATCGATTTTAGCGATTGCTTCAATGTTTAATGATTTTTAGAGCCAGGTAATTTTTCATGCGTTGTCCTTTCTGTTCTGCTGCGGATACCCGCGTTGCTGATTCTCGTCTTGCCAGTGATGGCAACCAAGTCCGCCGCCGACGTGAGTGTTTAAGCTGTATGGAGCGCTTTACTACATATGAAACAGCTGAACTGGCGTTACCCAGAGTAGTTAAAAGTAATGACCAGCGCCAGCCTTTCAGTGAACAAAAATTACGCTCCGGTTTGTTACGTGCTTTAGAAAAACGTCCGGTGAGCAGTGAACAGATTGAGTTGGCTGTTGTTGCGATCAAGAAAAAATTGTCTGCTTTAGGTGTGCGCGAAGTTTCATCGCGCGCGATTGGAGATCTGGTGATGGATGAGCTTAAGCAACTGGATGATGTTGCCTATGTGCGTTTTGCCTCTGTGTATCGCAAATTTGAAGATGTCAGTGATTTTAAAGATATGATTGAGCATCTTGAAACGCAAGTAGATACAGATTAGTGATGGGTGCAATTTGTTAGGTATCGTCTGAGTGACATTTTCTGATCAAGACCATTCCTGGATGACTCAGGCCTTACGTCTGGCAGAGCTTGGTTTATATACAACCGATCCTAATCCAAGAGTTGGCTGTATTCTGGTGCGAGATGGCGTAGTCGTCGGTCAAGGCTGGCATCAGCGTGCTGGTGAAGATCATGCAGAAATCATTGCATTGAAACAGGCTGGTAGTGCTGCTCAAGGCGCAACAGCCTATGTAACGCTGGAGCCTTGCAGTCATTTTGGTAAAACACCGCCTTGTGCGAATGCATTGATTAATGCAGGAATAAACCGTGTAGTGGTGGCAATGCAGGATCCGAATCCATTGGTTGCCGGACGCGGGTTAGAGTGTTTACGCAGCGCTGGAATAATCGTTGAGTGTGGTTTACTAGAACAAGCCGCGGAGTTGTTAAACAAAGGTTTTTGCAAGCGTATGCGTAGCAAGTTGCCTTGGGTGATGAGTAAGCTTGCGGTTAGTCTGGACGGGCGCACGTCAATGGCGAATGGCGATAGTAAGTGGATTACCAGTGCAGATGCGCGGCGTGATGTTCATCGATTGAGAGCGAGAAGTTCTGCGCTACTCAGTGCAGCAGGAACAGTGCGCATTGATAACCCGGCATTGACTGCGCGTCTTGATGACGAAACCATTGACGTTATTCAACCCGTTCGTGTCGTACTGGATTCTGGTCTTGACCTCAATCCAGAACAGCAAGTGTTCACTCAGGCCGGACGTGTGGTTGTGTTTACGTTGTGTGATGATTTACCCAAGCATCAACTGTTTACTGATAACAATGTGGAGATCTGTGTGGTCAGTGCTGATGAGAAAGGGCAGGTGAGTATACCGTCTGTTTTGCAACAGCTCGCCGAATTTGAAATGAATGAAGTCATGGTTGAAGCTGGGCCAATTCTGAACGGCAGTTTGCTTGAGCAGGGTCTGGTGGATGAATGGATTGTTTATCAAGCAGCTGTTGTGCTGGGTCACCAGGCACATGGTATGTTTAACCTCGCAGAAAAAACTAGTGTGGCACAAGGTCCTCGCTTGCAATTGGTCGATACTCGCAAGGTCGGAGTTGATCTTCGGTTACACTATATTGCAGAGCATTCAAAGAAATAACATTTAACCATCCATGTTTACAGGAATTATTCAAACCATCGGTATTATTGACAGCAAACAAGCCTGTGATGGTGATTATCGCTTCACCATCACGCTTGGTGAATTAGTCGATCAGGTCATCGCTATTGGTGACAGTATCGCAGTGAGTGGTGTTTGTTTGACAGTAATTAGTTTTAGCAAAACAAGCTTTTGTGCCGATGTTTCTTTGGAAACGTTATCACGCACAACGCTTGGTCGCTTGAAGCCTGGGTCGGTAGTCAATCTGGAGTTAGCGTTAACCCCACAAACACGTATGGGTGGGCATTTTGTCTCTGGCCATGTTGACGGCGTTGGTGAGATATCCAGTCGGGTGACTGATGCGCGATCTGAACGCTTTGTCGTCAAAGCACCAAAGGATATTTTGCGCTATATTGCTGAAAAAGGTTCGATTTGCATCGAAGGTGTTAGCTTGACTGTGAATGCAGTGCATGGTGATGAGTTTGATGTCAATATCATCCCCCATACCTTGGCGGTTACCAGTATTGGACAGTTACACAGTGGCGACCAGGTTAATCTCGAAGTGGATTTATTAGCGCGTTACCTGGAGCGGCTAATGGATGTCGATCAACAGCAATCGAAAGCTCCCGAGATGACTGAGCAGCGTTTAAAACAAGCTGGATTTATTTAAGATAATTACCAGCGGACTCAATCATCCCTTTTTATTCTTGAGTTGTTACTCTTTTAAATCAATCGCATTATTAATATAGGTAACTAGGAGGCTGTCCGAGAATAGAAGCCGTAACGAGGGAAAGCGGTTTTGAGTCTATTTTTTCGATTAAATGAGGCGAATACTTGCTGTATTTAACGAAATTTAATCGGAAAAATGGGCCAAAATCCGCTTTTTCACAGTAGGCTTTCTATTCTCGGACAGCCTCCTAGCACACACATGACAAAACACTGGCAATGAATACAATTGAAGAAATAATAGAGGCGATTCGTAATGGCGAGATGGTCATCATCATGGATGATGAAAATCGTGAAAATGAAGGCGACTTGATTATGGCTGCGTCGCAGGTCAAGCCAGCAGATGTCAATTTTATGGCACGTTATGGACGTGGTTTGATTTGCCTGACACTGACCCGAGAGCATTGTCAACAATTGCGTTTACCGCTGATGGTCAATGAGAATAAAACCCCGCATTCCACCAATTTCACTGTTTCCATCGAGGCTGCTAGTGGAGTCACCACGGGGATTTCTGCGGCTGATCGGGCTTGTACCATACAAGCAGCTGTTGCCGCAGATGCAGCACCAGATGATCTGGTGCAACCAGGACATATCTTTCCATTGATGGCAATGCCCGGTGGGGTATTAAACCGCGCTGGACATACCGAAGCAGGTTGCGATCTGACCCGCCTGGCTGGTCTGAAGCCCGCAGCAGTGATTGTCGAGATACTCAATGAAGATGGCGATATGGCACGCCGCCCTGACCTGGAACACTTCGCACAACAACATGATCTTAAAATCGGGACGATTACCGATTTAATCCAGTATCGTTTGCAAAATGAGAAAACCATCGAGCGTGTCTGTGAATGTGATTATCCGACAGAGTTCGGTGATTTTCGTTTGCATGCCTATCAGGATAGTGTCGATAATCGCGTCCATCTGGCACTGATTTATGGTGATCTTGATACCGACGAGCCAATATTAGTGCGTGTTCATGCTCGTAATACACTGGGTGATTTGCTTGCATCCAAACGTTCGGATCATCATGGTATTCATATCCATCGTGCAATGCGGAAAATAGTTGAACAAGGACGAGGGGTGCTGGTGATTATTCGACAAGCGGATGATAACCAGTCCTTGGTTGAGCTGATTCATCGCTATCAAATGGAAGATAATGGTGTGAATTTGCAATCAAACACTGAAACTGAAAACTGGCGAACTACGGGAACTGGAGCACAGATTTTGGCTGATCTCGGCATTCATCAAATTTGTGTTTTGGGACCGAAAAAGAATTATCTTGGCTTATCAGGGTATGATATCCAGATTGTCGATCATATATTGTGCGAAGATGACGAGGCGACTGCCACCACAGAATGATTAAATTTAACGACTTAAATGGAAATAACAATGTCTGAAATGACAACATATCAAGGTAGTCTTGTAATTAAGAATGCTCGCTTTTGTCTGGTTGCTTCCAGATTCAACAGTTTTATCGTCGATCAACTGGTTTCTGGTGCTAGCGATGCTCTAATACAACATGGTGCCAAACAAGAGGAAATCGATTTGGTAAAAGTGCCGGGAGCGTATGAAATTCCGCTGGTGCTCAAGCGTGTTGCGGCACTGAATAAGTACGATGCCATCATTGCTTTGGGTGCTGTTATTCGAGGTGGTACTCCGCATTTCGAGTATGTGGCAGGGGAGTGTGCCAAAGGTGTTTCCAATGTATCGATGCAATATGATATCCCAATCGGATTTGGCATATTGACTGTGGATAGCATTGAACAAGCGATTGAGCGTGCTGGCACCAAAGCTGGAAATAAAGGTGCTGATGCTGCAAATAGTGTCATCGAAATGATTAATCTATTAAAACAATTAGGTTAACGGGTGAAAAAATCACGCAGTCTGGCTCGTCGTCTGGCGGTGCAAGCCATCTATGAATGGCAAGTGAGCGCTAATTCAGAAGATCAGATTAAACAGTCTTTTCTTGAGGAAAATGATCTCAATGCTGAAAGCACTGAGTATTTCAGCGACTTGTTATTTGGTGTCGCTTCAAATCAGCCAGAAATTGATGCAAAGATGGCAGATTTTGTCGATCGTGCGGTTAAAAAGATTGACCCAGTCGAGCTGGCTATCTTGCGTTTAGGTTTCTATGAGTTAATCAAGCGCCTGGATATTCCTTATCGCGTGTCACTCAATGAGTGGATCAATCTTGCCAAAGAGTTTGGTGCGCCACGTAGTCATGCCTATATTAATAGCGTACTGGATAAGGCTTCACAACAATTACGAGCCTCGGAAGTGAGCACTCATCAAGCGTCAAAAAATTCAGCAAATTAAAGACGTTTGGTTCTTAGTAATAGCCTTGAGAATAACCAATGGCGCTGTCTGAATTCAATCTGATTGAGCGATATTTCACGCGTTCCGTACAGCAAAACGGAACTGCCCTTAGTATCGGAGATGATTGTGCTCTACTGGAAATTGAAGCAGGAATGCAACTGGCTGTGACTGTTGATACCTTGGTGGAAAATATTCATTTCTTTGCTGATGTCGCTCCGGAAACCTTGGGGTACAAAGCATTAGCGGTGAGTTTGAGCGACCTTGCTGCGATCGGTGCTGAACCACGCTATGCCACACTGGCACTAACCTTGTCCGATGTTGATGAGGATTGGTTACAAGCGTTTAGCGAAGGTTTTTTTGAGATTGCTGATCAATATCATGTTGATTTAATTGGTGGCGACACGACACGTGGGCCACTGTCGATTACCGTACAAGCCCAAGGTTTGGTTCCTCAGGGCCAGGCGTTATTACGTTCTGCTGCCCAGGTTGGCGATTTGATTTATGTGACTGGTCGTATTGGTGATGCAGGCTTGGCATTAAAATCGTGTCTTGACGAATATCAGTGCAATGATAATGATTTATTAAAACGGCTCAACAAGCCAGAGCCACGAGTTCATGCAGGACTGGCTTTGCGTAACTTAGCCAATGCATGTATCGATGTCTCTGATGGTTTGGCAGCCGACTTGTCGCATATATTGCAAGCTAGTCAGGTTGGTGCAGTGATCGATATGGCTAAAATACCACTGTCAGATGCGGTACGCACATATCAGCAAACAAATGACCAACCAAGCTTTGCAATAACTGCAGGCGATGACTACGAACTGTGTTTTACCTTACCGGAAGAGCGTGTAAAGCAGCTTGAAGGATTATGTAATGACTGGTCTCATCAATGCACATGTATTGGCCGGATCGATAATTCCGGATCATTGACAGTTTTAGACAATGGACAACAAATTGAAATTACAGGCAACAGCTACCAACATTTTTAGAGACCCGTTTTTATTTGTAGCATTCGGGTTTGGTTCAGGATTAGCAAAAGTAGGACCGGGAACAGCTGGAACCTTGCTGGCAATTCCGATTTATTGGCTGCTCATTCAGTTAGGGTTGCCAATCTACTTATTGTTAGTGCTGATTGCTTTGTTGGCAGGAATCTGGATTTGCGATGTGGCTTCAGAGCGATTGGGCGTTCATGATCATTCAGGTATAGTCTGGGATGAGATTGTCGGGCTGTGGATTACCATGATTGCAGTGCCGGTGACTATTCCACTAGTGGTACTAGGCTTCGTATTATTTCGTTTGTTTGATATCGTCAAACCCTGGCCAATTAGCTGGCTGGATCAACACGTCAGTGGTGGTTTCGGGATTATGATTGATGATGTGCTGGCGGCTGTATTTGCTAATCTTTGTTTGCAAGCGCTACTCTATTCGGGTGTTTATCAGGATTTTTTCTTGTGAATCTTTTGTTCAATTATGAGCGTTTAGGGATTTCATAGAGCGTTGCTTTTGGTAGAAACAGGTCATGTTTCCAACATGCTAATACTTTGTGTTATGTGCCTTACCCAAAGCAGGTGGTGGGTAAACAAGGTTTTTAAAAACACATTATTCTCTCTAATATCGATAGGTAATAATGGCACAAATCTGGTCGACATCTTCTGACGAATTCATCAACTACCGCATACACTAATTCAGCGGTAAACCTATTGTTCCAGTTGTAATTGAGAAAAAATCGATTTCTTCGGTTTGATAATCTTTATTGTCGTTAGCTCTAAACTTAGCCATCGCAACTCCTAAACTAAGTTTGCTATTCAATGCGTATTCCACGCCAAATAGCAACACTAATAATATTTTTTCACTTTAGTTCTCGTTGTTTTCTCTTTCGACTTTATACCAAGCAAGTTGCCCGAATATGATGGTTATCCCGAAAATTGTTGAAAATGGGAATAGAGGTAACGCCATAAAAATTAAAAATGCGCAGTACCCCCAAATATAAATTTGAGCAAGAAATTTTTTATTAGAGAATGAAATCAGCGCCAAGTAAGATACTAATAACAAAAAACTCGAGATAGCTAAAACATATAAAATAAAATGTGACCAATTTGTTCTCGAATGCCCCAGCCCTATTATAAAGAAAGAAATAGCAACCCCTAAAAGCCCTGAAAACCAAATATTGTATTTTAGAAGTATTCTAGCTACTTTTATTCTTGTCAGCTTTTCTGTTATTCCTAAACAAAATATTGCTACTAGTAGTATAACTACTACTACAATCATAATAACAGAAGCTAAAGAACCAGTGATCATTATGCTTTATTCCTTATTTTTTAAAATTATTGATAACCTCCCTGATAATCTAATATTAGTACAATTTTCAGGATAGTTTTATTTATCAAGGACTTTTTTCTCTGTATAGATTGATATTTCCCTACAATTCAGGAAAAAGGCCTCATCCGTAAACAAGAAAATTCACTTTATATTGATTTGTAATAAAGCTACAGAAAACTTTTTTATAAGTCTAACGGGGGGTTAGGTTGAATTTAGCGATACAAATCACAGGATTGTGTGAGTCATGAGTGTGCCCCACACGTTGTTAAAGGTCTCGTCGCAGCTGGTTTATTTCTATACAACAAGGTTAAATTGATTTGGACTAGAAAAATCCAGCCCAAATCTAATCAAACAGTTACTCTAAAAAACGGGTAACTGCCAGCTCAATTCTGAGCTACTACCTATGAATGCCTAATTAGTAACGTATTTAATAAATAATCGCGGGGCTGCATCTGGGTTCCCATCGTACGAGACTGCCTCGCGTTTGCCTCTTCCAGAAATAATCAGAGCGAGTGCGTTATCTTGACTCCAGCCTGGACGATCAATAATCTCCTGGATGATTGATGCAAGATTTGGTGTGCGTTGTTTAAGACCATATTCATTTCTCTTTGACCAGGCACGTGGAGACCAGGATACAATGGAAGAAGTCGTTGGTGCGGACGACACATTAAAAGCTACCCTGTTAAACACGGAAGCATCATCTTCTGCTTTGCCTTTAATGACAAGTTTTGTTTTCTTCGAGCCCGCACTTTTAGCTGTAAATTGGATATAAGCATTGGTTATGACTGCACCCTTGGGGATGCTCACTGTAGTAAAACGCATTCCGATGGTTTGATTGCCTCCGGAACGAACCAGATCTAGATCGCCACTACCTTTAATGACTTTTCCTGATGCTTTTTCTTCTACATCATCGTTACTCGTTGATATTTTTATAGCCAGCGAAACTGTTTTCGTAGTTGTCTTCGTATTCTTACTCTGATCTTGCTGTGTATTCTTGCTTGTTTCTGCGTTTTGACCAGTAAACTCAAATGCCCCAATGTCATATTCCGTATTGACAGGTCGGGTAATCCCATCGCTATCAATTATTGATGCGAATTGATTATTACCATTGTCAATAGCAGGAGAATCTGCTTTTAATCTAAAATCGTACTGTCCGGATTTAGGATCGATATTCACGAATAGCGGATCAGATTCGATCAGATTGTTAGCGTGTGGGAAAAAGTTTTTATCGGTGTTATAGATCAGATTGTAGTCGATAGTGATGGATGAACCTGTCGCCCACATGTTGATCGCATGATCGTCCAATTCTGGATAGACAATATTGTTATATAGATTGACATCATCCGCTTTTCCTAAAGTAATTTCACTGATTGAACTATTGGTTTGAGAATTTTGGTAGGTGGTATTATTAATCACATCGATGTGATCACTTTTGTATATTAATAGCTTTTCCGCCATTTAAATATGATACGTTGTTTTCAATTAATGTCCTGCCGATATAGGGAGTTGAAGTTTCTACTCCATTGACAGCTTTACGGCTATCATGATTGGTATCTACAATGATGCCATTGCCATCTGTTATCTTACGCTGCTCGGGGTCTGTATATGAGTAAAAAAACGGAACATAGTTGCGGTTGGCATAACTGATGTTATTGCGAATGATCATCTTATACCCTTCGTAGTTATCGAAATTCCAGTTTCTATAAAGTGAAATACCGCTCATTGCCCAGGGCGCATAGTAGCCATTGTGATGTACAGTGTTATTTTCGATAACATTATAATCAACAGTATTACTTGCTATGCCACCACCGGAAAAGTTATAGATATGACAATTTCTAACAATCACGTGGTGGGGGTAGTTAGTGGTATTCCAATCAGGGTGGATACTAACTCCTGAGGAATTAGTAAGTTTGTTGGAAAGATTGTTTTGCTCTGCCAAAGCATATTCGAGAGTGACATCAAGATTATTACCTTCTATTTCAAAGCCATCTATAATTAAGTACTCTGCTCCATGTATTGAGATGGGATCCCCTGCCTTGACTTTTAATTTTGGATTATGCCCTGGTAATGCTGCATACATGATCCATTTAAATTTTGTTCCAGAACGTCTGATACCCAATATATATTCATCTTTCACGTTTTGGTATAAACCGTTCATGACATAAACAATATCGCCTGGTTGTGCAAGATCGGAAGCATGTTGAAGGGTTTTAAAAGGAAGGTTTTCATGTAGGCCATTATGGTTATCATTTCTGGATTCCGACACATAATAAACGTTTCCGTGCAGTCCATAGAAAGCCTTATCAATCTCAGGGCCTTTTTTGGCAAGGACGTCCCCCCGCTGCTGCTGATGCGGAACAAGTTATAATGAAGACCAAAGCACCACAGAGGAGAAACCAAAGTGATATTGTTTTCCCTTGTATGGTTTTTGAAAAATATGAAGTTAGTGGCATTACTTTCAACCTGATTCATTAAAACTTTAAATCTAGTTGAGTTTCTTTTAATTGCCATAAACACCAGAGTACTTATTTATATATAACGCATTTATTGTGTAAAACGTCACATTTAATAATGGAATTAGTGTGACCGATACCTCATATTATGATATTCAATACAAATCTCTGCGCAGGAATATAGATTTTGGTGGAAATATTATCCAACCCTGCGTGATATATGTTGTTGGGTTTATTCGTCAGGAGTAGCTCGAGTAGCAGTGGAATAAATAACGGCTGTTCAGGTCTCGACCAGAAAATGATCGCAAGTAGGACAAGTACCATGGTTTCTTACACAGTCGATTTTTTAGCTGATCGAACAATATTTGGACAGATTGCTATGCGTGATAGTAACCTAAGAGAAAGAAAATCAGATGTTTTTTACTGTGAGAAGAGCTTTTTTAAAACGTCATAATAAATTATAATTTTATTTCGATGATTGCCAATTTAGTATTGAAAAATAGGGAGTGATTATGAAAAAATTGATAAGTCTTACTTTTTTTTTAATGTTGGTCGGATGTAGTGGCGGTGGATCGGATTGTGTGAATGATAGTGGTCCACAGGCTGGTCAGTGTAGGCATTACCCGGATAAGACTTCTTGTGTCCAAGTGAGTCCTTATCATCATTCTTGTACTCTAAAATAGGTAAATAGTTGGCATTGCTTATTTATGTTAGAGTCAGTCTTTAAGACTGATTCTAAAAGAAAGGCTGGAAATTGAATGGACTGTCCAAAATGAAAATCAGATGACAAGACCAAAGATGGCGTAGTAAAAGGGAGGCAGCGCTACAAATGTAAAGACTGTGACTTTAGATACACTGTCGCCAGCGGATCTAAAGCCAAACCACTTCATATGAAAAAGCTGGCCCTCCAGCTCTATTTAGTGGGCTTTGGGTTTCGCTCAATTGGCCGTGTGCTAGGGGTGAGCAATGTCACTGTACTGAATTGGATTCGAGCGTTTGGCGAACAGAATAGAGGTTTTGAAAAGTGCTGAACGCGTGGGTAGTGGGTCAAACCTGTGATTTTGGTGATTATTCTTGGGTTCCAATTCATTTACTCAGTAGTTGTTATAGTGTTTCACACGATTGTTAGAATATTCCCAATCACAGGTTTGACCCACCACCAACGCGTGG
This sequence comes from Methylococcales bacterium, assembly GCA_965224565.1. Taxonomy (GTDB): domain Bacteria; phylum Pseudomonadota; class Gammaproteobacteria; order Methylococcales; family DRLZ01; genus DRLZ01. The sequence continues at coordinate 2,210,883 of CBDCZN010000002.1, read as the reverse complement.
TGTATACAGAGGTGGATGAGATGCACTCCTATGTCGGTCAAAAAAAATCAATCGATGGATATGGATATGGATTGCTGTTGATCGATATGGGAAAACATTCATCAGTTTCGTTGTTGGCGACCGAAGTGCCGAGACAGGACAAACGCTCTGGGATGACATTGAAGATCAATGAGACGGATTAGTAGCAACTGCATGAATACTTTCATTTCCGAGGAAAATTCTATTCAATCTAGAGCTGAAACAGACACTGTCGCGGGCTATAAAAGCCTCTTCAGATATTTTTTATGCGAGCATGAGAAGACAATCAAATGAATAGAATGACGAAATTATTATTACTGTGCACAGGGTTTCTGATTTGTTTTGCAAATATTGCTAGAGCAGAAATTCATTCTGAGGTCATTAACTATACAATTGCCGGACAGCCTTTTCAGGGCTATCTAAGTTATGATGATTCCATTTCCGGTAAACGTCCTGGTGTCTTAGTGGTGCATGAATGGTGGGGGCATAACGCTTATGTCAGAAAACGTGCAGACATGCTGGCGAAACTTGGATACACCGCGTTTGCTATTGATATGTATGGGGCAGGGAAGTTGGCCAAGCATCCTGACGATGCGCAAAAATTTACCTGATTACCCATAAGCTTCCGCAACTTTACTCGGAATTTTCACTCTAATGGATATGTAATCACGGAGTCAAAGCCATGAGCAAAAATAAAGTGCAGTTCCAGGCAGGCTATAGCTTAATACAGCTATTTCAAGACTACGGAACAGAAAGCCAATGCCGCGAAGCCTTATTCAAATTACGCTGGCCGACAGGGTTTAATTGCCCTGAGTGTGGTGGTTATCAGTATTGCTTTTTAAAAGCAAGAAAGCTCTATCAGTGTAATCAATGCCATCATCAAACGTCATTGATAAGCAGAACCATTTTTGAGCAAACCAAACTTCCTCTAACGAAGTGGTTTTTAGCCATCTACTTAATCACACAATCAAAAACAGGTCTGTCAGCGTTGGCGCTTAAACGTGAAATCGGTGTGTCTTACAAGACAGCATGGAGTATGAAACACAAGATCATGCAGGTCATGAAGGAACGAGATGATTGCAAGCGACTCAGTGGAACAATCCAGTTAGATGACGTCTATTGGGGTGGCGAACGCCACGGTGGAAAAAGAGGCAGAGGCTCAGCCAATAAGGTCCCGTTTGTTGCCGCTGTTTCACTCGATAAAGAAGGTCACCCGATTGCAATGAATATGAATGTCGTTAAAGGGTTTCGGCAGACAGAAATATCACGCTGGGCAAAACAGCATCTACAGCCTGATAGCACGGTTATTTCGGATGGATTGCCTTGTTTTTCAGCAGTGACTGATGCTGATTGTCATCACATCAGCATTGTAACAGGCGGTGGATACCAAAGTGTCACAAAAAAAGAATTTGCTTGGGTGAATACCATGATAGGCAATGTTAAAAATGCCATCACTGGCACTTACCATGCAATCAACCCAAAGCATTTGCCACGCTATCTTGCTGAATTCTGCTATCGCCATAACAGACGGTTCCAGCTAGAAGATATGATCCCTCGTTTTGCCTATGTTGCAGTCAGGACGACTCCTATGCCAGACAGACTTTTAAAATTGGCGGAAGCTTATGGGTAATCAGGAAAATTTATGCAGGCGACGATTGCTGATATGAAAACTGCGGAAGTACGTTTTAATGAAGCTAAAGTATTGTTACAAAAACATCCTACTGTTGACCCAGGCAGAATAGCAGCGATCGGTTATTGCTTTGGAGGAGGTACTATTTTGCATATGGCTAGGCAAGGGAGTGATTTGTCCGGCGTAGTCAGTTTCCACGGTTCTTTAATGACAAAAACGCCTGCTCAAACCAGTCAGGTTAAAGCTAATATACTAGTGCTGAACGGGACTGACGATCCTTTTGTTACCGCCGAACAAATAACGGCATTCAAGCAGGAAATGAAAGCAGTTGGTGCCGAGTTGGAATTTGTTAGTTATCCTGGAGCTAAGCACAGCTTTACCAATTCGGACGCTGACAAACTTGGTAAACAATTTAACATGCCGTTAGCTTACAACGCCAAAGCAGATAAAGATTCCTGGCAGCGTATGCAGCAGTTTTTGAAGCGAGTTTTCAAGAAAAAGTAACGCAGGAGCGCATGGAATGATTTGAGGAAATGGCACTGAATTATTAATTAAATCATAAGAATGCGAACTCAGAACAACGATTTTATCTTGCAATTTTAGGGCATTCAGCCGACTTATTTTTCACCAATCAGTTTTTATGTGTTGTTTAAAAACTCATACCTAGTTGTAGCCAGAATTTATCAGTATCAGTTTTAAAAGTGTCTGCTTTATAATGAGCATATTTGAGTAATATTGAATAGTGTTTCCCAAATTTCTTGACTGCTAATGCGTTAAATTCATCACCGTAGTCGACATTTCCATCTTCATCACTGAAATGATGATAAACACTCAATAGCTTGATATCATAAAATTTGGTACCAACGGACACATAAATATCCTGCAGTCCATCCGGCGGTGTTGCTAGAAACAGATCGGCCCAACCATTAAATGCATGCAGTGTCGCCAATGGAGTTTGGAAACCAATGCCATTGTCAGCTGAGAGTTGCTCAATACCACCTTTAATGGTAACGCCAGATATATCGAAGCCGAGCTCGCCATTCCAGTAATTGGTAGCATAACTTTCTGGATTGTTCTGATAATCCCATTGGCGAGCATATTCGGCCTTATAAACCAGGCTGACATCCTTGTATATTGGTGCTGCGCCTTGAAAGCTTATTCCATAAGTCTGATTGGAACGTTTGAAATCGAGACTGTCACCAGCATTATCAAAATCTTGCAAATATGCATAGCCAGTGATTTTTCCATATTCAGAGCCGTTGTAGGATGCATTGACGAAGAATGTATTCATATTGATGTTATTGGAAAATATGTCACGTTGTTTCCAGATATATCCTGCATTAAGTTCAGTATTTGCCAATGAATTATTCGTTAATCTGACAGCATCGAATGTTTGTTCCAGTTGTCTCCAGCCTACATTACCGATAAAACGGTCATTATCAAATTTGATACGTTGCCGACCAACCTTTAAATTTGTGCCAGGAATACTAGTGTATTGCAACCATAACCTGTTGACTTCATGGCGTTCAGGGTCAGCAATAGTCGCTCGATTGGTATTATTTTGGTTGACCACACTATTGTACTTTCCGGCAAACACTGTCAGTAAGCCCTCATATTCAGCAAATGCAGATAATCCATGAAATTCAGGAGTCAGGTAGCCTAGGCGGATTCGAAAAGGATCGCCATACCCTTGTCGCTTTTGTGAGGAGTCATCTGCATATTCAAAACGCCAACTCAAATCGATATTGACTTTACCACCACCAATTTTAAGCGCATTCTCAATTGTATCTTCAAAACCGAGCACATTATCAGCCATACAGGCTGGAGACATTACTAAACTATATAATGTCATATAAGTTGCTATTAATTTTCTGGTTATCATGGTTATTAAACTCTATCAATAATTGTCTTTAATAAATCTAAAATACGCTTCTATCAGGCAATATTGAGCTTGTTTTACGGAGTTGTGATAAGAGTATTCTTTACTGCTTAGAAACAATGCGATATTGGGGGAGGGTCTTTAACATGTCGTGTTTGCTAAGTTGTAAGGATAGATAATCAAAAACTCTAAAGCCGTTCGACATAGAAATAGCTTGTTGTAAAAAAACAATCAGCTATCAACTCCGTTCAGCTTCTTCAGCTGCAGCATTGACAATTTCCGGCAAATCTTGCGGTCCACTCCATTCAGGATGAAGTTTTCTATCCATCAATACAATAGAGACATGCATCCAGACTAATGAAATCACAACGATGGCAAACAGCAGCATAAAACAACCAGTCCAGACACCAATCAAGTCATTCATTAGGCCAAAACAAATTGGTAATATAAACCCACCCAAACCCCCGATCATTCCGACTAGTCCACCGACTGAGCCAACATTGTCTGGGTAATAAACCGGGATATGCTTATAGACTGCCGCTTTTCCCAGTGACATGAAAAATCCAAGAAAGATGGTCAAAATGACAAACGGTAAGAGATTCATGGCAATGGTGAATTTAATCGGTCCTTCGATGCCATGAACAATGTAATCGGTTGATGGATAGGATAATAAAAACACACAAACAGTGGAGCCAATAAAGGTTAGATACATCACTCTGCGTGCGCCCCATTGATCAGACATCCATCCTCCCAAAGCCCGGAAGACGCTTCCTGGTAATGCATAGCAGGCGGCTAGCATACCCGCAGTGGTCAGTTCCAGATCGTAAACGCCGACATAATAGCGAGGCAACCACAGCGCAAGTGATACATAGCCACCAAAAACAAAAAAGTAATACGTGGCAAAACGCCACACCTGAAGGTTTTTCAAAGGTGCTAGCTGCATCCAGGCCGAACGCGCCTTTTCACCTTTTTTACGCCGTTCACGTGTTACTGGATCGACATCTGACACAAACCAGAAAATAATGGCAATACTGAACAGGATGACTGCATAAATTTGCGCAACCTTCTCCCAACCAAAGGCAAGCAGCAGAAAAGGCGCAGCGAAGTTAGTAATCGCAGCGCCAACATTGCCCATGCCGAAAATACCTAGAGCCGACCCTTGTTTGTCACTTGCGTACCAACGTGAGACATAGGCAATACCAACCGCAAATGAGCCACCGGCGAGACCGACGCCCAGTGCTGCCACCAGAAACATCGTATATGTTTGCACGGTGGATAGTAACCAGACTGCAACTGATGTGGCCAACATCAAAATAAAATATACAATGCGCCCACCAAACTGATCGGTCCATACTCCCAGGAAAATTCGGCTCAATGAGCCCGTCAGGATAGGCGTTGCTACCAATATGCCGAACTGTGTGTCATTTAACCCCAGCTCTTGCTTAATTTTGATCCCAAGAATGGAAAAAATTGTCCACACTGCAAAACAAATAGTAAAAGCTACAGTGGTAATAGACAGGATTTTTGTTTGTTGACTGCTCGTTATGTCATCAGGAATTTGCATGTGTTCTTTAACTCTAAATAATATGGGAGTTCAGATAACCTGATCTCGCGGATAGTCACTTGATGCCAAACCAAATAGTGTAGGTTGGCACTGAGGAACGAAGTCCAACGATTTATAGCTTGTCCGTGTTGGACTTCGCAAGCTCAGTGCCAACCTACACCAAATCAGTCTCATAAGATATTCCGGGGTAAATGGGTAACGCATTGGTTCTGAGGTCAGGATGTCTGAAGTTGTTGGGTCAATTTCAAAATGTGTTTTTATGCAATTAATCACATGCACAGAAACACCAGTTGATTTCTCGAGTGTATTCCACTGTATGGAGTTTTATGGGTTATAAAACTCACCGTCTTTGCGTAAATAAAACCACCAGTTAATCATTATGCAAACCACATAAAAGCCAGCAAATCCCATTAATGCAACTTCAGGTGTGGTTGCCTTGATTTGCTCGCCGAAAACTTTCGGGATATAGAATGCACCGTAAGCTGCTACAGCTGATGTCCAGCCGAGTACCGGGCCTGCTTGTTCCTTGGGAAATACCATCGCAATGGTTCTGAAGGTAGAACCATTGCCAATTCCACTTGCTGTAAATACGATCAAAAACAAAAGAAAAAAGGGTACAAAATAGTGTTCTGGCGATGCTGAATTATATGCCTGCTTCATGTAATATGCGGCACCAACTGTGCTGGCAACAAGTACAAATGAGCAGATATGCGTAACCCATGCACCACCGAACTTGTCAGCAATCATTCCGCCAACAGGTCTGATAAGGGCGCCAATAAAAGGTCCCATCCAGGCATATGTCAGTGCACTGGGGCCGTTTTCATTGATGAGGTTATGTGTCATTACACCATCAACTATGACATGCTGATAACCAAAAATAACCTTGATAGCAAGTGGAAAACACGCAGCAAAGCCAATAAATGAACCAAATGTCATGGTGTAAATAATGCTCATGACCCAGGTGTGCTTGTTATCAAAAATTTGATATTGCCTGCCCAGACTTTCCCCTATACGACCAGGTATTATTTTTAATAATGAAACCGTTAGCGCAATTACAATAAACAGGGCGATTTCCTTGGGAATAGCGAAACCAGAACCGTTGACTGATTCAGGTAGTATTAACCAAAGTCCAAAAATTGCCGAGAAAAAACCAATCAACAACATACCTGTCATGATGGCAAAACAGGACAATGGATTTCCGATATTGGGGGAAACATGTTCGGCTCGAATATTATTCATACCAAACCAGGTAAATAAAGCCAATGGGATTAAAAATATCAACCAGATAAAGCCGGCATTTTGAATCCAGGTTTCTGTGCCAGCAGGTATTTTTCCAATCAATGTGCCGGATGGTGCTTGCAGAATCATTGGTTCTCCACCGAAAGCACCAAACAAGCTATATGTCATTGCCAATGGAATCAGGATTTGCATGGTGGTCACACCAAAGTTCCCCAGTCCTGCATTCAGACCAAGCGATAGCCCTTGAACTTTTTTTGGAAAGAAATAACTGATGTTGGACATGGATGATGCAAAATTACCGCCACCAATACCGGATAGCAATGCTAATACCTGATAAATCCAGAAAGGCGTATTCTTGTCCTGCAGGGCAAGGCCAGTGCCCAATGCTGGAAGGATGAGTAAACAGGTTGTAAAGAAAATAGTGTTGCGTCCGCCACAAAGACGAATAAAAAAACTGCTGGGGATTCGCAATGTTGCACCTGTTAAACCAGCAATCGCCATCAGCGTGAATAATTCTGATTTTTCATAGGGAAAACCTAGATTTAACATCTGTACAGTGATAATGCTCCAATACAGCCAGATGGCAAATCCACAGAGTAAACTGGGAATTGAAATCCATAGGTTGCGTCTGGCGATGTGTTTGCCTTCTGTTTCCCAGAATTCAGTATTTTCGATGTCCCAATTATTGAGATCAGCCATTATTTCTCCCCCTTGATTAGAAAAAAGACTTGGGTGCTTCTAAAAAAATGTTGTACGCACAAAGATCAGAGCGTTGTGATGTATCAGAATGACACGCTGTTAAGCGTTGTAACTGCAGTTGTTGTATTATATTCTGCCTGTATTATGTTCAGCCAATAATCGCTTTTACAGAATTACGGTTTATTGACTGAGTTACTGAGATGTGTTCAGGCGTTAAAAGCACGATTGCAGAAGCAAATGATTCTGCCTTATGTTTATCTCGGCTATTATAGAAAGAAAGTTGAGGGGAGTGATTGATAATTGTCAATTGTCCTTAAATCCTGATGTTATACAATGCGCGGGTTGATTGAATCATTGATCTTGTCGAATGTTCTGGCAATTCGGGAATAATTCACAAATCAAGTGTGAAGCCAAAAGATTGCTTGTTTTTTCGATACTGTGAAAGTGATAATACAGGGTCGACTCAATCACTACATTGCAAGCAGAATAACCATCTGTTTATTCCATTACGCTTTCTGCCAGAACGATATTGACATTGCTACTGTATTGTCATTTTATCTCTGTCAATTGCATCAGATTTAACAAATGATAATAGTGAACAAACGCTGCACTAGCATTTCAGGAGATTAAACCATGAGTCATTTTCTTGACCGCTTGAAGTTTTTCAAAAAGACTCAGAGCACTTTTTCCGATGGTCACGGTATTGTGACCAATGAAGATCGTCAGTGGGAGGAGGGTTATCGTAACCGCTGGCGTTTCGATAAAGTGGTTCGATCTACCCACGGGGTGAACTGCACTGGGGGTTGTTCATGGAATATTCACGTCAAAAACGGTTTGGTTGCTTTTGAAATGCAGGCAACTGATTATCCGCGCACACGACCGGATCTACCGAACCATGAACCACGCGGTTGCCCACGTGGCGCCAGTTATTCCTGGTATTTATACAGCCCTCATCGGGTCAAACATCCGCTGATACGTGAACGATTAGTCAGTCTCTACCGAGTGGAGCGTGCATCAGGCAAAGATCCCGTTGAAGCCTGGGCTGCAATACAGGCAGATTCTGAAAAGCGTAAACAATATACTGCTGTACGTGGACTGGGCGGTTTTGTCCGTACTGACTGGGATGAAATTACTGAAATTATCGCCGCTGCCAATATTTATACAATCAAAACCCACGGCCCGGATCGTATCGCTGGTTTTTCTCCAATACCAGCGATGTCTATGATTAGTTATGCTTCAGGAGCCCGTTATTTGTCGATGATCGGTGGCGCTTGTCTGTCGTTTTATGACTGGTATTGTGATCTGCCCCCTGCGTCGCCACAGACTTGGGGCGAGCAAACCGATGTGCCAGAATCTGCAGATTGGTATAACGCAAACTATATTATCGTCGCTGGGGCAAATCTGCCGATGACGCGTACCCCAGATGCGCATTTCTTTACTGAAGTACGCTACAAGGGCACCAAGGTTGTCGCAGTTGCACCAGATTATGCTGAATATGTGAAATTTGCTGATTTATGGATGCCTGCCAAACAAGGCACCGATGCAGCGCTATTCATGGCGATGGGGCATGTGGTGCTGAAAGAGTTTTATGTCGATCAACAAATTGACTATTTCCAGGAATACGCACGCACTTATACAGATATGCCCATGCTGGTGATACTCGAGCCACATGGCAAGGAGTATGCAGCAGGTCGTCTGTTGCGAGCATCTGATCTGGAAAAATCACTGGGAGAGAAAAATAATCCAGAATGGAAAACAGTTATACTGGATGAAAAAACTGGCGATATCGTAGTGCCTAATGGTTCGGTCGGTTTTCGCTGGGGCGAAGAAGGCAAATGGAATTTGCTACCCAAAAATGCAGCTAATCAAAAAGACATTCAAGCGCGCTTGTCACTTGTTTTTGATAAAGATGACATTGCCGATGTGTTATTTCCAAGTTATGAGACTGGTACCGATCAGGGCATGTCCCGCAGGGTTCCTGTGAAAAAAATCCTGATTGATGGCAAGGAGACTTTGGTTGCGACTGTTTTCGATTTGCAACTGGCTCAATATGGCATTGATCGTGGTTTTGGCGGAGATTGCGCCAGCGACTACAATGATGCATCGACACCTTACACACCAGCCTGGGCTGAAAAAATCACTGGTGTTAAACAGCAGGATATTATTCGTACCGGGCAGGAATTTGCCGATAACGCCGCTAAAACAAAAGGGCGTTCCATGGTGATTCTGGGTGCCGGAATCAATCACTGGTATCACTGCGATATGAACTACCGTTCAATCATGAATATGTTGCATATGTGTGGTTGTGTTGGACAAAGCGGTGGTGGCTGGGCGCATTATGTCGGTCAGGAAAAGTTACGTCCACAAGCAGGCTGGGCACCGATTGCATTTGGTCTGGACTGGCAACGACCACCACGCCATATGAACGGGACGACGTACTTTTATTTCCATACGGATCAGTGGCGTTATGAAAAACTGGAGGCTGACAAGCTGCTTGCAAAAACAGCACAGGATACCTACAAAGGCCATAATCTGTCAGATTACAACGTGGTTTCGCAACGGTTGGGCTGGCTACCATCTGCGCCACATTTTAATCGCAATCCGATTCAAATCTGCAAAGATGCCGAAGCTGCAGGTGCTAAAGATGAGGCTGCAGTAGGTAAGTATGTCGTCGAAGAGCTGAAAAAAGGCTCCCTGGCATTTGCCGCAGAGGATATCGATGCACCAGAAAATCACCCGCGTAACCTGTTTGTCTGGCGCGCTAATTTGATTGGTAGTAGTGCTAAAGGACACGAGTATTTCCTCAAGCATTTGCTTGGTGCTCAAAACGGTGTGATGCAAGACATCCTGCCGGAAGCTGAAGGTCAGGAAATCAAATGGCATAAGGATGCGCCAATCGCCAAGCTGGATTTGATGGTGGATATCAACTTTCGCCTTAATTCCACTGGCGCTTATTCCGATATTATTCTTCCAACTGCCACTTGGTATGAAAAGAATGATTTGAATACCACCGATATGCACCCGTTTATTCACCCTTTAACAGAAGCGGTTGATCCTGGCTGGGAATCGAAATCAGACTGGCAGATTTTCAAAACCATCGCCAAAACTTTCTCGGAATTGGCTGAAAAACACCTGGGTACTGAGAAAGACTTGGTGGCGATGCCAATTCTGCATGATACACCAGCAGAACTGGGACAGGCATTGGGTGTGCAGGACTGGAAAAAGGGAGAGTGTGAGCCGATTCCAGGTAAAACCATGCCGATTCTAAAAGTGGTTGAACGTCATTATCCAGATACCTATAAAAAATATACCTCGCTGGGACCCATGTTGCCAAAGCTGGGTAATAACATCAAAGGCATTGACTGGAATACCGAAAAAGAATATGAACATCTGAAAGAGATTTGTTACACCATTCAGGACGAAGGTGTTTCCAAGGGCATGCCTTCGCTGGAAGAAGATATTAACGTTTGTGAAGCTATTATGGCTTTAGCTCCTGAAACCAATGGCGAAGTGGCGGTTAAATCCTGGGAAAATCTGAGTCAGAAAACCGGAATAGATCATGTTCATCTTGCGAGTAGCCGTAAAGATGACAAGATTACTTTTCGTGACATCAAAGCACAGCCACGTAAGATTATTACTGCGCCGACCTGGAGTGGAATTGAGTCGGAAGATGTCAGTTATAATGCTTGCTATACAAATATCCACGAACATATTCCGTTTCGTACTTTGACTGGACGGGCACAGTTTTATCAAGATCATCAATGGATGCGAGACTTTGGTGAAGGCTTTTGTACCTATAAACCTTCAGTCGATATGCTGGCTACACCGAAAGGACTGATGGAGAAGTTGGGAGACAAGCCACATTTAAAACTCAACTGGATTACGCCGCATTCAAAATGGGGTATTCACAGTACTTATAGTGATAACCAGCGCATGTTGACTCTATTCAGAGGCGGTCCCAATGTGTGGATCTCTGAAAACGATGCACAGTCTGTTGGTCTGGAAGATAATGACTGGGTTGAAGCGCTGAACAACAATGGCGCAACGGTTGCCCGTGTTGTTGTCAGTCAGCGTATACCTGATGGCATGGCGATGATGTACCATGCACAAGAAAAAAATGTCAATGTTCCTGGTTCCAATACTACGAATAAGCGCGGCGGTATTCTTAATAGCGTGACCCGAATTACCGTAAAACCGACTCATATGATTGGCGGTTATGCTCAATTGAGTTATGGACTCAACTACTATGGAACCATTGGTTCACAGCGTGACGAATATGTATTTCTGCACAAGATCGAAGATCCTGATATTGACTGGCTGGAACGAGAATTGACACCGGAACGAGAAGCACAATTAAATCCGGATGATATTCATCAAGCACCGTATCCTTTGTCCATTGACAATGAAACCGACTAAGCGAGGCAATCGGCCATGAAAGTAAGAGCAAATTTTGCGCTGGTGTTTAACCTGGATAAATGTATCGGTTGTCACACCTGTTCTGTTACCTGTAAAAACGTTTGGACCAACCGTCCAGGAGTGGAATATGTCTGGTTTAACAATGTCGAATCCAAGCCCGGCATCGGTTATCCAAAAAACTGGGAAGATCAGGCACAATGGAATGGCGGCTGGGAACTCAAAAACGGCAAGCTGGAATTAAAATCAGGCAGTCGAATGAATCGCTTGAAAAATATTTTCTGGAATCCCGATCTGCCGATGATCGACGATTATTACGAACCATTTACTTATGACTACGGTCATTTGCAAACCAGTCCATTGCTGGAAGCTGCACCAACCGCTCGTCCACGCTCGATGCTGGATGGCCACCCTATGGAAAAAGTTGAATGGGGGCCGAATTGGGAAGATGATCTCGCCGGAGAGTTTTCCAAACGTGGCAAAGATACAAACTTCAGCGAGATGGAAAAAGAAATTTATGGCGAATTTGAACACTCGTTTCAAATGTATCTGCCACGTATCTGCAACCATTGTATTAATCCTTCTTGCGTTTCAGCCTGTCCTTCAGGTTCCATGTACAAACGTGAAGAAGACGGCATTGTCCTGGTTGATCAGGATAAATGTCGTAGCTGGCGCATGTGTATCAGCAGTTGTCCTTATAAGAAGGTGTTTTACAACTGGGAATCCGGCAAAGCGGAAAAATGCACGGCTTGTTATCCACGTGTGGAATCAGGCCTGCCGACCGTTTGCTCAGAATCCTGCGTAGGTCGAATCCGTTATAACGGCATTATGCTCTACGATGCCGACCGTATTTCTGAGCTGGCTTCGGTTGAAGATCCACAAGATTTATACGAAGCACAACTGGAAATCTTTCTTGATCCAAGCGACCCAGAAGTGATCAAGCAAGCAAAAATTGATGGTATTCCCGAATCCTGGATGGAAGCAGCACGAAAATCTCCGATCTACAAACAAGCGGTTGAGTGGAAGGTCGCCTTTCCGTTACACCCTGAATTCAGAACCTTGCCGATGGTCTGGTATGTTCCACCATTATCCCCCATCCAGTCACATATTGACCAGGGGCATCTGGAAACCCATGAAGATGGCATGATTCCAAAAATTGAATCACTGCGTATGCCAATTCAGTATCTGGCAAATCTGCTCACCGCAGGCAAGGAAGAACCAATTGTATTGGCACTGAAACGCATGATCGCGATGCGCAGCTTTTTCCGTATGGAAAATGTCGAAGGTAAAACCGATACCGCAATACTGGACGAAGTGGGAATTACCGAATCTCAGGTGCGGGAAATGTACCGCTACATGGCGATTGCCAACTACGAGGATCGTTTCGTTATTCCCACCAGTCATGAAGAACTACGTCATGAAGATTTCCATGCCTTACAAGGGCAAAGTGGATTCAGTTTCGGTAACGAGGGCTGCAGTATCAGTTCCAATGCCAGCTTATTTCCGGAGAAACGCAAAAAAACAGTCGAAGTGATGAAATTTGTTCCGAAAGATCGTTTGTTAAAACGCGCTAAAGAAGAAGAGGCCAACTGATGATTTATAAAATCCTCGCCATCTTGCTGGATTATCCCACCCAGGAATTATCAGAGCACTGGTCGGAAATTGAAGAGACGCTATCGACGCTGAAAGATCTCGAAGAAGCCGACAAAGCTGCGCTTGAGACCTTCATCCATTGGGCGCAAAGTATGCCGCTAATCAAATTACAAACCAACTATGTAAAAACATTTGATCAGTCACCCAGCAACGCGCTGTATTTAACCCACCACTTATTCGAAGAGCAAGATCGAGAACGCGGCCCGGCTTTGGTGGAACTGGCTGAATATTATAAATCGCAGGGATTTGAAATCGACAATGGTGAATTGCCCGATTATTTACCGCTGGTACTTGAATATGTTTCCAGTCTTGAACCCATGGACGCACGCTTATTCCTGCAACAAAGCGTCCACGCCAGCGAAATTATCGCAGGTAATCTTGATAAATGTGAAAGCCAGTACGCGCCGCTACTAAGAATCATTGAGCGTCACGGTCGTCTTGCTGAATTAGCTGCTTGAGGTTATTGTTATGGAAAAATTACTGTTCGGAGTTTATCCGTATATCGCCCTAACTGTTTTTTTTGTTGGGAGCTTGATTCGCTTTGATCGCGAACAATATACCTGGAAAGCCGATTCCACCCAATTACTGGAACGAGATATGTTACGCAAGGGTAGTCTACTGTTTCATATTGGTGTGATTGCCCTATTTTTTGGTCATTTGGCTGGACTGGTGACTCCACACTCCTGGTTTTTAAGCCTGGGAGTTTCGGATATGGCACATCAGATTATCGCTATTTGTGCTGGTGCAGCGTTTGGAACCATCTGCATGATGGGTGGAGTTATTCTATGGAAACGGCGCATGTATAATCCCCGAGTCCGCGCCCACAGCCGCTTCATGGATATCTTTATACTGGACTGGATTCTGGTGACGCTAGGAGTCGGGCTGGTAACCATCCCAGTATCAATTTATCATGCGTTTAGTGGTGATGCATCAACGATGGTATCACTCGCAGATTGGGCGCAAGGTATCTTGTTTTTAAGCCCTAGTGCCGCTTTGTTGAGCGACGTTGGATGGATTTACAAACTGCATCTGTTTTTGGGGATGACAGTGTTTTTACTATTTCCTTTTACACGCCTGGTACATGTCTGGAGTGCACCGCTAGGATACATAGCGCGGCCTTACCAAATCGTCAGAACCAAGTATGTAAAGTACCACTGATATAGCCACCGATACTTGCTATGGAATTTCGTTTCATCGACCCCGCAACTGATTTTTCCAATGGGCTGCAAGTCATACAGAATTACCATGATGACTTTCTCAACCGAGGCAAAGCACTAATAACACTGGTGGATACACTGCGGCTGGAAGGCATGAGTGAAACGCTGGCTAACCAATGTATCAACAGTCATTGTCACTACACCCATGCATGTTTACTCCATCATCAGGATGAAGAAAAAGGCTTGTTCCCACTGATAGTGAATCAGTCACCATTAATTGACGGCATGTTGGAGCGGCTAACGCTGGATCATGAGGAAATTGAAGAGGAGTGGGAGGCACTAGGCAGTCGGCTCAGCCAGCCTGAACACATCCGTGATTTTGGCGAGTTGCAGACCTTGGCACGTGCTTTCGAAAAAGTCTTGCGTGAACATTTGACGCGAGAAAATGAGGATTTTTTGCCGCAGATCAATGCACTGTTAACGCCAGAACAACGGTTAGAGTCAGGGGAAATTATGCAGCAATTACGGATTGGTGCTGCTACCCAGATGGATTCCAAGCCGAGTGATCCATAAAGACCCTATGTTACGATCATAATACTCTAAATGCTGGAGTTATACGCAGTTTATGAGCAGCCTTACAGAACTCCGCATCAAAGGTATGCAGTACGCTTTCACCACACATACAAAGATGCATTGCATCCGCAAAATCTGCACCTAATTTGTACCACTCAAGAGCGTGACTGACTTGAATAGAATTTTCCATAATAAAGTTTTTAGTCATCAAAGCATATTCAAAATATTGGGCAATATCAGTGTGCGATTTTTTATAAACAGAGCGTAATACCCACTCTGTTTCTAAGAGTACGGTTCGAGAAACAAATACTTCATTTGAATCAAGCAACTGCTCAGCTATTTCAGCTTGTTTCAAGTCATCATTGACAGCAATGCGTACCAATAGATTGGTATCAAAAGCTATCATTATCATACTCTACAGGCTTACATAATTGCTCTGTTGAAACAGGTTCGCCTTCATGTTGTAAAAATCCACGCAGAGATTTTGCTGTGTGCTTGTTTTTTTTATGTGATTTTGTTTGTAACATAACTCCATGTTCTGTTGTTAATAAAACCAGTTCCACACCAACTCCCCAATGGAGCAAATCACGCACATCTTTTGGAATGACGACTTGCCCTTTACTTGAGAGTTTCACTGTAGCAGCTAACATAATTCAACACCTCGGTAAGATTAATGGTAAGACCATGTATTATGATTAGGTTATTTTTGAAGATCAAGTTTATTGTCTATGCTTTTTAACCCATCTTTGTGACTTATATTTACATTTAGTAATCTGTCACCGTAATACAAGTTTTAGGATAGAAAAAGCAGTCGTTTTAAATCGAGTGGGTGAACAAACCTAAAGCCAAGAAGTTTCATCACTTTCAAAATCAGATACGATTTCTTCAATCACCTCAACAAGCTCACCAGCTTGAGCACGCTTATCATCGTCACTAACAAAAAATTCTTTTTTCAATTCTTCATCAGTCATTTTTGTTGCATTGACTGCACCAGCAATGCTTTGAATAGCTCGGGACTGTTGTTTAATACGAGCTGTCTTTTGTTTGAGTGATTCAATACAAATCAACTCAAATTTTGCTGAGTCACTTAAAGCTTCTAGCTGGAGGGTGGTAACTTTCTTCTCAATTGCATCAGCAGTCATTGCGCCTTCCACCCAACAGTAATGCATAAAAACGCTAAACCGAATGATTAGAAATACCTGTATTTCACGGTCTTTTTGCTCGTCTTGCCATGTCATTTTCCCTTCTGGATCAAGATAGAAATAATCATGGACAATTTGAATGCCCGGCTCCGCGCCAAAAACAACATCGCCAACTCGGTAGCAATCCAGTATATTGTCAAATTTCTTGGTTTGGATTTCTCTTTCAATACCTTCATGCTGAATAATGAAACTGTCGTACATACCCATGAAACACTCCTGTTTTTTTTGCGCTTTCACTCGTTTAATTTTACTTTGTTAAAGCAATGTTCTCAGCAAAAATGTTGGGGATCGCGCCTCACCGCCAACCTACATTTTATTTATGAATACCCTGTGCAAATAAAAAAGACATAGATTTTTTTGTATGCCATACTGGCCACTAGTATAATATAAATATTGGGTATCTAGTATACTCAACCATCCACAACATGTAGTATCTAGCGATGGAAGAGCAAAGGCATCCGGTTTGTAACGTTGACTATCCTGGAACATTCCAGGAATTTGATAAGTGGTTTAGCACCGAAGAGGCTTGCCTTGCATATATTTTGACACTCAGGTGGCCTCAAGGTTTTTGTTGCCCTTCTTGCGGAGTTTTTGAAGAAAACCCGTCGATTATGGGCAGGGGTCTTTTTCTGTGCCGCAAATGCAAACGGCAAACATCCATTACTGCTGGAACATTGTTTCACAAAACACACAAGCCGCTGAGGACCTGGTTCCTTGCTATCTGGTTTGTAACGAGCCAAAAGAATGGAGCCAGCGCACTTGGACTGAAGCGTGTTCTTGGTCTTGGCAGTTACGATACTGCATGGACCTGGATGCATAAATTGCGTCGAGCAATGATACGTCCTGGTCGCGACCATCTAACAGGCGCTGTCGAAGTCGATGAAACCTATGTTGGAGGCGTAGGAAAAAAAATCAGAGGTCGTGGTGCCCGAGCGTAAAGTGATTGTTGCTATTGCCGCTGAAGTCAGAGGGAAAGGCTCAGGCCGAATACGAATGTCTATGATTCGAGATGTGTCGGCGAACAGTCTTCATCAGTTTGTTTCGGATAATGTTGAAAAAGGTGCGGCAATTCGCACGGATGGATGGAAAGGATATATCGGTATTGAAGACGTTGGCTATAAGCATATTGTAAGCAATATTACCGCAAGTGGTGATCCTGCACATGTCGTCATGCCTCGTGTCCATAGAGTTGCATCCTTATTTGATCGTTGGTGGCTTGGAACTCATCAAGGAGCTATACGTCCGGTGCAACTTGCTTATTATCTTGATGAGTTTACATTCAGGTTCAATCGCCGAAATTCAAAAGCGCGTGGCTTGCTCTTCTATTGCTTGATGGAGCATGCGGTAGAATGCGCGCCGGTGCCTCGCCCTAAAATAATTGGTGGTGAACCACAACATATGGTAGTTGGTTGAGTAAACTGGATACCCATTATATAAATTATAGATACTGGTGAAATTATGACGACTCATACAGAACGTAAAGAAACCCGTTTAGTTGCACGAACCACTACCGAAATACAAGAAATCATTCAACGGGCAGCTGACTACTCCGGCGCAACACTTTCGCAGTTTCTAATTGAGTCGGCGATGGAAAGAGCTCGTAATGTGATTGAACGAACCGAAACTTTATCTCTCTCGATGAAGGGTGCTGATGCGTTGTTTTCTGCGTTAGAAAATCCTCCCAAAGCAAACGATAAGTTACTTAAAGCAGCGCAGCGTTACAGTGATACAGTGAATGTCGATACTGATTGAAGAAATATCCCAGCAGCATAATCGCAAATTGTTAGATTGTGGCGTTACTGAATTAAATCAATTTCTACAACGACAAGCCAGACAGAAAACCGTCAAACATATCTCAAAGTCTTATGTGGCGAGCCAAAACTCCACCCCCACTGTAATCATGGGCTATTACACACTTACAGGCTACTCAGTCACAACTCCACCATCTCATCGAGATTATAAAAAGTATCCTCACCCACTCAGTGCTGTAAAACTGGCTCGTCTTGCAGTTGATCGTTCACAACAAAGGCAACGCTTGGGAGAACGCTTATTAATCGATGCTATTTGTCGAACCGTGTTGGTTGCTCAACAAATTTCAGCGATCGGCTTATTTGTTGATCCAATGACCCCACAAGTCATTCCATTTTATCAACAGTATGGTTTTTTACCTGCTAATCCTGACGATCATTCACGCCTTGAAATGTGGCTGCCCATTAAAACCTGTATAGAAATTATGACTAACTGCCAGACGAGGTAATTACTTGTCTTTTGATGTATTGAGCAATAATACCTTTAAATCATTACTCATTCTAAAATGAACATGCTCCAAAGTCGTTACTATTACTTGCATTTTACTCTGGGGAATTACTTTTTTTCTTTACACTGATACCTTTGATTACAGTCAGCCTGAACATATCCGTGATTTTGGTGAACTGCAGACGTTAGCACGTGATTTTGAAAAAGTGCTGAGTGAACACTTGACACGTGAAAATGAGGATTTTCTGCCGCAGATCAATGCACTGTTAACGCCAGAGCAAATGTTAGAGTCAGGTGGAATTATGCAGCAATTGATTGAGGTTGAGGATTATTGAGCAGGGAGTATAAAGGGGTTGCATATAGTTAATGAGCCAATCTTTAGACCATTTTGCATATCCTCACTTAATAATTTTGAACAGCCTGTCTGTATGGCGGCTTCCACAATCAGACTGTCCCAAAAAGAAAAAGCATTGCTCTGATGACGTTGCATTGCCCTAGAAATAATCGTCTTATCTACCTGGGCTAATGGAAATTCAGCAAAATCATTGACAATTTCTTCAGCCTTTTCCTTAGACATCATTGATTTTTTTGCTTTAGTCACGGTGACATAAAACTCTTGCAAAACCTGTGTGCTCAATACAATATTGCCTTCAGAACCAAAATCTCGAATGAGCTCTTTTGCAAGGCTGCTTTTTTCTGGTTCACTTTTGTCAAAAGCATAAACTAACACATTGGTATCAAAAAAAACCTTATCGCTCATATAACTCGTCCCGAGTCCATTTTTTTCCTTCGCTATGGTACTGTGAGCTTTCAGCTTGCTGAATAATCCGATCAGTGACCTGTCGATAACGCTTAGTTTGACCTATGTAATTTTTTACAAATTGGCGGATAACTGCATTTAAAGATGAGCCTTGTTGTAGCGCTAACACGCGTGCTTGTTTAAGGTCTTCCTCATCAATAGATAATGTGACATTTGTCATTTTTTTGAGCCCTTTATTTTTTACACGGGATCAGTGTAGCACATAAGCCGTGGCAGTAAATATGCAGAGCCAACCGAACTTGCTCAATAAACCCAATTTTCATAGGATGATCAAAATTATTCCAACCATCTTTGACAATTTACCAATATCATCATTAGCAAAACCTTCCAAACGAGTCATCACTTCATGTTTTTTTGTTAAGTCGTCGGCATAGTGGTTAGCTTACCGCCTGTTTAACAATGGCATAGGCTTAATTGGGTTTGGGTGGTTTGCGCTTGGTTTAGGTTGGCTTTTAGGGTGTCGCATAGGGTTAGGAGTTGGTTTACTTTTTTTACTATTCTTTTCTGTTCATTATATGGCGATAGTGGAAAAGCTAAATTATTTACAGCATCCTTTGTTATTGTTGATGTTCCACCAGCAAATGATTACCTGATTACCTATGAAACTCAGAACGCCCCAGCGAGCTTGAGCAAACGCCCGGGCATCGGTGGTGTTCTTGCTGCAACGTAACCTTGGTAACATGGCTGCTAAATCATACCGACGGTTAAACCGATAGTTAAATTCAGCCAGATAGCGTGATAGATGTTTTCCCGAAACAGCGTGATAGGTTCCCGTTGCGGCATTCTTTACATTACCGATCATGGTATTCACCCAGGTGAATGCTTCCAGAGTCATGCTCTCAGGGCCACCGCCAGTCACGATGAACTGATGTTTGCAGCCAGTCTTTGTCACCGCTTTAAAACAGGCAAGGCCATCGGAGGCAGCGTAAGCCCCTGGTTCAAGTGATTGCTTGGCCCAGTATTCAATGGGGTGTGATCGAAACGCATTCACCACCTTGAACTTCATGGCGACAGGGCGCCCATCTTCAGTTACTGAAGACCGCAGCGACAACCGGTATTTTCCCCGGTGAACCACGTCCACGTTTCCCACCATGACGCTGTCCACCCCAGTACGCATCATCAAGCTGGATCAGACCTTTTAGGCGTTTCTTATCCTCACGTTCTTTCATGACCTGCATTAATTTCTGTTTCACCATCCATGCGGTGCAATAAGACACGCCAAGTTGACGCATCAGCGATAAAGCAGACACCCCGCTTTTTGATTGTGTCAACAGGTAGATTGCTAGAAACCAAGTGGTTAGGGGTAATTTTGTGGACGCAAAAATTGTGTTCGCTGTTAATGAGGTTTGATGACGACACTGCTTGCACTGATACAATTGACGCGTTTTGATACGATGTGCTTGGGTATGACCGCATTGCGGACAGCAAAAGCCGGATGACCACTTCCATTGAAAAAGCGCTTGCTGACATTGAGCCTCGGTTCCATAATCAGCTATGAATGCAGATAAACTATACCCTTTTTGAAATTGAACCTTGTTTTTAGCCATCGATTATTCTCCCTTTACTCAATCACTTGCCTGAATATTAGGACAACTGAAATAGGGCTGAGTTTCATAGGTAATCAGGAATGATTTTACATATTTATAGTCAGCTAATAGATATAAAAAAGCATATTTACTATCTATCAAGGATGAAGTTCGTAATAAAAATAAATTCATTGCTAATGACATTTTTTTGCCTCTATCATCAACTAAGAATGATGTTCCCGGGTCACCAATTTTATGCATAATAATATCGCCCTCAAAAACTAATGTGGCTACACTAAACCGGACACACACTTTAAAATAAACAGAAAAGGATAAAGTGTGTCTCATCATGAATGATCAAACGAAAAAAGCAAATACCTACACATCAGAATTTAAAGAATCGACGGTTAAGCGAGCGCTTGACTCCGATCAACCGATTGCTCAAACAGCACGGGATTTGGGTGTCAATCCGAATACAATTCATACTTGGATTAGCAAATATTCATCACTGAAAATGCCTGTCGCAAGAACGGATGAACATATTTATGATGAAAACAAACGTTTAAAAAAAGAACTCGCGAGAGTGACTCAGAGCGCGATTTGCTAAAAAAGGCCACAGCGTACTTTGCGAAGGACATCGTGTGAAGTACGCCTGGATCAAGCAACACAGCGTCGATTATTCGGTAACAACACTGTGTCAGTTCATGACGGTTTCACGCAGTTGTTATTACGCATGGCTTGATGCACCGAAAACAGTCCTGGAAAAAGAGAATGGTCAATTGATCGAAACACTGACCGTTCTCTTTGAACAAGGTCGTGGCACCTATGGAACACGCCGTCTAAAAAATAAATTTGCTGAACAAGGCATCGTTGTGAGCCGTCGGCATATTGCTCGACTCATGAGACAGGCTGGATTGTGGTGTAAAACCAAGAAAAAATTCAAAGCAACGACTGATTCTAAGCATCATCAGGCCATCGCCCCTCATCTGCTGAAAAGACAGTTCACGGTTTCACGACCTGACCGCTATTATGTCGGTGATATCACCTATATTGCGACACAGGAAGGCTGGCTCTATTTGGCTGTTGTCATTGATTTGTTTTCAAGAAAAGTGGTTGGCTGGTCGATGGATAGCCGTATGAAAGCTCAGCTGGTCAATGATGCCTTATTAATGGCTCTTTGGAAACGTAAACCCGCTCAAGGACTGGTTTGGCATACGGATCGCGGCAGTCAGTATGCATCGGATAGCCACAGGGATATTTTAAACGATCACCGTGTCACTCAATCGATGAGCCGCAAAGGAAACTGCTGGGATAACGCTGTTGCTGAAAGCTTCTTTCATACATTGAAAACTGAACTGGTACACCATGAGCAGTATCAGACCCGTGCCGATGCTAAGCAGTCAATATTTGAATAGATTGAGGTCTTTTATAATCGTGAAAGAACTCATTCTGCGAATCACTATTTGTCGCCCGTCGAGTACGAAATTCAGCATAAAGCTGTGTAACCGTGTGTCCGGAATAGTGTTGACACATTATCACTTGTTTGAAATGCGGGATATTGGCGAGCCCTACCGGTTCACCAAACGCACATCTGTCGTCTTGCGGTGTCGAGCCTGTCACACCAACGTGTCACTAACGGCGACTACCGTCATGAAGTTCAGTCACACGCCATTGTCTGTGTGGTTTTGGGGCGCTTACCTTGTAACGACACAGACACCTGGGCAGTCTGCTCTCCAGTTTCAGCGGCAGTTGGGCCTGTCCCGCTATGAAACAGCGTTTCAAATACTTCACAAGCTCCGCGCCGGTCTAGTACGACCAGAGCGCGATGCTATCGGAAATCAGTACCCGGTTGAAGTGGATGAAACGCTTGTTGGTGGCCGTACAAAGGGCGAAGGGCGTGGTGTTCACCACAAGGTAACGGTGGTTGAAGCCGTCGAAATACGCACCCGACCACCCGAAGACGAAGGCAAGAAGCACAAGAGAACGGCTTACGCTGGTAGATTGCGGCTGCGCCTCGTGCCAGGTCGTGGAGCCAAGGAACTCACGGAGTTCGTGCAAGAAAATGTAGTGATAGGAGCTGTTGTGCGTACCGATGGCTGGAAGGGCTATGATGAATTGACGACATTGGGCTACTTGCACAAACCTTTGGTGCTTGAAGGAGACCCCGAAAAAACCGATGCTCACCTTCCAATGATCCATATCGCCTTCTCGAACCTCAAGACATGGTTGCTTGGAACGCATCACGGAGTTAGTTAACATCACTTGCAGGCTTATCTCAACGAATTTGTGTTCCGCTTCAATCGGCGCTTCTACCCGATGACAGCATTCAACTCCGCCCTGGGGCTCGCGACTCACACATCAGCACCTACTTACGAAGAGCTCTACAGCGGTAAGTGGTTCACCCTGCAGTATAATTGGCAAGCAACCGGATAGGCAAGTTATAAAGCATACGAACCAGGTATCAAAGAGACAATCGTTGACATGGCAATCAATAGCAGTGGTATTCGAGAGACTGCACGCGTTCTCAAGATTAATAAAAACACAGTCATCCGTACTTTAAAAAAAACAGAATTGCATCGTCCAGGTAACCCCTTTATTTCATACCTTAAATACGGAAACCCCGCTAGAAGTTAGGCTGGAACTGGTTTGCGACGCGGCTGAACTGGATGAGCAGTGGTCGTTTGTGGGTAACAAGTCAAATCAACGTTGGTTATGGCATGCCGTTGATCATGCAACCAATACAGTGCTCGCTTACGTTTTTGGCAAACGCAAAGACACTGTTTTTCAAGAATTGAAAGCATTGCTTGCACCATTCAATATTGGTCGTTATTACACCGATGATTGGGGCGCATATGAGCACCATCTTAAACCAGAGACGCATGAAATTGGCAAAACAAACACACAAACAATTGAACGCAAGAATCTTAATTTTAGAACCTGGATTAAACGCTTAACACGTCGAACAATCTGCTTTTCTAAGTTGGAAGCAATGCATGATATTGTGATTGGCTTACTCATTAACAAAGTGGAATTTGGACGAGATATCCATACCTAATTACAGGTTCGACCCACTACCAGATAGTTGTGATATCGGCTTGCTTGGAATGTGATTGGCAATTTCTGTATTCCAGTCGTTGATAACTTGTGCTCTATTCGAAACAGTGTGTCGATTATAGGTGGCAGCTAAAGTTCCATACATGTCAAAGCCGTAAAAAATACAGGTTTCTGCAACGGTTTGAACATGGACATTTGAAATATTACCTGTATCATCAAACAGGAAAGTAGCGACACCATTATGCTCACAGTTGGCATTGCGTTCTCCTAAAGTAAAGGGGGAAAGATGCTCTGGTCATCCCTCCATCGCCTACTTTATCCCATACCGCACCTGTGCCTACAGCTACACTCCACGCATCATTGGCGTGTGCAGGCTTCATGCCCTGACGATTTACGGGGATCAGGTCTGCGCCATTTTGTACAAATTCAACATCAAATGTGGGCCATTGACTAGCACGCTCAGGGAGATTACCCGACCAACCATACAGTTGATCAAATTTAGGAGTGCCGTTGATAACCAGGCTTCCTTCAAAGGTGTTAGCAGTTGGATTACTATTTTGTGGAAGAAAAGCTGCGGTACTGAAAGTACTATCACTTGTGCTATTGAGGTAAGCTACCGTAGCCTCAGCGCGTGGTACGCCACCAGGGATGGACTCAACAACCACATTATCAAAATAACAATGATCGCTGTCATGGTTCCCTGCCGATCGAAGCATCAGAGTTAAAGCTGGATTGTTGTCAAAAGCATCAGAATTTGAAACAACTTTATGATAAATCATACCGTTGTCTTTGCCGTTTTCGAGCTGTCCAATAGTCAGGCCTTGCGCTTCTGCAAAACAAAGCTCACCATTTTCCAATGATGTCGCCGCCATATCGAGGGAAATAACCACATCCGAAACACCTGTAGTATCAAGTGTTATCGAAGCTGAACCTGTGTTCCTAATATTTAACATCAGGCTTCCGCTTTTATTGATAACTCTGTTTGATCCGTTTGGATCATTGTTGATCCAGTCATCAAAGCTTCTATCCGGAAAATCATCTGAAAAGAGAGTGTCAGCAACAACGTCGAATGACAGCGCTACGAATGTAATCAGAAATATTGCAAGTTTTATTGTCTCTGTTTGGGAGGGTTAAAACCCCCAGCTTCAGCTGGCAGCTTTTAGCATGAAGCAGTATTCTATGTGTCATGAAAGAGTACAGACGAGGAAGTCATTCGGTTTTTCAGCTCCATATTCATATGGTTTGGTGTACAAAATATCGTAAGAACGTATTGAAAAAAGATATTGGAATATGGCTACGTGAACTGTGTCGACAAATCTGTTCGGATATGAGTGTTGAAATATTGTCGGGAGTTGTCGCTAAAGATCATGTTCATGTTTTGGTATCAATTCCTCCGCAAGTGTCAGTGAGTAAAGTGATCCAAAAGTTGAAAGGTAAGTCATCGTATAAGCTACAACGAGAATTTGGATCGTTACGCAAAGAATATTGGGGGCAGCGGATGTGGGCACGCGGATATTTTGCGTGTAGTACAGGGAATGTAACCGATGAAATGGTCAAAGACTACATTGAAAATCACGCAGAACGGACTGATGACTTTCATGTAGAAGAGTAGGTCTTCGGATGCTGATCTTCAGCTGCCATGTGGCAGTCAACATATTGCTGGCTTTAGCCTGAATGACACTTACAGTGCGAAGATCAAGCCACCGGTCTTCAGCCGGTGGTTAGCTTGACTTGCGTTTTCATCACTTTCTCCTTCATAAGCATTCGCTAGTCACGGTTGTAGTTTTCTAACAGAAATTCTTAGTTGATCACATCTTTCCAATTAGAATTAACAGCTGAATATGACCCTTCGACCAAATATTATTCTTTCAGTGAATTTCGCCAACGGTGGTCTTCTTTATCAAACAATCGATCAGTTTCAGCTGGTCCCCAGGTACCTGCCGGATAAGTATGGATAAATTCTCGTTCAGTTGCCCAGACTTTGAGTACCGGATCAACCACCCGCCATGCCCAATCGACTTCATCAGAACGCAAAAACAGTGAACGATCGCCTTCGATTGTATCCAGTAATAAAGATTCATAAGCATCAATACTGTGACCGTTATTATTGCTGGAGCTGGCATCTAATTGGGTAGTGCGAGTACTGACATCCAGCCCATTATCACGCACTTGCATTTCTGCGCGTATGCATTGCTCAGGCTGAATGCCGAATAACAACCAGTTAGGCTCAAAGCGCTGGATTTGTGTTTCTCTGAATAACTGTTGTGGTGGGTGTTTGAAACGAATGTTGACCATAGACGTTGTGTTTGCCATGCGTTTTCCAGTACGCAGATAAAATGGCACACCACTCCAGCGCCAGTTATCAATATACAGTTTCATTGCTGCATACGTTTCTGTGGTGCTTTGTGGTGGCACGCCCTCTTCCTGTAAATATCCAGCTGCTTTTTCACCATCGACCTGCCCAGAGGTGTATTGTCCTCGAAAGCTCTGAGCATGAACTGTACTGCGTCGAATTGGTCGTATCGATTTCAGCACTTTGACTTTTTCATCACGGATTGACTCTGAATCCAGAATGGGGGGTGCTTCCATGGCAACCAGAGTGAGCATTTGTAATAAATGGCTTTGCACCATGTCGCGCAATGCTCCGGCTTCATCAAAATAACCGGCACGAGTGCCTATGCCCTGTGTTTCTGCGTGGGTAATCTGTACATGATCAATGTAATTACGATTCCAAAGTGGCTCCATCATCAGATTCGCGAAACGGAACACGAAGATATTCTGGACTGTCTCCTTACCCAGATAATGATCAATGCGATAGATTTGATGTTCTGCAAAATCTTGATGCAAACTGGTATCCAGTATGCGTGCATTTTCAAGATCATAACCAAATGGTTTCTCAACCACCAAACGCCGCCAGCCTGATGATTCATCATTTAATTGACTGGATGCTAATGATTTGGCTACGCTTGCATAAAACTCTGGTGCAATGGATAAATAGAACACCAGATTGCTTGAATACTTACTGTCTTCGGAAAGTTCGCTGGCAAGCTGTTTGTAGCCTTTTTCATCACCTAAATCCAGTTGAAAATAGCTCAGTCGCTCCAGCAATTTCTGAAACACTTTGTCATCAAAGTCGGCTCCCAAAATATCCTGCATATCTTCATGAACAGTTTGTCGCCATACTTCTGTATTCCATGGGCGCCGCCCAAGTCCAAGTATAGTCATGTTGTCTGGTAAACATCCTACAGCTTCAAGATGATAGAGCGCAGGCAACAACTTGGTTCGTGCCAGGTTACCAGTGGAGCCAAAAATAATATATGTACAAGGATCAGTCTGAACTGTCATTGGTTGGATTTTCTGTAATTAATGTGGCACTTACAAGTCGTTTTGCTTAAAAAATGATTAAAACCATTACATGGCTGGAATGCTAAACTTGCTATTTACTTGTGGTAGCATGTCCGCCAAATGCTTTGCGCATCATTGCTACGACACGGTTCCCGTAACTATTATTTTCCTGACTGGCAAAGCGCATTGATAATGCCATATTAATGACTGGTGTGGCGATACCTTGATCGATTGATTCAACAACAGTCCAGCGTCCTTCACCTGAATCAGCAACCACTGGAGCAATATCATCCAGTTTGTGATCGTTTTGTAAAAATTCAGCAGTCAAATCCAGCAACCAGCTTTGCACAACAGAACTATGTCGCCACAGTTCAGCTATTTCACCCATATCAAGATTAAATTCTTTTTTACCTTCCAGTAAAGCAAAGCCTTCTCCGTATGCCTGCATCATGCCATACTCGATACCATTATGAATCATTTTGGTATAGTGCCCTGATCCAATCGGCCCAACATGCGCCCAGCCTCTATCTGCTGCCGGTGCAAGCGCTTTCAAAACAGGTTCAATGTCAGCAACAACATCATCTGCACCACCCACCATTAGACAATAGCCATTCTTAAGCCCCCAAACACCACCGGATACACCAGCATCAACAAACCCAATACCAGCTTGTGCAAGCTGTTCTCCACGGCGCTGGCTGTCATGATAATTGGAATTGGCGCCATCAATAATAATATCGCCCTTGTTCAGCATAGGGACTAAGGTTTCAAGTGTATTATCGGTAATCTCCCCAGCGGGAAGCATTAACCAGATTACTCTCTGTCCATCAAAAGAATCCACTGCTTGCTGAAGTGAATCGGTAGCCACCAGACCAATCTCTTCTGCCATTTGTTTGGCGTTTTCATGTCTGTTGTCGTACCCGACTACTTCAATATCAGCCGCACGTAGACGTCTTGCCATGTTGCCGCCCATGCGCCCCAAACCAATTATTGCCAATTTCATTTATCTTTCCTTTCAATCAATGATTTAAATTACTAAATTTGTGTTTTAACTAAACTCGCAGCAGCGTCATCGAGAAACCACTCAATACTTCCTGTGGACTTCAACATCTCCACTGGATAAAGCTGCCTGGTACTACTATTCTGCTGAAAAATATCCCGAATAACCTCTGCTTTGCCAGCTCCAGCTACAAGAAACAATAGATTATGAGCGGCATTTAATACCGGAAAAGTGACACTGACACGCCATGAATCCAGTTTTTCAACATAGACGGTTGTCACTGCATGATCGTATACTTTAAGCGACGGAGTCCCCGGAAACAAAGAAGCAGTATGCCCATCCGGTCCCAAACCTTGTAACATCAGGTCAAAAACCGGAAATCCATCATCCGGACGGGGTAGATGCTGGCTAATCTCATTCTCGTATAATTTTGCCACTTGTGCCGGTTCCAGCTCACCCTGTATTCGATGAATATTGTTTTCAGAAATCGACACCAGACTAAGCAATGCCAGATTTGCCATCCGGTAATTACTATCTGAGTGATCAGCAGGAACACAGCGTTCATCGCCAAACCAGATGTGAGTTTTTTGCCAATCAATTTGAGAGCTAAACTTTGCGGTAGCAAGTCGCTCAAACACCCCTTGCGGAGTTGAACCGCCTGCAAGTGCAAAATGAAACACACCATTTTCATCAATAGCAGTCTTTGCACATTCAATGATACGTTTGGCTACATTTTCGCACAAGGCATCAACATCTTTAGATATTTTGAGATTGCCTTGGTTAATAACACTGGATTCTATTGATTGGGGTTTACTCATTGTCTATTCCTTAATTAGTTCAATATCCATGATGATACGGGAAAACCGATTTACCAGGTCTAGCAATACAAATGGTTCATTGTGAAACTAAACGCTTAAATGTGAATTAAGAGCTGAATTTTTAAGATATTTGAAATCAATAGCTTATCAGTTCAACACTCTGTGATTTCAATTTTACAACATGCTAACTCATTGATTTATTGTATTGAGATTTAGCTCTTAATTCGCATTTAAGCGCTGACATAGACTGACTCATTGAAACGCGGAGAACAGATAGCCAAAAATATTAAATCGTTCTCGCCAATATTGCTTATTCTTTGTTGTACCTGTTGAGGGATAATGACCACATCACCAATATTAACCACAGTTGGTTCGATATTTTCTACTTCCACTCGACCAATCCCTTCCAGAATCACGTAACGCTCAGTGACTCCTGTAAGAGAATGCCATTTGGTTGTTTTTCCTGGCTCAACACGAGCTCTTGCAATTGACACTTCTGGATCATTGAAAGTATTGGATAATTCAGTGATAAAACACCCTTCGGCAAAAAAGTATTCACGATTAATATCGTATTTATGAATGGTTGATTGCATACAATTCACCGAAATCTACCACAATTAGATACTGTACAACTGTCTGCTATCAAAATTCACCGTTCAACGCCTAAAGAATCAGTTCTACTTTATCGTTTATGATCCATCATCTGGCCAATCCCAGCCATAACCCCAGCGCCAAGGCAGTGGCCAGATTGAAAGTCCGCCCAGCCTAACTCCAAAGCGCATAATCTTGCCCATCACAGGATGGCCTTTTGCATTAACGCAGAGTTTCAGTCGGTTATCTGCTTGTGCACGTTGTTTACCTGAACCACCACACCAGTAGGCAAAGTCATGCTCAATACAACAAGACTGCCAGTCGCCATCGGGCCATACTGAACATTGATCGGTGGTAAATGGGTGCGGTGGAAGTGTTACATTTAAACGTTGTTGTTTGCAGAATTCAACTGCTGCCGTTTGTAATTTCAGTAAGTCTGTAGAACTCGTATCCGTGCTATCAGCTAATACATTATGCGTAAATACAACAGTCATAAAACTGCTAGCTGCAACTATGTTGAAGATTGCCTTTAACATCTTACAACAGAAAGTTTGTTCTAAGAGACGCAAGATATCAGCTATGTAAAAGAACACTTTAGAAGATGAAACAACTGGAACCAATACACGATTATTTTAATATCATCAATTGGCTCGACACAAGTATCAATCTGATCAAATTGGCTGGGCAGCGACAAGTCAATTAGAGGCACCCATTATTCTAACAGTGGTTTGTTTTAAATATTGCTGCTATCGGGATGCATGGGCATATCTCTTTTTTGTCTTGCTGGCAGAATGGGGCTTTGATCGGTGCGAGCGTTTTGAAGTTGCATTTCTCGAGTTGTTACGTCCATTTATAATCGGCTCGGCTTTGATCGATGGGTCAACATCGAATCCTTCAATCGCAACTTTTGGAATATCCCGCTTCAACAAACGTTCAATGCCTTTAAGCAGTCGATGCTCATCAACACATACCAACGAGACAGCATGACCTTCACTACCAGCGCGGCCAGTGCGACCAATACGATGCACATAATCTTCTGCGACGTTCGGCAATTCAAAATTGATCACATGTGGCAACTGATCAATATCCAGACCTCGCGCAGCAATATCTGTAGCTACCAGTACGCGCACTTTACCTGCCTTAAAACCAGCGAGTGCTTTGGTACGTGCTGCCTGACTTTTATTACCATGAATTGCTGAAGATACCAGACCATCACGCTCTAACTGTTGAGAGAGGCGATTTGCACCATGTTTGGTTCGCGTAAAAATAAGCACTTGCTGCCAATTATTAGTGCCTATTAAATGGGAGACTAACTCACGCTTGCGGGTTCGATCGACAAAATGAACCACTTGGGAAACTGTTTCTGCGGCAACATTACTTCTTGCTACTTCGATTTCTACAGGTGAATCAAGTATGGTATTAGCCAATTTTTTTATTTCATTGGAAAAAGTTGCAGAAAACAACAGGTTTTGGCGTTTATCAGGAACTAACTTGAGTATTTTTCGAATATCCCGAATAAAACCCATATCCAGCATCCTATCAGCTTCATCCAACACCAATATTTCAACTTTAGACAAGTTCAGTGTGCCTTGCTGAAGATGATCCAGCAATCGCCCTGGGGTCGCCACAAGAATATCAACACCTTGGCGCAATTTGCTAATTTGTGGATTAATATTTACCCCACCAAAAACGACAGCTGATTTCAATGGCAAATGCTTGCCATAAGTCGCTATGCTTTCTGCAACTTGTGCTGCAAGTTCTCTGGTTGGTGTTAATACCAGAGCACGTACTGGGCGTTTACCTTTTGGCGATGGCCTTTCATTGAGTAATTGTAATAACGGCAAAGTAAATCCGGCAGTTTTGCCAGTTCCTGTTTGCGCTCCGGCAAGAATATCGCGGCCTTCAAGTATGACCGGGATTGACTGGCTTTGAACCGGTGTTGGCTCAGTATAGCCTTGCTCAGCGACAGCACGAAGTAATTCGGCTGATAAGCCGAGAGTATTAAATGACATATGTAAGAGGAAACTCCTGAATTAAGGTAAAACAGTTGACAGAGGAACTTGTTCTTAATCAACTGTATTGGCTAACAATACCTTGCAACGCAAAACGTACTGCTTGCTTACGGATAGCAGCTCGCGATCCGGAAAAAAATTGATGTTGTGTTTGAACCAGCTGATCAACGAACTTCCAGCCAAACCAAACTGTACCCACTGGTTTTTCATCAGAGCCCCCAGCTGGGCCAGCAATACCGGTAATCGACACAGCAAGATTTGCATCACTACGAATAACTGCCTGCTCTGCCATCTGTGCAGCAATCTGTTTGCTAACAGCACCATAGTTCAACAAAGATTGGTTTGAAATACTCAGCATCTGTTGTTTAGATTGATTGCTGTAAGTAACGAAACCTCGATCAAACCATTGCGAACTACCATTAATCTCAGTAATTAATGCCGCTACCAAACCACCTGTACATGATTCAGCGGTTACAAGCGTATGGCGACGTGCAAGCAAAAGTTTACCTACACTAGCCGCAAGTGCCAGATCGTTATCGTTAAAACTCATCAACCACGTACCCAAAAATCTTACTGCACAGTGAATATAGATGACGGCAACATCAACTGGTAAGGACGTGCAAGAACTCAGGAAATTTTTGCTATTGATCTGATTGCTAACGTTCAGCTACACCTAGCCAAACAGTTAAAGGGATGGAATAAATAGATGGAAGCTAAACCTAATGCTAAAGCTCTATTCCTAACGTTTCGCCTTTAGCTTCGTGATTATAACACGCTGTAACACTATATGACAAAATTAAATATCAATAGTGTCTATACTTCAAATATTGCAAATCATTAACAAAGTTTCAAGCAACTATTTTTCGTTAAGTTTACATTCATATTTAACTAGTTATGATACAATCCTCACAAATGACTTTAAAAGCTAATAACACCATGCACTATCGAATTGAAGCGCAAATCAGCACTTTTGAAATATTTGCTATCTGCGTACTGGTTATTATGGCATTGACTGCAGCCTTCCTAGCCTTTACAGTTCTTCTGTAGAGGCAATTTTTTTCTGGAAGCTCCTCATACACAACCTCAATGTTGTTGTCTTCCAACCTATATTAATCAATTCCCGTTAGTTTATCCTCTCCGCACATGGAGATTTAGCCTGCAATAGACTCGTTCTTGCAAACAGTCGCGTTGCAAAACATTGCTACTGAATGACTACAGCTCAAGTTTCTCCAGCCTTATTCTTCAACCACTCCAAGCATGGATCAGTGGCCACTCATTTTTGTCTATGGATATACTCTTCGCACATGAAAACCTAGCATCCTGTGTACGCACTTTTTTGCGGATAACTGCGTTGAAAAACCTTGCTGTAGAGTGACTACAGCTAAGATTTTCCGCCTTGCTCTCCACAAAATATCACGCACGCAAAATGCTAGATTTTCATGTGCGAAGAGTATAACTAAACTAACATGATAGCTGACGGTCATTTGACCCGAACGCAACACATCAATAATGTGATCGCTTAATGCAACAGCAAACAACACAAAGTCAGCTTGTATTAACTAAAGATGATTGTATTTGAACTCTGGTTTTACGCAGGAGAATACTCTCAAATTAAAAACCGCAAAGACCTGACCAACAGGCAGTTGCTTCCCACTTCCAATTGGCAAAGCGGTTTTGAAAACACGTCCCAGTCTTTTGTTCTAACAGTTTGTCAGGAAATTGAGTATACTCCAGGTGCCTTCATCGTCTGGCGATGATTTCTTACCAGACACTCTCAATACAACCGTTAGCTTCCTTGCATTAAAATCTGTAATTTTTCGGCTATTCAAGTCTTTCAGTTGATAACAGTTATCATTACATACATATGTCGAATAATACTTTACTGACAAATGTTCTCATTATTGGTGCCAGTGCATCTGGTTTAATGTGCGCGATTGAGGCAGGCAAACGCGGCCGGAAAGTGACAGTTCTGGATCACGCAAACAAGCCTGGAAAAAAAATCCTGATGTCAGGTGGAGGGCGTTGTAACTTTACTAATTATCATATCAGTGCCAGCAACTTTATTTCCCACAATCCGCATTTTTGTAAATCAGCGTTAAACCGTTACACTCAATGGGATTTCATATCCATGGTCACAAACCACCAGATTTCCTTTCATGAAAGAAGTCATGGTCAATTATTCTGTGATAATAGCGCGAAAGAAATCCTTGACATGCTGCTTGCAGAATGCGAAAAGGTCAATATTGATATTCGCTTAGAATGCGAAATCACTACCATTGATAAAACTAAAGATAACGAGTTTTCTATTAAGACTTCACGTGGAAACTTTAAAGCACAATCATTAGTCATCGCCTGTGGTGGATTATCAATCCCCAAGATGTGTGCCAGCCCATTAGGCTATAAAATAGCCGATAAATTTGACCATCACATCTGGCCAACCTCGGCAGGACTAGTGCCACTCACCCTACAACCAGATGATAAAGCAGTATTAGCGGAACTGTCGGGTATTGCCGTTAATAGTCTCGTGAGTAGTCAACGTATAGAATTTCGAGAGAATATTCTCTTTACACACCGAGGTTTAAGTGGACCTGCTATTTTACAAATTTCCTCATATTGGCAACCTGGCGAAGCAATTAACATTAATCTTATACCTGAGGTTGATATCGTCGACTTTCTTAAAACACGACATCACACACAGCCAAAGGTTAAATTAAAAAAGGCACTGAGTGAACTCTTGCCTAAGAGGCTGCTCCTGACATTATTGGGAGAAAATACCGTGGAGACACCATTGCAAGGGATTTCATATAACCGCTATAGCGATATTGCCGAGCAGTTACAAAATTGGCGAATCAATCCCAACGGTACAGAAGGATATCGCACCGCCGAGGTTACTTTGGGTGGCGTTGATTGTAACGAAATATCATCCAAAACCATGGAGTCGCGCAAAGTTGCAGGTCTCTATTTTATTGGAGAAGTTGTTGATGTGACAGGTTGGCTCGGTGGATATAATTTCCAATGGGCCTGGTCATCAGGGTGGTGCGCTGGTCAAGTTGCTTAATTCATAAACTCATGACTAATAATCAATCACATCAAAGAGAATACATCACGTATTGACATACCAGCAACAATACAAAAACACTTAGAAACTGTCTGCTCAAAAAAATTGAGGCGGAAACCTCTTGAATTGAATGAATTTTTTCGATAGTTAGAGGCTATTAATTGGCATTAAATTCACAACAAGCATTGGAAAAAAACCAATTCAAAGAGCTTTGCATCCAACTTATGGGTACCTCTAATAATCAGAATTGTTGTTCGAGTTCGAGGTGGATGATTTTCGAGAACCGCAGTGTATATGGAATACATGAGGATTACAGACAACCATCCAACGCTGAAATCGAGCAAAAAGACAATGATTAGAGGTTCTCTTATCTAGACCAGACAGAAAACAAACGCGGCAGGTTGAAGAAGTTTGTAAACCACAACAACGGGAACTTTTCCATGCTGGGTTTACCTCACCTCTTCAACCTGCTTGTAGGGCTATCGCGATTCATATAACGTCAGTTCAACGCTGCTATTGGTACTCCAAATGCAACACTGGTGCAGCTGATGTATTTGCCTCAAACGAAGTCGCTTCGCGCTTACCGCTACCGGTGACAATAATTGCCAATGAATTATTGTTAGCCCAATTGGCTCGGTTGACTATTTCTTGAACAATAGAGGTAAGATCTGGCGTACGTTGATCAACACCGGCGTCACCGGCAGTCGCCCATGGAACTGGAGACCACGACATACTCGCTGTTGTTGTTGACCTCGTCGATAGATTATTATTGATCTTACGAAAAGTCGTCGCATTGTCTGCAGCTTCTCCTTTTAGCGTCAAAGAGGTCGTCGTTGAACGAGCTTTTGCCGCAGTAAATTGAATATAAGCGCTAACAATTGTGCTGCCTTGTGGAACATTTACAGTATTAAAACGCATACCGATGGTTTGATTACCTCCTGAAGCAACCAAATCGAGGTCTGTACTCCCGATAATAACGTTACCATCGGGTTTTTCTTCGATATCATCGCTACCGGAATTAATCGGGATTGAGAGTCTTGTTGTCCCACCCCCTGAAGCAAGAACGTTAATCGTGATGGTATCGGAACTAGTTAAACCATCACTATCAGTCGCTGTTGCGGTAATCGTATGCGCCCCCTCCGACAACGTGGTTATCGAAAAGGAAGCACCTGATCCAATGGCTCCATCAAGATTGGACGTCCAACTCAAGCTGGCACTCACATTACCATCTTCTACATCCGATGCACTCCCGTTAAAGGTTATGTTGTCACCCAAGGTGGAGCTCAACCCATTCGTTGGTGATGTAATCGATGCTGTTGGTGGTTGATTACCTGCGACATTGCCAAACTCCACATGGAGCACTGGCGCGGCAGCTGAATCACCCTCATACGAAACCCCTTCGCGTTTACCCGTTCCAGTAATAATAATCGCCAACGAATGATTACTAGCCCAATTGGCTCGATTGACAATTTCCTGGATAACAGACTTGAGACTTGGTGTACGTTGCTCAAGTCCTGCGTCACCGGTTGCTGCCCATGGCGCTGGTGACCACGACACACTCGCCGTTGTTACTGGCCTGGAGGATACATTATTATTGCCCCTAAGAAAGGTTGTCGCATTGTCCGCTGCCTCCCCTTTTAGTGTCAAAGAGGTCGTCGAAGATCGAGCATTTGCGGCAGTAAATTGAATATAAGCGTTGGCAATTGTCGCACCTCTTGGAATCGTTACACCATTAAAGCGTATACCAACCGTCTGACTGCCTCCAGAAGCCACCAAATCTAGATCTGAGCTCCCAATAATTACCTGACCACTTGATCTCTCTTCGGCATCATCGCTGCTAGCAGATACCCGCATGTCAATTATCCCATCGCTACTAGTAGCTGCAGTTACTGTCCAGGTAAATGTGATTTGTGTCGAACCTGCGTTTCCATCATCGACCGTAACATTGATCGTGGATACCGCATCAGTTGTCAACGTACCTGAAATAACTCCAGTATCGCTGTTGATGTTTAATCCTGCGGGCAGATCAGAGGCACTATAGGATAACGTGTCGCCGTCACTATCATTAGCAGTAATTTGCAGACTGACACTATCACCAACCTGGTTTGTCTGATTTTCAACAGGGCTAATTGTAGGATCACTATTGCCTGGTGGAGTGACACTGGCAAGATTAATCACTAATCTCACCCCAGTGGAATGCCACAAATCAGGACCTTCTGCAGCATCGTGTGGCAAATATCCCTTGTACCATACAACGATATCCTGATCATTAATGCTTTCATTATTGTCGAAAGGCACTTCAGATTGGGCACCGTAAGTCCATCCCTCATCTTCTGATGAATGATAACGTCGACCTAATATGCGGTTGTTTGCAAACGAACTATAAGGATTGACTGTACCATTGATATCATTCCATCCTGCTGCACCATATTCTATATCGACACTGTCTCCAGTTAGCGTATCTCTCACTTGCCAACGATGGTTATTTGCTGTCGTTACACTATCATTGGACTCAGTTGTCACTATTTGCCAATTGTTATTAACAAATTTACGAAGTTGATCATTTTGTTCTCCCGCAAGGTCAAAATCCATACGCCAATAAGGATAGTGAATATGATCGATATTACATTGCAAACCTTTGCTGAATATATGTCCGTCCAGAATACCATCAGCACTCAAATACCATGATTGATAAATAACATAGTTGCCGATGGTATCCTGAATGCCTAATTCCAGCCATTGACGTCCTGATTGGGTGAATTCTCGCAACACCAAGGCATCATTATTTGCCCAACTCACCGGAGTTAGTCTACCTCCCAAGCGGTCAGCGTATGGGCCGCATACATCTCTATCATAATACACTCGCATAACCGGTAAACTGGCCTTGTTGAGAATATCCACACCTTGATATTTAACTTTAGTCAGCGACAAACCATCAAAACTCCCACTCACTTGATAGTCAAAGCTCCATCCCTGCCAGTCTCGATGTCGAACCTCGTCAAAACGTGCGGCTAGAGAGTTGCTGGACATAGTAAACATACCGACACAAACTGCCAATATCGAAAATATTTTATTCATTGTTTTCATAATTGATCCTCCCCGGATTTGATGACAATTTGCTGAGCCAGATCGACCCATGCAATAAACTCTGGTCTGGCATCTATATGCTCATGGAACGAAACATATGCCATGCGAGTATCATAAAATCCTCGGTCTCCAGCGCTAATTTCGGATGTTGGCTTAAATGCCAAAATCCCGTAACCTTCAAGCTGCTGGATACGGTCAAAACCATCTTGGAATATTGAAGTACGTGCGATAGTAACAGCCTCCTTAACCTCATCATCCGTCAGTGGAGGCTGGTATTTAGAAGGGCTGATTAATGTTATGTTCTGAATGTCTCCCTGATCAATATCAACCTCAACGGTAGTATTATTTGAATGACTATAATATGTCATTGTCTGCTGCGAAGACTGTAATTGCTTGCCACCAGACTCTTTTGTACCCACATACGTAAATCGATTTCCGAGCTCATGAATATCATTGTTTGAGAAACTTCTAGCTGTAGCTGCTAATCCAACACTACTGATGGTTTGATTCACAACCCGGTTATTAAAGTGTCGATTCAACCAAACAATATTATCCATTTGTTTGGGTTGCGGTGGCCACTCAGTGCCTATACGAGTAAACCGATCGTTATTGGAATGGTGATGATTAGAAAATAAATGCGCAATTTGTTTCGGTAATCGAGCTGCGATCGGTGTAAATGAAAACAATAACCCGATGAGACAACTAATCAGTATTGCGTACTGAATAGTTTTATTTTTATACAACATAAAACACCTTTTTTATATTTATAGTAGTTTCAACAATAGATGGATAGATAACAGCTATTGACGTGCAATGTAATATTTTTTATAAATTTATTTAACGAGAATCAGATCAATATAGATTTATTTTAAGTTTTAATTTAAATTTTATATGAATAAACAGTCAGTTTTAACCACGTATGAGCTTCGCTCATTATTATTTTTTTAAAAATCAGGAACTTTGATTCATATGAACGGTCTACAGCAGTAGCTGTAACCACCGTGGTAAAATGAAGCGTGATAATAATACAAAAGTATTAAAAATACCAGAATTATAATATTTTACATATTAGGTATTAATGCAAAATTATTCAACATAATTAAAACAAAATACTTTGACATGAATGATTGACCGGACTCCAGAGAACATACTTAAGCCAGAATTAATAATCTTGGGTTTTAGACAAGTTAAAAATACAGGAGCTTGAAAAGCTGGCTGGTTAAAAATAAAACCGGCTCCTTTTGCACTGCAATTATTTATCCAGACAGCCTCTGAGTTGAGTTTGCGAACGCAAATGCCAGAAACTTTTCAGGAAGGAAATCTTTCGTCTACCATGCTATACAGACGGCCATCTACATAACATCTTTTTTATACACCGTTACTGATATTCAATATGCAGTAATGGAGCTACAGCATCGCCGTTAAACGATTCTGCTGTACGCGCGCCACTACCGGTAATGATCGTTACCAGAGAATTGTCATTTGACAACCCTGGGCGATTAACAATTTCCTGAACAACAGAAGTAATATCAGGAGTTTGTTGACTTAACCCCCTCCTCACCAACTGTAACCAAGGAACAGGCTCCCAGTTAACAATAGCGTTTGTTAATGGTCGAGAAAAGGTATTTCCATTGGCAGAAATAAACGTCGGAGCTCTATCTACAGCATGCGCTTCAATCTTCAAGGACGCTACACCTGAATTCGTTTCGTCAGTTTTGAACCGAATAAAAACATTGGTGATTATTACATCCTGCGGAATGGTTAGACCATTAAAACGCATCTTATACTCTCCGCACATGAAATTTTAGCATCCAGTGCGCACGCTTTTTCGCGAATAGCTGCGTTGGAAAACCTTACTGTAGAACGACTACAGTTAAGATTTTCCGCCTTGCTCTCCACAAAAAATCATGCACCCTAAATGCTAAAATTTCATGTGCGAAGAGTATAACTACTTGATTATGACTACCTTGATCAACCAGCTCAAGATCACTACTGCCTCTATTGGCCTTGCCTGTGGCAACATTCTCTTCAGCATCATCACTACTGACTGATATTCTCACACCCAACATCGTTGTGATTCCGGCTGTATCAACCGTAACAGTGAGTTCATCAAAACTGCTGTTCACCATCAGTTGCAGTTAATCTCAGCACATGTGCACCAGGGAGATCAAAGTTGGCTGAAGTATTCACAGCACTGGAGTCTCCAAAGGCAACTGTTCCTGGCCCACTAACCTTGCTCCAGAGACTGGTCGCGTTACCTGGGGATTCGGTAAACCATCATCAGTGACCTCTCCGACCAAAGCAACAGCATTTGTTACGCTGGCGCTTTGATCGGATCCGACATTCACCGCTGGAGCCTAGTTAGTTACGATTACGGTTCTGTTGTATATTCGACATGCAATAGAGGCGCTGCGTTGGCGTTGCCGTTAAATGACTCCGCATCCCGCTGACCAGTCCCGCTGACTAGCACTGCCAATGAGTTACCGCTTGCCCAATTCTGTCGGTTTACAATCTCTTGAAGAATTGATGCAACATCCGGAGTACGCTGATTGTTACCTGCCTCACCAACTGTTGGCCACGGACCAGGATTCCAGTTGATCGAAGATGTTCGTGGTCGCGCAGAAACGTTACCACTTGAGCTAGTAAATGTTACAGCGTTATCGACAGCTTCTCCTTCAATCATCAGGTTTGTAGGACCAGTAGTAACTCCGTCAGTCTGAAACTGAATATAGGCGTTGGTAATCGTTGCACCATTCGGAATAGCAATCCCGTTAAAGCGCATACCAACTATTTGTTCACTTCCACTGAAGGTCATTTCAAGATCACTACTCCCAAGTTTGACGCTGCCATTGGGTTGTTCTTCTGCGTCATCGGAAGATGCAGCCACCCTGACATCTATAGTATTTCCCTGTTCTACAGGTGATACAGGTGATACAGGATTTACCGTAATAGTCACTTCATCAAAAGCTGACAGATCACTGTCATCACCTGCCAGTCTTAACACATATACACCGGGCATCGAAAAACTCGCTGTAGTGTCTTCTAGTGTGACATCAGCAAAAGTTGTTGTTCCTGATCCGCTGACCTGGCTCCAGGTGCTCGTCAATGCTCCTGGTGGATTTGGTAAGCCATCATCTGTCACTGTCCCACTCAAAACAGCATTACTTGACAGACTAATGCTTTGATCTAACCCAGCATCTACAGTTGGCGCTTGATTTGAGACATTTGGAGTAACTGTAATAGTCACTTCATCAAAAGTCGACAGACTACCATCATCAACGGTCAGTCTTAACACATAAACACCGTCTATTGAAAAACTCGCTGTGGTATCTTCTGCTGTGGAATCAGCAAAGGTTGTCGTACCTGGCCCGCTGACCTGGATCCATGTGCTCGTCAATGCTCCTGGTGGGTTTGGTAAGCCATCATCTGTCACTGTACTATCCAAATTAGCACTTGCTGATAGAACAATGGATTGATCCAAACCTGCCGATACTTGTGGCGCTGTATTGCCTGTCTCCAACCCCTGCACAGAGAACTCATAGATTCTGCCATCATTTTCAGTGGAATTGCGACCACTATCCAATCCTCGGGCTGCAACATAGATTCTGAATTCTCCTGAAGGATTTGATGATGTGACGGCAAGACCTGCCGAATTTTTAGAGTCAGGATCCGGCGCTGAAATATCGATGGTTTGGACTAAATTTCCATCGGTGGTAATTTCAGCTACTTTGTTCTTGTGTATACTCGAGGGGTCACACACCTCACTTGGATCAGCATCACCAACGATTAAGAGATTTCCAGTCTCAACTTGAAATGTAATGCCTTCGGGATCTTCAACGCCCAGGCTACAAGTATCGAAACTGGTCACGATGTCATCGCCCGACGGTGCTACACCATCAAAGACTCCATTGCTTCCTGCTGTGACTTTGTAGACTTCCTTGTTGACACCATCCACAATATAGAGAGCTCCTTCACCTGGGTCAAAAGCAATACCTTCAGGGTCAGCACTACCAAACGCCACAGTGTCAAACTGTCGAATGAGATTGAAGTTCAGATCCGTTTCGTAAACTTCCTTGCTATTGTCATCTGAAATAAACAAGTGCTGACTGATCGGATCAAAGACAATACCTGTCGGCTCACCCGAAAAATCTGGAAATGTAGTAAAAGTACCAACTAGAGTCCCAGGAACAGGATCAGGGGCTATCTCAAATACATTGGCACCATCAAAGAGTGGTGTTTCATTCACCTCGGAATCAGCTGCTAACAGCGTACCGCTATCTTCAAGATAGGTGAGACCAGCAGTATCCGGACTGGGAGGGTTAAATTGCGAGACATCAATGGTTTGAATCAATGTGGCAACGATTCCTTGCGGGGGAAGTTGCCTCAGCCCTATCCGTCGCTTGATTGGAAACGCAAATTCAATAACTTCACTGCCTGTCGCCACAAATAAATCAAAGGTCTTCTCTTCATCAGTTGTGTCAAGACTTTTGGCAAACGTCATATAATTAATCGGAGAACCCAGCTGCATTTGCGAAAGACCATAGCTCTTTACCAAACTGGCTCTGCTACCCCTGGCAGCGCTGGGTAAATTCAGTTCATGTAATGTTTCCTGATCCAAAACATAGACGTGACCATTCTCCGGGTTAAACGCCACGCCATGTGATCTTGGCCCCACATCAGCTGGAAGGGATACTGTATGGCGTTCTGTTTCTCGACCACCACACTCTCGCTCAGCTCCACATGGATTAATCACCAACGCAGCAATACCTCTATCATCAACTTGTAGTGTAAACAAACGGTTATTGATAGGATCCAGAGTCATGCCTCGGGCGCCAGCGATTGGTACCCAGCTTTGACGGGTAATACTCTCCGCATTCAGACCATTGGACTTCCGATCAATGTTGAGTAATTCAGTGTTGTTGGCAATAAAGACACTCTTGATACTGTTGGTTTCAGAACCTTCACTGGTACCGTCATAGGCCATATTGAAAAAAGGGATATCTTCAATTAGTGCTGAATTACCCTGGTGGTCAACCAAAGATAAAGTGCCACCTGTATTGTTTATTGTTAACAGAGTACTCGCACCTGGTGGAAACGCGATACCGTTCAATGCATTGATATCGTCACCAATACCAAAAAACACATTATCTGTTTCAATACGCTGTACTTCT
The DNA here is from genome assembly GCA_965224565.1 of Methylococcales bacterium. Classification (GTDB taxonomy): domain Bacteria; phylum Pseudomonadota; class Gammaproteobacteria; order Methylococcales; family DRLZ01; genus DRLZ01. Next base: position 2,168,121 of record CBDCZN010000002.1, on the reverse strand, counting down.
ACTATTACTCTTCCTCCACGAAATGGTGGTATTACTCTTTCAATACCTGATGGTTTCATAGCCCAGGTTGTTAAACTCATGACCATCGAGAAAAATGCAATCAAACTTGTCAAATAAACCAGGCTGATCTTAAGGGTTTTCATTTAAAACCTCCATATTACTATTATAATTTTTGGACATCGGATATTAATTAAGCGTTTGTCATTGCACACACAATTAGTTTAACAAACACCTTATAGAAACCAGTTAATCTGAAAACATGACAAATGCTAGCATCAAAGCCTCGGCTTGATGATTGTCTGTTGTCAGACTTGCCATAGATGCTGTCAGAATACTTGAAACAAAGTAATCATTACTTTGAGAAAACCCAGCCCGCTTCTTAATTAATCACTCACCCTACGTAAAGTGATGAAATATAATAAAACATAACCATGGTAAAAACCAGAATTATAATATTTTACACAACAGTAATTTGTGCATGATAATTAACATGCTCACAGAATAATTCGGTATAATAATCTTTGGCAGAAACCAAAATAAGTATATAGCCAGATAACATACATATACAAGGTATGTTAGCCTTGGCTTTAGGAACTTTAAAATACAGGAAATAGAGTTAGAGCTGGGCTTACGTACCTGATCTAAATGGCAGGTCTTTTTACAGCGAAATTCTTTCATCCGCCAGTACCATGCAAATGGTCTCTCCATGTTATGGGGCGACCACCCACATAGCATATTCTCTTGCTACTTAATTATTGATACTCAATATGTAACAATGGAGCAGCTGCGGAATCGCCATTAAACGATTCTGCAGTGCGTGTACCACTGCCAGTCATGATCACTACCAGAGAATTGCCACTTGACCACCCTGAGCGATCAACGATCTCCTGCACAACCGAGCTGATATCCGGGGTTTGCTGATTGGATCCTTCCTCGCCAACCACCGCCCAGGGAACAGGTGTCCATTCAACAGAAGTTCCAGTGAGCGGTCGAGAAGAAATGTTTCCGTTGACTGAAACAAACGTTAAAGCATTATCCGTGGCTTGCGCTTCAATCTTCAAGGTCGTTGGCTTTGATTGCGTCTCGTCAGCATTGAACTGAATAAACGCATTGGTGATCGTAGCACCCTGTGGAATCGATAACCCATTAAAACGCATTCCTACAAATTGGCTATTGCTGCCTTGATCAGCCAGCTCAAGATCGCTACTGCCTCGATTGACTTTACCGGTGGAAGCCTTCTCTTCAGCATCATCACTACTGGCTGATACTCTCACATCCAGCATTGTTACGATTTCCGCGGAATTGACTGTAACGGTGAGTTCATCAAAGCTGGTGAGCTCACCGTCATTTGCAGTTAATCTCAGCACATAAGTACCAACGAGATCAAAGTTGGCTGAGGTATTCACCGCACCAGGACTTCCAAAGGTGGCAGTGCCAGGCCCACTAACCTGGCTCCAGAGGTTGGTCGCTGCTCCTGGAGGATTGGGTAATCCGTCGTCAGTGACCGTGCCGTTCAAGGTGACACCATTCACTACACTACTGGTTTGATCTGATCCAGCTTCCACATTTGGAGCCTGGTTAACCGGTGGATTCGGGTCAATGACATCCCCTACTGTATATTCCACATGCAGTAAAGGTGCTGCGTTGGCATTACCATTAAATGACTCCGCGTCTCGCTTACCAGTCCCGCTGATCATCACTGCCAGTGAGTTGCCACTCGTCCAATTCTGTCGATTTACAATCTCTTGAATAACCGAGGCGATATTCGACGTGCGCTGATTTAGACCTGCTTCACCAACCGTTGGCCACGGACCAGGGATCCAGTTGGCCGAAGAAGATGTCCGGGGTCGCGCAGAAACATTACCATTGGAGTTGGTATACGTTGCAGCATTATCAACGGCTTCCCCTTCAATAGTCAGGTTTGTAGGAGCAGAAGTGATACCATCAGTTTGAAACTGAACATAGGCATTGGTAATCGTTGCGCCATTCGGGATAACTATCCCATTAAAGCGCATGCCTACTAGTTGCTCAGCTCCACTGAAAGTCAGTTCCAGATCACTACTCCCGAGTGAGACATTGCCATTGGGTTTTTCTTCGGCATCATCGGAGGATGCATTCACTCTGACATCGATGGTATTTGATTGCCCAACAGCATTAACAGTAATGGTCACATCGTTAAAATCAGTTAGATCGCCATCGTTAACACTCAGATGCAAGACATAAACACCGACTTCGGAAAATGTCGCTGTGGTTTCTAACATTGCAGAATCTGCAAAACTTGTTACACCTGGTCCACTGACCTGGCTCCAGAGACTAGTCACTGCTCCTGGAAGATTAGGCAATCCGTCATCCGTGACTGTACCAAACAAGACGGCAGCATTCCCTTCACTGATATCCTGATCCAGCCCAGCATCCGCAATAGGAGCCTGATTATTGTCAATGACCGGATTGACCGTAATACTCACGTCATCAAAAGCCGTAAGATCACTGTCGTCCGCACTCAATCGTAATACATAAACACCGCTTGCGGAAAAACTTGCCGAAGTTGTAGCAGAGCTACTATCAACAAAGGTTGTTGTACCAGGTCCACTAACCTGACTCCAGGTACTTGTCACTATTCCCGGTGGATTTGGTAAGCCATCATCAGTCACTGTGCCACCCAGGGTGACGCCAGCAGGCAGTACGATAGTCTGATCCAGACCTGCTGATACCTGTGGCTCTATATTACCTGTCACCGCCCCCTGAATAGAAAACTCATAAATTCTGCCATCGTTTTCATCAGGATTGGGACCATTGTCTAATCCTCGAGCTGCAACATAAAGGCGGAATACTCCTGATGAATTCGAAGATGCCACGGCCAGGCCAGCTGAGTTTTTAGCGTCAGGATCCGGTGCTGAAATATCAATGGCTTGAACTGCGGCTCCAGAGGTAGTGACTTGAACAACTTCGTTGTTGTGTATATTTAAGGGATCGCATACTGAATTAGGATTGGCATCTCCAATGATCAAGAGATCACCAGTCTCTACTTGAAATGTGATGCCTTCCGGATCTGCAATACCCAGGCTACAGGTATCAAAACTGGTGACGATATCATCACCAGCCGGTACGATGCCATCAAAGATTCCATTGCTTCCAGCCATGACTTTGTACACTTCCTTGTTGACACCATCCACAATATATAGAGCTCCTTCACCTGGGTCAAAAGCAATGCCTTCCGGGTCATCACTACCAAACGCCGAAGTGTCGAACTGTCGAATGAGATTGAAATTCAGATCCGTTTCGAACACCTTCTTTGCATTATCATCTGAGATAAACAAGTGCTGACTGTTCGGATCTAAGACAATACCTGTCGGCTCACCCGAAAAATCTGGAAATGTAGTAAAAGTACCAACTAGAGTTCCAGGAACAGGATCAGGGTCTATCTCAAATACATTGGCACCATCAAACAGTGGCGTTTCATTCACCTCGGAATCAGCTGCCAATAGTGTACCGCTATCTTCAAGATAAGTGAGACCAGCGGTGTCTGGACTGGGAGGGTTAAATTGTGAAACATCAATGGTTTGAATCAGTGTGGCTGGGACTTTTGCGGCAGGGGCTATCCTCAGACCTATTCGTGGCATGAGCGGAAACGCCATTTCGATCACTGCATCGCTTGTCGCCACAAATAAATCAAAGGTCTTCTCTTCATCAGTTGTGTCAAGACTTTTGGCAAACGTCATATAATTAATCGGAGAACCCAGCTGCATTTGCGAAAGACCATAGCTCTTTACCAAACTGGCTCTGCTGCCCCTGGCAGTTCTGGGAAAATTCAGCTCATGTAGTGTTCCCTGATCCAAAACATAGACGTGACCATTCTCCGGATTAAACGCCACACCATGAGATTTTGGCCCCACTTCCGCGGGAAGTGCTACTGTAACGCGCCCAGATTCACGACCACTACATTCTCTGCCGGCTCCACACGTATCGATAATCAATGCGGCAACACCTTGACCATTAACTTGCAGTGTAAACAATCGATTGTTGATGGGATCCATCGTCATACCACGGGCGCCATTGACTGGCACCCATTCTTGACGGGTAACGCTATCGGCATTCAAGCCACTGGAGCCGCGTTCAATATTGAGCAACTCGTTGTTATCAACAATAAATACACTTTTGATACCATTGGTTTCTGAGCCTGTGCTGGTACCATCATAGGCAATATTGAACATAGGGATGTCTTCAATTGGTGTTGGATCTCCCTGAGAGTCAATCAAAGATAAAGTGCCACCTGTATTTTTTAGTGTTAACAGAGTATTTGCACCAGGCGGAAATGCTACACCATCCAATGTATCGACACTGTCTCCAGTACCAATAATTACATTATCCGTTTCAATACGCTGGACTTCTGTTATTACTCTTTGAGCACGAGATGGTGCCATAGCCCAGGTTGTTACACTCAAGATCATAGAACAAATCGCAATCAATCTTGATAAGAAAACCAAGTTGATCTTATGGGTATTCATTTGAAACCTCCATCGCTTCTTTTATGTGTATCAATTGTGGTATGTCTGTTATTAATTCAAAAATTCTTTATGCACATACAATTCCTTTAACAAAAATTCTGCAGAAACCAGTTAAGCTGAGAACAAGACAAATATTAATGTCAAAACCTCGGCTTGATTGTTCCCTGTTATCAGGCTTGCTACAAATGCTGTCAAAATAGTTAAAACAAAGGAATACTTTTTTGAGAGAATATCAGCAAGCCATTGTTTTTAATCTATATTTAATCACTCAATTGCCTAGGTCAATCTTAGATCTATCTGGTCAAAATAAACCGACTAACAACCTAAGAATTGGTAATTTTTTCCGACACTTTCCGTTAAACAGCGGTCACTATTCACCTTGAAAATCCAAAGCAGGTGAGCAAGTAAATTATTTATGTGATGAAGTAGAACACAACCTTTTACTTATGTAACGTGAATATTCACATACTTTATGTATAATATTTACTTGACATGGCAAAAAATATAAATTAGATACAAATTTTAATTTAAACTATTAAAAATGACTAAAACAGTTAATCTACTTTCGTCATGTATTTTTACATATATAGATATTCTGTACATAATACAATACATGTTAAATGATATCATCATATGATGAGTAACCGCTTTATACTCTTCGCACATGAAAATCTTAGCTGTAGTCACTCTACAGCAAGGTTTTTCAACGCAGTTATCCGCAAAAAAGTGCGTGCACAGGATGCTAGATTTTCATGTGCGGAGAGTATAATAATATGCAATGTGCTATTTATTTCTAGTTAGAAGTTTTGATGGATATAAGAAGCTGTTTGGTTAAAAAATATCCGCTGCAAAGCCCTTGAAATCGCTGTTTTTTTCCGCTTCTCCTCGTTAAATAGCGCAACTATTCGCCTCGAAGCAGCGAAAAAATCCAATCGATTCAAGAACTTTTCGCTTGGACATTTTTTTAACCAAACAGCTTCTAAAAGCTAATGATAACCTGATCTAATATTGATCAATAATGAGCATCCAGTTTAATGAATAGATAAGTCAATTCATTACCCTACGCATGCTAAAAACGATAGAAATCTCGATTGTTTAATTACAAAACCTGATATTGCCATTTTTGATGTTTTGATTATTCGGAGTTTGTTTTATACTTGACGCCATCTTGGTACTATTTGTTGACCTGTATCATCTTTATCAAGCGCGAGTAAGTAAATGCCACATCATGCAATCGTCGATTTTTTGATCTCAGATTCGGTTGACTGCAAGAACTCAGCGTCGTATTCAATGTCTTAGGTATGGAGTGTCAAGTTAGTCATCCTCGTAACTACCGCATTACCATAAGGCTGAGACCTAATGCATACAGAGTTCAATTTGCCTTTATGATTTTGATGCTAGTAACCACTTCAACTCTAGGCAAAGCGCAACCACACGCTCCTATCGTATATGCCATTGACTCTGCTACATCGGAAATACATTGGCGTGTGTATAAATCCGGCATATTATCGGATTTAGGTCATAATCATGTCATTGCCGTAGCCAAGCCAGCAGGAAAGGTTTTTCTTTCTCAGACTTTGTCGGAATCACGCATCGAAATGGAGCTAAGCGTTGCCGACCTGATTATTGATAACCCGACATTGCGTTCCCGCTATGGTGAGGACTTTTCCTCTGAACCAAGTGCCGCTGATATCGCTGGAACACGCAACAACATGCTGTCTCAAAGCGTTCTCAATGGGACTAAATTTCCAAATATCAAAATTACGGGAACAGCACTTTCTGGATTTGGTGTTGGTCAGACGGTCGATTTGGTGATCCAGCTACTTGATCGCACAATTAGTGTCAACGTGCCAATCAATGTCGAACGTACTGCCGATGGTGTTATCCAGGTACACAGTGAATTCCAAATCACCCACGATCAACTTGGGCTAAAGCCTTTCAGAGTTATGATGGGTGCCTTGCAGGTGGCTGATGAAATTGATTTTAGTGTCAGGATTCGTGCAGTGATGTCGTCTTTGTAGCCGATACATAACGAGATAAATTACCCTTACCAAACTGCAACCATATGAAAACCTATTAGGAGCGAGGACTTAATAACTTTAGCAACTGACGCAGAATTGTTATTCGACTTCAAGACTCAGAAATAGGTGCATAGTGAGCTATGTAACTGTTTCCTTCTTTCAAAAAGATGGACTGTAAAAAAAGCTCCGCCTGGCACACAATTACAATGATAAGTCGAGATACTGTATGTGTATTCCTTAGAATAATCGGCTGGCAAAATTAAATAGGTATGATGTTAGCAATAATAGTTATTAATTCAATCTTAATTACAATTGTCGTTTTACTTCATTTTGAAGTACTAAATTGGTTGTCCTTAAAGTTACCAAAGATACAGATCCAGAGACGCTACAGGGTCTTGTTTGGCATATTTGGAGCACTGGTAGCCCATGTGCTGGAAATGTGGTTATTTGCTGCGGGTTATTATTTATTGATTCGTAATGGCCAGTTTGGTTCGTTACAAGGCGAATTTAATGGAACATTACTGGATTGTGCTTACTTCTCATTTACTACCTACACTTCATTGGGTTTCGGAGATATTGCACCACAAGGACATCTGCGTTTTTTAGCAGGACTTGAGGCCTTAACCGGGTTAGTCATGATTACCTGGACAGCCTCATTTATGTTTATCGAAATGCAAAAGTTTTGGAATAGGAGTTAAGGCATGCATATTAAGTGCTAAGCATCAATCTTCGCAGTGAATACATCATACTTAAATTATTTATCTACATAGCAGTTATTGAGATAGAAATCGAAAGTGGATCCCATTGACTGAACAATGGGATCCACAATAATCATCTTCTAAATCTTTTTAGAATATAACCGTCTGACAACGTTTTCATAAACGCAACGATAGCTTCTTCTTCCTTATTGGAGAGACTCAGATTACCCATTTCGTCTATATTAACGTTAGCAGAAACTTCCGGTGCAGGCCAACAACCCATCGCCAACGCGTCTGCTTCCGCGGCGGTAAAAGAATCCTTACAACGAGTCTTGATATCCCGTGTGTTATAAAAATTCACAATACCCTTCAGGGTCTTAAAGTAGCCGTTATGCATATATGCCTTTACAAAACTAAAGTAAGGTCGTTTGTCAACGTTGCGCAATGAAGGCACTTTTTGTTTGCCATAGTTTTCACTAGCGAACTGGTTGTAGTCATCCCTGGTATCAAGAAAACCTCCCAATCCCAGATCAACCCATGCAATACCCAGAGGGTTAAAGTCAGTCATGTCATACCAAGGGTTGTAGATATTTTTAGGTACCCCCAAATTATCGAAAGTGAAATCAGTCAACAAAGGAGGCTCATTTCCCGGACCCCGATCAAGGACATGACAATTCGCACACTTCCCTTTTCCCATGAATAATCTGAATCCCTTCTTCTCTCGTTTTTTAAACTTGACCTTCCCAGCAAGGTAAGCATCAAACTTCGAACTAAAAGAATTGACCCTAGAGGAGTCTTCAAATGCGGCAATTGACAAAGCAATGTTGTCATAAGCCGTGTTCACTTTGGTACGGTCTTCTTCACTCAGATCTACCATTCCATCTGGATCAGAACAGACCTTATCGATACTTTCAGGAAATTCAATATCACATGAATCCTTTCCCCATACCTTGTTGAATTTCCTTGCGTAGCGTGCGGAACAAACTCTTTCAATGACACATGCTGCATCGGGTAATCCCTGCTCTACGGGATTGAGAAAGGGACCTTGAGCCTGATCCGCAGCCGGATTGCCAAGTTTTTCACCAGTTGCCCGACCAGCCCAGAAATTTCCTCCGACAAATTCACCGGGAGTTCCATCAACAGCATGAAAAATTGGACTTGGTGTTGCATATGATGAACTTGGTGGCTTGCGATTGCCGAACAAGTTACTTACCGAGCCATCGTAGATGCTACCCCCTGCATTAAGGTCTGAATCTGGCCCCGTCCATCCAACGTTAGGAGCATGACAAACAGCACACGACTGATTTTTGTTAATAGACAAATTCTTATCAAAAAAGATGACCTTACCCAATCGTTCTATATCAGAAAGCCCTCTTCCCATGGCAGGAGCGGAAATCAACATAAGATATAGAAGAACCATGTAAACACTAATAATACGAAGTTTCATGGTCGTCTCCTCAATTAAGATAAACACCCAATATGGTGTTAATACAAAACTCGACTAACAAGCGAAAACGAAAAAACACTAAGTCAGTTTCGGCATTTTACCAACCTATTTTAGGTGGACTCAACTACGCATACCGCTTGCTTGCGAGCTACTTCAGTTATTTAATAACAATCATAAATACAATAGAGTGTTAATATGAATTAAATAAAAATATAACAGTATATTTTTGATACTATCGCGCTGACCCACAACCGTCATTGACATATCTCAATCAAACAACATTAGTGCGAGTATTTGACGGCATCTCTCCACATCTAATTTTCTGCCTACGCTTAAAATACTAGATAATTTGTATTCTTAACTCACGACTCATTTCAAATAAATAACCATTAAATTTCATGCCGTTAACGTATAATATTCTGTTGTTATAGATTTTCAACAAATTAAAATTATACAAATTGGGTATCTAGTATACTCAACCATCCACAACATGTAGTATCTAGCGATGGAAGAGCAAAGGCATCCGGTTTGTAACGTTGACTATCCTGGAACATTCCAGGAATTTGATAAGTGGTTTAGCACCGAAGAGGCTTGCCTTGCATATATTTTGACACTCAGGTGGCCTCAAGGTTTTTGTTGCCCTTCTTGCGGAGTTTTTGAAGAAAACCCGTCGATTATGGGCAGGGGTCTTTTTCTGTGCCGCAAATGCAAACGGCAAACATCCATTACTGCTGGAACATTGTTTCACAAAACACACAAGCCGCTGATGACCTGGTTCCTTGCTATCTGGTTTGTAACGAGCCAAAAGAATGGAGCCAGCGCACTTGGACTGAAGCGTGTTCTTGGTCTTGGCAGTTACGATACTGCATGGACCTGGATGCATAAATTGCGTCGAGCAATGATACGTCCTGGTCGCGACCATCTAACAGGCGCTGTCGAAGTCGATGAAACCTATGTTGGAGGCGTAGGAAAAAAAATCAGAGGTCGTGGTGCCGAGCGTAAAGTGATTGTTGCTATTGCCGCTGAAGTCAGAGGGAAAGGCTCAGGCCGAATACGAATGTCTATGATTCGAGATGTGTCGGCGAACAGTCTTCATCAGTTTGTTTCGGATAATGTTGAAAAAGGTGCGGCAGTTCGCACGGATGGATGGAAAGGATATATCGGTATTGAAGACGTTGGCTATAAGCATATTGTAAGCAATATTACCGCAAGTGGTGATCCTGCACATGTCGTCATGCCTCGTGTCCATAGAGTTGCATCCTTATTTGATCGTTGGTGGCTTGGAACTCATCAAGGAGCTATACGTCCGGTGCAACTTGCTTATTATCTTGATGAGTTTACATTCAGGTTCAATCGCCGAAATTCAAAAGCGCGTGGCTTGCTCTTCTATTGCTTGATGGAGCATGCGGTAGAATGCGCGCCGGTGCCTCGCCCTAAAATAATTGGTGGTGAACCACAACATATGGTAGTTGGTTGAGTAAACTGGATACCCATTTTATACAATATAAAAACTGTGTAATAATTGTTGTCTATACATTCCAGCACTATGAAATATCGAGTGTATGTGGGTGTGATTAATGCTCCAATGAAACTCCTGATCTATATTTACTGAGGGATCTGCATGTAATACCGCTACCAGTCACGCATCAAGCGATTGAATCAAAAGGACTTTAAGATAAATTAAAGTTAAGCTTTAACTATTTATTGGATATCATTGTATTTCCTATAAAACAATGAATCCTGAGAAAAAGCTTAACAGATGAAAAAGTCTAATCGATTACCACTCCGTTTTCAAATTCGCTCGTTCAAAAATACCTTCTTTCAGCGCAAGGAGCTGCCTTTTAATGACGTATTGCCTGACCGTTTAATTGAGGCGATTCATCAATCCGGCGATGGTCGCAATACCATCTTTACGCCCTTGATTACATTGAGAGCCTTCTTGTTTCAGGTGCTCAGTTCCACAGGGTCTTGCAAAGAAGCCGTTGCCCATATATTGATTGAACGGATTGGTCTGGATTATCCTGCGAACTCCATGAATACAGGACCTTATTGCAAAGCCCGGTTACGACTGTTGCTGACGCATTTAAAACAAGCAGTGACATCATCCGGTCGCCTCTTGCACCAGCAAGCCTCTCAGCAATGGTTATGGAACGGATATCGCGTGACGCTAGTCGATGGAACAACCTTGCTGATGCCCGATACAGAGGACAATCAAGCAACCTTTCCGCAACAAGGCGCACAACAGCCCGGCTTGGGGTTTCCGATTGTCCGCTTGGTTGGCTTATTATCCCTAGCAACCGGAAGTTGTGTTGATTATGCCATTGGCCCTTATCAGGGCAAGGGCAGTGGTGAAACCTCCTTGTTTTCGCGATTAATTCAATCCCTTGGTCAGCAGGATTTGCTGCTTGCAGATCGATATTATACGTCTTACGCCAATATCGCCTTGTTGATGCAACAGAACACGGCGCTGGTTTTCAGGCAACGTAGCACTGTCAAAAGTGATTTTCGACGCGGACGACGCCTCGGTGCAAAAGACCATCTGATTTCGGTTCAAAAACCGAAGAAAAAACCGGTGTGGATGGCAGATGATGCATGGGACGCGTTACCGAACGAAATCGTGGTGCGCGAGTGTTCTGTAAAAGGGATCGTCTATGTGACGACACTCATCAAGTCCAATACTTTCCCCAAAAAAACCTTAGCGCAACTCTATCAACAACGCTGGACCATTGAGGTCAATTTTAGAACCATCAAAACCGATATGGGGATGGACATGTTACGCTGCAAAACAGCTGAGATGATTAAAAAAGAAATTGCAGTCAACTTATTGGCTTATAACCTGGTTCGAGCAACGCTTGCTCGAGCTGCTTGCCTGAATGATCAGCAGCCACGTTACCTTAGTTTTATGGCGACTGTTCAACTGATGCGCAATACGGCAAGCGTGTGTATCACAGCGACAGGAACGACTTTAAAGCGATTAATCTCACCGCTGTTAATCGCGATCGCTCAAACAGAGATTGGGCAACGGGAAAGACCCAACCAACCCAGGGTGGTTAAGCGCAGACCGAAGCATTACCCGTTGATGACAAAACCACGGAGTGAATATGCAACTATTTGATATTATTAAATATAGCATGACTGGTAGCGGTATTAGGATCTGCATGGATGATTAGTCTGGAAATGCTTCGAAACTTATATTTATCAGTTGGACAGCCAAATGAAAATAGACAATGGTTAGAGTTTATTTTGGGGATGCATTAGGGAATTATGGTTTTGGTCAAGACCATCCGTTTGGTGCAGACCGGATTCATGCATTCTGGACAGAAACTGTTAAACAAGGCCTGGACCAAAAGGTTGATATCGGCATACCAAGCATTTGCTCAAAGAGTGATTTAACCCGGTTTCATACACAACACTATGTGGACAAAGTCTATCAGCTATCGAAGAACGGAGAGGGATACCTGGATAATGGTGATACGCCAGCATTCAAAGGTGTGTTCGAAGCGGCGTCCTACGTGGTCGGTTCCGATCTTGATGGATTAAATGAGGTTATTCAGGGCGATCATCCTCGCGTATTCGTGCCAATTGCTGGGCTCCATCATGCCAGCCGAAATTCGGCTGCCGGCTTTTGTGTATTCAACGACGCCGGGATACTGATTGAAACCCTCCGACAGAAATTCGCAATCAAGCGAGTCGCTTACGTTGACATTGATGCCCACCACGGGGACGGTGTTTACTACGCATTCGAAGACGACCCTGATGTCATCTTCGCAGATATTCATGAGGACGGACGCTACCTTTATCCTGGGACAGGATGGAGGCACGAGACTGGAAAGGGTCTTGCGCTCAATACAAAATTAAACATACCTCTACTGCCTGACAGCGGTGACGATAGCTTTTTCCGCGCCTGGCCTAAAATCGAAGAATTTATTCGCTCCGGGAAGCCTGAAATTATTCTTTTTCAAGCTGGCGCAGACAGTATTAAAGGCGATCCTATCACCCATCTGAGTTTTTCTCCGAACGCCCACCGTCATGCTACAAAGCATCTCTGCTCAATTGCTGATGAATACTGTCAAGGTCGAATCCTCGCAATGGGTGGCGGTGGTTATAACCGTAATAACTTGGCTCTGGCTTGGAATGTGGTTATTGAGGCGATGCTAGAGGTTTAGATGGTTGGACAAGTGTTATTGCTTGAATTAATAGACCGACATTGTTTAAAAAACTGGCTTATCCAGTTGATTTTTATCAATAAAAAGCTGGAATAGAAATATGCTTGCTTTCCTATTCAGGATTTAATTATACTCTGACCCGAATGGCACTTAAAAAGTCTTTCGAAGCGATTCGCGAGAAAAAAGACGTCAGGTCTTGCGATCATACATTGTGTGATTGCAAGACACCTTTTATTTGGGCCGGATAAGCCATAGCATCATCTAGCGTTTGTGGTTGTGCGACAGCTTTATTGTCGGATGACGCAAGTTTATCCAACCTACGGGCTCTAAACCTTATGTTCTAACCAATCCTATCTCTCACTAACATTCGCGTTAATCACTCCAAAATCCTCAAGAATAGTGTAAAGACAAGGGATCACAAACAACACGAAAAAAGTCGAGCTGGCGATTCCAAATATAATACTGGTTGCCAGCGGTATGAGAATTTGAGCTTGTACGCTTTGTTCGAATAGCAGCGGTGTTAACCCAGCGATGGTTGTCAGCGATGTAAGTAGCACCGCCCGGAAGCGGTCGTGACTGGCTTTTGCTGCGGCGTCGTGTGGTTTTAGGCCGTCGCGGTTATGGCGTTTGACAAATTCGACTAACAATATTGAATCATTGACGACGATACCTGCGAGGGAGACGAACCCTAGCAGTGATGGCATGGTGATATCTTGCCCCATGATGATGTGTCCCCAGATAACACCGATCATCGCCAGCGGAATATTGACCATGACCAACACGGGTTCAACGTAGGAACGGAATTGCAGGCTAAGCAGGACAAACACGCCGACTAACCCAATCAACATGGAGTTGCGCATGGAATTACGGGTTAGTGACCCTTCTTTAATTTCACCTTCGAAACTGATTTTTATTTCGGGAAAACGCTGCTTAAAATCAATTAAATATTGATTCTCCAAGTCACTGAATACGGCGCGTGTGTTGTTGATTTCGGCATCAATATCTCCGTAAACTGTCACTGTGCGCTGGGCATTAATCCGATTAATCCGCGAAAAACTTCGGGTTGCTACAATGTCTGCAACGCTTGACAGTGGTACGGTTTGGCCTGTTTTTGGGTGAATGACTGGGAAGTTGTCGAAGTCTGCTAATTCGTCTCTGGATTCATCAGCCAGAATAACCACCACTTCATAGGTTTCTAGGCCGACTGTGGTTTCCAATAGTTCAGTCCCCTGATAAGCGCCACGTAGTTGCGCAGCGATGGTCTGGGCATCCAGTCCCAGTGCATAAGCACCCGGTTTTAGGTGTAAGGTAAATTCAGGTTTTCCCGGTCTCAAGTCATCCATGACGTTGCTGACTCCCGGATAACCGCGTAGCCAGTTCTGTAATTGCTGGGATGCGCTTGAAAGTTGCTGCAAATCGTCCCCTTGCAGGCGGATATAGATGGCTCGACCTGCCGGGCCAATCATCGGCTCGGTAATACTAACGTTTAAAGCCTGTGGATTATCACCTACTGCTGTGCGCCACTGAGTGGCAATTTGGTTGAGTGTCTGCTGGCGTAATTCACCGGTTAACAGGTCGGTACTCACTGTCGCCAAATGCGCTCCACCTTCAAAGGCATCGGCATTCATGCCGTAACTGACCGTGACCGCTTGCACTATGGGTTCGTCGTATTCTTGTTGATACGCCTGATTGACTTGCTCAAGACTGTTGGTAATTTTGTCGACCATCTGTTCGGTCTGTGCCAGCGATGTTCCGACCGGCATTAATACACGCGCCTGCAAGATATCGCCTTCGACATCCGGGAACGCTGAGAACTTGACAACCCCCGCAGCAAGCAAGCTAACCGATAAAATAAACAAGCCAATCACTGACCCGATAAAAGCATAGCGATATCGAATCAACAACACCACCCATTGATCTACGCGCAGATGGAATCGGTCAAAACCACGGGCAAATCGTTGGCGTATGATTTCAACGGGTTTATCTTTGGCTTTGTGCAGTGAATGCTGTAAATGGTGTGGCAAAATTAAAAACGCTTCCAACAGTGAAACGGTGATGACTGATAGCAGCACTGCGGGAATGGTTTTTAACATTTGACCGATGTTGCCACTCAAATACAGCAGGCCAATAAAAATACACACGGTGGTAATAAACGACGACAAAACACCACGTGCCACTTCATTAGTTCCGTCAATAGCAGCTTGTACCGGGCTTTTACCCAGACTGATGTGATGACCGATACTTTCACTGATGACGATGGCATCATCCATCAAAATACCCAAAGCCAATAGCAAGGCAACCATAGACAATAGGTTAATGCTGATCCCCCACTGCGCAAGTAAAAACGCACTGGCAAGAAAAGAAACCGGCAAGCCCATAATCACCCAAAACGCGTAGCGGGTACCAAAGAACAGCCACATTACTCCGAATACCAGAATCAATCCTTGCCAGGCATTGGAAATCAATAACTGAATGCGGTCTTTGATAATACTGGTGAAATCCTGGGTTAAATAAAACCCAACCTGATCCGGCAAATGTTTGCGTTCAGTTTCAATAAAGCGTTCCACAGCGTCCAGAATACGCAAGCTGTCATCGCGGGAGTTTTTTCTGATTTTGAAAAACGCTGCGGGTTTGCCATTGAATATAACCTTGTCTTCGTCTGCTTCAAATTGATCCAATACGTTAGCAATATCACCCAGGCGAATTTCAGTGCCGCTCTCGCCTTTGGCGATAATCAGTTCTTCCAAATCCCGAGGAGAACGTTGTTCATCGTTAAAGCGAATTTGATAATCGCGTGTTTTTGTTTTAATATCGCCAGCAGGCAAATCCAGATCCTGCCGCCCTACTCTCGAAGCGATATCCTCTATGCTCAAACCATATTGACGCAGACTTGCCTGGGAAACCTGAATCTGAAACTGGCGCTCTGAAAAGCCTTCGATTTCAACCAGTGGAATACCGGGATCGCGCAATAGTCGCAGCTTGATATCCTCCGCCAGATCTTTTAACTCCTGACGTTTCAAGTCTGCCGTTAGCGCAACAGTTACCACTTCCTGGGTGCGGCCTATTTCCCGAATAATCGGTTCTTCGGTTTCATCGGGAAAACTATCAATCTCATCGACAGCGCTTTGGATATCGTCTATAAACTGCCTGAAATCACCTTGTTCCAGCATTGCCACCACCGCAATCGCCAGAGATTGGCGCGATTCGCAGCGTATTTCCTCAACAAAACTGATGCCTTCAAAAACATCTTCCAAAGGTCGGCAAATTTTTAGTTCGACTTCTTGCGGTGTCGCGCCAGGATAGAAGACTTTGACTTCCATTTCATAGGCTTTAATTTCCGGCAAGGTTTCGCGCTTGATATTTGGCAAGGTTATAAAACCCGCAAACATCAACAATAGCATCAGCAAATTTGAAGCCGTAGGGTGAAGAGTAAAATAGCGAATCATGTTATGCCGATCATACTATTCAGGGCTCTGCTGAGCATGTTGGCGATGCTCTGCCCACTGAGGGATATGCTCTTGCATGGTTTGATCTTTAATCGGTTTCAACGCCATGCCTGAAATAGCAGGAAAAAGATCGGAGATAATCAAATGTTCCCCCGCTTCAAGGCCAGTGCTAAATAAGGCCATGTTACCTTGTAACTGATCGGGTTTTAATACGCGCCGTTCAAGTTGAAGAGAGGAATTGACCAAGAATAATTCACCCTCATGCAGGGCATCGCGTGGCACCAGATAAAATGCTTTGGGTTTGCCCTCGATACTGATTTCAGTATACATGCCTTCCAGCAAGGGCGGTTTAATACCCGGCTCAATCTGCTCATTGGGGCGATCAACACTGATAATAACACCCAGGGTTCGGGTAACCGGGTCAAGACGGCTACTGATACGCTCGACTTTTGCCTGCCACTCCGCGCTGCCATCATTCGCCAATCGGACTTTGGCTGACAAGCCGAGTTGAGTAAACAAATCATTTGAAAATCCAGATTGAAATGCTTGGCGGATCAGCTCGGTACTCTCGCCAAAGTCCTTGGCGAGAGTACGAAATTGCTCCAGAGGAAATTGCGCGTTGATCAGAATTTTATCTGTGGTCTGTGCGCTGAACAGCAACGCGCCCTGACTGACAAACTGATTCTCCTTCACCGACAGTTGCGAAATACGCGCATTGAATGGGACACGAATTGTGGTTTTATCCAGATTGCGTTGCTGCGACTGTACCCCGGCTTTAGTATTATCCAAACTGGCTTCAAGACTGGCTTGCTGCTCGGGCAAAGTCTTCAATAGGGTATTCAGGTTTTGCACTTCTTGTTGAAGTTTGATCACATTGCTTTGTTGGCTATCGACAGCAAATTCTGAAACGAAATTCTTTTCAAGTAACATTTTGCCACGCTCAAGATCTTTCTTAGCCAGCACCAGCTTTTGTTTAGCCAGTTTAAGATCAACCCGGGTATTTGTTAATTTGGTTTTAATTTCACGCAGTTTTGCCAGGCTGGATGAAGTGTCTGCTTCTGCCTGTTTTAACGTCAATTGAAAATCATCCTGTTCAATGCGGATTACCACAGTATCTTTTGGAAACACCGTGCCATTCCTCAATTGCGGATGCACATAAACAATTTTACCGGCAATTTCGGCTTTGGCTTCCAGCAGAATATCCGGTTCTACCACGCCAAAGCCTTGAATTGTAGGCTTTACCGAATATTGGCTAATACTGATGACATTGACTGGTGTCACTAATCCCGCTGTTGGTTCGTGCTGCATAGCAGGTTGCAGTTTGACCAATAAAATGGCGAGCAATACGCAACTGACAAAAATGACAGGCAAAGCGCGTCGTTTGATTAACCATTCTAGTTTCATACGCTACACTCTCCGCGAAGCCGTGTGTAAATAGTGGGTAGATATGCCCAACTCAAGTATCGTTGGTAACAACACAGCTAAAATATTGTAGTCCTGCTGGCAAAACAATGCGCATCTGGCAGAAAATTGGGGGAAACCCTCCATCTCGACTGTCTTGAAAGCATTATTAATACACCCTTCAGAACATTACATCGGTTATTGACGCCGACTAGTTGACGAGTAATCTATTGGTTTGTTCCATCAGATGAAAAAGTGGTTGAACTGAAAATGATGGGATTGGTTACGGAACAGATATGTTAGAGCTGAAAAGCCAAGTAAGCTGACTAAGATTATTTCGTTAAACCACCTAAAGCCTTCGCATTATCTACCCACTCATAAAATTCCAGTTCGCTGGCGTTGCATTTATCGCAAGTTTTTTGGCATTGAGGCTTTATGTTGACCTTGCGCATCTTGCCTTTTCGCACCCATTGATCCAGCATACTGCGCAGGGCGTCCTGCTCAATACCAAAATGCTGCGATAGTTCGACCAATGTCGACTGTCTTCGTTGTCGCATGTACTGTTCGATCTCTGTGAGTATCATATTTTTGGAGGGAGTCAGACAAAGCCATCACTTTTAAGCGATCGCTTCAACAGGTTCATGGCATTGGAGGTATGATCGATTCTATTCCTTCAAATTCAGCTTCCGGGTGATGCTTGAGTATCATCATTGTGATTTCACCTATCCTGCTGTTTGGGATATCGAGTAGTATTAACAACTCGCCTTTTTCCACAGCGTCCTCGTAAGGTTTTAACTGCGTGTTCCAGACATTTAATCCAACCATGCCGCCCAGCCAAGTACCGACTCCTGCCCTGCCAGCGTACTGGCCAGCAAAGCGCGACCTCCCAAAACCAGACCAGTCGGTAAAGACGCAGCCACTAGTCCCGCCAATGGCAAGCGCACGTTCCATTGCCGGAATAATATCCGACTTCTGCAGGGGGCTGGATTCAGGCAAATCCTGGAGCGGAGTTCCGCGCCTGGCGATGATATGAATGTTATCCTCCTCGACTGAATTGGCGCGTAATTCATCGACTATTTTATGGGTAATATCTACATCGGGTGCTAAAAAATAAATTCTACTCATCTTTGCTGACCTCCTGAATGACCAACATGAAGACCGCTGTTGAGTTACAAGCTCACATTAAGACCTTTATTAGGGCCACGTTATAAACAAAAAATGATTGTAGTACTGTTACATTATTTCAAATAAAAAAAGACAATTCCATTCTTACATATTCACTTTACTAGAAAAAAACATTGAGCGTATTGACATCGATCAATGCCAGACAATATTCGACGTACTTATAATAAAAGCTGACTTTGAATACTGTTAGGAATTGAAGATGACAATTAGTTTGAGTGACATGAAAGTAGGCGATACTGGTCGTGTTGTGGGATTTGAAAAAAGTTTCACTGCTTACCGACAAAAATTGCTCGCCATGGGTTTGACACCGGGTACAGAATTCCAAGTGATACGTGTCGCCCCATTAGGCGACCCGGTAGAAATCAGAGTGCGAGATACAGATCTTAGCTTGCGCCGAGACGAAGTTACCGCGCTGTGTATCGAGCTTTACAATCACGAGTTGGATGAATCCAAAGTCATGCGTCCAATCGAGGAACTGACTGTTGCCATCATCGGCAATCCAAACTGCGGCAAAACAACTCTGTTTAACGGGTTGACTGGCGCGCGTCAACACGTGGGCAATTGGGCAGGGGTTACTGTCGAAAAGAAAACCGGACACTACCAGTACGACAACAAATTAGTCAGTATGGTCGACTTACCTGGCATCTACTCACTCGATGTTCACGATTCCACAACCTCATTGGACGAAAAAGTTGCTCGTGAATATATTTTGTCTTTCGCGGCAGATTTGATCATCAATATTGTCGACACTTCTCATTTAGAACATAACCTGTATCTCACAACTCAGCTTCTGGAAATGAAATTGCCGATCCTGGTAGTACTGAATATTATGGATGATGCAACAGGGCATGCGATTACTATTGATGCAGATAAAATTGCCAATCGGTTAGGCTGTCCTGTTATTCCACTTATCGCCACACAAAGCAAAGCCATCGAGTCGCTTAAATCCAGAATCGATCATTTTGCTAAACAAAAACAGCTTTCAGAATCACCCATTAAATACCCGGGACCAATCCAGGAAGTTATTGATCAATTATCTTCTTTAATTGATATTCAATTACCTGAACTCATCCACGATAAACAATGGTTCGCCATCAAATTATTGGAAGGTGATGAATTTGCAACTCAAATAGCAGATGAACTGCTTAAAGAAGCTGTAACCTATGCAAAACTCAGCGTCAATCAACAAACTGGCGTAGATGCGGATATTCTCATTGCTGACAATCGCTACGGGTTTATCAACACGCTCACCCAAGATACGCTGCAAAGAGAATCCAGTGTTGTATCGAGTTTCTCAGATGCGCTCGACCGTGTGATACTGAACCGTTTTTTGGGCATTCCGATCTTTTTTGCGGTGATGTATCTGATGTTCACCTTCACCATTAAACTTGGTCGCGCCTTCAAACCCTTTTTCAATGACTTTGCACAAACCATATTTGTGGATGGTGTCGGTCACTTTCTCAGTGCCATGGAAAGCCCACAATGGCTGATTACTGTGCTAGCAGGCGGTGTCGGTAACGGCATACGCGAAGTTGCTGCGTTTATTCCCATCCTTGGATTTTTATATCTATTCATCAGCATTCTGGAAGAATCAGGTTATATGGCGAGAGCTACGTTTGTCATGGATCGTTTTATGCGCCTACTTGGCCTTCCGGGAAAATCCTTTGTGCCGATGATTCTTGGTTTTGGCTGCAACGTACCCGCCATGATGGCGACCCGCACGTTGGAACGCCAGCGTGACCGCATTCTGAACGTACTGTTAAATCCATTTATGACCTGCGGGGCACGGTTAGCAGTTTTTACCATTTTTGCCGCTGTGTTCTTTCCAGAGAACGGAGGGGCTGTCGTCTTTATCCTATACCTGATTGGCGTATTCTTCGCCTTTTTGACTGCACTAATCATGAAAGCTACAATTCTGAAAGAGGAATATTCATTGTTTGTTATGGAAATCCCGAGTTATCACATACCAAAACTCAAAAATGTGCTGCTTAATACCTGGATGCGGGTCAAAGCGTTTGCATTTCGGGTCGGAAAAATCATTATTTGCATGGTGATGGTGCTACACCTTCTAAGTGCGTGGAGCACTGACGGCACCTTCGGCGAGCCTGACATTGAACATTCTGTATTAAGTGTCGCTGGTCGTGCGTTAACACCAGCGTTAGCGCCTATGGGCATTCGCGAAGATAATTGGCCGGCAACAGTCGCCGTGTTTACCGGGATTCTGCACAAAGTCGTTGTTGTGAGTACGCTGAAAACCATCTATTCAAAAACTGCTTCGATAGATCAAAAATCATCACCTCAAACCTTTGATTTTTGGGAATCAATCAGACAATCATTTTTGACGATTCCAGCAGGGTTGAAGAAAATGTTCGGTTTCGGTGCTATTTCCAATCAAGCGAAGGATATAACTCTGTTTGGCGGAGCCCTAAAAACCCATTTTGATGGTCAAATAGGCGCATTCGCGTACCTTTTGTTTGTTTTGCTGTATTTTCCATGCATCGCCACGACTGCCACAGCGTATCGAGAAACAAACCTGGGTTGGACTGTTTTCCTGGTCAGCTGGTCAACCGGACTGGCATACCTAACAGCAACGCTGTTTTATCAACTGTCAACGTTCAATGAGCATCCCGGATCTACAATCGCATGGTTGGTAATTTCAGTTCTATTAGTCGATGCTGTGGTTCTCGTGTTTTACTATTGGGGCAAACAGCAAGATGCGATATTGGGACAAATAAAACTGAGTCGCTGATAAGAGACATCACATCTGTTCTGCACTCTTCAAGGCATTGAAATAAACAGTCATAAACACAAACCAGGTATTTGCATGAAACATAGTTTCCTTTGTCATACTCGTCTCTACTGCCTTCTTCTCTTAGTTGCATTTTCAGTCCTCACTGGCTGCCAAAATGCCTCTCCAGAAGAACAGTTATCAGACAATAATACTGTCCTGTCAGCAGACGGAACTGCTATTCATTATCAATCCGCAGGCAGCAGTAAGACCACGTTACTGTTTATTCATTGCTGGTCTTGCGATATCAGTTACTGGGACAATCAGTTTGATCTATTCTCTAAATATTTCCGTGTGGTCAGGCTTGATCTAGCCGGACACGGTAAATCCAGCAGCAATCGAAAAAACTATACAATCCCGGCATTTGCGCAAGATGTTGAAGCTGTCATTAGCAAGTTGAAATTGGATAAAGTGATTTTAATCGGTCATTCCATAGGCGGCTCGATTGCAGTACAAACAGCACTAAACGTTCCTGAAAAAATCAATGGTGTGATTGCCGTTGATTCCTTTGAGACAGGGTTTAAATGGCCAAAAACTGATCAGGAAATTGCTGCAGCGACCAAGCCATTTGAAGAAGACTTCAGCAAAACCACTGCTCGGCTGGTACGCAGTATGTTTAAACCAACCGCTGATCCTGGATTAGTTAATAAAATTGCTCAAGACATGTCAGCAGCACCGCCTGCAGTCGGCAACAGCGCATTCAAAGAATTACTCGATTGGATAGCGAACTATTCGACGGCAAAAGCAAGCCTCAAAGTTCCGCTCTACCACATTAATGCAAAACCGGATCAGCCAATCACAATAAATGATCATATTATATATCTTGAAAATGTGGGCCACTTTATACCTCAAGCAGCGCCAGCTGGTTTTAATGGTGCGATGGAACAAACTGTTGCGAAAATTTTGGGGCTGTAGCAAAAACCTAATTCACTAGCAGGCTAGAATACACAACTTCGAACGCCACAACTTATTATTTATTTTGATTCAGATTAATAGTTGTTGATTTTAATTAATACCCAGTCACTAATATTGGGCTCAAAAATATAGGAAATGTCAATGGATATGAAAGCAGTAGATTTTGTGAAGGAAGCCAAGGCAAATATTATAGAAGTGGATATTAACCAGGCAAAGAAGTTATTGGCAGAAAATGCTCTGGTGCTTGATGTCCGGGAACCGAATGAATACGCAACAGGCTATATTGCCAATGCTGTTAATATCCCCCGAGGTGTACTGGAATTCAAGATCAATCAGCATATCGACGATAGCGATAAAAGTGTTTCAATCCTCGTTTATTGTAAAACTGGTGGGCGGGGGGCTTTGGCTGTTAATACGCTTAAACTGATGGGGTACAAACAAGTCGTGTCTCTACAAGGTGGAATCGACAATTGGGTGTCAGCGGGAAACCCAATAGAAAAGTAACCATCACCATACTATGGCAAGTACCCATATCGAATTGAGCATTATTTGGGATATGATTCGACATTGAGTATTTTTGTCAAATATTACACAATGCAGATAAATTGAATTTTGTACTCTTTCCGAAGCTATGGCAGATTGGTTCAGTCCGAGGCAAACCTCCGGCACTCTCTATTAACGCCTTCTCCGTTTAGGATAAGCCATTTTTCTGTCTGATCTCGTGACGTTGATGAACGATTTTTTGTATCTACTCTGCTTGCCCTCTGTTTTGCCATAGCTGTATTCCAAGTGTTCATTTACATCAGTAAACTACGCGCTTGCGCCTTGCTCTTCTATATGAGAGGGCAATCTAAGCAATCAAATACGCTTTATAGTTACGATTTATAAACTCACAACTGGGTTACAATACATGAAATAGAGCATTCATTAATGAAGTCTTATCCATTGGTACAACGAAATTTATATAATACTTATCGACGCGAAATTTTGCTCATTCTAGTGGTCAAACTATTGCTGGTGATGGCGTTAAAACATGCATTTTTTAGCGACCCTGTCAGCAAAACCCTGACGCCAGAAACAGTCAGTGAAGCAATCATCGGATTAAACCCGAATCTCCCCAGTTCTACTTCGCCACTCGGGAGCAATCAATGATCTCAGAGCATGTTGTTGATTTATCCCGTCTCCAGTTTGCCATTACCGCACTCTATCACTTCCTGTTTGTTCCCTTGACGTTAGGCTTGTCGTTTATCCTGGCGATTATGGAATCCTGTTACGTGATGATTGGTAAGCAAATCTACAAAGACATGACTCGTTTTTGGGGTAAGCTGTTTGGCATTAATTTTGCACTCGGGGTAACAACAGGCCTGACGTTAGAGTTTCAGTTTGGTACTAACTGGGCGTACTATTCTCACTACGTCGGTGATGTTTTCGGCGTGCCACTGGCGATTGAAGGACTGGTTGCTTTCTTTCTGGAGTCCACGCTGATTGGACTGTTCTTTTTCGGCTGGGATCGTTTGAGCCGGGTTCAGCATATGATTTGCACTTGGCTACTGGCATTAGCCAGTAACTTATCCGCATTAACGATTCTGATTGCCAACGGCTGGATGCAAAACCCGGTAGGAGCCGAATTTAATTACCAAACCATGCGTATGGAAGTCACCAGTTTCGCTGAAGTGATTTTCAATCCGGCCGCACAAGTCAAATTTGTGCATACTGTCGCCGCTGGCTACTCGACTGGTGCCATGTTTGTACTTGGTATCAGTGCTTATTATCTGCTGAAGCGACGTGACCAGGCATTTGCCATGCGTTCTTTCAGCATTGCCGCCGCTTTCGGTTTTGCCAGTGTTGTTTCAGTCATTGTACTGGGTGATGAAAGTGGCTATACCGATGGCGAGGTGCAGAAAGTCAAATTAGCAGCGATAGAAGCAGAATGGGAAACAGAAGATCCGCCAGCGGCTTTTACCTTAATCGGCTTTCCTAATCAAGAAACCATGGAAACTGAACATGCAATCAAAATTCCCTGGGTTTTAGGCTTAATCGGCACCCGCTCCATCGATGAGCCGATTACCGGGATTAAAGATTTTCTGGTCACCAATGAACAAAGAGTGCGCAATGGCATGGTTGCTTATCAATTATTACAACAATTAAAATCAGGTCAGGATAATCAACCAACTCGCGAACAATTTGAACAACATAAAAAAGACCTGGGCTATGGTTTATTGTTGAAGAAATATACCGACAAGGTCGTCGATGCCACTGAATCTCAAATTCAGCAAGCAACCAAGGACACTATCCCGAGAGTTGCTCCACTGTTCTGGACGTTCCGGATTATGGTTGCTTGTGGTTTTGTTATGTTATTGATTTTTGGGCTGTCATTTTATGCTTGTTCGGTACAAAAAGTAATGCAGTACCGCTGGTTGTTATGGGCTGCTTTATATTCAATTCCGCTGCCCTGGATAGCCTCTGAGATGGGATGGATAGTCGCTGAATATGGTCGTCAGCCGTGGAGTATTGCAGAAATTTTACCGACCCATTTGAGCGTATCAACACGCAGTGCAGGTGAACTTTATTTGAGTCTGGCTGGTTTTATTGGATTTTATACCTTGCTATTTGTTATAGAGATGTTCCTGATGTTCAAGTATGCGCGCCTGGGACCAAGTGCATTACATACTGGCCGGTACTACTTCGAAAAAATCGGGGGTTCAGCGTGACTCTGGATTACGAAACCTTAAAAGTCATCTGGTGGTTGTTCATTGGAGTGTTATTAATTGGTTTTGCAATTATGGATGGCTTCGATTTAGGTATTGGAACTTTGTTACCGTTTATCGGAAAAACTGATGAAGAAAGACGTGTGTTACTTAATGTGATAGGACCAACCTGGGAAAGTAACCAGGTCTGGTTTGTCACCGCAGCTGGAGCTTTATTTGCCGCCTGGCCTCTGGTTTATGCAACTGCTTTTTCGAGCTTGTATTTTGCACTGTTACTCATGCTTTTCGCGTTATTTTTACGACCAGTCGGCTTTGACTATCGCAGCAAACTGGCAGATCCAATCTGGCGCAATGCCTGGGACTGGGGTTTATTTATCGGTGGTATTGTTCCCGCATTGGTTTTAGGCATAGTGTTCGGCAATCTCTTGCTAGGAGTACCATTTCACTTCGACAGTGATTTACGCTCTTACTATACGGGTAGTTTTTGGGAGTTGTTGAACCCATTCGGATTGTTAGCAGGTTTGCTGAACGTAACCATGCTAATGATGCACGGTGCGATTTATTTACAAAAACGTACCGAAGGTGTCATTGCACAACGTTGCCAATCAGCAGTGTTATGGTCTGCTCTGGTGTTTAGTGTGTTATTCACAGTTGCAGGCATTTGGGTGGCTTATGGTATGGATGGATACCGAATCGTCTCAATTGGCGCACTTGATGCCGCCCCTAATCCACTGGGCAAAGTCGTTCAAACTGCATCTGGTGCGTGGCTGGACAATTACAATACATTTGCCTGGTTGTACAGAATTCCGATTGCTGTATTTATAATGACTTTACTAACGGTGATGCTTTCACGGTGGCAAAAACCGAAGTTGGGTTTTATCACCAGCAGCTTGTCGGTTGCTGGCACAATTTTGACCGCCGGATTATCCATGTACCCGTTTCTATTGCCATCCAGTAGTGATCCAAATAGCAGTCTGACTATCTGGGATGCCAGTTCCAGCTATATGACACTAAAAGTGCTGTTTTGGGCAACAATAATATTTTTACCAATCGTTATACTTTATACCAACTGGGTTTACCGGGTTTTGAGAGGCAAAATTACCGTGCAAACCATTCGCGACAACCAACATTCTGCCTACTAAATCAGGAACCGGAATCATGTGGTATTTTACCTGGATACTTGGTGTGTTACTGGCTTGTGCATTTGGCATCATCAATGTTTTATGGCTGGAGGCACAAGAAGGTCTGGATCAGCATACCGCGATTTTAGATCCGCTAACCAAGCTACCCACTCGCGTTGAGTTTCTGAACGCACTGGAAGAAAAAATCGAACATTATAAAATTGACCCATCACCTTTTTCACTAATACTGGTGAGCCTGAACGCATTTCAAAAACTGTCACAGCATGGTGATAACAGAGAGGTTGATCAAATGGTGCTGCAGGTCGCAGAAGTCATTAAGCAGGAAACACGACTGCCTCTTGACACAGTAACCCGCTACGATGCCGCAACATTTGCTATTATTTTACCTGGCGCAGAAACCAGTACAGCAGAGGTCATTGCTCAACGAATTTGTAAAAATTCAGTCACGCAAACTCAATTGCAATCTACAGACTCAATTGTGAGTATTGGTGTTGCAGAATATCCTGCTCATCTTACTTGCGGAACGGATGAAAGCATCCAAAACCAAATCAGCTCGATATTACAAACAACAGACAAGGCACTGAAAACTGCGCAACAACAAGGAAACAATCGCATTTGTTGTGCTGCAAAAATCACCTAATGTTGTCTTTATATACTCTCCGCACATGAAAATCTAGCATCCTGTACACGCACTTTTTTGCAGATAACTGCGTTGAAAATCTTAGCTGTAGAGTGACTACAGCTAAGATTTTCCACCTTGCTCTCCACAAGATATCACGCACACAAAATGCTAGATTTTCATGTGCGAAGAGTATAGCTAAGCCGAATAGTTGACTTTCTCATCACTGAGTAACACCCAAGCTCCGAGCTTACTCAGAATCCCTATAATACAAATCCAGGAGTAACAAGCAATTGATTTTTATCAATGACGGTGCGGATAAATAAGATCAGAATAAGAAAGAGGAAACGACATATTATTTCCTAATCAGATCATTATTGATTGCATTGCTCTGTGCCGCTCCTCTAGACCCTGAAATTAATAGAGTATCACCAATCACTTGGTTTTTTGTCATGTGTAGAGATGATGCGTGGCTAGCTTGCAAAATAGATATTAGATATAACTTATCGATCAATTATTATTTTATGTGATTTTTTAATGTTAAATATAGCTTGTAATACCCTGTTTTACTCATTCTGTATCTTGTTGTTTTTCAACTGTTCTACTAAAAATGTCATGGCGACAGACAAAGTATCACTTCGTCACATATCAGCCGAAGAGTGCAAGAATTGTCATGAGGAAATATATTCTCAATGGGAAAGCTCAATGCACGCAAATAGTACGGCTTTGAAAGATCCGATTCATGGGACGTTTTATAATGCTGTTGTAGGAAATCCTAAACAAGAAGGCATTAAGAAAAATGGTCAATACCCGGTTTGCTTGCAGTGTCATTCTCCCGCCGCTGCCAAAGATGGAAAAACCAATCTACTTGCTAAACAAGTCTACAACGAAGGTGTCAATTGTGTTTCCTGTCATACCATAACCCGATTCAAGGGAACAAAAAAAGCGAATGGTGGATTGAGACTGGGTATGCAAGCCTATGAATTTTCTGACACATCATTACAGGGACCCGGTACAAATTACACTGATCCAGATTGGCAACATCCAATATTTCAAAATTCAGTCAATCCTGATGTTATGAAAGCCAATGCAGTATGTATGGGTTGTCATGATCAACGCAAGAATTCGAATAAAGTAGCACTCTGTCAAACTGGAGATGAAATTGCAGTAGCAGGTGGATCAAATAACTGCTTGAACTGCCATATGCCTATTGTTAATGGCAAAGCTGATCATAGTTTATTAGGCGGACATTCAGCTAAAATGGTCAGTAAAGGCCTGTTGATGACGATGAGTACGTTATCTGAAAATGCCAGTACACTTGAAGTCAGCATTAAACTGGCTAATCAGCTTCCACATAATTTACCAACAGGCGCACCATTTCGAAATATTTATGTCAAATTAACGGGCTATGATAAAGATGGTCAGGAAGTATGGACAAGCAGTCAATCACACCCAGCTAAAGATGATAAAAAGGCCATGTTTATGTACAGCCTGGGCGATGCAGAAGGCCATCCAGCATCGCCACCAAAGGCAACACAAGTATTAAACGACACACGATTGAAACCCCATGAAACCAGGGAATTAAATTATTCATTACCCGTAGGTAAAATTGTAAAACTAAGAGCTGTGGCATATTACGATTTGCTTTTGCCCCCGATGAAAAAGAAATTTTCAAAGCCAGAATATAAACGTTTAGTGACATCCAAGATTATTGCTGTCACTGAAAATAATGTTGAATAATGATGAGTGAATTATTTTATATCGTCTGCCATCATTGTTCAGCAGTTAACCGAATAGCATCAACTCGGCTTGGCGAAAAGCCCAAGTGTGGAAAGTGTCACCAAGCTCTTTTTTCTGCTCATCCTGTTGTATTAACCACAAGTAATTTTCAACGACATATCAATCGCAATGACATTCCTGTGTTGGTGGACTTCTGGGCGCCATGGTGTAGCCCTTGTAAGATAATGGCCCCTGCCTTTGAGCAAGCAGCGGCAATACTGGAGCCAAACGTTCGTTTAGCAAAAGTTAATACCGAAAATGAACAGGAAATTGGAGACCAGTACGGAATCCGTAGCATCCCCGCTTTGGTACTGTTTCATAAGGGTCGGGAAATAGCTCGACAAGCGGGAGCAATGAGTACAGCTGACATAGTAGTTTGGGCGCAAAACCAACTATAGATAGCATCACAACCAAACATATGCACTCAAAAACAAAGTCCAGGCTTTTGATAAATCAGAAAATTCAGTTATACAATTACAGGGTAGTTACTCATTCCAAAGTAAATGTTTAATCATTAATATAAGAAGGATAAATGCAGGAAGCAATATAACCACCGGAAAAAGCGTGATCAATGCCGTTTAAAACATAATCTTGATAGCGTTGTATCACCTATTTTCTTTGGGTATGAAATGATTCAAACACATTGTCAGTAGCAAGCCAATCAGAGAGACTGTAAATTAAATTGTGTATCTGCCTATCATTACACCCATAATGGGAATATAAGGGTAGGCATGATGAACAAACAAGCACTAGAAGCCTTTGCACGCGAAGCAGCCAAAGGGATAAAAACAGAAAAAGACCTCGCTGACTTTAGTCAGACATTGACTAAAATCAGCGTTGAAGCCGCGCTTAATGCCGAATTAGCCACACACCTGGGCTATGAAAAGCATCAAGAATCGGTAGTACAAAATAGCCGTAACGGCTTTTCAAGTAAGCGCCTTCAAACCGAAGAAGGTCAATTCATCATTGATGTTCCTCGTGATAGAAACAGTGATTTTGAACCGCAGTTAGTCAAAAAAAACCAAACGCGCTTTACCACCATGAATGATAAGATTCTCAGCCTATACGCCAAAGGCCTGAGTACACGAGATATCGTGGATACCTTTAAAGAAATGAATGACGCAGACATTTCACCAACGCTTATTTCAAACGTCACTAACGCTGTACTTGAGCAAATTGTAGAATGGCAGTCTAGGCCGCTAGATGCCATCTATCCCATCGTCTACCTCGATTGCATTGTGGTGAAAATACGCCAGGA
Organism: Methylococcales bacterium; assembly: GCA_965224565.1. Classification (GTDB taxonomy): domain Bacteria; phylum Pseudomonadota; class Gammaproteobacteria; order Methylococcales; family DRLZ01; genus DRLZ01. Next base: position 2,138,043 of record CBDCZN010000002.1, on the reverse strand, counting down.
TAAACAGGTGATTAACAAATCCATTTATCTTGCCCTAGGGGTGAATATGGACGGGCATAAAGAACTCTTAGGCATGTGGCTGTCTGAGAATGAAGGCGCTAAATTTTGGCTAAACGTGCTGACAGAGCTCAATAACCGAGGCGTTAAAGACATCCTTATTGCGTGTGTCGACGGATTAAAAGGCTTTCCTGATGCCATTCATGCCGTTTTCGCCGATACCGACATTCAGTTATGCATTGTCCACATGGTACGTAACAGCTTGAAATATGTCTCATGGAAAGACTACAAAGCCGTTACCGGTGATTTAAAGCAGGTTTATACCGCCAGTACCGAAGAAGAGGCGTTATTGGCGCTCGACCAATTTGCTGAGCGGTGGGATGATCAATATCCCCAAATCAGCAAAAGCTGGCGTAGCCATTGGGAAAACCTCAATACCTTCTTTGATTATCCGCAAGATATCAGGAAAGCCATCTACACCACCAATGCCATTGAATCATTGAACAGTGTTATCCGCAAAGCGATTAAAAAACGGAAGCTTTTCCCGTCGGATCATGCCGCCAAGAAAGTGGTGTATTTAGCCATTATGGCCGCATCCAAAAAATGGACGATGCCGATCCATCACTGGAAAATGGCGATGAATCGTTTTATCATTCAGTTTGAAGACCGATTGGCGGACTTCATTTAACAATACGGCAGTTACACAAAATCATTTACAGTCTCCAATCAGAATATCTGCTCTGTCCAATACACGATGTGTTATGTCAACACATGGATACAATATTGTGGAGTGTTTCTATGAAACGACAACTATTGTTGAATCTTGCGTGTAAGATAACAAATAGTAACAACTGTCACTGTTCTACATTGAGGTTAGCACATGCTGGATCTTAATCATCTCGCTATTATCTGGGTCTGCGTATTTCTGTCTTCTTATCTGGCCAGGCTATCTAAACTTACCTCAGTCGTCTATTTTCTTGCTTTTGGTTGCTTGATGGTCAATACAGGTATTCTACCTGAGGAAACCACTCCGTTTATCGAAGGTTTCGCCAAAGTCGGTATTATTCTCATTATGTTTGCTTTAGGATTTGAAGAAAATTCAAGCAAATTCGTCCAGGGGATTAAACGCGCCTGGGGTATTGCTCTTTTTGGGGCAATCGGACCATTTTTGGTGGCTTATTTCCTCTCGTTACAGTTTTGGGGGGATGTTAAGCTTGCCCTGATGTGTGGTTTAGCGATGACTGCAACAGCTGTTTCTCTCACCATGGTTTCACTGCGAAGCGAAGGTCTGCATCAATCAGATGCTGCACGCGGCATTATGACATCAGCTGTTCTGGATGATATCGCATCATTGGCTTTGGTTGCATTGTTGGTTCCTTTGGCAACAGGCCAGGCAGAGATTTCATTTGATCAGGTGTTTACTATCGGAATAAAGACTTTGCTGTTTTTTGGCATTGTGACTTTACTTGGCATCTGGATTTTCCCCTGTAATAGTACAATCAGGATTGAACGCCTTGTGCCATTCTGGAAACGCTGTCAAGCCCGCATTCCGATTCTCGAACGTAACAGATATGGTATTCCTGCTCTGGAACACTACGGTGTTCGTGATTTATTGATGTTGGGCGAAAACGGTCAACCAACATTGACGATTTTGTTGCTTGCGCTACTAATCAGTCTGGTCGCTCATCAATTTGGCTTTCACCCGGCTGTCGGTGCTTATATGGCTGGCTTGATCCTAAAACAGGAACACTTTCATGAAAATAAACAACGCCAGGTGCAGGATTATGAAAAGTGTAAGCTGATCATCGATAATGTTGCCTTTTCCTGGCTGGGACCGGTTTTTTTTGTCAATCTGGGCACTAAAATTGTGCTGGATTTCGAGATAGTTCTCTCGGTAATTCCTGAAATGTTGGCTTTAACCATCGGTGTTTTTTTTATTCAGGTGATTTCTGCAATGCTGGCTGCTCGTTTTACAGGTAGTTTTGCGTGGCATGAGAGTATTATGATCGGTTTCGGCATGTTGGGACGCGCTGAACTGGCATTTGTGGTTCTGGATATTGGTTATGTTCAAAATGATATATTTACAACTGCAGCATTCTATACGTTAATGTTTACTGCATTTTGGTTGAACATTGCTGTGCCTTTTTCAATCAAGTATTGGCGACCCTATTTTGTTGGAGAAAAAGAGCTTGTCGTTAAAATAGGTTCTCAGCACATTATGCTTTCCAATCCAAACGGTGCTGATCGTTAGCCCGAGGTTTTTTACAGAATAGAGATGTGGGTTGTTTTTTATACCTATAGAAGCTTCTCTGCTCCTGTATAAACCTCTTCCACTTTTAATGCAGCTGCACCAAAACCCAGATCCTGTTTCGGATTCCATTGCTTCATGTCCTCAAAAATATTACCTTCTTTGTGGTATTCGATACTTCCCTTAATCTGATAGGATTTTCCTTCCTTTGTAATAAAAAGGATCGAACCTTTACTGCCGGATAGTATGTTTTCCAGTGTTTTAGAAAATTTATTGTTTGCAATAACGATCATGTCTGAGCTAAATATTGACACGCAGGAAGCATAGATAGCATTAGGAATACCATCGCCATTAACAGTTGATAAAATGATAGGGCCTTCCCGGTTTTTCCATGCACTACTTACTTGTTCTGGCAATACTGTCATAACAATCCTCATTTATAAAAAATACAACCATTCTAACCATCAATGGATAGAGTGTTAGTTTATGCTATTTTTTGGGTAAAGTCTGACCTTAGAAAAAGCACATATATGAATTACTGAATTAATCGCTCAACACCATCTGGCCAGCTTTCCAAAACAACGACAGAGCGTGGTTTTACAACATAGTGCGCGTTAGTACATTGGATTTGCTGGGTAGGTTCGACGATATCCTGGGGGCTTTGATGGCTGGTATCAACGGCGAGATACCAGATATAGTCCGGGAAAATAGGCAAAGGTGCTTCTACACTATTTTCACCCATGTTAATCATAACGTATAGCGGTTCTTCAGAATCACTAACAGCATCCAGTGTAAAAGCCAGATAGCAGGCATCAGGATCTGCCCACAGTGGCTCAGTGAGCGCATAGCCGTGCCAGACAATATCTGCCAGAGGTCGGTGACTGTTGGGTTTTCCAGTTAAAAACCGTCGCCGCATTAAATTTGGATGGCGTTTGCGAAATGCAATCATCTGTTGCACAAAACGCAACATGTCGTGGTTTTTATCCAATAACTGCCAATCAAACCAGCTAACACCATTGTCCTGACAATAGGCGTTGTTATTTCCACCTTGGCTTTTCAGCACCTCGTCTCCGGCCAGTAGCATAGGAACACCCTGACTCAACAGCAATATCGCGATAACATTTTTTGCCTGACATCTACGTAAATTTTCAATTTCTACACTGTCGACGGGACCTTCATGACCATAGTTATGGCTATAGTTTTCATTACTACCGTCCTGGTTGTTTTCACCATTGTCTTCATTATGCTTATGCTCGTAGCTGACAAGGTCATTCAGAGTAAAACCATCGTGACAGGTTACAAAGTTGACACTGTTAATCGGAAGGCGACCATTGGCTTTATAAAAATCACTGCTGCCACTGAGGCGATTTGCGACTTCACTAATCAAACCATGATCGCCACGCACAAAACGACGCATCACATCACGGTAACTACCATTCCACTCTGACCAACGAAAGCCCGGGAAATTACCCACTTGATACAGTCCAGCAGCATCCCACGCTTCAGCGATCAGTTTGGTATGTGCCAAAACATCTGAAAATTCGATATTCCACAAAACCGGTGCATGATGCATTGGCTCGCCATCTTCGCCACGCGAAAAAATACTGGCTAGATCGAAACGAAAACCGTCGATGTGAAATTCGCGTACCCAATATTCCAGACACTCAACAATCAGAGCAGCCATCATTGGATGGTTACAATTAACGGTATTGCCGCAACCAGTATAATCCTTATAAATACGCCGATCATTGTCGTCGAGATGATAAAAATCCTGATTACCGAAACCCTTGAAGTTGATCGTTGGACCATCTGCGCCACCTTCAGCGGTATGATTGAACACCACATCCAGGATAACGCTAATACCTGCCTTATGCAGTGCTTTAACCAGGTCACGAAACTCACGTCCGTGAGTGCCTTTTTCAGGTGTAACGCAGTAACCTGGATGTGGACTGTAAAAACTATGGGTACTGTAGCCCCAGTAATTTTTAAGGCCTAAATCTTGTGTGCCTTTTGGGATATCCTGTTCATCAAATGCCATAATTGGAAGTAATTCAACCGCAGTGATACCCAGCTGTTTGAGATAAGATATTTTCTCAATCAATCCACGAAAAGTACCTGGAAATTGAACATTTGCGCTTTTATGCCGTGTGAATCCACCAACATGCATTTCATAAATAATACTTGTTTCAGACGAGCGATTAATTGGCTGATCACCTTCCCAATTATAATCAGAGTCATCCGCAACGATAGCTCGCATTGAGGAAGGTAATTCCTGGTCTGGATCGGAAGCCTGGTTACGATCCCACAATGAATCACTAACCGCGTTTGCCCAGGGGTCGAGTAATTGTTTGCGTTTGTCGAAACGAAAACCAGTGCAACGGGTATCATCAGGGCCGCCCACGCGCCATGTATAGGCGGTTTCTGGTGGCAGGTTTTCGACAAAGACATGCCAGAAGAAAAACGTTCGATTGATATCGGGATCAAGATTAATTATCTGGAATGGTTTGATACTATCACAACGTTCATACAGCAGCAGTTCGATATCTGTCGCATGCCGACAGAAAATACAAAAATTGATGCCGCCAGGTTTAGTAGTCGCTCCAGGCGGGTAACGCTTACCTGTTTGAGTGGAATATTGAATCATGCTTGATCGCTTTGCTTCGTTTAGGTTTCAGAGTATTTTCTCAAGATTTCATTATTTTACGCAATAACATGAATTCTTCTGTAATCTGTTCTCATGTCTTCTATTAGCTCTTATATAGGCTTATCCATAATTATTGACTGAGTTTTCATGACACAAAACCCCATATCAGTAGCAACTGAATCAAGAATTTTACCAGAAAACTTTGTAACTGCTCAGCGTAATCTGTAACGGCTTAGGTTACCCGCTATTTTGCCCCAGAGTCAGGCGAAAACGCGTGTCTACTCAATCTACTAGCAAGGTTATCCAACAAAACTATCCGCAAAAAGTGCATACACTAGATGCTAAATTTTCATCTGCGAATAGATATCATCCAATTCAAAATACTCTCAGAAGCTGTTTGGTTAAAAAATGTCCAAGCGAAAAACTCTTGAATCGATTGGACTTTTTCGCTGCTTCGAGGCGAATAGTTGCGCTATTTAACGAGAAGCAACGGAAAAATACAACGATTTCAAGGGCTTTGCAGCGGACATTTTCTAACCAAACAGCTTCTCAAATGTAAGGGTTATTAGTCATTACCATACGTGAGAAAATTAATCTTCATAATAACCTCTTGGGTTTATTCTTTCGAGCAAGCCAAGGTCTAGAACAGGTTTTTGGATAATCCAGCAAAATCCTTAAAATATCCTATACTTGTGATTGACCAGCTGTTCGTAATTTGGACAATTGACTGAAAACATCATGACAATCATATCTATTCATTTAGGTAATTGTCGTGCATCACCTCTTAGATAAGAAGAAAATCGGGTGAACACATGGGTTGATGGCTAACATTTCGAGTTTTCAAATCAATCCAGACAATTAGAGCTCTAAATAACTATTGTATAGAACAAATGGTGTGCATGAACGGCCACTATCTGGAATAGTATGCAATTTAACTAACGACTTACTTTATATCACTGACTATTGTAATTATGGCTATTCGACCCAGGGTTAAAAACCTTTATTACTTGAAGCTCGTAGAGCCGAAGCATGAGTTAAAAAATGCTTCAGAATTCAAACGTCAAAACATGCAGCAATGGCTGAATGATTTACCAGCTGCGAATATTGGCATGTTAACGCGTCAGCTAAACGATAAGCTGGAACATATCAATACCACTCATATTGATCTTCAGCAACAATTTGAAGCACTGGAGGCTTTGCAACCCGTATATGCAACAATAGAAGATTTTCTGAATTCAAAAATTTGCGGACAAGCTCTGCCATTACCAGATAAAACACAGAAAATTGTGGCTTTGCAGATTAAAATTTCACAGGAATATGCGACTGCATACTGGTATTTGGTCAAGACTGGTCACAAAAAACTGAGTAATCGCGCATATCACAAGCTCCTTCCGACACTTCTTCAACGGTTAATACGATTACTGAGTAACATTTTAATCACCCATTATCTGGTACATTTATCTGAGCCTACCTGGATCTGGATGGATATCCATTCCCTGTTCAACGTACTACCAGATAAGATCTGCGAAAATACCAAAATCAATGAATATCGCTTTTCTGGCGAAGTCAACACAACAATTGCTAATACCTACAAACAAATTATTGCATTGAGTTCAGCTGATCCTTACGGAATGTATGATCGTGAAATACTACGCGTCAATCATTATCTGTTTGAATGGGCATCAGTTATCAAGCTGGAACAAATCGCATCTGGGCAAATTCCTCTAGGCTATTTTGTCAGCATGGATAATGATCAAGCACCATCCTGGGCTGATATCGACAGTGACCTGGATGAGGACAGCGTTGTTTATCAATGCTTTATGGATGACTTGATTAAACTGGCACACAAAAAAGCCAAATTAATGAAGACTAATCTGGGACGCTACTTTGCAGCAACTGCGTTCTCGGTGACAGATAATTGTTTTGATTCTGACTTGTTAAAGCATATGTTTCGTCAGTGGGAAGGAACTCCTGCCAGACAGCCTGTCAAATTTGATAATACTCTACACCAAGATGTGGCTATTGGGTTACATGCAATTAGCAAAGGCTTGCAGAATACAGATAACCAGGAAGCTGGTCTCGTTTTTCGAGCTGAAGTAGCATCAGGCAAAAGTCTAAAATGTACATTGGACTCTGGAAATCAGGTTGCTATTGGTAGTTTGGTAGGATTTAGAAAAATTGATGCAGACAACCAAAAGTTTGGATTAGGACTGGTATCCAGAATGTTAATGCCTAGATCAGATAGTGTTACCTGGTTTGAGCTTAAAAATATCACCAATGCTGTCCAGTCAGTTAACATCGAGTTGTATGTTGATGACAAGAAAAAACCAGGCAAACAGCAAGCAGATAACGATCAATTTCAAGAAATAAAAGCTGTTGCGCTAATTTACCGAAAACAAGATAAAGTCGCAGATCGTCATTATCTGATAGTAGAATCTCGCGTGTTTAAGGAGAATGACACCATTATTGTGAACGAATCTAATTGTTCATATAACGCATTGTTACTGAAACAGAAAAACCTTGGACTTGGCTATGTCGTCATTGAATACCAGCCCGATGAAGTCGAAGAAGAAAAAGAACCAATACCTGCAACAGGCTATGATTTTCTTTAGCAGTTGAAATTAATTCGATAGATCAGCTGGCCATTTAATTTCCCTATAAGTCAGAGTAGTTTGGCTTCTGTATGCCAGAAAAGGAAATGAGGCGCCTTTTCAACTGATTTGTCATTTCATAAATGTAATAACTCAATAGGCTCATATCTCCTACTTTCTGTAGCTTTACGTTCACTATTGCCTTGCGCCACCACCCATCCATCACAATCTTCAACAAACGCTCAACAATCTATTTCAAGAAGTATAAAGCATCCTCCTCAAAGATCAGGTATCCTGTTGTGCATCCAGGAATATGGCAAGCATAATTCAGGCTATGGATGTAGTGATTTAAGAGGTAATGGTGAAAGCTGACAATACCAAAAACCAGGTTGCAACTAATTGGATTGATCGTTTGAGAAACAAACGGCGTAAACTGATTAAGAAAGCTGGTAAGGTTTTTATCCGTTCAATTGCCAATGATTTTATGGCTAAACAATCGCTGGTGGGCGATTCTCCTGTATTTGATGCCAGCCAGTTTGCATGGGTAAAAACGCTGGAAGACAACTGGCAAGCAATGCGAACTGAATTGGATGCAGTGTTACTACACAAGGAATTGATTCCTGCATTTCATCAAATATCACCAGATCAAACGCGGATCTCTAAGGGTGATAACTGGAAGACCTTTCCGCTTGTGGTGTTTCATGAAACTAGTGCTATTAACTGCAAGCGTTGTCCACAAACTGCAGCTGTTTTAGAGAAAATTCCTGGCTTACAAAACGCCTGGTTTTCGATTCTTGCTCCCGGCTACCATATTCCGCCACATCGCGGAGTTACCAAAGCAGTTATACGAGTTCAATTGGGTTTAAAAATCCCCAAAGACCGTCAAAACTGTACAATGCGCGTGGATGATGTCAATTTTTCCTGGCAAGAGGGAAAGTGTGTGGTTCTGGATGATTCCTATGAACACGAGGTACACAATAATACAGACGAAGAACGGGTAATTTTATTCCTTGATGTTGATCGTCCCATGAAAGCGCCAGGCCGCATCGCCAGCAAGATATTATTATTTTTATTACAACGCAGTGCTTATGTGGTTGATGCCAAAAAAAACCTGCAGGTTTGGGAACAACGTTACCGCGATTATCTTCTTGAACAAGATCAACAGCACCAAGGATAACGATTCTGGACATCAACACACAAACCAAAACTGCCAAGAACCTGTTCAATGCATGCAGCCCACTTTTAACGCAGCAATGCGCATTCAACGAGATCAGGTTCTTAGATGATATCTGAGGAAATCAGTGCTTACCCTACTTTTTTTCTGGTCGGTGCACCACGTTGTGGTACAACTGCCATGTCCAAATATTTATCCAAGCATCCAAACGTTTGTTTTTCAAAACCAAAAGAACCACATTTTTTTACCCTATTGCACGACTTGCTGGATAATCCAGATATCGAGCGCGATTATCTCCAGCGCTTTTTCTTTCATAAAACGCCTGAACACACTGCCGTTGGTGAAGGATCTGTTTCTTATCTTTATTCTGAAGACGCTATAAAAAGTATTTTAAATCTGAATCCGCAAGCGAAATTTATTGTGAGTGTGCGCAATCCGGTTGATATGATCTACTCCTATCATGCCCGCATGTTGAAATTTCTGGAAGAGGATCAACAGGATTTTCGCGTTGCCTGGCAACTGCAGGAAGTTCGCAGCCAAGGTTTGCAATTACCAAAAGACTGTCAGTATCCACATATGCTGCAATATAAAGAAGTCGGTAGCGTAGGAAACTATGTACAAAAATTAATCAATCTGGTTGGTCGTGATCGTGTCCATGTTGTTGTGTTTGATGATTTTGTCTCGGATACCTTACAGGCTTACAAAAACGTGCTTGCATTTTTGGATCTTGAATATGATGGACGCACTGATTTTCCGCGTAAAGGCGAAAATGAGGCAATCAAGTACAAATTTTTGCAACGCATCCTGAAACGCCCGCCTAAGCGCCTGGCGAATTTTATGTTGACATTACAACAACATAAAAAGCGCAGAAAACAAGTAAAAAAAAGCTGGATTGAGCGTTATCGCAAGCGGTTGGTAAAAAAGAATCAGGTCAGAAAAGAACGACCGCCTTTAGATCCAGAGACGCGCAGAATGCTAGCCGAAACATTTACAGATGATGTAAATATTCTGCAAACGTTGTTAAACAGAGATTTTAGTCACTGGCTACAGTAACTATAAAGTAAATATCCACGTTCTTAGAACGTGGTTTTGATCTCACCCTAGAAGGGTGTTTTAGGCTTCTGCATAACCTCAGCATATTGCTGAAATTTTACTTCTTTCTTTGAGACACAATCATGATACTTCCTTAATCTACACCGATTATACTGATAGTGATCTAGAGCATGTGCTCACTGATTCAATATGCTGATTGCCGAGCTCCATATTATTTATGGTGGCTATACAATATTTTGGATTACTTTACTTTACATCATCAAATTCATCAGGCCAGAGCCTACGAACCTACCCACGTCCTCAGGACGTGGTTATACGATGGAATACAGGTTTTAAAGCAGCACAAGATCGCATCATTTTCCAAAGTATTCAACACCATCACTCATCCGGAAGAGTCATCAGACCCTGACTGACAAGTACTGAAGGCCCACCCACACGCACAACTAAACTGTCCGGTTTAGTGTTGACACATTACCTTTGGCGGAATGGAAGAAGACGGCATAGAAAATAACTTTCCAGCCAATCTACGCACCCGCGAAACCGCAGACTTGTTTATGGCATTGATTATCAAATTGCTGAAACAAAATGGACGTGCCGCCGTGGTGTTGCCCTATGGATTCCTATTTGGCGAAGGTATGAAAACGCGCTTAAAACAAAGTCTGTTAGAAGAATGCAATCTGCACACCATCGTGCGCCTACCCAATGGCGTATTTGCGCCCTACACAGGGATAAAAACCAACCTGCTGTTTTTTACCAAAGGCCAGCCCACTCAACAACTCTGGTATTACGAACACCCTTATCTAGAAGGGGTGAAAAGTTATAACAAAACCAAGCCCATGCAATTTAAAGAATTTCAGACAGAAATTGACTGGTGGGGTGATGAGGCTGATGGTTTTGCTAAAAGAGTTGAGACTGCACAGGCGTGGAAAGTCTCGATAGAAGAGATAAAGTCCAGCAATTACAATCTGGATATTAAAAACCCACATATTGGTGAAATAATAAACCACGACCCAGAAGAGCTTTTGCAACAGTATCAAGCGCAGCAAGCCTCTATTACAGACTTGCGCAGTCAGCTTAAAACTATTTTGCAACAAGCACTGAAGGGTGATGTTTAATGCTGGATATTATTACCGATAATCTGGATGTTTGGACGACCGCAAAAAAGAATAAAAAAGCAGTGGGTCGAGGGAGCAGTAAGAAGCAGGATGCTTATGGAATTAAAAAACTGCGTGAGTTGATTTTGGAATTGGCGGTGCGTGGGAAGCTTGTTCCGCAAGATGCTGGTGATGAGCCTGCTAGCATTTTGTTGGATAAAGCACTAAAAGCTAAAAATGATTTAGCTAAAGCTAGAAAAATTAGAAATAGCAAAGAAAGCTATAAAGTTACACCTTTATTTGAAGAACCTGAACTTTGGATATGGACGAACATTGGGTAGTGGGTTGAACCTGTAATTAGGCATGGATGTCTCGTCCAAATTCCACTTTATTAATGAGTAAGCCAATCACAATATCATGCATTGTTTCCAACTTAGAAAAGCAGATTGTTCGATGTGTTAAGCGTTTAATCCAGGTTCTAAAATTAAGATTCTTGCGTTCAATTGTTTGTGTGTTTGTTTTGCCAATTTCATGCGTCTCTGGTTTAAGATGGTGCTCATATGCGCCCCAATCATCGGTGTAATAACGACCAATATTGAATGGTGCAAACAATGCTTTCAATTCTTGAAAAACAGTGTCTTTGCGTTTGCCAAAAACATAAGCGAGCACTGTATTGGTTGCATGATCAACGGCATGCCATAACCAACGTTGATTTGACTTGTTACCCACAAACGACCACTGCTCATCCAGTTCAGCCGCGTCGCAAACCAGTTCCAGCCTAACTTCTAGCGGGGTTTCCGTATTTAAGGTATGAAATAAAGGGGTTACCTGGACGATGCAATTCTGTTTTTTTTTAAAGTACGGATGACTGTGTTTTTATTAATCTTGAGAACGCGTGCAGTCTCTCGAATACCACTGCTATTGATTGCCATGTCAACGATTGTCTCTTTGATGCCTGGTTCGTATGCTTTATAACGATATTCCTGCATGAACGTTTTGGTCGAACAATCCTGCTGTTGGCAACGATAGCGTTGAATATCCCGCACACTCCGTCCTGATTTCATAATGTTGTTGCTGCCACAAGCTGGACAGTTGACTTCTTGATAACAGGTCATGTGATATCACCGCAAAATCATTACTTTAACACAGTATCCTCAGGTTAAGTAACAAGTTAGACCCACTGCCGAACTATCTATTGACTTCCCGGGAGTTGATTTAAGCCATTATCACCCTAAGATCAGGCCTGCTGACCTGCATATGTATGGTGTCATCGTTAATGGAATTAACTATGTTGATGGCTGTGTTACCCGCTATGGTGCACATCCTTACTGCTCGGAAATGACGACTAGTGTGTATTCATTTACCAAGTCAATATTCAGCTCACTTGCAGTCATGCGGGCGGAGAAATTGTGGTCTGGTTTTATAGATGAATCGATAGCGTCAAGAGTACCGGAGTGTATTAGTTCGGGTAACTGGGACGATGTGACAATTGAAAATGCGTTAGATATGGCTACCGGAAACTATACTCAAGCACGCTTCCAAGGTGATGAAAATGGTGGAGTCATGCGGAATCGATATTTTCTGCAAGAAGCGCGTACTCAGCGTGCCGACTTCGCATGTAACGCTTTGTCACGAAAAGCAATTCCTGGAACACAAATGGTTTCTCATACTTCAGATCATGAGCTAATTAGTTATGCATTGACTGATATGGCAGATGACATGCTGGGTGTCGGTGCAGATGGTTTTAATGACATTATGGTACCCGTTTATGATGAGATTGGTCTTAGTCAAACAATTCGAGGCATTCGTCGCACAACAGAAGGTGATGCTTGGGGAGGTTATGGTCTCTCTGCTAAGGCCAACGACATTGCCCGTATTAGCGAATGGCTAGCAAATGGTGAGGCACAAGCAAGCGACCTGTGATAATGCTATGTTGAATGACATTCTGAGTGGTGAACCTCAGGGCTTATCTGCAGGGCTTGCTAATTTTAACTATGATGATGGTTTTTGGCGCTATCATGTGGGTGCAACAACCTCAATGAGAGCTTGTGGTGCCAATACTCAAGTCCCTGTTATGTCGGGATTTAGTGGGCATACAGCAGTCATCATGCCTAATGTTATCTTTTATCAGATGACTGATGGAGCTGGCATTGGTTTTGTTGATACGATCACGGATATTTTTGACAATATCGATAATACTTGTCCCTAAAAACCTGTTCAAGATCTTGATCAATGGATGCAGTGCAAGGCAAAAGTGGACGAGAAAGCACAGCATACTGGAGTATGTGAGCATTTTGAGTTCACTTTTAACGCAGCAATGCGCCATTTAGCAAGATCTTGACCAGGTATTTAGACAGTGACCACAATTTTGCCGACCTGCTGGTTAGATTCCATATATCGATGAGCATCGGCAATAGAGTCCAGTGGAAAGGTGCGATCAATGACCGGTTTCAATGCGCCGGAATCGAGACCGTCATAGACATACTGCTTGCCACGAGTCAGCTTTTCTGCATCCTGAGTAATTTCGAATAAAGTATATCCACGAACAGTTAAGCCTTTAGCCAGTGATGTAAATAAAGGAAAAATGGTCTGCTCTGCAGATAATGCACCGTATTCAAAAATAGTTGCATTGGAAGCGGCAGCATTGGCAAGTCTCTCTAGCATCGGTCCACCGATAGGGTCAAATATAACATTTGCTCCTTTTCCATCGGTGATTGCCATCACTGATTCTTGCAAATCTTCGTCATCGGAGACGATGACATGATCTGCACCTACATCAAGCAGGAATTGTTTTTTTTCCGCACTACGAGTCGTGGCAATGGCCAACGCACCGACAGCTTTGGTGATCTGAATCGAGGCCAATCCCACACTGCTGCTAGCGGCAGTAATCAATACAGATTGATCTTTTTGTAATTGACCAATGTCAATCAGCGCACCGAATGCTGTCAGGTACTGCATCCAGATAGCAGCTCCTTCGATTGCTGAAAGATTATCAGGGTAATGAGCGACTGCATAGGCTGGAACGATGGCGCTTTCTCCATAGACACCATACTTACCGATCGAAAAGGCGGGAATGGTGCTGACATGGTCGCCGATCTGAACGTTGTTAACTCCAATACCCAACGCATCAACAATCCCCGCAGCCTCATAACCGATTCGCGAAGGAAACTCTGGAGCTTCCAGATATTGTCCTTGTCGAAACATCACTTCAGCACGGTTAAGACCGATTGCTTTTACTTTCAAACGAATTTCACTCTCACCTGGTTCTGTTACAGGTAAGTTTTCAACCATAAGTACCTCCGCTGTTCCGGTTTCATGAAAACGAATGATTTTTGGCATTGCAGTTCTCCTTGTTGATTTCTATCAATGTTACATGCCAATAATGGTACTACGAATCGAAGAATGGTATTACTTAGATAGTGTCAAGGAAAACATGAGATCGAGATGAGTGTGTATGAGCTATGTTAACTTACATGCAGACCCAAGATTATTTATTGATAGCTATGTCATTTTTTCAATGCGATACTTGTATTGAGCAAGAAATTGTTTGAAGCTTGTCTGATAACAACGAGAATGCCTATGCGTGAATTAGATATTTTTCCTGATGTATTTCCAGAGCCCTATGCAAAAGACTGTGGCGAAGATCAATACGGTCTGTGGGTTGAATTCGATTATAAAGGTATTTTTCAGCGTTATCGCTGGAACGAGCCCGCTACTTTTTTGATGGGATCACCGCAACAGGAAGCGCAACGTCATCCAGACGAAATCCAGCGTCATGTCGGTATCTCGAAAGGATTCTGGATGGCTGAAACAACGGTTACCCAGGCGCTATGGGAAGTTGTAATGGGCAATAACCCAAGTCGTTTCAAAAATGGCTTACGACCAGTGGAAAGAATCAGTTGGCATGATGCCCAACAATTCATTAATGAAATCAACAACTTTTCACATGGGTTGTCAGTCCGGTTGCCTACCGAAGCTGAGTGGGAATATGCTTGTCGCGCTGGAACTACAACTGCGTTTAGTTTTGGTGAAAACATCACAGCCGACATGGTAAATTTTGACAGCAATTATGCTTATGCTGGAGCCTCAAGTGGACTTTACAGAAGAAAAACTGTTGAAGTTGGCAGTCTACCATGCAACGCTTGGGGCTTGTACGAAATGCACGGCAATGTTCTAGAATGGTGTGGAGACTGTTACGAAGAACCTGGGCCAAGAGCAGTTAACTCACAAATTATCGAATCCTATCGTCCTCGAATATTGCGCGGAGGTTCCTGGTTTACCGGAGGCAGAAGCGCTCGTTCCGCATGTCGTGATTATTTTGATCCAACCGAGCAATTTGCTTTTTTAGGATTTCGTTTGGTGTGTAACTGAGATATTGGTGCTTCATCAATTCAGAGCAAATAGAATTGCTAGCATCAGAAGACCAGTCTTGATGATGAAATACTTTCCTGTGTTCATGCGTAGGTATAAAATCAGTCATTTGTTAGATGACAATAGATGGTTTTGATCTCAGTGATTGGCACAATCTTCCAGTAATTCAATTTTGTAGCCATCAGGGTCTTCTACGAAGGCGATGACAGTGGTGCCACCTTTCATAGGCCCTGCATCACGGACAACATTGCCGCCACTGGCGCGTACTTTTTCACAGGCCTGGTAAACATCGTCTACACCAATGGCGATATGTCCGTAACCTGCACCTAAATCATACTGATCGGTATCCCAGTTGTGGGTTAATTCGATCACTGTG
The DNA here is from genome assembly GCA_965224565.1 of Methylococcales bacterium. Classification (GTDB taxonomy): domain Bacteria; phylum Pseudomonadota; class Gammaproteobacteria; order Methylococcales; family DRLZ01; genus DRLZ01. The sequence continues at coordinate 2,122,495 of CBDCZN010000002.1, read as the reverse complement.
GATTGTGTTTCCGGTGCGTAGCCGACAAAAGCAAGGGTAAAGCGTCCTTCTGGATAATCATCACGGCGCAGTAAATCCATGCCGAGGATTTCGGTATAAAATTGCAGTGATTTTTCAAGATTGCCAACGCGTAACATGGTGTGTAGTAATCGCATGATTAACTCCTGATGTGCTTAAGTACCTGATTATAATTAATTTAACATTTTGCTGGTCTTTTTTCTCATCTTCGGCGTTGCATAAATAGTTACATAGCTCACTATGCGCCTATTTATGCGCCTTGAAGCTGAAAAAAAATCCTGTGCAAAATTTGTTAAATTAATTATGATCAGGTACTTAGCTTCCAGGAAGCTGTTGGATGGGTTGTTTCGGCAGCTTAAGTGCAATGATAATGGCGATTGTTAATACCATGATACCTGCGACACTCATTGAGGTGATAACCGGGACGTTCATGCTTTCTGCCAGGGTATAGATGCCGACCGAGAACAGCATTCCCAAGTTTGCAAAAAAATTGAGAATGGCGACTGCTGAGCCGCTACCGATGGATTTATGTCCAATTTCTTGTAAGGTTGCATTAATTGGTACGATGAAAATTCCACCTGCGATTCCAATCATTAGCATGACAATGCGTGCGGGCCAGAGGGTTTCCATATACGCGAGTAAAACCATCAATATGCCTAGGGCAAAAGCGGCATAACGTACTCTGCGTAGATGTTGCATGGGTATCAGTAGTGGTGCCAGTGCTGATCCGATAATAATGCCAATGGCTAAGAAAAGGGTTAATTCGGCGATATCGCTGGCAGTGGTCATGCCCAGTATCAACGCTCCCCAGGCAACAATCATCACTCGCAGTACTGCTGCGGCTGACCAGAATAGTGCTGCTCCCAGAATGCTGAAACGAGCAATTGGCTGGCCGAAAAACAGTTTAATATCTTTGACAAAATCCATGGCTGATATCTGTTCGCTGCCTTGATGGCGAACGGATGGCAATATCAGTGTCACCAAGGCAGAACAGATGAATAAAGCGATGGTCACTTGTAAAGCAAGTGCAATTGATTGATCGGCTAGTTTTGCACCGACCAGCATACCAAGTAAGATGGCGACAATGGTGGAACCCTCAACCCAGCTATTGATTTTTACCAGTTGTTGTTCGTCAACCAGTTCAGGCAGAATGCCATATTTTGCTGGGCTGTAAATCGCTGCACCTGCTCCAACCAACAGAAATGCGATCAGTGGTTCGACATGGATCAGTATTAATAAAGCTCCAGCAGCTTTTAACAAATTACCTAGCAATAGCACGATACGTTTGGGGCGTTGGTCTGCGAATGGTCCAGCAAACGGTGCCAGCAGAATATAGGCAAGAATAAATACAGATTGCAGGGCAGGGATGTACCAGCTTGGTAAATCACTGTTTTGCATGACCAATGCAATGACTGCAAACAGGATTGCATTGTCGCCAAAGGCAGACAGAAATTGTGCTAATAACAGAGCGAGGACAGATTTGCTCATGTGTCGAGAAGGTCTGTGGCCAGCACACAAACACTGGAATAATCAATTTTTCCAGAGGCAAGCAATGGAATCTGGTCATTGCTGATAATCTGCTTTGGCAGATTAAGTTCAGAGATACCATCAGCATTATTAGATAGTTCATTTCGTGTGGCATCGACTTGGCTGGTGATTAGAATAATACGTTCACCTTTAGCAGGGTCAGGTATGCTAATCGCTGCATGTACTGCATCTGGCCATGTTTTTGTGGCCAATTGTTCAGTGACTGCCAGAGACACCATTTCACCGCCAATTTTTGCGAAGCGTTTGGCGCGTCCCAAAATATGCAAAAAGCCATTGTCATCAATAGAGACAATATCTCCGGTATCATACCAGCCCTTACCAAACATTGATTGTGGAGGAACCAATTGTTCCGGGTTATCAATCAACCGATATCCCAGCATGATATTCGGGCCTGCAACATGTAAACGCTTGCCATCAGCAATTCCCTCTACGGCTTCTAGTTGATAAGAAATACCTGGTAGCAAACGACCAACTGAACCTGCGGAGTGATACATTGGTGTGTTTAATGATAAAGCTGGCGAAGTTTCGGTGGCTCCATAGCCTTCAAAAACACGAATACCGAACTTGTCCATCCAGGTATCACGGGTTTCTTGTTGTAGCTTTTCTGCTCCGGCAAAGACGTAGCGAATCGCATTAAAATCATAAGGGTGAGCATGTTTGGCGTAGCCACGCAGAAAGGTGTTGGTGCCGAAAAAGATAGTAGCAGCACTTTCGTAAGCAAATTCAGGGACAATTTTGTAGTGTAGAGGAGACGGGTAGAGAAACACCTTCATTCCGTACAAAATCGGTAACAGTGTGCCAGCAGTTAACCCAAATGAATGAAACATCGGCAAGGCATTGAGTACGATATCTTGACCGCTAAAATCACAACACGTAGATATTTGTTCCCGGTTCGCTAATAGATTAGCGTGTGATAACACCACGCCTTTGGGTGCGCCTTCTGATCCAGAGGTAAATAATATCACTGCGGGATCATCTGGTGATATTGATTTTTGTGCATGTCGACCACGTGCTGTTTTACTTTTCCACAAGGCTTGTAATTTATCTTTGCGACTGACATTTGTACATAAATCTTCTAGATAAACGATTTGAATGTTTTCAGCAACAGCAGCAATCAGATCATCTAGTTTGGCGGCTTCTATGAATTGTCTTGAAGTGACAATAATGCTGAGGGATGCAATTTCGCAAGCAGATAGAATCGCATTTATGCCGACACTAATGTTTAAAATTGCCGGAACCCGCTGATTAGCAAATAGACCGAATAGAACACATGCATGGGCAGTTGAATTGGGTAACAAAACGCCAACATGTTCATTTTTTTCAGTCGCAGTAGATAGCAGGCCACCTACGAGCAGACTGCGGGCAATGAAGTGATCATAGCAAAGAGGTTCTCGTTTGATGTCTTCAATAATCAGCGCTTTTCCACCATGAATTTGTCGTGCTTCAAGCAAGGCGGAAAATATATCTTGTCGATAATGGCTGGTGATAAACATCATTTCTGCCATCATATCAGCTAGTATTTGACTGGACGCCTCACGTCGTTCACGACTATTGGTGATTTCGGCTGGCGGCATTATTTTACGCGCGGGCAGAATGGTTAATGTGATTTTCGGAAACCAGCGCTTGCGGAAATGATCGCTGCATTTCGCAAACGGTGTATATTGCGCACCATCGACGCGAACAGGCAACACCATAGCTCCTGATTTTTCGGCTATCATGCCTGTGCCATCATAAATTTTCATTAAAGTGCCGGTTCTGGAAATACGACCTTCCGGAAAAATAATGGCACGGTGTCCTTGCCTCAGATATTTAATCAGTGCTTTAGATGACAGTGGACTGGTTGGATCCATTTCAAACACATTAGCTAGTAATGTGCATGCAAACTTGATAAAAGGTACTTGTGCAATACGCGTATTGATAGCGTAAGTCGGTGTTAATGGTAAGAATGCGCCGAGTAATACTGGATCTAGAAATGACACATGATTAGCAACAATCACTAGCGGTGTGCCTGCTTGATGATAATGTTCCAGTCCCTTAACTTCTACCCGGTATAAGGCTCTGAAAATAACGCGTAAACAAGCTTTTACAATACGCGTGAGCCAAGGCCAGCGGACCGTGGTTACTGCTTGATTGTCATCTGCATCTGTCATGAGGTTTCCCGTGTGTGCTACCTGCTGAAATAGATAGAATATTCGTCAACGACTATTTATTGGTTTTGATGATTGCTTGAGTCGCAATGATCGTCAGGTTCATCGCAATGTCCAAGCGATTTGTCTTTGAAAAAGATATCACGAATACGTTGTTTAACATGTTTTGCTTCAGGAAAAGCGCCTTCTTGTTGTCGTGACCAGATAATATGTCGACCAGCCCTGATTTCAAAAACTCCACCACTATCGTCAGGAATTAGATGGACAGCTTCGAGATCACCATCGAATGTGCTCAACAGTTCCTGAGCCAGCCAGGTAGCTCGAAACATCCAGCGACACTTTCTGCAATATCTGATTTGAACAACGGGCTGCATCAGCGTTCCTTTCTCTTAGACTTATTGTAACTGCTCAGCTTACCCATTATTTTGTTCAAGAGTAAGGCGAAAGCGCGCAGTTTACAGGCGTAAATGAGCACTTTCAACGCAGCTATTGGGTAAAATAGAGCCCAATCTATATAGTTGCTGAGTAGTTGCGGCTTAATATTACCAGAGCAGCTTAACTCCGACAGCAAATACAATCATAGCAAACAAACGCTTGAAGGGTTTAACGGGTAGACGCTTTGCCAGATGTGCACCAATCGGTGCGAAGCAGACACTGGTGAGAATTACTGCCAGGAATGCTGGCAAATAAATAAATCCTAGACTATAAGCGGGTAGAGCTGAATTGTCATTCACCAAAAATGCGTAGCCCAGACTACCGGCAACCGCGATGGGTATTCCACAAGCGGCTGAAATTGCCACAGCATTGCGCATAGGATAGCCATAAAAAGTCAAAAAAGGCACGCTGAGTGTACCGCCACCAATACCCAGCAAAGACGATATTCCACCAATACAGGTGCCAGCAGTTGCCATTACCAGATGATTGGAACTGATTTGTGGTTTAGCTGATGTGTTTTGTAACCACATGCGTAGCGCTACGATGATTAGATAAACAGCGAAGACGATTTTCAGCAATTCTCCAGATAACTGTCCTGCAATCACTGAGCCTAGCATTGCGCCAACAAACATATAAGGCGCGATCAACAACACAGCAGACCACTGTAATGTACCAATACGTTGATGAGCCAGCACTGAAGAAATTGAGGTGAGTATGATTGTTGCCAGAGAAGTCGCAATCGCCATATGCACAATACTATCAGCAGGAAAATCTGACAAGCCAAACAGCCAGATCATAAAGGGTACTAAAACAATACCACCGCCGATACCAAATAGACCGGATAATAATCCGGCAATAACGCCAATTGCCAGCATGGAAACAATCAGTACGGACATAGGATGATTAGAATAGTTTTAGTATTAAAACTCTGTTATTGACGAGAACGATTGGTTGGGTTGAGGTTAAGTTCTCCATCATACTCAAAAGGGATTCTGGTGTCCCAATTACCAACATTGACATCCCCAAGTAGTCGATATTGCATGTTTCCTGTCCCTTTTAGTGCAAATTCCTGAAGCTGCCCGAATAAAGAAACCAGACTGCTGATGACTTCTGTCTCGATAATCGCGCTATCGTATGCCGGAATAATCACCGGTTTGCGACTGACACCGTTAGCAAATCGACTACCATTTAATTCAAGTACATAATTCATAGCCTCCAGTGGCAGATCAAAATCATTCGGGTTTTGAACGCGTAATTTAAGCATATATGTTTGCTCGAACAGCGTCATATTCAAAGGTTCAATACCAGCTAAAGTAATCGTTGGAGGTTCAATATTTAATCTTAGGCTGGAACAGGTCGACAGAGTTAACAAGCTAAGTGCCAAGACAATATGAATGAATCGTTTCAACAACTGTTTCATGGTTGAATTCCGTTTTAAGATTATGATTTAAAATACATTGAATCAGTTATAAGAACAAGCAATAGGATCTTTATTTAACATAACATTCTGAATATTAATTGAATTGATTTCCTCCTGTGAAGATGTCGTTGATAATTACATGTGCGATTAGAAACAGAATGAAATTAATAAATTGTCTGTTTTCCCGGATAGTGTTTGTCTCTCTCTCACTTAAATTATGAGATGATATGGCAAGCGGTGAGTGACTGTTCCCAATATTAGTGTCATTGATTTGTCTTCTTATCGCATTCTTGAGTATTCATTTGGCGCTTTCATGGAGCGTTCTGCTCCTAATCTAACAAAATTAAACATATCTAAAAAATCCATAGGAAAATAAATGGTTGGTAATAAAATTGCTTTAATCACTGGTGGCTCCAGCGGGCTGGGTCTTTCGATGGCCAAGAAACTTGCTGGTGAAGGATATATTCCTGTTTTGGTGGCAAGGAATTCAACCAGATTAGCAAATGCTGTACAGTTAATAAAAGATGCTGGTTATACAGCCAGAGCCTTTACAGCTGATGTTTCAAAAGTTAATGAAATTGAACAAGTAGTACGAGAAGTGGAAAAAGAATTTGGCGAAATCCACTTTCTGGTTTTAAACGCTGGAGTGGTTCACACCAAGCTACTGCTAGATTATGACAATATGGAAACATTGAAAGAAGTTCTCGAGATAGATTTATGGGGAACTGTACTGTGTGCCAGGTGTTTTGTTCCTTTAATGAAAGACGGTTCAAAAATTCTCCTGGTTTCCTCGGCTTTTGCCTTGATTGGTGGTGCGGGGTATAGCACCTATTGCGCAGCAAAAGCGGGTGTAATGAACTTTGGAGAATCGCTGCGCCGCGAGTTACTCTCAGAAAGCATTGCTGTCTATGTCGCTTGCCCAGCTGATATTGATACCCCCCAATACGAACAAGAAATTGCCGATAGTCCAGCGTGGATGAAATCCAGCCACAGAAATCGACCGTTATCAGCGGATGTGGCGGCAAAGCGCATTTTAAAAAAATGCAAAGGTAGTCGCTTTTTGATCATTATTAATTCCGATGTCTTATTGCTGCAGTTTATAGCGAGAATATTCCCTCGGCGCTTGAAGGACCTTATCATCGACCATTCATTGCCTAGTCCCCAAAAGTAGAGACATCACAATCAGTTGTCACAACCGTCACATCTTGTTCAGAATTATTTGAATCAAAAAAATAAAAGAAGCTGCGATCTATGGAAAGATTATTAAATGAAGTAAACGACAGATACCATCATTGTCACGAAATTTTCAAAACCAATATTAACCCAAGAATGATGAAGGTTCTTGGTATTCTTGGGTTTGATGAATCCTTTAAAGATGCTCAAGGTTGTTATCTCTACACGGATGATGGGAAGGAATATCTTGATTTTCATTCTGGTGAAGGAGCTACCAGTATTGGTTATAATCATCCACAAGTGGTTTCTTTTTTAAAAGATATCATGGATATGAAACTACCCAATATGATTCAGTTAAATTGTAATGTTTTGGGTGGGATGCTTGCAGAGAAATTACTTGCCAAAGCTCCCGAATATTTTACCAAAGTCTATTTTGGAAACTCGGGTGCTGAGGCTGTAGAAACTGCGCTTAAATTTGTGCGTTGCGCTACTGGAAAAAATCGCATTATCTATTGTCGACAGAGCTTCCATGGACTTACCTATGGTGCGCTTTCTATCTGCGGTGATGAAGAATTCAAACAAGGTTTTGGCGAATTGATGCCGCATACAACCATGATTGACTTCAATGATTTAGCCGCACTGGAAGTTGAATTGAAAAAGGGAGATGTGGCGGCATTTATTGCAGAACCCATTCAAGGTAGAGAGGTGATGCCAGCCAAAGCTGGCTATTTAAAAGGTGCTTCCGAATTATGCAAGCGACATAAAGCGCTGTTTATACTCGATGAAATACAGACTTCTCTGGGTCGTACGGGAAAGTTTTTCTATTTAGAGCACGAGGATGTTAGACCAGATATTTTGCTGATTGCCAAAGCTCTCAGTGGAGGACTAGTGCCAGTTAGTGCGGTATTGATCGGGGAAGACATCTACAACAAAGTTTATTCCAATATGGAGCGCTGCTATGTTCATCACTCCACGTATGGCTACAATACGCTTTCCATGGCAGCAGGATTAGCCACATTGGAAGTCATTGAAGAAAAAAACCTGGTAGACAATGCTCACAAAATGGGTGAGTTAATCATGGCTGGATTGGAACAATTAAAAGAAAAATACGATATGGTAAAAGATGTTCGTGGGAAAGGATTAATGTTTGCCATAGAATTAGGACAACCCAGTTCCTTAGCTAAAAAATTACAGTGGAATCTCATCGAGACTGCGAGCAAGGGTCTGTACGCTCAGGTTGTTGTCATCCCGCTTTTCCTGGAATTTGGAATTATCAGCATGGTCTCTGGATTGAATAGTGTGATTAAATTTATTCCCCCTGTCATCATTACTGAAAAAGAAGTTGCGTACTTTCTTGAATCACTCGATAAGGTGTTACATAACGCTCAATTCACCTCCGAGCCCTGGAGCGTTTTGTACAACATTGCCAAACGATCATTATAACCACCATAGCCAATAGTAAACATTTGCATTGAATGTTATGAAAGATTATCAACTGGTTGTGGGATAATGTTGTTTTTTTCGGCACTGTTGTGTGCCGAAGTAATGACACTATAAAAATTATTATTTTTCTAGAACCAAAGTGTGCGTGTTCTGGGTAAAATGTCTGAAAAATCTGGAACCATTAATGAATAACGTGGAACAATTTGAACATTTATCGCGTGGTACTCACGAGATATTGGTTGAAAAAGAGTTTAAGGATCTATTGGTTGGTGGGCGATGTTTGAAAATCAAAGCCGGTTTTGATCCAACTGCACCAGATTTGCATCTTGGTCATACTGTCTTACTGAATAAGCTCAAGCAGTTTCAGGATATTGGTCATGAGGTGATATTTCTGATTGGTGATTTTACCGGAATGATTGGTGATCCGACAGGTAAAAATATCACGCGCAAACCATTGACAAAAGACGATGTATTAGAAAATGCACGCACCTACCAGGAGCAGATTTTCAAAGTTCTGGATGAAGACAAGACTACCGTACAATTCAATTCCAGTTGGATGACTGAGTTTAGTGCATCAGATATGATTCAGCTCGCTGCCAGACACACGGTTGCGCGTATGTTAGAACGTGATGATTTCAATAAGCGTTATAACGGTGGGCAACCGATTGCCATTCACGAATTTTTATATCCGCTGATACAAGGTTACGACTCGGTTGCATTGGAAGCTGATGTTGAGCTGGGTGGGACGGATCAGAAGTTTAATCTATTGGTCGGTCGTCAACTTCAAGAGCAATATGGACAAAAACCGCAGATTGTGATGACCATGCCAATTCTTGAGGGGTTGGATGGGGTGCAGAAAATGTCTAAATCGCTGGGCAATTATATCGGTATCGCTGAGTCCGCAAAAGAAATGTTTGGCAAGATTATGTCTATTTCGGACGATTTGATGTGGCGTTATTTTGAACTGCTCAGTTTTCGACCCATGTCTGAAATCAATAGCTGGCACCAAGCCTGTAAAGACGGAGAAAATCCGCGTAATTACAAAGTGTTGTTAGCACAGGAAATCATTGAACGTTTTCATGACAAGCAAGCGGCTGATGATGCGCTGACTGAATTTGAAGCACGCTTTAAGCACGGTGCCATGCCTGATGATATCGAACAGTTGGAGTTGAGAGCTCCTAAGGAAGGCTACCCTATTGCCAATCTGCTAAAAGATGCAGGCTTGACTAAAAGCACATCAGATTCATTGCGCATGATGAAGCAAGGAGCTGTGCGCATCGATGGTGAACGGGTTATAGATACAAAGCAAGTAATGAAAGTCGGTAGTGAGCATATTTATCAGGTTGGAAAACGCCGCTTTGCGGGGATTAAACTGAGTTGAGGGGCAATATAATGACTCAGTTAATCTGCTGTAATGCAAGTTTCAGGTGATTTCAACGAATGACTTTATATTAACAATCCCTCAGATAAACAACTGTCAACACTGAATTATGAATATCTGGTTGACCCCTTGATATCCGAACATTGAGGGTATTTCTTCGTTGAAAAAGTGTGTTATATCACACGCTAATAATGTGTGTATTAGATACTAAAGACCAATATCGCATTTGGAAATCATCATATGTTTTTGATTATATTATGTAAAGTAAAATATGGCGCATTTTTTGCTTGTTTATATTTACTCGTGTATGATTGATCTGTCACTTGACTTAAGTGACAGATAGTAAGTCAAGTAATCTTGCTCTCTGTGTAAATGCAATTAGTCGTATAGATAATATAGAGCTTGTGCTGTGTCAGAAAGAACTGGAAACAGTCATGGGAGTAGATGGGTTTGTGATTTATTGTTTAATAGGGGCTGTGTTCCATTAAATGATTATAGGTGATTGCAGAAAATGCAATTAATCTTGACTCCTAAGTTCAGTCGAATGTTATTCAAAACCAGGTCAGGCTCTGTGCGTTCACAGGAAGTTTTTTAGAAAAATTAATGATTTCATAATAGGGAATTAATTTTGAAAAAAAATATTCACATATTATTCATTTTTGTTTCTTTACTTTTCGTATTGATTCAAGCTCAAGCATCTCAAGAGAATGCAGACAGACCGATGGGGTCTCGGGAAGACAAAGCGTTCTTTAAAGATAATCAACTTTGGCCAATTGATCCGGCTACAGGCACATTTATAATACCAGTCTGTTGGGAATATGTCCCCGAACCCTTACCGCCAGAATTTTTAAGACATCGTGAGATGGTCAAAAAAGCGGTTGAAGCAGCATGGGAAGGACTAAATCAGAGGGATGGGGTTGATGGGCCGATAGCCAAGGATAACAGGGGTTATTCGCTAGTGGATTTTACTGGTTGGGCAGATTGTACTTCAAGTGATCTAAATACTGCTGTGAAGATAAGGGTGGAAGACGCTGATGATCCACCGGCAGGTGTAAAATCCCCGTATGTCACAGCTCTTGGGGCACACTTGAAAGCCCCAGATAAACGTGTACATTTGAATTTTACGATTGAAAATAATACAGCACTATGGAATGCCTGTGATTCTAGCCTTGATCACTGTATTAAAGTTTCTGCTGTTCATGAATTTGGTCATGTACTTGGGCTTGCGCATGAGAATTATAGAAGTAATGCCCCTGTTTGCGACTTTTGGCAAGAACTTGGTGATGTGCTTGAATTCCCTTTCGTATTCGAAGGAGAATCCTATCATGGTACTTCATACTTCACTGATTACGATCCAGGATCAATTATGAACTACTGTAATCCGAATCGTTTTAAGGCAGCAGGTCTCTTGCCGAGTGAAACTGATGAGCTTGCTGTTCAAGCTTTTTATGGTGGAGTTCCCACCTTTCGCAATAATAAATTAACAATCCCGCGACTCGTTGTTACTGGCACAGAAAACAGTGATGGTGTTGTTAGTGTAGCGATGAATTGGAATCCGGGGACTAAACAATTCAAAATTATCCCTGATACCTATATTCCATCAACCAAACCTTCCACCGCAACGCCGAAATATGGTGTAAGTTTCGATATTGCTTCGATATCTTTTCCTTTAGTAGTCGAGTACACCCCAAATGGGCTGCATATCCAGAGAATAATTGAGGATGCCAAGTTAAGGCATATTGCCGATGGCACGCCTTATGGTGCATTTATAATTGATGGAGAGCTTAAAACTAAATCACCGACTACATATACAATGGGTTGTCTATATCCAGAATCAGACTGTTTACCGTTTATCCAATAATTATTATTAATAGAGAGTCAGAACTTTCTATCAAATAAGTAGTCCTCAGTAGCAGCGCGATGGCAATGCTACTGAGTTTCAATGGCAAGATTCTATCGTTATTCAAATATCAGATGACTCGGAAACTCGCACAAAATAACTTCGATATCTGACTTGTCTTTTGTCCATCTTCGGTATTGAAAAAAACAGTTACAGAACTTATTAGGCACCTGTTTTAGTGTCTTGAATATGAACTGCCATTTTGAATAAACAAAACCCACGCCAGTATTTCCAAAGATATCCTTGCAAGTTCCTTAAACCAACGATTTGAAGATCAACACCAGCCCCGAGATAAACAAAAACCCACTAAAAATAATCCGATATTGTTGATTGTCGATGGAAACATACACAGCCTCTTCGGCGACGATGTAGATAATAATCGCAAAAATCAAATAAGCGATATTATTCAGGATATTTATATCCACATTTTGTGCTGCGACCAACAGAGTTGCCATTTGAAATACAGCGAAACTGGCATAGGCAGCAGCGATTGTTACCCGTGTTGAATGTTTTGATAGTTGTTTGTTGTGGACGATTGCTGTTAGTAGCGAACCACCCAGATTGGTGAGTCCGTGAATAACACCCATGACAACCAAATAGGCTTTTTCATAACGCACCAGCACTTGCAGCATACTATTGATTTTGGTTGAATAATTTTGCAGTCCAACAAAGATTAAAAAGGCGCCAACAAGCAGCCCAATATTGATATTTGAACGGGTTAGTAAAAACAGTGAGATGACAATTAGCGGAATGGTAAAGATTAGTACTTTGATGTAAAAGTCTTTATCAATTTCACGGTAGTAACGAGCAATCTGGATCGCATTAATGGCTAATGAGATTGGCAGTAGTATGGTTAACGCTTCTAAAAACTGATAGCCGAATAGTAGTAACAATGGTGTGCCAAACAACAGTACCCCAACGCCAAATACAGATTGGATGATGGTTGTGATTAACACGGTGAAGACGATATCTAAGGCCATTGTTTCATCCTAATTTTTACTTTCAATAATAGTTAAGCAAGAGGTTGGCGTTTTCTGACTGGTAATCAGGCGCTGGTATTGTAAACCATACGGCGGCGAGGGCGATAATATCATTGCCTGTTGTGAGTCTGATCAGTTTTCGATCCAGTCTAGTATTTTTAAGAGCATTTTAATTCAAGGCTTTACAATTGTGTCTTGCAATCATATTAGTATCAAGTATAATCCTTCGGGTTAATGGTTTAGCAGGCGCGTAGCTCAGTTGGTTAGAGCACCACCTTGACATGGTGGGGGTCGTTGGTTCAACTCCAATCGCGCCTACCAGATTTCCTGGGTAATTCCAGACTGAGCATCGCACAGCGATGCTTTTTTCGTTGTAACTGCTCAGCTTACCCTCTATTTTGCCCAATAGCTGTGTTGAAAGTGCTCATTTATACCTAATAAACTCCGCGCTTTCGCCTTGCTCTTGAACAAATATAGAGGGCAGTCTGAGCAGTTACAGATTACGCTGAGTAATTATTTTTCGTTTTAATTGTGATAAAAGTAAAGCGCAATTTTCCACATCAGACAACAATAGACAGCAATGGTAACAGTTACACTTCCTGACGGTTCGCAACGCGAGTTTGAGACTGGCGTGACAGTGATGGGTGTGGCTGAAAACATTGGAGCTGGTCTCGCAAAAGCCACCATCGCTGGGCGTATTGATGATGTTCTGGTTGATGCCAGCACTCCAATTACCAATGATGTCAGACTCAGTATAGTCACCACAAAGGATGATGAGGCACTGGAAATCATTCGCCATTCCACTGCTCATTTGCTTGCTCAGGCTGTCAAAAGATTGTTCCCGCAGGCCCAAGTGACCATCGGGCCAGTGATTGACGATGGGTTCTATTATGACTTCTCATGCGAGCACACCTTTACGCCTGAAGATCTGCAACTGATTGAAGACAAAATGACTGAGCTTGTTAAGCAAAAAATCTCTGTCTCACGTGAAGTGATGCCACGGGATGAGGCGGTTCAGTTGTTTCGTGACATGGACGAGAACTATAAAGCTGAAATTATTGAAGGCATTCCTGCTGATCAGCAATTATCGTTATATACCCAGGACGATTTCACCGATTTATGTCGCGGCCCGCATGTTCCGAATACTGGCAAGTTAGGTGTATTCAAGTTGATGAAACTGGCTGGTGCATACTGGCGCGGTAATTCTGACAATGAAATGTTGCAGCGTATTTATGGCACTGCCTGGCTTGATAAAAAAGCATTAAAAGCCTATCTGCATCGACTTGCAGAAGCCGAAAAACGTGATCACCGCAAACTTGGCAAACAACTAGATTTGTACCATATGCAGGAAGAAGCACCTGGCATGGTGTTTTGGCATGCGAAAGGCTGGACGATTTACTGCTTGATTGAGCAATTCATCCGCAATAAATTACGCAAACATGGTTATGATGAGGTCAAGACACCGCAACTGGTTGATCGATCTTTGTGGGAAAAATCAGGGCACTGGGATAAATTCGGTGAAATGATTTTTACCACTCAGTCAGAAGCTAGGGAATATGCAGTTAAGCCGATGAACTGCCCGTGTCATGTGCAAATTTACAATCAAGGTATCAAAAGTTATCGCGACTTGCCGGTACGCATGGCAGAATTTGGCAGTTGTCACCGTAACGAGCCTTCTGGCACCTTGCATGGCTTGATGCGAGTGCGTAATTTTGTACAGGATGACGCGCACATCTTCTGTACAGAGGATCAAATTCAGGACGAAGTGTCGGCGTTTATTGACTTATTGTTTGAGGTTTATCAAGACTTTGGTTTTACTGATATATTAGTCAAGCTGTCAACGCGACCTGAGAATCGTGTTGGTAGCGATGCTGTGTGGGATAAGTCCGAATTAGCGCTGGAGCAGGCGCTTAATCACAAAAAGCTGGATTGGGAATTGCAGCCAGGTGAGGGCGCTTTTTATGGGCCGAAAATTGAATTCTCACTGCGCGACAGCATTGGTCGCGTTTGGCAGTGTGGAACGATTCAGGTCGATTTCTCCATGCCTGAACGCCTGGACGCAACCTATGTTGCAGATGACAGTTCGCGCCAGGTACCGGTGATGTTGCACCGAGCAATACTGGGTTCGATAGAGCGTTTTATTGGTATTCTGATTGAACACCATGCTGGTTTTTTTCCATTATGGCTTGCTCCAGTTCAGGCTGTTGTTATTCCTATCGCAGATCGCCATGCAGAGTATGCACAAGTTATTGAAAAAACGCTGGCAGACGACGGAATCCGCGTTAACTCGGATTTCAGAAGCGAAAAGATTGGCTTTAAAATACGCGAGCATTCTATGCAGCGTGTACCATATTTATTGATTATTGGTGATAAGGAAGTCGAAGCCCAGCAAGTAACAGTGAGAACTCAAAAAGGTGAAGATTTGGGTGTTTTTAATATTGAACAACTTAAACAACGCTTTCACACAGAAATATAAGTAAGATTGTGGTGTTTAGGATTGAATTGATGCATAATTACTGGCTAACTAATACTGGCAATAATCTTAATAAAATATTTTAGAACATTTTTCTAACAGTTCTTGTTTGAACTGTTGATATCGCTAGACTGGAGGAATTGGATATCGCTTCAAAGAAAGAAGGTCGGATCAACAACCGAATAACTGCTCCGAGTGTTCGCGTTATCGATGCAAAAGGGGAACAAGCAGGAGTAATGACGATAGCTGAAGCTATGAATCTCGCTGCTAGTGACGATCTTGATCTAGTTGAAATTTCACCAAACGCTGATCCGCCTGTCTGTCGGATCATGAATTATGGAAAGTTTCAGTTTGAGCAAAACAAGAAACTTCAGATTGCCAAAAAGAAGCAGAAACAAATACAGGTTAAAGAAATCAAATTTCGTCCGGGGACGGGCGAAGGTGATTACCAGGTTAAGCTACGCAGTTTGACGCGTTTTTTAACTGAAGGCGATAAAACCAAGGTGACAGTACGTTTTAGAGGCCGTGAGATGGCTCACAAAGAGTTGGGCATGGAACTTCTGAAGCGAGTTGAGAAAGATCTTGAAGAATTGTCAATTGTTGAACAATACCCAAAACAGGAAGGTCGTCAAATGATCATGGTTTTGGCGCCCAAAAAAACACTTAAACAAAGTTAACACTTGAATATAGTAGATTAGGATATTGAAATGCCCAAGTTAAAAACAAATCGCGGCGCTGCCAAGCGATTTAAAAGAAGAGGTTCTGGTGGTTTGAAATGTCATCATTCTCATCGTCGTCATATTCTTACCAAGAAAACGACCAAGAGAAAACGTCATTTACGCGCAGCGATGGTTGTGCCGGCATCTGACGTGGCATCAGTCAATCAAATGCTGCCTTACAGTTAACACGCTGTCAGGTTTGTTTTTTTTGTGCAGACATGAGTTGGTCTGTCAATAAGATTCCCAGAAACAGTAATCGTTGAAGATTTGATATCTATCTTCTGAATAATCAGAAATTATCTGATTGCACGGCCATAAATTCACTGTTTCTTGAAAGTTTTGAATAAAGAGGTTTGTAACGTATGTCCAGGGTTAAACGTGGTGTAACAGCACGCGCACGCCATAAAAAAGTGCTCAAACAGGCAAAAGGGTATTATGGTGCACGTAGCCGTGTTTACCGAGTTGCCAAACAAGCTGTCATCAAGGCAGGTCAATACGCGTACCGTGATCGTAAACAACGGAAACGCCAATTTCGTCAGTTATGGATCACTCGCATCAATGCTGGTGCCCGTTTACACGGTCTTTCATACAGCCGTTTTATCAACGGCCTTAACAAAGCATCGATAGAAGTTGATCGTAAAGTCTTAGCTGATTTGGCGGTTAATGATAAAGATGCATTTGCGGAATTAGCTCGTTTGGCTCAGGCGCAATTGTAGCGGTAGAGGTTTTACCAGGGAAGCGCTGTTTATTCAGCGCTAACCTCAATTTACAAATGTAATGCCAAACTGATCCGTTTTGAATCACATTCAAGATGAGATCAAGTGAAAAAGTGCTAAAGCTGATTCAATCGGTTGCCGCACATCACTAGCAATTTCGGATGACAGGCTCGATTATTCAGATGTCAGTACTGGTTTTTTTATTATATTCTTCGCATATGAAAATTTAGCATTTAGAATACGTGATCTTTTGTGGAGAGCAAGGCGGGAAATCTTAGCTGTAGTCATTCTACAGCAAGGTTTTCCAACGCAGCTATCTGCGAAAAAGTGCGTGTACTAGATGCTGAATTTTCATGTGCGGAGAGTATATATTAAGCCTTGGCATTTTTTAGTCCTTTAATAAATTTCCAAACCAGGCTGACTATTGTAAGCATTCGTTTGTTGTTCTTCTAGGTGTGATAGTGAATACTGATTTGGCAAATGAATCACTTGAGACAATGCTGGCAGAGGCACTAAAGAAAATTACTGCTGCCGATAATCAGCAAATGCTGGATCAGGTTAGAGTTGATTATTTGGGTAAAAAAGGTTTGTTTACCCAGCAAATGAAACAATTATCAACGCTTTCAGCTGAACAACGCCCTGCCGCTGGTCAGCTTATCAACCAGGCTAAATCCCAATTCCAGACTATGCTGGAAACTCGCAAAGAGTTATTGCATCAGCAGGTCATGACAGAGCGTCTAGCTGCCGAAGCAATTGATGTTACATTGCCATCGCGATGCCATTCCAGAGGCGGTTTGCATCCAGTCACGCATACCTTGCGGCGTATTCAGTCAATCCTGGCCAGTGCTGGTTTTAATGTCGAGGAAGGCCCTGAAATTGAAGATGATTTTCATAATTTCGAGGCATTAAATATTCCCGATCATCATCCCGCTCGGGCTATGCATGATACTTTCTATTTCGACGAACATACTTTGCTGCGTACCCATACTTCGCCGGTACAGGTGCGAGTCATGGAAAATCAGAAGCCACCATTACGGGTGATTGCGCCAGGACGCGTGTTTCGTTGCGATTCAGATTTGACTCACTCACCAATGTTTCACCAGGTTGAAGGTTTTATGGTGGATGAAGATGTTAGTTTTGCTGATCTCAAAGGATTGCTTTATGATTTTCTGCGGACTTTTTTCGAACGAGACGTCGATGTTCGCTTTCGTCCATCATATTTTCCTTTTACAGAGCCATCCGCAGAAGTTGATATTGAGTGTGTGATTTGTAATGGGGAAGGTTGTCGCGTCTGTAGTCATACAGGATGGTTGGAAGTGCTTGGTTGCGGCATGATTCATCCGCATGTGTTTCAATCAGTCAACATTGATGCCGATCAATTTAGCGGATTTGCTTTTGGTATGGGAGTCGAGCGCTTGGCAATGCTGCGCTATGGTATTAACGATTTACGTTTGTTTTTTGAAAACGATTTACGTTTTCTATCCCAGTTCAATTAACTTCCAGTCGTAAGAGAGTTCGATGCAATTCAGCGAAGCATGGTTACGCGAGTGGGTAAACCCACCGGTTGATTCACAACAGCTTGTTCATCAGCTAACAATGGCAGGGCTTGAAGTTGACAGTATAGAACCTGCAGCACCGATGTTTAGCTCTGTGGTTGTTGGAGAGGTTATTGATTGTCAGCCACACCCTGATGCAGATCGGTTGAGCGTATGCCAGGTTTCTGTCGGAACTGATACAGTATTACAGATTGTTTGTGGCGCCAACAATGTTAAAACTGGAATACGTGTGCCCGCTGCCATTGAAGGTGCTGTACTACCTGGTGATTTCAAGATTAAAGCAACCAGACTGCGTGGCGTTCAATCAGCCGGAATGTTGTGTGCCGCCACTGAGCTGGGTCTTGCTGAACAATCAGATGGTTTAATGATTCTTCCAGCAGATGCCACTATTGGCGAAGATATTCGTAAGTACTTGCAGCTTGAAGATACCATTATTGAAGTCGATCTCACCCCGAATCGTGCAGATTGTCTAAGTATTCGCGGGATTGCCCGAGAAGCTGCCTTGTTAAATGACAACACTTGTCAACAGCCTGAATTTCCGGTTACTGCGATCGCCTCCGAGAGAACCCAGGAAATCAGTGTTGACCAGCCTGCGGCATGTCCTCGTTATTTAGGGCGCGTTATTGAAAATGTCAAAGCGTTTGCAGAAACCCCGTTGTGGATGCAGGAACGCTTACGTCGATCTGGACTGCGCAGTCTGGGTGCAGTGATTGATATCACCAATTATGTACTGCTTGAGCTAGGTCAACCACTACACGCCTTTGATCTGGATAAAATCACCGGAAGTATTCATGTGCGCTATGTGCAAACAGGCGAAAAACTGCTGTTATTGAATGAACAGGAAATCACCTTATCAGATAACACGTTGGTGATTGCAGATGATGAAAAGCCGCTTGCACTTGCAGGAATCATGGGTGGGGCAGAGTCAGCGGTATCAGAAGACACAGTCGATTTATTATTGGAGTGTGCCTTCTTTTCTCCGACTGCCATTATGGGCAAGGCTCGCAATTATGGACTTCATACAGATTCTTCACACCGCTTCGAACGGGGCGTTGATCCTGAGTTACAAGAACAAGCGATTGAGCGGGCAACCCAGCTGATTGTCTCCATTGCTGGTGGACAAGCAGGGTCGATTGTAGAGGTGACCTCAACAGATGACCTGCCTGCATATCAAGGGATTGTGTTGCGTCGCCAAAAACTCAGTCAAGTTCTTGGACAGCAACTGCCTGACGAGATGGTCACAGGTATTTTAAACGGCTTGGGTATGACTAGTTCTATGGATTCAACTGGATGGTTGGTGACCTCACCAAGTTTTCGTTTTGATATCGCCATCGAAGCTGACCTGATTGAAGAAGTCGCGCGCATTCACGGCTATGATCAGTTACCGAGACGGCAAATGTTTATGCCGGTTGCGTTATCTGATGAATCTGAAACTCGAGTCACCATTGATCGAATCAAAGATATCCTGGTGGATCGCGACTACCACGAAGCCATTACTTTCAGTTTTGGTGATAATGAGTCATTACTGAAATTTGAGCCGGAATTAAAAGGGTTGGCTTTAAAAAATCCAATCTCTTCTGAATTGTCAACAATGCGTACCAGTCTTTGGCCTGGTTTGATCCAGGCCTTGCAATATAACCTGAATCGTCAGCAGGAACGTGTACGCTTGTTTGAGTCTGGATTAAAGTTTTTCACACAGGATGGCCAACTACAACAACTCAATGTTCTCGCAGGTGCAATTACCGGATCAATGTATCCCTATGCCTGGTGTGAAAAAAACAGAGTTGTTGATTTTTTCGATATTAAAGCTGATCTGGAAGCCGTACTAGGAGCTGGGCGTCATCAGATGCGTTTCATCGCTGGCAGTCATCCAGCTTTACACCCGGGACAGACGGCAATGATTGAAATGGTTGATGGTACGTCCGTCGGTATCGCTGGAATGCTGCACCCTGAACTGGAAGAGCAGTTGGGACTTGCTGGTAATGTATTCCTGTTTGAGTTGCAACTGACGCAAATATTGCAGCGCAATGTCCCTGAATTTGCAGTGCTTTCCAAATTTCCTATGTTGCGTCGTGATCTTGCAGTGATCGTCAAGAACAGCATTCCAGCTGAATCTTTAGTGAATGCAATACAGAAATCTGCTGGTAATATGATAAATAATGTAACAATCTTTGACGTATACCATGGAAAAGGGGTAGAATCAGGTTATAAGAGTGTTGCTTTAGCATTGATTTTACAAGACAAATTAAAAACACTGGCAGAGACTGAGATTGATACTATAGTTTCGAGAGTACTGGCTGATCTTTCACAGCAGTTTGATGCAAGGTTGAGGAATTAGATTTATGGCACTAACGAAAGCAGACCTTGCTGAACAGTTATACGATGAACTCGGGTTGAATAAACGCGAAGCCAAAGAAATTGTTGAGCTTTTTTTTGAAGAAATAAAGGTATCACTTGAACGTGGTGATTCAGCGAAAATATCAGGGTTCGGTAATTTTGAATTGCGTAACAAGTCAGAGCGTCCCGGACGCAACCCAAAAACCGGAGAAGAAATTCCAATTAGTGCGAGGCGTGTTGTCACGTTTCGTCCAGGACAGAAACTAAAAGCGAGAGTAGAAGGCTATGCTGGAACCAAATAACATTCAGGAATTACCACCAATTCCGGTAAAACGCTATTTTACTATCGGTGAGGTCAGCGATTTATGTGCGGTTAAGCCACATGTTCTGCGCTATTGGGAGCAGGAATTCCCCCAGTTAAAGCCAGTCAAACGACGCGGAAATCGTCGCTATTATCAACGTCATGATGTGTTGATGATCAGGCAAATTCGAGCATTACTTTATGAGCAAGGTTATACAATTGGTGGCGCTCGAATTCATTTGACTAGCAACGATGATAGTAGTGATTCCAATACGAAAATGGTTATCCAGCAAATGACTACAGAACTTGAGGAAATACTGCAAGTTCTTGGTTAGACCCCTGCCGTGCAATAGAAATCAAAACTATTGCTGCTTATTTTCTTCAACTGGTTGTGTTTCGACCGGTGTCTCAATCACAACTCGGGGCGTAGCGCAGTTTGGTAGCGCACCTGCATGGGGTGCAGGGGGTCAGAGGTTCAAATCCTCTCGTCCCGACCAGATCAGTTGTAATCTATTGCACTCTAGTTATTATCTGCTACATGGGTATACAATTCACCTGCAATCCTTCCAAAGCGCGCCACTCAACTCAATTTGGTTCTGCGTAAAATTCATCATTATCAATACCGATTGATTGTGTCATTTTCATGTTCATCCAACTTGAAAGTAATTCGCTAATCTTGTGCTATGAATGATTTTAACCAAATTGAGCGAGATGCTATTTATCGTGTCATCCGCGAACGGCGAGATATGCGTCATTTTTTAGCTGATGCGGTTGATCCAGAAATTTTAACGCGATTGTTGCAAGCAGCTCATCAAGCACCCAGTGTAGGTATGATGCAGCCATGGCGTTTTATTCGCATTACTGATCAATCATTACGCAGCAAAATCCATACTCTGGTTGCAAGCGAGCGCGATATTACAGCCGAAGCACTGGGTGAGCGACAAGCAGAATTTTTACGGCTGAAGGTTGAAGGCATTCTGGATTGTGGCGAGTTGTTGGTCGCAGCATTAATGGAAGGGCGCGAGCAACATATTTTTGGTCGGCGTACTTTACCAGAGATGGATCTTGCCTCGGTCGCTTGTGCTATTCAAAATTTGTGGCTGGCGGCACGTAGCGAAGGATTGGGTATGGGCTGGGTGTCGATGTTTGAACCTGACGCGCTATCTGCTTTACTGAATATGCCTGTGGATGCAAAACCTGTTGCGATTATTTGTCTTGGACATGTGCAAGAATTTTATTCGGCGCCGATGCTGGAGCTCACTGAATGGGCTGAAAAAAATCCGTTGAGTGAATTGGTATTCCATAATAGCTGGGATAATCAAGCAACTTAACGATGTTGTATTTACAGAAATGCAAGCCATTGTTTGTTTTTACAGTGATATTTCAGAAACAACTTACCCGATTGTAAAACAGCAGGGATGATTACAACAGTCACTGTTATTTTTGCGCTGGGATTGGACTATTTTCTCGGAGAACCGCGTCGTTTTCACCCATTAGTGGCTTTTGGAACACTTGCCCAAACAATAGAGCAGCGAATTTATCGAGACTCGCGGTTCTATGGTATGGTCGCTGTTCTATTGTTGCTGATGCCGCTAGTATTGTCTGCTTCATACACACAGTTTTTTTCCGGTGTCACCCCATATGTGAATATTGTCGAAATACTCTTGTTGTATTTGACGATTGGCTGGAATAGTCTCAATGCTCACGCTCTGGCTGTTTCAAACGCACTGAATAATGGTGACTTGAACGGTGCGCGCCAAAAAGTTGGTCAAATAGTCAGTCGCGATACCAGCACACTGGATGAACCTGGTGTTGTCAAGGCAACGATCGAATCGATACTGGAAAATGGCAGTGATGCCATTTTTGCAGCTATTTTCTGGTTTGCAGTCGCAGGTGCACCTGGCGTGGTGCTGTATCGGTTGAGTAATACACTTGATGCAATGTGGGGTTATCGTAACCAACGTTATTGCAAATTTGGCTGGTTCGCCGCCCGACTGGATGATTTATTGAACTTGATACCAGCCCGATTGACAGCTTTAGGTTATGCCATCGTTGGAAATACCGATATTGCAGTGCGTTGCTGGCAGAATCAAGCGGCTCTCTGGAAAAGTCCTAATGCCGGGCCTGTCATGGCAGCCGGGGCAGGGAGTCTTGAAGTGCAATTGGGAGGTGTGGCGAGTTATCACGGCGTAGAACAACAACGTCCGTTACTTGGTGAAGGGTGTACACCTGAAGTTAGGGATATTCATCGCGCTTTAAAACTAATTCAACACACTCTGCTATTCTATTTGCTGATTTTGTTATTGGGAGGATTGATTGCAGAATTCGTTATCTGATATTGAAAGTCCCGAGCTACTGCATCACGGTGGTGGTTTGCGGGCTGCTGCTGCTCAATATGATATCCCATTGTCTGACTGGCTAGATCTCTCA
Organism: Methylococcales bacterium; assembly: GCA_965224565.1. GTDB lineage: Bacteria > Pseudomonadota > Gammaproteobacteria > Methylococcales > DRLZ01 > DRLZ01. The sequence continues at coordinate 2,099,518 of CBDCZN010000002.1, read as the reverse complement.
ACCGGCATCAATGCTAATGGTTGGAAAGCGTCAACAATGCCGGAAGATATCTGGCAACGGTTGCCTGAGAACGATGATGATTTGACACAGTCTGCCCAAGGATATTACAACGCTGATAATCTGTTGCCTGTTGCAGGCTCACAAGCTGCGATTCAAGCATTACCGATGCTGCGTCAAACGTGTCGAGTTGGTGTTCTTAATCCAGGCTATGCCGAACATGCACACGCTTGGCGACGTTGCGGACACCAGGTGAAGCCAATTTCTGATCAACAGATAGATCAAGCGATCGCTGATTTAGATGTGTTGGTATTGATTCACCCAAATAATCCAACTGGAACAGTTTTCTATCTGCAACAATTACTCGACTGGCATCAGCAACTGACTCAACGTGGTGGCTGGCTGGTAGTGGATGAAGCCTTTATCGATTGTACTCCTGAGCAAAGTCTGACTAAATATTGCCAGCGCCCCGGGCTTGTGGTGTTACGCTCTCTTGGAAAATTTTTCGGGTTGGCAGGTGCTCGTGTTGGATTTATTTGTGCACAAGCTGAATTATTGGCTCGCCTTAATGTTTTACTTGGCCCTTGGACTATTAGTTCGGCATCACGCTGGCTGGCATGCGCGGCGCTAAACGACTCTGAATGGCAGGAAAAAAATCGATTACGTTTGGTTGAGGATAGTCTCCGCTTGCAGTCATTATTGTCTAACTACGATCTTACGCCGGATGGAGGTTGCGCTCTATTTCAATGGAGTCGAACTTCACAAGCAACAGCACTGCATCATCAATTTGCCAGTCTTGGTATTTTAACTCGATTGTTTAGTCAACCCTCCAGTTTACGTTTTGGTGTCCCTGGCAATCAAGCTGACTGGCAGCGGCTTGAGACAGCATTAGCGCATGTCACAATACAAACAGGCAGCGACAGAAGATCTGAACGGCAATAATGACCATGCATACATTGATGGTACAGGGAACTACCTCCGATGCCGGGAAAAGCCTGTTAGTGACCGCGCTATGTCGATGGCTACGTCATCAAGGTATCCGCGTAGCACCATTTAAACCACAAAATATGGCACTCAACAGCGTTGTGACAGCGGATGGCGGTGAGATTGGTCGTGCACAAGCAGTTCAGGCTATGGCTTGTGATTTGTCTGCACATACCGATATGAACCCGGTCTTGCTCAAACCGAATAGTGATGTTGGCGCACAAGTCATCATTCAAGGTCGCGTTATTGGTAATATGAATGCAGACGCTTACCACGACTATAAACAGATAGCGCATACAGCGGTGTTAGAGTCTTATCAAAGACTTGCTGATGCGTATCAAGCAATCATCGTCGAAGGTGCAGGATCGCCAGCTGAGATTAATTTACGCGATAATGATATTGCCAATATGGGATTTGCCGAAGCAGTGGATTGTCCGGTCATTCTGATTGCCGATATTGATCGTGGGGGAGTATTTGCTCATTTAATAGGTACTCTTGCCCTGTTGAGTGACAACGAACGTGCCCGTGTTAGGGGTTTTGTGATCAACCGCTTTCGTGGCGACATTGGCTTGTTGCAATCTGGGCTGGACTGGCTGGAGCAAGAAACAGGCAAACCGGTACTCGGAGTGATACCCTACTTAAAGGATTTGCATCTGGAAGCAGAAGATTCGTTGTCGAGAGAGGAGGGTGCTAAGCAATCTGTAGAAACTTGCGGTAAAGTTCGCAGTGAAACAGATAAGATAACGATTGTTGTTCCAGTATTGCCGCGTATTAGCAACCACACCGATTTTGATCCGTTGCGTCTGCATCCACAAGTTAATTTATTGTTTATCGGTTCAAATCAAACCATACCGCCAGCCGATTTAATTATACTTCCGGGTTCCAAAAGTGTACGAGCTGACCTTGCCTGGTTATACAACCAGGGTTGGGTTGAATTGATAGACCGGCATTTACGCTATGGCGGAAAGGTAATAGGCATTTGTGGCGGCTTTCAAATGCTAGGAAAACAGATTCACGACCCACAAGGTTGGGAAGGAGACCCTGGTAACTCAGAGGGGTTTGGCCTTTTTGATATGGAAACCACCTTGACAGTTGAAAAACAATTACGCAATGTTAGCGGTCAATTGGCGTTTGTTGAAGCCTCGATCAGTGGTTATGAAATCCATGCTGGTATATCTACAGGACTAGCTTTACAACAACCTGCTGTGCATCTCGAACAACATGGTGCAGATGGAGCGATTAGTCAGGACCAATTGATTTTTGGTACTTATTTGCACGGATTGTTTGAAGACAATACTACTTGTAGTGCACTGCTGGCGTGGGCAGGATTAACAGATGCCAAAAACTACGATTACCACGTATTGCGTCAATCCTCTATTGAACGATTAGGTGATGCAGTTACTGAGTACTTGGATACTGAGAGGTTGTTAGAACTACTCAATTTTCAGTAAAGCCTAAAGACTTAAAACTAAAGTACTCTAGACAATAACTATTACTCTCAAATGCCAGAGATCAATTCAACTAAAACCCTGATTCTAGGCGGTGTCCGTTCTGGTAAAAGTCGTCTTGCCGAACGCGTTGCAACAGATAGCAACCTGAGAGTTTGCTATATTGCTACAGCGATAGCCGGAGATGCTGAGATGTGCAAACGCATTGCCGTTCATCGTGATCGGCGACCTGTGGATTGGGACTTGATTGAAGAACCGTATCAGTTAGGCTCTGTACTAACAAAGCATGCTGCACCTGATCGTTGTTTACTTATTGATTGTATGACGCTCTGGTTAACGAATCTTCTCACTGCCGATGATGTCATTCTGTTTGATGCAGAACGCACGAACTTGCTTTCTATCTTGCCAACGCTACCTGGTAAAATCGTTCTGGTCAGTAACGAAACCAATATGGGGGTCATGCCAATGGGTGACTTGAGTCGCCGCTTCTGCGACGAATCAGGCGTTCTGCATCAGGATTTGGCGCAATTGTGTGAGCAAGTGATTCTTAGCGTGGCTGGTTTACCGCATGTATTAAAAGGAGACCCATTGTGAGTCAGCGCAATGATTGGCTATTGCAGCCAGTTGCTAAGCTCAATGCAGCTGCTCAACAAGCAGCTGAAGCGCGTCAAGCTGATTTGACCAAACCGCCAGGTGCATTGGGAAGTCTTGAACAATTGGCCATTCAGCTGGCTGCAATGCAAGGCACTGAACAGCCGGTGCTAGATCAGCTACATATTGCTGTTTTCGCTGGTGATCATGGTGTAGTTGCAGAAGGCGTATCGGCTTTTCCGCAGACAGTCACGAATCAAATGATTAACAATTTCGTGCGCGGTGGAGCTGCAATTAATGTGCTTGCCAGGGAACTGAATGCCAAACTAGAAATCGTTAATCTGGGGACTGTGAATAACGATGACTGCCCAGACTCAGTTTTAAATCTACAGCTGGGCGAGGGAACTGCCAATATTTGCCAGGCTCCCGCGATGCAGGAAGACCAGCTTGCCGATGCACTCAGTGCCGGACAACATGCCGTAGAAAGAGCTAACAGCGATGGTGCGGAACTGTTTATCGGTGGCGAAATGGGGATTGGCAATACAACATCTGCCGCTGCTTTGGCTTGTGCGTTGCTCGGAGCGTCTGCTAAACAGCTCGCTGGACCAGGAACAGGCCTGGATACGCAGGGCGTTGCCCACAAAAGCAAAGTGATTGACAAAGCCTTGCAACTGCATACCTCTTCCATTAAAACACCTCTCGATGCACTGCACCGTCTTGGTGGCTTTGAGATTGCTGCGTTAACAGGTTGTTATATCCGTTGTGCGCAGCTGGGCATACCAGTACTGATTGATGGCTTTATCAGTTCAGTAGCTGCTCTTACAGCAATTCGCCAATTTCCTGATGTAGCGAATTGGTTTATCTATTCACATTGTTCGGCTGAACCAGGACATGCGCTGATACTTGATGATCTTGGCGTGCAACCATTGCTGAGTCTGGGGATGTGTCTGGGTGAAGGCAGTGGAGCAGCAATGGCTGTTCCAATACTGCGTCTTGCTTGCTCACTCCACAACAACATGGCGACTTTCTCCGAAGCTGGAATTTCTGGAAAACCAGGATGATTCTGGCAGGATTATTACGTCATGGTGAGGTTGAAGGCGGAACCCGCTTTCGTGGTAGTACTGATAACCCTCTCACCAGTATTGGTTTGCAACAAATGAGAGATGCCACAAAAGGGGAGTGCTGCTGGGATCAGATCATCACTTCACCATTGCAACGCTGTGCAGTATTTGCAGAGGAATATGCCGAGCAGCATCAGCTTGCTGTAATGCACGAAGAACGCATTGTAGAACTGCATTTTGGCGCATGGGAAGGTTGTACACCTGCTGAGTTGATGGCAACGCAAAGTGTTGCACTAAAGCGCTTCTGGAAAAATCCTCTGGAATATACCCCGCCCGAAGCTGAAGTGCTGACTGATTTTATAACAAGGGTACATAATGCCTGGCACGATATGATGTGCAACTATGCAGGGCAACGCGTGTTAATTGTAGCGCATGGTGGTGTGATCAGGGTGTTACTTTGTTATATTCAAAATCTACCCATCGAAAAGCTACTGGAAATTGAAGTCAAGCATGGTGCTTTATTCATCATCAGTATCTCCGGTGAACAGAGTCAACATGATTATCAGCTGATCAAGCAAGTCAATGAACCAACTTAAATCTTTCCTGGTTGCTTTGCAGTTTCTAACCATACTGCCTGTTTATTTCAAACAATTTCCAGATGCCAAGACAACTGGAGGTTCCATAGTTTACTATCCATTAATTGGGGTAATTATCGGCCTGCTACTGGTTTTTGTGGGGTTGGCTGGGAATCATCTACCTGCTAACATCTGCGCTAGTCTCATCCTTGTTTGCTGGGTAGTCATTACTGGCGCATTACACTTGGATGGATTAGCTGACAGTGCAGATGCTTGGCTTGGTGGTTTGGGTGATCGAACAAGAACACTGGCGATTATGAAAGACCCTGCTTGTGGCCCATTTGCTGTGGTGACTTTGGTATTGTTACTATTGGTGAAATTTGTTGCATTGCAACAGATTGTTTTATCAGAATCCTGGTTATTCCTTGTTATTGTGCCTGTTTTAGCGCGAAGCATGCCGGTACTATTATTTATCACCACACCTTATGTTAGAACCAATGGCATAGGTAATCAGCTTGCTAAACATTTACCGTACCGCGCTAGTGTTATCGTTTTGCTCTTCGCTGCATTGATAGTATTTGGATTATTAGGTTTTAGAGGTGTTCAACTAATTTTCATCCTAATCTGCCTGTTTATTGTATTAAGAATGCTGATGATACTACGGATAGGAGGGATGACTGGGGATACGGCGGGTGCTACGCTTGAAATTAGCGAAATAGCAATGTTGTTGGTTGTGGTTTTGATGTAGTAAAATCTGGTGACTTTGTTTTATTGGAATGTTGGTGGCGATCTTGATGATCGAAATAGTTAACCTGACACAACGGGCTTTGTTTTCCCAACTGGGTGCTGATTTCATCATTGAATAGAACTAAGGAACGTGCACGAAATAACTTGAACAGTTCACCTATTGTCTATTGTGGCACAGCGACATAATTCCATTGCGCTAGCTCGTCATCAAACACAATTCGCATTGATTCTTTAAATCCTTTCGCCACTTTTCTGCCTATTTGATAAATCCTGTTAAAAATAGTGCTAAACACTCTCAAACCTATTTTTGTCGTTGTTTTTTCGATTAATTCTTTAGCGAACTCATGGGTTGTTAGAATCATTCCTTGTAACGAGCGTGTCATGTGTGGAAACAATCGATGCTCAATCGGATTCCATTTCGACGTGTGCGGAGGATAGTGGGCAATGCGTATTTCAATACCAATCTTATCCACTAATGCCTGCAAATCCTGCTTAAAAATGTAATGTCTGGATGAATTACTACCGCCACCATCCATCAGCATTAAAATAGAATCGGCATCTGGATAAAACACTTTTCCATAATGTTCCCACCAGTGTTCAATGGAATCACACGCAAACTCACTGGTGTCACGACTTGTCCCAATGTTGACATAGCCCTCATTGCGGGTCACGTCATAGAGAGCATGTGGAATGGCAACGCCTTCGGCTAACGAAGGAAAGTCATGATCAAAAACCTCAACGGTTTCAGTGGTATAGATCCTACCTTCGCGAAACAGGTTGCCTATCAGCTGTTTTTTCTTCGTATCAACGCTGATGACAGGATGACCTTGCTCTTGATAGGACGCCTTTAATTGGGCAATACGCTCAAATTGAGCATTGCGATTGATATGCGCGCCTGTCGACTTTTTTTTAACGCTTTGCGTTTGACGTAACCATGTTTTTTCAACAACTTCCTGATGATATTGCGACTCACCTTGAAGCCTTTTGTTGCTAATAAATCAGCAATCTCTGAGCAACTCAAGTTTGTCCACTTAACCTGCTCATCCATTGGGTCTCCCGCCGTATGCTCTTTTAAGAGTTGTAGAAAAACAGTGTTAATATCAGGCTGTTTTTCAAGCACGGATAGTCGGCCACCTCCCGTTTCTCGATTACGGTCTTGCAAAATATCCGCTTCACTCAGTTCTTGGATACCACGTAGAATGGTTGTGCGCGAACAATTAAAAAGACGGCCAATATAACTCACACCGCCTCGATCAAGTTTTGACGCTTCAACTCCTGCGTATAAGCGTCTGTTTTTTTCTGGTAGTCGAGTGTAGAACTCTTGCATTTGGCTTTCGGTTTCTTGCGGATAAGGAAATGGCATAGGTTAACTTTTTTATAAAAGAATCTAGGTTCAGTTTGTCTGCTAACTAGACTGCTTTTATTGCCTTTTTGTTCAAGTTATTTCGTGCACGTTCCTAACTGGAAATGGGGAGAAAGCCAATATTAATTACTAGTGCTCAGAATTGTTTATCGCGGCTACGCGCAAAAGTATTGCCTTAATGATACATTTTATCCAAAATGTTTGGACGCAGCCAATCAAAAAAAATGATGAAACAATTGATTGCGTTGCTGTATCCAGTACTTCCAGACATCGCAACTAATGAGATATCAGCAACATTCTGATTTTTTGTCATGTACAGAGGTTAATCTTATAAAACTTAGTGACTTTAGCTTTGCTTATTCCTCAAGTAACTGAGCTACTTGCAAAATGCATAAAAGCGAGGGGATTTAATTGCTTGAATAGCAAAAAAAGAAAACCTTGCTCAAAAATGATAAAATAGAGGTGCCTAAACACTCTAAAAATATCTGAAAATGAGCAAGTTACGAGAAACAATAGCACAGTCCTGGTGGACAATTCAAGACACATTATTTCCTCGAATGATCGAAGAACTCGGCCCGTTAACTCAAAAACAACAGGAGCTGATAACGACGCTAGAAATGCTCCACATTGAAGCATTTATTGATTCCAGCAAAGGATATCCTGGACGTCCACCCAAGGATCGAGTCGCCATTGCACGTGCCTTTGTTGCAAAGATGGTGTATCACATGCCAACAACGCGCCTGTTGTTAGATCGATTACACACCGACATCGCATTAAGGCGTCTGTGTGGATGGGAACGTGTCAGCGATATTCCAAAGGAATGGACAGTCTCTCGCGCATTTGCCGAATTCTCTGAATCGCAATTGCCGCAACGTATCCATGAAGCGTTGATCAAAAAACACTATCGTAGTGAAATCGTCGGACATAATTCGCGCGACTCAACCGCGATCAATGCACGTGAAAAACCGATCAAAAAGAAACCCATTGTCAAACAACCCAAGCAACGTGGACGCCCAAAAAAAGGCGAAGTTCGCGAGAAAACACTGACGCGGATTGAAAAGCAGACCACAGGGATTCCCTTGGTGGAGATGCTTGACGATTTGCCCATAGCCTGTGATGTGGGAACCAAGAAAAACAGCAAAGGTTACAAAACCAGTTGGACAGGCTATAAGCTGCATATTGATTCAGCCGATGGTGGCATTCCAATCAGTTGTGTCTTAACCTCGGCTTCAACGCATGATAGCCAAGTGGCGATTCCATTGGCAATGATCAGTCATCAACGTGTCACCAACCTCTATGATTTAATGGATGCTGCCTATGATGTGCCTCAGATCCATGAAACCAGTCGACAGTTAGGCCATGTCCCGTTGATTGACCGAAACCCACGGCGCGATAAAACGCTCAAGGATGAAATACACGCTGAAAACAAACGCAACCGGATCATTGGTCATCAATCTTCTGAAACCATACGATACCGAGAGCGCGGCACTGTAGAGCGCGTCAACGGGCGCTTGAAAGATGAATTTGGAGGACGTGTGGTTCGGGTGCGTGGGCATGCAAAAGTGATGTGTCATTTAATGTTTGGGATTCTAGCGCTGACAGTGAATCAGATGCTGTGCTTTCTTGAGTAAATGATAGTTTACTGAAGGAGAAAGAAAGGGAATTGAGTTCCACAGGAGGATCGGTATGCTCTAAATTGACAAAACACATCAAGATGACAAGAATTTGCTGGTGTTCATCTGTGACATGACAGCCATTCCGTGAAAAAATCGTAACAGACGACTCAGTCACAATCTCAGTCGGTTGTGATCTCATAGTTTTGCAAGTGGCTCAACTGAATAACATAACGCCATTGCCCTCGGCATCAACCATCAACAGAATGACAGTAGATGGCATGGTGTTATTGGTTATCACTCACTACTGTTGAATAAATGCACATCCTTGTGCATTGTTAGATTCTTAAGGTAGTAAGTTCTGGATATAATTTTCGACTTCAACAACTGTGCAACGAGTGCAATTGTCTCCCACTGAATGATTGATTAGTGGTGCGCCACGAAAGCCGAATAAGTAACGCATATTTAACAAGCCATCAGTAAGAGCATCGATTTCTTCATTGCCGTCGATATCTACTATGCTTGAGGTAGCACATTCTTCAATAATTGTCTCAATCTCAGAAACCTCACAGTTAGTACAATCATCTGCGACTGCATCCTCAATCAAGCTTTCACCCTGAATGCCAAACATATGCCGAATGACTAACAATCCATCTGTTAATGCATCATAGCTGCCATTTCCATCGACATCCAGTGAGCATTCAGCACAATCCAAAGTAATATCTACAATGAAAGGTCTGGTAAGGATACCGTCGCCATTGTTTGGTGGTGCTGCGTCCTCTGCATTAAACAATGACGATGCTGGAATTCCCGACAAAACGTTTTCTTGCGCTTGAAAGGTCAAAACGTTTTCATCAAAATTAACTTGATTGACGTTTAATACAGTATCAAGATTTATACCTGGCTCATTAAGAACGATGGTTGAAACCGGCGAACCAATATTCTCAAATGGCGGTGTTACACCAGGGGGAAAATTAAAGGTACCTGGTGGTAACAGCATTGCAATATTTGCGAGACTGTTTATATCAAGGTTTTCGTCAACGCCTGGCCCGAGTGCGTCAACTAAAGCAACGGTACCGCTTACTTCAGGCGCTGAGCAGATAGATGCCCCAATCGTATGCGAACTGTCAGGATCAATTGTCCACTCATAGGTTAATGTTGATGGATCATTGTCTGAATTTTCAGGGAATCCAGGAAGACTTGAAAAACCTGTGATTTTTAATTCACCTGTCCAATTAATCTGCGCTCTAACTTCAGCAACAGAGACTGAAATATTCGTTAGTACAGAAACGAATACAATTAAAATGGCTGTTTTCATACTCTCCCTCTTTATTATAGCTTGGTGATTGTTATAAATAACTGTCTCACTATAGGCTAGTATTCACCAGCACAAACTTATACAGAATTGAGTTAGTATGCTACTGCCAGAAAATTCTACAGAATAGATTTTCGGTTAATATATTGACGTAAGCGCTATTATTTTGTTAATTCAGGAAACATAATTCCTGGAAAATGTATTTTATGAAAGATTAATATTTATTTTTTGTTAAACAAACCACGGAGGATTATTTGAGTATAAATTGGCAGGCGGAACGAGTAACAAACAATTTATTCATTATATCGTAATTGAAACCACTGTGTCATAAAATTTTTACATTCTTCAGTTTGTCCCGTTCTTTTGAATTTAACAGTCTTTTAATGGCTCCTCAGTGCGTAGTTTTCATCAAGTTTAAGCTTATAGGACCTTCTGACCACAACAATTTTTAGTCGTACATGCAAAAAAACAATCGGATTTAGGGTAGGTGTCCACTGCATTCAACCCTCCTCATCTTTATCACGAGAAGTCACCATTAATTGTGCTCGTATCTTTTGATATGATGCCAGTTTGTTGGAACTTGAAAAGTTATTGATTGAAAATAGCGGAAAGCACAGTGTTTCACTGTACTTTCACAAGCTATTTTATGATAAAAAATGGCTAATCAGCGAAATTTTATTTCGACAGGGTCTTTAATATATACTGGACTGCACCAACAGTATTTATCAATTCAGGAGAATACAATGGACAAATCTTTGATTAGGCGCTTCGTTTTTCTCACTGCAATGACAAAGTGTTTAACAATAGCAATGCCACTTTTGGCAAATGAACTGGAGCAACGCACAACTTTGGATGATCAAATATCAGTTGCCGTCACTATCTATAATGAGGATCTTGCTTTAATTAAAGATCAACGTCAGGTGACTCTGAATAAAGGTCTTAATCACCTTGCTTACCGTGGAGTTAGTGCTCAGATAAGACCAGAGACGGCGATGATGCGTAGCCTCGATGCTAGAACTGGTTTTCAGGTGATTGAGCAGAATTTTGATTTTGACTTACTGACTCCTGAAAAATTACTGGATCACTATGTAGGTCGCGAAATCAGCATTGCGACGCTGAATCCTGCCAGCGGCGAAGAAACAATCGAACAAGCAACTGTATTAAGTACCAATGGAGGTACGGTTATCAGGGTTGGTGATCGTATAGAAACAAATCCGCGTGGTCGTTATATCTTTGACCAACTGCCAGATAGTTTGCGTGACGAACCAACCCTGGTCACTCAAGTAATGAGTCCAACATCAAAACCACAAACCCTGGAGTTAAGTTATTTGTCAGGTGGATTGTCCTGGAAAGCTGACTATGTTGCTGAGTTAAATGCTGATGACCAGGCATTGGATTTGTTAGGTTGGGTGACATTGGATAACAAAAGTGGTACGCAATATAAACAGGCTAAATTACAATTAGTTGCTGGAGATGTTAACCGGGTAAAAGAGCAATTCAAACATAAAAACATGAGGCTAGAGCGCTCGATGGTTGCTGCTGCTGATATGGCCGAGCCGATGTCTGAGGAGAGCTTGTTTGAATATCATTTATATAGTCTCAATCGTCTTACTGATATCGCTAATAATCAAACCAAGCAAGTGTCTTTACTCACTGCATCATCTGTCCCCGTGGAGAAGGAGTTTTTGTTACAAGGACAGGATTATTATTATCGTGGCAGTCATCATCAATTAGGTCAGAAGCTCAAAGTTGGTGTTTATGTTCAGTTTGATAATCGAAAGAAAACCGGCCTGGGCATGCCATTACCCAAAGGAATTGTGCGTGTTTATAAAAGAGATCAATCCAGTAACGCTCAGTTTATAGGCGAAGATCGGATTGATCATACGCCGAAGAATGAAAAAATCCGTCTCAAACTGGGTGATGCTTTTGATATTACAGCTAACCGAAAACAAAGCAGTTTTGCCAAGCGCGCTGCCTCCAAACCTTTCAATTATGTCTTTGAAGCTGCTTATGAAATTGAACTGAAAAATACCAAGACTGAAGCCATTACCGTGGTTGTGCGCGAACCGATTCCTGGCGACTGGAAGATGTTAAAAGAAAATCATACACATCAAACAATAACAGCAGGCATTTCTCAATGGAAGATTAATGTTCCCGCTGAGGGCAGTGAAACCCTCACGTATCGCGTATTGGTACGTTATTGATTGCTTGTTTTGCGATGATCATAATAGATCGTCATGATAAAATCATCACAGTTAAGCCGTTGAAAGCTGTAATCTACAAACAAGATATTTTATACATAGTGTGGTTACCCAATTTACACCAAATCGTGAGTGCACTGGATGCTGAATTTTATGTGCAAGGTATATGACGAACAATTGGCAGCACAATCTATTTATGCCATTATGAAAAGACTATTAACTAATTTAAGATGAGGATAATGAATGCATAATGTAACCTTGATCAAAGGTGATGGAATTGGCCCTGCGATAATGGATACAGCGGTTAAGATTATTGATGCAACAGGTGTTGCAATCAATTGGGAAGAGGCTGAAGCAGGCATGGGAGCCTACGAGAAACATGACACTCCGTTGCCAGATGCTACGGTTGCATCGATAGAAAAAAATCGTATTGCTTTCAAAGGCCCGCTGACTACACCCATGGGCAAAGGTTTTCGCAGTATTAACGTGGAATTGCGTAAGCGTTTCGATCTTTATGCCAATGTACGACCTGCTCGTAGTTGGGCTGGTGTGGTTACGCCTTTTAAAAATATCGACATTGTTGTGGTGCGAGAAAACACAGAAGGACTGTATTCTGGTATCGAGCATTATGTTGGGCGTGATCAACGGGCAGCAGAAGCAATAAAAGTAATTACCCGCGATGGGTGTGATCGGATTATTGAATATGCATTCAAGTATGCACGCGATAACAATCGCAAAAAGGTTACACTTGTGCATAAAGCAAATATTCTAAAACTCACTTGTGGAATGTTTCTTGATGCAGGTAACGAGATTGCTAAAAACTATCCTGATATTGAATACGATCAAAAAATTGTCGATGCAGTGTGTATGCACATGGTCACTGACCCTTATCAGTTCGATGTAATTGTTACCACTAATTTATTTGGGGACATTTTATCTGATCTTGCGGCTGGCTTGGTTGGTGGTCTGGGATTAATCCCAGGCGCAAATATAGGCATTGATGCTGCACTTTTTGAAGCTGTTCATGGTAGTGCGCCGGATATAGCCGGAAAGAATATTGCCAATCCCTCGGCAGTAATACTAGCGGGTATTATGATGTTGCATCATTTAGGTGAAACCGCTGCTGCGCAACGCATCCAGACAGCGTTGGAAACCGTAATAGAAGAGGGCAAAACAGTGACCCGAGATCTTAATCCACAAGGTGTTAGTACAACAGAGATGGGTGATGCGATTATTGCTGCCTTGTAGGCAATGCGACCATTTTTATTTGTGATTTCAGGAAAAATTACTGATAGTTTCCATGCTCTGTTAGGGGATTCAATTCTCACGCTTCTTATTTTCCTCTAAGCTGAACGATGGTGTTTACAGTCTTTTGAGCTGGAATAGCCATGTCATCAGGAGATGAATGTCAGATAATTATATTGTGTAATCAATGACATTCGTCTTTAAATTCTGCAGACATCGAATAATTTATTCGCCACTGTTCAATACGAGACTCCAGGTCGGGAATGGAACGAATCCATATAGGAGTTTCATCATTCTCGGAGCGAGCTCTGGTTTGAATCCATTCACCATTTTCAAGCGCATGGGTTATTTTCTGATAATGTTCCTGAAGAGCTTTATCGAAATGAATTCTGTCTTCCAGATCTGTAATGAAGTTATATGGAACACGCTTTCCCGCAACGACGACGCAGCCGTATTCATCAATGGTCTGAGTGTTCACTTGAAGCGGTGTTGTCAACAATAAGAGTAAGGTAAAAAAAAGAAAGTATTTCATGAGAATTCCTCTCAGGATTTGGGCAATACGGGCTGGTAAAGTTTATCCAGACATCAACAGTTCTGGGTGTACGAGTAAGTTGAGCAGATTTTTAGTCTACAGTTGAGCATATAGAACCCATGTTCTGGCTGTCAACAGGTTTTGAGCACGATGACGCACTGAAACAGGTGGTAATACCGTTTCATCTTCATCTAGAACTTCAAATGAAAATGCAGCGTGTTCGAGCGCGAGCTGGAAGGCTTCTTCAATATTACTGGGTGGTTGTTTTACTGTAAACAAAAGTGTCGACTCATAATTCGCAACCATATCAGCGCCATACTTTTCGTGCCAGTGCTTCAAAACAATAATATACTCAGGATAAAACCAGCCAAAACTTATCGGGAGATGATGCTCACCTGTTTCCCAACTGTTGCGCGAAGGGATTAGCAACAGAACCAGTTCTTGTTCTGGCGGCACATACCAATCGATAACCTCAGTGGTATTTGGCATCAAGCTGTCGAAGCCAGCCAGTTCGGTCTCCCAGTTCAGTAGCCCACGTTCCATATCAATATAAGTGTTCCTGATTACCCATAAGCTTCCGCAACTTTACTCGGAATTTTCACTCTAATGGATATGTAACCACGGAGTCAAAGCCATGAGCAAAAATAAAGTGCAGTTCCAGGCAGGTTATAGCTTAATACAGCTATTTCAAGACTACGGAACAGAAAGCCAATGCCGCGAAGCTTTATTCAAATTACGCTGGCCGACAGGGTTTAATTGCCCTGAGTGTGGTGGTTATCAGTATTGCTTTTTAAAAGCAAGAAAGCTCTATCAGTGTAATCAATGCCATCATCAAACGTCATTGATAAGCAGAACCATTTTTGAGCAAACCAAACTTCCTCTAACGAAGTGGTTTTTAGCCATCTACTTAATCACACAATCAAAAACAGGTCTGTCAGCGTTGGCGCTTAAACGTGAAATCGGTGTGTCTTACAAGACAGCATGGAGTATGAAACACAAGATCATGCAGGTCATGAAGGAACGAGATGATTGCAAGCGACTCAGTGGAACAATCCAGTTAGATGACGTCTATTGGGGTGGCGAACGCCACGGTGGAAAAAGAGGCAGAGGCTCAGCCAATAAGGTCCCGTTTGTTGCCGCTGTTTCACTCGATAAAGAAGGTCACCCGATTGCAATGAATATGAATGTCGTTAAAGGGTTTCGGCAGACAGAAATATCACGCTGGGCAAAACAGCATCTACAGCCTGATAGCACGGTTATTTCGGATGGATTGCCTTGTTTTTCAGCAGTGACTGATGCTGATTGTCATCACATCAGCATTGTAACAGGCGGTGGATACCAAAGTGTCACAAAAAAAGAATTTGCTTGGGTGAATACCATGATAGGCAATGTTAAAAATGCCATCACTGGCACTTACCATGCAATCAACCCAAAGCATTTGCCACGCTATCTTGCTGAATTCTGCTATCGCCATAACAGACGGTTCCAGCTAGAAGATATGATCCCTCGTTTTGCCTATGTTGCAGTCAGGACGACTCCTATGCCAGACAGACTTTTAAAATTGGCGGAAGCTTATGGGTAATCAGGTAAGTGTTTATGCGCCCTGTTTCAACCAGTTCGAGAATCTCTTGTTGAGACGGCGCTTTACCAACTCTTTCCAGTGTGTATTTCAGGTTTTTTTCAATTTCTTCCTGTTTAAGAATTTCTGTTTTCAATCAGATGAGTCGAGTGAACACTCATCCTGTTGATGTATTCCTGTTTTGGCTGTTCGTGATGATGGGTGTTATAGTTTGCCTTGGGTATCGTTATCAATATTGTGGACTGTTTCTCTAGCGGATTGCATGAATGATTATGTGGAATAACTTGTCATGAACCAACAAACACAAATTGCCACATTATTACGCCAGTTGACGCATGGAGTCTATGTGATTGGTGTGCGTGACGATTCCCGTGTCAATGCCTTTACTGCATCATGGGTGATGCAAGTGTCTTTCAATCCGCTTCTGGTTGGACTAAGTGTTAATCCGCAACATCGATCCTGGTCAATACTGGAAAAGGGCAGGGTGTTCAGTATTAATGTGCTGAAGCAGGATCAGCTTGATCTGGCAATTCATTTTGGATTGCCAGGTCAAGAAAAGCTGGAATCCATTGCTTGGCAGGCGGGGAAGGTTACCCAGGCTCCGGTTTTCGACAACGCACTGGCATATTGTGAATGTATTGTTGAAAATCATATCGAAGCAGGTGATCACCGATTGGTAACCGGACGTGTTGTTAATGGTGAGTTATTGGATAGCACCGCGCAACCGTTACTTTACCAGGCAGCAGCTCACCTGGATGGTAGTCACTTGTTATTCCCAGAAGGTTTTGAAGTTTAATCTACAGATTCAGCCATCCCCAAGAGACTATTTGCAAACCATAGAAGGATTGATGTTTGCGGTGGTTAACGCGGAACCAATCCAGTCTGATCGTATTGTTTGCTGCTTGCGTTATATCCCCGTTGCAGATGGTTTGCGCAAGATCACAACCAGCGATGCTATTGCATATCTACAAGCTAACCATCCGCAGTATTTGTATCACTTTGAACAGCTAGATACATTGGTTCATGCCGTTCCACTGTCAGCTATACAATGTCACTATCAGCCTGTTTCAAGATTACAGCAGATTTGTGAACAACCACTTGATGACATCGAGGAATCAACCGAACAGGTCGCAGCTTTTTTTATTTCGCAAGGAATTGACTCTAATAGTCTCGGTATTAGTGGGTCAATACTGATTTCTGCTCATGGCGCTCAATCTGATATTGATCTGGTGGTTTATGGGAGAGACAATTTTTTTAAGGCGCGTAACAGCTTGCAACAGTTGTTTATGAGTCTTCAAACACAGCATTTGATTCAACCACTTAGCGATGAACAGTGGCAACAAACCTGGCAGCGACGTGGTTGTGATTTGTCTCTAAAAGACTACATCTGGCACGAGCAGCGCAAATATAATAAAGCCAGTATCAACGGTATCAAGTTTGATTTGACGTTAGTTGAGTTTCAGATTATTGATCATCAGATCTATCACAAGCAAGGTATTTATGAATTAAAAGCCCTTATTACTGACGATAGTAAAGCATACGATTATCCGACGAGCTATCAGATTGATCATCCCAATGTTGCCCAAATACTCAGTTACTCAGCTACTTATACAGGGCAGGCTTGCAATGGTGAAAGTATAGAAGCCAGGGGGGTGCTGGAGAAATCTGCAAAAGGAGATTGCCGACTTCTTGTTGGGACCAGCCGCGAAGCAAGCGGGGAGTTTTTGAAAGTTTTCAGACCAACAGATGGCAGATAATAATACCAATCCCAATAAGTTCTCATACAATGCCTATTCGAGAAAGAAAGGCTTGGGTGGGATGAGTAAATTTATTCAAGAACTTATTGGGATTGATATAACACCTTATAAAATAGGCCAACATAATCAGCATGCAACATAAATTTACTGCAGTCATACTTGATATGGATGGCTTGCTGCTGGATACAGAACCTGTTTATAAAGCCGCATGGCAACAAGGAGCACAAACACTGGGCTTCAAATTATCGGATCAGCTATGTGATGAATTTAGTGGTAATTCGTTACAGGCTATCGAACAACGTTTAAAACAACTGTTTGGCGCACAATTCGAATTCAATACATTTATGCGTTTAAGTACTGATTACTGGTACGAAATGATTGCAACACACGGAGTTCAACCAATGCCAGGAGCTCACTTGCTGTTGAAGAAGCTGCAAGATAATAATATTGCCTATGCGCTGGCAACCAACAGTCCAGACCATATCGCAGATCATTGTTTGACACATGCCAGCCTCGAAAAAGAATTTTCAGTTCGAGTAACCAGTAACGAAGTCGCACAATCTAAACCAGCACCTGATATTTATTCTCTGGCAATGCAAAAATTGAATACTCCAGCTCACCAATGCCTGTGCGTTGAAGATTCACTCCCCGGTATACAATCCGCACATCATGCTGGCGGGATAACGGCATTGGTGTCAGTAAATTTAAAACCCGATAGCACTTCAAATCAGATTAATTATCACTTTGCATCACTTAATGAATTGGTCGATAAGCTTTTAGATTCTGGCTGAGATGATCTTCTCATTGTTTTAATGAGCCTGAACATACGGCTTTTGATTTTGTACTCTGTCTCTAAAATGACTGATGATACAATGATTCCAAACAGGCACTTCGTGCTTGATCTGATACAAGAGTAGGGCAGGAGAAATCAAGGTGAGTGAGCAAACAAAAAAACTGCGTTGGGGTATTTTAGGTGCGGCAAGAATGACCGAGGTGATGTTGCCCGCAATTGTAGAAGCTTCAAACGCGCAATTGGTCGCTGTCGCTAGCCGTCGATCCGGAGCCGCGGCCGAAGTGGTAAAAAAATGTGGAGTCGATCAAAGTGGCATCAATACTTATAATGACCCTGACCAGTTACTAGACGATCCAGACGTTGATGTTGTTTATCTGCCGATGGCAAACGAAGAACATGCAGAATGGGCATTACGCGCAATCGAGCACAAAAAAAACGTATTGTGTGAAAAGCCAATGGCATTGAAAGTAGCCGATATCGATGCAATTGAGACAGCAGGTGAACTGCATGGAGTGACGGTGATGGAAGGCTTTATGTACCGATTACATCCCCAGCATGCACGTGTCTGGGAGATCATTAATTCAGGTGCCATCGGAGATATTCGAACAGTACGGTCGTGTTTTTCTTTTCTCATGGCTCCCGCCCGCAAATATCGTATCTCGCGCAACATTGAGGAAGGTGGTGGGGCGATGTGGGATATTGGCTGCTACGCGATTCATACATGCCGTATGTTTTTCCAGGATCTCCCTTTATCAGTAATCGCTACTTACAAAACTATCGATAGTGGTGCTGACGTGAGCAATACCGGCATACTCGATTATGGTGATGGCAGATATGCTCAATTCGATTTTAGTTTCGAACGAGCACGACGAGCAGAGTATGAAATTATTGGCACCAAAGGTGGTTTGAAATGTCATAACGTCTGGTCCAAAGCAAGCGATATCCCGGTAATTTCCTGGTGGAATGAAACAGGCGAACAACAGGAAGAACAATTACCATCTGCCAATCATTTTCGTCTGGAAATCGAGCACTTTACAGATTGTGTATTGAACAATTCTGCACCAATTCTTTCAGTACAAGATGCCAGACGAAATTGTCAGACTGTCGTTGCAGCATTGCAATCAGCACAACAAGGGCAATCGGTTAACATCTCAACACTTTAAATCATGCGCCAAATTATTCTGGATACAGAAACTACAGGGCTTGACCCCAAACAAGGTCATCGAATTATCGAAATTGGTTGTGTAGAGTTGGTGAGTCGCAAACTGACCGGAAATAACTATCAAGTGTATTTGAATCCAGAGCGTGAAATTGATGAAGGTGCGCAACAAGTGCATGGGCTGAGCAACGATTTTCTGGCAGATAAATCTCATTTTTCTGACATCGTTGATGAGTTTCTTGCGTACATCAAAGACGCAGAACTGATCATTCATAATGCACCATTTGACGTCGGTTTTATTGATGCTGAATTGAAGCGCCTAAAACGCAATCAAAAGCTGGAAACCATCGCCACTGTATTTGACACATTACCCTTTGCGCGTAAAAAACATCCAGGACAAAGAAATTCACTGGATGCACTGTGTAAACGTTATGCAGTTGATAATAGTAACCGTGAGCTGCATGGAGCCTTGCTCGACTCGGAAATTCTTGCAGATGTCTATCTGGCAATGACCGGCGGGCAACTTGCTTTGTCGCTCGGAGTCAATGATGAACAATCACGTAATGATGGAATAGCTGAGATAAACCAACGGTTGGCAAATGGTCAACGCACCAGGGTTTTGCGTTGTAGTGAAGAAGAACTTGTAACACATCAAAACTATTTGCAGGAAATGGGGCAAAAAAATTCAAAAAAAACGCTTTGGAACCAATCAAACGGTAGCGAAACTTTATCGAGTACGTTAACATAAGCGGTCAACTTGGAGAGGTGGCAGAGCGGCTTAATGCGGCGGTCTTGAAAACCGTTGACGGGTTAAACCGTCCGGGGGTTCAAATCCCTCCCTCTCCGCCATATCAACTTGTCAAAATCGCTTCGAAAATCATATTAAGCCTCGGTGGTGAAACTGGTAGACACACAGGACTTAAAATCCTGCGGCTGTGATGGCCGTGTCGGTTCGATTCCGACCCGAGGCACCAATTAACAATCCAACATTGTCCGATATCATCCATAAGCCATCGTTATTGCTGGTTTTTTTATGCCTGTCTAGTCTATACTTGTCCAGTAAGAACCCGTAGAAGCTACCCCAAAAGTGGGGTAAGATTCGGGGGTAAGATTCGGGGGTAACATAGGTGTAGGTGGGGGTAACATGGCTTTAACAGACACCAAAATTAGAACAACCAATACGACTGGCAAGCGTTTCAAGCTGTATGACTCACGTGGCCTATATCTTGAAGTAACACCTACCGGGTCAAAGCGCTGGCGGTTCAAATACCGATATGACAATAAGGAAAAATTACTGTCACTTGGTATCTACCCAGAAGTATCACTCAAAAAAGCACGACTCAGGCGTGATGAAGCGCGAGAGTTGCTGGCCGAAGGGATTGACCCAAGCGTTCACAGAAAAGACGCAGAAAACAAAAAAACAGAACTAAACAAAAACACCTTTGAAGCTGTAGCGCGAGAATGGCACACCAAACAAAGTAAAAAATGGTCTACAGGTCATTCAGAAAAGACGCTCGCTTGGCTTGAGAAAAATATCATACCTTGGCTGGGTAATCGTCCTGTCTCAGAAATAGAAGCCCCTGAATTGCTTGAAGTGTTACGCAAAGTAGAAGCCAGGGGCGCACTTGATACAGCGCATAGGCTCAGAGCTGTTTGTGGGCAAGTATTCAGATATGCCATTGCTACTGGTAAAGCAAAGCGTGATATTACAGCCGACCTGAAAGGAGCGCTGACACCGAGAGACCTTGAGCACTATGCATCGATTACTGACCCAAAAGAAATAGGCGCGTTAATGCGTGCTATTGATGGTTACTCAGGTAGTTTTGTTACCCGTTGCGCCTTAAAGCTTGCTCCGCTTTTTTTTGTTCGACCTGGTGAATTGCGTCACGCTGAATGGTCAGACATTGATCTCGAAGCAGGTGAATGGATAATCCCGGCTGAAAAAATGAAAATGAAACGTATTCATATAATCCCGCTCTCTACTCAAGCAGTCGCCATTCTGAAAGAGATTCAACCACTAACAGGCCATGCGCGTTATGTCTTTCACAGTGAGAGAACCAATACCCGGCCAATGAGTGAGAACACTATTAATGCAGCATTACGCAGACTAGGATATTCAAAAGAGCAAATGACAGGACATGGATTCAGAAGTATGGCTTCAATCCGATTGAACGAACAGGGGTTTAATGTTGACTGGATTGAGTTACAGCTTGCTCATTCAGAAGGAAATAGCGTAAGAGACGCTTATAACTACGCACAATACCTACCAGAAAGAAAACAGATGATGCAGTGGTACTCGGACTACCTTTGCAGGTTACGAGATGGTGCAGAGATTATCCCATTTAAGAAGGCAGAGTAAATGCACGTCATTAAATAGTATCAGTTTAGCCAGTTCTAGCTCGACGGAGTGAAAGCCGGAGTCATTACCCGGTTGATTGGCTTCTTCTCTGTAATGCAAGCACTTTGATGGAGTGTGATTGATGATCGCAATAGATTTAGCTCAAGATAGAGTTGCTCAGGTTAAAAAAGCATTGCTTGACGACGAAGAATTCTCTAGGTTAGCCAAAGCCAACAGATTCACCCTAGATTATATAAATAAGTTCTCTGAGGCGTGCGAACACATAATCTTTGATATGTACTGGAGTGGTTCAGAATATTTTGTAGAATCACACCAATCGGTGATACGAAGAGACTATGCAGATATTGAAAAGCTTTTAAGAAGGCTTGAACGCAAGATAGAAATAATAGAAAAGCATACTTATACACATTTCTTTGACCATGTGTATCGAGCTACAGAAGGAGTAGGACATCCTATTGATCGACTTCGAAAACAAATGAAAAGATGGGAACTTGAAGACTCAGCTCATGTTTTGATATACAGCTTGTAATGTCAAAATGCAGACAGAGGAAGCCAAAGCCGTTTAAAAACAACGAAAAGTCATCGTTGAGCCCGTGTTTGGGAAAATCAAGAACAGTGGGTTTTGTGGTTTTAGTGTCCGCGGCAAAGACAACGTTGCTGGTGAGTTTTCGCTGGTGTGCGCAACCACAACCTGAAAAAATTGCTCGATCCATTGCCAGGGGATTGAGCTGTCCGGAATTTGTCACTGTCCGCGTGAAACCCACATAACGCGGGTAAACCAAACCCGACAAAAGCTCCGATAATGGTACAAATCAAGCCACAGGAGGCAGTTTTGATCAATCTGAGGGCTAAATTTGACCGCCGGAACATTGCGAAAACAAATGCGGTGAAAATTGTACAGATTTTGTGCTTGTGGATAACTTTGTCGGTTTTAGGGGTGTATTCTCGGACAGCCTCCCTAGAGCAAAACAGAACCTTTAGATGAGTCTATTAAGCCAAGTTATGTTTATTGATTCGATAGAGCATGGTATCTCTGGATATACCGAGCAGTCGTGCCGATTTGCTACGGTTGCCATTGGTGCGATTCAGAGCCTGGCATATTAAATCTTTCTCAAGTATCTCCAAATCGATACCTTTTTCCGGTAAAGAGAAGCCATGCGTGGTTGAAGACGGAGTCGATGTGATTTCCACTGGAAGATTTCCGATATCAATGGTTTGACCCTGGCGTAAAATGCAGAGTCTTTCACAGACATTTTTCAATTCTCGTACATTTCCTGGCCAACGGTAAGATTTCAAGCGGTTATAAGCAGCCTTTGTTAACATTGGTTTTGCGAGGCCATGTTGTTTGGCTGTGATGCCTACAAAATAATCAATCAGGGAGTTAATATCTGAACCGCGCTCTCTGAGGGCGGGTAATTCTAGAGGTACAACGTTTAGCCGATAAAATAAATCTTTGCGGAAAAGCCCTTGGGATACTTTTTCACTTAAATTAGTGTTTGTAGCAGCGATAATTCGTACGTCAACTTTATCGGGGTGAGTTTTTCCAACTGCCTGACATTCCCCAGATTCCAGAAAACGTAATAGTTTTCCCTGTAATGACATGTCCAAAGAGTCTATTTCGTCCAGAAAGACAGTTCCACCATCAGCGGCTTGTAATTTGCCTGCCGAGTCTGAGAGAGCACCTGTAAATGCGCCTTTGGTATGACCGAACAACTCAGATTCAGCCAGTGATTCTTGCAGTGCTGCACAATTTATTCTAATGAATGGTTGTTGTGCCCTTGAGCTGTTTTTCTGAATTGCTTCAGTGAGTAATTCTTTGCCAGTACCAGTTTCACCGAGAATTAGCACTGTCACATTAGTCACTGCTGCCATTCTAGCGTTTCTAAGTACAGACTCTAAAGCAGGAGATGCACCTACAAGTTTAGTTAACCTATTCATGTAGCCTTAATGTCCTTATTGTTCGACCCCTACAGGATCAATCATGGGATGGAATTTGAGTGGATTTAAATCTGGAAATGCTGCAAAGAAGGCAAGTCCTAACAAAAATATACCAGCTATGCTCTTAAATTTACGGATTGTAGACAGTGTTGTCAAGAGGTTTGTCATTAAACCGACTCCCATTACGGCTGGCAATGTCCCAAGCCCAAAAGCGATCATAGTTAATGCACTGCCTATCGGATCGCCAGTAGTCGTTGCCAGAGCAAGTGCCATATAAACCAGTCCACATGGCAACCAGCCCCAGATCATTCCAAAAATAAGTGCTTGCGGTAGAGTGCTTACTGGAATTAAGCGTTGTCCTAATGGTTCTATAATGCGCCAGAATTTGGCTCCAACTCTTTCGATATGGGCAAAACCAGGAAACCAGCCAGCGATATAAAGCCCAGCTCCTGCCATAAACAATGCTGAAATGATTTGCAGGATTCTATGGCCATGTTCTTCGAAAGGTAATAGAAAGACTTTCCCCAATAAACCAGCGATTGCACCTCCGATAGCATAACTGAGAATTCGTCCGACGTTATAATGAAATACAAACAGTGTTAGCTGAGATTTGTTTTGGCGAATTTCCTGGCGCAAGCTTAATGTTAAGGTGCCGATAATCGAACCACACATACCAAGACAGTGGAAACTACTAAAAAACCCCATGACAAATGCGACAAGGAATGAATGATAGAAACTGGGATCAATGACGTTCACGGAGTCAAACCTTATCACATCAGCTGCTCATGGAAAACTAATCCACTGAAAATTGTTCGGATGCAATCGAGTAAAAAGTGTGGCATATGCCACACTTTTTTGAGGCATATGCCACATTATCAGTGCGTATAGTGATTAGCGCATCCATAATCAAACCACTGTTGCTTGCTATTCGTAAGTTGGCATACGTTTTGCATATATATGGATGGTTGATAAAAATATAAAATTCACTGACTGTACAATTCAGATGACTATTCGCTGTAATTATTGCTAAGTGATCTAATCTAAATGAAAAATTCTGAACTCTGTGAGGGGGTTACATCAGTTTAGACAGTGTCACTTGTATGAAGTAAAAACAATGCATAATGATTTTTTGGTATGTGTTGTTTTGATTCAATTTGATTGAACAGACTGGGTCAATTGAACGAATACAAAGTTAAAATCGAATACGATAGCTACACAATCGCTATACGTACATAATAAAATTCAGGTGAGAAACAAATGAAAAATATAGTAAACAGACATTGGATTGTCATCACTGGTTTGGGACTGTCGTTACATGTTTCTGCAGAAACAGAGCTGCTTCCTACCATCACGATAGAAGGGCAGGGAACACGACCTGGCCAAATCTCTGTAACCCCGGAATCAGGTGGTGCACTGGATTCTGCATTGTTATTGAAACGCGTACCCGGAGGCAATGTTAATCGCAACGGGCCTCTGACTAATATTCCACAATATCGTGGATTGTTTGGCAACCGAGTTGGTGTTCAAGTGAATGGTATCAGTGTTCAGGAAGTTGGTCCCAACTCAATGGATACGCGTTCCAGTTCCGTACCAAAATCGCTGGTTAAAAGTATCAAGGTTTATCGCGGTATTGCTCCTGTTAGTGCAGGCATGGAAACCTTGGGTGGGGCAATGGAAATTAATTCTCGCAGGAGTGATTTTGCAGAAAGTTCAACCCCTGAATTCCACGGTTTTGTTAACGCTGGCTATAGCTGGGCGGATTTTGGGCGGTATTATGGCGGAATGTTGGGGTTGTCCAATGACAGGCATCGAATCAATGCTGGTGGCAATATAGAAAAAGGTAAAGATTATAAATTCCATGGCGACAAAACTGTCAGGCCCAGCCAGTATGATCGTGAAGTATTTTCAGTCGGATATGGTTTTAAACCTGCCGAGAATCATGAGATTTCTTTCGATTACGATTATAAAGATACTGGACATACCGGAACACCGTCACTGCCGATGGATATTGAATACATCAGAACCAATGTTGGTAGTATTGGCTACAATGGAAAATTGGCTGACAATCTTGATGTCACTTTTAAAGGTTTTTTTAATCGTGGCCGCCATAAAATGAGTAACCATTTATTGCGAAATGCTCCAAGACCTGGAGGTGGTGACCAACGTTTTCGAGAAGCGACTCCAAAACTTCAGTCAGGCGGATACAATTTACATTTTATTGTCCCGGAGTTTCATGATGGCAAGCTGGTAGTTGGTTCTGATACTGATCTGACTGTTCATGATTCAATAATCTCAGATTTCAGCAACCCAATGTTTTTCATCGATAATTTTAAAGACGCCTCTAAAAATCGCTATTCCGTATTTACCGAATGGAATGGCAATGTGGCAACAGATTTGAATCTTGAGCTTGGTTTTCGTTATACCTATGTCGATATGGATAGTAATCAGGTAGATTCTGCTCCATCACGCATGTTGCCTCCAGCTGCGGCGTTACGTGATCGGTTTAATAATTCCGATCGCAATAAACAAGACCACTTATTTGATGTAGCAGCAATATTGCGTTACACAGCAGCAGACAGCCTAGATCTTGAATTTGGCATTGCGCGCAAAACCCGGGCGCCAAGTTATCAGGAACGTTACCTGTGGATTCCATTGGAAGCAACAGGGGGATTAGCCGATGGACGTGTCTATGTTGGTGATATCGATCTTGAACATGAAAAATCCTATCAAGTAGAAATGGGTCTCGATTGGCATGATCATGGCGCTTATTTTGCTCCACGTGCGTTTTATCGCTATATCGTAGATTACATACAGGGATTACCGAGTACTGATCAACCAACCAACATGGTTGCAGGGGTCACGCAACCAAATGGACCCGGACCATTACAATTCTCCAATATTGATGCACATTTGTGGGGAGTGGATCTGGAAACAGGTTACGCTATTTCGGACAATCTGCGGGTTGATGCAATCATGAGCTATGTTCGCGGTAAGCGCGCTGATGGTAATGAAGATAATCTGTATCGTATTGCACCACTCAATGGTCGCGTCAGTCTCACTTATGAACAATCAGACTGGTTAACTTCACTGTCATATGTTGGAGCGCTGAAACAAGATGATACAGCTGACTTTAATGGCGAGAGAGAAACTTCAGGCTATAGTATTCTTAATTTGTACGCACAATATCGCCCTTCTTTTCATAAATATGCGCAAGGATTAACCATCGGAGTTGGTGTCGACAATATTATTGGCACCAAGTATACAGATCATCTCAATGGTCTCAATCGCGCTGGCAATCCTGATTTAGCCAAAGGTAGACGCATTCCAAATCCAGGTCGTAATGTTTATGTCACATTACGATATGACTGGTGATGCAAAAAAATAAACTATTTTTATAATTCTACTGTTCGTCAGTAGTCACCTGGAGTCGGAATTTCACCCCCTCCTCCGACTCAACTTTTAGCCTGTGTTAATGCACAGGCTTTTTTTTCTGTAGTTTTAACTGTAGAACACAGAGATGTATGGTAGCGAGATGAATATCACTTATCGAAATTAAATAAATAATGTAGTATTGATGCTTGGTCAACAAAATTGATTTTTATAGAATATTGATCATTCACGAGGACATTCTCGCATAGCTTTCAGCCTTTATCTTGCGTAATTACCAAGTAAGACTAACTATGTATACCAATGAATGCCAACTCTATATCTCATTTTAATTTGTTAAACTGGTTCTGACAAAGTAGAGCTAGAGCAACACAAAAAACTAAGGCCAAAAAAGTTGGTTTATTTAAAAGTGTTCAGACTGTTTGCTCTCCCTGATTTCATTGTCTGTTCTGGGACATGTAGCTGTGGTGATGTCAACTTTTTGGTATTCAATAATAATAATGAGGTAAATCATGGGAATAATAGGCGGACAAATCGGGTACAGGATATTGCGATTTATTGCGCCACGCAGTCAGTCTTCTTCAGGCAGTATTAGTAATGAGGCTTCAGATACAAAGACTGAACTATTTTTCGGAGATGCTTTTTTTAAAGACGTTGTAGGGAAAACGGTTATCGACTTTGGGTGTGGTCGTGGTAACCAGTCCGTAGAGATTGCTTTAAAGGGCGCTGGTAAAGTAATTGGTATTGATATTCAAGAGCAACGATTGGAAGTTGGGAAGCAAACTGCTAAGCAGAGTGGGGTAGATGATCGCTGTACTTTTGCCACAAAAACTAGTGAATTGGGGGACATAGTCATTAGCAAAGATGCTTTTGAACACTTTGCAGATCCAGCCGAAATACTTCAAATAATGTCTACTTTACTAAAGCCTAATGGTTATATATTGGCCTCTTTTGGTCCAACATGGTTTCATCCTCATGGTGGGCATCTGTTTTCTGTTTTTCCGTGGTCTCATCTTATATTCACCGAGGAATCTCAGATAAGATGGCGATCAGACTTCAAAACCGATGGAGCCACTAAATTTTCTGAGATAGAAGGTGGATTGAATCAATTAACAATCGCTAGATTTGAAAAAATTGTAGCGGATAGCCCACTGTGTTTAGAGTGGTTAGAAACCATACCAATTAAAGGGATTTCTCTTTTTAAGACGAAAGCGTTGCGAGAAATAGGGTCTTCAATTGTTCGCTGTAAGATCAGCTTGAAATAAAGAGCCATGTACTTGATCCGACAATCATCGTCTTCTATGTGATTATTAACTATTTAGTTGCCATCATTGTGATTAAACGTTTTGATGACTTTTATTGTTCCCTTGAACGCTCTTTTTTTGCGTTTCCCCGTTTTTTGTCATACAAAACGGATGTACATTTTTTCTAGAAGATTTTGAAGGCTATCTATTTGATACGAACGATGTATCGGAGCAGTTGTCCAAACCGAAGGTTTGTATTTTGGCAGCCAAAAGACTTTAAGGACTACGAGCAATAGATTAAAAAATACAAAGTATTTGTTTTAAGACGATATTATACTCTCCGCGCATGAAATATTAGCATCCTGTGCACGCGCTTTTTTGCAGATAGTTGCGTTGGAAAACCTTGTTGTAGAACGACTACAGCTAAGGTTTCCCGCCTTACTCTCCACAAAAGATCACGCACACAAAATGCTAAATTTTCATGTGCGAAGAGTATACGAGGCCTACAACGATGGTATATCTTGACGTTACCATGTCTAGCTAGTTCATAATAACCGCACCTGATTTATAGTGACAGACTTTCATGTTATTCGAAATATTTTCGAATTTCGGATGTACAGATATCAAAATGGAGTAAAAAATGCTCGGAGCAGTATCGATCGGAAATGCAACCATAATAGTATTGGATGACGTTCCAATTCTTGCTACAGATCCCTGGATCGGCGATGAGGACGAGGCGTATTTTGGCAGTTGGACGCTATCATATAAGATACCTCCCCGGGAAAAAAACTGGATTTCCGAAGCCAAATATCATTGGTATTCACATGGACATCCTGATCATTTGAATCCACATTCTATTAACAGATTTACAGGCACAACTGTGTTGCTTCCGGATCACGTCGGTGGGCGAATTAAAGATGGATTGATAAAAAAAGGCCTGAATGTGCAAGTGTTGCCCGATCGGGAATGGGTCGATTTATCAAACAATGTGCGTGTGCTCTGTATTAGCGATTATCTTCAGGATGCAATTCTCCTCATCGATGTCAATGGACGTTTGTTTGTAAATGCAAATGATGCCGGTGTTAGGGGGAGCAAATTATTTATTCGAAAGATTGCTAATAATTATAGCGAAAAATATTTGTTAAAATTGTCTGGGTATGGTGACGCAGATATGATTAACCTTTTCGACGAAAAAGGTATGCACATAGAGCCCTATGCTGCACAAAAACCATCAGTGGGCCTTCAGCTCACAAGATTCGCAAAATCGTTAAACTGTAATTTCGTTATTCCATCAAGCTCGTTTCATCAGTATGCACGTGAAGACAGTCTCTGGGCGGAAAAACACACAACGCCGATTGATGCATACAAGGAAGGCTTTGACCATTCTGTCGCAACATACGTGGATCCTTTCGTATTTATCAACTGTGAATCCGGTGAGATTATCCCGATACACCCAGAAAAAAATAAGCGAAACATTCTCAAACCAATCCAGTTTGGTGATGATTGGTCGGAACAACTGGATAGTGACGACAAAAAGAAGATAGACCGTTACTTCAAAGCTAAAGAGCTAATCATGAAGAATTTTGGGTTTCTGAAATTTGTTGTTGGCGAAAACACCTACACTTTGTCATTGAATGGCCCTAAAGAGAGAGGTATCGCATTTGAGGTTCCGCGAAACAGTTTGATGACTTGCATTGATTACGAAATATTTGATGACTTATTGATCGGTAACTTTATGCGCACGACATTATATGGTGTTGACTCTTTGTACGATCCCAATTTCGGTCATGTTGTTGCGAAATTTGCAGATAATGCTCATGCGCAAACGGAGTCTGAAATTAAGGAGTACATGAATATCTATAAGGCAAGAGCGCAGGTAGATTGGCTGCTACATATACTTGAGCGTGACACGAATATAAAGTTTAGGAAGTATGTAGATAAAGATAGTATGCTCTATCGCGCTAGTAGATCTGCCTATCGTATGTTCCGATAGTACGTCAAATTCAAAGGTAGCAGCATAGAATTTTCCTGACTGAACCAAGGGTTATCGAGATACTCTGACATTTAGGATGATGGGCAGACGGAATTGAGAAGTGGTCAGCAGAAAGACACACGAGCGCAGTGAAGCAGAGCCCGATTATTGGCCATCAATCCTATGTAGACGGAATACTCGTGATTCAGTTAATCAATCAATGGCTAGTCTGATCTCTTGTTTTGGTCTTTTTTCTTTAGCCCGATTAACTCATTGGTTTGAGAGGCCAATGAGAATCCGATAGCTGTTCAGCTTACGGATGAATTGAGTAGTAGCCATCAGTTTACGATAAAAAATCCTAAATAATCAGCTGAAAACGTAACGCGAGACGTGATTCTGACTAGACTTAAATCTAGATGTGGTTTCACGAAATGCGCACGGGATTAGGTAATGGATTTTTTCGCTAGACAAGAACATGCAAAAAAGAAAACCAGACTATTAGTCGTCTATTTGCTAATTGCGGTCATTTGTATTGTCATTGCGATGAATGCTATCGCGTATATTTACATGGTTGCTATTAAAAACCAGTCATATCATTTGAATGAGTGGTTAGTGCAACCAAAATCGCTGGTGGTGACGTTTGCTACGATCTTTATTATTAGCACAATCAGCTTTATTCAGTGGCGGTTGTTACGTGAAGGGGGTAATGCTTTGGCATTACACATGGGCGCAACTCAAGTTTTGATGGATACTGCGGATACCGGCGAACGACGATTGTTGAATGTGGTCGAGGAAATGGCAATTGCATCCGGAATTGCTATGCCAAATGTGTATGTCATGGAGCATGAAAGAGGTATCAATGCGTTTGTAGCTGGAATCAATCAGTCTGATGCAGTCTTGGTGGTCACTCAGGGTGCTTTGCACGAGCTAACACGGCAGGAATTACAAGGAGTGATTGGCCATGAATTCAGTCATATTTTTCATTCTGATATGCGTATTAATCTGCAATTAATCAGTTTGTTGGCAGGGATCTTGTTTCTCAGCGATGCAGGTCGTTTTTTGTTGGATTCAGGAAATAATCGTTATAATTCATTTCACTCTCGACACGATGACACCGCAAATCCACTTGGATTATTATTTCCTGTTGGGGTGGTTTTATTTATCGTCGGTTCTATCGGGTTGTTTTTTGCGCGTTTGATTAAATCATCAATATCACGTCAGCGTGAATATTTGGCAGACGCTGCTGCCGTTCAATACACCAGAGATAACCAGGGATTGGCGAGTGCGTTGTATAAAATCAGCGAGTTTAGTGAAGGATCAACGCTAACCACTCAATATGCTGAAGAAGCCAGTCATATGTGTTTTAGTGAGCCAGTCTCAATGTTTTCTGGTTTTCTGAGTGGTTTGTTATCCACTCACCCTCCGGTAGAAAAACGCATCAAAGCCATTTGTCCAGGCTGGATTCCGGGAAGAGCTCCGCGAATCAGCAAGGTCATACGGAAACAACCAGATTCACAGCAGTCAATCTTCATTCCTGAGTCGGTTTTGGGATTAACTGGCATCCAAAAATCCAAACATTACTTAACACAAAACATAGGTCAGCCAACGTCACAACACTTAACTGAAGCGCAACGTATTATTCAAGGCATACCAGAGGCATTGCGCTTGTCATCTGCAACTGATGATGTTAATACACACTCAATACAGTTGGTTTTTGCGTTGTTGATCAGTGATGATCTACAGCAAATAGATCAAGCATTAATAATCTTGGAACGAAGTTATGGAGCGGCTTTTGGTCAGCGAGTGCGAGAGCTAGCTGAACTTATACAGCATCAATCTCGTAAATCACGTCTGGCTGTATTTGATCTGGCAATCCCTGCATTACGCAAATTGTCACGCCCACAGCGCAAAACATTGTTTGAAGTATTGAGACAGATTATTCATCTGGATAGTAAAATCAGTCGCTTTGAATACGTTCTCTATTGGTTATTAAAAAAACATTTATATGGTCCAGGCAAGGCTGGTAAAACATCGATCAATAGTCTGAAGACAGTGCCAAAGCAAGTAGCAATCATTATTGCAATGATGATTGATGCCTCAGGGAATGATACTCAATCCCGTCGTAAAGTCTTCAGTTTGATCATGGACAGTATTGGATTACCTAAAATAGACATGCCTGTCGCAGGTTTTGATGCAGATATGATTCACAAAAGTGTGGTGACGCTTGCCAGGCTTAATCCCATTCCAAAGAAATCGTTATTGTGTGCTTTAGAGGACTGTATTACTGAGGATAAGATTGTAATGTCAGAAGAAGCTGAACTATTGCGTGCAATCGCAGAGCTGATGGAATGTCCGATTCCTCCGTTGCTCGGCTAAGGTTTAATTGCAGCCGCTGTCAAGATTTAGCTAAATGTCTCAAAACACATGAAATGCCATGTTTACTGGCAATCACGCCCCTGGATATTGGTTAGTCGTTTAAGTGTCAAGTTGCTAGCGCCCAATGCGCCAAAGTCAAAATCGGCTTGCAAGGTATTGCAATCCACTGCAACTAATGTCATAGCACCAACATTCTCTCTATTTGCTCGTTGAGCTGAAAAGTTTAGAAAAGAGAGACCTTGGAGGCGCTGCATTGTTAACGTAATCTGTCCGGCATTATTACTTAGAAAATCATTGCCAACCAGCCAGAGTGGTTGACCTGATGCGTCAAAGGTATACCAGGTAACGAAAATGAACCTGCCTTGGGGGTTATTGCCAACAGTAAGAACAAATCCCTGATCAAGCAGTCCCTCGACTACGTAACTACCCGATATGCTACCGTCGATAGGGATTGGTGAATTCGGTTTGGTGTCTGGTGGAGCAGGAGCTCCGTCACTGAGTAGAAATACACCACCAGCGGTTGCCATGTAGATGTTTCCTGTTTGATCTTCGCCAAAAGTAAACATTCCTGCGCCAGCGTCAAGTAAGATTTCGACTTGCCAGTTATCCTGTATTTTTTTTAGTGACCAGATGCGCCCAGTGCAGTAATCGCCATAAATGTAACGTCCGGCAAGATCAGGGTAATTGGTTCCGCGATAGACTTGACCGCCGGTGATAGAGCAGCCTTCGGAACGACCATAAGAGGCCGCTGGTAATGTCAATCCTGCATTCTTGCAACGACTGGCCTTAAAGCAGGAATTGGCTTCCATAATATTCCAGCCGTAATTTTCACCACCAGTACTATTAGCAGGCTGAAAATTAACTTCCTCAAATGCATTCTGACCAACATCCGCGATATATAAATCGCCTGTTAAGCTATCAAACGACATTCGCCAGGGGTTGCGTAGCCCTGATGCCCATATTTCGGAACGGGTATTGGCATTATTAATAAATGGGTTGTTAGCAGGAATTGAAAATCCGGATTGTTGACTTTCTACATCCAGACGAATGAGGTTGCCCAACAAAGTTTGGCGATTTTGCCCATTGCCTTGGGGGTCGCCACCGCTTCCGCCGTCACCCAGGCCAAGGTAGAGCATCCCATCCGGACCAAATTCGATACGGCCACCATTGTGATTACTAAATGGCTGTTTGAACTCCAGCAAAATTTCTTCGCTGTCTGGGTTGGCCGAGTCCCCTTGAGCGATGAATCGCGATAACACTGTGTTGCCATCAGTATTACTGTAGTAGAGATAAACCCGACCATTTTTCGAAAAGTCCGGGGCGAAATCAAGACTTAGTAAGCCTTTCTCCCCGCCAGATTGTACTCGGCTAGAGATGTCAATAAACGGTTCCGACAGTAGTTGTCCATTTCTAAGAATGTGAACGATGCCGGATTGTTGCAATAAGAATAAGCGCTGGCTGTTATCTCCAGCATGCTTGATATCTACCACAGAACCCAGGTTTGAAATCTGGGTTATCTGTAAGTCGATTGCCAGAACTGGAGTGACCCAAAATCCAGCTAGCAATAGCAATAGATTAATACCTCTCAAGGTGGTGCGGTACCGATCGGAGCTGATTTTGTTGGTTTTTCCGTGAATCGAAGCCTAGGTATTTAATGTTGTCATAGACGATTGCAGGGCAGAAATGTTTGCTGGTGTCTCTGCTCTCTGGTCTTCAGAAAAACAAGCTGTTAGTAGTAATGCGCTGGCAATAATTAATAATATTTTCATTAAGAATTCCTTCAATGTAAGGTAAAGCTATAAGTTAGAAAATGGCCAGTTTATATTGACCAACAATATGTAAGAACGAATATAGTACCATCACTAAAGGTGATGTGCTGAATTACCTTGAACTAATTTCTAATGTACACATAAACCGCATGGTAATAGTATAAAAGTTAGACAGCCAGTGCAGCGAAGAGAATGATAGATCTCCTTAATTTAAGCTGAAAAATGTCGGTTTTGATTGAGGATGTTGTTCGCCAGAATTTAAAGTTCTGGCGAACTGGTAATATCAAAATTAAATATTTATACCCAAGGATCGACTGGGATAACATCCATTATTTCTGCTGATTTACGATTAACGATTGCTGCCAAATGATCTTTTGCAGTACTTATTGGTAAAAAACCCAGCTCATTTTCTGCCAGTCCTGTGTCTTTTACAACCTGACTGATATCAATATTGGATTGTTTGGCGCTGGCTGCAAGTCGGGAAAGTGGTCTGAGGTGATCAATAACTTCTTGTTTCAGTGACTGGTATGGCACATAGTATTTTGGTAGTGTGGCAAGATCTGCTCCTCCGGAAAATGAAGAAAACATTAAATCATTCCGTTCTTGAACATCTTCAGGTAATTTTGCCGCTACCAGCTTTGGTCCAGTGAACGGTAAAGATTTGAATTCATTCAATGTGGCTCTGCGCATATCGGCCGGGTTAATATCTTTTGCATTGATTAGCTCAAAACGATCAATTGAAAAGACCATATAGACAGGCCTGGCTTTGGAAATAGCAACGATACCGTAACCCAGGGCGCTGAGCTGAAGCAACGCAATCACGACCAGATCAAATTTCAGGCCTTTCTTGCCATGCTTGTAGATGACCAGTGTAATCAGTGGTCCAAGAACAACATCCACACCAACAATCAATAATAGTAGCTCTTTACCACCTTGCGCTGAAAAATAAGGTGGTGGAAACCAGGCCTGTAACATTAAAACCAGTATTGCTGCTGCGATAACGATACAAATTGTAAGATGTGCCGCTGATGCTTTCCAACGATTCATAGTTAATCCCATTCTCTTTAATTTAAGTAAAATGTACCCCGTTATGTAATCGGCAGTATTCAAAGAAACTTGAGATTTTTTTATTAAAACTGCACAATACACATCGGAATGGGCTGTGTGGGGTGTTGTTTTTAAAGAAAGTGTGATGAAAATAATTTTTGATTGTTGATTTCTGACAACGCCTATTTAGTATCATAATTACAGTATTTCTGAAGATTACTAAGTATTATTTTTTAATGCCTTCTGGAACTATTTATTGAATTAGAGTTCAGATGTTGTGAGATTTTATCAATTCAATTCCCTAAGAAATACACTTTTGCATAGAATATTTATATCTTGCCAGTGTTGATAATAATTTTAAATTACTTTTAAATTACGTGGAAATGCAATGCAGTCACTAAAAACAGTTGTGATTTTGATCACACTCGTATCAAATCTTTTACTTTCTGAAATGGTCTATGCAAGTTCGCTGGCCGGCCGTACATGGCTGGATGCCAACCAAAATGGTCAGAATGATGCAAATGAGCCTGGTATTGGAGGCATACAACTTAGCTTGTATGATAGTCGTAATACCGTTATAGACTGGGCTGTAACAGATGACGCGGGGCAATACCAATTTAACGGCCTTGATGTTTCAAATTATACAATTTGTGTAGACGTTGATATTCATTCTGGTGAATATAGCATCATACAATCAGAAGTTGGTAATGTAGTATCGAATGTCGAGTGTTCTGGTTTAGTTGCTGCAAATAATGCTTCAACTACTAATAATATCAACTTTGGTTTTAATGCAGTAGAGAATGCTGGACAACCAAAACCTGCCGATCAGCCTGAACTAGCGCCTGTTCCAATAACTGAGCCGATCGTTGCAAACACCCCTGAAATATCTCAGCCAGTTCCTTCTGAAAAACCTGAGCCTATTGTTGCGGGTGCGCCTGAAGAGGGATCGCCGATCAATGAACCTTCAGATACTCTTGATCCAATAGCAGATCCACTCATACCCAGATCAGCAATCGATAATAGTATCCCGAACCTTGTTTCTAGTGTGCCTATGGGGCAATGGGTCGCTGTACCAGGTTCTCAACTTGACTTTTTACGTGCTTGCCCATCAGCGACTGATGTTGATCCAGAACACGCTTACTTAACGGCACCTAATTACAAATGGAATTTTTATTGTGCCGGTGTTATCAATGCTGAGAATGGGGCAGCTTTTGATGCACAAGGTAATCGTATGATTATCACGGGTGGTGGACATGCAGACTATGCTGGAAATGAAGTTTATGCATTTAATTTGAGTGGGCCACGTCCAGGATGGCAGCGTTTGAATTTACCGAGTCCGTTACCTGATACGTGCGATATGAAAGGAGGTAATCATTGCGCTGGTCAGGGATCAATTGAATACCTGATGAGCTCACCAACTCAACCAAATGTTTTAACCCCTGCATCTCGACACACCCTGGATACTTTGCAATTTATTCCAGAAATGGGTGAGCAAGGTAGTCTATTTATGTATAGCGGAGCAGTTTTTCAAGGCGGTTTTGTATCAGCAGCCACATGGACATTTGATACTGCACAGAAAAGCTGGACAGAACAGCGTCGATGGAATAATACTTTACCGGAATCAAATCCTGATATCACAGCCAGGCCAGCAAACATACTACAGGGCACAGACGTGTTTTCAGTGCGTGATCCAGAGACTGGGTATATCTACGCACACGGTAACAGGCGGTTGCAGCGGTTCGATCCTGCTAGCAAA
The DNA here is from genome assembly GCA_965224565.1 of Methylococcales bacterium. Taxonomy (GTDB): domain Bacteria; phylum Pseudomonadota; class Gammaproteobacteria; order Methylococcales; family DRLZ01; genus DRLZ01. Next base: position 2,062,710 of record CBDCZN010000002.1, on the reverse strand, counting down.
GAATGGACACTACTTACAGATGATGACAATGTTAGTCAAACCAGTGTTCACAGTACTGCTGCATATGATTATGAGCACAAAAAACTGGTTGTGATAGGCGGGGCAGCTGATTACCCGATTACTCCATCTTATTATGACATTATTGGGGAAGGCGCTAACCAAAAAGCAATTTATCATAAATTGGCTGCAGGAGGTGACAACGAAATAGAATTTTCAGATGCACCAGGAATTGATTATGATCCTGACGCAGATGTTTTTGTTGCCTGGGACGGAGGACAATCGATCCATGTGCTGGACATGCAAGTGGCTCAACCAAGATGGGAGAAAATATTGCTAGAAGGAGATAACCCCGGTCCATCGGCACATATGGGTACGTTTGGTCGATTGCGCTATGTTCCTAGCAAAAAATTATTTATGTTGGTTAATCGCATTGCTGTTGAAGAAGACGGTTTTACCTTGATCAAAAATGCTCAACAAGCGAATGTGTACTTTTTCAGACTACCAGCCAGATTCTATGAAAACGGTGTACTTCCTGAGCCAGAAGTGGCACCAGTAGAAGTTACAACACAATCAGACACTCCGGTTGCTGCCCTCAATCAAAATGAAAAACACCTCTATCCTTTGGGAAGTATCGCTGAAGCGTTATCAGAATTAATCCCCGGGGATACGTTGATTATCCATGAAGGTGAATATTTTATTGATAAATATGTCGGTATTGATCAAAAAGCCACAGCGGATGCACCGATTATTATTCAGGGAGCAGAAGGTGAAAACAAACCTGTGATTAGTACACGTGTTCATGTTGGCGAAAACACATTTAACATTACAGGTAACTCTGCTTATATTACTGTCAAGGGCTTAGAAGTAACGAATGGTAACCATGAGGATGCTTTTAAACTGTCTGGTGAACATATCTCGCATGTGACTCTGGAAGATCTGGATATCCATGGTGTTTCCATTGGTGTTAGAGTGGCAACCGATGCAGACCATATCATTATTCGTAATAATCATATACACAATACAGGTCAACGCAGGCTGGATGAAAATGGCTCACCTAGAAGCAATTCAACAGGTGAGGGGATGTATATCGGCTGTTACGAAGGCGATTGTATTGTTAGTGACTCAATCGTCGAAAATAACCTGGTACATGATTCCAATCCAGATGCAGAACAAGGCGATGGTATCGAATTTAAAACCCGAAGTCATGACAATATAATCCGTGATAACGTTGTTTATAACATGGGTAGTCTTACCACCGGAGATTATGGCCAGATCTTGGTTTGGGGATGGTCTGATGCTGATGATACTGCAGATTGGGGAGACAATATTGTTGAACGAAATGTGGTGTGGGGAAAAGGGGGAGCAATCAAGGATGTTGGAATTGAGGCTGTATCCCATGCACAAGTTAGAAATAATATCATCTTTGATGTCTATACAGGGCTAGCTTCTAATCCACAATTTGGAGGCACTGATTTTCTGAATATCCCGGTAAAAGATGTCAGTATGGTGAATAATACTGTCGCCAATACCAGAGTTGCTGCCCGATTAATTTGGGAAACGACTGACAATGCGGTGTTTGCAAATAATATTATTCAATCCACAAATCCTCAAGAAGGTAATGCAGTCGAGTGCCGCAACACGCTGCAGGGAACGTTTGCCAAGAATGTCTTTCAAGGCCGCTTTTCATGCCCAATACCGGATAGCGGGTTTATTGAGGACAATGCATTGTCTAGCCAATTTCAGAGTCCTGGTACGATGAATTACTGGTTGAAACCAGGGGCAACTTCTCTGATCGGAAATGCAGCGCTTGATTATGCCCCTGTGGATGACTTCAATGGCTCTCAACGCAATAATCCGATTGATATCGGAGCATATCAAACCAGTGGACAGGCAGCCAACCCAGGGTCGAACATTGAACCTGGAAGCTTTAAGTTACAATAATTCACCTTTCTTTAGTCGTTCAAGATGATTTGGTAATGCTGGATTACACCAGTATCTCTAAAGCCTCAGGTTGACTTAGAAACTTGGCAGGACTGGCGCTTAGTCCATAAGCGCCAGACTGGTATATGACGACTAGATCGCCAATGTCAGTTCTGGACAACTGCATTTTATCGGCGAGTAAATCCAAAGGTGTGCATAGTGGACCAACCACATTGGCGATTTCTGGCTGCTCATCATTGATCTTGTTGCCAATCGCAACAGGGTAGTTCTTACGGATGATCTGTCCAAAGTTGCCTGAAGCAGCCAGGTGATGATTAAGTCCACCGTCAGTAACCAAATAAACCTGTCCTCTGGATAGCTTGCGGTCAATAATGCGACAGACGTAAATTCCTGCTTCTCCTACGAGATAGCGTCCCAGCTCGATAACCAGATTTGTTGACCCAAGTTCTGACTTTACCTGGCCGCATAGTAATTCCATCTTTTCTCCAACATGATCGAGATCTAACCGTTCTTCGCCTGGAAAATAAGGGATACCGAATCCTCCTCCGATGTTGAGTTTGGTCATTGCTTGTGGATAATGCGGGGCAAGGCGAATCGCCATCTCAACTGTTTTGTACTGTGTTTCAACAATGGATGCTGCACTTAAATTCTGAGAGCCGCTGTAGATATGTAAACCTACAAAATTAAGCCCCAGAATCTTGATTTGTTGCAGTGCATCGGGAACCAACTCTTCATCAATACCGAATTGTTTTGGACCGCCACCCATTTTCATTCCTGAAGATTTTAGTTCGAATGCGGGATTAATGCGTACTGCAACCTGAGCGGGAACACCAATTTTCTCAGATTGTTTGGCTAATTGTTCCAGTTCGTTCATGGATTCGGCATTAACTGTAATTCCGGCAGCAATTGCTGCAGCCAGCTCTTCAGGTCGCTTGCCTGGGCCTGCCATGCTGATATTTACGGCTGGCATTGTGGTGTCCAGTGCGACTAGCATTTCTCGATGCGAGGCTAAATCCAGACCATCTACTAATCCAGCAAAATGTTGAACAACTGCGGGCATTGGATTGGCTTTCATTGCATAATGAATATGTAGTTCAGAGGGCAGCTTTTCGCGTAGTGTTGCTACACGTTGACTGATCAAGTTTCTGTCATAAGCATAAAAAGGTGTCTGTCCAACTCGTTGCGCTAAACGAGTAAGCGGGACTCCGCCAATCACCAGGCAATTGTTTTCAGTGTTAAATTGAGTCATTGGTGCATGGACTGGTGCATTTTTTTTCATGACTGGATATCCTCAAACAAGTTTGATAGTTGCAGGCTTAAGCTGTTGCGGTCTATTTTTCCATTTGGGTTACGTGGTAACGCATCAAATTCTGCAATGTGAGCTGGCACCATGTAAGTTGGCATCTCACGTCGACAATATTGGATGATTTGCTCAGTATCCAGTGTTTGCCCTTCAATTGCAGCAGCGGCAACTACGATGGCTTGTCCTAAGACTGGATGAGTAACTCCAAACACTACTGCTTCACGTGCTAATTTGCTGGCATAAATCACTTCTTCAACTTCGGTAGGGCTGACTCGATACCCTGAGGTTTTGATCATTTCATCGTGCCGACCGACGAAATATAAAAAACCTTCTTCATCCATGCTCACAGAGTCCCCAGACCACACTGAAATTTCAGTCAATGGTAATCCTTCCAGCTGACCTGGGGTGGGCTTAAAGCGTTCTGCTGTTTTATCTGGGTCATTCCAGTAACCCATTGCCACAAGTGAACCACGATGAACCAGTTCACCGGGTTCTCCCGGTTCACAAGATGCGCCATCAGGGCGAACAACCATTACTTCTGCATTGGGGATGGCTTTGCCGATAGAATCAGGACGTTTATCAATTTGATCAGGAGGTAAATAAGTGGAACGAAATGCTTCAGTCAGACCGTACATTAAATACGGTGCTGCATTGGGCGCACGTTCACGGAGCGCGGACAATGTTGCTTGTGGCATTTTACCACCTGAGTTGGTGAAATAACGTAAATGCAGATTGATCGATTGTGGCCAGTCAAGCTGTGCCAGTTGTATCCACAAGGGTGGTACTGCTGCCAATCCGGTAATCTGTTGTTTTTCCATCATTCGTATCACGTCGCGTGGCAATAAATACTCCATCAGCACACAACACGCGCCACTGATTAAAGCTGTGGTGAATTGACTGAGACCGTAATCAAAACTGAATGGTAATGCTGCCAGGATTCGGTCACCAGAATGATTGCCAAGGTAGGTGGCAACACTTTTAGCGCCTGTCACCATGTTCAAATGTGACAACACAACGCCTTTCGGTTTTCCGGTGCTACCCGAGGTATAGAGTATGCCTGCCATGTTGGTATCGATAGTATTTGGGAATGCTATCGATTCAGCCCGATCGAGAAATGCTTGCCAATGTAGTACTTGCAAGGAAGAGTGTTCTAAGTCATTAGTACCCTGATCAACTAAAATCACTGTCTCCAGTTTCGGGCATTGTTTCAATACTGGGATCAGATTAGCAAGACGACTGTGAGAAGTGAACAGTATGCGCACATCACAATCTTGTAGAATATGACCAACCTGAGCTGCTTTCAGTGTAGGATTAATGGGTACGAATACACCGCCAGCCAGAGGAATAGCCAGTATCATACTTGCTGATTCTGGTTGCTTGGGTAGATAGATGGCAACGCGTTGTTGTTTCAATAAACCACATGTGAGTAGTGCTGAAGCTTGTTGAGTAACAATCTCAAGTAATTGGGCATAAGAATACTCAGTTCTCTTGTAAATTAATGCTGTTGCCTCGGGAGTTTGTTGGGCAGAATCCAGTAGTAAATAGTGAAGCAATGCTGGCATGATCTGATGTTCTCTTGTTTCTTTGGTGGGATAAAAGGTATGTTTTTGCTGTATTAAAGCTGACTGATAAATAAGGTCAATAGTAGTGAGTGCTAGTGGCCGCGTTCAGGTAGCAAGTGCACCACCTACTAAATTTATTCCAGATTTCCGAGCAAAAACCTCGGCTGGCGTTTCCCATTTTAACAACTTTCTTGGGCGTGAATTTAATAAAAATTCGATCACGCCTATTTCCTTTTTTGTGATCTTTGATAGATCTGTTTTTTTAGGTAAAAAGCGTCTAATCAGTCCATTGATTTGCTCAACTAATCCTTTTTCCCAACTGTGGTATGGCTGGCAAAAATAGGTCTTAATATTAAGCGCTTTTTTAAGCTTCTCATGGTACTTAAATTCAATGCCATTATCCATCGTGATACTTTGTCTACTTTCTGCTTTAAAACGGTTTAATGAATCTTTCATTGCTTCATTTGCAACTTCGGCCCCTCGATTCTCTACTCGCCTTATACTGACATATTGTGTCTGACGTTCTACCATCACATTAAGCGATACCGTACTTTGTGAGCACACGATTGAATCACCTTCCCAATGACCAAAGGATTCTTTTTTATTAATAGCATCTGGCCTCTCTAATATACTGATTCTATTCGGTATCATCTCTCGCTTTGATGCCTTCTTACCCATTTTTTTATGCCAGCGTGGTGCATGCTTTCTGGGTAATAACGAAGTCCAATCAACATGAAATTTATAGATAAAACAATAGATCGTTTCATGACTGACGGTAAAGCTTTCTTCCTCCATACTCAACCGTCCTGCTATTTGTTCGGGTGTCCAGCCTTCACATAATCCAGAATAGATAGTGTCCTCATAAGACTCACATTTAGAGCCTGTTTCTGCCGCCTCTTTTTTCCTTCTTCTGGATTTATAGTCTGCTTCTGATGGGAGATAATTCCCTGCATGATTTAGGTTTCTTTTGTATTCTCGGGACAAAGCACTTACACTTCGTCCCAACACCTTGGCTATAGCCGAAAAGGAGTGTCCTTTTGATCGTTGGATCGCTAGTTGATCTCGTTCTAATTGATTTATTTGTTTATAATTTCTTCTCAAAACATCGTCTCCTCTATATTTTCTATAGAATTTTAAACGATGCACTTGCTTTCTGAATACGAGGTGTACATTTACAGCAACAAGATTGTAGGTGGGATTTAAGTCTCTGTACAGCTTCTTAAAGATCCCTCTCAATAAAACCTGAATTGAATGGTAATCCATGTTTCATTTGTAGCTCTGGTAAAGATAGCTGTTATTTGAAGACCAGGTGGTTTATGCCTTTGATCGATCGTGATCTATTTTAATAGATAGTCAGGAAACAGGGTAAGTAATGTGAAGCTGAAAACTTTGAAACGTAAACAAGCATTAAATTATGACTCGTGGTATTCAAAAATGCATTTGGTATTGCTGTGTAGTTGTTGTCTCTATGAAAGGGTTGCAAAACCCATTTTATCGGTTGTTATAACCCAAGTGTAACAATTGTTTACTGTGAATGATTTTATTTTTTGTCATAATCGCAGGGCTTGTATTTATGTATTTATTATATAAAATAGTCCCTTACTAGTGACTAATGGTCTAAATATAAATGCTTGTTGTTCTCCTGTCTGCTGGATTCAAGACACAGTGATAAACTGCAATGTATAGGTTCACTACTACTTATAATTTTAAAAATAATAAAAAAGGAATAGGGTGATTCAGTGATTCGTGTATTTCGGCATTATATTTCTAGTGCTTATCTTTTGTTAGTGGTTCTGGAAGGACTTGTTTATCTGTCTGCTGTCCCGGTTGCCTATTGGATCAGGCTGGGTATTACTGAAGGTTGGAATAATACGCTTGCTCTAAAAACAACTGCTTTGATTTATGCAGTTGTTATGTTAACAACTGCGGCGTCATTAGGCTCCTATAAGCGTACACTGAGCCAAGATTTTTCAACACAATTTTTGCGTATGACCACAGTGTTTATCATCGCGAGCCTGGCGATGGCTGTGATTTTTTATAGTTTCCCTGGAATTTTTTTCGGTCGAGGTGTATTGCTGGGTACAGTGTTGTATTCTGCTGTTGGAGTTGCTGCCGTACGTTTTTTGTTTCGTCACTATGTGGATAGCGAAGCCATTCAACAACGTGTCTTGGTGCTGGGTACCGGTGACAAAGCCGATGAAATTGAGCAGTTTAGCAAAACACATCAGTATGCAGGATTTATTGTAATCGGGTATGTCGCGTTGACCGAAGATGTCCATACAATCCCGAATCAACGTTTAATCCAGCAGAAATCATCGTTACAAACGATTGCCAAAGATTTTGATATTGATGAGTTGGTTATCGCGCTTGATGATGAACGTTTGAAGATTCCCGTTGAAGACATCCTTGCATGCAAAATGCATGGATTAACAGTAATTGATTTTTTGTCTTTTTTTGAAAAACATAGTGGTGAAATATACATTGATAGAGTTCGTCCAAGTTGGCTTTACTTGTCTGACGGTTTTCGTATAGATGGTTTTGTTCTAACGATTAAACGCATCATTGACCTGTTTGCGAGTTTTTTATTATCGATGTTTTTTTTACCAATCATGATGCTCATAGTGGTTGCGATTGCTATAGACAGCCATGGAAAAGGATCTATTTTATATCGCCAGATGCGTGTTGGGGAGAGTGGAAAAGAATTTGAAATATTAAAGTTTCGCTCCATGCGTCCTGATGCAGAACAAGATGGATCTGTACAATGGGCGAAAACAGATGATGAAAGAATAACCCGATTGGGAAATATCCTTAGAAAGTACCGTCTGGATGAGTTGCCTCAGCTTTACAACATATTTTCTGGTGAAATGAGTCTGGTTGGCCCGAGACCAGAACGCCCTGAATTTGTAGAGCAGCTGATAAAAGAAATTCCCTATTATCAAGAGCGGCATCAGGTAAAGCCCGGCCTTACAGGTTGGGCGCAGCTTAATTATTCTTACGGGGCATCAGTTGAAGATGCTCGAAAAAAACATCAGTATGATCTCTATTATCTTAAAAATTACAGTATATTCCTGGATCTTTTAATCATGCTGCAAACAGTTGAAGTTATGCTATGGAAGAAAGGTAGTCGCTAATAGACTCTTCGCACACAAAATGCTAAATTTTCATGTGCGAAGAGTATATTTCAACTTTGAAGCAGCTTGGTTGACAATAATTTTTGGAAATCTAGTCAATTTTAATGGTTTACAACTGATTTATGTTTAACCAGAAGCTTCTTGATGGTCTCAGGAATGGTTACGGCTGAGTATCTAAGCTTATGTTGATTCAATCTGAATTATTCACCTGCCAATACTTCACTTTATAATGATCTTTATTTGAGTGTTGATTGATGGAGACGCCAGGATTTATGAGTAACAACCCATTTTTGGGCTTCTTCGTTGCTTCATTGTTTGTTTTTTTTCTAACCAGCTGCGATGCGTTTAACAAAACATCTGAGCAATATCTGTCTGCCAGTCAAGCATATTTTAACAAAGGTGAATATGCGGCTAGTCTGATTGAAGTAAAAAATGCAATCCAGCAAAACCCCACAAATCCAGCATTACGTGAGTTTTTAGCACAGGTTTATTTGCAACTGGGGAAAGCAATTAATGCTGAAGCTGCACTAAATAAAGCGGTTGCTTTAGGCGCAGATAAAAATCTGCTTACACCATTGCAGGCTCAGGTTCTGTTTGAGCTGCATCACTATCAACAATTAATCGCTCTAAAAGTACCTCAATCATTGGCTGCAAGTGATCAAGCGACGGTTATAGCCTATCAAGGCTTTGCTAGTGCTGAACGCGACGATTCGAAAGCTGCTAAATTGTTGTATCAGCAATCACTGGCAATGGATGCGGATAATTTACTTGCTCAGCGCGGAATCGTTTTACTCTATGTAGCGCAAGGGAATTCAGCACAGGCACTGCAGGTGATTAATAAACTAATTAAAAAACACCCACACAATTCCGAATTGATGACTTTGCAAGGTGATGTCTATGTTAGTAATCATCAATTTAATGATGCGTTAGTCAGTTATACCAATGCTGCCGAATTGTCTCAAGGAAACAGATATTTGAACATTGCTAAACGTGCTTTGGCTTGTCTAAGCAAGGGAGATATGGAATGTGCTAACAAGGATCTTTCTCAACTAGAAAAAAACGCCCCTGGTTATTTCATGACGACCTATGTTAAGGGACTCGTGGCAATTAAACAGCAACGTTGGAAAGATGCACAATCGGCCATAACTGACACGTTAGCATTGAATTCCAGACTCACTCCTGCTTACTACTTTTCTGGCGTGACCTTGTATAAACAGAAGCAATATGGTTCTGCAATCACCCATCTTTCCAGATTTGTTGCGCATCAGTCGGATTCAGTCAATGGGCGTCATTTACTGAGTCTTGCCCAGTTTCAAGAGGGGTATTTAGAATCAGCTAAAACAACCTTGCAGCCGATCATTAAGAATGACAAAGCGAACCCTGCTGTTCTGTTTTTATTGGGTCAAATTGAATATGCAATGGGAGATATTGATGACAGCATAACCCACTTCAAACAAGTTTCTGAACTACAACCAGAATCAGCGCTTGCACATGCCCAGTTAGGTATAAAGTTGATGGCTGCTGGAGACCAGTCGGGCGGATTGGATGAACTAGCTGTTGCAATTGATCTGGCTCCTGATCTGCTGGAAGTTGGTCATGCATCCGTGTTGGCTTATCTGGATGCAAATCAATTCGATAAAGCCCAGGCATTGATTACTAAAATGCGGGACGCCAATCCTGATAGTGCTGAGCTGCTCAATTTGCAAGCATTATTGTATTTGCAAAAAGGTGAGCCAAAACAAGCTAAAAATTTCTTTCGCCAGGCATTGCAGCAAGCAGCTGGAGATCCTACAGCTTCACACAACCTTGCTAGGTTAATGTTTCAGCAAGGGGAAGTTCAAAAAACGATTCAGCTTTATCAAAACGTTTTAAACCATCACCCAAAACATATTCAGTCTCATCTAAAACTGGCTGAGTTTGATTTGAAGTTGGGAAATGAGATTAAGGCCGAGCAACGATTGCTGGACTTAATGACTCAGCAACCAAACGCTTTGGGACCACATTTGATGTTGGCGCAATATTATTTGGTAAGCGGTCGTGTTGATGCGCTAACAGAATTGTTGGAGCCAGTTAGTCAGCTTAACCCAAAAGATCAACGTTTATTAAAGCTTTCGGCAGAAGGGTTTTTGGCGAGTGGATTACTTGGTCAGGCAAAGCGTGCGGCACAAAGTCTAGTTGATCAAACACCTGATTCTGCAATTTCTCACTGGTTAGTCGCCAGAGTTGCATTTGCGGCTAATAATAAACTAATTGGTGAGAAAGAGCTAAAGCAGACCTTATTGCTAAAACCTGATCACATTCCTGCACAAATAGTCAATATCAAAATGCTGGCGGAGAACCAGCAAATCAAACAGGCTGCAGTTCATTTAAAAAAATTAATTAAACAAGCAGCTGGAGATCCAAGGGTTATGACTATTGCTGCCTGGATGGCAATGGATGCAAATGATTTTACTAGAGCAATTAGTCTATATAGCAAGGCATTTTCGTATTCCGCAACATCTGAAAACGCTTTAGGATTAGCTAAAGCTCAATGGCAGGCTGGGCAACATGAGAATGCAAATACCACTCTACAAGATTGGACGATTAATCACCCAGATGATGTGTCCGCTCAGTTTCGTTTAGCAATGTGTTATCAACAAATGGGGCTGGATGGTGATGCAACGGCTCGATTTTCTCGCGTATTGCAGTTTGAGCCGGATAATGTGGTGGCACTCAATAATCTTGCCTGGTTACTGCGCAATGAAGATTCAGTTAAGGCATTGCAATATATTGAAAGAGCGACAGAACTTGAGCCAAATAGCGCAGCATTGTTTGATACGTTGGGAATGGTTCTGTTGCGGAAAGGTGAGATAGTCAGAGCACTCAGAGTATTTCAGCGAACCACTCAGGCTAATCCTGATCATGCTGTTACCCAATATCACTATGCAATTGCTTTGCACCGAAATAATAAGACCAAGCGCGCAATTGAAATTCTGGAACACTTGATTGTAGCCTACCCTGATTTTAACGAGAAAGACAATGCACAAATGTTACTCGGAAAACTAAAGATGTCATACAGTATTTCTGGCTAAATAGTTTTATAATAGGCAATTTTTCTATCTTAGCAGTCGTCTTTCAAAAATGCGCTAGTCATGATGATTGATGCTCACTCACACCCTGCCTAGTCTTGGTTGATATGTGATAATTTTGAACTGCTGAGTAGATGATTAATCATATTAAACAATTTTTGCTGGCATTGTATTTGCCGTGCCAACTATTTCTCAGGAGAAAAACATGTCAATGGATGACCGCGATGGAACGATCTGGCTAGATGGGGAATGGCTTCCCTGGCGCGAAGCGAAAGTCCATGTTCTAACCCATACTTTGCACTATGGTGCCGGAGTATTTGAGGGTGTGCGAGCATATCATTGCAATCAGGGAACGGCAATTTTTCGTTTGAGTGAGCATACAGATCGGTTATTTCGTTCAGCACATATTTTGAGAATGAAGATTCCGTTTGATAAAGACACGATCAATCAAGCTCAGCTTGAGGCCGTTTCTCGCAACAATCTGTCTAGCGCTTATTTACGTCCCATGTGTTTTTATGGTTCTGAAGGGATGGGTTTGCGTGCTGATAATCTAAAAACCCATGTCATGATTGCTGCCTGGGAATGGGGAAGTTATCTGGGTGAGGAAAATATGACCAATGGTATTCGTATCCGCACATCTTCTTACATTCGCAATCATGTCAACAGTGTCATGTGTAAGGCCAAGGCGAATGGCAATTATATCAATTCTATTCTGGCATTACAGGAAGCGCTGGAATGTGGTTGTGATGAAGCCTTATTGCTCGATCACGAAGGCTATGTTGCAGAAGGTAGTGGTGAAAATATTTTTATCGTACGCAATGGTGTTTTGTATACACCCGATTTAACATCTGCGTTAGAAGGCATCACCCGCGAGACAGTATTCACACTTGCTGAAGATTTAGGGCTGTCTGTGGTCGAGAAACGCATTACCCGTGATGAAGTTTATGTTGCAGATGAGGCATTTTTTACCGGCACTGCAGCAGAAGTGACTCCAATTAGAGAGCTGGATGGGCGGGTTATCGGCAACGGCAAACGAGGACCGATTACTGAACAGCTACAAACAATGTATTTTGATGTAGTACATGGTCGGTCAGAACGTTATAACAAGTGGTTATCGTTCGTATCTTGAACAATTATTGTTGTAAGTGGCTGTTTTAACCAATTCTAAATGTCTGCATTGCGTATCCTGATTATAGGGCCTTCATGGGTCGGCGATATGGTGATGGCGCAAAGTTTGTTTCATGCTTTAGTAGTCAACCATCAGTGTCTGATTGATGTCATTGCTCCGTCCTGGGCGCTCTCTTTGATAGAAAGAATGCCACAAGTAAATCATGGTTTTGAACTGCCAATCGGTCATGGTGAATTTGCTTTGATCAAACGCTACCAAATTGGACGCCAATTACGCGAGCATGGTTATGATAGAGCTATCGTCCTGCCTAATTCATGGAAGTCAGCGCTGATCCCATTTTTTGCAGGTATTCCTTTGCGCATTGGCTATCTTGGAGAATGTCGTTGGGGATTGCTGAATCAAACGCGCAGACTGGATAAAATATTATTAAAACGCACAGTTGAACGTTTTGTAGCGTTGGCTTACGATCCAGGCGTTGCAGAAAAACCAGCGATTACTGTGCCTGCATTAATCGCTGACCAGAACCAGGTTCACGCAACGTTGCAGCGTTTTAATTTGAATGTCAGTGACAAGCCAGTATTGGCGTTATGTCCCGGGGCTGAATATGGCTCATCCAAACAATGGCCTGAACAACACTATATTCGAGTTGCGCAGCATTACATTGCCAAAGGCTGGCAAATCTGGTTATTTGGCTCGGAAAATGACAAGATTGTCTGTAACACGATCCAACAACACGCTGATGTTGAATGTTTTGATTTTTCAGGAAAAACTACATTATCAGAGGCAATCGATTTATTGTCATTATCCATCGCAGTTGTAACTAATGATTCTGGTCTGATGCATATTGCAGCAGCATTAAACAAGCCTTTGGTTGCACTGTATGGGTCATCTGATCCAGTAGCCACGCCACCGCTGGGTGAACAAGTGAGTATTGTTTCACTCGATTTACATTGCTCGCCGTGTTTTGAGCGCGAATGTCCCTATCAGCATCGGCATTGCCTGACACAAATTGAACCCGGTCTGGTCATTGATCGGCTCGTTGCTATATGCGAGTTCTGATTGTAAAAACTTCATCGATGGGTGATGTAATTCATACATTACCTGCACTCACTGATGCTGCTGCGAGATTGCCAAATATTCAGTTTGATTGGGTGGTAGAAGAAGCGTTTGCAGAAATTCCACAATGGCATAGCGCAGTCAGCGAAATTATTCCCGTTGCCATCAGGCGTTGGCGCAAATCAATCGTTTGCAAAAGCCACTGGCAACAATTACAAAACGCATTGGCTCAAATTCGTACTCACCGTTATGAGTATGTCATTGACGCACAAGGTTTGATTAAAAGCGCTGTGTTAACGCGATTGGCGAGAGGCCAGCGATGTGGAATGGATTACTCGTCATGTCGAGAATCACTTGCCACACTCGCTTACCAGAAACAGTATCAGATTGATAATAATTTGCATGCAATTGAGCGAATTCGTCAATTGTTTGCACGATCACTCAATTATACAACGCCAACGACTGATCTGGATTATAATATCCAGGGTTTGACTTGGGATGGTGGTGATAAAACCAGTGCGTATCTGGTTTTTGTGCATTCAGCATCTAGACCAGAAAAACTATGGTCAATCTCGCATTGGGTTGAATTGGCTTTGAAAGCTAAAAATAATGGTTATTGTGTGCGATTGGTCTGGGGTAATGAAGTTGAACGTCAGCGAGCCCAATTGATTGCAGATAAAGCCGATTGTTGCCAGGTAATGCCCAAAATGAATTTGCACTCAATTGCGCAGTTGTTGCAACAATCGCAAGCGGTTATAGGGGTGGATACTGGTTTGGCTCATTTGGCTGCAGCAATTGGTGTGCCTGCAGTGACACTGTATTTCAATACATTGCCACAACTGATTGGAACGCGTGGGCAGCGTCAACTTTCTATGACAGCGCTAACAGAGGATACAAGCCCTGATGCTATTAATGCTACAATCACTCCTCATCAGGTGTGGGAAAAGCTATTGTGTCGCAATAGTCAATGATTAGTTATGGCAAAACCATGATTGAATATTTTCATTTTGTTGAATAATTAGTTGCTCCAGCATCAATATATTCTAAAAGTATAAGTTTTTAAAAGTAACTGGCACTTGTCAGGGTAATATTTGGTAAGGTTTTGTAAACTCTATTGTTGAGATAAGAAAACAGGATATACTGACATTGACATTTTTTGCTGACTTAGACCGTTCTCTAATTAGCATAGCGACTTAGATAGAGGTTTCCACGTCAAGATCAATTGCTGTTACTAAGAATCGTTGCTGTCAGATCAATAGCAAAAAGGAACCATTTGAGTTAATAATTGCCTGAAGAAAAGCTAGACTTCATCAAGGTGTGTTGACGATATCCATATTGTTTTTAGTACTCTTTAAGTATATTGACATGCATCAGATGTTTTTATAATCAGATTAATAACTAGTTAAGGGAATTGATTAATAATGAATTCTATTGAAAATAAACGACGCAGATGTAATCGTTTAAATTACTCAGGCTTTACCTTGATTGAATTGCTGGTGGTACTGGCAATTATTGGCTTACTCGCTGGACTGGTGGGTCCACAGGTAATGAAACACCTGGGTGGCGCTAAATCAAAAACAGCTAAAGTACAGATTGGTGACATTTCACAAGCACTTGATATGTATAGACTGGATGTCGGTAGTTATCCAAGTTCAGATCAGGGTTTAGCTTCGTTGGTGACAAATCCTGGCGACAACAGCTCCTGGAATGGCCCTTATCTGAGTAAAGATACCGTACCAAAAGACCCGTGGAATCACGAGTACCAATTTCGATCACCTGGCGAGCATGGCAATTTCGATTTATTCTCATTAGGATTGGATAACACGCAAGGTGGTGAAGGCGAAAACAAGGATATTAACAGTTGGGAATAACCTTAAAAAATCGGCGGGTTATTAGTCTCTTGACGCTTTAATTCAAGAAACACAGTGATGAATATAGCTTTGTATGATGTGGTTTTGAACAACTTGTCAGCAATTGATCACTCAGGTGAAAGTTGATATCACAGTAATGCCACGAATCATTCACCAACAAACAGGAGTCGCCTTGGTGTTGGTTCTGGCATTGACTGCATTACTCACCATCATGGCGGGCAGTTACACGCTAAGTATGCGTAGACAGCTTGACCTTGTGCGTAACACACGAGACCATTCACAAGCTTTAGCACTTGCTGAATCGGGGTTGAATTATGCACAGATGATGTTATTGGTCAGTGATCTACAAAAACGCTGGAGAACTGATGGCACTGAATATAAGCGTCAATTTGGCAACGGCAATTTTAAGGTTAAAATTATTGAGGAAACCGGCAAAATTGATATCAATTTTGTTGAACTCGAATTACTCACCGGATTATTTGAAAGTATTGGTTTAGAAGAAGAACAAGCCGCTGATATAGTCGATGCGATATTGGATTGGCGTGATGAAGATGACCTTGTCAGGTTACACGGGGCTGAAAAAGATGATTATAAAGATGAAGATCTCCCCTATCAACCACGCAACAATTTGTTTCAAACTATCGAAGAGTTGCAGCTTGTGTTGGGTGTTACCCCTGAGATTTTCGGAAAACTTGAGCATCTACTTACTGTCTATAGCACGATAGCGGGTATAGATCCGACTAAAGCCAGCCGAGCTGTGTTGATGGCAATCCCTGGCGTTGATGCTCAAATTATTGATACTTACCTGCTGGAAAGACAAACAGCAGCTGAAAATAATGAGCCAGCTCCAGTATTTCCAGCGCAAGCCGGGGTGCCTTTTGATCAACCAGCTGCGAGTGTTTATTCGATTGAGGCACAGGGCATTTTAAGCAGTGGTGCAACAGCAACTGTGTTTACGACAATCCGCATGCCAGAGAGCACAGCGCGTGGCCCATTTGAAATGTTGAGCTGGAAAAAAATGTTTGGCAATAATCAGCATAAAAACACTCAAGCCAGCCAGGAACAGGATAATCAATCTTGATCTTTTTTACTGTATTAATTCACCAAAGTTTAAGTCATTAAGGACAAAACAGGACGTTTGAATTGAAACTAGAGATGCCATTTGAAATGCAAATACGCTCATTCTTTTCCTGGTGGGGGGAAGAACTCAGTACATTTGTACCTGATGGGTTAAAAAAGCTACTGGGTCAGGCAACCGACTATTTGCTGGTCAACAAAGATCATGTTGGAATGACATTGTCCATTGCAAATGCAAAAAGAGTGCGTCAGTTAGCCAATCTACCCAATGATATTGATGATGCGGCCGCTCTGGATCAGATCAGGAAACAATACCCGGAATTATCATCAGTTGATGTGATACTGGAACTAAAACGTTCACAAGTGTTGACTCGTGAGATTCGTTTGCCATTGGCAGCGAAAAGCAACCTGCATCAAGTGGTTGCCTATGAGCTTGATCGATATACACCTTTCACTGCAGATCAGGTCTATTATGATGTACAAATTATTGGAAAGGACACTGAAACTGGTCAATTGAGCGCTCAGTTGGCATTAATCCCCAAACAAAAACTGGATGATTTATGTGAAGAATTAATTGCCTGTGGCTTGCACCCAACGGTTGCCCGGTTAGTTGGCCAAAATGGGCATTCGCCTCAGTTCAATTTGTTACCAAGCGAACTGAGGCCAAAAAAGAGTTCGGTTTCTAAAATAGCCAGCGTTGCTCTGGGATCATTGCTTGCATTATTATTACTGGGGTTGTTGCTGGTACCGTTATGGTCTGATAAAAGAGTGGTTGCTGATCTGGAGCAAGAGGTAAAAACAGTCGGTCAGGTAGCCAACGAAGTTCAAGAGTTGAAAAAACGTGTCGAGACCGAGTTACATGATACTAGTTTTTTGCTGGATCAAAAACGCACACAACCAGTTTTAGTTTTCATGTTTGATGACTTAACCAAACGTATTCCAGATGGTACATGGTTGACCTATATGCAGTATAGTAAAGGTGATCTACAAGTGCGTGGAGAATCACCTGATGCATCCAGTTTAATTGCTGTGGTTGAGGCCTCGCCAGTGTTTAAAAATACACGGTTTGTATCGCCAGTGACACGCAACACTGCATCAAACACGGATCGTTTTCAGCTTGCAATGGACGTTAAAAATGGAGGCATTTTTGATCGAAAGTCTAAATAATTCCCAGCGACGCTGGTTAGCTTTAAGCCTTCTGTTAGCGGTAATCCTGGTATTATTAGCGACAATTATCTGGCCGATCATTGATCAGTCGCGTCAGAATAAACAGAAGATTGAAGATTTAACCATGCGCCTGCAACGCTACAAGCAAGTTGCAGCGGGTAAAAAACAGGTGATTGAAAAGTTAAATTCAAGTAAAGATGCACTTAATGATAATAATCAATTTTTTAAAAGTAAATCCTATGCGCTTGCCTCAGCCGATCTGCAACAATTAATTAAAGATGCTATCAAAAATTCAGGAGGGCAGGTCACCAGTACCCAGGTTATTCCTGAGACAAATGAAGGGCAGTTTGCTCGAGTTGCCATTCGTGTACAATTATCAGCGACCACTGCAGCACTCAAAAATATTCTATACATCGTTGAATCATCACGCCCGATTCTGATCGTAGATAATTTGAGAATTCGATCTTCGAGGGGTATCTATGATCGTCAGTTACGTAGACGTGTAGAAACAGATGTATTGACGATTACCCTGGAAGTTTCGGGTTATTTGCAAGACAAAGAGGAGTAAATGGCCTTGTCTAAAGCCTTTCGGTTACCATTATTGCTGGCACTGATTTGTTGTCTGGTTGCTGTTGCCTTGGTATTGCAGTGGTATTACGTGACTAAAAATGAACAGCAGGCAAAGCAACAGTTAAAGAAACAAATTAATAGCTCGATAGTTCTTGATGACCCACCAGAAGACAACCTGATATTAGGCGATGAAAACAAGTTTGAGGAAATGATGAAGCGCCCCTTGTTTATCCAGTCAAGACGGCCTTTACCAAAAAAACAGGAAGAAACTGTTGTTGACCAAGTAATACCTGAAGCACCGATATCAGAATTGGCGGTCAAATTTACCGGGTTTATTAACACACCAAATGGAATTATTGCATTGGTGCAAGACGTTAAGACACGTAAGTATCACCGTTTACATAAAGGTGAGCAGTTAAATGATTGGGTGTTGACAGAACTCTATCCAGATAAAGCCGTGTTTAAGCAAAGAGATACAGTAGAAGAAATATTATTACGCCCACCCAAGCCAACTGCGAATAAAAGGCCGAAATTGGGACAGGCTCCTTCAGCGATGAGGCGGGGTACTATGCCTGTGCGCAACAAATTACGCTCTATTCGTTAGAGTAGACAAAAAACCATAGGCTTGGATACTGAAATGAGTAACCTATGCACAATAAGCGAGATGCTTGCATGAATAATAAATTATTTTTTTACAAAGCAATCACTAGAATCGAAGTACCCATAAAGATTTGTAATGTGCAAAGAGAGCGATCAACTTGGATACTGCTGGAGAAAACAAGATGAACAATAGAAAACTTCCAGAACAGATCATCAACTGGTTGCAATTAACCAAAAACATAAACCTAAAATGTTTGCTGGTTCTATCCCTTGCTCTGTTGGCATCATGTGAAACCATAGGTCCTGATCGTCCCCAGAAAATACCACTTGAACCATTAGAAGTGATGGCTGACCAGGAGGATATCAATGCTTCTAAAAACAAGGATAAAAACCAGGAAAAAGACATTGAGGCTGTTGAACCCGAAATTTGGGAAGGCACTGGTGAAACTGTTCACTTTCATGGTGAAAAGCAAAAGAAGCCCCCGAAGAATGGCAAGTACACACTTAACTTTGATGATGCTGATTTGAGTGAAGTTGCTAAAGTTATTCTTGGCGACACATTGAATGAAAACTATGTGCTTAGTCCCAGAGTAGGCGGACGCGTCACCTTGCAAACCAGTCGGCCACTGACGCGAGATGAACTGCTGCCGTCACTGGAGATGTTGTTGCGGATGAATAACGCAGCGCTGGTTCATGCCGATGGTCTTTATAAAATAGAACCTGCATCAAATGCTCTGAAAGGTATTGGAGCGCCTGGTTTAGGTAAAGCAGGACGCAATTTACCCGCTGGCTATCAGCTGCGAATTGTGCCTTTAAAATTTATTGGCGTGAAGGAAATTCAGGAAATTCTCAAACCAATAATGGATCCAAAAGCGTTGATTCGTGCCGATACAGTGAGAAATATGCTGATGCTGGCAGGAACCTCTGAAGAACTGGAGAATCTGCTCCAAACTATTCATACGTTCGATGTGGACTGGATGAGCGGTATGTCAGCTGGTTTATTCACATTGCAACATGTCGAAGTCGAGGAAATCCACACAGAACTTGAAGAAATTCTGGGGTCGAGTACAGAAGGGCCAACAGCCGGTCTGGTGCGTTTAATTCCGTTGGAGCGTCTGAATGCAATTCTGGTGATTACCCCTCAACCCGTTTTTTTACAAAAAGCCAAAACCTGGATTGGCAGACTGGATAAAGCAGCTGCTGATGGATTTGGTGGTGAAGGTGTTTATGTATACAGAGTCGCTAACGTTGCTGCTGTAGAGCTAGCTGAGACATTAAATGACATTTTCAGCGGCAAGAAGAAAGATAAGAAAACCTCTAAAAACTCATTGTCACCTGGTAGTAAAAGAGGAAAAGTGACCAGCAAGGATAAGCGCAGTCAAAATACACGTGGTCGTGTGAGCGCTGGAGATATTTCTGATGTTAGTATTGTCCCAGATGAAGTCAATAATGCATTGGTGATTACTGCTTCACCGAGTGAATATGAGGCAATTAAGGGTGTTATCAGGCAACTTGATGTTGTGCCTTTGCAGGTGTTGATTAATGCAACAATTATAGAGGTGAGTTTAACTGATAATTTAAAGCATGGGATCCAATGGTCGGCTAAATGGGGAACAACTGACGCAGCAAATTCACTCAACCCACGTGGCACAAATCTCCAAAACGTTGCTCCTAGTCAAGCAGGAGACTCGGATGATGGTATAAATGGTTTAAAAGATGGTGTAGTAAAAGCAGGTGCAAATGGTCTGAATGCGCTCTATACTTATGGAGTGTTTAAAGGTTTTCAGATTCAAGCCGAGTTAAATGCCTTGGCAAATGATAGTAAAGCTAATATCGTTTCCACACCATCACTACTTGTATTAAATAATCAGGAAGCGTCTATCAATGTTGGTGATAGTGTTCCCGTTCCCACCACTCAGGTTACAAATACAAATAGTACAATCACCAATGGAAATAATGTTGGAACTAACGTTGCGAATAATATTCAGTATCAGGATACTGGTGTAATTTTAAAAGTAACACCAAGAGTTAACCCTGGTGGTTTGGTAATAATGGAAATAGAACAAGAATCTAACGAAGCATCAACAACAGCAGCATCGTTACTTCTTAGAGCGCCTATAATACGAAAGCGTGTTGTTAATAGTACGCTTGCAGTACAAGACGGAGACACTGTTGTCCTTGGTGGATTAATAAAAGATGAAAATTCAACAGGTACTGCAGGTATTCCCATTCTTAAAGACCTGCCATTGATTGGTCCTCTTTTTGGCACAACAACTAAAGAAGTGAAGCGAACTGAATTGATTGTATTGATCACACCCCGAGTTATTGAGAATCGTCAGGATGGCCGAGAAGCAACTCGTGAACTGCAACGTAAAATGACAGGTGTTTTTGAAGAAGAACAACTACCCAGCTCTGAAGATATTGAAGAGTTGATTGAAAAAAGTGACGTTCTCGATCAAAAAGAGAATGAAGTAGATGTCAACGATGAGACTTATAAATCTTATATGCAGTAGATTTTTAGGATGGCTTTGATATACGATGGTCTTAGTCTTATTAGATGAATCCAGTTCATTCGCAATGAACTGGAAATGTGGCAAAATCAAATACTTTTAGTAGTAGGTTGTCTTGTAAACCATATCTAAAACACAAGTCTAAAATACCTGTGTTCAGCAGGTTTGTCCACTTCTAAACATTACGCCACGACTTGTGATTTACGCTGATTGTAGCGAATCGGTGTGTGAAGGCGTTGAAAACTTTCCATGGTTTTTAGAGCAGCACTCTTGGGAATTACTGTAATAAATTATCGCTTGTTAATTGTTCGATAATGGTTGCTGCTTCAAGCGTATCTGAACACAAGTAGTGGTAATCAGTAATTGCTTGCTGAGCTTCTGTCGGGTTTGTGTAAATACAAATTAGACCAGCGTCTTTCAGTGTTACATTCATCTGAGTAAACACTTCTGTGCTGATTGCTGCTTCAATGACAACACAAACATGACCGGCATCAAATAATCGACGCTCCAGCGTACTGGCAATTGTTGTGCAGTTGTCTCCACTGAGGGAGATAGTGACCGGGTGTTGTAAATAGCGGGAAATGCGTTGTTCAGGGCTAACCGCTGTATAATTTTGTTCGCTAGAAACTGGTCCGTTAATCATTCCAGCACCAACAGTGACGTTAGTGATGCGGTCAATCACAACAAATGATCCAGTGCCTTTGCATGTTGTGTAAGCATCAAATGCGATTGGTGCGTTGAGTGCTATTTCGCACAATCCAATTTCATTGAGATTTAATTGATCGGTCTCAAAATTCTCTAAAGTGTTGATGTCTACTCGATGTTTGAAATTGGAAACAGAGCCGGTAACAGTGCGGCAGGCTTGCTTGATATAGTATTGTTTTCCAGGTTTTAACGGGGCTTCTGTCATCCACACAATATGACCCATAAAACGATCAGCAACATGCGGTAGATTATCAGAATGAACAATCATGT
The DNA here is from genome assembly GCA_965224565.1 of Methylococcales bacterium. Classification (GTDB taxonomy): domain Bacteria; phylum Pseudomonadota; class Gammaproteobacteria; order Methylococcales; family DRLZ01; genus DRLZ01. The sequence continues at coordinate 2,040,750 of CBDCZN010000002.1, read as the reverse complement.
CGCCACGACTGATGTCGATTTCATCTTCCAGAGTTAAGGTAATTGCCTGTGGTGGAAAAGCCTGGTTTAAGTTGCCATCCTGAGTAACAATTGACTTGATTCGACTGATTTTTCCGGAAGGCAAGGCTGTGATTGCATCACCTTTGCGGACAATGCCGCTGGCCAGGGTGCCGCAAAAGCCGCGAAAATCAAGATCGGGGCGATTAACATATTGCACAGGGAAGCGCATGTCATTAATATTGCGATCCGCAGCGAGCTGGATGGTGTCGAGTAGTTTCATTAACGGACCGCCAGTGTACCAAGGCGTATGTTCGCTAACATTGACAACGTTATCACCCTTCAATGCTGACATGGGAATAAAACGAATCTCCGGATTATTCAGGTGTTTTGAAAAGTCCAGATAATCTTGCTGGATGCTGTTAAAGACATCTTCTTTAAAATCGACCAAATCCATTTTGTTGACAGCGACCACTAAATGTTTAATTCCCAATAGCGATGCAATGTAACTGTGTCGTCTGGTTTGGGTGATGACTCCATAACGTGCGTCGATCAGAATAATTGCCAGATCGCATGTGGAAGCACCCGTTGCCATGTTACGGGTGTATTGTTCGTGTCCGGGAGTGTCGGCAATGATGAATTTACGTTTGGCAGTGGAGAAGTAACGATAGGCAACATCGATTGTAATGCCTTGCTCGCGCTCGGCTTGCAAACCGTCAACCAGTAATGCCAGATCTATTTCATCACCTGTGGTACCAGATTTAACACTGGCAGATTTGATAGCACTGAGCTGATCTTCGTAGATCATTTTGGAGTCGTGTAACAAGCGCCCAATGAGTGTGCTTTTGCCATCGTCTACACTACCGCAAGTCATTAAACGCATGAGCTCTTTCTGCTCATGCTGTTGCAAGTATGCGTTGATATCGGTGCTGATGAGATCTGATTGATGAGACATAGTGCAAGTATCCTAGAAATAGCCTTCGCGTTTTTTTTCTTCCATCGATCCCGCCTGATCATGATCGATCACTCGACCCTGGCGTTCCGATGTCGTTGTTAGTAACATTTCCTGAATAATTTCAGGCAATGTCGTTGCTTCAGATTCGACTGCTCCGGTTAACGGGTAACATCCCAGAGTACGGAAGCGCACGTTTTTCATCATTGGTTTCTCGCCAGGTTCAAGCGGCAATCGCTCATCGTCAACCAGAATTAGCGTGCCATCGCGCTCCACGACTGGGCGAGGCTTGGCAAAATAGAGTGGCACAATGGGAATGTCTTCCAGATAAATGTATTGCCAGATATCCAGTTCAGTCCAGTTTGATAAAGGAAAAACTCGAATGCTTTCACCTTTCTGGATGCGACCATTGTAGATATTCCATAATTCCGGACGTTGATTTTTTGGATCCCAGCGATGGTTTTTATCCCGAAATGAATAAACCCGTTCTTTGGCACGCGATTTTTCTTCGTCGCGCCGAGCGCCTCCGAATGCAGCATCAAACTGATAGTGATCGAGTGCTTGTTTTAAACCAGCGGTTTTCATCACATCTGTATGTACTTTACTGCCGTGAGTGAATGGACCTATGCCTTGAGCAATTCCATCCGGGTTGGTATGGACAAACAATTCCAGTCCCAGATTTTTGACATGTTTATCGCGAAAGCTGATCATTTCCTTGAATTTCCAGGTGGTGTCGACATGCAAAAGCGGAAAAGGCGGTTTGCCTGGATAAAATGCTTTCATGGCAACATGCAACATCACTGCTGAATCTTTGCCAACCGAATACAGCATGACTGGTTTCTCAAATTCGGCAGCAACTTCACGAATGATGTGGATGCTTTCCGCTTCCAGTTGTTTGAGGTGAGTTAATTGATGATTATCCATATAAGAACCATTGACAGACTTAACAATAGAAAATGGTCGCATATTACTGCGACGAAACAGAGCGGGGTATTATAACGGATATCTTTATTCTTTGCGCTACTGATCATGCTACAATTGTTGATAATTAGGTTGTGGCTGAACTCTATGCAATCTGCAGATGACAAAATACTTCGAATTGCTCAAATTACAGATTCGCATTTGTTTGCTGATCCGTTGTCACGATTGAATGGTCTGGACACTTTATATTCGTTACGACAAGTCATGCAAGCAGTCATCGCTTCACAACCGGATATCATCATTTTTACCGGTGATCTGGTTGATAAACCGACCATTGCTGCATATCAGCAGGTTAAGACAGTAATCGATCAATCGCCGGTGCCAGTGTACTGCCTGGCAGGCAATCACGATCAGCCGGAACTACTTGCACAAAGTCTCTCGTCAGGTAATATTCGAGTTGACGAAACGGTTCTGATTGGTGTCTGGCAGCTGATTTTTCTGGACAGCTATCAGCCCGGCACACATAGTGGCAAGCTGGATATCAATCACCTGCACATGCTCAATAGCAATTTAAGTAAACATCCTGAACGTCCGGCATTGATCTGCATGCATCATCATCCGGTACCAATTAATTCATCATGGATGGATAACATGGGTTTGCAACAGGCAGATGCATTGTTTGCTGTACTTGATCGCTATCCACAAGTTAAAGCAATTGTTTGGGGTCATGTTCATCAGCAATTCGAACAAACTAGAAAAGGTGTAAAGTTGCTGGGATCACCCTCGACCTGTGTTCAATTTATGCCTGGAGCAACAGAATTTAGTCTGGATGACAAACCACCTGGATATCGCTGGTTGAACTTGCATAGTGATGGTGAAGTTGAAACAGGTGTCGTTTACCTGAAAGATTTCAATCCACCAGATTGAACTTGTCTTCATACCCATTTTAACATTATCTTTACATGATTGATGTGAACGTAGTGCTTGATTGATGGTCTATTTCGTCAAACTACCTAAATTAACTGATAAAATAACAAGGGTTTAACTCGATATGACTGCGAAAAATTGGGTTGTATTATTACTAATGCTGAGCATTGCCAGCTTCATGGTCAGTGCAGATACTGTCTATGTGACGATTGAAAAAGACAATGCCCTGGCTGTCGTGAATGGCGAAACTGGTGAACGGCTAAAGTCAATTAACATTGGTCGTCGTCCGCGAGGCATTGCTTTGAGTGCTGATGGCAAGCAGCTCTATGTTGCAGTCAGCGATGATGACCAGATTAAAGTGCTTGATCGGGCAACACTTACCGTCACCAGTGTATTGCCTTCCGGAGAAGATCCTGAAACATTTGCAGTTGATCCTCAAGGTCAGCGGATGTATGTGTCAAATGAGGATGACAACCTGGTCACTGTGATTGATTTGGCGGCTGCTAAAGTGGTTAAGACAATTCCAGTTGGTGTTGAACCAGAAGGTATTGCTGTCAGCCCAGATGGCAAGTGGGTGGTAAGTGCTTCCGAAACCACCAATATGGTGCACTGGATCGATCCCAAAACACAAACCATTGTGCATAATACTTTAGTCGATCCCAGACCACGTGCGCTGCAATTTACAGCAGACAGCAAGGAATTGTGGGTTAGCTCTGAAATTGGTGGAACTGTTTCTGTTTTTGATGTTGCCAGTCGAACGCTGAAACATAAAATCAATTTTAAAATTCCCGGTGTAACCCGTGAACAAATCCAGCCTGTTGGTGTGGTGATTGATGCCAAGCGTCGCTGGGCATATGTTGCATTGGGACCAGCTAACCGAGTTGCAGTAATTGATGCCCAGAAATATACAGTGAAAGATTATTTACTGGTTGGTCATCGTGTCTGGAATATGGCATTTTCACCAGACAGCAAACGTTTGTATACCACCAACGGTGCTAGTCATGATATTTCAATGATTGACCTGGAAGAGCATAAGGTGACCAAATCAATCGCTGTCGGGCGTTTTCCCTGGGGTGTGGTTGCTGCTCCGTGAAACCTGATTTTTCGATAGAAAACAATCGTGTTGGACTCCGAGTAGAAAAGCTGAGCTATGCGTTCGGTAAAAAACCAGTTTTAGATGATGTCAGTTTTCAAGTGGAAGGTGGCAGTTGTAACATATTATTAGGTCCTAATGGCGCGGGCAAGAGTACATTGTTTTCATTGATAACACGCTTGTACGCTTCTCCAGACGGGCGTATTGAAATCAATGGAAAAGATCTCAAACGTCATACCTACAAAGCACTGGCTGATCTGGGCGTTGTATTCCAGCAACCGACACTGGATCTTGACATGACAGTGATTCAGAATCTACGCTATCACGCTGCCTTGCATGGCCTAAGTCGTAAACAGACGCGGTTACGTATTGAGCAGGAACTTGAGCGTCAGGGTATGTTTGAGCGAGGTCGTGAGAAAGTTCGCCAGTTGAATGGTGGTCATCGTCGCCGGGTAGAGATTGCTCGAGCATTGTTACATCAGCCCTCTGTACTATTACTCGATGAACCCACAGTTGGATTGGATATTGCCAGTCGCCAATCTATTGTCGAACATATTCATCAGCTTGCAACACAAGACAATCTTGCTGTGTTATGGGCGACACATTTGATTGACGAAGTGCATGATAGTGATCAGTTGATTGTCTTGCATCAGGGGCAGGTACTTGCAGATGGACAGGTTGCCGAGCTTGTGGAGCACCACAAAGCAGACAATGTGAGCACTTTGTTCCAGCAATTAACCAGACCAACCCCTTAAAGACTGAGTCATTATGTTGCATTATCTGCGCGCCATGTCTGGTATTATCACTCGTGAACTTTGGCGCTTTTTGAGCCAGCGTGGACGTTTTCTGGCTGCCCTGGTTCGGCCTTTGGTCTGGCTGTTTGTCTTTGCTGCGGGGTTTCGTGCCGCATTAGGCATTGCCATTATTCCGCCTTACGAAACCTATATTCCTTACGAGGTTTATATCGCGCCTGGCCTGATTGGCATGATTCAGTTATTCAACGGTATGCAAAGTTCTCTTTCAATGGTCTACGATCGTGAAATGGGCAGTATGCGGGTACTATTGGTCAGCCCTTTGCCACGTTGGTTTTTACTGATTAGCAAGTTACTGGCAAGCACAACGGTGTCTATTGTTCAGGTCTCAGTGTTTTTGGCGATTGCATGGTGGTATGGAATTCAAGCACCCTGGCAAGGTTATCTCTGGGTATTACCAGCTCTGATTTTGAGTGGATTAATGCTTGGTGCGTTGGGGATGTTATTGTCATCTTTTATTAATCAGCTGGAAAATTTTGCCGGGGTCATGAATTTCGTTATTTTCCCAATGTTTTTTCTGTCGTCTGCGCTTTATCCGCTATGGAAGATGCAGGAATCAAGCGAATTACTTTATAACCTGGCGAAATATAATCCATTTACGCAAGCTGTTGAGCTAATTCGTTTTGCCCTGTATGGTCAATACAATGAGAATGCGTTAATCTATACAGCTGCCTCGTTAGTCATATTTTTATTATTGGCAATTTGGGGTTATAACCCTTCCAAAGGTTTAATGCCTCGCAAGAGAGGTTGAGAGTAACCTGAATTCTAGAGTTAAGATTACGATGACATCAAATTCAAATAATGGGAAGCCCACCATTTTAGTAACAGGTGGTGCTGGTTTTATCGGTGGTAATTTTGTACTACGTCAAATACAGCGCGGTGATACCTGTGTAGTTAATCTAGACGCATTAACTTATGCCGGACATCTGGCAACCCTGGAGACTATTCAGGATAACCCGGATCATCATTTTGTACTAGGTTCAATTGGTGATCGCAAATTAGTTGACTATTTATTGGCAACGCATCAACCGCATGCTATTGTCAATTTTGCTGCGGAAAGTCATGTTGATCGTTCTATTGACAATCCTAAATCATTTCTTCAAACCAATGTAGAAGGCACATTTGAACTGTTGGAGAGTGCCAAGCACTACTGGAATGATTTACCTTCAGAACGCAAGCAACAATTCCGTTTTTTGCACGTCAGTACAGATGAAGTTTATGGATCGCTTGGAAGTACCGGCAAATTTACTGAGGATAATCAATATCGACCGAACTCTCCTTATGCAGCGTCCAAGGCTGCAGCAGATCATTTTGTGCGAGCGTATTTTAAAACCTTTAATCTGCCGACCCTAACTACCAATTGTTCCAATAATTATGGCTATTATCAATTTCCGGAAAAATTAATCCCGCTAATGATTCAGCGCGCACGCACCGGACAATCATTGCCAATCTATGGTAAAGGTGACAATGTACGTGACTGGTTGTTTGTTGAGGATCATTGTGAGGCATTGGAAACAGTATTGAAAAGTGGTCTGCCGGGGCAGGTTTATAATGTCGGTGGTAATAACGAAATGAGCAATATGGAATTGGTTAAAACATTGTGCAGTTTACTGGATGAAATGTTACCGGATTCACCTCATTGCCCACATGAAAACCTGATTGAGTTTGTCACTGATCGTCCTGGACACGATATGCGTTATGCGATTGATGCTGCAAAAATTGATCGAGAGCTGGGATGGCAGCCAAAACATGATTTTCAACAAGGCTTACGTAAAACTGTGCGTTGGTATCTGGATAATCAACAGTGGACTGAAGCCGTGCTTGCTGATGATTATGCCGGCGAACGCTTAGGTTTAGATGCAAAATAATGTAAGGCAGATGAAATAACTTCTAAACGCTGACATGTCTTGCTGCCTCTTTATCATTATCTGAGCGATTGAAAACAGCTGAGGTAAACTCGATTGATAATGATCAAGACGTCCAGAAGCCTATAATATGCTCTGTGACTTTAGTTCACTCTTATATACGAAACAACATCATAATAAATGACACAGACTAATATCCAACGTAAAGGCATCTTGTTAGCAGGTGGTTCTGGTACTCGGCTTCATCCACTGACACAGAGTATCAGCAAACAATTGTTACCAGTATTTGATAAGCCGATGGTGTATTATCCGCTTTGTGCCTTGATGCTGGCTGGAGTACGCGAGATTTTGTTAATTACCACACCACATGATCAACCATTGTTTGAAAAGCTGTTGGGTAATGGTAAGCAATGGGGGGTTGAAATAAAATACGCAGTGCAGCCTGAACCGAATGGGTTAGCAGAAGCGTTTATCATAGGCAAAGATTTTGTTGCTGATAATCCCAGTTGTTTGGTGTTGGGAGATAATATTTATTACGGACACGGTTTTCAAAAATCACTAGAAAATGCCAATCAGCGAGAGGAAGGCGCTACCGTGTTTGGTTATTGGGTCAGTGATCCTGAACGCTATGGAGTGGTTGAGTTTGATGCCGAAGGGAAGGCGATAGGCGTCGAAGAAAAGCCCAAACATCCAAAATCCAACTATGCAATTACTGGCTTGTATTTCTACGATCAACAAGTGACCGAAATGGCAGCATCGTTACAACCTTCCGCACGTGGTGAGCTAGAAATTACTGATTTGAATCGAATCTATCTGCAGCAAAACCAGTTACAGGTTGAACGCCTGGGACGTGGTATCGCCTGGTTAGATACCGGTACACATGGTTCGCTGATGCAAGCATCAAATTTTATTCAGACGATTGAAGAAAGACAAGGTTTGAAAGTCTGTTGTCCTGAAGAAATTGCTTATGCTGCAGGATGGATCAATGCTGGTCAATTAGAACAAATAGCCGATCAGTTAAGCAAAAATGAGTATGGACAATATTTATATCGCATTTTAAGACAAGGACGTCCTGTATGAAAGTGACCGAAACAAAATTGCCGGGAGTTAAACTGATTGAAACAGATTGTTTTGTCGATGACCGTGGCTATTTCAAAGAAACATGGAATCGACTGGGGTATCTCGAAAAAGATATTAATGAGTCATTTGTACAAGATAATTTTTCATTTTCAAAAGCCAATGTCTTGCGCGGATTACATTTTCAAAACCCGCAAGGGCAGGGCAAGCTGGTATCAGCATTACAAGGTGAAGTATTCGATGTCGCTGTTGACATCCGTCCCGATTCACCGCATTACAAGCAATGGATTGGTGTTATTCTGAGTGACCAGAATCATCATCAACTGTATATTCCATCCGGTTTTGCCCATGGTTTTTGTGTGTTAAGTGAAACTGCTATGGTCAGTTATAAATGTACAACTCATTACCTGTCGCTAGCAGAACATTGTGTTCGCTGGGATGATCCCCAGATCGGTATTGAGTGGCCAATTAGCAAGCCAATTTTGTCAGACAAGGATGCTGAAGGTTATTTGCTTGAAAACTTACCAGAAGATGCAATTCCTTTTATTAACTAAGGTGTCATTACTAAATCAGTTGCATAGATTACTCCGGTGTTTGTTTCGTTTTCCAGGTGCAGAAAGTGGCTCATACTGTGTATGCAATAGTCTTTGTGCAACACAGAAGGCAGAGCGAAAGACAAATACACTGTGCAAGTTATTTTTACTTGTCCCCTATATCGAAAAATAATACTATTTAATGAATCAATCCAATTCGATGCGTATTTTACTCATTGGGCACAATGGTCAAGTTGGCTGGGAGTTACAGAGGACACTCGCTTCCCTGGGCACAGTCATTGTGGTCGATCGTTCCTCAACCCGTTTTACAATCGATTTGCGCGATGAGCACTCTATTCGTTCAACAGTAAAGGCTATCAAGCCAGATTTGATTGTTAATGCTGCAGCGTACACTGCTGTTGATAAAGCTGAAACAGACGTTGCAACTGCTGAAGCAGTGAATGCAATTGCACCTGGTATTCTGGCGCAAGCAGCAGGCGATTGCGGAGCTGGACTTGTGCATTACTCCACTGATTATGTGTTCCCCGGGGTTGAAACACAGCCGTATCGTGAAGATGACGAGAAAGCACCCATTAATGTCTACGGAGAGACCAAGCTTAAAGGCGAGTTGGCAATTCAGACAGTCGGGATTCCTCATTTTATTCTGCGTACATCCTGGGTGTATGGCGTTCGCGGTAAAAACTTTTTATTAACCATGCTGCGTTTAATGAAAGAACGAGATTCTTTTGGTGTGGTGAATGACCAGGTAGGATCACCCACTCAAGCTCGCCAAATTGCTGAAGCAACAGCAATGATGATTGCTAAATCATCATCTAATGCTACATTGTCTTTCGCAAATGGTGGTGGCACTTATCACATGACCAACGCTGGCGAAACATCATGGTTTAGTTTTGCCCAGACAATTCAAGAGATTGCATTACGTCGAGGTATTTTGGCTCCAGACTCCGCAGTCATCCATCCGATAGACAGCGCAGCATTTCGTACTGATGCAGCACGTCCTCAGTATTCTGTACTTAATAATGACAAGTTAAAACACGATTACGACTTACAATTACCCGAGTGGAGCCAAAGCCTTGATCTTTGTTTGTACACTATGGGAATGACTCATTTATAAACACTGATTATCAAAGCCAGTATTAACTGCCTTTGATTACAGAATCCTCTACTAATTCTACTTTGTCACATTTAACGGAAACGACACAAAAGTATCTATTGTAGGGTGATGAGATGGTCTCCTCCCCCTACAGAGTAATCTGACAAAGCAGAACTAAGGAGTGAGGATTTAATAAATTCTCCATTTTGACTTGTTGCCTTTGCTTCCACAGAAGCCCCAATATACTCTCCGCACATGAACATTAGCATCCTGTGCCGCGCTTTTTTGCCTACGTTTAACGCAGCTAGATACCATTCAGTGAAATCTTGAGCAGGTTCTGCGCGAAACGCATGGAATAACTTCGATAACTCTTGCAGAATTTTCGCTTATCTTTCAAGTCCTGGCCAGGCCGATACAATTGTTTCCACAACTCGAAGGACTTATCAATAGGTGGGCAAATAGTCAAAGTTATTAAATCCTCGCTCCTTATTGGATATGGTTGTTGATGCACAAAAGTACTCAAACAAGCGCAGAGTGAGCAATACAAATGTAATGCTATGTAAACATGGACGACAAGACAAGTTAGTTGTGAGAGTATTAGATTCAGCTTATCCTCAAGGTATGATTATTGTCAATTAATAATCAAACATATTGTATTGGAATATCATCGTGTATTTAGAGCATTTTCATTTTTCATCTGAGCCGTTCTCAATTGTGCCAGACCCGCGTTTTCTGTTCCTCAGTAAACGCCATGAAGAAGCCCTGGCTCATCTTCTCTATGGATTACGTGAGGGCGGTGGTTTTGTCGCTTTAACCGGCGAAGTAGGTACAGGCAAAACAACGCTATGTCACTATTTAATGGAACAGTTACCAGATAATGTTGATCTGGCATTAGTGCTTAATCCTAAGCTCAGTTCACTGGAATTAATCTCATCACTGTGTGATGAACTGGGTATTAAATACCCAGAGGATAATACCAGCATCAAGATAGTCGTTGATGCATTGAATCATTATCTGCTTGCTGCACATGCGCGTGGCAGACGCACTGTCGTGTTGATTGATGAAGCTCAAAACCTCAATCTTGATGTCCTGGAACAAATTCGACTACTCACCAATCTGGAAACCAAAGAAACAAAATTATTGCAGATACTTTTAGTCGGACAGCCTGAATTAAACAATCTACTCAATTGTAAAGAACTTCGTCAGCTTAGTCAGCGCATCACAGGACGTTATCATCTGATAGCGCTCAATTTTAAAGAAACCAAAGATTATGTGCGCCATCGAATCGGTAAAGTGGGCGGAGAGACTGATCTGTTTAGCAGCGGTGCATTAGATGCACTCTTCAAACGCTCACGCGGAATTCCACGGTTGGTGAATACTATTGCTGATCGTTCTCTGCTAGGTGCTTATGGTAAAAATGAGCACCAAGTCAGTGTTGGGCTGGTGAATAATGCCGCAAACGAAATTCTCAATACAGGTCGTCAATCACCTTGGCGAGCAATGTTGATAGGTATGCTTCTCAGTTTTACGATGGTTGCATTTGGATGGATGGCCTGGAACTATCGACATAATATTAATGAACATATTCCACAGTTATTCAATCGTGTCGAAAATGTTAACTCAGCATTACCAGCAACCACTAAAACGCAGACAACTGTTGAGACATCTGAAACGAAAGAAATTGTTAAAATCCCTCCAGCTGCTGAACTTCCTAAAAACACAGATACAGCTATTACTGATCAATTAAATCCAGCACATCCATTACCACAACAATTATTGAGTGATGTTATCGAGCAATACTCGTTGACATTACCTGAGGCTTTTTCCAGTCTATTATCAATTAATGGTCTTGGTTATGAAGAAATTAACACTGCGAATATCTGTGATCTGGCGAAGCAAAAAGGCTATGCTTGTCTGATAGACAGAACAAATTGGCGGCAGATTCTGCAATTTAATCGTCCGGTTATTTTGGAGTTAGAAAACACCAATAGTAAAAAATACCATGTGGTGTTGAAAAAGGTGGTTGATAATCAGGTTCAGCTGGATCTTGGAGAGTATAGTGTTTTTACAGCCGAACTGAATCAACTTGTGTCATTATGGAACGGTAACTATGTGCAGTTAGTGAAGATACCTGGTAAAGGTAAGTATATCTTGCGTGTGGGAGATCGTAATAAAAATGTTGTCAAGTTACGACAAATGCTTGTAAGTTTTAACGCGAATGTTTTGGTTACAAAAACACCGGCTTATTATGATAAAGCGCTTGCCAGACTTGTCATACAGTATCAAGCAAAGAAGGGTTTGGTAGCAGATGGCGTGGTCGGACCAAAAACCTGGTTACTGCTAGACAATACTATTAATACAAAGCGACCACGGCTTATATTAAAGGACGATTGAGTATGTCATATATTCTGGATGCTTTACGCAAAGTAGAACGCGAACGTAGTCAACCTGTAGCGCCTAGTATTAATTTTGATCATCCTGTAGAACAACCTGCAAAATATCACTGGGGTCGATTTGTTGTGATTGCTCTGGTGTTAATTAATCTCATCTGGCTGGCTTATAATGCATTAACTCCAAAAGTAAACAAGACTGATGAGGCTGCTAATACCATTAATAAAAGTAGCACGACTAGTAATAAGTTAAAAACACCTCCTGCGGAAACAGTGGAGACTAAAATACCAGCGAAAGCCAAAACAATTCAACCAGTAGAAGTAAACAAACAACAACCTAAGCAAAATCAAGTCAAAACAAACGAAGCAAAAAAACCACAAGCTAAGAAAGAACAAGTAAAAAATTCTCCACAATCCATTGCGGAATTGATGGCTAGCGTAGGGAATGATAAGCCGGTACAGTCTAAACCGCTCCAAACCAAACCAGTGCCTAAACCTACACAAACGAGACCCATTCAAACCAAGCCAATACAGCCTGAGCCTGAAATTTCAGCTATTCAGAGGCAATCTGCTGCTAAAATGAAGCAAATAAAACCTGAACCAGCAAAACAAAAAACAACGCCTAAAGTCACTAAGCGAGATCAAACCAGAGTAACCAAAACAACAAACAAGCCGCAAACCAAGCCAATTGCCCCACCTGTTAAAGCAGCACAACCTGAGCCAGTCAAGGCGGTTACAAAGCCACCTAAGAAAGCCACACCGGTTCCCAGACAACAAACCACAGCTGAACGTAATGCGACAATTAACATTCCATTGTTACGCCAAATGCCATCAGCTTTTAGCGAACAGATACCTGAGCTTAAGATCAATGTTTATGTTTACGCAGAAGAGGCTGATAATTCTTTTGTGATTATAAACATGCGCAAGTATCGAATTGGTGATCGAATTGGAAACAATCTTAAGCTGGATGATATTGGTAAAGATGCCATTACACTGAATAAAAAAGGAAAAAAATTCAGAATTGCCCGCCCATAGCCCATAGAAGAAATCCGAGAGGGCATGGGTGTATTGCAGAAAAGTTTGCTGTTTAATCTCTCCTGCTCATTCTTAAAAAACTTTGCGCTGAAACCTCCAGACTTGTTTTCAGAAAATAAAACAACGACTCGTTTATCTAATCAATAAGAGCACCAAAAACAACAGTCCTCGACCAAGGATCACTATTTTGTCGATCGTTATTGCTCAGGAACGTGCACTAAATAACGTCGACAACTGACTTGTCTTTTTGTACTGTTTCTGCGTTGCAGAAACAGTTACATAGTTGAATATGTGAGTCCAGTTTTAACACAGTGATGCGTCCATTGATCAAGTCCTTGAAAGATTCTAAGGGTTGCAATCATTATTCATGGTTTCAGATTGATACTTCTTTTCCAGACTGGAATACAACGAACTGTCGATGTTATCCAGTGAATGGTGATCTGTATCAACTTTGCTTTTATTGTCCTGGAGCAAGTTTTCCTCAGGTTGCAAATTATTTAAATATTTTGACGGAGCCATGTCATCAGGGGTTATCGGTAGAACACCACGCCCCTTGACTACAAAACTACTCAAGTTGTTTTCTGAACGAGCAACACAGCGCTCACTCAAGTGTTGGGAGGTATTCATCAGTGTGTCGGGAAGCATTGCGATACTTGCGTTGATGTTGGTTGCCGGTTGCAAAGTGATCTCACCGTCAACGCCTAATTCTGAAGAAGCGGTTACCATGCTGTTTGGACTTTGCAAGAGAGATCCTGAAATGTTGATGTTGCCACCTTGTCCCTCCTTGGCCTGGGCACCAATAACGCTGCTGTTTAAACCAACTACAGGTGTGCTTATGAATATATTTCCGCCTTTGCCTCGACTATTTAGAACTCTCGTTGTAATCCCACTTTCATTACTTAAATGTATGAACTTTCCATTGTTGATAGTAATATTTCCGGCATTGGCTTTTTCTGATACTGTTGTAATTCGACCATTATTTTTTAAACGAAGCGTATCGTTAAATGTGATTAGAATATCACCGCTCGACCCGGCTAGATCGGGATCACTAGGAATATCTAAATCCCCAAACCCACTGCCTGACTGCACGCTTGCGTTGTCTGAAACATTAATATTGTTAGCAACGAGAGTCACATCGCCACTTTGACCAATACCAGCGGTAGATGCGCCTAAAACTGAATGTTCACGTATTGCAATTTTACTTGCGTTGATAATTATATTGCCACCAGCTCCACTGCCAAGAGTAATAGTAGAGATAAATGAGTTATTGTATAAATCCAGATAGTCTGTTTTGATAGTCAAATCGCCTGCATCACCTTTGCCGTGGGTAGTGGTGTCAATTAGAGCACCATTATGAACTTTCAGATTACTTGTTGCTGTTATTTTTATATCACCAGCAGTTCCTGAACCGCCAGGTTGCGCTTGACTAGATATCCCCGTTCCTAGTTCTGAAAGTGAGATGTTTTCGGCGTTAATTGTAATATTGCCTGCGCGACCGTTACTCCTACTAGTGAGAGAATTAATATTAGCACTACTATCCATTTCGATTATATCTGCTGTTATAGTTATATCACCGGCATCTCCTGCAGTTTGAGTTTGTGTGCTAATTCCAGTGAAAAACGGTATCCCATTTCCTGACAGCATAATCAACTTGCTATTTATATTAAGGTTACCACCATTGCCCAATGTCACTAACTTAAGCAATCCACCCCCTATAACTGATTGAAATATCGTATAATTAACTCACAAAACAACCCGCATGAGGCACCCAATGATCGACCCAACTCTTATTTCCTAATACCTATAAGCTTATAACCAAAATAACTAACAGCGCCGCTTTCATCGAAACTCACCGTATTGATGACAAGGACTTCACACGTAATCGATGCCTGACACTCCCTGTTTTGATCAGTTATTGCTTAAACATGCTCAAAGGCAACACTCAATCAGAGCTCAATCGCTTCTTTCAGATCCGTGACCAGTTGGATGTTCCGACACCTAAAGTCACAGCCGCCGCTTTTTTCAAAGCACGCCTGAAATTCTCAGCAACTGCCTTTGTTGATCTGAACAGGCATGTGATCAACCACTTTTATCCAGCAGTCAAGCACAGACCTGGAATGGACATCGTGTGCTGGCTGTGGATGGAGTGAAATACCATTTGCCGAATGAGGAGGCGATTCATACTGAATTTGGTGGGCAATCGAACCAGCATACCGATGAAGTGCCAATGGCGCTCGGTTCAGCACTCTACGATATCCATCAGAAAATCATTATTGATGCACAGCTGTTTCCTTATCGTAGTGATGAACGCGAGGTTGCCTTCAAACACCTGGAAGCCACGCAAGCCGGTGATTTAATCCTGTACGACAGAGGCTATCCAGCATTCTGGTTGATGGCTGCACATCAGTTTTATCAACGTGACTGGTGTATGCGTGTCAAAGCCGACTTTAATACCGAAGTCAGTCAATTCGTTGCCTCTGGAGCCAAGCAGCAGATCGTCACCTTGACGGCCAGCGATGAGGCAAGACACAAATGCCTCGGCAGAGGCTTGCCAGTTGAATCACAGACAGTGCGACTAATCCACATCACAGTGAAAAAGAAAGTGTACTTTTTAATGACCAATCTGTTGAACACACAACGTTATCCAGTCCATGCGTTTAAAGCGTTATATCATCTGCGCTGGCAAATCGAAGAAGGCTATAAGCGCCAGAAATCCTGGTTGGAGATCGAGAATTTTACCGGCAAATCAGTGTTAAGTGTGCAACAAGATTATCATGCGCGTATCCTGAGTTTGAATCTTACAGCCATTGCGGTGTTTGCCGCACAGCGACATCCAGATCAGACGCTACCGCACCGAAAATGCCGTTACCAGATTAATTTTGCACAGGCCTTGTCAACGATGAAAGATACCATCGTAAAATGCTTGTACGGTTTGATATCAATGCAGGGATACGAACAATTAGTGGAAACAATCAGGCAAAGTCTGACGATTATACGGCCAGACAGACGCTTTGAACGCAAAAAACGCAGTGGTGCCCGTCGGAAATTTCATCCGTGCTATAAAAGAATGCTGTGATTACAATGAGTTGAGCTTAAGTTAGTGACATTGCACCATTGCCGGGACCTAAAGCACCAAATGTACCAGCACTAATATTCGCTCCGTTCTGGATTTTCAGACTATCAGCGGTAACTGACAATTCGCCAAGCCTTCCAGTATTAAAAGCATTATTTTTAATACCGGTTTCATCCCCTTTCCCATTTCCAGACAATAGTATGCTTCCCGCATCCACAATAACATTCCCACTGGTACCAGTACCAAAATTATTGGTATTAATTGATGCTTCATTTTGTACCACTAAGTTAGCTGCCTTAACTGTTAGATCTCCAGAATCACCACCGGATTGGATTAAAGCTGAAATTCCACCTAAATTTGGCTTAACACCAGGATCATTAGTTAACAGTATATTATTAGTAGACTCAACAAAGAGATTACCACTCTTGCCTTGCCCAATATTCTCGGCAGTGATTGATGCGCCGTTGTTTACTGTGAGATTCTCTGACTTTATCGTTAAATTGCCGGACTTACTTGCGGGGCTATCCCCAAGCAAATCAGCGTGTATTCCAGTAGATAATGATATTGCTCCTTTTCTTGATAGTGCGATTGCGTCAGCATCATTTGTTAAATTTATCTGATCAGACTTGACAAAAAGATTCCCGCTTTTACCTTGGTCAAAATTATTGGCAGTGATTGATGCGCCGTTGTTTACTGTGAGATTCTCTGATTTTATCGTGAAATTACCAGATTTTGCCTTGAGGTTATCCCCAAGTAAATCAGCGTGAATTCCCGTTCGTAATGATTTTTCTTCGCGTGCACTTGATGCAATCGCATTTGTATCATTTGCCAATATTATTTCGTTTGAATCCACAACCATATTACTGCCATTGCCTTGATCAGAAGTACGGGATGAAATTTCAGACCCGTTTCTTAACTCAAGCTTGCCAGAAGTGATTGTTACATTTCCCGAAATACCTTTGCCTGATGCCTCGCTAGAGATCTCCGTATCGATTCCTGACAGCGAAATGGTATCGGCTTCTATTGTTAGATCTCCGCCCTTATTTTTAGTCTCTGTTTTAGCATTACTTTGTATGATGCTACTGTTAAGAATGTCCAGGTCAGTAGCTGTGATCATCAAATTACCGCTATTTCCACTGCCGTAGATACTGTTATCGATTCTTGCTTCATCACTTACTCTCAGACCACTTGCAGAAATCATCAAATCACCACCATTCCCACTGCTATAGACGCTGTTATCAATTCTTGCACCATTAAGCACTTCCAGGTTATCCGCATTAATGAGTAAATTACCACCATTTCCACTGCCACTGGAAACAGATTGAATGACAGCGCTATCACTCACTTTCATAGTTTCAGCTATGATGCTCAAATCACCTGCGTTTCCTGTGCTGTCATCAAGAGAAGATGTAAAAAAAGCTGAGTTCTCTCCGGAAAGCAATATTTTTTTAGCATCCATTGTTAAGTTGCCTCCATTCCCTTTTCCTCCGGTTGTGCTTTCAATTACTGATCCGCCAAGCACTTCCAATGTATCTGTAGTCATTGCAATATTTCCGGCATCTCCGTTTCCGAGGGAGGCTGTAGTTAATAGAGTAGTTACATCAGGATGGTTCTGAAGTTGAATTGTGTTAGCACTAATAGTCAGATTTCCAGCATTACCTGTCGAATTCTCAACGGCTCTGGTATTAATTTGTGCTCTGTCAGATAGTATAAGCTTGCCTGCATCCAGGTTAATATTTCCGGCATTGCCTTTACCTGATGTACTTGAGGTTATGAGACTGCCAGTAGGTCGTTCCGGGCTGGAGGCTTTAGGGGCTCTCATATTCAAATCATTGGTTAATCCAACATTGATCCCTCCACCGTCACCGGTTTGTGTATCTGAGAAAATATATGAATTATCCATTACCAATTGACCACCCCGAATAAAGATTTTCCCACCTGTATCACTGCTGACATCAAGATTACCCAACACTCGATCTGTTCCGCTGGCAATGTGTGGAATAAGCGGATCCTGACTCAGACTAATAGATCCCATCTGTTGAAATGATGTTGTTTGAATTCCCGATTCATTCAAAACAACTTCTCCAGCCGACCCGACACTGGCAAGATTAATTTGACCACCAGGTGCGTATATTGCGGTGCTTTCGCTAGTGATATCACCACCAATCAGGGAAACGGTTGAACCCTGTTGTACTTCCAGCACGCTGTTCGTAGCCCCTGTCAGCAAAATGCCAGAAGGATTTCCCCCTAAAAAACCAAAGGCTTCTGGTGCAGCAGTTGTCAGCACTTGAGGTGTCGTTGCCGCTCCGCTATCAAAACGCACACCGTCTTGAAGTTTTAAGTAATTCGCAGTACTGGTATGAAACGACCCAGGTACATCCAGCGTAGCATTTTCCCCAAAAATTACGCCAGCCGGATTTAGCAAATACAGGTTGGCATTTGGAATCGACACACGTAATGTGCCATCGATGGTTGATGCCTGCCCACCGGTGACTCGACCAATGACATTATTGATACCTGGTGAACCGCTGAACGTGGCACTTTGCGATTTGTTGAGATTAAAACGTCCAAAGCTGTGAAAAAGATTACTGCCGGCACGTGTTCCCATATTTTCAGTTATTTGAAAATCTGGGCCTCTTAGAGCACTAGTAGCACCAAGCGATCCATCCAGTGTTACTTCACTTTGAACTAAAGGACAAACAAAAGATGTACTAACAACAATCAATAGCTTCAGTCTTGCGAATATATTGGGTTTTATTTTTGTATTATTATTCATTAGATATCTAATCCAAATTCAGTGTATTGACAGCGTAACAAATGACAGTCCTCAGCTTGATCCTTGCACAGGGAAGACCGTTTTCTTAAATCAATTGTGGTTTTTGTGTCCAAAAAAATCACGCGTGTGAAATATGTGATGCCAATTGATCAGGATTGTGAATGATAATGTAACGGTGATCCATGCTGGTAATTCCCTCGTCTTCCCATATTCGCAATTGCCTGCAAATACTTTCTCTGGATGAGTCGACCATATTACCCAGCTGGGTATGGGAAAGTGATATTTTGATGCGTGTTTTCCCATCCGGGAAATTTTCACCATAGCAGTCGCCGAGTGCGATCAACTTCTTAGCGAGACGGGATGCAAGATTCCGAAATAGCGCATCCTCCATCATAACGTCTGTTTGACGCAGTTGGTGGCTTAGTGCAGCAAGCATTTTTATTGCAATGTGAGGATTTTTTTCCAGAAATGGGATAAAGTCCTGACGATTAATTACTAGCAGTTCGCTAGCGATTAATGTCATTGCAGTGGCTGTTCGTTCCATCCCGTCAAATAAAGAAATCTCACCGAATAGTTCGCCTGGTTCTACTAGGTTGAAAATAATCTCTTTGCCTTCCTCGGAGATGGTCGATATCTGCACGCGACCCTTCAAGACTGCAATCAGTTGATCGCCTCTATCCCCTTTGTGAAAAATAATTGTCTTTTTTTCAACTAGCTTGATACGTGCAAACGCGACGATGTCTGCTAGTTCATCTGATCCGAGCTGAGAAAACAACGGATTTGCTGATAATAGCTTTGTTGTTACTTCGTCATTCATTTGGATACACCTCGATGACACTTGGTGAAATACCAAACGCCAATATTTTCTATATACCTGAGCTACTTGCAAAATGCATAAAAGCGAGGGGATTTAATTGCTTGAATAGAAAAAAAAGAAAAACCTTGCTCAAAAATGATAAAATAGAGGTGTCTAAACACTCTAAAAATATCTGAAAATGAGCAAGTTACGAGAAACAATAGCACAGTCCTGGTGGACAATTCAAGACACATTATTTCCTCGAATGATCGAAGAACTCGGCCCGTTAACTCAAAAACAACAGGAGCTGATAACGACGCTAGAAATGCTCCACATTGAAGCATTTATTGATTCCAGCAAAGGATATCCTGGACGTCCACCCAAGGATCGAGTCGCCATTGCACGTGCCTTTGTTGCAAAGATGGTGTATCACATGCCAACAACGCGCCTGTTGTTAGATCGATTACACACCGACATCGCATTAAGGCGTCTGTGTGGATGGGAACGTGTCAGCGATATTCCAAAGGAATGGACAGTCTCTCGCGCATTTGCCGAATTCTCTGAATCGCAATTGCCGGAACGTATCCATGAAGCGTTGATCAAAAAACACTATCGTAGTGAAATCGTCGGACATAATTCGCGCGACTCAACCGCGATCAATGCACGTGAAAAACCGATCAAAAAGAAACCCATTGTCAAACAACCCAAGCAACGTGGACGCCCAAAAAAAGGCGAAGTTCGCGAGAAAACACTGACGCGGATTGAAAAGCAGACCACAGGGATCCCCTTGGAGGAGATGCTTGACGATTTGCCCATAGCCTGTGATGTGGGAACCAAGAAAAACAGCAAAGGTTACAAAACCAGTTGGACAGGCTATAAGCTGCATATTGATTCAGCCGATGGCGGCATTCCAATCAGTTGTGTCTTAACCTCGGCTTCAACGCATGATAGCCAAGTGGCGATTCCATTGGCAATGATCAGTCATCAACGTGTCACCAACCTCTATGATTTAATGGATGCTGCCTATGATGTGCCTCAGATCCATGAAACCAGTCGACAGTTAGGCCATGTCCCGTTGATTGACCGAAACCCACGGCGCGATAAAACGCTCAAGGATGAAATACACGCTGAAAACAAACGCAACCGGATCATTGGTCATCAATCTTCTGAAACCATACGATACCGAGAGCGCGGCACTGTAGAGCGCGTCAACGGGCGCTTGAAAGATGAATTTGGAGGACGTGTGGTTCGGGTGCGTGGGCATGCAAAAGTGATGTGTCATTTAATGTTTGGGATTCTAGCGCTGACAGTGAATCAGATGCTGTGCTTTCTTGAGTAAATGATAGTTTACTGAAGGAGAAAGAAAGGGAATTGAGTCCCACAGGAGGATCGGTATGCTCTAAATTGACAAAACACATCAAGATGACAAGAATTTGCTGGTGTTCATCTGTGACATGACAGCCATTCCGTGAAAAAATCGTAACAGACGACTCAGTCACAATCTCAGTCGGTTGTGATCTCATAGTTTTGCAAGTGGCTCTACCTGATAATCGCATTAAATTATCGCTCTCCGGCAGAAATATGCCGAACTGTGATCTAGATCATAGAAGACAGTACGAGTACATGGCTTAATACTGACACCTTTAAGACTAATTAAACGACCGGAATTAAAGCCCCTGTTTTATATTTTTGCTGTGATTGACCTCTTAGCCATCATTTCTTCCCAGTCGTCACGTTATTACGGCTACTTGGTGATTAATCACTAGTAGCAGCCACAGCTAAATCATAGAGTGAACAGGCAAGGCAATAATCACAGCGTAATAGCGGAGAACCTCATTATGAATGGAAGTTCAGATTCAACTCAAACCAGTAATACACGAAAAACTATTATCAGGAAAGGAGAATCAACAGTGAAAATTAATCGATGTAATACAGCGAAATTAACCGCTACGTTATTATTTATAATTTTTGCCCTGGCGACCAATAATGTAAGTGCAATGTCTCAAAATGACGATCAGGCAACGATGATATCACCTAAAACATACCGATTAATCGTAAAGTATCGTGATAGTGAGACGCGTTATAAAAGAAAACGTTCATCTTCAAGCATTTCACAATCGCTTAGTCAGACCAGTGGTACACAATTAAAAGTTCTTCATAGTACGGCTACGAATGCTCATGTTGTTCAACTTGATCGACTGGTTTCGATGACCGAGGCAAAAGACATTGCCGATCAGATTGCCATGGATCCTGATGTGCTTTACGCAGAACCTGATGGAATGATTCATGCGTATTCAGTTCCTAACGATCCACTCTATCGTAATCAATGGCATTACTTTAATCCTGCTGGTGGTTTGAATCTACCGAACGCATGGGATGTATCAACCGGCAAGGATGTCGTGGTCGCGGTGATTGATAGTGGGATTCGTCCCCATGCGGACCTTCAGAATAAAGTCCTGCCTGGATACGATTTTATTTCCAATGCTTTTATAGCCAATGATGGTGGCCTGAGAGATAACGATGCCAGTGATCCTGGTGACTGGATGGAAAAAGGTGTTTGTGGTGGAGGCGAACCGTTTTATCAACGCAATAGTAGCTGGCATGGGACCCATGTTGCTGGCACGATTGCAGCGAGTGGCAACAACGGTATTGGTGTTTCCGGGGTTGCGTGGGGTGCCAAAATACTGCCGATTCGTGTACTCGGAAAATGCGGTGGATTTGAGTCAGATGCTGCCGATGCAATGCTATGGGCAGCAGGACTTCCGGTACTGGGTGTGCCCAATAATCTCAACCCGGCAAAGGTAATAAATCTGAGCGCTGGTGAGATAGGTCCGTGTCCAATGGTTTTCCGCGATGCAATACAAGCCGTACGCAGGGTAGGAGTGACGGTGGTTGTTTCTGCCGGAAATGATTACCAAAATGCACAACTTACCAAACCTGCCAATTGTCCAGGTGTGATTGCAGTTGGTGCTACAAATTTCTGGGGTGAACGATCAAGTTATTCAAACTTTGGTCCAACCGTTGATGTTTATGCACCTGGCGGAGAAGGAGTTTTCGGGTTTGACGGTATTTTATCTACTGTCAATAGTGGAATAACGACACCAGGAGGTGATGGCTATGCTTATTTGGCTGGTACCAGCATGGCAGCACCGCATGTTTCCGGGGTTGTTGCGTTAATGTACGCGCTGCAACCGAATATTACACCGACACGTGTTGAAAATATATTAAAACAAACAGTCCGAGCCCGCTCTTTTGCCTTTCCTTGTCCATTTTGTAACGGGGGCATTGTTGATGCTACTGCTGCTGTTAACAGATTGAAGGCGAGCTTCCCGGCTGCATTATCCAGAGCTGGGCAAAGCAATCGCTGAGTCAACCATAAAAATATTCATATTGCGGATGCAACTCAAACTGGAGTGAATAGTGTGATAAGAGTCAATGGTGGTGGAAATGCTCAAGATGTCACGCTTAGCGTTGGTATTAAGCACGCCAGAATAGAGGATTTATCTATCAGGTTTATTGCCCCCAATGGTGATTTCGCAGTATTGAAAAGAGTCGCATCTCCTGTAACAACAACATCAAGGTTATCACAAAGCCTTTATTTTCGATGTTAGTCAAATCCCGAATAATGGTGACTGGAAGTTACATGTTATCGATGTTCGTCGTGGCGTTGGAAGTTTTATTGATTACTTTCGGTTGGATTTCGAATGAATTGGTTGAACCTTCGTCGTGTCATTCGATAACCATGATGAGATGAAATCAGTTACCTTTCCATCGTATCTCGGAGCAAATCATGAAAACAAGTGATGTTTCTAATTTATGGCCAGGCGTTTTGTTTTACATATATACCATGATCTCGCTAGGCATTGTAATGCCAACGATGGCAGATCCTCTCTCGCAACAACTGGTCATCTTTGTTCGAGAAGATGCATGGCAAACGTTATCCACTCAGGAAAATCGTGATGCTCTTATTGATAGCTGGAGTGAATCGTTTCAAGTTGACCTGTTTTTTGTTCGCCAATTTGGAACGAATGGATGGGTGATCAAGCTGGAAAAACAGGTGTCAACAGATGAGCTCACGCAGCTTATTGAAGAGATTGAGCAAGATCCCGATATTGAGAGTATCGAAGAAGATTCTCGCGGAATGATTTTACCGATTAGACCAGGGTTATATTAGATCAATATATGTTTAGATTTCCTGTTTAAGAAAGCACCAGCATCATTCACATGTTTTTCCAAGGGTATTAGAAAGGATTAGAGACAGGGAAAGGAATTATTAAATTTAATAAGAACTTTTTGTATTCAATTAGATCAGACAATATATCGTATGTATTGTGATTCAGTATTATATTTTAATATTTTTGCATTAACCAAGGCATGTGTAAAAAATATGGCAATATAGTTCGGCTGATTTTGATGCTCATGACAATTAATAGCAACGAGAAAAATGATGGTTAATGAGGCAATAGTTAATGAATATAGTTAGATAGTGATTTGCGTCTAGAGCGGAGCCACCATCTATCTGTGCTATTGCGTATAAATAAAATACGTAATTTCTCAACGTATTGATCTTTTGTCCTATTTTTTTGCTCGAATAGATCACATATGATCTATATCCCCAAATTCTCCGCACGATAGATCGTAATAATGGGACATTTTTTGGAACAGAACCTAAATATGCTGAGCAGTTATAATAAAACTCGATATAAACAATATAAACATGAAAAATATATTCTTTTTGATTTCAATTTTCCTCTTATCCACAAGCATGAGTGCTTGCGCGTCCAGGACAGAAAAAGAGGTGCAACACTCACTATCTCAAAATACCAAGAATAAAATGCCTGACCTCAGTTTTCATATTGAAGCAACTCTGCCTGTTTATAAGCTTGGCACTCCCATTAGCCTAGGTGTAACACTCACAAACCATAGTTCAGAATTATTGGAAATATTGTCTTGGGGAACTCCGCTAGAACAAGCTTTCAAGAGTGATATGTTCGATGTCAGTAAAGATGGCACGACCACTCCCTATATTGGGCGTATGGTTAAACGGGCAACACCAAAAGACAGTGATTATTTATCAATTGCTCCAGCAAAAACGCTGGCAGCAACAATCGACCTCAGCAAAGGATATGCTATTCAAACCCCTGGCACATATACAATTACAATGAAACCGCGTTTCATCAGCACACATAGTGAAGTTAAATTTGCCGGTAGTAATTTGTTAAAAGCAGAATCCAACACAATAGTGATCGAGATTACGGAATAACAAACTCAGCCAGATAGGGTTGATCTTGTGCATAATACTAACAAATAACCTCAACAAGGAATTACTAATGTTTCGCTTATTTCTCTTAATTGTACTATTGATTAGTACAATACCTGGTTATGCTAAAACCAGTACCGCTGATACGTCTGCATTATCAATTACAATCAGCGCAGATGAAACAGCATTTGCTAACGGTTTACCGATTACATTCACTGTAACCAATACTTCATCTCAAACAGTGCGTGTTTTGAGGTGGGGCACACCATTTGAAAAAGGTTTTAATCGCAACATGTTTGAAGTATGGCAAGGCGATACACGCGTGCCCTACACTGGCAGACTCGTCAAACGTGGTGAGCCGCAAGCTGAAGATTTTATAACCCTGGAGCCCAATGAAACCATTTCACAGGAACTGGATATTGCTGATGGGTATGCTGTTTATGATGCAGGGGATTATACGATATCGTTTAACTCTATTTTAACCATTGCCAAGGCTGACAGCGAGTTAACACTGCATAAATTCAATGCTGATAGTCTAGATGAAGCATTTCAGCTAACTATGAAATCTGAAGTAATCACTTCTCACATGTATCTGGACAGAGTACAATTTTTCGCAAAACAACCACCAGCATTTGCCTCGTGCAGTGCTACTCAGCGTAACACCTTGGATGAAGCATTAACCCAGGCTAAAATATTAGCCGAAGAATCTTCCAATGCACTGGTTTCCACTTCGGTACAACAGCGTCCAAATGCCAACCGTTATAGCACTTGGTTTGGTGACTACACCTCTAGCAGGTACAACACAGTCAGTAATAATTTCAACAAGATTCATGATGTATTAGCCAACAAACAGGTTACATTTGACTGTTTTTGCGATCCGGCTATTTTTGACCCGGTCACTACTTTTGCATATGTGAACCCTGGACAACCTTATCGTATTCACCTCTGCGATGTGTTTTGGGAGATAAACATGCTTGGTGTTAATTCCAAGGCGGGCACGATTATTCATGAAACCAGTCACTTCAATGTGGTAGCGAATACGAATGATCATCAGTATGGGCCTGCTGATGTTCAAAATTTAGCGGAGACTGACCCCGGCCTGGCTGTTGACAATGCAGACAACTATGAATTCTTTGCGGAAAACACCCCTGCATTGCCCATGGACAATGCTCAGCCACCGCCTGATATCGATATTCCGGAACTCAACATTAACCAGCCAATGACTATTCAGATAAGTGCCGATGAGGTGATTATATTCAAGGTAACCGGCGTCTCCAGAATAATATTATCGAATATGACTAGAGACTTCGATCTCATTGTCAAGGCAGATCGCCCTCCTTCCATCCTTGATTATGATTGTAAGCCATTCATAATTGGAACCGACGACGAAATTTGTGAGATCTCTAATACGGGTACTTATTATGTTCGTATTATTCCATCCCATCATGTCAATGCAACTCCTTCGACTGGAGGCGGCACATTCACTCTGCTTGCCGAAGGAGATGTTGCCCAAGAAGAGACGTGTACACTCAATGCCGATGGTAATGCAGATGTTGATGCTTTAACAGATGGTTTGTTGTTTATTCGACATATGTTTGGCAGTCGTGGTGCAAGTTTGATTGATACTGCTGTAGGAAGTGGTTGTACTCGATGTACGGCTGTTGAAATAGAAACCTATCTGGATCAATGTGTTGCTACAAATGCGGTTGATATCGATGGCAATGGAGAGATCGATGCACTAACGGATGGTTTGTTATCAATACGCTATATTTTCGGTATTCGTGATGCCGCCCTCATTAATAATTCAATCGGAGATGGCTGTACGCGTTGTTCAGCAGCTGAAATCGAAAACAACCTCCAAGAACTAATGCCTTAAGGAATTGTCTGGGAATAAGTTCCAAATACCAGCACGTGCAATTAAGAAACTATTTGAGCAAAACAAGTCGAATTGCAGTCGACTTGTTTTTGACCAGAGAGCATCTAAGGAGCGAGAATTTAATAACTTCCGAATTTTGACTTGTCTTTTTGCCCGTCTTCCGCGTTGTAAAAACAGTTGCGTAGCCAGCTATGCGCCCGTTTCTACGCCTTGAATACGAACAAAAACCCTGCCTCAAGATTCGGAAGTTATTAAATTTTCGCTCCTAAGCAACTAAAAACAGCCTGTTATAAGCAGAATTCAACATAATAGTGATTCAGATCACTGAATTATTAACTCAACCCTGTAGGATTAATCCTGTTCTAGACATTTGGCGATTCATATTACATAGGGGAAGTTATGTTTCAACTGTTTATATTCATCATATTATTGGTTGGTTCAATGACCAGTCATGCTGAAACGAGTATACCGAACACATCTGCATTATCAGTCTCAATCAGCGCAGATGAAACGGCATTTACTGACGGATTACCGATTACTTTCAGTTTGACCAACAACTCATCACAAGCAGTTCATGTCTTGAAGTGGGACACGCCATTAGAAAATACTTTCAATAGTGACATGTTTGAGGTCTGGCAAGGCGATACACGTATATCCTATACAGGAAAGCTTGTAAAACGTGGTCAACCAAAAGCGCAAGATTTTATCAGCCTGGAACCAGGAGAAACAGTATCACAGGGGCTGGATGTTGCTGATGGCTATGGCGTATATGATGCTGGCGATTACACGATCAAGTTTAACTCCAGCTTGACCATCATCAAGACCGATAATTTACCACTGGATAATGCGCTTGCTGTTAGCTCGGATAGAACTGATCGGGTTACTCTGAAATCCGTAGCGATTACTTCACATCTGTTTGTAGACAGGTTTGAGACTTTTGCAAAAAAAGCCCCAGAGTTTTCTTCATGCAGTGATACTCAACGCAACACATTGGACGAAGCATTAACCCATGCTGAAACAATGGCCGAAGAATCAGCCAATGCACTGGCTTCCACTTCTGAGCAACAACGTTCGAATGCTGACAGGTATGGTCATTGGTTTGGTGATTATGACGCAACCAGATACAACACGGTCAGTAATCATTTCAACAAAATTCATGATGCATTAGCCAATCGCCAGATTACATTTGACTGTGCCTGCGATGAGAAAGAACCGAATGTCGTTGCTTTTATACGTAGAATCGAACCTTATCGCATTCACCTATGCGATGTTTTCTGGATATTAAACATGACCGATAATGAGTCCATGGCGGGTTCAATTATCCATGAAACCAGTCACTTTAATGAGACTGCTAGTACAGACGACCATGCATATGGGCGTAGTGACGTTCAAAATCTAGCACAGAGAAGCCCCAGCCAGGCTATTGATAATGCTGACAGTTATCAATATTTTGCGGAAAATGCTTCCCCGATTCGGTCGATGAGCAATACTCAACCTCCACCCGACAATACTCAACCTCCTGCAGGCAACAATAACGCGACTCAACTAAGTCTCAATCAACCAGTTACTGCTCAGATAGGTGCCGGAGAGTTGCTTATATACAAGGTAACCGGTGCCTCCAGAATAACATTATCGAATATGACCAAAGACTTCGATCTACTTGTCAAGGCGGATGGGCCTCCAACCCTTTTGGATTATGATTGCAGACCTTTGTTGTCAAAAACCAGTGACGAAACTTGTGAGGTTTCTAATACGGGTACTTATTTTGTTGCAGTTCAATCTTACGATGTCGGTGTAACTTCTTCTACAGGTAGTGGCACATTCACTTTAGTTGCTGAAGGAGTATCAACAACTAGACCAGTCACAGAATCTGCACCCAAGAAAGGTTTGTGGTGGAGTCCACAAAGTGCAGATAATAGTGGATTCGATATCCAGGTTAATGGTAACCAACTCACTGTTGTCTGGTACACCTATGATGAAATCGGTCTGCCAATCTGGTATCTGGCTGATGGCACTTACTCGAATAACCAGGGTAACGCTATACTTCGAAAGTATCGTCAAGTCACACCTGGTAGCTTGCCAACTTCACAAGAAATTGGGAATATACAGCTCGATTTCAGTGACTTAACACATGCTACTATGAGCTGGTCAATCAATGAAAAGTCTGGTAATCAGACTGTTGAATATTTTACTGTCTCAGACCAGGCAACTTTAACCGATCATACTGGTCTCTGGTATGAACCCATTGATCCAGGCTATGGCATAACAGTACATGAACAAGGTTCGAGTATTGTTACAGTGATCTATTACTATGATACCCTTGGCATCCCATCTTGGGCGTTGGGAGATAACAGTGATGATTATCAGCTCAATTCCTATCAAGGTTCGTGTCCATATTGTCCACCAAGGTTGTTTCCACCTGGTAGCAAGTTAGGTGATATTGATATCAATTTTTCCAGTCATCTTCTAGGTACTCTTTCAGTTAGTTTTGATGCGCATGATGGAGTTAAATGGAAAGATAATGCCAGCATTATCAATCTAACACCATAGATTGTGTATAACGGACAATAGATTATTCTCAGAAATAAAACAGTAGACAGTCAATGATTTGGTTACGTTATATATCATTCTTTCTATTTTATATCAAAACTTGTCTGATTGGTGGTGAACACAGAACACTAATATACTCTTTTCCGGACAGGTTTTGAATCGAATAATTTGTTTTGATATATTTTTTAGTGAGGTTTTAATCGCGACTCCTCCTATGTCCTATGTTTTGGCTAAAACCTTCTTTCAACAATAATTTATATAAAAATCTAAATTGATGGTTTTAAATTGATTAAAAATTATTATAGTGAGAATAAACATATAGCATAAAATCATGGATTATAACGATTATTTTTATATTGAAATTTATATAGTTGTACGGCTTGATATAGTCGGCATTGATATTGTTTAAATACTTAATGGTGAATGTAAATGAATAAAATAGAATACATAAAACATAAATATATTTTAATGATGATGGTGTTGCTAACAACATTGGCCGCTTGTTCTTCTGGTCCACAGATTTATAATACAGATATGCCTGTAACATCGCAGCCTTTAGTCACTCAAGAACTAGTTGGTACCGCTATCATGTCGGCTAGTCGATTCTTTGAAGAGTGGAATATTACAAAGGTGCGACCTGGAGAAATGAAGGGGACAGTGAGTTATGGAGCACATGTTGGAATCGTATCGATCCCTTATGATGCCAATTCATTCCGGATTATTTACAAGAGCAGTGATAACTTTGATTTTGATGCTGAAGATCAAACCATTCACCCAAGATATAATGCCTGGGTAAAAAAACTGGAGGATAGAATCAATGAGGAAATCCACTATCATATTCAGCTTAAGGCGCAACAAACTGAAGGGCAATAGGATGCGACAATAGCTTGCTGGCTTCTATGATCTCGGTGAAAGCCCATGCTGGCATTCCCGCCAGACATGTGATTTAATGAAGTTGTCAGATATGTTTAAAATAAGGTTATATATTAAGTATTCTGGTTTATTTTAATAAATAAAATATAGTACATACATTATTTATCAAACATTATAATAATAACTAATGTTACAGATTCAATGGGTTTTAGTATTATTAATACTTTCCAACGTGTCAACCAGTTGGTCAGAAGTGACCATGGATGGAACGCTGGGTGTATCCGGTACACTGGACGGGCCGAATTTTCAGATTACTGAAAATCTGGGACACAGAGCTGGTAGTAACCTCTATCACAGCTTCGGCAGCTTTAATCTCAATCGCGCTGAAAGCGCAACGTTCAGTGGCTCCTCCGGTATCAACAACGTCATCAGCCGTGTCACTGGTGGATCGCCTTCCAGCATTAACGGAGCACTGCGCTCCACTATCCCAAACGCTAACCTATATTTCCTAAACCCTGCTGGTGTAATCTTCGGTGCCAATGCATCACTGGATGTGCAAGGGTCTTTTCATGCGAGTACAGCGGATTATCTGGGGTTGGTAGACGGTACCCGGTTTTCTGCTATTTCGCCCGGTGACAATCAAGTGTTAACAACGGCAGCGCCTGAGGCATTTGGTTTTCTAGGGGATAACCCGAATACCATCACACTTGCGCAGGCTGAATTAAAGGTGCCAAGCGGTGAGAGTCTTTCAGTGATTGGTGGAAATATAAACCTTGAGGGTGGGCAATTAATCGCACTTGGAGGTCGAATTGATATTGCCAGTGTCAGTTCCAGAGGCGAAGTGGTTCGACAGGATAACGATTTAAGTCTGAATGGATTTGAGCAACTGGGAAAAATTGAATTAACGCAGGTTGAGAAAGTTGCGAGAGTGAAAGCAAGTGGCGAAAGTGGCGGAGCAATTTTTATTCGCGGTGGTGAGTTAATACTGAATGATTCTGTGATTGAATCCAAAACCTTTGGACGCAGTCCTGGCAAAGCCATTGATATTACATTACCAGAGGGTTCTTTGGAAATTCGCGATGGAGGAGCCATCGCCACGACCACAAGAGGTGCTGGAAAAGGTGGAGACCTAATTGTTGAAGCGCAGAACATTACTATAAACCGTGAAGGGTCAGAATTCACAACAGGGCTGGTTTCTGAATCCAACTCTACCGGCGACGGAGGTAATATTGAGGTAACAACAGAATCTCTCGAAGTCGTTAATGGAGCAGAAATTTCAGCTATCACACGTGACACGGGTGATGCTGGTAATGTATCGCTGGAAGCTGATAGTGTGTTCCTGTCAGGTGATGGGGATTTTCTTACGGGGGTTTTTACAAAAACCAAATCTAGCGGTGATGCTGGTGATCTATCTCTTCAATCAAATTCGATCGAGGTGGACTCAGGTGCGAATATTACCACAAGTACAAGTGGCTCTGGAGACGGCGGTATTCTTTTTGTCAAAGCAGGGAAGGTGCTCATGTCGGGTGGGTTATCAAGAATTTCTGCTCTAGCGTTTGATAAAGGAGACTCTAAAAACGTTACCATCAACACGGACTCTTTAATGATGAGTGATGGAGCTATAATTAGTACGATTAGTACAGGTAAAAGCGCAAGCCTTTTGATCGATGCGAAACAGATGCAAATAATGGGTAATAAAACAAGAATTTTTGCCGGTGCAGCTGGAGGAGGAGATTCGAATGATGCCACCATAAAAACGGGTTCTTTAGAAATGCGTGATGGAGCTACAATCCAAGCGACTTCAGTAAACAGCACAGGCGAAACTGCAAGTCTTTCAATCTATGCAGATCAAATGCGAATGTTGGGCAAAGGAACAGTAATTATTGCTGGTGCAAATGGAGCAAATACAGGTGTTTCTAAAGATGTCACCATAAAAACGAATTCTTTAGAAATACGCAATGGGGCTTTTATCTTGTCAACTTCATCAGAGAGTAGCGACGATGGCGCCAACATTTTGATTGAGTCTGGCAATATATTATTAACAGGCGACGGATCTGAATCTATTACGGGGATAGGAAGCGGGGCGAATAACGATACTGGAAATGTGGGCAACATAACTCTTATTGCTGAAAACCTAGAGATACGAGATAAAGCAACAGTCTCTTCATTAACGGCTGAAACTGGCAACAGTGGTGATATTTTAGTGAGAGCCAGGAACATATTGCTTTCTGGCGATGGACGTCTGTTTTCAAACACATTCCGTGGCAGCACTGGTGATGCAGGCAAGATTAATATTACAGCTGATAACATTGAAATACGTAATGGATCAGAAATCAGTACCGATACATTTGGTTCTGGGAAAGGCGGAGACATTACTATCGAAGCAGACAATATGTTGCTGTCAGGAAATGATGTGGATGGTCTAACTGGAGTGAGATCGTTTGCAGATGGCACTGGAGACGCTGGAAATCTAACAATAACGGCGAATGATAGTTTGATTCTGGACAACGCTTTAGTGAGTACTCAAACCAGAAGTTCTAACGGTGGAAACATCAATATTTCAACGGATAAACTTCTTCAATTACACGATAGTGATGTATCAACCTCGGTTTTCTTTGATAATGGTGCCAGCGGGAATATTAAGATCGGACAGGATTTTGATGGAGAAGGTAGAGCGCACAGACCCAACGTGATTGTACTCGATAATAGCCAAATTGTTGCCCGAACGGCTGGGGGTAACAGCGGAACGATTAGTATCACTTCAGATTTTATTTTTAGAACCGAAAACAGCCTGGTGGATGCATCTTCTCGCACTGGGAGTGGTGGTGAAGT
Source organism: Methylococcales bacterium (assembly GCA_965224565.1). Taxonomy (GTDB): domain Bacteria; phylum Pseudomonadota; class Gammaproteobacteria; order Methylococcales; family DRLZ01; genus DRLZ01. Next base: position 2,007,998 of record CBDCZN010000002.1, on the reverse strand, counting down.
GAGCATTAACTCACCCGAAACCAACATGAGCGGTAGCATCATCGCCTTGCCGGAAACCTTTATTAATACGTCAGAACATTTAAGTCAACGCTGTACTGCTCGCTCAGCCAACCTCAGCAGCTTTGTGGTCAAAGACCGTAGTGGTATACCGCCCGGCCCCGAAGATGCCGCGTCTTCGACATACTTTGATCGTTCACAATGGGGATTATCCAATGGTGTGATGGACACTAGCAATCATGCTACTGAGAATAGCCTATTGGTTGCAGCAAATGCGCATAAATACATCTCATCAACTATCAGCAATCAAAGCAATAACATGTTGACACAAGCTGATATTGACTGTATGGAATGATCCCTTAATCTATAGTAGCTCAGACTTAATTAACTCAATACAAAACGTTCAGAGGGTTGTAAATTCTATTGTTCAAAGCTGTTAGCCATAACACAATCAGATGAATAATCTGACTCCTTCGAAAATGCCGCATACTGTGATTCTTTCCTAAAAGAAAACTGTTCCTGACTTATCTGTCTAACTGATAACGGATAAACAGTTCTACCAACAAAATATTGTGTTGTTTTTTTAAAAAACTTGTCAATCTGATGTGTTTCGGATTAGTATCAATGCCTGACACTAGTTAAATAACAATAAATAACAATAACTCAATTCAATGTTAAATATTCGATTGATTCCTTGTGTGTTGATACTCGTGTGTTGTCAAAACAGTTGGTCTGAAGTCACCCTGGACGGAAGCCTGGGGCAATCCGGAGCATTGAGTGGTCCGAATTTTCAGATTACAGAAAATCTTGGACACAGAGTCGGCAGCAATCTGTTTCACAGCTTCGGGAGCTTTAATCTCACCCGCGCTGAAAGTGCAACGTTCAGTGGCTCCTCCGGTATCAACAACGTCATCAGCCGTGTCACTGGTGGATCGCCTTCCAGCATTAACGGAGCACTGCGCTCCACTATCCCAAACGCTAACCTATATTTCCTAAACCCTGCTGGTGTAATCTTCGGTGCCAATGCATCACTGGATGTGCAAGGGTCTTTTCATGCGAGTACAGCGGATTATCTGGGGCTGGTAGACGGCACTCGATTTTCTGCAGTTTCACCTAGTGACAATCAAGTGTTAACAACAGCAGCGCCTGAGGCATTTGGTTTTCTAGGGGATACCCCGAAATCCGTCACACTTGCGCAGGCTGAATTAAAGGTACCAAGCGGTGAGAGTCTTTCGCTGATCGGTGGAGAGATAAACCTTGAGGGCGGGCAATTAATCGCACTCGGAGGTCGAATTGATATTGCCAGTGTCAGTTCCAGAGGCGAAGTGATTCGTCAGGATAACGATTTACGCCTGGATGGATTCGAACAATTGGGGAGAATCGAATTAAACCAGTCAGCAAAAGTGAATGCGAGCGGTGAAGGTGGTGGAGCAATCTTTATTCGCGGTGGCGAACTGACACTGAATGAGTCTGTAGTCATATCTGAGACATTGGGAGGTGATGCTGGTAAAGCTATAGATCTCGATTTAGTACAGAGTTTAGAGATACAAAATGGAGGATCCATCGTAACGAGAACAGTAAATTCTGGCAACGGTGGTGATTTGCTAGTGACGGCTCAAAACATCGATTTAATTGGTGATGAACCGGAATTCACCACAGGACTGACTTCTGAATCCACATCCACTGGCAACGGTGGAAGTATCAAGGTAAGAACAGATTCGCTGAATGTTATGAATCACTCGGGGATTACTGCTATTACGTCAAGTACTGGCAATGGTGGAAATATTTTACTGGAGGCAAATAGCATGATGCTATCTGGTGATGGTACTGATGCCGCTACTACAGGGGTTTTTACAGTAACTTCTAGCGGATCTAGCGGCAACGCTGGTGATTTGATTATTCGATCAAATTCGATTGATGCGGATACCGGAGCAAAAATTTTGACAGCTACGAGTGGCTCAGGCACAGGAGGCACTCTTTTAATCGAAGCAAACGAGCTGAACCTATTAGATAGCGAAACAAGCATTGATGCACTTTCGTTTGATACAGGAGATTCAAAAGATATCACTATTAAAACGGATTTATTAGAAATACAGGATGGCGCTACCATTAATTCGTTTGTTATGCAGGGTACAGGTAAAGGCGCCAACCTGATGATCGAAGCGAATAACATTATATTAGCAGGCAGTCAAACCGGGCTCTTTGGTGGATCTTTTAACGATAGTAATGCGGGTATGGTAAACCTGCTTTCGGAAAACATCGAGATACGCAACGGGGCGCAGGTTAGCACACTAGCACGTGGCAATGGCAATGGTGGTGTTATTTCAGTAACAGCTGGGAACATATTGCTTTCTGATTCTGGAGGATTGATATCAGAAGTAGACTCCAATAGTCGTGGCAATGCTGGCGAAATTAATATTAAAGCAGATAATCTACAAGTTCGAAACAGAGCGTTTATTCGTACATCAACGGATGGTGCTGGTAATGGTGGGAAACTTTCAGTAACAGCCGATAACATACTGATTTCTGGAGGAATGTTGATTTCACGTGCGGGATCGGAAAGCAACGGGGATGCGGGTAATATTGTTATACATGCTGAAAATTTCGAAATAAGTAACGGTCCCGGGATTAGTAATGCTACAGAATTTAGTGTTGGAACGGCTACCGGCATTGATAGTGATACTGATGGGAGCGGTAAAGGCGGAGATATTACTATCGAAGCAGGAAATATATTGTTAGCTGGCAAACATTCGTCAATTTCAGCCGAAACAGCGGATACAGGTAAAGCGGGCAATGTATTGCTCAGTGTGGATAGCCTTGAAATACGCAATGGGGCAGGTGTTTCTTTAGCAACGGATGGTTCTGGTCACGGTGGTGATTTGTTAATAACCGCCAAGGACATATCACTGTCTAACGGCAAATTGGTATCGGATGTACGAGCTGACAGTAGCGGCAATCCAGGCATGATCGGTATTGAAACGAACACACTTGAAGTCCGCAATGGATCTTTGCTTTCTGTCTTTACAGCAGGTTCGGGCTCGGGCAGAGGCGAAGGTGTTGTTGTCAATACTGGGCTTCTGGTATTGTCGGGTGACGGCGCTGCTGATTTTACTGGAATATTAACCGGTACTATGGACAAACAAGATGCTAGTGATGTGAGAATAGATGCGACATTCCTGGATATTCTCGATGGTGCAAGTATCGAAACGAGTACCTTTGGTGCTGGCAATAGTGGGGAAATTAACATTGAAGGAAAGGATATATTATTATCCGGTGATGCATCAGGTAGAGATACCGGGTTGTTTTCCAGATCATCGGCCATTGGTAACGCTGGAGAGATAACCATAATGGCAGATGATAGTCTGAGTATTCTAAACAGCGCTCTCATTAGTGTTGAAACCGAAACAGCTGATGCTGGTAACATCAATATAGAAGCGGATAGTCTGCTTCAATTACGTGATAGTACAGTAACAACCTCTGTTGCCGAGGGAAAAGGTAATGGCGGCAATATATTTATCGGGCAGCAACCTGATGGCAGTGAAGACATTGTGCGTATACCCAATATCACTGTATTGGACAACAGCCAAATAATTGCCCAGGCGGCTGAAGGTCAGGGTGGAAAAATTGGTATCACCTCAGATAATATTTTTAAACCCCAAAACAGTGTTGTGGATGCATCTTCTCGCGGAGGTGGTATTGACGGTATTGTTAACATCACCTCACCCGAAGCCAACATTAGTGGCAGCATCGTTGCTTTGCCGGAAACCTATATTAATGCTTCAGAGCATTTAAGTGAACGCTGCGCTGCCCGCTCTGCTAACGTCAGCAGCTTTGTGGTCAAAGATCGCAGCACAATCCGGCCAGGCCCGGAGGATGCCTCGCCATCGACATTCTTTTACAATGGCTCACAATCGAATCTTACCAAGGACACAATAGTGAACAGAGACCGATTTGTAACTAATAACCAATTGGTTACAAGAAATCCCGATAGACTCATCTCAAGTGTTAACCATGCAAGCAAAACCGAGTCGGGTTGTACACAAATGTCTGATGACCCAGGCCACTTTTAATAAAATTATCAGATACGTTTTCAAATAAGGTCATATATTAAGCATTCTAGTTAATTTATATACAATCCAGTATAGTACACACATTATCTATCACGTAGCGTAATGTTAACTAATGTTACAGGCCCGATGTATATTGGTACTATTAATACTTGCCAACTGGTCAACCAGTTGGTCTGAAGTGACCCTGGATGGAACGCAAGGTTCATCCGGCACACTGGACGGACCGAATTTTCAGATTACTGAAGATCTGGGACGCAGAGCTGGCAGTAACCTCTATCACAGCTTCGGCAGCTTTAATCTCAATCGCGCTGAAAGCGCAACGTTCAGTGGCTCATCTGGTATCAACAACGTCATCAGCCGTGTTACCGGTGGATCGCCTTCCAGTATTGACGGAGCACTGCGCTCTACTATCCCAAACGCCAACCTGTATTTTCTGAACCCTGCCGGGGTGATCTTCGGCGAGAATGCGTCACTGGATGTGCAAGGGTCTTTTCATCTCAGCACAGCAGATTATCTGGGACTGGCAGACGGCACTCGATTTTCTGCAGTTTCACCCAGTGACAATCAAGTGTTAACAACAGCGTCACCCGAGGCATTCGGGTTTTTGGGAGACAACCCGAGTGCGATAACACTAGCGCAGGCTGAATTAAAAGTGCCAAGCGGTGAGAGTCTTTCGGTGATCGGTGGAGATATCAACCTTGATGGTGGAGAACTGATCGCACTTGGTGGTCGAATTGATATTGCCAGTGTTAGTTCCAAAGGCGAAGTGGCGCGACAGGATAACAATTTAAACCTGAATGGATTTAACCAACTGGGGAAGATCGAATTAACGCAGTCAGCAAAAGTGGATGCCAGCGGTGAAGGTGGCGGTGCAATCTTTATTCGCGGTGGTGAGTTGACATTGAATGAGTCTGAGGTTAGATCCGATACGCTTGGCGGTGGTAGAGGAAAAAATGTTGATATTCGATTGCCACAGGGTGCTTTGGAGCTGGGCAATGGTGGAGTTATTAGGGCATTCACAAAAGGTGCGGGTAAAAGTGGTGATTTGTTCATTGAGTCACGAAATATTTTTTTAAGTAACAAAAATGGGGCGGAATTCGGAACAAGCCTGTTTTCTGGCTCCACATCCAGCGGTGATGGCGGTGATATCAAGGTAAAAACAGAATCGCTTGAACTCGTGGACGGAGCGACTATTGCTTCTGTGGCGCTTGATGCTGGCAATGGCGGTGATGTTTTTATTGAAGCTGACAGCGTGAAGCTATCTGGTGTGGGGCCTGATGCCGTTACAGCGATTTCCACATTTACCCAATCCAGCGGTAACGCTGGTGATCTGACCATTAAATCAAACTCGCTTGAAGTGGCTGACGGCGCGTTAGTTGTAACGACAACTAGCGATTCTGGCAAAGGCGGTATTGTTTCTGTTGACGCAGAGAAAGTGATCATGACTGGAAGCAAATCAAGTGTTTCTGCATTTTCGTTTGATAAAGGAGATTCACAAGACATCATCATTAAAACAGGTTCTTTAGAAGTACGTGATGGTGCTGTAATCGCTAACTTTAGCCCTGATTCAGGTGGTACAGGTAAGAGCACAGGTAAAAGTGCTGACCTATTGATCGAAGCTAGAGACATCGTTTTAACTAGCAATGAAGCTGAGCCTTTTACCGGGATCTTGGGCGGATCCTTTAATGACGTAGATTCTGGTAATGTTTCGATCATTACTGAAAACCTTGAAATACGTGGTGGATCAACGATTTCTACCAAAGCAAAAGGGACTGGTAGAGGTGGTGATATTTTAGTAACCGCCGAAGACATATTGCTTGCTGGTCATGATAGCGCTATCAGTTCAAGCGCTGCTATAAATAGCAGTGGCGATGCTGGCAATATTATTATTCAAGCAGATCATCTTGAATTACAAGGCACGTCACGTATTATTACATCAACATTTGGCACCGGTGATGGCGGAGATCTTCTAGTGACAGCCGGGAACATATTAATGGCTGGTGGATCATTAAATTCAGACAGTTTATTAGACAGCAGCGGTGATGCAGTCGATAGTTTTATTGGCGATGCTGGAGATATTTTTATTAAATCTGATAACCTCGTAATGAGGAGCCCTGTAAAAATCAGTAGCAGTACTAACAGTACTGGTAAAGGCGGGGATATTACTATCGAAGCAGGGAATATTTTGTTAACGGGTAAGGATACGGGAATTTCAGCTTCAACTCTGAATGCGGGAAATGCGGGAAATGTAACACTCATTACTGACAATCTTGAGTTACGAAACGAGACAAAAGTTTTAGCATTCACTAACGGCTCTGGTGCTGGCGGCAATCTTTTAGTAACAGCCGGGAACATAGTTCTGTCTGACAGCAGCAATTTATCAGCAGATGTAAATGAAGACGGCAGTGGGAATGCAGGCAAGGTTACTATTCAAGCGGATAACCTTGCAGTGCGTAGTGGATCAAGGATTAGTAGCAGTACACTCGGTGCTGGTAATGCAGGCAAGGTTGATATAAAAACCAATCAACTTGATGTACGGAAAGGATCTACAATTGATACCCTTACAAGTGGTTTTGGTGACGGAGGGGATGTTATTGTCAAAGCTGGGAATATATTGCTATCGGGTGATGGCTCAGCTGATATTACTGGAATAGTAGCAATTCGTGGAGATGATGACGTAGGGGACGGTGATACAGGAGATGCCGGTGATGTAACGATAGTCTCTACTCACCTGGATATTCGCGATGGCGCAGTTATTGAGACAAGTACCATAGGTGCTGGTAAAGGCGGGAATATTAGCATTGAGGGTAGAACAGTACGATTATCCGGGGATGGGTCGAGCAGAAATACTGGATTGTTTTCCAGATCTCTTGACATTGGTGACAACGCTGGTAACGCTGGAAGGATAAACATAACGACAGATGATAGTCTGCGTATTCTGGACGGCGCTTCCATTAGCGTTGAAACCGAAACAGCTGATGCTGGTAACATCAATATAGAAGCGGATAGTCTGCTTCAATTAAGCGACAGTAAAATAACAACTTCGGTTGCCGATGGCAAAGGCAATGGTGGTAATATTATTATCGGGCAGAATCCTAATAGTAAAGGAACAATACATACACCCAATCTAACTTTACTGGATAACGGTAACATTTTAGCCAATGCGAATGAGGGAAAAGGTGGGAACATCAGTATTTCCTCTGATTTTATAATCAGGTCAGAAAACAGCAAAGTAACTGCTTCTTCTAACGAAGGTGGTATCGACGGTACAGTCAACATTAATTCTCCCGAAACCAATATCAGCGGTAGCATCATTGCTTTACCGGAAACCTTTATCAATGCCTCAGAACACTTGAGTGAACGTTGTGCTGCCCGCTCAGCTAACCTCAGCAGTTTTGTGGTTAAAGATCGTGGTGGAATACCGCCAGGTCCCGAAGATTCCGCGTTTTCCACATATTTTGAGAATGACCAACAACGTAGATTTGCCAATGATACAATGGCGAGCAGAGACTGGTCGATTGTTAACAACCGATTGGTTACTGCAACCGCCGATAGTTTTATCTCAAGGGTTAGCCGTGAAAACAACACCACTTCGGTGTTGACTGAGTACGACTGTGGAGAGTGAGCAACCATGTTGTGTACAGAAACACATGTTAATGCTGTTGCTGGTTTTAAAATCGATAAAAGTTCAGATAACCTGATTTTGTGAATAATAACTAGATACAAACAAAATATGTAGGTTGGTGCTGAGGAACGAAGCCCAACTAGATTGCTTGTCCGTGTTGGACTTCGCAAGCTCAGTGCCAACCTACGCCAATCCAGTCGCATATGAACAAATTGAATCACAGTACGGTATTAATATGGATGTTGTTGGCGTGTGTGCATGGTACTGCACAGGCAGAATCTTTTCCACTACCTTTACCTCCACCGGATGTATTGGGTAAACCACCGATCAGGCTACCTGAAAAGACCCCGGGTCCTCCACCTAAACAGCCTGAAATGGTCTTACCTCCGCTGGAATCAACACCACAAGATGGACTGCCATTGTCTCGTGCTCTGGAAGTTGAGGTGCGCAAAATTCAACTGACTGGAAATAGTGTGTTTTCTGATCAGGAACTGTCAGTCATCACTCAACCCTATGAAAATCGGATCATCACATCGGAAGAGTTACAGGAACTTCGCTATAAACTGTCCCGTTACTACATTGACCGGGGTTATATCAACTCTGGGGCAATCATTCCGGATCAACAGATTGAGGATGGAATCATCCAGATCGAGATTATTGAAGGGCAACTCCTCGATATTTCGATTAAGGGTAACGATTGGTTGCGAACAGAGTATGTCAAACGGCGTATCGAGCGCGGTCAGGGTCCGCCATTAAATATCAGCAATATTCAACAACGCTTATTGCTATTGCAACAAGATCCACTGATTGAGCGCGTTAATGCCGAGTTGCGACCTGGATTAAAACCGGGTGAAAGCCAGCTCAACGTGCGTGTGAAAGAAGCACGATCCTATCAAATGGGTCTACAGTTCGCTAACGATCGTTCACCGAGTATTGGTAGCTACAGCGGAAGACTATGGCTTGCTCATAATAATCTGACTGGCTTTGGTGATGCACTCACTTTCGGATATGGCCGTACCGAAGGTTTGAATGACTTTGACGGGTCGTATAGTCTGCCCCTAAACGCATACGATACGCGTTTGAGTTTGTATTATCAGAATAGTAACTCCGATGTCGTAGAGAGTCAGTTTAGCTCAGCGGACATTCGTAGTCGTTCAGAAACGATTGGTGCATCGTTGAGCCATCCGATTATACAAACTGCTGAACAAACATTGTCTATAGCGCTTGGTTTTGAACATAGGCGCAGTAAAACATTTTTAGGCGATACCTTTTCTTTTTCTCCCGGTGTACCAGAAGAAGGTCGTGATAAAGGTGAGAGTACTGTGTCGGTGGTTCGCTTTTCTCAGGATTGGCTGGATCGCAGTATGAATCAGGTGATTGCGGTTCGTTCCAGGTTTAGTGTGGGCATCGATGTGTTTGATCCTACGGTTAACAGTTCTGGCCCGGATGGTAAATTTTTTGCCTGGCTGGGGCAATTCCAGTGGATTCGACGTCTACCGCTGTGGGATAGCCAACTGGTTTTTCGCAGCGACTTGCAACTTGCCAGCCAGCCGTTATTGCCGCTGGAAAAGTTTTCCGTGGGCGGGCAGCACAGCGTGCGTGGCTATCGGGAAAATCAGTTAGTGCGTGATAACGGCTTTGCAGCCTCGCTGGAATGGCGGGTGCCGGTATTTCGTTTACCAATCCCCGGGTTGAGTATATCTGCCGATGATGGCATGGTGCAATTGGCAGTGTTTGCCGATTTTGGCTGGTCTGAGAATATTGCTTTGCCACCTCCCGATTTAGAAAATAAAGTTCCAACATCTCCCAATCCCCGGACAATATCAAGTGCTGGCTTGGGGATACGTTGGGATCCCTCCCAAAAATTGCATACTGAATTGTATTGGGGCAAGGCGTTCAGAAATATTGCTCATCAATCTGATTATGATCCCCAGGATTCTGGAATCCATTTTCTGATTAGTACACAGTTGTTTTAAAGGCACCTCTAAAATTGTCTTTTTGCCCGATTTCAGCGTTGGATGGTTTTCTGCGATCCTCATGTATTTCATATACACTGCTGTTCTCGAAAATCATCCGCCTTGAACTCGAACAAACATCCTGATTATTAGAGGCACCCTCAAGACAGCTTATTCTGATAGATTTGAGATAGTCGCTTCAAAGATCTGCCAGGAACCCAATAATGGTGAAAGCAAGTTAATATTTGTTGAGAGAACACCGCTGAGTTGTCCAGAGAATGAAGTAGTCACTGTGCCTGCCGTCGTTGCAACAGAACTTTCAAATGGACAAACAGGACAAGTACCAGTGAATGAATCCATATTAGTGATGGGTGTTGTCGCTGGGGTTGAACCTAGCGCCCAGGTTGGATTGCCTGCCTGGTCATAAAAATACAACACGTTTACCTGGGTCGTGCCTTGGTTGACCTGGGTCAGTCCATAACCAGGCTGCGCGGCATCAAACCAGGTGCCTGCACTGACATTGCTACCTTGATCAAACATAAAATACTCAATATCCGTTGAGCCATTGCCGGTATCTAATGTCCAGTTAAGTGTGGCATGGGTGGTATCCTGAAAGGTCAATTGCGCATCACCGACACGATTTGAAATAGCAGTGTTGCCATCCCAGGTAAATTCGAATAGATCTGCATTCCAGTCACTGCCATTCAACGGTGCGCTGGCAAGATACCAGATAGGTTTACCATCAAGCGTGTAGGTATACCAGATCATGTACAAATCATTGTTACTGTTAATGCCAATATCAAAACCGCTGCCTGGTTTTGAGGGGATCCACCAGAGCCCTTGATTGGCAACTGTTTGTTGCGCTGGGATAGCAAACGCGTAGGCCGCACCAGCACCATCGGCTAAATTATTGCCTTGATCACCATCGATCACGGTGGCGTTGCTGTCTTCATTTGCTGCGCCGACTACCACGGTGTTGTCTGCAATAACGATAGCATGACCAAATCGGTCATCGACATCGGCATGGACGGCTCCAAGGTTAGCTAGCTGGCTCCAGATACTGCCATTCTGAGTGTATACATAGGCTGTTCCGGCAGTACCTGATAAATTATTGACTTGATTGCCCTCGACATCGGTGGTTTTGTTGTTACCTGGTGCGCCGACCACCACTGCGCTGTCTGAAATGGCAACCGATGTGCCAAAATTGTTAGTCGCCTCAGTGTTGAAAGCTTGAAGATAAACTTGCTGGCTCCATATGCCATCATTGCGATTGAACACATAGGCTGTCCCCGTATTCTCTGCTAGATTTTCGTTTGAGTTACCATCGGTTTCACTGGCAGCGTTATTATCTTCAACAGGTGCACCGACAACCACTGTGTTATCTGTGATCGCGACAGAAAAGCCAAAATTGTCTGTCGCCTCGGTATTCGAGGCTTTCAGATAGGCCTGTTGGTTCCAAGTGCTACCGCTGCGAGTGAATACATAAGCTGCCCCGGCATTTTCAGCTAGATTATTGTCTTCATCGCCATTGATTCCAGTAGTGTTACTGTCTTCACTCTTTGCGCCGATGATTACGGTGTCGTTTGCGATGGCGACTGAGATACCAAAATTATCATTTGCTTCAGTATTCGGTAGTGGGTCTAACCTGTTATCCGACTTTAAGATACTGTGTTAAGATAATGATTTTCTGAGAATCTATCGCATGGCATGTTACCAAGAAGTCACCTGTCCGCATTGTGGCAGTCACAGCATCATGAAATCAGGCAAGAGTGCACGAGGCATCCAACGCTATCGTTGCCAGCAACAAGATTGTTCCACTAAAACCTTCATGCAGGACTATCGCTATAAAGCGTATGAACCCGGTATCAAAGAGAAAATTGTTGAGATGGCAATCAATAGCAGTGGTATTCGAGAGACTGCACGCGTTCTCAATGTTAATAAAAACACAGTCATCCGTACTTTAAAAAAAAACAGAATTGCATCGTCCAGGTAAACCCCTTATTTCATACCTTAAATACGGAAACCCCGCTGGACGTCAGGTTGGAACTGGTTTGCGACGCTGCTGAATTGGATGAACAGTGGTCGTTTGCTCGTATTCAGAAAGCAAGTGCATCGTTTAAAATTCTATAGAAAATATAGAGGAGACGATGTTTTGAGAAGAAATTATAAACAAATAAATCAATTAGAACGAGATCAACTAGCGATCCAACGATCAAAAGGACACTCCTTTTCGGCTATAGCCAAGGTGTTGGGACGAAGTGTAAGTGCTTTGTCCCGAGAATACAAAAGAAACCTAAATCATGCAGGGAATTATCTCCCATCAGAAGCAGACTATAAATCCAGAAGAAGGAAAAAAGAGGCGGCAGAAACAGGCTCTAAATGTGAGTCTTATGAGGACACTATCTATTCTGGATTATGTGAAGGCTGGACACCCGAACAAATAGCAGGACGGTTGAGTATGGAGGAAGAAAGCTTTACCGTCAGTCATGAAACGATCTATTGTTTTATCTATAAATTTCATGTTGATTGGACTTCGTTATTACCCAGAAAGCATGCACCACGCTGGCATAAAAAAATGGGTAAGAAGGCATCAAAGCGAGAGATGATACCGAATAGAATCAGTATATTAGAGAGGCCAGATGCTATTAATAAAAAAGAATCCTTTGGTCATTGGGAAGGTGATTCAATCGTGTGCTCACAAAGTACGGTATCGCTTAATGTGATGGTAGAACGTCAGACACAATATGTCAGTATAAGGCGAGTAGAGAATCGAGGGGCCGAAGTTGCAAATGAAGCAATGAAAGATTCATTAAACCGTTTTAAAGCAGAAAGTAGACAAAGTATCACGATGGATAATGGCATTGAATTTAAGTACCATGAGAAGCTTAAAAAAGCGCTTAATATTAAGACCTATTTTTGCCAGCCATACCACAGTTGGGAAAAAGGATTAGTTGAGCAAATCAATGGACTGATTAGACGCTTTTTACCTAAAAAAACAGATCTATCAAAGATCACAAAAAAGGAAATAGGCGTGATCGAATTTTTATTAAATTCACGCCCAAGAAAGTTGTTAAAATGGGAAACGCCAGCCGAGGTTTTTGCTCGGAAATCTGGAATAAATTTAGTAGGTGGTGCACTTGCTACCTGAACGCGGCTTGTCGGCAATAAGTCAAATCAACGTTGGTTATGGCATGCCGTTGATCATGCAACCAATACAGTAATCGCTTATGTTTTTGGCAAACGCAAAGACACTGTTTTTCAAGAATTGAAAGCATTGCTTGCACCATTCAATATTGGTCGTTATTACACCGATGATTGGGGCGCATATGAGCGCTATCTTAAACCAGAGACGCATGAAATTGGTAAAACAAACACACAAAAAATCGAACGAAAAAATCTTAATTTTAGAACCTGGATTAAACGCTTAACACGTCGAACAATCTGCTTTTCTAAGTTGGAAATAATGCATGATATTGTGATTGGCTTACTCATTAATAAAGTGGAATTTGGACGAGACATCCATGCCTAATTACAGGTTCGACCCACTACCGCCTTGATCAAATGTAAAATACTCTATATCTGCTGAGCCATTGCCAGTATCTAATATCCAGTTGAGTGTGGCATGAGTGGTATCCTGAAAACTCAATTGAGCGTCACCGACACGTTTTGACGTTACAGTGTTGTTGGCATCCCGGTTGAATTCCAATACATCTGCATTCCAGTCACTACCATTCAAGGGTGCGCTGGCAAGATACCAGATTGGGAGACCATCAAGTGTGTAGGTGTACCAAATCATGTATAAGTCGTTGTTGCTGTTGATGCAAATATCAAACTCGCTGTCCGGTTTTGAAGGTATCCACCAGAGTCCTTCCTGGGTAATATTGGTAACGGATTGTTGTGTTGAAGTAGTGAACACATAGGCAGCTCCGGTCTGAGGCTTTGAAGTATCGCGTTGCTCTCCATTTACTCCGGTTGCATTACTATTCTCTCCCGATGCACCGACTACAACAGTATTACCTGAGATGGCGACAGCTGCTCCAAAATTGTCAAATTCTGTGGCATTAGAGGCTCTGAGAAGGTCTTGTTAGCCAGGGCAATCGGGTTTAAATTAAACCAATAATTTTGAGCAAATACTCATTATCCCAACCAGCCATCAGCCGTTTAGTTTTTACACCGACCTTAGTCGTTTTCTCAGATTTAATAAGGTTCAAAGCAATATGGCGAGTGACAGCGAGGTTGGCCGCGCTATATCCCTTGCGAGTACGATTGCTGTCTTCATCAAAGGCAACGTCTAAAACCCAATACAGATTATTTTCAATTGACCAATGAGCACGGACAGCATGTTCCAACTTGCCAGGATCATCAGCACTTAGGCTGCTTATGAAATAGCGTGTTTCTTCTGTTACCTTTTTACCGACTTCCCTTTTTGCTGTGACAGCAAGAATACTTTTCAACCCAGTCCAAGAATGTTCCATTTCCAGCCAGTCAAGTTCGTCGCTTACCCGTAACGTGCGTGTTTCGATCCGGCCATGGCCTCCATCAATTGTTTGTATGGTAGCTTCTGGCGAAACAGACGACTCAAAATAGGTCGTCACATCTTCATGTAATAGCCCATGATTTCCTTTCAGACTTAAAACGTAATCTCCTTTTTGCTGAACAATCTGTTCGGCTATTTTCTTCTGGCATCCCATTGCATCAATGGTAATCACTGCACCTGCAATGTCTAAACGGGTAAGAAGTTCTGGAATGGCTGTGATTTCATTCGATTTGTCATCGACTTTAACCTGACCTAAAACCAAACTGTTCTGCCGTGACCAGGCGCTGACCATATGGATTGCCGCCTTGTTCGATGCTTTGTCAATGCTACGCCTCAAGCATTTTCCATCAATTGCAATAATGTCTTCTTCGGTCAAATTGGATAAATCCGCAACCCAATTTGAAAAACATTGGCTAAACTGCTCTGTATCTATCACTGCAAAAACATCGCCTAGAGTATCATGCGAGGGTATGCCGTTATCTAAATTTAACAGTTCGGTAAACCACTGTTCTTTAGCTTTACCAAACCTTTCGATGGCTACCCAGTTGTCTGCTCCGCAGATAGTGGCACAAAGGGTAATGAAAAATATGTCAGAGAGAAGGTGTTTTTTATGTCTGTCTCTTCTTGGGTCTTCAATGTTTGAAAAATGATGAATAATTGAGGCTATTGGTTGGGCTGTCATTTTAAAATCAAAATGATAGCTTTAATACCTCATCTAAATTATAATTTCAACTAGTTTTAAACCCGATTGCCCTGGAGAGGGTGCTTCGTGCTAAAATTGACCTTTTTTATTAAAAAAGAACAGTATTTTCTGCAAATGACTGTCATTTCCTGCTTTATTTTATAAACTCCGCACAGTCTCTATGGAATTGGCAACACTTGAGCTTATTCACCCATCGTCACATCAGTGCCGTATCGTTTTGGTAGGTCATTGGACTTTGCAGTCCAGGCTCCCTACAGAACAAACATTGCAAACTGCTATCAATGCCGTCTCGAAAGTTGAGAAAGTCACTTTCAACACAGATAATTTGCTGCGTTGGGATACTCGCCTGCTGATTTTTTTACAGAAGATAATAGCGGCTGCCGAGCATTCATTTGTGGATCTTGACATGGAAGGTTTGCCGTCTGGTGTGAATGACTTGTTACGTTTGTCGCAAGCCGTTGGTGAACGTACAGATGCCAAACGCGAAAATTTTCGACACCCTTTTTTGTTACGCCTTGGACAGTGGCTTATCGGGATTCTGGACAGCTGTCAACAGGCGTTTGCTTTTGTTGGTGAGTTTGTTTTAAGTCTGTGTTCATGGTTGCGGGGTCGATCGCAGTTTAGAGCTGTCGAATTTTGGGATCAATTACAGGACTGTGGACCACGAGCTCTGGGTATTGTTGCGTTAATCAGTGTTCTTGTCGGATTGATTCTAGCTTTTGTCGGTTCTATTCAGCTGCATATGTTCGGTGCTGAAATCTATATTGCCAATCTGGTTGGGTTGGGGATGTTCCGTGAAATGGGTGCAATGATGACTGGTATTATTATGGCAGGTCGCACAGGAGCCACTTTTGCTGCACAGCTTGGTGCTATGCAAGCCAATGGTGAGATCGATGCGTTAAAAACCATGGGTATTTCTCCAATGGGCTACCTGATTTTGCCGCGTACATTGGCCTTGGTGTTGATGATGCCGTTATTATGTGTCTACTCGGATATGCTTGGGATATTTGGCGGTTTTCTGGTTGGTGTGTTGATGCTGGATTTGATGCCTGTAGAATATATTAATCAAACCATGGGAGCGTTAAATCTTACGCATTTTTCAGTCGGCATATTCAAGGCCTTTGTGTTTGGTTTTCTAATTGCATTTGCGGGTTGTTTTCGAGGTATGCATTCAGGCAATAGTGCATCAGCTGTTGGTTCGGCGACTACATCTGCCGTAGTAACAGCGATAGTGTTGATTGTTATCGGCGATGCAATATTAACGATTGTTTATAACGCGTTGCATATTTAAGCATGGTAACAAGTGCAAACAATTTAGCTGGCCAAGTGCATATTCATGCATCAGATTTAACCCTTGCCTACGATGATTTTATCGTCCAGAAAGATTTGAATTTCAGTATTATGCGTGGTGATATTTTCATTATCATGGGTGGCAGCGGTTGTGGAAAAAGCACCTTGTTGCGACATCTCATTGGTCTCAATCGTCCGGCGCGCGGTGAAATACTCGTCGAGAATATTGATCTTTGCTCTGCAACCGAATCTCAACGTAAACAAATTTTATTGTCGATGGGGGTATTATTTCAAAGTGGGGCGCTATTCAGTTCATTAACGCTGGCTGAAAATGTTAGTTTGGCATTGTCTCTATCACAGTCAATTTCGCTGAGTGTTAAAGAAATGCGCGAATTGGCCTCGTTTAAATTATCACTGGTTGGGCTGAGAGGTTTTGAGGATTATTATCCTTATGAAATCAGTGGTGGAATGCGAAAACGAGCTGGCATTGCACGTGCCATCGCATTAGATCCTCGTATTCTGTTTTTAGATGAACCTTCAGCAGGGTTAGACCCAATCAGTGCAAAATTGCTAGATGATTTAATTCTTGAATTACGTAATAATCTGGGAGCCACAATTGTAGTCGTGACCCATGAGTTGCCAAGTATTTTTACAATTGCAAATAATTCGATTTTTCTCGATGAAGAGACCAAAACCATCATTGCTTCTGGTAATCCAAATGATTTGCTCAATCACTCTGATAATGAAAAAGTGCAGCGTTTCCTAACGCGTGGCGGTAACCTCAAATTGGATCAATTGAATGTCAATCAACAATATCCTGCCCCACCATCTACCACCGAGTACAACTCAGGCATGAATCAATCATGAAGCAGCCAAGTGCGACAGCCATTGGTGCATTTGTAATTGGTGCAATCGCACTGTTGGTGCTGAGTATCCTGATGTTCAGCAAACAACGTTTCTTCGAAAGTGCTGAGCAAAAAGTGGCGTATTTTGAAGGCTCAATTAATGGTTTGGCAGTCGGCGCTCCGGTAAAATTAAAAGGCGTAAAAATTGGCTCTGTCACTCGTATCGTATTACAGTTTCAGGTTGACGAGCTTGTATTCCGCTCGGCAGTTTTTTTTGAATTGCCATCAAGAGAAATCATGCAAATGGTTGCTGGTCAAACGGTCGATAGAGATGATGCTAACCCAATCATTAAGCGTTTAATCAATGAGCGTGGCTTGCGTGCTCAGTTGATGCCACAAAGCTTGGTGACTGGACAGCTTTATTTGGGGCTGGATTTTTTTCCAAATACACCAGTCAAATTGTATGGTGAATTAGACGGGGTTCCTGAGCTGCCAACGATTCGCTCCAGTACTGAGAAGATTCTGGAAAGCGTTACCAAAGGGATTTCTGATTTGGATCAGTTGCCGCTAACAGAAATTGCCTCACAAGCACTGAAGACTTTGAAAACCATAGAAAAGGCTGTCAACCCTGAAGAGTTATCAAGCACCATGCAATCATTCCAGACCACACTGGGGCAGGTTGATAAGACCATACAAAAACTTGATCGACAACTCGGCCCAATGTCAGCTAATTTAGCAGGCACATTAACTGATACACGAACATTGGTGGGGCACCTGGATCAGCGTATGGACACAGTGGGGAAATCAGCTGATGTGACATTGGTCGAATTACAGCAAACCCTGAAACTGGCACAGAGAACACTGACACAACTTGATCAGGATTCACAATTCTCTGCGCAATTGACGAATACCTTGCGTGAAGTCTCTGCTGCTGCTAAATCATTACGCTACTTATCTGATGAATTACGTCAACAGCCGCAATCACTTATATTTGGTAAGGATGCCGGAGATTCACCATGATGGTTGTGACGAATGATTCAATCAGAGTGCTCTCAGTCATAGTTCTATTAACCGCTATGTTGCTGTCAGGCTGCACTGATCATCCAGTAACTCGCTTACATATTTTGACAACGATTCAAAACGAGCCGGATCAGCTAAAAAAATCCACTGTTATCATAAAAAATGTCGGGATTCGTGAAATCAAATTACCCGCATATCTGGATCGGCCGCAAATAGTCAGCCGGGTTGGCGATAATGAACTGGTCTTATCATCCTCACACCAGTGGGGTGAGCCATTATCACAATCAGTTTCTAGAGTACTCGCTGAGCAACTGGACAACGAGCTGGTTAATGCCCGTGTGTTTGTGCATCCCTGGTCACATAAGCAGACAATCACTGCACAAATCGAAGTGCAAATTAATCAATTTGAAATTGTTGATACTCAAGCCTGTGTGCTGGATGTCAGTTGGCTGATCTGGCCTAAAGATAACAACACAGCGATCAGTCATCACGCAATGATTACTGTTCCAGTTAACAATCAACAATATAGTACGTTGGTGAACGCTCATAGTCAGGCAATCGTTCAATTGAGCAAACAAATAGCTAATAGTTTGTCCGGTGTTTTTCAAGGGCTCGAGGAGTAATCAGATCATGCGAGTTTTGTTTGTAATCACTTTACCGCTGTTAGTGTTACTAAACGTACAGTCTGTCAACTCAGAACAACTTGATTTAATTGATGTATTCCAATTAGCACAAGAGAATGATCAGCGTTATTTGCAGGAACAATCAAGACGAAATTCTACTCGCGAGTTAAAATCGCAGGCGATTGCTGCGATATTGCCAACTATTTCGGCAACAGGGCGCAGTGAGTGGAATTATCTGCGTAATAAAAAAGTTGGCTTCCAGGGCGAAGGTCTCCAGCGTTTCTGGAACCACACTGGGCAAGTCGATATCAATCAACCTATTTTTAATTGGGATAGCTGGATATTACTCGATCAATCCGAATATGAAATTGCCAAGGCAGAAGCGCTGTATGCCAAAGTTTATCAGGATTTGATTCTGCGCATAGTCAATGCTTATGTCGATGTGTTACTGGCAGAGGAAACTCTAGCCTTAGCAAAAGCCGAGTTGAAAGCGCGTCATCAAGTGTTGCAACAAGCAAAACTGCGTTTTGAAGTAGGTATGGCACCTGTTACCGATTCATTAGAGGCAGAGGCACGATTTGCTGCTACAAGTGCTGATAATGCCGTGGCAGAAGCTGCGATTGTTGATGCTCAATCTGGGTTACAAGAAATAATCGGTATTCCGATAATCAGCGGAAATCTGGCTGCATTGATTGCGGATATGCCGTTAGAACCGCCGGAGCCTGCTGAACTAGAGGAATGGAAAAACTATGCATTCAACCGCAATCGAGAGTTGGTTGCAGCGATGAGTGATGTCAATATTGCCAAACAGCAAATCGAGCATCAAAAAGCAGGACATTACCCAACTGTCTCGGGTGTTGCATCCTATTCATTCAATGACAACAACAGCAGCTTTGGATTGCGTGGTGAAACTGGATCGATTGGGGTTCAGGTTGATGTTCCTATATTTGCAGGTGGTGGTGTCAGTTCGCGAGTACGTCAAGCCCACCATGATTATGAGGCGAACAAGCATGCTTTTGAATTAACCAAGCGTTCTATTCAGAGCTCAGTCACCAAAGCTTTTTACG
Source organism: Methylococcales bacterium (assembly GCA_965224565.1). Classification (GTDB taxonomy): domain Bacteria; phylum Pseudomonadota; class Gammaproteobacteria; order Methylococcales; family DRLZ01; genus DRLZ01. Next base: position 1,988,266 of record CBDCZN010000002.1, on the reverse strand, counting down.
ATGTGAAAGCAAAAATAAATCAAGTCACTGCATTGAGAAAATCGGTGCAGAGTTTTGACAAGGCTTTGGAAGCAACACAAGCCGGCATGGAAGTAGGCTCGAACACCTTGGCTGATGTTCTGGATGCCCAGACTGATTTATACACGGCTAAACGGGATTTGTCACAACAACTGTATGCTTACCTGGTGAGTTGGCTCGATCTGCGCCTGGCAGCAGGATTGCTGGAGCAAGGTGACGTTGTGCGCTTGAATAAATATTTACTAATAGCAACTGAATAATATGATGCTCAGTTGTATTCGCGTATGAAAGACACACAACAGCTGACACAAAGATGGTGACCTAACAATGATGATCGATTCGCACTGTCACCTCGACAGGATTGACCTTGCTCCTTATCAGAATGATCTTGCTCAATTCATGGTGCAAGTCAGAGGCCAACAGATTACTCACCTGCTGTGTGTTGCAATTGATCTGGAAAACTTACCAGCCATGTGGGAGTTGGTCAAAGACTTCAACAATATCTGTATTTCAGTCGGCGTACACCCCAATGTCGAGTTAACGCCAGATCAGGAGCCCGCAGTTGATGATCTGATTGCCATGACAAAGGGGAAACGTGTTGTAGCGATTGGTGAAACCGGGCTGGATTATTTTCGCAGCGAGGGTGATTTAAGCTGGCAGCACCAACGTTTACGCACCCATATTCAAGCTGCCAAAGAATTGAAACTGCCGATTATTATCCACACCCGAGATGCCAAAGACGATACTTTGCGGATTTTAAAAGAAGAAGGTGCCGATGAAGTTGGCGGTGTTATTCATTGTTTTACTGAAGACTGGAACATGGCAAGCCGTGCCATGGATCTAGGGTTTTATATCTCCTTCTCAGGAATTGTCACTTTCAAGAATGCAGCGAGCATACAAGACGTTGCCAGCAGAATTGCTGATGATCGATTTCTGATAGAAACGGATTCGCCTTATCTGGCACCAGTTCCACACCGTGGAAAACCAAATTACCCAACCTATGTTAAACACGTCGCAGAAAAAATTGCCGAACTGCGTGATACCAGTGTCGAACATGTCTGTGATGTCTCATCACGCAACTATCATCATTTATTTACTAAAGTTTCGGAGTTTGCAGTTTAGATTCTGTCTAAAATTTCGATTCCTATTCTGCTTGTTATTCTATTACAACTTAGAGAACCGCGCCCTGTGGGCGGGGGTAAAATAAGCTTTCATAAAAACCTGCCCACGTGTATTTCCTGGTTGAGTTGTTCCCGCAATTCAATAAGGAGATACAAATGAGCAGATTTCAATAATTATCACATGTTATACCAATTCCAATATATTTATCATTAAACAATATTGAGTTACAATAACAATTTAATGTTAATTATGAAAAGGAGGAAGTTATCGGACGACAAAGACACCTACCAGAATCCATGGCGGAGATCGATTTTACATCTCTGGCCAGAACGGAAGCCCATGCGTCCACACGGATTCGATTTCTTGGGATGACACACCTGAATAATGGATACACTTATCGTGAAGTTGCCCAATTTTTAGAGGTGCATTTAACCACAGTCCAAGGTTGGGTCAGGCGATTTGCAGTTGATGGAATCGATGGGTTACGCGAGAGCCCACGCAGTGGGGCGACACGTAAACTCGCCGCGGATCAAGAAGAACAATTTAAAGCTGCGGTGATTGCATTGAGCGAGCAACGTGAAGGGGGCCGCATCACTGGGCACACGATTCGTGCGTTATTGGCGGAACAATTTGATGTGCATTGCTGCTTGAATAGCGTTTATCATCTGCTGCATCGTTTGGGCCTGGTCTGGATCACCGTGCGTTCCAGACACCCGCAACAGGATCAAGCGGTTCAAGACGCGTTTAAAAAAACTTCGCCGACCAGATTTTAAGCGTGCTACCCAAGGCAGTGTCCTTTGATCAGGTTGACATTTGGTTTCAAGATGAAGCCCGCGTTGGACAACGCGGGACACTCACGCGTATTTGGGCAGAGAAAGGGACACGACCGCGCGTGGTTCGACAACAACAGTTTACAGCCGCGTATGTGTTTGGTGCTGTGTGCCCTGGCAAGGACAGCGCCTATGCCTTAGTGATGCCGGATGCCAATACTGAGGCAATGCAGCATCACCTTGATGGGATAACTCAAATGGTCGAGACGGGGCGGCATGCGGTCATTGTGATTGATCGGGCGGCTTGGCACATGAGCAAGCAATTGAAGTGTCCAGCCAACCTATCACTGCTTCCATTACCCGCCTATTCACCAGAGCTCAACCCGGTCGAACAAGTGTGGCAGCAGCTTCGGGATAACTATTGGGCGAATCGCTGTTTTAAAGATTATGATGATATTGTGACGAGCTGTTGTGAGGCGTGGAACTCGTTTGTCAGCCAACCTGATGTGATTCGATGTCTCTGTTCTAGACAGTGGGCTATTTTAACATAAATATATATTGGGATTGGTATTATCTGGTTTAGCCAGTGCTCTATCGTTTTTGTACCCAAGTATCGGTATCGTATCCTAAAAGGGGATATCGGAAAGTTTGTTTACCGAAGTATTTATGCGCATACAGAAAGATCTGGATGTGAAGTTGTTGAATTAAATGTTCAGCCAGATCATGTTCATTTGCTTGTTAAAGTTCCACCAAAGCTTTCGAGTTCAGTCTTGGTGGGAAAAGTAAAGGGGAAAACGGCGATTCAAGCGTTCCAGAAATCCCCACATTTGCGAACCAAACACTACTGGGGAAACCATTTTTGGTCGGCAGGTTATTGTGTTGATAGCGTAGGCATGGATGCTGAAATGATCAGAAGTACGTTAAGTACCAAGACGATAAGTAAACATTAAACGATTGGGGACAGCTTAGGCTTACTTCAGCAAAGCCCTTGGGGTTTTGCTGAGGTCGGCCTTATAGGCCGAAATCAAACTACGTTTTATAAGCGTGGTAGTTGATTTCATAGACAATTAACATTAACCATGGAGATATTTGCTACAACCGTCAAACCATCCGCTTTTCGAGGGTGGTTCCTATGAGGTTTTTTCAAGATCTCAAGCGGTACATCGCACAATGGTCAATGCGATGCACACTTCAGCTCGAGTTTGAACAACAATACTGGAATCTAACGCCTAATATTGCATAGTGTCAGAATGACTAACTCGCTGTTACTATTGCAGACTCACTGAAACGTTATCAATTCCCGCTTCTACAAGGCTGGATGATCCTCTATCTGCTGCTTGTATCAACAGGTAAATTGTTTGTCCTGCAAACTGGCTAATATCAATAGTACGGGTTTTCCACTCAGCTTCGACAATCCTGTTCCTGCCGCTTTTTTTGAAAACTGTAGATCTCGTTGTTCCAATAACACGAATTCGTAAATGATCCTGATTGCTAGAATTCGCCAGATGGGCGAAGAAATAGGAGAAAGACAAGTTGATTTGAGATTCATTCGTTAAATCGATATTAGGTGAACGAATTGTTGTTACACCATTGTCAACATCAAAACTGCCAGCATAAGAACCAGGTCGACCATCAGTGATTAATGCAAACTGACCTTCAGCTGCATCCTCTGGTTGCATATCACTTCCCCGATACGATGTAAAAGATGGATTAGTACGCTCCCATTTCCCTGTTGTGGCTGTATTTCTTCCAGCCGGGTTAGTGATCCAGCCTTGATCGCTTTCAAAGTCGAAGCTAATAGTTGTTGGCTGTGTGGCGGGATCTCCCGTCGTAGCAACAATCGTCCATGTAAATGTTACTTGTGCTGAACCTCCATTACCATCATTCACTGTAATGTTGGTTGTGGATACGCCATCGGTCGTCAATTCACCTGAAATAACACCGCTATTACTGTTGATATTCAAACCCGATGGAAGACCACTAGCACTGTATGACAATGTATCGCCATCACTATCGTTAGCATTAATTTGCAGGCTTACGCTGTCTCCTACCTGATTTGTCTTGTTTTCAACTGAGTTTATTGTTGGGTCGTTATTGCTTGGATTGGTGATTGTTGTAATAGTCCAGGTAAAAGCTACCTGTGCAGTACCACCATTGCCATCGTTTACAGAAATATTGACTGTGGTTTCTTCTCCATTATTTAGTGGTGTACCTGTAATTAAACCAGTATTCTCATCGATACTAAATCCTGAAGGTAAGCCAGTGGTGCTATAAGTCAACGTATCGCCATCGCTATCGTTAGCATTAATTTGCAAACTTACACTATCTCCCACTTGATTTGTCTGGTTATTAACAGCGCTAATTGTTGGGTCGTTATTACCTGAAGGTGGAGGGTTACTAGTGGCAAGGTTAACAACAAATCTGACTCCTGTAGAATGCCATAAATCGGGTCCTTCAGAGGCATCGTGTGGTAAGTAACCCTTGTACCATAAAAGGGTATCCTGTCCATCAATGTTTTCATTATTTCCGTGGGGTACCTCGGACTGGGCGCCGTATCGCCATCCTTCATCTTCTGACTGTTTGTAAAGTCGACCAAATATACTGTTGTTGTTAAATGAATTTTCGGGATCTACCGTACCATCAATATCGCTCCAGCCAGCTGCACCAAATTCAATATCAACACTGTCCCCAGTGATTGTATCTCTAACTTGCCAACGGTGGTTCGTTGCTGTTGTTACATTGTCATTAGATTCAGTAGACACTGTTTGCCAATTGCCATTAACAAATCGACGGATTTGATCATTTTGTTCTCCTGCAACATCAAAATCCATGCGCCAGTATGGGTAGTGAACATGATCGGTATTACATTGCAAACCTTTGCTGAATATATGTCCATCCAGAATACCATCAGCACTTAAATACCATGCTTGATAAATAACATAGTCACCGATTGTATCCTGAATGCCAACTTCCAGCCACTGACGACCGGATTGGGTGAATTCTCGTAACACCAGAAGATCATTATTAGCCCAGCTAACTGGTGTTAAATTACCCCCCATGCGGTCTGCGTAAGGACCACAAACATCATTATCGTAGAATACTCGCATCACAGGTAGGCTGGCTTTATTGAGAATATCCACGCCTTGGTATTTGACCTTGGTCAGTGATACCCCGTCACTATCTCCGCTAACTTGATAATCAAAGCTCCATCCTTCCCAGTCTTGATGATGAACACCTTCAAACCTTGCGGCTTGCAAGCTGCTGGTAAACGCTAAAATGCCCAAGCAGACAACTGATATTGAAAATATTTTGAATAACGTTTTCATAGTTGATCCTCCTGTGATTTGATGACAACTTGCTCAGTCAGGTCAACCCATGCAATGAACTCAGGCCTGGCATCAATGTGTTCATGAAACGAAACGTATACAACGCGAGTTTCATAAAAGCCTTCATCTCCAGGACTAATCTCGGATGATGGCTTAAATGCCAAAATTCCATAACCTTCCAGCTGCTGAATTCTCTCAAACCCATCTTCAATTAATGTCTCACGAGCAATCTTGACAGCCTCATTGACTTCTTCTTCCGTTAACGGCGGTTGATATTCGGAGGGACTTACTTGCTTAACGGATTCAATTTCTCCCTGATTTAGCAAAACTTCTACAGTAGTGTTAGTTGAGTGACTAAAGTAAGTATTTGAAGTTTTAGAAGATTGTGATGTTTTTCCTCCGGTTTTGGTGGTTCCCACAAATGTAAATCGATCTCCAAGCTCATGAACATCATCGCTTGATAGCGTACTAATCAAGGCAGCTGATCCGCGACTACCAATCGCTTGATTATTAGAGTCTCGATTTAGATATTTAATATTTTCCATATTATTGAACTGTGGCGGAAACTCTGTGCCAATACCGGTATATCCATCAGTTTCTGCATGATGATCGTTAGAAGTTAATCGAGCTACGATCGGCGTAAATGAAAAAAGTAGCCCAATAATACAAATAGTTACAATAGCATATTGAATAATTTTACTTTTATACAACATAAAAACACCTCTTATATTTGTAGTGTTGTAAAAAACCGATTCTTCGGCGTCAAGTCTTAATTTTTATATGTAATCATGATTATCGATCCAATCACTTGATTATTATCAATAATCAATAAAATTTGATCTCTTGAAAAGAAATACAAGATACAGTCAATGATAATAAAATAAATTAAATGAATACTCCAGCATTATATTTTTATTTACAACTATTTAATTAATGAAAAAAACATGGATTTATTGTCATCGTAATCAGTTATTTATACAGCTAGATAATTACCGACATAAAGATTACTCAAGAGTATAGGTACTAAGAGAAACAATAAGTGTTAGAAAGAAACAGTACATGTTGTATCTCATTCGTTTGTTATACTCTTCGCGCATGAAAACTTAGCATTTTGTGTGTGTGATCTTTTGTGGAAAGCAAGGCGGGAAACCTTAGCTGTAGTCGTTCTACAACAAGGTTTTCCAACGCAGTTATCCGCAAAAAAGCGCGTGCACAGGATGCTAAATTTTCATGTGCGAAGAGTATACATGTACCTGATTACCCATAAGCTTCCGCAACTTTACTCGGAATTTTCACTCTAATGGATATGTAATCACGGAGTCAAAGCCATGAGCAAAAATAAAGTGCAGTTCCAGGCAGGCTATAGCTTAATACAGCTATTTCAAGACTACGGAACAGAAAGCCAATGCCGCGAAGCTTTATTCAAATTACGCTGGCCGACAGGGTTTAATTGCCCTGAGTGTGGTGGTTATCAGTATTGCTTTTTAAAAGCAAGAAAGCTCTATCAGTGTAATCAATGCCATCATCAAACGTCATTGATAAGCAGAACCATTTTTGAGCAAACCAAACTTCCTCTAACGAAGTGGTTTTTAGCCATCTACTTAATCACACAATCAAAACAGGTCTGTCAGCGTTGGCGCTTAAACGTGAAATCGGTGTGTCTTACAAGACAGCATGGAGTATGAAACACAAGATCATGCAGGTCATGAAGGAACGAGATGATTGCAAGCGACTCAGTGGAACAATCCAGTTAGATGACGTCTATTGGGGTGGCGAACGCCACGGTGGAAAAAGAGGCAGAGGCTCAGCCAATAAGGTCCCGTTTGTTGCCGCTGTTTCACTCGATAAAGAAGGTCACCCGATTGCAATGAATATGAATGTCGTTAAAGGGTTTCGGCAGACAGAAATATCACGCTGGGCAAAACAGCATCTACAGCCTGATAGCACGGTTATTTCGGATGGATTGCCTTGTTTTTCAGCAGTGACTGATGCTGATTGTCATCACATCAGCATTGTAACAGGCGGTGGATACCAAAGTGTCACAAAAAAAGAATTTGCTTGGGTGAATACCATGATAGGCAATGTTAAAAATGCCATCACTGGCACTTACCATGCAATCAACCCAAAGCATTTGCCACGCTATCTTGCTGAATTCTGCTATCGCCATAACAGACGGTTCCAGCTAGAAGATATGATCCCTCGTTTTGCCTATGTTGCAGTCAGGACGACTCCTATGCCAGACAGACTTTTAAAATTGGCGGAAGCTTATGGGTAATCAGGTACATGTATACTTCATGCGTGCGCAGTTGTAGTTCTAGACGATTGCTTATGAAGACTGCTCTAATCAGCAATTAGTTACTTAATCAGTATGATTGAATAAAATACTGAGAGTGGGGCAAGTTGAATAAATTGTTAGGTCTACTTTGGTGCAGTCTGAGACTTGTTACTCATTGGCGCAATTCCATGCGGCTTGATAACACCTGTTGCATAAGCAATCAGTAGTATAATCAACAACGCTATCGATAAACTGATACGCACTGTGAGTGCCTGAGCCATGCGTTTATTTCGATCTTTATCCTCGTGATTTGTGCCTTTTAAAAAGAACAGTAAGGCAGAGAATAAGCTAATAAAGATAGCGATAAACAAGAGAATGATGAGAACTTTTGCGAACATGTTTAGTTTCCTGCTTCCGGGCTACTTTTAATCTGTTTGTTGCTGGATTGATTTATCATTGACGAAGAGGCCTCTTCTGCGATTAGGAGTGGCGCCAGCTTTTTCCAGACAGTATTGGCAATCAGTGGCTGGGCATTGGCTGAAGGATGCAATCCATCGTCTTGCATCAAGGATTTGTCGGTTCCAATTCCCTCCAGCAAGAAGGGTAATAGGGCCAGATCATACTGTTTCGCGAGGTCGAGATAGATGTTGTGGAACATTTCAGTGTAGCGTTTGCCATAGTTAGGTGGCAGATAGATACCAACCAGCAACAGGGTTGCCTGTTTTTTTAGGGTCATTTTTATGATTCGATCTAGATTATTTTGAATGACTTTAGGTGGAAACCCTCTTAAACCATCGTTTGCCCCAAGTTCGAGAATGACAATATCCGGATGATGTTTATTCAAAGCTTGCTTGAACCGCGATAGCCCGCCACGTGTAGTTTCTCCAGTGATACTGGCATTAACAAAGGTTAAACCAAGTTTTTTCTGATGCGATTTATTTTGTAGTAAATTAACCCACCCATCTGCGGGATCAAGCTTGTAGGCTGCACTTAGACTGTCTCCAAACACCAATATGGTTTGCGAATGTACAGTGTTCACAGTTAGGCTAAGGGCAAATAGTAAAAGCAATTGATATAGTTTATACATGGCCAGTCATTTTCATTTAATCGAACAGGATACTCATATGGAGCAATTGATTACAGCGACTAATCTGGGCAAGTCAGTGATGACACCCGATGGTCGTCTGGATATATTGACAGCTGTTGATGTTTCAATCAAATCGGCTGACACAGTTGCAGTCATTGGCGCGTCTGGTTCAGGAAAATCAACCTTGCTGGCATTATTGGCTGGACTGGATACGCCAACTGAGGGCAGGGTGGAGATTGCCGGTGAAAATATCAGTACTATGGATGAAGATCAGCGCGCAGAGATGCGTGCCCGCTATGTTGGATTTGTTTTTCAATCGTTTCATCTACTACCCGGATTGACTGCTGAGGAGAATGTGATGCTTCCGCTGGAAGTCAAAGGCGAGCAATTTAAACGCTCACAGATTCTTGATTTATTAGATCGCGTTGGCTTAGCAGAGCGTACCAAGCATTACCCGAACCAGTTATCCGGCGGTGAGCAACAACGTGTGGCAATTGCGCGTGCTTTTGTAACCACTCCTCGCATTCTATTTGCAGATGAACCCACTGGTAATCTGGATCGAAACACCGGTCAACAGATTATTGATTTGTTATTTGAACTGAACAGTGAATATCAAACCACATTAGTGCTAGTCACTCATGATGAAGCACTGGCAGCGCGTTGCCATAGTCGTATCGAACTTGATATTGGCAGAGTGGTTGACCTGCAATGAAGAAATTATGGTTACTCGCATTCAGAGCAGTAAAACGTGAATGGCGAGCAGGTGAGCTGGTGATTTTGGCATTGGCAATTATGGTTGCGGTCACCAGCACAAGCACCATTAATCTGTTTGCAGATCGGCTTAGTCGCACCATGATATTGCAGGGGGCCGATTTTCTGGCTGCTGATATGGCGGTGAGCAGTCATAATCAAATCCCTGATCAATGGGCTGAGTATGCTCAATTAATCGATTTGAAATATGCCAATATTGCACAGTTTTCCAGTGTGGTTATATTCGGTGACGAAATGTTGTTATCGGGAATCAAAGCAGTTAGCACTGGCTATCCATTGCGTGGACAATTGAAAACCAGTCCTGGACTAGATGCAGACGCTGAGGTAATGAACTCGATTCCTGAAAACCAGGAAGCCTGGGTTGACCGACGCGTGTTAGCACGTCTTGGCGTGAAACTTGGGGACACCATCGAAGTCGGGGAGTTGCCAGTTAAAATTACGCGCATTATTACCTCAGAACCTGATCATAAAGGCAATTTTTCCAGCCTAATGCCGCGGGTGATGATTAATCATGATGCTTTAGCTGCGACAAAAATTATTCAACCCGGTAGCCATGTGCATTATTTAAAATTATTTGCCGGTAACGAGGCGAATGTGAGGCAATTAAAGCAAACACTGGATAAACAATTACGACCTGGTGATCGTATTCTCGATGTTTTTGAAAATCGACCAGAGTTAAGCAAAGCAGTGACTCGTGCACAACAATATCTTGGGCTTGCCAGTGTGGTGGTTGTGGTGATTGCCGGAGTCGCCATTGCGATGGCAGCACGGCGTTATAGCGAGCGCCATTTTGATACCACGGCAATTTTACGTTGTTTCGGATTAAAGCATCGACAAGTTTTGATTTTATATGCAATACAGCTGGGTATTATTGGATTATGCGCCAGTACGATTGGGGTGATGCTCGGATGGATTGGACAAGAGGGCTTACTCTATTTACTACGCGATTTGTTGCCCACCCGAGTCGCTGAGCCAGGGATTATTTTCGCATTATCAGGGATTTTAATGGGATTAGTGATTCTTGCTGGTTTTGCATTGCCACCGATACTACGGCAACGCGAAGTGCCTGCGTTGCGAGTGTTGCGGCGTGATCTGGAACCTCTGCCTGCAAGTGGCTGGCTGGTGTATGGACTGGCATTAGCTGTTGTGGTGGGTCTGGTGTGGCCGCATGTACAAGACGGACGCATGTTACTCATCACCATCGGCATTGGTTTGTTGGTAATGGCAGTCTTTTCCGGATTAATTCTAGCGCTGCTTTCAGGGTTGCGCAAGATTGTCCCAGGGATTGCCATGCCATGGCGAATCGGTGTTCGCAGTATTGCCCAGCAATGGCGAGTGAGTCTGGCGCAGATACTGGCTTTTACCCTTACCTTGACTGCAATGTTGATTCTTGCCCAGGTACGCGGTGATTTACTGAACAATTGGCAACAACAACTGCCAGAGAATGCCCCAAACTATTTTGCAATGAATGTATTCACAGATGAATGGCAAGCGTTTGATGCTTATTTACGCGATAACAACGTTGAATCCAAAGGTATTTATCCAATCGTCCGAGGACGTGTTATCAAGGTCAACGGAAAGGAATTGAGAGGACAGGTCAAACCAGGTTCAAAAGCTGAGCGATGGCTGGATCGCGACTTCAACATGACCAGTTCAGCCAAACTGCCAGAAGACAATACATTGATTGCTGGTTCCTGGTGGCAGTCGGATTCTAGCCATGCTGTATCAATCGAACAGAAGCTGGCAGAAGATCTGGGAGTCTCGATGGGTGATACCATCACCTATGCAATCGGCGCCACCCAACTAGAAGCGCGAGTTATCAGTTTGCGTCAAGTTGAATGGGACACCATGAATCCCAACTTCTTCATGATTTTTGCACCGCATGATCTGGACGAGTATTCGACAACTTATCTCACCAGTTTTTATCTGTCGGCACAACAACAGCCAGTCTTACGTGGGCTGTTGCGTGCATATCCGCACGTTACCTTGCTAGAAGTGGATTTAATTCTGGAGCAGCTGCGCAAGATTGTTAAACAGGTATCACTTGCAGTCGAATATATTCTGTATTTTGCATTAGCAGCCGGATTAATGGTGTTGTTCGCTGCAGTCTTCGCTTCAATGGATGAACGTATTTATCTTGGTGTTATTCTGCGCAGCTTTGGTGCCAGCCGTTCAATGATTCGCATTGCACAACTCAGCGAGTTTTTTACCTTAGGGTTCCTATCTGGTTTGCTGGCAGTGATATTGTCTGAAATTATTAACTGGAATGTATACCTCTGGGTGTTCAAATTAGACTATACGCCAACTCCAATTTTGTGGCTGATCGTGCCTTTTGCTTCAGCGTTGCTGGTAACAGCAGCCGGAATGTTCAGCTCCAGAAAGGTTTTAAGAGAAAGTCCAATGCAGGTGCTGAGAAAATTATGAGGGTCTGTTTTGATTAGTGTGGAATGGGTTAATTTCCTGGACATTATTCTTAATTCATAAGCGCTTGCTGGTATAGACCGGCAAAAATATTACCGCTAGCGCCATATTTTCGATGGAAATACCAGATTGATAATTTATCAAACATCGTTGCTGGAACATTTTTAGGAAACAGCTCGTGACCTCTTGTGGAGTGTACTTCGATTAATCCAGAGGTAGTCATTATTTTTTGTAATTGTGCTAAATCAATTGGAGCTTCATCGGGTTCTACAACATCTTCAGGATAACCTCGATGCTGCATAACAGATTTCGCGTTCCAGCGTTGAATTTCAACGGGCATAATACTATCCGTAACTATTGGTTCTGCAACCAGTACTTGTCCATTCGGATTTAATAGGTTTTTGATTGATAGCACAATTTTGTCTAGTTCATCAAGGGGCAGGTGATGAAGAAAACCTACACAGGAGATAAAGTCATATTTATCGGTTTCTTGAGCAAGAAAATCGATTATATTGATGCGCTGAAACTGCACCGAATTTAACTGCAAATTTAAAACTTTCTTTTTAGCGATATTGAGCATATCCTCACTGTGATCGACAGCCAGGATTGACTTGAAATTTTGTCCGTACCTTAAAACAATATGTCCGGTTCCACAGCCTAGATCAAGCATTCTATCGCCAGGAGAAATGAGTTTTGTGATATCGGAAAACAATAGACGATTGGCAAACTCTCTGGGCTCAACTGTTACATGGTCATATAGATCAGCTGTAATTGCATGATATTCAATGTCTTTTTTAAAATGATCTGTTAATTGATTCATTGTCTTCCGCGTAATATAAAGAGAAAACCAAGAGTGGATGCTGCTTCTGCAGTTGCACTATTGTCAGCAATGATAATTCTACCTCATTATTTCCAACTCTACGTTGTATACTCTCCGCACATAAAAATTTAGCATCCTGTGCATACGCTTTTTTGCGGATAGTTGCGTTGGAAATCCTTGCTGTAGAACAACTACAGCTAAGGTTTACCGCCTTACTCTCCACAAAAGATCACGCACACAAAATGCTAAATATTCATGTGCAAAGAGTATAATCAAAAAATCACCCTTGCAATAAGAGCAACTTGCCTCTATATTATAGGCAAGTTGCTATGACAGTAAGAACAATGCACACAAGACTACAAGAAAATACCGCTGCTTCATTTCTGGAATCCCAAGTCTCTCCAGATATTTCCTCTCGTATCGGGTTGATCGACTTAATCCGCAACGGCTTCAGTATCAGACTGATTGAAGAGGTGGTACGAGATACGGGTTTATCGCTTAAAGATTTAACCGATTATGGCGTGATCGCCGCACGAACACTCTCTCACTCACGGCAAAGCGGGCGCTTTAGTACCATTCAATCGGATCGTTTGGCGCGATTTTTCCGCATTTTCAACATAACTAACGAAACCTTTGGAAACACTGATAAGGCAAAACACTGGCTAAATCGAAACACCAATGCATTAAATGGGAGTAAACCTGTTGAGCTACTTGATACCGAAGAAGGCGCACGTGTGGTCGAAGACCTGTTGCACCGCATAGGCCATGGGCTTGGGACATAAGAAAACGGTTTCCTCACTGACTGTTTCACCTACCACACCAACGTTAGCCTGGCGAATTACCCGTGAACCCTACGCGGATCTCAGTGGCATGGGAGCCAAAAAAAATGGCGGGCGCTGGAATTCCCCGGGTGTTGATGCCGTCTATTTGTCCTCAGATCCAGCATTATCTGTTGTTGAGGTGCTAGTACATCTGGATTTACCACCTGAGCTTATTCCTGACGACTATGTGCTGATGAAGGTTGATTTGTCAGACCTGACAAACGCGCCATTAACTACTTGGCTGGAAGATGGTCCAACGGCAGTATTAGAACAAACAGAGAGTCGGGCTGCGGGAAACCAGTGGATTGCAGAAGGCCGCACACCACTTTTCCGAGTACCGTCAGCTATCGTACCCGAATCCTTCAATCTCATTCTTAATCCCTTGCATTCAAAATCGGTAACCATGTCTGCAGTGAGTTACCGTCTATTTTCCTTTGATAGTCTTTTTACCCGATTTCGGCGTTGGATGATTTTCTGCAATCCTCATGTAATCTATAAATACTACGGCTCTCGAATACCACCCGCTTTGAACTCTAGCAAAAATCCTGATTATTAGTGGTTCCTATAAGGATAAACTTAATGATTATGTTTTATTTCCCAGTCCTTCCAATAAGAAAAAATTACAGGATACACAATCAGGATAATGACTAAGGTAGTCAATACGCCACCAACCATGGGTGCTGCAATGCGTTTCATGACATCTGCACCTGTGCCATCGCTGTATAGAATGGGTGTAAAACTGAGCAATAAGGTGAGACTGGTCATCAGCATTGGCCGGATGCGTTGTGCAGCAGCTCTGCTGATTACTTGGTATAAAGGAGCTTCCAGTTGTTTTTTCTGACAGTATTGATAATATTGGTTTAAATACAACATCATCAACACACCCATTTCAGCAACCAGCCCAGCCAAAGCAATTAAACCAACCCAGACGGCTATGCTTAGTTTGAAATTCAGAAGATACAGTATCCAGATTGCACCGGTCAGTGCGAACGGAATGGTGCAGAGAATAATCCCGGCTTCGATGACTGAACCATGATTAAGAAACAATAAGAAAAAAATAATCGCCAGCGTTAACGGCACCATATTTTCATTGCGCAGCATGGGTGGACCAGAATTGTATGTTAGTTTCGCGACTTGACTGATTGGTATTTGCGCCCCGTTTGGAGTAGGCAGCAGAACATGAGACATCGCATCCAGATTATCCCGAAACTGACGTGCGTAGCGCAAATTGACAGCATATCGACCACGACCTTCGTATATCTGAGTGATTTCATGCCCACCGATTGCAGTACTCAGGGTTTCTTCCACATCGGCAATGGTTAAGCCATAGCGTGCAATCTTATCCCGGTTAATTTCAAAATCAAGATAGTAACCGCCATTTAAGCGTTCAGCATACGCACTACGTGTATAAGGTTCGGTTCTAGGATCTGATTGTAAAATTGTTTCGATTTCAACACCCAGCTTTTCCAGTGTCTGGATATCATCACCCAGGATTTTAATACCTAGATTGGAACGAATGCCGGTTGCCAGCATTTCAGTGCGGGTCTGGATTGGCATCCACCAGATATTTGGCATGCCTGGATAATCCAGCACCTGATCCATCTCAGCAATTAAATCATCCCAGCTCAACCCTTTACGCCATTGATCTTTGGGTTTTAATGAAATCATGGTTTCGACCATAGATAGTGGTGCCGAGTCAGTGGCACTGGTAGAACGACCAATTTTTCCAAACACATGTTCCACTTCCGGAAATTGTTTTAATTGTGCATCCATTGTTTGCAAAGTTTTGCTGGCAGTAGTGACGGACATGCCTGGAGGTGCTGTTGGCATGTACAAAATATCGCCTTCATTAAGTGGAGGCATGAATTCACTGTTGAGGCTATTGAAAATCGGTATGGTCACCAGCAAGCATAATAATACCAATCCCAATAAGTTCTTGAATAAATTTACTCATCCTAAGCCCTTCTTTCTCATATAAGCATTGTATGAGAACTTATTGGGATTGGTATAAGCTGAGAATGAGCACCCAAAAGCGGCGTTGCAAGGCAGACATTACCAACGGCTGGTAAGCTGCGTAAAACCAGCGGTTAAGCTTGTCTTTTTTGGGGTTGGTCGGCCGTTGAAGTAGCAATACCGCCAAGGCAGGCGTCAGGGTTATGGATAATATTGCAGCGAACCCCATTGCATAGGTTTTGGTATAAGCAAGTGGTTGAAACAAACGACCTTCCGTACCCTCGAAAACAAAGACCGGTAAGAACGATAAGGTAATAATCGCCAGCGAAAAGAAGATGCTGGGCCCCACTTCCTGCATCGATTTAATAATTAATGTTTGACGTGGAATCGATTCTAATGATTGCTGACCCAGTCGTCGGTGGATATTATCCAGCATCACAATACCAGCATCGACCATTGCACCGATTGCCACAGCGATGCCTCCCAGCGACATGATATTGGTTGATATTTGATGCTGTTGCAGCGGAATGAAAGCTAACAAGATAGCGATTGGTAATGTTGCCACAGCAATCAATGCAATGCGGTAATGGCGCAAAAACAACAATATGACAAGTAAAACAACAATGATTTCCTCAATCAATGTTTGCTTTAAAGTATGAATAGCCCTGTCAATCAAACTTGAACGATCATATGTGGTGATGATTTCGACACCATCAGGTAAGGATTGACGTACAGAGTCAAGACGTTGTTTGACCGCTTGTATGACTTGCATGGCATCTTCACCATAGCGCATGATGACAATACCACCGACAGTTTCACCTTCCCCATCAAGTTCGGCGACACCTCGACGCATAGCAGGACCTAGATTAACAGTTGCAACCGATTCTAACAGCAAGGGGACGCCTTTAGAATTACTCTGTAATACAATTTTTTTGATATCAGCAACTGATTTAATATAACCACGTCCGCGAATAAAATGTTCGTGTCCAGCAATTTCCAGGACACGACCGCCAACATCGTTGTTAGAGCGTCGCACAGCATGGATAATTTGTTGCAGAGTAACACCGTATTGAGCAAGTTTATGGGGATCAACGCTGATTTGATATTCTTTTTCAAAACCCCCAATTGATGCAATCTCAGCTACCCCGGACACTGCTTCCAGCCAAGGGCGCAACTTAAAATCCTGCAAGCTTCTCAAATCAGCCAGATTGTGATTACCAGATTTGTCGTCCAGCGCATATTCATATACCCAACCAACTCCGGTAGCGTCTGGTCCCAAAGACAGTTCCACATCCGCAGGTAATTTTTTACTAGCCGTTTGCAAAAACTCCATGACTCTTGAGCGCGCCCAATAAATATCGGTGTCTTCGTCAAATATCACATACACAAAGCTGGTTCCCATAAAGCTTTGTGCACGTACAACTTTGACATGGGGAACAGATAATAAAGATGTAGTGAGCGGGTAAGAAACCTGATCTTCTATCAGGTCGGGACTACGTCCTGACCATTCGCTATAAACGATGACTTGCACTTCGGATAAATCAGGTAATGCATCAACGGGTGTACTCAGTAATGAACGATAACCCCAGAAGCTTGCTGCTACGATTAGAAACAGAGTGATCACTGCATGCTTGGCACAATACTCAATAATATGACCAATGAGTTTGTTCGAGTCATGCTGCTCTACCACTGCTGCAATCCAGATTTTAATTTACTCTCGGCAGCAATTAAAAATTGTCCTGAGGTAACAACAGTCTGACCATCGCTCAACCCTGACTTTACCTCAATATATTGGTCGTTTTGCAAGCCCGTCTTAATTGCAACTGGTTTCAGTTTGCCCTTGCCTTGATCAACAAACACAATGCGTTTATCAGCAGCAACAATGACCGCACTTGCAGGTATCAGCAGGAGTTTACCGAGATCAAGCTGAATAGAGGAAGTGGCATACATATTCGGGCGCAACAAGCCCAGCGGATTGTCGATTTCAAAACGAATTCTGGCACTATGAGTCAGTGGGTCGAGAACAGGATCGATATGCTTGATAACACTTTTCATCGGTAAATCAGGCATTTCATCAATGCTGATTGCAGCGTGAATCTGATCGAGTGGCACACTCTGAAACCAGGCAAGATCAGTCTGATAAACTGCAGCCTCCAGCCAGACAGTTGATAAATCAGCGATACGCAACAATGGCGCTCCTGATTTTACAGCGCTACCCTCGATAATGTGTTTACTGACGACAGTGCCGCTGACCGGTGACAATACTGGTAATTTGGTAAAATTATGACCTTTATGTTTTAACAAGCGTAACTGTTGTTTATTGACACCCCACAGTTTTAAGCGTTCTGCAGCAGCTGATTTATATTGACCTCCTCCGTGTTGAAAGGTCGCCAAATACTCTTTTTGTGCAGAAATTAGTTCAGGACTATAGATACTGAATAACTCATCACCTTGTTGAATTGCAATACCAGCCTCATTGATTTCAAGGGATTCAATCCAGGCATCATATTTTAAAGTGATCTCTCTTAAGCGGCTTTGATCATAACTGATTTTTCCTGAACTAAGAATGGTTTTTATAAACGTGCGTTGCTTGACAACATCAGTGGTCACGCCAATCATCTGTCGCTTTTTATAATCCAGATCAACTATCTCTGCTTGTTGCCTGTTTTTTTTGATCGCAATCAGATCCATACTACAGATTGGGCAGCTACCTGCTGTGACTGATTTAATCGATGGATGCATCGCGCAAGTGTAATAAGCAACATTGTCGTTAGTAGCAGCAAGTATATGCAATCCTTTCATGCCTGTTTGCAGGCTAAACAGCACATCACCATGACCAAGAATCGGGTTTTTAATATCAATGGCGAGTACCCAATTACCCGTCTCAGGTAAGTCAATGACTGCTTCGTAAAGACCGTCACCCATTGTCGAGATGGTGGCGTTTGCAAACAAATTGTTTGCATCGTGGTAGGCTTTGACAACAACATGAGCTTCAACGGCCTGTTCTTCATGGTTGAGAATACTAAACCTGAACTGATTACGACCGTGTTGAATGGGGGATGAATTCACACCCATACGAACTCGAAAATCACCTGCGGTGAATAGATCCTGTTTCGTGTTGATGGGATTGACCGGAACAATAGCAAACACAATCAACAATAGGGCAATATGAATTGTCCATCGTGATAACTGGAATAATACAATAAACGAATTCACTTAAAATCACTTGAGGTTATAAAGTAAAGGAGAGTGTGCAAAACGCTTGCTTATTTTTTTAAAGAGCTTGCTAAAGGTCAAGTCACAACAATGATAGTGGTTAAAAAAATTGTCAGAATGAACACGTATGCTGCACTTTTCCAGTGCGTATGGTCTTGGCTGCATCCCTTGGTTGAAATTTTGAACAGCCTCCCAGATATCTGTTGGTATACTCTCCGCACATGAAAATTTAGCATCCAGGGCGCGCACTTTTTTCCGGATAGCTGCGTTGGAAACCCTTGCTGTAGAATGACTACAGCCAATGTTTTCCGCCTTGCTCTCCACAACAAATCACCCACCCTAAATGCTAAATTTTCATGTGCGAAGAGTATAGTTGACGAAATGACGATTGGCTGCTATCCATCACTATCAAGTGATGTATCATTGACTCCAATGACATATTCCAGCATGGTCAATGCCTGGTGATAACTGGTGAGTGCCTGTTTAGCTTTCAACTGGGCACTATGCCAATCCTTCTCTGCTCGTATTAAAACCAGAAAATCGCCTTGTCCTGATTGATAATCTGCAAGTGCCGCCTGAGTGTTTTTTTTTGCCAGTGGTAACAATTTATTTTCATACAACTTTACTGTTTGTTGCTGTTGTATTACTTTTGAACCATAGAGCTGAATCTCTTCACCAAGTTGATGAACCTTGTCTTGTTTTTCCCATTGTGCTTTTTTGAGTAGGGCAGAGGCTTGATCATTGATCGCATTATATTTGTTTTGATTCAAGGGAAGATTAATCGCAACACCAACAGTGAAATGTTTGTCATCATTGTCCATGATGGTGTTATAGCCAGCTTTCAAATCGAAATCAGGGAATCCGGCTAGCCATGCATGTTGTTTTTTAGCTTGTAAAGAATCTATGCTGGCTGTGATTGCCTTGATTTGTGGATGTTGCTCCAGTGCAGTTGTTTGCAATTGATTGATTTTCTGTAATGAAAGTGGTGCTTTGAGTGGCTCTCCAGGAGGTAGTTGGGAATCGACAGGGCGGTTGAGCAAGGTATTGAGGTGTCCAAGAATTTCTGATTGTTGTTGATTGAGTTGTAGTCGGTGCTGATCTAGTAGTGATAGTTCCAGTTCAGATTGTAAAATTTCCTGCTGATTGGATTTTCCTACGTGGTAGCGTGTCTTGGCAATGGTCTTGACCTGTCTGAGTAGCTGTAGATTATTATGGTGAATTTGGATTGCTTGATGAATCAAGTACCAGTCTGCATAGAGTTTTTTGGCAATCGCTGCAAGCTCTAGACTTAGAGTGTTCAACAATTCATAGTTACGCACAGCCTCAAATCTTGCACTGTCACTTTGTGAATCAAGTTTGCCGAACCAAGGTAACTGTTGAGAGACTTGTACATTTTGAACAAAGTCAGTCGTATCATTGCCAATAGTCAATGGTGCTATACCATAAGATAGCTTTGCATCAGGCAAGGCGCTGGATTGCGCAATTTGAGCTGTTGATGCTTCCCATACAGATCTGGCAACTTTCAAGCGGGGATTAGCTGTCAGTACCTCACGGACTAACTCGGTTTGTTGAAGCCTTTTGCCTGATAAACTGTCATTGAAGGCTGTATCGTTTATCTGACGACCATTTATGATGGTGTTTAGGGAGGCTGTGGTGGCAGGTTTGTTTTTACTGGTTGGCTTGTTGATCAGTTTTAGTCGCTGACCAATTGCCAATTTGTAAGGCGGGTTGATCTGATTCCAGACTGCCAACTGTTTATAGTCATAGTTGAAGCGCAAACCAATTGAATATAATGTATCACCTTGCTTAACCGTGTAATACTGTGTTGATTGAGGGTGTTTTTTGGTGCTGTCGGCATGCATTGATTGAACGAAATGACTGTCCTTCTTGGGCGGGTTCTGTGAACAACTAGTGAAGAATATAAGCGTGCAGATTATACTAATAATTTTGTATAATTTATGTATAAGCATATTAATTAATAGAACCCTTGATTTTACTGGATTACTGATACATTCCTTTGGTTATAAAGTTGTGCAGATTCCCAACAATAACAGTGATGTAGAAATCAAACTAATGGTCAACGTCACATAAAAATATAGCATTATATGTGTACATGATGCTTTGTGAAAAGTAAGGCGGGAAATCTTTGTTATTCTGCAGCAAGGTTGTCCAGCGCTGCTGTTCGCAAAAAACCGTACGCTAGATGATATTTACGTGCGAAGATCATTATGGTATCTGAAATATGCAATAATTATGCCGGTTTTTGATATTTTGCTCGATATTGATATAAGCAAGCATAAGCTTATTAAAACCTCTCGCAATTACGTCTATTAGTCAAAAATAGTTCATGAAATAACTAAACCGGCTGTTTTTTCTACTCTATCGGTAGTAAGGAAAAACACTGATTCGTACAAATAAAATGAGTCATATGACACACCTTGGTGCGTCATATGACTCAGATCGCCTGAATATGCCTTAGAATCTGTATGATAGACTTTTTTCATTGTGTTTAAAAATATTAAAATTTCTATGCCAAACTACCCTGTTGTAACACTCAAAAAGAATGAGGATCGGCGTATTCGCATGGGTCATTTGTGGATATTTAGCAATGAGGTGGATACACGTGCGACTTCGTTACAGTCATTTACTGCAGGTGAGCAAGTTGTGGTGGAGGATCATCGCAATCAATTTCTGGCTCACGCTTATATCAATCCCCATTCACTGATATGTAGTCGTGTACTCAATCGCAGCGAACGACCATTTGATCAAACACTATTTCTGAAACGTTTGAATAACGCTTTGCAATTGCGGGAATCGTTGTACCAGCAACCTTATTATCGCTGGGTGTTTGGTGAGAGTGATTTGTTACCTGGATTAGTGATTGATCGTTATGGTGATATCTGTGTTGTGCAAATCACCACGGCAGGCATGGAGTGTTGGTTGGACCAACTGGTCGAACTCATTGCCAGCTTAATCAAACCAACAACAATTTTGCTGAGGAATGACAGTGCTGCGCGTAAATTTGAAGGCATTCCGTTATATGTAAAAACTATCCAGGGAATGAGTTCTGAAGCGATTCATATTTTTGAAGGGTCTAACCGATTCATTGCTCCATTTCAGAATGGTCAGAAGACTGGCTGGTTTTATGATCAACGCGATAACCGACAGATGATGATTCCACGTTATGTCAATAATCGCAGTGTTCTGGATTTATTTAGTTACGCAGGCGGGTGGGGGATTAGTGCTGCTTTAGCAGGAGCATCCAGGGTTTGTTGTGTTGATCAATCGCAATCAGCTGTGGATTATGTAAATAAAAATGCAGAGCTGAATCAATTGCAGGATCGCGTGACTGCAGTGAAAGCGGTTGTGCTGGATTTTTTAACTGAAATGCGAAAAGACAAACAACGTTTCGATGTCATTGTGCTTGATCCACCAGCTTTTATCAAAAACAAGAAACATTACCGACAAGGACTGGCTGCCTATCGCCATATTAATCAATTGGCGATTGAGTTACTGGAAGATAATGGCATATTGATTAGTTGTTCTTGTTCTCATCATCTGCCGCGCTCAGAACTCATTCGACAAGTACAATTGGCTGCGTCCAAACAAGGTAGGCAAACCCAAGTGCTACAGAATGGATATCAGTCGTCTGATCATCCAATCCACGCAGCAATCCCTGAAACTGAGTATCTGAAAGTTGTGGTATTTAGAATTCATCGTCCTTAGACTTGCAGGCATTCGAGAGAATGCCTCGACACTTGACTGCACGTTTTGTTCACGTATTCAAACTATTGGTTTTATACCGAGACGTTTCCATCATTATAGTTGAGTGACTGAAAAAACACTTGCATGATGTCATTGTTAACGCTAGATCGCGTAGCAGTAACTCTATTGTGTTTTTATCATAATCCTTTAGTAAAACTAACTTGTTTAAAAATTGATTAACAATTACAATAAGTTACATTGTCTTATTGTAACTTCTCATTATTTACAGGCAATTACGAATTAAATGTAATAAACTACATTCAATGAATTCTGTAAAGCCGCTATTGCCACCCATTTCAGATGCTGATCGCACGCCACTAGTCGATGCGTTGCTTGAACTTCTCCAATGGCAATCAGATCGCATTGAGCAATTAGAAGATGACATTCACAGGTTGAACAAACAGACTCGAAAACCTAAATTCAAGTCCAGCGGGATGGATCAACAGACAGAACCAGAAGACGATAGTGCTCGTACCGGAAAAAAGAAAGGCCCCAAACGCAGTAAAACCCAGCATTTGACGATTCATGAAGAGCGCATCATACAGCCCGCCAATCTTTCGGAGGACGCACGCTTTAAAGGCTATCGAGACATTATTGTTCAAGATCTGATCATTTGTCCTCACACCATTCGTTATCGTCTGGCCGAATATGAAACCAGTGAGGGTTATGTCATTGCCCAGTTACCTGAATCGGTTCGTAGTGGCCATTGGGGATCAAACTTACACAGTTTTATCTTGTATCAATATCATCATCAGCACGTCACTCAGCCCCTGTTGCTGGAACAACTGCATGATCTTGGTATTGATATCTCCAGCGGTCAATTAAGTCAAATGCTGACCAAAGACCTTGACGTGTTTCACCAGGAAAAAAGCGATCTGCTGCGTTATGGACTGCCGCTGTCCAGCTATATTCACGCAGATGACACCGGGGCTCGCCATCAGGGCAAGACCGGTTACTGTACTCATATTGGCAATGAGCTGTTTGCCTGGTTTGAAAGTACTGAGTCTAAAAGTCGTGTTAACTTTCTTGAGCTGCTGAGCAGAAGTGGTTGCCAGGCCTACGTCATCAATGCGGGTGCTCTGGAATACATGCAACGCCAAAAGCTTCCGAAATTTCTATTGGAATCGCTTGAAACCCAACCAATTAAATTTGAGACACCCGCTGCTTTAGAGCACTGGCTGGAAGAGCAAGGGATCACCAATCAACGTCATCAGCGGATTCTCACCGAAGGGATGCTGGTTGGGCGCTTGCTCGATCAAGGCATTCCAATCAATCTTGGCATTGTGAGTGACGATGCGGGGCAATTCAATGTCTTTGATCATGTCCTGTGCTGGATTCATACAGAGCGACTGATGACGCGGCTCATTCCTGTGAATGATCTGCAAAAGCAAGCAGTCAGCTGGGCGCGGGATGAAGTTTGGTCGATTTATGCGGGTTTGAAAATCTATAAAACAGCGCCTGACCCAGCGCACGCAACGCGCTTGAAAGCGCAGTTCCATCAACTGGTATCGACGCGCACCGATTATGAAACGCTGAATCAGATCCTGAAACGCATGGGCAACAATCAGCATGAATTATTCCGTGTATTGGAAAGACCGGAGATTCCCTTGCACAATAACCTGAGTGAACGGGATATTCGGGATTACGTCAAGAAACGCAAGATCAGTGGGAGCACCCGCAGTGAAGCGGGTCGGCAATGCAGGGACACCTTTGCCAGTTTAAAGAAAACCTGTCGCAAGCATGGGATTTCGTTCTGGAGCTACCTGCTTGATCGTACGTCGAATGCGAAACAGATTCCTCCAATGGCGGATATTCTTCAAGCTGCTGCCTGTGGATAATGAGAAGTTACGTCTTATTGTTGTGAAATCTTATATGGTAAAATTGAATGACTGAGAGATGATATAGAGTTGCTCATATGTTATAGCAATTTCTAATCATTTTTGTGTGAACACTGACTGTATTGCGCATTTACTTGCTAGCAATGCTGTTTGTTAATGGATTCAATTCTCTATCTTTTAATCTTCTTTTTTCTGCTTCAGCCGTGCTGTTTTGTACTGCAACCTTAGAACTTCTGGAGCTGTCTTTACTGTTTAAGCGAATTTTTCACAGCACTTCTTTTCATCGACAGGTGCTTCAATGTCAGGTCCGCATCAAGAAAAAACTCAAGATCATCTGCGCTTTATTGCTGATCGTCTTGAAACAGGGACATTCCTACGTTTAAGAGGAATGATTAATACCCTGCATCCAGCAGAAATTGCACATATGCTTGAAGCGCTTCCGCCTGATGATCGCATTGCTGTCTGGCGTTTGGTTGCACCTAAATTGCGTGGTGAAATCCTTGTCGAACTGAGTGATGAAGTTCGCAATACCTTAATTGATGTCACTGATACCAAAATACTCATCGATGCCGTTGCAAAACTTGAAACAGATGACTTGGCTGATCTGGTTCAAAATCTGCCAGAAGTCGTCACACGTCAAATATTATTAGCACTGGATAACCAGAATAGACGCAGACTGGAAGCCGTTCTGTCCTATTCTGAGGATAGTGCTGGCGGATTAATGAATCTGGATGTAGTCACAATCAGACCTGATCTCAGCGTCATGGTTGTATTACGACATTTACGTTCACGAGGTAAAATACCCGATTTAACTGATAATCTATTTATTGTTGACCGACGAGATCGTTACCTCGGTGCATTACCATTAACAGTGTTGTTAACCAGTGACGAACAGCAAACAATTGACGGATTACTGTTACAAGATTTACAAGCAATTTCTGCAACAACACCTGCCAGTGAAATTGCTTTGTTGTTTGAACAAAAAAATCTGGTTTCCGCGCCTGTGGTTGATGACAATGGCCGTTTAATTGGTCGAATTACTGTCGATGATGTAATGGATGTGATTCGTGAGGAAGCAGAACACAGCTTGATGGGACATGCTGGTCTTGCTGAAGATACTGATATATTTGCTCCCGTGTTAATCAGCGCTAAACGTCGCTCTGTCTGGCTTGGAATTAATTTGGTGACTGCATGTGTTGCATCTGCAGTGATTGGTTTGTTCGAGGCAACAATTCAACAAGTTGTTGCTTTGGCAGTATTGATGCCAATTGTTGCCAGTATGGGTGGTATAGCCGGCAGCCAAACATTGACGCTTGTCATTCGCGGTCTTGCATTAAGACATATTGGTAAAACAAATGCGATGCAAGTGCTCATCAAAGAGTTTGGAGTTGGTATTGTCAATGGCGTGTTGTGGGCATTTGTTGTGGCAATGATTGCTAGTTATTGGTTTAACGATTACACATTAGGTATGGTGATTGCGGTGGCTTTGGTAATTAATTTGATTTGTGCAGCTTTAGCTGGAGCTGTAATACCTCTGCTAATGCAACGCTATAAAATAGATCCTGCTCTCGCAGGTGGCGTTGTGTTGACAACAATTACTGATGTCATCGGATTTATGGTTTTTCTGGGTTTGGCATCACTTTTTATTGATCAGCTGAGCCATTGATTGAACTGTGGTATACTTCTTGGCTGTCCGAGAATAGAAACATTAACATTCTAATCCCTCGACATAATAAGACAGGCTAAGCCTGTATCCTAAAACACACTATGTATAATAAGTAATATCAGGTGGAAAATGGCAAAAGAAGATCAAATTGAAATGGAAGGGAAGATTATTGAAACCCTCCCAAATACTACATTTCGGGTAGAATTAGATAACGGGCATGTGATTACTGCTCATATCTCTGGAAAAATGCGCAAGCATTATATTCGCATATTAACCGGTGATCGGGTTCAAGTAGAAATGACACCTTACGATTTAAGCAAAGGTCGTATCACTTTCCGTATGCGTTAATAACAACTCTAGACTGACAACAATACCTGTATTAGCTAACTATTGTCTTCCAGGGCGGGGATTTTATTGTTGTTCTCTTCAAACTTGAAAGATAGTTTTTCGTCTTTCAAGTAGACAAGTACGCTGCCACCGCTTGCGAGTTTACCAAACAGCAGCTCTTCTGCCAGAGGCTTGTTAATACTTTCCTGAATCAGCCTGGCCATTGGTCGTGCTCCCATTTTGGAATCAATCCCATGTGTAGCAAGCCAGTTACGTGCGCCAGATTCCAGATTTAATGTTACCTGTTTATCCGCAAGCTGTTCCTCCAGTTCGAAAATGAATTTATCGACAACCCGCTCTAGAATTTCTGTGCTGAGAGATTTAAACTGAATAATAGAATCAAGCCGATTACGGAATTCCGGACTAAACATTTTGCCAATCACTTGCATGCTGTCGCTACTATGGTCTTGTGATTGAAATCCCATGGATGATCGACTACCTTCAGTAGCACCAGCATTGGTTGTCATAATCAGAATAATATTGCGGAAATCTGCTTTGCGACCATTATTGTCTGTCAAAGTACCATGATCCATGACTTGCAATAACAGGTTAAAAATGTCCGGATGCGCTTTTTCAATTTCATCAAGCAATAAAACGGCATGCGGATGCTTGGTCACTTCTTCTGTCAACAAACCACCTTGATCAAAACCCACATAACCAGGAGGTGCACCGATCAATCTAGAGACAGTATGGGCTTCCATATACTCGGACATGTCAAAGCGAATCAGCTCAATACCAAGCACTTGCGCCAGTTGTCTGCTAACTTCAGTTTTACCCACGCCTGTTGGACCCGCAAACAAGAATGAGCCGATGGTTTTTTGGCGATTACCCAGACCAGCACGAGCAAGTTTGATTGCAGAGGATAATGCTGCAATGGCTTCATCTTGACCAAATACCATCATTTTCAAGCTGGACTCAAGTGTTTTAAGTTTATCCAGATCATTGGTTGACACTGATTTTGGTGGAATACGTGCAATCTTGGAAACAATTTCTTCGATTTGTGGAATATCGATGGTTTCCAGACGTTCTTCATCTGCCAGAACGCGTTGTTGGGCTCCAGCTTCATCAATCACATCAATGGCTTTATCCGGAAGTTGTCTGTCATTAATATAACGGGCTGATAATTCTGCCGCACTGAGCAATGCTTCTGATGAATAGCGCACTGAGTGAAACTCTTCAAAGCGAGATTGCAAACCTTTAAGTATTTCGAAAGTTTCGTCAATTGATGGTTCTGTAATATCAACTTTCTGAAAACGTCGGGTTAATGCGTGATCTTTCTCAAAAATGCCGCGATATTCCTGATAAGTTGTTGATCCAATACATCGCAATTTACCTGATGCAAGCAATGGTTTAATTAGATTGGATGCATCCATAACACCGCCAGAGGTTGCTCCTGCACCAATAATCGTATGAATTTCATCAATAAAAAGGATCGAGTTTGGTTTCTTTTCAAGTTCAGCTAAAACAGTTTTTAAGCGTTTCTCAAAATCCCCACGATATTTTGTTCCTGCAACCAATGATCCTAAGTCTAAAGAATAAATCACTGATCCAGCCAAGACATCAGGCACTTGCTCCTCGACAATGAGTCTTGCCAGGCCTTCTGCGATAGCAGTTTTACCAACTCCGGCATCACCAACCAGTAAAGGATTGTTTTTACGACGTCGACAAAGAATTTGAATCGTACGCTCTATTTCCGGACTGCGACCGATAAGCGGATCAATAAGACCTTCTTCTGCGTCTGTATTCAGGTTTCTTGCATAATTTTGCAGCTGAGAGTTGCTTGGCGCTACTTGCTCACTATCGATTTGATCAGTGTCAGCATCAAGTTCGTCAAATTCCTCGTCTTTATTTTTGGTTACTCCATGAGCAAGATAGTTAACGGCATCCAGACGTGTCATATCATGTTGTTGTAAGAGATAAACTGCATGGGAGTCTTGTTCATTAAAAATAGCAACCAGTATATTTGCACCACTGACCTCATTTTTTTCCGAGGACTGCACGTGAAAAACCGCTCTTTGCAGCACTCTTTGAAAACCTAACGTTGGCTGGGTTTCACGACCTGAGTTGTCTGGTAAAACTGGTGTTGTTTGATCAATAAATTCTGTTAGCTCAGTAATCAGCTGCTCAATTCCAACACCGCAATTGTCTAATACTTCTCGTGCTGAGGCATTCTCGAGTAGCGCAAGAAGAAGATGCTCTACTGTGATAAATTCATGCTGATTCTTATACGCATATTTAAATGCATTATTTAAAGTGTTTTCCAGTTCTTTATCTAGCATGGATAGACCTATGATTTTTCCATTGAACAGAGCAACGGGTGTTGGTTTTGACGCGAGTGATCATTGACTACTTGCACCTTTGATTCTGCCACATCTTTAGAAAAAACCCCACAAATACCGATACCTCTATGATGTATGTGGAGCATAATCTGAGTGGCTTTTTCTTCACTCATTCCAAAAAATTGTTTTAAAATATCAATAACAAAGTCCATCGGCGTAAAATCATCATTGAGTAAAATAACTTTATATAGCGGAGGACGCTTGGGTTTGGACGGCGCCTCAAGAACGCTTAGCTCTTGATCATTGGCATGATCGACTTCGGACTCAGACATAGTAACTCTTATATCACACTTATAACACCATAACTCGATTGTATCACTGGTTTTGTTATTCGAGAACATGTGTTTCACAATTAACTGACTACCAAATGTATATGGGCACTTGAAATAGAATATCAACCATCTCCAATCAATCAATAGGTTCCAACATTATTCATGCTTGAAATACATAGTGCAATTGAGTTTATTTTCTTAACATTATTCAATAGAATTATAGACACAACGCAATGAACTGTGAAAAACAATACAAAAACGAGGTCTAATAAACGAGAATTAATCCTGTCAATTGACTGGTTTTTCAGTCTATCTGCTGTATTGTGCTAATAGTTGCTTATACTAGGAAGCTGTTAGTACGACTCGAATGTAATAGAAATTCTTGCCAGTTGCAGAGGTCATTTCATTCATGTTGCTTAGCCTGTAGAATGGAAATGCAAGGTGCTATTTATTTCGATACCTCGCGCGGCAAGTAGATCATCTTCAAACTACATCTGTTTCTGTCTATGCTCTTCACACATGAAAAAGAAAAAATGGCAAATACTCCAAGGCTCTCTTAGAACCTGTTCTTAAGCCAGCGATATAATCATATTCCCCCTAACATCAACACAGTTTCAGGTACATATCAGCAAATGGAAGAGTTCCAGCGTATCAGCCGTTTACCACCCTATGTATTTAACGAAGTCAATGAACTTAAAGCACAAGCGCGTGCGCGTGGCGAAGATATCATTGATGTTGGAATGGGGAATCCAGATCAAGCACCACCCAAGCATGTCATTGAAGCGCTGGTGCAAGCCGCCCAGAAAGAACATACCCATCGATATTCCTGGTCGAAGGGAATCCCTAGATTACGCAAAGCTATCTGTGGCTGGTATAAACACCGTTTCGATGTAGAATTGGACTACGAAACTGAAGCTATTGTTACCATTGGTTCCAAGGAAGGGCTGGCTCATCTGGCATTAGCCATCGTCGGCCCAGGTGATGCTGTTTTGGTACCAAATCCTGCTTATCCGATTCATCCATACGGAATGGTAATAGCTGGTGCAGATATTCGTCATGTGCCAATGGTTCCAGGTGTGGATTTCTTTGAGGAGCTCGAAAAAGCCATCAAAACCACCTGGCCATCGCCTAAGGTATTAATTCTCAACTTTCCCGGCAACCCTACCACTCACTGTGTCGAACTTAATTTTTTTGTAAAAATTGTCGAGATTGCCAAAGAATACAAGATCCGTGTGATCCATGATATCGCCTATGCAGACATCGTTTTTGATGGCTATGTCGCACCATCAATCCTGCAAGTGCCGGGCGCGAAAGATGTTGCGGTGGAGTTTTTTTCACTCTCAAAAAGTTATAATATGCCAGGTTGGCGGGTTGGTTTTATGTGTGGCAATCAGAAGCTGGTATCAGCATTGGCACGTATCAAGTCATACCTGGATTACGGCATGTTTACGCCAATCCAGGTTGCTGCAATTACTGCATTGGAAGGGCCGCAAGACTGTGTTATCGATATCCGTAACATGTACTGCAGTCGACGTGATGTATTATGTGATGGTCTCAATGGGGCAGGGTGGGGAGTCGAAAAACCTAAAGCGACTATGTTTGTCTGGGCTAAAATTCCTGAACAATATCGGAGCATGGGGTCGTTGGATTTCTCCAAAAAGTTATTGTTGGACGCTAAAGTTGCCGTATCACCTGGTATCGGTTTTGGTGAATTTGGCGATGATCACGTGCGTTTCAGCCTGATCGAAAATGAACATCGAACTCGGCAAGCTGTGCGAGGAATCCGTAATATGTTTCGCAAAGATAACGCTGTATAATCGTTGAATTTATGATGATGATTGAATGGGGAAGGGTAATTTGGATCCGGTAAGAATAGGGCTTCTGGGGCTTGGTACCGTTGGTGGTGGAACTGTCAATGTATTAAGTAGAAATGCACAGGAAATTGGCAGACGAGCCGGACGCGATATTATTGTTACCCGCGCTTCCGCCAGAAATCTCAATGCAACAAGAATTTGTAATACCGATGGCATTCAACTAACCACTGATCCTTTTGATGTAGTTGATGCGCAGGATGTGGATATTGTCGTCGAGCTAATCGGAGGCGACACACTATCAAAAGACTTGGTAATCAAAGCCATCAATAATGGCAAACATGTGGTTACCGCCAACAAAGCACTGATCGCATTACACGGCAATGAAATTTTTGCTTTAGCCCAGCAACACGGTGTCATGGTCGCTTTTGAAGCAGCAGTTGCTGGCGGCATCCCAATCATTAAAGCCACCCGCGAAGGACTGGCTGCTAACCAGATTCAGTGGCTGGCAGGAATCATTAACGGCACAACTAATTTTATTCTCACTGAAATGCGCGATAAAGGCCGTGACTTTGCCGATGTATTAGCAGAAGCACAATCGCTCGGTTACGCAGAAGCCGATCCTACATTTGATGTTGAAGGCATTGATGCAGCGCATAAGCTGACCATTCTGGCAGCCATCGCCTTTGGTATTCCATTACAGTTTGAGAAAGCCTATACCGAAGGTATACGCGAGATTACAGCGGATGATGTTGTCTACGCAGAACAACTTGGTTATCGCATCAAACATTTGGGTATCGCACGAAAAACTGATGCTGGTATCGAGCTTCGAGTACATCCGGCACTGGTTCCTGAACGACGTCTACTCGCCAATGTTGATGGTGTAATGAATGCTGTTGTCGTTCAAGGCGATGCGGTTGGACCAACTTTATATTATGGTGCTGGTGCTGGCGCTGAGCCAACTGCATCGGCGGTGGTTGCAGATATAGTCGATGTCGTGAGAGTAATGACCAGCGATCCTGAGCACAGGGTTCCACACCTTGCTTTTCAACCTGATGCCTTGTCCGATTTGCCGGTATTATCAATTGATACGATCCAGGTTGCTTATTATCTTCGACTTTATGCTGATGACAAACCAGGTGTATTGGCTGATATTACACGTATTTTGGCTGATAACGGTATTAGCATTGAAGCTGTCATTCAAAAAGAACCCACCGCAAACGCTAACAAATTGCCAGTAATTTTGTTAACTCAGATTGTGATAGAAAAACACCTGATGGCTGCACTGGTTAAAATCGAAGCATTAGCTTCTGTGAGTGGTAAAGTGACTCGAATTCGTGTTGAGACTTTAAAATAGTTCAATTCAAACATAGCCTCAGCAAATTCATACCGTTCAGTCAGACATTCAAATAATTGAGGGAACAATGACAGCACCCAATCGATACACAGGTCTACTAGATCGCTATGCTGATCGCTTGCCAGTACAAAAAGGTATGCATTACATTAGTTTGTGTGAGGGCAATACACCACTCATCAAATTGGAAAACATTCCTTCAATTATTGGTAAAAAAGTCACCATTTACGCCAAATTTGAAGGTTTAAATCCGACCGGTTCTTTCAAAGACCGAGGCATGACCATGGCAGTAACCCAGGCTGTTCATGAAGGCAGTCGTGCAATTATTTGTGCATCAACAGGTAATACATCGGCTTCAGCTGCTGCCTATGCTGCACGTGCTCAAATTAAAGCGTTTGTATTGATTCCTGACGGGAAAATCGCCATGGGCAAGCTTGCTCAGGCAATGATGCATGGTGCCGAAATCATCCAGATTAAAGGCAACTTTGACGATGGAATGCGTCTGGTCAAGGAAGTTGCCGAAACTGCACCTGTATCGATTGTGAATTCGATTAATCCATTCCGTATTGAAGGGCAAAAAACCGCAGCTTTTGAGATTATCGATGAATTGGGTATTTGCCCCGATTTCCATTGTTTACCAGTGGGTAATGCAGGCAATATCACCGCATACTGGCGTGGATATAAGGAATATGCAGCCACGACTAATGGGTTAGCCGCTGTTGTCGACAAAACACCTGTGATGTGCGGTTATCAGGCAACGGGTGCTGCCCCATTTATTAAAGGGGAGATGATTGACCACCCCGAAACAGTGGCGACTGCTATTCGTATTGGTCATCCACAAAGCTGGGATTACGCTTGGCAAGCGAACAAGGAAAGTAATGGCTGGTTTGATGCGTTTACTGATGCTGAAATTCTTAAAACCCAAAAATTACTCACAGAACAAGAAGGCATATTTTGTGAGCCTGCATCGGCAATATCAGTCGCAGGCGCAATGAAAGATATTTCTTCTGGAAAAATTCCAGAAGGAAGTGTGGTTGTTTGCACGTTAACTGGAAATGGATTAAAAGATCCAGACACTGCGATTGGGCAATGTGCAACAAATCCAGTGGCCATTGAAGCTGAGCGTGGCGCTGTGGAAAAAGTTATTTTAAGTTCATTGTAAGCTGTTGATTTATGGTTGTCTTGACAAGATATCCAGCTTTTTAAAAACAATATCTAACCCTAACTTACTAATAAACAGGACAATCCCTCCATGCGTGTAGCCAAGAAAATGCTTAGGCGAGAGGTCATGTCAAACGCTGGCGATACACTGGCAACATTAAATCCAGTATTACAAACAATCTACAAAGCACGCAACATCAATTCTATCGACGAGTTGGACTATTCATTCAAGCAACTGCCATCACCAGATTCCATGTTAGGTATGGATACTATGGTTGATGTGTTATGTGAGGCTTTAGCCGAGCAACAAAAGATTGTTATCGTTGCCGATTTCGATGCCGATGGAGCAACCAGCTGTGCAGTTGCGAAAATCGGTCTGGAGTTACTTGGTGCTCACCATGTCAACTATGTGATTCCAGACCGTTTTAAGTTTGGTTATGGGCTAACCCCAGAAATTGTTGATGTGGCATTGCAACTTAATCCGGATATTTTAATTACTGTTGACAACGGCATTAGCAGTATTGAAGGCGTTGCCAGAGCACGACAACATAATCTCAAAGTGTTAATTACTGATCACCATCTACCCGGTGATGAGTTGCCACGCGCCAATGCGATTGTTAATCCAAATCAAGCTGGCTGCCAATTTCCGAGCCGAAACCTTGCTGGTGTCGGCGTGATGTTTTATGTATTACTTGGATTGCGCAAGCGCTTGCGTGACAATCACTGGTTTGACCAACAAAAACTGCAAGAACCAAATCTAGCTCAATTGCTGGATTTGGTGGCTTTGGGAACAGTTGCAGATGTTGTGCCACTGGATGTCATCAATAGAACATTAGTCCACCAGGGATTACTGCGCATCAAAGCAGGGCAAGCACGTGCAGGAATTGTAGCGCTGGCCTCAATCGCAGGTCGTGATGTGGCAACCTTAAACAGTGCTGATCTCGGCTTTGCAATTGCTCCTCGGCTAAATGCAGCTGGGCGTCTACAGGATATGAGTCTTGGCGTACAATGTTTGCTGACCGATGATATGGATCGCGCGAAACAAATCACTGCCGAACTGGATGAACTGAATAGCCAACGCCGCGTCATTGAAGGTGATATGAAAGCAGATGCATTAGAGCATTTAAATCAGCTCGCCAAACTAACACATCGAGATGATCGCAAAGCGGTATGTTTATATCAACAAAGCTGGCATCAAGGTGTTATCGGTATCCTGGCGTCACGTATCAAAGATGATTTGCATAAACCAGTCATCGCATTTGCTGATTCTGAAAATGGCGAACTAAAAGGTTCTGGGCGTTCTATTCCCGGCCTGCATTTAAGAGATGTTTTAGCCGATGTCGCAACACAACATCCGCAGTTGTTAATTCGCTTTGGTGGACATGCAATGGCAGCTGGATTGAGTCTTCTCAAGACTGATTTAGAGTTATTCGAGCTGGAATTCAACCGAGCTGTTGTTAATCGATCTCAAAATATTGATTCAGAACCGGTTATCTACACAGATGGAAAACTCACTGAACATTTGTTAGGAATTGAATTTGCCGAATTACTGGAACAATCAGGGCCATGGGGACAAGGTTTTTCAGAACCCATCTTTGAAGGCGTGTTTGAAATAATCAATATTAGAATTTTGAAAGAAAAACATGTAAAGTTAGAACTACAAATGTTTGATACTGAGCATTGTCTTCAGGCAATTGCTTTTAATGTTGATCAAGTGGAACAATGGCTGGGTTTTAGACAGATAGAAATTGCATATCGTTTACAGATCAATCGTTTCCGACAAGGTAAAACGGTACAGCTTTTGATTGAATATTTACACGATGTAACGTCAAGAGAAAGTGAACGAAACCTTGCTAACCATTGTCCACTGTAGAGCTGCTCGATTTTAATATGTCCCAATTACAAGACTTGAAATATGACGAATAACAAATTTCGAACGAAAGAGAATCCTGGTCTTAGCGACGCTTTTGCGGGCATGGATTATGAAATCAAACCCAAAATGATTGAAATCTGGAATGGAAAACGAATTGCCTGGGCAATCGCTCTCTTATCCGTTCTCGTATTAATCCCCATAATTTATTTGTTATACAACAGTTATTGGAATGAATCGCGACAGCAATCGCAGATGACAGCTGAAAATACTCCACAGTCTCAGTTGTCTCAGCTAGAGTCACCGACAACAGATTCCCCAGTGGTGATCACTGCTCCTGAATCAGCTGCAAAGTCAGATGAATCGTCTTCACAGCCTGTTATTGATAATGAAACGAGAGCCCGTCTTGAGCAACGAAGCCTTGAGGAGGTGTCTGCAAGCATACACAAGCCTCTGACTGAGGCAGACAAGGCTTCTCAGTCTTCTAATTCTAAAGAGGCAGAAACACTGTCATCGACTGAAAAAACCACAACCGAGACTCCTAAACCCCAAAGCAAATCAATTGCCACAGCAGCCAAGCAAGAATTGAATTTACAAACTGAACAAGTTTCATCCAATACAAGCACATCAAGTACTACAGCCTCACCACCCCCTGTTCAAGCAAGCACACAGCAGGTTGCAGATAATCTTCAATCAGAGGATGTTAAACCGACAGATAAAGCTGCAGGTGAAAAACTTAATGAGCAGCAATTAAAGTCAACTGCTGAACAACTTTCAGCGAATACAAATTCAGACACACAAGAAGTGATTCAGCAACAAACTAATGACGATATTAATAAACAGCAACTGGAGTCGCAAACTGAACAACGTTCAACAGAGACTAGCAGCGCAGGAGCAGACCCGCTTCTGGATGATAAATCAGAGCATGTTAACCGAGCTCGCTTGGTGTCAGCAGTTAGCAAGCTGGAACCGGTCGGCGAGGATCTACAATCAATCACTATTAACAATGGTCAATCACGCAGAATAGTCTATTTTACTGAAGTGAAAGGGCTCGGTGGTCAAAATATTACTTACCGATGGTTACATGAAGGGCAATTGGTGTTTAGCAAAAAAATAGCCGTTGACGGGGACTACAGCTGGCGGAGTTACATCAATAAGCTAATCCCTGCGTCAATGCCAGGAAGCTGGGTTGTTGAGCTGAGAAATGACCAAGACATCATACTCTCGCAACATAGTTTCGAGGTATTGCAGTCACTTGAATAAATAGATATTGGGGTTTATTTTTGATCTATTACACCTAGTTACGAAGGTTTTTTGCGATTCTAAGCCCCATAAAAGCGGCCATCAAATAGACAATCCCTAATGATATGCCGATGATTGGTAGCCAATGAGCATTGGTTTCAAGCACTTGTTTTGGGATAAAAATTACTGAAAAATGTGCAAAAGAGAGCAACCCTAGAAAGTTAACAATATATTTTATAACTTTACTCAAGCGACCAGAAGCGGCTTTTGGTTTATCGGTTACATCAGTACTTGATGCGACTGATCCCACTTTTTTCTTTTTCTCATTTTTGGAGCGTTCCCGCGCTTTGATCTTCTCTTGCTTTTTGTAAGATTCTATTCCTTTTGCAATGCCTTGGGCGATTAATTGAGTTTCTTTTTTGGTTTGCCCTGGAGTCTGGCCAGCTTTGGCAATTTTCATTGCCTCGTCCTTGATCGCTTGAGCAGCTTGAGCTTCAAAAGACAGTGATTGGTCTTGATGATTTTTATTAGACATTTGATTCACCTGTTAATCAGTATTTACCCGTAATCTGATCGTAACTCCTCAGTTTGCCTTCTCTTATTCTCCAATAGCTGCGTTGAAAGTACTCATTTACACATCAATAAACAGTGCGCATTCGCCTTGCTCTTGAACAAAATAGAGGACAATCTAAGCAATTACAGATTTCGATGAATAGTTACAACTTTTCAACACATTGAATGCCGAAATGACTTCTGTCAAAGTATAATATAATAAGCCAGCCCAGAATACACTAACTGACTTTTCCAGGACTTGATATGACAAGCTACTCGTTGCGTTTAGAATTATTAGAACAACAACTTCAGAAACGCATTTTATTACTGGATGGTGCCATGGGTACTATGATCCAGCGTTATAAGTTAGAAGAAGATGATTATCGAGGTGATCGTTTTGCTGATTGGACATCTGACCTGAAAGGCAATAATGATTTACTGTCACTAACACGTCCCGACATTATTCAAGCCATTCATCGTGCTTACCTTGAAGCCGGTGCTGATATTCTCGAAACCAACTCATTCAATTGCACCAGTATTGCAATGGCTGACTATTCCATGGAGCATCTGGTTCATGAGATGAATGTTGAATCGGCACGATTGGCACGAGAGGTTGCCGATCAGCTCACGGCAGAAAACCCCGACAAACCACGTTTTGTAGCCGGTGTTTTAGGCCCCACCAACCGCACGGCTTCAATTTCTCCAGATGTGAATGATCCCGGCTTTCGTAATGTCAACTACGACACATTGGTGGAATCCTACACTGAAGCCATTGATGGATTAGTCGAAGGTGGTGCAGATCTACTACTAGTGGAAACTGTATTTGATACTTTAAATGCCAAAGCAGCTTTGTTTGCAATTGAAACATATTTTGAGAATAAAGGCATCAAGTTGCCGATTATGATTTCCGGCACCATTACTGATGCATCCGGTCGCACCTTAACTGGACAGACTGGTGAAGCATTCTGGAATTCTTTGAATCACTGTAACCCTATCTCTTTTGGTCTGAACTGTGCACTGGGTGCTAAAGAACTACGTCCGCACATCGAGGAATTCTCAGCCATTTGTAACACTTATGTTTCTGCACATCCAAATGCTGGTTTGCCCAATGAATTTGGTGAATACGATGAATCCCCAGATGATATGGCAAACGATGTCGAAGAGTGGGCAGCCAGTGAGTTTCTAAATATTATTGGTGGCTGCTGCGGTAGCTCACCAGAGCATATTGAAGCAATTGGTAAAGCTGTTGCGAAATATCCGCCACGCAAGATTCCAGATATTCCCAAAGCCTGCCGTTTATCGGGATTAGAGCCGATGAATATCAAGCAAGGTGATTTGTTTGTCAATGTCGGCGAACGCACCAATGTCACTGGATCTGCACGATTTCGTAAACTCATTGAAGCCGAAGACTACGAAGCTGCACTGGAAGTTGCGCTTCAGCAGGTTGAAAATGGCGCGCAGATTATCGATATTAATGTCGATGAAGGCATGCTGGATTCCAAAGCGGTGATGGTGCGTTTTCTCAATCTGGTTGCTTCTGAACCCGATATTTCAAAAATCCCGATCATGATCGACTCATCAAAATGGGATGTGATTGAAGCGGGTTTGAAATGCGTACAAGGCAAATGTGTCGTCAACTCGATCTCCATGAAAGAAGGGGAGGATGCGTTTCGCATGCACGCCAAGCTAGTGCGGCGATATGGTGCGGCAGTCGTGGTAATGGCGTTCGATGAAGAAGGTCAGGCAGATACGAAAGAACGCAAAGTAGAAATTTGTACCCGTGCTTATCATATTTTAACCGAGGAAATTGGTTTTCCACCCGAAGATATTATCTTCGATCCTAATATATTCGCAGTTGCAACGGGTATTGAAGAACATAATCGCTACGGCCTGGATTTTATTGAAGCTGTCGAAATTATCAAGAAAACATTACCGTATGCGTTAACATCAGGCGGTGTTTCCAATGTTTCGTTCTCATTTCGCGGTAATAATTTTATGCGCGAAGCAATTCATGCGGTGTTTTTATATCACGCCATTCGGGTTGGTTTTGATATGGGTATTGTCAATGCCGGGCAATTATCAATTTATGAAGATATCCCAGAACAGCTTCGCGATTGCATTGAAGATGTGGTGCTTGCCAGAGACCCGGAAGCCACTGAAAACCTGCTTGAACTGGCTGAAAACTATCGCAACAAAGGCGCTAAAAAAGATGATAAACAAGATCTTGAATGGCGCGACTGGCCAATTGAGAAACGTATAGAACATGCTTTGGTAAAAGGTGTTACAGAATTTATTGAGGCTGATGCAGAGCTAGCACGTGTTGACCTGGGTAATCCACTGTTCGTTGTTGAAGGCCCGTTAATGGCTGGCATGAATGTAGTCGGCGACTTGTTTGGAGCTGGCAAAATGTTCCTGCCACAAGTGGTTAAGTCTGCACGGGTCATGAAAAAAGCAGTTGCCTATTTAATGCCGTTTATGGAAGAGCAAAAAACCGGAGAAAGCCAATCAGCTGGAAAGATATTAATGGCAACGGTTAAAGGTGATGTGCACGATATTGGTAAAAACATCGTTGGTGTGGTGTTGCAGTGCAATAACTATGAAGTGATTGATATTGGCGTAATGATTCCTTGCGAGCAAATATTGAAAACTGCGCGTGATGAGAATGTTGATATTATCGGACTTAGCGGATTAATTACCCCGTCATTGGATGAAATGGTGCATGTCGCTAAAGAAATGCAGCGCCAAGGTTTCACCATCCCATTGTTGATTGGTGGTGCAACCACGTCACGTATTCACACAGCTGTAAAAATCTCACCCAATTATGATAATGCAGTGATTTATGTGACTGATGCCTCACGTGGAGTCGGTGTTGCTTCCAACTTATTAAGCGATAAAAAAGCTGATTATGTTGCTTCAATCAAGACAGAATATGACCAATTGCGCACACGCCATGCCGGACGTAAATCTTCTGTTAAACAATTAAGCATAGAGAAAGCCCGTGCTAATGCAATGCAGACTGATTGGAATAGCTATCTGCCACCCAAGCCAGCATTTCTGGGTGAAAAAGTGTTTGAAAATTATCCACTGGATGAGATTGCTGAGTATTTCGATTGGTCGCCATTCTTTCAAACCTGGGAACTGGCAGGAAGTTATCCAAAAATTCTAGATGATGAAATTATTGGCGAACACGCCCGCAGCTTATTTGAAGACGCCAAGAAAATGCTTAAACAAATCATTGATGAGCAATGGTTAACAGCGAATGCAGTGATTGGCTTTTATCCAGCTACAGGGCAGGGCGATGATGTTGTTCTCTATGACGATGAAAGTCGATCTAAAATCTCAGATACAATGTATTTTCTGCGTCAACAAGCCGATAAGCCGCCTGGGCAACCAAATTATTGTTTAGCTGATTTGGTGGCTCCGAATGGACAAGGTGATTATGTTGGTGGATTTGCTGTCACAGCAGGGATAGGAATTGAAGAACATTTGCAGCGTTTTGAACAAGATCACAACGATTATGACTCAATCATGTTGAAAGCCTTGGCTGATCGGTTTGCAGAGGCGTTTGCAGAATTAATGCACAAACGTGTGCGTACTGAATTCTGGGGCTATATCACGAATGAAACGCTCTCAGAACAAGAGTTGATTAAAGAAAAATATGTTGGTGTTCGACCAGCGCCTGGATATCCAGCGTGTCCAGATCACACAGAAAAAACAACATTGTTTAACCTGCTGGATGTTGAAAATAATACTGGAATACAATTAACAGATGGTTATGCCATGTACCCAGCATCATCGGTGAGTGGCTGGTATTTTTCTCATCCTGAATC
Source organism: Methylococcales bacterium (assembly GCA_965224565.1). Taxonomy (GTDB): domain Bacteria; phylum Pseudomonadota; class Gammaproteobacteria; order Methylococcales; family DRLZ01; genus DRLZ01. The sequence continues at coordinate 1,947,579 of CBDCZN010000002.1, read as the reverse complement.
GCGTTATTTTAATGTTGGGCGCATTGCCAAAGATCAGGTTGAAGATTATGCACAGCGCAAAACAGAACAATTGACTACAGTTGAACGCGCTCTAGCGCCTATATTGAGTTACGATCCCGAATAAATCTATCGCGCAGCTTATTTCGCCTCTTTTCTTATTTTTAAACAAGTTGTCGCAATGCAAACAACACATTCTAAATTTATTTTATATGGAACTGAGGGCTGTCATCTTTGTGACGAGGCCAGGGACTTATTGGATTTAGTACTGTCGCATCAAGGCAAACCGATCGATTATCCGTATATTGATATTGCCGATGATGATCAGTTATTGGAATTATATGGAGAATCCATCCCAGTTATCAAGATGATACAGTCATCTAAAGAAATAGGATGGCCATTCGATTACATTAAGCTGATTGAATTCCTCAATAATCCTTGAGTAACCATATATACTCTCCGCACATAAAATTTTAGCATCCTGTGCACGCGCTTTTTTGCGGATAGTTGCGTTGGAAAACCTTGTTGTAGAATGACTACAGCGAAGGTTTCCCTCCTTACTTTCCACAAAAGATCACGCACACAAAATGCTAACTTTTTATGTGCGAAGAGTATAAGTTTGCAATGCGACAATTTGCCACATTCCATATTTTTCAAACATTGCTATACTTAAAGGCGACTGAGTTGAAGCGATAAATTATTTGTTGCTTCTCATTAGCACGAAAGTGCGATTTCTCCTCTTGACGGCAGGGTTTGAAAAAGCCCTGTCTTTTTTTATCTATGGATTTAGCCGTTTGTTGATTTCTATTCCTCTAAACAGTCAGCAGAAACACCTGCGACAATTTGCCACATTCCATATTTTTCAAACATTGCTATACTTAAAGGTGACTGAGTTGAAGCGATAATTATTTGTTGCTTCATAGCACGAAAGTGCATTTCCTCCTCTTGATGGCAGGGTTCGAAGAAACCCTGCCTTTTTTTTGCCTGAAATTCGCAGCGTCAAATTTCCATGAATAAGGTTTAATCCTTGGTTATTCATGCAAACAGTAACATGTCACTGGAGGGTATGAAGTAAGGTAAGAAACTCCCTTTGCATGTTTAATACGCCAAATCTTTTTATTTGCTGGCTATATTTGTTACATGGCTTTCTTAATGACTGAGTTAAATCAATCAACTTGCGCTAATTGCACAATGCCTCCTCTTGATAGCAGGGAATATGTGTTGCATGACTGCTATAACAAGGAGCTCCTTACCCTAGGAATCAAAGGTTACTCCAGTTTGTTTCAAACCGCAATACCCCTGTGGACATTTTGCCAAATATTGTTGATGCTCTTGTTCGGCAAAGTAATAGGCTAAAATAGGTCGTATCACAGTTGTTATTTCACTAAAGCCTGCCTGTTTAAGACGTTGTTGATAATCTGATCGCGTCGTTTCAGCTATTAACTGATGTTGTTCGTTGTTTGTATAAATAACCGATCTGTATTGGCTGCCAGCATCATTTCCTTGTCGCATGCCCTGTGTAGGGTCATGATGCTCCCAAAAATAGATCAATAACGATTGATAACTGATAACAGTCGGGTCAAAGACGACTCTGACCACTTCTGCATGTCCAGTTTTACCAGTGCAAACTTCTTTATAAATTGGATTTGGTGTTGCTCCGCCACAGTAACCCACCGATGTTGAATAGACACCTTTCATTTCCCAGAATCTCTTTTCTGGACCCCAGAAACATCCCATACCGAAGATTGCTTGTTCAAAATTAGCAGGGAAGGGTGCGACTACTCGATTTCCATTGACATAGTGAGTTTGCTCCACAAAGAGCGGTTCCCAACGTCCTGGTAATGCAGAATCCCAATGCATAGACATATCGAATTTATCTAATAGTTTCATGTTCTTATTAATTGATGTTAAATTGCAGTGATGATGTACAAACTTAACAAGCACAGAGTGATTTTTACGCGCCTGCTGATAATATTTATTCTATTACAATTGCCTGGTTGTGTTTACCTGCATTTACTGGAATTAAAAAATCAGTTCAAAGAATTTGATCAATATATCGATGTCAGAACCGATCAGGCATTCTCGCTTTTTTTTAAACAGCCTGTACTAAACAAAGAAGATATACGCGATTTATCTAAAATAAATCCGACTCAAGTAATCTCTTCAACAAATGGTGAGGAATGGATTTATCGTTTTGTTAAATTAGACGAAGAGCATACGCCTGAGAAATCAAAGCCAACCACATTAGTATTTCGTCTGAAATTTGACAGACATGGCAAACTGGAGCGATGGTATTTTCCTGATGAATTTTTAGCCATTGTCCCTCCTGAATTTTTAGAAGCATCATTCCGTTCTTTGGGAAATGCAACAATATTCAAGCTGTCAAGACAACTCAAAGCTGACGTGTCACCAATTAAAACACAGGCAGAACCACCGACACAGACCACTGTTAAACAAGTGCTTGGTCAACCGTACCAAATTGTTGATAAAGTGAAATTACAACGTTATCTGTATCGTTTCCAACTAATTACAGATTGGGTTGAAGATGGTTATGAGGAACGTAAAATTGCTTTAGTTAAACTTGATTTTGTCGCTGAGAATCAATTATTAATTCGCGCTTCTCCTCGTTTTGCAGGGTTAAAAATATCCATAAATTATTCAAAATTATTGGGTGAAAACTATTTTTCAGCAATCGAATAAACGATCAATCAGGAGCCAATTATGCCAAAGATACTCGCGTTTTCAGGTAGTAGCCGACGAGCATCGTTTAACACAAAACTTGTTACTATTGCAGCATCAGCAGCTAGAGAGGAGGGTGCTGATATTGCTATGATTAATCTAGGTGATTATCCGATGCCTATCTACAACGCTGATCTGGAAGAAAAACATGGGTTGCCGCAGTCAGCATTAGAATTCAAACAATTATTGATTGATCACCAAGGATTACTGATCGCATCACCGGAATACAATAGTGCGTTCAGTCCGTTACTTAAAAATGCGATTGACTGGGCATCACGCAAGCAATCAGCTGATGAGCAACCGTTGTTAGCTTTTCGTGGAAAATATGCATCAATAATGTCCACTTCTCCAGGAGCGCTGGGTGGTATTCGTGGACTGGTGTTTCTCAGAATGTTGTTGGGTAATATCGGTATGATTGTATTACCAGATCAACTAGCAATTCCTCAAGCACACCAGGCATTTAATGATGATGGCAATCTTAAAAACCAGCAACAGCATCAAGCAGTGAGCAACCTGGGAACAAAACTGACACAAATATTAATGCAACACAGTTAACTGAAAACTGTGCAGCGTGTGCATAGTAATAGATTATTTTAATGACAAATCTTCGAGCTAGGGAGTCCAGTATGGAAACCCTGACAATAAGTAACCCCTACTTGTTGTAATCGTGTCAATATTTCATTATCCTCGACAAACTCAGCGATGGTTTCCATTTCCAGTTTGTTGCATAAGCTATAGAGAGACTCGATCAAGGCATTGTCAGCCTTGTTGTGAATCATGTTTCTGACAAACTCTCCGTCAATTTTCACGTAATCAAAATGTAACTCACGTAGATAGAGGAAGGAATTATAACCACTACCAAAATCATCCAAAGCAAAGGAAAATCCTTGTTTTCGAAGTTCCGTCAGAAATGATTTCATGCTAGTCAAATCACTGACCACCTCTCTTTCTGTCATTTCAAAAACAATACGCTGCGGCGGTATTCCTTTTTCCATACAAATAGTCGAAGCATATTGCAATATGCCATAATCCTGGACTGAAGCAGGTGATAAATTAATGAATACAAGAGGATAATTGTTTGATCCCCTGGAAACACTCAACATTGTATTGGTTACAATCTCAATCATGTGTTTATCAAGATTGGTAATCATTCCTGATTGCTCTACAGCATCGATAAACATCTCAGCCGGAACAATTTCGCCATCTTCACGAACCAGTCTTGCCAATGCCTCATAAGCATAAATAGATTGCTCTGTCGTTGATACTATGGGTTGAAAATAGGCAATAATACGTTCTTCTTTGATGGCAAGTGCAACTTCCTGAGATAATTCAACGAGTCTCCTGGAGCGTCTTGTTGCACGTATACTTGAGTCATAATCGTGAACAGCATTTCTACCATCAGCTTTTGCCTGATAGAGAGCAATATCAACTTTAGACATTAACCCTGTTATTGATGTTGAATGTGTTGGGTAAGCGCTCAATCCAATTGAAGCTGTTACATGGAAGGCGTGTTCATCAGAAAACCGATGATTCTCAATTGCTTTTTTTAGTTCCTCAGCCACATGATGTGCGCCTGTTGAATTTGTTTCTGGAAGAACAATAGCGAACTCGTCACCTCCAAGGCGAGTAGCCAGATCACCGCGTCTAATTTTCTGTTTTATGATCCCAGCGATATCCCGCAGGACAATATCACCACACAAATGACCATATAAGTCATTGATTTTTTTAAAATTGTCTAAATCAAGCATCAATACGCAGAGTTTATGGTCATGTAGCTTGGCATGGTGTATTTCATTCTCAAGAAACCCATTGAAATAGCGACGATTGTATAACCCTGTGAGTGGATCTTGATTTGCGCGATAATCGAGCTCTGTCAGCGTTTTCTTAAGCGTTCTACTAGAACCAATCACCATAATCATCACGGACAAAATTGATTTAATGATGGATTCCTCATCGATTCCTAGCGGTATTGACGAGAAGTACCCCATTTCGAATAGACCGCCAAGATTATCCTTTTCCTTGTCAACATCAACTGTCACCGAATGCATTTGATTGATGTCAATATTATCCAGTTGTTTGTCGAGAACTTGATATTCTTTAATCGTTAGTTTCTTGGTATTACTTAATCCCGATGCCAAGTGTGTTGAAAGTTCGTTTTTAGCATCAGCCATCGCTTCTGTGGTAAATGTCCCCATGTAATAGAGATATAGATCGATTCCATCCTCGGAATCAAAAGCAATACTGAAAAAATTAAACTCAAATATAGTATGAAATTTAAGCAGAATTGACTGAACAAATTCTTCCCAGTTCTCGATTTTCTCATGGGATAGAATAATGCCTTGAAGAACGAGACCCTGTTGTTCGTATAGTTCTCGGTCGATCATTGCCTTATGTAATTCTCTAACCAAATGGTCGCATTCCACAATAAGGCTTTTAATTTGATGAATGCTTCGTTCCCAGCTTAATGTTCCTAGTTTAACCAGCTGTGTGTTCGATTTTAAGAGTGCTTTCCAGTCAAGTTGACCTTGATTGTAAAGGCCAGCTGACCTGCTTTCTATAGCCTGATCCTTGTATTGTTGAGCGGCGGTGATAAATGACCGGGTGCGCACTTGGCTTTCCAGTAATTCAGACAGAACGGAGTTGAGATAGGTGTGAAATTGATCGATGTTTGATTGGTGCTGCATAAGCAGAGATATCCTGTTTTAATCGATACAGTAAAGATCAGAACCACATTCAAGTGTTTCAAGCCAATTCAATAGTCCATCTTTTGCTTCATTTCTGTATAAATACCCATGCTGTGGTGCGATGATATCGATGTCATAGGGTTCGATGGTTTTCAGCCAGTATCTCAGTGCTCGATTCGAAGTCATATATCGGCGATGGAAATACTTAATTCTGCGTTGATGCTGCGAGAAATCATTGACAAACACATCGCTTAAATCTCCACCTTGGTATTCAGCAGCGCCAATATCACCTGTGAAAAGAATTTTTGAGACTGGATCGTACACATTTAACTGTCCTGGAGAGTGCAGAAAATGAGCCGGCAATAACTTCAAGACGATATCGTTAAAAGGTAAGTCACCTCCGTTATCTTCAATGCCCTCAAAACGATGCATGTCTTTGAGTCCATAGTGTGGCAAAAACCGTAACCAGATTTTTGAGACATAGATTTTAGCCTGGGTTATCTCCATCCAGCTACTTAAGCCACCCACAATATCTGGATCTTGATGAGACAGAACAATGCCAACAATATCTTCAGGCTCAATATATTTCATCAGATGGTGTAGAACTTGTGGCATGACACCGAATCCTCCGGGATCTAGCAGAATGCCTTTGTTATTCTTCACGATCAGATATTGATTTGATGGAATACCATTTTCTTCACCGGGTTCGCTAATATTCAATAGAACAAAGAGGTGGTCATTGTTTGAATACAGGATTTTATCGTTTGTCATAGTCTTTGAGCTAAAGTCTAAAATTTAAATGATATTTTCTTGAAAGGCTTTTTATACGGAAGTATGGATTTCATTGATGCTAACAGATAAACCGACAAAACATTTCATGCGTATAATGTATATTATGTTAAATAGATGACTGTGAATGCAAAGATTGCTCCAATCGTCATTCTATTTACTTAAGCTGCCTCCGCTTCTTGGCCTCATCAAAAGCTTGCATTTGTTCCGGCGTAGCTGGCGTTTGATGCAAGGTTTTCCATTGTTTATAGCTCATGCCATAAATTTTTTCACGGGCAGCTTCATAATCAATGTCTACCTGTTGCTCTTCAGCTGCAGCCAGATACCACTTGGCGAGACAGTTGCGACAGAAATCAGCCAGAATCATTAAATCCATATTCTGTACTTCTGTATGTGTTTGCAGATGCTTTAACAGTCGCCTGAAGGCAGCAGCTTCCAATTCAATTTGTGTCTGTGTATTCATAAATATAAATCCTGATTTATTTTAAGCAATTAACATGACTTGCATCATTTCAACTGTCAAGCGATAATTGATAGGTTGTGCAGTTTTTTTGCACTTAAATTTAACGTGTCTATTCACAAATGAAAAAAATATTGTGGGACTTCTTCCCGATTCTGCTGTTTTTTATCGTCTATAAACAAGTCGACATTTATATTGCCACCGCAACACTTATGGGTGCCAGTGCATTTCAAGTATTATTCGACTGGGTTACAACTCGTAAAGTTGAAAAAATGCACCTATTCACTCTCGTTCTTGTACTTGTACTAGGGACAGCAACATTATTGTTACAAGATGAGCGTTTCATTAAATGGAAACCATCAATTGTTAATTGGTTATTTGCACTTGTATTTCTTGCCAGCCATTTTATTGGTGAACGTCCCATTATTCAACGCATGATGTCTGAACATATCAGTATGCCGGACAATATCTGGTTTCGTTTAAGTCTAAGCTGGATTGGTTTTTTTATCATTAGTGGTCTTGCCAATCTTTTTGTGATGATGAATTTCGATACCGATACCTGGGTCAATTTTAAACTGTTTGGCATGCTCGGACTTACACTTGTATTTGTGATTCTACAATCAGTTTTCCTGTCCAAGTATATTCAAGATGATGAAGACGCTAATAATTCAGATGCTGAGGAGATTTGATTTGTGCTATACGCCATATTATGTGAAGATCATGAAAACAGCTTGCAGAAGCGATTAGAAACACGAGCACTGCATTTGCAACGATTGCAACAGCTCCAACAACAAGGCCGAATTATCCTAGCCGGCCCTCATCCCGCAATAGATAATATAGACCCTGGCTCTGCTGGTTACACAGGCAGTTTAATTGTCGCAGAGTTTAGCAGTCTGGATGAAGCAAAAGAATGGGCTGTAGCTGACCCTTATCAAACAGCAGGTGTCTATAAGAATGTGACTGTGAAACCGTTCAGGCAGGTGTTTCCCGAATGATGCCTCGAGTTGAAAGAATAAAACAATTATTAACCAGTTCGCTTGAACCAACAACGATACAAGTTGTCGATGATAGTGCGAGCCACGCTGGACATTCAGGAGTTCGTGAACATGGTGGTGGACATTTCCAGGTTCTCATCGTCGCTACAAAATTCACGGATATGAATACGCTCAAGCGCCATCAAATGGTGTATCGAAGTTTAGAGTCAATGATGCAGACAGATATTCATGCGTTGAGTATTCAGGCGTTAACACCTGACGAATTAAAAGCATAAACAAACTAATTATTAAAGGATAACCTAAGTATGAAACATAAAGTGCTATTAGCATCTGTCACAACAAGTTTATTGTTACTGTCAGCGTGTAATGAAGATGCCGATAATGGCATCTCAGACGCTTTTCTAACCGAAGGCACACCAATACTGGCAACTGTCAATGACCAACCTATTACGAAACAGGCGGTCGATACAGTCAAAGCTGAGTTTGCCAAAAGAAGCAGACAGCCTATGAACATCCCAGATGAAAGGTGGACTGAAGAATTAGTGAATCGTGAGTTGTTATATCAAGAAGCCAAGAAACAAACTTTGTACAATAATCCTGATATTAGAACCAAATTGGCGCTATCCGCACGCAGTATCTTATCGGACGCGTATGTGCAAAATTACATGAAAGATGTCAAGGTTACTGATGCAGAATTACAATCTGAATATGCCACATATGCCGAGAAAATGAAGTCACCAGAATTCAAAGCTCGGCATATTTTAATCAAGGAAGAAGAAACGGCAAAAGAAATCATCGCTGAACTTAAAAATGGTGCAGATTTTTCTGAGCTTGCCAAAACGAAATCAACAGGCCCATCTGGTCCTAAAGGAGGCGAACTTGGCTGGTTTGTCCCACAACAAATGGTGCCAGCATTCTCTGAAGCTGTCGCAAAACTAAAAGATGGTGAATATACCTCAGAACCTGTAAAAACACGCTTTGGCTATCATGTAATTATACGCGATGCTTCTAGAGAAAAAGAAGCACCGTCGTTAGAGAAAATGAAAGACTCATTAACAACGATGGTCCAACAGAAAAAATTGCAGAGTCATATTGAGGAATTACGCAAAACATCCAGCGTAGTCATCAACAAACCTGAAGTGACACCAGAAGTAGAAAACATCCCTGCCCCAGCCGATAAAGCAGCCACAACACCTGTTATTCCTAAGCAACCAAAGGTAGTGACACCAGCTGAAAAAGCAACAGCGACAGAATAGTAACACTTCTTAACATAAATATATAGGCTCTGTTCTTCACAGAGCCTATATATTTGCTGTAGAATCATCCGATGTGCTTTTCTGACCATCTAATAATGACTAAGAAACTATAGTCTACGCTGTCAAAATATTACAAGCAGTAACCAACCAATGTAAGCCGTGATCATTCGCACTTTCATGTTGAAATGCATTGCAAAAAATGCATATTTTAACTAATCCAGTACTCATCTTCGATTATCATAGAAACTAGTTTTCGGTACAAAAAGAGAAATAGCGTGTGTTGAAAACAGAGTTTCTACGGGCAACGTTACTGGATATGAAACGTTAGCATTGAAAATATTACCTGTTCACATGAACCTCATATGAGTTTCTGCTTTGACAATCAATTTTTAAACAATGAGTTAGAATGGTTTAGTCGTTCCTGAATTGAATGCTCACCTTGATACAACCTATATTTTATGTTGTTTCTAGCGGCTTTCATTCAGAATGAAAATAATAATTGTTTGTATATCAGATGCTTGAAAAATCGTTCTCTCTCAAAGACATCTGAGTTTCATACGTAATCAGGAAACTTTATGAGTTGACTATGGCTAACGAATCACGTTCAAAGTATAGCCAGGACATTATGTGGTAAAAAAACATACTTTAGTATACAAAAAAAAGGAATAGTAATATGTTGCCGAATAGCAAGTCTAGAGAGTTTGCGCATAGAGAACGCAAAAGACATATCGAAATAAAGATGGTCACCAAGGAGATATCTGGGCTTCTTAAAAATAATTCAGCTCTTGAGAACAAAGAGACTACCATTCTTGAATTTGGATGTGGAGATGGATTTCAAATTCCATATCTAAAACAATTAGGCAATGTCATAGCTTCTGATGTTTACTCAAGTGATAGAATAAAAGACATACACGATATTAGATTTGTACAATGTGAGATAGGTGATACACCTTTTGACGATGGCCAATTTAATATAGTTTTTTCTAATCATGTTCTTGAGCACATTAATGATATTGAACATGCATTGATTGAGCTCAAACGGATAGGAAATCCCTCATGCATATATGCTTTTTCTGTTCCAACAAACATATGGTTATTACTGACTATACCTGCGCAGTATCGTAGCAAATATCGTATAGTAAAAAATCTATTATTAAACCCTACCGAAACCAGCGTTCTCAATACAAACAAGAAAAATACTTCTCCTAATAAAAGTAGGAAAAAACGCTCATTCCTCTCTAAATGTATACGTTTTATTGTCCCATGGAGCCATGGTATTAGTCCAAGCTTCATACAATGTTATCGCAAGTTCAAGATTAAAACCTGGCAACAACTTTTATCCGATAATGGGTTTACTATTATTAAAACAAAACCACTTCTACTTTATGGCCCATCCGAGTGGCCAGTAATACCTACAACAAAGAGCAAAAACAAGTTGTGCTCAAGTGTACTTTTTTTGATGAAAAAAGATGCTGATTCTATCACACGAACCGCTAAGGTGAATATAAAATAGCTCCTTCTAGGCAAACTTTGGATAGTGATTCGAGCTACACTTGATCAGAACCTGCTCAAGATCTTGAGCAGGTTTTTCAGTGCCATATAAATCGACGTTTCGCAGATGAATCGTTCCGAAAGGCTTTTCAAAAGTGGCTGACTAATTAATAAACCGTCTTAGCACATTTCTAGATACGTTTAGTATAATTATTTCCATGGACTTTCATTTTTGATGATCTTTAAAATTGTTGATTGTGGATAATAATAGAGATCTATACAAACATACTTAAAGACTAGTAATCTTTTCTTTTCTCGTCTTAATAGATTGATAACAGAAGAATAGAGTGCCCTTTCTTTTATATGATAATTTTCTCGAATATCATTATAATAGTTATTTTTTAAATATTTAATCGCTCGCGCGTAGCCTATAAGCCTGTCTGCCTTATAAATCGTCACTGTATTTGCATCATGTATTCTTCTCTGTATAAGAATACTATCTAAATAACCAATCTTGCCATGATAAGCAACTTCAAACCAGTATATCTCATCTTCACCACCAAAGTACTCATCCTTAAATCCACCAATTTTCTCAAATAAATTCCTGCTAATCATTGATGAAATAATACGGATATTTGGCACCATGAATATTTGATTGGCTAGCTTAACTTTAGATAAATTATGCCAATCAACTTTTCTACGTGTATCGTTTTCACGCTTAGATCTTTTTTTGCTTATAATAGAACTGTTTGTATTTATAAATTCAATATTCCCATGAACAGCATCAACTTTAGAATTTTCTATATAATCAACTTGTAATTGTAATTTATCTTGCTTCCACAGATCATCTTGGTCTATGAAGGCAATATACTTGCCATTTCCATTTTTAATAGCATAATTTCTACACGCAGCAGCTCTTTTATTTTTTTCAAACTGAAAATAGCTAATTTTGCTCCCATAATCTGCGTATTTCGATTTTATTTCTTCAAGTCTATTATCATTTGATGCATCATCAACAATGTATAGATGCCAGTATTGATAACTTTGGTTGATTACACTTTCAATCGATTCATAGACTATATCTTCAGATTTATATATTGGAAGTATCACGTCTACTTGTATCATATGCAATGTCTCATATCATATTGAAATTTTATGTGAAGTATAGTCTATCAATCAAGAAGTGCAAATATAATCGTAGTAAAGTAAATTACGAAATATGTATTTTGGTTTGCGATTATATTATTCTAATATGTATTAGAATATCGTTGATGATTACATGATACATAGCGCACCCTATATGAAATTAATTAGCGCTATTATAAATATTCAATTGTCTTTTGGAAAAAATTATTGCAATGAATAATCTCATGAATTCTACGACAAGAGTTGAATAGGCAATCCCAATCAGCCCATATTTTTCAAATAAAACTATGTTTAATCCTATGTTAATGATTGCGCAGATCGCGCATTGGTATAGCAAGCATGCTTCATTTTTTGTTGCCTCTAGAAATAACCCCCAAGGAATCAGAGCAAAATAAAATATCAAATAGAAAATAAGTACGCTTATTATCTCAGCTGAAGCAGAGAATTTATCTCCAAAGACAAATGGTACAATAGGTTCAATAAATATTGAAATAGGTATAAACAATAGAAAAAGTGGAAGTGAAATAATTGCCGAATGTTTTGCTAAATATTGTATTTTTGGTTTTGTAGTGCTAAATTTCTTACTATAAAAAGGAAAGAGGCTTTGTGATATCGGTTGTCTTAATAAAATACCAGTTTCAACAATACGATATGCTAATGCGTAAATACCTACATTCTGAGGCGTAGTTAAAAATGACAGCATAACCACATCAATCTTGCAACTCAAAGTGTTTAAAAACCCAAGTAATGAAAATCTTATGCCTGGTATTAAATATTTTCGTGTGACTTTTATTTTTGAAAACACATCAAATGAAACCAGTTTTTTAGAAGAATAATATACAAACAATACAATAAATACTTCTAATACTAGATCAAGTATAATTAAAGATAGTATTCCATAACCTTTTTTTAAAAAAAATATTGCTAATGGAACACGAATCAATGGTCGAATAACAGCAATTACCCCAAGCGCTTTCATCTTTTGAAAGGATTGATAAATGGTAACCAATGAGCTATTGAATCCAGTTAACAACAATGAAACAGAATATATAGCAATATATACCTTAGTACCAATTTCATAGTCGACAAATTCAACAACGATTATCGATAAGGCTGAAGCTATTATTGAAAAATAATACCTTAACCCTATTGTTTCTTCTAAGATTTCTCTTGCTTTCGTTAAATCCTTTACAGACTCTCTAATAATAACTTTATTTAAGCCTTGAAAAGTAAATACAGAAAAAAGAGCCACATATGCAGTGACTGTATTATATATTCCATATTGTTCAGGACCCAAAAGCTTAGGAATGTAAAACACCCCGATCAGTGCTAGAGCTCGACCAATTACATTGCCTATTACTAAATAACCAACATTTTTAAAGGTATTATGCTTTAGCAACCTTTGTATAAAGCTCATTTTTTATATTTCCTAATGATTCGGAAAATCTGACCAACAGGGCTCTTAAGCAGTCGTATTTTATTCAAAGTGAACTCTTCACTATTCCCCTAAATATTTATTTTCTGACTACTGCTATTCAGCTTATTTATCTGCTTTTGCAGCATTTAATGCAGCCTGTTTTGCTGAGGAATTATCTTCTAATATTGTAATTAATTTGTCTGGAGGTACATAGCCAGGTATGCTTTCTCCGGTTTCAGTAATAATCATTGGCGTGCCGCGTACTTCGAGTAATTGGCCAAGTTCATGCTGTTTTTTTACAGGATTTTCACAGGTTTTTTTGTCAAGCACTAAGCCATTTTTTGATTTTGTCAATGCATCTTGGCGATCTTTTGAACACCAGACACTGACTGCTTTGTCATATGACTCAGAGCCAATTCCTGCGCGCGGATAGAATAAATAATTGATTGCGATACCTTTTTTAAGATAGTCATTAACCTGATTATGTAATTTACGACAATATCCACAATCAATATCTGTAAATACAAACACTTCATGTTTCGAAGTCTCTGGTCCAAAGCGTATCATCTGCTCATATCCCATATCTTTAACAGCCTTTAAACGTGCAGACGCAACTTTGATCTCCGTTAAATCCTGGCGTGTATCTAGATCGATCATTGAGCCTTGCAATAGATATCGACCGTCTTCTGAGGTATAAAATACACGTGGCCCAATCATTACTTCATACAAACCAGGCAATGGTGTTTTCTCAATGCTATTGACTGGGATTGTATTAAATAGCTTTGACATACGAGCACGAATTTCTGATTCATCCGCATTTGTGTTCCCTACAAAAAACAACGCAAACAGTAGAATCACACTAGCTGAAAATACTTTATACATTTTGAAGCCTCTAAAAATTTTATTTGAATACGCTTGAGCTATCTATCTGTGTTAGCAGCTAATTAACCAGACGTTCTATATCTAAGTAAAACGTTAAGCACATAAGTGATAGGAGTATAGCAATACCGACTTGTTGTGCTAGTAATTGTATTTGTTCTGACACAGGATTGCCCTTAATGGCTTCTATTAAGTAAAATGCAAAATGGCCTCCATCAAGCATGGGGATAGGCAACAAATTGAGCACGCCGAGACTGATACTAACTAAAGCCAGAAATTTAAGAAATTCAGTTGCACCCATACTTGCTGACTTTCCTGCATATTGGGCAATCGAGATTGGTCCACTCAAATTCTTGACAGGAGCATCACCGGTCAATATTCTCCCCATCATTTTCAACGATACAACTGATATATCAAACGTTCTGTTAAATGCTGCTTTAGCGGCTTCAAGAAAGCCTAATTGATATTCAACATGTAAATCTGTTAAAAGAGACTCCGGAAACAATACTGTCACCCCAATTCTGCCTATGGTCCCTGCTTCTGTTTCCAGTTTGGCTGGCACTAACGTTACAGGAATTTCAACACCATCACGATCAATCAATACCTGAATTTCAACATCTGGGCGATCTCTCACATATTCAACCCATTGTTGCCAGTTTGTTATCTGCTGACCGTCAGCAGTTAATATTAGATCATTTGTTTGCAATCCAGCCTGGGCTGCTGGCATATCTGCTTGAACCTCATTCAACACAGGAGGTATGGGTGGATTCCACGGTTGCAAGCCGAGTTTCTCATGCATTAGAGATGGGTCATTGGATATTGCTTGTGGAATCAATAAATCACGTACCACCACAGAGCCATCTATTTGACGAACTTCAACTTGAATATCTTCATGATCCAGCATTTCAGTAAACAGTGATGTCATTGCAGATGACCAGGTTGGTGTTTTTTGTCCGTCAATGGCTAAAATTTCATCTTCTGCATTAAATCCAGCTGTCGCTGCTAATGTGTTCTGCGGTGGCTGACTTAACACAGGGCGCATACCGGTTTCGCCAGTGACAAAAATCATCCAATAGATAAAGATTGCAAGCATGAGGTTAAAGATTGGTCCTGCTAATACAATCGCCATACGCACCCATACTGACTGGTTAAAAAATGCATCTGGAGTTGCTTCACTGCCCTCTTCTTTTTCTCCCAGCATCTGCACATAACCACCGAGAGGTATTGCTGCCAATACAAATTCAGTGCTTTCAGGACTCTTTTGAAAACGTAACAGAGGTTTACCAAAACCAACTGAAAAGCGTAAAACTCTGACGCCCAATTTACGTGCGACTAAAAAATGACCGAATTCATGGAATGCAATTAAAATTGACAGTGCAAGAAGAAAAAAAACAAGGGTATGTGACAGTGATAACATGACTAATTGTTTACCTGGATTCTGTGAGTTAAGTGTCCTACTTTGCAACAGTTGTTGCGATTATCTGACAGTATAGCTAGCCTACAGTTCAACTATAGCTAGATCCCAGTGTTTTTATTGATTTTGGTGACAAAATAGATGTTTTAGAAGAACATCTGTAATTATTAACAACTGCTTTAAGCAATGAATATCGAACTCTTAATTCGAGATCTGTTTTAATAATACAAGGTTACTGAGGATATGAGATAAGTATAGTCGTCACTAATCGTTTGCCTATTTTTGATATCATCCTAGCGCGTGAGATGCGTAATAAATTCGTTAGCAGCATCACGCGCATTTGCATCGACTTTGAGGATGCTATTGATACAGTCAGGCATGCTTTGCTCGACATCAGAAAGACATTGCTCTATAACTTTCGGGATATCAGTAAAGCGTATTCTGGAATCTAAAAATGCCTCTACTGCAACTTCATTACCGGCATTTAACACAGTTGGTCTGGTACCACCTAATTCAGCAGCATCAACAGCCAATTTAAGGCATGGAAATCTGGCTTCATCAGGGGGTTCGAAATCGAGTGTTTTCACTTGAAAGATATCCAAAGGTTCTACGCCTGAATCAATGCGGTTTGGCCAAGCCAGAGAATGAGCTATCGGAGTACGCATGTCGGGGTTGCCCAATTGAGCCAGGACGGAACCATCATCATAATCAACCATCGAGTGAATGACACTTTGCGGATGTATAACAATCTGGATTGCTTTTGCAGGCATTGAAAATAACAGACAGGCTTCAATTAATTCCAGGCCTTTGTTCATCATTGTTGCAGAATCAACTGATATTTTACGCCCCATATCCCAGTTTGGATGAGCAACTGCTTGTTCTGGTGTTACTGCGTCAAGTTTTTCAATTGGCAATGTTCTAAACGGTCCGCCGGATGCCGTTAACAGAATTTTTCTAACGCCATGTGCTTGTTGACCAATTGTATAATCAGCGGGCATGGATTGAAAAATCGCGTTATGTTCACTATCGATAGGTAGCAGAACAGCATTATTATCTGCAACAGCTTGCATTAGCAATGTACCAGACATGACTAAGGCCTCCTTGTTGGCCAGCAGCACCGTATGCCCAGCGTTGGCAGCAGCCAACGTTGGCAATAAACCAGCCGCCCCTACAATTGCAGCCATCACCGTATTAACGTCAGGTAAGGACGCTACTTTGGCTAAAGCTTCGGCTCCAGATAACACTTGAACATGATCTGCGCTGGATGCAGAAATCTTCGATTGCAAATCACTTGCAGCACCGGCATCAACCATAACAGCATATTCAGGACGATGGCGTAAACATTGCTGATACAAATCATCGACATTTTTATTCGCTGTCAGGGCAACAACCCGATACTTATCTGGATGCCGGGCAACTACATCAAGTGTGCTGACACCAATTGAACCTGTAGAGCCAAGCACACACAGAGTCTTCATCCAACAAACTGTCTGTGTAGTAACACCAAACCAATATAAAACACAGGCGCCGCAGCTAGTAACCCATCAATACGATCGAGAATACCGCCATGTCCCGGTAGTATCGACCCTGTGTCTTTAACTCCGCGCAAGCGTTTCATCAAACTGACCAATAAATCACCATTGACTGAAAAAATAATTGTAATCAATGACAGAAAGGTAAAATCAACAATCGCTTTGGGAATGTATTCGTAATAAAACGCAGTACCTACAGCATAGATTGATCCCGCAACTAATGCGCCATAAAGTCCTGCTGTTGTTTTGCCAGGGCTGATCTCTGGTAACAGCTTATGCTCTCCAAAATATTTTCCGCAAAAGTAAGCTGCTATATCTGCAATCCAGATCAAGAACAGGAAGTATAATGTCATTTTCCAGTCCCAGAACGAATCAAGACGCCACAAAAACATCCAGCTAAACACCAGCACCACCCACCCGATAACTAACTTGGTTTCTGTACTCCAATTAGCCTTTAATAATTTGGTTGGGGACCGCCTCATTCTGATTCCGATCACCAACCAAAATCCGACAACTGGAACTGCCCACCAGTCCATCACGCCGCTCCACTGCAGCCACTCACCGCGTTCAAATTGGATGGCAACGGTTTCAAGAATATTCTTCCAGTAATAAAAAAATAGCATCGATAACAGAATTGCGATTACGTACATGATACGTTTTACCTGGCTCTGCAAACCTGCTAAGTCAGTCCATTCCCATGTGGCGAATAAAATAACAGCGCCCCACAGTAACTCAAATCCACCATCAGGTAATTTAATGACCGCCAAGATAACCAGAGGAGCGAGTACCAGCGCAGTAATGACGCGTTTAAGCAACATTTTTTAGACCTTTTATATTTTTAATTTTAACAACTCTGCATATTCAGTAATGCCCTATGACTGGGCTACTCTTCGTCCAATATTGGCAATACTAGCGCCTTGTTTCTGAACAAAATCTAAACATGTTGAGCAATAATGACAGTCAATGATTATGCATTAGACTTAATTTGAGCAATTTGTTCCCCAGTATGTCCAAAACGGCGCTGTCGTTTAGAAAAATCAAGCAATGCCAGATCAAGAGCAGACTCATCGAAGTCAGGCCAGAGCGTTGAAGTAAAATAAAGTTCTGTATATGCCAAATGCCAGAGCAAAAAATTACTGATGCGGCACTCACCACCAGTTCGTATAAACAAATCGGGGTGTGGAAGATCAGATAAACTAAGGTTTGCTTGCAATCTTTCGGCATCAATATCGGAGGGTTTGATTTCACCATTCATCGCGCTTTCAGCCATTTTTTGAGCGGCTTGCACAACGTCCCAGCGTCCACCGTAATTTGCGGCAATCACTAAATCAAACCGTCTATTATCGCAAGTCAATTGCTCAACATCTTCAATTTTTCGACGCAATGCCAATGGAAATACAGTCGTATCTCCTATGATTCTGATACGAATTTCTTCCTCATGTAATCGCTGAATCTCTTTTTCCAGCGTTGAAATAAATAACTTGAGTAAAATAGAAACTTCTTCAGGTGGTCTACGCCAATTTTCGCTACTGAATGCGAATAGTGTCAACGCTTTAACACCTTCATTAATACATGCTTTTACAATTTTTTTGACCGATTTAACACCTGCATGATGCCCTGCCGCACGTGGCATAAATCGTTTTTTTGCCCAACGTCCATTACCGTCCATGATAATAGCAATGTGTTGAGGCACAGAGCCTGGTTGATAGTGGGGCGCTGTTGAATGGGTTATATCAATTGCCATATGAATACATCGTAACAGTCAACGGAAACAAAGTGCGATATCGATAATCCTCGCACGCAAGCAGGTTTGGATTTGTTCGAATCATTTCACCAGAAGTATTAGATTATTTTTAGTAACATAGACAATAGCCTCCCAAAATCTACTTGCTTAAGCTTGTAACTTTACTCAATGAGCCAAAACAGATTGAACGATTGCGTGCTTGCAATATTAGTAAACAATTACCGAATAGTTTAATTTTTCTTTCGGGTTCACAATACTAGAAATTTTGGCATTATTAGATAGCGAGTAAATCGGTTTCTTTGGTGTTTAACACATTCTCAATTTGCTCAATAAAGCTATCTGTTATCTTTTGGATACGTTCTTCTGCTTTATGTGCTTCATCTTCACTCACCATTTTTTCTTTTTGAGCATCTTTGATGTCACTATTTGCATCACGGCGAATATTACGAATCGATACACGTGATTGTTCAGCTTCTGCTCTGACAACTTTAACCAGCTCCTTGCGGCGCTGTTCGGTCAATGGGGGCATTGGTACTCGAATAACATCACCGGTAGTGGCTGGATTGAGCCCTAAATCTGAAGATAAAATTGCTTTTTCTATAGCGCCAACTAATGGTTTTTCCCAAGGAGTAATCGTTAAAGTACGTGCATCTTCCACAGCTATATTAGCAACCTGTGACAATGGTGTATCTGCCCCGTAATAACTGACATTGATTTGTTCCAGTAAACTTGGGTGTGCCCTGCCCGTTCTAACTTTACTCAGCTCGTGCTTGAGCGCCTCTACACTTTTTTCCATGCGAGATGTTGTATCTTTCTCAATCTCTTTTATCATAGTTGACTACTCGTTACTTCAATCAGTGAACCAATCTCATCACCGTCAATCAACTTCTTAATTGAGCCAGGTTTAAAAATATTCATAACCCGCAACGGTATATCATGATCTCGACATAATACTAGTGCTGTGGCATCCATTACTCCTAGCTTTTCCTGCAAAGCTTGATCAAAACTCAGTCGCGAATAGAAAGTTGCTCCAGGATTCGTCGTCGGATCAGCTGAGTAAACGCCATCAACCTTAGTCGCTTTAATCAATAAATCCGCATTAATTTCCAAAGCTCTAAGACTGGCTGCCGAATCAGTGGTAAAAAAAGGATTACCGATACCCGCAGCAAATACAACAGTTCGGCCTTTTTCCAAGTGGCGTACCGCACGACGGCGGATATAGCCTTCGCATATTTCGTTGATACGAATCGCCGACATAACACGCACAGGCTGACCTTGGGCTTCAATCGCATCTTGTAATGCAAGCGCATTGATGACTGTCGCCAGCATTCCCATATGATCGCCAGTGACAGCATCAAAGCCTTCGGCTGCTTGTTCAGCCCCTCTTATCAGATTGCCACCGCCTACCACTAGACCCATTTGCACTCCAGACTGACAAATTTCTGCAATATCTTTTGCCAATCTTTCCAAGGTTTCGCTTTCAATTCCAGAACCCTGGCGTCCTTGTAACGCCTCGCCACTTATTTTTAGCAAGACTCTTTTATAAGGAGATGTTTTTATTGCTGGTTTTGTTTCTGTATCTGACAACAGCTGAGGTTCTGACATGGTTATACCTGATTTAAGCAGTTTGAACGCTGTAAGGTTTTCTTATCAAGAAGTCACTTGAGAATAATATAAAACCCACCTCATTAAGCTCCTCTGACCTGAGCCATTACTTCTTCAGCAAAGTTTTCCTGTACTTTTTCAATCCCTTCTCCAACCTCAAAGCGGGTAAAACTAGCGACAGCTCCATTTGCTTTTGAGAGTAATTTAGCAACACTCAGATCGGGATCTTTAATATACGGTTGACCAAGCAAAGTGACTTCTTTCAAGTATTTTTTTAACCGCCCTTCCACCATTTTCTCAATAATCTGGGGTGGTTTGCCACTCGCTTCAGCTTGTGCAGAAAAAATTTCACGTTCTTTATCGAGCAATGCTGTGTCCACTTGATCATCTGACACACAAACCGGTTTGCTGGCTGCGACATGCATGGCAATTCCACGACCTGTTTCTTCGTCAACACTGGCAACATCAACAATAACACCGATTCGATTGCCGTGTAGATAATGAAAAACTTTGCCCTGTGAGGATTCTATTCTTTCCAAACGACGAATATTAATATTCTCACCGATCTTGGCTATTAATGCTTTGCGTGCATCTTCAACAGTTCCACTACCCATGTTTTGTTCTAAAAGTGCCTGTGTTGTGGTGACTCCTGAAGATAAAGCCAGCTCACAGATTGCGTCTGTGAATTCCTTAAAATGATCGCCATTACCAACAAAATCTGTTTCACAATTGACCTCAACAATAACGGCTTGTTGACCTGAATCTGAAGTCTTGATGGTAATGTTGCCTTCTGCTGCTGTGCGATCAGATTTTTTATCGGCTTTAGCAAGACCAGCTTTACGCATTTGCTCAATAGCAGTCTCCATAACACCATCAGCTTCCACCAGTGCTTTTTTACATTCCATCATTCCGGAGCCAGTACGCTCACGTAGTTCTTTTACCATTGCCGCTGTAATACTCATCTTTCAATCCTAATCTACATAATATTGATTCATTTTTGTGATACACCAATAGTGTTGGCACTACACAATAAACTTCTTAGAACATGTTCAAGATTTCACCAAAAGGTACATTAAGGCAAGAAATAGTGCTCTCAAATTCCTGCAATAATAAAACTATTCAAACAGGGTTCTGCTATTCACTTCACACCTGAAATTTTCGCTTTTTGTATATCTTGTTTAAGGAGAATGCTTGGAAATTGCTGCTGAGAAGTGTCTGTAAAACAAGCAGTCACTGTTTGCAGTAAAATACTCCTTATGAAGTGTTTATTTATTTAGTTTGCTGCTGATTCCGCTGGCTTTGACGCTTTATCTTCAGTAACCGGATCAGTTGTTTCTACTGCAGGTTCAGCTGCTGCTTTGGGAGTTTCGACTGCTTCTGACTCAGCTGCTACTTTGGGAGTCTCGACTGCTTCCGGCTCAACTGCTGGTTTCGATGTTTTTTTCGGCTCTGTCGCAGAAGCCTTCTCTGTGACAGGCTGTTCTGCTTCTTTAGTTTCAGTTTCATCGGTCATTTCAACAAAGTCGTCGTCACTAACACCACCAAGACTAAGCTGTTCCGCTTTACCTTCTAGTACTGCTGCTGCTGCACTTTGCACATAAAGTTGAATGGCACGAATTGAATCATCATTGCCAGGAATCATATAATCAACGCAGTCAGGATTATTATTGGTATCCACCACTCCGATTACGGGAATACCTAATTTGATTGCTTCATTCACAGCAATATTTTCCACCCCAACATCAATGACAAACAATGCACTCGGCAATGCAGGCATATCCTTAATACCACCAAGACTTCGTTCCAGTTTATTCAACTCTCTTTGATAGCCTAAAGCTTCTTTTTTGTTGAAGCGTTGGATACTACCATCCTCCTGCATACTCTCCAGTTCTTTAAGGCGCCTGATAGACTGCCGAATTGTCTTGAAGTTGGTTAACATCCCACCTAGCCAACGATGATTAACATAGGGCATACCACAACGGTCCGCCTCTTCAGCAATAGTTTTTTGAGCAGCTTTTTTGGTTCCTACAAACATGATTGATCCCTTGTTCGCAGCTACATCTTTGATGTAATCCATTGTTTCATGAAAAAGAGGCATGGTTTTTTCAAGATTGATAATATGGATTTTGCTTTTTGCGCCAAAGATATACGGAGCCATTTTCGGACACCAGTATCGTGTTTGGTGACCAAAATGAACACCTGCTTCAAGCATTTGGCGCATTGTGACTTTTGCCATTGGTAAATCTCCTTAAATATTGACAGATCTTATCTGCCTCTTGGGTTGAGCCTCTGTATATCCCGATCAACAACACCTAGTGAAGGTAAAAACGTCTGTTTCAAACTTCATCGCAGGGCACCCAGTTAATCGTGACGATATACATGAGAATTTAATTGCTAAAATTAGCCCATCTTTATAACATATAAAGCAATAGTGAACAACGCTACAATCGGTAGATGAGGCAAATCTTTCGATTTCTATTGCGTTTCATTACTGTGACTGAGTACCGAAGAGTAATTTTCACCTGAATAGTATATGCTCTTTCAAATCACAGCTAATTGGTTTAACAAGAAAAAAACACATAAAAGACAGGGTTAATTCATGAGGTTAATTCACGCATCCATATCCACTCTGCTTTGAGTCAAGCTGCTCGTGGGATTTTTAGATATCGTGTTGATACCAAGTAGTGATTAGCTAAATTGTTAGATTCCGTATTATTATTTGGAACAAGTATTATGAGTGTATCAATCAAATCCGCTGATGAAATAGAAAAAATGCGTACTGCGGGTAAACTGGCTGCAGATGTTCTCGAAATGATCGGGCAACATGTCGTAGCAGGTATTACCACAAATCAACTCGACACAATCTGCCATAATTATATTGTGGACATACAAAATGCGATTCCCGCCCCATTAGACTACAGGGGGTTTCCCAAGTCGATCTGTACTTCGGTGAATCATACGATATGCCATGGAATACCCAACGACAAGGCATTGAAAAGCGGTGACATTGTAAATATCGACATTACCGTGATCAAAGATAGTTATCATGGTGATACTAGCAAGATGTTTGAGGTCGGCAAAGTTGCTAATTTTGCAACCCGATTAATCAAGGTAACCCAGGAAGCATTGTATCTTGGGATCAAGCAAGTTAAGCCTGGTGCGCGACTTGGCGATATCGGACATGTTATCCAGCAGCATGCCCATGCTGCACGATACTCAGTTGTCAGAGAATTCTGCGGGCATGGAATCGGTACTGGATTTCATGAAGACCCACAAGTTCTACATTATGGGCAACCAGACACCGGTCTAAAGCTTAAAGCTGGTATGATATTCACCATTGAGCCAATGCTCAATCAAGGTAAACGTCATATCAAAATGCTCTCAGACGGCTGGACAGTCCACACTAAAGACCACAGCCTGTCGGCGCAGTGGGAACATACAATATTGGTTACAGACAATGGTTTTGAGGTGCTCACTGCACGTCCTGATGAAGAGATCAATAAACTCTAATGACCATTACCATCAATAATTCACTTGGTACAAACGATCTAACTCAGTCTGTTCGAGAGCAACTCAGACAATTCAATCTGGATTTATCAACCCAGGGCGATGACATCCCCGCTACTCAGCTCATTAAACAACGCTCAGAGTATATTGATCAGTTGCTTTCTAAAAGCTGGCAGAGTTTTTTGGGTAAGCGAGCCGATCTGTTCGCATTGATTGCACTTGGAGGTTACGGAAGACAAGAGCTGTTTCCTTTCTCAGATATTGATTTATTAATACTCTGCGACACTTCACCTGAAACTGAAATGCAAGAAACAATCTCTGCTTTTCTGCAGTTTCTCTGGGATATCGGACTCAAGCCTGCCCAATCAATCCAGACAATCCCGCAATGTATCAGTCTTGCGCAAAACGATGTGAGCTTTATGACCTCCATCCTGGATCTGCGATTTATCTATGGCAATCAACAATTGCCTAGCCAGCTTGGAACTCAATTTAGCCAAATCATCAGTTGTTCAGCGGAAGAATTTTATAATCTAAAAATTGAGGAGCAACAACAAAGACATCAAAAATTTGGAGAAACTGCATATCGACTTGAACCCAATATTAAAGAAGGACCTGGTGGTCTGCGTGATTTACAAACTATCCGTTGGGTTGCACAAAGTCAATATCAAATAGATACATTGGCTAAACTGATTCAAATCGGTTTAATTACTGAAGATGAATATCTGGAATACAGAGACGCGAGGCGTTTTTTATGGAAAATAAGAAACACACTGCATCAACTTGCTAACAAGCCAGAAGAACGTTTACTGTTTGAGTATCAACCCAAAATTGCAGAAATTTTTGGTTATCATGATGATGAGAATAGTCGCGCTGTTGAGAAATTTATGCAGGATTATTACTGCACGATTATAGAAGCAGAACGACTCAATGAAATGTTGCTGCAAGTACTCGCAACCAAGTTTGAACCAGAGCGAAGTTCGCAACAAGTCACTACTTTAAACAATAATTTTCAGATTGTTGGTCAATACCTTAAAACTTCACAGCCAGATGTTTTCAAGCAATACCCTCCAGCACTATTGGAAATCTTTGTGTTCATGCAAGAACATCAAGAGCTCAAAGGCATTCACGTTTCAACACTGCGCCAAATACGCAAACATCTCCATCTGATCGATGATGATTTCAGATGCAATACAGATGCAATCCGCACTTTTATGGTGCTGTGGCGCCAAGGTACTGGACTGACCCATGAATTACGCAGAATGAAACGCTATGGCGTATTACCTGCTTACTTACCTGAATTTGACTATATTCTTGGACGTATGCAGTTTGATCTGTTTCATACCTTGACTGTTGATGAGCATATCTTGTACGTCGTACGTAATCTGCGACGCTTTAGTCTCCAGAAATTTCGACACGAATTACCATTCTGCTACGATGTTTTCCAATCCATATCCAAACCTGAAGTTTTGTATCTAGCCGGGTTTTTACACGATATTGGCAAAGGGCGCGGTGGCAATCATTCCGAGATTGGTGCAAATATTGCGGGCAAATTCTGCAAACGCCATGGTTTGAATCAAGATGATACCAATCTACTGACCTGGCTGGTCACCAATCATCTGCACATGTCAATGACGGCTCAACGACTTGACATATCAGATCCTGATGTCATCAATGAATTTGCAGCACATTGCAAGACACTTGAAAGACTAAATTACCTCTATCTACTCACTGTTGCAGATATACGTGCAACCAATCCTGATTTGTGGAACGGCTGGAAAGATTCGTTATTAATCCAGCTTTACAATGCTTGTCGCCGGGCATTTCGTCGTGGTTTGAATAATCCTGTGACACACCAGGAAATCATTACCACAGTGCGCGCAGCAGCCAGTCAGCAATTACTCAAACTTGGTATAGCCAAACAAACCTTTCTGCCTGTCTGGAAACATCAATTTAATGACGACTATTTTATTCGCCATAATGCAAATGAATGTACATGGCATACCATTGCTCTTCTTTCACAACGGCCGCAACAGTCACCGTTGATTTTGTTACGTCCCAATGCATTCAAACACGCAACTGAAATCTTCGTGCATGCTCCAGTTGACTATCCGGTATTTACTAGTATTACGCGGACATTGGATCAATTAGGACTCGATATTGTTGACGCACGTATGATGCCGATTAAGCAGCATGTGTTTTGCAGTTTTTTAGTGATTGAAAATAATGGCCATGTTCTGGAAGAACTCTATCGACAACATCAAATTGTCAGTGAAATACAACAACGCTTGCTCAACCAGGACAAAAACTCATTGCAGGTTTTAAGAAGAACACCCGAGAAGCTTCAGAACTTTCCGATTCCAACCCAGGTATTGTTTTTCGACGATGCTCATCAGCCCTACACAGTAATCGAACTGATCAGCACTGATCGACCTGGTTTGTTATCTAAAGTGGGAGTCGCGCTGGAAGCTTTGAATTTAATAATTCATTATGCCAAGATTGCTACAATTGGTGCGCGTGCAGAAGACTTGTTTTATGTTACCGATGATCAAGACAACATGATTCCTTTGCAATCAGAGATGGAAGCTAACATTAGACAAAAAATTATCGACATTGTCGACAGCAACATGGCAAAATAAAACAGGCACTAAGATAGTTTGCGCCTGTCCTGGTTAAAACCTGACTTAAGACCTGTTAAGATCTCAATCAATGCAGGAGAGGAAGACAGCAGTGGGCGAAAAAGCCCAGCATACAGTGTATATGTGGGCATTTTTAGATCACTTTTATCGTGGCATCAAAAACTCGGTCGCAAGCGACCGAGTTTGGCAAAGTTTAGGTGGATTTGAATTGAAAACATTGGTTTTCAAATTTTCCGGCTAATGTGTCAGGGTCAAACCCCCGAAATTCGCTTCGCGATCAAGATTATGTATTCAGGGCCTTCTTCAAAGCATCTTCAATATCCTGATTATCAACTTCTGACTTAGCCGCCTCTTCTACCGGAGGGACTATCTGAGTTGATGACAAGCGTCTTCGTTTACGCTCAGAATGATAGGCTAGACCTGTTCCTGCAGGGATCAACCGACCAACAATGACATTTTCCTTGAGTCCATGAAGTGGGTCTTTCAAACCGCGCACGGCTGCATCAGTCAATACGCGTGTCGTTTCCTGGAACGACGCTGCAGAAATAAATGATTCAGTTGCCAGAGAAGCTTTGGTAATCCCTAATAACACTGTATCAGCAATTGCTGGTACTTTACCTTCTGCTTCAACACGTTCATTTTCTTCATAAAAGCGCGCACGTTCAACCTGTTCACCTTTCAGGAATGTGGTATCACCAACGGCATTAATTTCTACTTTACGTAACATTTGACGAATAATCACTTCGATATGTTTATCGTTGATTTTCACACCTTGCAATCGATAGACTTCCTGGATCTCATTGACAAGAAATGATGATAACGCAGCAACGCCTCGAAGTCGCAAAATATCGTGCAAGGTCAATTCACCTTCAGCGATGGTTTCTCCACGTTCCACTGATTCGCCTTCAAAAACAGTAATATGACGCCATTTTGGTACCAGAATTTCGTTTGAATCACTCTCAGGGTTGGTAATTACAATACGTCGTTTGCCTTTTGTTTCTTTACCAAAACTAACCGTGCCAGTTGCTTCAGCAAGAATAGCCGGATCTTTGGTTTTACGCGCTTCGAATAAATCTGCAACTCTAGGTAAACCACCAGTAATATCACGTGTTTTACTGGATTCCTGTGGAATTCGTGCCAACACATCACCAATTTCAACACTTGCACCATCCTGACAGGTCACCAGTGCTTCAGACGGCAAGAAATATTGTGCGACAACATCGGTTCCAGGAAAAAACAAGTCATTGCCTTGTGTATCAAGCAACTTGATCATTGGTCGTAACTCTTTACCCGCACCACTTCGTTGAGCGGGATCAATCACTACCAGCGAGCTAATTCCAGTAATTTCATCTGACTGTTGATGGACGGTAACACCATCAACAAAATCTATAAACTTAATCTGACCGGTAACCTCCGTAATAACTGGATGAGTATGTGGATCCCAGTTGACAGCAACAGCACCAGCGGCTATAGAATCACCATCTGCGATTGATAACACCGCACCATAGGGAATTTTGTAGCGTTCACGCTCACGACCATGTTCATCGATAATACTCAGTTCACCAGACCTTGAAACAGCAACCAGGTTATTTTCTGAATTATGAATGGTTTTAAGGTTAGATAAACGCACTGTACCCGATGATTTGGCTTCGATACTGCTAATTGCCGCTGATCGTGATGCCGCGCCACCGATATGAAATGTACGCATTGTAAGCTGCGTTCCAGGTTCACCAATTGATTGCGCCGCAATCACACCAACCGCTTCACCCATATTAATTTTATGACCTCGACCAAGATCTCGACCATAACAGGAGGCGCAGACACCATAACGTGTTTCACAGGTAATTACTGAACGTACAATGACATTCTCAACACTGTTCTCATCGAGCACCTTGACTAGATCTTCATCGAGCATTGTTCCTGTTTCAGCGATCATCTCTTCACTGCCAGGGGCAATAATATCGACAGCGACGACACGACCCAGTACGCGCTCTGATAATGGTTCTACAACATCTCCACCTTCAATTAATGGTGTCATTAAAAGACCATTTGGGGTTCCACAATCGTCTTCTTTAATCACCAGATCTTGGCCAACATCAACCAGACGGCGTGTTAAATAACCTGAGTTAGCTGTTTTTAAAGCGGTATCTGCCAAACCTTTGCGAGCACCATGTGTTGAAACAAAATATTGCAGAACATCAAGTCCTTCGCGGAAATTAGCGGTAATTGGGGTTTCAATAATCGAGCCGTCCGGCTTTGCCATCAAACCACGCATACCTGAGAGTTGACGAATTTGTGCAGCTGACCCCCTTGCGCCAGAATCAGCCATCATGAAGACAGAATTCATTGATTTTTGTTTAATCGTATTGCCTTCAGCATCTTGCACGGTATCGTAACCCAAACGATCCATCATTACTTTTGCTACTTGTTCATTGGCATGTGACCAGATATCAACAACTTTATTGTAGCGTTCGCCATTGGTTACCAAACCACCAGCATACTGACTCTGGATTTCTTTAACTTCGTTTTCAGCGCCAGCAATAATTGATTGTTTCTCTTCAGGGATTTCCATATCCATCAAGCCAAATGAAACACCGGAGCGCGTTGCGTTGGAAAACCCCATATACATTAATTGATCCGCAAAAATCACTGTATGTTTAACACCCAGCGTACGATAGCACTGATTTAACAGGTTCGATATTTCCTTTTTGGTCATATCTTTATCAACACAATTAAACGGTAGTCCAGGCGGAACAATTGTCCATAATAATGCGCGACCTGCAGTGGTTTTGACCCTGCGAGTGATGGTTTGCAATTGGCCCTCGTCATCTGGCAAAGATTCCTGGATGCGTACTTCAATCCTGGCGTGAATGCACAACACTTTTGCATCAATTGCGCGATTAATTTCTAGACTGTCAGTGAAGACCATCCCTTCGCCAAGTACATCGATCCTTTCGCGTGTCATGTAGTACAACCCAAGCACCACATCTTGAGTCGGCGTAATGACTGGTTCACCACTAGCTGATGACAAGATGTTATTGGTGGACATCATCAACACCCGCGCTTCTAATTGCGCTTCAACTGATAATGGCACGTGAACAGCCATTTGGTCACCATCGAAATCAGCGTTAAACACTGTGCATACCAATGGGTGTAACTGAATTGCTTTACCTTCTACTAAAATCGGCTCAAACGCCTGGATCCCAAGTCGATGCAATGTCGGAGCACGATTTAATAACACTGGATGTTCACGAACAACTTCTTCAAGAATATCCCAAACTTCTGGGCCTTCGCGCTCGACTACTTTTTTCGCGGCTTTAATGGTTGTCACCAAGCCACGTAATTGCAATTTGCTAAAGATAAATGGCTTGAACAATTCCAGTGCCATTTTTTTGGGAAGACCACACTGGTGTAATTTAAGTGTCGGTCCAACCACAATAACCGAGCGTCCAGAATAATCAACACGCTTACCTAACAGATTCTGGCGGAAACGACCTTGCTTGCCCTTGATCATGTCAGCCAGGGATTTCAATGGTCGTTTTGTGGTGCCAGTAATCGCTCGGCCACGACGACCATTATCAAGCAGTGCATCCACCGATTCCTGCAACATGCGTTTTTCATTACGCACAATGATGTCAGGCGCATTCAAATCCAGCAAACGCTTCAAACGATTGTTACGGTTAATCACTCGGCGATATAAATCATTCAGATCAGACGTTGCGAAACGTCCTCCATCCAGCGGAACCAAAGGCCTAAGTTCAGGCGGAAGCACAGGTAATACGGTCAGAATCATCCACTCAGGACGATTATTAGAACTAACCAACGATTCAATTAGCTTAATTCGTTTGGTTAGTTTTTTACGCTTGGTTTCAGAATTGGTATTTGCCAAGTCGTCACGGATGGTAGACATTTCTTTTTTCAAGTCCATTGACTTGAGCAAATGATAAACTGCCTCAGCACCCATCATTGCAGTAAATTCATCACCATATTCTTCGACTTTTTCGAGATACTCCTCTTCCTTGAGTAATTGTCCTGCTTCCAGATCCTGCACAGCGTGCGGATCGGTGACAACAAATGACTCAAAATAAAGTATTCGCTCAACTTCGCGCAGCGTCATATCAAGTAATAACGCAATTCTGGATGGTAATGATTTCAAAAACCAGATATGTGCGACTGGACTGGCAAGGTCAATATGCCCCATCCGCTCACGGCGGACATTGGACAGTGTGACTTCAACACCACATTTCTCACAAATCACACCGCGATGTTTGAGGCGTTTATATTTGCCACACAGGCATTCATAATCGCTAACTGGGCCAAATGTTTTAGCACAAAACAAGCCATCACGTTCTGGCTTGAATGTACGATAATTGATCGTTTCCGGCTTTTTAACTTCACCATAAGACCAGGAACGAATCATACTTGGCGATGCTAAACCAATCTGGATAACATCAAATTCTTCGTTCTTAGTCTGGCGCTTAAAAAAGTTGAGTAGATTTTTCAATGATCTATCCCCTGCAAATGAGTTCTAACCGATTAATGTAACAGTCTCGAATAACGTCACATTAATGACTCCGGAACATGAATACAAAACTGATTGAGATTAAATGCCATCACTAATTATTAAGCATTGAGTCTCTGTTGTGTGTTTAAACACTGCTTAGGTTTTTGAGCAGCTAACATCAGTGTCTACATCGTTTCTTAATCCTCTTCCAGCTCGATATTAATTGCTAATGAGCGAATTTCTTTGATCAACACATTAAATGACTCGGGCATACCAGGATCCATTGTGTGGTTACCATCGACAATGTTTTTATACATTTTAGTTCTACCTGCGACATCATCTGATTTAACAGTGAGCATTTCTTGTAAGGTATACGCTGCTCCGTACGCCTCCAATGCCCAGACTTCCATTTCTCCAAAACGCTGTCCACCAAACTGGGCTTTACCACCAAGTGGTTGTTGAGTAACCAGACTATAAGGACCAGTCGATCGAGCATGCATTTTGTCATCAACCAGATGGTTAAGTTTCAACATATACATATAACCCACAGTCACTGGTCGATCGAATATTTCACCAGTGAGCCCATCGTAAAGTGTCGATTGTCCGGTTTCAGACAACCCGGCCAGGTTTAACATATAACGAATGTCTTCTTCTGATGCTCCATCGAAAACTGGTGTTGCCAATGGAACACCTTTTTTAAGATTTCCGGCAAGTTCAAGGATTTGATTATTATCGAGTAAATCCAGTTCTTCAGTGCTTCCACATTTGTTATAGATTTGAGTCAAAAATTCGCGTACTTCGTCTACTTTTGCTTGAGCCTTCAGCATTTTACCAATCTTAAGCCCCAAACCATTCGCAGCCCAACCTAAATGTGTTTCCAGCACCTGACCTACATTCATTCGTGATGGCACACCCAGTGGGTTTAAGACGATATCAACGGGTGTTCCATCCTCCAGATAAGGCATATCTTCGACTGGCACAATACGTGAAATAACGCCTTTATTACCATGACGCCCGGCCATTTTATCTCCAGGCTGGATGCATCTGCGCACTGCAAGATAAACTTTCACCATTTTTATCACGCCTGGCGCAAGATCATCGCCCATGGTGATTTTCTTTTTCTGCGCCTCAAACTGTTGAACAAAATCAACTTCCAGTTTTTCAATTTGCGCTGCAATCGCTTCCAGTTGAATATTGTTGTCTTCATTATTCACGCGGATTGCCAGTCGCTGGGACATCTCGAGTGAACCAAGATAGTTGTCATCAATTTTGCTACCTTTTTTCAAACCCTCAGGGCCAGACTCAGCAACTTTTCCGATAATGATTTCTTTAACACGTGAGTACAGTTCATCTTCCATGATTCTGCGTTGATCATAGAGATTTTTTCTGACTCGATCGAGCTCCATTTCTTCAATTTCAAGTGCACGTGCATCTTTCTCTACCCCATCGCGGGTAAATATCTTGACATCAATTACTGTTCCAACAACACCAAAAGGGACACGTAACGATGTATCTTTAACATCCGATGCTTTTTCACCAAAAATTGCGCGTAACAATTTTTCCTCTGGTGATAACTGTGACTCACCTTTCGGACTGACTTTACCAACCAGAATATCACCAGGTCTCACTTCGGCTCCGATATAAGCAATCCCAGAGTGATCCAATTTTGATAAGGCTTCTTCGCTGACATTGGGGATATCAGAAGTAATCTCTTCACGACCTAATTTAGTGTCACGAGCAACACAAGTTTTTTCTTCAATATGAATTGTTGTGAAACGATCCTCTTTTACAACCTGTTCTGATATAAGAATTGAATCTTCGAAGTTATAGCCATGCCAGGGCATAAATGCCACTCGCAGGTTCTGTCCCAGCGCGAGTTCACCAAAGTCTGTGGATGGTCCGTCAGCCATCACATCTCCACTGTTGATGATATCTCCGGGTTTGACCAATGGCTTTTGATTGATACAAGTATTCTGATTTGAACGTGTGTATTTAACCAAGTCATAAATATCAACTCCAGGCTCATCAGCTTTCCGTTCGTCTTCGTTAACTCGGATAACAATGCGTGCTGCATCAACTGTAACAACTGAACCACCACGATCAGCAATGACTGTTACACCTGAGTTGGTTGCCACAGCGCGTTCCATACCAGTACCAACCAAAGGTTTCTCGGCCCTCAATGTTGGCACTGCCTGACGTTGCATGTTAGATCCCATCAACGCTCTGTTAGCATCATCATGTTCAAGAAACGGGATTAGAGATGCTGCAACTGATACGATTTGTTTGGGCGAAACATCCATATATTGAACAGTATCAGAAGTCGATAAAATAAACTCTTCTCTATGTCGACATGAAACCAGATCATCAACTATACGGTTTTTATCATCGAGATTAACACCGGTCTGAGCAATGACAAACTGCCCTTCTTCAATTGCAGACAAATAATCAACGTCATCAGTGACAACTCTATCAACAACCCGGCGATATGGAGATTCCAGAAAACCATATTGGTTGGTGCGAGCATAAACAGCTAATGAGTTAATGAGTCCAATATTGGGTCCTTCAGGTGTTTCGATTGGACACACACGCCCATAGTGAGTTGGATGCACATCACGCACCTCAAAACCAGCTCGTTCACGAGCCAGACCGCCAGGACCAAGCGCAGAAACCCTGCGTTTGTGAGTAACCTCAGACAAAGGATTATTTTGATCCATAAACTGCGATAATTGACTTGAGCCAAAAAATTCTTTGATTGCGGCAGAAACCGGTTTTGCGTTGACAATTTCCTGAGGCATCAAACCTTCAGAATCTGCCAGGGTAAGGCGTTCTTTTACCGCTCGTTCAACACGAACCAAACCGACTCGAAATTGATTTTCAACCATTTCGCCGACAGTCCGAACGCGTCGATTTCCGAGGTGATCGATATCATCAATGACACCATTACCATTACGGATTTCAATTAAGGTTTTAATAACTTCTTGAATATCTTCTTTAGATAAGACCCCTTCACCAGTAATTTCATCACGTTCCAGCCGACGATTAAATTTCATTCTACCAACGGCAGACAAATCATAACGGTCTGAGGAAAAAAACAGGTTTTGAAATAAGTTTTCAGCAGCCTCTTTGGTTGGAGGCTCACCAGGACGCATCATTCTATAGATCTCTACCAACGCCTCCAGTCTATTGGTTGAAGGGTCAACGCGTAAGGTGTTAGAAATATAAGGCCCACGATCAAGATCATTGGTGTACAAAGTGGTGAAGGTTTTAACACCATTGTCTTTCAATGCTTCTAATGTCTCTGTAATAATCTCATCATTGGCTTTTGCAACCATTTCGCCGGTTGACTCATCAACAATGTTTAGCGCTAGAATCTGACCAACCAGGTACTGATCAGGAACTTCAATTAACTTTAATTTGGCCTGTTCCAGTTTTTTGATATGTCTTGCTGTAATGCGATGATCCTGCTCAACCAGAACGTCACCTTTAACAACAATATCAAAAGCAGCCATTTCACCACGCAGGCGTTCAGGCACTAGGTCTAGATATACTTTGTCTTTTTTAATTGTATAACGATGCTTTTCAAAATAAGCATCAATAATTTCTTCATCAGAATAATCCAACGCTCGTAACAAAATCGTCACAGGTAGTTTTCGCCTACGATCGATACGTGTATAAAGGATATCCTTATGATCAAATTCAAAATCCAGCCATGAGCCACGATACGGGATGACACGTGCATTAAATAACAGCTTTCCCGATGAATGTGTCTTGCCTTTATCATGATCGAAAAACACACCAGGTGAGCGATGTAGTTGTGAAACAATCACACGCTCAGTACCATTGATGACAAAGGTGCCGTTTTCAGTCATCAAGGGAAGTTCACCCATATAAACTTCTTGTTCTTTGATATCTTTAACAACTTTTTTACTGACCGGAGCGTCTCTATCATAGAGGACGAGTCTTACCAAGACTCGAATTGGAGCAGCATAGGTCAATCCACGCTGCTTACACTCACGCACTGTAAAAGCAGGTTCACCCAAACGTGAACTGACATATTCAAGCACTGCATATCCAGAATGGCTTATAACAGGGAATACTGACTTAAAAGCAGCCTCGATGCCCTGATCTCCAATCGTGTCTGAATGATCACCTTGCTGTAAAAATTTTTTATATGAGTCAATTTGTAATGCGAGCAAAAAAGGCACATTAAGAAATTCCGAGCGATTGCCGAAACTTTTTCTAATACGCTTTTTTTCAGTAAATGAATATGTCATATTCGGATCCTGCAGAGAATGACAGAAATGTATCTGTATGATTAATGATCATCAATTATGGCAAAATGCACTGATATTTTGCCGTACTTCGCGGATTATAAAACTCCGCTTAATGTTCACCGCTTGTTTTGGAGCCCCATCACTGCCACTAAAACGCGTGTGCGGTTTTGGACAGGAAAAGCTGGCTCGAAGAGTGGCGTGTATGACTGTGCAAAGTTAACGTACTCCCATTGAGCAATAAGTAAAGTTATGCATATTTCCCTTATTGAGAAGCCAAACATGGCAGTCTAAATAGGTATTATGTAAGTGCTTTGTAGTTGCATTTACGTAATAAACAGATGGAAAAGGCCGGTAGTCTATCGACTACCAGCCAGTAAGCAAAACAGTTAACAAGTTGTTGAAATCAAATTACTTAATTTCTACTTCTGCACCTGCTTCTTCAAGCTGCTTTTTCAGTTCTTCAGCTTCGTCTTTGCTAACACCTTCTTTTATCGATGCTGGAGCAGCTTCGACAGCTGCTTTTGCTTCTTTTAAACCAAGGCCTGTAGCAGCACGAACTGCTTTAATAACTGAAACCTTATTTCCACCAAAACTGGTCATCACAACATCAAACTCAGTTTGTTCGGCAGCAGCAGCGCCACCATCTCCAGCACCAGCTGCAGCGACTGCAACTGGTGCTGCTGCAGATACACCAAATTTTTCTTCCATCGCAGAAACCAGATCAACGACTTCAATAACGCTCATATTGGAAATAGCTTCCAGAATATCTTCTTGGGATAATGCCATAAGAATAACTCTCCTAAATATCGTATGGGTTTTCAACCAGAACAGCGAGTGCCCTTGCTACATTAAGCTGCTTGTTTTTGATCTCGTACAGCTGCCAAAGTACGCGCCAGTTTGGCGTGCGGTTCAGACAATGTACGCACAAACTTTTCAATTGGTGCTTTCATAACGCCCATAATCATTGCCAAACCTTGTTCGTAAGTTGGTAATTTAGACAAGCGCTCTAGCTCTGAAACATCAAAAAGTTTACCGTCAAGCGACACCAAAGATGTTTCCATCTTTGGGTGGTCTTTTGAAAACTCTTTGATAATTCGAGCTGCAGCGGCAGGATCATCCATTGAAAACGCAAAAGCTAAAGGACCAACAAGACCTTCGCTCATGCATTCAAACTCGGTTCCGACCAAAGCCCGACGTGCAAGTGAATTTTTAATCACTCGAACACTGACATTGGCATCCCTTGCCTGTTGACGAAATTCAGTCATTTCACCAACAGATAGACCCTGATAATTGACAGCAATAGCAGATAATGCATGCGTGGCAATCTCAGCAACTTCTGTGACTACGATTTTTTTCTCTTCGAGTCTCAGTGCCACGATTAACCTCCGGTTATTAAGACTCCGTTCTAGAGCCTCATATTAATCAACATCTCATCAAAGCAAGATGCACTATTTAGTTACCATGCCAGGCAAAAGCCAGCGATGTGCAACCATCTACGCAGGTATTACATTAAGCCCAACAAGGCACCTGCGGTCTCTGACGGTTGCCGGTTTTAACCCGGCAACCCAGATTTTAGACCCGATTTCTCAGGCTAAGGAGTTACTGCAAACAAATTAAACAATATCGCACTCAGAGTGAATTCAGGTTTAATCGATCTGATTGAGAAAAACCACAAGAGTGATGTAGAACAACACTTAGGATTCCAATTTGAAGACCGACCAATATATGGACTGAATATGAGACGCGAAAAGCTTAAGTTACTTGCACCACTCTTATATAATATAAATCAAAAACCTATGTTTCTAGACTCGCCTGATCAACTGTAATACCAGGCCCCATAGTCGTTGAAATAGTGATTTTTTTTAAAAAAACACCTTTTGCGGCAGCAGGCTTAGCTTTTTGTACATCAGCTAATAAGGCATCAAGATTACTCTTCAATGATTCAACCTTAAAACTGGCTTTGCCAATTGTGCACTGTAATATACCTGCCTTGTCTGTGCGATAGCGTACTTGACCGCTTTTCGCATTGGTAACCGCCTGGGCAACATCAGCAGTCACTGTGCCAACTTTAGGATTCGGCATTAAACCACGCGGTCCAAGCAAGGTGCCCAGTTGACCGACAACTCGCATTGCATCTGGCGAGGCAATCACAACATCAAAAGCAATATCACCATTTTTCATTTGCTGCGCCAAGTCATCCATACCAACCACATCTGCACCTGCAGAAGTTGCCGCATCGACATTGTCGCCTTGAGTAAACACAGCAACACGCATGGTTTTACCTGTGCCCGCTGGCAATACGGTTGCGCCGCGGATCATTTGGTCTGATTTACGTGCATCAATCCCGAGGTTTACGCTGACATCAACAGACTCATCAAATTTAACCTTGGAAAAATCCTTTACCATGGTCAGTGCTTGATCAATCCCATATGTTTGACTGCGATCATATTGTTCGTTAATTGCTTTAAATCGTTTAGATAATTTAGCCATTATATCCCTTCCACATCGATACCCATGCTGCGCGCGCTTCCAGCAATGGTACGCACAGCAGCATCCATATCACCAGCAGTTAAATCTGGATCTTTGGTGCGAGCAATGTCTTCAATTTGTGCACGAGTAACCTTTGCGACTTTAACAGAATTCGGAGTAGGACTGCCTTTCGCTATTCCAGCTGCTTTTCTTAATAATACAGCTGCTGGAGGTGTTTTGGTGATAAAGGAAAAGCTACGATCTTCGTAAACTGTTATAACAACCGGAATTGGTAAGCCTTTTTCAACTTCCTGTGTTTTTGCATTAAATGCTTTACAAAACTCCATAATGTTTACACCATGTTGACCTAGAGCAGGACCAACGGGCGGACTGGGGTTTGCTTCACCTGCTTTAATTTGCAGTTTAATATACGAGAGTATTTTTTTAGCCATTATCTTTTCCTAATCTTGTGGGTACAAACACCTTGCGGCTCCCCTGGACAATAATATTTAAGTGATGTTAAAGGTTTTGCCTTCCAATAAAAACTTATTATGTTTAACTTTTCTGTACTTGATCAAACTTTAATTCAACAGGAGTGGATCGTCCAAAAATAAGCACAGAAACTTTAATTTTGTTCTTATCGTAATCAATCTCTTCAACAACACCATTAAAGTCGGCAAATGGACCATCTATTACTCTAACGACTTCTCCAGGTTCATAGATGACTTTAGGTTTTGGCTTAGTGACACCTTCTTCCATGCGATCAAGAATGGTTCTAGCCTCTTTCTCACTAATCGGAGCTGGTCGATCTGCTGTGCCTCCAATAAAACCAAGGACACGTGGTGCACTTTTAACCAAATGCCACGTATCATCATTTAGTTCCATTTGAACTAAAATATAACCAGGAAAGAATTTTCGTTGGCTTTTGCGTTTCTCACCAACACGCATTTCCACCACTTCTTCCGTAGGTACGAGTATTTCCCCAAAAAACTCTTGCATACCAAGTCTTTCAATTCGCTCCTCAAGAGCTTTTTTTACTTGGTATTCATAGTTGGAATATGCATGAACAACATACCAATGTTTAGACACTAGCCTGCCTGCTCGCTCAATGCATGGATACCCCAAAAAAAGAACATATCAAACAACCATAAAACAATACCAACGATAAATACCATCACTAGTACAATAAGTGTTGTCTGAGTGGTTTCATGGCGAGTTGGCCAAACTACTTTCTTTAGTTCTGTGCGTACTTCACGGAAAAACCCCAACAATTGCCGACCTGAGCGAGTAGTTGCGGTGATTCCTAGCGCTATAATTGAAGCACCCACCACGCCTAACACTCGATAGAGTTGTGATTCCTGGGAGTAATAATAATAAGCCACGAGACTGGCAATGATTATCAAAATCGCCAGAATCAGCTTTAACGTATCAAACACAGGGTTTGATGATGTTTCTTGTTCGCTCATAGAAGTTTATAAACAGAATTCATTAAATTATGTGGCAGGCCAGGAGGGAATCGAACCCCCAACCTGCGGTTTTGGAGACCGCTGCTCTGCCAATTGAGCTACTGACCTAATTATTACTAACAACAGCAGTCAGAAGCATATATTAACTTAGCGCCTGACTGTCAATATGACGAATTATTCGCTACTCGATTACCTTACTAACGACACCAGCGCCAACCGTGCGTCCACCTTCACGTACCGCAAAGCGTAAACCTTCTTCCATCGCTATTGGCGCATGTAGCTCAATATTGACTTTCACGTTGTCGCCTGGCATCACCATCTCAACACCTTCCGGCAAATCAACTGCACCGGTTACATCGGTGGTGCGAAAATAAAACTGTGGGCGGTATCCGTTGAAAAATGGCGTGTGTCGTCCACCTTCATCTTTGGATAACACGTAGATCTCGGCTTCAAACTTGGTGTGCGGGTTAATTGATCCTGGCTTTGCCAGAACCTGGCCACGCTCAACTTCTTCGCGCTTGGTTCCACGTAATAAAACACCAACATTATCACCCGCTTCACCCTGGTCGAGCAGTTTGCGGAACATCTCAACACCTGTACACGTTGTCTTGGTGGTGTCCTTAATACCGACAATTTCTATCTCTTCACCAACCACGACCTTGCCACGCTCAATTCGACCGGTGACAACCGTGCCGCGACCAGAAATCGAGAATACATCTTCGATCGGCAACAGAAACGGAAGATTAATCGCACGTTCTGGCTGAGGGATATAGCTATCCATTGTCTCAACCAACTTAACGACGGATGGAACACCAATCTCACTGGCATCACCTTCCAGTGCCTTTAAGGCACTGCCAATGGTGATGGGCGTGTCGTCGCCAGGAAATTCGTACAGATCCAGTAATTCACGCACTTCCATTTCAACCAGTTCTATCAACTCTTCATCATCGACCATGTCGGCTTTGTTGAGGTAGACAACAATGTACGGCACACCAACTTGACGCGCCAGCAGGATGTGCTCGCGGGTTTGCGGCATGGGACCATCTGCTGCCGAGACAACCAGGATCGCGCCATCCATCTGCGCTGCTCCGGTAATCATGTTCTTCACGTAATCAGCATGCCCGGGACAATCAACATGTGCATAGTGACGATTCGTTGATTCGTACTCAACATGGGCTGTCGCTATCGTAATACCACGCTCGCGCTCTTCCGGGGCATTATCAATTTGATCGTAAGCTTTGAATTCACCACCCTGCGCTTCCGCCATCACTTTGGTCAGCGCTGCCGTCAACGTCGTCTTGCCATGATCGACGTGACCAATTGTTCCAACATTAACATGCGGCTTCGTCCGCTCGAATTTCTCTTTGGACATTCGATTACCTCTTCTAAATTCTAATTACACTGAACAAATATGTAGCAATGGAGCCCATAACCGGATTTGAACCGGTGACCTCTTCCTTACCAAGGAAGTGCTCTACCGACTGAGCTATATGGGCGACGCGATGTGGACGACCATTATTGCAACCCTGACAACTTACAATGGAGCGGGTGATGGGAATCGAACCCACGTAGTCAGCTTGGAAGGCTGAAGTTCTACCATTAAACTACACCCGCGCACGTATTCCGATATCCGTTAATTCTTCTGCATGGTGGAGGGGGGAGGATTTGAACCTCCGAAGGCTGAGCCGTCAGATTTACAGTCTGATCCCTTTGACCACTCGGGAACCCCTCCATAACATCAAGCAGACTATTGTTGCCTGAAAGTATATTTTTGTCAACAAAAAGACTCGCTCAAGAACATTTTGACAACAATTTCAGAAACCTGAATTATTTTATAAAGGTATCTTAGCTGCTATGTAATTGCTGAATAGCTTGTTGACGCTGCGCTCCCATTAAATCAGGCACCAAACTGATTGCATCGGGCAATGTATTGTCTATTTCTGATCGATGTTGTTTGCTGGGGGTTTTGAGCACATAAGTTGCCATATCAGACCCACGACCGATGCCAATTCTTAACCTGGGGAAACCAGCCGTACCAAGCTGAGCAATAATATCTCGCAGACCATTATGCCCGCCATGAGAACCGCCTATTTTGAAACGAATTGTTCCAGGCTCAAAATCCAGCTCATCATGGACTACCAGTATATTTTCTGGCAATACATTGTAATACTGAGACACTAGGTATACAGCAATGCCTGAACGATTCATGTAGGCTGTTGGTTTCAACACAATCCAGCTGTCACCATTAATCTCCACCTGGCCGAATTGACCGGATAATCTTGTTTTGCCGAGCAAGCTGCAATGATGTAGCTCCGCAAAACCATCAACCAGCCAAAACCCAGCGTTATGCCTGGTTTTGGCATACTCCTGCCCTGGATTACCCAGGCCAACCAGTAGGTAACGTGTTGACAATCAATACCTCGAAGACAAAACAATCAAAGGCTATTGAAAAACATCTGGTTACTCATCTGACTCGTCTTCATCAGTCGCAGTGTCTTCTGCTGCAGATTCATCAACTTCATCCTCAACAATCTCCTCTACCTCCTCAACTCTAGGCGGCTGCACTGAAACCACAATCTGATCATGATCGTGGTCTTCACCATGCGTCAAGGCAACGACTTCAACATTTTCAGGAATAGTCAGCTGGGTCATATGTAGCGCATCACCAATATCAAGCGCGCTGACATCGACTTCAATGAATTCTGGCAGATTCGCTGGCAAACAGATAATCTCAAGCTCAGTGATGTTATGCAACACCGATCCGCCGCCAGTTTTAACACCAACGCAGTCATCTTCATTTAAGAAATGCAATGGCACGCTTACCTTGAGTTTTTCATCGGCACTGACACGCATGAAATCCATATGTAATATGCGTGCTTTGCTTGGATGACGATGCATGGCTTTCATAATTGCCTGTTGCGGCTTCTCACCCGTCACATTGATTGATAGTACGTGTGAAAAATAACCCTCATCGAGCAGTTTTTTCTCAACTTCCTGATGATTCAGCGACAGCATTTCAGGATCGGCATGCCCACCATAAAGTACTGCAGGCACCTTCATCTGATGCCTCAGACGACGCGCCGACGCCGTGCCTTTTTGTTCTCGTTTTTCCGCATTAAACTCGTAATTGACAGCCATGCCATCGTACTCCTAAGCTAAAACCATTAATCGACACACAAAAGTTAGCCAACCATTATAACCATATCATCAACGAATTACCACAGACCGACATAAAACTTCAATTTTAAATGAGCTTCAAACTGTCTTCTATCTAAAAATATTAGAAGCTGTTTGGTTAAAAAATGTCCAAGCGAAAAGCTCTTGAATCGATTGGATTTTTCGCTGCTTCGAGGCGAATAGTTGCGCTATTTAACGAGGGCAGCGGACATTTTTTAACCAAACAGCTTATTAGTCTACAAACAAAGAACTTACAGATTCATTATTCGCCATGCGTCTAATTGCCTCACCTAACATTTCACCAACACTGAGTTGTCGCACCTTGCCGCAGGCAATCGCTTCATTAGACAATGGTATGGTATTCGTCACGACCAACTCATCCAGCGCCGAGGTCATAATATTTTTGATCGCAGGGCCCGACAATACTGCATGGGTACTACAAGCAACTACGCTGCTAGCACCGCGTTCTTTCAAGGCTGCCGCAGCCTGACATAATGTACCTGCCGTATCCACCAAATCATCAATCAGGACACAGGACCGACCGTTAACATCACCTATAATATTCATCACTCTCGCTTCGTTGGGTTTGGGTCTGCGTTTGTCGATAATTGCAAGATCGACATCATCTAACCGTTTCGCAACTGCTCGCGCTCGAACAACACCACCAATATCAGGCGAAACCACCATTAAATCAGGATATTTTTGTCGCCAGATATAGCCGAGAAATAAGGGTGATGCATAGACATTGTCGACAGGAATATCAAAGAACCCCTGAATCTGGTCTGCATGTAAATCAACAATCAGCGCCCGATCTATCCCAGCTGTCGAAATCATGTTTGCGACAAGTTTGGCAGTAATCGGGACACGTGCCGCTCGTGGACGTCGATCTTGTCGTGCATAACCCAGATATGGAATCACAGCAGTAATTTTTGCTGCTGACGAGCGTCTCAAGGCATCTGCCATTACCAGCAATTCCATTAAGTTTTCGTCGGTGGGAGCACAGGTAGATTGAACCAGATAAATGTCGCGACCGCGAACATTTTCACCAATTTCGACTTGTATTTCGCCATCACTGAAACGATCTACAGACGCCACACCTAAACGCATATGCAGATGGTTAACGATCTCACTAGCAAGTTGCGGATTGGAATTGCCCGCGAACACCATAACCGAGGAGTCGTCAATAGAATCAGGTTTGATTTGCATCATGCCTACACTCGATTAGAAATAAAAGAACATTAATTTATTGATGAATGTGATAATAGTCAAGAATTGGCTGGGACGCCAGGATTCGAACCTGGGAATGCGGAGATCAAAACCCCGTGCCGTAACCACTTGGCGACGTCCCAATAACTTAATACACTTGCAAAAAAAACTTGAACAGAGCGATGCCAAGGAGCTGTACTTCAACTCAACATGTTCTATCTAAGGCGTGTTCAATCTATTAAGGCAAGCTTTTTAACTTTAAATATACTATGTGCTCGTTGCCAGTGTTTGATACAAAGGCGAGCGATTA
Source organism: Methylococcales bacterium (assembly GCA_965224565.1). GTDB lineage: Bacteria > Pseudomonadota > Gammaproteobacteria > Methylococcales > DRLZ01 > DRLZ01. The sequence goes on along the minus strand of CBDCZN010000002.1, from coordinate 1,903,882 downwards.
ACTGCTTTAGCAACAAATACTTTCCAATGCTGTGCTAAGTTTTGTGCCGCGATTCGTGCGTCAGCCTCATCATGAAACGAAGCATAAACACAGCCACCCGTTCCAGTTAAACCACAGACTGGATAAACAGCCAAGTCTTCTAGCGCTAGCCTAACTTGCGAGTAACTCGCAGCGACCACAGAGAGGCAATCATTGTAGGACTCGTCAGGACTAAAGCCGTCTATTGTGATAGATTCACTATCTCTTGTCAATTGTGGATGATTAAACACTTCAGCTGTGCTCACATGACAATCTGGTACCAAGACAATATACCAATAACCTGGCAGATTAATCGGTTGCAAATTTTCACCAACACCTTCTGCCCACGCACTATTACCAGCGACAAAAACTGGCACATCCGCACCTAACTGCAACCCCATGGCAGCGATTTCTGCAAGCGATAACCGCAATCTCCATAAATGATTGAGCACTACCAACGTTGTAGCCGCGTCTGAGCTACCACCACCGAGACCACCGCCCATGGGCAAATTCTTGATCACTGAAATTGACACGCCAGGTATTTCTACCTGCATGTTTTCGGCTTTTCTATACAATATTTGCGCTGCACGAACAACTAAATTATCTTCATCTGCAACACCTTCAAGCGGGGTTGTCAGTATAATCCGGTTATCATCACGCTTAGAAAACTGCAAATAATCGCAATAATCAATCAGCTGAAAAACAGTTTGCAACAAGTGATAGCCATCTGCTCGACGCCCAACTATGCGTAGCATCAAATTTAATTTTGCCGGAGCCGGCCACTGCCGACTCCAGGCTGATACATTCACTTGCCTAGCTGCCATTCATCGACCACTATCTTTAAACTGACTGCATCCTTGGTCAGCTTGATCTTGCCTGGTAGCTGAGAACCGTTCACCAGTGAGTAATTATCATATTTTATCAACCAGCCATATTGACGGAACAAGCGCATACGCCCATTATTATCACGTTTTAGATAGTCAATCTCGCCTGGTTCTGCAACACCGATCAGCCAGAACTTGAGTGCGCTCAGCGGAACAGAAAAACCCAATCTTTCTCGTAACAAGCGTTTTGGTTGATGGGTTATTGATAAATGGTCAGTGCTTTCACGTATCCATAATTCTCCGAGATGATAGCTTAGCAAAACCGTGCCTAATCTCATTGGCCCTGATAATTCAAGCGTTGTGCGATTGCCTGACTGACACCAATTTACTCCAGCTTGCCAACCAGATTCAGCATATTTTGCAGCCGAACGTCCAGCCATACACCAATCCGTTATTTTAGCGGCGTCTGACAGCTGAACAGGCTGATTAGATGAGCTTTGGTCTTCTTGTAACCGTTGATGAGCGCAAGCTTGCAACAATATGACAGACAGAAAAAGCATTGTCTTACAAGAATATCTGTTAGCAACAGTCGAATGTTTAATAATTTCTTTCAATGCAAACAAGAACGCTTAGAATTAACTAATGCGAGTAAACATATCAGCCTGCTATTTGGAGGTGATGTCTGAAAAAGCGGCTGGAAACCTTTTTTGCATTTGCAGCAATGAATCGTGAGTTGAGTCTTTTATCCAGGCTTCCTGTAATACTTTTTTAGCATCATTCTGTCGATCAAGCATCCAATAGACCTCAGCCAGATGAGCACCAATTTCTACATCATTTTTTTGTTGATATGCCGGTTGCAAGTACTTTAATGCCGCATTAAAATTGCCCTGTCTAAAACGTAACCAGCCGATACTATCCATGATTGCAGGATCATCAGGCTTTAGTTTGATTGCTCGCTCCAGATATTGTTCTGCATCTTCCAGACGTCCAGTTCTGTTGCAGAGAATGTATCCCAAGGCATTCAAGGCATTAACATTATCCGGTTCAATGACAAGCACTGTCTGCAAATCAGACTCTGCAAGACCATAGTTCCCTACCTGGTCTGCCAATAATGAACGCATATACAACAATTCTTTTTCCTGCGGTTTAGTTTCAATAGCACTATCCAGCACCTCTATAGCGTTGTCAGGCTGTTTGTTCTGGCTATAAATATCTGCTTCTCGAAGGGCTATTGCAGTACTTTGTTGTGGATATTGATTGCGTAATTTTCTCAGTCGATCCAGGGCTTTATCAACTTGTTTTTGTTCCAGCAAAATCTCGCTTGCAAAAATTTGAGCATCATAGCCCAGCGCACCAGATTCAACCTGATCCAGCCACGACAAAGCTTCATCGTACATCTTGTTCTCTGCCGCCAATTGCCCGAGCTGTAGATAAGCGCGCTGTCTATTTTGTGGGTTTTTAGCCAGCGTCAATAAACCGTCACGAGCCGAATCATAGTCACCAAGAGCACTGTGCATGATAGCCAGTGCAAATCCGGCATCTGAATTATCAGGATCAATATCAATGACGCGTTGAAAATGTACAACCGCCTCGGGATAATCCTGCTGCATGGCGAGTAGCTTTGCGTACAGCATATGTATTTCGGGATTATCCGGAAATTGAGTTGTTGCCTGTTCAAGCATCTGGATGGCTCTCGTAGTATCACCAGATTGAGCAACCAGCTTGATTTTTAATAACAGTGCCGAGTCCCAATCAGGACGAATCGCAAGTGCTTGATCCAACTTGTTTTCAGCGATTTTAAAGTCTTTTAGTTTAGCGGCCACCAATGCATAAGAAAATGGCATTTCTGCTGTATTAGGAAAGCGTTGATTCAGCGCGTCCAAAACTGGATATGGCTCGCTTGCATTGCCCTGGATGCTATGCGCAATCTGCACCGCAGATTTTTCAAAATCAACATCAGGCACAGATAACACATACACATAATTATCAATTGCCTGTTGTGTCTTGCCTTGCTTAAGCTGTAATCCAGCCTCTAGTTTTCTGGCTGAAATATTTTCAGGTTCAGCATCAGTCCACACGGTGACAGCATCCATTGCTTTATCGTAGTCTTTTGCGTAAAGTGCGACCTGTGCTGCTCGTGCGGCAATTTGCGGAGAGTTGGTTAACTTGGCGGCGCGAAGATAACTGTCTGCCGACAAATTAAATTGATTACGTTGGCCGGCGATTTCGCCACTGAGCATGTAATAGAATGCTTCTGGCGATATGGTCTCAACGTCTTCTGCTGATACTTCTTTCGTTTTTTTATGCTTATCAACCTTATGCTGATTGGCAAGATCAGGCTTTTCCGGTGCTTTTTTATGGTTGTCTACAGCTTTATCAGAATCTGAATAGGCAGAGGTTGCATCATCCGATGGCGTTGATTTGACCAATGGCGCACACCCAGTCAAACCTGCCAGTGCAATCAACAAACCAATAGAAGTTACTTTCATGCAGCTACTAAAATTTCTCTTCACAAATAATTCCGCCTTTCGTTACAATCAGTTATAGCCAATTAAACATTGTACAGTTTTATTGAAGCTTTTTGATTAAAATGAATACTGCTAGATTAATTGTCTTAATATACATTAGGATCATAACGCTGGACTAGAATACAACAATGCATTCAATGGAATTACTCGCTTTTGGCCTGAATCACAAGTCTGCCCCTATCTCGATCAGAGAAAAACTGGCATTCACGCCAGATATTGTTATTCCTGCATTACAGGAACTGGCAAACATTCCGCAAATATCCGAAGCGCTCATCTTATCTACGTGTAATCGCACAGAACTCTATTGTGGATTCGATTCCGACAACCCACATCAAGCCTTACTTAACTGGTTAGCAGAATATCACCGTCTGCCAACAGAACAATTACAACCACACCTATACACACATCTTTCCCGCAACAGTATTCGCCATTTATATCGAGTCGCTTGCGGACTGGATTCAATGGTACTCGGTGAACCACAGATACTTGGACAAATCAAATCAGCATATCATACTGCAAATCAAGCTGGAACACTCGGAAAAACACTGACAAAATTGTTTCACTCTTCATTTACTACCGCCAAAAAGGTACGCACAGATACAGAAATTGGTTGCAGTCCAGTTTCAGTTGCTTTTACCGCAGTGCGCCTTGCGCATCAGATTTTTGGTGACCTGAAATCACAAACTGTGTTGTTAATCGGTGCCGGAGAAACCATTGAACTTACTGCTCGGCATCTATACAATCATGATATTAAAAAAATCATCATTGCCAATCGTACGCTTGATAAAGCGCATAGAATTGCAGAGCACTTTGGCGCTCATGCTATTCAGCTTTCCGATTTAAATCACTATTTAGCAGAAGCCGATATTGTGGTGTCATCGACTGCTAGCCAATTGCCGGTTTTAGGCAAAGGCAGTATTGAAAGCGCAATTCACAAGCGCAAACATAAACCAATGTTTTTAGTTGACCTGGCTGTGCCACGCGATATAGAAGCAGAGGTCGAACAGCTTAATGATGTGTTTCTGTATACTATCGATGATTTACAAAAAGTCATTGCTGATAATATCAATAGTCGCCAGGAAGCCGCACAGCAAGCCGAAGAAATCATTGAAACCCAGGTTGATCAATTTCTCGACTGGTTAAAAGCCGAAGAACATACGACATTGATCGTTGATTACAGAGTCCAGGCTGAAGCCATGCGCGATGATGTACTTAAAAAAGCCAATCGACAATTACGCAATGGTGCGTCTGCTGAGCAAGCACTCAACTATCTCGCCAACACTTTAACCAGTAAGTTGATTCACACCCCGACTACACAGATACGCGAAGCAGCAGCAAATCAGCAAACAGAATTGATTCAGGCTGCCCAACAATTACTCAAAATTGAACCGACAAAAAAACCGTGAAACCTAGCATTCAACTAAAACTAGAACAACTCACTCAACGCTATGAAGAAATCGAAGCACTGTTATCCGAACCGGAAGTGCAAAGTGACCAAAATCGTTTCAGAGCATTAAGCCAGGAGTATACCCAGCTCAAACCAATGGTTGATTGTTTTAGTCGCCATCAGAACACAGTGGTAGAAATTCAGTCAGCACGCTCCATGCAAGATGATCCTGATCCTGACATGCGTGAAATGGCAAAGGAAGAACTCGATGTAGCACTAGACCATCAAGAGCAACTGGAAAACGAATTACAGATCCTGTTATTGCCTAAAGATCCCAATGATACTCGCAATACTTTTCTAGAAATACGCGCAGGAACCGGTGGTGCAGAGGCTGCAATCTTTGTCGGTGATTTAGCACGCATGTATCAACGCTTCGGTGAGTCAAAAAAATGGAAATTGGAAATTATTTCTGAAAATCAAGGCGAGCATGGAGGATATAAGGAAATTGTGTTGCGCGTTATAGGACCAGATGTGTATTCACAAATGAAATTTGAATCTGGCACTCATCGCGTACAACGTGTACCGGAAACGGAAACCCAGGGGCGCATTCATACCTCGGCTTGTACAGTTGCGATTATCCCAGAAGCTGATGAAATTGATGCCATCGATATCAATCCAGCAGAGTTACGCATTGATACATTTCGAGCATCCGGTGCTGGTGGTCAGCATGTTAACAAGACTGATTCAGCCATCCGCCTGACTCATTTGCCAACCGGGATTGTAGTTGAATGCCAGGACGAACGCTCGCAGCATAAAAACAAAGCACGCGCTATGTCATTATTGCAATCGCGCATTCTAGCCGAGCAACAAGAGAAACAAAACGCTGAAATAGCCGAAGATCGCAAAAGTCAGGTTGGTAGCGGTGATCGCTCAGAACGCATTCGCACCTATAATTATCCACAAGGCCGGGTTACCGATCACCGTATAAATCTCACCTTATATAAGCTGGAAGAAATTATGCAAGGCGCATTAAATCAAGTTATTTCCCCATTAGTAGCAGAACATCAAGCTGCACTACTCACCCAGCTTGGTGAAGAAGACAGTTGATAGCCAGTGCCATAACTAGTCACATGAGCAGCCAAATCAACACCGTTGAGCAACTATTATCGACAGCAATACCGCAGCTCAATAAGACAAGCCTAACAGCTCAACTGGATGCGGAAATTTTGTTGGCCTTCGCGCTAAATAAATCCAGAACATGGTTACGCACTTGGCCAGAACAGCGTGTTGATCAATCAGTAAGCAATCATTTTAATCAGTTGATTGAACAACGACATCAAGGTTTGCCAATCGCTTATTTAACTGGTCAACGTGAATTTTGGACGCATACTTTTCAGGTTTCAAAAGATGTATTGATTCCCAGACCTGAGACTGAATTATTAGTTGAACATTGTTTGCAAATGATTGTACCCAATCAATCACAATTAATACTTGAACTTGGAACAGGTAGTGGCGCAATCGCGGTTTCAATTGCAACAGAACGACCTAAAGCACAAGTCATTGCAACTGATGTTTCTCAAGCAGCACTGGAAATGGCACGAATTAACGCTGACTCTGCCGGAGTCAGTAATATCCAGTTTCTACAAAGCGACTGGTTTAATACAATCGATACACAAGGCTTTGCGATAATTATTAGCAATCCACCCTATATCGAACAAAACGACCCACATCTGCAACAAGGTGATGTGCGTTTTGAACCACGCTTAGCCTTGACTTCAGGCAAGGATGGTTTGCGCGATATCCAGATCATCGCGCAACAAGCTCAAAACCACCTTGCGACAAACGCTTATCTTGCGCTGGAACATGGTTACAATCAAAGTCATACTGTTGCGCAAATACTCAGCAACAATCACTACACCAACATCAAAAACTATTGTGATTTACAAGGCAATCCACGTATAACCATCGCACAATACATTCACTAAGCAGAGACATATCACCTCATGCAAACAAAGCCAATTGCTATTCCTCGACCAATCGTCAATCAAATCTTGCACCACGCGCAACTGCATCCAGAGCAGGAAGTTTGTGGTTTAATCGGGGCATTTCAGCAACAGCCAGTCAGTTGTTATCCGATCCCTAATATTGCAGACAACCCAACCAGTCAATATGAAATGGATCCATCTGAACAACTCAAGGCAATGCGCCAAATGCAGGAAACTGAACAACAATTGTTTGCGATCTATCATTCACATCCCCACACTCAGGCACAACCATCACCAACTGACTTGAAAATGGCAAATTACCCTGAAGCCCTGTATTTAATAATCTCACTCAATACCAAAGGCGTATTGGAGCTGAGAGGGTTTCGATTATCGACAGACAACACTGCACAGGAAATAATATTGATGCTGGAACAAGAGTAATCGTTTGCCAGTATCGATGATACAAATTATCCAGAAAGACAACAAACCAGTCTTTGATATCACTGACGTAACAAAACAAAGCAATCAAGTGAATATGTGCAAAACAATCAATTGATCGAACAAACGGTTAGAAAGATATTACAAGCACGAGTTTACGAAGTTGCCGAACAAACACCGCTGACTCACGCACCTCTGTTGTCACAGCGTTTAAACAACTCGGTTTATATTAAACGCGAAGACTTGCAACCCATTTTCTCTTTCAAATTACGCGGTGCCTATAACAAAATGGTAGCACTTGACAGTGTTGCGCGTGATCGCGGCGTGATCGCGGCTTCGGCTGGAAACCATGCACAAGGTGTTGCCTTGTCAGCATCCAGATTAGGCATTTCTGCTTTAATTGTGATGCCCAAAACAACCCCGGCTATCAAAGTAAACGCGGTTCAACAGCTTGGCGCTCAAACCATTTCTCACGGTGATTCATACGACGAAGCGTGTGATTATGCACTAGCACTGGCCGACAAAAAAAATCTCACGTTCATTCATCCCTATGATGATATCGATGTCATTGCTGGCCAGGGTACGATTGCATTGGAGATTTTGAGCCAGAAAAGCGGCACTATTGATGCTGTTTTTGTCCCGGTCGGCGGCGGTGGTTTGATTGCTGGAATCGCTTCCTATATTAAATTTGTGCGGCCTGAAATTAAAATTATCGGTGTTGAACCAGATGATGCAAACAGCATGTCTCAGGCGCTAGAATCAGGACAACGACTGGTACTGGAGAAAGTCGGGCTATTTGCTGATGGTGTTGCTGTGCGTCAAGCAGGCAAGGAGACATTTCGTATTGCGCAACAGCTAGTTGATGAAATGATTTGTGTTTCAACTGATGAGATTTGCGCTGCTATTAAAGATATTTTTGATGATACCCGATCAATTGCCGAACCTGCTGGTGCACTGGCAGTTGCTGGACTTAAGCAATATGTTGAGCGTCACAATGTAAAAAACCAGTGCTTGATTGCCATTAACAGCGGAGCCAATACTAATTTTGATCGCTTACGGTATGTGGCTGAACGTGCTGAGCTGGGTGAACATAAGGAAGCTTTGCTGGCAGTAACAATTCCTGAAAAGCCGGGCAGTTTTCTTGAATTCTGTCAATTACTTGGTGGGCATAGCGTCACTGAATTTAACTATCGTTATTTTCACGCTGCAGATGCTCGAGTATTTGTCGGTATATCTACCTCTGCTGATAGCGATCAACGCAAAACATTACTTCAACAATTTAATCAAGCAGGATTATCAGCCGTTGATATGACAGAAAATGAACTCGCCAAAGAGCATATTCGTTATATGGTTGGCGGGCATATGGCAGATATTCAACATGAACGAGTTTTCAGTATTGAATTTCCGGAGCGTCCAGGTGCTTTACTGGATTTTTTAACTGCGTTGAATGGACGCTGGAACATCAGTTTGTTCCATTATCGCAATCATGGTGCCGCTTTTGGACGCGTGTTAATCGGTATGCAACTAGAAAAATCAGAGAGTGCTGATTTTACTGCTTGTCTCAATCAACTTGGTTATCGTTACACAGAAGAAACCGAGAATTTAGCATACACTTTGTTTGCTGGAAGTCAGCGTTAAATTTCTGATGGTAGTTGCTCTTCAAGCGACAGAATAAAATCCCATTGCTGCTGACTGACAGGCATAATCGACAAGCGATTACCGCGACGTACTAATGCCATTGTTTCCAACTGCGCGTGGTTTTTCAATTCGGTCAGCGAAATTGTGCGTTTTAATTGACTCACAAATTGTACATCCACCATATACCAGCGCGGATTATCAGCATCGCTTTTAGAGTCGAAATGTTTATCATCTGCATCGAAAGCTGTGAAATCCGGGTAGCTTTCTCTGACGACTTTCATAATGCCAACAATGCCTGGTATTTTACAATTTGAATGGTAGAAAAACACCAGGTCGCCAATTTTCATCTGATCACGCATCATATTACGCGCCTGATAATTGCGTACTCCGTCCCAGTGCTCTGTCTGATCTGGCATATTTTCCAGATCATCAATGCTGAATTCTCCAGGCTCGGATTTCATTAACCAATAATTCATAGTAAAGATATTGTTGCCGAGACAACGTAGTTGTAACTGAAGTAGCTTTGTTAAAATCAAGGACTTTGCAGGAAAATCTCTAGGAAGTAAGATCCCCGCGTGCGCCGTAGCCTGCTTTTGTTCTTGAACCAAAAGGTTCAAGTGGGAAAAAGAGGCTGCGAATCAGGCTCCCCACTCAAAGGCGGGTTTGCACACATCACAACCATCAACATTCCCGGGTCTGTTGTTAGGCTCAAGAAAAACCCAGCTGGCTTTCGAACGCTGCAGGGAAGTCTCATTCTACAACGAATAATTAGTCTGTGACTACCATGAAACTTAAAATAGAAAAAATAATTGAAACAATGACTTGACAGGCAATTTCAATGCCATTTTTGCCAACACCAGGTTGTTTTTTCAGGAAGAATGGTCCAGTTCCAAAAGAACGGCGTCAATCCTATTCTGTAGATTATTGACCCGGTCACTTAATTCTGGTTCAAGAGCTTGTCCTGGATCAATATTCAAGCTACTCTGCAGTAACTCATGGGTGACATTTAATGCTGCCATCACCGCAATGCGTTCCGCCCCGAAGACACGCCCAGAGTCGCGAATTTCGTCCATTTTATCTTCAAGCTGGCGCGCAGCTTCGAGCAAACCATCACGCTCATCCTTTGGACAAACAATATGATATTCTTTGCCAAGAATACTAATGCGTACTGGCCGTCGCGAGGCATCGTTCATTGTAGTAGTATTATTGATGATTCATTCCCTTCAAGCGCGATATCATAGCTTCTACACGCGTTTTGGCTAATGTGGTTTTTTCAATCAGCTCAGAGCGCTCCAGGGTAAGCTCATCATTCCTGGATTGAAGAGAACGATTTTCTTCCTCCATTTTCCAGAGCCTGGTGATAAGAGCGTCTATTTTTTCTTCCAGCTGATCAATTTCCTGAGAGGGGCTGTTCATATTGACAACTTCCTTATTCGATATAACTGGTATACCTTAACGAGATGAGAAATAACTGCCTGACAAGCCACATATGCAATAGAATATGCTAACTGACTTCAAGCATGTCCCGAACAGAGCAGATTAATTGATTCTGCGTTCAAAGGTCTAGCGTGTAATACTAACATAATCACCTAATAATATAAGTACGGCAATCAAATGAATAGTCTCAGTTTAATATACGATGATATAGAAATGCTGGTGCAATCAGCAAATAGCTTTGAAGGGCCTTCTGAAATACACGGCATGATGACTGGCGTTTTATGCGTTAATCCTGAATTTCCGTTTCACCAATGGCTGGCAGAGATTGACTACACAGTCACTAGTTCAAAAGACCGCGATTTACTAGAACAATTATTCAGTCAAATTGCAGAATTGCTGATGCGCAATGCCTATGATTTTGATTTATTACTACCCGATAATGACAGTCCATCAACTCAAAGAGCAGTTGCATTGAGTCACTGGACACAAGGCTTTCTCTATGGGCTTGGATATCGTGGTGATGAACAAAACTGGCCGGGCGAAACCCAGAGCATTCTGCTTGATTTAACAAAAATAGCACAACTGGATCCCCAGGTTGATGGCCAGGATGACGAACAAGCGTTAATGGAAATCACCGAATATGTGCGTGATAGTGTGTTGTTGATTCATGAAAAATTCAATCAACAAGCCACCCAGCAAACCATTCATTGATATGCAAGCAATACTATCTCCAGCAGAGTTCAAATCACGCAGAGACGAGCTCATGAGCTTAGTTGGCGTAGGCAATATCGCGATTATTCCCAGTGCAGCTCAAGCAATACGCAATAACGATGCAGAATATCGATATCGGCAAGATAGTGATTTTTATTATCTAACCGGACTTGAAGAACCAGAATCGCTGGCTGTTTTCATTCCTGGGCGCGAACAAGGTGAATACATCCTTTTTTGCCGGGAATTTGATGAAACCAGAGCCATCTGGACAGGCCAACATGCTGGGCTGGAAGGTGCTTGCCGGGATTTTGGTGCAGACGATGCGTTTCCTATCGATGATCTCGACGATATTTTACCTGGAATGCTGGAAAATAAAGCCCGTCTCTACTACCCAATGGGGCGTGACAAGGTGCTGGATCAAAACCTGATGGAATGGCTAACTCAACTGCGATCAAAAGCCCGCACAGGCATTCACGCACCAACAGAAATTATTTCTCTGGAACATGTTATCCACGAAATGCGTTTGATTAAAAGTCCGTTTGAAATTGACTTAATGCGCGAAGCCGCAAGCATTGCAGCCGCCGCACATTGTCGAGCCATGCGCAACTGCGCACCAGGCGTAAACGAATATCAGATTGAAGCAGAATTACTCCACGAATTTATCAGCAAGGGAGCTCGGAACCCAGCTTACCTATCAATTGTTGCTGGTGGCGAACATGCCTGCGTGTTGCATTATATTGACAATTCAGACGTTCTCAATGACGGAGACTTATTGTTAATTGATGCTGGCGCAGAGTATCAATATTACGCCTCGGATATTACTCGCACCTTCCCGATTAATGGAAAATTCAATCAACCACAACACACGTTATACTCGCTGGTACTGGAGGCTCAGCTAGCAGCGATTGAACAGATTTATCCAGGTAATACCTGGAATGCACCGCACGAAGCCGCAGTCACAATACTCACAGAAGGACTGATTAAACTCGACTTGTTGCAAGGCAATCTTCAAAAATTAATTGAAGAAGAAGCTTACAAACCATTTTACATGCACCGCACAGGCCATTGGCTGGGTATGGATGTGCATGATGTTGGCGATTATAAAATCGATGATGAATGGCGCATCTTCGAGCCTGGAATGACGCTGACGGTTGAACCCGGACTGTATATTTCGCCGAAGTCACAGACAGTGGATACACAATGGCGCGGCATTGGTATCCGCATCGAAGATGATGTGCTAGTTACCGAAACAGGTTATGAAGTACTGTCAGCAGATGCGCCAAAAACCATCCAGGATATCGAACACATGTGTGCGAGTTAAAGCAGATGACAGATCAATATGATGTATTAATTTCTGGAGGGGGACTAGTTGGTGGCTCATTAGCACTGGCTTTACAAACAAGCGGGCTAAAGATCGGTCTCATAGAACTGCAGACTGCAGAACAAAAACAACACTCCCCTGCCGGAGAACGCGTTTTAGCAATCTCTCAAGGTTCGCGGCAACTGCTTGAACAATGCGGTTTGTGGCATACAGTCACTGACTCATCAGAAGCAATTAAAACCATACAAATTTCTGATCGAGGCTATCTGGGGAAAACCCGTTTATCTGCTGAAAAAGAAGGCGTTGATGCACTGGGTTATGTACTGGAAGCGCGGCAGCTCGACCTGGCGTTAGTCAACATGCTAGAGCAATCAACAGTCGATGTCATTGCTCCTGCAAAAATGATCAGTCTGGACAATACCAATCCGGCATCGGTTGCAGTAACCATTAAACACGAGACTGGTCAGCAGGAGGTAAAACACACACGATTATTAGTGGCAGCCGATGGCGGGAACTCATCAATCCGACAACAACTTGGCATCCATGCCCGTCAGATTGACTATGATCAAACTGCCGTCATCACACGAATCAATGCACAAATTCCAGTAGACAGCATTGCCTACGAACGGTTTACTGATAGCGGACCATTAGCTTTTTTACCAATGGGATGGCGTAACTATTCAGTGGTCTGGACACTACAGCCTGAACAAGCTCAACAAATGATGGCATTATCAGAACAGGATTTTATCCACCAACTGCAACAAGCCTTTGGCTATCGGTTGGGTCGTTTAAAGCTAACCAGCAAACGTCATGCATTTCCGCTGCAACTGTTACACAGTGAAGAGATGATTGCTGAAAGAGTAGCATTGGTAGGTAACGCTGCGCATCAACTACATCCAGTTGCAGGACAAGGTTTTAATCTTGGGTTACGTGATGCAGCGTGTCTCGCTGACTTAATCAATCAGCTCGACAGTACACAGAATGACCCGGGTAGCGCAGCATTACTGAACGACTATGCTAATGCAAGAAAATCTGATCATCAGCGTGTCATCAACTTCACCAATAGTTTGATCTGGCTTTTCAGTAGCGATTGGGGATTACTTGGTCATGCGCGCAGCTTGGGATTAATGACACTGGATAGAATACCTTGGCTGAAACATCGATTGGCTAAAGCGGCAATGGGAATGTAAGTCTCCATACGGTACTGAAGTCTAGAAAAGGCAGTAAAAATCACCAATGACACCATACGCCAAGCCTAACCCAAACGAAACCGATATCCCCGCCAATTACATCGACCCAACGCTGGCTTCGGTCGGTTGGAGTAACAGCCAGATTCATCGAGAATACTACTTCACTGATGGTCGAAAACTTGCCGGTGAACAGAGCGGCACCCGCTGTTTTGTAAAATATACCTTCTTGTATAGAGATAACCAGCACCTCGCAATCATTGAGTCAAGAAACAATCAGTCCTCCCCACAAAATGACTGCAACATCGCCCCCAAAGCTTCATTGTTCGATACCGGTTCAATGGCCAGTTGCTAACTTATGCGCCAGAAAAGACAGCATATGACGATAGAAATAATTGAAGTCCTGCGCCGCTCTGATCAAGGCATAACCCGTCCTTTTATCTGTCGTGGTGATGATGGGGAAACGTACTTTGTAAAAGGTCTGGATGCAGGACGACCCAGCCTAATTTGTGAATGGATTGTCGGGCGGCTTGCGGTTTTATTAGATTTACCGATAGCACCCTTTGAGATTGTTGAAGTGCCTGAGGAATTACTGGAATTGGATTGTGCTCTTGATCTGTCAGAATTGGGGGTTGGACCTGCGTTTGCTTCCTGTGAACGTCAGGTAACAGAACTCACGGTCTCTGTGATTGATCAGATTCCTAATAAACTTCAACAAGATGTGCTGGTTTTTGACTGGTGGGTAAAGAATGGAGACCGCTGTCTGACTGAACAGGGCGGTAATCCTAATCTATTTTGGGAACCAGGTTGTGCTGAGCTTGTTGTGATTGATCACAATCAAGCATTTAATTTTGACGTTAAAAAACAAGATTTTTTTGAAAGCCATGTATTCAGAAACCAGCTCTGTAAATTTTCCAGTGACTTATTTCGTCAAAATGAATACAATACAAGATTCTCAGCAGCTTTAAACGCATGGTCGCAAATTGTTAGTGAAATCCCTGAAACATGGTGGTTTGTCGATAACGAAATGACGGTACCAGCCAATTTTAATGTTGAAGCTGCCTATCGTTTACTCAAAGGTTTCGAGCAACAAGACTTCTGGAACTGGAAATGAAAAAAATTCCCTGTCAATACTCAATTATACGCTTTACACCTTTCATAGAGACGGGTGAGTTTGCCAATGCAGGTGTCATTATGATGGCTCCCAATACGCAGTACTTCGGCTTTGAGCTGTTAGCCCGCCGTCATGGACGTATTACAAAATTTTTTGATGAACTGGATGCCAAGGTATTCCGTTCTGCCATGAACGATCTTAAGAAGGAGCTTGGGAGAATCCATGCAGTGCTTAAGGTTCACGATTTTGAGTTTGCTCAAAAACTCTTTGCAGAAATTTTGCGACCACGCGAAACCATCATTCGGTTTAGTGAGCCCAGAGCCATCTTGGCTGACGATCCCAAAAAAACACTGAATGAATTATTTTCATTCTATGTTGAGCGCAACTTCGTCACCAAACAATATCGAGAAAAAATGCTTGATAGTGACTTAAACAGGCTATTTGTTCAGGCACAAATCGGAGAGCGATTTAAACCTGACCGCGTGGGAGACGAGGAATTTACAGTTCCTTTCCCGTTTGTAGAGCTGAATAATAAGATCCCCACCAGAGTGATAAAACCACTTAATCTTGCACAAAATGATTCAACCAAGATCCTTGAGCATGGTGGCAAATGGCAGTTTCGTATACGCGAGCTGATAAAGAGAGATGCGCTTCCAAAGCATGTGCTCTTTGCCGTAGATGGTTCAACCGAGAAAGATCCCCTTGAGAAGGCCTATCAGGAAGTAGTAGAGATGCTGACTAGTACAGGTGTAACTGTTTTGCCATATAAAGACCATGGACAAATTATTGATTTTGCTAAAGATAATAGATAGACTCCAAAAAACTACATAAATTGGTGAGCAATTAATGTGCTTTGAGAGGTGTTGTGGTATTCATGAGATCGTTGCTTAAAACGAGGAAAAGCAGCTGAGGCAGACATTCATATCGTCAGGGTCAAAGTAAATTATTTTTTTGCTTTAGGATCAATAGGTTAGATAACTTGATTGTGGTAGGTTTCACTTTTTCTATCTCCTCCTAATTCAAGGCGTAAAGGTCTGCTCATGGCTTGAATAATCGGTGTCAGAATAACATTTATCGAGCAGAATCAACGATTCAATCTTACTCTGACCACCTAACTATTATTTATAATCTGTCAATAGTAATATGATTTTCAAATAGATAAAGCAGTGCTTTCGCTCTTTTTTTTACATTGGAAGAATTCATTAAACGTTGCACTTCTTTATCGTGCAACTCTTTCTCAGTGGCTTCCTTAAATAAGACTCCAGAAATATATTTTTCAACATCTCTTACATCACAGCATTTTCTATTGCCCATGTAGATAGATAAAATCCTAGTAAACTCTTCAGAATCTGTACGTTGCAACCTATCAGGAGCAGTAGAGAAAAAAAACATTAAGAAATCAATAATAAATGAATTAAAGTCCATAAATTCATCAAGACTTTGAGCTATAACTACCTCTCCATCCAACCAAGATATAAAATTGTCTATAGAAAAAAATGTCTCTAACTCTTTATCTAAATCATATTTACTACTTAAAATCGATTTTCTTGCTTTTTCTATACAAGCTAAAGCTAAAAACTTTTTTTCTCCTATATTACTAGGAAAAAAAACACCAGAATTTGATTCGGGGAAATTTCCAAACAAGTAAGGAATAAACAATATTTGATTATGATATAAAACCTTAATAATATGTAGAGTCATTATTTAACGCGTGTTGCATTGAAAAACTTCAGGTGGAAATGGTCCAAAGAGTGGTGACCTCGACTCGGGTTTATTAAACAATTAGATTGCCATCGCGGCAGTCAATACAGTTTGAACAGCATCAGCCAATTGCTGGTACCCTTGTGCATTTGGGTGAACAGCATCGGATTTTAAAGAATTCTCGGAAAGAATCTCTGATAAGGCATTTTCAACATAAGGTAGATTCATTTCTTTAGCTATCTTTGCATAGACTTCAGCATCTGAGAGCATTAACAACTTGGGTTGCGGTACACCAACCAACATCACTTCAGCGCCTGATTCTTTGGCAAGCTGGATCATTAGCTTGAGATTTTTCTCCAGTTGCCCGAGGGGCTGTTTGCGTAGAAAGTCATTGCCTCCATGACAAATAATTACCAATGCAGGTTTGTGTTCATTCAACAGTCCTGGAAGTCTAAGCAGACCATCAGTACTTAATTCTCCCGGAATACCTTCATTGATTACAGTGCGGCCAATACGACTAGCCAATACGCTCGGGTAACTCATCTCGCTGGAAACGCCAGTTCCATATGTCAAACTGTCACCAAAAGCTAGAATTACATCGGTCTCTGCAAGCCTGGAAAGTGGTGGGGCTGATTTAGAACACCCAGCCAGTAATATGAATAAAATGGTCGCCATTAACATGGCTGTAACCGTCAAAAATGCGATTGCTTTTTCTTTTCGAGTACGATGCATTCACTGCTCCCTGATGAGTTAGCGTCGATTATTTGATAGCTTTAAAAATGATTTCGAACACCCAGTGATCACAATAAACAATGCAATACCCATCAATAACGCTGTAATCGTCATTAATCCAATGACTTTTTGAGTTCGAGTGTGAGTCATAAACCGTCTCCTTAATCATTCATGCATCGATTATTCCAATAACTTTAAGCTGTAAGCACCTTAAATATAGCTGGCAAATAAAACATTTGCTGTGCGTTTCATCACTTTCTAACCTTGAAACTCTGTTTTCCGGTAAAATTCACCAACCGTTTCATTAATTCATCAGCATCACATCAGGAGATTCATGGTTAATCCGCGCATTGGTTTTGTCAGCTTAGGCTGCCCCAAGGCTTTAGTGGATAGCGAACGCATTCTTACGCAACTGCGCGCCGAAGGTTATGATGTGGTCGGGAGTTATCAGGATGCTGATGCTGTGGTGGTTAATACCTGTGGATTTATTGATGCAGCTGTTGAAGAATCCCTGGATACCATAGGCGAGGCTTTAAATGAAAACGGGCAAGTGATTGTAACTGGTTGTCTCGGTGCGAGAGAAAAAGAGATTCGCCAACATTATCCTCAAGTGCTCAATGTCAGTGGTCCACATGCTTATGAGGCGGTGATGAACGCTGTCCATGAAGTGTTACCAGCACCACACGACCCATATAGCAGCTTAATCCCCCCACAAGGCATCAAACTGACCCCCCGACATTTTGCTTATCTGAAAATTTCTGAGGGTTGTAATCATCGCTGTACTTTTTGTATTATCCCCTCGTTTCGCGGAGATTTGGTCAGCAGAACAATTGGTGAGGTGATGACCGAAGCAGAGCATTTGGTCAATGCAGGCGTTAAAGAACTGTTGGTCATTTCGCAAGATACCAGCGCCTATGGTGTTGATCTGCGCTATCAACCTGACTCTTGGCAAGGACAAACATTGCAAACCAGTTTCCTGTCACTGGCACAAGCACTTGCTGAACTCGATGTATGGGTACGTTTGCACTATGTATACCCGTACCCCCACGTTGATCAAGTCATTCCATTGATGGCAGAAGGTACGTTGCTGCCTTATCTCGATATTCCATTTCAACATGCGAGTCGCCGTATACTCAAACTGATGAAACGACCAGCGAGTGTCGAAAATGTTCTCGCCCGCATACAGTCGTGGAGAGAACAATGCCCAGATCTTACGCTGCGCAGCACATTTATTGTCGGCTTTCCAGGTGAAACAGACGCTGAATTTGAAGAACTTCTGGAGTTTTTGGAACAAGCCCAGCTGGATCGGGTTGGCTGTTTTACATACTCGCCGGTTGAGGGTGCGACCGCCAATCAATTACCGAATCATCTCCCTGAAGAAATAAAACAAGAGCGCTTGAGTCGATTAATGACACTCCAGGCAACAATCAGCAAACAACGCTTACACAACAAAATTGGCAGTCAACAACAAGTATTAATTGATACGATAACCGAACAAGGCGCTATTGGTCGTAGTAGCGCTGATGCACCGGAAATAGATGGACAGGTGTTCATTACCACAACCGAAAAATTACAACCAGGTGATTTTGTTCAAGTGCATATTGAAGACGCAGACGAACATGATCTCTATGGACAACTGACAAATTAATCAAAAAAGCTATTTTAATCCCAACATCCCCTCGACATGAAGCATCTCAACAACAGGCAATAATCATCATGACAGATAAAAACCAGCTCAATGAAGCATTACAGGCACTCAGAAGCGAAATCCGAAGTTTAGATACCGATGAGAGTCGCAAACACTCTCTAAATAATCTTGCAGATAAGATTGAACAACAGCTTGAAGATTCTTCACTAGAGACTAAAAACCATGGTTTGATCGAGACATTGGAAGAAACCATCAGTGAATTCGAAGTCGAGCACCCTGCCCTGACATCAATATTTAACAGAATTCTGGTAACACTTGGCAATATGGGTATATAGATAGAGTAATATCTTATGGAATTTTTCTATTAATTCAACCAAACCAGGTAATGCAAAAATATCTTTCGAGCTATATTAACAGCCGAGATAATAACTTCAATCTACTCAGGTTTATTGCAGCATCACTTGTGTTGTACTCTCATAGTTACGCCCTCACTCAGAATGCAGGAGAGCCACTCGCCGCATTAATCAGCATGAGTTATGGGGCGGTCGCTGTTGATCTGTTTTTTATCACCAGTGGGTTGCTGGTGACGAAAAGTCTATTTGATCGAAAAGATATCGTCTTTTTTGTTTGGTCAAGAATTCTCAGAATTTATCCAGGACTGATTGTTGCTGTTTTATTTTGTGTGTTTGTAGTCGGCGTCTACTATACAACACTACCATTAGATGAATACTTCAAACATCCTGATATCTATCAGTTTTTGTCTAGAAACTTCACTTTGTTAAATGGTGTTTATTTTAACTTGCCAGGCGTTTTTGAGAACAACCCCTGGAAAAACGCTGTCAATGGTTCGTTATGGACTTTGCCGAGAGAAATACACATGTATTGTGTTGTAGCAATCGTTGGGTTTTTACTCTATCTAAGACCATTTGTTATCTCAGAACAACAAGCAAAATATGCGTTTTCTATTATATTTTTGATCAGTATCGGCTGGTTTTTTTTCCATTTCGCATTTGCTTTTCCTGAAGGAAATTACCATAGTCATTTATCCCGATTTTCTACTTTGTTTTTATCTGGTGCTGTTTTTTACATGTTAGCCGACCGAATCGTATTATCTTTGCATTTTTTTTTGATTGCAATCATTGTACTTGTACTGATCTCTCTTTCTAATCATCACAGCGTATTCTTTGTCAGTTATTTTTTATTGATTGGCTACATTATCCTTTATTTAGCCTATGTTCCTAAGGGCGTAATCAGAACATATAACAAATTCGGGGATTATTCTTATGGCATGTACATCTACGCATTTCCTGTACAACAATCAATTGCTGCGTCCATACCGGGTATTCCTGTCTCCAGAATGGCAGTATTGTCTTTTATTATTACGTTAGTATTGGCAGTGCTCTCATGGCATTGTGTTGAAAAACCAATGTTGGCAAAAAAACATGTTTTGTCGAAAGTATTCAACAAGATGAAACCAAAGAGAATTGGTTGATATTGATAAACACCAGTATCAGGTGTACAGATAACGATAGGAGAATAGTTGCGATCGCTATTTCAAACCTACCATGTGGTTAAAAACGAGACAAATGATTTAATTCCAGCAAACGATATTTCACAAAGGTTCTTGTGAAACGATTGGTATCGCAGCTGGGCTGCTAAATAACAGCACCCTACTTAATTTATGGACAACATATCTACTGTAGAGTACGTTTTACGCACTCTACAGAAGTCTGACAAAATAGAACTAAGGGGCCAACAAACCCTGATCAACTGTAACAATTTTAAGTGCGCTGGTTTCACCTTCCACTCCTAACAAGTCACCCTTGGTAATAATCACATTATCACCAGGCTTGACGACTCCATATTCCTTCAATATTTCGACAACATCTTCATTCACTTCAGCATGATCTGCAGATTTTGCCTTGAAGTGGACTGGATAAACCCCGCGATATAAACACACCATATGACGTGTTTTTGGATGACGGGACATTGCGAAAATAGGAATCCCGGAGCTAATACGTGACATCCATAACGCGGTTTTTCCTGATTCAGTTAATGCAGCGATCGCTTTAACATCATAATGATTGGCGATTACCATAGCGGATACAGCAATTGCTTCTGCTCTCAGCTTGAAACCATCCTGGACATATCTTTTTTCGGTCTGCAGCCTGGGTTGAGATTCTGTTTCAATGCAGATACGGTTTATTGCCTCAATGACTTTAGCTGGATGTTTGCCGACAGCAGTTTCACCAGAAAGCATTACTGCATCGGTACCATCGAACACAGCATTGGCAACATCAAAGACTTCAGCTCGCGTTGGAATCGCATTATCAATCATGGTTTCCATCATCTGCGTTGCTGTAATTACCGCTTTCTTTTTTCTACGTGCCTGAACAATCAAACGCTTTTGAACGGGCGGTAATTTTGCGTCACCAATTTCAACACCTAAATCGCCACGTGCGACCATAATTGCATCGGTTGCATCAAGAATATCATCGATATTCTCTAGCGCCTCGGTACGTTCAATTTTGGCAACCATTAACGCATTGCCACCCGCTTGCTCCATTAGCTTGCGAGCAGTGCGGATATCATCACCACAGCGCGGAAAAGAAATCGCCAGAAAATCGGCATCAATACTCGCCGCTGAAATAATGTCCAGCTTATCTTTATCGGATAGTGCCGGTGCAGATAAACCACCTCCGGCAAGGTTAATCCCTTTCTGATTCGAAAGATCACCACCGACTACAACTTCGGTATTAATTCGATGACCTATGATTTCTTTTGCTTCAAGAACGATACGTCCATCGTCAAGCAACAACATTGCGCCAACGGTAACATCCTTAGGTAAATCCTGGTAACTACAACCAACTTCATGTTGGTTGCCTGCATGTGGATCTACATCAAGATCAATCGAAAACGCATCGCCAACAACCAATTCTATTTTGTCATTCTCAAATCGAGCGATACGGATTTTTGGGCCTTGCAGATCAACCAGAATACCAATAATACGCCCTGTCTTTTCAGACAGATCGCGTACCACTTCTGCTCTTTTTATCTGTGTTTCTGCGTCACCATGAGAAAAGTTAAGGCGCACAACATCAAGCCCGTTTTCAATCATTGCTTGCATAACGCCCGGATCATCTGTTGACGGACCTAAGGTTGCAACAATCTTGGTTCTTCTCAACATATTCATATCTTTGCTTGTATTTTGGATGCTCATTAAGCCGCCATATATGCTTTACTGGTATCCAGCATTCTGTTTGAAAAGCCCCATTCATTGTCATACCAGGACAATACTTTAACCAGGTTCCCCTCCATTACTTTGGTTAAAGAAGATTCAAAAATGGATGATGCTGGCTGGTGGTTAAAATCATAAGACACCAAAGGCTCGTCATTATATTCAAGAATGCCTTTGAATACGCCATTAGATGCACTTTTCATCATCTGGTTGATTTCTTCAACAGTGGTGTCGCGCTTTGCCGTAAAGACCAAATCTACCAGCGATACGTTAATAGTAGGGACTCGTACTGCAAATCCATCCAGCTTGCCAGCCAGTTCTGGAAGCACTAAACCAACCGCAGCAGCCGCTCCTGTTTTGGTAGGAATCATCGACTGTGTTGCAGAACGGGCACGCCGTAAATCGGGATGAAATACATCGGTTAATACTTGGTCATTGGTATAGGAGTGAATAGTCGTCATCAAACCACTTTTGACACCAACTTCATCATTCAAGACTTTAACCAATGGAGCCAGGCAATTGGTGGTACATGAAGCGTTTGATACCACAGTATCAGATGCCTTCAGAACGGTATCATTGACACCGTATACAATAGTTGCATCCACATCACTACCACCTGGAGCAGAAATCAATACTTTTTTAGCGCCACCTTGAAGATGTGCTGAAGCTTTTTCCTTACTGGCAAAAAAACCGGTACATTCATGTACCACATCGACGCCAAGTTCCGCCCAAGGTAATTTCGAAGGATCACGTTCTGCCAACACTCGAATTCTGTCGCCATTGACGACCATATAGTCACCGTCAACAGATATTTCCCCTGGAAAACGACCATGTACAGTATCGTAACGTGTTAAATGTGCATTGGTATTCGCATCACCCAAGTCATTTACAGCCACAATCTGAAACTCATCAGTACGACCTGCTTCATACAATGCTCTTAATATATTCCTTCCAATACGTCCATAGCCATTAATCGCTATTTTGATCGCCATTCGTAAATCTCCTTAAATGTAAAATATTTCTGATGAGTGCAGATTATCTGCAATAGCTACTCGAATATAAATGCTGTTATTTTCTGGTCTCGGCGTTTGTAATGACCTAGCACTCGAATAACTCAAAAAAAGTAATGCGCATCAAAATCGCTTGTTACAAGCGACTGATGAATGATGAACTGATGTAGTTACTAACCCGCTGTATATGGGCAGGAGCAAATAATGAGCTATTATCGCAAATAAACAATGGTTGAGTCTATATGCAACATGATCTGGCTGAATATTTTCAACTAAGCATCCCTGCTAATATCTTTAACGAAAAATAATTTGCATGCTGGTATCAGCTGAATCCTAGGTATCAATACGGATATAGTAAACTTATTTATATGCTTCATATCTTTGCCATTTTCACAGCGATGGCATATATCTCCTCCGCATTCAATATTAGATTATTCGTTTCAAACAGACTTTTAATACAAGCTCTATGCAGTGCAAGTTTTAAACTACCGAAGCCTATCGCTCCCCAACACATCTTGCTATGCCGCTCAACACCGCGATCCATCATTTCTATTCCGCCGATACCCAGTATCGGTGTGGCATTAGCATCAATCAGCATTTCTAGTTGCGGCAAACCTGACCACTGTTGCTCATCTAACAAATTAATCCCACCTGCTCCACTAGCGAATACAACATGAGCATCCGCTATTGCGTTTGCGCGTTGTTGATTATCTGACGCTTGAAGCGGCTCTAACTCAATGCCATATTGATCATGAATAGCCTGACAAGCTGCGATGGCACTGTTCATTGTTCTTGATGTAATAGAGACTTTAGCTCCTTCATTGTACAACATCACGGCAGCTCTCTGCCCTACTGGGCCAGTACCTGCCAGCACAACTGCCTTCTTTCCTGTTAGCGTTGTATTTGCTGCTAGCGTTGCCACACCAGCCGCCGCTGTTGTGTTACTGCCATTACTATCAAGCATGATAGAAACACGAAAATTAGCGAAAAATTGTTTGGTAATCGCATTTAATAGATCTTGCCCAGCACTTAAATCACTTCCTCCAACAAATATTGCGGTATTTTTTTTGTCTTTCGGAGCACGGGTAAAAATAGCTCCTTCAACAAGCGATGCGACATTCTGTGGCGTTACATTTGCGTGACCAATCACATGATCAGCACCGCCATCATAGCCGACAACCGTATCAAATACAGACGGATATGCTTCTGTATCGAGCTGGAATAGTAATTTTTTCATTTGATTCCTTAGAAAATATAGTCAAAACAGCTTTTCAGCAGTAGGCTTTTCTATTCTCGGTCGCCTTCAAGTATGACTTTATGTCACTAATTTTGCAGACTTTTAAACTGATGTGATCAGTGTACAATGAGCGTCTTTCAAAACAGTTAAAATTTCACAATGAATATTAAAGGATCGCTATGAATATCACACAACAAACAATTGATGAATTCATGGACAATCTGGCAAGCAAAGCAGCAACGCCAGGTGGTGGCAGTGCTGCGGCAGTTATGGGTGCAATGGCAGCAGGATTAATCAGCATGGCTGCCAATCTGACAATTGGTAAAAAGAACTATGCATCTGTTGAAACACAGATGCAGGATTTACTAAACAAGTCAGAAAATCTTAAAATAACATTGCTTGATATGATTCGTGCTGATATTGAAGCATTTGATCTGGTCATGAGCGCATACAAATTGCCCAAAGCGACTATTGATGAAACAAATAATCGTAACCAAGCAATTCAAGTTGCCTTAAAAACAGCCACAGATGTTCCGCTGCAATGTGCTGAAGCTTGTCGCAGCGTTATCCAGCTCAGTCAACTTGCTGCACAAATAGGCAACAAGAATGTAGTCAGTGATGCAGGTGTTGCAGTATTGGCAGCACAAGCAGCATTACGTAGTGCTGCACTGAATGTTTATATTAATATTGGTAATATTGAAGATCAGGACTTTACCAAAAGCAGAGAGAAAAAGCTCAACTTATTGCTGGAAGGAGCTGATAAACAAACGGAAGAAATATATCAACTTGTTAAAAGTAAGCTCTGAAAGATTTCGAAGCATTTATGCTGAAGAGCAATTATTGAAATAAAACCTTAAGGAGGAGAATTAGCAGTCTACATCAATCCACTGACCGTATTTCGCTATTCAATCAAGCCATTCTGTGCAAACATTATAAACGCCATCAATCAATCGCTTGTATTTTTTGAACGCAGCTCTCTCATCAATTTCCTTATTTCTGACTTAAGCCCGAGTATTTTACCTAGTGTGGCAGTACAACCCAACAAAACACCAATAATCAAGCTGATTATCAATGCAATTGCTAATGGAACATCAACACCCATGATGTCCTTATAATAATAAACATGTGTGCTATGTTGATTAAATAGAAAAAAAACAAACAATAACGCGAACAACGCCAAAAACAATAAACGCGAAATCCACTTCATCTGTCAGCACTCCATTCAGCGGAATCCTTCATTGTTATAGCTTTTTTCCGTGATTATCCACACGCTCTCTTAGCTCTTTTCCTGGCTTAAAGTGAGGGACATATTTAGAAGGTAAAGCAACTGTCTCACCTGTCTTAGGATTGCGTGCAGTTTTAGGGGGTCGATAATGTAATGAAAAGCTCCCGAACCCTCTGATTTCAATGCGATTCCCGTTTTCCATGGAGTCACTCATTTGTTCCAGCAAACACTTGACTACCAACTCCACATCCTTATGCGCCAAGTGAGGTTGCTTACTTGTTAATCGATCAATGAGTTCGGATTTTGTCACAATTATTCTCTATCAGATATCACACATTACAAGACTATTTATTATCTTCCATTTGTTCTTTGAAGATATCACCAAGTGTTGGCGCGGAGACCGCTGTAGCCTTAGCCGTTTTTTGTTCATAAGTTTTCATGGTATGAGTTTCTTCATCATGGTCTTTGGCTTTAATCGACAAACTGACGGTTTTGTTTTTACGATCAACACCAATAAATTTCGCTTCAACCTCATCACCTACTTTTAGATGTGTACGTGCATCTTCTACACGATCTTGTTGAATCTCGGATGCGCGCAGATAACCCTCGATATTATCGTCCAGCTGTACGATTGCACCTTTAGCATCAACTTCCTTGATAACTCCGTTGATAATACTACCTTTCTCGTGCTTACCCATGAAGTTTTGATAGGGGTCTTGCTCTAGCTGTTTAATACCTAATGAGATGCGCTCACGCTCTGAATCAATACCAAGAATAAGGGCTTCAACTTCATCACCTTTATTAAAATCACGTATCGCTTCTTCACCAGGCAGGTTCCAGGAAATATCGGATAAATGTACTAAACCATCAATTTCGCCTTCGAGTCCAATGAAAACACCGAAGTCAGTAATTGACTTAATAACACCAGTGATCTTGTCACCTTTGTTATGTGTTGCTGAGTACACATCCCAAGGATTGGCTTTGCACTGTTTCATTCCCAGTGAGATACGTCGACGTTCTTCATCGATATCAAGCACTGATATCTCGACTTCTTCTCCCAATTCAACCATTTTCGATGGATTAACGTTTTTGTTTGTCCAGTCCATTTCTGACACATGAACCAAACCTTCAATCCCTTCTTCAAGCTCGACAAAGCAACCATAATCGGTAATATTACTCACCTTGCCAAAGACACGAGTGCCAGAAGGATAGCGGCGGGCCACATCAGTCCAGGGATCTTCGCCTAACTGTCTCAAACCAAGCGATACACGTCCTTTTTCCTTGTTAAAGCGCAGGACTCTAACATCAATTTCATCACCAACCTGGACAATTTCAGAGGGGTGACGTACACGCTTCCAGGCCATATCAGTAATATGCAGCAAGCCATCTATACCGCCTAAATCAATAAACGCACCATAATCAGTCAGGTTTTTAACAATCCCTTTAACATCGATACCTTCTTTGAGTTTTGCCAGTAATGCTTCACGCTCAACGCTATACTCGGATTCAACAACTGCGCGGCGAGATAACACAATATTATTGCGTTTTTGATCAATTTTGATGACTTTGAATTCAATATCCTTGTCTTCTAAGTGAGAAGTATCACGAATAGGACGAACATCAACCAGGGAACCAGGCAGGAATGCTCTGAGTGAACCAATGGAAACGGTAAATCCACCACGCACTTTACCAGTCATGCGTCCAGTGATTGTCCTGTTGTCATCAAAAGCATCTTGTAGCCCGGTCCAGGCTTGAATTTTCTTGGCTTTATCGCGCGATAACAGCGTCGATCCCATACCATCTTCAAACAGATCGAGAGCAACATCTACTTGATCACCAACTTCAACTTCCAATTCTCCGCTATCAGATAAAAATTGCCATTTTGGAATCATACTCTCAGATTTCAAACCGGCGTTGACAATCACTATATCTGATTCAATGTCTACAATAGTAGCCATGATGATAGTGCCTGGAGTCATTTCTGTTGTGCTGAGGCTGGCCTCAAATAGTTCTGCAAAGCTTTCGCTCATCTGTTAAGTTCCCGAATCGCCGTATAATCGACGTATCCTTTAAAGTCTGGTAGAAAAAACAACCACAACTCACGCTGTGATCCCGCTAAAATTATTGCTGCCCGATGATTTCCAGGCATTGTTTAACAACGTCATTCACTGTAATCGTTGTACAGTCAATAAGCATTGCATCGTGTGCTTGCTTGAGTGGAGCGACACTACGATTGATATCCCGCAGGTCTCTTTGTTCAATTTCATCACGTATCACATCAAGGCTAACATTGTTATCTGATTGTTTCAACTGTAAATAACGTCTGCGAGCGCGTTCATCAATGCTGGCTGTTAAAAAAACCTTGTGTTTTGCGTTTGGGAAGATCACTGTACCCATGTCTCGACCCTCAGCCACTAGTCCAGGTGGTTGTTGAAAATCATGCTGTTTTTCAGTTAATGCCTGGCGAATAAGTGGGCTGGCAGCAATTTTGGATGCATTATTACCACACGTTTCCGCTCCCATTGCTGTTGTAATATCAATATTATCCAATATTACTTTACGGTTCCCGTCATTGCATTCAAATTGTATATCCATTGTTCTCGCTAGTTTGGCCAATACGTCCTGATCATCAAGATTGATCATCTGCTGGCTGGCAGCAATCGCCAAAGCACGATACAACGCCCCACTTTCAAGATAATGCCAGCCTAGCTTGTCAGCCAACAAACGACTGACGGTGCCTTTGCCAGCACCACCTGGGCCATCAATGGTTAATACAATACTGTCTGACATTTACGACTCACTGATCGTCTGAATATTTAATCCAAGACGGCGTGCGATATCGGCAAAGTCTGGAAATGAGGTTTGTACATTTTCACAACGTATTATTTCAATAGCTGATGTCGCACGTAATCCGGAAATTGCAAATGCCATGGCGATACGGTGATCCCCATGTGAATCAACCACACCACCCGTTAATTGGCCACCCACAATGCGCATGCCATCCTTCGTTGGCTCAGCATCAATGCCCAGTTTTAGCAACCCATCAGCCATCACCTGGATACGATCACTCTCCTTCACCCTCAATTCCGATGCACCAGTAAGTACGGTTTCACCTTGTGCGCAAGCTGCGGCAACAAATACAGCCGGAAATTCATCAATCGCTAGTGGAACCAGAGATTCTGGTATTTCTATACCTGTTAAAGGTGCATAACGTAAATGGATATCGGCAACCAACTCTCCGCCAATTTGGCGTTGATTTTGTAGCTCGATCTCTGCTCCCATCAAACGTAAAATATCAATAATTCCAGTGCGTGTCGGATTAATCCCAACATGTTTCAACAACACATCAGAATCAGGACTAATCGCAGCGCCAACCAGAAAAAATGTGGCTGAGGAAATATCGCCAGGCACATCAATAGAAATAGAATTTAATGTTCCCTGTTGACCAGTGATACTGACTGTAGAATCCTTTCTCTGGATCGGGTAGCCAAAGCCTTCCAGCATACGTTCAGTATGGTCACGTGTAGGTGCTGGCTCTGTGATTGACGTTGTTCCATTTGCATACATACCTGCCAACAACAAACAGGATTTCACCTGCGCACTGGCAATCTGCATTGGATAGTGAATACCCCGTAGCTCTGGATTACCTTTGATTATTAACGGTGCAGTACCATTATTGGTTGTTTGTATATGAGCACCCATTTCAGCAAGCGGTTTCGTGACACGGAGCATTGGACGTTGATTCAACGAGACATCGCCGGTTAATACTGAATCAAATTTCTGGGCAGCCAGCAAACCACACATCAAACGCATCGAAGTACCAGAATTACCCAGATCCAATGACTCCGAGGCTGGTTTCAGTCCATGCAAACCGACACCATGGATATCCACTCGTCCTTCACCTAAATGATCAATGCTGACTCCCAGTGAGCGAAAAGCGTTTAAGGTTGCCAGTGTATCTTCTGCTTCTAAAAAACCTTCAACATGCGTTGTGCCTTCAGCCAGAGAACCAAAGATAATTGAACGATGGGAAATCGATTTATCACTGGCAATCCGGGTTTCGCCACAGAGTTTGCCGCCTGGGGTAATTTTGAAAATCTGTCCGCTACTCATTATCTAGTCAAGTTCCCTTCTATTTCTTAAGATATTTATGTGCTATGTATTCTGCTCAGTCGTTCTCAGAAAACTTTCACGACTGTTTTTAGCTGTGCTAAAGCGCTCATACAATTTTTCTGCATTGTTTTCATCCAAAAATTGTATGAGTTCGCCCAATTCATTTTGATAACTCTTTAGCAATTCAAGAATTTGTTGACGATTTGCCAGACAAATATCTGCCCACATGCGAGGATCACTGGACGCAATGCGGGTAAAATCCTTGAAACCACTAGCAGCAAACTGAAAGATCTGCTCGCTTTCACTTTGCCTGGTTAGCAAATTAACCAGTGCATATGCCGCAACATGCGGCAAGTGACTGGTTGCGGCCAGCAAATGGTCGTGATGCTGCGGCTGCATTTCAGTTACTGTTGCTTTCGCGGCATGTTCCCAGAGTGATCGGACAGTTTTGATAGCAGATTGTTGTGTTGATTGCAACGGGGTCAATATCACTTGCTTGTAATCAAATAATTCAGCGAATGCAGCACTGGCTCCGGAATTTTCTGTCCCTGCAATCGGATGTCCGGCGACAAAATTATCTGGTACTGCTCCAAACACTGCTTCAATATCAGCAATGACACTTTGTTTTGTACTTCCGACATCAGTATAGACACAGTGTTGATTCCATACTGGTTGTAACTCAGTCAAAACGTGTTTAATTGCCCCAACTGATGTTGCGATAACCACTAAATTTGCTGTTTGCACTGCACTTGCAAGTGATGAAGCAGCCTGCTCGATAATGCCAAGATGAACAGCTTGCTGGAGGTTTTCGGTATCAGTATCAAAGCCGATAACGCTATCATATAAACCTGAGCGTCGTGCCGCCAGGGCTAAAGAACCGCCAATTAGTCCGACCCCAATGACACACAAGCGTTTGCTCATGAGCTGATAATTGTTTTAAGCGCATTCAGGAAAACCTGGATTTCTGATTCTGTTCCAGCAGTAATACGAATATAACCAGGTAGCTGATAATTTTCCACAGGCCGAACAATCACGCCCTGTTCAAGCAACGACTGATAAACTGGCAATGCTGGTCTAGCCAGATTACAACAGATAAAATTTCCAACCGATGGAATAAACGACAACCCTAGAGATTGCAACCCCTCTGAAAGCTGTTGCAGTCCCTGTGTGTTTGCCTGTTTGCTTTTTGTTAAATAATCATCATCACGCAAGGCTAATTGAGCTGCTGCAAGCGCCAAGGAATTGACATTAAATGGTTGACGCACCCTATTCAGTAAATCGGCAATTTCCAGACTGGAAACTGAATAACCAATTCTGAGTCCCGCCAACCCATATGCCTTTGAAAAAGTGCGGGTAATTACTAAATTTGGATGGTCATCCAGCCAATCTAATGCAGTACTATAATCAACCGCTTCCACATATTCAAAATAGGCTTCATCAATCACACAAATGATATGCTCTGGCAGGTTTGCGACAAAGCTTTTAAGTTCAGACGCTGGCAAATAAGTGCCCGTTGGATTATTCGGATTTGCTATAAATACAACAGCTGTTTTGTCGCTAACCATTGCTCGCATTGCTTGTAAATTATGACCGAATAACAAGCCATTACTACCATCAGTTGTTTCCGCTAGCAGCGACTCGCCACCAACTGCTTGAGTTGACAAATAATACATTGCAAACGCATGGCGAGACATGATTGCCTCACGACCAGATTGTATAAAAACCCGGGCAATCAGATCCAGAATGTCATTGGATCCATTACCTAAAGTGATTTGGTTTGGAGTGACTGACAGTTTCGATGATAATACCTGTTTCAGCTCAAACCCATTGCCATCAGGGTAACGCGATAACTCTGCAAACCGGGCTGGTAAATCAGCGATGACTCGCGGATCCGGGCCGAGCGGGTTTTCATTCGAGGCCAGTTTGATGATGCTATCAAGCCCTAATTCACGCTTCAGTTCACTTTCTGGCTTGCCTGCTTGATACGGCTGCAATCCCTGTATAGCAGGAACCGCATAGTGTTCAAATGAATTCATTCAGCCCCCAATCACAGCGGTTGGATACGATCCAAGGACTTTACAAATTTTGACTGTTTTGCTGAGATCAGATAAAGCGGTAGCAACAACAGAGTCATCTTGATGACCAGCAATATCCAGAAAGAACACATATTCCCAGTTAGCTTGCTTAGAGGGTCTGGATTCAATTTTTGTCATGCTGATTGCGTGGCGAGAAAATGGTTCCAGCATGTCATATAACGATCCGGGACGATTATCGGTGGACAATAACAGGCTGGTTTTATCTTTGCCGGTTGATGACACTGGTTGAGTGCCAATCACCAGAAATCGAGTGGTATTATCTGGCTCGTCTTCAATATTTTTTTCCAGAATATTCACCTGATACAGCCTGGCGGCAATATTTCCAGCAATCGCGCCAATCTCAGGATTTTCAGCTGCAAGTCGTGCTGCCTCACCATTGCTGGCAACTTTTGTGCGCTTAACGGAAGGTAAATAGCGATCCAGCCAGCCTCTACATTGAGCAAACGATTGCTCATGTGAAACCAGCTCATCAAGTTCGGAAATCTGCTTGGCCTGGCTGATTAGATTATGATGAATCGGTAACACCACTTCACCACAAATATGCACTTTTGGATATTTAAGAAAACTGTCCAGAGTATGAGTGATCACCCCTTCTGTGGAGTTTTCTACCGGCGCAATTCCATATTCAGAAGTGCCGCTACTAACCTCACGAAACACAGCGTCAATCGAGGCCAGTGGCGAAGTCTGAATCGCTTGTCCGAAATGTTGAAAAGCAGCTTGCTGGGTAAACGTTCCTTCCGGCCCGAGGAAAGCCACTTTTAGCGGTTTTTCTAGCGCTAAACAAGTTGACATTATTTCACGGAAAATACGCGCAACACCTTCATCGGTTGCTGGTCCCTGGTTGTTTTGCATTACTCTGCGTAATACACTAACCTCGCGTTCCGGGCGATAGAAACAGACATCTTCACCGCTAGCGATTTTAACATCAGCCACTTTTTGAGCAAGTGATGCACGCTGATTAATCATCTGCAACAACTGATCGTCCAGTTGATCAATTTGTTGGCGCAAATTATTTAATTGATCGCTATCGCTCAAGCGATTACCCCGTTATACAAACTCACCACAATTGATTACCCGTGAGTGCGCTCAAACTCAGCCATAAAATCAACCAGTTGATTGATTCCTGCAAGCGGCATCGCATTATAAATACTGGCGCGTAGACCACCTACCGCACGATGACCTTTCAAACCGTCTAACTCAGCTTTTCCCGCCTGTTCAAGAAAAGCAGATTCCAATGCAGAATCAGCTAACAAAAATGGGACGTTCATTCGCGATCGAGCATCTGGATGTACCAAATTACGATAAAAGTCGCTTTTATCAATTGTTTGATAGAGTTTTTCTGCTTTCGCTTGATTGTTAATTGCCAGCTGCTCTACACCACCTTGTGTTTCAATCCATTTCAAGACCAAGCCCAGGATATACCAGCTCCAGGTTGGCGGTGTATTCAACATGGAACTTTGTTTAGCATGCATACTGTAATTAAGCATACTTGGGGTTTTGGGAATAACGTCGCCGATTAAATCGTCACGCACGATGACAACAGTAATCCCGGAGGCGCCCATATTTTTTTGTGCCCCGGCATAAATAACACCGAAACGTGAAACATCAACTGGCCGTGATAACATGTTTGACGACATATCACTCACTAACGGCAATCCCTTGCTATCCGGGATATAATCAAATTCAACACCGTGAATGGTTTCATTATCGGTATAGTGCAAATAAGCTGCATCTGTATCAATATTCCAATGCGCTTGGTCAGGAATATCAACATATTGATCTGTTGCGGAATCAGCCACGATACTCACATCGCAGAACAGCTTTGCCTCTTTGATTGCTTTCTTTGACCAGGCTCCGGTACAACAGTAGATAGCGCTTTGTTTATCACCCAATAGATTCATCGGAACCATTGCGAATTGAGTGGTCGCTCCGCCTTGTAAAAACAGGACTTGATAATTATTGGGGATTTTTAGCAAAGAACGTAAACGTTGTTCAGTTTGTTCGGCAAAGTCTACAAATGCTTTGCTGCGATGGCTGATTTCCATCACCGACGCACCACAACCATTCCATTCCAACAGTTCTGATTGTGCTTGTTTTAATACCGATTCAGCAATCGTAGACGGGCCAGCGCTGAAGTTATAAATTCTTGTCACTTAAGTAGTTTCCTATTCTGTTTTAATCGTTGTTATCGTCAGAATTGCTATCTTGGCTATCATCCGGGGTTTTATCAATATCGGCAGAGTTGTCGTTGTTTTCTTGGGCTTCAAGATTATCGGCATCAGCTAATTCTTCATCGTCGTCGACTTGCAAACCATCAATACGATCAACACTGACGACTTTTTCTCCATCATCCATACGAATCACTTTCACGCCTTGTGTGTTACGACCAATCACCGAGATCTCGTTTGCACGAGTACGCACCAGGACTCCACCACTGGTTATCAACATGATGTCATCGGTATCATCGACCATTAACACACCAACCACTTGACCATTACGCTCACTGGTCTGAATAGAAATTACGCCACGTCCACCTCTGCCTTGCGGTGAAAATTCACTAACCGATGTGCGTTTGCCAAATCCATTTTCAGTGACCGATAACACGGCCTCATCTCCAGCATGAGTCAGTGCGATAACTTTTTGATGTTCACTCAAACGAATCCCACGCACCCCGCCAGCAGTCCGCCCCATCGATCTGACATCCGACTCAGCAAAACGAATGGCTTTTCCATCGGAACTGAATAACATGATGTTTTGCTGACCATCAGTCACCATTGCGCCAACCAAGACATCATCATTTCTTAAATCAATGGCTATTTTTCCATTTGAGCGCTGGCGTTCAAATTCCTTGATTGGAGTTTTCTTGACGGTGCCACGTTCTGTTGCAAAAAATATAAACTGATTTTCCAGGTATTCATGCACCGCTAAGATCGCATTAATGCGCTCACCTTCATCCAGCGGCAACAGATTAACAAATGGCTTACCACGTGCGTTACGGCTTGCCATTGGTAGTTCATAGACTTTTAGCCAGTAGACTTTTCCTGAATTGGAAAAACACAAAATGGTGTCATGGGTATTGGCAACGATAATTTGTTCAACAAAATCTTCTTCTTTATTATTAGCCGCAGATTTTCCACGACCACCACGCCGTTGCGCTCGGTACTCACTAATCGGTTGTGCTTTGACATAGCTTTCGTGAGAAATCGTCACCGCAACATCTTCTTCAGTAATTAAATCTGCCAAAGATAATTCCAGTCGATCCTGGATAATTTCAGTCCGCCTGTCATCAACAAACTGCTCACGCACTGCGTGCAGTTCTTCACGAATCACTTCCAGCAAACGGCTTTCGCTGTTAATAATCTCTAACAATTCTGTGATTTTTTGCAGAATTTCCTTATATTCAGCAATAATTTTGTCCTGCTCCAGTCCGGTCAGGCGATGCAGACGTAAATCTAAAATAGCTTGTGCCTGGACAGGTGATAACCGATAACCATCATCTGTTAATCCACACTCAGGATCCAGGTCATCCGGCCTGGACATTGCGCTATCACTACGCTCCAATAATTCCATAACCAACCCCGGAGTCCAGGATTTAGCAAGTAATTGTTGCTTGGCTTCTGGCGGGTTTTGCGATGCTTTAATCAGCGCAATAATTTCATCGATATTAACCAGCGCAACCGCAAGTCCTTCAAGGATATGAGCACGATCACGTGCTTTACGTAATTCAAAACGGGTGCGTCTAATCACCACTTCACGCCGATGATCGAGAAAAGCAGCCAGAATCTCCTTGAGGTTCAAACAACGTGGACGACTATTAACAATAGCGACCATATTAATACCAAACACAGTCTGCAATTGGGTTTGCTTATACAGATTATTCAGCACAACTTCTGGAACTTCTGCACGTTTTAACTCAACAACCATGCGGATGCCATCCTTGTCGGACTCATCTCGCATTGCTGAAATGCCGGTGATTTTGCCTTCTTTGACCAGTTCGGCAATTTTTTCCATTACCCGTGCTTTATTCACCTGATAGGGAAACTCGGTGACTACGATACTTTGTCGTCCGCCATCACCAATATCTTCAAAATGGCATCTGGCTCGCAAATAAATACGCCCACGACCTGTCTGATACGCTTCGTGAATCCCTTTAGAACCATTAATGATAGCTGCGGTTGGGAAATCCGGACCCGGGACATAATCAATTAGTTGATTGACTGACATGTCTGGCGCATCAATCAGAGCAAGAGCAGCATCAATCACTTCTCCCAGATTATGCGGCGGAATATTGGTTGCCATCCCAACAGCGATTCCCGACGACCCGTTAACGAGTAAATTAGGAATTTTGGACGGCAGAACAGAAGGCTGTAGCTCACGCTCATCGTAATTAGGGACAAAATCAACTGTATCTTTGTCCAGATCAGCCAGCAACTCGTGAGAAATACGTGACATGCGGACTTCGGTATAGCGCATTGCTGCCGGAGAATCGCCGTCAATGGAACCGAAATTACCTTGCCCATCAATCAACATATAACGCATCGAAAAAGGTTGCGCCATTCTCACCAATGCATCGTAAACCGCAGTGTCACCGTGTGGATGATACTTACCGATCACATCACCAACGATACGTGCTGATTTTAAATAAGGTTTATTCCACTCATTATTCAACTCATGCATGGCGTATAGAACTCGCCGATGCACCGGCTTCAAACCATCTCTGACATCTGGCAAAGCGCGACCAATAATGACGCTCATCGCATAAGCCAGATAAGATTGTTGCATCTCGCCTTCGAGAGCTAGAGGGGTAATTTCTTTTGCAAATTCAGCCATGAAAATCCGTTATCAAGCGCTAATTACTGACACACCGCAGTAGCTGTGCCAAAACCCGCTCATTATACCAGATTCTGAAGCAGAAACAGAGTTTTGGATCAGCAATCAATCGCTTAGGAACGTGCACGAAATAACTTGAACAAAAAGGCAATAAAAGCAGTCTAGTTAGCAGACAAACTGAACCTAGATTCTTTTATAAAAAAGTTAACCTATGCCATTTCCTTATCCGCAAGAAACCGAAAGCCAAATGCAAGAGTTCTACACTCGACTACCAGAAAAAAACAGACGCTTATACGCAGGAGTTGAAGCGTCAAAACTTGATCGAGGCGGTGTGAGTTATATTGGCCGTCTTTTTAATTGTTCGCGCACAACCATTCTACGTGGTATCCAAGAACTGAGTGAAGCGGATATTTTGCAAGACCGTAATCGAGAAACGGGTGGTGGCCGACTATCCGTGCTTGAAAAACAGCCTGATATTAACACTGTTTTTCTACAACTCTTAAAAGAGCATACGGCGGGAGACCCAATGGATGAGCAGGTTAAGTGGACAAACTTGAGTTGCTCAGAGATTGCTGATTTATTAGCAACAAAAGGCTTCAAGGTGAGTCGCAATATCATCAGGAAGTTGTTGAAAAAACATGGTTACGTCAAACGCAAAGCGTTAAAAAAAAGTCGACAGGCGCGCATATCAATCGCAATGCTCAATTTGAGCGTATTGCCCAATTAAAGGCGTCCTATCAAGAGCAAGGTCATCCTGTCATCAGCGTTGATACGAAGAAAAAACAGCTGATAGGCAACCTGTTTCGCGAAGGTAGGATCTATACCACTGAAACCGTTGAGGTTTTTGATCATGACTTTCCTTCGTTAGCCGAAGGCGTTGCCATTCCACATGCTCTCTATGACGTGACCCGCAATGAGGGCTATGTCAACATTGGGACAAGTCGTGACACCAGTGAGTTTGCGTGTGATTCCATTGAACACTGGTGGGAACATTATGGAAAAGTGTTTTATCCAGATGCCGATTCTATTTTAATGCTGATGGATGGTGGCGGTAGTAATTCATCCAGACATTACATTTTTAAGCAGGATTTGCAAGCATTAGTGGATAAGATTGGTATTGAAATACGCATTGCCCACTATCCTCCGCACACGTCGAAATGGAATCCGATTGAGCATCGATTGTTTCCACACATGACACGCTCGTTACAAGGAATGATTCTAACAACCCATGAGTTCGCTAAAGAATTAATCGAAAAAACAACGACAAAAATAGGTTTGAGAGTGTTTAGCACTATTTTTAACAGGATTTATCAAATAGGCAGAAAAGTGGCGAAAGGATTTAAAGAATCAATGCGAATTGTGTTTGATGACGAGCTAGCGCAATGGAATTATGTCGCTGTGCCACAATAGACAATAGGTGAACTGTTCAAGTTATTTCGTGCACGTTCCTAAGGAACAGGAGTTATAAAATTTCAGAATCAAGCACAGCGTTGCTCTTCCAATTCAAGAAAGAAAACCAAGTGTATAGTGAATATTGAAACGATGTTGATTGCATCGAAATGGAACAGAATGTCAAATAGGTTAAAAAAGTAGCATCCAATCTTTCTGTATTAGCTCAGTCTTGATCATCAGGCAACTCCAAAAAATCAACCGATTGGATAGCATTACCCGCAATCCCTCGTATTGAGCCGTACATATCAGTAGTATTTAATAATACTTTTTCTATTTGCTTTTCTCTTTTTTTCCAAAGACTGCGCATTGATCGTTGTTCCGACTCCAAATCAGTTTTCATCTGAGTAAAGCCTTCAACAATTGCTTCTATTTGCAGCTTAAACTCATTGCTGGTTAGAAAGTCATAAAGCATTCCCATCTTATCGCCTTTATTTTCCTGGGTAACGAGGGCAGAATTGATTTGAATAACGGATTCTCGTAATACTGTACAAAGCCCTTTAAATTCATTAAATGAACAAATCCATATTCCGTCTTTTAACCCAAAGCGATCCATATCAGCAGGCATGACCTCTGTGACTAATACGCCAATATCTGCATTTTTTTCACGAATATCCATTTTGAATTTTTCAATCCAATTTATCTGGAAAGCTTTGGTTCGCTTACTTTCATAATAAATTGTTCCACAATTCTGACGCGTTTGCGTGTGTACGATTTGAAGACAATCGGCACCGCGCGCGCCTTTTTTGATTTCTTCAATCATATCCAGGGGGAATTTTTCAGATAACCAGTCTTCAATAGCCAACTCCTGCACTTCACCTTGGGACTGCATTGAGCCTTGCTCTTGCTTTCGCTTCATCTCTTTAGTCAGTTTCTTTTGATCTTCCAACTGTTTTTCGAGTTGTATTAGCTTAAACTCGTTCTTATCGCTTTCTTCTTTTTGAATCCTCTCTTTTTCTTCAAGCAGTTTCTTGTTGAACTGTTTTTCAGACTCGGCTTTAATGGATTCTTCCAGCTCATTTTTTTCTCGTTTGAGTTTTTCCAGTTCTACGGTTGTTTTATTAAGTTGTTTAATCTTTGATGATTTTTCATCTAACTCCTCACGTAATGAGCCAAGAGCATCTGATTGCTCCTCCGCTGCCTCTGCTTTTATTTTTTTCTTTAAGACTGATTCTCTTAGCTTGATTTCTTCATTGACTTGTCTGGCTATTGCTTGTTTTTGATTACTTTTCTCTGTTTCTAGTTGCAGTCTTTCTTCTTCTAACTTAACTATCTGAGTATCGTACTTTTGTTGTTCTTTTGCTAAAGCATCACTGTACTGTCGTTTAAGCTGCTCATCGACCTGGTGATACAAAATATCATTAACATCAATTTCTTCGCCGCACTCAGGACAATTGATCTTGCTTTTTTCTTGACTCATGACTTTTCCCGATTGGTACAGACAACGTAATGGTCGCAGTATAATTTCTTATGGCTGTTTTTCTGGTGTTGATTAATCATCTTAGGCTTATTGTTTAAAAAAACCTGGGTGATTAGTTCATGGTTTTTCGTATACGCTGTTTGCGTTTACTCAACCAGTTACCAGTCAATTCATAGCAAGACAGTAAAACTGGAATAAAAAACAACACCAGAATCGTTCCAAACGCCAGACCAAAAGCAATCGATGCTGCCATTGGAATGAGGAAACCAGCCTGAATTGAGGTTTCAAATAATAAGGGCGTTAAACCCGCAACTGTGGTCAAAGAGGTCAGTAATACAGCACGTAAACGTTGGCATGCCGCCTCTTCCAGCGCGTCATCAATTGCCATCCCCGTGTCTCGCAGTTCCTTATAGTATGTTGCGAGAATAATCGAATCATTGACGATGATACCGGATAAGCCAAATAGACCGAACATCGATAATATGGTCATATCGATACCCAATAACCAATGCCCAAACAAGGCACCTATCAATCCAAACGGTATCGCAGTCATCACTACTAGCGGCCAACCATAAGAAGAAAATACAGCAGCCAACACCAGATATATGAGCGTCAATCCAATCACTACGCCGTACTTCATATCCTCCATGGTTTGTGATTCATCTGCTGATCGTCCTGCGATCGAGATTTTAATTCCGTATTGTTCACGCAACTCAGGCAGGATATCTGATTGAATGGTTTGCAACGCTTGATCAACAGTGCTTTGTCCACGATCCACCCCCGATGAAACCTCGATAGCTAAAGCGCCACCAGTATGCCGTAACACTTCAAACCCTTGCTTTGTATGCCATTTGGCAACTGTTTGAAATGGCACGGTTTCACCGTTACTCAAAGACACATTCAACTTTGGCAGGGTTGATAAATGTTCGCGTTCCGAAGCTGGTAACATGACCCGTACTTCGACTTCGTCAGGCCCATCCTGAAAACGTTGCACGACAATTCCATCGAACGCAGTGTGCAGTTGTTGACCAAGTTGTTCAGCCGTTAATCCCAGTTGTTTACCGCGTGGAGTTAAACTAAAAATCCATTGCTCACGACCAAACGGCGTATCGTCGTCAATATTGATAACACCGTTGACTGTTTTCATCTGGTTTGCCAGATCCTGGGCTGCACGTTTTAATACATCTGCCGCTGCTCCGGATAGACTTAACGTGATATCGCGTCCTGGTGGACCAACCATTTTCTGTCGAACAGTCAATATGTCCAATCCGGGAGGCTGGACAATACTCTGTTTCAGGGTTTTGATAAAATCTGTATTCAAAACTGAGCGAGCATCCGGATCAGAAACTTCAATTACCATGGATCCAATATGATCACCATTGTCATTCAAGCCATTCTCTTCTCCTGATGTTGTTCCATGATGAGTAATTGCATGAATAACGATGTCATCATCACTCAGGTCTACATCAGTCTCCACTATTGTCTTACTGACATATTGCATGAAATTATCGACAGTCCTGGTTGACGTACCAGGCAAGAACTTGGCATTAACGTATAACACAGTGCCATCCGGGCTGGGGAAGAAGCTAAATGGTACACGACCGCTCACCAACACACCGATACTGACAATGAATAAGGCAATAATCAGGCTGATGGTCGCTTCTCGGTATTGGATTGCCAAGCGAATCAGCGGGCGAAAATAAGTTTCCTTGAATTGATGAAAATGATTTCCAAAATTGGCGCTTTTTGTTCCGTGGCTAGCCATTGTGGTAAACGAGGCACGTAAATGAGAAGGTAATACAAAAATACTTTCCACCAGTGAAGCTATCACAACAGCGATCATGACTAATGGCAGTGCTATCAGGATTTTACCGATTGGACCACTAATTGCCATCAGTGGAAAAAATGCACCAATCGTGGTTAATGCTGAAGCCAATACAGGGGCAAACATACGTCGCGCACCACGTTGTGCAGCCAGTTCTGGTGATACACCATTTTGAAACTGAGTGAGCGACTCTTCGCCGACCACAATTGCATCATCAACAATCACCCCAAGCGCCATAATAAAGGCAAACAGGCTGAGCATATCAATAGTTCCCCCGACCAAATAATGCACCATCGTGGTTGCCAGAAAAGACACGGGGATGCCAAACGCCACCCAGAATGCTACTCGTGGCGCGAGAAACAAATACAGGATAATCACCAGTAACAGTAAGCCGCCAGCTCCGTTTTTAAGCAATAACTCAATGCGTTGTTGAATGTAAAGATATTGATTATCAAACGCGGTTAATTCAATACCTGCTGGCAAATGTTGTTGCTTTTCGCTGAGCCATTGTTCGAATATTTCAGCCGCTTCTAATGCATCACCTTCTGGCGAGCGGCGAATCATTAATTCAACTGCTGGTCGGCCTGCAACGCTCAACGTCACTCCGTCTGGCTTTGGACGGCGTTCAATATTGGCAATCCGACCCAACTGAATATGCGTATTGTCATCAGCTTTAATTTCCAGACGCGCAAATGCAGTTGTATCTCTGCGTTGGTTTAAGGTACGCAGTTGCCGGGTATTTTCACGTTCACCAGCACTTCCTGAGGGTATATCACGGCTTGTTTGAGCAATTTGACGGGCAATCTGGGCCTGGCTCATTTGCAGCTCAGAGAGCTGTTGAGTACTGATTTCAATAGCCAGTTGCTCCTCTGGTAAACCAGATATTTTGATATTGGGAATTCCACGATCGAGCAACTCGCGCTCATACCGATTAGCTAATTGACGCAGCTCAGCAATCGATCCGCTGCCAGTCAATAGTAAGCGGGCGATTGGGTCATAAGCAATAATATTAACCACTTTTGGTTGTTCAGCATCTTGTGGTAGATTGCGAAAGTCATCAACCCTTTGCTTAACCTGATTGAGCGCTACAACAATATCAGAACCTTCTTTAAATTCCAGGAAGATATTTGAGACTCCCTCGGCTGATGTAGACTGGATTTTACGTAAGCTATCAACAGTTCTTAGCGACTGTTCAAGAGGAATGGTGATACTGGTTTCAATATCTTCGGCACTGGCGCCTTGCCACGCTGTTGTGACACTAATAAAGTCCAGATCGAAGCGCGGGAAAAACTGGACATTGATTTTTTTCAAGGCAACTAAACCGCCTATAATCATCGCCAGCATCAACAGGTTTCCGGCAACCTTATGGTTGGAAAACCAGATAATCAGGTTGGTTGGCTCACTCATTGTTGTTGCTGGCGTGGCTCAACAACCAGACCATTCACCGCATTCGGCAAATGAGTCGTTACTAACCAATCATCATCGGATAATGCATCACTTTGTATCAGCGCCCATAACACACCATCCGGGCCTTGAGTATCACCCAGTCTGGTAATTTCAATGCCTTGCATTGTTTCATTGACAACCTTGTAGGCCCGATCCACCCCATACAATGCCTCATAAGGGATAGCAACACTGTGCATATAGTCTGGCAAATTTAGATAAATAGTTAACGCCATGCCTTTGCGTAATTGATTCGCATTTGACTTGGCAATGAACAACGCATCAATGCCACGGGTATCCGCCTCACCCGCCAGGCTGCTCAAAGTTAACTCAATGTCTTGACCATCAACACGCGCAGACAGTTGTTGAGCTATACCACTGCCATCAGCCAGCGCAGAAACCACGGCAGCAACATACGGCGCCGGGATTTTGGCACGTACTTTCATGGTTTGAAACGGATACACTGAAAACAACCGTTGATTCCCTTCTACCCGATCACCTTCAGCAACATCGACCCGGCCTACAATTGAGGTCGAGGCAGCAACTATCCGGCTACGCTCAAGTTGCAAAAGCGCCAAGTCATGTTCAGATTTTGCCTGGGTTAACTGTGCACGCAACTGTTTAATTTTATGTGGATATTCATCCATCGTAAATTCGCGTTGTGCAACGGCAAGTTTTTGTTGATGATAAGCTTGATCAGCCTGATCGACAGCTGCCTGTGACCCAAGTTGTTTTTGCTTCAACAACTCAGTTCTGGATAATTGCAGTTTTTTTAATTCCAACACTTTGATTTCAGTCTGATGGGTCGAAACATCCATCGCATGGCGCAATTTAAGACTGGACAATTCTGCTTGGGCACTGAATATAGCTGCTTCAGCAGATTGCACTTTGGGTAAAAAATCACGCTGGTCTAGCTGCACAAGCAAATCACCTTGCTTAACAATCTGCCCTTCACTCACGGGCAATTGCGTGACATAACTTGAACCTGGCGTAGTAATTTTCAATACACCCGGATTTTCAACAACTCCGTATACAGTTAATACCGGAGCATGTGACTGCAACTTTACCCGCATTACATTGACTGGCCAAATCTTTGACTTGGATTGTATCAACGCTGGTGCTGGTTTGAAAAAGATTAGCAGTGAATAAAGCACACCACCAACCAGGAGAAAAACGATTGGTAAAAACCAACGTCGCCAAGAACGTGAATTTTCTGATTTCAAAGTATGGGAATTTTTCTTAAAAATATGTCAACTATAAGATCTAAAGAAATAAATCTAATCGGCCTTGGACAGTTTGCGCTCTATTTGATATTCAGCCACTAGACTGTATGCGCTATTTCCGGGAATGGTTATCGTATCCTTCCCAGCATTTGCTGTTTCAACACAGACCATGGTTTTATATTCATTATTGTCAAAGTCACTCATGGCAGCGGCTTTATGTTTCCACGGATTCCAGATGATAGCAGTTTTGCTGTTTTCAGAGCGAATATGAATATTTCTTTTCATTAATGCATCTTCAAGTATCAAATGCGTTTTTTCGCTTGAGTAAATTCGATCAACCTCTTGTGAAATCGTCACTGATCCTTGCTGTGTTTTTTGTTTTCCACCATCTATTTTATCAATATAAGTGGTATTCTCCAGTCCTGTTACTTGTATGTTTTGACTATCTTCAACATTGAAATAGGTGTGTAATGCCTGACTTATTCTGAAAGAGATCGCTGATGTATTATGCGTTTTCAATTCCAGTACCAACGATTCACGTATGGTTATAATTATTTCCAGATAAAAACTATGAGGCCAGATTTTCCGGGTTTCTTCACTATCCTTGATAGATAAAATAACTGTAATTGCACCATCCGACTCGAGCGATGTGTGTTGAACCTGCCATTGCCGAGTGCGAACCAGTCCGTGTGAAGGGTCGTCAGTGTGACTTGGAGCGGGCCCAAACCATGGCCAACAAATGGGGATGCCGCCTCTGATGGCTTTACCTGGTTCAAAGTAGGCAAGTTTGCTAACAAACAATAATTCCTCTGTTTCATTAACAGGTTGAAACGCAAGAACCTGTCCACCATAAGTTGAAATAGTTGCTTGAGCAAAATCACTCTTAATCTCAATCAGGATAAAGTCATTGTCACCCTGGATAAATTTGAGCTGGTCTGGGATAGCATATTGATCATTGAGTTGACTCAAATTCATTATCTGTCTCTATCTTTGCTGATCAAAATAATTCGTAACTACTCAGCTTACCCACTATTTTGCCCAATAGCTGCGTTGAAAGTGCTCATTTACATCTGTAAACTCCGTGCTTTCGCCTTACTCTTGAGCAAAATAATGGGCAATCTGAGCAGTTACTGGGTACGCTGTGTAGTTACAATAATTCGTAATTACTCAGCTGACCCTCTA
Source organism: Methylococcales bacterium (assembly GCA_965224565.1). Lineage (GTDB taxonomy): Bacteria > Pseudomonadota > Gammaproteobacteria > Methylococcales > DRLZ01 > DRLZ01. The sequence continues at coordinate 1,858,922 of CBDCZN010000002.1, read as the reverse complement.
TTTCGCCCAATGCCTGCGTTTTGGAATAGTAGTTGCTTGATTACTTAGCATCAAAATTCTTAATCCCCAAGCCAATTAGGTTCTAAAATGAGATCTATAGTAGACATCATCATTTAGTTTTTATCGGGATTCTCTCGGAAGAGAACCACAACTTGCCCGATGGTAAGAATATTCTCGGATTGAGTTTTTGTCAGTATGGTTTCAATCATTAGCTTGCGTTCCTCACGGTCAGCAACACGTACTTTTACTTTGACCAATTCGTGGTAATCCAGAGCAAGCTCTATTTCAGCAAGCACAGCGTCTGTTAAACCAGATTGTCCTGTGGTTACAATAGGCTTCAGTGCATGCGCCTGAGTGCGCAGTTGTTTTTTTTGAGTTGTAGTCAGTGCCATTGATATTTTAATTCCTGTTGTTGTGTTTAGTAAAATTAATCTAGGAGGCTGTCCGAGAATACACCCCCTAAAACCGACAAAGTTATCCACAAGTACAAAATCTGTACAATTCTCACCGCATTTGTTTTCGCAATGTTCCGGAGGTCAAATTTAGCCCTCAGATTGATCAAAACTGCCTCCTGTGGCTTGATTTGTACCATTATCGGAGCTTTTGTCGGGTTTACCCGCGTGATGTGCAGGGCAATCGGGTTTAAAACTAGTTGAAATTATAATTTAGATGAGGTGTTGAAGCTATCATTTCGATTTTAAAATGACAGACCAACCAATAGCCTCCATTATTCATCACTTTTCAAGCATTGAGGACCCAAGAAGAGACAGGAATAAAAAACACCTGGTCTCTAAGATATTTATCATTACCCTTTGTGCCACTATCTGCGAAGCAGACAACTGGCTAGCCATAGATAAGGTTTGGCAAAGCTAAAGAACAGTGGTTTACCGAACTGTTAAATTTAGATAACGACATACCCCCGCACGAGACTCTTCAGGTGCAGTGATTACGATTGATGCGATGGGATGCCAGAAGAAAATATCCGAACAGATTGTTCAGCAAAAAGGATATTACGTTTTAAGTCTGAAAGGAAATCAAGGGCTATTATACCAATCCCAATAAGTTCTCATACAATGCTTATATGAGAAAGAAGGGCTTAGGATGAGTAAATTTATTCAAGAACTTATTGGGATTGGTATTACATGGAGATGTGACGACCTATTTTGAGTCGTCTGTTTCGCCAGAAGCCGCTATGCAAACAATTGATGGAGGCCATGGCCGGATTGAAACACGCACTTTACGGGTAAGCGACGAACTCGACTGGCTGGAAAAGGAACATTCTTGGATTGGGTTGAAAAGTATTCTTGCTGTCACAGCAAAAAGGAAAGTCGGTAATAAAGGTGATAGAAGATTGTCTATTCTCGAACAGCCTCCTAGCAAGTTGGTACATGCCGTCCGTGCCCACTGGTCAATTGAAAACAATCTACATTGGGTTTTAGACGTTGCATTTGATGAAGACAGCAATCGTACTCGCAAGGGATATAGCGCTGCCAACCTCGCTGTCACTCGCCATATTGCTTTTGAACCTTATTAAATCTGAGAAAACGGCTAAGGTTGGCGTAAAAACTAAACGGTTGATGGCTGGTTGGGATAATGAGTATTTGCTCAAAATTATTGGAGCCACTTGCAAAACTATGAGATCACAACCGACTGAGATTGTGACTGAGTCGTCTGTTACGATTTTTTCACGGAATGGCTGCCATGTCACAGATGAACACCAGCAAATTCTTGTCATCTTGATGTGTTTTGTCAATTTAGAGCATACCGATCCTCCTGTGGAACTCAATTCCCTTTCTTTCTCCTTCAGTAAACTATCATTTACTCAAGAAAGCACAGCATCTGATTCACTGTCAGCGCTAGAATCCCAAACATTAAATGACACATCACTTTTGCATGCCCACGCACCCGAACCACACGTCCTCCAAATTCATCTTTCAAGCGCCCGTTGACGCGCTCTACAGTGCCGCGCTCTCGGTATCGTATGGTTTCAGAAGATTGATGACCAATGATCCGGCTGCGTTTGTTTTCAGCGTGTATTTCATCCTTGAGCGTTTTATCGCGCCGTGGGTTTCGGTCAATCAACGGGACATGGCCTAACTGTCGACTGGTTGCATAGATCTGAGGCACATCATAGGCAGCATCCATTAAATCATAGAGATTGGTGACACGTTGATGACTGATCATTGCCAATGGAATCGCCACTTGGCTATCATGCGTTGAAGCCGAGGTTAAGACACAACTGATTGGAATACCACCATCGGCTGAATCAATATGCAGCTTATAGCCTGTCCAACTGGTTTTGTAACCTTTGCTGTTTTTCTTGGTTCCCACATCACAGGCTATGGGCAAATCGTCAAGCATCTCCACCAAGGGAATCCCTGTGGTCTGCTTTTCAATCCGCGTCAGTGTTTTCTCGCGAACTTCGCCTTTTTTTGGGCGTCCACGTTGCTTGGGTTGTTTGACAATGGGTTTCTTTTTGATCGGTTTTTCACGTGCATTGATCGCGGTTGAGTCGCGCGAATTATGTCCGACGATTTCACCACAATAGTGTTTTTTGATCAACGCTTCATGGATACGTTGCGGCAATTGCGATTCAGAGAATTCGGCAAATGCGCGAGAGACTGTCCATTCCTTTGGAATATCGCTGACACGTTCCCATCCACACAGACGCCTTAATGCGATGTCGGTGTGTAATCGATCTAACAACAGGCGCGTTGTTGGCATGTGATACACCATCTTTGCAACAAAGGCACGTGCAATGGCGACTCGATCCTTGGGTGGACGTCCAGGATATCCTTTGCTGGAATCAATAAATGCTTCAATGTGGAGCATTTCTAGCGTCGTTATCAGCTCCTGTTGTTTTTGAGTTAACGGACCGAGTTCTTCGATCATTCGAGGAAATAATGTGTCTTGAATTGTCCACCAGGACTGTGCTATTGTTTCTCGTAACTTGCTCATTTTCAGATATTTTTAGAGTGTTTAGACGCTCTCTATTTTATCATTTTTGAGCAAGGTTTTTCTTTTTTTGCTATTCAAGCAATTAAATCCCCTCGCTTTTATGCATTTTGCAAGTAGCTCTTATTGGTTTAATTTAAACCCGATTGCCCTGCAACACAATCATGTCAAAAAATGCCAGTCATGAGTTCCCTTGTCAATGATGCACTTCGTCAGTTACAGATTGAACTGGTTAAGGGATTGTTACGAATGCTGGTCTTTTTTATCTGTCTTCTGCGTTACGTCAATTGGTTATATAGTTCGACTATAGACTACCTGTTATCTGATCCGGTCCAAATGCACCTTTTGCACGCGTGGTATTTGATCTATTGAAGGATACGGACAACTAAGTCGATGGAGTGAGGTTGTTCGTGATGCACGTAAGATGCTTGATTTAGACTGAGAAATGTGTGCTTGGGCATTTAATCTGAAGGCTGACTAGGTTAGAATGTCTGGTTTAGCAACAACCTCGGAACCTGTCTAAGATCTCGCTCAGGGCGCATTGCGGCGTTAAAAGTGATCCCAAAATGCTCGCATGCACCTGCATGCAACGTTTTTTCGTCCACTTTTGCTTTGTCACATCCCTTAATCGAGATCTTAGTCAGGTTCTCAGAATGATTGTGATCCGTATACCCCAGCCAATTACAAGCTTGAATTTGACACAAAATCTCCAGATTAGCACATGACTAAGTTTATTTTCATTACCGGTGGAGTAGTGTCTTCTCTAGGTAAGGGGATTTCTGCATCTGCGCTTGCTACCTTGCTTGAAGGGCGTGGGCTGAATGTGTCGATGACCAAGCTAGATCCTTATCTGAATGTTGATCCCGGAACCATGAGTCCGTTTCAGCATGGCGAAGTGTTTGTGACTGACGATGGTGCAGAAACCGACCTGGATCTCGGTCACTATGAGCGTTTTGTCAATACGACGATGCTACGCAAGAATAATTACACTACCGGACAGATCTATGAACGGGTTTTGCGCAAGGAACGCAAAGGTGATTATTTAGGCCAAACCATTCAGGTGATTCCGCATATCACCGATGAAATCCAACGTGTCATTCAAGAGAGTGCTGGTGATGCCGATGTCTCGCTTGTTGAGATCGGTGGTACGGTGGGTGATATTGAATCACTGCCATTTCTAGAGGCGATTCGTCAAATGGGCATTAAGTTGCCAAGTGAGGACACTCTTTATATTCATCTGACATTGGTTCCCTATATTCGTACTGCTCACGAAATTAAAACCAAGCCAACTCAACATTCAGTTAAAGAATTACGCAGCATTGGTATTCAGCCAGATATATTGGTGTGTCGTTCCGAAGAGATTTTGCCGGATAATGAACGTAGCAAAATCGCCTTGTTCACCAACGTCAACGAAAAAGCCGTGATTTCTGCAATTGATGCGGATTCGATTTATCGTATTCCCATTTTGCTGCATGAGCAGGGTCTGGATGATATTGTCATTAATAAGCTGGGGTTAAATGTACCACCAGTTGATTTGTCTGAGTGGCAGCGCGTAGTGGATGCGCTGGATAATCCTCAGCAGGAAATTACTGTGGCAATGGTGGGGAAATATATCGACCACTCGGATGCATACAAATCGCTGAGTGAAGCCATGGTGCATGCGGGTATTCAATGCCGCACCCGAATTAAAACCGTCAAAGTTGATTCGGAAGAACTGGAAAAAGGTAGCCTGGAAGTGTTGCATAATTGTGACGCAATTTTAGTACCAGGCGGGTTTGGTGAACGCGGCATTGATGGCAAGATTCTGGCTGCACGGTATGCGCGCGAGAACAATATTCCTTATTTGGGTATTTGTCTGGGAATGCAAGTCGCAGTCATTGATATCGCACATTCACTGGCTGGACTTGATGGTGCTTACAGTACAGAGTTTCAGCCGGAAACACCGCACCCAGTGATTGCCTTGATTACAGAATGGGAAGATGAGTCTGGAGAAAAGATTTATCGTGGATCTGAAAGTGATCTGGGTGGCACCATGCGTCTTGGTGCGCAACAGTGCAAGTTGATTCCAGGTACACGATCACATCAACTGTATGGCAAGGATGTGATCAAGGAACGCCATCGACACCGTTATGAATTTAATAATGCTTATCGCGACAGGCTGGAAACAGCGGGAATGAAGATATCTGGCACATCTATCGATGGGAATCTGGTGGAAATGATTGAAATTCCAGAGCATCCATGGTTTATCGCTTGCCAGTTTCATCCTGAGTTTACATCGACCCCACGAAGAGGCCATCCGCTATTTACCGGATTCGTGGAAGCGGCTAATAATTACCGAAAAAATAAGGAATAAAAATCATGGAGCTTTGTGGATTTGAAGTTGGTCTGGATCGACCGTTTTTTTTGATCGCAGGGCCATGCGTAATAGAAAGCGAGCAGCTTGCTCTGGACACTGCAGGTTATCTAAAGGAACTGACCAGCGAACTGGGGATTTCTTTTATTTATAAATCCTCTTTTGATAAAGCCAATCGATCATCACTAGAAAGCTTTCGTGGTTTGGGGTTTGATCAGGGAATGGCAATCCTCGATAAAGTAAAAACGCAAATAGGTGTTCCGGTATTAAGCGATGTACATGAAGATACTCCAATCGATCAAGTGGCCGAGGTATTGGATGTGTTGCAAACCCCGGCATTTCTTTGTCGGCAAACCAACTTTATTCAAAAAGTTGCTGCAACAGGATTACCGATCAATATTAAAAAAGGTCAGTTTCTTGCCCCCTGGGATATGAAGCATGTGGTTGCCAAAGCCAAGGCAACGGGTAATCAGAAAATAATGGCGTGTGAACGCGGTGTTAGCTTTGGGTATAATAATCTGGTATCTGATATGCGCTCATTGGCTATTATGCGTGAAACTGACTGTCCGGTTGTTTTTGATGGGACGCATTCTGTGCAGTTGCCGGGCGGAAAAGGCACTGCTTCTGATGGACAGCGTGAGTTTGTGCCTGTGCTGGCGCGTGCTGCAATAGCCGTTGGTGTCGCTGGATTGTTTCTGGAAACGCATCCTAATCCAGAGCAAGCGTTAAGTGATGGCCCCAATGCCTGGCCAATACAGCGTATGAAAGAATTACTGACAACACTCAAGGAAATCGACTCGGTTGTTAAAAAAAACATATTTCTTGAAAATACGTTGTCATGATTTTAAAGTCATCAGTCTGTATAATCTGTGGTTCTTCGCTTTGGTCAAGATATTTTATTTCAAGTTCTTTATAAATAAAACCCTTTGCCAGGAGAGAGTGACAAATTAGATATGGTTGAGATAGAAATCTAGCAAGATCTTCATTGTTGAGGATAGATTTATATTATTTTGATTTAAATTAAGGGCACCTCTAATCATTGTCTTTTTGCCCGATTTCAACGTTGGATGGTTTTCTGTGATCCTCATGTATTTCATATACACTGCGGTTCTCGAAAATCATCCGCTTTGAACTCGAACAAAAATCCTGATTATTAGAGGCACCCTAAAGAAACTAAACAGATAAGGAAACCTAAAAAAAATGAGTAAAATTGTCGATGTGCTGGCGCGTGAAGTTCTGGATTCCAGAGGAAACCCAACTGTCGAAGCTGATGTTATTTTGGCATCCGGGGTGCGTGGTCGAGCGATTGTTCCATCCGGTGCGTCAACAGGTAAGCGTGAGGCTTTGGAATTACGTGATGATGATCCGAATCGCTATTTGGGTAAAGGCGTTACCAAAGCGATTGGACATATCACAACTGAAATCAAACAAGCATTAATTGGAGTGAATGTGCTTGATCAGGCTGGAATTGACCAAACAATGATTGATTTGGATGGTACATCAAACAAGGGTCGTCTGGGTGCCAATGCAATGCTTGCTGTTTCGATGGGGGCAGCGCATGCTGCTGCAAATTATGAGCAAACCCCGCTGTTTCGTTATTTTAATCAAACGGATGAGTTTTTGATGCCGGTTCCGATGATGAACATCATCAATGGTGGCGCTCATGCCGACAACAAAGTTGATCTACAGGAATTCATGATTATCCCTGTTGGTGCGCCAACTTTTAAGGAAGCAGTACGTTATGGTACAGAAGTATTTCATAGTCTGAAGAAGGTTTTGTCCGGCTTGGGGTTGAACACATCTGTCGGTGATGAGGGTGGTTTTGCGCCAGATTTAGGATCAAACGAACAAGCTGTTCAAGTGATTATGGAAGCCATCGACAAAGCTGGTTATCAAGCGGGTAAAGATATTTATCTTGGATTGGATGTTGCCAGTTCAGAATTCTATAGCAATGGAAAATACAATCTGGATGCTGAAGGAAAATCGTTGTCAGCAGTGGAATTTATTGATTATCTGGCCGAATGGGTGAACAATTATCCGATTATTTCAATTGAAGATGGGTTAGCAGAAGAAGACTGGGACGGATGGAAAAAGCAGACTGAAAAACTAGGCGACAAAGTGCAGCTGGTCGGTGATGATTTGTTTGTGACCAATCCTGCCATATTGAAGCGCGGAATCGATGAAAGCATTGCTAATTCAATTCTGATTAAAGTCAACCAGATTGGAACCTTGACTGAAACATTTCAGGCCATGGATATGGCGAAGGCTGCTGGATATAGTTCAGTTGTGTCACATCGTTCAGGAGAAACAGAAGACACGACCATTGCAGATCTGGCAGTTGCCACTTGTGCCGGACAGATCAAGACTGGCTCACTGAGTCGTTCAGATCGTGTTGCCAAATACAATCAGTTATTGCGCATTGAAGAGCAACTGGGTGATAAGGCAATCTACCCAGGGTTGAGTGTGTACCCGCATCTTAAGTAATTAATAACTGCTATGAGTAAGTTTATCATCCCATTTTTTATCATCATGCTGCTTGGTTTGCAATATCGCATGTGGGTTGGTGATGGTGGCTTGATGACAATTCATAACTATCATCAACAAATCACTGAATTAACCAGCAAAGCTGAAAAAATTGAATTACAGAATCAGCAGATGAATTTGCAGATCACTCAGTTGAGAACCACTATCGATGCCGTGGAATCATTGGCAAGGCGTGATTTGGGAATGATAGTTAAGGGTGAAGAGTTTTTTTTGTTCAACCAACAACAATAGTTGTTGGTTGTGAATTTACAGCACAAAACACTTATCAGAATGCAACTTATTGTCTTCGGCCAACGGTATGTTTTAAAAATACTTAAACTCGCCATTGCAAACAATTAATGTAAGTGTAATAAGATGATTGCCCAGCCAACAGAGCAAAAATGCTGGGCTGTTGTTCCAGCTGCCGGCGTTGGTCAGCGAATGCAAGCCGATCGCCCAAAACAGTATTTGCAACTCACTGATTGCACAGTGCTGGAACATACTCTGTTGAGACTCTGGGATTCCGGGGTTTTTCAGAAAATTGTGGTTTCAGTCTCGCTTGAGGATACGTATTGGCCAACACTTGCGATTAACCAATCTGATTGGCTGATACGAGCCACAGGAGGAAAGCAAAGAGCTGACTCTGTATTGTCAGGTTTACAGACATTGGACGCAATAGCTAATCCCAATGACTGGGTGTTTGTCCACGACGCAGCGCGACCATGTATTACCAGCGCTGATATTTTACGTATGCTGACAGTTTTGGAAAATGATCCGGTTGGCGGAATTCTGGCATCGCCAGTTCATGACACTTTAAAACGCGCAACCAAAATCCGCATCAAGGAAACTGTCGACCGCAGCCAGATTTGGCGAGCATTCACTCCACAAATGTTTCGATTAGGAATACTTAAACAAGCGTTAGTATCTGCTTTTAGTAATAACATTTCTGTGACTGATGAGGCCAGTGCAATTGAGGCGATGGGATTACAGCCGATGCTGGTTGAAGGGCGTGCGGACAACATTAAAATAACGCAACCTGAAGATTTGGCATTAGCGCGTTTTTACCTGGAGCAACAATGATACGCATAGGAATGGGTTATGATGTCCACGCATTTAAAGACTCAGGACGCTTGGTGCTTGGCGGTGTTGAAATTGATTATGAAAAAGGCATGGAAGCGCATTCCGATGGTGATGTGGTTTTGCATGCCCTCTGTGATGCCTTGCTTGGTGCAGCAGCGCTTGGTGATATTGGAAAGCATTTCCCAGATACAGACAACAGTTTCAAAGGGATTGATAGTCGTGTGTTATTGCGGCACGTAGTCAATTTACTTGTCGATCAGACTTATCAAATTGGCAATGTGGATATTACCATCATTGCTCAGCAACCCAGGCTTGCTAACTATATTCGACCAATGTGTGAATGTATCGCTAAAGACATGAAGGTAGAGGTGAACCAAGTCAATGTTAAAGCCACCACAACTGAAAAACTCGGGTTCGAAGGGCGTAGTGAAGGGATTGCTGTTCAAGCTGTTGTGCTGATCCAATCTGGATGACGCAAACTACAGATTACCGAGTCAATGATTGGCCACATGCGAGTGGACAATCAACTGCAAATGTAATCATTCGTTCCCAACCAGCTGATTTCCATGTTGAAGAGACATTGGGTTTTCAATTAAGCGAAGAGGGTGAGCATGTCTATGTGTTGGTAGAAAAAATCGGGCAGAACACAACAACGATTGCAGAGCGACTCGCAAAGTTTGCCCAGGTTAATCCTCGCTCAATTGGCTATGCAGGACTTAAAGATCGCAATGCAATAACTCGTCAATGGTTTAGTGTACAGTTACCAACAGTTTCAAAGTCAGATTGGGAACAAATTAACACCGATGATTTAACAGTCCTTGAGGTTTCGAGACACCATAAAAAATTGCGTAAAGGCGCTTTGAAACATAATTTTTTTAAATTAATCTTGAGAGAAGTTAAAGGCGACAGAAGTAAAATCGAAAGTAAACTTGATTGGATTCGTAATCATGGTGTCCCCAATTATTTTGGCCCGCAACGCTTTGGCCGATATGGCGACAATGTCCATCAGGCGGTTGCATGGCTGGATGGTAGTAAAAAACCCCGAGGACGCCATCTGAAAGGTCTTTACTTATCGTCCTTGCGCTCATTTTTGTTTAACGAAATACTTGCTAATAGAGTGCGAAATCAGGTTTGGAATAAAGGCGTTTCAGGAGATGTTTTAATGCTGAATGGTAGTAATGCCTGTTTTCTTGCAGCTGATTTGACTGATGATCTGCATCAGCGTTTAGAGCAACAAGATATCCATCCAGCTGGAACACTTTATGGAGAGGGTGGCCTCGATTGTACTGGAGAAGCCTCAAACTTTGAGCAACAAATACTTAAACAATATCCAGAACTAGTGACAGGTCTGGAATCTATCAGAATGAAAAAATCATGGCGGGCAATGCGCTTACTGGTTGCTAATCTGCAATGGCAATGGAAGGAAGAGAGTGTGTTATCAGTAAGCTTTGGCTTGCCTCCGGGAAGTTATGCTACCAGTGTTTTGGCAGAATTATAATCAATTTGTTTTCGTGAGTTTCATAATGCATGTAAATATATTGGATGAGACTGGAATCAGACGATCTTACATTGTATATATTTTATAGATTTGATTTGGTGGTTTTAAAGCCTACCAGCAGAGCCATAATTATCTGATAATCTCATAAAATAGATAAAGTTCTTGTAATTCATACGGTTCTTATCTAAACTGACTAAATAATACTAAGTATGCATTGTAGTGTAATGAAATAATTAAAGATTGATGTTGCTGTACAACGGATCCATGGTTTAGCTCTCATAACATTGAAATAAGTGATTATTGGTTTATTCGATCAAATGAGGGTATTTTAGACAGCATGTTAACTTAATTGTTAGTTGTTTTCTTAAGCATGGGCGTGCTGCTAGTAGAAATGTAGTTAGAAAATAATGATTACTGTTGCGTAGTTTAGACTGCACATGATTGGGCCAATACATAAAAGCATACGGAGTTGTCGATAAAAAACACTTTTGTACGTCAGTTATTATGTGAGTTTAATTTGAATTTGCAGAAGTCTATACCTGCGTACAGAGTTGGCTAAACGAAAAATAAATTCATGGCTATTGCTGTTGAATAAGTCATGATTTTCTATTGCAGTATTTCAAGATAGAGCTGGGAAATTTGGTTATTAGTTTTTCAGTATGAGATTAATTTTTAAAGTTATATAGGTATCGATTAACATGGCAAACCAATTTAGTCCGAAAATAGCACTTATTGGGTTGGGATACGTTGGACTCCCAATAGCAGTTGCTTTTGGCAAGAAAAGCCCAGTCGTTGGATTTGATATTAGTGCTGAGAAAGTTGATGAATTAAAATCTGGTATCGATAGGACAGGGGAAGTAGATGCGCAGGATTTGCAATCTACCCAGGTTACTTACACGGCTGATCCAGCGCAGATAAAACTTTGTGATTTTATAATTGTTGCGGTTCCCACACCAATCACAGAAGCACAGATTCCGGATTTTAGGGCATTGGAAGGTGCTTCAGAACTTATCGGAAAGAACCTGTCAAAAGGCAGTATTATTGTCTATGAATCAACAGTATATCCGGGTGCAACTGAAGAGATCTGCGTACCACTTCTTGAGCGTTTTTCTGGGTTGAAATGTGGGAAGGATTTTAAAATCGGCTATTCTCCAGAGCGTATCAATCCAGGTGATAAAGTACACACTTTGCAATCAATAATCAAAGTGGTTTCAGCTCAAGATGAAGATACCCTAGATAAAATCGCACAGGTTTATGAGCAAGTTGTTGATGCAGGTGTTCATCGGGCTCCAAGTATAAAAGTTGCAGAAGCAGCAAAGGTTATTGAGAACACACAGCGGGACTTGAATATCGCTTTGATGAATGAATTATCATTAATTTTTGATCGCTTGAATATTGATACGAAAGCTGTTCTTGAAGCGGCTGGGACAAAGTGGAATTTCTTGAAGTTTTCACCAGGTCTGGTTGGTGGTCATTGTATTGGTGTAGACCCTTACTATCTGACATTTAAAGCGGAATCGGTTGGTTATCATCCGGAAGTAATTTTAGCCGGCAGACGAATTAACAGGGGTATGGGAAAATTTGTTGCAGAGCAGACAGTTAAACGCTTAAGTCAGTTAAACTCACGTGAAAAAACCATGGATGTTGCCGTACTTGGGTTGACTTTTAAGGAAGATGTGCCTGATCTTAGAAACAGTCGTGTTCCTGATATTATCGATGAATTAAAAGAGTATGGTGTCAATATCCATATCTGCGATCCAATGGTTGAGTCAGAAGATGCCGAGCGTGAGTATGGCCATGCATTAGTAAACATCAAGGATCTTCCAAAAGTTGATGGTATTGTTGTTGCCGTTGCTCATTCAGAATTTACTGAGCAAAGCATTGCTGATTTACTCAGCCTGTACAAGGATCCTGCAGATGGTGTCTTTATTGATGTCAAAGGGGTATTCGAAGCAGACAAATTTCCACAGACGTTTTCATATTGGCGGCTATAGTGGTCTCTGTTAAGGCTTGATTAAGGACATAGACGCTACTGTTATGGGTTGTTTTTAAGGTGTGAGAATTGGTTTATTAAGGCTACACATCACTATAGCGTACCAAAATTTACGATCACTTATTGAAACATATGTTGTATTAACATTGTGAGAATGATTAGGAGAGGCAAGTGTTTAATTTACTTCAATATCTAAACCGTATTGTTCTATTAGTTGCCATCGTTACACTAGGCGCATGCTCCAACCGTGCAGCGCTTGAAGCTGGCGAGGTGAATGTGCCTTCAGATTATACTTATACAATTGGTGCAGGGGATAAGGTTAGTGTGTTCGTTTGGGGCAATGATGAATTAAGTACCAAAGTTCAAATTCGCCCAGATGGCAAGATGACTTCGCCATTGGTAAATGATTTGACTGCAACGGGTAAAACACCGTTTGAACTTGCCAGAGATATCGAGAAAGTGCTTGCCAAATATATTCGTGATCCAGTTGTTTCGGTAGTTGTTACAGATTTTGTGGGTTCATCAGATAAACAAATTCGAGTGATTGGTCAAATCAAAAATGACGACCAGCAAACAGGACAAGACGGCAATGTTTCGATGCGAGAAAATGAAGCTGTTTCTATTCCGTATAGAGCTAACATGACCATGCTGGATCTTTTGGTTGAAATTGGTGGAATATCTTCCTATGCAGCTGGGAATAGAACTAAGATTATTCGTATGGTTGAAGGAAAGCCAAATAAAGTAACTGTGCGTTTGGCAGATTTAATAGAAGACGCTGATATGTCAGCAAACCTTCCACTGCTTCCAGGCGATATTGTTTTTATCCCTGAAAGTTTTTTTTGATAGTATTATTTCAGTTAATCTAGTTGTGACAAGTAAAACAATAACTCAATGATTGATTCTATTTTTCCATACATTAGGGCGCTATTGCGTGACAAATGGCTAGCCTTGTGGATTGCCTGGGCAGTCTGTGTTTTGGGGTGGTCGGCAGTTTTACTATGGCCGGATAAGTATGAATCCAAAGCGAAAATACATGTTGATACCCAGAGTATTCTTGCTCCCTTGTTAGAAGGGATGGCTATTCAGCCGAATATTGCGGTGCGTGTTGAGCTGATGACAAAAATATTGTTGGGTCGTCCAAATATCGAACGTGTCATCAGGATGGTAGATCTTGATATCGACATAGAATCGGAAGATGATTTTGAACAATTGATTAAAAAGCTTCAGCAATCAATAGAAATCAATGCTGCAGGGAATATGAACTTGTATACGATTGCTGCGCGGTATTCTGCTCCTGAAGAGGCCAAATTAATTGTTCAGTCCCTCTTGTCTATATTTGTGGAAGAAATTCAAGGAAAGGTTAGAGAAGAGTCTGATCAAGCCAGTCGCTTTCTTGATACGCAAGTTCAAGCCTATGAACAGCGTTTGAGTGAAGCTGAGAAAAACCTTGAAGTGTTTAGGCGGCAATATGTCGGTGAGCTTCCTCAGGAAGGAGCAACCTTCTACCAGGATTATCAAAAGACCAAGACGTTATTGCAGAAGTCGCGATTGCATTTACAGGAAGCTTTAAGCAAAAGAGAAGCATTGAAGCGCCAAATGGAGGGTGATGAGCCTACTTATCTCGGACTTGGCGAAAAAAAATCACAGCCTATAGAAGGTAATTTTTCATCGAGAATAAAAGAATTACAACAAACAAGAGACAATCTTCTTATCAACTATACAGATGAACATCCTAGAGTTAAGGCAGTTTCCAGGATGCTTGAAGACTTGCAGCAACAACAGTCAAAAAAACGCTCAACCAGAAAAGCCGTCAATACTCCGCTGTTACTTGGCGATAAATTAACGTCACTTCAGAAAAGCACTTTTTTTCAACAGTTGACTGTTTCGCTCGGAAAAGCAGATGCAGAAGCAGCTGCTATGCAAGCAAGAGTTGCAGAGTATTCTAGTCGACTTGCAAATCTTAAAGAACAGATGAATTCAGCTTTGGGAGTTGAAACTAAGTTGCAAGGATTGAATAGAGATTATCAAATTATCAAAAAAAGATATGACGATTTGCTATCTCGACGAGAAACAGCAAGATTATCTGAACGAGTAGAGCAAACTAAAGTCGTGAAATTTAGAATTGTAGAGTCTCCCTCACTTCCTCTTAAACCTGTTGCTCCAAATCGGCCGTTTTTTGCTACATTGGTTCTCCTCTCTGGATTGTTGCTTGGAATAGGTGTGAGCATAATCCGCTCGCTGATTTATCCGGCATTTTATACTGTTAAACAACTTGCTTCGGTTGTTGGAAAACCGGTATTAAGCTCCATTGAGAATATCGTACTGCCTGATCAAAAAGAAAAGAATGTAATGTCCGGGCTCAAATTTATAGCAGCATGTTTTGCTTTGCTGGTTACTTTTGGCGGTGTACTGCTTGTTTCAGTTCTAACAACAAATGAGACAACACATGATATATCATCATTAGATAGTGACGGTTTTGGGAGTAAACAGTCGTGACTATACTGCAACGCGCTATCAGAAAAAGTAATAATGCAAAATTAGCTAATTATAAAAGTGGTGATCAGGAAATTGATTCTTCACTTGTCACGCACACCGATAAAATATTAACTGGAGAATCGGAACGAGTTAAAATTGATTTCAATGCTCTTGAAAAACAAGGGTTCTTAAATCCATTCTCACCTGCTATAGGGTTATCTGAGCAATATCGCTATCTCAAGCAGCCACTTCTGGCAAATGCATTCCCTGAGTCCGATAATGGAATAAAAAACCGTAATCTTCTACTGATTACGAGCAGCCTGCCACAAGAAGGTAAAACTTATACTGCATTAAACCTGGCTTTAAGCATGGCAATGGAAAAAGATAAAAAGGTGTTGTTGATTGATGGTGATGTTGCGTCACCTGATATCGCCAACCTTCTAGGAATCACTAGTCGTCCTGGATTGATTGAATATCTTGATGGTAAAAAATCAAATATCAATCAAATTCTATTACGTACAAATTTACCTGGGCTTTCTGTAATTCCATCAGGAGCTACTCATAACTATAGCACTGAACTACTTGCTAGCAGTATTATGAAACAATTAGTAAATGATTTATCGACACGTTATTCAGATAGAATTGTCATCTTCGATTCACCTCCAGTATTAGCTGCTAGTCAGGCGTCCGTTCTTGCGACTCTAGTAGGTCAAGTCGTGATGGTGGTAGGAGCTGAAACAACACCCCAGTCTATCGTCCAGGATGCATTGAAAAAAATTGATGGTTGTGATGTCGTTGGTATGTTATTGAATCAATCTGTACCAGGAAAAGCAAACGGCAGTTATTATTATGGTTCTTATTAGAGGTGATCTTCTCACACGCATCCCAGACTTTTACATACAATAGCAATGAGTTATTATTGCCTTAGAACTTGTTTTGGATCTCAAGACAGAGACGCTGCACTAGATAAAGTTGAACAAAAACACGTCGCTGATACGTCGTGCTTGAGGATTTTGCGACCACTGTTAATAGTGCGATTCGTTCTTCAACAAAATCCACACTCGTTTCTTATATCGTTATTATGTATTCAGTGTTTTTTTATGCTGAATACCACTTTGTCTGCAAAAGAACTCACTATTCGCCCCGGTATTTCATTACAAGAGCTATATTCTGATAATATTCGTCTTTCTCCAAAAGGGAAAGAAGATCAAGCTTTTGTTACTGAGGTCAGTCCATATGTAACCGTTCGTGCGCGTGGTGCCAGAAATCGCGTCAATGCAGCACTTCGATTAGAGAATCTTTTTTTTCATGGCATCGACAAAAATGCAAACACTTTTTTTCAAGGACAACTAGAATCCAGGAGCAGGCTTTGGGCTAATTCTTTTTTTTTAGACTTAAGAGGAACACACAGCCAAGCAAACACCCGTAATCGAGGAAGAGTTGCAATCGATAATATATCTCAAACTGGTGCTCGTGTAGATGTATCAACCTATACAATCAGCCCTTTCTGGCGGATGAATCTAGGTGGTTACGCTGAGGGCGAAGCTCGGATAAGTTATTCTGATGTTATTGTCAGCAATAAAGACGATAATAGAAATGGTATTGCTGATTCGCGGATTCATGAGGAAAGGCTCATCTTGAATAGTTCAACAAGATTTGACATGGTTGGTTGGAAACTAGGGCTATCTAATAAAGCAGAGGATAGACAGTCTGGGGGAACGCAATCAAACAGTATTAATGATATCCGATATTTTAATACGTTCGGCGAAATAAATTTTAAATTAGTGCCACGTTTTATTGTATTTATTAGAACAGGATATGCAGATAATGATCTTGGATTGTTTCAACTTAATTCGAAAAATGGTGTGTATTATCAGGCTGGTGCTCGCTGGAAACCTAGTAGTGGACTTGAACTGAGTGCTGCTGCAGGCAATAATAACTTTGTAAGACTATCAATAATGCCGTTTAAACGTGCTAAATGGCAAGTGGGTTATCGTTACAATAGAATCGGTTTGAATACAGGTTCTCAGTGGGACACTAATTTTGAATACCGCACGAGTAATCTTGTTTGGCGCGCTGGCTATGAAGTCGATACGGTGACTACTCAACAAGTGTTACTGGAACGCGATATTTTTGATACTGGATTTGGAGACACCAATAGTTCTTCAGGAGTGACGGTTAATAATAATCAGAACGATTTGACGTCCTTAAGTAATGAAGTTTATGAGCGGAAGAGAGGCGAGATCTCTGTTCAAGGAAGTGCTGGCAAAAGCACTTTGCGTGTAACAGCTTATAATGAAGAACGAAATTTTGATAGAAGCAGAAAAAATGAAGAGGCAAAAGGTGCCTTGCTATCATGGCGCTGGCGTTTTAATGGCCGTACTTCAACGTTGGTTTCTGCAAATGTTGAGAGAATTGATGGTGGCAATCAGAGTTTAAATTTCGATGAAAATAATACTCGCTGGAGTGTTGGAGCACAGATTAAACGCGCTATTTCGAAACATTTCACCGCTACTTTGGGTTATCGGTATTCGCGTCAGGAGGCTAACCAGCCAGAAAGTGAGTACACTGAAAATCGAGTATTCGGTCGTGTTAATTTCTTATATCAATAATTACTGAATCAGTGTACGAATCATTCTATCAACTCACGAAAAATCCTTTTCGGCTCAATTCTGATCCCGAATTCTTCTTTACTAGTACGGTTCACAGCCGTGCTCTTGATTATCTTCACTATGGTGCTGCCCAGGCTGAAGGATTTATTGTTATTACGGGCACTCCTGGGTTGGGCAAGACCATGCTGCTCAAAATATTGTGTGAAGAACTCGAACAACTTGATAATCAAAAAACAATTGTAGGACAATTACTGACAACTCAAGTAGCGCGTGATGATGTGTTACGACTTGTTGCTGCCAGCTTTGGATTATCCCATCGAGGATTAACCAAAGCTGCATTGCTCAATGTATTGGAAAAATATTTTTTATTAAAAGTTCGTGGTGGCAAGCGTGTTCTATTGATAGTAGACGAGGCACATCATTTATCTGCACAATCAATTGAAGAATTGCGCTTATTGATGAACCTGGAGGATCAAGGACGTCAGTTGTTTCAATGTTTTTTATTGGGACAAGAGCAGCTTAGGAGAACTTTACAGCTGCCTGTGCTTGAACAAGCCAAGCAACGTGTTATTGCTGCATATAATTTACAGCCATTGGATGCTAGTGACACTCGTCAATATATTGAGTATCGATTAAGAAAAGCTGGATGGATTGGCAATCCACAATTCAAAGATCAAGCTTTTGATGAAATATATAAATTCTCTAAGGGGATCCCGCGAAAAATTAATCTGGTATGTAACCGCGCACTTGTTTATGGTTATCTAGAAGAGCTGAATATCATTGATGGGGACGTTATCAATATGGTCGTGAAAGAGTTAGATGAGGAGATTGAGGAGGAGGCAGAGTCTGTTTCTAATGTGCCGCAAAATAATGTCATAAATTTTGATCGAGCGATAGAAACTAGATTAAAGCGACTAGAATCAAAAGTGGAAATGTTAAAAGAACGGCTACATAAAGAAAAGCGAATATTACGAAAAGTATTGTTAAATATGGATGTAAAATCCAAGAATTCCAATGACCTGAATAATTCAACTCAACATTCTGATGACTAAGATGCCTAAAAAGAAGATATTGTGCGTTGTTGGTGCACGACCTAATTTTATGAAAATTGCTCCGATTATAAGAGCAATGAATAACCAGCAAACAGTATTAGATCCCTATCTGGTACATACTGGACAACATTATGGTGCTGATATGAAAACATCGTTTTTTGATCAGTTAAATATTCCTGAACCAGATGTTGATTTGAATGTTGGATCAGCAACCCATGCCGTTCAAACTGCTGAAATTATGAAACGTTTTGAGCCAGTGCTTGATCAAGATGATTTTCATGCTGTGCTAGTGGTCGGCGATGTTAATTCAACTATCGCCTGTGGAATGGTTGCTGTCAAAAAGAATATTCCATTGATCCATGTTGAAGCTGGTTTACGCTGTTATGACAAAACGATGCCTGAGGAAATTAACCGTGTATTGACTGATCAGATATCAGATCTGCTGTTTACCACTGAACGTTCCGCTCATGACAATTTAATCAAAGAAGGCATCAGTGACTCTGCGATTCATTTTGTTGGCAATGTTATGGTAGATACCTTGTTCGCTAATGTTGAGCGAGCAATTCCATACCAACAAACATTACTCAATGTCCCACATAAAAATGCCAGTAATATAAAGGAAGGTGAGTATAGTGTACTTACTTTACATCGACCAGCTACTGTTGATCATCCTGTTTATTTGAAGCAAACCTTAGAGACCATAGTACAAGTTTCAAAACGTATTCCAGTTATATTTCCAGTTCATCCTCGAACTGCTAAACAGATTGAAAGCCTTGGGTTAAATAATCTATTGAGTTCTGGAAACGTTATTAGTCTGCCTGCATTGGGATATCTTGAAATATTAGGTCTAATGAAGTCGGCTAAATTTGTGATGACAGATTCTGGAGGGCTACAGGAAGAGACGACTGCGCTTGGTGTGCCATGTTTAACATTAAGACCCAGCACCGAACGTCCAATTACAGTGAGTGAAGGAACGAATACCATCGTTGATATTGACCCTGACCAGATATTATCTGGAGTAGATAATATTTTAGAAACAGGAGGGAAATCTGGGCGTGTACCTGAATACTGGGATGGTCATGCTGCTGAGCGCATCATCACAATCCTTGATCAATGGGTTAAATAACAGCAATGACACCAGTATTGTCTATCTTCAATATTGCAAGAATCTTTAGATAGAACACAATATGCATCACCTTAAACGACGACCTTTTTATATTGAAAAGGGACATCGGTTGTACAATTTGTTTGCTGTATGCTTCTTTGCTTTTTTATAAGTGATTGCTAATTATTGTATTTATCTCATTACTAACAACAATAAAGCAAACACTTGCCGCTAAATTTTACATTTTATCTATGAGTCATAATTCCCAATTAGTTACCAATGCCATGTCTGTTGATGTGGAAGATTATTTTCAGGTATCAGCTTTTGAATCGAATATTTCTAGAAATGATTGGGATAAACTTGAATGTCGAGTTGAGCAAAATACCCTAAAAATCCTTGAATTATTTGAGCAAAAATCTATCAAGGCGACATTTTTTACTTTGTATTGGGTTGCGCAACGATACCCTGATTTAATACGGACAATTATTGATGCTGGACATGAGCTTGCCAGTCATGGCATGGAGCATAAACGCGTTACGCAGCAAACTCCATCAGAATTCAAGGCCGATATTACCGAATCGAAATACAGACTAGAGGATATTTCTGGCCAAGCGGTTATCGGCTATCGCGCTGCTAGTTATTCAATTACCAGTGATACCTACTGGGCGCTTGAGATTCTAGCGGAAGCTGGATATCAATATAGTTCGAGTATTTATCCAATTAGACATGATTTATATGGTATTCCCGATGCCCCACGTTTTGCGTATAAGCCTTTTTCCGGGTCACAATTTCTGGAGATACCTATTAGCACATTACAATTTGGGAATAACAATTATCCATGTGGGGGTGGTGGCTATTTCAGATTATTTCCGTATCAAGTATCACGTTGGGCTATTAATCGATTGAATGATAAGCATCAACAGCCAGCATTGTTTTATTTCCACCCGTGGGAAATTGACCCAGATCAACCCAGACAGACTAATGTTTCTGCAAAAACTCGCTTTAGGCATTATTTAAATCTTAACAGAATGGAACAAAGGCTAAGCAGTCTTTTAGATGATTTTCAGTGGAATACGATGAAAAATGTATTTTTGTCTGATATGGAAAGTCACCCACAAATTAATTTTTCTGTGAATCGCTCATAGACTTCCCCAACTTTTTTCTCCTGCAATAATTATTAAAAATAAAAATTAATATGTCAAATCTGCTTAAAATAAAATCACTTACACAAGACAGTCACGCTGCCTGGGATGCTTTTGTTGAGCAGTGTCCAGATGCAACTTTTTTTCATAAAGCTGGTTGGCTTGATGTCATTAAGAATGCAACCGGGCATGATGTGCATTTTTTGTATGCTGAACGTAATGGATTGATTGAAGGTGTTCTGCCTCTCGGTCATATTCAAAGTTTTTTATTTGGTAATTCATTAATATCTGTACCATTTTGTGTTTACGGTGGTGTTGCTGCGCTAAATGATGATGCCCGCCAACAGTTAGACAGTGCAGGATGCGCGTTGGGGGAAAAACTTGGAGTCAACGTTATTGATTATAGAAATCAATATGACTCAGGAAAAGAACGTATCAAACAAGACTTATATGTCACCTTCAGGAAAGAGATCAGCGCCGATAATGATGAGAATTTAAAAGCAATTCCTCGTAAGCAAAGAGCAGTGGTTCGTAAAGGGATTAAATCTGGTTTAGTCAGTGTTATTGATAGCGATACGACTCGTTTTTATCAATTGTATTCTGAAAGCGTACGTAACCTTGGTACGCCGGTAATGGCTAAGTCATTTTTCGATACACTGCTAACAGTGTTTGGTGATCAGGTTGAAATAGTTACAATTGAAAACAGCACTGTAGCAGTCAGCAGTGTGCTTAATTTCTATTTTCGTGATGAGGTGTTGCCATATTATGGTGGAGGTGGCGATGCCGCTCGGCATTATAAAGCCAATGATTTTATGTATTGGGAAGTAATGAGACGCGCAGCTGAAAAAGGCGTGAAATTATTTGATTTTGGCAGAAGTAAACAAAACACGGGCTCTTATCGTTTTAAAACACACTGGGGATTTAAGCCTGAGCCATTACATTATGAATATGTTCTGGTCAATGCAACTGAGCCTCCAAACTTGAATCCAACCAATCCTAAATACAAATATTTTATTGACGCCTGGAAGCGTTTGCCATTAAAGGCTAGTCAAATCATTGGCCCTTGGTTGGCAAAGGATCTAGCATAACGATACTCATTGGAAGTGGCAACAGTTAAACACATGAGCCACTTGCAAAACTATGAGATCACAAACGACTGAGATTGTGAATGAATCGTATGTTACGATTTTTTCACGGAGAGGATGTATTTAATTCTGTGTAACTGCCAAATTTAAATATATAATCCGTTAACCGATCTTCGAACTCAATCATAAACCGATTAAGCGCAGGTTTCCAATCACGAATAGGCATCGACCATTTCTTTGAAGCATTCTGAGTGGCTAAATAAATAAACCGTCGAAACGGAGTATCAAGAAGAAAAGACTGAAAGCAACCTGGAATGATAATTTTCGACGTAAGATCCTGTTTGGGTGACCGTTTTAATGCGTTTGCCCTGGTCTTTGAGTGGGTTCTTGAAATAATCATTCAGTCACAGAATATAATGTATTTCGTTTATTAATGTAGGTGTTTTATATGTCAGTGGCTGGACATGACTTATCAAATCAAATTGAAGCGAGAACGGCTCCATTAATTGTGGATGTACGTTCTGGTTGGGAATATCGGCAAAGCTCGGTTCCAAGTGCGATTAATCTCCCATTCTGGCGTAGCTGGCTGTTGAATGATAATCTTAAACTCAACATTGGAAAACCAGTGATCGTGTATTGCGAACATGGCCCTCGTGCTATGCTCGCCAAACTGTTTCTGCGTTTGCGTGGATTTACTGATGTACAATTACTAAAAGGTCATATGCTTGGCTGGAAAAAAAGCGGACTACCCATGGTATCTCATCATGGGTTGATTAACTAGCGGGAAATCACTCAAACATTATACTCTTCGCACATGAAAATTTAGCATTTAGTGTACGTGATTTTTTGTGGAGAGTAAGGCGGAAAATATAGCTGTAGTTATTCTACAGCAAGGTTTTCCAACGCAGCTATCCGCGAAAAAGCGCGTGTACTGGATGCTGAATTTTCATGTGCGGAGAGTATATACTCTGCTTCCACAACCGATTTGTAATTACCGAAAGAATAACCTGTTCCTTAAGGAGAATTTATGTCACTGGACAATGCACAAGTGATCAAGATAGCACATCTTGCTCGTCTTTCGATTAGCGAGGAGGAAACTGCAAGCTATGCAAAAGATTTATCCAGCATACTTGAGCTGGTAGAAAAAATGAACACAGCAAATGTTGATGGAGTTTCGCCAATGGCTCACCCATTGAATATGACTCAGCGATTGCGCATTGATGAAGTGACTGAAACTGATCAAAGAGATGCTTTACTGGCAAATGCACCAGCCTCTGAAAACAATTTGTTTCTAGTCCCAAAAGTCATTGAAT
Source organism: Methylococcales bacterium (assembly GCA_965224565.1). Taxonomy (GTDB): domain Bacteria; phylum Pseudomonadota; class Gammaproteobacteria; order Methylococcales; family DRLZ01; genus DRLZ01. Next base: position 1,835,736 of record CBDCZN010000002.1, on the reverse strand, counting down.
AGCTAATGCTTTATTCATAAGCGAAATACATATTAATTTTTATTTTGGACTGGAACCAAAACATGGAAGATAAAACCATTACTGAGTTATCAGCCGGACTGCAATCTGCTGATTTCTCAAGTGTTGAATTAACCCGTCACTTTCTACAACGCATTCAGCAATTCGACTCCGGTCTGAATAGCTATATTACGATCACTGAAGATCTCGCACTGCAAGATGCTGAAAATGCAGATCGACGTATTCAGTCTGGTGAAAAAGACAAATTACTGGGTATACCCATAGCCCATAAGGATATTTTTTGTACCAACGGAGTACGCACTAGTTGTGGTTCTAAAATGCTGGATAATTTCATCGCACCTTATGATGCAACTGTGGTAGAAAAATTAAATGCAACAGGTGTGGTAAAACTGGGTAAAACTAATCTCGATGAGTTTGCGATGGGGTCATCTAACGAATCTAGCTGGTATGGCGCTGTTAAAAACCCATGGAATAAACAATGTGTACCTGGCGGATCATCAGGTGGTTCTGCTGCTGCAGTTGCTGCTGGACTGTGTGCTGCTGCAACTGGAACTGATACCGGCGGCTCGATTCGGCAACCAGCTGCATTATGTAGTTTAACCGGGTTGAAACCAACTTATGGTCGCGTGTCACGTTGGGGAATGATCGCTTATGCATCAAGTCTGGATCAAGGTGGACCATTAACCCGTAATGCTGAAGATGCCGCAATCATGTTGCAGACAATTGCTGGTTTTGATCAGCGTGATTCAACCAGTGCCGAACAACCAGTGCCTGATTATCTGGCAACCTTAAATGATAATTTGAACGGTTTAAAAATCGGCTTGCCCAAAGAATATTTTGGTGATGGCTTGGACTCTGAAGTGGCTGCGGCTATTGAGCAAGCGATTGCAGAATACACCCGCCTCGGTGCTGAAGTGGTTGAAATCAGTTTGCCGAATACAGAACTAGCAATTTCCACCTATTATGTTTTAGCACCTGCAGAAGCATCTGCCAATCTGTCACGTTTTGACGGTGTGCGTTATGGTTATCGTTGTGAAAACCCAGTTGACCTCGAAGATTTATACAAACGCTCTCGTGGTGAAGGCTTTGGTGCAGAAGTAAAACGTCGCATCATAATAGGCGCTTATGTGTTATCAACCGGATATTATGATGCTTATTATTTGAAAGCGCAGCGTATACGGCATTTGATTGCTGACGATTTCAAAAAAGCATTTGAACAAGTCGATGTCATCGCAGGACCTGTGAATCCAACCACAGCATTCAAACTGGGTGAAAAAACCAATGACCCAGTGCAAATGTATCTAGGAGATATTTACACCTTACCCATTAATTTAGCCGGATTACCTGCGATTGCTCATCCAGTCGGATTTGACAACAGCGGTTTACCAATTGGTATGCAGTTAATTGGAAACTACTGGAGTGAGCCGAAGCTGCTGAATATGGCTCATCGTTTCCAACAAGCGACTGATTGGCATCGGCAATCACCGTCGTTGGATTGAAGTAATTTTGATCAAGGGTTTGATGAGTTGCTTACATTAAGTGGCGTATCGCTGCCATAACGTTATGAAAACAACAAAATCACATAGGATGATGAGATGGTCTCCTCCCCCTAATTCGGCATCAAAGTGCCATAATTGACGATCAAAATATCTCAATTAAACGAAGCAGGAGACCACCATGAATATTAACGTAATCGGACTGGATATAGCAAAACAAACCTTTCATCTTGTTGGCCTGGATCACACCGGAAAGCAAGTACTTAAGAAAAAACTAAGCCGCAGTAAACTACTTGCTTACTTTGCGAACCTCACACCCTGTAAAATCAGCATGGAAGGCTGTGCAGGCGCGCATTATTGGGCACGAGAACTGAGCAAATTCGGCCATCAGGTCAGATTACTCCCAGCACAGCATGTTAAACCTTATGTGCGGGGTAACAAAAATGACTACAATGATGCGCTTGCCATTGCAGAAGCAAGTCGTGTCCCGGAAATGCGCGATGTGGCAGTGAAAACCATCGAGCATACAAAGCATCCAGGCGCTGCATCGTTTACGCCAACGCGCTGTTGCCGACAGAACTGGGCTAAGTAATCAAGTGCGTGGACTGCTGAGTGAATTTGGCATTGTATTGAATCAAGGCATTGCCACCTTACGCAAACGCCTGCCAGAGATACTGGAAGATGGGGAGAACCATTTGCACCCGCTGTTTCGCAACGCATTGGCACTGAAATACCAGCAACTCTGTGAGCTGGATCAGCTGGTGAAAGACTTAACCAGCGTCATTGAAACGGATGCGAAGCAACATGCTGAAATCAAACGTCTGCAAAGCATACCAGGCTTTGGAGTCATTGTATCCAGCACTTATTTTAGCGTCATTGGTGATGGACGTGCGTTTGTCAATGGTCGAGATGTTGCTGCATCCCTTGGGCTGGTTCCACGCCAACACAGCAGCGGCGGAAAGAACACATTGCTTGGGATTAGCAAGCGCGGTGATAAATATCTACGCAGCTTATTAGTGCATGGTGCGCGATCCGTAGTGATCCATGCGCACAAGAAAGACGACGCATTGAGTCGCTGGGTGACGCGATTAGTCGAGCGACGTGGCAAAAACAAGGCAACAGTGGCACTTGCAAATAAGCTGGCAAGAATTGCCTGGGCGGTGACCACCAGCGGCAAACCCTACACGGAGAATTATGCGCTTTAATAGAACAACGGACGGCGACTCATCATCAGAGTAAACGTCTCAACCGAGTAATCCACGATTTTGCGAAAGACATGAATGACATGATGACATTATAGGTAAGACCGGCATGCTGAAAACCTGTTTAGCACATAGGACGATAACCAGTCCGATAGGATGATGAGGACGGCATGCGCAGATTTCATCAAGGCTCGGAATCCAAACAATTCCAACAGGAAGCCGGATATATGAGAGCAAATCTATCCCTGTCACTTTGTTAACAGTGTTACTTGCAAAAATGGAGGAGACCATATATGTGCTGAGGTACGAAGCGCATCTTTCGCAACTGAGGCGCTTCCTATGGTCAACACATCTATGCCTAATCAGCTTAACTTAATGCCAATGACGTCTCCGTAGGAACTAGTCTTGAATGCTCCTGCGCTCCAGGACGCAGGAGCGTCCTCACTGCATTCCCACGTTGGAGCATGGGAATAAGTAAAAAAAGTAATTACTCAGCGCATTCCATAACTGCTTAAACTGCTTAAACTGCTTAAACTGCTTAAACTGCTTAAACTGCTTAGATTGCCCTCTATATTATTCAAAAGCAAGGCGAAAGCGCGAATTTTACAAGTGTAAATGAGCACTTTCAACGCAGCTATTGGACAAAATAGTGGGTAAGCTGAGTTACAAAAAAACGCGCATTAAAATTACACCGTACTTTACACTTTTTTCTAATTTTACTGCCATAACCCTGCTATTGTTAAATTGACGAGGTGATTTTATTAACAATCGAAAAAAACCACGCCCTGAGGGCGTGGTCAGAGTTCAACGGCTTTGCCAGTTGAACAACCCAAGTGTTGAGCCTAAATTGAGTTGTCCCCACAACATCAATAAAGGAGTAATAAATGAGTCGATTTAGAAAGTTATCACATCTCCTTTGGCATTGCCAATATCACATAGTTTAACTTCACCCAGTTTGATTGGACTTCCGTCGGTATCAAATTTCTGGAGGGCTTGTGCTGTGGCCAAACTTCCCATCTCATTGCATCCATCCAGGATCACTTTTTCCATTTCCATTAAACTACCGGGGAGCGTTATACCAATCCCAATAAGTACCCTTTTGATTCTTGAACGTCATTCGACTGCTTATCTAATCTAATATTGTTTTAAAGAATAAATATTGCTTGTTAAAAGGCAGTTCATCACATTATTTAAACACTAAATCATTTAGTTGTTTTTTCTGACTATACTCTTCCCACGTGTATTGAATCGAAATTTTGCTAAGCAAAATCCATCGATAATGCACGTGCTTGCTCTGTTAATGCGCTGTTGTTAATTAAACACTAATTTTTATTGCCGTAATTATTTGATCGTAATGGCATTAAAAAAGGTAATTAATCGTGGTGCATATTGTTGACTAAAGCCAGACAATCTGAATGTCAGCAATGTAAAGAATGGCTTTTGTTATCCCTGTACAGATACTTATTTTAATGTTTATTAAAGACTTGATGCTTATGAAACACGTGACTCGATTAGTCGTTGCCAATATTTTACTGTTACTCCTTGTTTTACATGGAAATGCTTATGCTTTTGAGAATTGCCGCACCACATTCCCGAGTGTCTTGAATTCAACAGCAGAGATCATACGATTAACAGGTAATGTACAAATACAGGGGACTACCAACGGTGTCCTTGTAACTGAGCATATCGAAGATGGATATTTTGCAGGTACACGATGCGATGGTGTTAGATGTATTCCAAGCAATACATTAGCAGACAGGATTAACATCGATTACCAGAGTGGAGATAGTTCCAATGGGGCTTTAGAGACAACCTGGAATAACAAACATATTACGATTTCCGGTGATAAAAACTATTCAAAAGTTAATTTTGGTTGGCAATCTTCATTAACCATTGAGGGTGATGCTTTAATCAAGGTTGCAGGGAAGTTTGAACTAGGTGGTTCATCTACATTGACAATCAATGGTGATGTCACAATTTATGCCAATGGCTTCAATGTAAACTATGGTGGAAGCGTAATCATCAATGGTTCTTTAACGATTATCAGCAATGCTGCTGTTCATCTTCTTGCAGAAGGTGGTATGAGTATTGATAAAGCCCAGGATTTTGCCGTCTTTGCAAGAGATAATCTTCATATCAATGCGGCAAGTGATGTTAAAGGTCTTTTTTATTCAGACGCTGAAGCGAATGTTTACAGCACCAGTCAAGTAACAGGAGCTGTTACAGCCAGGAAGATTATTGTCAATGATCAAGCACAATTTTATTTTGATAACGCTGCTGTAAATGCGTACTGTAATCATGCACCCATTGCAGATAATCAAACACTGGAAGTTGAGGCGGGTGAACCGCTAGCAATTACCCTTACCGGGTCTGATATCGACAGTGACAACCTGAGTTTTCAGATCACATCCACGTTGTCAACTGGTACCATCACTGGTACCGAGCCTAATATCATTTACACATCGGCTGTTGATTTCGAAGGTGAGGTTAATCTGGCATTCATTGCCAATGATGGCGAGCTAGATTCACAGCCAGCTGTCATCAAGATTACTGTAATTCAAAACAATGAACCACCAACAATAGTCTCAACACCGATCACTCAGGTTGTTGAACAAGCTAACTATGCTTATGATGTTGATGCAACCGATCCGAATGATGATCCATTGACCTATAGCGTTTCGATTGCGCCACAAGGTTTGGAAATAGCGACAGAGACAGGATTAATCAACTGGTTGGCACCTTCATCCTACGCACAACCAGTACCAACCTTCAATAATCAGTGTTATATCGTTCCTGAAGACATCGAACGTGTTGGTTCTGGAGACTCGGAATCTGCATATGTTCTTCCACTATTTCAACGTGTTCGTAATGCAATTAGTCAAGGGAGCAGCTTCATTGCCCCACAAGCCGATGCATGGCATCGGCGTAATGGATGTCTTGGTTGTCATGTTCAAACTCAAACTTTACTCGGTCTTCAGGCATCGAAAGCGAAAGCGGATGTTGATGAGGAAATAGCTGAATATTTGTTATCTGAAATCTTAGCGAGCCAGCAGAGTGATGGTTCAATTCGACGAAGTCACCCTGGACATTCCAAAAACCAAACAGCTTTTGCCTTATGGGCACTAAGTTATGTTCCCGATCAAAATCGAACGTTTGATGCGCGCGCAAAAGGACTGCGCTATTTTTTCGGAGTCAAACAATCGAATGGCACGACAACAAGCTGGGGGACTGATCATAGTAGTGGTTGGTTACGTTCATCCGATGCAATAACAGGATTATTGTCGCTCACAGCAAGTCGCTATTTATCTGATGCACAGTCACAATCAAATCTTACGGAAAGCCAACTCGCTGTTGTATTCGACTACACTGAACAACTGCCGTTAATAGTGCGATATTTTCTGAATAACGCTTATAACGATGATGCGAACAACTTGACTAAAACCTTTCGCCTGATTGGTTTGGCTGAAGCACGAAAACACATTACCGATCCAGCGTTGTTAGGTGAAGTCAACACAGCGATCAGTTACATTGACAATCTTCTGCGGAGCAGGCAAAAAGTGGATGGTGGCTGGCCTGTCAATGCACTTCAATCTGAAAGCGATCCATTAACTGCTGCCTGGGTCGGGTTTGCGCTGAACTATCAAAATCCACCACTGACAGACCCTGTTGTTTCAAATAATATTGAATACTTATTGTCAGTTCAAAATCCGAATGGAACCTGGGTGACCAATAGTGGTTTATTCAGCACCCATTTAGCGACAACAAGCCTGGTGATGGCTTATTTACCCGTTGCACTGGAGTTTTTAGGCAATCCTGATGTCTCTGTCAGCAATATTTTACTGGACGACAAGCAATTACAGTTAAGTGCCCTAATCAATAACCGAGGACTTGGAGATATTGTCGTCCCGATCAACGTGACTTTCTATAATGGTCATCCAGATCAAAATAATCCATTAGGCAGCGTTGAATTATCAGGCTTGGAGAGTAACAGTAGCACTGTAGCAACACTCAATCTGACAATACTCCCTGATAACGATGTGTTTGTCGTCTTGAATGCCACGCCAGCAACACCTGAGTGTGAAGTCACCAACAACCAATCAATTGCAGCACTGGTTCAAGTTAACGCCACATATCCCAAAGGACTTTCCGACAATCAGACCTTTCTGATCAATGTACTGGATCACAACGAAGCACCAACAATCACCTCGCAGCCAATCACATTGCTTGCACAAGGTTCTGCCTATGACTACACCGTCACCATCGCAGATCCAGACATTGGTGATGCGCAGCGTTACTTGTTGCCAGTCACACCTGCTGGCCTGTTCATTGATTCAAACACAGGCAAATTTTCCTATGATTTTGAACAACTGCCTGTTGGCAATCATAATGTCACCGTTCGCGTCATCGACTTGCGTGGTCTATCTGCTGAACAGTCCTTTGTACTGACCGTTGAAGCTAATCATGCGCCTGTGATTACCTCTCAAGCACCAACGGAAGCACAGGTTGGACAACCGTATCAATATAATGAAATTGCCGAAGATGGGGATGGCGACACTTTGTTGTATACACTGCGGGTATCACCTCTAACCATGTCAATTGACCCGGCAACAGGTCAATGTCACTAACTTAAGCAATCCACCCCCTATAACTGATTGAAATATCGTATAATTAACTCACAAAACAACCCGCATGAGGCACCCAATGATCGACCCAACTCTTATTTCCTAATACCTATAAGCTTATAACCAAAATAACTAACAGCGCCGCTTTCATCGAAACTCACCGTATTGATGACAAGGACTTCACACGTAATCGATGCCTGACACTCCCTGTTTTGATCAGTTATTGCTTAAACATGCTCAAAGGCAACACTCAATCAGAGCTCAATCGCTTCTTTCAGATCCGTGACCAGTTGGATGTTCCGACACCTAAAGTCACAGCCGCCGCTTTTTTCAAAGCACGCCTGAAATTCTCAGCAACTGCCTTTGTTGATCTGAACAGGCATGTGATCAACCACTTTTATCCAGCAGTCACAGCACAGACCTGGAATGGACATCGTGTGCTGGCTGTGGATGGAGTGAAATACCATTTGCCGAATGAGGAGGCGATTCATACTGAATTTGGTGGGCAATCGAACCAGCATACCGATGAAGTGCCAATGGCGCTCGGTTCAGCACTCTACGATATCCATCAGAAAATCATTATTGATGCACAGCTGTTTCCTTATCGTAGTGATGAACGCGAGGTTGCCTTCAAACACCTGGAAGCCACGCAAGCCGGTGATTTAATCCTGTACGACAGAGGCTATCCAGCATTCTGGTTGATGGCTGCACATCAGTTTTATCAACGTGACTGGTGTATGCGTGTCAAAGCCGACTTTAATACCGAAGTCAGTCAATTCGTTGCCTCTGGAGCCAAGCAGCAGATCGTCACCTTGACGGCCAGCGATGAGGCAAGACACAAATGCCTCGGCAGAGGCTTGCCAGTTGAATCACAGACAGTGCGACTAATCCACATCACAGTGAAAAAGAAAGTGTACTTTTTAATGACCAATCTGTTGAACACACAACGTTATCCAGTCCATGCGTTTAAAGCGTTATATCATCTGCGCTGGCAAATCGAAGAAGGCTATAAGCGCCAGAAATCCTGGTTGGAGATCGAGAATTTTACCGGCAAATCAGTGTTAAGTGTGCAACAAGATTATCATGCGCGTATCCTGAGTTTGAATCTTACAGCCATTGCGGTGTTTGCCGCACAGCGACATCCAGATCAGACGCTACCGCACCGAAAATGCCGTTACCAGATTAATTTTGCACAGGCCTTGTCAACGATGAAAGATACCATCGTAAAATGCTTGTACGGTTTGATATCAATGCAGGGATACGAACAATTAGTGGAAACAATCAGGCAAAGTCTGACGATTATACGGCCAGACAGACGCTTTGAACGCAAAAAACGCAGTGGTGCCCGTCGGAAATTTCATCCGTGCTATAAAAGAATGCTGTGATTACAATGAGTTGAGCTTAAGTTAGTGACATTGGGCAACAGGTGTGATTGATTGGACACCAACGGCACTGAACATAGGTGAGCAAGCAGTTGAAGTTCTAGTCAATGATGGACGTGGTGGTGAAGCCACCCAGTCGTTCATAATAACTGTGCGTGACAATCATCCGCCAGTCATCACTTCATCACCTGTCTTGATAACTAATGTCGGCGAACACTACAACTATAACGCGATTGCCACAGATCCAGACAATGACATCCTTAGCTATGAATTGACCACCTTTCCACAAGGTATGTTGATAAATGACACAGGGCTGATTACTTTTACATCAACGCTTGAACAGGTTGGTCAGCATACAGTGACAGTTCAGGTCGCCGACCCTGGCGGTTTACAGGCCTCTCAAACTTATACTCTCAGCGTTGAGAATAACAATTTACCACCTGTCATCACCAGTGCTCCAGTCATCAGTACGACTGAACTAGAAAACTACCAATACCAGGTACAAGCGACTGATCCAAACCCGAATGATGTCTTGAGTTACGGATTGAATCAATATGCTGATGGAATGAGTATTGATCCCGCAACGGGCATCGTTGGTTGGCTGCCTTCCGAGTTAATTATTCCGTTTAATGAGATCGAAAACCCTTATTGTAGTGCGCCAGTGCAGATTGATTCACCTTATTGGAATGTTTCAGACTGGCAAATTCTTCGAGATGCTGGAGGACATGCGGGTGTTCAAGACTGGTCGATACTAGATGATGGAATGACCGCAAAAGCCATCGGCAATGGTGATCCATCGATCTTGTTATCTGATATTGAATTATCGGATGCGGCTATGGAAGTTAGTATCAAGATAACAGGTGGTGATAATGACGCAGTTGGTTTCGTTTGGGGTTTCCAGGATGCCCGGCACTACTATCGATTAAGGTGGCTACAAGACGATGTTGGTCTTGGACTGCAAGTGACAAAAATCAATTCATCTAATCCAAGATATGGCGGTACAGATGAAACAGATATTGATTTATTTCAGAATAAAACACTGACTTGGGAACACCATACTGAATATCGGTTCTTGATTGATGTGAAACCAGGTCATACTGCTATCTTTCTGCTAGAAGGCGATGCAATTTTAGAGTCGATTCAAATAAAAGACGACAGTTATTTAACTGGCAAATTTGGATTTTATGTGCAATCACAAGGTGGTGTATTTTATAGTGCAAAACCAATTGATCGACAACCAGCAGCTGATTTAATCATTGAGTCTGTAGAACTTGAAACGATCAGCGATACACAAGATCGTATTGACCTGACGGTTAGAAACCGTGGAGCTGTCGCAACTGAAATCGACGTTCCTGTTGTCCTTCTCGTATTCAGAAAGCAAGTGCATCGTTTAAAATTCTATAGAAAATATAGAGGAGACGATGTTTTGAGAAGAAATTATAAACAAGTCAAGCTAACCACCGGCTGAAGACCGGTGGCTTGATCTTCGCACTGTAAGTGTCATTCAGGCTAAAGCCAGCAATATGTTGACTGCCACATGGCAGCTGAAGATCAGCATCCGAAGACCTACTCTTCTACATGAAAGTCATCAGTCCGTTCTGCGTGATTTTCAATGTAGTCTTTGACCATTTCATCGGTTACATTCCCTGTACTACACGCAAAATATCCGCGTGCCCACATCCGCTGCCCCCAATATTCTTTGCGTAACGATCCAAATTCTCGTTGTAGCTTATACGATGACTTACCTTTCAACTTTTGGATCACTTTACTCACTGACACTTGCGGAGGAATTGATACCAAAACATGAACATGATCTTTAGCGACAACTCCCGACAATATTTCAACACTCATATCCGAACAGATTTGTCGACACAGTTCACGTAGCCGTATTCCAATATCTTTTTTCAATACGTTCTTACGATATTTTGTACACCAAACCATATGAATATGGAGCTGAAAAACCGAATGACTTCCTCGTCTGTACTCTTTCATGACACATAGAATACTGCTTCATGCTAAAAGCTGCCAGCTGAAGCTGGGGGTTTTAACCCTCCCAAACAGAGACAATAAATCAATTAGAACGAGATCAACTAGCGATCCAACGATCAAAAGGACACTCCTTTTCGGCTATAGCCAAGGTGTTGGGACGAAGTGTAAGTGCTTTGTCCCGAGAATACAAAAGAAACCTAAATCATGCAGGGAATTATCTCCCATCAGAAGCAGACTATAAATCCAGAAGAAGGAAAAAAGAGGCGGCAGAAACAGGCTCTAAATGTGAGTCTTATGAGGACACTATCTATTCTGGATTATGTGAAGGCTGGACACCCGAACAAATAGCAGGACGGTTGAGTATGGAGGAAGAAAGCTTTACCGTCAGTCATGAAACGATCTATTGTTTTATCTATAAATTTCATGTTGATTGGACTTCGTTATTACCCAGAAAGCATGCACCACGCTGGCATAAAAAAATGGGTAAGAAGGCATCAAAGCGAGAGATGATACCGAATAGAATCAGTATATTAGAGAGGCCAGATGCTATTAATAAAAAAGAATCCTTTGGTCATTGGGAAGGTGATTCAATCGTGTGCTCACAAAGTACGGTATCGCTTAATGTGATGGTAGAACGTCAGACACAATATGTCAGTATAAGGCGAGTAGAGAATCGAGGGGCCGAAGTTGCAAATGAAGCAATGAAAGATTCATTAAACCGTTTTAAAGCAGAAAGTAGACAAAGTATCACGATGGATAATGGCATTGAATTTAAGTACCATGAGAAGCTTAAAAAAGCGCTTAATATTAAGACCTATTTTTGCCAGCCATACCACAGTTGGGAAAAAGGATTAGTTGAGCAAATCAATGGACTGATTAGACGCTTTTTACCTAAAAAAACAGATCTATCAAAGATCACAAAAAAGGAAATAGGCGTGATCGAATTTTTATTAAATTCACGCCCAAGAAAGTTGTTAAAATGGGAAACGCCAGCCGAGGTTTTTGCTCGGAAATCTGGAATAAATTTAGTAGGTGGTGCACTTGCTACCTGAACGCGGCCTTCAGGAAGGACGTTTTGTTTCTGATCAATCATTTGTTGTGAGTCAGTTACTAAGTGAACTCCAGATACAACCACTTGCAGCAGGCGAAGCGATTACGCTACAAACAACGGTTGCTAGGCTGAATCAAGTTGATAGCGTACTGAATGCCGTACTGGATCCAGTTCAGAGTATTTCAGAATGTAATGAAGGGAATAATCGCTATTTTGCACCAATCATTGGCGTCACTGTAACCGACCCATTGGAGGCAAGTGATCAACAACATTTTGCAGTCAATCTGGATGATGTCAATCAACCTCCGACCATCCACGAAACTGACACTTTGTTTGCTGTCCTCGGCGATACATTTGAAACAAATGTCATCGCGACAGATCCGGATTTTGGCGATGACATTCAGTATTCAATCATTGATGGGCCAGCAGCAATGGGGTTTTTTCCTGGCACCCACCGTCTGGTGTGGACACCATCAAGCGAACCGGTTAATCAAGTCTACGATGTCACTGTCCGTGCCACCGATTTGCAAGGTAGCTTCGATGAACACACGTTACAGATCACCTTGCAGCGAAAACCAGAAATTATATCGACACCTGTCTATGTTGCAAGGAAAGGAGAGCAATATAGCTATACTGTGGAAGCAATCGACCCAGATGATGATCCCATAACCTACGCGCTGGTCGAAGCACCGCAAAATATGCAGATTGATGCGCAGAGCGGAATCATCACTTGGCTTGCTCCGCTATCTGGTGTCTATCATCCAATCACCATCCGTGTCACTGACGGTCGCGATGGTGTCGCAGAACAACGTTTCGACCTTGGTGTGCTTGATCCCGGTGAAGTAAATATTGAACCATCTCTGGCAGATAATACACCGCCAACCGACATTGCTGAGTTAACCGAGTATGTATATACCTTTACAAGCGTTGATCCAGATGGATTAACGCCGCACTATACATTACTCGATGGCCCAGTATCCATGAAGCTCGATTCGATTTCAGGAGAACTACGCTGGCTCGTTCCAATCACGCAACAGCGTGACCATACTGTGAGTGTCCAGGTTTATGATCGACGAGGTGGTTTTGATCAATTTGATTTCACAATTTCAATCTTAGGCGTGATCGGGAATCATTCACCACAAATCACGACAGTGCCACCATTAAATACGCCATTTGGGTTGTTTGAATATGACGTCGATGCAATCGACGCCGATGGTGATGCATTAACCTATTCACTCCAAACAGCACCAGCAGGAATGACCATCGATGCTCAAACCGGACTGGTCTCCTGGATGTCTGCCAGTACCCATATTGGCGATCATCCTGTCACCATTCGTGTCACTGACGCTCCCGGTGCCTACACTGAACAGAGTTTTGTATTAACCATTACTGCACCACCTGTCGATAATAACCCACCGACGATTACGTCTACGCCTGTACAATCTGTGGTCGCAGGACAACCGTATTCCTATCAGGTCATCGCCACAGATCCCGATGGCGACGCTTTGAGTTACAGGTTAAGCACTGCGCCAGCGACCATGCAGATTGATGCCATCACCGGTCTGATCAGCTGGACACCAACAACCGCAGAGCTGGGTCCACATACGATTGACCTGGAAGTTGATGATGGCAATGGTGGTGTTGCATCACAAACCTACAGTCTCCAGGTGACCAATGTCACTAGTACGAACCAGTTGCCGGTGATTACCAGCGAGCCTGGCTTTCAAGCCATTGCTGGACGACTCTATCAGTATCAAATCATTGCGACTGACAGCGATGGGGATACGTTAGATTATGGCTTGATCGAAGGACCTGCCAGCATGACGCTCGACCCGACAACAGGCTTGTTGCAATGGACACCAGATACTACTGACAGCGTCACTGTACGCGTCAGTGTCTCCGATGGCCGTGGCGGTGTTGTCCAGGGTTGGTCAATCTCCGTACTGCCAGCGGATACGGTATTAAGTGCCGACCTGACGATCACCCCACAATTTGTTAGTCCGGGTGAAGCGGTCACGATTCAAGTGATTCCGCAAAATGCAATTGCACCGGTTGCGGTAAGCTTAAGTGTTGATGGGGCTGCTGTCGCACTGGATGCCACCAATCAGGCGACAATCACTGAAACCGTGATTGGACCACACAGCGTCGAAGCCACCATTACCGATGCCAATGACACCATTACGGTCAATGCAGTCTTTAATGTCACCGATGACAGTGATATTGACCCACCCATTGCAATACTGACAACGCCAGTGGATGATCAGCAAATCACCGCACCGATTGCCGTGATCGGCACCGCAGATGATGCTAATCTATTGCGTTATACCATAACACTGGTGTCGCGCGACAACCGTGGCTTTAGCCAACAAATTGCCAGTGGCACCAACCCGGTGATAAACGACGAACTGGCACAGCTGGATCCAACTCAGCTGCTCAACGGCTTATACACGTTAATACTGGAAGTCACCGACAACAACGGCAGAACCACCAGTGATCAACGCATCATCAGTATCGAAGGCGACCTGAAAGTCGGCAATTTCAGTATCACCTTTGAAGATATTTCCATTCCAGTGGCAGGGATTCCAGTGCGGGTGACGCGCACGTATGACACTCGCCAGAATTCCAGTGATCTCGATTTCGGTTATGGCTGGAGTGTGGATTACCAGAACGTGCGTATTCAGGAATCAGCCAGAGCCGGACTCAATTGGCAAATCAACAGCTATGGCGGTAGTTTCGGCCAGAAATGTGTTGAATCCAATGGTAATCGTCTGGTCACCATTACCTTGCCGGATGGACAGGTTGAGGAATTCAAAGCCAAAGCAGAACCACACTGCACCAGCTTCGTTCCCACCATTGATGTTCATCTGGTCTATGAAGCTCAGCAAGGCACTTATTCCACATTGGAACAGCTGGATTACGGCCTGCTGCGTCTCGCCAATGGCGATATTATCGACATCGGCGATCCACAGCCGGTCAACCCAAGTCATTACCGCCTCACCACGCGTGAAGGCATGGTCTACACCCTGGATGAGAACTTCGGCATTAGCCAGGTGGAAGATCCCAACGGCAATACACTCACTTACAGCTCAGCAGGTGTTCAACACAGCAGCGGTGTTGCACTCGACTTTATTCGGGATGGTCAGGGCCGTATCAGCCAGATTCAGGCACCGGATGGGACTGCACTCAACTACAGTTACAATGCCAATGGTGATTTGATTGCCTTCACTGACCGCGGGGGTGATAACACCCAGTTCACTTACAATCAAAGTCATGGGTTGCTGGATATTATCGATCCACGTGGCATCCGTGTCACCCGCAACGAATATGATACTGACGGACGCCTGATTGCTCAGATTGATGCCGATGGCAACCGCTATGAATATACCCACGACATCGAGGGTCGTCGTGAAATCATCAAGGATCGCAATGGCAATACCCAGCTGTTTACCTATGATGACTACGGCAATGTCTTATCCGAGACCAATGCACTGGGTGAAACCACGTTGCATACTTATGATGATGAAGACAATGAATTATCACGCACCGATGCCTTGGGGAATACCACAGCGTGGACTTACGATGCCCGTGGAAATCAGCTCAGTGAAACAGATGCGTTGGGTATCACCACTGCCACAACCTATAACACACGCAACTTACCGCTGACGCAAACGGATGCTAGCGGCACTGTGGTGATTACCAATACCTACGATAACAGTGGTAATATCGGCAGCATCACCAATGCGCTGGGTCACACCACCAGTTTTCTTTATCTAAAAGGACAGTTAATCCGCCAAACCGATGCATTGGGCAATATTAGCCAATACGGCAATGACTTTAATAAAGGCTATCGCAAAAGTGAAACCAATGCGCTGGGTGTACTGACTACGTATACCCACGATGATAATGGCAATGTGTTGACTGAGACCACTACACGCACGGATGAAAACGGACTTGAACAAACGTTGATTACACGCTATCAATACGATGCTGAAAATAATCTGATTCAGACCACTGATCCACTTGGGCAGGTAACTCGCACTGAGTACAATGCCATCGATAAGGCAATCGTCAACATTGATGCCAACGGCAACCGCACTACGTTTGAGTATGATCCACGTGGCAATCAGATCAAAACTACCTATCCGGATGGCAGTACTGAAACGGTCAACTATGATGCTGAGAACAACAAGCTCAGTGAAACAGACCGGGCAGGCTTCACCACACAGTTTGTGTATGATGCAGCCAACCGTCTGGTTGAAACTATCCTGCCGGATGCAACACCGGCTGATTTAACCGATAACCCGCGTACCCGCACTGAGTATGACGTGGCGGGACGGGTATTGGCAAATATTGATGCCAATGGTAACCACACCACGTATGGTTACGATGCAGCAGGTCGCCGTACCAGTGTGACCGATGCATTAGGCAATACCACCACGTACAGTTTTGATGCAGATGGTAACCAGATCGCATTCACCGATGCACGTGGGAATACCACCAGCTATGGTTATGATGCCGTTGATCGCCGCAATCAAACAACGTTTGTTGATGGCACCACAAGTCTGGTGAGTTATGATGCGTTGAGCCGCAAAATCAGTGACACTGACCAGGCGGGGATAACAACTCAATATGCTTACGATACACTGGGGCGTCTGGTCACAGTCACCGATGCATTAAACCAAATCACCCGTTTCGGCTATGACGAACAAGGCAACAAGATTAGCCAGACGGATGCGCAAGGACGTGCAACGCAGTGGAGTTATAATGACCTTGGTCGGGAGTCGACGCGCAACTTACCACTGGGTGAGAGCGAACGATTCACTTATGACGCTGTTGGCAATCTGCTGTCCAAAACAGATTTTAATGACGAAACCACAGCATTCAGTTATGACAATAACAACCGTCTAATCCAAAGCGTGTATGCCGATGGTCAAGTCGAGACGCAACAGTATGATGCGGTTGGCAATCGTATTCAATCAACCATCACACTGGGTTCTGACAGCCGTACTGTCAATTATGCGTATGATGCCAGACATCGTTTGGTTCAGGAACAACAAGCCGATGGGACAGTGCTCGCCTACAGTTACGACAATGAAGGCAATCGTACTAAGCTGACGGTCAGCACAGGCGGGGTTGTCAGCCCGATCCGTTACAGTTTCGACGCACTGAATCGTTTGAGTACGGTGGTGTCTGCAGATAATCATGTCACCCGTTATACCTATGATGCCGTGGGGAACCGAAGTCGTGTCAGCTATGACAATGGTCATCAAGCGGTTTACAGCTACCATGCACTGAACAGGCTCACCAGCCTGACTCATTTGGACAGCAATGATGCTGTGATTGCAGGGTTTGACTATGGCTTGAATGCCACAGGCAGACGCACTCAGATTGTTGAGCAATCAGGACGCACCACTAATTACAGTTACGATGGTTTGAATCGTTTATTAACTGAATCTATTACCGATGCTGTCAATGGGAACTACAGTGCCAGTTACACATACGATGCTGTCGGCAATCGTATTCAGTCGGTGGTGGATGGTGTCACCACAGCGTTTAGCTATGATGCGAATGATCGTCTGCTACAACACGGTGGAACCACCTACAGCTATGATGATAACGGCAATACCTTAACTGAAACACTGGATGGTAACACCAAACGGTTTACCTACAATGCCAACAATCAGTTGATTGAAGTCGATACTGCGGGAAGTATCACCAGCTATCAATATAACAGTGATGGCATTCGCACGGGACAAACCACAGGTCTGGAAACGACTGGTTATGTGGTCGATAGTCACCGTGATTATGCGCAGGTGTTACAGGAAAATGTGAATGGTACTGAAGTCGTCAGTTATACCTATGGCGATGATTTAATCAGCCAGACACGGGATGCTGCAACGCATCACTATCATTATGATGGATTGGGATCGACTCGGTATTTGAGTGATGCCAGTGGCGCTTTGAGTGACAGCTATGATTATGAAGCGTTTGGGCAGCTGTTGAATGAGGCCGGTAGTACAGAGAACAGTTATCGCTATGCTGGTGAACAGCTGGATTCCGGACTCGATCAGTATTATCTCAGGGCTAGGTATTACAACCAGAATACGGGGCGGTTTACTCAGCAGGATACTTACATGGGTAACTCCCAAGATCCTATCACCCTGCATAAGTATCTTTATGCCAATGTTGATCCAGCTAATATAGTTGATCCTAGTGGAAATATTTCGTTAGCGTCAACTGGAGTAGCATTGAATGGATTAGGAATAGTGGTAAATGTCGCGACATATGCTGTCAATATAGCTACTGGGAATGTTGCTGGATTGGCAACACAAGTTGCTGAAGATGCCGTCGCTATGTTAATTCCAGGCGGAACACTTGCAAAAAATGCTAAACAGTTAAGTGGTCTACTCATAGTTACTAGAGGCAAAGGATTTCAGTGGGGAATAGCACATTCGTCAACAGCCCTTAGAAGAAATCTAAAGCTAATTGGGGCTTCAAAAAATTGTAGTTCATGTCAAGCGCATCATATCATTCCTGGAGGAGAAAAGTTTGCCAGTGCCATTGCGTCAAGAAGCATATTGAACAGGCATAATATTGACATTAATTCTTTTATGAATGGGGTTTGGGTAGGTAAAATAAATCATAATGGAAGACATGTAGAAGAGTATTCACAAGCGATTTTTAATAGGATACACTCTGCTGAGAGAGCTGGTGGGAAATCAGCTGTATATACAGAACTAAAAAGTTTGCAGCAAGAAATTCAAAGTGGACTATGGAATCATTTATTATGAGTATTTATACATTAATTCATAAAAGTACCAGTAAATTTTGGTTAGAAGTTACTCCTCCTGTTCCTTTGGACGAGATCGATAAATATTGGTTGAATTATAATGAGACGACTGAAGCCAGAAAACGAATTATTGAAGTATGGGAACCTATTGTATTAAAGCCCTGTTCTAAGAGGAGTATACCTAATATAAGGAATTTGTGTGATATACATGGAGGGATACTTTATTCAGGTTGTGATTATGTTATATCAAATAGGGCAAAGGAAGTATTTGAAAATAAATTTCCAGGTGAAGCTTCATATTTACCTGTATCAGTCGAAGGCACTAACGAAAATTATTGGGTTCTTTGGATAAATACAATTATTGATGGTGTTGATTTAGAAAATTCAGAAGTAACAGACATAGCTCCCACACTAAAACGTTTATCCAAACGGTCTTATAAGGAAGGAATTGATAAAAAATATGGAATGTTTCGTCTTCCGATGATATATGCAGAGTCAGACCAAGTTACAGATAAAGTTAAGGAGGTTATTAAGCATTATGAATTAATTAACTTTGATTATTGGTACAAAGGGTTTTAAACAAATAGCCAGGTAGGGTGGGCAACGCTTTTCTGCCCACCGTTTTTGACCAACCAACCCATGTCTCTATAACCAAAAAATCCACCCGATAAAGACGAGTGATTTAAATAATTGGGGTTAAATAATTATCGAGGTAGAACAGCCAGTTACCCAACTGCCCCCTCACAGATCCTTTCTATTACCCGCCGCGTTCAGGTAGCAAGTGCACCACCTACTAAATTTATTCCAGATTTCCGAGCAAAAACCTCGGCTGGCGTTTCCCATTTTAACAACTTTCTTGGGCGTGAATTTAATAAAAATTCGATCACGCCTATTTCCTTTTTTGTGATCTTTGATAGATCTGTTTTTTTAGGTAAAAAGCGTCTAATCAGTCCATTGATTTGCTCAACTAATCCTTTTTCCCAACTGTGGTATGGCTGGCAAAAATAGGTCTTAATATTAAGCGCTTTTTTAAGCTTCTCATGGTACTTAAATTCAATGCCATTATCCATCGTGATACTTTGTCTACTTTCTGCTTTAAAACGGTTTAATGAATCTTTCATTGCTTCATTTGCAACTTCGGCCCCTCGATTCTCTACTCGCCTTATACTGACATATTGTGTCTGACGTTCTACCATCACATTAAGCGATACCGTACTTTGTGAGCACACGATTGAATCACCTTCCCAATGACCAAAGGATTCTTTTTTATTAATAGCATCTGGCCTCTCTAATATACTGATTCTATTCGGTATCATCTCTCGCTTTGATGCCTTCTTACCCATTTTTTTATGCCAGCGTGGTGCATGCTTTCTGGGTAATAACGAAGTCCAATCAACATGAAATTTATAGATAAAACAATAGATCGTTTCATGACTGACGGTAAAGCTTTCTTCCTCCATACTCAACCGTCCTGCTATTTGTTCGGGTGTCCAGCCTTCACATAATCCAGAATAGATAGTGTCCTCATAAGACTCACATTTAGAGCCTGTTTCTGCCGCCTCTTTTTTCCTTCTTCTGGATTTATAGTCTGCTTCTGATGGGAGATAATTCCCTGCATGATTTAGGTTTCTTTTGTATTCTCGGGACAAAGCACTTACACTTCGTCCCAACACCTTGGCTATAGCCGAAAAGGAGTGTCCTTTTGATCGTTGGATCGCTAGTTGATCTCGTTCTAATTGATTTATTTGTTTATAATTTCTTCTCAAAACATCGTCTCCTCTATATTTTCTATAGAATTTTAAACGATGCACTTGCTTTCTGAATACGAGCCCACAAGTATTACACCCGAACAATCCAGGATGGGCGATTCATATTTTTTCAATTTCTTTTAAAGATAAGGCCTTCCATCTTTCTATAATATAATTTAATTCCTTCATCTCTTTGATGGCTTTTTTGACAGCCTCCGCCTGACCTTTATTAAGCGTTTTTGTCACTGTTTTCCCCTTCACCTTTCTTGTCCAAACCAAGTATGGACCATGCCAAAACTTCTTATCTTCATAGCACCTGCAATTTAATTTACCGCACTGTTTATATTGTTTAGCCAACGAGCCATTCAGAATGTGTTCTTTTGACTCAATTTTAGATTTCAAGCGCATAATCATCTTATTCATAGTCTTAAGTATATCTTGAAGTATATAATACCTCAAGACTAACTCTGGGAGAATCCACGTGAACACGAGTGATTGGGCTGCTACAGAATTTGATGGTGTCGATCTTGGTGATAAGAGATTGAATAAGCGCCTCGTAAAAATCACAGGCCAGTTCATATCTTCAACACAGAGCCCAATCAACCAGGCATGTGGTGATTGGTCTGAAACAAAAGCGGCCGAATAATCGGGGTCACCCATTAGCTGGCCGGTGTCAATAGTGATTACTCTATTCTGCCAGTGTATTCGCATTGTTACCAAAACAACCGAGGTTAAGAGATTGTTCCCTTGTCAGCTGCTAGGCGCGCGCCGTTTGAGCGCTTCAATCTCAATACGCGTAGCGTCTCCTTCTCTCTCCACCTCAATGGATTGCCCTGATTAACTCCACATTAGAATACACAGCATTCTTTTCACATTAAATCCCATCGTATTGACAGTCATCGTACCCGTTATGTCGATTCATTGGTGTCGGAAAACGATCCGCACCAGTCACCCATCTGGATCAAGGCGGAACACATCCTTTGTTTTTCTGCCCCTGGTACCTTGGTACCCCTCACAATCATCGGTGCCAAACCGTGTCCAAAAAGTATTCACAGAATCTGTGGCTCAGCTTGCGCTGTCCAGACCCGAGTAAGCTCACGGTTTGGGCGAAACGTCAAACACAATGGGCGACAGAGGCTTCCAATCAGAGTCGCTGGTTTTTCCACACCCCAATCTGGCTCACCGCTGTCGTCCAATCTTAACCTGGAAACATCCGTTTGGCCTCATACGGCGTTTGATGTTTCAACATCATCCAGGTGGCTCTGGCGAGTTTTCTGGAGACCGCACGGAGCGCAATAATGCCATTGGTTTTCGCCTTTTTACGGTCATAGAAGCGCTGTGCCAGTGGCTCAAAACGGATGGCAAAATGCGCGGCTTCTGAAAACGCCCAGGATAAATACTTGTTACCGGCTTTGGCGTTGCCGCTGCCTTTCTTCTTGCCATTGCTCTGTCGCGTACTATCAACACAACGGCAATACGATGCATAATTCCCCGGCCCGGCAAAACGATGAATATCACCGGTTTCCAGCATAATCGTTAGACCCAGTATTTTTCCGACCCCGGTTGTGGTTTGCGTTATTTTGAATTCATCGGTTAACTTGACCGCATTGAATGCGACGTGTTCGATTTGGTTAATCTCCTGTTGAACCGCCTGATAGACGGAAAGACCGGCTTGGACGGCCAAATACGTGTAGTCTTCTGGTAGTGGTATTTGAAACGTTGTCTTCTTCAGCTCACCGGTGGCGATGCGAATCCCTAGTGAACGCCAAAGTTGGCTCTGGACACTGATTAACTGGCTGCTGGCAGTATGCACCAGTGACAGTCTGCGACGTAACAAATCTCTCACCGCCCGTTGTTCTTTTGGATAAATGTAGCCTGTCGGTAAGATCCCCAACCGCATCAGATGGGCAAGCCAAAAGGCATCGTGTTGATCATCGCTGTATTTCAGACCATCGTATTGTTTGACAGCCGCCGTGTTGACCAGTTTCAAGTGATATCCGGCATCTTGCAGACCATCAACTAACCAGTACCAATTGAATGTCGATTCAACAGCAACACCCTGTAAGGTATTACGATACGGATCCAGCGCTTTCAACGTTTGATTCAGATCGTTACTCAAGCGTTTTTCGTAAACCCGTTTATCGGCTTCGTCAATGACGACAACAACGTGATTATTTGAATGTAAATCAATTCCACAGTAATGTCTCATGTCTGTCTCCTCTTCGTTGTGTTAACAACCAGTTTAACAACTGGTTGGAAACGACCGGCTAGAGGAGTATCAGAGTAACATTAAATTGTTGGTTCGCTGAATTCACCAGCTCTTCTCGATAAATGTTACTCTGACCCCAATTATTAAGAATCAGTTAATTGAAGTTGACAATGCAGGTGGTGTTACACGTTATCAATACAATGCCGATGGCATTCGTACTGGGCAAAGCTCAGGTCTGGAAACGACTGGCTATGTGGTCGATAGTAACCGCGATTATGCGCAGGTGTTGCAGGAAAGTATCAATGGCACTGAAATCGTCAGTTATACCTATGGCGATGATTTGGTTAGTCAGACACGCGATGCTGCAACGCATTACTATCATTATGATGGATTGGGTTCAACTCGGTATTTAAGTGACAACAGCGGCACATTGACTGACAGCTATGATTATGAAGCCTTTGGGCAGCTGTTGAATGAGACAGGCAGTACAGAGAATCGTTATCGCTTTGCTGGGGAGCAGCTGGATCAAAATCTGAATCAGTATTATTTGAGAGCGCGGTATTATAATCAGTACGCTGGGCGTTTTACTCAGATGGATACCTGGATGGGGAATAATGCAGATCCTGTTACTTTGCATAAGTATTTGTATGGAAATGTGGACCCTGTTAATTTTATTGATCCAAGCGGAAATTTTGGACTGACGAGTATTGGTGTGGCGAGCAATATTCAAGTTGAATTATCCATGTTGCAGGTTGACGTTGGATTAAACTTGTTGGATGCTGCCTTGAATCCTGATAGTGCACATGGTTCAAATTTGTTGCTTGGGCTTGTCGCAATCGGAGGTCCGTCTGCATTCAAACTACTTCGAGTACTCTCTTCGAAATTTAGAAAAGCGTGTAACAGCTTTGATGGCGACACACTGGTCGCAACGGAATTTGGATTGGTTCCAATTCTTGATATTATTATTGGTGATCGTGTTTGGGCTTATGATGAAGAAACTGGAGACAAGTCACTACAGGAAGTTGTTCATCTGATTCAAGGTGAAGGTCTTAAAGAACTGGTTGATATTCAATTAATGTCTGGTGAAGTCATTACTGCAACCGCAGGGCATCCGTTCTATATACCAGAAGAGGAAGGATGGCTTGAAGCTGGTGAGTTAAATATTGATGATGTTCTGCTCAATTTAACCGACAGCACTACACTCATAACTGATATCAGGCAGTATACTGAACTTGCGAAGGTTTATAACCTGACTGTGGCGAATGACCACACTTACTATGTTGGTGAGAATGGAGTTTTAAGTCATAATGCGAATAGATGTGAGCCAATAACGTCATTTAATACTAAACATTTTATTTCTGGTGACAGACACGGCGGATTGCATAGTGTTCATGGTCTTCGACGTGGTAGAAGAATTCTCAAGAAAGGCTCTGAAGATAGCCAAAAATTATATACGGCAAAGGTTGAGATTCGTTGGGGAAAAGGAGCTAATGATATAACTATAAAAAATAGGTAACTACTCAGCGTAAATAATTAAATAAGTTCTTGACAGGGTTTTACTGCAAAAAATGCAATTTTCAAAAAATGAGCAACGATGCATCAAACAGACCGTTCATTGCATCAGCATTTATTAACAGTCATTATTTTCTGTTAAATACCACCGACCCAGAACCATTTTTTTAATCGCCCCAAACGGGCTTACATTAAGGAAAATTCGACGTTATAAACCCATGAGATAATAGACCTGTCCTTAAAGTCATACAGGTTTGTTCATTGAAAATAGACGCCATCAACCCAGATGATGCCATCAATCATGTTAAGCAGTTGCTTGAAACTGAGCGTGATTTATCACCTGCACTAAAATCAGCATTGGAAGTTATACTATTACTGGTCTCGGTTCTATTAAATCGCGTCACTTTAACTGAAACGCTGGATGGTAACACCAAACAATTTACCTACAACGCCAAGAATCGGTTGATCGAAGTCGACACTGCGGGAAATATCACCCGTTATCAATATAACAGTGATGGTATTCGAACAGAGCAAAGCACAGGTCTTGAAACGACTGGCTATGTGGTCGATAGTAACCGGGATTATGCGCAGGTGTTACAGGAAAGTGTGAATGGCGCAGAAATCGTCAGTTATACCTATGGCGATGATTTGGTTAGCCAGACACGGGATGCTGCGACACATCACTATCATTATGATGGATTGGGATCGACACGGTATTTGAGTGATGCCAGTGGCACATTGACTGACCGCTATGATTATGAAGCGTTTGGACAGCTGTTGAATGAGACTGGGAGTACAGAGAATCGTTATCGCTTTGCTGGTGAACAGCTGGACTCGGGACTGGATCAGTATTATTTGAGAGCGCGGTATTATAATCAGTACGCTGGGCGCTTTACGCAGATGGATACCTGGATGGGGAATAACTCGGATCCTGTTACTTTGCATAAGTATTTGTATGGGAATGTTGATCCGGTAAATGTGGTTGATCCGAGTGGGCATTTTGGGTTGACGAGTATTGGAGTAGCGAGCAATATTCAGGTTGAATTATCCATGTTGCAGGTTGATGTAGGATTAAACTTGTTGGATGCAGCTTTGAATCCTGATAGTGCACATGGTTCAAATATGTTACTTGGACTTGTCTCAATCGGAGGTCCATCTGCATTCAAACTACTTCGAGTACTCTCTTCGAAATTTAGAAAAGCCTGTAA
This sequence comes from Methylococcales bacterium, assembly GCA_965224565.1. Lineage (GTDB taxonomy): Bacteria > Pseudomonadota > Gammaproteobacteria > Methylococcales > DRLZ01 > DRLZ01. Next base: position 1,810,509 of record CBDCZN010000002.1, on the reverse strand, counting down.
CAGTTTTGATGGTGAGACTTTGGTTGCTACCGAGTTTGGGTTGGTTCCAATTATTGATATCAAAATTGGCGATCGAGTCTGGGCTTATGATGAAAAAACGGGAGACAATTCGCTACAGGAAGTGGTGCATCTCATCTTTGGTGAAGGCACCAAAGAGCTGATTGATATCACACTGGAAAACGGTGAAATATTAACGGCAACCGCCGAACATCCATTTTACGTTGATAAAGAATGGGTGAACGCGAGCGATCTTGTTGGTGGCAGCAATTTACTAAACCTTAATGGTGAAAGTGTTGCTATTAAACTGGTTAAGTCGTACAGCCAAGAGCAGAACGTTTATAACTTAACTGTTGCGAACGACCATACTTACTATGTTGGGAATAGCGAGGTGCTAAACCACAATGCTCAGAAAGTTTGTAGAATTGATAAACTTTTGTTTGGAAGGACAAAACCAAAGTTAGTAACGAACCCTAAACATAAGGCTGGAAAATCTAGTGGCGGGAGACTAGCTGCAATTCAGCCTCATGATTCAGACTATGTTTTTCAGCGCGCGATACAGTCTGCAAGCTCTCCTAAAAAATGGTATGCAAAATCTACAGATGGCAAGTCCATTTATTATTATCAAGAAAATGCTAAAGACGCGACAGCCCACTTTAGTTCAAGTACTGGTGATATTAAATCAGATTTAAAGTGGAACAGAATTCCAAATGAGGTTAAGAGAGCACTTGGTTTTAATGACGTAGGTAAGGCCTTGTAGATGAATAAGATTTGTATTGGGAATAAAGCTTCTTTTGGTTTGGAAGCACGTATTGTAGACAATGAGCAACTTTGTGATGATAGTGTGTTCTGGGGCGATAACTATACTTATGGTCACTTACTTATATATCTTAATAGCAAAGCGTTCGGAGAAAAGAATTTTTTCTATCCGCTAGAAGCAACAGTTGAAGATGCCGCTGATGGTTTTATTCCTGAATGTAAATATCCCATACTAATGGATGTGCCGCCTCATGATTTATGGAGTTCATTTGAACTTGCGAGAGAGAATAATCCCGACATTGACTTTTATGATTTGGATAGTTATTCCGAAGATGAAATAGATTCGATTTTGGGTTTTATTAAAATGAAGTGTGAAGTAGATAAGCACTTTCCTCAGTTTTTGGAGGTATATGTTGCATCAGATGAACTCTCTGAATTTTGTTTAGGTATTGGTTCGTATTGTCTAAACAGAACAGATCACTTCCTTTTTAAATCTAACGGTAATGTTCGTTTTATAATTCGTGATGATGATTCGGGGTTGATCTCAGATGCTGTCATGGCTGAACATGATTATCGACAAATTTGGATCGATATGTTTGATGCATTGGGAAAAACGAAAAAATAACGCGGTAAGTTGGGTTAATTGGTAGGTTGCGGGTGAGGCATGAACCCCAACAAGACATTAGCCGAGTATCAAGAAATAATTAGATATGTAGTAACATCTTTTATTGATCCACGACTGTTTTTTTGGATCGACAAGCGTCCACTGTTGAATCGTTTCAGTAAATCAGTGAATCCACCTGGAAAACTGACGACATCGCTTCGCCGTTTTATGATGGTCGTTTGTTAGAAACAAAAAAGCCTCGGCAAGTATCCCACAATCACTTCCGAGGCATGATGGCAGGGCCACCGCATTAAAAAGCATTTGAAAACATGATTTTGGCGCGATAAGCATCGTTCCAAGCGGCTTTTCTCTTTTTCTTTGCAAGGCTGAGAGAAGAAGCTTCCTGTTGAAACAAATTCAGGCAGAGATGACGAATACTCGTCATGATCGTAGCAGCATTTCCTTTGATTCGGCTCGCGTCGTCACCAAAGATGACATCCAGTCGCCAATGAAGTGGATTTTCAACGCCCCAGTGCCCACGTACAGCATTTGCGAAGGGCTTGGCAACCGCAGGAATCGAGTTGATGAAGTAACGACGCTCGAGAGATTTAGTCTTCCCTTGAAGGCATTCGCGCTCGACCATGCCAATGCTTTTTAATCCCTTCCATTGGTGGGTATTAGGAAGACTCAGCAAATCATCACTCACCCAGTATCGTCGTGTCTCCAACCTGCCATGCGCCTTATCGAGTTCTTCCTCATAGTCGTAATTGATACCTCTGAAGTGGTTGGCTTGCGCGGTGACAAAGAAATCTTCAACCGCTTCATGAAGCTTGCTCTGATTACCTTTCAATCCCAGTACATAATCCCCATTTTGTTCAATCACTTGTTTAGCAATCGCTCGTTGACAACCCATCGCATCAATCGTGATGATACAGCCCTTGAGTTCGAGCAATTTAAGTAGTTTCGGAATGGCTGTAATCTCATTAGATTTATCATCCGTTGCTTGTTGACCCAAAACCATGCGGTTGCTGCACGCCCATGCACTCACCATATGCAGTGGATTTCGGTCGTTCTTGCGGTCACGTGAACCGCGAGCTGTTTTGCCATCGATGGCAATGACTTCTCCACCTGTTACGGTCAATACCGATTGTGTCCAACTCATAAAACACTCGCGAAAACCGGTAGGTGATAGTCTTGAGAGAACATAGGCTATACAGTCGTGCGACGGGACTCCGTTCTCAAGTGCAATATATTGACGGAGCCAACTTAATTTTTCTTGACCAAAGTCTTCTATCGCTTCCCATCCATCTGCGCCGCTGGCAACCGCAGATAGAGTAAGGACAATGATGTCTATTAACTTATGTTGCTTGTGGCGTTCTATCCTCGGGTCTTTTAGGGTGGAAAAATGATCTATTATGCTGGCTGTCATGAGAAATCCTTATGTAAGTTCTCATAATGATCTCCTAATCAATTGCATTCAATCAAGTTTTAATGCGGTGACCCTGGGCATGATGGTCTTGGGAAAACAGACCACGATTAAATAAGCTATAATGCTGGCTGTTTTGATAATTGGGGTCAGAGTAACATAAATTGTTGGTTCGCTGAATTCACCAGCTCTTCTCGATAAATATTACTCTGATACTCCTCTAGCCGGTCGTTTCCAACCAGTTGTTAAACTGGTTGTTAACACAACGAAGAGGAGACAGACATGAGACATTACTGTGGAATTGATTTACATTCAAATAATCACGTTGTTGTCGTCATTGACGAAGCCGATAAACGGGTTTACGAAAAACGCTTGAGTAACGATCTGAATCAAACGTTGAAAGCGCTGGATCCGTATCGTAATACCTTACAGGGTGTTGCTGTTGAATCGACATTCAATTGGTACTGGTTAGTTGATGGTCTGCAAGATGCCGGATATCACTTGAAACTGGTCAACACGGCGGCTGTCAAACAATACGATGGTCTGAAATACAGCGATGATCAACACGATGCCTTTTGGCTTGCCCATCTGATGCGGTTGGGGATCTTACCGACAGGCTACATTTATCCAAAAGAACAACGGGCGGTGAGAGATTTGTTACGTCGCAGACTGTCACTGGTGCATACTGCCAGCAGCCAGTTAATCAGTGTCCAGAGCCAACTTTGGCGTTCACTAGGGATTCGCATCGCCACCGGTGAGCTGAAGAAGACAACGTTTCAAATACCACTACCAGAAGACTACACGTATTTGGCCGTCCAAGCCGGTCTTTCCGTCTATCAGGCGGTTCAACAGGAGATTAACCAAATCGAACACGTCGCATTCAATGCGGTCAAGTTAACCGATGAATTCAAAATAACGCAAACCACAACCGGGGTCGGAAAAATACTGGGTCTAACGATTATGCTGGAAACCGGTGATATTCATCGTTTTGCCGGGCCGGGGAATTATGCATCGTATTGCCGTTGTGTTGATAGTACGCGACAGAGCAATGGCAAGAAGAAAGGCAGCGGCAACGCCAAAGCCGGTAACAAGTATTTATCCTGGGCGTTTTCAGAAGCCGCGCATTTTGCCATCCGTTTTGAGCCACTGGCACAGCGCTTCTATGACCGTAAAAAGGCGAAAACCAATGGCATTATTGCGCTCCGTGCGGTCTCCAGAAAACTCGCCAGAGCCACCTGGATGATGTTGAAACATCAAACGCCGTATGAGGCCAAACGGATGTTTCCAGGTTAAGATTGGACGACAGCGGTGAGCCAGATTGGGGTGTGGAAAAACCAGCGACTCTGATTGGAAGCCTCTGTCGCCCATTGTGTTTGACGTTTCGCCCAAACCGTGAGCTTACTCGGGTCTGGACAGCGCAAGCTGAGCCACAGATTCTGTGAATACTTTTTGGACACGGTTTGGCACCGATGATTGTGAGGGGTACCAAGGTACCAGGGGCAGAAAAACAAAGGATGTGTTCCGCCTTGATCCAGATGGGTGACTGGTGCGGATCGTTTTCCGACACCAATGAATCGACATAACGGGTACGATGACTGTCAATACGATGGGATTTAATGTGAAAAGAATGCTGTGTATTCTAATGTGGAGTTAATCAGGGCAATCCATTGAGGTGGAGAGAGAAAGAGACGCTACGCGTATTGAGATTGAAGCGCTCAAACGGCGCGCGCCTAGCAGCTGACAAGGGAACAATCTCTTAACCTCGGTTGTTTTGGTAACAATGCGAATACACTGGCAGAATAGAGTAATCACTATTGACACCGGCCAGCTAATGGGTGACCCTAATTATTTCTCTGACCCTAATTATTTGCGACACCAGCAAAGCCACTATAGCGGCCTTTACCTGAGATACCTGAGCAACTTCTTGCAGTGTATTCCATACTCCACAACCTGCGCACTGCCCTGCCCACTTGGTTTGACCGTGACCACATTCGGTGCATTGATAGTTGATTTTTTGTTTACTCATGCAGATCCGAGATAAGCATCAATACTTTAAAGATTTAGATTGCCACTATTTGATGCCAAAACCAGGTAAACACACGATTGTTAAACACATAATATTTAGCGCTCAACGACCAGCTGAGGTTGTTTGTTAACATTTTCGCCGATTTGCACAACATCTACAATACCAACACGCCGAGTAATACCACACAATAAGGTATAAGGGATTGTTGTTGATGAGTTCGCCAGAGTTTCCACCGCCAGTTGTTCACCCCAAAGGATAACTTCATCGCCCTCATGTGCTGTCGGACATTCCGTTAAATCTACGGTTAACATATCCATTGATATGCGTCCGATAACGGGAGCTGTTTCACCATTCACCACGACTAAAGAACCAGTCTGTGCGGCACGTGGATAACCATCGCCATAGCCGATTGCAACCACACCCAGACGCATTGGTTGTGAACAAACCCACTCACCACCATAACCCACTGCATCACCAACTTGCAGTTGCTTGATACTCACCAGACGCGATTGTAATGTCATTGCTGGTTTTAGTCCGAGATCACTACCAGTGCGGTCAGTAAACGGTGAAACACCATAAAGCATCAGGCCGGGACGAATCCATTCAGCATGAGATTGTTTCCAGCCCAGAATTCCAGCTGAATTAGCAATACTCACTGCTTCTGATCGCTCGCTGGTGAATTCACGGAACAGATTAATCTGCTTTATAGTTGTGGTATCGGACACATCATCAGCATTGGCAAGATGAGTCATCCAGGTCAACCCAGCCAATTTGTTTTGATGCTGATGTAGCCAGTCAGTAACAACATGCCAGTCTGCTTGTTGAAAGCCCAGGCGGTTCATCCCGGTATCCAGTTTGAGCCAGAGATATAACTGTTTCAAGTAATTGCAAGATGCCAGCAAGCCTAGTTGATGCACGCTATGCACCACTGGCTCCAGCTGAAACTTGCGATGTGCATCCAGTTCGTCGCGATCCAGAAAGCCTTGCAATACGACTATACGGGTGGCGATACCAGCTTTGCGCAACACAATACCTTCTTTCACACGCGCGACTGCCAAGGCATCGGCATCTTGCAAGGCACTGGCTGCTCTCACCAGTCCATGTCCGTAGGCATTGGCCTTGATCACCGCCATGACCCGACTGTGTGGAGCGTGTTTACGCGCCTGATTTAAATTATGACGGAAAGCACTGCTATCGACCAATGCAAGGGTTGAAGGTGGAACTCCTTCAATCATCCAAAGTCCTCATCGGCATATAAATCAGCAGCAAAATTTTCAAAACGTGTGTACTGACCAAGAAAAGTCAGTGATATATGACCAATCGGGCCATTTCTTTGTTTGCCAATAATAATTTCGGCTTTCCCTTTATCAGGAGAATCATCGTTATACACTTCATCGCGGTAGATAAATATAATCACGTCAGCATCCTGCTCAATACTGCCCGATTCACGTAAATCAGACATCACCGGACGTTTATTTGGACGTTGTTCAAGATTACGGTTGAGCTGTGACAAGGCAATCACTGGCACATTCAATTCTTTGGCGAGTCCTTTTAATGAGCGTGATATTTCTGAAATCTCTGCGGTGCGATTTTCGCCGCTAGAAGGTGATTGCATGAGTTGCAGATAATCAATCACAATCAATCCCAGCTGCCCATGTTCACGCGCCAAACGCCGTGAACGTGCTCGCAGCTCTACAGGTGTCAATGCTGGCGTGTCGTCGATAAACATCGGTGCTTCCGCCAGTAAATTGACCGCTGAAGTCAGCCGTGGCCATTGATCATCTTCGAGTTTTCCGGTGCGCATTTTACTCTGATCAATGCGCCCTAGTGATGACATCATACGCATTGCCAGCTGTACTCCCGGCATTTCCATACTGAATACTGCCACCGGTTTTCTTTCTTTAATGGCAACAGTCTCTGCCATATTCATCGCAAAACTGGTTTTACCCATTGATGGACGACCAGCGACAATCACCAGATCAGACGCTTGCAAGCCAGAGGTCATTTCGTCCAGATCACGAAATCCAGTGGTGACACCCGTAAGCGTGCCATCACCTTGAAATAAAGTTTCAATGCGCTCCACTGCTTCTGATAACAACGTACGAATCGGCGCAAATCCGGCTTTACCACGGCTACCTTGCTCGGCAATTTGAAACACTTGCTGCTCAGCCATTTCCAATAACTGGGTCGGTTCTTTACCATCGTCTTCATAAGCAGATGCAGCGATTTCGGTGCCGACATGCGCCAATTGGCGTAACACCGATTTCTCGCGCACAATCTTGGTATAGGCAAGAATATTGGCTGCACTTGGAGTATTACTCGCCAGTGTGGCTAGGTACGATAGCCCACTGACATCTTCCAGTTCATCTGTTTTTTCAATCAGTTCAGAAAGAGTAATCACATCAAATGGTTGATCGTCCTGCGCTAGCCGACTGATCGCACGAAAAATCAATTTATGCTCTTTACGATAGAAATCTTCCTCGGCGACCTTGTCCGCGATTTTGTCCCACGCTTCGTTATCCAGCATTAATCCACCTAAAACAGCTTGTTCAGCCTGGATAGAATGTGGAGGGATGCGTAGTCGATCAGCGTTTGATAGCGATGGAATAGCGGTTAAATGATCAACCATATCAGGGGTGACTCCAGAAAATATTGTTATGACATAAACTGAGCTTTATTGTGACTGGAATGCAATAAGATCTGTCACTAACAAAATTTTTCTGTTGATATTCAAGGCGTAATCACCATTGCACAGCAAACGATGTCACCGCATAAGTACAACACAATAACGGACAGTAAAGAAGTCAGGAGTGAAGATTAATTGATTCACGTACTTCACCATTCTACTCGTTGAAATATCTTGCGCAAATACTAAATGATCAGATTGACTGGAGACTCAACCAGGCACTTGAATTTAATGGAAATAGCTCAGCAAAGATTGTGACAAGTGATGAAAAATCGTTAAAAAAGTGTTAAGGAATGTGCAAAAAACGGGCGGCACCAATCAGCGACACTTGTGGATGAACAACCACTTTGACCGGGATGTTTTCCAACAAGGTATTGAAGCGTCCTTTACTAAGCCAGGATTGTAAAAACAATTCACTTTGTAACGCGGGTAAAATTTTTGGTGCAATGCCGCCAGCCAGATAAATACCACCTGTTGCTAGACTTTTTAATGCCATATTGCCAGCTTCTTGTGCGTAAATACGAATAAACAGTTGTAATGCATGCTCACAGGCAGAATCTTGCTGGGCTAACGCTGCCTCAGAGATAACAGCAGAAGCATTTTGCATGTGCATTCTTGAACGAATTGCTGGCTGCTCTGGTTCTCGTTCACTTGTTATCAACCAGCTGTAAATCTCTTGCAAGCCTGGACCGGAAAGTATGCGTTCGTAACTGACATGAGCACCCCAGCGAGTGCGTAACCAAATCAGCAAGTCATCTTGTAATTGGTCAGCAGGGGCAAAATCACAATGTCCACCCTCTGTTGCAAATGGGTAATATTGCGCGCCATCCCAGTAGAGGGTCGCTTCCCCCAATCCTGTACCTGCTGCAAGCACAGCTCGATTGCCGACAGGATCAGGGTGCGCATTTGGATTCAGTTCGACTAAATCATTCTCATCAAGCGCTAACACACCATGTGCAGCTGCTTCCAAATCATTGATGAGTCGAACAGTTGTCAACTGGCAATGTGCTGCCAATTCACTTTCATCCATGATCCATGGCAAATTGGTCGCATCACAGCGTCCATTAGTAACAACACCAGCAACCCCAAAACAAGCGGATTCAACTTGCTCAGCCTGGGTTGCCATAAATTCATCGACAATTTGCTCAAGCGAGTCATAGTCAGCGCTGGGATACGTGGCATGATGTTGGCAGTGTAATTGATCTTCAAATACTGTGAACAATGCCAGACGAGTATTGGTACCACCAATGTCGCCGGTTAAAATCAATCGCGCATCCTTTGCCAACTAAAATTCCTGTCAGTAATTACTGTAACTGTTGTATTCTTGAGATTTTCCTGACTGATCAAAACTAATTACCTTAAATGGGGCTTTCGTATCACCCATTTCCATACCCGGCGAACCAGTAACCATTTGTGGTACTGTCAATCCGTAAACAGAGGTTTTTTTCTTTAACATGCTCATAATATCTGCAGCTGGTACATGTCCTTCTATAACCTGAGAACCAATCACTGCGGTATGACAGGATTGCAGTCCAGGCGTAATTCCATGCTGAGTTTTAAGCTGAGACAATGCACCTTGCTCTAGCACATTATCTGCAACAGTAATACCATGTTTTTCGATGTGTTTGATCCAGTTTTTACAACAACCACAGGTTGCGCTGCGATAGACTGTTGCAGAAACATTGTCCACTGCGTTTTCAATTGGTTTATCCCAAATACTTTCTGCATTGGCCGCTTGAGAAAAAACGCTTGTCAAACATAGCATTAAGATTATTTTTAAGATTTTCATTGTTTCACCTTGATTAATTTCTATAGAATCTGGTTGTAATTCAGCACTGGATAACATACTACACCGTTTCTAAAGTTCATAGCGACACATCGATGACAACTTTACGGAGAATTTAGATGGGGTTTTAACACAGCATAATTTGCGAGTATTTTTCCACCTTCCAATGTACCATTGACAAAAGTAGTCAACCTGAACCCAAGTACCGGTCTGCTTAATCCAGTCTCTTCAGAATGAACAAAATGCATTTGTAACATGCTTGCATCACTGGCAATCACTCCTGATATATTTTTCACATTAGGAGAATCGGGGGATGCCAGTACAGGAGGTTTACCTTCAAAACTGATTATATTGACTGCATTACAGAGCGCTGTTCCCACCTTCATCCGAGGTGGCCGAGGAGCAATAGTACCTGCATCAATTGCTTCATGTCCTATCTGGTGTCCTTGGCCCCAACTGATAAATATCGGTTCGAGAATAGCTGACTCACTTTCAATAATCGGCTCTCCCTCTACTGGTGGTAGCTTAAAAGTCTCACAGTGACGCTCATTACCATCGATTGTTACTGTAATCGGTCGGTGATTTTTATATCCAGTCAACGGGTAACTGATCACCCAGTCGGTACGGGCGCCAATTGACTCTTCATTGACAACGTCATTCTCATAAACATCATGATTTAAAACTGTTGCTACAGCATCAATACCTTCTCCAGATTCAGGGACAACATCAACACCAATCATACTCGTGACTAAAGGATTCGCTTCTGATAAATTAGGTGACGGATCAAATGGTGATGTGTGAGAAATCTGATTTTTTTCAATATCTTTATCCTTGAATTGACTCAAAGCTGTGGCTGTATACGATGCAGCTAATCCATTTTTTACATTCAACAGAGTCATCTCGGCAGAAATCGTGGAATTTGATGTATCACGCAGATCAGCTAATGGATTTGCCAACCAAATACCTTGTGGTTTCCATCGAGCAGCGATGTCTCCACAGTCTGTTGCTTCACTAAAAGTTGGACTTAATTCAATCTTATAGATTTCAATCGTTCCCATACTGGCACCCAGCTGGAACTGAGAACCTGCTCCACCGGATTCAAGGTTACTGGCAACAATGCACCTTCCCTCAACAATATGCAAAACAACATGGTTATTAGCATCTCTACTAATACTGGCACGCCAATTTTCTGAATGATGAGTATAAATATTAAAACTATTGACTTCTTTACCATTGATACCTTCACGAACACGCAGTTTAAGTAACTTTGAGTTGCCCTGCTCGCTTCGAGAAATATGAATAAGAGACTCCCAACCATTCTCAGCTGAAAAAAACGGGAATATCAATACCTCCCCTCTATGATCGTGGCGTAATTGAACAGCTGATGAATTTGAGCTAACCAACCATAAACCTGTTAACAAAAGTGTGATTAATTTCATGATAATCTTCCCTCTTGGTATCTGAATTAAATAACTTCCGAAACTAACTTGTCTTTTTCCTATTTCTACAGCAATCAAATAATTTTATCGTTCACTACAGCAAGATTTTCCAACGAAACCATCCGCTAAAAAAGCTTGCATCTGGATGCTAAATTTTCATGTATGGTGGGAGAGTATACATATCTATTAATATTGGTTTACTATAGACCTACTCCCCTGTTACCGTCACAATAATTCTTCGACTACCACCATGATTTCTATGCTCACATAGATAGATCCCTTGCCAAGTACCTAGATTAAGCCGACCATTAGCAAGCGGAATACTCACGTTACTGCCCAGCATGCTTGATTTAATATGAGCAGGAAGATCATCAGAACCTTCATCTAAATGTCTATAATATGATTCATTTTCAGGAACTGCCCGGTTGAAAAAACTCTCAAAATCCTGGCGAACGGTTGGATCTGCATTTTCATTTATAGTCAAGGATGCAGAGGTATGCTGAATGAAAACATGCATCAAACCAATCTTGATGTTTTGCAATTCAGGTAGATGATTTAAGATCTCACTGGTAATGATGTGAAACCCACGTGGTCTTTGTTTTAGCTGTATTTCTTTTTGTATCCACATAATAATCAATCGCTTATATAGTAGGCGCAAGGTTATCATACTGGTTGAACTTTTCCAATTCAGCAAGCTGCCCCACTAACATCGATTTGCGTTATGATATCAATATCATAGAGAGGTTTCCAAAGCAGCTATTGGCGAAAAAAGTGCGTGCACAGAATGCTGATTTTTTATGTGCGGAGAAGTATATTAACGAGTAAACGTCTTGCTGCCGCATTTTACCCTTCATTCAGACTCCTTTTTCATACATACGACTAAATCGATTCTTGTTGCTACCAGCATAGTAGTTTAGCAAAACTGGCAGCATTGATAATTGTCATTCAGATAACACTAGATTTAATGATTTAATACTGAGCTACTTGCAAAATACATAAAAGCGAGGGGATTTAATTGCTTGAATAGCAAAAAAAGAAAAACCTTGCTCAAAAATGATAAAATAGAGGTGCCTAAACACTCTAAAAATATCTGAAAATGAGCAAGTTACGAGAAACAATAGCACAGTCCTGGAGGGCAATTCAAGACACATTATTTCCTCGAATGATCGAAGAACTCGGTCCGTTAACTCAAAAACAACAGGAGCTGATAACGACGCTAGAAATGCTCCACATTGAAGCATTTATTGATTCCAGCAAAGGATATCCTGGACGTCCACCCAAGGATCGAGTCGCCATTGCACGTGCCTTTGTTGCAAAGATGGTGTATCACATGCCAACAACGCGCCTGTTGTTAGATCGATTACACACCGACATCGCATTAAGGCGTCTGTGTGGATGGGAACGTGTCAGCGATATTCCAAAGGAATGGACAGTCTCTCGCGCATTAGCCGAATTCTCTGAATCGCAATTGCCGGAACGTATCCATGAAGCGTTGATCAAAAAACACTATCGTGGTGAAATCGTCGGACATAATTCGCGCGACTCAACCGCGATCAATGCACGTGAAAAACCGATCAAAAAGAAACCCATTGTCAAACAACCCAAGCAACGTGGACGCCAAAAAAAAGGCGAAGTTCGCGAGAAAACACTGACGCGGATTGAAAAGCAGACCACAGGGATCCCCTTGGAGGAGATGCTTGACGATTTGCCCATAGCCTGTGATGTGGGAACCAAGAAAAACAGCAAAGGTTACAAAACCAGTTGGACAGGCTATAAGCTGCATATTGATTCAGCCGATGGTGGCATTCCAATCAGTTGCGTCTTAACCTCGGCTTCAACGCATGATAGCCAAGTGGCGATTCCATTGGCAATGATCAGTCATCAACGTGTCACCAACCTCTATGATTTAATGGATGCTGCCTATGATGTGCCTCAGATCCATGAAACCAGTCGACAGTTAGGCCATGTCCCGTTGATTGACCGAAACCCACGGCGCGATAAAACGCTCAAGGATGAAATACACGCTGAAAACAAACGCAACCGGATCATTGGTCATCAATCTTCTGAAACCATACGATACCGAGAGCGCGGCACTGTAGAGCGCGTCAACGGGCGCTTGAAAGATGAATTTGGAGGACGTGTGGTTCGGGTGCGTGGGCATGCAAAAGTGATGTGTCATTTAATGTTTGGGATTCTAGCGCTGACAGTGAATCAGATGCTGTGCTTTCTTGAGTAAATGATAGTTTACTGAAGGAGAAAGAAAGGGAATTGAGTTCCACAGGAGGATCGGTATGCTCTAAATTGACAAAACACATCAAGATGACAAGAATTTGCTGGTGTTCATCTGTGACATGACAGCCATTCCGTGAAAAAATCGTAACAGACGACTCAGTCACAATCTCAGTCGGTTGTGATCTCATAGTTTTGCAAGTGGCTCTACTGTTATCGAATAATAAAAGTTCAATGATCTTTTGGAGGAATAAGCGACTAGGAAAACGTTAGATTTTAGATGATAGTGTGTATAGACTTTGACAAACACACAAATTATCCTGCTGCACCTTTGTAGAAAACTATTTCAGCACTGCGTCAATACCAGTGTTGCATATTCAAAGAGGCTCTAATGGAAACCACAACATTAAAACTGCGCCGTGTAGCAATTGATACTTACAAGGAAAACGTCGCTTATTTACACCGCGATTGTGAGTTCTATCGCAGTGAAGGTTTTCAGGCCTTGAATAAAATCGAAGTCAGCTCTGCTCAGAACGGCAATTCTGTCATCGCTGTACTCAACATTGTTGATGATGTAGCCAGTACTGGCTACACACTCGAGCAGACAGCGCGCGCAGTATCAAGCTACGCTCCTAATTCGCTTTCAGTCCTGTAACAACATGCCTTGTTTGTGGATGATGCCCTACAACGCTTGTATGCAGCAGGAGTCAATAACATCTGGAGTAGCAACAGTATTACACACTCAACTAATCACGTTGCTATAGACACCGTTTTAAAAGGAGGTCTGAACAGAGCTTTTTCTACTAACGCTTAAACTAACAAGATACGACTAGATTGTTTGTTTACAAACACAAAGTCACTCTATAAAATTCAAGAATTTTGACAATGAAACAATCAACACAAACTCATCGTTGTGACCATACCTGGATTTATCTGGTCATTTTTTTGGTGTGATATTTAGTACAAAAATTACAAGGACTGAAAATACGCTCATGAAAATCAACAATAGAATAACGTTTTTCTTTGTGTTAGGAAGTTTATTATTATCCAACAATGTCTACTCTAAAAACTGGCTATCAGCGCCCAAAAACAAAGACTTTTACGATAACGGGATGCCCGATGAAAAAAAAGTAAAACTTGGTGAGTTTCTATTTTTCGACAAAATCCTCAGCGGCAATCAGAATATCTCTTGCGCATCCTGCCACCATACACTCACAGATACTGGTGATGGCTTATCCCTCCCTGTTGGGGAAGGCGGCCAAGGATTAGGAGTTACGCGCAACACAGGCACTTTTAATCATGCAATACACTCCAGGGTACCAAGAAATGCCCCGCCTGTTTTTAATCTTGGTGCACGGCAATTTACCCGCATGTTTTACGATGGAAGAGTAGAAACAAACCCTGAGCACCCATCTGGATTTAGTAGCCCGGCGGGTGATGACTTACCTGGAGGTTTGGATAATGTGCTAGCAGCGCAGGCGATGTTCCCTGTCACATCTGCAGAAGAAATGGCCGGTCAGACAGGAGAAAATCAACAAGCTGATGCAGCAGCTGCAGGAGATTTGCCTGCTGTATGGGAGCATATTGCAAGTAAACTAAGAAATATACCTGAGTACGTTGAGTTATTTAAAACCGCCTACCCATTAGAAATTCTTCAAGCTTCTGATATCAGTTATGTACATGCTGCAAACGCGATCGCTGCCTTTGAAGCAAAAGCATGGCGCTTTGATAATAGTCCTTTCCATCGGTTTTTAAGAGGAGAGCGTCATGCAATGAGTCGTTCTGCTAAATTTGGTATGAGATTATTTTATAGCAAGAAAAAACTACATTGTGCGCGATGCCATAGTGGTGCCTTTCAAACTGACCACGATTTCCATGCGATTGCAATGCCACAGATTGGGCCAGGCAAAGGCGATAATCTGGACGGATTTTCTGATGGTCACGACGACTTTGGCCGAGCAACAATCACCGGAAATACAGAGGATCGCTTCTCTTTCAGAACACCAACATTAAGCAATATTGCGTTAACTGCACCTTACGGACATGACGGAGCATATAACACACTAGAAGCGGTAGTAAAACATCATCTCGATGCAGATATTTCATTGCAAAACTACGATCAATCTCAGGTAGTTTTACCATCTCGACCAGACTTGGATGCAATCGACTTTATTGTAATGAACAATCCTCAGCGCATACAACCGATTGCTGAAGCGAACGAGCTTGCAACGATTCGATTAAACAACCTGCAGTTTAAGAGTTTAATCGATTTCTTGCATGCTCTAACTGACCCAGCTGCCATGGATATTCGTAAAAACACTCCCAGTCGTGTTCCCAGTGATCTACCTGTATACGATTAACAAAGCTTCTCAGCTAAAGAAGCAGGAATTAAATAATGTCCGAAACTGGCACAAGATTGTTGTTCCAGTTCAAGGCAAGAAAGTTGGCGTATAGTGAACGATATAGCTATCTTTCTTAAGGGCACCTCTAATCATTGTCATTTTGCCCGATTTCAGCGTTGGATGGTTTTATGCGATCCTCATGTATTCCATATGCACTGCGGTTCTCGAAAATCATCCACCTCGAACTCGAACAACAATCCTGATTATTAGATGCACCCTTAACACCGAAATGAGGCAAGCAGACGAATCAGTTTCGGACGTTAGTTAGTTTAGATTCCCCTAGGTGTCAACCTATATTATATGTTTTTAGGACGCACTTATCTTTTTCAATCAATGGCTTGTGGTATTTCTATGAACTCCGAAACTTTAGTTATTTAGACTCATTATTATATTGGACAAGACTAAGAAAGTCTTTTCCAATCCAGAAATGAGCCTGAAGGTAAGAGAGTCTTAAGCCCTTATTTGGAGTCGCTCATGGAGTTGTTTAAATAAATAATCGCGTGCTGAATTCATTTGTTCAGCTGCCTCATTGTCTGTCATTTCACCAGCAAATGCATCCAGTATTTTAAGTGTGATCCCTGGCTTTAAGTATTGGCTAGGGCGAGGCAAGGATCGGAACTTTTCATACGGTGTCCTGATCTCTTTATAACGATACATTCTGCGCTGCTTGCCCTTGTTATCCGTGACAATGGTCGGGAAAAAACTGGGGCGGTGGAAATTGACGTAGCGGTAGACTTGCTGCCGATTCAGTTCTGTGAAGTCTGTGGCGTACTGCTGAGGGATGTGCGTATAGCCATAGAGTTTACGAATCACGGATCCATTTTTACTTTCAACCAGACCATTATCATTGCTGCGTCGTGGTCGTGATTTGGTGAATTCAATCCGCAGCTTTTCTAGCAACTGAGCCACGCTGTAGTTGATATATTCACCACCATTATCGGTGTGAAATCCCTTTATTTTAAACGGGAAAGCAGCCAGTATGTGTTGTAACGCGGGTAGCATAAAGTCCTCACTAATCCGCTCAAGTGTCACAATGATCTGGAATTGCGTCACCTCATCGACTGCATTGACGTGGTAAATCCCTTTGCGCTTATCCTGATCCCCCTGATGGACAGAATCAATACGAATATAGCCTGGTTGGTCATTTGGGCAAGGCTTACGGCGTTGTCCAATTGAAACGGCTTTCGGGCGTGTTTTTGTCAGAGTGCAACGTTGGCGCTGATAGGTTTTGGAGCCGCGCAAGTTATACAGGTGTGAGACCGAAATCCTTGCCAATTGTTGATACTGAGTTTGGTTAAAACGCTGGTACGCACGCTCACAAAGCTTTTTAAGGACTGGTCCGCTGGGTTGGCCGTGTCGTTCATCCATACTGGCTAGCAAACGAATATCCTGCTCTGAATAGGTTCGTCTGAAACCGTTGCCACGGGCAGGCTTAGCGATCACTCGACCCGTTTTGATGTATTGCTGTATCAGGCGTTTAGTCTGAGCCAAAGAATAACCCGTTACTTTCATCAGGTAGCGGATCACGATTCCCTTGTCGACCTTGCCAAGTTGTATGTAGCGGTGCTTCACCAGTGTTTTCTGCACCCAGCGATAACGGTCTTGCTTGTTCGTTGCCATCGTGAAGGCAACCGCTTGGGTTCCATCAAGAAATTGATAGATCGCTTGAATGCTCGTCAGTTGTTCCAGTCTCATGATCGTTTTCATCCTGTGATCATGAGCGACATTGATCGCTATTTCAGGCTCATTTTATATTGGAATCACCTTTCTTGCTTTCAGCATCATTTCATATTGGAAAAGACTAAGAATGTACATTATATGGCTGACGTAGTATACTGATATTCAATATCTTAAAGCGTAATGTGATTACGCACTAACAAGTCATCATTTTCTCGGCTTGCAATCCCAACTTGGAAAATAACCAAGAATAACAAACTAATCGTTCTGCAGCTTTGGCGTGGCTCTGTCTGAACACCTTGATCAACTAATCTGGTGATTATTGACTTACCACTACAAATTTATGATGTTCAGACCCTGCTATCTTACAAGCATGAACATATTCAAGCGATCTTGGAACTAATTAACACAGACGTACTCTACATAGCGACACAGTGTATCTTTCTACAATTAATTGTAGATTTGCTGAACTTCAGGTCATTGATAGCAAAACAACTTGGTTTTTTGAGGATGAAGAATTTACTAGAAGTCTCTTGCTTGCAAGATCCTAAACTAGAATCTTCTTCTTGTTTTACTAGCTAGTAACTAGTAACATTAGGGCAATTTATTTGTTTGTGAATTTAGGGAAAAGGGAGAAATAAAAAATGAGGAAGATAATAGCGACACTGTTTCTGGCCGGTGCCAGTGCAGCTGTTCTTGCCGATGATCAGATCATCACAGCAAATCCATTATCACAAGACGCTGCTGCAGGCAGTGCTGTGAGCGTTGGAATCGACTACAACACCGTTCCTGTTGACGAAACTTTGACTGGATTAGGACTACGGGTTCATTTCGATTCTAGCAAGTTAACATTCAACGATGCAGTTTATGGGCCTGATGGAGACGGCTTCTCACAACCAGTTTCTGGACCAGTCGCTGATGCTGCAGATGACGACAGCGATCCAACTACTGACCAATTTATCATCCTGACATGGGTTGATTTGGGTGGGAATTTTCCAGGCGTTGATCCAGCAACACTTGCCGCTGTTAATTTCACCACAGCTGCAGATTTTACTGGGACAACCTCAGTTAACTTCAGCGCATCATCAACAGCTGCTGGTTTTGATTTGGGTCCAAACTCAGCCACTATTAATAGTGGTGATGGTGGCGGACCCGATCAACCGACTGCTGGTCAACCGACGGTTGTCTCTGGTCTTCAAGGCATGACAGTTGAAGATGCCACAGCTGCATTGGAGGCTGCCGGTTTTACTACCATCAACATCATCAAACAATTCAGCGATGCAGCCGCCCCCGGAACAGTCCTCCTAGAAGAACAAATTTTGACAACTTCCACTGTTAATTTGACTATCGCTAGTGACGACCCTAGTGATGTTGGACCTGTAGGTCCAGGACCTGTAGGGCCAGGACCTGTAGGGCCAGGACCTGTAGGGCCAGTACAACCAATACCAAGCATATCGTCATTTGGTTTGTTATTGCTGACACCACTACTTGGCTTGGTTGCCATGTTTAGAAGAAAAAAGTAATCTTCTTTTAAATAAAAGATCCAATAAAAAAGGCGGTTATTTAACCGCCTTTTTTATTATGAAAAATTCAACAAGCCTATAAGATACACAATAACCATTTAATCCCCTCACCCTTCATCTCCCCCGCCAATCAAATTGCATTTGATTTTAAGTCTCTACCACTCAAAGACTAATGCATGTCGCATTCTTTTCTTTTGAGGCAGTTCGCACAAACAAAACTTCATCACACTTCTCATTGTTTTAACTTCTGTTTTTTATAAGACTGCTATATTTTTCAGTACATCACCAATAGATCTGTATTGTGCATCAACTAATTAAATGAGCATCACATCCATGAAGAACAATGATCAAAACAACAGTGTTCGAAAAACACTAAAACATGGCAACAATTTATTGCGTAGAACAATTCAATGCAGTGTGACGTGTCTGATATTAGCAAGTCATTCACTGGCGATCGCAAGTGATATTACAACACCAATACAATCAGCTAACTATGCACGTCTTGGCGATGCTATTCAACTTCCAGAACTAAATACTCTCGATTCTTTCCTCTCCACTTGGCAATTCCGAAAACGCGCAATTCTTGGAAATAGTGCAGGCTTTGAAATCGATACCAGTCAACGTGAGCAATCGCGTAATGCCTATAACTCACTTTTTTCAGCATCATTCTCGGTAACACCTGAATGGGATGGTGATGTATCAAGCTGCGACCCAGGTTCAACTAGCGATGCCTACAAACAAGCCGTATTGACACGGATTAATTATTTCCGTGCAATGGCTGGCGTACCTGCCACAATCAGCCTGAATGCCAGTTACAACAATAAAGCTCAACAAGCTGCATTGATGATGGCTGCAGAAAACAATTTATCACACACTCCAAACACAAGCTGGGCTTGTTATACAACTGATGGGGCAGAAGCTGCCTCCCATTCAAACCTGAGCCTCGGCAATGCAGGGTATGATGCTGTATTCAGTCAAATGCGTGATAATGGCTCAAACAATGCTCCCGTCGGGCATCGACGCTGGTTACTATTTCCACAGACTCAAGAAATGGGTACCGGAAGCATACCAGCAACCAATGGTCATAATTCTGCCAACGATATTTGGGTGATTGATTCACATTTAAGCGACTCACGCCCTATTACTCGCGAAGCATTTGTCAGTTGGCCACCAGCTGGTTATACACCTGCCAGTCTTGCTTTCAATCGCTGGTCGTTCTCTTGGCCAAAAGCTAATTTTACTTCCGCAACTGTTACAATGACAAGACTGGATAACTCTGCATCTGAGCCACTGGTTATTGAGCATCGTTCTACTGGATCAGGTGCTGGAGAATCTACTATTGTCTGGGATCCAGACAATATTGACTCGTCAAATGTTAACGAAGATACAAGTTGGGAAATTACAATCAGTAATTTTGTGGTCAATGGTATTGCAAAGACTGAAAGTTATCAGGTCACTTTGTTTGATCCTGCCCAGACAGATCAAAACAGTGTTACGCCAATGATCACTGGCGAGCAAGCGTCCAGTATCAATAGCCAGAAAAATTATCAGTTTAGCCAGGTAGCAAATGCTGATGGTTATGAATATCTGCTCTCACAAACCTCACAAACACCTGTTTACGATGCTGAAGGCGTCTTGCACACTGACCTGGAAGCTACTATTTCTGCTGGTTACAACATCATCGAAACCAATCAACCAGCCGGTGATGGTGCAGTTTATCACTTAGCACATACAACAGCAGTCAGTCAGTTCCTGACCATCAATAAAACACTATCTGTGGACAACAACGCGCAAATCACTTTTGACAGCCTGCTGGGGTTTGCTGCCCAAGACCAGATCGCTCAGCTACAAATTTCAATTGATCATGGCACTAGCTGGACAAACATCTACCAACGAGCTGGTAGTGGCGGAGCAAATGATACCAGTTTCCATCCGGTGACAGTTTCATTCTCAGACTATGCACAACGTCTGATTAATCTGCGCTTTGTCTATGCATTTGAATCAGGTAGTTTTTATCCGCAATCAAGCTCGTCTGTTGGCTGGTTTATTGACAATATCCAGATGCAAAATGTACAGTTACTTGCTACACCAACGATTCAAACCATCAATCAGGGACATAACGGTAATTTTCCACTAACCTTTACTCAACCTGGTGATCACTTACTGGCTGTCAGAGCAACAGTATTTGGCGGATATCCTTTGGAATGGGGTGATAGTTTTGCATTAACGGCCACTAACAATAATACCGGCTCACAAATATCTATACTAAATGCTGATGGTAGCTCAGAAACAGATGCACTAACCGATGGGCTGTTGATATTGCGACATATGTTTGGCTTCACAGGCACAGCGTTAACCAACAGCACTGTGCAAACTGATTGTATTTTTTGTGATGCACCTGCAATCATCAATCGTCTGGACAGTTTACAAACCGAACTTGATATTGATGGCAATGGAATCACCGATGCTCTGACGGACGGTTTGCTGATTATCCGTTACCTATTTGGCTCACGTGACACTGCACTGACACTTGGTGCGGTGAGCAACAACTGTTCACGCTGTGACAGCACAACAATTGAGGTTTACCTTGCCGGGTTAGTGTGATATTTTCACAGCTCACTTTGTTTGAGTCATGAATACATGCCACGCTTTCAGATCGCTCTGTTTATTATGGTCATTCCGCTGTTAGTTTCAGCAAATGACCATATTTCACATATCGAACAACGTATTGTTAAAGGCTCACTTACCAGCAAACAACCTGCTGTAGGCAGTTTACTTTTGTTTGATGACGTCAATCAGCAATGGAAGAATGTTTGCTCGGCCAGCCTGATTGACCATTCTACAGTACTGACTGCTGCTCACTGTGTCTGTCAAATAGATGGTAACAACTGTCAACCTGATCAATTTGATGCTCCACAACCTAAACAATTCTTACTGTATTTTCAAAATGCCGGTTTATTCCGAATCAACTCCATCAGCCTGCCACAGCAATACGATTTTCCAGCATCTGATTATGCTGTCATTAACCTCAGAAACAATGTCCGAGCAATTGAACCCTTACAACTAGCAACAGTACAGCCAGCCGATAATACTACAACACAACTCTTTGGCTATGGCAGAACCGCTCAGCAGGATCTCTCAAGTGCCGGGCTATTACGCAGCGGCCCTATTTTATTAAGCGATTGCAATGCAATTAATCTCGACAAGGTTAATTTCCTCTGCTGGAAACATTCCCCTGAGTCACCATTAGCTAATAGCTGCAATGGTGACTCTGGCGGTTCACTTCTTTCTGATAATGGACGCACGCTATTAGGGATTATTTCTGGGGGTGTGAATGACTGCGAACAAGCCGACACTGGCTTTGCAACGACTGTTGCAGGTATTCGCAAAGATGTTCTAACCCGCTCAAAATACCTAACATCCTGGCATCCTACAACCCTCATACTAGACAGAGTCTACTCTGCATCAGCTAGTCTTACTGCTTTTTCAGAAAAAACCTACCACTTGATAGTCGAACCATCCAATGCCGAAAAAATTGTTGTTAGCACAAACGCAACCGATACTATTGGCATACAAACCAGGCTGACAGTCGAGTCAGACACTGCATCATGCAAATCTGCCAGACCAGGTAGTTACCAAAGCTGTACTCTCAAGCAACCAGGCAATCGACCAATTGAAATCAGCTTGTACAACAACAGTAATGAACCAATTATGTTTCAACTCACTGCTTCCGAACTCAATAATCGCTGTAATCTCGATATCGATGATAACGGAACAAACCATGCACTCACTGATGGTTTGTTACTAATCCGCGCTCTGTTTGGCTTTCAGGGCAGTGCATTGATTGATCATGCTGTTGCGGCAAGTAGCAAACGAAAAACTAGCGAGGAAATTCTCAACTACATACATTCTGATGTCTGTATGGCAGCAATGGACATTGATTTAAATGGGACAGTTGATGCGCTGACTGACGGAATCATCATATTACGTTACTTATTTGGAGCGAAAGGAATGGATCTTATTCAGGGGATAGCAGAGCCCCGTCAATTACCTGTGATCAAGGAGCGAATAGCATTACTCGTAGCGAATCACAAGACGACTTACCTGGAACTGCAACCTTAAAAACATCAATCCTAGCCAGTTACCAATAATGCAGTGTCTCAGCAGGCTTTAATGCATAAAGCTGCGCAGGTCGATGCGCCCCACCACTACTCAATTCCCCTGTCACCTTGAGTATTCCACGCGCTAGCAATTGCTTACGAAAATTACGTTTTTCCAGGGTTTTACCAATAATCACTTCATATATTTTTTGCGCCTCCGTTAGAGTGAATCTGGTTGGCAGAAATCGAAATGCAATGGATGAGTAGTTTAATTTGCTGAATAAACGTTCTCTCGCCAAAGTTATACCAATTCCAATATATTTATCATTAAACAATATTGAGTTACAATAACAATTTAATGTTAATTATGAAAAGGAGGAAGTTATCGGACGACAAAGACACCTACCAGAATCCATGGCGGAGATCGATTTTACATCTCTGGCCAGAACGGAAGCCCATGCGTCCACACGGATTCGATTTCTTGGGATGACACACCTGAATAATGGATACACTTATCGTGAAGTTGCCCAATTTTTAGAGGTGCATTTAACCACAGTCCAAGGTTGGGTCAGGCGATTTGCAGTTGATGGAATCGATGGGTTACGCGAGAGCCCACGCAGTGGGGCGACACGTAAACTCGCCGCGGATCAAGAAGAACAATTTAAAGCTGCGGTGATTGCATTGAGCGAGCAACGTGAAGGGGGCCGCATCACTGGGCACACGATTCGTGCGTTATTGGCGGAACAATTTGATGTGCATTGCTGCTTGAATAGCGTTTATCATCTGCTGCATCGTTTGGGCCTGGTCTGGATCACCGTGCGTTCCAGACACCCGCAACAGGATCAAGCGGTTCAAGACGCGTTTAAAAAAACTTCGCCGACCAGATTTTAAGCGTGCTACCCAAGGCAGTGTCCTTTGATCAGGTTGACATTTGGTTTCAAGATGAAGCCCGCGTTGGACAACGCGGGACACTCACGCGTATTTGGGCAGAGAAAGGGACACGACCGCGCGTGGTTCGACAACAACAGTTTACAGCCGCGTATGTGTTTGGTGCTGTGTGCCCTGGCAAGGACAGCGCCTATGCCTTAGTGATGCCGGATGCCAATACTGAGGCAATGCAGCATCACCTTGATGGGATAACTCAAATGGTCGAGACGGGGCGGCATGCGGTCATTGTGATTGATCGGGCGGCTTGGCACATGAGCAAGCAATTGAAGTGTCCAGCCAACCTATCACTGCTTCCATTACCCGCCTATTCGCCAGAGCTCAACCCGGTCGAACAAGTGTGGCAGCAACTTCGGGATAAATATTGGGCGAATCGCTGTTTTAAAGATTATGATGATATTGTGACGAGCTGTTGTGAGGCGTGGAACTCGTTTGTCAGCCAACCTGATGTGATTCGATGTCTCTGTTCTAGACAGTGGGCTATTTTAACATAAATATATATTGGGATTGGTATTACTATTGTGCTGTGGTCGAAGGCAAGCCTCGGCATATCGTCTACACTGTGCCACTGCTCAAAATTATCGAACACCTGATGTGCTGGAATAATCGCCAGATAAACAACACTAATGACGCGTTCACGCGGATCACGTTGTGGCTCACCAAATGGATATAGTTGCTCGATGTACACTTGTTTAAGTGGAGTTTTTCACAGAGTACGCGGTAAGCACCCTATTCAAGCCCCTCATCGATCCGTACAAATCCGCCCGGCAATGCCAATTCGCTACGATATGGTGGCTCACCTCGGCGAATCAATAATATCTGCAAAGCCTGCTCAACCACGGTAACAGCGACCACATCGACAGTAACAGCCGGATGCGGATATTCATATTATGTGGCTACACTAAAAACGGAAAATAAACAGCAAAGGTTTTCGGGTACTACCTGACTATGTTCGGGTTATCCAGGGTGATGGCGTTAGCCCTACGATGATCGGTACTATCCTTGAGGTAATGAAATCAAAAGGCCTCAGTGCTGAAAACATAGCCTTTGGAATGGGCGGTGAGCTTTTACAGAATGTGAATCGCGATACCATGCAATTTGCCATGAAAGCTTCTACAATCCGCATCAATGGAGACTGGCAAGATGTTTACAAAGACCCCGTCACCGATACTGGGAAACGCTCAAAACGTGGACGACTGGCATTAATTGCTGATCGTCAAGGAAACTATCAAACGATCCGTGAAACTGAACTTGAATCTTCAGAAAACAGACTCGAAGTCGTCTACTGTAATGGAAAGTTATTGCGGGATGAAAATTTCGAGACTATTCGAAAACGAGTACTTATGTAATAGCGAGGTGCAATGCGATGGTTAATAATTGGCGCCCCGGAAGGGAGTCGAAAGAGGTGCTGTATAACCTTCTATTGCTTATTTAGTGGTAGTAACAAAACCATTGTTACTGTAAATTTTACTGTATTTATTCATCGATGGAATAAAGAACGAAACAGTTTATTGCATCTAAAAAAAGCTGAGTTCTTCGTCTTCATCCTCAACATCATATTCACCATCAATCACCAAACCATCTGCTAATTGCTTTAACCGGGTTAATTCTGCAGCATAATCAACGCTGAGTGTTACCTCAGCTCGTACAATATAATCACCATGCATACGGGCAAGCAGATCAACAGCTTTTAGTCGAGCATTAATATCAGGCTGTTGCAATACCATCACATCGGGGAAATCTGGGTGAGGCACTTGAAGTGTGATGTCACCGCGCATAATGTCCGTTAGCAGTTCAGCCCGTTCTTTTGAATCTGCAATTGGTTTATCCATGATTACATCCTTTGCTCATTTTATTAGGCAGCTTACATACCTTGAAAAAGGTTGACTGGGATTTATCAATGATAAAAAAGCCATCCCCTTTTGTGTAATAATATATCCTCAAGCCTGGGCAACTCAAAAATTCACTGCTCAGAAAGGGTTCCAGAATCGATTGATCCCAGCCAAAAGATCCGAAGCATTGACATTGCTGAATGATTCTTTAATTTAAAGGATGAATGCGTTTGACTTTAAAACGGCAAAAGGTGTTATCGATGGCTATGTTTTGTGGGAATGTAGGGTTTAAATGGTCGCATTCGACCCACAAAAGGGATTCATGGTTTGATGGTAATACCGACATATTATCCTTTTTCAGGGTATCAACATGCAACGATTCCAGTTCTGACCCATGACCGTCAAATTGCGTGGATAAAATTCAAGTGGTGGCATAAAAGTAATACCTGCATTCCGATGAACCTGAACGGTGTCAGAACTCGTTTTGAGGTCGAAAACCTGATCAGGTAGGAATGTGCAAATTCTATTAGAGACAGCGGTCAAAACGAACCACATTGACAGGTCGGATATATGGGAGCAACGTTTCTTTATGTCACGAATGATTTTATCTTGCAATACGGGGTGAACCATATATGGCACCTACTTGATATCTACTTTGTTATTGCCAGCTGCGCTCTATCAGAAGACCTTATTCTTGCTGAGTGGCGTTAGAATATTCCAGCACATACAATCGCTTTCATCTGATTTTAAAACAGAGAATTTGCTGCTTAGGTCACAAAGATGGAGAATGGCTGATTGAATAAAATGCTTCGATTCTAGATCTGGTACTGGATTCCCAATTTGAAAAGTAAATGGTATGTAAACTAGGATATATTATACTAACATTTTTTATGTAGGATTATTGCTATGAGGAACAGAATAAAGCCGTCTGAAACAACAAAACATTATGATTCCACCATTATCAAGCCGAGCAATAGCTTGAAAGAGCGTCTATTGACTCTGCGCGAGCATGCTCCAAACACTATTTCGGCCTTTACTGTTGGCCAGGGAAAAATGTGCAGTATTTCAGGCAGCAGATAGCTCCTAAAACTCGTGACGTGTAAACTTCCGTTCTTTTATCTACTGCCAGGTGTCGGTTTTGGCGTGGAACATGACGGGAAACGAAAAGCTGTCCCAGTTCCATTGTCCGTTGTAGGCCTTAAGCAGATAGCAGCAGTTGCTTCACAGTTCATCTCCGGCAAGGATCATCAAAACATCACTTCTTCTGATTATTCTATTGCATGTGATTTGTATGACCTTTGGCTCGATCTGGGAGGAGGTGTACATATTTATTCTAAGAACAATCCACAACACCCGCTCCTTTCTCTTCGATTCGAAGAGATCAAAGAGACCCTTACTAGCGGGCTACGCGATGGTAAATCTCAGCCTGAAACCAATCAGCTTAAAGCCATTCTTAGAAAACACGGCTTCTCAGTTTATATGAGCTCCGTTCAGATCTTACCACCACATATTTTTCGGCTAGGGTTGCTAGAAATACCATTCGTTAGATCAGAAAAACATGGTATCGTTGGCGAAGGAAAAGGTTTCGACTTCGCCCAATCAGAATATACTGCTATGGCCGAGGCCATAGAACGCATTGTAGCCTCAGAGCCAGATTTTGCGAGAGTACTACCGGGTCAATCAACAACCCAGATGAACCGCAAGGGTCTAGTGATTCCTAGTCTTGAGGCTGGAACCAGGGATCTTTATTCGGATGAACTTTGCATTGACTGGGCACCCGGTTATTTGTATCCTGACCGCCATGCATGGATTCCTGCCGAATTAGTGTGGCATCTGTATTCACCACTATCTGGATTTCGGGCCTTAGACATGAGGCAAACCATTGGACTTGCTTCAGGCAGCACTATAACTGAGGCTTTTACGAATGGTTTGCTGGAAACTATCGAGAGAGACTCATATGCTATAGTTATGCGGTGTCGTATAGAGTGTCCGGCCGTACAGCAAGAGGAGATTGATACATGCGGCCAAGAAATTTCTCAGTTATTGAAGGAACTGGACAGCAAGGGTATCGACGTTCACATAAAATGGATTTCGCTCGATTGGCCTATACCGGTTGCTCACGTCTTATTTTTGGATCGAATGGATCGCATACCTGCACACTCGCATGGCTGCTCAGCGGGACTGTCCCCTTCAGGTGCGATTACCAGAGCAGTGCTTGAGGCAGTACAGATGCATGAAGGCCTTGCGCGGGCTGCTTCCGAGAGTTGGGAGCGAATGGCCGCGCGAATCGAATCGAGTCATAGCCACCCATACTATGCCTGGGGCGATCCCTTATTCCGCCCACATCTTGCCCACTTGATGAACTCGAACTCCTGTACTATGGTTCCACCGTCGCATATGCACAACATGAACTGCATCGAGGAGCTGTGTGAATGGATGATGGACCGCGACCACCGTATTTTCTGGGCACAATTGGGCACGCTTGGCGGCTTGCAGGTGGTGCGCGTTTTTGTCGAAGGGCTAGTAATGCCGGATGCCCGACTGGAATATCTGGGGAACCGATTGAGCATTTGGGTTGACAAGCAGAAGATCCCAGGTCCCTATACAGACCCTATACTTACATAAAAAACCTTGCATAAATAAAGACTCGGAGAGTCCATCATGAGCTGTGACGAGATTTATGACTCAGTAGTAAATTATTTCTCAACAAAAAAGCCCTCTGATATCCAAGTTCCTTCTGAGCGTGTTATTCAATTACTCTCCCCATATATTTCTCAGAACCTCGGTGCCTTAGAAAGAAATGACATCGTAAGAAATGACATCAAGAACAATATATCAAATTTTGTACAAGAACTTTGTACTCTCGCCACCAAGGACCCCGATAAGAAAGGCGCTTTAAAAAAGGAACTTATAGACGAGCTTAAACATCTCGTCTCACATTACGCAAAAAAAGAATGTATTGGCCCCCAAGTTGCGGACTACATTTTGGATGAGCTTGCTAATTCCCTCATTACCCAGTCAACTACCACGGAGATTAACAACCCAATCAAATTTGACGATATTTCCGATGTTCGACAAGCCTATTGGGATCGTCGCAAGCACAACGATAAGATACTTCGGGCAGACAAGCATCGTATGCACCGTACTATCCGGATCAATGGTATGCCTTTTGCCGAAGGTGTTCTGGTATATCTGATGGAATACTACGCCGACAATTTCGCCATCAACCTTGAAATTATCGACATCCCGTGGAGGGACGTGGGAACAGCCCTACTAACAAACCGGATCGATGTCGCGTTTTACAATAAATCCATTGAAGAACAAATGAAAGGTTTGCATCGGTTATTAGATAATCGCTTGTTATTTCGCAGTGATAAAGTGTTTACGTATAAAACTTATTACTTCCTGTCGAAAACAACCAATCCAAAAAAGCCTGATCTTTCAAATATGACCGAGCCAAGCATCGCCGTTGTCTCGTACTCCGATCATGTGGAAGTCCTTACCAATTGGTGTAAGTTTTTTTATCCTGACGATTGGAAGAAACCATTTGAACGTGCAGTGTTTCCTGTTCGTTCTCCTGATGAAGCGCTCCGAATGGTGGTTGACGGCGTAGCAACTTACTGCATCGCAGGAGGGATTCATGCGCAATATGCTAGCAATTCCTTTCCTGGATTGCTGCAACAAGATGCAATTTCTAAATGTCACGTAACGCCAGTTTATTTCTGGACGGTGTCGTCACGCGCGGACGACTGCAAGCGAATATTGAAGGATATGATTTCGCTCTGGATACAAGTGGAGAGCGAGTGGTTGACCTTAAAAAATGGACAAGATGCTAATAATAAAGACTTACAGTCTCGTTGTGTCACCTATGTAAATAGACAGCCGAATCAAGCCTTCGTTATTCCTGGCGGTGACATACAATATGACGACCTGTTCACTAAGAACCTAGCCCAATTAATCAACAAACATGATGTTTTCCATCGGCCAAGCGTTAACGAATTTATTCTAACTCACTTCACGGAGTAGCCATGACTCAAAACACTGATGATTTTGTTTCCACTGCAGTACACACTGATAACCGCCAGCATTGGCTCAGAATATTTCTCGTATGGGTCGGATTTATCGTTGTGGTCGGCACCATGGCGGTTGGCGGAGGAATGGCCGGTCAAATGCAACAAAGTGAGTTCATTACCGCAGTCTTGGTGGGCAATCTCCTGCTTGCTTGTTTCGCCACCCTAGCCGGCTATATCGGAGCCGAATCAGGAAAGACCTTTAACCAACTGATGTCGGATGTCTTCCCGCATAAATTGTCTTGGCGTATTGCGAGTTTCTACGCACCGGTTATCTTAATCGGCTGGTTTGGAGTTGAGGCGGCTATCTTTGGCAACTTGATTGGCGAAATATTCAATCTCCCCACTGGCGTTCGCCGACTGATTATGTCACTGACGGCGGTCGTGTTTGCGGTTTCGGCCTATCTGGGTTTTCGAGCGTTGAACAGGGTAAGTGCGGTTGCTGTTCCGCTCATCTTTTTGATTGGTTTTTATGCGATTTATCTGGTTTCTGCCCAATCGACCGCGAAGTTTGGTTTTAGTGGCACCTTGATCGGAATTGGCGAAGGCACTGCTATTGTGATGGGTTCGTGGATAATGGGAGTGCTGATTTGCTTACCCGATTTGACGAGGTTTTGCCGTTCGAGGTTGGCTGGTGCCATGGTCGGAGCAATCGGAATTCTCGTGGGAAATATTTTCACCTTTATGGTTGGAGGGTCCGCAGCTGCGATGGCGGGCGAATCAGATCCCGCGAAGCTTTTGGTTTCATTCGGTTTTATTCCTCTCGCGGTAATCCTTTCTCTGGCTAACATCTGGACAACCAACGACTCCAATATGTATTCAGCCGCCCTCCATGTTGCGCGGGTTGGAGAAATCACACGGCGGCGGGCAGTAATTATTTGCACGGTGATTGCAGCAATTTTCGCCGCATTCGACCCTACATCCATCGGAATGCTGTTTACCTTTTTAATCTTTATGGGAAATACCGCGCCTGCGCTAGGGGGCATTGTTCTTGGTGCCTACCTAGTGAATCGGGGACGTTCACAAAAACTTGTGAGCGTCCTTGGTGGGTGGATTGGCTGGGCTGCTGGCAGTTTCGTCGGCTCATGGCTCGGAAGCGCATGGGCTGTTCCAGTTGGGTTTTTTCTGGGCTTTGCCGTCTGGCTAGTGTTCGCCGCCCAGTCTTGGGAAAAAAACCTAGCCGAAACCTGAGACAACCATGGGTATCATAAAGGAATATTCATTTCGCGACTGGACAGAATTCAAATCACTCTTTGCAGAAAGGCTTCAGCTCGATGCTAACCCGGCTAATGTGGGCAAGCCGCTCTCAAGAGGTGATTTTCTGTTTCGAGGGCAGGAAGATTCTGACTGGCACCTAGAGACATCCTTTTCCAGAAAGTTTGGTGGTTCTCCTACTGGAAAATACGATCCTGATCAAACATACAAAGCCCTTCTGGGTGGCTTTCGAAGGGTCTGTAAACCTATTAAAGAGGATGAGATCATTAATCTAAAAGAAATCATTGATATAGACTATGAGTTAGCTGCTCTAGGACAACATTATGGTCTTCCATCTCAGCTACTTGACTGGACCGAGAGCCCATATATTGCTGCTTTTTTCGCATTTCGTTTTGCGTTAGCTAACTTGGCCAAGATATCCTACCTCCAAATTCGTTCCGAGACGAAAAACGTAGCAATCTGGGCGCTCGATAGCACTAACAATCATTACTGGCAGAGAGTTGAAGAAATAACCACCACCCCCAAGACTGGGGGTAACGAAATCCTAGTTGTACGAGCAGACCCAAGACACAATGATCGCCTACATAGTCAACTTGGTTGGTTTACCGCGCCAGATAAAATTTACGAGCCGCTGGATGAACACGTTCAAAAATTTGGGCCGGCGTCGACAATTGTGCTTTGGAAATTCTTGATCCCCCTCCGAGAAGTCATCCACGTTATGGCCGACTTATCGTTAATGGGGATCGATTCGACCCAAATGTACGGCCGTCATGAAGGTAGAGCACTGGGTGCGCTGGATAATACAATTATCCGCTGTTTAATATAAACGTGAATCCGAGGTTTAAACCTCGATAATAACGCTATAACTGACTGATTATAAAATGATATGAATATTTAGCGTCAAAGTCACAATTGTTCTATTATTTACTGCTGATTATTTACGATTATTTGACTGACACTTGTAGTTTCTTAACCCATGGGAGAGCTTTTTGCACCTTGGATGTGGGAACGGACGGGGTCAGTATCCCGATTTGTTTGATTTGTTTATAGATAAAGCTGATTTGTTACAAAATTGGACCTAGTACACAAGAGTCATTCCACCTGCGTCATCTATCCTAACCGTTCGCCGTTGGCCGACTGCTGTATTTCAAAGCAACATTCAAATCCGATGTTATTCCGGCCTTTAAATATCTTCCTGCTGACGCAAATACCATAAAATCATCGCCAGGTTAGCTGCGTCGACTTCCTGTCCAACTGGTGCTGACGCATGTTTCAACATCATGTCCATGATCTGATTATAATTTTCAGGATCATTCCAGCCGCGATAGCCTTTGATTGCCTGTTCACGTAATCGCGCTTTCATTTCAGTGGCAAATTCATCGACTGTTTGATTGAGCTGTTCAATTTCTTTTTCTGTCTCTTGATCCATCGCTAACTCTCTTGAGGGTGTTTAATATTAAGGTGTAGCTCTACGCTTGCCACTGATCCAAGCAATCAATGGCGTTATTTCTGGAATTGTTCACTCGTTTTGGATTAACAGGGTATTTCTCCATTGGCTGAGCATAAGGTTTCAGTAAAGTTTTCGCCTGGTCAAACGGATCATCCAGCCAGGAATCCTGATCTGCTTGTGTCAGTAATACCTGCATTCGATGATGGATATCAGCCAATATTGCATTCGGTTGTGTTGTGATGATGGCACAACTATCGATACTTTCACCATCTTGCGACTGCCAACTATTCCATATTCCTGCAGCATAGGTTAACGATGCTTCGATGGTGTAAATATAAAAGGGCTGTTTATTCTGTTCAGACCATTCATAAAATCCTGCCATAGGAATTAAACAACGCTGGTTGATAGACGGCCAAAACACGTTGTTACCCGGTAGTTTATCGGCTCTGGCATTAAAAAACGGTGGTATTTTTAGACTCTTTTCCCAACGCGGAACAAGCCCCCATCGCGCCATGATCAGTTCTTGTGTCTGTGTCTCAGCATTACGCCGTATAATAGGCACAGTGGATGTCGGTGCCACATTAAAGTTCGCTGGAATTGTATGCCCCAACAACTTGACATTTCCATTGGTTAACCGATCATACAGTACATAACGACCACACATAAGCGCCTCTGCCATGCAAACAATACAGGATCAGTCTGTAACGACTGTCTGGAAATGTCCAGACCCATTGCCTGACTCATTACACATCAGCTTGTTTAGTTGTCCCGTTGAAGCCGGGTTCCCAAGCCCTGCAGAAGATCATATTGAAACCACACTGGATATCAATGATCTGTTAATTGAACATCCAGCTGCGACATTCTTTGTCCGGGTTGCGGGTGATTCGATGATTGATGCAGGCATTCATGCAGGGGATGTATTGGTCGTGGATCGCTCTAAAACGGCGATTAATGGCAATATCATTATTGCCCTGGTGAATGGCGAATACACTGTAAAACGCCTGTCGATTCAACAAGAGGTGATTACATTGTGTCCTGAGAACACCAACTATTCACCCATTTGCTTATCTGGTCTGGATGAATTGATTGTCTGGGGTGTTGTCACCGGACTGGCGCGACAATTCTAATTCCCATGTTCGCGTTATTAGACTGCAATAACTTTTATGTGTCGTGTGAACGTGTTTTCGACCCATCATTAATTGACAGACCCACCATTGTGCTGAGCAATAATGATGGCTGTGCCATAGCCCGTAGTCATGAAGTCAAAGCCATCGGCATTAAAATGGGTATTCCAATTCATCAGATACAAGATTTAATCAAGACCCACAACATCGCGATTAAATCAGCGAATTTTACCCTGTATGGCGACTTATCCAATCGGGTGATGTCAATCATTCAAGCGCATTACGCTGAGGTTGAAATCTACTCCATTGATGAAGCCTTCTTTGACTGCAGTAATGAGAGCGATCCCGTGCAGGCAATGCACCAACTCAAACGGATTGTCGAACAATGGACTGGTATTCCTGTCTGCATTGGTATTGGTCAAACTAAAACCCTGGCTAAAGTGGCCAACCATGTTGCCAAAACCAGTGAATCGGGTGTTTATTGTCTGAAACCAATACCGACTCAATCCTCAAGCAGCTGCCAGTAGGTAAACTCTGGGGGATTGGTCGCCGCTGGAGCGCACGGCTTGAAACGATGGGGATTCTCACGGCCTGGGATTTACAGCAAGCCCCTTTGCTGTGGATCAGAGCCGGTTTCAATGTGGTGTTGTCACGCACTCAACAAGAACTCAATGGCATCACTTGCCTGGAATTGGAAACGGTTCAAGCGGATCGACAGCAAATCATCTGTAGTCGCTCGTTTGGTTCAACGTTCAGCGACTACGGTGAGTTAGCCCAAGCAGTCTCAACGTTTGTGCATCGTGCGACTGAAAAGCTACGCAAACGACACCTGGAGACTGCCTTGCTTTCTGTGGCAATCAATACCAATCCTTACAGCACTGTCGATCAACAGTATCATCAATCCGGTACAGTAAAAATCCCTGCAACAGCAAGCACCCGGTTAATTACGCACCATGCACTAGCGATCCTGAAAACGATTTACCGACCTGAGTATGCGTATAAACGCGCCGGTGTGGTGTTATCAGCACTCAGAAGACAAACCCAGCATCAACAAGACCTGTTCGATGACAGTCATGCTGATCAACTATCTCCAGTGATGGATACCATCAATCAACGATTTGGCCGCGATGTTATAGTTCCAGCGCGATTAATGGGGCATTTCCATCAATGGACAATGCGTCAGGCACATTTATCCCAATCCTATACCACTGATTGGAGACAGCTGATGGAAGTTTTCTGATAAAACCGAGGACTTTAACAACAGACTGTTCAGCGTCTCTTATCCAGTTTAGCGCACTTGATAGCCGTCGAATTTATAACAAAGAAATCTAAAAATGTTCCTGATTACCCACAAGCTTCCGCCATATTGATAGGCTACGTGTAACATTATGAAAGACAACATTTCTTTATTAAACGAATTGATGTTAATAATTCAAGCTGAGTTTTCATCATTAAATACCAGCGCTTTTTCAATGATTTATAAAATCATTTTCTAAATGGCGGAAGCTTGTGGGTAATCAGGAAAATGTTTAGGTAATGCAACTCTTGCTCAATAATTTGTTATTTTCGTTTATGGGTATTCGAAAAGGTAATAGAATTCTATAAAACCGTGTAGTATGGCAAATAGATTTTGTGGTTCCAATACATTGATTTAGTCGTTAGTGCAAAATAATTTACAAATTGAGTGAAGTAGAAATGATTTCAGATAAAACTATTGAAGATGCAAAGAGTAAAACCTTATATAGCTATGATTCCTATCACGAGCATAATGATTGTATCCGCACGGCATATGAGTGGCTCGATGCACAAATAAAGACTAAAAACCCAACCAGACAAACACGTGTTCTTAAACAAATGATTCAAACGTGGGCAAGAAGATATGTGTCCAAGGCTGATGTAGAGGTCGCAGCATTGATGCATCCAGAAATCCAAGGCAAATACCCTCACTACAATATTAGCGCACGTTTAACCGAGCCATTAATGGATAGATTAAACGATATGCCGAATGCGTTTAAGCATTCATACAATGAACAGCATGGCAAATCCGATTACACAATTCAGGAGCAAAGTGAGTAGAATGGCTTAATCTGACAGTGACCTGTTTATAATAAATCCTGTTAAGTTAGATTTTAGTTAATTCGTTTCTACCCAAAACGATTGCTTATTAAGTAATGTATCCATTCGAATATTCTCGCAACATTCAATCATTGTGTTTGTGAGATTAGAAATTGATCCGGCAATATTTCGAGTATAGAACTACATTCCCACTCAATCTACCCGCAAGTCGGCAATTGCCTCAAGATTTGCACTGATAATTTTGCTGATGTTTCTCATGTCGCGATAATTGCAATCCTGGACGGTTGCCAGTTTATGAAGCTCGTCTGGGTATGAATCTAATTTTTTACTGATTTGAAGTCAGGCTTCTTTTCTATTGGTTTTAGTTGTTATCTCCTAGGCTTTCACCTGATTAGAATAATTTATGTGTTGCAGTGGTTAATCGGTAGAACTCCTGTTCCGCATCCATTGCTCGTTTGTACATTGTGTTGTACTTCTTTTGCTGAATACCTTCTGGCTTCTCTGGAAACGGTTGAGTAATGTCTGGTGATCCACCAAGCCTGACTCTGAGCATTTGTGCATTGCCTAACAGTCTGTAAGGTGTCCACCGATGCTGACTGGCATAATTAAGATGATGGCATTGCTTACATGCCCAATAATCGAGCAAGTAAGCCGTAAAGATTCGCTTCTTGCAATCAGGACAGATAAACCAGGTTTGAAGTCCACGAGAATATTTAGTCGGGGTATATCCAAATTTGAGAAATTCATCATCTAGTGCAATACCATTATCAAATATCTCAAATTTCACCGAACCAGCAGTTTTGCCGTTGATGCTCAATTGTAGAATTCCTGTCGATCCTGCATAGAGCAATCCATTTTTGATCAGAAAACCAATGCTGATGCTTTTCTGATGTTCAACTATTTTTTTTGCCATCGTACGATTATTATTGTTAATGGATATCCAGTTTACTCAACCGACTACCGTATGTTGTGGCTAACCGCCTTTGCTCTTCCATAGCTGATGCTACATGTTGTGGCTGGTTGAGTAAAATAGATACCCACTTTATTGTTAAATATAAAAATGGTCAATTCTAATCATAAAAATCTGTAATAAAGATTATAATCACTTCGAGTGTTAATGGATTAGTAAAAAAACACACTAAATTGAGGCTGTCAAAACCGACGAAACTATCAATCAATACGGTTCGACCGGACACTCTCCTGTCTAAAAATTACAGTTCTTCAATTGGTGTGATATTTCTGAAAAGCAACGTCATTACAGCATTTCTTTATTTTTATTCAAAATTAAACCACGTCCTGAGGACGTGGTGTTGGTCGAAAGGCTCCGCCTGAAGGCAAATCAAGTTTATTCATATACTCTAGTGGCGCTGTTGCAACACCCTAAAATCAGGAAAATTGTATGAGTAGATTTCGTAAAGTGTTTCTGAAAGTATGATGCAGGTAGCGAGATAGAGCGACAAAATTTCGGCTCACTCCAAAACACCCTTCCAGGGTGAAATCAAAACCA
Organism: Methylococcales bacterium; assembly: GCA_965224565.1. GTDB lineage: Bacteria > Pseudomonadota > Gammaproteobacteria > Methylococcales > DRLZ01 > DRLZ01. The sequence goes on along the minus strand of CBDCZN010000002.1, from coordinate 1,773,636 downwards.
CGTTCTAAGAACGTGGATTTTTACTTTTTTTTTATAAACACAGTAGATTGACACTGACGAAACTATATTATTTACATCAACTCCATTTGAGGTGGGAAATTTGAGTTGATAGTTTCGTCGGTTTTGACAGTGCTTACTTTGGCTTAATTCAGTTTATTACAATAGAGTTGGGTTGATTGTGTATTTCTTGGTTGGTCTCCCAGTAGTATAATCGGTAGAGTCCTTGGCGAGATATCCATGATCAATCAACTCATTAATGGCTTCAATAATCTGATCTTGATTTGACAAACCCGACCAATTTTTCCTCAACACATCACGAACTGTGAACCCATTTTCTAGGGTATATAATTTTTTAGATAAAATATTTGCCCTGTATTCCACTGAATCTTCTATTCCATATATTCGCCTAGCATGTTCCTCAAAATAGTTACATAGTATGATTGCAGAAATTGCCACATCAGCAGTAACACTTTCAATTTCATCAATGTCAGCAAGATATAAGATCAAGCTGAGTGAAGCCATTAGGCTAGGATATTTACCGAGATGAGCTTCTATACCTATATTTTTTTCAGAACAAGTTTTTTCATTCATTTCTCGGTGAAAATTGTTAAATGAAATTTGTGCTTCATCATTGAAGTTTAAGCATGAGAAGTCTGTTTGAAGGAAGGTATGGAATTTCATGAAAACAGATCGAGCTAAAATTTTCAAATGCTCTTCCGGCTTACGGTCCACTAAATCCTTCATCAGAAAATCCGGGTAAACCAATAGCTGGAAGCGTTGAATTAGTCCATCATCATTTGGACCTAAACCTTTCGATACACCGTCCATGAATAGTAATAATTTACTGGGCTGAATGCCACCCAAAACTGAACATATACAATTTTTAATATACACAGATTTACGCGTAACGCGATCAACTGTGAACGATTGGTCACCGTTGAATGCTGTTAGTAAAAAAGCTCTATCCTCTGAGTGCTCATTTTTAGAAAGCCTACTAAGCAATCCGCTCAACTCGTCATGAATAACCAGCACACCGTTTGAGTTATCTTCCAAAATCATTTGCAGTTTTTCAACGGTGCAAGAATTAATTATTTTCTGTTCCAACTTGGGTTCAGCAGGGATATTTGTTTGTAACTCAGTTATTTTCGTCTTAATTTCCTCTTTGTTTTTTAACTTTTTTGATTCAGAAATGACTGATTTAGTCAATAAATCGTGAACCTGCAAGTCAATTTTATAATCATTTACAGCCATCCGATGGTTTTCTCGACACTGGGTATCAATTTCTCTAATGAAGTCTGTAGCAGCCCTCTGCGTTGGGGATTTCATTGAAGATGGGCGACCGACACATGCACCCCAAAGATTGGGAACCACAGTCCAATCATCGTGTTGTTTGGGTTTGATCGTGAATTTTTTACCCAGTAGGCTTGAAAGGCTCACTAAAGCTCCAATAGCAATAAAATCAACAGGAGCCCCCATTCGTTCGGCTTCATCAACAATCCACCCCCGTAAACTTTGAGGCAGTGCATCAACAGGAAATTCTGGTACAGGTCTCAATTTTAATATCAGCGGTCTCAATGTTTTAAAAACAGCTGTATGTATTGGCACATCAGCAAAAGTGATATCGTTAACGAATTGTGAATATTTGGCTTCAAATTCAGGAAAATCTTTAACCAGCTTTGCAATAACATCTGATCCATGAAGCATCTCACAGTGACCGTGGTGACATTTAAAACCAATGCTCCCATCATCGCGTGTCCATATTGCTGCACCGTTGTCAACATTGTCTGTATGCTCATGTACCCAAGGGCAGGTGATTTCGATCTTACCTTTCCCGTTGTTGGCTTTAATGTTGAGTTTTTTTAACACCGGATGATCCGGCATGTCCACCGGGTTGCCCTGGACTTCATGATCGTGATTCCGGGCGGCGTTTAAGTCAATGTTGAAGGGTTTAGCTAGGTCATCGAGGGTGTATTTAAGAGAGGGGTTCCACTGCAACAACTGGCATTTGAAGGGGTCGCCGTTGCTGGTCTTTTTCGACGCTTTGGTGTTGACTCCCTCCGGTAGTCGCATATAGCGTGTGACCCCACGCATTCCAGGGTCTTTTGAATCCGGTGCCAGGTCGGATTCAATCAGCCCGTCCGTCAGGTTATCCAACTGGTGTCGGTCGGTACACGGCGTTTCCAGAATGTATCCCCAATGCTCCGATCCGCTTGAGGTTTCTAATACCCAGGAGGGCGGCGGTAACCGCTTGACTTCTTCGGCGCTTAACTTCTCACAGACATCATCCAGCACGACACAGTGTTGCGAGACGAAGTGTATTTTTTGTCGCCTTGAATAACCGCATTCATCCGGTTTAAAGATAGAGACAGTAAAGAATTGGTTTGAGTCTGGTTCCAGCTGCTTATCGCAAAAACGATGAGCACTCCAACAAATCGGACCTCGGCCTGTGTCCATTTTCATGGGATCATCATGAAAAGAAGTTACTAATACATCAGAGTACAATTTGCCGAAAATAGCGTATAAAAAATCATCATTACTGACAGTAACTACGTTATTTTCCATGTAACCTTCTGCGATAAGCTGCGCATCACTCCAACCCGCATTCAAAAATCCCGAATAAGAGATTCCATTAGCTTTAAGAGTCATTTCAGGCGTGATATAATTATTTTGTAAGATTTTTGTGTCGCCCCCGTGTCGCGCGGGGGGCACTGCATTAAAATCGTTCACCGCATCACCTCCGCATCGTCGCGTTCAGCGATCCTTTTATCGATCCAATCTGCAATTTCAGTATTCACCCAGGCTGATGATCGTTTGCCCAATTTCACCTGTCGCGGAAAATTTCCCTCGGCTATTAGTTGATAGATTCCAGAACGAGGTATTCCGGTTTCTGTAATCACTTCACCAATTCTAATAAATCTTTTTTGAATCATTTCAGGCATTTTCATCTCTCCACAGTTTTAGTACGTCAGAAAGATAAAACAGAAAAAAAAACATAGCATCTGGGGTCAGATGGGGTAAAGAAAGGCTACCCGAGGTTAAACTGGATCTATGCTGCTGTTTTTAAAGGATTATCATGCAAAACCATTTGGAATAATATTTTTCGAAAAACATGTAAGGTAAAACCACACGCGGAGAAAGCTGAAATTATTAACCTACTGATTATTAAAGTCTTATTATTCCTCTATCTTATTGAAAAAGTTTTCATTTGCCTGCGCTGGCGAACAACATTCATACCGTGAATACTTCCAGAATTTTCTGAATGTACTTAACGTTATATTGAATGTACGATCATCTTTTCTATTGAGCCATTCATGCAGCACTTCAATACTACACATTAGTTTTTTCCGATCAAATGGGATACTCTTTGATTTTGCTGTCTCCTCCAGTTGTTCCAGGAGTTTGTTTAAGTTTTCGAGCCTCTTTCTGTCTTCTCCCCCCATTGGCTTATCACTGTGAGGATTGAGCCGCCATTTTATTTTGTTAATTGCTTCATTTAACTGTAAGAACTCAATGTCCCGGTGAGGACCGGATTTAAAATTATCAACCTTTGCTTTGCGTTCTTCTATGATATTCATCCAGACGAGTAGCTTGACACGATCCTCCATTTGTAGGTTTTCTGGTGTGTAAAGTTTTAATTCGTTAATTATATCTTTCGACTTTATTGAATAACTAGGACTTGCTTCTTGTCGCAAGATAATGTATTCAGCAAAAGCGTTTTTAATTTCAATTGTTTGCTCCGGCAATAATATTTTGTCCGAAAATTTATTCGCAACCCAATCGAATACTTTTTTTGCGTCTAAATGAGTATCTTCACCGCATCCAAACTCAGAAGTTATTGTGTTTAACGTTTGTATATATTCATAGTTAACAGGAGGATTCTTTCGAGGATCATTACGACAAATTAGCCACGATACTTCACTAGGCGTAACCGTAGCTTTATCGAGATAATATTGTCGGATTTGCTCTATTTTTTTATTAGTCATTAAATCGTCCATTATGGTGGATTCTTTTAAATGTTAGCTTCTTTAATTGGGATAACGTTATCGGTTGATGGCGTTTTCAAGTTATCCAAATAATCAGCCCATGACTGCATCATTTTTTTACGCTCTGGCAGAAATGACGTTCGGTTATATGCTCGACCGTTTGGGTCTTTCACAGCATGAGCAAGTTGATGCTCTATAAAATCAGGTCTGAAACCCATCTCCTCATCAAGCAGGGTTCTAGCCATTGCTCGAAATCCGTGGCTGGTCATATCTTCTTTGCCCCAACCTAACCGTTTGAGCGCTGCATTCAGCGTGTTCTCGCTAATGTATCGGTCACCGTTAGGTGTTCTTTGAGATTGAAAAGCAAACCGACCATGCCCAGTTAGTGGATGAAGTTTTTCCAGTATTTGAATTGCCTGATAGGATAACGGAACGACGTGTGGGGTGTCCGTTTTGGAAACCAGATAACGCCATTCAGTAGTCTCAAAGTTGATAGTTTTCCATTCCAAGCTACGTAATTCCAAAGGCCTGACAAATACCAAAGGAGCTAGTTGCAAAGCACACTTCACAATAAAACTTCCTTCGTAGTCATCAATGGATTGCAGTAACAATTTCACTTGGTTTGGTTCAGTTACTGCAGCGTAGTGAGTTACTTTGACCGGGGGCAGGACATCCCTAATTGGGAGAGTTATGTCCTGCGTACACTTGTCATTCAATACCGCATAACGGAAAATTCTCGCGCATATTCTTAATGTCCTACGTGCTGATTCGAGGATATTTTTATCACGCATCACCAGCAGAACATCGCGCAGTTCAGCAGGGGTTATTTGGTCAATTGGTTTATGACCAAGAACTGGGAATATATTTCTTTCTAATAACCGCTTGTTCCTCTCGTCTTTCTTGTCCCATGCAGTAACATTAATTGCGCCCCATTCACGTGCCACATCTTCAAAGCTACCAACCATTGGCAACCCATCAGCCAGTCTTTCTTGCTGAATATTCTCGATGGAAATTTGTTGTTTTTCGGCTTTCCGTAGGATACTGGGATCAAAGCCATTATTGATATTCTGTTTGGCTACCAGTGCTGAATCTCGCGCTTTACTTAACGTGACTGTGGGATAAGTTCCCAGCGATAAAGTTTTTCGCTTTTGTCGGAATGTGTAATCGAGTCTCCACCATTTGGAGCCATCAGGGTTTACAAGCAGGTATAATCCGGCACCGTCTGATAGTCGATAGGTTTTTTCTTTTGGTTTTGCGGTGCGAACAGTCGTTTCGGGTAATTTGTTGGTTGCCATATGCAGTAACTTTTTGCAGTAAATTTGAGTTACTGTACTTGTTACTGTAAAAAAAGCAAGATGTTACTGTATTCCACTGGACTTGCTTGGACAAGCAATGAGGACATAACTCTGTAAAATCAATGCTTTCGTTCATTGTTGGAATTTTAGAGATGAAGAAATGGCGCCCCGGAAGGGAGTCGAACCCCTGACTTTCCCCTTAGGAGGGGGACGCTCTATCCAGCTGAGCTACCGGGGCTGGAATATAAGCTAGTGATGCTCAATTAGATATCATGAAAAAACGATTTTCAATGCCAATCTATAAGAGTTAGTATCCATCTAAACACACACGATAAATGAATATTGGCTCCCACCGGACGCATTCGAATCGCTGATAAACAGTCAGAGGGAAAGTCAATATCATCTTATCACTCAGCCGCTTGTCCGTGAAAACCGTAGTTTACTTATCAAAGGCTTACATCTTATTGTCGCTAATGTTAGCACAAATCTAGCACAGTCGTGTCATCATTTCCTGTTGATTACTTCTTCATCAAGTGACTGCATAAGCATGTAGTGTGTTCAATACTGATTAACCAATTCGGGTTGGTTATCGCTCTATTCAGAGCGATTTCATTCATAAATTAAGCGGTTGTATCACAGGAATTTTTAAGAGCCTTACTACAGCCTTACTTATGATCAATGATTATCCGATAGCTGGTTGCGTTCATTATCTTTGTCCAGTTGCGCATAATGTTGAATATGTTCAAGAGTTTTACTGGGAATCTTCGTAGTATGGCTATCAAATAATACACGGGTGGTATCATCAAAAACCAGCCCGAGGAATGAGGCTAACTCAGCTTGAAACAACCCCTGATCCTGCTCGTTACAATCATTCCACATTTTGTCAACGAGTTGTTTGGCGTGTTGGTGTATAACCAATGCCATAACTTTCGGCATATCTGGAAATGAATCGACAATATGCTCCTTCATTTCGTCAATATTGTCGAGAAATTCATGGTAGTCATGAGTGGTTCTGGATTCGCGCTCCTGTACACGTTGCAACTGTTCTGCAAACTGGACTTCAAGAATTTTTAATTGTTGACGGGTTTGCAAGTCACTAATTTGTTTCTCCTTTCTGTAATCAGCAAGCGCCTGCATTCTTTTCTGCCTGGCTTCGATATTACTGCCCTCATAAATATCGATAACACTGCTCAGCCACTGGGCAAACTTATATTGATTGGACATTTTCAGCTACGGAGTGGTTATTTGAATAATTGATTGAGTGATTCATTGAGTAAGTCTAACTCTGTATTGACTATAGTGCTATGAATACGTAATGCGTCATCAAAATTCATCTCATCTAGGCATCGCTTCAATCGGCGTTTGGTTTCGATAACGATAATATGGTCAATATTTTTTTTTCGGTTGTTGATCTCATTGTAGGTTAATTTTACCAAGTACTGCATATCAGCCTTGTCAGAATGCAGTGAAATTTTTAAGCGCTTGCTTTGCTCGTGCGCAATAAACTTCTGTTGGCGCCGTTGATATCTTTCCTTTAAATATTGAATGCGCTCTTTATTTGAGAAACGCCTAAGCACAGATTGAATTGTATAAAAGGGACTGAGAGTAATCACCAAGAAGATAAATCCTAGCATTCCTATGATCGTTAATAGCAAACCTAGCGGTATCGTCAGGAAAAAAATTGGGATTTTCAATACCCCTCTGATTGATACCCACTTCGAGGTAACCCAGACCAGGAGAGCCAAAATACGTTGATGGATAGACGCGAAACTCAATGCCATTTTCCACACTATCATGGGTATCGTTATTTGTCATGCTGGTCAAAGAGGACGTGCACAAACACAGACAAGATTTCAACAGCTCTGTATAGAATTTGACTGACCTTGCTTACGAGGAGTATAACTGGTATCGAGAGCTATCTGAGATTTAAGGAGCTAATTATGCTTAAGTCGGTTAAATTAAGAGATTATATGACTAAAGATCCAGTTACTTTTCTCCCTGACACTAATATTTTAACTGTGATTCACGAACTGTTGGTATACAGAATTTCGGGGGCAACAGTGGTTGATGTGGAGAATCATATTCTGGGCGTGATCTCACAAGGTGACTGTCTCAAGGCAATACTGGATGGTACTTATCATGGTTATTCCAATGGATCAGTCGGCGAGGTAATGACTACTGATGTCGACACCATCAGCCCGGATTTAGATATTATCGATGTGGCCCAGGCTCTGCTGGCTAACAAAAGAGCAAGACTGCCTGTTGTCGAAGATGGCATATTCATCGGCCAGATCAGCATTCGCAGTATTTTGCGAGCAGTGAAAGATTTTGATACACCATCGGATCCCACGGAACGGTAAAAAGAGTAACCCTTAAATAAAAACAATGATGAAATATACTCTTCGCACATGAAAATTTAGCATTCAGGGTGCGTGATATTTTGTGGAGAGTTAGGCAGAAAATCTTAGCTATAGTCATTTTACAGCAAGGTTTTCCAACGCAACTATCCGCAAAAAAACGTGTGCACTGGATGCTAAATTTTCATGTGCGAATAGTATATTAAGCATTTCCTCTACATTAGAGCAGTGATAACAGTAGTAAAGGTGTAGAGGCATCACACAATAAAGTCACAGGATTACGTTATGTTGTCTTTGTCTTTTTTAATCTATCTGTTTGCGGTGCTCGCATTAACCGTAACGATACTCATCATCTCTCACCTGCTCAATCCAAAAACCCCTCCCAGAGAAAATCCTTTACCTTTTGAATCGGGCATCGTACCAACCGGTACCACCGATTTGCGCTGGACTGTTAATTATTATCTGGTCGCAATTCTGTTTGTTATTTTTGACATGGAAGCTGTGTTTCTTTATATCTGGGCTGCTGTCGTACTGAAAGCAGGCTGGTCAGCTTTTTTCGGCACCTCGATGTTTGTGCTTATTTTATTAGTCGCACTGGTGTATGAATGGCGAATGGGTGTGCTGGAATGGGGACATAAATTGAATCCCAAGCAACAAAATAAAAAATCCTCTAGTCTGGAAACAGAAAATCTGGAAACAAATCGTTTGGAGCAAGGCAATGCGCTGGAAGCTGACTACACCAGATGAAGCTCTAGATACTTCATCTTCATCAATTGAAGAAGACTGGGTTGAAAAAAATATCCTGGTTGGCAAGCTGGAAGATATGGTGGCATGGGGAAGAAGCAATTCTCTTTGGCCGTTTAATTTTGGTCTGTCCTGTTGTTATGTGGAAATGGCGACTGCGTTTACCAGTCGTCATGATATTGCCCGTTTCGGCTCAGAAGTGATTCGCGCAACCCCACGCGAAGCCGATCTGATTGTGATTTCCGGCACCCCATTTCTAAAAATGGCGCCGGTTATCAAGCATCTTTATGATCAGATCATGGAACCCAAATGGGTAATCAGCATGGGATCGTGCGCCAACTCAGGGGGGATGTACGACGTTTATAGCGTGGTTCAAGGCGCGGATCGTTTTATGCCTGTCGATGTTTATGTGCCGGGATGTCCACCACGTCCGGAAGCTTTATTGTATGGATTGACACTACTTCAAAAAGCCATTCTCGACGGTTATGACAAGCAAAGACGTCCCATCGGTCATATTGTCACACCTGAAGAAATAGATCATTTCGCTGCCAAGACTCGATCCTTAAGAGATGAGAAAAATCAGCAGCGCATGGCAACCACTCAACTCGATAGTCCCGACAAGGTGTAAGCAAAATGTCTGCTGTCATGGTCAAATCGCACCAAAATCAACTGATTACTGATCTGTTGACGCAATTTGATAGCAGTGAGGTGACTGTTCAAAACACGTTTGATGACATTACAACGCTTTGGGTGCCTACAACTCAGCTAAAAACCATTCTTAACCTGCTTAAGGGCAAGCCGTATGATTTTGCTATGTTGCTTGATTTGTTTGGGATCGATGAGCGCTTACGAAAAAACCGCAAAGACCAGCCGCAGAATGATTTCACTCTGGTTTATCATCTGACATCAGTCACAAACAATCTGGATTTTCGGGTCAAACTGGCTTTGATTGGCGACTATCCGACTGCTCCGTCAATCACCGACTTGTGGCCTAATGCCAACTGGTACGAACGCGAAGCCTGGGATATGTTCGGAATAAAATTCGACGGACATCCTCTGCTGCGCCGCATTCTGACACCGCCTACCTTCGAAGGACATCCATTACGAAAAGAATTCCCATGTCGGGCGACCGAACAGGAACCGTTTGAACTGACTCCGGAAAGACAGCAAAAAGAACAGGAAGCGCTACGCTTTATCCCTGAAGATCTGGGTATGAAGCGCCAATCCAAGGATGCAGATTTTATGTTTCTGAATCTGGGTCCTAACCACCCCAGTGTTCACGGTGTTTTCCGGGTTGCCTTACAACTCGATGGTGAACGCATTATCGATGCCGTCCCTGATATCGGTTATCACCACCGGGGTGCGGAAAAAATTGCCGAACGCCAGACCTGGCACGGGTTTATTCCATACACGGATCGCATTGATTATCTCGGCGGAGTGATGAATAATTTGCCCTACCTGATGGCCATTGAACGAATGGCGGGTATAGAAGTCCCCCCACGCGCTCAATGCATCCGCGTCATGTTGGCTGAGTGTTTCCGTATATTGAGCCATATGTTGTTTTACGGCACGTTCGCCCAGGATGTGGGGCAGATGTCAACGGTTTTTTACCTGTTTATTGATCGCGAAAAACTGTTTGCTATTATCGAAGCCATCACCGGTGCGCGTATGCACCCCAGCTGGTTTCGTATCGGTGGAGTCGCACAGGATTTACCGATTGGTTGGGACAAAATGTTCAGGGAATTTTTCGATTATTTTCCGTCGCGCCTGGATGAATACGACACCATGACCATGGAAAACTCGATCCTGAAACAACGTTGTATCGATATTGGGGCATACAGCACCGCCGAAGCCCTGGAATGGGGTGTCACTGGCCCAGGACTGAGAGCGACCGGATGTGACTGGGATCTGCGTAAAAAGCGCCCATACAGTGGTTATGAGCAATATGAGTTTGATGTCCCAGTTGCCGAAAAAGGAGACACCTATGATCGTTGCTGGGTACGTGTTCAAGAAATGCGGGAAAGTCTGCGAATTATCAGACAATGCTTGGACAATATGCCATCCGGCCCCTATAAAGCCGATCATCCACTAACCACACCGCCTGATAATGATCGTGGCAAACACGATATCGAAACACTGATTCAGCATTTTTTGAATGTTAGCTGGGGGCCGGTAATACCTGCAGGTGAGTGTTATGCGGCAGTTGAGGCAACCAAAGGTATTAACGGTTATTCATTGATTAGTGATGGTTCCAATACCAGTTATCGCACCCACATCAGAACTCCATCATTTCCGCATTTGCAGATGATTCCATTTCTCGGACGCGGGGTTTTGGTAGCTGATTTGATTGCCATTATTGCCAGTATCGATTTTGTGATGGCGGACGTGGATCGTTAAAGACAATGGCCAACTCAAACAATAATCAAAATACACAAACAGTTCAACTAACAGATCAGGAACGCACTGAGCTGGATCATATGCTGGATCATTACCCGGTTGCTTCTGGCGCAACTATCGATGCGCTAAAAATGATTCAAAAATATCATGGCTGGGTCAGTGATCAACATTTGGTGGCTTTAGCCAGTTATATGCAAATACCAGTCGCAGAACTGGAATCAGTCGCTACATTTTATAATCTGATTTTTCGTAAACCGGTGGGAGATAATTTGGTACACCCTTGCGATGGTGTCAGCTGCTTGGTGATGGGCTATCGCAAAGTACATCAACAACTCAAACAAGCACTTGAGATCAATGACGGAGAAACTACAGAAGATAATAGTTTTACCTTGATTCCACTGCCTTGTCTGGGCGCTTGCGACAAAGCGCCGGTACTATTGATCAATGAAACCTTGCATGAAAACGTTAACCCGGTTCATGTCAGCGAGATCATTCAATCTGTTTCAGGACAGCCTGACTCTGAAAAGCCAGCTATAAAAATGGAATCGTAATGACTAAGCAACAGCCCAGCCACCCATTAACTCAATATTGCACGGAGGGTGAGCCGTTAACATTAAGTGAGTATCAACAAAAAGGCGGCTACGACGGGTTTAAGACTGCACTTGAGCAAGCGCCAGACACTGTTCTGGAGACAATCAAGGATTCCAGGCTGCGAGGACGTGGCGGCGCAGGCTTTCCGACCGGATTAAAATGGAGCTTCGTACCACAGGGCGACGATGCCCCAAGCCCTAAATACCTGGTAGCCAACGGAGACGAAATGGAACCCGGTGCGTTTAAAGATCGCTACCTGTTGGAGCAAGCACCTCACCAGCTAATAGAAGGCATGTTGATTGGTGCTCATACGATTGGAGCCAGTATCGGCTATATCTTTTTACGACATGAATATAGTCTGGCTACAAAACGCATCAAAAATGCACTGAAAGAGTGTTATCAGGCTGGTTTGCTGGGCAACCAGATTCTCGGTTCAAAGTTGACATTCGATCTTCATATCCACACCAGTGCAGGTCGCTATATTTGTGGTGAAGAAACAGCATTGATTAATGCTTTGGAAGGTAAACGAGCCACTCCCCGAGCCAAACCGCCTTATCCTCAAGTCGCTGGTTTATGGGGCAAACCTACGATTGTTAATAATGTAGAAACCTTTTTCTGTTTGCCGGGAATTATTCATTATGGCGCGGACTGGTTTCAACAACTGGGACACCATAAAGATAGCGGCACCAAACTATTTGGTGTCAGTGGACGTGTGAAAAAACCAGGTTTGTGGGAATTACCAATGGGGACAACGGCTCGAGAGATTATCGAAGAACATGCTGGCGGTATGTGTGATGGTTATCAATTACGTGGCTTTATCCCTGGAGGCGGCTCCACTGACTTTTTGTTGCCCGAACACCTCGATACACCGATGGACTATGACGAAATTGGCAGCATTGGCAGTCGCATGGGAACTGGGACTATCATTGTCCTTGACGATCGATTTTGTCCAGTCGAGATGGTACATAATCTGGTTGCCTTCTTCGCTCAGGAATCGTGCGGCTTTTGCACACCTTGTCGAGATGGACTGCCATCAGCGACTTATCTTTTGGAACAGATAGAAAAAGGACAAGGCAAACCCGAAGATATTACTTATCTTGAGGATCTTGTGCGCTTTGTTGCTCCCGGAAATACTTTTTGTGCTTTGGCTCCGGGTGCTGCTGAACCTTTGCAAAGTGCATTGAAATATTTTCGCGATGATTTTGAACAACATATAAAAGATGGCTGCTGTCCTTATTCAGACGGGTCAGTGACATACATTTAACCTAAATCTGATTCCCACGGTCTCCGTGGGAATTCAGTCAGGAACGCTCTGCGTTCCGTGACGCAGAGCGTCACAAACTGCATTCCCACGCTGGAGCGTGGGAATGAGAAAGAGAAATATTTTTCGTAGGGTGCATGGAATGCACCCTACGAGAAAACATCTCTTAACTTAATGGCAGTAGCTCGAAGCGTGGGATAGAGAGAACATGACAAGTAGTGATTACGGTGATTAGGATAGAGTAATGACAACAATTACCATTGACGGCGGAAACTACCAGGTCGAAACAGGTCAAAACCTGCTTCAAGCGTGTCAGACTTTGGGTCTCGATGTCCCTTATTTCTGCTGGCATCCAGCCATGGGTTCGGTTGGTTCCTGCCGCCAATGTGCTGTAACCCTGTATAAAGATGCTGAGGACACACGTGGCCGCTTGACTATGAGCTGTATGACCCCGGTTGCTGATGGACAAATCCTTGCTTTAAACAACCCTGATATCAAACAATTTCGGGATATGCAGATTGAAGCACTGATGATCAATCATCCGCATGATTGTCCGGTCTGCGAAGAAGGTGGTGAATGTCATTTGCAGGATATGACGCTGATGAGTGGTCATGTTAAACGCCGTTTTCGTGGTCCCAAACAGACCCACAATAATCAATACCTGGGTCCATTCATCGGCCATGAAATGAATCGCTGTATCGCTTGTTATCGATGCGTCCGCTATTATCGTGATTACAGCGGCGGCACAGATTTTGACGTGTTTGCTTCGCGTAATAATGTCTATTTTGGCCGGGCTGAAGATGGTGATCTGGAAAACGAATTCAGCGGTAATCTGGTTGAAGTATGTCCAACCGGGGTATTTACTGACAAAACCTATAGCAAGCATTATGTGCGCAAGTGGGATTTACAGTCCGCCCCTTCAATTTGTACTCAGTGTAGCGTTGGCTGCAATACCTATCCAGCCGAGCGCAATGGCATCTTGCGCCGCATCAGCAACCGCTATCACCCGCACATCAATGGTCATTTTCTCTGTGACCGGGGGCGTTTTGGCTATGATTTTGTTAACCATCAGCAGCGCTTAACACACCCCTGGCAACGTAATAACCAGCAGCATTCGACTGACAAAATCAGTGCCCAACAAGCTCAGGAACGACTTCAGGAATTAGTCAACAGTTCATCTGTGCTTGCTATGGGTTCAGCGCGCTCATCGCTTGAAAATAATTTTGCTTTGCGCCAGCTGGTGGGTAAGGATAATTTTTATGCAGATTGCAGCCAGCAAACATTACGACAAACCCAGGTATTGAGCCAGTGTTATCAACAAGGCGAATTACCGCGCTCGTCGTTGCAAACTCTGGAATCTGCCGATGCTGCATTATTGATTGGGGAAGATATCACCCAGACAGCGCCACGCATCGCTTTATCCCTACGTCAAATGACACGCAATGCTGGCTTGCAGAAAGCGGCAGAGATGGGGTTGGCTGCATGGCAGGATGCGGAAGTCAGAAACATTGCTCAACAACTCAAATCACCTCTACATATCATCAACAGCCATGCAACACGACTGGATGATGTTGCTGTTGAGACAATCTGTTGTTTACCCGCACAGCAAGTGATGTTGATCAATGAAATCAATGCCTTGCTCAGCAATCCCAAACAATCAAGCAAAGATTTCAGTGACCATGCCAGAGCGATTGCTCAAAGCTTGCAGGCAGCCACTCAACCGATCATTGTCACCGGCATCCATTCTGATTGTGAGGCACTGCTGCGAGCAACCATTCAATTGTCTCAAACACTGCAACGACTAAACAATAACAGTGGTTTTATCTGTGCATTACCGCAGGCAAACAGTATGGGTCTGGCTTTACTGACAGCCGAACAGCATGATTTGCAAACAGCATTGGCTCGATTAGAAAACTCACCACCAAAAACCTTGATCGTGCTGGAAACCGACCTCTATCGCTATCGTCCGGCAGAACAATTGGAACCGTTGCTGGACACTATTGAAAACATTGTGGTGCTGGATCATCTGTTGACCCCTACTGCACAAAGCGCGGATCTACTTCTGCCCACCACCAGCTTTGCAGAAATGCACGGAAGCTGGGTCAATTACGAAGGACGTTTGCAAGCAGCAGTCTCCTGTTTTCCAGGCGCTGATGAACGTCGCCCCGGGTATCAATGGTTTAATGCTGACGCAGATTTTCACGGTTTGCTTGATGAAATGGCGAGCAGCGAAATAGTTCTGGGCTTGTTACCTTCGCTTTATGCAACAGATACAAACGGAATAAAGCTGGCAAGGCAAACCATCAGAACCACAGGCAGAGCTGCGGTCAACGCTGTTACCGAAGTGCGCGAAAAACAACCACAGCAAGACGCTGATTCACCTTATCAATATTCACCAGAAGGCGCAGCCAACTTGCCTGATCAGCCACCTGCTTATCTTTGGCATCCCAACTGGAATTCCAATGAGTCACTGAATCGTTTCCAGGAAGAAATTAATGGTCCAATTCGTGGTTCTAATCCTGGCATTCTATTGTTCGAACAAGCCTCACTCGAATCAAGTGAACTTACGATCAAGCCTGAGTCATTAGTAGACACCATTCCATCAATCGCAAAGGGCAAATTACAACTATTAGCAGATCACAATATTTTTGCCGATGAAGAACTCAGCGGCTATGTTGATGCAATTCAGAAGCGAGCCCCGCAAGCAACCATCAAATTGAATCGTCAACAGATCAAGAAATTACGTTGTGAAGGCGCCAGCATGCTTAAAATTCAAACCAAGATTGGTTCTTGTGTTTTGCCTTTAATGATTGACGACTCAGTTCCTGATGGTGCAGCGTTGGTTCCCGCACATCTACTTCTTCAACTCGGTACTGTTGCGCAATTGGAGAGGGCTGAATAATGCTTGAAATGATTACTCCGCTGATAATCCTGGTGGTGCTACTGACTATCGGTGGTTGGTTAACCTGGGTTGAACGCCGTTTGTTGGGATTATGGCAGGATCGCTGCGGCCCCAACCGGGTAGGGCCTTTCGGCTTACTACAAGTGGTTGCCGATATGATCAAAATCTTCACCAAAGAAGACTGGATTCCACCCTTCGCCGACAAAGTCATCTTTGTTATCGCACCGATGATTGTGATGAGTTTGATGTTGCTGGGTTTTGCCATTATCCCTTTCTCGCCGACACTGCAAATTACTGACTTCGATAACGGCGTACTGTTTCTGTTGGCGCTTAGCTCACTGGCGGTATATAGCGTGATGCTGGCCGGGTTTTCTTCCAACAGCAAATATGCGCTTTTGGGTGCCTTACGTGCCACCGCCCAAATGATCAGCTATGAAGTGTTTATGGGGTTATCACTGATGGGCGTAGTGATTCTGGCGGGCAGTTTCAGCTTGCGAGACATCGTCGCAGCTCAGGCCGATTTGTGGTATTGCATCCCGCAAGCACCGGCGCTAGTGATTTTCATCATCGCAGGCATTGCTGAAAGTCACCGCGCCCCGTTTGACTTGCCGGAAGCCGAACACGAAATTGTCGCTGGCTTTCACACCGAATATTCAAGTATGAAATTCGGTATGTTTTTCATTGGTGAATATTTGGGTGTGCTGTTGATTTCAGCAATGATTGTCACCTTGTTTTTCGGTGGCTGGCAAGGACCGTGGTTACCACCTATTGTCTGGTTTATCCTGAAAATCAGTGTGTTTGTTATGTTTTTTATTTTATTGCGAGCGGCCATACCGCGACCCCGCTACGACCAGTTAATGGCTTATGGATGGAAATACATGTTGCCACTCGCATTGCTTAATCTGTTACTCACTGGCGCCTGGAAACTGGCCACGGCTTAATGTCTTTTTAAGATGGGAGTGTTGATCAAATGAAAAGCCAAATCAATACCTTGATTGCCATCCTCAAGCATACCTTTACCAAAATCGATACCGTCGAGTATCCGGAACAAAAGCCCTACCTGGCCCCACGTTATCGTGGTCGCATTGTATTAACCAAAGACCCCGATGGCGAAGAACGCTGTGTAGCTTGTAACCTGTGTTCAGTTGCGTGTCCGGTTGATTGCATTTCCGTACTAAAAAAGGAAGGTGAAGATGGACGCTGGCTGGCGGATACTTTTGATATCAATTTTGCACGGTGTATTCTCTGTGGTTTTTGTGAAGAAGCCTGTCCAACCCATGCCATTCAACTGACACCCGATGTCGAAATGGGCGAATACGATCGTCAAAATCTGGTGTATCGAAAAGAGCATCTGCTAATCAACGGCACCGGCAAATATCATGACTATAACTTTTACCACATCGCTGGTAAAGCAATCGCTGGCAAGGCTAAAGGTGAAGCTGAAAATGAACAACCACCAGTCGATTTGAGGAGTTTGCTACCATGACCGAGCTGCTGTTTTTTCTATCGGCGGCAGTTGCTCTAATCAGTGCGCTGTTAACCGTGACCCGCCACAATGCCGTGCATGCGTTGCTCTACCTGGTGATTACCATGATGGCGATCGCACTGATCTTTTTTCTGCTCGGTGCCGCGTTTGCCGCCGCTTTACAAGTCATCGTTTATGCAGGCGCGATCATGGTGTTGTTTGTGTTTGTCACCATGATGCTTCATCAAGGTGAAGTGACATTAAAGCAGGAAGCCATACTCTATCAGGGCAAGCGATCAACCACTGCTGTCGTCTTGTGTATCGTGCTACTACTGGAGTTGGTTTACATGTTAAACACACTTCCCGCTACCCAGACAACAATCAAGCCCATCGATGTTTACGCACTGGGTGCGCAACTCTATGGCCCTTATTTATTACTAGTGGAATTATCTGCATTGCTACTGCTCTCTGCGCTGGTTGGTGCATTTCATATTGGTCGACGTCATCAGGAACAGGATCGTCAATTATGATTATTCCAGAATACATTGTTTTTTTCAGTCTGATGCTATTCAGTATCGGCGTTTACGGTGTTTTGGTGCGCCGTAATCTGGTGTTTATGTTGATTTCTATTGAAATTATGCTCAACGCTGTCGCAGTCATATTCGTAGCGGCATCGAGTTATCACGGTACTAGTGATGGCCAGATTATGTACTTGCTGGTATTGACCCTGGCTGCCTCAGAAGTTGCTATTGGTCTGGGTCTGTTGATTCATATGTATCGACGTCGGCATACGCTCGACGTTGATCAACTATCCAGTATGCGAGGTTAACGTGTCGACTCTATTACTGCTGATCCCGTTACTGCCTTTATTCAGTGCCACAATACTGATACTTGCTCCGGCATTCAACCTGACGATTCCGAAACGTTGGGTAACCTGTGTGGGTGTGGGCTCTGTGAGTCTGGCTGCTCTGTGTGTTGCCATTCTACATATTCAACTAAAAGATCAAAGCGATTACGCGTTTCAATACACCTATGCCAACTGGATGCATGTCGGTGACTTCGCCATTAATTTTGGTTTTTATCTGGATGCATTGTCTTTAGTAATGATTTCTATCATCACTGGAGTGGGTTCCCTGATTCATCTTTATTCGGCAGAATTTATGGATGAAGATAAGGACATTCAACGCTTTTTTGCTTATCTGAATGCATTTGTAACCGCCATGTTAGTCTTGGTGCTGGCTGATAATCTGCTGTTACTGTATCTGGGCTGGGAAGGCGTGGGTCTGTGTAGCTACCTGCTGATTGGCTTCTGGCACCACGAAATTAATAATACATTGGCTGCCAATAAAGCCTTTATTATGACTCGTATCGGTGATACAGGAATGGCGTTGGGTTTGTTTCTGATCTTTTTTTGGCTCGGTACTCTAGATATTCAAGCCATGCAAATACAAGCTCAAAACCTGTGGCAAACAGGTGATGGCATGGCGACTCTGTGTTGTCTATTGTTGTTAGCAGGAGCAGTGGGTAAATCCGGTCAATTGCCGTTGCAATCCTGGCTACCCGATGCCATGGCTGGGCCAACACCAGTCAGCGCTTTAATCCATGCAGCGACGATGGTTACAGCCGGTGTTTATCTGATTGCGCGTTGTCATAGTCTATTCGAACTTTCCCCCTTCGCCATGCAATGTGTTGCTTATATTGGAGCGGCAACATTATTTATCGCGGCCACGGCTGCTTTGGTACAACATGATGTGAAACGTATTCTGGCTTATTCCACCATCAGCCAGATAGGGTATATGTTTTTGGCGTTGGGCGCAGGTGCCTGGTCGGCTGCAATTTTCCATTTAATGACCCATGCCTTTTTTAAGGCTTTGCTGTTTCTTTCAGCGGGAGCACTCATCTACAGCCTTCACCACGAACACAATATTTTCCGCATGGGAGGATTAGCTAAAAAACTACCGATTGTCTGCGCTAGCTTTCTGATCGGCTGTTCGGCGCTGGCAGCACTGCCCTTGATGTCGGGGTTTTTCAGCAAAGAAATGATACTCAATCGATTGCTGGAACAGGAAATGTATACGCTGTGGACGATCGCCTTGATTGGTGCTTTTATTACCGCCTTTTACAGCTTCCGCCTATTTTTTGTGGTATTCCTGGGCAAAACAACTCAAGAGCCAGATCGTCACCCGCTGATAGTCATGGTTTTTCCTTTGCTTGTTCTGGCGACGTTTTCAGTAGTCGGTGGTATTCAACCAAAGGGACTCAATGTGTTATTTTCCTCTGCGAGTGAGCAACATCCCAACCTCGCAATCATCCTGTTTACGATTGCCGTGCCTTTATGTGCAGTGGCATATGCGTGGGTGGTATATAAAAAAGGCCAGTTTGGTAACGATTTACCCAATCCAGAAGCGAAAAAACTCCATCAGTTTTTATCCTCAGGATGGGGTTTCGACGCACTCTATCAAAAAAGGCTGATTGATCTGTTTCTGGCCATTACCAAGTTGAATCGAAACGATATCATCGACAGTGTTTATAGCGGACTGGTCAATATCAGCGCTGTATTACACCGTTTCTGCAGTCAATTTCAAAGTGGCCAACTGCGCTGGTATAACGGCAGCCTGGTGCTGTTTGCGATTGCCGCCATGACCTGGGTGTTAGTCACATGATACTGAGTCTGATCGTATTTTTACTTTTAGCCGGAATAGCGGCCTGGTATAGCGAGTCTTATCATCCGCAGGCACCAAGATGGGTTGCTGCGATCAGTTTATGTCTGGCCTGGTTGCCGCTATTACCCGTGCTGTTCTCGCTGGATTTAAACAGTAATCAACTGTGGCTGGTCGACGAAGTTCATGAGTGGATTCCGCGTTTTAACATCAACGCCCATTTGGCTCTGGATGGTCTCAGCCTGTTACTGGTTCTGCTCACACTGGCGATGGGACTAGTGGCTGTGTTATCTGCCTGGAAAGAAATTCAAAAACAGCCGGGGTTTTTCTATCTCAATATTTTATGGACGCTGGCGGGTGTAGTCGGCGTATTCTGTGCTCTGGATCTGTTCCTGTTTTTCGTGTGCTGGGAAGTAATGCTGGTGCCAATGTATTTGTTGATTGCCCTCTGGGGTTATGAAAACAGACAGTATGCAGCGCTGAAATTCTTTCTGTTCACTCAAGCAGGTGGTTTGCTGATCTTACTCAGTATTAGCGCGTTGGTCTTACTCAATTATCAGCAAAGCGGCCAGTTGAGTTTTGACTATATGGATTTGTTGAACCATTCATTATCAGAACGCGCTGCATTCTGGATTATGCTGGGGTTTGTGATTGGCTTTGCCATCAAGCTACCAACGATACCGTTCCATAACTGGCTACCGGATGCCCATACCCAGGCACCCACTGCCGCCAGCGTTATCCTTGCCGCCGTGCTGCTGAAAACTGGTGGCTACGGATTAATCCGTTTTGTGATACCACTGTTTCCGGGGGCAGTGCAAACGGTTGCCCCTTATGTAATGACGGTAGCCGCGCTCAGTATTATCTATGGTGCGCTGATGGCTTTTTCGCAACAGGATTTGAAACGAGTGGTTGCCTATTCCAGTGTCAGCCATATGGGGTTTGTGTTGTTGGGTTGTTTTGCCCTCACCACGCAAGCCTGGCAAGGAGCAGTGATGCAAATGCTGGCACATGGGGTCAGCACGTCGGCTTTGTTCGCCTTGGTGGGTGCCATCCAGTATCGCTATCACACACGAGACTTAAATGAACTGGGCGGCCTGTGGCAAACCCTCCCCAAACTCAGTGCGGTGGGACTATTCTTTGTAGTGGCATCTCTGGGTATGCCAGGACTGGGTAATTTTGTAGCAGAATTTCTGGTATTGGTCGGCAGTTTTCGAACCTATCCGTGGTTAACTGCGCTGGCTGCCAGTGGACTGATTCTGGCGGCAGTTTATTCGCTGATGATTGCGCAAAAAACCTTCTTTGGCACTCTTAAGCTTCCTGTTGCAGTTGACTTTGATCGACGCGAAACCGCGATGATGCTGAGCATGGCGTTACTGTTAATCGTCATGGGACTGCATCCACAACCGTTGTTGGATCTGGCGCAACAAACGCTCGATCATTTTTCAATGGGCGTGCAACCATGAGCTACTATTTACCCTCAATACTGATCACCAGCACCGCGCTGATTGTGATGCTACAAACTGCGTTCAAACGCAGCCATCACCGTATCAGCCTGATCACCACTGTGGGTTTGTCCTTAGCCCTGCTGGTTCAGTTTGCAAAGATCGGCGACACCTCATATCAGACCGATTTGCTCGTATTCGACGGCATCACCACCCTGAGTTCCTCGCTGTTATTACTGGTTGCATGGCTGCTCAGTTTGCTCTTGTACAACTGGCTACAAAGTCTGGATGACCCAAAAGAGGAGTATTATTTATTATTGTTGTTAAGCACACAAGGGGCTCTGGTTGTCAGTGCCAGCCAGCACTTCGCCAGTTTTTTTCTGGGTCTGGAACTGATGAGTTTATCGCTAGTGCCAATGATTGCCTACTCTGGAAACAATAACCAGGCGCTGGAAGCAGGCATCAAATACCTGGTATTGTCCGCAGTGGCTTCTGCCTTTATGCTGTTGGCGATTGCCATTCTTTATTTGTATACCGGCACATTATCGATCCCAGAGCTGGCGACAAAAGCACCAGCCCTGCTCAGCAATGGCAGTATCATCCACAGCTGCGCCATCATTTTATTATTGGTTGCGTTTACCTTTAAACTGTCACTAGTGCCTTGTCACCTTTGGGTTGCCGATGTGTTCGAGGGTGCGCCTGTACCTACCGCTGCATTGCTCGCGACCCTATCGAAAGCCGCACTGTTTGTAGTTTTGTTACGCTTGTCCATGTTTGGCGAATGGCATAATCAACCCGCAATAATCGACATCATCGCAATCATAGCCGCTGCATCAATGTTAGTTGGCAACCTGTTAGCACTGTTGCAAAAAAACATCTTGCGCTTGTTGGCATACTCCTCGATCGCACACTTTGGCTATATTCTGCTGGCAATTCTGGCATTGAAATCGACAAGTGCGCTATCCAGCGTCGATGCGCTTGCCAATGAAGCCGCCTTCATCTATTTGTACGCCTATCTAACCACGGTCGTAGGTATCTTCCTGATACTGATGTTATTACCTAACACTGACCAAATAGACCAACTCAAAGGTTTATTCTGGCAACAACGATTAAAATCAGTACTATTAGCTGTGTTGCTATTATCACTGGCTGGCATACCCTTAACCATAGGATTCATCGGTAAGTTTTATCTCACCCTGGTGGCTGTCAATGCGCAATTATGGTGGTTATTGGCAGCTTTGATTATCGGTAGCGTGATGGGGCTGTTTTATTATTTGCGTATTATTCTGGTGATGGTTGATGAAGTTGAATCTCCAGCAAACACAGAGATCAGCACAACACGAACAGAGCTTTGGGTGATGGGGATTGTGATACTGCTTGTGATTGGGATTGGGGTTTTTCCTTCAATGTTAGCAGGGTTAGTACAGGAGATCATTGGACTGACATAGAAACGTGCATGAAATAACCCCGGTACCTTATTGGTAGGAGGGAGAAAAATTATGTTTACTGTAAGAGAAATTCTACAATCTAAAGATTCTAAACTGTGGACGATTAGAACCAGCGCTTCGGTTTTTGAGGCACTTGAACTCATGGCCGAAAAGAATATTGGCTCTCTTTTGGTCATGGAAAACAAAAAAATGCAAGGCATATTCTCTGAACGGGATTACGCGCGTGGAATTGTCCTGAAAGGAAAATCTTCGAAACAGACCACGGTTGGTGAATTAATGACCAAGAATGTAATCTACGTCGCTCCCGATGACAGGTTAAAAGAATGCATGGCTTTGATGACATCAAAGCGTGTTCGCCACCTGCCCGTCTATCAGGATGGAGAATTGATAGGAATTTTGAGTATCGGTGATCTTGTCAAACAGATAATATCCGACCAAGAGTTTACTATAAAGGAATTGGAGAAATATATAAGCGGCAGCTATTAGAACCTGTCTAAAATCTCGATCAAGGGATATAGCACAAGGCAAAAATGGATGAAAAAGCACAGCATACTTGGTGTATGTGGGCATTTTGAGATCACTTTTAACGCTGCGATGCGCCCTTCAGCGAGGTCTTAGACAGTTTCCTGTTTTTGGTTAACCATTACAACTTGGTGGCTGGTCCAGTATTAACAAATGGTTCGGTGCTATACGCATTTATCAGTGGGGGCACTTGGCTGAATATGCTGACCATCTCACAAAAACACCGAAAAATCAGCACACTCTGTAAATGCAATCTAAAAAAGACAAGTGAATCGTCTTATAGTTGATTGTTTTACATAAAAATACTGGCTCCCCCGGACGGATTCGAACCGCCGACAAGGTGGTTAACAGCCACCTGCTCTACCGGCTGAGCTACAGGGGAACAATCTCATCAATTCTAGGGCAAATAGGATAATTCGTCAATTATTTCGTAACGGTTTGAATATATTCTCTAGTTCAGTTACAACTATTCAGAGTAATTATAAATTGTTCAGCCCTAGGCCTCTGTTATGTCCAGGAGCAAGGCGAAAGCAAAAATCACTTATACTCAATCACTTCGTTTTTCAAGTTGAGTATTGCATATTTGAGTTTGCTAAAAAGTTTTGCCGTCTGCTGATTGGCTTTTACCAGGCTTTTGATGCCCTTGATTGCCTGAAAAAACTTCGCATAACGCCTGGAATCACCATATCCAAAAGCTTCTGCAAGCTTAAGTTGATACTTGGCATTACTCAGGAGTAAATATAGCTGATTGACATCAACTGGTTCGGTATTGGTAACTTGCTGGGTCAACTGTTCAGCTTTAGTGATCATCAGTTCAGCCCGAAACAGTGGCAAAGGAATCGTATAATCTGACGCTGTTAATGAATTCAGCAATGCTTGTATCAAATGCTTAGCTTTCTCTATTTTACTGTCACTAATCAGTTTACTGTCACTAATCAGCCGATTGATTTCCTTTATATCTTTTACAAACCGCTGCACTGACATGTGAAAAGTTCTGACTGAGGTATCACTGACAAAGTGGTTAAGCAAATGCCGAACTTTTTGTGTATGGCCAAGTTGCCATTGAGCATCAATGTTTTGCTTTCTACGCTGAATCTCATCATAACTAGTTAGAGAATCGTTAACCAGATTAATAACCAGCACAGGTTCAGATTGGGCTTTATGTCCCTTCTCTATAAGTTTATTTAACCTCTCGTGCACCTTGTCGAGTTGCTTTATTGCTGCATCTTTATTTCCTGTTATTAGTAGCTGCAAGGCCTCGCTTGTCTTTACAACAGCAAAAAAAGCATCGTCGTGAATTAATACCCGCTGTTGAGAAACCCGTTGTTCAACTTCAGCGTCAATTTCTATCTGAATCTGTTGAGTGATATTTTCAAATTGTTGGGGCATTTTTATTGATGGAACAACAGCGGAATCTAATGCCATTGCAAAACAACTAACTGCCATCCCTATCAAACCCAGATAGCATGATGTAAATTTGCTTACTCTCAATCTATACCCCTTTGATTCAATGCGATCCAACCATTTAACGAAACAATAAAAGCAATATCTACACCAAGTATAACACGCAAGAATTGCTACATAAAATTGCAAGTCCAACAATATTACGATGATTCAGAGTATCTGAAATACCAAGTGAGCCGCTTTGATATTCATCATAAATTGTTTACTCGCACATGAATTTATGGAATTCAGCAGACAACCTTATTGCGAACAAGCAGATTTCCCAAACAACAATAACTTTCCAAGAAGCTGTTCAAGAGCCAACCGAAGACGAGCTAATATTTAGCTTGCGCTTTAAATACATCACGAAAACCTTTGGGTAAAAAGTTACCTTTGCGAGCACGACTACCAACATATCCACCAAGATCAGCTGCTTTGAGAGTAATATGCCGTTTGCCAGACCAAAGCTGCAAACCACCTTCAATTGGCACAATAACAGCAGCGACTAGATTATCATTGGCTTTATCCAGTTGAATCAGTTTATTCCCGCGTCCTTTACTCAGCTCTGGAAGTTCGTAAGCTGCAAACACCAACAATCGACCCTGCTGACTAATCGCAGCGACACGAGCAGTCTCATAATCGTCACAAAGCGAAGGAAGCAGAGCCAGTTCATCCGCTTTCAAGCTTAGAACAGCTTTGCCTGCTCGATTTTTAGACAACATATCACTGAGCTTGACTCGAAATCCATAGCCACCACTCGAAGCAACCAGATAATGTCGCTCAGCTCCGGTAAGAATTGCCAGGAAACTCGATCCCTGCGGAGGATTTAAGCGCCCAGTTAACGGCTCACCTAGACTTCGGGCAGATGGAAAATCATCAGCTTTTAGTGCATAACTACGTCCGCTAGAATCCCAGGCAATGAATGGCTGGTTGCGTCGTCCTTGTACAGCACAAAGAAATCCATCGCCAGTGCGATAAGCAAGACCTGCCGGATCAATATCATGGCCTTTGGCAACTCGCCCCCAGGCTTTATCTGATAATACAAAGGTGACTGGCTCATCCGATATTAATGCGTCTGGATTAATCGCTTGACTCGCGTCTCTCTGCACAATCGGAGAACGTCTGTCATCTCCATATTTTTCCGCATCGGCACGAATTTCATCTTGAATCAATTTACGCAATTTACGTGGCGAACTCAGCAAACCTTCCAGTTTCTTCTGTTCAATGACCAGCTCTTTTTGTTCACCAACAATTTTCATCTCTTCCAGACGTGCCAAATGTCGCAAGCGTGTATCCAGAATGGCATCAGCCTGAATCTCTGACAGTGAAAAGCGTTGCATCAACTCGTGCTTCGGATCATCTTCATTGCGAATAATCGCTATGACTTCATCAAGATTGAGAAATGCTATCAGCAAACCATCCAGAATATGCAATCGATCAAGCACATGGGACAGCCGGTAATTGAGACGACGCTTGACTGTATCTGTACGAAAAACCAGCCATTCAGTCAAAATTTGACGTAAATTCTTAACCTCTGGCTTGCCATTTAAACCAATCACATTCATGTTGATTCGATAACTGCGCTCCAGATCAGTTGTGGCATACAAGTGCGACATCAGCTGGTCGCAATCGACACGTGAGGAGCGCAGAATGATGACTAAACGAATCGGAGCGGCATGATCCGACTCATCACGCAAATCATCAACCATTGGCAGTTTACGCGCACGCATCTGTTCAGCAATCTGTTCAATAATTCGCTCACCAGAAACCTGATGTGGCAATGTGGTAATCACCAGTGATTTTTCTTCACGCTTAAACAGCGCTCGCATTCGCACTGAGCCATTGCCGGTCGCATACATGGCACGGATATCTTCAGAGGAAGTAATAATTTCAGCCTTAGTTGGATAATCTGGTCCTTGTATATGCTCGCACAAAGCTTCTATTGATAACTCCGGCTCATCTAGCAAGTGTATTAATGCGTTAGCCACTTCTCTTATGTTGTGGGGCGGAATATCAGTTGCCATACCAACAGCAATACCAGATGTTCCATTCAGTAACAGATTAGGCAATCTGGCTGGCAATAATTTAGGCTCTTGCATCGTGCCATCAAAATTCTGCACCCATTCAACCGTGCCTTGAGCTAACTCAGAAAGCAACACCCGTGCATACTGCGTTAAACGCGCTTCTGTGTAACGCATCGCAGCAAACGATTTAGGATCGTCAATCGAACCCCAGTTACCTTGGCCATCAACCAATGGATAGCGATATGAAAAGGGTTGAGCCATTAACACCATGGCTTCATAACAAGCAGAATCACCATGCGGATGATATTTGCCTAACACATCACCAACTGTACGGGCTGCCTTTTTGTGTTTTGATGTCGCTGACAAACCCAACTCGGACATCGCGTAAATAATACGTCGCTGTACCGGCTTTAAACCATCAGCAATATGCGGTAAGGCACGATCGAGAATAACGTACATGGAATATTCCAGGTAGGCTTTTGCAGTGAAGTCCTGCATCGGCATTTGTTCTAATTTCTCGAGGGTACTCATGTAGTTGATATCATCCTTATTAATTGTGATGGCTTATGCCAGGTAAAACTGAGAAGCATTATATACTCTCAACAAACAGAGTTGGACTCTATTAACAAACAGAGTTGGACTCTATTAACAAACACAATATTTTTTAACCTCTCCAGATACAGTGAGAACAACCACCCAGCAACCAAATTAACATCATCAAAGTCATTGATATATCAGACTCCTTGTATAAGAAGATTCTTATACAGATGACTCCTGATAAAACGGATAATCAGTATAACCTTCAGCTGCACCCCCACCGAATAATGTGTGGGTATTGGTGATTTCATTGAGCGGAACATTTTTTGCGACGCGGTCTGGATAGTCTGGGTTGGCTAAAATCTTACGCCCAAACCCGACCAGATCGACCAACTGCTTATTGATCACCTCATTACCCCGCTCAGGCGTGTAATTCCCAGTTGCAATAATCGTGTTACTGAATTTTTGTCTTAATTCTTTTCTGAATGATTCTGGCACTTCTGGCGCATCATCCCAATCAGCTTCACAGAGATGAATATAAGCTATGTCGAGCTGGTTGAGTTGTTCGGCTGCAATCATAAAAGTGTCGAGGATTTCTGGGTCTTCCATGTCTTTGAATCGAATATAAGGCGATAAACGCACGCCAGTTTTTTCTTTGCCAACCGCATCGGCAACTGCTTTGGTGACCTCGATTAAAAAACGTGTGCGTTTTTGTTGTGATCCACCATAGTCATCAGTTCGTTGATTGCAGTTTGAACGCAGAAATTGATCGATTAGATAGCCATTGGCGCCATGAATTTCAACCCCATCAAATCCAGCAGCAATCGCATTCTTTGCCCCTGTTCGGAATTCCTCGATGACCTGTTGAATATCCGTTTCTGTCATTGCTCGCGGCTCTTCGACATCGACAAAGGTTGCATCACCTTTTGGCGCGCCATCAAAGATGTAGACATTAGTATCTTTGGCAATACAAGAGGAAGGAGCAATCGGTTGCAAACCGTTAACTTTCGAAGTAGAGACACGTCCAACATGCCACAATTGCAGAAACATTTGGTGAATTCAGTTTCAAAGTGCACCACCTAACATAGAGATTAGGACACCAAAGGCAGTTCTGTTATTTTGAGGTTTACGACAACTTCAAAAACAGGAGCTCCTGATGTCCTATACCCATCTTAACGCGCGAGACCGCATGTGTCTTTTTTATAATCATCAAGCTGGTGTGCCGCTTCGGGAGATTGGCAGAAAATTGCACCGATCACACACCACGCTTTCACGTGAACTCAGGCGCAATAAACGATTATTTAATTGTTATTGGGATGAAGCAGCGCAACAATTTGCAGACGCTAGAAAAGCAAAACCCCGCCATACAAAACGAGCGTCCAATGAGAAGCTCAAACAATATGTTTTGGGTAAGCTCAAAATTGGCTGGTCACCGGAAATTATCAGTAATCGATTAAAACGCGACTATCCACACAGCAAAAAGACCATGAGGCTGAGTCCGGAGGCAATTTATCAGTGGATATTCAACGATGCTGAACAACAAGGCACGCTCTACACGTATTTGGTTCGCAGCCACAAGAAGCGGCGGAAACAAAGACGATACGGCTCATTGAGGGGGAACATACCAGGTCGTGTTGATATCGATGAGCGCCCATGTGCGGTTGAAAAAAGGCTGCGCTATGGCGATTGGGAAGGTGACACCATGGTTGGCCATAGGCATCAGGGCAGATTCGTTACGCATATTGAACGTAAGTCCCGATTTCTACTGTGCGGCAAAGCACAAGATGGTACAGCCAGTAATTTTAACCAAGTAAGTTTAAAGCTATTCAAATGCATTCCTCAAAGGTATCGCAAAACGATGACGTTAGATAATGGCAGTGAAAATAGCTTGTTCAGAGAGTTACAAGAAAAGCTCAAATTCAAGGTCTATTTTGCCAAGCCTTATGCAAGCTGGGAACGCGGTAGCAATGAAAACACCAATGGTTTAATTCGGCGATATTTTCCCAAAGGAACCAACTTCTTGAAGGTGACAGAATTTGAGCTTGAAAAAGCAGTCAATTTGCTTAATCATAGGCCTAGAAAATGCCTCAAATACAGAACACCTTTCGAGGTCTTTGATTCGATATCAGGTGGTGCTCTTGCAACTTGAATTCACCTGTTTATTTAATGCACGTTCCTGTGACTATTTTGTCGTGTGTTGACGTATTGTTTCCAGCACCAATTCCGCATGTCCTTTAACTTTTATTTTACGCCACTCGTTGATAAGCACTGAATTTGGGTCAATCAGGAAAGTGCTGCGTTCGATGCCACGAACTTGTTTTCCATACATATTCCTGATTACCCATAAGCTTCCGCAACTTTACTCGGAATTTTCACTCTAATGGATATGTAACCACGGAGTCAAAGCCATGAGCAAAAGTCAAGCTAACCACCGGCTGAAGACCGGTGGCTTGATCTTCGCACTGTAAGTGTCATTCAGGCTAAAGCCAGCAATATGTTGACTGCCACATGGCAGCTGAAGATCAGCATCCGAAGACCTACTCTTCTACATGAAAGTCATCAGTCCGTTCTGCGTGATTTTCAATGTAGTCTTTGACCATTTCATCGGTTACATTCCCTGTACTACACGCAAAATATCCGCGTGCCCACATCCGCTGCCCCCAATATTCTTTGCGTAACGATCCAAATTCTCGTTGTAGCTTATACGATGACTTACCTTTCAACTTTTGGATCACTTTACTCACTGACACTTGCGGAGGAATTGATACCAAAACATGAACATGATCTTTAGCGACAACTCCCGACAATATTTCAACACTCATATCCGAACAGATTTGTCGACACAGTTCACGTAGCCGTATTCCAATATCTTTTTTCAATACGTTCTTACGATATTTTGTACACCAAACCATATGAATATGGAGCTGAAAAACCGAATGACTTCCTCGTCTGTACTCTTTCATGACACATAGAATACTGCTTCATGCTAAAAGCTGCCAGCTGAAGCTGGGGGTTTTAACCCTCCCAAACAGAGACAATAAAGTGCAGTTCCAGGCAGGCTATAGCTTAATACAGCTATTTCAAGACTACGGAACAGAAAGCCAATGCCGCGAAGCTTTATTCAAATTACGCTGGCCGACAGGGTTTAATTGCCCTGAGTGTGGTGGTTATCAGTATTGCTTTTTAAAAGCAAGAAAGCTCTATCAGTGTAATCAATGCCATCATCAAACGTCATTGATAAGCAGAACCATTTTTGAGCAAACCAAACTTCCTCTAACGAAGTGGTTTTTAGCCATCTACTTAATCACACAATCAAAAACAGGTCTGTCAGCGTTGGCGCTTAAACGTGAAATCGGTGTGTCTTACAAGACAGCATGGAGTATGAAACACAAGATCATGCAGGTCATGAAGGAACGAGATGATTGCAAGCGACTCAGTGGAACAATCCAGTTAGATGACGTCTATTGGGGTGGCGAACGCCACGGTGGAAAAAGAGGCAGAGGCTCAGCCAATAAGGTCCCGTTTGTTGCCGCTGTTTCACTCGATAAAGAAGGTCACCCGATTGCAATGAATATGAATGTCGTTAAAGGGTTTCGGCAGACAGAAATATCACGCTGGGCAAAACAGCATCTACAGCCTGATAGCACGGTTATTTCGGATGGATTGCCTTGTTTTTCAGCAGTGACTGATGCTGATTGTCATCACATCAGCATTGTAACAGGCGGTGGATACCAAAGTGTCACAAAAAAAGAATTTGCTTGGGTGAATACCATGATAGGCAATGTTAAAAATGCCATCACTGGCACTTACCATGCAATCAACCCAAAGCATTTGCCACGCTATCTTGCTGAATTCTGCTATCGCCATAACAGACGGTTCCAGCTAGAAGATATGATCCCTCGTTTTGCCTATGTTGCAGTCAGGACGACTCCTATGCCAGACAGACTTTTAAAATTGGCGGAAGCTTATGGGTAATCAGGAAAATGTTTGCAACAGGTGTACTTTCCAGGTCTTACTCCAAGCCACCCAATGGCACACCAACAAGGCCTGGGTCATTTTCATAAAAGCTCATTAAATTTGAACCACAGATCGAACAAAATGTTTTGATAACATTGTCTGAGGAGTGGAATGTAGACAGCAAATGCTTGCCAGTCACCCATTTGAATTGAGATTTATTTATCGATGCGCGTGTTCTAAATGCAGCACCATGCCAGCGCCGACATTTAGAACAATGACAATTAAAGATTGGCCCTAACGGACCTTCTATCTCATAGCTGATTGCTTCACACAAGCATCGACCGGTTAGTTTCATCGCTTAAAAATATCCTTGATGATTGCTTGATAAAGCTGTCATGCTGCGCAAAATAATCATTGATGAGCAATTGGTTTTTCCGTAAATAAATAGTCCTTCAACTCTTTATCCATTTTAGGGTCTTTTCGGCGTATCCATTCAAGCACCATCGCTGCATGTTCTTTTTCTTCATCTCGATTGTGGGCAAGAATCGCCTTAAGTTCTACATCTTTGCAAGCGTCAACCCGTTGGTTATACCAGTCAACAGCTTCTAACTCTTCCATAAGCGAGGTGATAGCGCGATGCATATCGCGGGTTTCGTCAGATAACTCATTAATGGGTTCATGGTAGCCTTCATTTGACATTTCTTTCTCCTACTAAAGATTATTGTGTAGTACTACTCAGCGTAATCAGTAACTGCTCAGATTGCCCTCTATTTTGTTCAAGAGCAAGGCGAAAGCAATATCTCTTATCTCCAGCCCTCCAGCACGACTTTTCCGATTGAACTACCTTGCTCAATTACCGCATGAGCCTTGCGTAGGTTTTCTGCATTGATAGGCTGAATGACTTGATTGGCAGTAGTGACTAGCTCACCACTATCCACTAACTCGGAAACTGTATTCAACAGTTTTTGCTGTTCGATCATGTCTGGTGTTTGAAACATCGACCGGGTAAACATCATCTCCCAAACGAAGCTTGCGCTTTTGCTTTTTAATAAACCAAGCTCGACTGGCTGTGTCGTTTCAACAATCGAGCAAATACTGCCTTGTGGCACGATGGCTTGCGTCATTGCCGACCAATGCTGATCGGTATTATTGAGACAAAGAATGTAATCTACATGGGAAATATTTTGCGCAGCCAGCTGTTCAGTCAACGAATGACGATGATTGATAACCAGCACCGCACCAAGTTTCAGGCACCAATCACGTGATTCATCCCGAGAGGCAGTGGCGATAACGTTCAACCTGGCTAATTTACTTGCCAGTTGAATGGCGATTGATCCTACGCCACCCGCGCCACCGATAATCAAAATAGACTTGCCCGCATCATCGCCTTGGCTAGAAATACCCAACCGATCAAACAGTGCTTCCCAGGCAGTAATGCTAGTTAGCGGCAAAGCAGCTGCTTCGGAAAATGAGAGGGAAGTCGGTTTTTTACCGACGATACGCTCATCAACCAATTGAAATTCACAGTTAGATCCGGGACGAGTAATGTCGCCTGCATAGTACACCTGATCACCAATGATATAATCAGCAACTTCCGAACCAATTGCAATCACCTCGCCAGCAGCATCCCATCCCAGTATGCGAGGTGTAGTTTCAGTTTGGTCTTTTGGTGCCCGGATTTTAGTATCGACCGGATTGACGGAAATTGCCTTTACAGCAACCAGTAAATCTTTACCACTAGGCTCAGGCATATCGACCTGTACATCGATAAGAGATTGCTCATCCTCAATGGGCAAATAATTATACAAACCGATAGCTTTCATTGTTTTCTCCTGATTGAGTTTTATTAATCCCAGCGGGAAACAGCATTTCTACCTTAAGACCATCCGGGCCGGATACAAAGACCTGATGTTCTTTTGATTGCGGCACAACACGTTCGGCATATTCAATGTCATACCTGGCTAAGGCAGCAAGCAATATGTCGTAATCTGCGCCCTCAAGGGCAACGTGGTCAACCGTCCCATCAGTCTTACCTGCCGACAAGTCATGAATGACATGGATAATCGGTTTGCCATCACTATATAACCATGAACCAGAAAAGGGGAACGGTGGACGTTCACCTGCTTCCAGTCCGATAGTGTCTACCAGGAATCGGTTCATGGTTTCAAGATCGCTGGCTCGGACTAATACATGGTTAATTTTCATTGACTCTCTCCACTGGCATAAATTCGTTCTGCGATTTAATAACGATGAACTGTAGAGCTACTTGCAAAATGCATAAAAGCGAGGGGATTTAATTGCTTGAATAGCAAAAAAAGAAAAACCTTGCTCAAAAATGATAAAATAGAGGTGCCTAAACACTCTAAAAATATCTGAAAATGAGCAAGTTACGAGAAACAATAGCACAGTCCTGGTGGACAATTAAAAACACATTATTTCCTCGAATGATCGAAGAACTCGGCCCGTTAACTCAAAAACAACAGGAGCTGATAACGACGCTAGAAATACTCCACATTGAAGCATTTATTGATTCCAGCAAAGGATATCCTGGACGTCCACCCAAGGATCGAGTCGCCATTGCACGTGCCTTTGTTGCAAAGATGGTGTATCACATGCCAACAACGCGCCTGTTGTTAGATCGATTACACACCGACATCGCATTAAGGCGTCTGTGTGGATGGGAACGTGTCAGCGATATTCCAAAGGAATGGACAGTCTCTCGCGCATTAGCCGAATTCTCTGAATCGCAATTGCCGGAACGTATCCATGAAGCGTTGATCAAAAAACACTATCGTGGTGAAATCGTCGGACATAATTCGCGCGACTCAACCGCGATCAATGCACGTGAAAAACCGATCAAAAAGAAACCCATTGTAAAACACCCCAAGCAACGTGGACGCCCAAAAAAAGGCGAAGTTCGCGAGAAAACACTGACGCGGATTGAAAAGCAGACCACAGGGATCCCCTTGGAGGAGATGCTTGACGATTTGCCCATAGCCTGTGATGTGGGAACCAAGAAAAACAGCAAAGGTTACAAAACCAGTTGGACAGGCTATAAGCTGCATATTGATTCAGCCGATGGCGGCATTCCAATCAGTTGTGTCTTAACCTCGGCTTCAACGCATGATAGCCAAGTGGCGATTCCATTGGCAATGATCAGTCATCAACGTGTCACCAACCTCTATGATTTAATGGATGCTGCCTATGATGTGCCTCAGATCCATGAAACCAGTCGGCAGTTAGGCCATGTCCCGTTGATTGACCGAAACCCACGGCGCGATAAAACGCTCAAGGATGAAATACACGCTGAAAACAAACGCAACCGGATCATTGGTCATCAATCTTCTGAAACCATACGATACCGAGAGCGCGGCACTGTAGAGCGCGTCAACGGGCGCTTGAAAGATGAATTTGGAGGACGTGTGGTTCGGGTGCGTGGGCATGCAAAAGTGATGTGTCATTTAATGTTTGGGATTCTAGCGCTGACAGTGAATCAGATGCTGTGCTTTCTTGAGTAAATGATAGTTTACTGAAGGAGAAAGAAAGGGAATTGAGTCCCACAGGAGGATCGGTATGCTCTAAATTGACAAAACACATCAAGATGACAAGAATTTGCTGGTGTTCATCTGTGACATGACAGCCATTCCGTGAAAAAATCGTAACAGACGACTCAGTCACAATCTCAGTCGGTTGTGATCTCATAGTTTTGCAAGTGGCTCTGTAGAATACATAATTCAGTATTAATAGACAATATCGTATAATATGAAAACTCTATACATAAATACTGAATAATATGGACAAATTAGGCGATATGGATTTATTCGTGCGTGTCGTTAAAAATGGTGGTCTTGCGGTAGCCGGGCGTGAGGTTGGGTTGTCACCGGCCAGCATGAGTGCGCGCATCAATGCACTGGAACAACGCTATGGCATGCGTTTATTAAATCGAACCACAAGACACGTTTCTCCGACTGAGGCTGGTCGCAAATTTTACGAAGCCTGCCTGTGCATTCTCGCCGATGTCAGTGAAGCGGAGGCTCAACTTCAGTCAGTAAAAGAAACATTCGCCGGTCCCTTGCGCATTACTGCAACATCAGATATGGGACAACAATATATCGCACCGCTGCTATCGAAATTTATCGCGCAGCACCCGGATATCAAACCACACCTGTATTTGACTGACGGCATCGTCAATCTGGCTGAACAGAGTTTTGATCTGGGAGTGCGATACGGTCATTTACCAAACAGTTCGCTGATCGTGAGAAAACTGGCTGCCAGTCACCGCGTTGTTTGCGCATCACCCGATTATCTGAAAAGAAAAGGCATACCAAAAACTCCGCAAGCACTGACACAACATGATTGCCTGGTCATGGTTCGTGCCACAGAGCCTTTAGCAAGCTGGTATTTTCAAACACCGAAGGGAGTGGAAACAGTTGTCATAGACGCTGCGCGGTCAACTAATGATGGTGCTTTAATACGCCAATGGGCACTTGAAGGTGCTGGGATTGCCATGAAATCTTATCTAGATGTCGCTGCTGATATAAAGGCCAAACGACTGGTGACTGTTCTGGATGATTTTATGCAAGATTTTAACAAGCAAAGTACATCGGGTGGTTCTGATCTTCAACTTGTTTATCCCAGTCGCCAGTATATGCCGCAGCGTGTGCAAGGATTTATTGATTTGTTAGTCGATCATTTTCAACACTGATTGACATTGAGGAATGAGTGGCCTTGTATCAATCAATATCAGCCTGTCGAGAGTCTCCAACCATAAAATCTGGCAGCAAAACCACATGATCCAGTTGAAATTTTCTCACCTCGCTATTCAAGGTAAATATAATCTCAAATCCACGTTTTGGGTCGGCATCTTGCCAATCCAGTGGGATTTCGACACCTGCTGCGGTCGTGTTTAACCTCGATACATTAAGCGAATCAGAAAGTGATTGTTTGTGAGATCGACTCATTACTTCAATTTTCCGAATGGCTGTCTTTGGTCTGATTCCAAGTACCAGAACATCATGCTGTTTTTTAATGGTAATCAGTGATGGTGACACAAGTGTTGCTTGATTCTCACTAGCTGTCACAACGAGAGACCCAAAGTCTGGCTCAATCGAGCCAATTGAAGCTTTCCAGTCATCGTGATCGAGGTGCCGGGGAGTACCAAACTCCCAGATCAATGCTCTTCTGGGTAAATACGCACGCGACACCATAAAGTCTTTCATAGCAAGTTCCATAGGTGTATTACGTAAGGCAGTGTGGGCGGCAAAGCCAGGTTTATCCACCATCTCCCCATTTGAACCATTCCATGCCATCGCGGACACAAACCGCGACTGATAATTAAAGACATCACGCAAAGATCGGTAGGCCTGTGCATAGTCAGCCAAATGCTCAGGATGCTTATAATCTGAAGTGTTGTATTCAACCACTCCCCAATTCGGATCAGCTTTATAGAAAGCCTCGAAGAGACTTCCGTTTGTTTCCATGCGAATATTATTCACAGAACTTTCGCCATAGATAATCGCACCCAAATGACCATTACGAGGCACCGCACCTTCCAGACTCATACCACCCGAATCATAGTTCTTAACCGGGCTGTCGAGATAAACAGCAAACGGCAATGCACTTGAATGTGGTGCAGTGAATCCCTGTGATGAAAAAATATCCCGGGAGTTAAACCCTGTCTCGGTCAGCCATACCGAAAGATCATCATAGTGTAAATCAACAAGATGTCTGCGAAACAATTCCCATTGTTTAATCCAT
This sequence comes from Methylococcales bacterium, assembly GCA_965224565.1. GTDB lineage: Bacteria > Pseudomonadota > Gammaproteobacteria > Methylococcales > DRLZ01 > DRLZ01. Next base: position 1,736,851 of record CBDCZN010000002.1, on the reverse strand, counting down.
GGTACTTCCAGCTTCACGACCTCTTCCAGAGTGAGCTTTTTTGCAGGCGGAAGATCGACAAACCGAGCCATTAGCTTGAGCCACCAACGGCTTAATCGACTGGGCTCTCTCTGGTTACTTCGGGCTGGCTTTTTACGCGGTGGATCAACCTCATCCCAGGATTTGTAATTTGTTTCCGCGAGTGAATTCAACCGCCGCAGATCTAAAAGGTCTGATTTACGATATTTTTCCAGCACACCTTCTGGAGCATAAACCCCTGTTCCTTGTAGCCACTGTCTGAACTGACGAATTGTATTGGGATTATAGTCATGCCAGTGACCTTCAAAAAAAGGATTGAGATAAGTATCCGCATCGAGACCAATACCAGCAAATAATTCAGGATACTGTTGCTGGAATTTTAGAATAACTCTTCCAGCAGCTTGCAGATTTCTTTTCTTGTAACGACGCACATCTTTGGCAAAGACATTCAAAGTCAATACCCGAGCAAGCTCTGGTGACTCGGTAGAGCCTGTCAATCCTTTGAGGTGATCGTCAGCAAACACCTCATCGTACTGGGTCCATTGGCAATTTAACGGATCTTCTTCCAAAGAATCATTAAGATCCCAATCTGCTGCAGTCCCGGCGGCATCTGCCCAGATTCCGCCATTCAATGTGAATGAGACTGCCAGTTTTTCAGCGACTGCATAGTCAATGACTGTTTGCAGAGAATCATCCACCAGACGTTTATCATTAAACGTTTTGCTGGTATCAAAATCAGGGTCAAACAGCCAATCCTTGTCTTTCCCCAGTGTTGTGCGCATATACAAAATAGGCACACGAAGTCCTATGCGCATGGTTGGACTAGAATAGTGTGCATAGGCCTGAGATAAACCACCGGCACCACCAGTACTCGCTGCACTTGTGGCATGCAGGAAATAAAATTGATCATTAACCCACTGAGGGTTTCGATCATAAAGTGCCTGCCACTGATTCATCTTGCCAGGCATCACCACGAATCGTGAACCGATGACTGTTTCGACATTATTATTATCGACAACAATGATGCCGATCTGACTGTGGGCACTTAAGTACTTGCTTAAATCTTGTCGTGAGGCGAATCCTGCTTTATTTGCATCTCGATATCCGGGATGTACCTTCGCAACGTCATTGCGAGTTAAACCATGATTGATGTCAATCTCCTGCTTGCCATCAATCCGAAGCTTCACTTTCGCAACGCCATCCACATCTAACGCCCACCCCTCTATGGACAACTCAGGGTCGTTAGTGGTGACCTGGGTTGGTGTATCGATACTGCCAATTGATGGGATATCAACTACAGTTTTTGGGTTATCGGTTGATTCAGCGTTTGATTTTAAAGAAGCGCCTAGCATCAGGCACAACAACATGACCCATTTTGTAATCAGTTTCCTCAACTCCACCTCCATGGAGATATCCTTCTAACCAGAAGGGTTGATCATGTGGTTTATCGTCAATTATGACACTTTGATGTCCAGTGACAAAAGGGTGGGCACATTTTAACCTCCCACAGTGTATTCTTATGGAATATCAAATATCTTCAACGTTTTGCTCATTATTGAATCACCTGACAACGGAAGCAGATATATCTCTTTCAAGAATAACCGTGGTAATGACAGGGTTACCGAATCGCTCAATCGAAGCACACGTGGGAAACACATTGTTGATATTCTCGATTGAAAAATTGCCACTGATCACTGTACCCTCAACAATCCCTGTTCCATTCACAGGAATATTTTTTACAATTGCAATAGCCTTACCTAATTTATCTGATCCAGAAAACGCATCAATACTCAGCATTACCAAACTCACACCTTTTGAATTATGATTACGAACTTCCACTTGTACATCGCAAGCGGTTACCCGACGTTTCTGGACTGGTTTGCTTGAAATCGAAATGATTTCAATGCCTTTTTCAAACCCACCGACAGTATTGCCACCTGGATTGTTATCTCCACCTGGAACCTGACCCGAAACGTCATCACTACAGTTTTTATGTCCGGCAGTATTGGTTAAACGCTCTATCTGAACAGTACCAGCGATGAAGGCACTATCATTCGGAACATATTGAACAGACCCAGCAGTGCAGGACGAAAACTCAAAGGTCAGTATGCCCCAATCCTGTTGCGAGACATCCGCAGGTGCGCCAAATGAAAAGCCTGATGTGACAATGACTGGTACACTCACACTGTCCGCACCATTTTCAAAAGGTGCAGAACCAATCAACCACATTTGATTGCCTTGATTATCGTATGTATACCAGGTTGCCAACAATGTTAATTGACCTTCTGGTAATTTTGAAACATTGAGAATAAATCCATGTCCATCTTCATCAGGGTTATACCATGCGCCACCCGTTGCAGATTGAATCGGATAGGCCGCATTGACATGCAAGGATAGAAACGAAAGGGCAACAATGCCGAGTAGCAATATATTTTTAATTTTTTTGTTCATACGTATTGTCCATTATTGATGCTTTTGATTTTGTGACCAAACAAGCTCCAGGTTGAACACATTTGGTCTAATCATAAAGATATTGAAAATCATCGAATTATCAAGACTGCAATTCAAAAATCACAATCCCCCTCCAATGACTTGAACATCTTTTACTTTGATTTCCTTTACTTGCGAACAAAGGGCAAATCCAGCATCTCCAAGAATTAAGTTGTGTAATGTCGTTGTCTGTCCAGCACTAACATTTCCATTTAGAGCAGCACCCCCTAGTTCTCCAGAATTGGAAAATGCCTCAACGATTACAATAATATTCTGATCTTTGTTGTTATGGTTTTTAACATCAGCAAATACATTACATATTTCGCGGGTACCAAATAAATCACCAACTTCAAAACGCGTTGAAATCACTTGAATTCCATCTTCAAAACCACCAGGATTTACGATTGAACCACCCCCATCAACTGGATCGGGATCTGTGGAAACATTACTGTCACCACAATCAATACCAGCCGTATTTGTCAAACGCTGAATAGCAACCGTGCCTGAGGGGAAATCAAGTACCGAGTTATAGTTTACAATCCCTTCACCACAACTGGAAAATTCAAACGTCAATTTCCCCCAATCTGTTTTATTCACATCACTACTGATGAAATCATCAAATTTGGCTCCTTGTGTAACAATCACAGGAACAGTAACACTCATATCTCCTTCACTGAATGGTGCCGAGCCTAGCAACCACATTTGTTTGCCTTCAGTATCATAAACATACCAAGTCGCAAGAAATGTTAGTTGTCCGTTGGCATCTTCCGATATGTTAACAACAAAGCCATGCCCTTCCTCAGTAGCCTTGTACCAAGCGCCGCCGATTGCTGGCTGAATCGGAACTGCTGCATTTGCCTGGTGAGACATCAGCGACAAAGAGGTTATGCTGAACAGAAAAAATAGAATTCGTTTGATCATGATAAGAAACATCCATGGTTAAATTTAAAGTTGTAGAGAAATATCGATCTGTTAAGACACAATTCGATCATTTGTATCAGAATATAAAAATACTGACCTCGTACAAAACATATCAGTCACAGCCAGGGTAAGGTTACAATCAATGATGGTTGATCATCTGGATTCTGGTTATTACCCAGGTTTTAATGATTACCTGGATCCTGTGTATTGTTGGGAACATCCGTGCAAAGCACCTTGGCTGTATTGGTCAAACGCTGAATAGTCGTTGTACCGGCTGCGAATCCCGCATTTGGATTAGGATTGTAGGTAACTAAACCTTCATCGCAGGTTGAAAACTCGAAATCTAACGAACCCCAGGCTAATTCCAATAAGCCTCCGCCACCAAGATTATCAAACTGCAACTTTTCAGTCACAATAACTGGCATGGTAATACTCGTTGCTCCCTGCTCAAACGGAGCAGAACCAACTAGCCACATTTGATTACCATCATTGTCGTAAACATACCAGGTAGCAAGGAGCGTCAACTGACCATCCTTTTCTGAAACATTGAGAATGAAGCCATGGCCTGATTCAGTTGTGTTATACCAAGCACCTCCGATTCCGGGTTGAATAGCTACAGCAGCATTCCCAGTCATGGGGATAAGCAATAACAATACAGCCCTGACAAGTACAAGATAAGTAAAGTATTTTTTCATATGGAATGGATCTCTCAGTATTTGTTAATACACACTCTGGGATACGCTGAGCTAGATGGCTGCCCGAGAATAGAGAGCCTACTGCGGAAAAGCTGGATTTGGTCAGCTTTCCCTCCCTACAGTTTCTGTTCTCGAACAGTCTCCCAACTAAGCAATTAAATACTAAATTCTGGTTAAATATTTAACTTGGGTGCATATTGCCGATGTCACAAACTTTAGCTTCACCATACAAGCAGGAATTTAACAGCTATAAATATGAATGTAAACATCTATGGGCATACTAGTTGCTTTGCTAAATATCCATCGTTGTTCAATTTACTGGCTTAATCTAGTGGGTCTTATTAGCTAAGAATTGTCTTTACCAAGTATTTTTTGACGATGCATATAAGAGCCGTTGATTCAGCTCATCCTCAAACACCCAATTGAAAAATAGCGCCTCACATGATTCCTCTATTAGAATTCAATACCTGAGAGTTATGCATACAGAGCATCCTACCAAATTACTTGCTTCTTTTATCTCTATATTTTTTATTAACGTGAATTTTTAATTGCGCAATTTCATACAGTAAATATGTAGATTCGGACTTCAACCGACCAAATAAAGGACAACCATCACACACAACGTGCTCAAGCACCTTGTGTATTTCGATCTATCTTCTCAACTCAATAACTGTGGCATATGACACAGAATACTGCGCTATATGCCACAGTCTCATTCAGTCATAAGCATTCGCTCAATTTCAAGCACCAGAAAATCAGGCTTGTTATCTGTTCCTTACTCAGACATCGCCTGTTTTTGACTATCCAGAACAATAACTTACCTGAATATCAAGTATTAATATCAATCATTCGTCTGGACTTTACATATTGGATCATTTATTGCTTACTTAATAAGGATTGCTTTGCAAATATGAACTTAATTTTCTGATTTTTATGCGATAACCAGTTAAATAAATACCTGGTTCTGATATTTACATATGAGTATGTCTTTAAAGGACTATCAAGATGGCATTGTTGCCACTGGCGGGAGCTTATTTACGGATTTCACCACCACTGATGTTTTAGATATATAAAAATTTCTTTTAAAATAACAATACAAAAAGGGTCAACAAATGAAGAGGAAAACCACAAATACACTGTTTAGCTGTCTACTGAGCCTGTTACTCAGTTCAGCTGTGTTTGCAGAAGATAATCCGAATACCGAACAATACAAACAGGCAAGCGACAAGCAGGTTGCTAAATATTCTGGCGAAACCATGGTGATTACCACATCGCATAAGCTGTTTCCAAATACAACCGTTGCGACACCAAGTTTTCAGGTTACGAGTGAGGATATCAACAAGACCAACCTGGTAACTGCTTCAGACGCGATCAAGATGGCGCCCAGTGTACACGTAAGACGGCGCTTTTATGGCGACACCAATGGGATTACTGCGATTCGCGGATCAACCAATATGCAGACCAATCATTTCAATTTATTCGTCGATGGAATACCACTACATAACCCGGTTCAAACCAAATGGAATGGTGCTCCAAAGTGGTCTTTGATCGCACCCAATGCCATTGATACGGCAACTGTTTTTTACGGACCATATTCGGCGGAACATAAGGGATCTTTTGGTGGCACTTTTGATTTGAAAACAAAATTGCCAGAAAAATTTGAAATGCATATAGAGGCACAAGGCTTCATTCAAGATTCTGACCGTTTCGGCAAAAATGAAGCGCTAACAGGACATAGAGAATTTATTTCTGCAGGTAACCGTTTTGACAAGTTTACCGTGTATGGTTTCTTTAACCATATTGAGAACGAAGGTCAACCACAATCCTTTGGCTCCACTAGCAATGAAGAACTTGAAGAAATCAAGAATGATCCAGAAACCAGTGGCAAACCAACTAGCACCGTATCTGGCGCTGCTTTTCCTGAAGATATTCAAGGGGGCACCAGTGTGATTAGTGGCGATAAAGGTGTCAATCAGAACAAAACTGATTTGTATGCGGTTAAACTTGGCTATGATTTCACGGATGATTTGAGAGGCCTGTTTACAATGGCTTATGAAAATACAACGCGCAGCTCTGAATCGAGAAGTTATCTAAAAGATGAAAATGGAGACACTGTATGGGACGGCCTGGCCACAGAAAATGGTTTCGTATTTGAAGCCAATCCATCTAATTTCGGACGCGGCACATTTACAGGAACTGAAAACGAAAGACAAACTTTGATGTATGGCTTAAATCTATCAGGAAAAATTTCTGACAACTGGAGTCTTGACACCACAGCCAGCTACTTTGATGCCTTCAAGGATCAAGGCAGGGAATCCAAGTTCAGCAAGAAAGATCCTGCATACCAGGCTGATACATCAGGTCGTATTAATGAAATTGAAGCCTGGTGGGCAGATTACAGCATTAAACTGGCTACAGACAAGTTATTTGGTCGCGATGATTTAGGCTTTATGGCTGGCTATCAATATAATCACTCTTTCCTCAAGTTGGAATCATTTGAGTCTGATGATGTCATTTCAGGCAGCAAGGATGAATCACGGTTCGACAATTTTAACGGTGGCGCAACTCAAACCAATAGTTTATTTTTGCAAACGGATTGGGATATAACTGACCAATTGAATATTATGGCAGGAGGACGCTACGATTATTGGAAATCCAGAGGACATATCGAAAACGAGAGCCTGCCAGGTCGTGATGCTGTTTCACGCTTTTCGCCAAAAGCCTCATTGAGTTTCTCCCCAACAGATAAGCTCAACTTCAGATATTCATTCGCCAAGGCTTATCGTTTCCCGGTCGTGGAAGAATTGTTTGAAAGTTCTACAAACACCAATTCAGTCAATATTTCTGATCCGAATCTTGGCCCTGAGAAAGGTTATTTTCATGATTTAAAAATTCAGTATGAACTTCCCAGTGGTTATGCAAGTGCATCTGTTTTCTATAATACAATTGATGATGAAATCCTACGCACAAGAACCAGACAGACCGGTGGCGGAACCAAGAACCGCACTCGAAGTATTGACGAAACCGAAACCATTGGCATTGAGCTTGTCTATGTTCAAGACTATATCTTTGATCTGCCATTAAGCTTGTCGCTAAATGGCACCTGGATTAATAAGGAAATCAAAAAAGACTCCAATAACCCGGATCTGCAAGACAATGAATGGCCGAGACTCCCCAAATGGCGCGCCAATGCAACCGCAACCTATCACACAACAGATAATTGGGATAATGTACTCAGTGTGCAATATCGTAATGATCAACACAGCACTGAAAAAAACGACGATGTGAATCAAGGTGTTTTTGAAACTTCAAGCGCATATGTATTACTCAATTTTAAAACCACATACAGACTTGATCTGGGTAACGACATAACAACCAGGTTTTCAGTGGGTGTTGACAACATTCTTAATGAATCTTATTACGACTTCCACCCTTACCCACAGCGAACTTTTTTTGCAAATATCGCACTTGATATCTAAATTGCGCTAAATTTTCGGGTAATTCAACAATAAAAAAAGCGCAACCGCGAAAATGGTCGCGCTTTTTTTATTAGGCCATTCGAGAATGACAACATTCTCAACAACACATATTTATCGTTGTTTGATAAAACCAGCTATCTCTACCAGAAAGCTCCTGTCAAGCACAACGAAATTTCAGGTAAAGTTTAAGCTAAAAATCATTATTATTTTAAGCAGTTTTATTCGGCAAAAATAAAGCGGGTAATTGGAACCGTACCTCCGGGCCAGATTAATGTTCCAGTAAAGTCGTCAGAAAAATTCAAGATTATTTGCCCAGCATTTTCATTGAGTACATTTGCTGGTTTGAATGCTCCTGTTAAAGTCTGACCACCTGCAAATTGTTGTAAGTTGCCTATAAAATTATCATCGGCATCGACGGTTAATACCGCTGTATACCAGACTGGATTACCTGAATCATCGTAAAGGTAAGCAGCAAAGAATATCTTGTCGCTTTGTTTCTCTATCGTATAGCCACGACCTGGTTCATCAGCGTTCCACCACCAGCCAGTATCTGGATCCTGTGCGAAAACTGTTTGGCATAAACAAGTCGATAGCAGCAGTAATAAGATCAGTATTTTTTTCATATTAAGTCCTTAAAATTGTAAGTTGGGTTGAAAGTAAAATGCGGTGTCCCTGTTAACTATTAGAGCGCTTGGTCAGAGTAGAATCGACAGTCAAAAGATTAATTGGGTTTTGTATTGAAAAATTATCACTCATTCTATCTCCAGTAATATTGACTCCGTTAAATTAGCTTACACCCTACAAAAAACACATTGAAAAAGCAGGAACTGGTCTTGCAGTAAACCTTTTTTATGGAGTCTATCTAGCTCAAGAACGCGCATGAAGTAATTTTGACAACTTACTTACCTTTTTATTCGTCTTCCGCGTGATAGAAACAGTTGTATAGCCAGCTATGCCCCGCTGCCATTGCCTTGAAGACAACAACAATTCTGTGTCAGTCGTCGAAATAACTCCTTGCACGTTCCGCAACCACAAGATCAATGGTCATTTACACAGCTAACTTGAATCAACATGCCTTCTCAAAATAACCAGTCAAAAACTTGATAAACGAGGATGTTTTTATTGGTATGTAGCGACGTGATAAATACATCGCATAAATAGGCAGTGAAGGCATGCGATATGAATAATCAGCTTTACAACGAAGTTATGGCAGGTATTTCGAGCCATTATTACTGGAGCCCTGGATGACTTAAAAACAATCTTGGGCGATACAGTGACGTTAATATTGGAAACCATCGAAACACACATACACTGCTTTTTTGTGCAAGTCCTGCAACTTGATCCAAAGACATTGCGGCTTGAGGCGTTATGAATCTGGCGTGGATGCTTTTAGTCTGGAGCAAAAGCAACTCCGAAACTTTAGTTATAACAATCAATATTGCTTTTCAGTGACTACAACATTAAATAATTACAAATGAAAGGATTTATAGATCATTTTCCATGAATCCTTTCTGCCTTGATGATAAGTCGTCATCACAACTTCGAGTGAGTCAAATTCACTCAACTTCTTCTGGTCGCGGGTACTTTATGAACAACACAAATTTCTTTTATCATGATTAATACAGCGGTATAACAACATTCTCCCAAGAGAGCTGTCGACCTCCGCACACAAGAAATTCCATCTGATATTTCAATAGATTGCAGTTTTTATGTGTATACAGGGGGAACAACTCCAAAAACTTGTAAACGAGCTTCTTGATGGTACTACCCTCAAAACATAAAGGAAAAACAATTCCATTTTCCAGAATTCAATTAGAAACTGGAAATGGTAGTGGGGCAAACCTGTAATTAGGCATGGATGTCTCGTGCAATTTCTTAGGAACGTGCACGAAATAACTTGAACAGTTCACCTATTGTCTATTGTGGCACAGCGACATAATTCCATTGCGCTAGCTCGTCATCAAACACAATTCGCATTGATTCTTTAAATCCTTTCGCCACTTTTCTGCCTATTTGATAAATCCTGTTAAAAATAGTGCTAAACACTCTCAAACCTATTTTTGTCGTTGTTTTTTCGATTAATTCTTTAGCGAACTCATGGGTTGTTAGAATCATTCCTTGTAACGAGCGTGTCATGTGTGGAAACAATCGATGCTCAATCGGATTCCATTTCGACGTGTGCGGAGGATAGTGGGCAATGCGTATTTCAATACCAATCTTATCCACTAATGCCTGCAAATCCTGCTTAAAAATGTAATGTCTGGATGAATTACTACCGCCACCATCCATCAGCATTAAAATAGAATCGGCATCTGGATAAAACACTTTTCCATAATGTTCCCACCAGTGTTCAATGGAATCACACGCAAACTCACTGGTGTCACGACTTGTCCCAATGTTGACATAGCCCTCATTGCGGGTCACGTCATAGAGAGCATGTGGAATGGCAACGCCTTCGGCTAACGAAGGAAAGTCATGATCAAAAACCTCAACGGTTTCAGTGGTATAGATCCTACCTTCGCGAAACAGGTTGCCTATCAGCTGTTTTTTCTTCGTATCAACGCTGATGACAGGATAACCTTGCTCTTGATAGGACGCCTTTAATTGGGCAATACGCTCAAATTGAGCATTGCGATTGATATGCGCGCCTGTCGACTTTTTTTTAACGCTTTGCGTTTGACGTAACCATGTTTTTTCAACAACTTCCTGATGATATTGCGACTCACCTTGAAGCCTTTTGTTGCTAATAAATCAGCAATCTCTGAGCAACTCAAGTTTGTCCACTTAACCTGCTCATCCATTGGGTCTCCCGCCGTATGCTCTTTTAAGAGTTGTAGAAAAACAGTGTTAATATCAGGCTGTTTTTCAAGCACGGATAGTCGGCCACCTCCCGTTTCTCGATTACGGTCTTGCAAAATATCCGCTTCACTCAGTTCTTGGATACCACGTAGAATGGTTGTGCGCGAACAATTAAAAAGACGGCCAATATAACTCACACCGCCTCGATCAAGTTTTGACGCTTCAACTCCTGCGTATAAGCGTCTGTTTTTTTCTGGTAGTCGAGTGTAGAACTCTTGCATTTGGCTTTCGGTTTCTTGCGGATAAGGAAATGGCATAGGTTAACTTTTTTATAAAAGAATCTAGGTTCAGTTTGTCTGCTAACTAGACTGCTTTTATTGCCTTTTTGTTCAAGTTATTTCGTGCACGTTCCTAAGAATAAGGGCAATTCAAACTACGCAACCAAGGATTCAATAAGCCTATCTTCAAGCTCTATTCGAGCGGCAAGGCTTTCACCAAGTGCTGATAAATCTGTATTGAGCTCCATTTTTAGAGATTCCTTACTCAAACCCTCATATTTATCGTTAAATGCGACGGCATCGTGTGTTAGTTCGACCAATTTTGGATAAACTTGCTGCGCCACAGTTAAAACACTTTGGCGTCGTTCATTGCCTTCGTCAATCCGTTGATAAATACCGAAATGACCAAGCGAGATATAGTCAATCAAAACCTGACAAAAACCACGCAGAGCTATTTCGACTGTACGCTCATCGATCTCATCGTCCTGGATAGCAAATTGACAATACAGAGACCACATGTGCTGCCGTTCCTTCAGCAACTCTTTAACCATTGCAAGTGTTTTGGGTCGACGTTTTGAAAAATCTTGCGCTTGAGTTTCCATTGCCTTATGTTCCCGTTAATTTTACTACGTAACTTAGCTAAGCAGTAATGATCAAAACAAATTAGAATACCGATTATTCAGTTGAAAGTAAATCAACTATTTTTACTTCATTATGCAGAGTATCTCTATAATCCATGCTTGAGCGGATATCAGTAATAATTCCAACCTATAACCGGGTAAAACTGTTATCTCGTGCATTACAGTCGGTCGTTGAGCAAACGATCTCTCCCTTTGAAATCATTGTTATTGATGATGGTTCAACTGATCACACCGAAACAATGATTACGGATGATTTTCCAACGGTCAGCTATTACAGACAATCTCAGCTTGGGGTCAGCGCGGCTCGAAATAAAGGCATACAACTTGCCAAATCTCCGTGGTTGGCTTTTCTGGATTCTGATGACGCATGGCTACCAGAAAAACTTGCTCGACAACAACAAGCCATCGCACAGAACGCTAGTATGAAATTATGTCATAGCGATGAAATCTGGATTAGAAACGGGCAACGCGTCAACCCCCATCGAAAGCATCAGAAAAAAGGTGGATGGATTTTTCAGCATTGTTTGCCTTTATGTGCAATTTCACCCTCATCTGTTTTAATTCACCAATCGATTTTTGATTCAGTTGGTTTATTCGATGAAAATTTGCCAGCTTGTGAAGACTATGACTTGTGGTTACGTATCACTCACCAATTTCCTGTACTGTATGTTGACCAACCATTGCTGATTAAATATGGTGGTCATGACGATCAACTTTCCAGAAAACATTGGGGTATGGATCGGTTCCGAATTGCTGCTTTGGATAATTTATTAGAGAATCATCATCTCCAAGCAGATGATAGAAAAGCAGCCTGTCAGACTTTAATCAAAAAGTTACAGATCTATCTAAATGGCGCACGCAAACGTGGCAAGCAACAAGACACAATCTACTATCACCAACTATTGGAACACTATGCTGATGAAGACTAGCAATTACTCTATTCATCTGATCATCGCTCTCGCATGCGAAGCCAAACCAGTGATTAAATATTATGCTTTGAAGCGTTGCATGGACGAAACTGCCTTTCCTGTTTTTAGAAACCAGGACATGACATTAACCATTTCCGGTGTTGGAAAAATTGCTGCCGCCAGTGCTGTGGCGTATACACAAGGCCGTTATGCAAGCAAACAAGCGGCAATCTGGTTAAATATCGGTGTTGCGGGTCATGCGAGTCTTGAAATTGGAAATTGTCGAATTGCACACAAGATTGTCGACCATGAAACCTCACGACACTGGTATCCATCATTACTATTCTCGTCAACTACAATCTGCAAGACTTCTGAAATATGTACTGTCAGTCAACCTGAGTTGCAATATAAGGAGGATTGCCTGTATGAAATGGAGGCTGCCGGATTTATTGCTACGGCAAGTCGATTCTCAACGCTGGAATTAATTCAGTCATTGAAAGTAATTTCTGACAATCGCTCAGTGCCAACAACCACATTGAATGCACAATCAGTTGCTCGACTCATCGAAAATCAACTTGATAACATTAACCGATTGAAACAAGCACTTGAAAACATCAGAAACCATACACTTGTTGCAACAACTGAAAGTGTTGATTTATTCCTGAACAAGTGGAATTTTACAACTCACCAACTCACACAATTGAAAACACTGTTATCTCAATGGCAAACATTGTCTGCTGAAACACTACCAACTGTAGACACAATCACCCAGTTAAAAACGTCAAAACAAGTGATCGGTTGGCTAAAAACTGAAGTATCAACTTTGCCTGCCATCTACTGACGATTGTTTCTGATTATTCGTCATATTCATTAGCGTTCGCATCTCTAGTTCCAAACAAATCAGTGCCGACACGCACCAGCGTTGCTCCTTCAGTGACCGCTGCTTCAAGATCATTGGACATTCCCATCGACAACGTATCCAGCTTATATTCTGTCAGCTGCTCATACAATGCACGAACTTCTCTGAATATAATGCGTTGTTGCGAAAAATCGTCAGTGCGCGCTGGAATCGCCATTAGCCCTCTTAATTTCAAATGCGGCAATTGGTTAACTGCTTCGGCCAATTCCGCAAGCTGCGCTGGCAACACACCGCTTTTTGTCGGTTCTTGACTAATATTAACTTGTAAACAAATGTTTAACGGCGGAAGCTTAACGCTTCTATGTTCGTTAAGTCGTTTAGCAATTTTATACCTGTCTACACTATGCACCCAGGAAAATGCATTGGCAACATAGCCAGTTTTATTGGATTGCAATGGACCAATAAAATGCCAACAGATTGGAAAATGCGCCAGTAACCGCTGCTTTTCCATTGCCTCCTGCACATAGCTCTCACCAAAATGGCGCTGCCCAAAACGCCAGGCTTGTGCAATATCCCAATCAGGTTTGGTCTTGCTGACTGCAACCAATCCTATTAATTCAGAACTTCGCCCAGCTTGTTTAGCTGCTACTGAAATTCTCTGACGCACAGCATTTAATCGTGCAGATATATCCATATCAAGCAGTTTTCTATCCCTTGACTATACTTGGTAACTAAGACTCACTTGTTAATGATTTTTAATGGTATTTATCAATATTATGGATATAGCAGAGCTTTTAGCATTCTCAGTAAAAAACAACGCATCAGATTTACATTTGTCTTCTGGACTACCACCAATGATCCGCGTTGATGGTGACATACGTCGTATTAATATTGATGCATTTGAGCACAAACAAGTGCATGCGATGGTTTACGACATTATGAATGACAAACAGCGTCGTGACTACGAAGAATTTCTGGAAACAGATTTCTCCTTCGAGTTGCCTGGCATTGCGCGCTTTCGTGTCAATGCTTTCACTCAGAATCGTGGTGCAGCGGCTGTTTTCAGAACCATTCCTTCAAAAATCCTGACATTGGAAGATCTTAAATGCCCAACATTTTTCGCTGATATCACCGAAAAACCGAAAGGGCTGATTTTGGTCACTGGACCGACTGGTTCTGGTAAATCAACCACGCTTGCAGCAATGGTTGATCATATCAACAGTGATCGCTATGAACATATTTTGACAGTAGAAGATCCTATTGAATTTGTTCACCAAAGTAAAAAATGCTTGATCAACCAGCGCGAAGTCCATCGCGATACCCATGGATTTAATGAGGCATTGCGCTCTGCATTACGTGAAGATCCAGACATTATTCTGGTTGGTGAATTACGTGATCTCGAAACCATTCGATTGGCGTTGACCGCTGCAGAAACCGGACATTTGGTATTTGGCACCTTACACACCAGCTCTGCCGCGAAAACCATTGATCGAATTATCGACGTATTCCCCGCGGCAGAAAAAGACATGATTCGCGCCATGTTGTCAGAATCATTACAAGCAGTGATCTCACAAACATTATTGAAACGATCAGGTGGCGGGCGTGTTGCTGCTCACGAAATCATGGTCGCAACACCTGCAATTAAAAATCTGATCCGCGAAGCTAAAGTAGCACAAATGTATTCTGCTATTCAGACTGGGCGCAAAGATGGTATGCAAACACTGGATCAATGTTTGAAAGAACTGGTTGAACAGCATGTCATTACCAAACAAACCGCTCGTCCGCGTGCGATTGATAAGAATTTATTCTAATCCGTACTTTTTTATTCTATGTTCAAATTTGTTCATAACACTTCATTCTCAAACAGGTAGAGATCGATGGATATACAATCATTGCTAGTAATAATGTCTGAAAAAAAGGCATCTGATTTGTTTATTACAGTTGGCAAACAACCATCTATTAAAATTGATGGAAAAATATATCCGATTGGCAAAAAAACACTAACGCCAGCGGATACGCGTGAAATCATCCTTGGTGCGATGAATCAGTCTCAGCGCTCAGAACTGGAAACTGTCAAAGAAGCTAATTTCGCTATCAGTTATCCAAAAATCGGGCGTTTCCGAGCCAGTGCTTTTATTCAGCGTGATACTGTTGGAATGGTGGTGCGTCGTATCGTCAGCGAGATTCCAACATCAGATGAACTCTCCTTGCCACCAGCCTTAAAAGATCTGGTCATGCAAAAACGTGGTCTGGTGTTGTTTGTCGGTGCTACCGGAACAGGTAAATCAACATCATTAGCAGCCCTTATCAAACATCGCAATCTTAATAGTAGCGGACATATTATTACTATCGAAGATCCGCTCGAGTACATTCACAATCATGAGCAGTGCATTGTCACTCAGCGTGAAGTTGGTCTGGATACCGAATCTTATGAGGTTGCTCTAAAAAACACATTGCGCCAAGCGCCTGATGTGATTCTGATTGGTGAGATAAGAACTCGTGAAACCATGCAGCATGCAATCACTTTTGCCGAAACCGGTCATTTGTGCCTAAGCACACTGCATGCTAGTAATGCTAATCAGGCTCTTGACCGCATTCTGCATTTTTTCCCGGAAGAAATGCATCGCCAGATTTTCATGGATTTATCACTTAATTTACGCGGTATCGTCGCTCAGCAACTGATTAAACGCGCAGATGGTAAAGGTCGTGCTCCTGCTGTTGAGATTCTATTGAATACTCCTCTAGCAAGCGATTTAATCCGCAAGGGCGAGGTGCATAAGCTTAAAGAATTGATGAAACAATCGCGCGAACAAGGCATGCAAACATTTGATCAAAATTTGTATGATTTATACAAAGACGGAAAAATATCTTATGATGACGCGATACGCTCCGCTGATTCCATGAATGAAGTGCGCTTGATGATCAAGCTTGGTGACGCAACGGCAGACGATCCTTCTAGCTGGGAAAACGATCAAAATGAACTACTTCTGGTTAATGACGAATAATTGAACATCTTCATTAGGAAAGCGTGATTTTGCAATGCGCTTTCCACAACCTGGATACAATATCTACTATTCACATAGTTTCAATTTAAACTTGGCTTGGTATTTCGTAGCCAAAGCGTATTTCTGTAATGCCACTGGCAATTCCTGTCATTAATATATCAGCATTTTTCCATCGACAACTAAACACTCTATAACACCTCCAATGTTTTAGATGATATCATCGTCAACTCAAAGATCTTGCCCGCTATCACTTTCATTCTAAAAATATAGGATTCGTTGCATGAAACTGACCCCTCGCCTGGCCTTTTTTCTAACATTTCTATTTTGCTTTATTGCCCTTTTAGTGGCCACCTATTTCCAATTTGTTGAGGAACTAGAACCTTGTCCATTATGTATATCCCAACGTATTGCCATTCTACTCATTGGATTAGTCAGCTTGCTAGCAGTAATCCACTACCCAGGCACAACTGGTAAAAAGATTTATGCTGGATTAGCGACAGGCTTCGCGATTGCTGGAATGATGATTTCTGGCAGACATGTCTGGATACAAAATTTACCAGCTGAAGAAGTGCCTACTTGTGGCCCTGGTCTATCCTATATCTTTAAAAATTTTCCGCTTAGTAAAACCATTGAAGCCATGCTCAGTGGAACTGGAGAATGTGCTGACGTTTTATGGACTTTTCTGGGATTAAGTATACCCGCCTGGACTTTCCTGGCGTTTGCAGCCATCGCTATTTGGAACATTTTGATCTGGTTGCGTAGCTCAATAAATTGTTGATTAATATTGCACGTAACTATACTCTCCACACATAAAAATTCAGCATTCTGTACCGGCGTTTTTTTGCAGATAGTTGCGTTGAAAAATCTTGCTGTGCTGAAATATATGAGCATTTTGTGCCTACTCTTTACGCAGCTATCCGCGAAAAAGCGTGCGCACTGGATGCTAAAATTTCATGTGCGGAGAGTATAGTTATCCGTTACATACTGATACTGATCTGTGGTTGATTAGCTCAATACATCTCACTTACAATCATAACCTGGGTAGGAATCGACAAATTATTGACTCCCTACTTGTAAAATCAGCTTTTGACAGGTTAACAATCTATAACTTATGCACAAATTTTTTGTTGACAAATAACAATTTCCTTATGTTTACTATACACCTTACAGTCAAATCATTTTTTTACACACAACCTCATAACTGACTGTTTTATAGATAGTAATTATCAGAAACAAGAACCTGCACAGATAATTTACAAATTAACCCAAGCTCATTAAAAACAGTTGCTACAGCCTGTTAACCTCAACTTATTCACAAAGTTATCCACAGATTATGTGGATAACAAAATGTCTGTTAATTTCGACAATATTTTGACAAATTAATGTGTGATTTCACACATATGAGCGCATGAAAACACCCACATCGAAACCATCATCACGCATTTGTCGTATTGCTGTTTCAGTTCCGCTACGCAAACTATTCGATTACTTAATACCGGACAGCCTGAACAGTAACCGCCTAAAAATAGGAATGCGTGTTGTTGTGCCTTTTGGTCGTCAGCAAAAAATTGGAATCATCACTGATCCATCTGTCACCACAACAATTGATCACTCACGGCTAAAATCGATAGAGAGCATTGTTGATGCTCAATCATTATTTAATCAAAAAGACATGCAACTACTGAGGTGGGCTGCAGACTATTATCATCATCCCATCGGAGAGGTTATCTCTTCCGCCCTACCTGGTTTGCTACGAAAAAATCATCTGGCTAAATTACCAACTGACACCATTTTATGCTTAACTCAACACGGCCAAACAATTAGCCATGACAAACTCAAACGTGCGCCTCGTCAACTAGAACTAATAGCACTGCTACAAAATACACCAGAAAAGCAGCTATCAACCGATCAATTATCAACTCAAAACATTCATTGGCGCCAATGTCGGTCTGCTCTAATAAAAAAGGAATTGATTGAACAGCAAACGCGCATCAGTACATGGCAACCATCGCAAACTGTATTGTCGTCACCATTAGCTTTAACCAGTGCACAGCAGAAAGCAGTGGATGCTGTGACAGAAAATATTCATCAGTTTGGTGTGTTTCTCCTGGATGGGGTCACGGGCAGCGGTAAAACTGAAGTCTATATGCATTTGATTCAACAAATGCTGAATCAACACAAACAAGTCCTGGTCTTGTTACCAGAAATAGCGCTAACACCTCAGCTTGAAGAACGTTTCCGCTCACGTTTTCCGGTACCGATAGGAGTCTATCATTCTGGATTATCAGACAAACTGCGTTGTACTCACTGGATCCGTTTTCAACAAGGCATCGCGCCCATTCTGCTGGGAACTCGTTCAGCGACATTTATCCCCATGCAGCACCCAGGTCTGATTATTATGGATGAAGAACACGACCCTTCATTCAAACAGCAAGAGGGGTTTCGTTTCTCTGCACGCAATGTAGCAATTCGCCGCGCACAATTACTCAACATTCCTATTCTACTGGGAACTGCAACGCCTGCGATTGAAACCATTTACAATGCACAAACACAACGCTACCGACATTTAAATTTACCTGCGCGTGCCGGAAATGCAGTATTACCAGAACTTAAATTGCTGGATATCCGCAATCGTAAAATGCAAGCTGGCTTATCAGAGCCTTTGATTCAACACATTGATAAGACCCTTTCCCGCAATGAACAGGTGATGTTATTCATTAATCGACGCGGTTACGCGCCAGCATATATGTGTCATCAATGTGGCTGGGTAGCGCGTTGTCCTCGCTGCGATGCAAATGCGGTGGTACACATTAACGAACATCGTCTGTGGTGCCATCACTGCGGTTCCAATTCAACATTGCCACTCAACTGTCTTGCATGTCATGGAACAAAAGTAGAAGCGCTAGGCGTTGGAACAGAGCGTGTTGAAACAATGCTGCATCAACAGTTTCCTGATGCAAAAACCGCCCGCTTTGACCGCGATAGTGTGCGCACAAAAGCGATATTAGATGATATGCTGACATCTGTTCAAAATAACGAAATCGATATCCTGATCGGCACCCAAATGCTTGCCAAAGGTCATCACTTTCCAAATGTGACACTAGTTTGCATTCTGGACACAGATCAGGGATTATTCAGTACAGATTTTAGAGCGGCAGAGCGGCTTGCTCAAATGATTATTCAAGTTGCAGGTCGTTCAGGACGTGCAGATAAAATCGGACAAGTCATTTTACAAACACGCCAACCCGAACATCCACTGCTACTGACATTAATCAGACAAGATTATGCACAATTTGCCATTGATTGCTTACAAGAACGCCAACAGGCAAATTTACCACCAGTGACGCATCAAGCCCTGTTCCGTACAAAAGCACCGAATCAAGCGGCACCATTGGCATTACTACAACAACTGCGTATCGAACTTGAAAAAATCACTCAGACTATTTTAATACTTGGCCCGGTTCCTGCGCCGATGGAAAAATTGGCAGGTCAATATCGTTATCAGTTACTACTGCAAAGCCAGAATCGCCGAGAGTTACATCACTGTCTGGACAGAATCATTCCATATATTGACACGCTGAAAGAAAATAAACAGGCACGCTGGTCAATTGACGTTGACCCAATTGATTTATATTAAGGGATCTACATTACTAATCTCCGAAAGGATCGGTCCAAGTTTCGAAAACATTCTGATTCAAGATCCTGAATCTACTTATTGCCGTCTGATTAATGCTGAATCCAGCCCAATATCACTAACAACCTGAGTAAATAATTTATCACCTACAGATAACACATCAACATTTTCCAGTGCATGAATGGTCTCTACATCCTGCGATTGTTCTTCTTCGAGCTTGATGCGATGTCCAAAAATATCACTCCAGCGATGATCCAGCTGAATTCGTGCTAATGAATACTCCGATGCTGCCAATGAGCCATTAAAATTCAGAACTCCAGAATTTTGTGGATGTTCTATTGCTACGTATCCCGCAATCTCCTGACCATGTCCACTACTAATCAGACTTTCCTGCTCAAATAAGCTCGCCTCGAAAGATTGAGGATTAATATTGCGTAGACGAATAGCCGCTACATCTTGATCACTTGCAGTTTGCAAGCTAACAAAAACATGCGGCACCTTTCTAAATCTGTTTGAGAATTGAACAGTTTTCCAGTTGTGCATACCGCCAATTGGGAATCTGCCAGCCTGGATAAGTGTACCGTCAGGGAGTAAATAAACGCCCTTTTCCATCATCAAATAATCAGCCGATTCTGAAGTATGAATGTTGTCCAGATAATCCCATTCTCTAAATCTGATCCGAATCGCTGAACCATTGAACTGATTCTGTATCTGCATAGCACCAGGTTGAAGACCATTCGCGGTTGGTACACCAGTAATAACGATGGGTTGAGACATGTTTTGGGGAAGATCAAGACTCCGCCAGCGATGATTCACCGTGACGCTCCCTGTTAACATGAATGGCTGTATACCAGATTGTGGTGGCAAACCAGCAACAGAGGGATCAATTGCAATCACCCTGTATTGAAATCTTTGTGGTTTTCCATTCATCATTACATTTTCAACGATAACGTGATAAGCAACATCGTTACCGGTTGATGTAATCTCCGCATTTAGCACCGGTTCCCAGCTAATAGTCTTTTCCGGAGCAGTCATGAAACCTGGCTCTGGCGGCTCAGAACGATAAATAACATTCACAGCAATTGGCTCACCCTGAGTATTGGTCATCGTTACAATTGCATTGGAAAAATCAGCATTGGCATAGGAAAATGACCAACGCGGAAACACTAACTGATAAGGAACAAATCCTGGTGGTGGCCAGCTGACAAAACCATCACGGGTTGTCGGCCGCATTGCAAAAAGATTATCGTCTTGAATCACACTGGCGTGCGCGGGAATGTCATTCATAGCAGACGGCACTATATCTCCTATCCCCATCACTTGAGTTTGTGGATAATAGATCCAGCGCCGATGACCAACTGAGATATTCTCTGCTCCAGGATCTTCCATTAGTAAAGAGATCGCCTGATAGCCATGGGTTGACAACCCAAGATTGGATTCGCCAGCAGCCTCAGCACCAACTGCACTATAACAAGTCCAAGAAAGAAGTGGTTGATGGCTGAGCAGCCGATTCGCAGACATCATTAACGCCGTCTCTCTGGCTTTGCGATTGAGGTCAGCATCAAATTTGATATTCGCAGCAACCCCAGACATCGATCGAAAATAGTTAATTCTCTGTAAAACAGCATTCTTGTATGCAGCTGAAGTGTCCCCTGCATTACAAGCCGCCACATTTCCATTCCATTGTGCAGCGATTCCATTTGAGGATAAATAAAACCTGTTATATAACCGCTGGACAGCTTGACGATCGTGAATATCGACCACTGGCAATGCCCTGACAGATAGAGACAATGACCAACAAACAACTAGCAACAGAGCATAACCAAAGCGAGTAATCATTTTTAGCCTAATTAATTTCATTGCATATACTGGTTCTAAAGGAAATACTGGATAAATCAGCACTTCCAAAAATAACCCTTGCAGTATTAAGTTTCGTGGTCTTGTTTTAACAAAAGCTCACGCAACAAATCCAGCGCTGTTACTGCTGCTCTTGTATGTCGTCGTCGCATTGGTCCTTGCAACTTCACTTCAGAGATTCGACACTGCTCGCCAGGGCCAAGTGCGAATGTAACAACTGGGATAGCTGTATTATCAAATAGTTCCAAATCATCAGTAATTGCCCAGAGTTGCACAAGCGAATAATCAGACCTGGTTTGATTACAAAGTTGTTTTGCAATTTGAGTCGTTGCTGATACAAATTGTTGGGGTGACTTCAATTGATCACAATTAATATCATACATATCCAACAATTGGTTGGCTCTATATACAGTGATGGCATGAACTAGCCAGGGAGCGCCAGCACAATGCGCTGCAATCTTGCCACTGCTCACTGTTTCCAACAAACTCACTGTAGCATTGCGCTGTTTCAATAGTCGTCCGATCACTTCAACCAATGACCCTCCCGGTTGTTTCAATCCATCAATACTGAAAACCGATTCTCCAATTGCTTGTGCATATTGTTGTGTTAATTCATTCAGCTTCTGATAAGGATAGTCTGGGGGAAATAATAATTTTGTTTGATTCTCCCATAAGTCTGCGCGAAAACTCAGCGTCACTTGTTCCGGTAAGTCTATATGCTGAACACACTGTTGAATATCCGATTCCCCCATGTTTACAGTTCTCAATATGATCAGTTGCCAGGGTTTTTGTTGAAAATCCTTTTCTAATATCGCTTCTATCTGTGTATTAAACAACTGGCGCATTTCGTATGGAACACCGGGTACGCAAATCAGTCGACAATCATTGACTTGTAACGCAAAACCAGGTGCTGTGCCCCAGTGATTATCTAATCGAATAGCTCCCTGGGGTAATAATGCTTGTCTGCGATTGATTGCAGGCATGGTTTTTTTGCGGCTGGAGAAATACTGCTCTATTTGCTTTATTGCAACCGGATCTTCAATTAATTCAAGTTGAAAAGCATTGGAAACTGCTTGCGCTGTTAAATCATCACTGGTTGGTCCCAAACCTCCGGTACAAATGCAAACATCGGCGCGCGTTGTTATCTCCAAAAACACATCAATTAAATCATCTAACCTGTCACCGACAGTGTTGTGCCTAGTCACTGAAAAACCTAGTTTGACCAGTCTCTCTGACAACCAGGCACTATTGGTATCTACAATCTGCCCGGTTAATACTTCTTCACCTTGCGATAAAATTTCTACTGTTGGAGTCTTCATAGAGGACTATGGTATATCCACATTATTGTGTTTAGCAAAGTTTAATCAATGAATTCGCAGCATGGCTAATTCTACAGCGCCAGATTAGAATGCAATGATCTCATGTCTGGTTGAAAAGAAAGTCTCTGTATATGGATTTTGACATAAAATAATCGTAAAATAATCGTAAAATAATCGGGGTCAGAAATAATCGGGGTCAGAGTAAGATTAATTTATCACCCTCTACTCTGACCCGAATGGCACTTACTTAATATTTAACCTATTGAAAAAACAACACGTAAGACGGATAGGGGTGTAGGTTGGAATAGCGGTAGCGTTTTCCGACATCCGACTAACATGTTGCTACATACTGGCGAAAAGGTGGAAGGCGCTATCGCTTTTCCAACCTACGTTTTGTTCATCAATCTTGCCTTTTGGAATGCATGATTTTTAGTGTTACATATTTTATTATTCCCACGCTCTGCGTGGGAATAATAATTGTTGATTACTTTGAGGAGATACATGAAATGAAGAAAATTATTTTGCAAGGTAGTCTGTTAGCTACCGTTTTAATGTCAGGCGCTGCAATGGCGACTGATTTTCATGCTCTCACTGGAGTTCAAGCTGCGCCTACTTCCATCGAGAACGCTGAGTTATCTGCGATTGAAGGCGGAGCGACGTGTAGTTATAATGGTTTTGTTGCTGGAGGTATAGTAGCTAGTGAGGGAGGAGTCGCCCTTTGTGCTTTTCTTGCTTCTGGTGCATCTGG
This sequence comes from Methylococcales bacterium, assembly GCA_965224565.1. Taxonomy (GTDB): domain Bacteria; phylum Pseudomonadota; class Gammaproteobacteria; order Methylococcales; family DRLZ01; genus DRLZ01. Next base: position 1,713,200 of record CBDCZN010000002.1, on the reverse strand, counting down.
CGGTACAGCAAGTTTTACTGTTGCCAATGAGCTCCCCGTAACAGGTGCGCAGTTTCTACAGGTTGTAAATTGATCCGCTCGCTATAAGAAAGCAGGATTGGCAGTCGAGTCAGTCTCGACGTGAAGTGGCTGTTTCGGGACTGGCGCTTTTTTGATCTAGGAGGATTAGGATATGAAACAAAGATACGTTGCTCTACCGGCTCTATCTTATTTGTGGGAGAGCCTGACATGAAGAAAAAAAGCTGGTGCTGCTGAAGAAATAACAGGGTCAGGTTCCGAACTGCGATTTTAGAAAACGAGTCAGGCTTCGCTATGTAAGAATCAAAAGGTCAATAACAACCGGAAGTTCCGGTAAAAAACCAGGAATATCGGGACTTTACTCAATGAATAATGCCTTTCATCTTCGTAGATGAAAAACTAACGTATAAGGTGTATCTGGCTTTTGATTTCTAGTTCCCCCCAAACACGAAACGTAGCCCTGTCGCTAAACATGCCCTATCGGCTAAAGAGAGTCCTAAACTTTTACAGCTTGACCATAACGAAGCACTAATCCTTCCATCATCTTCTGTAAAATCAATAACTCTCAACCCTAAAGCATTCAGATAAGCCGCTATCTTATCAACTTCACTACCAGAATTACTTAGCTTTTGTAATACTTCTGACCAGTTGACTGATGACATAACACATCGGTCTATATGCTTTTTAACATATTCGGCTCCTTGTTCATTTTGAATAGCCACAAGAACAGCAGATGCATCAATCACCCATTTTTCTTTGCTCACGCATTTTCCCTTTTTGCAGCCTCCCTGCGGTCGTTAATTAATTCTTCAGCCAAATTGATTGCATCATGAGTTTTGTTACACGCTTGATGAATAGATTGCCAGAGTTGTTGTTTAGATTCCATTATTAATCGCCCATTTTCCACCCACGCGACAAGTTGTGCGCCTGGTTCTATCGCAAGTTGATATCGCAAATTTGCTGGAATAACTATTCTGCCTTGTTTACCAACAGATAATTCTGTGGTTTGCATGTGTAAACCCTCAGGAATTAATGTGCCACAATTATGCTTTTAATGTGGCACATTGCCAAATTTAAAAAACCGAAATCATAATTATGAAGTGTAGTTGGTGATGGCGGTATGCGTTATCACTTTTCCGCCCTACGGGCTCTAAATCAGAATTAGTCGACGCTGTACAGCTGATACAGCTTGACCAAAAGTATCATTTGAACCATAATAAAAAAATAAATGATACCTACTTTGACAGATAAAGTGATGATACTTGTTAAACCTGAAAAAATAGCTTCTTTGATGGGATTGTTGCCCTCGCCTCATTCCTTTGCTGAATTAGACAAAATTGTTTCTGATGGACTGCCGAAAAGCAGCCTTAAAACGATTGTTGATCTAATAGGGATGGACAACGGGGAGCGGCGTCAACTGCTCTATCAAATTGTTCCTGAAGCAACTTATAAACGCCGCCGAGACAAACTGACTGCCGAGGAATCCGCGCGTACAGAGCGATTAGCCAGAATCTATGCAACGGCACAGTACGTATGGGATTCGGATGATGATGCTAAAGTCTTTTTGCATACACCGCATCCTTTATTACACAATCAAACGCCACTGGATGTTGCAATGTCTGAGCTGGGTGCGCGACGTGTTGAAGAACTGTTGTGGCAGTTGCATTATGGTCTTTCCGCTTAGTGCAAATATACCGAATCGCTGATGCACGACATTCCATTTGGAATGGAACAGGCGCAGCGTTAATCGGAGGTCGCTGGAATAGCCAAGGTCAACCGGTCATTTATGGATCGCTCTGTTATTCTACTGCCATGCTTGAAGTGCTGGTTCATGCAAATATCGGACGAATTCCTCAAAACCATCGCTATGTGGTGGCCGAAGTTCCTGATACAGTTAGCGTAGAACACTGTGGCAGCAATAAACTTCCTGCAGGCTGGAACACAGACAATCACTCAATTGCCAAAACTTTTGGAACGCTTTGGTTAAACGAATTGAGATCAGCTGTTTTGATAGTTCCTTCGGTCATCGCTCCTTTAGATCGAAACGCTTTGGTCAATCCACACCATCCTGACTTTAGCCAACTAATTGTTTCGGAAGCCAGACCCGTATTATGGGATACACGCTTATTCCAGGTCACCCAGAGATAACAGTAACACCACAGAATGTACGGGATTTATTTAGCAGAATCCAGCTGAATTCTGCCGAATTTAAAAAGGTATGTTAGGCTTCGTTATGTACGTTATTTTCAGTTACACTTCTTTATGGATGATACAAAAGTATATTTGTACAAGGGTGAGTTACGCACCAAACGTCGTTGGTTGACCATTTTCTATCGCAACGGTGAGTGTAACGCACACTTACATTAGAATCTGACAAATTAGAACTAATCGCATCCTTGAAAGAAGATTATCAACAGATATGTATTCCAGGTGCATTGTATACTGGAAAACTGAATAAGAATCCGCTAAGCTTTACTCTATGTTAGATCCTAATTCCATCGAAGAAATCGCAAAAAAACTGGCCGATTCAGTTCCTTCCCTGAAAGCTGTACGCCAGGAGGCAGAAACTGGATTCAGTGCCGTGTTAAACGATATGTTTTCCAAACTTAACCTGGTTACACGTGAAGAGTTTGATGTACAAACTGCGGTGCTGGCTAAAACACGTCAAAAACTTGAGAAACTTGAGCAAACCATCACTGAATTGGAACAACAAACTCCCACGTCAGATCAACAAGACAGTTCACACAATTGATCACGACGATCCGGCTTTATCACTATCTGTACGACGACCAGTAATCGATGGCACTGGCGGTCGTTTATAGTCGAGGAAAATTAGGACTTGAGGCGCCACTGGTCACTGTTGAAGTCCATCTCAGCAATGGATTGCCTAGTTTTTCTATTGTTGGGCTACCGGAGATGGCCGTCAAGGAAAGCAAGGATCGGGTGCGTGGTGCGCTGCTTAATTCACGTTTCGATTTTCCTGCCAAACGCATTACTGTTAACCTCGCCCCTGCTGATTTGCCAAAAGAAGGTGGACGCTTTGATCTGCCGATTGCCATTGGTATTCTCGCAGCATCTCAACAGATGCGCTGCGAAAATCTCGAACAATATGAAATTATTGGTGAATTATCCTTAAGCGGGAATCTGCGAGATGTGTCGGGCATTTTGCCGGTCTCCATTGCGACGGCCAAAGCACAGCGACGCTTAATTGTTGCAACGGAGAATGCTGATGAAGCAGCGCTGGTCAGTAAAGCGCAAATATACCCTGCTAAGCATTTGCTGGATGTGTGTGCGCATTTTAATCAGCAAACATCGATCACTGCTTTAAGCGGTGCATTACCAGAAGCAGATTCTATTGCCTCTCAATTTGATCTCGCAGATGTAACCGGGCAATTTCATGCCAAACGTGCTCTGGAAATTGCTGCATCAGGATTACACAACTTGCTATTTGTTGGTCCGCCAGGCACTGGAAAGTCGATGCTTGCAGCGCGTTTGCCATCAATTACCCCGCAACTTACAGATGAACAAGTACTGGAAACTGCTGCTATCTGGTCAGTTAGCGGAATGCAAAGACCTCTGGAAAACTGGCGAATTCCGCCATTTCGCTCTCCACATCATACGGCATCTGCTCCAGCATTAGTTGGCGGTGGCAGTATACCCAAGCCAGGAGAAATTTCATTGGCGCATAATGGCGTGTTGTTTCTCGATGAGCTGCCTGAATTTGATCGTAAAGTGCTTGAAGTATTGCGCGAACCACTAGAAACAGGTCAAATCAGCATTGCTCGTGCAACAGCGCGCAGTGAGTTTCCAGCCCATTTTCAGTTTATCGCAGCGATGAACCCCTGCCCTTGTGGCTATCTTGGTGAAGATTCCGGACGCTGTCATTGTACCTCTGCGCAAGTGCAACGCTATCGCTCACGTATTTCCGGGCCTTTATTCGATCGTATCGATTTGCATGTCGAGGTTAGCCGCTTGCCTCAAGCCGAGATGACCAATAACAACGATCCAAATAATGAAACCAGTCAACAAGTACTAAAACGAGTCATTAAGACCCGCGAACGTGCATTAGAGCGACGTGGACATTTGAATGCACTGCTTACGCCAACCGAAATCAAACGGGATTGCCAGCTCGATGATGCCAGCAGCAGCCTGTTGGAACAAGCAGTCGACAAACTTGGTTTATCGCATCGCGCCTTTCACCGTATCCTCAAAATGGCCAGAACCATTGCCGATATGCAAGCAGTCGATGCTATTCAAACAGCTCATATCAGTGAGGCAATCTCATATCGGCGCCTGGATAGGCAATATTAAACAAACATTAATGAAAAAAACTCGATGTTACTGGGCAATCAACGTTAGTCCCGAAGAAGTGATCTATCACGATACTGAGTGGGGTCTACCTTGTTATGACGATGCTCACCTATTCGAAATGCTCTTGCTGGAAGGAGCGCAAGCCGGTTTGTCATGGTCAACCATATTACACAAACGCGAAGGCTATCGGCTGCATTATGACGGATTTAATCCTGAGAAAATTGCACTGTGGACAGATGATAAAATTGAGCAGTTAATGCTAGAACCAGCGATTATCCGCAATCGTTTAAAAATCAATGCAGCAAGAACCAATGCACAGGTATTTCTTAACGTGCTTGATGACTATAGTAGTTTTTCAGATTATCTCTGGCAATTTGTTGATGGCAAACCTGTCCACAACACCTGGGAAACGCATGCAGAGGTTCCTGCGTTTACCGAACAATCAGAACTTATGGCAAAAACACTGCATAAAGCCGGTTTCAGGTTTGTAGGAAAAACTATTTGTTATGCCTATATGCAAGCTGTCGGAATGGTTAATGACCATACAACTGATTGTTTTCGACATGTTGAATGTAGCAGTTTTCTGTAGACCATCACCATTCCTGAACTGAACACAGCTGACAAAACAGAATTAAAAGCTGATTCGAATACCTGCCCAGCCTGCAATCCCGGATCCAGGTGCAACAAAACGCGCATCATCAAAATCATCGCCTAATACTTCATCAGCTTCACCATAAACGCCGCCAGTTTTGTATTGACGATCAAACAAATTATCCACCTTTCCAAGTAATGTTATATGATCATAAATTTCTAGCTCAGCACGTAAATTAAACAACCAGTAACCGCCCAGTTTGGCGTTTTGATTGCTTTCGTCGCCCCTAAAAACCTGATCACTGTTATAAACACCATTCAACGATAAGCGTAAACGATCCCATAATTCTGTGCCAACTACAAATTTGAAAACATGTTTGGGTACACCTGGAATCAATGATTCATTATCAACAAAAATAGCTCCATCCTCATCGGCTGCTGGATTATTGGGACTAAACGCAGTGAATGAATCTAAAAATGTTGCATCAAGATAGGTATAGTTTGCCGAAAAACTCCAGCGGTCATAATCACCCATTAGCTCATCAAAGTGGGTATCGATACCAATTTCGACACCGTGTCGAAGTGTTTCGCCAATGTTGCTGAAAAAACCTTCGCTGGCGACCCTGCCAGAAGCAATGAAATATATTTCATCATCGGTACGGGTATTAAAATAGCCCACATTCCAGTTTAAACGACCTTTTGGCAATGCGACCTCTCGGCCACGAAACCCAAGCTCCCAAGTGCTGGCAACCACTTGTTTCAAGTTTGGATCTGAAATAAACGCATTTGGCAATTTACAAGGATCTTCGGGATCAGCACAACTCAATTCAACAGGAGATGGTGCCCGATTTGATTCACTGTAATTTCCATAAAATTGTAATTGCGGCATAAAAGTATATACAAAGCCACCAGCAGGATTAAAACGGTCGTAACTATGTCGCCCATTCAGCTCAGTTCCATGCTTATCTTTCAAACGTATGTCTGTATGGTTATAACGAGCAGAAAAAGTCAGGGCGAGTGCATCAGTCACTGACACTGTATCCGTCAGGTAAAAAGAATAACTACCCGTTCGACTGCGCAACCGCACACGCGCTTCATCAAGCAATACCCCACTTTGTGTTGTAGCACGTGCTTCAGTTAAAGAACCCAGTTCAGTGTCAGCTTTGTAATTAACTTTGGCAGAATCATAACTAGCTCCAATGATTAATTGGTTATCCTTTTCAAACAATGGTTGCAAAAAAGTTGCTTGCAAGCTACCACCACGACCATATTGGCTGGTATTGGAAAAATTATTGGTTGCACCAATCAAATCATCACTGGCGACAATAGATTCCTGATTGATATCCTCTACCAGCTCTTCCTCACCATCATCTTCTTCACAAATAAAGCCTGCATTGTCGCTATCTTCACAGCTCTCAAAGTCACTGTCATCACCGTTAAATGAACCTGTTTTGCTTTGACGCAAATAAGCAACGCCGGAGAGTTTGATTTCATCAGTAACCCACAAAGAGCCATCAAGAGAGGATGAGAATAGACGATTGATCGTTCGATCAGGATGTGTAAAGACAGCTTTAGGATCAATTTTGGCTAATTGAATGGGACTAGCACCATTGCCACGTAGCTTGTTATCTGTATAAGCAACATTCAGATTTACATCTGAACGATCAGTCTGCCAGCTAAATGTACTTAGTCCCTGTAAAACCCGGCTATTTGAAAAATCCCGGTAACCATCTTCCATAAAGTAGTTGCCAGTCACATAATAGCCAAGAGTACCGTTGTTTCCGCCACTACTGAACCGCCCACTTTTGCGATCCCAGGAACCATAATTTCCTTCTAGTTCATGGCCTGGAGCGGTAAACCCGGTTTTGGTACGAATTGATAATGCTCCACCAAGGCTATTTAACCCAAAGATTGGATTTGAGCCCGGCAACAATGCCATTTGTTTCACTGCGTCATCGGGTAGTAAATCCCACAACACGGTATCGCCAAATGGTTCATTAAAACGCACGCCATTCACATAAACCGCAAGTCCTTGCGGATTTCCCAATAACGGTGATGCAGTAAAACCGCGATAACGAATATCTTTTTGATACGGGTTGCTTTGTAGATTATTGACTGTGATTCCTGAAAACTGCAATTCCAGCAATTCAGCTGTACTTTGCGTTTGTGCAGCAGCAAAATCTTCATCATCTGCGATATGAACCATGCTTGGGATTTTGTCCAGTGTCTGACCGCTACCCATTAATGGTGTAGGGTTCACTATTTCCATTGTTGGAAGTTCAACAGTGTTTTCAACCTCGGTCGAGACTGCCCAATTGGGGATACAAATAAAAATCAAAAGTACAGAAAACCGCAAAATAAAACTCATTGCCCCACTCTCTCGATTATCAAATAATGCAATATTCTATTGTAAAATTGTTTACTAAACGCTAACAAACAAGAAGCCGGGAATCCTTCCCAATATAAAACGGGAAACTGTCACAAAATTTAAGCTTCACCCTATAAATTGTATACAATCTACTCAACGTATCCGTAACAGCTCTGATTACCTAATCTCAAGTGCTATTTTGCAGTGGATTGAAATGATGACTTTAAGATTCAGACTCAATTTGGTCGTCGTACTCATTATGCTATTGATCGCCATAGCGGGTATTGTGTTTAGTGTCATTAGTGCTCGACACTCAGTCGAAAAAGAAGTTAATACATCAATCACAACCGTCACCAACATGTTGGATATTGGATTGCTGGAACTGGAACATAAACCAGATCCCAAGAAATATTTGACACATCTCATCAACCAGCTTGAACAACAACGCCATTTAAGTATTCACTTGCAACCCGATATAATCACAACCATTGAAGCTAATAATCATTCAACCGGAATTGAACAAGTACCCGCATGGTTCAACAATTTGGTACGCCCTGAACCACAAAACCAGACCAGATCAATTCAAATTCACAATCAAATGCATCAGCTTATTTTGCGTGACAATCCTGATGATGAAATCTATGAAGCCTGGGGAGAAGCGCAAGGACTGTTTTATTTGCTAGCGTTACAAAGCCTTCTTGTCTGGATACTGTGCCATTTTATTTTAGGACAGGCGCTCAAACCCTTACCGACACTATTAAAAGGCTTGCAGCGCATTGAATCTGGTGATTACACATTACCTCTAACAGAATTCTCTCTGCCAGAATATAAGCAGATCACAGACACCTTTAATCACGCAACAAAATCATTACACATTAAAACTGCCGAGAATCGCCTTTTAACTCAACATTCATTGAACTTGCAAGAGCAAGAACGCCAGACTCTGGCGCGAGAGTTACACGATGAGCTGGCTCAGTCCCTAACGGGAATTAAAGGGATTGCCAGCTCAATTCAGATATCATGTCCTCAAAGCAAGCAAGCTGTTGATACAATACTGATGATCTGTGACGATTTATTTTTAGTCGTGCGTTCCATGATGCGTCGTTTAAGACCAAGCAGTCTGGATGAACTGGGTTTAACTGCATCATTACAAGAAATGGTGAATGATTGGCGACAAATTAACCCGGATAGTCAGATCATGTTAGACATGACACTTCAACATGCAAATCTTGGAGAAGCCAAGACCATCCATTTGTACCGCATTCTACAGGAATCATTGAACAACATTTCTCGCCATGCCCAGGCCACCCAAGTTAAAATTAAATTGCAAAACACACCAAACAGCGTGCAATTAACCATCAGTGATAATGGCATCGGTTTTGACAATAGCACAACACAGGGCTTTGGTTTACTAGGCATTCGCGAACGCATTGAAAGTTTGAATGGTACGTTACAAATCAACAGTCACTTGGGTCATGGCACCAAGTTAACAGCAATTATTCCGTCTCAATCATGAAAGACTCACCAAGTTTAACCATTTTGCTGGTCGATGATCATGCCGTAGTACGCATGGGATACGGGATGTTGCTAAGAAAAATGCATAACATCGACAACATAATCGAAGCGGAGAGTGGCGAACAAGCCTACCAGTTATTTTCTACTCATCAACCTGATATTGTAATCATGGATCTTTCTCTACCTGGTGCTGGCGGTCTTGCAACAATCCGTAAAATTGTCAAACGCGATGAAGATGCAAAAATTTTAGTATTCAGCGTTCATGATGAACTCATTTACGTCAAACGTGCCATGGATAATGGTGCCAAAGGATATCTGACTAAAAGTTGTCCACCAGAGCTGTTGCTTGAAGCACTACAACAAGTTTTACAAAATGAAATATTCATCCAGCCTGAACTTGCTCAAAAGTTAGTAAAGCAACAACTTGCTGAAAATCTGCATAATAGTGTCACTGATAAATTATCAGCAAGAGAATTTGAAGTGTTTCATTTGATCGCTCAAGGGGACACAACACAGATAACTGGCGAGAAGCTAAACCTGAGTACTAAAACTATCGCCAACTATGTTTCAGTAATCAAAAACAAACTGGATGTAAACACAGATATTGAATTAGTACATATGGCATACAATAGCGGATTGTTTACAAAAACACAGGATTGAGTAAAGCAGTATCAAAACTGCGATCCAGTATTCACATACTGCCAATACAACTACTTCACATAAAATCTATTAATTTATCTCATTTTCCAGTACATTGAATGACATCGCAGTCAGTGACTACGATGTCATTAACAATAAAATGAGGTGATGTTATGAATATTTCAATTAATGTTGGCGGTTGGGATCGGAAATTAAGAGTGTTCCTGGGTGTTATATTATTGATCCTCCCTGCCCTTGGCTTCACAACTGAATCCGATGCAATTTTTGCATATATTGTTGGAGCAATTGCTATTATTACCGGGCTGTTTCGCTTCTGTCCTCTCTATGCATTACTAGGCACCAGTACTTGTAGTCGCCCTACACAAAGCATTCGCTAATAACAAAGCAATTTCAAGAACACAAAACCTGCGGAATTACCGCCTGCCACCAAGGTGGGCGGATTCCGGTTTCGATGAATACCTTTAGTTCGATGCTTTCATTATTATTCAAGTTTTTCACCATTGCGGCAATTAGTCTTGCTTCTACAAACATAATTGCCAACCCATGTGTGATATTACTGCATGGTCTTGGCCGTACCAGCACATCCATGAATAAGCTTGAAAACGTTCTAGAAAAAAACGGGTATTTTGTTACTAACATTGATTATCCATCGCGGAAGCAGTCTGTTAAAATCCTGGCTAAACAGACTGTCACCAAGGGCGTACGACAATGTCAAAGCAATAGAAGCAGCTCAATCAATGTGGTTACGCATTCTCTTGGCGGAATTCTAGTGAGACAATATTTAACTACCAATAAAATTCCGGGACTTAACAACGTTGTCATGCTAGGTCCGCCAAATCAGGGTAGTGAAGTGGTTGATCAACTACGCAATATTCCAGGTTATAAGCAAATTACTGGTCCAGCTGGAATGCAATTGGGAACGTCCAATCTAGATTTGCCACGTAAATTGGGATCGGTTGATTTTAAGTTAGGTGTCATAGCGGGAACATCCACTATCAGCCCTATTCTTTCTCTCATGTTACCCAATCCGGATGATGGCAAGGTTTCTGTAGCCAGTACGCGTGTTGATGGAATGTCTGATTTTATAATGTTACCAGTTAGCCATACATTTATGATGAACAATGGTAATGTAATCAAGCAAGTGTTGGCATTCCTATCCAACGGGGCGTTTATGCATAGCGAATAAAACATGGCTGCTATTGCTTCAGGAACAGTCACTATCACTTCAAAAGGGCTAGCTAAACAAGTACAAAATGTTACAACAACCCTGGTTATTCCCCGAAATGTAAGTGACTTTGTGGGTACTTGTGCTCAGCTATTAATCCCGTTTGAATCAATACAATATTTCTTAAATTTAAAAATCTGTGCTCTCCCTAAATCCACAACAAAAACTTGCCATAGAAACCACTGATCGTCCCTTGCTAGTACTCGCCGGAGCGGGTAGCGGAAAAACCAGGGTGATCACCGAAAAAATCGTTAGTTTGATCGAAAATGGTTTAGCGGCCAATCATATTGCTGCGCTGACATTTACCAACAAAGCCGCACGTGAGATGAAGGAGCGTGTCAAGAAACGACTCAATGGTCAACCAGCACGTGGTTTACGCATATCAACATTTCACACGCTAGGTTTGGATATTATTCGACGCGAGCGTAACGTACTTGGGTTTAGAGATGGTGTTGCGATTTTTGATGATCATGACCGCACCACTATGTTGCGTGAATTAATCAATCATGCAACAGATCGTTTTGATCCTGACAGTATTGACATTTACGGACGTCAAATCAGTCAATGGAAAAATCTGTTCATTGACCCTAAAACTGCTTTACAGCAAGCAGACGATACAATTGCCCAACAAATAGCGCTGTTATACGATGAATATAACCAACAACTACGCGCCTACAATGCAGTTGATTTTGATGATTTAATTATGATCCCAGTGACCTTGTTCCGGGATAATCCAGAGCGTCTGGAATTTTGGCAAAACCGTATCCGGTATTTGCTTGTTGATGAATATCAGGATACCAACATTACTCAATACCAATTGGTCAAATTACTGGCGGGGCCGCTGGCTCGATTAACTGTGGTTGGTGATGATGATCAGTCGATTTATGCCTGGCGCGGGGCAGAACCAGAAAATATGTTGCGTCTCACTCAGGATTTTCCGCGCTTGCAAGTGATTAAGCTGGAACAAAATTACCGCTCGACTCAGCGCATTTTGAAAGCTGCCAATCATTTAATTAAAAACAATCATCATGTGTTCGAAAAACGCTTGTGGAGCGATCATGCACCCGGTGTCATGTTGCGGGTACTGGATCAAAAAGACGAAGTATCAGAAACCCAGCAAATTGCAGCTGAAATCATCCATCATCGCCTGCGCAATAACAGTGACTATCATGAGTATGCGATTCTCTATCGCAGCAATCATCAATCGCGTTTATTTGAACGGGTACTCAGGGAAAATAACATCCCTTACTATCTAAGTGGTAGCGCTTCATTTTTTGCTTATGCCGAAGTCAAAGATGTCCTTGCATATTTGCGACTACTGGTGAATCAGGATGATGATTGCGCTTTTTTACGAGTGATTAACACACCACCACGCGAGATTGGTCAAAAAACCCTGTTAGCACTGGGTAATTATGCTCAAAGCCGCAACATCAGCCTGTTCAGTGCCTGTTTTGAAATGGGACTGACTCAACATTTACCAAGTCGTGCGGTGAGTAGCTTGACCCGCTTCTGCGAATGGATTGTGGATATCGCAGATCGCGCCGAACGTGGCGATACGTTTGCTGTGATTGATTCAATGCTTGATACCATTAAATATATCGAATGGCTCAAAGATAACGCCAAAAGCGACAAAGCCGGAGAACGTAAAGAAAAAAACGTGTTTGAACTGATCCAATGGCTAAAACGCATTGCAGAAAAAGAAGAACAGGAAAAACCACTCAAAGAAATTATCGCCGACATCATGCTCATCGATATTCTTGAACGACAAAGCGAAGATGAAATTATTGACCGTGTTAGTTTAATGACTTTACATGCCGCAAAAGGACTTGAATTTCCACATGTCTATCTGGTCGGCATGGAAGAAGAGCTGTTGCCGCACAAAAACAGCCTTGAACCAGAAACGCTTGAAGAAGAACGCCGTCTTGCCTATGTCGGCATCACCCGCGCCCAAAGAACATTAACCTTCAGCTATTGCAAACAACGTCAACGCTATGGAGAAGTGGTTGATTGCGAACCCAGCCGTTTTCTGTCTGAACTACCTGCAGAAGACCTGGAATGGCGAGCGCGGCAACCCGTTGATGAAGAGCAATCTAAAGAACGCGGAAAAGCCAGTCTGGCTGGATTGAAAAGTTTGTTGAGCGAAAGCTGATAAACCAGCGAAGAAATAAATGAGATTTACGTAGGTATATAATTTCATCTCAGGGAAATTGTATTCACTCAGACTTGGTCTGGTCGTAGCCATATTAAAAATGTGTCTTTGCACGTTTAGAATTGCCATCTCTCTGTTAAATGTCTACTCCTTAAATCGTTTTTGTTATCTAAAAAAATCAGCTACAATTCATACTCCAAAAAAAATAAGACTTAAGGATAATCAATGAAAAACATCAGTTTTCGATCTGTATTTCTCCATTCAATATTTTCAATTGTCGGCTTTGCATTCTCTTTAACTACGCAAGCTTATGATTACACTGATGATCAACCATATTCCCAGACACCTCCACACGGTTTAAATCCAAATCAAGTTCCCATGTTTGTAAGCATTGGATTCGATGACAATGGGGTTTCTGGTCTAGAGGGATCTGGAGGCACGGGTGGTTTAACCTGGTTTCTGAATTACATGAGAACCAAAAAAAACCCGGCTGGTACAGGCAACCTTTTAACATACGATTCCACACCAGCAAGAGTCACTTTTTTTAATACATCATCCTATCAGGAAGAATGGAAAAGCGATGATCCAGTATATATCAAACGTGCTTGGCACACTGCGATGACTGCCGGTCATGAAATTGGCAATCATACAGTTGACCATAGCCATGGAAGCAACTTTACTCTTACCCAATGGCTCGCTGAAATCGGCAATACACAAGTATTTCTGAGCAAACCTTTTGACCCGAATGAACAACCTGGCAACTCAAGTTCAACGTCTGGAATGGGAGCTGACATTGCACAACTAACGGGATTCAGAACACCTTTCCTTGAATATAATGACGCAACATTTAAAGCATTAAAACAAAAAGGTTTGACGTATGACACCAGTATTGAGGAAGGCTGGCATCATTTACTGGATGGTACTAATTATCCATGGCCCTATACGTTGAATTCAGGAAGCCCTGGCAATCAATCCATGGTGGATGATGGTTTTCCAAATAAAACTCCGATATCTTCTCATGCAGGTCTCTGGGAGCTTGGTGTGACTCCATTGATTATCCCACCTGATAATATAACGGCTGATTATGGAATAGATTCTTCCATAAGAGACAAAGTTAAAATAAACATGCCATGGTTTGATCTAGCGGGTGGGAAAATCACAGCATTTGACTGGAATATTTGGGCGCAAGCCAAATTAAATAAGGCAGAGACACTAGCAACGCTTAAATATACACTTGATCTTCGCTTGCAAAACGGAAATCGCGCCCCTTTTATGCTGGGAGCACATATTGGCAATTTTAGTTCTAAAAAAGCAGATCTGGCTAACCAGATATCAGTTCGTGAAAGACAAGAGGTGCTTGAAGCGTTTATTACTTACGCATTGTCTAAACCTGATGTGCGAATCGTACCTTTTAATTCAATTATCAACTGGATGAGAAACCCTTCGCCACTTGACTGCGGCACAAGCTGTGAACCGACCACAACACCTGACATCACCCCTCAAGATCCTTGGGAAGCAATAGTTTCCTTAGGTGCGGCAATTAATGATCTTCAGGAATACAGTGATACATTACCATTAACTTATTTTGCTGGTAACACATGGCAAGAACAATTGTCGTCTAAAGATCAGATTTCAATTGATTTGTTAGCTGCCGCTAACGACTGCTGGAATGGAAAGCCAGATTTGGCAATTATAAAATTAAACCTTGTATTGTCTTATCTTGACCAGAAAATGCTTGCTGGATCAGAGCAAACATCAAATAAACAGAAAATACATGGTTATTTACCTCAACTTGCAACATTAGTCGGTGCAACCTTTTAAACCACTATTTCTCGAAAGCTAAGTGGTTTGGAAACAAAGTACAAATAGCGGGATTTAGTAAACAACCAATCAATCGATTCGCCGTACGGCGAATCGATTGATTTACATAGAGCCTCAAAATCTATCATGTGAACGCATTGGTGCATCAGAAATTTTCTCTGAATTCATATAGTTTTCTGGTAAGGGTGACATCTTTTAACTATTGACACACATACTTCATCAACCCAGAGACGCATTGAGTACTATTTTTGCCTATTAACTCAAATGCCTCAATAAATAAAAGTAGCTAAATCAGTTTTTAGTTAGCCCTAAAATGCTGCAGTTTGAACAGTAAGCATCATCTGTTGAAACATCGGATTCAATAATCGTCTCAGAAACTCCAGTCCAACAATAATGATTATTGGTGAAAGATCAATACCAGCAATCGGTGGTATCAGTTTGCGTCCAAAATTAAGTATCGGATCAGTGATACTATAAAGTAGCGAAATAGCTGGATTATAGGTTCCGGGATTTATCCAGCTTAACAGCGCACGCACGACAATCATGATAACGAAAGTATTAAGAATTAAATCAATCAGCTCTCCGACTGTCCACACTGCGAGTGGGCCCACACTAATTTGACCACCTTGTAACATTGCCATCGAATAACCATACAACGCTTGCAAGCCAAATAAGGCAACGAGCGCTGCAAAATCATAATGTCCAGCCGATGGTATGATTTTTCGCATGGGATTCAACAATGGCTTGGTTATTTTAACCACAAACTGTGCGATCGGATTAAAAAAATCCGCACCCATCCATTGCATTAAAAAACGCAACAGAACAAGAAAAATAAAGATTTTGAAAACTGTATCAATTAAAAAAACAAATGGATCTGAATTCATCAGGATTGTCCTATTATTTTAGAGAGTTCAATGGAGCGATCATGTGCGCCTTGCAGTGCTTCCGCAACCACTGGCTTAAAATTATGTTGTTCAAAAATACCCAGAGCTTTTTCAGTTGTTCCTCCAGGAGAAGTCACTTTTCTGCGCAGTTGTGCTGGTGATTCACCTGTTTCAGCAACCATGGTTGCTGCTCCTAGTGCAGTTTGTTGCACCAGTAAACGGGCTGTTTCAGGAGTCACCCCCAAATCAATAGCCGCAGCTTCCATTGCTTCCATCAGCAGAAAAAAATATGCAGGACCACTGCCTGATACTGCCGTAACAGTATCTATCAACGTTTCATCATCCAACCAGACTGTTTGTCCAACTGCCTTCATAATCATTTCAGCGGCTTGTTTTTGTTGATCGCTGACCTTACTGGTAGCAAATAATCCAGTAACTCCTTGTCCGACCAAAGCAGGTGTGTTCGGCATACATCGAATCACAGGAACCTCTGGCAACCAAGCATTCAATGCTGTTGAATTAATTCCAGCAGCAATTGAGATGACCAGTTTATTGCCATCAAGTAATTCATGCAGCGGCTTGACAACGTCAGGGACTACCTGCGGTTTAACAGCCAGCACCACAACATCGGCTTGACTAACCAATTGATTATTATCACTGGTGGTATGAATACCTTGATCTTTGGCAAGTCTGGCTAACTGCTGCGTATCAAGATCAGAAGCCCATATACGCTGTGCTGGAAAATCAGTAGCAATCAGACCGCAGATTAAGCTGCTCGCCATATTGCCAGCACCAATAAATCCGATGGTATACTCTTCAGGGCTTTTTGTCGCGGACTGATTAGGTTTGTTCATTATTGTTCGTTATAAAATCATATTTAAAGAGTGTCGATTATATTTTAGCCACCGCAGTATTCGACACAACCACATAGATACTCAACACCATTTTCAAACTGTGAATTCTAACATCTCCCTACCCAATAGCAGCGTTGTTATTCCTCGTAATAGATCAGCTATGACTCGTCATCACGCCTTACTCTTGGGCGAATACAGGCACTAACATGATTGACACCATCTACATTGAATCAGGATTACAGCAACATCCACGCGCACAACAAGTCATGCAACGTTATTCTACTGCACGGGTCATCCCTTGTGAACATTATGCAGAGGTATTTAATCCTTCAGCACAGAATTTTCGCTTACAAAAACTCAACCCAGCGCTAATTATTGCTGAGAAATACAATAAATATGTGCTGTCAGCCCCTGATGCCTATGGCATTGGTATGCAACATAATTATTATTTTTCTCATATGCTGAATTGCTTGTACGACTGCCGTTACTGTTTTCTGCAGGGCATGTTCGCATCGGCAAATTATGTCTGGTTCGTCAATTATGAAAGCTTCAAACAAGCAATCCAGCAAACCACTGCACAACATCACAATCAACTGGTTGGATTTTATTCCGGCTATGATTGTGACAGTCTGGTATTGGAATCTGTTACTGGTTTTGCAGACTATTTTCTCGATGTATTCCGACAAATACCAACCGCCTGGCTAGAACTGCGCACTAAAAGCCCCTATACAAAAACACTCACCCAACACCAACCGTTTAAAAATTGTGTCGTCGCCTACAGCTTCACTCCCGATCCAATTAATCGGGCGATTGAATACAAAGTTCCACCCAATCAAGCACGCATCAATGCAATGCAAAAAATCCAACAACATGGTTGGTCGATTGGACTACGCTTTGACCCTCTCATCTATTGCGATAATTATCAAACACTGTATCGTCAGCTATTTAAAGACGTTTTTTCCAGCATTGACGTCGATAACGTACATTCAGTCAGCCTTGGACCTTTTAGATTACCTGATCGCTATATGCGCAAACTAAAAAAACTCTATCCACAAGAAAAACTGTTGGCCACCACATTTCCAGTCACACAAGGAATGGCATCATATCCAACAGAACTTGAAAGCGAAATGATGGACTATTGCACACAAGAATTAACTAGGCATGTTCCACAAGAAAAACTATTCCCGTGTGTCAACTAATGCGCAACGCATTAGTTACAGGTGCAAGCTCCGGAATTGGATTGGCGATATGCCAGCATCTATTGCAACAGGACTGGCAAGTAACTGGATTAGCCCGCGACTTTTCAAAATCCACACAACTGACTGACAACCCCAACTTCACACCAGTAACCATTGATCTAGCAGACCTGGAACAATTACCAGACACACTGAATCAACTCATTAAATCGATGCCATCGATTGACGCCGTAATCTTCTGTGCAGGCAAGGGACAATTCGGGAGTATAGAAGAATTTTCCTACTCACAAATTCGCGAGTTAATAGAGATTAATTTTACCAGCCAAGCCTATCTTGCTCGTGCGGTAATCCCGAAAATGAAATGTGCGAAACGTGGAGATCTTGTATTCATCGGATCTGAAGCCGCACTGACTGGTAGTCGCAAAGGCAGTGTTTATTGCGCCAGTAAATTTGCACTGCGTGGTTTTGCGCAAGCTTTACGCGATGAATGTGCTAAAAGCGGAGTGCGTGTCAGTATTGTTAACCCAGGCATGGTAAAAACACCTTTTTTTGACGAATTGAATTTCGAACCTGGCCTGGAACCATCTGAATCAATTTCACCTACAGATATCGCTGAAATGGTTGCTCTGGTATTGAATCTAAGACAAGGGTCAGTGATTGATGAAATCACATGCAGCCCAGTTAATAAGACGATTACTTTTAAAAAAACCTGAGAGGTTATACTCTCACACCCTTAAATGCTGTTGCGTGATGTTTTATTCGCGCCATCCATTATTCTATTACTAACCTTGTATTTAACTAAAAATCTGTTTAATCTCGATTTAACTGACAGAGTATCCTGACACTATTTGAATTACGAATATGATGTGATAGTATTTGTCCATATTTTTTACAAACATAATTCATAGGATCCTACCGTACTCTCGTTTACAAGCATAGTGCATGCATCAACCTTGATAAACAATCAGTGAACCACTAAATCCATCAATACGTCGTTTTCTGATATCTAATAAGTTACTAACATAAATTTCTATACCTTTTTAAAACCAAAATACTCAGCAATATATAGAAACACTGCTTTTAGCCACTTACATTAATTAATAATTTTTCAATAATTTCATAATTATTAACCTGAATTAGAAAGATGATAAACATCCTAATGAACTACGAAAAACACACGATAAAAATATTCTTATTCACAACCTTATTCTATTGGAGTCACATTTCAATCGCCTATTCTGATGTCGATGACTTACTGGGGTTAAGTGTGGAAGATCTTCTCAATGCAAAAGTAATCTCCGTTTCCAAAAAAGCAAAGTCTCTGAATGACTCCCCCGCTGCAATATTCGTCATCAATCAGGATGACATCAAACGCATTGGTGCAACCTCTATTCCTGAGGCATTACGCCTGGCACCTGGCCTGGACGTTTCCCGCATCGATACAAACAAATGGGCAGTCAGTGCCCGAGGCTTTAATGGTCGTTTTGCCAATAAACTACTGGTTTTAATTGATGGGCGTAATGCTTATACGCGTGCATTTTCCGGGGTCTACTGGGAAAATCAGGATGTAATGATGGAAGATATCGACCGTATTGAGATTATTCGTGGGCCAGGTGCGACATTATGGGGAGCAAACGCAGTGAATGGCGTAATTAATATCATTACCAAACATTCAGCAGATACCCAAGGTGGATTATTCGTTGCTGGTGGCGGTACCGAGGAACGCGCTTTTGGTGCTTTTCGTTATGGTGCTGAACTAAATCCCGACACCACAGCGCGAGCATATGTAAAAGGTTTTAAGCGTGATGAGAGCAGCCGAAAAACAGGTGAAGAGGCCGGCGATGATTGGGATAAGGTTCAAGGTGGCTTCAGAATGGATTCTCAGCTGACTGATCATGATTCTCTAACAATAGAAGGCGATGCTTATTACGGTAGTATCAATCAACAAACTACAGTGCCTCAAGTTTTACCGCCTTTTCAAAACAAATTTAATGAAAACATTGATAGTTCTGGCGGAAATCTGATGCTGCGTCAACAGCATACTTTTTCTTCTACTGCTGATTATTCCTTGCAGGTTTTTTATGACTTCTATGAACGCGATGAGTTTTTCTTAAAAGAAAGTCGGCATACAGTCGATATTGATTTTCAAAATCGCTTTGCTCTATACGAAATCAACGATGTGATCTGGGGTGCAGGCTACCGCTATACCCATGATGATTTTCACCTGAGTGATCTTGTCGAAATCCGTTCACCTAATCGCAATGATCAACTTTTCAGCGCTTTTGTGCAGGATGAAATAACGCTGGTTGATGACACCTTATGGTTTACGCTGGGTGCCAAATTTGAACATAATGACTATACCGGGTTTGAAGCTCAGCCGACTGCTCGGATAATGTGGGCGCCTCATCAAGAACACCGTCTCTGGGCAGCTGTATCAAGAGCCGTGAGAACCCCCTCACGTGCCGAGCAGGATTTAACGATATTGAAAAGTGTCATTCCTGCACAACAATTGCCCGCCCCTCCCTTTTTCTCACCCACCGTTGCAGTGTCACTTACCGGGAATAAACAGTATAATTCTGAAGAAGTTATCAGTTATGAAGCAGGTTATAGAACCACACTTATTGATAATGTGTCTATCGATTTTACCGCGTTTTATAATGATTACAGCAATTTAAGATCTGTGGATACAGGTTTGTCTAACTTTAATGGTGCTTTCGTTGAACAAACGCTTATTTTCAACAATAACCATGCTGCCAAATCCTATGGATTTGAAATTGCCACAGTCTGGCAAATGCTTGACTGGTGGCGCTGGGATGTTAATTACAGCTTATTAAAAACAGATTATAGTAACCAAAATGCCCGCATTCAAACTGGTTTCAGTCCGCAACAGCGCGTGTCACTGCGCAGCTCAATGTCGCCCTGGAAAAACATTGACCTTGATGTGCTGTTTCGCTATGTCGATACCAATACTGCGGTCGGTATATTTGGTTCTACAGCGATTAGTGATTATGTTTCGATGGATATTCGTCTGGCCTGGAGACCGATCAACAACCTTGAATTATCGCTGGTTGGGCAAAACTTACTGGCTAATCAGCATCTGGAATACCTACAGGAAGTAATAACAACCCCTACAGAAATTGACCGAGGTTTTTATGGTAAATTAACCTGGCAGTTTTAGTCATTAATTACCATCAAACCATGCTGAGCACGACAAAAAAAGTAGTATTGATTGTTTGTGTGTTGCTTTTTTTTAGTCGCCCTGTGCCGATTCACTCTCGATCCGTTGAAAAACAAGCGATTCTAGCTGTTTTAACGCTCAACCTGGCTCGTTATACCCGTTGGCCCGAATGGGTTTTTGACAAGGATACACCTCTCTTAAATTTATGTGTCATTGGTGATAATGTGGTTCAAGCATCTTTTGCGGATCTGGACAACACACCGATTAAAGGTAAAACCTTGCGTATTTTAAATCGTTCACGTCTGCGTAATTTAGCCGAGTGTCATTTAATTTATGTTAGTGAATTAGAACGCCGAGATCTGCAACAAGTATTATTAGAAGTGATTGGACGACCCGTTTTAACAGTGGGTGAAAATAGTGCTTTTCTAAAAACCAGGGGAATGGTGAGTTTAGAAAAAATTAATGGAAAAATTCAATTAAGCATTCATTTGCCCATCGTTAAACAATCTGGACTGGTCATTAGTTCAAGAATTTTAAAATTAGCGACAATTGTTGATTTACCATAAACAAATTGAGTGTATTGAATCATTGCATGAAGCGTCATTCAAAAACATATTGAGATCATGTCCTCATTAGCGAATACTTCGATTAGAATTAAATTAAGGAACCTCTTAGGCAAGAGCATCTTATTCATGCTGTTCGTTGCAGGAAGCACTTTATTACTCAATGCTTTCCTTTCCAACAAATCTATTTTAAAAAACGAGATCAATGCACTGGCAAAAGTGACCACGTTAGCAATCACCCCCTCATTAATTTTTGATCATCACGAAGATGCCAAACAAACTTTAGAGACTCTTCAAGCCCGTAAAAATATAGTTTATGCGGCTGTTTTAAAACCCAACGAACAACACGTTTTTGCGTTTTATCAGCGTGAAGGTCATTGGTTTTTGCCAAAAAATAAAAAAGCGATTTTCAATGAATGTCAGGAATATACATTCAGCATATCCTTTCTTACTGCCTGTAAGTCATTGATTTTAGATAATGTTAACTATGGGAAAATATTGTTGATAATCAGCTTGAATGATATTTACCAACGTTTGTTTAAAGAACTGGGGATTGCATTTTTGGGATTAATGATTGCGTCCTGGCTGATTTTTCTGATTATGGATCAATTTGCCAAAAAACTCACTGCCCCAATTCTGGAGCTACTGGCTATTAGCGAACAAATCAGTCACTCAGGTCAATTTGGTCAACGCGCAACCATTCAGTCAACCGATGAAATCGGACGCCTGGGTCATGCATTTAACTATATGCTTGATAGCATCGAATTCTGGAACGATAGACTGATCCAACAAAAAAACACCCTTGAAGAAACAGTGCTAGAACGCACCCATGACTTAACTGAGTCAAAAAACAAAGCACTTATGCTAGCCGATCAAGCTCAAAAAGCCAGTCTTGCAAAATCTGAATTTTTATCAGTCATGAGTCATGAAATTCGCACGCCACTGAATGCTATTATCGGTTTCTCGGATTTGCTGAAAGATACGCATCTGGATCATCAGCAAAACGAACATATCAGCATTATCAATCAATCAGGCAATTCCCTGCTGAACCAAATCAACGATATTCTCGATTTTTCCAAAATTGAAGCCGGAAAAATGGAACTGGATCCTGTCTGGTTTGATCTATTCGAGTTATTGATAACAGTATTGGCTGGTAATCGCTTTGAAAGTAGTCGCAAGTCGCTGTTGTTAGAACACCAGGTTGATAACGATTCGCCTCGTTATTTATATGGAGATGAACAAAAAATCAAGCAGATTTTATACAACTTGCTGAGTAATGCGGTCAAGTTTACTGAGCAAGGTTCTGTATTACTCAAGGTAATTTCAGAGAAAATCGATACTGATTCTTGTAACCTGATTATTTCTGTAAAGGATACAGGGATTGGCATTTCAGAAGAAAAACAAGCGCAATTGTTTGATCCATTTACCCAGGCAGATGCGTCAAATACCCGAAAATATGGTGGAACTGGCCTGGGTTTGGCGATCGTAAAAAAAATGGTGGCGATACTCGATGGCGAAATTAATTTTCAGAGTACCAAGGGACAAGGGACTGAGTTTACGTTGCGATTACCATTAGGACTTAGCCCCCCTGAATCTGATCAAAATCCAATAAAAATACCTTTAATCGCATTGTTTGAGAATGAAATTGATTCAGCGTTTAAGCGACAATTAAAACATTTAGGCTATGCTGTTGAGACGATCGATAGAGAAAAACAGCCTTTACTACAACATCAGCCGGATTTAGCCAACAAATACGCTGTGTTGCTGTTTTCTCAGGAATGTCTTGACCAGACAGTCTTTTGGTATGATCGGCAACAGCTCAGTACGCAAAAAAAATCACTGGCTTATTATCCCAAAAACAATGAAAACAATGAACT
Organism: Methylococcales bacterium; assembly: GCA_965224565.1. Taxonomy (GTDB): domain Bacteria; phylum Pseudomonadota; class Gammaproteobacteria; order Methylococcales; family DRLZ01; genus DRLZ01. The sequence continues at coordinate 1,689,990 of CBDCZN010000002.1, read as the reverse complement.
GGAAAAGCATCTATCCAAACTACCATCAATCAACATCAGTCAAGACGCATTGGAAATGGTTGAACAGATTAACCGACTCATCAATACAGATTTGGTAGACGCTGATTTTAGTAGTCAGTTCGAAGAAGTTAATATTCTGCTTGTTGAAGATAATCCGGTTAACATGCTGATGGCGCAAGCCATCCTTAATCAAATAGGCTTAAAGTATCAGACTGCGTCTAACGGCCAACAAGCTATTGAACGCTATCAATCCAACTCTTTTTCTTTAATTTTAATGGATTGTCAGATGCCGGTTCTGGATGGTTTTGCTGCAAGCCGTGCGATACGCCAGATAGAAAAACACACTGGACACCACACACCGATTATTGCATTAACAGCAAACGCATTTAAGGATGATCGCGAAGCCTGTATAGCTGTCGGAATGAATGATTATTTAAGCAAACCGTTTAAGAAAAGCCAATTGCTCCATGTGGTTAAGCCATGGTTGAAATTCGATATCAAACATCAAACCGATACGCCGAAGGATAATCAGCAATCTACAAACAATGCCCTGGATGCGACAATGATAAAAGCATTAATGGAACTGGATAAGACAGGATCAAAAAACTTTGTTGCTAAAATTAGTGCGGCCTTTTTTACAAGCACTGAACAATTGATTCCACAAATTGAATTGGCCTTTTCAGAAAAGAAAATGGATACAATTGCAAAAAATGCACATCAATTGAAAACCAGCAGCATGAATATAGCCGCCCCGAAATTATCTGAACTCTATACGCAATTAGAGGCTGCCGCTAAACAAAGTGATTCCCTCAAAGCAGAAAAAGCATGGAAGTCCATTATTGATGAATACCATTTAGTTGAGAAAGCCTATGAAAGCTTTCTGAAAGAATCAGACGGATAAGGAGTGAGGATTTATGCAACCCTAACTACCTGTGATTGCTTTCCAGCATATTTGTGAAGTCGTTTGCCGAAATCGGCTTACCATACAGATAACCTTGCAAGGCATCGCAATCCAACTCTCTCAGAAACGCTACCTGTTGGAGTGTTTCGACCCCTTCAGCAATAATTTCTAAATCCAAACCATGCGCCATTGCGATAACCGCTGTAGTGATGGCAGCATTTTTGTGATCCTCAGGCAGGTCAATTAAAAGAGACTTGTCAATCTTAAGAATGTCCACAGGGAATTGCTTGAGATAGCTCAAAGAAGAATATCCAGTGCCGAAATTGTCGATTGAAACCCTGACCCCAATTTCTTTCAATTTCTGCAAGATAGAAATAGTATGTTCGGAATTATGCATGATCATCGCTTCGTTCAATTCCAACACCAGATGTTCAGGATCCAATGCACTTTCCTTTAAAACATCAGTAATGGTATCCAGTAAATCACTGTGTCGGAATTGGAGACTGCTCAGATTAACCGCTATCTGAATTGGTTCAAAACCTGCTGCTTGCCATATTTTGTTTTGCATACACGCACTACGCAAGACCCATTTGCCAATCTCGACAATCATGCCATTCCCTTCAGCGATCGAAATAAACTCGTCGGGGGGTACTAAACCATGATTCAGATTATTCCATCTCAGTAAAGATTCGGCTCCAATAATCTTTTCAGTTCGGCCATCTACAATTGGCTGATAATCGAGAAGTAACTCATTGTTTTCAAGCGCCTTGCGTAAATCGCTTTCCAGGCTCAAGCGCATAAAACCATGGGCATTCATGGATTTCGCGTAAAATTGGTAATTGCCCTTACCAGACTTTTTGGCATGATACATTGCGGTATCGGCATTCTTGAGCAAACTACTGACATCTTGTCCATCGTAAGGATAAATTGCAATACCGATACTCGGCGTTGCGAAAACCTTATGGCCATCCAGGGAAACTGGCTCTGATAACAATTTCAGGATGCGGTGTGCATTCTGGCCAACATCTTCTATTTTGGTTATTTCGGTTAACAGAACGGTAAATTCGTCACCCCCTAAACGTGCAACGTTGGCTTGCATGCCATCTACCTCACGACCTGGTATCGTATTGTTTGCCTCTGTTCCTTCAAGTAATCGTTGAGCTACCGATTTTAACAGCAAATCACCTCGATCATGCCCGAGGGTATCATTAACGCGTTTAAAATCATCCAGGTCCAGAAACAATATCGCCATAATTCGATTATTGCTTTTAGCAAACGATAAGGCGCTTTCCAACCGCTCCAGAAAAGACAAGCGATTTAACAAACCAGTTAGGCTATCGTAATAGGCAAAGCGTCGTATCTTTTCCTCAGCCAACTTCCTCTCACTGATATCCTGGATAGTGCCGGAGAGTTTAATGGCTACATTGTCTGGACTGAGCGTGATTTCGGATTGGTGATGCAAATAACGCACACTACCATCCCCTAACAAAATGCGATATTCGAAGTTGGAGGGCTGCTGTTTATCCAGTGCAACCTTAAAGGATGTTATTAGTTCCTCACGATCATCTGGATGAACCAGGTCGAAAAAAATTTTACGATTAAACTTTACTGTGATCGGATTGACTTGAAAAATACGATAGACTTCATCCGACCAATCAATGGTATCCTTGGAAATATCCCAATCCCAGTTACCCATATTGGCGATTTGTTGAGCCTTCGCCAAACGTATCTTACTTGCTTCAAGCGCCTTGACCACCATGCTTGCGCGTAGTAAATAGCGCACCCGATAGACCATAATTTCCCAGTTGACTGGTTTGGTAGCAAAATCGGTAGCGCCTAATCCATATGCGTTTTGAATGGATGCGACATCATCTAACCCGGTAATCATTAAAATTGGAATGTTTTTACCTTGACGCAATGCACGCAGTTTTTTGCAAACTGCAAACCCGTCCATTTCCGGCATTTCAACATCCAGCAGAATGATATCTGGATTGGATTGTTCAAAGATTTCCAGACCTTGCTGACCATTAGTCGCTGAAAGTGTTCGGAATCCAGAATTTTCAAGAAATCGGCTGGCGAGCACTTGGGTGGTTACATCGTCATCAATGATCAAAACCAAAGGTTGGTTTGTATTAAGCTGCACGTTCACATCTCTTATTGTTACAAAGTTTAGCCAGAGATTGAAGTAAAAAGAAATTAAAAGAAGCACAATGGTCAATGAGATTGTTGTGAATACAATCCGTATGAAAACGTAGAAATTTCAGAAGTTAAAGAATGGAATTATATTTTCTATAAAAAAACAACTTAGAAGCTTTTTGGTTAAAAAATGTCCAAGCGAAAAGTTCTTGAATCGATTGAATTTTTTCGCTGCTTCGAGGCGAATAGTTGCGCTATTTAACGAGGAGAAGCGGAAAAATACAACGATTTCAAGGGCTTTGCAGCGGACATTTTTAACCAAACAGCTTCTTAGTATTACTGGCGATAAAATCTGTAATTTCTATCTCTATTCACGAGTTCTTAAAAAAGTACATTTTTAAGAACTCGTGAATTCTCTATGACCAATAGTAGAACGTTGTAAACATTCGAGATATACTCTTCGCACATGAAAATCTAGCATTTTGTGTGCGTGATATTTTGTGGAGAGCAAGGCGGAAAATCTTAGCTGTAGTCACTCTACAGCAAGGTTTTTCAACGCAGTTATCCGCAAAAAAATGCGTGCACAGGATGCTAGATTTTCATGTGCGGAGAGTATAACTAGCGACCAATCCAAAGCCCTAGATGTGGGTAAGTGCGCCAATATGGGGTCGAGTATATCTCTATCCCATTCGTTTGATCAGATAAGTGAAAAAACGGGGTTTGACTTTCAACACTGTCTACAAGTGCTGATGAGGATATTTCTTCTGGTAAATCATCAGGTGTTGGAATAAAAGGGAATTCCTCGAAACCGGAAACAACAACACCTACTGGCACACCTGCGTCTGTGGGATTACCGGATCCATCAAGTGGAGGAACGTTTTCAGATGGGACTTGTATAAATTCCCAAGCCACAACGGGTAAATCATTGGCAACTGCAATATTAGCCGATTCCATTGTTGAATTGATCAAATCTGCAACCAGACAAAATCCCTCTGGATTCCCGGCAGCTGCAATCGAACCAGCATCAGACGCACACTCTGCACCGCCACCGGAAGAAGCGGGTAATCCACCAGCTGCAAACTCTGCCTGTAGAAATTGCATTCCCGATACAGATAAATTATTGGCAATCGTAATATCTGCAGAGTCTTCTAGTGACTCCATGAGATCCGAAACCAGGCAAAATCCTTGTGGATTTGCAATTGCAGCGATTGAATCATCGACAGAAATGCATTCTGCACCGGACGGTGCACCTGCACCCGGGAATGAAAACGATTCACTAGACGATTCGGCATCTTCAAATGTAACCTGTAAAAACTGTAAATTTGTTACGGGTACGTCATGGGCAACCGAGAAATTCGCGAGGCCTGCTGTCGATGTACTAAGATCCGAAGCCAGACAAAACCCTCCAGTGGATCCAGTAGCAGCGCTCGAACCCCCAACCGACGCGCAGTCCGTATTTGTGTCGGAGGAAGCACCTGTCTCGCTAAATAGTACCTGTAAAAACTGTAAGCCCACAACCGGCAGGCCATTGGCAACAGCAAAATTCGCAAAGGTTGATGCCGACCGACTCAGATCTGATGCCAAACAGAAACCTTCTGAATTCACTTGCGATGAGAGTGATCCACCAGCTGACACACATTCTGCACTATCTGCAGAAATAGGTGCATTAGCTCCCAGAGTGCTACCATCAGCAAAAGTAGCTTGCAGAAATTGCATTCCTGCCACGGGTAATTCATTGGCGACTGCAAAGTTAGCGAGACCAGATATCGAGGTATTAAGGTCGGCAGCCAGGCAAAACCCTTCAGGACTGTCACTTGCAGGGAACGATCCGCCATCCGAAATGCATTCTGCACCAAGTCGACTACTGTCCCCCACTATATTTTCTGATACCTCCAGACTGGCAGCTCTCGATTGTGCATTGGCAACTGATAAATTTGCTGTTGAGGAATTTTTGTCTGAAGCAAAGCAAATCTCACCAGCATTCCAGGTAGTCTCTGTTGAATCGTCGATGGCTATACATTCAGCTTTTTCATCCGTTGCGTTCAATAGCGTATCGAGAGAGGAAATAGGAATGGTGTTTTGAAATCCGGTGTCGGAAGAAACATCTGCCGCCATTGAAATGGTGAAAATCAGAGTCAAAGACAACACTCTTCTTAATAACGTCATTTTTTTTATCATTGTAATATTCCCATAGTGTCGCACCCAAGTAACAGTTAATCCTATCTATTCATGTCAGGGTACCGGTTTTGATTTATCAGGCATCTGCAATCCGAATGTTACAGTGTCAAAAACGTTTCATATATCGGCCACAGTAATCCAGATTCAGCTGTTGTTTTTTTGAGCCAAGATCAATGTGCTTTTTACTTCTGCAGCATCAACACTGGTGTTTGAACAAATTGATTCTTTTGACCCTCCATGCATTTCAATCCGAACTAAACAGTTACATATGAATTAGTTAAACATCTATTGTAAGAAAACTAAATCATTCAGAAAGTTCACTTGTCAGTTGGATCTCTGGTCTTTACAAAAAATTCAATTCAGCATCAACAACTTTGCACTTTTAACAGTATCTGATGTCTATTACGCAAATGGCTCAGAAATTCTGATCAGCGTCGAAACTTCAACTCGTTGATTCTTTGGTGAATTTTAATGCGATGACCCTAATCCCAAACGGCATTATTCATACTTTACTTTAAGTTTCTGTTACAATACCATCTTTTATATAGTTATTCTAAATGATATTTTGGCATATTACTAAACCTGTTTGGTCTATTTGGATTAACACTCGGTCAAATCTATGTAAACAGCACCTAGTTAGACTTAGGGAATTATTCATCAATATTGACCGCAAAATATGCCGCGACTGATATCAGCAGGTTAAAATTTAAAAGGGATTTTTCGTGAATAAACAGGTACAAAGTCAAGAGCCATGTATCCATACTGGCTTGAATCATCAAAAGGTATTTTTGGATCAGACTATGGATCACATCGCATTACTTTTTTGTGATTAGGTATTTTTCAGTTCCTGAATGACTTAATAAAAACCCACTAACTAAAGCAACCGATCCTAGTTATGCATGTGTTATTTGAAATATAAATTGATTCGGAAACATCATGCAAACAGTAAAAAGCACATGATAAATACAACTTTCTACTGCAGGCACTCTATTCTCGGACTACCTGTAGTAGCAGTCTTTCGTGAGATATTTACAACAACAACCAAAAATCTTCTTGAGGTGATAAAAATGAAACACCGTCAATCGTTAAAAATGTATATTATTGCAACTATTTTCTGTAGTGCGGCAGGATTTTCTGAAATTGCATTTTCCACAGTTGTGGATTTTGAAACAACACCATTTATTTCCAGTGCCCCAAAATCTTTCGGCAGAGCCGGCCCTGCACAAACAATCGAGATTAATGACAACTTGACATTTAATGGCGGGGTTGTCCTTGGTTTACCTACATTTTTACCGACAACTCCATTTGCCACTTCGCCTAATTATTATGCCACCGCAAACCATCCATCGGGAGGAGTCGTTGGTGACCCAAGTCTCAACGCATCAATATCAATTGATATTGCACCTTCTTTTGGTGCGACAACGATCGAAGGTCTTTTGCTAAATGGCCTGAATCGCTCCGGCAGTTATACAATAGAAGCTTTTTCCAATGGAGAGTTAGTTGATTCAGCTTCTTTGGATAACCTGACTGCGAATTTATCAAGTGGATTTGATGTATTCAAACTAGATTCAAATGGACTACCAATAACCTCAGTGCTTTTTTCCCCAGACTTGATAAACGGGGAATGGAACTATTTCATCGACACGATTGCCATCAATGAATCGATTCTAACTGCTGTCCCTATACCTGCCGGCATTTGGCTGTTTGTAACAGGAGCCGCAGGTCTAATCGGCTTCAGGAAGCGTACTATTACCTAACTGCATTATGGCGTCACCCCAGCATTCTCACAATCGAGAGTTCTTGATTTCGATGACTGATGGTAAGCAACGTGCAGAAATAAACTGAGCAACTGGCGTAAAATTCTCTCCGTTTTCAAGGTACAACACCAAACACATGGGCAGGTTATGTAACTGTTACTACAAAGCAGAAGATGAACAAAAAAAACACGTCAGTTGTTTATGGCTATTGCTTGCGCGTTCCTTAAGTTAAAATCGCATATTTTCATAGCGAGTACCTCCAATCATCTATGGGTGGACTTTTACACCCTGCAAAGCTACCCACATCAATCTCTCCCTAAACTTAGGCTTTTCCTATTCAACATTAGTAAAATAGTTGCATGCTCAACTATAGACCTATTTTACTACCTTAAGGTCGGACAAAAATCTTGCACTAGATTCGTAATCTAATTCCAGCTTCCTGATAACTTTTAGTTACTAGCTATTGAATGCAGTTCAGTGATGGAGTAAGCTACACTTCACAGTCGTTTATGTCCAATGTGGGGTCGTTGCAAAATCAATCAAGCTATTAGAATAATCCTAAAAGCACTCCACATTGAGAACCAGAATCTGTACAAAGACATTCTGGTATTATAATTGCCATTGGCTGAAACCAAAAAATACAGTAATAGATTTCGTATATTGCTCATAGGGTGCGGCATCGCCCTTACACAGGAATCGGTAAGTTGTTCAGTTAGCACAATAGTATCCTGGTTCAATTTAATATCTTGTTTACTAGTCAATAAGTTATCGGGGATTTTAGCCTACAAGAACAGCCTGCGTTGAATGAAGATTTATTACTTTGGATACTTTCAAGATACAAATCACATAATGTCAGTCTCTCATTCCTCTACCGAAAAAAATTCACTGATTGATTCACTATCATTACAATTAAGTTTTAACCAAATTTACTTAGAATTGGATTGTATAGAAACAAACAATATCTTAGATTAACGAAGAATGTGAATATGTAATCATTCGAAGTACTAACACAACGCTATACTCTTCGCACATGAAAATCTAGCATTTTGTGTGCGTGATATTTTGTGGAGAGCAAGGCGAAAAATCTTAGCTGTAGTCACTCTACAGCAAGGTTTTTCAACGCAGTTATCCGCAAGAAAGTGCGTGCACAGGATGCTATATTTTCATGTGCGAAGAGTATATTATGGGGAGATGACGGCAAGTAGTTGTTGAATGCACAAAACATCAATAATCACTCCCTGTAAAATGCATTCATAACTATAGATCACCCATATTAATTACTACCCTCCAAATAAGTTAACAACTTAATTTGATAATTCACGTGTGAATTATTTACAGGGGCGATATTGGAGTCAAAACTCGTTTTGCCATCTCGTCCGTCACTTATACACACAAATCTTAAAGTGATAGTGAATATCAAGAGCCTTCTATTGCAAATACTATCAAGAAAATACGGTAACAAAGGCATGATAGGAAAGTCGTGAAAATCAAGGTCAGACATATCAGAAGCGACCTGAAGACCGCAAATACTGCTTTTTAAAAACCTATTCGCTTGCGATTGAATAGCTTATTGTTCATTACTCACGAATGCATCATCGGCACCTTCGAAAAAGTCAACAATTATAAGGGATAACCATGGGACAACTATCTACAGATTCTACTCTAAATAAAGATACCTTTAAACGACTGGCATTGAGTGACAGTGGTTTTGTTTTCGACCCTGTATCCGGTAAAAGTTATACGGTTAACGAAACAGGTTTCTGGTTGATAAAGCAGTTACAGCAAGATAGCAATCTCGATGACTTAAAAGCCAGGATTGCACGGGAGTTTGATGGAGGAGAAAAGACCATTGAACGCCACGTTATAGAATTTCTGGAACAGATCAGACGTCACATTAATTAAATACTACAGTGACTCAAACATCCTGCATACGCATTGCCATTACCGGACTAAGCGCCAAACCAGACAACCCAAGTTCCGGTTTGTCTGTTGCACGTTGTATTCGGGAATCAGCTGAATTTAAAGGCAAAATAATCGGATTAAGTTATGATGTTATGGATTCGGGGTTATACCTGAATGAGACCATTGATTCCGCATATCTATTGCCTTACCCCTCCAGTGGTGATCAGGCATTGCTGGAACGCCTCCTAAAAATCTATAAAAGTGACCCTTTTGACATTCTAATTCCTTGTCTGGATGCGGAATTATCCAACGTCATTCGAATCCAGAATCAGCTCGAAGAAATGGGTATTCGACTACTGCTGCCTAATGCAAAGCAATTGAAGATACGTGGTAAAGATCGTCTTGCTGAACTCGCTAGTCAGGCGAATGTTAAATCACCACAACTCACTCAAATATCTCATGCAGACTTTTTCTATACCTGCCATCGAGAAGGTTGGCAATACCCATTGGTAATCAAAGGCACATTCTACGATGCAGGTATCGCCAACAATGCCGAGGAGGGAGTGACATTATTCCGCAAAATTTCTGCCGAGTGGGGATTGCCTATATTAGTCCAACGATTCGTATCTGGGGAAGAATTGAATCTAGCCGCCCTGGGAGATGGGAAAGGCAATATCAACAATGCAGTAATGATGCGAAAACGTGCTGTTACCGAGAAGGGTAAAGCCTGGGCTGGCATCACAATCCATGATGAAGAGCTGTTGAATACGGCGAAAAAACTGGTTCGAGTATTGAAGTGGCCGGGTCCGCTCGAAGTTGAAATATTGAAGACTCCCCAAGGTGATTATCACCTCATTGAAATCAATCCTCGATTTCCCGCCTGGATATATCTCTCAGCCGCAGCTGGCTGTAATCTACCCTGGGCATTAGTCAAGATGATCCAGAAAGAAACCATTCTACGCCCTGTTCCAGACCTCGGAAAACTTTATATCCGCTATGCCCAGGAGAGGGTTATTGATCTCTCGGAATTCGAAAATATGGCAATTTGGGGACAACGCAACGGAACAATTACAGAGGAAGAATAAACATGTCTGTTCGAAAACCCTGGATCAAACCAACGATCACTCCACATAGCGAGGGTACGCTCAATAAATTTGGAAGAATACCAGCGAAAGAGTATATCGAAGAAATTGAAGATGTTCCCATTAAGGATCTAATAAGCCGATACGGCTCTCCTCTGTTCGTACTTTCCGAAAAACGCTTACGTTCCAACATTCGTCTCCTGAAACAGACCTTCGAGACCCGCTATCAACCCGTGCTCCTTGGCTGGTCTTATAAAACCAACTACTTGAATGCTGTTTGCGCCATTCTTCACCAGGAAGGCGCGTGGGCAGAAGTCGTTTCTTTATTTGAATATGAGAAGGCAAGAGCTCTGGGCGTACCGGGCAACCGGATACTTTTCAACGGCCCACATAAAAACAAAGAGACTCTGGAGCTCTGCGTAAAAGAGGGAGCACGCATCCATATTGATAACATGGACGAACTCTATTTACTTGAAGAAGTTGCGCGCGCAGCGAAAAAGTCAATTCCTGTAACAATCAGACTCAATTTCGATACCGGATACACCGAACCCTGGAGTCGATTTGGTTTTAATGTTGAGTCAGGTCAAGCAATCGATGCTGCACGACAAATTGGCAATAGCCAATGGCTGAAATTATGCGGACTGCACAGTCATATTGGCACGTTTATCCTGGATCCCCGCGCCTATTCAGCCCAAATAGTGATTATGTGTCAGTTCATGGAGACTGCAGAACAGGAAACTGACTGCATTATAGATAGCCTGGACATTGGAGGTGGCTTTGCTTCTCGTATCGACCTTCAGGGGATGTACATGCCTGCAGAACAAGTCACACCGACTATTGAGCAATATGCTGATGCTATCTGTACAACCCTGACAAGAGCAACAGCAAAACGCAGCGCACAAAACAAGCCGCTTCCAACACTAATACTGGAAAGTGGGCGTTTCGTCATTGATGACGCAGAAGTGTTAATTTCTTCAGTCGTTTCCACCAGCCGACTATCCAACGGTAAGCCTGCGGTGGTACTGGATGCTGGGGTGAATTTGCTATTTACTGCATTTTGGTATCATCACCGCGTCCAACCCACCCGCCCCCTGGAGGGTATTGCCGAAGATACAGTTATGTACGGGCCGCTCTGCATGAACATTGACGTGGTACGCCAAAGTATTATGATCCCACCATTGCAAGTTGGTGACCAACTAGTCATTAGTCCTGTAGGTGCTTATAACAATACTCAATGGTTACAGTTTATCGAATATCGTCCCAATATCGTTATGGCGCATGAAGATGGTCAAGTATCTATCATTCGTCAGGCAGAAGATCTATCTTTCATCAATCAGCTTGAATTGTTACCCGAACATCTAAACGGAGATTTTAAACTTGGTTAGATTTCCGACATATTGGTGTCGACTCTCTGATTGGGAATGGATCCTCCCTAGTATCCAGGGTTTGTTACGCAGTTACGCAGCAATCCTGTTTATTACTGATGCACGTGTAGGTGCAGTTTTTTTACTGGCAACACTGTGGTTCCCCAACACTGGTATCGCAGGGTTACTGGCAGCAATAACCGGCACCATTACCGCCAGAGTGATACAATTTTCCAATACTCACAGCGGTTTGTATGCATATAACAGTTTGCTCGTCGGGCTAACGCTAGGTGCTACCTATAAATTAGATGGGCATTTGATTATTCTGATTGTTTTAGCAGCAATCCTAACAGTCTGTGTAACTGTTGCCATTGCCGATGCACTCTGGCGATTCGAACGACTGCCCGCACTTAGCTTACCCTTTGTTCTCGTTGCTTTCACCGTGACGTTTGCTGCTCACGGATTTGGTTCGCTCAGTCGATATCTGACTCCGTTAGCCCCAATTGAACCTTTCCTTTTCGAACAGGCGGATCATTTTCTGACTTCCCTCGGATCCACATTTTTTATACCTCACCCCATCCCTGCCCTGCTAATATTTATCAGTATACTAATGATGTCTCACTACTTGGCATTGCTTGCGGTTAGCGGCTATTTCGTTGGACATACTCTTTATCACTACTTATCAGGATTATCTTATTCAGCAGTGACGGACTGGACCGGGTTTAATTTCACATTAACAGCAATGGCGCTCGGCGGTGTCTTTATGGTGCCGGGATGGACCAGTTTTTTAATCGCTATGCTAGGAGCGGCACTTGCGGCAGTCATCACTACGGCAACACAAACCTATTTGCTGATGTATGGTTTGCCTGTCATGGCCATACCATACTTATTAACCACGCTCACTGTTCTAACAGCATTAAGTAAACGCATTACTAGCGCGCCTCCGTATTTATTACTGGATCGGCCTGATTTACCCGAAGTGTCTCTTGAACGCGCCCGATTGATTCGGGCACGAGGCGGACAACCAGACAGTATCCCAGTTTATGCACCTTTCCTGGGAGAATGGATGATATCCCAGGGATTTAATGGTCGACATACACACCGCCCTCCGTGGCAACATGCCCTCGATTTCATCATCATGATCGATGGACAAAGTTATCGAAATTCAGGAACACAACCGCAAGACTATTACTGCTTTGGTGTACCGATCGTCTCGCCTGTCTATGGCACAGTGGTACGCTGTATTAACCATCAGCCCGATAACCTACCAGGCGAGGTCAATACCCAACAAAACTGGGGGAATCTGATTCTAATCCGTCTCTACAATCACTGTCATGTATTGATTTGCCATCTGCAACAATACTCACTGGAAATCATTGAAGGGCAAATCATAGAACCCGGACAAAGCATTGCACGTTGTGGAAATTCGGGACGTTCTCCTCAACCCCATATCCATCTTCACATCCAGAAAGATGCTAGCCTGGATAGCCCGACAGTACCATTTCATCTCACCCAAGTGACAACTGTTGATGAATCATCTAAGCGAACTTTTCAGTTTTATACCCGTCCGTTAGAAAACCAAAGAGTTAGCTCCCCAACAATCAACCCTTATCTGAAAGCTGCATTACACTTGCCTGTTGGAAGAAAACTATACTATCGGTTCCGTAAAAATAACGAGGAATGGGAATCCAGAATTATTACCGTTGTATTGACATTGGAGGGACAATTTCGTCTAAAAGTTTGCTCTGGCAGTGAGATTTCTTTCAGCGAGAGTAATCATATGCTTGCTTTTTATGACCGTCGAGGTAGCTATGATTTATTCCTTGACCTGTTTGTCCTTTGTCTAGGAGTAACGCCTTTTGGGGAAGAGATATTGTCATGGCGGGATCAACCTTCGAGGCGATTGTTTCCTTTGTCTCCAATCAAGCACTATCTGGAAGAACTCTTTCACTGGTCAAGTGGAGGCCTGGATTCCCGCTACGAACGTCACTGGGATGAAAAGCAAAATGCCTGGATTCAAGCCGCTGAACATCTATTAAACGGTGCTGTTATTCGCCGCAGGACTATCAACACACAAGCAACACTTACTCCGGAAAAAGGATGTATTCGGTTAGCTCTGAAAGGAGACAATATAAATCTTGAAGCTGAACTCTGTGGAACCGGCCTGGAACATGATATCGGAATACCGCAACACATCACCAACATTCAAACTGTTTGAGAAAAATAATGGAGAATCGCTGCGTTAAGGGCACCTCTATTTATTCATGTACGCGCATCTTGAACCCAAAACCTGTCTTATCCAGAATTAACAGAGGTATCCTTAACGGTCTCGTGCTAAGTTATATTTTTTTCACATCAGTTGCTTTTGGGGAAAGTAGCTGGAACTATCGTTTGGATATACCGGGAGAAGGCGGTGTCTATAGCAATTCACGATTTCGCAACGCTATTGCAGGTGCGGGTCTATTTGTTCGTGCTGATCACCCAGCAGGCGGTGTCACTCTCGGATATAATCGCACCCGAATTAACTTTAAAGCAGGAATTGGCGATATTGATCAAGATGACTGGTTTGTCAGTGGCAGATTGCATTTTCAACCAGCGCTATTAACGGGAAAACTCTCGACACGCCTGGATATTTACAGAGTCGATAATAACGATCCGGGTGACTTTACTGATGATGTCGTTGTCATCGCCCCTCAGGTTTCGTGGATAAACCAGAATCAATCGCTCTATTTTGATCTGGGGTATGCTCACTCAATTTATCGACATCATCTGGATATCAACCAATTCACACCCACTGTTGGTTTCGCCTTTAATCAGAAATATGACTGGATTCAATTACGCAGTTATTTGATCCACTCCACCGATTCTTTACGTTCCCAGGGAAAATCCGAAACCATTGCAGTTGAAGCCAAATGGACACATTACTTTGGACATGACATGCCACTGGGGGCACTGGAAAATATAAAAATAGGGTTACTGGCAGGTGAACGTGTCTTTGCGGTTGATGGCGATACTGCTGATGTTTTTAATCTGTCCAACACACAGAAAGGTAGCGTTTCACTAACAACTCAATGGGCTCTGACTGATAACCAGAAATTATTGTTTGGTTTCAGCCTTAGCCGCTATAAAAACGGGTTCGTTGGCGATACATACATCCTCCCCCTTGCCTATGCTAACTATTCGATATCATTCTGATAGGCTGCTCCTGAAAACACACAGTTTATGATTCTTATGAAAAAAGAACTAATTATCCATATAGCTATCGGTATGTTGTACACCAGCAGTTTTTTAGTCAAGGGAAATGAAATAGACGATATGTGGACACAAACCTTTAATCTTGAGCACCAAGGAGAGTATGCAAAAGCAGCAGCGATCATCGAGCCGCTGCTCAACGGAGACGAAAACCGGGAATATGTCCTGCTACGCTATGCCTGGCTCGCCTATCAACAACGTAATTACAACGACGCTGTTCGATATTACAAACAAGCTCTCAAGATCAACCCCGCCTCTATTGATGCCAGACTTGGTCTAAGTCTACCTCTCCTGGCTCAAGCAGACTGGAATAAGGCAGAGATATATTTGCGCCAGATAGTTACCATATCACCTTGGAACTATACAGCTCACAGCCGTCTTTTTGTCTGTGAAGAAGGATTACGACAATGGGAACAACTTGCAGCTCATGCTGAAGAATTTTCCCGTCACTATCCAAGTGATACAACAGCGCTGGTTTATCTGGCTCGTGCAAAACATAAACTAGGCAAAAATGAAGCAGCTAACGTTATTTATCAACAAGTACTAATAAGAGTGCCTGAACATATTGAGGCAATCAACTACACCCGGACTTTTCAAAATACCCTCGGTGTAAAGTAATTTCTTAGACGGCTTCTAAGGAGGATTTAATATTATGAATAAGACTGGCAAAACACCAGCCTTATAAACTTATCCTGTCAAATCTTCTAGATCCGAACTGTCCAGTTCAGCATCAACGACGCGCATGACTTTACGGCAACGACAGGCATTATGATTGTCGATTTCCAATGCGCCAAACTCCTAACAAGCCGCTAAAGAATAGCCAGAATGCTGCAGGAATGGGTACTGGAGAAGAAGGAGAAGGAGGCGTTATGTCTATGTCAGATAATTCTCCTGATAAGCTCAAGCGCAATGCCTGATTGCCATTATCCAGGTCCACAATGTTAAAATCGAACAACTCACCGCTACGACCGCTAAGTAAAAGTCCACCATCAACAATAGTCTTTGCCGTTAAAATATCAAAGAAATCACCATCAGCAGGGTTATAGTTCAAATTAATATCAAACAGTCCACTCAGAAAGGCATTTTCGAAAATATTCAATACGTCGTATTCTTCACCTGCTATGTTTCCAGCGATATCAACAAACGTGGTACCAGTTTCCCCCTGGATAAAATTTCCGTTAAAGAGAGTCGCTTCATTATCAAATACATTGATTTCGTCTCCACCGCCCAGTGCATTACCTATCAGTAAATTGTCCCCTTGGAGAATCAATGAACCGAGATTGGTTACATTCGACTTAATCACTACTGGTTCTGCATCGTCAGCCAAATTAACCTCTAGAACCCCCTGATTAATCACTGTCCCCAGGCCAAACATTCTGCCTTTATCTGCCTCTATACTGAAAGTCGTCGCTGCTGAGACAATAATAGCCGAGCCTTCATGTCTTAAAAGAATCGTTCCGTCCGTCCAGTTGGCTTGCGGTCCAGCAGCAATTAATAATCTATCGTCTCGAATAGATGCAATATTACCGTTGAAATCCAGTTTACCGCCCACAATTGTCTGCCCCGACCCTCTCATTTGACCGCTACTGAAATTCGCATCGCCTGTGACTATCAAGGCACCGTTCGCAGTGCCATTCAAATCACCACCGCTCATGGTCAGCGTTTCTGTAAAACTGGCCGCCTCAGAATCAAAATTGGCTCTGCCTCCTGGTTTGAATTCTGTACTCGCTACATTGTAGGTTCCTTCAATAGTGGTTGTACCAAATTGACTGAATTCCACCTTTGAACCAGTGATACTGGAGCCTGCTTGTAGTACATGCTCACCTCCTCTAAAGTTGAGCTTACCCTGCTCTCCGACCACAAACGATCCGCTACTGGTGCCACCGCCACCGAGTCGCAACTCGCCTGTTTGTACACCCACCTGCCCGCGGTTGTTCATTTGTGCATTAATCACTACATTGCTGTCAACACTACTTAAATTTGTTGTAAAGATTCCATCATTGTCAATTTTAGCGCCACTGCCCAACAGGAGCATTTTCCCATCATCTGCGGTGACATTGAAATTCGCACCAGCCTCGTTCACAAACCCCGATTCACCGCGAAACATGAGGATATTTCCTTCGCTCCAGTTCGCTACTTGACCCGCACTATTAATTACAGTCGCACTATCCTTAAAAGTTTTTGATGAAGTACCATTCAGCTCTAGCCCACCAGCCGCCCGTATCGTCCCTGTACCTGACACTGTGCCACGGGTCCAATTAAAGGCTTTATTAACTGTCAAATTATTGGAACCAGCAAGCGTACCCCCCTCCAGATTAAATTCATCGATTTCGATGTCTCGATCCAGAGTAATGGTCCCTCTTGGATGAGTCGCAGCGAAAGTATCACCGTTGTTATTGGGAAATATCCCTCCACAGTCGCCATCAACAGTCCAGTTCGAGTCAGTCCAATTACCCGTATCCAACGCTCCACCAGCCCAGGTACAAGAAATACTCGCGGCCTGAAGATTAGGGAAGTAGAGCCCTGAGACACCAAATAAAACCAATAGACTTGCAAATCGTATAATCGTGTTTTTGGATTTTTTTTGAGAAATGTCAGTGGACAAGTTCAGTTCAGACTTAAAAACATTAAAAAACATATATTTCCTCCTGTCATTCAAATTAAGTGATATGCATATTGCTATCACGTCCTTACTTATATATCGACCCCCATGGGTCAGACTACTCTATTCAGCTAATACGTACAACAATCTGTAATAGAATGAAAGCTCCTGATACAGTGTAAATATAAACTTACATTACCAAGGGTCAATTATGGAAGCCCGTCTAAAAGTTGCCTGGTTAAAAAAGTCAAATAGTTGGTAACATGCAAGTTGCATGCTTGTGATTTCTAACTATGAAATTATTCCGGTGATTGACAACCTTTCATTCACTTAATACATTTTGTTTTGTAGGAGTGGCTTTAGCCGCGGTATAGATCTATGTCGCGGCTAAAGCCACTCCTACAATAGGGTCAAAACTAATCAGATATTCTGACGATAAAGTATGCCCTCACTCCACTCAGTCATGAAAAAACGGCAGTGGAAACTTCTCACCAAACCGATACGGTACTCTTAACCCCACAGTAAAATCGCCTGATTCTCTGGTAAGCCCAAAAGCCACAAAAGGTTCTACAAATAACGCCTTGGATATTTTGATCGTTGAACTAAACTGGATGGAGTTAATATTCTGGGCTGAACCGGGAATCTCTGCTGAACCAGAAACTAAAGAGCTTGGAGCAGGGATATCTGTTGATGATCCAGGAACAGGGACATCGGTTGATCCGAGAGGTGCAGATCTATTAACTACGGTACGGAGTACAGCAGAACCACTAAAAGCTGTCGAGACATTGACTCGATCATTTAAAGCGAACCCCCCGCCGAAAGAGTAAGAAATCTGATCCCCGGGGTCAACCCTCCCATGTTGTAATGTTGCGGTATATCCGACTGAACCGAAAAAAACCACTGGATCAAAAGACTTGGTAAACGAGATTCCACCTCCAACATTCCAGAACCCGGTACCAAGTCGCTGATTAACGTCACCTGTTTCATTAGCGCCTGCTTCATCATCGCCTGTTGTAGATTTGGCGTTTATATTCAAGGTAATGCCAGGGATACTGCCTTTCTCATGCCAAGCAGTATATCTTAAACTTCCACTGACATCCCCTAGCCCTAAGCGATCATTATGGATCACTTTACGAGCGACATCAAAACCAGTGAAGTCACTTTCCTGTTCATTGTAGCTATATGGAATTGATAAACTGAGCGCTAAATCATCAGCAATACCATAGGTTACACCAAGTCTTGTATCGACTGATCGCGTAGATAGTTTAGGGGTAACCGCGCTGCCTGACGAACAAAATCCAGTGTTTGAATCTGGGTTAAAGCAGGTAGCTACAGCAGTATCCTGGGAATAATTCAGACCAAACTCCAGCTCGAGCTGACCACGTTTAAACAAGACTGTTTGTTCTCTCAAGAACATATCCATCTGCCTTTTGGCATCCTCAGCCTCTTCTTCACGACTACCGTCCGCTAAATTCTTATCTTCTTTAGTACTGGTATCATCACTACTGGCATCATTACTCTCATTTGATGGTGCAGCAGCTGGTTCTTCCGATGAAACCACCACTGGATCGGTTCCAGAAGGCTCCGGGCTGGCTTGAGCAGCTGATTCAGCTGTGGGTTTTGACGATTGCTCTGAGGGCGACTTTTTCTCCATCAACAACTGCATCTGGGATTTAAGAAGTTCGACCTCTTGCTCCAGTTTTTCATATTTTTTTTTGGGAACGTACTGCCCTTCGGGTTGAGATGTCCTGGCATCAAAAAGAGTCGATCTAGCAACCTGAGCTGGAGGGATGTTCTGTGAGTGTTGTACCTTTTTATCAACCACAATTATCTGGATTTTGTCTGTAAATCCAGCCGCCGTCAGGCGTTTCAATTCCCGCTCAAGATTCGATTGAGATGAAAATGCTCCAATACTCACTGCATATTCATCATTAAACGGAATAATCCAGGTTTCAAAATCAAGCTGACGTAACCTGACCACAGTATTATCGACCTCTGCCCGGCTGGGAAACAAACCTATTTGGAGGCGTTTCAGCATACTATGCTCTTTGCCACTGGATAACTTGACAGAGGACTCATCTGATCCAGGGGTCTTATCACCAGCTAGTTGAGAAACCCTGGTCGGCGATGATTTGGTTTCTGCTGAAACAATCGAATTGTTAGCAAAAGAAGCTGTTGTACAAGAAAAAACAGCAATAACGCAGGTCATTTTAAACATAAATTCTTTGTTTTTATTGGTGTATATCAACGATACTATTTTGTCTTGCGGAATTGAACTTACCGTTATTGACTAAAATGACAATGTTTCTTACAACAAAACATGGAATCCGCATCCCCCACAATATGGAGAGCATACCGCAAAACCATTGAGATTGGCAAATAAAATACTATTAAAATATTGATGAATAGCAATGAATTATGGAAATATCATGAGAAATAACATTAATATATCTATGAAAAATCAGCCGTCCACAGCATATTGTAAAATGGTTTTAGTGGGCTGGTCTTGCTAAGAATATTTTATTAATATAATTTCCAGGCGGTTATCAATGAATATAGTCAGTGAAAACTACGAATTATTAACGCAATCGCGCCCGAATCGTCAAGTTAGTAGCATAATTTCCAAAAGAATTAGCGCCATGAACCAGCCTGTCCAGGTTTGGCCGAACATAGTCATCACGTCGAGACAATGCCAAGGGATATTTGAGAATATTTTCTTCGCCATCTTTTCCCAAAGCAAACACAACACCACCATATTCATCGGCAAACTGTGCGGTCGTCATACGAAGATTACCTCGACTGGGATCTGCAAGAAATACCCGATCTCCGGCAATCCCTCTCAATACTGCAAAATGGTGGTAGCCAAACGGTTCGACATACACAACAACTGGCGCTTTAAGTTGTTTGAGCTGCTCTAAAGTTAACTTGAAACCTGCGGCATCATAGCCTTTTTGTTTCGCCGCATATTTAAGATCCAGGAGTGAGAATCCATTTTTTTTCTTGCGTGCTTTCTCCTCGTCAGTAGCTTTATCTATGCGTACTTGAAGGATGTCAAGTATCTCTTTCTCAGTGGTTTTCTCGCCATAGTACTGGCTCATCAGGGTAGTCAAGGCGGCTGCACCACACGACATATCTTCCTGTTGTTTAACTACATGTAAATCGCGAAGTTCTTTCCAGGTATGCCGCTTTACGATAGTTTCTTTGGCGTTGGAGGAGTCGCTCTCGGAAGAATTAGCGGAAAAGCATTGAATATTGACCATATGAAGAAAAAGAACACATCCAATCAAACGTTTGATTTTTATCATAAATTGCTCTCCATCTTGTACTCCGAAACAGCTGATCTGAACATCGGTAAGCATAACAAGGGTTGTATTGTTTATTTATGCTTATTGTTTTTTTCGGCACCAGAATTGATAAAGACCTGTGAAAGTGTCTGGATATTTGTGTTCATATTGATCCCAGTGCTCAAGATTGGTCATGGCTGGATCATCGGGAAACATTTGACTGTATTGCTGCACTGCCTGAGGCATCACCATTGAAAAAGAAAGAAATTCAAGATCAAAATCATCCAGGGCTTGTTGAATACGTGGAATCGTGAAGCATTGTTCCTGAACATGAAAGAAGAGATCGCGCATCATTGATATTGAATAAAAATCATTGAACGGCATGACTTTTTTGAAAGGATGGCCTTCCGGAAAACCTGCAATAATTTTGCGTATTCGCCTGATACCTTTGGGTGTATCAGGTATTTTATGTTCCACAATATACTGACGGCAATCGGTAATATGTTGTCGTTCCAGCTCACTATAGAGGCCTATTTTCATCAAACCGCCTGGTTTCAGTATATTTGTAAGCACCTGCCATCCTGCCTCAGGATTTTTCATGTGGTGAAGAACACCACTGCTAAAAATGATATCAAATTGTTGTTTTAAATTTTCAAGCCCAAGAATATCACCATGCATCAGCTTGAGATTCTCCATCTTCATTTCCTGCGCTTTTCGCAAACCATAGGCGAGACTCGATAAACTAATGTCTACCCCAGTTACAGAGGAAGACGGGTAGTTCTTACAGACTTTTATTGGGTAATGACCCGTTGCACATCCAGCAATTAATATATCGTAATGTTTGAGAGGATCAGTCTCTGCAAAGACAAAACCCCCTTCATCATTTTCAACTGATCCCGTGCTTATCCAGCGTGGATAGGGGTTGCTTTCATATTGATCCCTAACCTTTTGGGAGACTTCGTTATCGATTGTGGAAAATGATTTTATTTCTTTTTTCAGTTGTTGCTCTATCTCGGGCTCTTCGATTTGTTGGCTAATCACACGCTGATACAAAATCCTGTCGTCTTCCGAAAGATTTTCCAGTAACTTTAAAAACGTCTTGGTTAAAGCCGGAAACGAGTTCAATGGACGATAACAAGCTAAAGCAGAAACAGAAAGTGGAGTAATATTCTGCTTATTGTTCAACGCATTAATCAGGGTTTCTACCTGTTCTTTTTCTTCCTTTGTTTCTTCGTAAATATATTCATTCAAAAAACATTGTTCGGCAAGGGCATAGGCAAAACCTGTAGCCCAGGTCGGCGCTTCTTTCAAATTATTAACACTATAGTTCAAGATCGTTCTACGCAGATGATAGAGCAATCGTTCTATATTGATGTTTGGTACAACGCAAATACGCAGACCATCTAGTAAATAGTCGCTACTTAATTGGGATAAGCTCTTTTCAGATAAAGTTTCCAGCCATTTTTTAAAATTTTTATATTTCGTATACTGCTGCCCTTGCATGATTTCCTTGAAATCGGGATCTGTTAATAGCAGCATGACCCAGACGCGTGCCAAAACTCCAATATCGACGGTATCTAGCTCTTTAAGGAAGAGAGAAATCCAGCGTTTGGTCTTTACATCAAACTTGCCAGAACCCAGATAATAGAAAGTCTTTAATAAATTATCCCTGCATTGGATATTGTCTGGAGCCAGATGTAAAGCGGCATTGAAAGCGCGTATTGCACCTTCGAATTCCCTCTTGTTTAAATAAAGTTTTCCGGTCAAAGCCGGGAACATCCAGTTACTCGGGTCCAGCGTACAAAGTGCGCCAGCGTATGCAAGCGCATCATTAAATTTGCCGGATACCTGTAATGTTTGCATTGTTGCTAACAAGGCATTTTGCAGTTCTTCTGTATTGTAGTTTATGCCAAATTCTTTAAGAGAGATATTCAGTGAGGTCTGCTCCTCGATAAGGCTGACTGCACTGCAAAACGCCTCTGCGTTATCTGGGTATTGCTCAAGGCAACTCTGATAAATAGTAAACGCATCAGCATATTGACCAGCGAGTTTTAGGGTATGAGCCTCTTCCAACATCTGGGTCGGTACTGCGTATTTTTTTTCAGAGCTATTTGTTTGTGTCATAATGCTAACGACCCAAGTTGGGTGAGTAGTGTTATTCTATCTCTGCCTAGAAAAACTAGGGAATCAATAGGTACAGCTAATTTCAGTATTTCCCATTCAATACAATATTTAAAGCGGGTGACTCTAAAGCAAGAATCAACGTGTCGGTATGCAATTCAGCGCGACTGGCTTATTTTAAAAAGCATCTATTAAGACTGCTTATACGCGGCTTCCAGTCCCCGCTTAAATTCCAAAATGATGTCTAACTGTTTCTGAATCATCTGCTTCAGCATTAACACCGCAGAAGCTTTATCATCTGCCAATCCAGTTAAAATATGCACTTGAAGTGACATGTAAAAATCCAGATTCACCTTTAGCATTGCTTGCATAATTAACTTTTTGTTTTCGCTGGTATTCAATTTTCCCTCTGAACTGGATGATACTTGCTCACACTCGGTCAGATACAGTCCTAATACTTCATCAAATGCTTCCATATGCTCAACCGGTGGAATCAATACAAATCTAACTTCAATCTGTTGCGGACTTGCAGTAAAGTTTGCCGCATAAAAACTAGCAGCTCGCCCACTATTATCCCACTCCGCAGGATCCAACTGAGATGCATTTACATTCCATCTTTCCACGGAGAATGTCCCAAAACCCTCAAGCTCTACGGTAAAGGGTAAAGATTTAACAAAAAAAGCCGTCTTATCTACATAACCATAAGACATGTAGCTATCGAGACAATCCATCATTGAATAAGAAACGAAACATTGAAGACTGTTATCAACCGGCATATAGTTAATCTGCATAAATTCATCACTCTGCACTCCACCATCACCGATTCTTAAAGGATCAGCAAAAATCGCGTGATCAGCAAAATCGATTAGTGGTAACAATCGGCTCCCCTTTACATCCGAACGATGGAACACCCTGCTTTTCAGGTAGACAGCCAAATTTAACATCCCCAATTTGTCTAGCACATCAAAATCGCTCAACTGTTGCCCTACGGCCGTAGCGAGCAAACCAAGCAACTTTGGGTGCTGTCTTAGAGCTAATACTGGCGATACACGACTAAACTCCTCTATCTTATTTGTATGGTTGTATAAACGAACCAAAATATCCATACAGCTAACTTGCAGCTCTGTCTGAAGCTCTACCCCCGCATCAGTAACTTCTGTTTTTGGTGTAACAACAATTGTCTGCTGTTGATATGTTAAATCAAATCCCTCAATGACCGGCATACACTGGAAAGGTACTCTTAACACACAGGTTTTTGGCTCCAATTTTTTATCCAAAGCCAGAGAAAATTCTCCCTGTGTACTCACTATCTTTAATGCAGGGTGTATAAAACCACCGCAACCCTGCACCAACTGAATAAGAGCTACCACTAACTCTTCAATCGTCTCATCGCTCGTTTGAACTACAGTCATTACGGTTTCTGTTCTCCTCCATAATTGCCACTGAAAAATAGATGAATCGGAATTGCAACGCACTTTTCCCGACAGGAGGAACGAAATCCAGACCAAGACTGACTCCGTGCGCGTTCCTTAATTACTTATTGACTCATTTGCAGGTTTACTACCCGCATTCCATTCATCCCCATTCCAAATCCCATCTTCGTCTCTGTCCAAAGCTATTCTGACACCCGACCCCACCGGCACACAAGTATAGGTTACTTCCCCACGCCTTCTACGTATATTTTTTCGTAAACTTTCATCGGATATCGGATGTTTGCTTTCTATGTCACGATAAAACCGACCATCACCGCGATAAAGAAAACCGACTTCCCGTCTTCCAATGCGTGCTTTAGCGACCAAATCACATTCTCCTGCTTCTGATCTTGCTATTAATAAATCAATACGAGGAGCGACCTGTTTTTTATTGTACCTGGTCAACGTAACCTGTTGTCCGATAATTGGGGCTAAATTAGTATCAAAAGCCAGCATGAATTGTTCAACTTGTTTGCGTTTGACGATACCAGTTGCATCCAATGGAAAGCCACCTGGATTTGCGGGTAAAGGAGGTCGTTCAGGGAGTTGGGCAAAAACTGAAGAGCCGTGAAAACGGAATAGTGTATCCGTACTACCATCATGCAAAAAACCAAAGCCACGCACTTGATCCCCCATAAAATCGTTATTATTTAAAGGTTCTGGCAAGAAAAAAGGAGAAGACTGTGTCGGATCAAAAGGTAATACCTCTTGTCCGAACATGCCTACTTTTTGATATAAATTTCTTAAATGCGGTGTTTTGAATACCTGTGTTAAATTTTCAAACGAAGATCTGCCGTCGGTGCCAAAGAAACCTGGTTTAGCAACGCCAAATTCTTTATTCGCGTCAGGGTCTAGCACATGACAGCCATTGCAGTTAAAAAATATATCTGATGGCTCATCACTAAAATAGAAATCTCTTCCAGCTGACTGATCAGGCGTGAGTGAGTTATCAAGATTTCGAACTGGGTTAGGCGGATACGTAATTTGCAAGACAAAGTCGGTAAAGGCTTGCATTTCCGCATCAGTCAGTGGGCCATGTCTGCCGTTTAGTCCATCGAACGCCACGTTAAACTTTTTAAAAGCGAGTTCTTCATTAAAAGTACCGCCGTCTGGCTGACTAATCGGTTCATCATTTCCGCCAGTTCGATCTCCTCGCCAGTGCATAGGACCATGATTGGCCATACCCCGCAAGCTCTGTGTAGTCATCGGTCCTTTCAAAGGGCGATAATGCACACTGGTCGCTGATAATGCCTCTTCAGGACGAAGAGAAAACGGTCCTGGATTATTGATTTCTGTTGCATCCGGATCGCCTAAATCCCAGGCAAGACTATCAAAGTCAGCAAAGATGTGACAGCTTGCACAAGCGGAATCTCCATGACTGGAAGTGAATGATGCGTCATACAAAAAGGGGCGTCCGGCAACGATGCTTTCCGGTTCTGGATTAAACATGGGGACATGAGCTATTTCTTTATTGTTGACCGTATCGATAATTGAAATAGAATTATCAAAACGGGTCAATGCATAAATTTTCTTGCGTTTAGCATCCAGCACCAATCCACTTGGACCACCGCCTGATACCTTAATCTGATTGTCTGTTGAGGGTTCAAAGCTGTCATTTTCCAGAGATTCTGTATCAAAAACACCTATTTTTCTTGAACCAAAGGCAGCCACATACAGGGTCTTACCATCCTCAGTAATCGCCATATCCATAGGAAATGCCAGGCTGCGACTGTTTTCTTCATTGGGAATGGGCGCGCAACACTGGCTAAAGTCGATATGTTTGTTGAGGTGACGCGCTTCGACAGAACCATCTTGCTCCAGAATAGTAATACGACTTTCATGGGTATGGCCCCGAACGGTTGTTCCGCCAAATTCTCCCGGCCCTTCAAATCGTGTCAGGTTTTGAGCATCGGTGTTTGCCACATAAACCTGACGCGTAACAGGGTTGACAATCATATTGAATAATACAGTCCCTACCCCACTGTAAACCCCGTTATCGCCTTGAATTTGTGCCGGTGGGTTTGCATTGGCATTAATGACAAAAACATCTTTATCAGGCAGTGAGAATTTAACATGTTCACTCCAATCACGTCCTGTATCATCTACCCATTTTTGATCATCGAATTGAACAATCAAACTTGTCGGTGGTTGTTCAAGCGATTCGAAGTTAGTCAGTGGAAAGGGTAAACCTGAATTTCTTGTAACCACTTCTTCAAACAAAGAGGTCGTTTTATTTCCAGAGTGGAAAACCGCCGCGTAAACATATTCTCCATCCGGGGAGACGGCTAACGCGCGCGGGGTATCGCCAAACATGGTGATAATTGACAGCGGTTTACCCCCTGATACACGCCCTGTCTTATTGGCATCAAAAACCCAAACATCAGCACGACCAACACCTGGTGTGGTCAGTTGGGGATCAAAAGGCACATTTTGTCCTCGGTGGGCTGTTGTAATAAATGCCCGATTTTTTAACGCACCTGCGAAAACGATATCACGCGGTTCATCTCCGACATGAAGCGTTCGTACTACATTTCCAACCAGTGTTTTTTTGAAACGATCACGATGTGGTTTCCGCTTGTCAAAACGTTTATTCAATTTCACGATACTAATGCTATCGGAAAGATGATTGACAACCCACACTTCACGATTATTTCGCACTGCCACGGATACGGGTTCAAGCCCAACTGAAACCGAACCTAAATGTTTTAAACCATTTTTCGAAACTCGAAAAACCTCGAGGCGATTATCCGGGGTGTTGACAGCAAACAGTGTTCGACCGTTAGGCGATAACGCCAAAGGGCGTACTTGCCCAGATTCAAATAAAACGAAGGAAGACTGTGCATTATCCTCTGAGGCTATTGTCTCGCCAAAAAAACCAAACATGAGAATTATTAAAATTATTGTGATGCCGTTTTTATTAGCGCTCATATTAAACCTCTTAATAGATAGATGAATAATTTATCTTCTCTTAAATTTTAAACTAAAAAAACCAATGAAGGGTCAGTGATAGTTGTCCAAATTGTTACAAGTAAATTGATCGATATGTCCCTGCAACAGATTGATGAACAGTGCTAATATTTCCTGGTAACGTATAACCGATAAATATTTCTGCTTTGTCTAATTACGTTTTCATGTACACAGATTGAAGACGTTTTCTACCTAACAACCTCATTCCAGCCAGAGCAGAAATCATTAAAGGCAGTGTTCCTGGCAGAGGAATAGCCGTCAGTGAAATGGCATGTGGAAGCGCAGCATCAGCAATTAATGCATGGCCAGCTGTAGTAGGATGGGCTTCATCCCAGAAGAGATACTCGGAACAGTCAGGAAAAGCAGTAGTAATGCATGAATCCGTTACATTATCCAATCCAAATAATGCCGGATCAGAGACGATATCTGTCGTCCCGTTAAATATGTCGACCACCTCAACTCCACTGGTTCCAGCCAAAGCGCTAGTCAGGGTCGTATTAAAAAGATTTGCTGAAGCAGTTGCAGCAACAGGATTGCTAGTTGCTGCCGGAACGAGGCCAAGATTTGGAACATTGAGCACTAAAATTCTTTGAGCACCAGCGGTTTTCAAATCATCTACCATTGTTGCTACACTGCTTGCAGATTCAGCGACCATTCCGCTACCAAAGTCATGCTCCCTGTTGAAATAGTATATAACGCACCAGGCTCTGCGGAACCACCTGAAGCGGTTAAAAAATCTGCAACCTGGTTTACTGTTGAAGGAACATTGCCAGCTGAATTTGTCTGCGCTCCACCCCAGGCATGGTTTGTTCCACCGAGTAATGAAGGGGTGGGCGTCGACAAACCAAAATTGTTTGTCAATATTTCGTTCCATACCGGACCATTGGAAAATCGACCGTTAAAATATGGTGGAGGGGGCGAACCAGTCGCTTGAAATAAATTACCGGTATCCGACAGACTGTCACCGAATGAAATCACTTGACTATAATCAGCATACGACAAACTGGACAGCAATATTCCTGCCAGGAATATTCTGCCAGGAATATTGCTGTCTTGTAGGCGGTGAGTAATAATTTCATGATAAATCTTTAGTTTGAATTAAATTTCAAGGATTGCTAACAAGTACCTCTTGTCATGGAGAAAAGAAGCAGGAGCGTTTGCACTGCAATAGAGAACGACTTGCCGCAGAAAAACATCAGGCCTCATTAGATTGTTTAATCTCCGTAAATAGCTTGAGTTTTCACCCCCAATAATGGAAATGATAAAGGAACAAACTGGTTTAAGTCAGTTTTCCTTTACAACATCTTTTTTTTCTCGGGAAAACCTCCTAGACATCTCGCTACAGGAGGGTTATTACACGCCTATTTGATGTACCCAATTATAAGAAACCAAGGTTAAATCTATGGGTAGACGCGGTCGATTACCAATAAGTTATAATCTTGAAATATGAAGATCACTCGACAGTCTGCAGAAATGGTGCTCCCGTAGCAGGTATGCCATTCCCTACCACAAAAGATGCCGTACCTCCAAATGCACCTGGGCTAATGAATGAACACAGGGCAACGCCTTCTGATCCAACGCCAATCGTTGCACTACTGCAAGTAGCCCCACCTTCAACTGATGACAATTCTACATCCTTAACTGGAGCGGGAGCTGTTTGAAATGATTCGAGAGCATAAAAATCAACAGCCATTGTGGCGCTAGACAGCAATGCTAGAGCTAATGTACTACCTAAAATTGTTAGTTTATTCATTGTTTATCTCCTGTATTACTTACATCATCGAGCGAGACCTTTCTGCTAGACAGTATTTGATGTTTACTAACTCGCAAAAAATGAATTATAGAAGCAAGTGAATATGATTCTTGTGAATCCAACGGACAAGAGCTTGAGAACACAAACACTTGTCCGTTAGAAATACCAGCTGGTTTTACGCGTATATCAATACGTAATACTGTGGCATATCCTGAAAATCAGGTTAGTTTACAACCTGTAGGAACTGTGCAGCCGTCACAGGTAATTCATTTGCTACTGTGAATTTTGCAGTACCTTTTGAAGCTCCTGATTCCAAGTATGCACACAGGGCAACGCCACCGCCACTAGCTACTTCACTAAAGTCGCAACTTGCTCCGCCTTCAGTCGCAGATAACTCTGTGTCTTGAACTGGCGCAGGAGCTGCTTGAACTCCAGAAAGAGCATGAAAATCAGCCGCCATTGCGGTGCTAGACAATAAACCTACTGCTAATGCACTACCTAATTCTTTTTTCATTTTGTTTTCCTCTTCTTAAAGTTAAGTAAAAAGTACAAAAATGAGTGAAACAATGAAACTCTGTAAACCCCCAATACAAGGAATTTTCTAAAAACGAATTGACACTATAGTTAAGATACGCACATCATATATAATCCATAGATTACCTATAAATGATAGACCTAACTACATCGTGAATTAGTTTCGAATTGAGTTTCACATCACTCAGGGTCAATACTACTACTATTAATCCAATGAAATCAACTTTTTTGTAAAAAAAAATAGAAATATTCTGATCCTTTGTAAGATAAACGGTCACAGTGATTGATTGATTGAGGAAAAATCGTTTAATAATGCATAGTTTCTGCTTCGATTCCTGTAACGAACATTTTACTAATCACCTTGTTTGACCATCTTAATTGTCTCATCAAGATGACAACAGGATTGTACCGACCAAGTTTTTGAGAACACAGTTAATATCATTCGGGGCGAGTGAGGTCAGCGTCTTAATCTTCATAGATAGACGCAAGCCTGTGTTGCGTTGACCATTTTCATTTCAATGGTTACTTTGGAATCGGTTTCTTATTGCATTATCGATGAACAAAAGACGTGGATGTGACTATCTGAATACAAACCCGGGGTACCTTGCTTCACAGAGAAGAAACCTTTATCAACTGTTGTAATCGGATTCTCAAAACCGAAAACTCCGTATCTAGTACTCCTGTGACTTCAAGAGCAGTCTATATCCCAATCCCTGGAACAAAGAGATCATGAAAAAAACTTCAGGGAACTATTGATTCTCTGCTTTTTCCAGTGTTTCCGCTGGGGGTCGTAATGCTTTATGTATATTATCTGGAAAAGCTTTCACCGTGGAATCTGCCGGGGCTTTAATCGACTTGGCAAACCCCATCACTGCTTTGATTCTGTCTTTTGTCAAGGGATGGGAATTGAAAAAAGACGGTGCGCTATGTTCTGCCTCTTCTTTTTGAAGTAGCTTAAACAGGGTCGCAGCGCCTTTTAAGTGTCCGTAATAGCGTTTCAGGGTCAATAGTGCTGTTCTGTCGGCGGCGGATTCTTGTTCTCGACTGAAACTCATCATTGTCAGTAAACCAGTCTGCCCCAGCACCTGCTCGAAAGTGCTATTATTGCCAATACCGACAATGCTGCTCAATGCAAGATAAACTGTTAATCCACGCCCGAGCGATATAATCGGATCACGATGTTTGATGTGGGCAATTTCATGCGCCATGACCATGCTTAATGCATTTTCGTGAGGCATCTTTTGCAATAAGCCCTTGAAGATAATCACATGTCCGCCCAGCGTAGCAAATGCATTCACTGTGTCATCATCAACGTAATGCACTGTAATTGACATGTCATCGTCAAGCCCTTGATTGACAACCAATGTGTCCGCAAGTGTTTGCAGATATGTCTGAACTTCTTGTTGTTGCTGATTTAATGGATGCTCATCGGCATAGCGCTTCGATACAGAGGCTGTTGCTTTCTGTTCCAAAGAGAATGGAATATAGCGTGTCAGATGCTCTGCCATTAAAGACAACACTAACACTGAGAATACAACAAGGATAATCAGTCCAGCAGCTAACCAGGCAAATTCTTTGAGTGGATGTGCTTTAGAAACATTAATGCCTTCCGGAATATCCCTGTTTTCATATCCCATACCATAAAACCTCAGCTTTTATTAATCAGTGCTGTGCCATAAGCATAAACTTCTACAGATCCAATTTGTTGCCCGCGACCTTTATAAATCGATGCTGTTTCAAGCTTTACATTAAATATTGCTTGCGCACCGTGTTGTTGAGCATCTTCTTTCATGCGCAGAATTGCTTCGCGGCGCGCTCGTTCAATCAGTGATTCATAGGCTCTAACGCGTCCGCCAAAAATATTATTCAGTCCTGCTGCAATACGCTTGAAATAATCAATTGAGATAACAACATTGCCAGCAACCAATGATACTTCTGGTATTGGCGTGTGGACTGGCAGCGTGCGTTCGTTAAAACACAGGATATGTTTGTACTGCTTTTCTCTGTCTATAATCGATTTAAAATGACGACGCTCAGCCATTCGACCAAACACATAGCCCAGCACCAATAAAACCAGGAAGATAATTATATTAGTCATGATTATTCCGTTTATTCCTCAAGGATTACAGCTGTGCCATAGGCGAATAGCTCTGCTGCTCCAGCAGTAATTGATGATGTAGAAAAGCGTACATTAATCACCGCATTCGCACCAATCGCTTCAGCCTGCTGAGTCATCCGGGCCACAGATTCTTCACGTGCTTCCTGTAAAAGTTCGGTATAGCCTTTCAGCTCTCCGCCAAAAATATTTTTAAACCCCGCCATAATATCGCGTCCCACATGTTTGGCGCGCACGGTATTGCCCTGCACCATGCCTAAATGCTTGACAACGGTTTTACCCGGAATAATTTCTATATTAGTAATAATCACCTATGACACCTCGAAAAAAAGCTGAAAAGAAATAATATTTGGATCATGTAAAGCTATGTCTATGTATAGTGTTTGCTTATATTTGACTGGACTGATCGATTGAAATCTGGAATATTTACGAGCTGGATTAAGGATAATCTCCTTCCAGTTCGAGACTAATCTTGCATGTTAGAACATTCCACTGCTAATTTACACTTATTCTCATGAAAGTGTTATTACTTTCAGCTTATGATGTTGCCAGCCATCGATACTGGCGCAAGGGATTAGTCCGTCACCTAGACTCTATAGACTGGCAGTTATTGTATCTGCCAGCGAGACATTTCAACTGGCGAATCCGCGGCAATCCGCTCAGTTGGGTATTCAGCGAACAAGATGTGTTATCACAAAATTACGATGCCATCATCGCTACATCGATGGTCGACCTGGCAACATTGAAAGGGCTGGTTCCCAATTTAGCCAAAACACCGAGCATTGTCTATTTTCATGAAAACCAGTTTGCTTACCCGCTCAGTTCACATCAGCATCAGCGCATTGAGCCTCAAATGATTACGCTTTACAGTGGATTGGTAGCAAACCAACTGGTTTTCAACTCTGAGTATAACCGAAGTACTTATCTGATTGGGGTTGAACAATTGCTTGCAAAAATGCCAGATTGTGTGCCCAGAGGGATTGCGGGTCAACTCTCCAGTAAATCACAAGTTATTCCAGTGCCAATTGAGTTATCCATACCATCAAAAAAAGCTATATTTTCCAGTCCTTTAACAGTGGTTTGGAATCATCGCTGGGAATACGACAAAGGACCAGAACGACTCTATGCAGCTTTATCCTTACTAAAATCACGCAGTATTGATTTCCACATTCATATCATCGGCCAACAATTTCGAAATTCGCCTGAAATTTTTGTACAACTACACAATAGTTTTTCTGAACACATCGGTGAATTTGGCTATATTAAGAATCGCAAAGAATATCTGCGGATTTTATCAGAATCCGATCTGGTTATTTCGACAGCCATACATGAATTTCAAGGTTTAGCTGTCATGGAAGCTGTTGCGTGTGGTTGTATTCCTGTTGTACCGGATAGGCTCAGTTATCCAGAGTTTTTTGATAATAAATACTGTTATCCGTCACAATTGGATAACATTGATTCAGAAGCCAAGGGGCTCTGTGACAAAATTGAGTATTGGTTGAATCGTTCCCGATCTGAACCTCGGATTGAGGCGCCTAATGTGTCAGCAATGTCGTGGAAAAACCTGATCGATCACTATCGCGATAGCCTCACACAAACAGTGGCTAACTGCGTGTCTAAATAATCACACTCCCCAGAAGTTACTCACTCACTAGACAGGCCGGTAAATTGCACGTTATCCTCAAGACAACGTCATTCACTTAAGCGGAGACAATCATGTCATTCAGCCCTTCTTTACTCCCTCAGATAATCCAATCCATCGCCACAATAATCGAAACCAATGCTGAAGAAGTCACAGCTCTAGATCAAGCCATTGGCGACGGTGATCATGTCACAAATTTGCAGCGCGGCATTCAAGCGCTTATTAAAGAAAGTGATGCAATCAGCCTGCTCAACTGGGCTGATGCATTTCAGAAGATAGGCATGATAGCCATGTCGACAATTGGTGGTGCATCAGGGTCTCTATATGGCACGCTGTTTATCGCCATGAGCAAAGCTGCTGGTGATCAACCTGTCACTCTACAACATTTTCCAGAGGTGTTTGCACAAGGTGTAGAAGCTGTCAAGAAGCGCGGCAAAGCCGATGCTGGTGAAAAAACCATGCTTGATGTACACATTCCTGTCTCTGAATATTTACAACAAGCTGCGACAGATAGTTTAGTGATGGCTGATTTGCTTGAGCAAATAAAACAGGTCGCTATTGAGGGTGTTGAATCCACCCGTGAGATGATCGCAACCAAAGGTCGTGCCTCTTTTCTCGGCGAGCGCAGCAAAGGACACATCGATGCTGGCGCAAGAACCAGTCAATTAATGATTTGCGCGATTGCTGATGTGATGATTGAACACTCAACCCCAACGTAACGCGGCTGTATGTACTGGCGCATCCCATAAACTAATCAGCTCTTCATCTAATAAACTCAAGGTAATCGAACAACCGGCCATATCCAGCGAAGTCGTGTAGTTACCTACCAGGGAGCGGCTTATAGTAACTCCACGCTGCTCCCAGAACTGGTATGCTAAATCATAGACAAGATACAGCTCCATTAACGGCGTGGCACCAAATCCATTGACATGTAATAACACTCGCTGACCTTTTTGTGGCTTCAAATCATCATCAATGGTGCTGGCTAACTGTTCAACTATTTCCCGGGCACTGGTCAAGCTGGTAGTTTCACGTCCTTGTTCGCCATGGATGCCCACACCTATTTCCATTTGATCATCACCTAGTTCAAATGTCGGCTTACCCAGATCTGGCACTGTACAGCTGGTCAAAGCAACACCCATTGACGCTGTCGCTTGGCTGACACGATCCCCCAACGTTTTACAAGCCATCAAATCCATGCCTTTATCAGCCGCTGCACCAACTATTTTCTCGACAATCAACGTACCTGCCACGCCGCGTCGACCAGTACTATGATCTTTCGGCAATGCCACATCATCACTGACTAATACAGTTTGACTTGGGTAATCAAGCATTTCGGCTGCGATTTCAAAATTCATCACATCACCCGCATAATTCTTGACGATGAATAAAACACCACTGTCACTATTCACGGCTTCAGCAGCAGCAAGCATTTGATCAGGCGTTGGGGAGGTGAAAATCTGCCCCGGACACGCAGCATTCAACATACCGGTACCAACAAAACCAGCATGTAACGGCTCATGCCCTGCCCCTCCACCAGAAATTAATACAACTTTGCCTTTGGGGGTTGTAGAAATGCGTTTTACAAACCTTGGTTGAGGGTTGAACTGAACAAGGTCGGCATGCGCCTTGGCAAAACCCTGCAAACTTTCATCGAGCAAGGTGTCTGTTTTATTGATAAATTTTTTCATTGCCACAACTCCTAAGATACCTTCAGTAGTATTTCGGTAATAGCGCGAATATCCTCCATTACACACGTAGGTTGATAATCCGACTCTTTTAAATCCTTTTCAGTTGACACTCCAGATAACAGCATAATGCTGCGAATCCCTGTACGTACAGCGCCAAGAATATCAGTCTCCAGTCGATCACCAATCGCCACTGTTCCTGCCGGATCAACCTTGAGTAACGCAAGCGCTTGCTGGTACATGATCGGTTCCGGCTTACCAATAATGATTGGTTCAACACCAGTTGCTACTTGCAACGCTGCCAAAATCGCACCATTTCCATGGGTAAAACCACGCTCAGTCGGCATAGTAGTATCTGCATTGGTACCAATAAACTGTGCTCCGGCTCGAATATTCAACGTTGCAATCGCCAGCTTGTCCCAATTCAGGGTTTCATCTTTACCACAAACCACAAACTGTGCAGCGGCCATCGTACTATTGCTATCTGCATTAAGTTCATAGCCTTCTGTCAAGATAAACCCTTGATCAACAAGTGGTTGTCGTGCTCCTTGTTCACCCACCACATAAACACTGGTTGACGCTGGATCCACCTGTTCTGACAAATAGAGTGCTGTTGCCATACCTGAGGTGAGAATGTCATTCGCATCAATTGAAACACCCATGCGGTCAAGCTTATTAACGTATTGTTGTGGGGTCAAACTGGCATTGTTTGTTGCCAGAATAAAACGTATCTTTTTTTTTCTCAGCGCCTGAAAAAAATCAACCAGCCCCGGAACTGCTTGTTCCCCATGCCACAGCACACCATCCATATCGATGATAAATGCACTCGTATCGGTTAAACATTCCATAATGGCTTCTCGTACAATAGTTTTAGAATATGGTAGAAGGTTTACTTTGGGAAAACATTCGTTTATCGATGTTTTTCAATATAAATTTATATTTTTACTGTGACAACTTTATTATTTGCAGCGAATCATACGATTTCCCAAGATTTATTGCTAATAATTTAAATTATGATGTGATTTGAACTCACTGGTTTCTAATTAGTTTTTAATCCAGGAAAAATTATTTTTACAGAGAGTTAGCCCTCAGTCTTACACAAAAACCATCAGCCTATCTAACATCAGAATTAATTGACAACAATATTTACCTGCACAGATTAACATGAATATAACTACATGAATAATAATAAAAAATAATCCGCGATGATGTTGTGCTTTCGGCTGATCAACAAGCTTAAATTGCAAAATGCACCGTCTATAACAGCACCAACAAGAACATTGACATCCGTCCCTGTTCTGATTTAAAGTTCACAGAGTTTACAAACATAATGTAACAAAAACTATAACCTTCGCTTAACTAATGGAGCAAATATCATGGCAAAAGCATTAATTCAAATGGCATTGGATTCACTGGACTTCAACGATACTGTAGCACTGGCTACTCAGGTTGCCCCTTTCGTTGACATCCTTGAAATTGGCACACCATGCATCAAGCACAATGGAGTAAAGCTGGTTCAGGAACTGAAAAGAAAGTTCCCCAACAATCTGGTTTTAGTCGACCTTAAAACGATGGATGCTGGTGAATACGAAGCAGCTCCTTTCTACGCAGCTGGTGGAGACATCTGCACAGTACTTGGCGTTTCAGGCAATGCAACGATGGCTGGTGTTGTTAAAGCCGCTAATGCAAACAATGCAGAAGCCCAGGTCGATTTAATCAACGTTCCAAACAAAGCACAGTGCGCCAGAGAAGCAGCCAAAATGGGCGCTCAAATTGTTGGTGTTCATACTGGCCTTGATGCACAAGCAGCTGGCGACACACCATTCACAGATCTACAAAGCATTGCTGCATTAAACCTGCCAGTCAGAATATCTGTTGCAGGCGGAATCAACCAATCAACTGTACAGCAAGTTGTTCAAGCTGGTGCAGGCATTGTTGTTGTTGGTGCTGCTATTTACGGCGCTCCTTCTCCTGCAGATTCAGCTCGTGAAATTCGTCAGCTGGTTGATGCTGCATAGAGGTCTATAATGCATCAGCAACTCGTATTAAGGAAAATCACTGAAATTCTTGCTGCTACCGATGATTCATATGAGGCGAAACTGACTGAGCTACTCGACAAGTCTTCTCGTATCTTCGTCTCAGGCGCAGGCAGGTCAGGATTAATCGCAAGATTTTTTGTCATGCGTTTAATGCATGCTGGATATGAAGCTTATCTGGTTGGCGAAGTTGTCACACCAAGCGTTAGAGACAGCGACATGTTGCTCGTTATTTCAGGTTCTGGGGGAACTGAGCAATTAGTTGCATTTGCTAATCGCGCCAAGAAGATTGGTGCACAAGTCGTATTAATCTCTGCAAAACGCGACTCAGCACTTGGTGATATTGCAGATGCTGTATTCGAAATTGGTAAACCTGACTTGTATGGAGCAGTCGTAGGGATGCCGATGGGGACAGTATTTGAACTCTCCACCTTGATTTTTCTAGAGGCATTAATTTCTCATTTTATACACGAGAAGGGAATCCCTGAAGAACAGATGAAAGAAAGACACGCTAACTTAGAATAGCTGTAAAAGAAAACTTTAAATAATGAGCGGTATTAAACCGCTCGTTATTTGAGTGCAAATTTCGAGACATGTTCAAGAAAACAGATCATCTGTTTTCTTACATCCTTATTTATAGCCAAAAAAATCAGAAATAGGTAATACAGATAATGACATCGCGCAGAAACTTAGCTAATGCAATACGC
Source organism: Methylococcales bacterium (assembly GCA_965224565.1). GTDB lineage: Bacteria > Pseudomonadota > Gammaproteobacteria > Methylococcales > DRLZ01 > DRLZ01. Next base: position 1,652,496 of record CBDCZN010000002.1, on the reverse strand, counting down.
GCTTTAAGCATGGATGCCGTGCAAAAAGCCAACTCAGGCCACCCTGGAGCCCCCATGGGCATGGCTGATATCGCCGAAATGTTATGGAATGACTATATGCGTCATAATCCTGGCAATCCGGCTTGGCCTAATCGCGACCGTTTCATACTGTCCAATGGCCATGGCTCAATGCTTCTGTACTCTCTATTACATCTCACAGGTTATGATTTACCCATTGAAGAGCTCAAGAATTTTCGCCAACTGCATTCCAAAACACCTGGTCACCCTGAATATGGATATGCCCCTGGCATAGAAACAACAACCGGGCCATTAGGTCAAGGCATTGCAAATGGCGTAGGAATGGCTCTTGCAGAACGAACGCTCGCCGGACAATTCAATCGCCCTGGTCATGATGTCGTTGATCATAACACCTACGTATTCTTGGGCGATGGCTGTTTAATGGAAGGCATCTCGCATGAGGTATGCTCACTAGCAGGCACCATGAAACTGGGAAAACTGATAGCTTTCTACGATGACAACAACATCTCCATTGATGGCGAAGTCCGTGGTGAAGGTGATACAACAGGCTGGTTCACTGACAACACTCCAAAACGCTTTGAGGCTTATGGCTGGCATGTGATCCCTGTTGTCGATGGACACAATTCAGAAGCCGTTAAAAAAGCCATCGAAGAAGCTCGCTCAGTTACTGATAAACCAACACTTATCTGTTGCCAAACTATCATCGGCTGGGGATCTCCCAACAAACAAGGCAAAGAAGACTGTCACGGTGCAGCGCTTGGCGATGATGAGATTGCTTTGGTACGCAAAACAATCGACTGGCCTCATGCGCCGTTTGAAGTACCCAAAGAAGTTTACGACGGTTGGGATGCAAATCAAAAAGGCACAGGTTTTGAAACTGAATGGAAACAGCGTTTCGAGAGCTATCGTAGCGCACATCCTGAGCTTGCAAAAGAATTTGAACGACGTATGTCAGGTGACCTACCAGATGACTGGGAACAAAATGCCAACGCGTTCGTTGCTGCCGTCAACCAAAAAGCAGAAAAAATCGCCAGTCGCAAAGCTTCTCAGAATTCACTTGATGGTTTTGGTTCACTATTGCCAGAATTACTGGGTGGCTCAGCCGATTTAGCAGGATCCAACCTGACTATCTGGTCTGGCTGTAAAGATGTGAATGCTCCAGGTCACGATGGTAATTACGTCTATTATGGAGTACGAGAATTCGGCATGTCCGCAATGATGAATGGCATCACTTTATATGGTGGTTTTAAACCCTACGGTGCAACTTTTGAGATGTTCTCTGAATATGCTCGCAATGCATTACGTATGGCATCGTTGATGAAAATCCCAACTATATTCGTCTACACACATGATTCAATTGGTTTAGGTGAAGATGGACCAACGCATCAACCAGTCGAACAAACCGCTACATTACGCATGATCCCTAACATGCAAGTCTGGCGTCCATGCGATGCAGTCGAATCAGCGGTAGCATGGAAAGCTGCAATTGAAAGAAAAGATGGGCCATCTGTATTAATCTTCTCGCGACAAGGGCTGGCACACATGCCTCGTAGCGAACAACAGATCAAAGATATTTCACGCGGTGCTTATGTGGTAAGTGATAGCAAGGGTCAACCAGATGCAATTATCATCGCTACTGGCTCTGAAGTAGAAATTGCAGTGAAGGCAGCTGAACAGCTTGGCACTAAAGGCAAAAATGTGCGTGTAGTGTCGATGCCGTCAACTAACGTGTTTGATAGTCAGGACCAAGCTTACCGTGACTCAGTCCTGCCACCTTCCGTGACCAAACGCATCGCTGTTGAAGCTGGAGTCACTGATGGCTGGTGGAAATATGTAGGTACAAACGGTAAAATCGTTGGTCTGGATCGTTTCGGTGAATCAGCACCTGCGGGCGATCTGTTCAAAGAATTCGGTTTCACAGCTGATAATGTTGTCAGCAACGTAGAAGCAGTGCTTTAATTTCAATACTTCAGATATAGAGAGGCATTCACAGGTGAAAACAAAATATTTGACCACAAGTTTTATTTCAACTCTACTATTAGCCAGTAGCAGTGTAGTTTTAGCTGAGCCCAACTATCCTGAAGATTTCACACCGGAAATCGTTTATCAGGATAAAGATTACATTGCAGAACACGGAGGGTCTGCACCAAGTGCAAGCCCATCACCCTCAACAAGTTCAAGCTCTAGCGGTAGCTCGTCAAGTTCTAATTCTGAACTTCCTGGTGATTTTACTCCGGAAATTGTTTATCAAGACAAAGACTACATTGCTAATACTAAAAGCAATAGTTCAAGTCCTGTCAAGAAAAGTAGCATAAGCTCAAGTACTTCGGCATCAAGTAGTACGACAAGCGACTCATCTTCAAGTGAGACCGATGCATCTCCAGAGGAGTCTGGTGGTATGAGTCAATATCTAATTGGCTTAGGAGTTCTTTTGGCAGTCGGTGCATTTTTGTACAGCAGACGTCCGACCAGCGAAGGGTCACAGAGTAGTGCTCCTGCTCCCGCACATAATGTAGCATCAGGCGGTGGAACTGGAGTTGCAAACTACCTGAAGCAAAACGATATGGCAGAAGCAACTGGAGTTGCCAAATACCTGGATCAGCAGACCATAGCCAATGCGACAGGAGTAGAAAAATTCCTGCGTGATCGAGGATAAAACCGAACTTACCAATGGGAACTGCAGAGAAGAGTGCGCCTTATTAAACAATTGTTGATAGTTAGATAATAATTGGCAAGCGTGGTCATCTCTGCATTAGAATCGTATAATAAACCATCAAAAAACGGCTCATTTATCACCATAAATTGTGTGGATTTATCTTGCGTTAAAAGCAGAGCACTTTGTGAGAACCAGGAAAGACTAGAGTTGCTCCATAATTAATTAAGTTCTGAAACAGGATAAAGTGATATGTGTTTCAGTGAGAATATAAGACAAATTGCATTCATAATGTAAGGCACACATTAAGACCGATAGATGCCTTACTCACATACATTAAATCAACCTCAGTATTTTAATTCATGTGTATGTCGATGTGGATTTTTTACTTGGAAACATAATTAGGTATCCTTTATGGCTCAGAATTTACTCGGAAAAATATTCAATAAACAACCTGCTGCACAAGAGACTTCTGTAGATAGCTCAACAGCTGCTAGAAGCTCTGATGGACTCACTGGGGTTGCAAAATATTTACAAGACAAACAACCGCCACCACAACAAACCGCAACAGCACCAGAAACATCATCAAATCAACAAGCTGCAGAACAAACCCCTACCAGCGTGGCTAAATATGTAGGGAACATAAAACCCGCAGCATTGACCGGAGTAGCAAGATATCTGGTAAAACAGATTATTCCAGAATATCAAATAAGAGCAGCAGCCGCCGCAAAAGCTGCAGCTCCAAGCGGTGTTGAAAAATATTTAGCAAAAGTAACAGCAGCTGCAGCTACTCAACAGCCAGCTGTACCATCAAGCGTTGAAAAATACTTGAAGAAAATAGGCTAAACAAAACACAGTAGATTCGATTGCAGATCATACCGTGAGCAAACAACTTCGTTTATTGTTATAAGAAAAATCACAATCAACAAGAATCATTTATCAAGTCCATTTCTTCTTCAGTACAATCCGCGCAAGTAAAACAGGGCTGCGGATTAAATGCGGGTTCTGTCACTGTTTTATGCGCTGAATTAGTTAGTGCCAATGTGACTCGATCATATGCTGACATTATCGTTAAATTATTGACAGCTGTTGTTTTTTTTTCAAGAGAAAAACAGGGTTGGCTCAAAATATTGCGGTGGTAACCTGGACTAATTTACAACTTTTCTTTGAACTGTCTCTGCTAAGGCTTACTCATTTTTTAGTTGCTATTGTTCATAATAACCGAGCTAGAACACAACAAATTTGATTGTCTGGTCAATGGTTGATTGCTTTTCTAAGCAATCAACCATCAGCATTCAAAATACAACATATCAGAATCATTCGGAGTATAATCTACACCGATGAGAACTTTATCAATACATACATAATGGTGCATAATTATGGCTAAAAATTTACTTGAACAACTTAGAGAAATGACCGTGGTTGTTGCTGATACCGGCGACATCCAGGCCATTGAAACATTCAAACCTCAAGATGCAACAACCAACCCTTCCCTGATTACTGCTGCATCACAGATGCCGCAATATCAGAGCATTGTTGATGACACATTGAAAGGGGCCAGAGAGACTTTAGGCAAAGATGCATCAGAAGCGCAGGTGGTTACCCTTGCTTTTGATCGTTTAGCAGTTTCTTTCGGACTTAAGATACTTGATATCATTCCAGGTCGTGTCTCTACTGAAGTCGATGCGCGACTTTCATTTGATACCGAAGCAACGATAGCCAAGGGTCGTGAATTGATTGCTCAATATGAAGCTGCAGGTGTTAATCGTCAGCGCATATTAATCAAAATCGCTTCAACATGGGAAGGTATTCAGGCTGCAGCAGTATTGGAAAAAGAAGGTATCCACTGTAATCTGACACTGTTGTTTGGTTTACATCAGGCAATTGCATGTGCTGAGAACGACATCACCCTGATATCTCCATTTGTCGGACGTATCCTCGACTGGTATAAAAAAGATAGCGGACGTGATTCATACCCATCTACTGAAGATCCGGGCGTACTTTCTGTCACTGAGGTTTACAACTATTACAAAAAATTTGGTTACAAAACTGAAGTAATGGGCGCAAGCTTCCGTAATATCGGCGAAATCACTGAATTGGCTGGTGTTGATCTGTTAACAATAGCTCCTGCTTTATTGGATGAATTACAGTCCACTGAGGCTGAATTACCACGCAAGCTTACCCCGCAAGCTGCGGCTAATGCATCTATCGATAAAATAGCGATGGACAAGGCAACTTTCGAAAAAATGCATGCGGATAACCGCATGGCTTCAGACAAACTTGCCGAAGGCATTGATGGATTTTCTAAAGCATTGGTTTCTCTTGAGGAATTACTTGCTGAACGCCTGGAAAACATCGAAAAAGTCCTCGAAACTGCATAACGCTCGCTTATCTGCTAATTCCTGGGTGCATATCTTCTATAAGTATTGCACCAGGGGATTAGTTTTAGTCATTCAAGATTATCCCTTTGTTCTCACACCCAGTGTGAAAACAAATACAAGATAACTAAAATACAATAGGTCCTACATATGTCACAGAAAATTTTAGACATCGTGAAACCCGGCGTTGTCACCGGTGACGACGTACAAAAGGTATTTGCATTTTGCAAACAAAACAAGATTGCACTGCCAGCTGTCAATGTAATTAATACTGATTCAATCAATGCTGCGCTAGAAGCAGCTGCTAAAGTAAAATCTGCAATCATTATCCAGTTTTCTAACGGCGGAGCGGCATTTTTTACTGGTAAAGGGCTTAAACTGGAAGGTCAACAGAATTCCATTTTAGGTGCTATTTCAGGTGCTCAACACGTGCACTTAATGGCTGAATATTATGGCGTTCCTGTTATTGTACACACAGATCATGCTGCCAAAAAATTACTCCCCTGGATTGATGGCCTGCTTGATGCTGGTGAAAAACATTTCGCCGCAAACGGAAAACCATTATTCAGTTCCCACATGCTGGATCTGTCTGAAGAAAGTCTGGAAGAAAACATCGAAATTTGCGGCAAGTATTTAGAACGGATGTCCAAAATGGACATGACGCTTGAAATTGAGTTAGGCGTTACAGGTGGAGAAGAAGACGGCGTAGACAATACTGACATGGATCAATCCCTGCTATACACACAACCAGAAGAAGTTGCTTATGCTTATGAAAATCTAAGTAAAATCAGCGACCGTTTCACTATTGCAGCCTCGTTTGGCAATGTTCATGGTGTTTACAAACCTGGTAATGTTAAGTTAACGCCAACCATTCTGCGTGATTCACAAATATTTGTCTCTGAAAAATACGGTGTTCCTGAAAACACATTAACGTTTGTATTCCATGGTGGCTCAGGCTCAACCCCTGAAGAAATCAAGGAATCAATCAGTTATGGGGTGGTAAAAATGAACATCGACACTGATACCCAATGGGCTACCTGGGCTGGTGTAATGAACTACTACAAGGAAAACGAGGCTTTTCTGCAAGGACAGATCGGCAATCCCAAGGGTGAAGATCAACCAAACAAAAAATATTACGACCCGCGGGTTTGGCAACGCGCTGGCGAAGTGGCAATGGCAACTCGTTTAGAGCAAGCTTTACAAGATTTAAATGCGGTTAATTCTCTATAGCCCAAGCAGAAGAAACAACCGTTTATAATATTCAATTACAACAGGGAAAAGGATTGGGGTTTTCAATGATCACAATCTTTTCCCTTATCTCTTTGCAATAATAACTTTCCTCATCTCGAATCAATCAACATTAATGCCATATAGCAGTCAATAACTAACCTTAACCTCATAACCGAGAGCACGGATAGTTTCTGCATAATGCTCCATTTGCACCTCAGATAAGCGTTCCAGTCTTAATGCTTCTGGTTGAAATGACTGTCGAGCCAATCCATAGAGCAAGACACCAAGTGGTTGATGTTCTTGATTCTTAAATGCACTGAGCAAGTTCAAATAGACATACCAATCAACTTCTGATGGAGGCTTTCCATCCAGTGCGAACAAACAAGTTTGTACCCATAGTGGACAGAGTTTCACAGCAATACTAAGGTTTAATCGTGCTCGCTCCCGACTAGAAGCTGCATTGTTGATTTCACGCAAACCAGAATTTGTGGCACGATCCAGTTTGAACCATACTTCACCACCCAGTTGTGCCAATGCGTTAAGTCCATCCTGGACTGATGCTTGATGAATCAAACTACCGTTTGTAATCAGTACAATGTTTATTTTTCCAAGCAAGCTGGCTTGTTTAGCTGTTTCCCCCAATAAAACAATAACATCAGAAAACTCACGTGCACTGGTTGGCTCACCATCACCTGAGATTGCAATATCGCGAATTTGTCGTTGATGATGCGGCACTTCGAAGCGTTCATAAAAATCACCCTGTTGAATATCATCAAGCAAACTAAGCAATTCGGTACTTAATAATTGAAGATCAATAGTTGGTGCACTACCGCGCTTGAGATCAGGAACCTGGCAGTAAATACAACGCCAGTTGCAAGCATTGTTGGGATTTAGATTGATGCCAATCGATAAGCCATTCGCACGTCGAGAAATAACCGGGTAAACATAGGTGAATCCAGCACTATCTCGAGAATGATTGTTTACGCTGAGCATAACATGCAGTTTGAATTTAGTGCTTATCAGTTAAATCGGCAACTTTTTTCTCAAGCACGCGCAGTCGCTCCCAAACTTCGGCAAGACGCTGAAACACAGCAATATTTTTTAAGTAACGTGCAAATGGTTGCGGTGGTGTTGTCGCATACATGCCTGATTGTTTAATGCTGTTAATGACTCCTGCTCGATGCACCAACACAGTATCATCCGGAATATTGACATGATCAAGTACCCCAGTTTGTCCTGAAGCCATGACCCGCTTGCCTAAACGACTAGAACCAGCAATACCAGTTTGCGCAACCAATGCACAATCCTCATCCAGTACCACGTTGTGTGCCAAGTGACATTGGGCATCAATAATGCAGCCTCGATGCACTCTGGTTTCATGATAGGTTGCACGGTCGATTGTACAGTTGGCTCCGATGACTACTTTATCTTCAATCACAACCTTCCCACGTTGAGGAATTCTGTGAAACTGCCCTGCACTATCACGCGCAAAGCCATGCCCTTCTGCTCCAAGAATTGCACCAGCTTTGATAATCACATCAGCACCGATTTCCGAACCCCAGCCAATTACACAACATGGATGAATAATACTATGCTCACCAATTCTGGTTCTTTGTTCAATCACAGCATTTGCCAGGATAACAACATGTTCTGCCAAAATAACCTGTGAACCAATGACTACGCCCGGGCCAATGATGGCGGTATCTGGCACAGTGACATCCTTATGGATGACAGCTGATGGATGAATGCGAACCCATTCGCTTTGAGATGGCGATTTGTTTTGATATGGATTGTTATCATCATGATGCTGGCGAATATACGCCAGTGCTACACGCACATCAGAAACCTGAATTAAGGATGTTTCGCCGAGATCCAGATCATCAAACCCGATGTTTTCAGGCACAACAACCGCAGCGACTTGTTGTTGCAATGCCGTTATTAAATACTGATGCTTCTCCGCGAAGGTAAGCACCCCAGGAGAACAGCTTTCTATTGGTTGAATGGATTGAATAGTATTATCGTTACCAATCAGTTTAGCTTCAATCGTCTCGGAGGTAAGTGTGGCGATTAAATCAGAACAACGTATTTTTATCATAAAAAATGCATTTTAAACCCGGCTATACTCCACTAATATATATCACAAAACTGTGCTGAAACAGCACGATGTCTACTCAATATCTTTTATCCAGTTTTATTCTTGTTTATTATCATGAAGGAGATAAAGAGCATGAAGGAAAAGAATCCAGCGATTTATCGAATAAGGTGATTGGTTGTGTGCTCAAAGTTCATGAAACATATGAAATATCATCAAGTCCTTCATGCTCTGTCATGGTGAAATAGATAATATTTATTGGTATCAGCAACCTGCAGATTTTGCTTAGTTTGCATCCAGTGCCATTTGTATTTTTCCGGTAATTTCATCAACAGTACCAGTGCCCTGAACCGTAGCAACAGTCAATGAAGAATCATTGTCTGCTTTGTCTGAGTAATAGTTAATCAGTGGCTCAGTTAATTGGTGGTAAACCTCAAGACGCTGTTTGATAACATCAACCTGGTCATCATCTCTCTGAATTAACGGCTCCCCTGTCTCATCATCAACGCCATCATTTTGTGGTGGATTAAATTCGATATGATAAATACGACCAGAATCTGGATGAACTCGACGACCACTGAGGCGTTTAATAATCTCCTCATCATCAACATCAATGACCACAACAAAATGGAGACTAATCCCCATTTCGGCAAGCCCATCTGCTTGCGCCAATGTGCGTGGAAAACCATCGAGTAAAAAACCGTTTTTACAATCCGGCAGTTGAATTCGTTCTCTGATCAGTTCCAGAATCACATCATCTGAAACCAGTGCACCAGAATCCATTATTGACTTGACCTTAAGTCCTAGTGGACTGCCGGCTTTCACTGCCGCTCTGAGCATATCACCAGTTGATATTTGAGGAATGCTGTATCGCTTGCAGATAAATTGTGCCTGAGTCCCTTTACCTGAACCTGGGCTACCGACCAAGATAATTTTCATTCTTGTTTTCTCCTAAAGCTATCATTGCGATAGCGACTCTCAGCTATCTGCATCACTTTCATTCGTCATTTCAATCGCCCCTAAATCAAGAACTCAGTGAAGCAACAAGGCTTCACTGAGTTCTTAGTAAAGTAATTATCAATGGTTTAAGATTATACTTATCAAGTGTCGCGGGTCACCACAACAGAATTATCACCATCAACATTATTGGGTACATAACCATCAGCAGACTGGTCATTTTCCCATGTTACGCCATCGATCAAATATCGAAACTGGTAGCTTGCATCCTTATCCAAATCGACTGTTGTTTTCCAAACGCCAGACTTCAAACGTTTCATTGGAATTGTGGATTGTTCCCAATTATTAAAATCACCAACCAATGCCACTGATTTAGCTTCAAAATCCTCAAGGGTTTCAAAGGTTACTTTACATTTTGTTTTCAAAAACCTTTTCTTTAGCATTATTTTTCCCCCAATTAAACAAAAAAGATTTCAATATTAAACTGTACCTGTAGAATCTAAACATAGCCCGTTACCCTTCAAAATAGTAATTACTCAGCATAATCTGTAACCGCTCAGATTGCCTCTGTTTGTGCAAAAGTAAGGCGAAAGCACGGAGTTTACAGGTGTAAATGAGCACTTTCAAAGCAGCTATTGGACAAAATAGAGGGTAGCTGAGTCGTTACTTAAAATAAGGGAAAGCAGAACGGGTATATTGTATCATTGTAACAATAGTTAATACCATTGCCACATATAAACTGACATATGACACCACTTGAATAAACAACCAAGGCAGGCTCTGGTACATTAATAAACCACCAATTGCGACCATCTGTGTTCCAGTTTTCCATTTACCCAAATCAGAAACCTTAACAGCTTGTTGCTTACCCTTTAGAGCCATCCATTCACGCAGTGCGCTAATAACAATCTCTCGCCCAATAATGATCAGTGCCGGAATGGTCAGATACAGAGTATGTTCCGCCTCGACCAGTAACACCAATGTTGCGCTAACCAATAACTTGTCGGCAACAGGGTCGAGAAAAGCTCCAAAAGCAGAACTTTCACCAAGTTTTCTCGCTAGATACCCGTCCAGCCAGTCTGTAATGCCAGCGATTGAAAAAACAAACCATGCTAGTAATCCTGACCACTGCCAAGGAAGATAAAAACAAACCACCAATACCGGAATCAATAGTATGCGTAATAGTGTTAGCTGAGATGGTAAAGTGAGTTTAATCATTATTATTATTCATGACCATGAAATACATTATAAATCCTTAGCGCGAGTTCGCGGTTAATTCCTTCAACCTGGCACAAACTATCAACGCCTGCCACTGTAATCTGCTTTAATCCACCAAACTGTTTTAACAAATTCTGGCGACGCTTTGGCCCAACACCTTCAATCTGCTCAAGCACCGATTGCTTGCTTGCTTTGGCTCGCCGTTGCCGATGTCCTGTGATTGCAAAGCGATGGGCTTCATCGCGTATTTGCTGTATCAATAACTTGGCAGGAGCCCCTGGTTCCAATTCCAGCTGACCATTGTCGCCTAATAAGTGAATTTTCTCCATACCCGGTGTGCGATCCGGTCCCTTGGAAACGCCAACAACAAGAATATCTGCTATTTCAAGCTGCTCCAAAGCATCGCGCGCGATTCCCAGCTGACCTTTGCCACCATCAATTAATAACACATCAGGTTTTTTAAACTCACCTTTTTCCACACGTTTATATCGGCGCGAGATTGCTTGTGCCATTGCCGCATAATCGTCTCCTGGTTCAATTCCAGTAATATTAAAGCGTCGATAGGCTGACTTGACAGCTCCCTCTGTATCAAACACAACGCATGAAGCCACTGTTTGACTACCCATTGTATGGCTTATATCAAAACATTCAATACGTTTTAGCTGTTCGCAACCCAACAAATCTCTAAGGCTGTTAATGCGCTCCCCTATGCCTTGTCGATCTGCCAATTTTAACATGAGTGCATGCTTGACATTGGTTTGTGCCATTTCCAGCCAGTGTCTGCGTTCACCACGCACATGATGATTGATTTGCACGGTGTGTTTCGCCCTGTTACGCAATGCATCCGTGATTAAATCCACATCTGGTACGACATGCCCAACAATGATTCGTTCTGGTATTGTATTATTAAGATAATATTGTGGTAGAAAAGCCTGTAACACCTGTTGCGGAGAAACCTCCTCCGGCAACTTGGGAAAAAACGTTCGATGTCCCAATTGTTGCCCTCCCCGTAAAAAAGAAACCAGGACACAGGCCACATTCATTTTGGTTGCACAAACAACCAGATCAAGATCACCCTGATCAACACTGACGAATTGTTGTTCCAAAACGTTGCGTAAAGTTGAAATTTGATCCCGATAGCGTGCTGCTGTTTCGTATACCTGTTTGTCAGAAGCAGTTTCCATACGCTTGATTAGTTGATCAATCAACTGCTTGCCACCACCCTCAAGAAAACGCACACTACTCTCAACATCTTCAGCATAAGCTTGTTTGCTGATTAATCCAACACAAGGCGCTGAGCAGCGTTTGATTTGATACTGCAAGCAAGGCCGAGAGCGATGGTTGTAATAGCTATCATCACATTGGCGCACAGGAAAAATTTTCTGCAACAGCTTTAGGCTTTGACGAACGGCTCCGGCACTGGGATAAGGGCCAAAATACTTGCCATTACTTTTGGCTCCACGATGAAATGCCAGACGCGGAAAATCATGCTGGATAGAAATATAAATATAAGGGAAACTTTTGTCATCTCTTAAGCAAATATTATAACGTGGCTTGTACTTTTTAATGAGCTGGCTTTCCAGCAATAACGCTTCGCCTTCTGTATGAGTAACAGTGATTTCAATTGATGCAATCTGAGCAACCATGGCACGCTGCTTGGGACTACTATCGCGTGATTGAAAATAACTGGAAACCCGGTTTTTTAGATTTTTTGCTTTACCGACATAAAGGATCTTGGCAGCATTATCAACCATCTGGTAAACACCACAACTGCGGCTTAAATGAGCTAGAAACGCCTCTAAATCAAATGCATTCTGTGAATCAGGCTGCACACTTCGTTCATTCATCCAATAAGGTTCGAATACGCTTAAAAACTTCATGAAACATCTCTGTCGTCAGGCGTTTAGTGTTTACGTTGTAACGACTACAGTGATAAGAATCAACCAATACTTTTCCACTTAACTGGTGAACTGTATTATGCGCAAAATGAAAATCCGCTTGCCTAAGCTGCATGGCTTTGATCACTGCTTTATGGGCAATCGTTCCCAATGCCAAAATCACACTCCCATCAGCTAAATCGCTTAATTCTCGCATCAGATAGGTATTGCATTGATTAACTTCACTGGAGACTGGTTTGTTATCTGGGGGCAAACATTTCACTGCATTGGTAATTCTGCAATCAGTCAGTTGTAAACCATCATTAAGATGAATTGATTGCGATTGATTGCTAAAACCAAACTGATACAAGGCTTCATAAAGCAAAATTCCAGCGTAATCACCAGTAAATGGACGACCAGTTGCATTTGCACCATGCATACCGGGCGCCAGGCCAACGATTAGCAAACTTGATTCTGCCGGACCATATGGAGCAACTGGTCGCGCGTGGTAGTCTGGATACTTGAGGCTTACTTGATCAAGAAAAGCGGCCAAACGGGGACACTGTCGACAATTAGCATCGAAGCGGGAATGTGATTTCAGATTTGTCATTGCTTTATCCTATCATCTCATGATGTTGACTTTATCATGTGAGACGAATAAAACTGATTAGGAATGAAATTTAATAACGTTGTCATTTTGGCGAAGTTATTAAATTCTCGCTCCTTAGCACAAGAACAACGAAGTTATTCTCTGATGATTTGAATTAATATCTTGCTGCTTGCTAATATCTAGCTTTTGCACAGACTATTCGAACAGATGAGGAGTGCGGCTGAAATCACTGTTGCAAAGCAACTATGGAAATATACTGAGTTTTCTTACGCTAAGATTGTCGAAAGCACAGCGCGACTCTCTAGGAGGCTGTCCGAGAATAGAGAACCTACTGCGGAAAAGCTGAATTTGACCAGCTTTTCCTCGCGACGACTTCTATTCTCGGACAGCCTCCTAGAAGATTTAGCAACCGATTTACATTCTGTGATAAGGGATAATTAGAATTTATCCCTTATCGTTATTACTAAGAACTAGACTGTGTTGATCTCTAGCGAGACAAAACCAAAGTTACTATTCCTCGGTAGACGTTTCAGATTCATCATCAACAGCTTTCATACTTAAACGTACACGGCCTTGGCGATCAATCTCTAACACTTTGACTTTAACCACGTCATTTTCTGATAACTGATCTTCAACTTTTTCAACGCGATCATGGGAGATTTGTGAAATGTGTACCAGCCCGTCTTTTCCAGGCATGATGTTGACAAACGCACCAAAATCCATGATACGTGCTACGCGACCTTCGTAAATTTTTCCGACTTCGACATCAGCAGTCAGATCTTCAATCATTGATTTAGCTGCTTGACCTGCTTCCTTATCAACTGAGGCGATCTTGATAACACCATCATCTGAAATATCAATACTGACACCGGTTTGTTCAGTGATATTGCGGATGGTTGCACCACCTTTACCAATCACATCGCGGATTTTACTTGGGTCAATTGAGAAAGCCTCAATACGTGGCGCAAAATCTGACATTTCTTCCTTATGAGTTTTAATCACCTCATTCATCTTGGAGAGTATATGCATACGACCTTCACGCGCCTGGTCTAATGCGGATTGCATGATTTGTTTGGTAATCCCGTCAATTTTGATATCCATCTGCAATGCAGTCAGACCTTCTGCTGTACCAGCAACCTTGAAATCCATGTCGCCGAGGTGATCCTCATCACCCATAATATCGGATAATACAGCGAAATCCTCGCCTTCTTTGATTAAGCCCATTGCGATACCTGATACCGGTGCTTTGATCGGCACTCCTGCGTCCATCAGCGACAGACTGGTTCCACAAACACTTGCCATTGAACTCGAACCGTTTGATTCTGTTATTTCTGAAACTACCCGCAATGTATATGAGAATTCTTCAGGATCCGGCAATACGGCTTTAATTGCACGCTTGGCTAATCTGCCGTGACCAATTTCGCGTCGCTTTGGTGAACCAACAAATCCGGTCTCACCAACACAAAATGGCGGGAAATTATAATGCAACATAAACTGGTCTTTGAAATCGTGATCCAAACCGTCAATGATTTGAGCATCACGTTCAGTACCCAATGTTGTGGCTACAATCGCTTGAGTCTCACCACGGGTAAATACGGCTGAACCATGGGCACGCGGCAGCAAACCAGTTTGTACTGAAACAGCACGAATCTCGGCAAGTGTGCGTCCATCAATGCGCTTTTTATCACGTAAAATAGCCGCCCTGACAATCTCTTTTTCTAACTTTTCAATGACAGAAGCGATGTCGGATTGCTCATATTGCTCATCCGCTGTGAGCTTTTCAATCAGCTCGGTACGAATCAACTTGAGAGCATCTTGTCGTTTGGCTTTCTCAGCAATCTGGTAAGCAGCTGACACTTGCTCACCGATTTCACTTTTAACCAGATTAACCAGGTCAACATTGATTTCAGGTGCCGTCCATTCCATTGGCGCTTTGCCAGCGTCAGCTGCCAGCTCTTTGATAACACTGATTGCGACTTGCATTTGTTCATGACCAAACATGACCGCACCCAACATGACGTCCTCAGGCAGACAATCAGCTTCTGATTCAACCATCAATACCGCACCTTCCGTTCCAGCGACAACCAAATCCAGATCGGAGGTTTCCACCTCTTCCCAGCCAGGATTCAGCAAATACTGACCATCGCGATAACCGACACGAGCAGCACCAATGGGACCATTGAAGGGTAAGCCTGAAATCGCTAATGCAGCAGATGCACCAAGTAACGCAGGAATATCAGCTGAGACTTCCGGATTCAATGACATGACTGTCGCAATAATCTGTACTTCATTGGAAAATTCATCAGGAAACAAGGGACGAATCGGACGATCAATAAGACGGCAAATTAACGTTTCATGTTCATTTGGTCTACCTTCGCGCTTGAAAAAACCTCCCGGAATTTTACCTGCTGCATATGCTTTTTCCTGATAATTGACCGTCAACGGAAAAAAATCATTATTGACTGAGCCTTTTTTAGCAACGACTGTCACCAGCAACACAGTACCGTCCATATTAATCATCACAGCACCGTCAGCTTGACGAGCTATTTGCCCTGTCTCCAAGGTGACTGAATGTGCGCCATACTGAAATTCTTTCCGAATTAGATTCACTATTTTACTACCTGTTCTGCTTGACGATAGCGGATTTCTCCGCAATGTTTACTGATGTTTTGGTTTGGCGATAATTTTACTTACGCAAGCCAAGACGCTGGATTAATTGACTATACTGTTCTGCGTCTTTACCTTTGAGATATTTAAGGAGTTTACGCCGCTGATTAACCATACGCAGCAAACCATGCCGTGAATGATGATCATGTTTATGGCTTTCAAAATGTGGTGCTAATGTGGTAATGCGCTTGGTCAACAAGGCAATTTGTACGCCTGTTGAACCAGTATCACCAGAAGCTGTTTGATATTCACTAATAACAGCACTCTTTTCTTCTACACTAAGAGTCATTTGTGGGTACTCCGCTAATTGTCTATAAACTGTGTGATTGTAACTATTCATGCATCGCGGAACAAGTTTATCCCGCATTTTATTTCAATTATAAAGTCCGTATTCATTGATGATGATACAAGTCATTAACACCTTAATTTTCTTATTGATGGTAATCTTTATACTATCAATTATACACTTACCCTATAAACATGCGACGTGGCGCCAGCTTTCCATCATCAGTCATTTCACCAATACCAATAAACTGATTATCTTTACCGTAGATACGCAACCAGCCAGATGTCGGCAACTTTGGCATCCATACTACTTGACCGCGACTAAGATAAAACTCAAGCTCTTCCGTCAATGATACTGATGGCCATTCGCTGAGCATGTGATCAGCATCCAGCACGCATTGCCACCGTTGCTGTTTGCTTTCTATTGCTTCCAGTTGCTGTAATGTCCACGCCTGTTTGACATTGAGGTCGCCAACTTCAGTTCGACGTAAACTGCTCACATGCGCACCACAGCCAATTTTATTGCCGATATCTTCCGCAAGTGTTCTGATATAGGTTCCTTTAGAGCAAGACACATCCAGTTCCAACAAATCGCCACTGTATGCCAGCACTGTGATTTGGTGGATAGTAATTGGTCTGGCTTTGCGTTCTACTTCGATACCTTGCCGAGCAAGCTCATACAGTCGCTTTCCATTGTGCTTCAATGCTGAGTACATGGGAGGAACTTGTTCAATCTCACCAATAAATCTACGAATAATCTGATCAAGTAAATCAGATGTTAACGTAGGAACCGGTTTTTCAACTAAAATAGCACCTTCAGCATCTCCTGTTTCTGTCGTTATACCCAGTTTTATTTCTACAACATAGCGTTTATCATCGTTCAGAAGATACGTGGATAAGCGTGTTGCGCGACCGATACAAATTGGCAACAAACCACTTGCCAGAGGATCAAGACTGCCGGTATGACCGGCTTTGCGTATTCCCAGTAAACGCTTGGCTTTCTGTAATGCCAGATTAGATGACATATCTGGCGTTTTATCCAGTAACAGCAACCCCAATTTCTGACGCTGTTTAAATTGATTATTCTGTGGCGCTTCGGCTACTTGCGAGTCAGCAGAAACTAGCGCCTGAGCTTGATTAGGCGTCATCAATATCAAGATCTCTTAACAGCTTGTCCATATGCATTCCGTTATCAATTGAATCATCATAGACAAAACGCAATTCAGGGACAACTCGCATACGCAAACTGTGTCCTAATTCTTTTCTAAAAAAAGATGCAGCATCCTTCAAACCCGACATTTGCTCAACAAGCTGGTCTCCTTCAAAACCCAGCACCGTAACATAAATAGTTGCGACCGATAAATCCCGGGATACCACAACTTCGCTAATGGTCACAATACCCAGCTGTAAATCACCTCTGTAGGTTTGCAGTAATGCGGCCAGTTCACGTTGAATCAAGGATGCAACTCGCTCGCTTCTTGAATACTCTTTAGCCATTAACAGCTGAGATTAAGCATTCTATATTCCGATGTAAGCATTAAACTTCGCGAGCCACTTCAACACGCTCAAATACTTCGATTTGATCGTTTTCTTTCACATCATTGTAGTTCTTTACACCGATGCCACATTCGATACCAGCTTTAACTTCTGCTACATCATCTTTGAAACGGCGCAGTGATTCCAGAGTTCCTTCGTAAATCACAACGTTATCGCGTAACACGCGAATCGGCAAATTTCTGTTGACTCGTCCCTCTGTGACCATGCAACCAGCAATTGCTCCAAGTTTTGGAGAACGAAACACATCGCGTACTTGCGCAATACCAACAATTTGTTCTTGAATTTCCGGCCCTAACAATCCATTGATGCTGCGTTTAACCTGGTCAATTGCTTCATAAATAACGCTGTAATAGTGTAAATCTATCTGCTGGGCTTCAATCAACTGGCGAGCAGTTGCATCAGCACGTACGTTAAATCCCATCAGAACTGCATTCGATGCCAACGCAAGATTGGCATCAGATTCTGTAATACCACCAATACCAGCATATACAACATTAACTTTAACTTGTTCAGTTGATAACTTCACTAACGATTCGCGCAATGCTTCCAGACTACCTCGAACATCGGTTTTCAATACCAGATTTAAATCCAGCACGTCACCAGCTTCCATTTGTGAAAACATATTGTCCAGCTTGGCTTTCTGCTGTTCTGCCATTTTACTGGAGCGATATTTGTCAGCGCGATGTGATGCGACTTCACGTGCTTGTCGCTCATTTGGCATCACCTGAAATTCGACACCTGTCTCAGGTGCGCCGGACAATCCCAGGATCTCAACCGGTGTTGAAGGACCTGCTGATTGTTTGGATTTGGCGTTTTCATCAACCATCGCACGAACACGACCATACTCGGTTCCAGCCAAGACGATGTCACCTTGAGCGAGCATTCCCTTTTGCACCAACACAGTTGCAACCGGACCACGCCCCTTATCAAGTCTGGACTCAATAACAATACCTGAAGCAACACCTTTGGTTGGCGCCTTCAATTCAAGCATTTCAGACTGTAGTACGAGCGCTTCCAACAATGATTCCACGCCTTCACCTGTCAGTGCTGAAACAGGAACAAATTGAGTATCACCACCCCAGTCCTCAGGAATCACTTCCATTGCTGCCAGTTCATTTTTTACACGATCAGCATCGGCGCCTTCCTTATCAATCTTGTTAACCGCGATGATGATTGGCACTTGAGCTGCCTTGGCATGCTCAATCGCTTCTTTGGTCTGCGGCATAACACCATCATCGGCTGCAACCACAACTACCACAACATCTGTAACCTGCGCTCCACGTGCGCGCATTGCTGTAAATGCGGCATGACCCGGAGTATCCAGAAATGTCACAAAGCCATGATCAGTATTCACCTGATAAGCGCCAATATGCTGGGTAATACCACCGGCTTCACCTGCGGCCACTCTGCTCTTGCGAATATAATCCAGTAGTGATGTTTTACCATGATCAACATGACCCATAATCGTCACAACCGAGGAGCGAGGAAAATGCTCACTATCTTCAGTTGAAATGGAAGATAATACCTCTTGTTCCAAATTATCTTCGTTGTACAAAACGGGTGTATGACCCATTTCCTCAACCACCAACACAGCAGTATCCTGATCAAGTGTCTGGTTAATGGTGGCCATTACTCCCAGCCCCATCAGAATCTTGATTACCTCTGCTGCCTTAACCGACATTTTCTTCGCGAGATCCTGAACCGAGATGGTTTCTGGAACCTGCACTTCATAAGTAATCGGCTGACTTGGTTTTTCAAAAGCATGTTCTGTTTCTCGAAACACAGTTTTCGATCTGACTGCTCGTGACCCTTTTTTCTTGCGCTTTCCGGTTTCGCGAACATGAAGCTGCTTGCGATTATCGGCTGAACCACCTTTATGTTTACCTTTACGTGAAGGTTTCTTTGCTTCAGGCGCTGGTTTTGGTTTAGCATCAGCAACTGGTGGTGCTGTCGAAACTGGTTGTTTAGTTTGCTCAGGTTGTTGCGATTTTTCCTTTTGCTGAGTTAGCAACTCAGCTTTACTAATCGCCTCCTGGTTGACTTTTTCTTGTTCCAAACGCTGTTGTTCTTCTAATTGAAGACGCTTCTCTGCTTCACGCTGCTGAACAATCAAAGCTTCTTTCTCAGTTCTCGCAGCCTCATCTGCTTCTGCTTTGAGACGCTGGTCATCCAGTTCTTGACGTGCTTTTTCTATTTCCTGAAGCTCACTGCCTGTATCCGCTAGTTCGCTTTTCTTAACGTAAGTATGACGTTTACGCACCTCTACACTGACTGCTTTGGTAGTACGTCCTGACGGAGTGGTTCGTGACTGCCTTAACTCACCGAGTGAACGGCGTTTTAAAGTCACTCGTTTTGGAGATTCTGTCGATTCCTTTTGTTTACCATGAGCACCACGCAAATGAGATAATAATTTTAATTTTTCATCATCAGACAGCACATCATCAGCACCGTTGGCAGCCAGTCCTGCTTCGCCTAGCTGTGATATTAATCGCTCAAGGGGCACACCAACGGTGTCCGCGAGTTGTCGTACAGTTACTTCACTCATGGTTCAGACTCCCGTTAATCATTTTGCTCAGCAAACCAGGGTTCACGTGCTTTCATTATTAATTTTCCAGCAAATTCTTTGTCTAGATTTTCAATGTCCAGCAAATCATCAACTGCGCATTCAGCAAGATCTTCTGCTGTTTTGATTCCTGCTGCAGCAAGCCGCAACGCCAGATCTTCCGACATACCTTCAAGTTCCAGTAAATCCTGATCTGGCTTGGCATCGTCTAATTTCTCTTCTGAAGCAATAGCATCAATCAGTAGTGCGTCGCGAGCACGATTACGCAACTCCTCAACAGTATCCTGATCGAAATCTTCAATTTGCAGCAGCTCATTCATTGGTACATAAGCAATCTCATCAACCGTGGTAAAACCTTCAGCAACCAGAACCCCAGCAACATCCTCATCAACATCCAGTTTATCAATAAACACTGCCATCAGTTGACTAGCTTCTGTATCTTGCTTTTCATTGGCCTGCACCTGATCCATGACGTTCAATTCCCAACCAGTCAGCTGGGCTGCCAGTCGTACATTCTGACCACCTCGCCCAATGGCAATCGACAACGAGTCTTCACTGACTGCTACATCCATTGAGTGCGCGTCTTCATCAACCACAATCGCTTCTATTTCAGCTGGGGAAAGGGCATTAATCACATACTGGGCAGGTGTTTCATCCCATAATATAATATCGACGCGTTCGCCACCCAACTCACCTGACACTGCTTGTACCCGTGAGCCACGCATACCAACACACGCCCCAACCGGATCAAGCCTGGCATCATGACTACGTACTGCCAGTTTGGCCCTCACGCCTGGGTCTCGTGCTGCACCGATAATTTCAATCACCCCTTCGTTAGCTTCTGGGACTTCCAGTTTGAAGAGCTCTATCAATAATTCTGGTGCAGTGCGACTGATAAAAATTTGCGGACCTCTTGGTTCCGAGCGCACGGCTTTAACATACCCTCTCAGTCGATCACCCATCCGCGTGGCTTCTCGTGGAATCATATCAAAGCGGGGTACAAAGGCCTCAGCATTTCCGCCAAGATCAAGATAGACACCTTTGCGGTCTGTGCGCTTGACCACACCAGTAATTAATTCACCAATGCGTTCTTTGTATTGTTCATAAATCTTGTAACGCTCGGCTTCACGTACTTTCTGAATAATAACCTGTTTTGCAGCCTGGGCGGCAATACGTCCAAATTCGACTGACTCTATTGGCTCTTCAATGTGATCGCCTGCTTCAAGTGTCGAATCAGTTTCGCGTGCAGCTGCTAATGTCACAGTTGTATATGGACAAACTTCATCAGCATCTGTTTGCTGTTCACTACCGCCATTGACGTTTCGTTCTTCTTCAACTTGAGGCTCATCCACAGGGGCATCCGGATCAATCACCAACCAGCGTCGTACTGTTTCATAATCTCCAGTGTCTCGGTCAATTGAGACTCGAATATCAACAGTGTGTCGGTAGCGTTTTGCTGTTGCCGTTGCCAAGGCTTGTTCTATTGCCTCGAAAAGTTCACTCTTGTCAATTCCTTTCTCATTGGAAACGACTTCCGCGACTAATAAAATTTCCTTGTTTGCCACTTTATGATCCCTTCTTGCGACTCATGTCGTACTCAGCAATAAGCCGCGCCTTGCGAATTGATGAAAACGGCAGCTCTATTTGTTCATTATCCAATGCTGTATTTATCAGCACACTATTTCCCTGGACACCCTCTAGCACTCCTTTAATGTTGCGTCTGCCATCAAGTGCTTCATACAATTCAAGCAGGGCTTTATGTCCTTGAAAGCGTTGATAGTCTCCCAGCCGAAATAATGAACGCTCCATTCCCGGCGATGACACTTCTAGCTGATACTGCCCTTTGATAGGGTCTTCAACATCAAGAACTCCGCTCAATTGGTTGCTAACAATGACGCAATCGTCGATAACCACACCATTAATTCCATCAATATAAATTCTCAATAATTTGGTATTACGCTGGGAAACCATCTCTGCCCCAACGAACTCGTATCCCAAACCTGTAATTGTTTGCTCAATAAGATCTGTTACATTTGTTGATAACACTGCCATTACAAAATCGCCACCATCAAATCCACACAATCAAACAAGCACAAAAAACGGGCACTAAGCCCGTCCGGTCAAGAACCCCAAAAAGCAAAAAACCCCGTAACGGGGGCTTTCGAATTGGTAGCGGGGGCAGGATTCGAACCTACGACCTTCGGGTTATGAGCCCGACGAGCTACCAGACTGCTCCACCCCGCGGTACCTAGACAGACAAGTATACGGTATGTAGCGTCACGCCACAAGCCCTAGCCTTCCCCCAATATAAAAACAGACCTGTAATCAAGATTGAGCTCGCTCATAATCCATAATCACAGGTCGTATGCCCGGTTTCGCGCAGACAGCTCATGTTTGCATAACTACCAGATGGCTTGTTATCGAATTGAAGCAGTCAATTCATGCCTTGGATCCTAGATCGATTAAAATTCAGGTCTTGGTAGAACTCGCATCAACTGGTTGCACTCTTTTTTTCCAAATTCACGCTATACGCTTTTAGAACGCTTTTTAACACCTAGCAAGCCTAGAATTGCACTACCCATAAGCCAGAAAGCTCCCGGTAAAGGCACAGGGCTAGTTGACAACACATTACCTTGTAATGTCCAGGTTACAGTTGCCCCAGCATTCATTCCTTGAGTGAGCTCTGCTGACCAGGTTAAATCTGAGAATTCGCCAGTAGCAGCATCCCAGCTACCAGTTGCTTCTCCTCCAAGATTTTGATTCATTCCCATGTGATTGGCAAACCAACTGGATAAATCCATGGTAATTGTTCCTGCAACATCATCGACAACGCCTGTCGGAACAACATAACCCGGATCCGAAATAGTGCCATCTGCAGGCGGTTCTGTTCCAGTCCATTCGCTATTGTGACGAATATTGGATTGTGCAGTATACACATACTGTGTCGGTTCACTCGGGTCTTTCACCATACGAAAATTAGTTTGGGAAATAGCCATTTCATCCGGGGTTGTGTCTTTATTAATATAACCACCAACCAGATTAGTATTACCTGTAACATCCAAAGCAATTGGTGTCATTGAATCTTTTGGATTGAAGCTTCGAACCAGATTCCCAGAGCCAACCTCCATAGAATCAATGTTAAGAACTGAAGCAAAAGCCTGAGGAACAACAAGAGCTCCTACGCATAAACTTGAACATATAACTTTTATTTTTGACATGATTTTCCTTATCATTAGGTCATTACGAATTAGCGCCCATGAATAATGCTCAGATGTATACTCAAACACTGTAAATGTTGTTAACAACATTTACAGTGTTGATGCCTGAACATTACTCTAGACGTTTATGGATATAAAAAATTAGCAGTGTAAATACCCAGGTATCTCATTAATTACTTATCGCAACCATGACATTGATTACGATAGATATTATTGCGTTTATATTATATAAAACTGATTAAATATTGTCATTGACAATTATCAATAATCCAGATCATCTTATTACCATATTCACGACTAGAGACACCAACAACACATCAAGGCACACGTACAATCACTCTGGTCACATCATTCAACACCTACATATCAACCCGCACCGTTGAATCGGCATTGTCATTAACAGTCAATGAAGCCAAGGTATGCCGGATAAAAAAAACATGCTAATCCAATCATGATCGTAGTTATTTTGGGGAGATGCTCCAGTAATTCACCATCGATTAAATGAATCCTACGGGGTTTGGGTTGAAGTTAAATTTGTCGTTGAATTCAGATCGACATCATTGTCTCCAGCTAAAGCTGATCTTGATATTCCAATGCCGCTTGATAAAGCAGTTTTTTACGCACCCCGGTTATCTGCGTAGCCAGATCTACGGCCGTCTTTAACGAACATTCTGTCATCAATATTTTTAAGGTTTGTTGCGTTTGTTGATCAAGTAATTGTTCCGCAGGTTGTGCGCCCTCACCTTGCACAACAATGACAAATTCCCCCTTCTCTGCGTAAGTATCCTCAAATAACGATTCGATCTCACTCATCGTGACACCACGAATTGTTTCATGGCGTTTGGTCAGCTCTCTTGCAACCACAACCATTCTCGTAGCGGGATAGACACTGGCAAGATCATTCAAACAGCTTCGAATCCGGTGACTGGATTCATACAATATCACTGTGCCTGTTTCGCTTAACAATTGCTGAAAAAAGTTCTGTCGTGCAGACTGGGTTCGTGGTGGATAGCCAAAAAATACAAAGCGATCAGTTGGTAATCCCGATGCCGATAAAGCTGCAATCACAGCGCAACAACCAGGTATCGGAATAACAGAAATATTCAGACGACGTGCTTCGCGCACCAGCTTATAGCCAGGGTCGCGGATTAATGGTGTCCCTGCGTCTGAAATTACAGCAATTGATCGCCCTTGCTGTAAATCTTCCAGCAAACGCGGAGTCACTGCGTCTTCATTATGATCGTGAAATGCAATACACGCTGTATCGATTGCGTAATGAGAGAACAAGCGATGACTATGACGTGTATCCTCTGCCGCGATGAGATCAACAGATTTTAAGATATCCACAGCACGAAAAGTGATATCAGCAAGATTTCCAATTGGCGTTGAAACCAGATACAAACCAGATTCGATGGTTGTACTTTCAACATTGATTGATTCAGTCATAGATGTAAAACAAGATCATGCTTTTTATCTGGCAATCTGTTGTGAATAAACATCAAGGCGCAATATTTGGGCAAGCAGCATGAATTGCTTCAATGCCTTCAATCACATCGTCATTAAGTTGAAGATCAATACTATCGATATTTTCTTTTAGCTGACTTAGGTTGGTTGCACCAATAATATTGGACGTCACAAAGGGGCGAGAAGTCACATATGCCAAAGCCATTTGCGGTGGACTAAGCTGATGTTGTTGAGCAAGCTCAACATATTGACGAATGACTGATTCCACAGGTGGTTTGCTATATCGATTATAACCTTCAAATAATGTCAACCGAGCTGCTGGCGGCCTTGCTCCATTCATATATTTTCCTGACAACACGCCAAACGCCAGCGGTGAATAGGCTAACAAACCAACGTTTTCACGATGGGAAATTTCGGAAAGCCCCACTTCGAATGAGCGATTAAGTAAATTATAGGGATTTTGAATGCTGACAATGCGCGCCCAATCTTTGTGTTCCGCCAGCTCAAGATAACGCATCACACCCCAAGGCGTTTCATTGGAAACACCGATGCTACGCACTTTACCTTCATCCACCAATCGGGACAGAACTTCCAATGTCTCTCCGATAGCAATACCGTCTTGTTGAGGTTGATGCTGATAACCTAATTGCCCAAAGAAATTGGTTTGTCGCTCTGGCCAATGGACTTGGTAAAGATCTACATAATCTGTTTGAAGGCGACGCAGACTGTCATGCAAAGCTTCTCGAATATGTTGATTATTTAAACGCGGCCCACGTCGTAAATGAGACATCCACTCAGCTGGCCCTGCAACTTTAGTCGCGAGCACCAGCTTATCCCGGTTATTGCGAGCACTCAACCAATTCCCAATATAGCTTTCGGTTTGCCCCTGAGTCTCAGCTTTAGGCGGAATCGAATACATTTCAGCAGTATCAAAAAAATTAACCCCATGCTCAACCGCATAATCCATCTGCGCATGCGCTTCTGCTTGAGTATTCTGTTCTCCGAAAGTCATCGTACCCAGACTAATACGGCTTACCTTGATACCACTATTCCCTAATGTGTTGTATTTCATCATCTTCAAACACTATCCGTCTGTACTTCGCTGGAAAAACAATAGATTAATACCATAACATTCTGACTCTTAATCTGTATTTAATCACAAAAGCATCCTTGTCTGATTAAATCAAATGAACCATTAGCAAGCAAAAATCGAATTAGTTTTACCGATTCGTTGGGAGGCTATTGCTTGTATAGTAACAAATGAATGACAGCAAGCTGTTTAAAGAAAATTAACATGGTAAAATAAACGCTTCGGTACAAATTGTACTCAGTATGTTGAGCAGAATATTAGAGTCATCCATTAGTGACTATGATATTTACGCAACTGCTCGGGCGCTCATGATTTACCAGAACATAATTTACTCTTCACACATGAAAATCTAGCATTTTGTGTGCGTGATATTTTGTGGAGAGCAAGGCGGAAAATCTTAGCTATAGTCACTCTATAGCAAGGTTTTTCAACGCAGTTATCCGCAAAAAAGTGTACGTACAGAATGCTAGATTTTCATGTGCGGAGAGTATACCAGTCATTTAAAATAATACAGTCCATAAAACAGACTGTTCCAGCACTCAAACTCATTTTATTTCTGATCCAAATATAACAACTGTAATTCATGATCGAAGCTGACCGTGTTATTAGCGCACAAGGAAAACCTGACGATACAGTAATCGATAGGGCAATCCGTCCGCGCTTACTGGATGATTATATCGGCCAGCAACGCTTACGCACTCAAATGGAAATTTTTATCCAGGCGGCGCGCAATCGCTCAGAAGCACTGGATCATGTGTTAATTTTTGGCCCTCCGGGATTGGGCAAAACCACCTTAGCGCATATTATTGCTAATGAGATGGGAGTCAATTTGCGCCAGACATCAGGCCCGGTATTAGACAAGGCTGGTGATTTAGCTGCATTGCTAACCAACCTGGAACACAATGATGTGTTGTTTATTGATGAAATCCATCGGCTCAATCCTGCCATTGAGGAAATTCTGTATCCTGCAATGGAGGATTATCAGATAGACATCATGATTGGTGAAGGACCTGCGGCGCGATCGATTCAACTGGATTTACCACCATTTACGCTGATTGGAGCCACGACCCGCGCTGGATTGTTAACTTCGCCTTTGCGTGATCGCTTTGGTATTGTGCAACGCCTGGAATTTTACAGTGTTGATGAGTTATCGATGATTCTGGCTCGCTCTGCAAATATCCTCAACATCCCGCTTGAACAGGCCGGCGCTCTGGAGCTCGCACGACGCTCACGTGGTACACCCAGAATTGCCAACCGTTTGTTACGCCGCTTACGTGATTATACCGAAGTGCGCCATGACGGTAGAATTACCGAACAGATTGCCAAAGAGGCCCTGGAAATGCTTAATGTCGATAGTTGTGGTTTTGATACTCTGGATCAAACACTGTTATCGACATTGATAGAGAAGTTTGATGGTGGCCCAGTGGGACTGGATACGCTGGCTGCTGCAATTGGCGAAGAACGTGGCACAATAGAAGACATGCTGGAACCCTATTTGCTTCAGCAAGGCTATATTATGCGTACTCCGCGTGGACGGATGGCAACCAAAGCCGCTTATCTGCATTTTGGCCTCAAAGCCCCAAGCTCACTACAACCCCCGGCAACCAAAGATATATTTAATCAATGAAGAAATTTCAATGGCCAGTGCGGGTATACTACGAGGATACAGATGCAGGCGGAGTGGTTTATTATGCCAACTACCTACGTTTTTTTGAACGTGCCCGCACTGAAATGTTACGATCATCTGGGTTTGAACAAGACCAATTAGAAAATCAACATCAGATTGTTTTTGCAGTGCGCTCTATCGAAGTTGATTATTTACTTCCAGCACACTTTAACCAGTCATTGTTAGTCAATGTTGAGATTAATCAATTTCGTGGCGTCAGTATCATCTTCAAACAACAAATTACTCACCCCGATGTTGATGAAAATCAGGTATTATGTCGAGCCAATGTGCGTATTGTTTGTGTTGATTCACAAACTTTTCAACCGCGCCCTATTCCGCAATTAATCAGGAAAGAGTTACAGCAATATGTCTGATCATTGGGTTATAAAACTGATTTTAGAAGCCAGTACTGTTGTGCAAACAGTGATGGCAATTCTGTTGCTGGCATCAATGGCCTCCTGGGTTGTGATGTGGGTCAAACGTAAAGAGTTCAAATTAGCACGCGCGCGTTCTGAGGTTTTGGAACAGCAATTTCACGCTGGAAGAGGACTCAGTACTCTTTATAAAGACTACCGTGCTAACAAAGGGGAAAATATTGGTCTTGAAAATATTTTTTTAGCTGGCTGCACAGAATATTCACGTTTGCGCACCACTTTTCCTACGCAACCTGAAGTGGTTGTCGACGGCAGTAGACGCTCCATGTTTGTCGCATTATCCAGAGAAATCGATGGACTCGATGACAAGCTGCCAATCCTCGCAACCATTGCCTCGGCTAGTCCTTATATCGGTTTATTTGGTACAGTATGGGGTATCATGACTTCATTTCGAGCGCTGGCCAGCGTACAACAAGCAACCTTGGCAATGGTCGCTCCCGGAATATCTGAAGCCTTGATTGCAACTGCACTCGGTCTGTTCTCTGCAATCCCTGCGGTGATTGCTTACAACGCCTATACCACTGCAATTGATCGCTTAAACACACGCTACTCTAATTTTATTGAGGAGCTGAGTGCGTATTTTGATCGCGATGCAAGAATTTTTGAACAAGACGCAGCTAAAAACCCACTCAACAATACAGGGCTATCCTCATGAATATGCCTGGTCAGAGGAAAAGACGACGCCCTGTTGCGGAAATTAATGTGATCCCTTATATTGATGTCAGCCTGGTATTATTGATAATATTCATGATTACCACGCCGTTATTACAAACTGGCATTGAGGTTGACCTCCCGCAAGCACAAGCTAAATCTGTTGTCACTGATAACGGACCACCTGTTGTTGTATCAGTGGATGCAGAAGGACAGTATTTCCTGAGCACCAACGGCACGGACAATGAGCTTGTGATGGTAGACGATTTGCCAATCAAAGTTGCCGCT
This sequence comes from Methylococcales bacterium, assembly GCA_965224565.1. GTDB lineage: Bacteria > Pseudomonadota > Gammaproteobacteria > Methylococcales > DRLZ01 > DRLZ01. Next base: position 1,623,580 of record CBDCZN010000002.1, on the reverse strand, counting down.
GTCTTACGCCATAAACCGAATGTACAAGTGTTGGTACGCGGAGATTCCTCAGTCAACTATGGAAAAATAGTGATTGTGATGGCAGCTTTAAAGCAAGCGGGTGTCCCTAATGTTGGACTGATGACGCGACCGACGGAATAGAATAGCATTGAAAGTCTTACGCAAATATTTCATCCCGATCTGCCTGGCAGTATTAGTTCACGTTGTATTATTTAGTCTGTTTTTTTTAAATTTCAGATCGGATCCCGAGGATGCACTGGCAACAAGCACGGAACCTGAAATCATTCAAGCCACCTCATTGGATGAAAACAAGGTTATCCAGGAAATTGAAAAACTTCAACAAGCTGAGATTGATAAGCGCTCAGCAGAACAACAACGTCAAACTAAATTAGAAGAAAAACGAACTGCAGAGCAGGAAAAACTGGAACAATTAAAACTCCAGCACAAGGAACAAACGGCACTAGAACAACAACGCCAAGAACAAGCTAAAAAGGCCGAGTCTGAACATTTGATTGCAATGGCAGACAAACAAAAGAAAGAGCAGGAAAAACTGGCATTACTCAAACAACAGCAGGCCGAGGAACAAAAACACCTGGATGAAATAGCCCAAAAGAAAAAAGATTTAGAAGAAAAGCACAAAAAGGAAGAAGAGCGTCTTGCGCAGCTTGAAAAACAACGCAAAGAACGACTCAAGAAAGCAGAACAAGAACGTATCAGCCGTGAAAAAGCAGCCCAACTGGCAGCCAAACAAAAGGCTGAAGAAGCCGTTCGCCTGAAAACTGAAGCAGCAGCGCGTCAAAAAATGGATGCTGAACAGGCTGCAGCAGAATCTGTGCGGCAAGGCAAAATCATCAATAATGCAACACGTCTGATTATGCGCAATGTTGAACGTAGCTGGAGACGGCCATCTGGTACACAAGACGGGCTATCTGCAACTATTCGTGTCAGTGTTCTGCCCGGTGGATCTGTTAAAGATGCTACAGTCGTTGTCAGCAGTGGAAACCCGGCATTTGACCGATCTGCCGAACTCGCGGTGCGCAAGGCTTCACCACTACCGGTTCCGTCTGACCCAAAGATCTTTAATAAATTTCTTCCGACATTCACTTTTAATTTCAGTCCATCATAACTGGTAACCCCGGGAGCAAAACATCGCTGTGAGCATCAACAAAACTTCTAATTCAGCAATCAAATTACTCGGTTGTGTATTGTCATTCTGGTCAACCATGAGCATCGCTGAACTTAATATTCAGATAACCGGCGGTGTGGAAGATGCAATCCCTATCGCCATAGCGCCATTCGGGTGGGAGGGCAACACAGCCAACCCACCACTGGACATTGGCTCAATTATTCGCACAGACCTGGAACGTAGTGGACGCTTCAATCTATTGTCTGGCAAGAAAACTCCTGCAACGCCAACTGATCCCAGTCTCGTTAAATTTTCACAATGGCAAGCACTGGGACAGGAAAACCTGGTATTCGGGAGTTTCCAGGAAACATTCCCCAATCGTTTTGACACAGCTTTCTACTTGTTTGATGTATTTCGTCAAAAGCGCCTGATTGGTTACCGTATTCCTTCCAATAAAACTGACCTCAGACGCATGACGCATCAAATCAGCGATATGATTTACGAAAAGCTGACGGGAGAAAAAGGTGCTTTTGCCACTCATATTGCCTATGTCACCAAAACCAGTGATCGCAACAAGCACCCTATCTATCGATTACAGGTTGCTGATGCAGATGGTTATAGCGCGCGCAGCATTGTTAAATCAAGGCAACCAATCATGTCACCAGCCTGGTCTCCTGATGGCAAATCACTTGCGTATGTGTCATTTGAGCATCGACGTCCTGAAGTTTTTACTCAGAATATCTGGTCCGGAAAACGACAACTAATCGCTTCTTTTGCTGGCATCAACGGTGCGCCTGCATGGTCACCAGATGGCACCAAACTAGCGCTTACCTTGTCCAAAGATGGTAACCCGGATATTTACATCTATGACATCAGCAGCCAGAAATTACAACGCATCGTCAAACATTATGCGGTCGATACAGAACCAACCTGGTCTCCTGATGGAAAAACCATCGCATTCACTTCTGATCGAGGAGGAAGCCCTCAAATCTATAGTGTTGCAGCACAAGGAGGACGCGCTAAACGGATCAGCTTCGAAGGCAGTTATAATGCTGCTGCTGATTTTTCACCTGATGGCAAACACATTGCTCTGGTACATCGCAGTGGAGGACAATATAAGATTGCTACACTGGAACTGGCGAATAATAACCTGAATATTCTCAGCAAAGGCAAACAGGATGAATCACCAACGTTTGCTCCCAACAGTAGTATGATCCTCTATGCAACAAAATCTGCAGGACAAGCTCTGTTGGCCGCTGTATCGAAAGATGGTCGCGTTCATCAACGCTTATCTGTTGAAGCAGACGAAGTGCGTGACCCTGCCTGGGCATCCAATTAGTCAGCTCTGATTTCTCAGTCACTAATAAACCAGGATGATCAAACAATCGATTACCGGATTTCCGCTGTAATTATTTTTAAGCAAACAGCTTCATGAACTAAACACGAAATTAAAAATCTATTCGTTTGAGTGGAACACATTGAGCATGGATTATATCGTGCTATAGCAACCCGCCTTATGGTGGTTACAGTGTCAACTTACACAAATTGGGATGGGTTTTTTCCGATCAACTAGTGTTTTTCTTAGAACCTGATCAAGATCTTGATCAATGGATGCAGCATAATGTAATAGTGGACGAGAAAACACAGCATACTGGAGTATGTGAGCATTTTGAGTCCAGTTTTAACGCAGTGATGCGCCATTCAGCGAAATCTTGAACAGGTTCTTAGAAGCTGTTTGGTTAAAAAATGTCCAAGCGAAAAGTTCTTGAATCGATTGGATTTTTTCGCTGCTTCGAGGCGAATAGTTGCGCTATTTAACGAGGAGCAGCGGAAAAATACAACGATTTCAAGGGCTTTGCAGCGGACATTTTTTAACCAAACAGCTTCTTACACTATTGATGCGATACAGGATTGTATAATCATCATCGGCTGGACTACAATATACATGCATTCAACCAAGCTATTAGTTTTACAAAAACATATTTCTCTGCTTCTCCAACGATACGTTACCAACCAGCAACAACTGAACAATCGGCTAATTTTTTCATGACAAAGAAATTAAGTTCAGGCAGTTAATGATAATTACTCATCGATATTCACAATATCAAACTTTAAAGGAACACGACATGAAGAACCTAAAGCAACTCGTCATACTATTACTGTTTGGGCTACTCTGCGCCTGTTCTTCAACTCCCGAAAAAGGCGATGCTGATACTCAACAATCAACCACACCTGATGCTTCTACCCAGGGATTAAGTGAACTTGATTCGTTAGATGGCGACAAAATGTCAGAAGTTGTACCTTATGACGATAGTTATGGCGTGCAAGGCCCAGACGCTGAGCCTGGGGAGCCGCTCTCCGTACGCACTTTCTATTTCGATTTTGATAGCAGTCAAGTACGTTCTGAAGATTATCAGGCGATTAATGCTCATGCCGATTATCTTCTTGCCAACCCGGAATCGGTCATTAGTCTCGAAGGGCATACTGACCAAAAGGGAACACGTGAATACAATATTGCTCTTGGTGAACAAAGAGCCATCAGTGTTGCCAAAATGATGCAGATCAAAGGTGTTAATGATAGCCAGATTCAAGCTGTCAGTTATGGTGAAGAAAAATCTGCATCCCCAGGAAATGATGAGTATGCACAGAGTCAAAATCGACGTGTTGAAATCATTTACCTGAAATAACAGATGCGCATCTTAACTACAATCTTTCTTGCTGTGATTGTTACATCCAGTCATGCTGATTCAGATGATGAGCGATTAGACCGTCTGGAGCAGCGACTGTCCAGCAAAGCTTTTATGAACATGTGGCAATCTGTGGATCAATTACGCAATGAAATGCGTGATTTACGTGGCGAGATTGAGCAACAAACGTTTGAAATGCAAAAAATCCAGCAGCAACAGAAACAACACTATATTGACCTGGATCAGCGATTACAAACAATCGAAAAAGCTGCTGCTGTGAGATCAACAATCAACCAGGATAAGCTTGATACAACAAATCAGCAATTTAATGATTCCGTAGAATCACCCCAACCTGATCAATCGCTCCTTAGCAGTGTTCCAACCAATGCAGATGCCGAAATAATAAGCGCCGATTATGATAAAGCGCTACAGACATTACGTGAAGGTCGCTACGCTGAATCAGCCCAACTATTCAAGCAAATCGTTACTCGCTACCCTAACAGTGATTTTGCGGATAATGCGCAGTATTGGTTAGCAGAAACCAAGTATATTAATCGTAATTTTGATGCAGCCACTGCAATATTTCAACAACTGATCAATAATTATCCTGCCAGCTCAAAAGTACCAGACGCCTTACTCAAAATCGCATTTATCAAATTTGAGCTGGATGATATTAATCAAGGAAAACAACAACTGAACGCTCTGATTGAGCGCTATCCACAATCTTCTGCTGCCCAACTAGCACAACAACGTCTTAACAAGATCCAGTAAATCATTTGCACCCCCCCACTCTTCGCATAACCGAAATTTTTTTTTCAATCCAGGGGGAATCCAGATTTATCGGATTCCCCACAGTTTTTATCCGCCTGACTGGTTGTCCGTTGCGCTGTCATTACTGCGATACTGAGTATGCTTTTTCAGGTGGGTCACTACTGGATATTGAGCAAATAATTAATAAGACTAAAGACTACAAAACACCTTATGTCACAGTAACAGGTGGCGAACCATTAGCCCAGGAGAACACACCTGTACTACTGGATAAACTAGTGGAGGCAGGTTTTAGTGTTTCTCTAGAAACCAGTGGCGCAATTGACATAACCAGTTTGAATGCTAGTGTCATTAAAATAATGGATCTAAAAACACCGGCTTCTGGCGAAGTAGAGAAAAATCTATACAAGAATATTGATTTTCTAAATCAAACTGACGAAGTTAAATTCGTCATCTGCAATGACGATGACTATGACTGGTCAAAAAAAATAGTGAGTGACTATCAACTGACTGATCTTTGCGGTGTGCTGTTTTCACCCGCTTACAACCAATATTCAGCGACTCATCTGGCTCAACGTATTTTAGATGACCAACTTCAGGTGCGTTTCCAAGTGCAATTACACAAAATCCTCTGGGATGATGCTCAAGGCCGATAATTGATTAATGATTAAAAAAAAAGCTGTGGTACTGCTCTCAGGAGGTCTGGATTCAGCCACTACACTGGCGATTGCGCAACACCAAAACTATGACTGTTATGCTCTGAGCTTCGACTATGGTCAACGCCATCAAGCTGAATTACATGCTGCACAACAAATCGTTTTAAACATGCATATCAATGAACATAAAACAGTCATGATCGGTCTAAGTGACATTGGAGGATCTGCATTGACAGATGACACAATTGCTGTGCCAACTGCGACTGAAGCCGGCATTCCTGTCACCTATGTCCCGGCACGTAACACTGTATTTCTTTCTCTTGCACTGGGCTGGGCCGAAGTACTTGGAGCATTCGACATATTTGTTGGCATTAATGCCGTGGACTACTCTGGTTATCCTGATTGCCGGCCGGAATATATCCAGGCCTTCCAGCAAATGGCAAACCTGGCAACCAAAGCAAGCGTGGAAGGCAAACCAATCAACATTCATACTCCATTGATTGATTTAAATAAAGCAGAAATTATTCAACAAGGTGTTGCGCTAGGTGTTAACTATGGACTCACCGTCTCTTGTTACTCAGCTGATGCTGACGGTGCCGCATGTGGTATTTGCGATTCGTGTCGATTCCGTAGCGAAGGGTTTACCGCAGCTGGTGTGGTTGACCCAACGATTTACCAGTCATCGACACATCAATCCAGTCATCAGTCATGATTAATCTACTGACTTATACCAGCCTTTATCCAAACAGCATTCAGACACGACACGGGATATTTATAGAAAACCGCGTCAGACAGCTGGTTATGACTGGTGAGGTGAAGACCAGAGTGTTGTCGCCAGTCCCCTGGTTTCCGTTAAAATCAGAACTGTTCGGAAGTTATCAACAATTTGCACAAATTCCTGCATATGAAAACCGTTACGGAATTGAAATATCACATCCGCGTTTTGCGACGATTCCAAAAATAGGTATGAGCCTCGCTCCCTGGTTAATGGCAGCGGCAACATATCGTGTTGCCAAATCGTTATTTATTAACAAACAATTCCAGATTATCGACGCACATTATTTTTATCCAGATGGCGTGGCTGCTGCGCTGCTGGGAAAATGGTTAGGTTGTCCCGTTGTCATTTCTGCCCGAGGGACTGATATTAATCTGATTCCTGATTACACATTACCTCGTCGAATGATCATTTGGGCAGCCGAACAGGCGAAAGCAATCATCACTGTCTGTCAGTCACTCAAAGACCGACTGATTAGTCTGGGTGTTGCAAATAACAAAATCACGGTGTTACCGAATGGAGTGGATAATCAACTATTCCATCCAGGGGATCGTAGCATGCTGAGAAAGCAACACCAATTAACCCAACCTACCCTGCTTTTCGTCGGCAATCTAATTCCTTTAAAAGGTGTCGACCTGATCATTCAATCATTAGCAAAGCTACCGGATTACAAATTAATTGTAGTTGGTGATGGAACAGAGAAATCCAAACTTCAAAAACTGGCAGCCAATCTACACGTATCAGATCGCGTCCGTTTTGTTGGCACTCTCACCCAACAACAATTAGTTGAATACTACACCATTGCTGACATGTTACTCCTGCCTTCAAGCAGAGAAGGTTGCGCGAATGTATTGTTAGAAGCATTATCATGCGGTACACCCGTAATTGCCACAGCTGTTGGCGGCAGTCCTGATATTGTTGCAGATCCAAGTGCTGGTCTACTCGTTCAGCAACGAACAGCTGATGCCTTAACGTCTGCGATACAACAATTGTCTGCCAATATGCCTGATTCAGTGAATGTCAGAAACTATTCGCAACGGTTCTCGTGGTCACCTATCATCAAACAGCAATTTGACATCTATCAGATGGTCATAAACAATTATCTGGGCTAAAGATAACCAAGTCTGATTGAATATTAGATACGAATCAATCATACTAGTGAACCGCAGCTTGCTTTCTCATTTTACTTTCACGGAAATTCACAACACTGATTATGCAAAAAATATCATTACCAATAACAATTATTAGTTTTTGCTTATTAACAGCATCGAGCGGTTCATTATTAGCTGACACTGATAAAGAAAATCAGCAACTGGTCAACAATCAAAAACCGACAGATAGTCCAACGCTACGTGAATACAAAATTCATCCCGGTGATGTGTTGGAAATTTCAGTCTGGAAAGAAGAAAATATGAATAGAGAGATTCTGGTTCGGCCGGATGGCGGCATTACGTTCCCTTTGGCAGGCGAGATATATACTGACGGCAAAACATTCGCTCAGCTCCAGACCGAGCTAACTGAAAAATTATCCTCTTATTTGTCTAACCCTGTGGTGACTATTTCCCCAAAACAATTATTGGGAAACAGCATTTACGTCATTGGAAAAGTTGTAAAACCAGGAATGTATCCTATTTCAAGTTACATTGATGTTGTTCAAGCATTAAGTATGGCCGGAGGACTCACTCCTTTTTCAGCCGTTAATGACATATTGATACTTCGACGTGACAAGAATGGCAAACAACATGACATCAAGTTCCGTTATGGTGACATAGAAGACGGCGATAAATTAAAACAAAACATATTGCTACAAAGCGGCGATACAGTTCTTGTTCCATAGTTTGGACATATTATCTCTGCAAACCTTGATATCATTCATTAATTCCAATATCCATGAGATCATATATACCTGAGTTTCAAGTAAAATCTTTAGTGTATTCTATTTATGTCATTTCAACCTTTGTGAAATATAATCACCTGCTATTGCTTATAATTTTGTCTTCTTGGCTGAATCAAGCATATGCGCGTGAATGGTTTGTTACTCCTCGGGTCAGTAGTCAATTGATATTTGATACTAATTATCGACTTCGATCAAACAGGGACATAGAAGATAAACTAGACACGATTCGCAACGAGGCAAGAACAATAAAGCCTAAAGATACTATTGGCGGTAGATTATCAGCTGGAGCAATCGTAGGCAGTGAGACTGAAAATAGCGATATTCATATCCGAGGCAATGTAGACTTTAACCGTTTTACCATTGATAACTTTAATAGTACTAATGTTTTTTTATATCCAGAAGCGTGGTTTACAGTCAGCCCACGCGATAAATTGGGCATCAGTGGCAAATTGTTCCTAGACACAACATTAGCACAGGAAAATTTATCCGCTGCTCAAGTCGCTGACGACACAGGCAACTCACCTGACCGCACAGCTGATTTATTCGGCATTCCGAAAAGACGATTCATGAAATCAATCAAGCCAGAGTGGAATCATTCGCTGACAGAAAAAACAAGTTTAAATTTAAGTTATGAGTTTACTGATGTTACCTATGAAGATGCCTTGAAGAGAAGAAGGCTTCAAGACTCAGATCTTCAAGATCCTCAAGACTCAGGGCGTACTGATTATTCAATGCATACAGGACAGTTGCACCTGTCACATCAACTATTTCACAATACATTGGTGTTTAGCAACGCTTCTGTAACTTATTTTTCAACTCCGGAGACTCGATCGTCAACAACATATTATTCACTGCAAGCTGGTATTCAGCATAAATTTTCTGAACGATGGGAGGCAGAGATTGTAGCAGGTGGACGTTACTCAGTATCTGACTCTACGACTGAAAGACAAGATGTTGTTAGAGACACCAATAACATCCCAATTTTAGACGCAAGCGGCAAACCCATTCTAAGACGTTTCGATGTGAAAGATAACAGCTCTGGTTTAGGCAGCCTAGCCAATGCCAGTATTACTCATCACTATGAGACAGGCAGTTTAACAGCAAGCATTGCCCAAGATATCAGACCCACTGGCAATGGTGATTTACAAACAAGTAATGAAGTAGAATTTATCTGGGATTATAAACTTTCTGAGCACTTGAACTTTAACCTGCCAATATCTGCACTTCGTGCTTCTGCAATCAATTCTGAATCAAACAGACTTGATAGAACCTATTACCAAGCCGCTCCAGCCTTAAGCTGGATGTTAACCCCAGAATTTTCTCTGACATTAAGCTACCGTTATCGCTATCAAAAGTATGACGATATTGAGAACTCCGCTGATTCACACAATGCCATGTTATCTGCCAGTTATCAGTGGCAACGCCAGTCGATATCGAGATAATGAACCAATAATATACGTAAAATCTATACTCCTGATTTTCCTTGCTAACACAATCAACTGATTAAAAAAATGGATACACAAGAATACCTGGAATACCCTGAAGAACTCGAATCGAAAAGTCTTCGTGAGTACTTTTCTATTCTAAAACGCCATAAAGGAAAAATGCTTTCTACCGGATTATCGATCCTTCTAACCAGCCTTTGCATCGCTTTTTTGTGGCCTCCAACATACACGTCCACTGCTACCATTTTAATTGAACAACCAATTATTACAAATGAATTGGTTGACACTACAATCGTTAATTATGCAGACCAGCAGGTTCAACGAATTCAGCAACGTGTTTTGAGCAGACCAAACTTGCGACGTATCATTAGAAAGTTCAATCTGTATGAAGAAGGATTGAAACGTGAAACCTGGTCAACAGTTCTCGCAGACATGAACGACTCAATTGCAGTTGACATGGTGAGTGCAGATGTCGTTGACCCTCGTAGCGGTCGTCCAACCAAGGTAACAATTGCATTTCAGGTTGGATTTGATCATAAATCGCCATCGATAAGTCAACGTGTTGCCAACGAGCTCGTTTCGTTATTCCTACAGGAAAACATGAAGGAGCGAACAGAGAGCGCAGTAGAAGCATCCAACTTTTTTTCGCGCGAAGCCGACAAGCTAAGCAAGCGAATGGAAGAACTTGATACTAAATTATTTACTCTGAAAAAAGAACGTGGCGGTAGCCTTCCTGAGTTCCAGCAAGATAACATCAGAATACTCGAGCGAGCCTATCAACGCCTGGAAGACATTGGCAATCAGTACAACAAAGCGTTTGAAAGCAAGATTTTTTTGCAATCGCAACTGACTGCCATAAGTCCTTATTCATCGACATCCGGCGATGTTATTCTGGACGATAAAACTCGATTAAAAATGCTTCAGGTTGAGCATTCGAATTTACTCTCTCGTTATTCAGCTACCCACCCTGATGTCATTAAAGTAAAAACAGAAATTAATGCGCTCAGTGGTCAAGGAAACAGCTCAGATAATCGACAGGCTTTAATGTCCGCCCTCAAAGATAAAAAAGCAGAACTTGTAAAACTCAAGGAAAGTTATTCAGCACAACACCCTGATGTAATTGGTCTTACCAAAGAAATTCAGAATCTTCAAACCCAGGTAGCCAGTTTACCCAGTGAACCGTCAAACGTGGGAAACAACTTAGATGCTGATAGCCCGGCTTACATGCAAACTCAAGCACAAATAAAAAGCATCGAACTGGAATTATTAGGGCTGGAAAAATCTCGTAAAGTACAAAACAAAAGAATTGCTGAATATGAACAGCGTATCAGCATGTCTCCAGATGTTGAACGTCAATATACTGAATTGATGCGTAAATATGCTACAACAAAAATACGATATGAGAAAATTCTATCCAAACAAGCAAATGTTAACCTTACGGAGTCTATTGAAAAAAGCCGGAAGGGAGAACGCTATCTGATGACTGAACCACCAGAATTACCTGAAACTCCAACCAAACCGAATCGAATAATGATTATTAGTTTAGGGTTATTGCTATCCGCTGTTGCAGCTATTGCTGCAACTGCCCTCGCTGAAAGTCTCGATCAAGGTATTTATGGGGCACGACAATTAGCAACTGTTAGTGGTGAAACCCCATTATCAGTTGTACCGTACATGCAAACCACTCAAGAACGCCTTGCGCAACAAATATTTAAACGAAGAATATTGTTAATTTTATTATTTTTAATCGTAACCGCAGTCCTTCTAGGCTATTTTTTATACGTCAATGGGCTTCCTGATTGGCTTTCCGAACCAAGTACATAAAACAACACTATTGATGGTATTAAAACTTTAAACAAAAGGTTACTACTAATGGATTGGCTACAAAAAGCGTTAGACAAATCAAAAGAGAGCGATACAGCAAACTTTGAATTTAAAACTTCATCATCGATGAAGAATACATACTCTTCTGAAAATACAAGTGGTCAGGCTGAGACTCGTATCGCAGTAAGAGAGATTACTCCGCCTAATCCATTAAACGAAAAATTAATTCTAACAAAACAGTCAGACACTCATTCTGTTACTGCGTACAATTTTTTATCTGCCAAAACATTGTCAATGATGAAAGGTAAGAATTCAAATACACTGGCTATTACAAGCCCGACATCACGGGCAGGTACCACTTTGACTGCTGCAAATCTCGCTACTAGTATCTCACGGTCATTACATGACACAGTGGTTTTAGTGGAACTGGATTTAAGAAAGCCAGTTTTTTATCACTATTTCGGTCTTGAAAACAGAGAAAAAGGATTGAGCGATCATTTAATAGATAACGCCGAACTAAAAGATACCCTTATCAAGATGAGTGGCACTGATCTAGTACTGTTGACTGCAGGCACTACTCTCGAGCAACACCCTAATATTCTTGCGAGCCCTCAAATTCGACAGTTTGTACGAGATATTTCCGCTTTGTATAGTGATCATTTGATCATTTTTGATCTCCCTGCACTGCTTGACACTGACGATGCTTTGCCATTTCTTCAAAATGTGGGGGCTTCTCTTCTAGTCGTGGAAGAAGGAATCAACACTTCAGAACATATTAACCAATGTACAGACATACTCAAAAACCATGGATTATTAGGCGCAGTTTTAAATAAGTCCAAAAGCATTAGTTAATTTTTAATAACAATATCATGATGAATCAATAATGTATCTACAGTTCTATGGTTTGAACAAGCAACCATTCTCAATGACACCTGAGCCATCATCTCTTTTTCCTGGGCAACCTCATGTCAAAGCGTGGGCAGTACTGGAGTATGGATTGTCAAACCGCTCTGGAATCATTGTCCTCGCAGGTGAGGTTGGATCCGGAAAAACCACCATCATCAAGCGTCTCATTAATGAAACACAAAATCAACTCACTGTGGGGCTGATTTCCAATACGCACAAGTCAATGAAGGATTTGATCAACTGGGTGTTAATTGCTTTCGATCAGCCGGACAATGAAGGCAGCCAGGCTGCCAAACATCAACAACTTCAGGTTTTTTTGGAAGAGGCTTACCAATCACATCGACCAGCGATTCTGATTGTTGACGAGGCGCAAAACCTCAGCGCTGAAGCACTTGAAGAATTACGCTTGTTGCACAATATCAACTCCGAAAATAAAATGCTGTTGCAACTGGTTCTGGTCGGCCAGCCACCGTTGCTCAAGCTGTTAAGGCAGAAAGAACTCTCTCAGCTGGTCCAACGTATTTCCGTTGGCTATCATCTAAAACCGATCAATATCGTCGAAACGGTACAATATATTCAGTACCGATTAACCAAGGCCGGTGGCAACAAGGATATTTTTACTCACCATGCGAGCGCAACCATCTTCTACTATAGTGGTGGAATCCCGAGAATCATTAATGCGCTGTGCGATCTATCACTGGCATACGGCTACACAGTCGAAGCACCGATCATTGATCCGAAGCTCGTCCTTGAAGTAATCAGAAGTAAACGCGACATCGGTCTGTTCCCTGCACTCAAAGAGCCAAACGAAGAAGCCATCAGAGCCCGTCAACTGGTGAAAGAAAAAACCAATATCGACATTGGAATATTAACCCCGAGTGCATCGATCACCAATCAGACTTAGGCATCAGTCATTTGAATGCACCTGCTAGCTGCTCTCCAGCTCATGATTGAGCTGATCAACCAGGGCCCGCACCTCGTCAATCCCGCTAAAGTCAACATGTTCAGATTCAATCACCTGCGTGAGTTCTCGCAGCGCAGCAGCATCTCGATTGACCGCATGATACGCCATCCCCAGATGATATCGAAACACAGAAAACTCTGGCGCAAGCTCAACGGCTTTCTCCAATGCCGGCACTGCATTATCAAATTTGGCAAGACGATAGGACAACCATCCATACGTATCCAGAAAGGCCGGCTGATTTGACCCTTTAAACTGCTCCACCAGCGCCATTGCGTCAGTTAATAACGCTTCTTCCTGGCGATGATCTGCAATTAATGCCGCATAATTATTAATCGCATACATATTCCCAGGCTGCAGATCAATCAAGTGTTTATAGGTGGTAACAGACTGTTCTATTTGCTCATTCTGTTGATAATGCGTGGCTAATTCCATCAACAAGCCAGGCTGATCCGGTATTGCAGCCAATCCTTGCTGATAAATCGACAACGCTTGATCGGGCTTGTTCTGCTGCAAATAAAGCCGTGCCAATTGCTGATAGGCAACTACCAGTTCTGGATCAGCCTTGATGGCGGCAAGATAGGATTGTTCTGCTTCTGCGGGCTTTTTCTGCCAGAGCTGTATCTCCCCGATCAGCTCATGGCTGTTGGCATCTTCAGGATTACCGGACAACCGCTTCTGCAAATACTGCAGGGCCTGACCGGGCTCTTTCTGGGCAATCCGTGTCTGAACCAAACGTCTTAAAACAGTCATATTGTCTGGTTTTTCTGCAAGAATCTGTTGATATTCGTCAACCGCCTGCTCATGATCACCCTGTTGCTGGTAAATAGTTGCCAGTAAAAAGCGGGCTTTTAAAGGATTCTTGCTGTTTGCCAGCAATGCACGGCTTAACTTAATTGCAGAGTCCCATTGTTTTTGCTTGAGATAAATATTCGCCAGCATTTCCAATGAGGTCAGATCCTTCGGATTCAGTTTCAGTCCTGCTTCAAGCGTGGTTGTTGCCGCATCAATCTGATTATCCTTGAGCATCAATCCGGCCAGCATGGTGCGTGATTTCATGCTTTTCGGATTGCTTTTGACAGCACTTTCCAGATTTTCTTTGGCCAGCACTTTGTCGCCATTCATCAGATGGGCCATCGCCAGAAGCCGCAAGGCCGGCTCAAATTCCTGGTCTGTCCCGAGAATCGATCTTAAATCCGTAATCGCCGGTTCAATTTTTTTGTCATCAAGCAGCAAACTGGCGCGAATCAACAAGGCGTGTTTGTTCTCATTTTCCTCCGTCAATACCTGCTCGACAAGCGTGCTTGCCTGCTCTTTGTCTTGTGCCTGTAATGCGATTTGCGCCAGATGAACACGGGCTGCCAACCCATGATTACCGGTCTCATCCTGTGTGATAATCTGCTGATACACCGCACGCGCTTTTGCCGGGTCAGCCTTGCGTAATTCAGCCAATAAAAATTGAAGTGTATATTCTTCTGGCTGGTTTTTGATAAACCCCGCAAGGGTTTTATCCGCCAGCTCCAGGCTGTTAAAACGCGCCTGTAATTTTATTAACGCCAGTTTCGGTTTGATCGTATCAGGAAACTGTTCAATCATCGCCTGCAACACAGCGGCTGCCGCATCGACGTTCTTGACTGACACATAAAATTCGGCAAGCGCATACTTTAAGGTTTTGTTATCAGGATCGAGTGCGACGAGTTGTTTGAACTCGCTTTCTGCTTCAGGTAACTGATTGCGCTTTTTGTGGAGCGATATTTTTAGCAAACGTAAGCTCTTATCCTCTGGATGTGCTTCGATGGCAGCTTGCAGACTGCTCAAGGCGCCATCATGATTGCCTTCACCAACCATCATCTGTACCCGCAGTGAAGTGGCTTCGATATGATTCGGCTCTTGACTCAGTATGTCCGAGATAATGGCTTGCGCCTGATCTTTTTCTTGATTGCGCATCTGCATGATGGCTTGCAACAACCGCGCATCAATGTTCTCAGGATCCTTTCCCAGAACAAGTTCAATCTTTTCTTTCGCCTTGTCCTGATGACCAGACAGCAGGTAAATCTGTCCCAGCTTGACGAGAGCATCCGTATGCTCCGGCTGTTCTTCGACAACCAGACTGAAACTGCCAAAGGCTTTTTTCCAGCTCTTCTTTTTCTCTGCGATTAAACCGCGCAGATAGAGTGCTTCAACATGCTTATCGTTGAGTTGCAATACATTTTGCGTTTCAATTCTTGCTTTTTCAAAGTGTTCTTGCTCATAAAACCGCTGTGCATTGGTAAAATGCTTTGCCTGGCGTTGCTGCGTATCACCACCGCAACCGGTCAGACCGATTAGAAGACTGAGCAATATTGCGCAATCACTCAACTTTGGACAATCAACAACTGCGCTAGTCCACACATATTTTTGCATTCAAACAACCTCGAAAAACCATAGAACTTTTACTGACTCAGTAAAAGTGAACGTGAAAAATTGACCTGCTAAAGTGATTATTCTATCACCTAATTAATAGAGACTTCAGACAGACACCAATTCAGAGTATGCAATATTCTAGCCAAACAACATAAAGCGTGAAACACACAATATTTTAGACAGACAACTTGAGCTGGTATACTATGAACATGCTTTCATCAAGCGTGTCGCCTGCGCGACAGAACGCATTCCTTAAAACCGATCCATTCTTTAACGCTCTGACACCATCCACAATGAATTCAGCATCAACGAAATCAATCGCTGCTCCGGTCACACTCAATCTTCGCTGGGCTGTCTATGGCATCCTTGCCTGTTTGATCGCCTATGTGTTCCGCGATGGCATCAGCAATATGATTGACAACTGGAATGACAATGAAGAGTACAGCCACGGCTGGTTAATTCCAGCCGTCACCATGTATCTGATCTGGCAAGAAAAAGAGCGACTGGGCCGCATTACTCCCGGCAGTTCATGGGTGGGTGTCGGCATTGCCGTGCTGGCAACAGGCCTGTTTCTGCTGGGTGAAATCAGTACGCTTTATGTCATTGAGCAATATGCGCTGGTGATCCTGATTTTTGGCATCGTTCTGGCCATGGAAGGCAATGCGCGATTCAAAATCGTCTGGGTGCCACTGTTCATGCTGTTTTTCATGATTCCACTGCCGGATTTTCTGTACCGCTCACTGTCAGCATACTTGCAATTAATCTCATCCAGCCTCGGGGTGGATATGATTCGCCTGTGCGACATTTCTGTCAATCTGGAAGGCAATGTGATTGATCTCGGGACTTATCAATTACAGGTTGTCGAGGCCTGCAATGGATTACGCTATCTGTTTCCGTTGATGAGTCTGGCGTTTATTTGTGCCTACTTTTTCAAAGGCCCGCTGTGGCAACGCGCCATTATTTTTCTTTCCAGTATTCCGATTACGATTTTCATGAACAGTTTCCGGATTGCCATGATCGGTGTGCTGGTGGAATACTGGGGCATTGATATGGCGAATGGATTTCTGCATGATTTTGAAGGATGGGCGATCTTTATGCTGTGTCTTGCTGTGCTGTTACTTGAAATGTGGCTGCTGGCAAAATTACCAACAACAGCGAACACGTCAGACAGCAGCAATGCTCAGCCAGTGGCTGAGTCAACATCAGCTGCGCCAGGATCGACCCATCATTTTCTGACCCGGGGAGTGGCGATCGGGGTGATGCTGGTGGTCTGCGGAGTTACCGTTGCAGCCATTGATGACCGCGAGGAAATCAAACCAGAGCGTCGATACTTTATGGATTTTCCAGCCCGAATCGATCCCTGGCATGGCAAACGCACCATCATGGAAAAAAAATATCGCGATATCTTGAAGTTTGATGATTACATCATGGCTGATTTCAGTGATCGCATCCATCCACCGGTGAACCTGTATGTCGCCTATTACGAATCCCAACGCAAGGGCAGCTCTATTCATTCGCCTCGTTCCTGTATTCCTGGCGGTGGCTGGCAGATTCAATCGGTCACCAACAAGACACTTGACGTCAACGGACACCCTGTTGAAACCAATCGTGTGCTGATTCAAAAAGGCAAAACCCGACAGCTGGTCTATTACTGGTTTGATCAACGCGGTCGCAATCTCACCAATGAATATCTGGTCAAGTGGTTTCTCTTCTGGGATGCACTGACACGCAATCGAACCGATGGTGCGCTGGTGCGTTTTACCACTGTGATCTCTGGTGCAGAGAAACTGGAGTCAGCGGAGAATCGTCTCATACAATTTATGCAGACGGCAACGCCGCTACTTGACGACTATATTCCGGGATAACCGCAAAAAGACCATCAACTCCTGGTACATTCAGGTCATCACATCCCTGCCCTTTCAACATTAGATGCAATACAATACGAACATTATCGCCCTGGAACAGGCGCTTCACGACTACGCTGCCCCATGGCAGCGGCTGGTCGAAGCAGACGCCCTTGAGCCCACTCAGATGCCTGAATGGCTCGCAGCCATTAGCAACGCATTTGAGATCGATGATCAGGTCGACGTCTGGTGTGCAACGGATGATCAGGATCAGCTCATCGCCCTCATTCCGTTCCAGCGCAAATCAACAGCTGTTTACGGGATTCCGCTCAAGACCATTGAACTCACCACAAGCATCATTTCTTACCATGCCATGCCGCTGGGTGTGGCGACGCAACCCGAGCTGTTGACCTTGTTTCTGCAAACCATTGGTTCGTGGGACTTGTGTGTGATGCCCA
The DNA here is from genome assembly GCA_965224565.1 of Methylococcales bacterium. Taxonomy (GTDB): domain Bacteria; phylum Pseudomonadota; class Gammaproteobacteria; order Methylococcales; family DRLZ01; genus DRLZ01. The sequence continues at coordinate 1,605,830 of CBDCZN010000002.1, read as the reverse complement.
ATCTGGTCGCTGAAGACCCCGTGTATCAACAACTACTGGATCAATTAAACTCGCAGTCACATACCGTGCAGATCATCCCGGGCGCTGCATCACCCTACCTGACGATTACAGCCGACTGGGACACCTATCTGGCATCACGCAGCCGATCATTCAGATACCGCCTGAAACGCAAGGCGAAAGCTGTTGCGAAAGCCGGGGAAATCAGCGTGCGCTGGTATACGGATGAACTTGAGATTGATCAGTTACTGGAAGAAATGCTGCGCATTGAGGCTAACAGCTGGAAAGTAGAAGCAGGAATGTCGATTGCGCATCGTCCTGTTGAGCAACGTTACTATGAACGCTTATTACCACTGATGGCGACCAACGGCTTGCTAATGGCAAATGTATTGTATATTGACAATAAACCGGTTGCCTACGGACTGTGTTACAACTTTAAGCAATGCTGGGGACAGTTGAAAACTTCCTTTGACGATCATTTCAAAGAATTTTCTCCGGGCACACACCTGGTCGATCTTTCTGTCGAACAGCATCAAGGCCCAGATCACTGCAATTATCAAACGATTCACTGCTTTCATTAAAAATCAACTACCACGTTTATAAAACGTGGTTTGAATTCGGCCTATAAGGCCGTCCTCAGCAAAACCCCAAGGGCCTTGCTGAAGTAAGTCTAAGCTGTTCCCACTATTTTTAGTGTTTATTGGTCGTCTTGGTATTTAACATACTTTCTGATCATTTCTGCATCCATACCTACGGTATCCACACAATACCCTGCTGCCCAAAAATGGTTGCCCCAATATCGTTTTGATCGCAAACTTGGAAATTTCTGAAATGCTTGAATAGCCGTTTTTCCCTTTATCTTCCCCACCAAAAATGAAATTGAAATTTTAGGTGGAACCTTTACGAGCCAATGGACAGGATCTGACTGAACATTTAATTCAATCACTTCACATCCTGATCGCTTGGTATGTGCATAAATGCTCTGGTATACAAATTTTCCAATGTCACCTTTTAAAATTCGATACCGATATTTTGGCACAAAAACAATGTGATACTGGCAAAACCATATGACATGTGATAATTTTTGAAATCTGCTCATTTGTTTTCTCCTAATTGAATTGCAGGAACAACTCAACTAAGAAATACACTTGGGCAGATCTTTACGCAAAGCTTTTTTTACCCCCGCCCACAGGGCGCGGTTATCTAAGTTGTAATATACAACAAAACAGACAAACGTCTACGTGATCAATCTTCAGTCAGGTCTTGTGCAAGGCACTGCTGCCGCAAGATTAAGCCTGGAGCAATCATATTTTTTCATTTGTCATCCAGCTGTAGAAACAAATAGCGAAAACTACCCGCAACCAAATGTGTCATATAACACATACATTGCGTTATATGACACACTATATCAACATACTAGAAAAATAGGTACTATTGGGCGCCATGCCAGGCTTAGTTTGTTAGGTATAGCGCTTGCTTATAAACTTGCTTATATTGTATTCATTATAAAACTAAAGGCAACGAGCCAAGCTTGAATTAAAGCATGGCTAAACGCCATTTAGTATCCAGCCACGTTTCTTGTCTTTGATACCATCCTGATTGCGCAATTTTGCCACATCTTTAGTTTTTGGCATATTTTTTGCTTATTACTTAAAGTAGCCATACCAACCGTGAGGCTGGGTCGGAAAGTTACGGGTCTCTGACTATTGTCTGGAGGGAGTCGGACTGCCTCCCTCGTGTAAAGGGAGTATCGCCAGGAATAAATTAAATATCCTGGCGATAGCAAATGCATATTTGATCTGATTTTTTGTTAAGCGACTTGCTATACAAAGCAGGTTTGGGCTTGAGTTTAAATTTGGATCTGGTTGGAAACAACCATTTTTGTTTTAAATATTTAAATCTATAGAGGAACTTATATGAGTAAATTTAAGAAACCCCCTATTCTGGTTAGCGGAATGCTAATCAGCATTTTAGGAGTATCAGGTCAGGCTTACGCAGCTTTGGCATCAGATGTAGTCATTGATTTTCAAGCAGCTGATGATACTGGAGACCCAATGCCTTCAGCGGTGTTTCCTGCGTTTGGAAACGTTTATCTTGAGGACGGAGTCGAACATACTGCGATCGGTTTTGGCACCTCTCCAGGCAACTCAATTGACGTCGCCTCTGGCGGCACAAGCCATCTACATGGCAATGGAAGCAGAGTTTCACAACTAGAAGCAGATTCTGGTGGCGGTCTTTTTCAATTAGCTGATGGAATGTCATTCAGTGTTGCAGGGCTTGATGTTGGCTCATTGAACCTTGGACTAGCTGACGGAACTGATTCTACGTTAACTTTCCGTGGTTATACCGATGCAGGCTTCTCGAATTCTGTTGACGTCCAGATCGATCAGAGCGCGGGCGGGACCACTCTGGATTTTGGCGAAACTTTCAATGACGTTTATTTACTAGAGTACTTTTTTGATGCGCCAGGTCGTGGAAATGATCCCGGCACCACTCCTAACTTTGCCAATCTAGTGATGGAGGTGGATAACGTTGCGCTAGGTCCTGTAGCTGGTGTTGATCCAATTGACCCAGTTGACCCAGTTGATCCAGTTGACCCAGTTGACCCAGTTGACCCAGTTGACCCTCCTGCACCAGTCCCACTTCCAGCTGCGGTCTATCTATTTGGAACAGGTTTGCTAGGCTTGTTTCGCTTTCGCAAAAAAAGCGCTTAAGAGTTATTAGCTAAAACAAGGTAGCAATTTAAGCTACCGCTGAGGGCGGCCTGTAAATTACAGCCGCCCGATTTTAATACATTCAGTGATAGTCATACTGCTTGATGGCAGATAGTTTTATCAAATTCTACTTCATGCTATAAAGCCACAAATTATTACAACAAGGCGCCATGAAGCTGCTTTATTATTGAATAGATTGATTAGAATCCTTCAAGTAAAAGGCCTTACCAGGCAAATGGAATGTTTCATCAAGGATTACAATCCATTGACTAAAGCTCTTTTCTCATTGAAACGATAAGTTAAACCGAAACGTAATAACTTACATCTACATGATCAAGCAAACAACAAGACTTTCAGATTCTCGAGCAAATACGTGATCAGAACTCTTATTGTCATGAAAAGTCGATATTTAGCTTTATAGAGCCACAATAATTTGCAAAGCTTGCTGCCTTAATACTTGCTTTAAGTGGCGCGACTTTTGCTTGAATTAATATCTTAATTTTAATTGGCTATGACAACAACTTAATCTTTCTATCTGCTTTGTCAGAGGCCAGCAACTCATACCCAGGTGTTTAAAATGAAAATCTTACACATAAAAAAAATGATCCCAATCTTGGGCGCTATCCTGCTGCTCAACATTGTTAATGTCTATGCCGACGAAGTAACAATTGAATTTGAAACAGCTACACCAGCTATTTTCGGTGAACCCAGAGGTAACGGGTATATCGAGAAGGGGTTTGCTACTTTACCGATAGCTTCTGTAGATGGTTTTACTACGCTACATGTGCATGGAAAAAATGCTGAAGGTGATCAGAATAAAGATAAGGAGCTGGTTCATCATGCAGATGCTGGTGGCTGGTTTATAACTCGCGAGAATCCAGAAGCTGGCGCATTCTCCGTTAATACAATGGAAATTGCAAAACTTGATTACGTGGATAATAGACCCGGAGGCATCGAGCAACCCCTGGTAATCGATGGTTATCTTGCTGATCAAAAAGTGGCGACTGTCGAATTATTTGAAGACGACAATAATATCGGAGACTATTTATTTCCAGATACATTCCAGAACATTGACCGCATGGAAGTTTACTTCAAATCATGGCGCGGCTTAAAGCCAGAGGGTTCGGACCCTCAGACAGGCGCTGGTGGAGAAGCAGATTACAATATCATCGTTGATAATATTGTCATTGGTACAGCAGGCGGCACAATTCCAGTAACAACAGACAACATTATTCCAAAAGATGGACTCTGGTGGAATCCAGCCCGTTCCGGGCATGGCATAGATGTCCAGTATGACGGCGCTAATCTTATTATGGTTTGGTATACATACAATGATGATGGTACACCTACCTGGTATCTGGCTTCAGGACCATTATCAGGAAAAACCTGGACATCAAGTCTGGATACATTTGTTTGGGATGGAACAAAAGCCAGCCCAACCTCAGTAGGAACGGCAACGATTGATTTCAAGGATGAAACACATGCTGATTTCAGTTGGGTAATCAACGGAACTAGCGGAACAGAACCATTTGAGTTTCTTGTAACATCGAGCGATCAAACACTCAATGACTATACCGGCATCTGGTTTGAGCCTGCAAAACCCGGGTATGGATTAAGTGTATCCAATCAAGGTAACACTGAATTCTCAGTGTTGTATTTTTATGATGATCAAGGTCAGCCTGTTTGGGCTTTGGGTGTTAACGAAGGAAATACTGCAACCTATACACTCGATCAGTTTACAGAGGGATTTTGCCCAAATTGTGAACTTAAAGTTCCAGTGACTAAAACGGTTGGAACCCTTACACGTGAATTTACCAGCCAATCAGCAGGGGTAATTTCGATTGATTTTGATTTGGTTGAGCCGCTTTCTGGCCCGTGGAAAATCAATGATGCACAAATAAACAATCTTTCAAACCCATGATTAATCGATAATCAAATCATCTAGCTAATATCGAAATCTATGCTGCTAACATCACCGATTGAACAGCAGTAGCACATCTTGCTTACAAATATTGCGGGAGAATAAACAGTGAAAAAATATCAACAAATACTGGTTGCTGCCAGTATCGCAGCACTACCTTTAAGTGTGAATGCAAAACAATTGCCTCCAATTCAGTTTGAAACTTTACCAACAGCTGTTTTTGAGGAAGGATACCAGGAAGGAATTTTAAACTTTCTTCCAATCCCTACAATAATGGATGGTGAACCGGTTCTGACTGTCCATATTCATGGAAACAGTGGGACACCCAGGGGTTCCGATGCTGACAGGGAATTGGCGTTTGAGAATGATGCTGGCGGCTGGTTCGCCACTCATGTCGATGGAAAACGCTTTAGTCTTGTCAATCTGTTTGTAGATGTTGCAAGATTTCAACCACTAAACCCGAATGACCCAAAAAGACCATTTGTAATTGATGGGCTTCGTGGAGGATCGGTCGTAGCAACCACAGTGATTCCACTCGGGATGACTGGCAAAGTGACATTTCCTTCAGGCTTTAGCGATATCGACAGAATTGAAGTCTATCCTGAAGGCATGAAAGCACAATTACCAGGCAGTGAAATCCAGGATTTTTTGATTGCTGTTGACGATATCGTGGTTGATGACCTTGAGGTTTCTGAAATCGACACAGATAAAGACGGTTTAACAGATGAAAAAGAAGCTGAGACAGGCACTGACCCGAATAAAGCCGATACTGATGGTGATGGATTAAACGATGGCGATGAAGTCAACACGCATCAAACTGATCCGCTAAAACCAGACACAGATGACGATGGTTCAAATGACAAAGCCGAAATTGACGCAGGAACTGACCCGCTATTAGCAACCAGCAAGCCACCAGAGCCTGTGGATAAAGATACAGACAAAGATAGTTTAACCGATACAAAAGAAGCAGAATTAGGAACTGATCCGACTAAAGCCGATACAGACTCAGATGGCTTGAATGATGGCGTTGAAGTCAACACGCATCAATCAGACCCGCTAAAACCAGATACAGATGGCGATGGTTTTAATGACAAAGCTGAAATTGACGCAGGAACTGACCCGCTATTAGCAACCAGCAAGCCAAGCCCTATAACCCCACCACCGAATGGAAATATTTTTCCGAAAGAAGGCATGTGGTGGAATCCTCAACGTTCAGGGCATGGTGTCGATATTGAATATGATGGAACCAATATTGCGATTGCATGGTATACCTATAACGACGATGGTACACCTACCTGGTACTTGGCGGCAGGTCCTTTTTCAGGAAATAACTGGACTGGTAAGCTGGATACTTATACCTGGGATGGCACTAAAGCTGCTGCAACATCAGTCGGCACGGCAACATTTGAGTTTACAGATCAAACGCATGCTAAATTCAGCTGGGTGATTGATGGTGTTGCTGGCAATGAGGCATTTGAATATTTAGTTACTTCCGACCAACCAACAACACTGGATACTACTGGGCTCTGGTTTGAAGCTGCCAAACCTGGCTATGGGTTAACAATTTCAACTCAAGGAGTTACAGAGTTTGGTATTTTGTATTTTTATGATAACCAGGGCCAACCTCGATGGGCGTTAGGTGTCAAACAAGATTCTGATACATATGCACTGGATCAATTTTCAGGCGGCTTTTGTCCTGTGTGTGATTTGACAGAGCCAGTAGCAAAACCAGCTGGAACCATTACACGCACATTTATGGATACATCAAAAGGTGTTTTATCAACAGATATTCAACTGACTACTCCACTTGCCGGGAATTGGAAAATAGATAAAGCACAAATAGTTAATTTATCGAACCCCTAAATTGATATTTATTAACCTCGCATCGTGATTACAGTCTGCCCTTAGTGTATGGATAAGTCGATTCCCTGCTGCGGTATCTGTTCGGAGTCGGCTTTACTCGGTTGGCTATCAGTCGCAAACGTAGCCGCAACAGTACCGTATACAAACTGAAATTTTTTAATCAGGCACCTGCAGGGCTGCTTGTCTACTCTTGACGACTTACAAAGGGCCGCGTTCAAATCTTAATCAAGGAGAATATTGATGATAATCAAATATATAGTTCCATTTACAGTAACTTCTCATTATTTACAGGCAATTACGAATTAAATGTAATAAACTACATTCAATGAATTCTGTAAAGCCGCTATTGCCACCCATTTCAGATGCTGATCGCACGCCACTAGTCGATGCGTTGCTTGAACTTCTCCAATGGCAATCAGATCGCATTGAGCAATTAGAAGATGACATTCACAGGTTGAACAAACAGACTCGAAAACCTAAATTCAAGTCCAGCGGGATGGATCAACAGACAGAACCAGAAGACGATAGTGCTCGTACCGGAAAAAAGAAAGGCCCCAAACGCAGTAAAACCCAGCATTTGACGATTCATGAAGAGCGCATCATACAGCCCGCCAATCTTTCGGAGGACGCACGCTTTAAAGGCTATCGAGACATTATTGTTCAAGATCTGATCATTTGTCCTCACACCATTCGTTATCGTCTGGCCGAATATGAAACCAGTGAGGGTTATGTCATTGCCCAGTTACCTGAATCGGTTCGTAGTGGCCATTGGGGATCAAACTTACACAGTTTTATCTTGTATCAATATCATCATCAGCACGTCACTCAGCCCCTGTTGCTGGAACAACTGCATGATCTTGGTATTGATATCTCCAGCGGTCAATTAAGTCAAATGCTGACCAAAGACCTTGACGTGTTTCACCAGGAAAAAAGCGATCTGCTGCGTTATGGACTGCCGCTGTCCAGCTATATTCACGCAGATGACACCGGGGCTCGCCATCAGGGCAAGACCGGTTACTGTACTCATATTGGCAATGAGCTGTTTGCCTGGTTTGAAAGTACTGAGTCTAAAAGTCGTGTTAACTTTCTTGAGCTGCTGAGCAGAAGTGGTTGCCAGGCCTACGTCATCAATGCGGGTGCTCTGGAATACATGCAACGCCAAAAGCTTCCGAAATTTCTATTGGAATCGCTTGAAACCCAACCAATTAAATTTGAGACACCCGCTGCTTTAGAGCACTGGCTGGAAGAGCAAGGGATCACCAATCAACGTCATCAGCGGATTCTCACCGAAGGGATGCTGGTTGGGCGCTTGCTCGATCAAGGCATTCCAATCAATCTTGGCATTGTGAGTGACGATGCGGGGCAATTCAATGTCTTTGATCATGTCCTGTGCTGGATTCATACAGAGCGACTGATGACGCGGCTCATTCCTGTGAATGATCTGCAAAAGCAAGCAGTCAGCTGGGCGCGGGATGAAGTTTGGTCGATTTATGCGGGTTTGAAAATCTATAAAACAGCGCCTGACCCAGCGCACGCAACGCGCTTGAAAGCGCAGTTCCATCAACTGGTATCGACGCGCACCGATTATGAAACGCTGAATCAGATCCTGAAACGCATGGGCAACAATCAGCATGAATTATTCCGTGTATTGGAAAGACCGGAGATTCCCTTGCACAATAACCTGAGTGAACGGGATATTCGGGATTACGTCAAGAAACGCAAGATCAGTGGGAGCACCCGCAGTGAAGCGGGTCGGCAATGCAGGGACACCTTTGCCAGTTTAAAGAAAACCTGTCGCAAGCATGGGATTTCGTTCTGGAGCTACCTGCTTGATCGTACGTCGAATGCGAAACAGATTCCTCCAATGGCGGATATTCTTCAAGCTGCTGCCTGTGGATAATGAGAAGTTACCATTTACACTCTTAATTTTAGCCATTCCGAGCGCGTATGCAGAAATAGGTGAAATTGAGAATCGAGGTTACGCAGCAAGTTCTGTTATTTGGCAAGACTTGAGAATACATGTGTGTTGGGAAAACATTCATGAATCCACGCTAGAACACAAGTTATGGGTACGAAATGCGATAGAAAGTACTTGGGAGAGACATTCAGATGTGCAATTTATTGGATGGACGCAATGCAGAAGCAGTCACCCTGGCATACGTATAAAAGTAAGCGATGAATTCCCTCATGTTCAGCGCCTAGGCAATCGGCTAAATGGTATTCATAACGGAATGGGGTAGTGGGTCAAACTTGTTATTTAGCCTGAGGATACTGTGTTAAAGTAATGATTTTGTGGTGATATCACATGACCTGTTATCAAGAAGTCACCTGTCCGGCTTGTGGCAGCAACAACATTATGAAATCAGGACGGAGTGTGCGGGATATTCAACGCTATCGTTGCCAACAGCAGGCTTGTTCTACCAAAACGTTCATGCAGGAATATCGTTATAAAGCATACGAACCAGGTATCAAAGAGAAAATCGTTGACATGGCAATCAATAGCAGTGGTATTCGAGAGACTGCACGCGTTCTCAAGATTAATAAAAACACAGTCATCCGTACTTTAAAAAAAAACAGAATTGCATCGTCCAGGTAAACCCCTTATTTCATACCTTGAACACGGAAACCCCGCTAGATGTTAGGCTGGAACTGGTTTGCGACGCGGCTGAACTGGATGAGCAGTGGTCGTTTGCTCGTATTCAGAAAGCAAGTGCATCGTTTAAAATTCTATAGAAAATATAGAGGAGACGATGTTTTGAGAAGAAATTATAAACAAATAAATCAATTAGAACGAGATCAACTAGCGATCCAACGATCAAAAGGACACTCCTTTTCGGCTATAGCCAAGGTGTTGGGACGAAGTGTAAGTGCTTTGTCCCGAGAATACAAAAGAAACCTAAATCATGCAGGGAATTATCTCCCATCAGAAGCAGACTATAAATCCAGAAGAAGGAAAAAAGAGGCGGCAGAAACAGGCTCTAAATGTGAGTCTTATGAGGACACTATCTATTCTGGATTATGTGAAGGCTGGACACCCGAACAAATAGCAGGACGGTTGAGTATGGAGGAAGAAAGCTTTACCGTCAGTCATGAAACGATCTATTGTTTTATCTATAAATTTCATGTTGATTGGACTTCGTTATTACCCAGAAAGCATGCACCACGCTGGCATAAAAAAATGGGTAAGAAGGCATCAAAGCGAGAGATGATACCGAATAGAATCAGTATATTAGAGAGGCCAGATGCTATTAATAAAAAAGAATCCTTTGGTCATTGGGAAGGTGATTCAATCGTGTGCTCACAAAGTACGGTATCGCTTAATGTGATGGTAGAACGTCAGACACAATATGTCAGTATAAGGCGAGTAGAGAATCGAGGGGCCGAAGTTGCAAATGAAGCAATGAAAGATTCATTAAACCGTTTTAAAGCAGAAAGTAGACAAAGTATCACGATGGATAATGGCATTGAATTTAAGTACCATGAGAAGCTTAAAAAAGCGCTTAATATTAAGACCTATTTTTGCCAGCCATACCACAGTTGGGAAAAAGGATTAGTTGAGCAAATCAATGGACTGATTAGACGCTTTTTACCTAAAAAAACAGATCTATCAAAGATCACAAAAAAGGAAATAGGCGTGATCGAATTTTTATTAAATTCACGCCCAAGAAAGTTGTTAAAATGGGAAACGCCAGCCGAGGTTTTTGCTCGGAAATCTGGAATAAATTTAGTAGGTGGTGCACTTGCTACCTGAACGCGGCTTGTGGGTAACAAGTCAAATCAACGTTGGTTGTGGCATGCCGTTGATCATGCAACCAATACAGTGCTCGCTTATGTTTTTGGCAAACGCAAAGACACTGTTTTTCAAGAATTGAAAGCATTGCTTGCACCATTCAATATTGGTCGTTATTACACCGATGATTGGGGCGCATATGAGCGCCATCTCGAACCAGAGACGCATGAAACTGGCAAAACAAACACACAAAAAATTGAACGCAAGAATCTTAATTTTAGAACCTGGATTAAACGCTTAACACGTCGAACAATCTGCTTTTCTAAGTTGGAAATAATGCATGATATTGTGATTGGCTTACTCATTAATAAAGTGGAATTTGAACGAGACATCCATGCCTAATCACAGGTTCGACCCACTACCAAGAAATTGATAGATCGCTTGAATGCTCGTCAGTTGTTCCAGTCTCATGATCGTTTTCATCCTGTGATCATGAGCGACATTGATCGCTATTTCAGGCTCATTTTATATTGGAATCACCTTTCTTGCTTTCAGCATCATTTCATATTGGAAAAGACTGGCGGTGGTAGACTTAGTGACACTGATATTATGATGTTGAGGAGATTCTATACTAGGGGGTGACTAGATCCGACGATTGTATTGACGGATTAGAAGGCGTTGAGGAATAATCAGCTTCAGCTGCAAGGCCACTGGAATAGCATTGAGTGTCAAGTGACTGCAACGCAACAGGCAGTCATTTTTCGGTGTCAGTTATCCGTCAATACCATGACAAGTATTCGCTCTCCATCAACCATGGGAGCAGAACAATTTCAACACGTGAATCCACAGCCTATCTCACGTAAAATTCAGTTAGATCATCGATACAATTCAGTTTTCTATTACGTTTAAAGTTCAGCTCAGAAAGCGATGTGTTATTCAGCATGTCTTTCATCAATAGCTAAGACATAAAAATTCTACTTGTGTTGGTGCACTCACCAATAATAGCGGCATTTCTGCTATCGTGCCTTCCACAACTTAAAAAGCTATTGATAGCTTCTCCCTCCAAAAGAAAATATCTCTCAAAAATCGAAAATATCTGTTAAATGCCCTTCTTTACTATGGCATATCACACATTACAAAAGCTGTATTACTTGTGTTGCTCATTCTTTTATGTAACGCCGATATATCAAAACATATCATATTGATATATATGAAAAATTGTTAATCAATATAACGAGGCATCCCTTCAAATAATGGCATGATCATTGCTCAATAATAGATGGAGATATTGCATCTCATCAAAATCTTATTCAATACAAGAATTTGATTATCGAAAAACCAATTTGTCTAACTTAACTGCAAGGATAAAAACATGACATCTATTAAGAATATTTTCTCAGTCTGTAAGCGTTCATCAATTGCATTGATGATGCTAACTATTATGTCGCCTGCTACGAATGCTTTTGTGATGAATCCGTCGATGGATTATTTTCCGGCCGCAGCTGCTGCGGATAATGATAATGTTACTGCGGCTCATTTTATGAGAATGAGCATGAATCCAGCAACCGGAACGATGATGCTTGATCCAGACGGAATGTTGATGCAGCATCATAACGCAGGATTTAATCCATCAAATGAGCCAGCCTCTACATTTACTGCTGGTTCAACAATAACTGACAATGCAGGGGTTATTGATGTAACAGTTCCTAACTGGACAAATATGACTGAGCCTGGAATGCGTATGCAAGTTCAGGTGCTTTCTTTCAGGGATCCTATCCTTGCTGGCGTTGGTGGTGAAGATAATCTTGCCTCCAATATTGATGTGATATCTCCTGGCGGCGTGACCGAAGGTGCCACACAATCATTTATTGATGTGCTGGACAGAGGAAATATGTGGGATGCATTTATTCAGGATTTTACATTCGATTCAGCTCCGGATTCAGAGTCAATCAGTATAGACACCAATGGCGCTAACATCGGTCAAGTCTATGTATTTACAACCACTGTCCCTATTCCGGCAGCAGTCTGGCTGTTTGGCAGTGGAGCATTGGGTCTCTTTGCAACTGCGAAAAAACGCGCGACTCCTCAATCAGTGATGACTGCCTGATTTTTAGCATTTCTAAAAAAACGTTGTCAGCGCATGCTGACAACGTTTTTTTTTGGCCGATGGATTTTGTTTTGTTGACATATACTCTTCGCACATGAAAACCTAACATTTTGCGTGCGTGATATTTTGTGGAGAGCAAGGCGGAAAATCTTAGCTGTAGTCACTCTACAGCAAGGTTTTTCAACGCAGTTATCCGCAAAAAAGGCGTACACAGGATGCTAGATTTTCATGTGCGGAGAGTATAATAGTCTATCGTGCTACTCATTATTTTTGATGGAATATACAGTCATGTCACGATTTAATCAGTTAAATCTGATTGTTTTATTGTGTTTTTTTGTCTCAGGTGCAGCTGGTCTGATTTATCAGATTTGCTGGATAAGAAGTGCTGCGTTGATTTTTGGATCAACAACATTTGCTTTGAGCACGGTGCTCGCTGTTTTTTTTGCTGGCATGGCAGCTGGCAGTTATTTATCAGGCCATTTTAGCAAACATACCGCCAAGCCATTACTGTGGTACGCAGTTATTGAGACAGTACTAGCAGTGTATGCTCTGTCTACGCCATATTTATTCGACTTCGTGAATTATAGTTACCATATGGTCTTCGAGATCATGCAATTCCAACCAAATCTAGGGATTGCATTACGCTTGGTTCTAGTGCTGTTTGTATTGTTTATTCCTGCTTTGTTATTGGGAGCGACTCTCCCACTCTTCTGTCGCCAAATGGTGACTAGCAACCATCGTATTGCAAGTGAAATTGGTGTACTTTACACAGTGAACACCTTTGGCGCTGCTGTTGGTTGCGTATTGGCAGGCTTTGTTTTGATTCCAAAAATTGGTGTTAGCGATTCAATCGCTGTCGGAGCTATGCTCAATATCACCGTTGCGTTGATTGCCTGGTATATCGCATCGAATGGTTTGCTGAACACATCGGCGTTAACCAAAAGTGTCACTGATGCTATCGATAAACAACCTTCAACAAACAAGAGTCATCAGTCTTTAAATTTGATGACTGTATTGTTTTTCTTCAGTGGGCTGGTTGCAATAGGCAATGAAATCTTATGGACGCGTTTTCTTGGACTATTGATTCGCAATACCATCTATACCTATACAATTACTTTATCTGTAGTACTGGTTGGAATTGCATTAGGAAGTCTGGTTGCTGTACGCATCTTTGATAAATATCCTCATATAAAAATTTTTGGATATTTTCAGATTACATCGGCATTGTTGAATATGGCATTCATGTTGTCTCCGGCTGAATATTGGTTACGCCTGGGGACTGGTTTAATCCCATTTATTACATTGATGTTGATTCCGGCATTTATTTCCGGGTTGTGTTTTCCATTGATGATGAGATTGGTTACATCGGATGCCCAGCTTTCATCGGCTAGCGTTGGCTCAATGACTGCATATAACATCCTGGGTGGCGTGTTGGGTTCACTATTGGTTGGCTTCTGGGTATTACCGCATTTGGGCTTGCAGATTGGTGTTTTGTTATTGTCAATGATTGGGGTCATTTGCGGTTGCTTCGCACTCATCAAAGATGGTATCGAAAAAGAGACCGGTTTTTCTTTTCAATGGACAGTTATCAGTATTGCGTTGGTCGGATGGTTTGCGTTGTTGATGCTGGGAAGTCGTTTACCTGATGATTATCTTGGCCCCCAAAATTTGTTGGTTGATTATCAAGAAGGTTATGGAAGTTTGTTGTCAGTTCATTGGCAAGGAGAAACCAAAATATTACAGTCTGATCGTCTGTGGCAAGGCGCGGATGTTAAAAATCATCAAGTAATGGCAGCCCATGTGCCAATGATTTTGCATACTGACCCTAAACAGGTTTTAGTGGTCGGCCTGGGTGTCGGACAAACTGCGAGTCGGTTCTTGATGTACGACATCAATCATCTTGATATCGTTGATATCGAACCAGCACTGTTTCCGTTTGTAAAACGAAATTTTGATACTGACTGGATGGACGATCAACGTGTTAATTTACTTGCCGAGGATGGACGTTTGTATGTTAATCATACAAGCAATCAATATGATGTTATTTCCATTGAGGTTGGTCAGGTATTTCGTCCTGGTACAGATGTATTTTATACTCTGGAATTCTATCAACAAACCAGACAGCGTTTAAATGACGACGGCTTGATCGTTCAGTTTGTACCATTGGCTTTTTTTGGGAAACAACAACTGCGCAGTGTATTAGCGACATTTCAAGCGGTATTTCCTGAAAGCATACTTTGGTATAATACGCAAGAAATGTTGTTAATCGGTTCTGTAGAATCTCCCATAAAAATCAAACCGCATCGGTTAGCCTTGTTACAGTCAAATGACACAATTAAAGCTGATCTTCAATATAGTTATTGGGGTGGTCAAAAACACTGGCTTAACCAGAGAAAAATTTTTCTGGCTGGCTATATGGCTGGAAGTCGAGACATAGAACAAATCTCAGGGGCGGCTCCAGTATACATTGATAACCATCCAGTGCTTGCGTATGCAGCCAGTGAATCCGATTTGCTTGACCGCAGTGAAAGACAGCTGACAGAACTGCTTGCCGAAAATTTATCATCGGTGGCAGAAGTTTACGATGGTGATTTATCAGATGATATGCTCACAATGATTGAGCATCAGAGAGATAACAATATCAATAATCTGCTAGCAGAAACCTATCTTGCTGATGGGGTTGCTGCAGAATCCACCACTGATTCTCAGCAAATACTCGGAATCATTAATAAGGCACTTGCTTTTAATCCAGAAAACTTTATGGCAAATCGCATGAAAGCAACGTTATTCATGCGTCTCAAACAACCTAAAAAAGCAGTTACCTGGTTTAGAAAAGCGCTTGAATTGAACCCTGATAATGTGATTGCACGCAGAGGTTTGGCATTGGCCTACCTGCAATCCGGTCACGCTTATGATGCACTGATTCACGCAAAAAAAGTATTTAACAATAGGCCAAATGATGCCATTGTCTTGCGAACCATCGGTTTGGCGCTAGCAGCAAGCAATCGAATAAAAGAAGCAGTTCCCTATCTGCAAAAAAGCGTAGAAATTGATCCAGACAATAGCATCGCGGTCAATGCTTTGCATTTGGCAAGGAAATTTGTAGCAACGAATCTTCACTAACAAAATCAGCTACTTGTTCATGAATGCGATCTCCTGATAACGGAGAGTAGAGTTGTACAAGTGACCTAACCTGTCTATTTCTGTGCAACCTCCTCCACCCCGAGGGTTCCAAGCCTATAAATTTCTTGCTTAGATCAGTTGTTTCGTTTGGTGCTGTTTGTTGTAATTTCCTTACAAGGTTGTCGTTTAGCAATAAGCTCGCATATTGTGTGCCAATTGCAATCCCAATAAACTCCTAATATCTTGTTGATCCTTGCAATGCAAGGTTCCTACCTGATTTTATAATCGTTTTTCCAGCTGTGATTTAGTGTCGCCTGGCTTTCAATACTGTGCTATTTAACCTATTGATCGTGTGATATGACACACATAATGAATGCCATAGACCAGTATTTCCTTATGCAGTGATTATTTACTGAAAATGAAGAAAAGCTGATTCCAGATTGCTTACATGTCGGTATATTTTCAATTACTTACAACCTGTTTCACTCTAGAATTTTAAGATGGTATGGATAATGCTTACCATTTAACATGATGTTTTATTTTCGGTCAAAAAATTATGTATAGGAAAGTGTGCAATTTTTTAAAAATGATTATTTTTTCTACATATTTCTGCTTGATATCTCAGTCTGTTGTTGCAGCAGAGACCGGAGATATTGCACAAGGTTGTGATGCGGTACAACAAAAAACAAAGATGAAAGGAATGGAAGCTTATCGTGGCAAGGTCGTCTATCTTGATTTCTGGGCAACCTGGTGTCCACCCTGTCGCAAGTCAATGCCGGCGTTGAATAAATTACGCAATGAGCTGGTATCTTCAGGTTTTGAAGTGGTTGCGATAAACCTTGATGAAAAGCAGGAAGATGCTGAACAATATTTAAAAAAATACCCTGTCGATTATCCAGTTATTTTTGATTCTACTGCCAGTTGCCCAAAGGTTTACGAACTAAAAGGTATGCCAACTTCGTATCTGATTGATCAACAAGGGGTGATTCAAGATGTTCATATTGGGTATCGACACGGTGACATAAAAAAAATTCGCAACAAAGTACAAGCTTTACTGGAGGGAGGTCATGATTAACAGATTGATTAATCAACTTATTTTGTGGATCAGTTTTGGAATTGTAATTGCTATGTTAAATGGTTGTGGTTTAGAAGTTGCTGCCTGGGAACGCGGAAATCTTGCCAAACCGCATATGGCATTAGATCCTGAACCGACAATATCTGTTTTAAGAGAACATGTTCAAGTAAGCAAAGAATCCACCTCTGGCGGAAGCAGCAACAACGGGGGCGGGTGTGGCTGTAATTAAACCACCAAACAAATCCACCAAGCATGGATTAAAAGCCTTAACCGCAGCTGCTTTGAGCTTACCTGGTGTTTGTTGTGCAGAAGGTCTGGGTGACTTGCTGGAAGATTTTCCAATACACTCACCTGCGGCTGATTATCAATACCTGCATTATGAGGAAGGCGGTAAGCGGATGAAGGCAGATGTTCATCATGGCGCTTTATCGACTAGCCTGTATGATCGCCTGAAAGTAACAGCGTCTTACGATGTGGATATTTATAGTGGTGCAACGCCTGAATTTTCCAGACCAGATACTGTAACAGACGTTGTAACCCGTGCCTCAGCAGTGGCTTTTGCGGTTTCGGCAGGTGCATTGCTTGATAATCCATCAGTCGTTGCAGCCAGACAACAAGCGTTTGCAAACGGAGGAGATGGTTTAAAAGCTGAAACCGATGCAGTGCGAGCTTTATTGCAGCGACCAATTCCATCATCATTTAAAACCAATGAAGTGCTTGCTGATCACCCAGAAGAAACTCGAAAAAGTGTGAATCTTTCGTTTGAGTATGAGCTTGATGACAATCTGACTTATACGCTCAGTGGTGGACATTCTTCAGAGCCAGATTATAAATCTAGCTATGTATATATTGGCGCTAACTATGAATTGAATCAGAAGTTAACCAACATATCAGGAGGCTTCGGATACACCCTGGACAGGGTGAAATCAGTTTCCAGACCGGATGTCAGTGAAAAGAAGGATGATCAGATCTATCGTCTCGGTTTAACTCAAATTCTGGGCAAAAACACTCTGGCAAGCATTGGTACAAGTTATACAAGACGATCCGGGTTTTTATCAAATCCTTACAAAATCGTCTATATACGTGGATTACTTGAAGCAGAAGACTATATTGACGGTTTCTTTGATGTTGGAATAGCAACTCCGGAACAGGCTCGTGAAGAATTTGAGATACAGGATTTGTGGATGGCCGGTGTTGATTTGTTTTTTGAAAGAAGACCAAAAGCCCGCAATGAATGGGTATTCGCACCAAAGTTAGTACAATATGTTCCCAAGCTTGATGGATCACTGCATCTGGGATATCGATACTATTCCGATAGCTGGGAGATCGATTCTCACACGATAGATATTAAATGGTATCAACCGTTTTCGGGAGGTTGGTTATTCAGTCCACGCTTTCGTTATTACTCCCAGAGCAAGGCTGAATTTTTTCGTCCATTTTTTTTGACACCACGTGCCGATGGAAACTATTCCAGTGATTTTCGTTTATCTGGTTACGGAACTATCAGCGCAGGGTTACAAATTGAAAAGAAAATAGTTGACCAGGTATCACTCAATGTTGGCGCAGAATGGACGACGCATAAGGGTGGTTTGAAACTTGGTGGCAATGGCATGAACAATTCCAGTTATGCCGATATTGATTACTTTACAGTGACTGCCGGAGTTAATATAAAGTTTTAGCACTGAAAGAAGATATTAAGGAGCGAGGATTTAATAACTTCCGGAAGTTTGACGTAGAATTTTGGTTTCACTGGAGTGCTAATAAAATAGGCGCATAGCTGGGCTATGTAACTATTTTATTAGTGCTTCTGTAGCCAAAAGACAAGTCAAAATCTCGAAGTTATTAAATCCTCGCTCCTTAAGGGTAGCGAGAAACGGCATCTTGATACTGATCTATCACGTCGGCCTCCTGTTTTGTTGTGTGAACAACCAGTTTAGAAACTGCTCAGGCGAAGAGTATAGATTGTAGATTTGATTTAATGCGGCGGCTCAGCTTAGCCTCCAGCCACTGGATTATCAGTAGCCCAACTCCATATTCACAATTAAACCACGCTCTTAGAACGTGGTTTTTTACTTTGTATCGCGTAATTTATGTGTTTTTACTTCGTTTGTTCAAAACTCTTGTTAACCCGATAAAGCCACTAAAATACAAGTAGAAAGCCGCAGGAAGAGGCACGTTTGAAACTACAACATTATCAATCGCGACTTCTACCGAAACATGTTCATTAAGTGGAATGACTCCTCTCCCTGTCCCCGAGAACCAGTATTCAACTAAATCAACATTGGCAGAGGCGCCATTGGTAGCAGCCAAAAAGTCAAAGGTATCTAGCAGCGTTATATCGTCATGAAAGTCCAACGTAAATTGTTCAGCTCCGCTTAGACTGCCTTGAACAACAAGATGCGACTCTGGCGCAGGATTAAAACGATCAGGATTCAGGTTGAAAAGTTCATCTTCAACAACTGTACTGAGCTCGATAAAATCCCAGCTTTCCAGGCTGAATTGCTCGCCACTGGTTTGTTTAAAAAAACCGCCACCTGCATCAGCACTTAGAGTTGAAGCGGCACTGGAGGTGCCGGCGTCCATATCAATATTGGCTGTTGCATGCAAATGACTGCCATCAGCTTGATTATTAAACACAATAGCATTGTGTTCAAAACCGTGTTCTATATATGAACTTCTTTCTACAGACTGCAATTCTCCGTTTGCATCAAGAAACTCACCAGAAGGAAATAGCGATGCTGGCATACGTATGCCAGTATTATCATCATTATCAAAACCAATAGTATAGGTGTTGGCAAAGACGGGTGTTGCAAGACCAGTCAATAAAAGAGGATTTAGAAGGAATTTAAATCGTTGCATTATTTTCTCCTTAGATGAGCAGTTCAGAAGCTGTTTGGTTAAAAAATGCCCAAGCGAAAAGTTCTTGAATCGATTGGATTTTTTCACTGCTTCGAGGCGAATAGTTGCGCTATTTAACGAGGAGAAGCGGAAAAATACAACGATTTCAAGGGCTTTGCAGCGGACATTTTTTAACCAAACAGCTTCTAAGATATGCTGGATATATTGAAAGCCAGCCAGTCCAAACAGACGGAAAAAGATAAAATGTAGCGACTTGAAGCGACGAGTACGACATTATTGATCAATCTGTATGAAGCTTACTTACAGTAGTAAGCAATTCGCGCGCCATTCAGCGAGATATTGAACAGATTCTTATTTCGATTTTGGATCTACTTGATGCACCGGGAGATTTCCACCACTATATCCTGATACATCCACCCAGCGATGTGTAAAGCCTTCATTTTCCAGCCACTGCACCCCCGCTTGCCCCTTCAACATAGCAATGGTACAGGCGCTACCTGCAACAATACAGTGTTCGGCTACCACTGTGACTGCCGCAAGGCTTTCCACAGGCCATCCAGTGTGAGGATTGAGGATATGGCTATAGCGCTTTCCATTCACCAGCATATAGCGCTGATAATCGCCACTGGTTGCTACAGCGCCATTCACTATCTCAATAATTCCAGCAATGTCTAATGGATCACGGCTATCCCGAACACCTACACGCCATGGTCGTTGATCTAATCGCGGACCGATAATACTAATATCACCACCCAAGTCAACTAATCCTGTCTTTATCCCTAGTTCACGACATATTGTTGCAGCTCGATCAGCAGCATATTCTTTGCCAATTCCACCAAAATCAATCTCCATCCCCTTGGTTTTAAATTCGAGCAAAGGTCGATCCCAGTTGACCATGTCCCAACCAATGCTTTCAAGCTGTTGACTAATCTGTTTTTGAGAAGGCACACGACCACTCTTGAAATCCCATATTTTACGCAAACTTCCAGAACTAATATCAAATAAACCATCACTTTGTTGATAACAAGCATGCGCATAATCTAATAACCCAGCTGTTTCTGAATCAACCTCAATACTTAATCCTTGTGCAGCAGTTTGATTGATTTGATACATCAGATTATCGTCTCGAAAGCGTGAATATGTTTGTTCGATACGGTGGATATCTCTGATTGCGGTCTCAGCTATTTTTGCAGTGGTTTTTTTATCTGGACCATAGAGTTGTAACTCACATGGACTAGCCATGGCGGTAAAGTAAAACTGATGACGTTGGAGTGCCATAAAATTACAATTTCATTTCCATGTATAAGGTTTAAACCTTCGTCTTTCAGGCGAACAGACTTCATCGACGATACTTTCGAGTTTCTGCTGCGTGATGAAAAGAAGTATCAACGCTGCAACATCGTTATGTAAATCATACGATATTCAAGATTGAGCACATCTAGCTCTGGTCACAGGTGGATTTCCAGTCAATCAGCACATCATTAGGTGGGCGACACTGTTGCTGCTGCATAACAAATTTTGCGTAATCATATCGTTTCGAAAATCGCTCACAACCAAGTGCGTTAAATAACATAATGTCTATGTGATATGGCATATTTTTCAACTAATCTGGCAAAAAAAACCAGTACTTTTAACGCCATCCTAGCTTCAATAGTCGTACCTGGCTTGCCACCATTTTACTCGTTAATATTACCAAAGGGTGCCTCTAATAATTAGGATTTTTGTTCGAGTTCGAGGCGGATGATTTTCGAGAATCGCAATGTATGTGGAATACATGAGGATCGCAGAAGACCATCCAACGCTGAAATCGGGCATAAAGACAATTATTAGAGACACCCTTAAACATCCAGCCAAGTTCAACTTTAATAAGACTTGAAACAGTTTAGCATCCAACCAAGAGCTTCTTATCTTTATGCCAATCTGATTGCGAAATATAACTACACACTTTTCTAAATACTATTTGGCGTATTTATTGCTCGAATAAAGTAGCCATACCGACTGCAAGGTCGGGACGGAAAGTGAAGGGACTCCTGTAAATACCGAGAGATGGTCGAATCACCTTCCTCGTGCAAAGGAAGCATCGTTTAGGAAAGAACTCAATATCCTGTGTTAGCAAATCGCAACAATTAATCTGATTGTTGTTAAGCGACTTGCTAAACAAGGCAGGTTTGGGCTTGGGTTTAAATTGGATCTGGTTGGAAGCAACCATGTTATTTATATTAAAAAAGATAAGGATCTTATAATGAGTAAATGTATGAAATTTCCTATTCTGGTTAGCGGAATGCTAGTCAGTATTTTAGGAGCGTCAGGTCAAGCTTACGCATCTTTGGCATCAAATGTTGTTATTGATTTTGAAGCAGCCGATGACACAGGAAACCCGATGCCTTCAGCGGTATTCCCTGCGTTTAATCAGCTTTATCTTGAAGATGGGGTGCAACATTCTGCAATCGGTTTTGGCACCGCTCCAGGCGATTCAATTGGTAATGTTTCTGGCGGTACAAGTCATACCAATCCCAATATATTCTTAGTTAAATAATCATCGTTAATACATTTTCCTGTATGGAAAGGTATATATGAGAACTTATTGGGATTGGTATCACATGCACGGCAGTAATTCGGGAGGGAGCAGAACCTCACAATTAGAAGCAGATTCTGGTGGCGGTCTTTTTCAATTAGCTGATGGAATGTCATTCAGTGTTGCAGGGCTTGATGTTGCTGCATTAAACCTTGGATTGACTGATGGAAGCAGTTCTACGTTGACTTTCCGTGGTTATACAGATGCAGGCTTATCTAATGCTGTTGATTTCCAGATAGACCAGAGTGCCAATGGAACAACACTGGATTTTACTAGCACTCCTGGATTTAACGAAGTCTACTTACTAGAATATTTTTTTGATGCGCCGGGACGTGGAAATGACCCAGGTGCTACTCCTAACTTTTCCAATTTGGTGCTCGAGATGGATAACGTTGCTTTAGGACCTGTTGCACCAATTCCACTTCCAGCTGCAGTTTATTTATTTGGGACAGGCTTGTTGGGCTTATTTCGCTTTCGCAAAAAAAATGTCAACGCATCTATCGCGTAAAGAAAAGAAAGGGATTTTTAAAAACCATCGCCCAACGGAAATGTTCAGGCTGCGCTACAGGCTTTAGAAATCCCTAAAAGTAATTAGAAGTTATGAGATGAGGTTAACGATGTATCTTCAGTCCTATGGCTTGAACAAGCAACCATTCTCAATGACACCTGAGCCATCATCTCTTTTTCCTGGGCAACCTCATGTCAAAGCGTGGGCAGTACTGGAGTATGGATTGTCAAACCGCTCTGGAATCATTGTCCTCGCAGGTGAGGTTGGATCCGGAAAAACCACCATCATCAAGCGTCTCATTAATGAAACACAAAATCAACTCACTGTGGGGCTGATTTCCAATACGCACAAGTCAATGAAGGATTTGATCAACTGGGTGTTAATTGCTTTCGATCAGCCGGACAATGAAGGCAGCCAGGCTGCCAAACATCAACAACTTCAGGTTTTTTTGGAAGAGGCTTACCAATCACATCGACCAGCGATTCTGATTGTTGACGAGGCGCAAAACCTCAGCGCTGAAGCACTTGAAGAATTACGCTTGTTGCACAATATCAACTCCGAAAATAAAATGCTGTTGCAACTGGTTCTGGTCGGCCAGCCACCGTTGCTCAAGCTGTTAAGGCAGAAAGAACTCTCTCAGCTGGTCCAACGTATTTCCGTTGGCTATCATCTAAAACCGATCAATATCGTCGAAACGGTACAATATATTCAGTACCGATTAACCAAGGCCGGTGGCAACAAGGATATTTTTACTCACCATGCGAGCGCAACCATCTTCTACTATAGTGGTGGAATCCCGAGAATCATTAATGCGCTGTGCGATCTATCACTGGCATACGGCTACACAGTCGAAGCACCGATCATTGATCCGAAGCTCGTCCTTGAAGTAATCAGAAGTAAACGCGACATCGGTCTGTTCCCTGCACTCAAAGAGCCAAACGAAGAAGCCATCAGAGCCCGTCAACTGGTGAAAGAAAAAACCAATATCGACATTGGAATATTAACCCCGAGTGCATCGATCACCAATCAGACTTAGGCATCAGTCATTTGAATGCACCTGCTAGCTGCTCTCCAGCTCATGATTGAGCTGATCAACCAGGGCCCGCACCTCGTCAATCCCGCTAAAGTCAACATGTTCAGATTCAATCACCTGCGTGAGTTCTCGCAGCGCAGCAGCATCTCGATTGACCGCATGATACGCCATCCCCAGATGATATCGAAACACAGAAAACTCTGGCGCAAGCTCAACGGCTTTCTCCAATGCCGGCACTGCATTATCAAATTTGGCAAGACGATAGGACAACCATCCATACGTATCCAGAAAGGCCGGCTGATTTGACCCTTTAAACTGCTCCACCAGCGCCATTGCGTCAGTTAATAACGCTTCTTCCTGGCGATGATCTGCAATTAATGCCGCATAATTATTAATCGCATACATATTCCCAGGCTGCAGATCAATCAAGTGTTTATAGGTGGTAACAGACTGTTCTATTTGCTCATTCTGTTGATAATGCGTGGCTAATTCCATCAACAAGCCAGGCTGATCCGGTATTGCAGCCAATCCTTGCTGATAAATCGACAACGCTTGATCGGGCTTGTTCTGCTGCAAATAAAGCCGTGCCAATTGCTGATAGGCAACTACCAGTTCTGGATCAGCCTTGATGGCGGCAAGATAGGATTGTTCTGCTTCTGCGGGCTTTTTCTGCCAGAGCTGTATCTCCCCGATCAGCTCATGGCTGTTGGCATCTTCAGGATTACCGGACAACCGCTTCTGCAAATACTGCAGGGCCTGACCGGGCTCTTTCTGGGCAATCCGTGTCTGAACCAAACGTCTTAAAACAGTCATATTGTCTGGTTTTTCTGCAAGAATCTGTTGATATTCGTCAACCGCCTGCTCATGATCACCCTGTTGCTGGTAAATAGTTGCCAGTAAAAAGCGGGCTTTTAAAGGATTCTTGCTGTTTGCCAGCAATGCACGGCTTAACTTAATTGCAGAGTCCCATTGTTTTTGCTTGAGATAAATATTCGCCAGCATTTCCAATGAGGTCAGATCCTTCGGATTCAGTTTCAGTCCTGCTTCAAGCGTGGTTGTTGCCGCATCAATCTGATTATCCTTGAGCATCAATCCGGCCAGCATGGTGCGTGATTTCATGCTTTTCGGATTGCTTTTGACAGCACTTTCCAGATTTTCTTTGGCCAGCACTTTGTCGCCATTCATCAGATGGGCCATCGCCAGAAGCCGCAAGGCCGGCTCAAATTCCTGGTCTGTCCCGAGAATCGATCTTAAATCCGTAATCGCCGGTTCAATTTTTTTGTCATCAAGCAGCAAACTGGCGCGAATCAACAAGGCGTGTTTGTTCTCATTTTCCTCCGTCAATACCTGCTCGACAAGCGTGCTTGCCTGCTCTTTGTCTTGTGCCTGTAATGCGATTTGCGCCAGATGAACACGGGCTGCCAACCCATGATTACCGGTCTCATCCTGTGTGATAATCTGCTGATACACCGCACGCGCTTTTGCCGGGTCAGCCTTGCGTAATTCAGCCAATAAAAATTGAAGTGTATATTCTTCTGGCTGGTTTTTGATAAACCCCGCAAGGGTTTTATCCGCCAGCTCCAGGCTGTTAAAACGCGCCTGTAATTTTATTAACGCCAGTTTCGGTTTGATCGTATCAGGAAACTGTTCAATCATCGCCTGCAACACAGCGGCTGCCGCATCGACGTTCTTGACTGACACATAAAATTCGGCAAGCGCATACTTTAAGGTTTTGTTATCAGGATCGAGTGCGACGAGTTGTTTGAACTCGCTTTCTGCTTCAGGTAACTGATTGCGCTTTTTGTGGAGCGATATTTTTAGCAAACGTAAGCTCTTATCCTCTGGATGTGCTTCGATGGCAGCTTGCAGACTGCTCAAGGCGCCATCATGATTGCCTTCACCAACCATCATCTGTACCCGCAGTGAAGTGGCTTCGATATGATTCGGCTCTTGACTCAGTATGTCCGAGATAATGGCTTGCGCCTGATCTTTTTCTTGATTGCGCATCTGCATGATGGCTTGCAACAACCGCGCATCAATGTTCTCAGGATCCTTTCCCAGAACAAGTTCAATCTTTTCTTTCGCCTTGTCCTGATGACCAGACAGCAGGTAAATCTGTCCCAGCTTGACGAGAGCATCCGTATGCTCCGGCTGTTCTTCGACAACCAGACTGAAACTGCCAAAGGCTTTTTTCCAGCTCTTCTTTTTCTCTGCGATTAAACCGCGCAGATAGAGTGCTTCAACATGCTTATCGTTGAGTTGCAATACATTTTGCGTTTCAATTCTTGCTTTTTCAAAGTGTTCTTGCTCATAAAACCGCTGTGCATTGGTAAAATGCTTTGCCTGGCGTTGCTGCGTATCACCACCGCAACCGGTCAGACCGATTAGAAGACTGAGCAATATTGCGCAATCACTCAACTTTGGACAATCAACAACTGCGCTAGTCCACACATATTTTTGCATTCAAACAACCTCGAAAAACCATAGAACTTTTACTGACTCAGTAAAAGTGAACGTGAAAAATTGACCTGCTAAAGTGATTATTCTATCACCTAATTAATAGAGACTTCAGACAGACACCAATTCAGAGTATGCAATATTCTAGCCAAACAACATAAAGCGTGAAACACACAATATTTTAGACAGACAACTTGAGCTGGTATACTATGAACATGCTTTCATCAAGCGTGTCGCCTGCGCGACAGAACGCATTCCTTAAAACCGATCCATTCTTTAACGCTCTGACACCATCCACAATGAATTCAGCATCAACGAAATCAATCGCTGCTCCGGTCACACTCAATCTTCGCTGGGCTGTCTATGGCATCCTTGCCTGTTTGATCGCCTATGTGTTCCGCGATGGCATCAGCAATATGATTGACAACTGGAATGACAATGAAGAGTACAGCCACGGCTGGTTAATTCCAGCCGTCACCATGTATCTGATCTGGCAAGAAAAAGAGCGACTGGGCCGCATTACTCCCGGCAGTTCATGGGTGGGTGTCGGCATTGCCGTGCTGGCAACAGGCCTGTTTCTGCTGGGTGAAATCAGTACGCTTTATGTCATTGAGCAATATGCGCTGGTGATCCTGATTTTTGGCATCGTTCTGGCCATGGAAGGCAATGCGCGATTCAAAATCGTCTGGGTGCCACTGTTCATGCTGTTTTTCATGATTCCACTGCCGGATTTTCTGTACCGCTCACTGTCAGCATACTTGCAATTAATCTCATCCAGCCTCGGGGTGGATATGATTCGCCTGTGCGACATTTCTGTCAATCTGGAAGGCAATGTGATTGATCTCGGGACTTATCAATTACAGGTTGTCGAGGCCTGCAATGGATTACGCTATCTGTTTCCGTTGATGAGTCTGGCGTTTATTTGTGCCTACTTTTTCAAAGGCCCGCTGTGGCAACGCGCCATTATTTTTCTTTCCAGTATTCCGATTACGATTTTCATGAACAGTTTCCGGATTGCCATGATCGGTGTGCTGGTGGAATACTGGGGCATTGATATGGCGAATGGATTTCTGCATGATTTTGAAGGATGGGCGATCTTTATGCTGTGTCTTGCTGTGCTGTTACTTGAAATGTGGCTGCTGGCAAAATTACCAACAACAGCGAACACGTCAGACAGCAGCAATGCTCAGCCAGTGGCTGAGTCAACATCAGCTGCGCCAGGATCGACCCATCATTTTCTGACCCGGGGAGTGGCGATCGGGGTGATGCTGGTGGTCTGCGGAGTTACCGTTGCAGCCATTGATGACCGCGAGGAAATCAAACCAGAGCGTCGATACTTTATGGATTTTCCAGCCCGAATCGATCCCTGGCATGGCAAACGCACCATCATGGAAAAAAAATATCGCGATATCTTGAAGTTTGATGATTACATCATGGCTGATTTCAGTGATCGCATCCATCCACCGGTGAACCTGTATGTCGCCTATTACGAATCCCAACGCAAGGGCAGCTCTATTCATTCGCCTCGTTCCTGTATTCCTGGCGGTGGCTGGCAGATTCAATCGGTCACCAACAAGACACTTGACGTCAACGGACACCCTGTTGAAACCAATCGTGTGCTGATTCAAAAAGGCAAAACCCGACAGCTGGTCTATTACTGGTTTGATCAACGCGGTCGCAATCTCACCAATGAATATCTGGTCAAGTGGTTTCTCTTCTGGGATGCACTGACACGCAATCGAACCGATGGTGCGCTGGTGCGTTTTACCACTGTGATCTCTGGTGCAGAGAAACTGGAGTCAGCGGAGAATCGTCTCATACAATTTATGCAGACGGCAACGCCGCTACTTGACGACTATATTCCGGGATAACCGCAAAAAGACCATCAACTCCTGGTACATTCAGGTCATCACATCCCTGCCCTTTCAACATTAGATGCAATACAATACGAACATTATCGCCCTGGAACAGGCGCTTCACGACTACGCTGCCCCATGGCAGCGGCTGGTCGAAGCAGACGCCCTTGAGCCCACTCAGATGCCTGAATGGCTCGCAGCCATTAGCAACGCATTTGAGATCGATGATCAGGTCGACGTCTGGTGTGCAACGGATGATCAGGATCAGCTCATCGCCCTCATTCCGTTCCAGCGCAAATCAACAGCTGTTTACGGGATTCCGCTCAAGACCATTGAACTCACCACAAGCATCATTTCTTACCATGCCATGCCGCTGGGTGTGGCGACGCAACCCGAGCTGTTGACCTTGTTTCTGCAAACCATTGGTTCGTGGGACTTGTGTGTGATGCCCAATCTGGTCGCTGAAGACCCCGTGTATCAACAACTACTGGATCAATTAAACTCGCAGTCACATACCGTGCAGATCATCCCGGGCGCTGCATCACCCTACCTGACGATTACAGCCGACTGGGACACCTATCTGGCATCACGCAGCCGATCATTCAGATACCGCCTGAAACGCAAGGCGAAAGCTGTTGCGAAAGCCGGGGAAATCAGCGTGCGCTGGTATACGGATGAACTTGAGATTGATCAGTTACTGGAAGAAATGCTGCGCATTGAGGCTAACAGCTGGAAAGTAGAAGCAGGAATGTCGATTGCGCATCGTCCTGTTGAGCAACGTTACTATGAACGCTTATTACCACTGATGGCGACCAACGGCTTGCTAATGGCAAATGTATTGTATATTGACAATAAACCGGTTGCCTACGGACTGTGTTACAACTTTAAGCAATGCTGGGGACAGTTGAAAACTTCCTTTGACGATCATTTCAAAGAATTTTCTCCGGGCACACACCTGGTCGATCTTTCTGTCGAACAGGCGTTCAGGGACGGTGCACGCGAGTTCGATTTTCTGGGAGACAGAATGCGCCACAAACTGGAATGGACCGATCAGGTGCGAAGCCATCAGACCCTCTTCATCTATCAGTCAAACAGCATCAAGGCCCAGATCACTGCAATTATCAAACGATTCACTGCTTTCATTAAAGCCCGACAAGCTTCAAGTGATAAACCTTCAGTCAGTAACCATTAATGTTATCTTGATTATCATAAAGATCAGAATATACGTCAAGTTCTTGTTAGAACCTGTTGTTAAATAACCTTGGCACTTCTCCATGACACAACGAATTATCCGTATAGCTACCCGTCGCAGTGCACTTGCGCTATGGCAAGCCAACCATGTGGCTGCGCTCTTAGTCAAAACCATCCCTGATATAAAAACAGAATTACTTGAAATCACCACTCGAGGTGACAAGATTCTGGATGCTCCCTTGGCAAAAATTGGCGGCAAAGGTCTGTTTGTCAAAGAACTGGAGCAAGCAATGCTGGATAAAAATGCCGACATTGCAGTGCACTCAATGAAGGATGTTCCGGTTTTGTTCCCTCCCGATCTGCAATTGACAGCAATTTTGCCTCGGGAAGATCCAACTGATGCTTTTGTTTCCATCAATTATTCCAGATTTGATCAATTACCCAACACAGCAACGATCGGTACTTCGAGCCTGCGCAGACAATCTCAGTTACTGGCTATCAATCCAGATTTCACTATCAAAACTTTACGCGGCAATGTCAATACACGTTTATCAAAGCTGGAAAATGGTGAGTATGATGCGATTATTCTTGCCAGTGCCGGATTAAAACGTTTGGGTCTGGAGCAACAAATTACCCAACAACTCAGTCCTGAAGATAGTTTGCCCGCAATTGGGCAAGGCGCAATTGGTATAGAAAGCCGTATCGATGATCATCAGCTAAACCAATGGTTGCACCAAATCAATCACCTTGAGACAGCAATTCGATTACAGGCTGAACGTGCATTAAATCAGGGGTTGAATGGTGGTTGCCAAGTGCCGATTGGTGGTTTTGCTGAATTGACTGGCAATCACCAAATCCGACTCCGAGGACTTGTTGCAAAACCGGATGGCTCTCAAATAATCCGTGCAGAAAGTAGTGGCCATACTGATCAAGCAGAAAAAATCGGAACTGAATTAGCACAACAATTACTCTCCATGGGTGCTGATAAAATTCTGGCAGAACTCTATGCCTGATCAGCACAAACCACTTCAGGGAATACGCATTCTGGTGACTCGAGCAAAACACCAAAACCAGCATTTGTCACAGCTGATTGAACAAGCTGGTGGAAAAGCTATCGCGTTTCCAGTATTAGAAATTATTGCGCCGCAAAACATCCAGTCAATCAATTCTCAACTGTCAAAAACTAATACCTGGGACTGGATTATTTTCACTAGTGCCAATGCCGTAAATTACGCTGTTGATATCACCAATCAGCAATTACCGATTACAGAAATCACCAAGATTGCTGCCATCGGTGACAAGACTGCTAATTGCTTAGCTAAACATGGAATAACGGTTGATTTAATTCCAGCCGTCTCAAGTAGTGAAGGGCTGGCTTCATCACTTGAAATGCAAACCATTAACAATTTAAACTGTCTGATTATCAAAGGTGAAGGAGGCAGAACAATGCTCGAAAAGCAATTAAGCGAGCGAGGAGCTGTTATAACAACAGTGGATGTCTATCGCCGTATCTGTCCGAAAAGCGACTCTCTATCGCTACTCGACCAATGGAGTCAGCAGGCAATCAATTATGTCACTGTCACCAGCGTCGAGGCACTGAATAACCTTATTCAATTAATTGGCGATCAAGGTTTCAAACGACTAAAAGAAGCTACGATCGTTGTATTTAGCCAGCGTATTCACGCTGCAGCCATCAACAAAGGCTTAGTCAATGTCGTTATAGCAACATCAACCTCTGACAAGGGTATCATCGAAAGCATGGTACAAATACAGAAAATTGGTCTAAAAAGTACACCACGTGTACAATCAGACTAATTACATTTGAGAAAGCTGGAGCACTCACAGTGGTAGAAAACACAGAAATGAACTCACAAACAACTGCTCCTGTTGCAGAAGCACAGCCTGTGGCAAAAAAGAGCAAATCAAATAAGAAAAGAGTTTCACTAGGATCCGTTGTGGTCGCATTCACTTTACTGGGATTGCTTGCACTGGCTGGCATGGGCTATTTTCTCTGGGATCAACTGAGATCTCAGCAGGAAGGACTAGGCGGTAACCTTGACAAGGGAGACAAGTCGATCATCGAGTTACGCAAACACATCAACACCACACAGTCTCAACTAGCTACCGCTGAGCAACAACTCTCCAATCTAACGAAAACACAGAACAACACCGATCAACAATACGAGCGTCTACTTAAAGAACAAAGCAAACTTTATGAAGATCGTTTAAAAAACACAAACGCGAAGCTTGAAAGCAAAATGAACAATATTCAGGGTCAGCTGGGCAAAACTCGAGGCGATTGGTTAGTCTCTGATGCTGAATACCTGCTAAGCGTTGCCAATGAACGACTACAGCTTACTCAAGATATTAAAACTACAATAATGGCACTGGAAGCAGCAGACCACCGATTAAGAGAAAGCGGTGATGGCGGTGTCTTTAAAGTACGTGCAGAAATTGCTGAAGAACTCAGTGCATTAAAAAGTGTTAAAAGTCCAGATATTATTAAACTGATCAGCCAACTCACTATCATACAAAAACAGGCACGCACGCTTCAGCTTGCCTTGCCAACAATTAATGCTGCTCCTGCTCAACCAGAGCGCGATCCTGCGCCATCAACAGAAAGTGAGCAGAAGACAAGCATCGTAGATCGAGCACTGACTGATCTAAAAGATCTGGTGATCATTCGTAAACGTGACTCAAATGCAATTACATTACTGCATCCCGATGAAGCCAGAATTATCCGTGAAGACCTGATGATTCGGATTGATATCGCAAAATCTGCATTGATACGCAGAAATGATACAGAATTCCACGCCAGTATATCTTCAGCAAAGGAATGGTTGGTCGACAATTTTGATCCCAAAACGGTTCGAGTAAAAAACGCTCTGCAGACCTTGGAAAAGTTACAAACAGTCCACCTACACTCTCAACTGCCGGATATCAGTCGTTCTCTTAAAATGCTTAGAGACGTCACAAAGTTTCGACTTAAATCTGATCAACAGGCCAGACAAAAGCCCGAGACCACCAAGGCTCAGCAGCCTCAGACTAAAAAAATACCACAGAAAGCAGAAATTAAACAATCCAGAAAAACAGGAGTGGCGCAGTGAAAAAACTGATTGTCGCTATTATCGCAGTTATACTTGCCGGTCTGGCCGCATATTTCCTGAATGACTATTTAACAACAGATAGCGATAAAGGTCAGGTGATTATTGGTGTCAACAAATATAGTATTGAAACCACTTTTTATGTATTCGCCCTAGTAACGGCACTCACCTTTGCTCTGTTTCATATCTTGTTACGGGCACTCTCACTATTAATGAAAAGCCCGGCAATCCTCAAAGAAAAAAACCTGACTAGAAAACAGATATCATCTCAACATGCTCTTGTTGACGGCTTGATTGATTCTGCAGAAGGCCATTGGGAAAAAGCCGAGAATTCATTAATCAAACACGCAGCTAATAGTGCCACACCTTTGATTCATTATCTCACTGCTGCCAGGACAGCTCAATCGCGTGGCGCTCTGGATAAACGCAATGAATACCTGAGGCAAGCATACGACTCAACACCTGATTCAGATGTAACAGTCGGTCTTACCAAAGCAGAATTACATTTATCTGGTGAAGAATTTGACGAAGCTCTGGATACACTTACCAGACTCGAGCAAATAAGCCCCGGTCATGCCGTTGTACAGCGCCTGTTACACAAAACCTATGAAAAACTCAACGACTGGGACGCCATACATAATCTACTACCAAGCCTGCAAAAAAATAAAACTCTAATGGATCTCGATCTACAAACAACTGAGATACAAACATATAGTGAACGGCTTAAGCAAGCAGTGACCAACAACAATATTGAACAACTCAAGGAAGTGTGGAACTCTACGCCTGATCGCATGAAACGTTTACCAGGTGTAAGTGCAGTCTATTTTGCTGGAGTGATTGAAGCGAATGCCAGCCAGGACATCGAGAAAGATTTATACAAATCACTCTCTAAAAACTGGGATGAAACATTGCTTGTATTACTAGGCTCAATCAAATCACCGGATCCAGAAAAACAACTCAAACAAACCGAGAAATATCTTAAAAAGCACGCTGATGATGCTATTCTGCATCGGGTTCTAGGGCGTATTTGCATGCGTCAGAATAAACATGATGAGGCCCTGGTTTACCTTAAGCGTAGTATTGAATTAGATCCAAGCGTTACAGCGTACCAACTGTTGGGAGACATATTATCTCAACAACAGGCTCAGCTGGAAGCTGCCAATGAGTGTTATCGGAAAGGGTTACTTCTGGCATCTGAAGAAGTCGTCAGAGAAGCTGGCATGCTTGAGGTAAATATCGATGCCGGTCAACCAGAAGTAAAGATATCAGACCAACTACAAGAACAAACCACTGTATAAATAACAGTACAATCCAACTCAACCACTATGCACTGAAACTGCATAGATTGCGACAGGACTGAAAGTCTAAAACTCTGTTATTCAAGAATCATATTTTCCTATTGACCAGCCTCCAGAGCCTATCGCATAGATATTCATTTTCTGTGAAATATTTCTATTGCGTGCAATTCAATTTCAGGTGAGAGAACCCTACTACTAAAACACTTCTCTGCCACATCGGTTATTTGATTCTCTACATTGGGAATGTGTACATCGTTAATAGCAATACCCGCAAGCACTCATACAATTGGCTCGTCCCATTATTTTAACTTCATCGAAATAAATGATTAGCACGCCAATCCTCGTTCGAAATCTTTATTTCTTATTTTTTTATCATTCCAAATTGACAAAAATCATTCAGTAATCTCGAATTACCAGATAGTATGCATGCCGACACATTAAACACATGTTGATCCGTGTGCCATCATCGTTAGTTGATCGGCGATTACAGATTCTATTAGGTTAGAGTGAAGGAGTTAGAAATGAATAATATAAAGAAATCCACAATTATTTTAGTGTTATCCATGAATATTGGCTTTGTTAGTCATGCTGCAAGCGAATCGATGAAAATGAATCAAGGCAAAGACTCAAAACCGAGCGGCATGGGAAACATGAACCCAGAAATGATGGATAAAAAAATGCGTTCTAAACAAGAACACATGCTCAAAATGCATGATCTATCGAGTCAAATACTAGCTGAAAACAATGCAACAAAAAAACAGAAGCTCAAAGATGAGCAACTAGAATTAATGAAAAATATGCATATGAAGAAAATGCAAAAAAAAATGAAAATGAAAATGAAAAGCAATGGAAAGATGATGGACATGAAACAAAAGCGTCAATCTCAAATGGGGCAATAGTCAGCAAACTGTCAAAAATTACCAAGAATTTATCGCACCTAACCTGTATTGGTTCCGACATCATTAGAAAACAATGTGTTCAGCGCTTGTAATAGTCGTTCTATTGCAAGTGCTTCAACACATCTATTGGGATTTTGAACTCAAGGTGCTCTTTCATGGATTAATAGAGGTTTCCTTAAAATCCACCAGAAAAATAAGTTACTGCCTTTCATACAGGATCCCTTATTCCATTAACACTTATAAGTAATAGGAGAAAGTGTAGAATCTAGCGTCATCAAATATCAATTCAGGATATTACAGACCTTCATAGATTTTAACTCCTGACCAACTAAAGCGTTAAGTTTTTCATAATCAAGAATAGTCAATTCATGTTTATGCAGGATTAACAAGTTTTCTTTTTGCAATTTATGAAGTGTGCGATTAACGTGGATACTAGTTAAACCAAGGGTATCTGCTATATCTTCCTGATTTAGAGGAAAAGGGACAGTATAGTCTTTATTTAAGCCACGAAACTTCAGACGTTGAAATAATTCAAGAGCCATAAAAGCAATTTTTTCACGTGCATCACGATGTGCAATATTAGCCATATAGAGCTCAGCCAATGTGGCTTCACAAGCTTCTATCCAAACCAGTTTCAAAGCGAGTTTTGGATTTCGACTACACATTTTCAAAAAATCAGGAACACAACAGATAATAGAATCTTGCAAGGCGACTGCAGAATAAATAGAAGGTCCGTGTAAATCAGGTTGAAGCCCAAGAATATCACCAGATAATACAGATCGAATAATCTGTCGCTTACCATCCTCAGTATTGATTGTTATTAAGATCCAACCTTCTCGTAATATAAAAAAATCAAGATGTTGCTCACCTTGATGATATAAATACTGCCCTGCTGACAACGTAAATTGCTTAGGAGAATGGAACGTACCTTCCTGGGTAAGAATTTTTAAGATGCCTGGACACAATCCTTGGTGGTTTGCTGGACAATTGTCACAAAAATCAACTTCGTTATTTTCTTTCATGTGTAACCCACTTCAAGTTGCTCGATAATTCTATTAAAACAACTTGTTCCTACTATTTTAATTGGCTGATAATTCTACGTAATATCATTATTTTTAATCATGAAAAGTCCGAAGATAAGCAATGGCTTTTCTTCCTGTTCTGTTTTCAGGTGCTTTATGAACATCAAGTCCTTCATAGAAACGCAACAGATGATAGGCATTGTGTGGCATCAACACCCTTTTGAAGTTCAAATCAAAAACTTTTTTAACAAAAATTAACATATGTTAATTTTTCTCTCTTAGACAAAGTGTATGATTAATTTAACATGAATTTCTAAGGCATGAATAAATTTACAGCGACAAACAAAAAGGTGACTTTATGCAAACAGAATTAATTGAAAAGTACAAATTTTCAGCAGATATCATTGATTTTAATTTAAAGAAAACCGAGACAGAGCAACAAAAGACCTCACAAAATAAAAGCAAGAAAAATTCTTGTTATCGAACTGATGAACGTTACTTTTGCAAGGACAGAGATTGCGAATGGTGGTGCGAATGCCAGCAACTAGTTGCTGAGTGGATGCGTTGATAGGTTCGTGGGTATCTAGGCTCTAGACAATCGAGACTGTAAATGATTTTGTGTAACTGCCGTATTGTTAAATGAAGTCCGCCAATCGGTCTTCAAACTGAATGATAAAACGATTCATCGCCATTTTCCAGTGATGGATCGGCATCGTCCATTTTTTGGATGCGGCCATAATGGCTAAATACACCACTTTCTTGGCGGCATGATCCGACGGGAAAAGCTTCCGTTTTTTAATCGCTTTGCGGATAACACTGTTCAATGATTCAATGGCATTGGTGGTGTAGATGGCTTTCCTGATATCTTGCGGATAATCAAAGAAGGTATTGAGGTTTTCCCAATGGCTACGCCAGCTTTTGCTGATTTGGGGATATTGATCATCCCACCGCTCAGCAAATTGGTCGAGCGCCAATAACGCCTCTTCTTCGGTACTGGCGGTATAAACCTGCTTTAAATCACCGGTAACGGCTTTGTAGTCTTTCCATGAGACATATTTCAAGCTGTTACGTACCATGTGGACAATGCATAACTGAATGTCGGTATCGGCGAAAACGGCATGAATGGCATCAGGAAAGCCTTTTAATCCGTCGACACACGCAATAAGGATGTCTTTAACGCCTCGGTTATTGAGCTCTGTCAGCACGTTTAGCCAAAATTTAGCGCCTTCATTCTCAGACAGCCACATGCCTAAGAGTTCTTTATGCCCGTCCATATTCACCCCTAGGGCAAGATAAATGGATTTGTTAATCACCTGTTTATCCTGGCGTATTTTCACCACAATGCAATCGAGGTAGACGATGGGATAGATGGCATCTAGCGGCCTAGACTGCCATTCTACAATTTGCTCAAGTACAGCGTTAGTGACGTTTGAAATAAGCGTTGGTGAAATGTCTGCGTCATACATTTCTTTAAAGGTATCCACGATATCTCGTGTACTCAGGCCTTTGGCGTATAGGCTGAGAATCTTATCATTCATGGTGGTAAAGCGCGTTTGGTTTTTTTTGACTAACTGCGGTTCAAAATCACTGTTTCTATCACGAGGAACATCAATGATGAATTGACCTTCTTCGGTTTGAAGGCGCTTACTTGAAAAGCCGTTACGGCTATTTTGTACTACCGATTCTTGATGCTTTTCATAGCCCAGGTGTGTGGCTAATTCGGCATTAAGCGCGGCTTCAACGCTGATTTTAGTCAATGTCTGACTAAAGTCAGCGAGGTCTTTTTCTGTTTTTATCCCTTTGGCTGCTTCGCGTGCAAAGGCTTCTAGTGCTTGTTTGTTCATCATGCCTATCCTTATATTCCCATTATGGGTGTAATGATAGGCAGATACACAATTTAATTTACAGTCTCAGACAATCCACACGCAGGCTTTCTATACTTTACTGTAAACGAATGCCACAGTTCATACAGTTCTATAACCAGTGTTTGCTTCAGATTAAAGGGAACAAGCGTTTCCTCTATGAATAAAAGTCATTCAACAATCCCACACAAATTGGAGCATTCCTGATAGGCGTTAGAATAATCATTTTTTCCCTCCCTCCTCGTATCGTATCGTATTTTTGATTCAAGTTTTCCATAGGGACCACACTCCCTACAATGGTATCGCGGATAAACCAACCGCGTTCGTTCGTCACATTTTTAGCGATTTCTGTTAATAACAAAACAAGTGCCTAGTTCAATATATACTCTCCACAGCCCTGTTGGAAACAACCGAAAATATTGATAAATATGATGAACCACTTGCAAAACTATGAGATCACAACCGACTGAGATTGTGACTGAGTCGTCTGTTACGATTTTTTCACGGAATGGCTGTCATGTCACAGATGAACACCAGCAAATTCTTGTCATCTTGATGTGTTTTGTCAATTTAGAGCATACCGATCCTCCTGTGGAACTCAATTCCCTTTCTTTCTCCTTCAGTAAACTATCATTTACTCAAGAAAGCACAGCATCTGATTCACTGTCAGCGCTAGAATCCCAAACATTAAATGACACATCACTTTTGCATGCCCACGCACCCGACCACACGTCCTCCAAATTCATCTTTCAAGCGCCCGTTGACGCGCTCTACAGTGCCGCGCTCTCGGTATCGTATGGTTCAGAAGATTGATGACCAATGATCCGGTTGCGTTTGTTTTCAGCGTGTATTTCATCCTTGAGCGTTTTATCGCGCCGTGGGTTTCGGTCAATCAACGGGACATGGCCTAACTGTCGACTGGTTTCATGGATCTGAGGCACATCATAGGCAGCATCCATTAAATCATAGAGGTTGGTGACACGTTGATGACTGATCATTGCCAATGGAATCGCCACTTGGCTATCATGCGTTGAAGCCGAGGTTAAGACACAACTGATTGGAATGCCACCATCGGCTGAATCAATATGCAGCTTATAGCCTGTCCAACTGGTTTTGTAACCTTTGCTGTTTTTCTTGGTTCCCACATCACAGGCTATGGGCAAATCGTCAAGCATCTCCTCCAAGGGGATCCCTGTGGTCTGCTTTTCAATCCGCGTCAGTGTTTTCTCGCGAACTTCGCCTTTTTTTTGGCGTCCACGTTGCTTGGGGTGTTTTACAATGGGTTTCTTTTTGATCGGTTTTTCACGTGCATTGATCGCGGTTGAGTCGCGCGAATTATGTCCGACGATTTCACCACGATAGTGTTTTTTGATCAACGCTTCATGGATACGTTGCGGCAATTGCGATTCAGAGAATTCGGCTAATGCGCGAGAGACTGTCCATTCCTTTGGAATATCGCTGACACGTTCCCATCCACACAGACGCCTTAATGCGATGTCGGTGTGTAATCGATCTAACAACAGGCGCGTTGTTGGCATGTGATACACCATCTTTGCAACAAAGGCACGTGCAATGGCGACTCGATCCTTGGGTGGACGTCCAGGATATCCTTTGCTGGAATCAATAAATGCTTCAATGTGGAGCATTTCTAGCGTCGTTATCAGCTCCTGTTGTTTTTGAGTTAACGGGCCGAGTTCTTCGATCATTCGAGGAAATAATGTGTCTTGAATTGTCCACCAGGACTGTGCTATTGTTTCTCGTAACTTGCTCATTTTCCGATATTTTTAGAGTGTTTAGATGCCTCTATTTTATCATTTTTGAGCAAGGTTTTTCTTTTTTTTGCTATTCAAGCAATTAAATCCCCTCGCTTTTATGTATTTTGCAAGTAGCTCTTTATATAGTCTTGGAAACATCATATGCTGAAAATGTGACCAAAGAGGAGCTACTGGCAATACTAAGCCGCTAGATAGCAACTCATCAAAAATTTTACACTGAAAGTGGGCATTAGCCGCAGGATCGCCTTTAGAGTATGGTGAAGCAATATACACTGTTGGTTTCTTCATTGAGATTTTCCTCCTATTCAATACGATAAACCTTCATTACCTCATCTCCCAAATGATTGATAACTTTAACAGCAATTCTGCCGTTCTTGGGTTTATCAAACGGTCTTGAAATATCACTGTTGAGGGTCTCCCAAGCTTCCTGATTGATTTCGGCTTTGAGTGTGGTTTTTAAGGACTTATAGGGATCATTGGCACCCAGGAAATAGGCATGGCGGACAAAGAAGCTTTCCTCGTTATAATCGGTATCAATAAACCAGCAGGCAATACCGTCTGCATTGTCGCTGCGAACTTCTCCGGTGTTGGGATGAAAAACATCAACGCCATTAATTTTGACTGTAATTTGATCATCATCTGCATCAAGTACATCAATGTCAGGTTCGCCAAAGATCACAAACAGGTTTCCTTTACCTGTATTCTTCAGATCATCTGCCATATGCAGGTCGGCATTCATTCGTGCTTTTAATACAGGGACTCGGCCCAGCTTTTTAAATTCTGTCGAATGTGCATCGTAGTTAAATGCACAGGCGATTAATACATCAAAATCCGCATCAGCGGCTTCTCTGGCAGCACTGACCAAATCAGGCCGAGAAACAGTACCAAATTCAGGGCCGATAAAGATGGCTGCGCGTTTTTCGGTTTCAGTTTCGTCAACGCCTTTTTCTAAATACCGACCTTCAGCACAAACCAAATCGCCCGGCCAAGGCGTGAGAGAAATAAAATCGATTTTGTCTTCTTTATGGGCTTGCTGTACGCCTGCTGTTTTCAGATTTTCCAAAATGACCTGAGCAAAGTCTTGCTCTCCGTCCAAATCAGAGTCGAATTCTGCTTTTTTATATGTGGGATCAATCAGCTCATCATCTGCGCCAACAATCATTGCGCGGTGGGGTGACAGACTTTCTACCGTAAATGGCCCGGCAACACGTACTTTTTTCTTGTCTTCATAAGGCTTATCATAGAGATATTCAAAGTCGGCTTTTGCGGCAATCGATGTATCCATTTCCTTTTGTCTTGCGATGCGATTGTCCCACCAGTCTTTGTGGGTTTTCTTTACATTTTCAGACCAACTTTGATCAACATTGCGCGGAATATCCCATTCTTCCCAGGTTTGTTTAAGTTGTCTGTTTAAGCTTTCTCGAAGAGGCTCAAGCTTTTCCTGATACTTGTCCCAAATCACATCAATTTCTGTATTATTTGCGATGGATTTCAAAGTGATATGCGGAACACGCTCATAGACGAAGCCTTGTCGAATATCTTCTCGTGTGGGTTTAATTGACGGTGCAGTTCGAATGAGTGCAGCTTCTTTTTCCTGACCATCTTTAGAATCGGCCAAAAGATAATATGGATAACGAGCGCCCATTATTCGTGCTCTTGCCAATGTTAATGAAATACGTGAAGTATCTATGGTTATCCAACGACGCCCCCATTGCTCAGCAACATATACTGTTGTTCCTGAACCACAAGTAGGGTCAAGTATTAGGTCACCTGGATCAGTTACCATAAGAATACAACGCTGAATTACACTTGTAGCAGTTTGAACCACATATACTTTTTGATCAGAGAATCCGCTTATTGCTAAATCGTTCCAAAGCTCATTAATTGCATATACATGAAAGTCCGAAAGTTTTCGAACATATCTCGGAGTATTACCCAACGCAATTAGACGGCCACTTTTATCTATTCTAGGCAAATTTTCAGGTGACGGCTTGTAACCTTTTTTAAATGGTTTTCCACGAAAAATATATTCATATGGAGTGTTGCCTTGCGAAGTAATATTGTCATGGTAGACTACTTTTTCCGCCGGCAGGCTTCTTGTAACATCAAAACCCACCTCTGAGAGCGTGTTATCGTCGTTTAGAGTGTATTTAAATTGCGTAGCTCCGGCTTCGCCCGGTTTTTTTTCTTTATATAACTGGCGATATTTTGTTTGATCCTTGGACTTACCATACCAAAGTACATAATCCCCAATTGATGCCAAGAAATTTGATGACAAACCACCAGTTTTTTTAAAAAGTATGACTCCTAAACAATTGTCTTCGCCGAAAACCTCATCTAACACTGAGCGCAACCGATGTACATTTTCATCACCAATCTGCACAAAAATTGAGCCAGAATCCGCCAATAAATCACGCGCAACCATCAATCGGTCACGCAAATAGGTTAGATAAGAATGAATACCATCACGCCATGTATCGCGAAACGCTTTTACCTGTTCCGGTTCACGTGTTATGTGGGAAGCGTTCCCATCTTTTACATCCCTACTGGTTGTTGACCATTGAAAATTAGAATTAAATTTAATCCCATAAGGCGGATCGAAATAAATACACTGCACTTTGCCACGTAAACCTTCACGTTCAGCCAATGAAGCCATCACTTGAAGACTATCACCCAAAATCATCCGATTAGACCAATGCGCATCATGTTGATAAAACTCGGTCTTGGCATCCTCACTCGGCAAGCCATTGAAATCGGCAAAAAGATCAGTTTGAAAAGCCTGTTCTTGCTGCGTAGCCTCAGCTTTTTCTGATTGCCTGCGCAAATCATCTATCAGCGCTTTGGGATGTACTTTTTCCTGAATATACAGTGGTGGTGCATGCACCACCAGATCAGACCAATCCTGTTCATCCTTGCCGCGCCAGACTAGTTGTGGGTCAAGGTCACGATTTCGGCGTTCATAGGCGACTCGAACTGAGCTTTTATCTTTTTCGTGAAGCACAGCCTCGTATTCCGCTGTCGGAATATTGATGCGATTAGCATCGTCATGAGTCAGTGTTTCTACAGTTTTATTGCCTTGCGTTTTTTTCGCCATAAGTCGCTTTCATTCCAGAAATGGATTTTTGATAGTCACTTGCTCTATGCGTTGACCATGTTGCATATCTTCGCTGTACAAGGTTTTACAGCCTGCTTCGAGAGCGGCGGCAATAATCAGGGAATCGTAAAAGCTGTACTGGTATCGGGAATGGATATTCAGGCTACGCCTGTAAAGTGAAACATTAGGGTAAATACGAAGCAATGGACTTAGCGATGCATCCAAGTATTGAACTGTTTGCTCTTTGGTCAAACAAATTTGTGCTTTACGAACAATTGTATTGAGACATTCTTGTACTACCTGGAAGCTGATACAAGCGTTACCTGTTTCAATGCCTGATCGAATAATCCGGTTTGCTACATTAGCTTTGGCTTCATCTTCGCTCTCAAGCTGGTAGATAAAAAGATTGGTATCGAGGAAATGCTCAACGCTCATTCATCTCTTCCCGAGTCAGTTTTCGTCCAACTTTCAGTTTGCCACGCAATGCCATAATCGTTTCGTCATAAAAACGAAGTTGTTCTTGCTTGCGTGCATATTCAGCCAGCCAGATTCGAAACTGCTCGTTCAATGTCGTATGTTCAATGGCAGCACGTTGACGCGCCGCCTCAATCAGGTTTTCTTCGGCACTTAATGTGATATTTTTCATAAGAACGCCTCTAACTGTCAAAAAAATCAGCGTTCATTCATTTCATCCCAGGTAAATTGACGTCCGCCAGTACGCACTGTTTTACCCAGTTCTTCAATAAATGCCATCGCTTCATCCGCTTGTCGCTATGGTTGAACATAATCTTCCAGCCATTCACAGAATTTGGCATTCAAGGTGGTCTGTTCACTTGCCGCACGTTGCCGTGCTGCTTCGATGAGATTTTCATCCGCACTCAAGGTGACGTTTTTCATATCGCATCTCCGCTGCACTTTTTTAGCGTACACTATTATAGTGTAATTTTGTTTGCAAGAGTAGTTTCAATCACCCTGTTAAATTCAGCTTCAATCTTTTCTGCAAATTCGCTTTGCATCAGATAAGCGTCTGTGAACTCGGCAAATGCCCAGCGCCCATAATTTTCAAGGTTATTAACGCCAGGCACCCAGTAGGTATCCATAGTCAGCTTTTTCTCTT
Source organism: Methylococcales bacterium (assembly GCA_965224565.1). Taxonomy (GTDB): domain Bacteria; phylum Pseudomonadota; class Gammaproteobacteria; order Methylococcales; family DRLZ01; genus DRLZ01. Next base: position 1,562,650 of record CBDCZN010000002.1, on the reverse strand, counting down.
TGGCATCTTCACGTCGATACCCTTTAATTTCTATGACCAGATTCAAAACCTCATCATTGCCTTGATCTACTTGAACAATAAAATCCGGGCGGTAGTGTCGTGTTTGAGAACCATAACGGTAAGGAACTTCAAACCCTAAACTATGGTTTTTAACATAAGCGATGACTTTTTCATGTGCTTCTGCGACACGACAAAATTCTGCTTCCCAGTCGCTATCCAAAATCACCCAGTTGATGTGCGACTTTAGCGGATTGGTTTCCCAACGTTCTGTTTTGGATGTGTTAAAACCGACATGTGCAGTTGATCCAGTAGGGTTATATGGATCGAGAAGTACTTTAATCGGACGATTTTTGTTAAGTTCTGCTTGCGTGATAGCCGCTGTGACCCTGGAACACGCCATATCAGCGAGTTCTTGATACATTAGCTGGGCTGGATAGGTGCCACCTTTACAGACCAGATAATTATCAAGCCAGTGTTTTGTGATGCGTTTGAGTTGTCCAAACAAATGTAATTTTGGCTCTTCTCCGGGATCACGCCATTTTGTGTAAAGTAGTCGCTGAGTAAGATGGAATAACAAGGTTGAATGTCTTAGATCACCTGTATGTATCAAACTCAGGTCAACCGCTTCACCGATAATTCCAGCATTTTGAGTGACTGACGGACCGACTAAATCTGGTGTTAATTCAAGTACCGAGTCTTCATTGAATTTAGCAGTCAGTCTTTCTTCCGGCAGCTCTACCCGATACCCACTGACGCGAGGAAAACGAATTTCCAAGGCATCTCGTTCAGGACGGACTGCTTTTACATGAATCGTTTCACGCGGTGGTTGAGGTGGTGCAACAACAGGTTTCGCTGTAAAATCAAAGGGGATTCCGAGAATATCCGCATATTCAACATTAAATCGATTGTCTTCGTTAAGGTCGTAGGATTGACGACGCAGTGCGCGACCAATCACCTGTTCACACAATAACTGAGTGCCAAAAGCCCGCACACCTAATATATGTGTAACGGTATTGGCATCCCAGCCTTCTGTCAGCATGGATACTGAAACAACGCAGCGAATATTGCCGCCTAATGTGCCATATTTACCGACAGTATTCATGACTTCGCGTAGTAGATCTTGATCTGTCAGGTTTTCTGCCTGCCTTTGATCACCGGAGCGTTCAATGATTTCCCTGCGGAAGCGATCAATTTCATCACTGGCTATTTTACGAAAATTGTTATTCAGTGCTTCTCCAGATTCTAATTGTTCGCTATCAATCAATAAGGTGTTTGGACGTGCTAATGGATTTCCGTGATCATCAAAATTTCTGAACAGCTTTAACCGACCATTTTCAAGTTCGGTTGAGCCATCTTGGTTTTCTCGATGAAAACCAGAGATATAGTCATAGACCAATTTTGATGTTGCGGTGTTGTTGCACACCACAATAAAGCACGGTGGCACTTTAATATTGGCGTTTTTCCACAACGAAAAGGTTTTATCGTAGTGCCCGTATAACGCCTCTAATGCAGTTTGCAATTCCACAGGAATGTTGAGTGGATCAAGCTTTGCGCCTTTGCCTCTGCCTTTTTTCGGCATTTTCGTGCCAATGTGTTTCCATAGCTCCCTAAATTTAGGCATCTCAGCGCCAGGGATATTATCTGCTACCGGAACGCGTGGCAGTTTGACAATACCACACTCAATCGCATCCATGAGTGAGAAATCACTCATTGTCCACGGGAATAATGTGCCTTCCGCATAACCAGAGCCACTTAAGAAAAATGGCGTTGCTGATAAATCCAATACTCTATTGATGCCGATTTTTTTCGCTATTATCTCAAGTCCGGAAATCCAAAGTCTTGCAGCCTCGCGATTGCTATCGGCTTCTTTCTTCTCATCCCCCTTGAGACCGCCTTCATCAGTGTCACCAGGCTTTTCACGGTAACAATGATGTGCTTCATCATTCAGAATCATAATGTTTTTCATACCCATTAATTCTGGTATAACGCGTTGTAGCATTTGACCTTCTGTTTCGAGCGTATTTAAATCTTCACCTCGCTTACCTTTTAACAAAGCACGACCACCCTTGGAAAGGGCAATTCGTTCGCGCAGTTTAAACGAATGATAATTTGTAATAATAATTTTCGCTCGCTCCAAATCAGCCAGCATATCATTTGGAACAATCTCTCTACTTTGGTAATAGCTATCTGGATCGTTTGGTTGAAGCACACGCAACCTGTCTCGTATGGTGATTCCCGGCGCTACAAGCAAAAAACCACGCGTAAACTTTTTGCTACCGGGCTGCCGCACTGCATTGACTGTTTGCCAGGCAATCAACATTGACATGACCGTGGTTTTACCAGCACCAGTCGCCAACTTTAATGCCAATCGCACCAGACCAGGATTAGCATCTTCATTGGCATTTTTTAGATAATCAAGAAATCGTTTTCCTTTCTTGCCTACCTTTGGAGCGACTTCTGTAAGCCATATTGCGACTTCAACTGCTTCTAGTTGACAGAAAAAGGGACGGATTTCATTGAATTCATACTGTCGCCAATGCTTTAGTAAACGAGCAGTATCAGGCGTAACCAACCAATCTCGATCATTAGGAAGACCGCGCCAAGCATCTACATGCCCGCGTAGCTCGTTTATGATGGCTTGTGTATATTTCTGGTCAGAAGTCGATAAGCCTTCATCGTCACCAAGACCCAGCTCTATTTGCTGCTCTGTGCCTTTACGCTTTTTGGGTTTAGGAATTGGCGTGATAAATTCGGCACGTCGACGTTGCTTTAAAATGTTTCTTGTCGGTTGCCCAGTTTCATCAAGCTCCCAGTGTTGACGAGGATATTCGTAGGGAGAGTTGAGAATTGGTTTCTCGAAAAATTGATCACTCATGTTGATGTAGAATCACTGTTCTCAGAATGTCTATCTATCAATAAAAGTTTCTGCATACCCTCACCTCAGGATAAATCAGCTCGCTTTCAGAAAAAATCATTTGAAAATAAACACCTATTATAGCCTGCGGCGAATATCTATGTAACTTAGGGACAGGACTAAACTATTTGAATTTCATATTCAATTTATAGAATTTAACTATCAAGCGGGATATGATTTATTATTAGAACATGAGAAATAAAGATGGTGACTTTGCACTTGCTGATTCGAACAAGAATACTCTTGTATACTGAATTTTGACATAAAACCTGTGAAACCTGTCAATTCAATTAACACGATTAGCTTCTATTTCTGCACGCAGTTGCCGTTGCCGTTGCTGATTGATCGGGAAATTCCACAGCAATGGTGCAGCGCAAAGCATTAGTAAAAATGGAACCCATCCGTATACCATCATCAATGAAAATAAAACTGAATCACTGTGATCAATAGATGAAGGTTCAAACCCTAGCGAGGCAGGTAACCACGTGCCTAATAAAACCCCAATTGCAACCGAAAATTTGATTGCCATTCCCCACACTGAAAAATACAATCCGGTTCGTTGTTGCCCGGACGTCACTGTGTCGTAATCAACCACATCTGCAGCAATTGAATTTGAAAGAAAAAATATTGAGGTGAAACTACTGCCGCGCAAAATAATCAGGCAAACGTATAACACAGTGTCTCCAGCACCAACCAGTGGAAACGCTAGACTACAAACACCAATCCAAAGCGCTGCCAGTGTCACTGCACGATGTTTGCCGATACGGTCGGAAACCCACATCCAGAATGGTAATAAGGCCAATGCGGCAAGCTGTTCGCCAAGTATCATTGGTGCAAACAATTCAGGGTTTCCTACCACATGGGTTAGCACCAATTTATGCAGAGTAGCTTGGCAAATCAGTGCTGCCCCAAGCAGCATAATGGAAACAGTCGTTCTCAGAAATGCCTGGTTTTTCAGTACTAACATCAATCCGTGCCAGCCGCCTGCGTTGTTTCCACGGAGTTTATCGGGTGGCCGCTCCGGTACATTAAGCACCATGATTATCATCAACGGCGGGACAGTCACAACAACGACCAGTGCGATTGCCAATAATTGTTGCTGATCATCACGATATCCAAAATAGGCCATCGTCATTAGTATCGTCAGAAAAAGCACCTGCCCTGCCGCACCCATACCTTCTCGCCATGCTGCAACTCTGGAGCGTTCCGAGTAATCTGTTGATAGCTCAGCACCCCACGCTTTGTAAGGCAAATCAACCATTGTAAAACCCAGATACAGCAAGCAAGTCCATACCATTAGGTAGTTGATCGAAACATCTTCACCCGGTACAAACACCATCCAGGTTGAAAGCATTAACAACGGAGTGCCTGCTATTAACCACGGTCTTCTTCGACCCCATGCCGTATTCCAGCGATCACTCAGAACACCAATCAGCGGATCAGTAAAAACATCAACAATGCGTGATGCTGCGATTGCCAAGCCTACCGTTGTAAGTGGCAATCCAAGATCGTCCGCGTAATATGCTGGTATAAACAACGCCATCGGCAGCAATACAACCGTGTGGGTCAAATGCGGCAAACTATAAAAAATCATCGTTGCTCTGGATAGATGATCGTTATTTTTGCGGTTACTATGACTGCTCATACTGAAATCAATAAAATTCGTTTTGACTGATGCGACCAGTTTAAACGTTTCCGAAATTATTATTATGGGTTTAGTCATTGCATGCTGTTATTGGAATTCAATCCAGCATGATTTTTCAGAATGATTCAGATAAATTAACGCGACAGTACCCACTATCAGTAGGCACTTAATAACTTTTGATGGAGTTGGTGGAAGATTATAAAATCATGGAATATGGGCTTACCTAACGATCACCGCAGTTACCGTTGCACTTTTTCTATATTTTACAGTGTACAAATTCCTTGATTTAGCAATTTACCATTAGCCAGACATAATTCTAGGCCAGCGCTGATGGATCGCATCCTCAGCTTCTGGCTCTACAGTGACCACATAAATACGCTGTTCATGGTTATTTCTGGCAATTAATCCTTGAATCCATTTTCCAGGAGTAAGATCGAACCAGTGACTAACATTTTCCACGTCTTTTTCCATGAATTGCGAGACGATAATTTTTGCTGGTTGCGGAAAATAACGTTCCCAGCGACCAGCATAAATTGAATCCAGACGTGCCCAGCCCCCAGGTGGCAATGTACCTGCTTGTTCTTTACGTCGTCCCCAGGGTAAGCAGTGTATTTCACCCGTTTTCAGTTTGACCGGTAATACTGCTTTGGGATTGGGAAAGTAATAGCGGCGCTCTTCCCCGTTCTCAATATAGAACACACCACCACACATATTTCTTGACCTTTACTTAGTACAGCAATGCGTAATTTCTACTAATAATGTGGTGGTCCATATTTCCAATAGCCGCGTTGAACAAGCTTGACGTAGCACGACTATGTCCGCGCTTGTTCACCTTGCTCTTGAAAATATACCCTCGCCACATTATTTAGCACAACTTACGCATTGCTGTACTAGATTGTTTGCCGATGTCAGGGCCACCGCATTAAAAAGCATTTGAAAACATGATTTTGGCGCGATAAGCATCGTTCCAAGCGGCTTTTCTCTTTTTCTTTGCAAGGCTGAGAGAAGAAGCTTCCTGTTGAAACAAATTCAGGCAGAGATGACGAATACTCGTCATGATCGTAGCAGCATTTCCTTTGATTCGGCTCGCGTCGTCACCAAAGATGACATCCAGTCGCCAATGAAGCGGATTTTCAACGCCCCAGTGCCCACGTACAGCATTTGCGAAGGGCTTGGCAACCGCAGGAATCGAGTTGATGAAGTAACGACGCTCGAGAGATTTAGTCTTCCCTTGAAGGCATTCGCGCTCGACCATGCCAATGCTTTTTAATCCCTTCCATTGGTGGGTATTAGGAAGACTCAGCAAATCATCACTCACCCAGTATCGTCCTGTCTCCAACCTGCCATGCGCCTTATCGAGTTCTTCCTCATAGTCGTAATTGATACCTCTGAAGTGGTTGGCTTGCGCGGTGACAAAGAAATCTTCAACCGCTTCATGAAGCTTGCTCTGATTACCTTTCAATCCCAGTACATAATCCCCATTTTGTTCAATCACTTGTTTAGCAATCGCTCGTTGACAACCCATCGCATCAATCGTGATGATACAGCCCTTGAGTTCGAGCAATTTAAGTAGTTTCGGAATGGCTGTAATCTCATTAGATTTATCATCCGTTGCTTGTTGACCCAAAACCATGCGGTTGCTGCACGCCCATGCACTCACCATATGCAGTGGATTTCGGTCGTTCTTGCGGTCACGTGAACCGCGAGCTGTTTTGCCATCGATGGCAATGACTTCTCCACCTGTTACGGTCAATACCGATTGTGTCCAACTCATAAAACACTCGCGAAAACCGGTAGGTGATAGTCTTGAGAGAACATAGGCTATACAGTCGTGCGACGGGACTCCGTTCTCAAGTGCAATATATTGACGGAGCCAACTTAATTTTTCTTGACCAAAGTCTTCTATCGCTTCCCATCCATCTGCGCCGCTGGCAACCGCAGATAGAGTAAGGACAATGATGTCTATTAACTTATGTTGCTTGTGGCGTTCTATCCTCGGGTCTTTTAGGGTGGAAAAATGATCTATTATGCTGGCTGTCATGAGAAATCCTTATGTAAGTTCTCATAATGATCTCCTAATCAATTGCATTCAATCAAGTTTTAATGCGGTGACCCTGTTGCCGATGTCCATCGGGCTTCCAGGATGGTGCAATCACATTGGGCATCTGCGAGCGGTTCACCAGACGTGCAGGCGCTATGGTAAATTCGCCATAGCGTATGTTAACCCCATCCATCACCCGATTCACACTGGTTTTCTTCTCATCGTTGTTTGCAAATAAATCGTACTGCATGCCTTCCGGCTGAGGATCCAGAGCAGTAACCTGTACTTGAAAAACCCCACATCGGGCTTGCCAGTCGTCTTGTAGAAACTGTTCACACAAATGATAAATAATCAGCCCGTCATTAACCGGAACGGATGTTTTGGAGCGTGTTTTAATCCACTCGTTTTGTGATTTCACTGCAATATAAAATGTTTGTGCTTGTAACTGATATTTGCGTAAACGACTGGCAAGTTTTTCACTCATGTGTTGAAAATAGGTCAACAATACCGCTTTATCGCAAGTATTTGGCGGGATGACTTTACCATGTCCCATACTTTTCGGTGCCGGGATATCAGTCACTACCTGTGATGGATCCCTGCCCTGCGCCATTAACCAGATACGCTGCCCCGGGCTGCCAAAACGTTTACCGAGCACACTGGGCGAGATGTTTTTCATATCACCACAGCGCAACACTCCACGTTCTGCCAAAAAGCGGCCAATGCCTTTGTTAACACCACACAAATCAGTGACTAATGCTGTGCTTAATGTGGCTTCTGCTTGCTCTGGTGAAATAATCGTTAATCCATCGGGTTTATTCAATTTGGCAGCATATTTGGCAGTGGTTTTATCGCCACTGGCACCCACTGAACACAAGATTCCTGAAGCCTTATATACTAATTTTTTGACCTGGCGAGCAATATTTTCCGGAGTTCCCAGTAATTTCTGACAGTAGGTTACATCCAGAAATGCCTCATCCACTGAAAAAACTTCTACATCTGGGGTAATTTGCGTTAGTGCATGCATAATGCACGTCGAAATTGCCGCGTAGCGCTCAGGTCTGGCTGGTGCTTGAATCAGTTCCGGACACAATATTCGCGCCTGCTTTAAACGCATTCCAGTTCTGATTCCCCAGGCACGCGCTTCGTATGAACTGGTAATAATTGTTGTACCCTGCGCTCCATTGGTAACCGCAATTGGTCGACCCTGCCATTCCGGTCTGTCCATCTGTTCAATAGAAGCAAAGAATGCATTCATATCAACCAGGATAATCACTCGAGACCAGTACATTTGAGAACTCGTCAGTGCAGCGTATTGTGCCTAAATGAACCACTCATGATCCCTTGAATCTCCACTTGGTCAGCAGGATAAAACATTGATTCCATCTGACAATTTGCGGGACGCAATTCAACAACACCCGTATCTCGGGGATAATAATATTTCAGTGTCGCTTCAACATGATTAATCAAGGCAACAATAATGTCTCCATTTTTTGCTGTTGTTAATTTGCGAATTACTACGAAGTCACCATCGAGAATGCCCGCCTCAATCATTGAATCACCACTGACTTTTAACGCATAATTGTCAGGGCCACAGAAACTGGTGACCAAATCAATGCTTTGTTGATCAGGAATTGCCTCAATTGGCTGACCAGCGGCAATCACTCCTAGCAACGGTAACGTACCCTCTCTCTCGGGTTGATCCATTAACTGATATGCCGCTTTACCTTCACTTTCCAGCAAATGACCACTCGAGATCAACTTGCGTATATGCTTGTGAACTCCACTTTCGCCAATACCCAGAAGACTTCCAATCTCAGTTAACGTAGGCTGCCGACGGTGTTGATTGATAAATTGCTGAATATTTTCCAGTACCAACATTTGTTTTGCTGTAAGCATAATAACTTTCCTTATATTTCACTTTATGTATTTATAGCTAAATATAAGAGAAAATGCAAGCAAAACTAAACAGTCAGCAGTAGAGGCATCAACCCCAGGTATAGATAACTCACTTAACAATATGATTATTTAAGCTTTTTTCGGCAATCGACAAATGACTATACGGCAAATATTTAAAACTGCCTTTACGCATGTTAATGAATAATAACTCTGGTAAGCTCATCAAAACCCCGTTTCCCCCAGATACAAGCATGGCCCCTTCGTCATATGGCCAGGTAAACAAACCGAGCATGCCCTGCCCCAATCCAGCCAGCGTATTGACCACGCCATAGAGTGGTCTAAATAACAGTTCATTATCGGTAAAAAATACAAAAAATGAATCATCAGGATTGGTTTTGTACACACGTGAACTCAAGGTGTTATTTTCTCTTAGATACACCAGCACGTCGTTTTCCCTGGCATAGGATTCATTTAATTTCATTAATCGATAAGATGGTAATGACGTTTGTTTTACGATTTTATAATGTTTGCGGACTGCATGATGAGAAATCACCGGTATGGAATTCGCAAGTGTTGCATCAATATAACCTCCGAGACGTTGCTGCGATTCGTGCTGTAAGGATGAATTTGCAATGCCGCTATTTTTTGTCTGCTGCAAAACAGCCTTATTGATTGAAGCAAATAATTCCGTAACACAATTACGGGTAATCAAGTGATAAGCATATAAATTTTTCAACTTTGCCTGATAGCGTTGCTGGTATATCCTAAGTTGTTGTATATTTCGTTGAATGGTTGCTATCGACAATGCAGGGACAACCGATAACGGCAGACGAATACTTTTAGTCGGCACCAGATTAGCGCCATAAAACCTGATTTCCTGTTTGTCAGTTGTGGCTTTACTCAGCTCGGTATAACGATTCGCCAGCATTTCCAGCAAACTATAATCCATCTCAGAAAATACCCTGCGTTGGGTCAGTAATGATTTGACACTCAACAGACTGGTCTGGGTATCTTTTAAATGCGTTTGCAATTGCACTGCATATTCAGCCAAATCAACTTTCTCAGCAAGATCTGTTTGGCTTTCGAAAGTATCGATGAATATTAATTGGCCTTGCTTGATGGACTGATCCACAGCAATCAAACGTGCGCTATTAATCAGTACCGCAGCGCCCCAATCCGGTCTGTCTGAATTAACTAATTTAATCAGCCCTGTATTGAGTTGCTTGCGATACAAACGTAAGGCTGCTATTTCCTGAGCGGTTAATTGAAACATCTGATCTGCGGGAGCAATAGAGGCATTAGTTCGCAATGCTAAACCTTGTTCGATCACCTGAACGGCAAGTTTGGCAGTGATTAAATCCGTATACCGATTCGCAAACGAATAAACCATTGGTGGATATTGTGACTCATTGACTGTGGTTATAGCTTTTTGCCATTGAGTCGGTTGTAATGATTTTATTTGCGAGATTATTTTTGCTGCTCGTTGCGCCAGAAAGTCCTTGCCATACGTTTTTTTTATTTCATTATTTAAAGCGATGACTGTTGGTGACAAATGCCGGGATTGATTACTTCGGACACTCTTTTGACTCATCGTAAAGTCAGCATCGTTATAAAAAAGTCCAGCCCCTTGCAAACGCAATGTATGGTTTGGTTGAGTGGACTTATCGGGTAACAAACTTTTCAACAATAATCGATCTTTGTTGATATCGTCGAGTAACTTGAATTGTTGTAATTGGGTTTGATGTTGAAAATTGAAGTAATCCCGTAACAAGGAATAGGTCTCCTCGCTGACATCTATTTGGCTGGTATGCAAGCTACGGTTAGCGGCAAAGCGATAATTATATTCAAAATCATCAGCGTCTTGTTTTTCCAGACGAATGATTCCGCTAGCGTCATATTGATAATGAAAAATATCATTGTCGAACTGCAACGCTGTATGCCCACCGCTGGAATTTCCCTCGTTGGACTCGATATAAATATAATTCATTACATTTTTGGCAATAACAGGGCAAGGCGATAACAACACTTGCCCCACAAAAAGCATCACAAGATACTTAAACAATCGGATATCACCAAATAAAAAGGCAGCGATATGTTGCTTACAATCGCTGCCTTTATCGAATTTTTCAATCACTAAATATCTTTACATGTCGACAGGTTATTCAGAATCATAACCTTTTTGAATATCCTGCATTTTTGTGTAATCCGGGCCTGTTAGATTCTTTTTATAAGTTTCGTAACTGACACCTGTCAGTTGCGCTTTTTTCAAGCCTTTACCGATGGCAATATACGTTGCGGAGTTGCCTTCCCAATTGACGATGCCCTGCCGAGCCGCTATGTCTGCCAGTCCTTTTTGAAAAGAAGCATAATCCGCTGCGGATGATTTTACGTAAGCATAGGTGTAATCCTTGACCTCTTTTTGGTAACTATCTTCCTGTTTTGACGATTTGGAAGGACTGCTTACAATCGAGCTGGCCGAATCGGAACTTCCTTGTAAACTGTTAGACGATGATTCAGAGCTATTGGAAAAAGAACAGCCGTGCAAAACAAGTGAAAAACAGACTATCGTCAAATAAAAAAATAAATTTTGGCACTTAAGCATCAGCCAGTCTCCAGTTACGTGACAAATTTAATGACTTTAAATTTGCCTGGGTTGATTGAAAATAACAATGTGTTGATTTTGAACATCATAAAACGTCAGTGTTCCTGCTTTATATCAATTAATTCGATTATTTACGCATACGCCAGTAAATTTCACCACCGAGTGCAGGAAACAGAGCCCCCCAAAACAAATTAAGCCGTAGCCAGCCTTTGAAATTCTCAAGAAATGATCCACTTTTTCGAAGCAAAAAGGCCCCAGAAATAAAATCAAGATTCAGCCCGCTGCTATTCGCCATCTGCCTGACGCGTTGATGTGAAAATACGCTAACGTGACCAAATTTTGATGCACTGAGCCGGATGCGCTTTTGCCAATATGATGCAAGCGATTTAGGCGTAACCGGAGAGCCACCAACTAAGATACCCCCAGGCACAAGCGCAACCGACAACCGATCAACTAACGCTTCTGGCTCAAATAAATGTTCAAGCAAATGCAGCACGACAATCACATCGTATGTTTCATCCAGGCAAAAATCAGGCTCATCAACATTGGCTTCAATCTGCCTGGTATAGCCGGAATCTGATAATTCAGGGCGTAACTGACAATCGACAGCAACCCAGCAAGCAATGTTAGTAAAATTAGCGTGATGCATAAAACGCAACATCTGACCTCGATCTACACCAATCTCACAAACACGCAATGGTCGTCCAAGCCGAATCTGCTCTTCTCGAATCAGATTGTACATAAACCAATAACGTAACAGCTTGATTGGATAACGAGTGGCTCGTAGTTTGGCAAAGAATTTTTTTACCCAGAGCTGTGCATCAAAGATCGATAGATCCCAATTCCAGGTGGTATGTATAGCGGGTATCGATGACATCGAAGATAAATTGAGTTCTACTCTGGTCTGGTTTGTCATTTCTTGTTTTTTTCCTGGTGAAATAATGTGTAATCAACGATTTTGGTCAATTTTCAAAAAATCATGGTTATTATTGCTTTGTTGTTCTAAATCCATTGGTAATCGGATAACGCCTGTCACGTCCAAAAGCGCGTGGAGTAATACGAATTCCCGGAGGTGCTTGTCTGCGTTTGTATTCGTTTAAATCGACCATTCTAATCACACGGTGAACATCGTCACCGTCATAACCAGCAGCAATAATTTGCTCGGCTGATTGATCTTTTTCTACATAACGTTCCAGTATTGGATCCAGTACTTCGTATGCTGGCAAGCTGTCTGAATCTTTCTGATCGGGTGCCAGTTCGGCGCTGGGTGGTCGATCAATAACGCGTTGTGGAATCGCTGCTGACAGGCTGTTTCGATATTCGGCAAGTTTGAATACCAGCAATTTCGGGACATCTTTGAGTGGCGCAAATCCACCTGCCATATCTCCGTATAGTGTCGCATAGCCAACACTCATTTCGCTTTTGTTGCCGGTGGTGAGCAGTAATTTTCCGCTTTTATTGGAAATCGCCATGAGGATGACACCTCGGCTGCGTGCCTGAAGATTTTCTTCTGTGGTGTCGCGTTGCAAACCACTAAAGCGATCTTTTAATACGCTCTGGAAAGTATTCACAGTCGATTCAATTGAGATAACATGATAGTCAACACCAAGTATTTCAGCCTGTTTTGCGGCATCAGTCACGCTCATGTCCGAGGTATAATGATACGGCATCATCACGGCTTCAACATTGTCTGCGCCCAACGCATCTGTGGCGAGTGCCAACGTTAAGGCTGAATCAATACCGCCTGACAAGCCCAATACCACGCCTTTAAAACCATTCTTGCTCACATAATCTCGAACGCCCAGCACTAACGCTTTGTAAACAGCAGGAACATCATCATACAAGGGTTCGCAACTGGTTTTATCGACAATCACAGCATTGTCATCGACACGCAAATCAATCGGTAATAATGTTTCCTCAAATTCAGCCGCACGTGCGACTACCGTTCCTGCTGCATCCATGGCAAACGATGCGCCATCGAAAATCAGTTCATCCTGACCACCAACAAGGTTAACGTAAAGCATGGGTATCTGTGCTGCCTGAATACGCTCGCGCACAGCTGTCTCACGACGTTCAACTTTAGACATATAATACGGTGAGGCATTGAGATTTAACATTAACTTTGCGCCCTGTTGTGCAGACGCTTCGACTACACCATTCACCCAGGCATCTTCACAAATGCAAATACCGGTTGGGATGCCTTTCAGGTCGAAAATACAGGTTTGATTGCCAGCTGAAAAATAGCGTTTTTCGTCAAAAACACCATAATTTGGTAACTGATGTTTACGGTAAGAGGCAATTATTTCGCCGTTGTAAATGACCGCCGCTGCATTAAACAATTGTCCCTGATCAGATTCTGGATAACCAACAACAACATAGATATCATCAAGCGTTTGTATCAGCCGAATAAGCGCTTGTGCAGATGAAGTGACAAAATCATCGCGCAATAACAAATCTTCGGGCGGATAGCCCGTTAGCGCCAGCTCCGAGAAAATGATGGCTGTTGCCTGCAATTGATCTCGTGCGTGCATGGCTGAGTCGATAATCTTGTCAGTGTTACCGTTAATATCGCCAACCAGCAAGTTGTTTTGTGCAAGAACAATACGCATATTAGTCATCAGTCCATTTCGATAAAAGTTTGTAGCAGTTCAATTCGTCGAGATGCATCTTAATATAAATTTAATTGGGATAGAACAATCACAGGAGTTTTTTCGATCTCTGGTTCCGAATAAAAATAGACCCTGAATCAGGTTATCCTGGCGAGAAAGAGATATAATTGCAGTTATTCAATTAACTGATTGCTTATTTTAACCATAATGTTGTCCTGGGTCTTAAGTCGTGTGTTTGCGTGTTATGCGCTGTTGCCATTTTCAGCACTGTTTTTCTATCTGGATTGGGATGCAAGCTGGGCGCTGGCTACCCAGATCTGGCCATGGCTGCTGGTCTTATTGCAAACTGCTCGTCATTCGGGGTTAGGCATGACCATTGGTTTTCACCGCTATTACTCACATCACGCTTTCAAAGCGCCGCGCTGGCTTGAGTTTTTAATTGCCTACTCCTGCTGTGCTTCCAATCAAGGGGCAATGTCATGGTGGGCTGGAACGCACCGTTATCATCACGTGCATTGTGATAGTGAGCTGGATCCTCATTCGCCAGTCACTCATTCGTTTCTATACTCCTGGCTGGGCTGGGGTTACGATCCCAAACATGCTTTGCGCAAAATCAAATTACGTTATCCTGAAGTACGCTTTCTGGATGATTGGTGTTTTGCGATTCCCTGGCTGGAATTTGGCCTGTTCTGGTTTTTTTCAGGTTCGCTGGCATTTGCTACTTTTGTGTCGTTGTTACCTGCGGCATTATCCCCAATCGGCACCTTATTCTTTAATTGCATTTCACATGGCGGCAAGCCTGATGAAAAAGGTTGTACAGCGCGCAAATACTGGCAAATTTCTGCGATTTTGCTGGGTGAACACGATCACAAAGATCATCACATTCATCCAACCAAAGCCCACCGCCCCGGTCCCGATCTACCTTATTGGTTAGTCTTATGGCCGCTTTCGAAATTTGGCATTATTCATCATCTACGTTAGTCAATGACTGATGCTGTTATTCCAGATTTACCAAATCACCAGCATAGCAGCACAATAACTCTCAAAGACTGGCTGCAATCAGCACCTTATACGATTGCATTATCTTCCTGTTATTTTGGTTTTTTTGCTCATATTGGGGTGCTATCGGCGCTGGAGGATCATCATTTATTACCTGAGAAATTAAGCGGAGCCAGTGCTGGAGCCTTAGCTGGCACCATGTGGGCTTCGGGTAACTCGACCAGCACACTATCATCGCTTCTGTTTACGTTGACCCGCGACTGTTTCTGGGATCCTGCACCAGGAATCGGTTTATTAAAAGGTGAAAAATTCCGCAACAGCATTACAGAAATGGCAGCTGCAGAAACATTAGAGGACTGTCAAATTCCAGTTGCCGTCTCGACATTTGATCTATTGAGTCTGAAAACACACGTGTTCAAATCCGGTAATCTAGCGGCATGCGTCTATGCATCGTGTACTGTACCACTGTTATTTCAACCAATGCGTATTGACAATAAACTGTGTTTTGACGGAGGCGTCAGAGATTGGGCTGGTTGTGCAGGTGTAGAAGCTGGAGACAGAAGAGTATTGCGCATCGCATTGTTTAATCGCAGTCGATATTTACTCAATGCTTTGCCTAGTGCGCAAGCAGTCGATAATCAACAAACACGGACAGTCTCTATTTCCAACCTCACCTCAGTTTCACCTGCATCAATGCACTTGGGTAAAGTCGCTTTCAATCAGGCAAGACAGGCAATGCTAATGGCATTAAACCAATCAATCAGTGAACCGATTAATATTCACGTGGAATGATGATGACTAACTATTATCTTCTTAAGATCAAATCGTAATAGCGATAATTTGAGAAAATAACAAAGATTTAATTGAAACGCTGTCTGGTTAAAAATAAAGTCGACTGCAATTGGTGCGCTTTTTCGATACTTCTCGCTAAATAGTATCAACTATTCACCTCGAACCATCGAAAAAACACCTTCAATTCAAAAACTTTCACTTCGACTTTCTTTGACCAGACAGCTTCTAACTGTTAATAAGTAACGCCTAACGACCTCAAAGTTTCCATGGTTATCTGACCAGATGCCAGACCTTTTTTTGTCTGGTACGCAGCCAATGCACGCATTGTGCGACTGCCAATTCGGCCATCAGTCGATCCTGGATTAAATCCTGCAGTGGACAATGCTCGCTGCATTCTGCTAATCACGTCTGGAGTGGTATTAGTTTCACAGAGAATTGATCTCCACTCCAATGAACTATTAGTCAACTTGGTACGCTTGGTAATCGTTGCATATTGAGCTGGAATTTCAATGCGATTTTCCTTTGAAGGCTCGGACAATTTTTTTACCCTAACTGATTTGTATACAGCAGGAATTGCTGTTCTAACAACCTTCTCTGGCTCTGCAATAACACGTTTCTTGATGATTTTATACTCTGCAGGAAGTTGAGTTCTTTTGGTTGTCGCCTGCTCAACCAGTTCTTCTCTAACCACTGTTTTATATTGTGCCGGGATTTCGACCAGACACATAATTTCGCCAGTTGAATTATCTACTTTCTGAATTGGACCTTTACCTTTTTTCCAGGTTTTATAAGCCGGTTTAACCAGAATCTTTTCCTGTACAGTTTTATACTTGGCTGGAACCGCAACAATAGTATCAATCGGTTCACGAACCAAGACTTTTTCTTCTACCCATCGATAGGTTGCAGGAATAATTTTCAGCTTTTCACCTTCCTCGTTAACCAATACTTTTTCTTCACCCCAGGCATACTTTGCAGGTATGACATCCAGGCGATAACTTGCTGGTTTCCTTTCAACACGTTCTGTCGTGTCTGAATAAGTTGCAGGAGTTAAAACACGTGCATAGCACTCGCCAGTTTTGGCATTCGGTGGTAACAAATCACCACCACTACCAACCGAAGACATGGCTCGATTGCTTGACTGAGATAACGATGCATTCTGCTTTGCAAGGCGTGCATTTTCAGCCTGCAATTCTCTGAGCATTTCTGCTGTTCTTGCTTGCTCGTCTGAAACTGATTGCACGATACCTGTTGCTTGATTATCTGCTTCAGCACCAACCTGTTGTTTCGTTGCTGTTGATGAACAACCCCCGATTAATAACACCATTAATGATGCGCAAATGAACGATATAATATTTTTCATGGTTATATTTCCAGCTTAATAGAATCAATACAAACCAAATGAATTAGGCTACCGCCGATTTCATTCCCCTATTCTCAACTTACATTGAACAGCCCTATTTTCACTGAATTTTTCTTATAATTCAATAGAAGACCTCATTTTATTTTAGATTTTTTTACAATATATTAATATTGTAACAATTTTACACAATCAACAGGTCGAAAGACCAAACCTTAGGATTTTGATGTTATCTAAAATAGTACGTAGTTTCGATGCTATAGAATTATTATGATGGCAAGATTAATATTTATCGAACTGCATCATTATCATTGAATCCAGAACTAGTACAGCAACCAGTAAGTTGGCTAATACACAACCCTGCACTTCTCTAGAAATCGCCCCAACGCAACTGTATTGATGTTAATGCAGCAACAACTGCTGTTTCTGCGCGTAACACTCTTGGCCCAATGCTAACTGGTTGAAAGTCAGCAGCAATTGCATGTACACATTCTGCGTCTGAAAAACCACCTTCTGGACCAATTAACAAATGAAACTGTTGATCAACCGACTTAACTTGCACCAGATGTTGACTTTGGTCAGGATGAAACAGTAATCGACAACCTGGGCGCGCCTGTGCGAGCCAATCAACCAAATTGACAGGATAGTCGATACGAGGCACCACTGTGCGCCCACATTGCTCACATGCATGCTCGACGATGCGCTGCCAATGTCTGTGTCTTCGCTCTGCTTGCTGAGAATTCAGTTTGACGACACAGTATTCAGTTAGCAATGGAGAAATTGTTGTCACACCAAGCTCAGCAGCTTTTTGCACTGCATAATCCATCCGCTCCCCACGCGATATACCGACAGCAAGTGTCGTCTGTATCAGTGATTCACTGGTTCGAAACTGATGTTCACCGATCAATAATGTCAGTGATTTTTTACGACCAAGATCAGTAATTGTTGCTTGATATTCACCGCCTTCACCGTTAAACACCACCAGTGAATATCCCGCTTTCAGCCGCAGAACAGTCAATATATAATGAGCCGACTCGTCGTTAATTTGTATGGATTCGCCACTAACCAACGATTGAGGAAGAAAAACACGGGTGATTCTCACCCTCTTAACCAATAATCACTCAGCAGTTGCATATTCTATTCCTTGCCAGGCGACATCAATCATGGTTTGAATTTCTTCCGGACTAATCACATAAGGCGGCATAAAATAAACCACATTGCCTAACGGCCTTAGTAGAACACCTTTTGAAAGTGCGTATTGATAAACGCGTAACCCGCGTCTTTCCTGCCAATCATAAGACTCACCTGAAGCTTTATCTTTAACCATTTCGATGGCAACAATCATTCCTGTTTGGCGTACTTCAGCCACATGTGGATGATCGACAAAACGACGCGTTTGTTGATGCATCTGTTGCGCCAGATTTTTATTGTTTTCAATCACCTGCTGGTTGCTGAAAATGTCCAGCGTTGCCAGTGCAGCCCGACAACCAAGTGCATTGCCCGTGTAGCTGTGCGAATGCAAAAAACCTTTCAGACTGGCATAGTCTTGATAAAAAACATTATAAACATCATCACTGGTTAACACTGCCGATAACGGCAAATAGCCGCCAGTTAAACCTTTGGATAAACAAATAAAATCGGGAGAAATATCAGCTTGCTCACAGGCAAACAAGGTTCCGGTTCGACCAAACCCGACAGCAACTTCGTCGGCGATCAAATGCACTTGATGTCGATTACATGCATCACGCAGCATTTTCAAATACACAGGATCATACATGCGCATATTGCCTGCACATTGAACCAGTGGCTCAACGATCACGGCACAGACTTGTTCGGCATGTTGCTCTAATGCAGCCTCCATTAGCGCGAAACGACGTTGTGAATACTGCTCCCAGCTTTCTCCCGATTCTCGATAATAACAATCAGGGCCTGGTACTGTGATGACATCCATGAGCAATGGATCGTAGGTTTGTTTATACAACGCCACATCACCAACCGCTAATGCACCCAGCGTTTCGCCGTGATAGCTATTTTCCAGTGCAATAAAACGGGTTTTGTTATGCTTTTCCAGATTGTGCCAGGTATGGAAGCTCATTTTCAAAGCCACTTCTACTGCTGACGAACCATTGTCTGCATAAAAACAGCGATCCAGCCCAGCAGGTGTTATCGTCACCAACCGCTCTGCCAGCTCAATCGCTGCCTGGTGGCTGAAACCCCCCAGAATGACGTGCTCTAATTGCTCGAGCTGTTGTTTTAATGCTGCGTTAATATCTGGATTGCAATGACCGAATATATTAACCCACCAGGAACTAATGGCATCAATATAACGATTGCCATCAAAATCTTCCAGCCAGACACCTTTGCCGCTTTTGATTGGAATCATCGGCAGGGTTTCATGATCTTTCATTTGTGTGCATGGATGCCACAATACTTTTAGATCACGTTCCGCCCAGTGTTTATTTTGTCCAGTCATAGCAATTCACGCGTTGTTATTTTGGAAAATCCAGCTGCTCCCAGATTGCCAAACTTGGCCTAGCTTTATTCATGCTATAGAAATGAATACCCGGCACACCATTATCCAGCAACCGCTGAGCCATATCAGCCAACATTTCTGTGCTGAAAGCATGAATTGATGCGCTGTCATCACCATACCCTTCCAGTCGCTTGCGCATCCAACGTGGAATTTCCGCGCCACACGCGTCAGAGAATCGAGCCAATTGCGTAAAATTAATAATTGGCATAATCCCTGGAATAATCGGTAAATCGATATTCTTTTTCTCACATTCGTCAATAAATGCAAAATAAGCATCAATATTATAGAAATATTGAGTAATAGCCCGATCTGCACCAGCGTCAACCTTGATTTTAAAACTATCAAGATCAGTTACTGGATTCTGTGCTTGCGGATGCATTTCTGGATAAGCCGCAACTTCAACCTGAAAATAATCGCCAGTTTGTTTGCGAATAAATTCAACCAGATCGCTGGCATAATTAAAATCACCGCGTGCATGCATTCCGGATGGCATATCGCCACGTAAGGCGACGATACGTTTAATTCCTTGCTGCTTAAATTCCTGAAGTATTTCATCAATACTACCAAAAGTCGCTGCTACACAGGATAAATGATGGGCAACCTCTATTCCAGTATCTTGCTGAACCGAAGTGACGGTGCGCATGGTGTTATCACGGGTTGAGCCACCCGCACCATAGGTTACTGAAAAGAAATCAGGGGTTACTTTAGCTAAGGATTGCCA
Organism: Methylococcales bacterium; assembly: GCA_965224565.1. Lineage (GTDB taxonomy): Bacteria > Pseudomonadota > Gammaproteobacteria > Methylococcales > DRLZ01 > DRLZ01. Next base: position 1,542,541 of record CBDCZN010000002.1, on the reverse strand, counting down.
AACTGACGTTAATTTTTCTAAACCCTCGTCCGTTCTTGGTGGAAAAAATTCAAAACTGTATGAGCGTGGATATTTTTTTTGAGACTGCATTGGTTCAACCTCTTCTAGTCCATTCTATTCTTAATCCTAACTTTGTCACATTAAATAACAGACATACAACAGTGTTTTTGTAGGGTACGTTTACGCACCAATCAGCGTTGCTATTCCCCTAATGGAGCGCACAACACACCCGCATTAGTCATCTGATAAAGTAGAATTAAATAGGTGATATATGAATAAGGGGCATTTCAGCCCCTTATTTACAAACATTCAGTAACCTATAACGATCTAGTATCGATAATGCTCTGGCTTATATGGGCCATTCTTATCAAGACTCAGATAATCAGCCTGATAATCTGTCAAGACAGTCAGGTTTGCTCCAATTTTACCAAGGTGCAAACGTGCAACTTCTTCATCCAGTTGTTTTGGAAGCATGTAAACCTTATTCTCATAGTTTTCACCATGAGCCCATAGCTCTATCTGAGCCAAGGTTTGATTGGTGAAGGAATTTGACATGACAAAACTTGGATGTCCTGTTGCACACCCCAGATTAACCAAACGTCCTTCAGCCAACAGAATAATACGTTTGCCGTCAGGAAAAATAATATGATCAACTTGTGGCTTGATATTCTCCCACTTAAAATCAGCTAAACCTGCACAGTCAATTTCATTATCGAAATGACCAATATTGCAGACAATCGATTGATTTTTCATTGCCATCATGTGCTCTTTGGTAATGACATGGTAATTACCAGTAGCCGTTACAAAAATATCCGCTTGAGAGCAGGCTTCATCCATATTGACAACGCGGAAGCCTTCCATTGCTGCCTGCAAAGCACAAATCGGATCAATTTCAGTAACCCATACGGTTGCACCCAAACCACTCAGTGATTGAGCACAGCCTTTACCAACATCACCATAACCAAGCACAACCGCAATCTTGCCAGCAATCATTACGTCTGTCGCACGTTTAATGCCATCAACTAATGATTCGCGGCAACCATACAAATTGTCAAATTTTGATTTTGTAACTGAATCGTTAACGTTAATCGCTGGAAACGTTAATTCATTCGCTTCAGCCATTTGATAGAGACGATGTACACCTGTTGTGGTTTCTTCAGTCACGCCTTTAATATTGGCGCGAATAGTTGAATACCAGTTCGGATGATTTTTTAATTGAGCCTTGATTGAATTAAACAGGGAGATTTCTTCTTCGCTGCCTGGATTATCCAGAACCGACAAGTTACTTTCTGCTTTAGTACCAAGCTCAATTAGAATGGTTGCATCACCACCATCATCAAGAATCATGTTTGGTGTACCACCATCATCCCAAGCGAAGATCTGATGTGCATATTCCCAATATTCATCCAGGGTTTCACCCTTGGTAGCATACACAGGGATGCCTGCGGCTGCGATCGCAGCGGCTGCATGATCTTGTGTTGAGAAAATATTACAGGAAGCCCAGCGTACATCAGCACCAAGTTCAACCAGCGTTTCAATTAAAACAGCGGTTTGAATGGTCATGTGCAGAGACCCTGCAACACGCGCACCTTTTAATGGCTTGTCGTTGCCGTATTTTTTACGTAACGCCATTAAGCCTGGCATTTCTGTTTCAGCAATCGCAATTTCTTTGCGACCCCAGTCAGCAAGACTCATGTCTGTGACTTTATAATCAGTGAAGTTGTTATCCACAACTGCATTCATAGTTTATCTCCAATAAAATGCAGAGCGTCGTTAAATCAGAAACGTTCCGTTCAAGCCTAACGATTCAATAGTGTATGCTACAAACCATTATTATAATGATTTATAACCACACGCTATTGACTCGCTGCAACGCTCCTTGAACAGAAGTAGTAAGAAAATATATAGATATTCAGCTTACCTTGTACTTGTATATGCTTCAGAGCTAGACGAAATGGAGCAAGTGCATATATGTTAGTTAAGGAATAAGCTATCGTTGTTTATACTGCAGCCTTTAATTGATCAGCTTTATCAGTCGCTTCCCATGGTAAATCGATATCATTGCGACCGAAATGACCATAGCTTGCTGTTTGGCGATAAATCGGGCGGATCAGATCCAGCATATTCACTAATGCATATGGACGCAGATCAAACAACTCTTTAACCAATGCTTCAATCTTACTATCATCAATCTTGCCAGTACCAAAGGTATCAATACTAATTGATGTTGGCTGCGCAACACCAATCGCATAGGAAATCTGGATTTCACAGCGATCCGCTAGTCCTGCAGCAACGATATTCTTTGCCACATAGCGACCAGCATAGGCAGCTGATCGATCCACTTTAGATGGGTCCTTGCCTGAAAAAGCACCGCCGCCATGACGCGCCATACCACCATAGGTATCAACAATAATTTTACGTCCAGTCAGACCGCAATCGCCAACAGGGCCACCAATGACGAACTTGCCAGTTGGATTAATATGATACTGAGTGTTGCTGTTTAACCACTCAGCAGGCAGTACAGGTTTGATGATCTCTTCCATCACTGCTTCCTGTAAATCCGGCAAACTAATGTCATCATCATGCTGGGTTGATAAAACAACGGCATCAATACCAACTGGCTTGTCGTCTTGATACAAAAAAGTCACCTGACTTTTCGCATCCGGTCTTAGCCATTTCAACGCACCGGATTTACGTACCTCGGCCTGTTTTTGTACAAGTCGATGGGCATATGCAATCGGTGCAGGCATTAACACATCTGTTTCGTTGGTTGCATAACCAAACATCAGTCCTTGGTCACCCGCTCCCTGATCTTCTTGATTGGCGCGATCAACACCTTGCGCAATATCGGGAGATTGGCGTCCCAATGCATTGAGTACTGCACAATTATCTCCATCAAAACCAACATCAGAATTGTCATAACCAATACTGTTCACAACATCTCGAACAATTGGTTCATAATCAATAATTGCTGTCGTGGTGATTTCTCCAGCAAGTACCACCATTCCGGTTTTTACCATGGTTTCACACGCAACACGCGCATGGGTGTCTTGAGCAATAATGGCATCCAGGATTGCGTCAGAAATTTGATCTGACATTTTGTCAGGATGGCCTTCTGACACCGATTCCGATGTAAAAATAAACTCTTTACTCACAGTTTTTCCTCTGTCTGGTTAAATCAAATTAGTCCAAGTGATCTGCGGCTTTGATTGATCGTTGTTTGTTGTTCAATAAACTGGTATACGTGAATCATAAATAGCAGAGTACTATATCATGTAATTGTGATTTTATTAACAATAAGCCTTGTCCAATCAGGGTCACCGCATTAAAACTTGATTGAATGCAATTGATTAGGAGATCATTATGAGAACTTACATAAGGATTTCTCATGACAGCCAGCATAATAGATCATTTTTCCACCCTAAAAGACCCGAGGATAGAACGCCACAAGCAACATAAGTTAATAGACATCATTGTCCTTACTCTATCTGCGGTTGCCAGCGGCGCAGATGGATGGGAAGCGATAGAAGACTTTGGTCAAGAAAAATTAAGTTGGCTCCGTCAATATATTGCACTTGAGAACGGAGTCCCGTCGCACGACTGTATAGCCTATGTTCTCTCAAGACTATCACCTACCGGTTTTCGCGAGTGTTTTATGAGTTGGACACAATCGGTATTGACCGTAACAGGTGGAGAAGTCATTGCCATCGATGGCAAAACAGCTCGCGGTTCACGTGACCGCAAGAACGACCGAAATCCACTGCATATGGTGAGTGCATGGGCGTGCAGCAACCGCATGGTTTTGGGTCAACAAGCAACGGATGATAAATCTAATGAGATTACAGCCATTCCGAAACTACTTAAATTGCTCGAACTCAAGGGCTGTATCATCACGATTGATGCGATGAGTTGTCAACGAGCGATTGCTAAACAAGTGATTGAACAAAATGGGGATTATGTACTGGGATTGAAAGGTAATCAGAGCAAGCTTCATGAAGCGGTTGAAGATTTCTTTGTCACCGCGCAAGCCAACCACTTCAGAGGTATCAATTACGACTATGAGGAAGAACTCGATAAGGCGCATGGCAGGTTGGAGACACGACGATACTGGGTGAGTGATGATTTGCTGAGTCTTCCTAATACCCACCAATGGAAGGGATTAAAAAGCATTGGCATGGTCGAGCGCGAATGCCTTCAAGGGAAGACTAAATCTCTCGAGCGTCGTTACTTCATCAACTCGATTCCTGCGGTTGCCAAGCCCTTCGCAAATGCTGTACGTGGGCACTGGGGCGTTGAAAATCCGCTTCATTGGCGACTGGATGTCATCTTTGGTGACGACGCGAGCCGAATCAAAGGAAATGCTGCTACGATCATGACGAGTATTCGTCATCTCTGCCTGAATTTGTTTCAACAGGAAGCTTCTTCTCTCAGCCTTGCAAAGAAAAAGAGAAAAGCCGCTTGGAACGATGCTTATCGCGCCAAAATCATGTTTTCAAATGCTTTTTAATGCGGTGGCCCTGCTTGTCCAATATAAAATGAGTCTGGAATGAGCTGAATTGGCATAAAAACCCGTTCATGATGGAAGGATGAAAACCATCATGAAACTTGAAGATTTAACAACCATCAGTCAGTTGTCCGATTTTCTGTCTGGTACACAGGCAGTCGCCTTTGTTGTCATCAGCAATAAAGATGATTGCTATCGCTAGATTCAAAGCACACCAGTCAAATTTCGTTACCTGACATTGCCACACCCAGATAAAGGCGTGGTCATTCGCTACTTGATGAAGATCAGTGGCTATTCACGCCAACAACTAACCCGGTTGATCGCTCAGTATCGTAAAAATATATAGACAAGGGTATTCGCCTGTTAGCTCAAATGTACGAGCGCCACGATACGTCCTGTAGGCCTGCGGTTAAAAAGCTACCTGATTACCCATAAGCTTCCGCCAATTTTAAAAGTCTGTCTGGCATAGGAGTCGTCCTGACTGCAACATAGGCAAAACGAGGGATCATATCTTCTAGCTGGAACCGTCTGTTATGGCGATAGCAGAATTCAGCAAGATAGCGTGGCAAATGCTTTGGGTTGATTGCATGGTAAGTGCCAGTGATGGCATTTTTAACATTGCCTATCATGGTATTCACCCAAGCAAATTCTTTTTTTGTGACACTTTGGTATCCACCGCCTGTTACAATGCTGATGTGATGACAATCAGCATCAGTCACTGCTGAAAAACAAGGCAATCCATCCGAAATAACCGTGCTATCAGGCTGTAGATGCTGTTTTGCCCAGCGTGATATTTCTGTCTGCCGAAACCCTTTAACGACATTCATATTCATTGCAATCGGGTGACCTTCTTTATCGAGTGAAACAGCGGCAACAAACGGGACCTTATTGGCTGAGCCTCTGCCTCTTTTTCCACCGTGGCGTTCGCCACCCCAATAGACGTCATCTAACTGGATTGTTCCACTGAGTCGCTTGCAATCATCTCGTTCCTTCATGACCTGCATGATCTTGTGTTTCATACTCCATGCTGTCTTGTAAGACACACCGATTTCACGTTTAAGCGCCAACGCTGACAGACCTGTTTTGATTGTGTGATTAAGTAGATGGCTAAAAACCACTTCGTTAGAGGAAGTTTGGTTTGCTCAAAAATGGTTCTGCTTATCAATGACGTTTGATGATGGCATTGATTACACTGATAGAGCTTTCTTGCTTTTAAAAAGCAATACTGATAACCACCACACTCAGGGCAATTAAACCCTGTCGGCCAGCGTAATTTGAATAAAGCTTCGCGGCATTGGCTTTCTGTTCCGTAGTCTTGAAATAGCTGTATTAAGCTATAGCCTGCCTGGAACTGCACTTTATTTTTGCTCATGGCTTTGACTCCGTGATTACATCTCCATTAGAGTGAAAATTCCGAGTAAAGTTGCGGAAGCTTATGGGTAATCAGGAAAGTCTATACCTGCCGAAAATACCACAATTAACACCTCACCAAAAATGGCACCAACGGGTGTGGTCATTCACAACACCATTGTAAGGCGCGTGTGACGCCTATGGTGTACTTGAACCCCAAGTGTGATATACAGAGGCTGAGAAAGCTATCATTTTAAAGCCCATCAAGAACGCTCCAGTCTGCGCGGGATTGCTCGCACGTTTGGGGTAAGTCGTCCAACCTTGAACGCGTGGTTAAAAAAAAGTGTTGATCAACTTCCACCGCTAGAGAATACGCTGGCACCCGTATGTCTTGGGCAGACGCCGGTATTAGAGCTGGATGAACTGTGGTCGTTTGTTTACAGTAAAGCAGCGAAAGTCTGGGGATGGATTGCTTTGAGTCGAGATACCCGTGAAATCGTTACTTATGCCTGCGGTGATCGCGGTGAAACCACCTGTCAGGCGCTTTGGAATCGTGTCCCAGCTGCTTATCGCCAAGCCACGTGTTACAGCGACTGTTGGCAGGCGTATCAAATTATTATCCCCAGTGAACAGCATGATGCCGTGGGGAAAGAAACTGGGGAAACGACTCACATTGAACGGTGGAATAATAATACATTGCGCCAATATTTAGCGCGCTTTGTCCGAAAGACTTTGTCGTTTTCCAAATGTTTTGATATGCACGAGATCTGTTTAAAGCTCTTTCTGCATCGGTACAACACTTATATATTTACCACTACAAACCTTTTTTATGGGGTTCAGCTAGCTCAAAAAATCACACGAAGTAATTTTGACAACTTACTTGCCTTTTTATTCGTCTTCCGTGTGATAGAAACAGTTGTATAGCCAGCTATGCCCCGCTGCCATTGCCTTGAAGACAACAACAATTCTGTGTCAGTCGTCGAAATAACTCCTTGCACGTTCCACAACCACAAGATCAATGGTCATTTACACAGCTAACTTGAATCAACATGCCTTCTCAAAATAACCAGTCAAAAACTTGATAAACGAGGATGTTTTTATTGGTATGTAGCGGCGTGATAAATACATCGCGTAAATAGGCAAAGAAGGTACTCGATAAGAATAAAGGATTTTTTTTAGAGTCCCAGAATTCAGATAAGGCTCTACCGTTATATCGGGTGCCTGAAAAACCCCCATGCCTTTCTCTGCTGCCTGACAGAGAACACTGCCATTATTTGAAGCAAAACACCATTGTGGTTTGATACTCTGAAGTTTTTTTCCGTTCTGGAAAATCCACGCTTCTCCATGAGGCGTGCCTAGAAACTGTAAGCATTGGTGATGCTGCAACGCATCAATTGTCATTGGCTCACCATGTTCTTCGAGATACCCTGAAGATGCATACGTACACAGCTCTGTCGTTCTGATTATTTTTCCAATGACGTGATTATCCGGTTCATCTGTAATCCTGATAACGATATCGAAAACACCATCATTTAGCTCAACATGCTTATTTTCCAGCACCAGTTGAACATCGATTTGCGGGTATGTTTTTTTATAGTCATCAATCGCAGGAAGCATATGCATCATACCAAAATCAACCGGTGCGTTGATTTTCAAAAGACCTTTGGGCAAATGCTCTGTTTGACTTGTCAATTCTTCCAACTCAGTTAAATCATTCAATAACTGTTTACAACGCGAATAATATTGGCGACCCGTCTCAGTCAAATTTACTTTTCTAGTCGTACGATTCAGTAAACAAACATCCAAGTGTCGCTCCAGATGAGCGATGTGTTTGCTCACCATCGGTCCTGACAAGTTTAGCTTTTCTGCGGCTGCCACAAAGCTGCCTAAGTCAGCAACACAACAAAAGGCAGTCATGCATTTTAATTTATCCATGTTTAGTAACTATTGGTTACTAGTGAAATAACATTTTACATCTTTATTTCTGTTAAGGAAGTAATTAATATGGTCTCATAACAGCTAAGCTTCTGCACGTGCAAAGATTGCAATCACTTATGAAGGTATTAGGTCTAACAAGCAAATACACATTCGGAGAAAAATGATGAGTCAAATATTGGACGAAGTACTTCAAGCCAATCAACAATATGCAAATAATTTCGGAGACAAAGGTGATTTGCCAATGCCTCCGGGTCGACATTTTGCCATCTTGACATGCATGGATGCCCGACTGGATCCCGCAAAGTATGCCGGACTTGCTGAAGGTGATGCTCATGTCATTCGTAACGCTGGCGGCAGAGCAAGTGACGATGCAATTCGATCACTGGTTATTTCATACAAACTATTGGGGACACGTGAATGGTTTGTCATTCATCACACCGATTGTGGTATGGAAACGTTTACCGATGACATTATGCGCGACTTGCTCGGCAGTAGTCTGAAAACGGCAAGTGTTGATGCAAGTGGTTGGCATGATTCAGGTGAAGGCCCTAGCACCACAGAAGCAAACTATGTCGATTGGCTGACAATCACAGATCAGGCAACCAGTGTCAAAGAAGATGTCACACGCATCAAATCTAATTCGATGGTTCCAGTTAACATACCCGTTTATGGTTATATCTATGATGTTAAATCGGGAAAATTAATTGAGGTGCCGGTATAAATACTTATCGGGAATAATAATTTGCACCAATCAGATCCACTAACGACTTCTATTCGCGGGTACTTTATGAACTGTATCAACTTCTATTATCATGACTAATACAGCGTTATCACAACATCCCCCCAAGAGAGCTGTAGATCTTCGCACACAAGAAATTCCATCAGAAATTTCGGTAGATCTCAGTTTCAATGTATTTACAGGGGAACACCTCCAAAAACTTATAAATAAGCTTCCTGATGGCACTACTCCAAAGCATAAAGGAAAAATAATACCATTTGTCAGGATTCAATTAGAAACAGGAAATACACCTGTAACTCTCAACATTAAGCAGTGTATTTGCCCACAATGTAAAAGACTTTTCCTCTCAGCCGGGCCGAGTCATCGAAAATGCCATCATAATCACAAACACCCGATTGAGAAACTCTATTAATCTACTCTCTGCACATGAAAATGCAACATCTTGCGTATGATTTTTTTTACGGGTAGCTGCGTTAGAAAAGTAGGCACACAGCTCACTATACACCTACGCTTCTCCTTATAAACTGAACAACTATTTAACAATACAAGAACCCGCACCAATTTCGAAACCTCTTGAATTCCGCTTCCTCACCATAGCAACGTTCATGCTTCACTGAAACATTCCAGTACTCGTGGAATACCCCGTTTACTGATAAGCTGTTCGACATGACAGCTCAGCTTCTAAAAAACTTCAAAACTGCTTTACCCAATGTGGATTTTTGGTCGCTACGATTTGTAGACAGTCAATATCAGCAGATCATGGTGCGTCAGGATAAGCCTGAGCCAATCTCTCTCAACCACAGCCAAGGCGTCCATATCACCTTGATCGTTGGCGGTGGAATTGGTTATGCAGCTACCTGTGATTTATCCCCAGCGGGATTGAAGCGGGCGATTAACCAGGCATTCGTCTGGGCTAAACTCAGTGCTGATTACTCGCTGATACAATCCCGACACTATCCGCACCCACAACGCTCGGGGTACTGGCAATCGTCTATTAACACAGCTTGGGAAACAATGTCAGTGTCTGACAAAATCAACTTGCTCACTGATATTTGTCAAACTTTAAATCCGAATGACAAAATTGTCGACTGGTGGACAAGCCTCAATTATTCCCAAACCACCAGTATTTTAATCACTGAAGATGTGGAAATAGAACAACAATTTTCACGACTTTTAGCCATGATGTCAGTACTCGCAAATCAAGGTGTCGAGTCTCAGCAACGTAGCTTCGGTATCGAACACAGCGCCCAGGTAGGCCTGGAACAATTAGCTCAGATTGAATTTGCTGACCAGGCGCAGCGCGTAGCAGAACAGGCTCAGCAATTACTGGAAGCGCCTGATTGTCCAGCCGACAAACGCGATCTACTATTAATGCCAAGCCAGATGACTTTGCAAATCCATGAAAGCATCGGTCACCCTCTGGAATTAGATCGTATTCTAGGTGATGAGCGTAATTATGCTGGCACCAGTTTTGTTACCCAGGATATGTTTGGCTCCTACCAATATGGCTCCAGGCTGTTAAACGTTACTTTTGACCCGGAAAACCCTCAACAAACTGCTTCTTACTCATTCGATGATGAAGGCACTCCTGCACAAACACAATATCTAATCAAAGACGGCATGTTACAACGCCCGCTGGCTGGTCATCTATCACAACAACGTGCTGAGATGCCTGGTGTTGCCAATAGTCTTGCTTGTGACTGGAATCGACCTGCAATTGATCGCATGGCCAACATCAATCTGGTTGCGGGTGACACCAGTCTGGAACAAATGATTTCACAAACATCATCAGGCATTCTGATGGATACCAATCGCTCGTGGTCAATTGATGACAGTCGCAACAAGTTTCAGTTCGGCTGCGAATATGCTCGGTTAATTGAAGATGGCAAACTTGCCGGTGTTGTTAAAAACCCCAATTATCGCGGCATCTCGGCTGAGTTTTGGCGTAACCTCAGTGCAGTCGGAGATCAGAACAGCTACCAAGTACTCAGTGTTCCAGCCTGTGGCAAAGGCGAACCGAACCAGGCTGTTCAGGTCGGTCATGCCTCACCAGCCTGCCTGTTTGAGGATGTTAATGTATTCGGCGGCTCATAGTGCAAATCAAAGAAGAATTTTATGCACTGAGCTCGGCACTCAACAAAACGCTTGATTCCGAAGAAGTCTTGTTATGCACATTTAGTGGTGAACATTCCGATTTTGTGCGTCTCAACAACAATCGCATACGCCAAGCCGGGTCTGTCTGTCAGTATGAATTTGGTTTGCAACTAATTCGTGGAAATCACCATTGCTCTGCTCAATGTAATATCAGTGGTCAACATAGCCTTGACCTGCAGCGGCTAACCCAACTGCTCAAAACACTTCGAGAACAAAATAAACAGAGTCCTGAAGATCTATATCTGAATTACAATACTTCTCCTACCAATACCGACCACAATCCAGATAATCAGCTTCCGGATTCACAACAAATCATTGAGCAGCTGATTGAGACTGCAAGCGGGCTGGATCTGGTGGGAATGTATGCCAGCGGCACTCTATTCCATGGCTTTGCCAATTCGTTAGGACAGCACAACTGGCAAACACATCATCAGTTTAATCTGGACTGGAGTTGCTTTCTCAATACCGACAAAGCGGTTAAATCACAATATGCCGGAACTAATTGGCAACCAGGCAAGCTAACCCAAAAATTTGAAAATATTCACCAGCAATTGGAATTAATTTCCAGGCCATCAATATCCTTAAAACCCACAGATTATCGCTGTTACCTCAGCCCGACTGCACTCTCTTCAATATTGGAGATAGTTAGTTGGGGTGGCTTTGGTCTGAAAAGCCATCACACCAAAAACTCGCCATTAATCAAACTCAACGAAGCGACACTGGCACTGGATTCCAGAGTCAGATTAAGCGAAAACCATCGCGAAGGTTTTACACCTTGTTTTACCGATCAAGGATTTATTAACCCTGATGAAGTGGTCCTGATTAATCAAGGTATGCGGACAAACTATCTTGCCAGCTCGCGCAGCGCAAAAGAATATAACGCTGTAGTCAATGCACACTCAGAAACACCACAATCGCTACTGCTAGCAAGCGGACAACTGAAAAATTCGGAGACACTATCAGCAATTGATACTGGCCTGTATATTAACAATTTGTGGTACACCAACTTCTCAGACCGCGGCAATTGTCGGATTACCGGAATGACCCGGTTTGCCTGTTTCTACATTGAAAACGGCATGATCAAAGCACCAATCGATGTGATGCGTTTTGACCAAAGTATCTATGAAATTCTTGGTGACAGACTTGTCGACCTCAGCGAAGAAACAGAATGCCTTGCCAGCACCGATACCTACCAGCGTCGCTCATCATCAAGCATGACCTTGCCTGGAATTCTGGTTGATGGTTTCAGACTCAGCTTTTAAATTATCGCCATTCTCTAGCAACTCCTTATTAGGATAATTGACAAGGAACATTGCGATTTCGTTTCAAATGCATCAAATAATTTGAACTTTCTGACGGGTCTTTTCTCCAGGCTAAACAATCTCAATCGTTGTATAGCTACGCAACTGTTATTCCAGTACTGTAGTGGAGCCAAAAGACAAATCAGGCATTCGGGTCTTGTACAATTCTCATCTCTTAGTAACAATAGTCATCAGGTAATTACGCTTGGCTCATTGCGCCCTGTTAACTGTTTAACCTGACTCAGTGTTTCTGCTATGTCGATTAAATCTGATAAGACTATCTGGGGATCCATTTGATGCTTTGATGTATCCTCCTCATACTGCTCTAAATAGATGCGAAGGGTCGCTCCTTCAGTACCAGTGCCTGATAACCTGAAAATAAGCCGCGAATCATTTTCGAAAAGAATGCGAATGCCTTGATGGTCACTGATACTATTGTCAATGGGGTCTTTATAGCTGAATTCATCAGCCTGGGCAATGGTATAACCTTTGAATGACTGCCCTGTCAAACCTGGTAATTTTGTAATCAGTGATGCAAATAATTGTGCAGCTATATCACTGTCAACTGCCTCATAATCGTGCCGTGAGTAATAATCCCTGCCATATCGCTGCCAGTGTTTATCAACGATATCTTTAACAGGTTGTTTTTGGATGGCAATAATATTCAACCAAAACAAGACAGCCCAGAGACCGTCTTTTTCTCGTACATGGTCTGAGCCACTACCAAAGCTCTCCTCACCACATAAGGTAATCTTACCCGCATCCAGCAGATTGCCAAAAAACTTCCAGCCAGTGGGTGTTTCATAACATTCTATGCCAAGTGCTTTTGCTACGCGGTCAACAGCTCGGCTAGTGGGCATGGATCGGGCGACACCTGAAAGACCTTGTTGATAACCACTAATCAGATGCGCATTGGCAGCCAAAATAGCCAGGCTGTCACTGGGATTGACATACGCATTTTTGCCAACAATCATATTGCGATCACCATCACCATCTGAAGCTGCACCGAGTGTTGGAGCATCGTCTTGCATCATCATTTCTGCCAAATCATGAGCATGAACCAGGTTTGGGTCAGGATGACATCCTCCAAAATCCTCAAGTGGAGTAGCGCGCATTACTGAATCGGCTGGAGCCCCAAGTTGATCAATCAGAATTTTTTTCGCATAAGGACCGGTTACCGCATTCATGGCATCAAAACGAAAACTAAGGCTACCTTCCGCAATTGAACTGCACATTGCATTGAAGTCAAACAGTTCTTGCATTAATTCCGCATAATCCTCCACAGAATCAATTATCTGGACAGTCATATCAGCTAGATTACTGGTGCCGATCTTATCAAGGTCAGTGCCTGGATGCCCAATGATTTTATACTGTTCAATCTCAACGCTGCGCTGATAAAATGCATCGGTAAAATTTTCCGGAGCCGGGCCACCGTTTGCAATATTGTATTTAATGCCAAAATCAGCATCTGGCCCACCTGGATTATGACTGGCTGATAAAACAAGCCCTCCCAATGCAGAATATTTGCGAATAATATGCGATGCTGCTGGAGTCGATAATATCCCGTGCTGGCCAACCAGAACGCGAGAAAATCCATTGGCAGCTGCCATTTTTAGTATAATTTGTATCGCCTGCTTGTTGTAATAACGACCGTCACCACCGACAACCAGGGTTTGTCCTTGTAATGTTGGCTGATCGTGATTATTTTCAAGTGTGTCAAAGATGGACTGGACAAAATTCTCCAGATAATGTGCTTGCTCAAACACTTTGACTTTTTTTCTCAACCCGGATGTGCCTGGTTTTTGATCGGAAAAAGGATTAGTTTTTATAGTAAGAATATTCATAAAGATTATTATTTAAGAGATTGAATTCAATAGAAGAGTAGATAAGTAGAATAGAGTTATAGTATGATAGCCGTCATCAATGCTTATGTTTAGATTATTATTCCACACGACTGCATTTTTCTCTGTTCTAATATGGTCTGGTATTAGCTCTGCCCAGCAAAGCGGTACCTGGGTGCATGTCGACACAGACCGACAGATTTTAACAGTGTTTGATGGCGAAGTCCCAAAAGATGTTTTTAAAGGCATTGCAATTGGTCAAGGTGGCACGACCCTGACAAAGCAAAAAGGTGATAAGAAAACACCGTTGGGGCGCTATCGGATAACCTGGGTGAATCACAAAAGTCGATATCGAACTTTTTATGGTTTTAACTATCCCAGCGTAGAGGATGCTGAACGCGCATTAACTGATAGCAGAACAACCGAGTCAATTGCCAAACAAATCAAAACTGCGCATCGACGCTACAAAACACCGCCACAATATACTGAACTGGGTGGCATGCTTGGGATTCATGGCTTGGGGCGCGCTGATCCAGACCTGCACGAGCGCATGAACTGGACGCGCGGCTGTATCGCTCTGACAAATCGACAAATAGATCGGCTTGGACGCTGGATAAAAACAGGAACACTTGTCCTTATTCAGTAACAGTAGCCAAATTGTAATGTTAGTTTTATATTGTATACGTAATAGCTAGGGAGAAATTGGATGAAAAATCATAGTATGAAAATTGTAGCCATGAGTTTACTGATTGGATTGTTTACAGGGTGTGCATCGAATTCAGATATTGATGCATTGAGTAGCGATATGTCTTCATTAAAAGCCGATCTGGCAAGCACCGATCAAACAGCTAAAAATGCCTTAGCTTCTGTGGAAGAAGCCAATGCGTCAGCGCAACGCGCTGAATCAAGTGCTAACGATGCCGCTGCTGCTGCAAAAGCAGCAGAACAAGCTTCCTGGGCAACCAGTGAAAAAATGGATCGCTTGTTTAAAAGCTCGATGATGAAATAACACGCGTAAGTCTATTCCACCAACCCCAATAAGTTGTTACTGCATTTATACTCCTGTGAAATAGACTCTTCGCACTTGAAAATTTAGCATTTTGTGTGCGTGATATTTTGTGGAGTGTAAGGCGGAAAACCTTAGCTGTAGTCGTTCTACAACAAGGTTTTCCAACGCAACTATCCGCAAAAAGCGTGTGCACAGGATGCTAAATTTTCATGTGCGGAGAGGTATAAACACCACAATGAGAGAATCTTAACAAACTTATTGAGATCGTATGACTGTCACGTGTCTAACTTGACCTGGACAACAACCTGATCTCTACTCTTCGATTTGCGCGTCTGCCGTTTGAAGTCTCGTTTCCGGCAACCGGATGACCTGGGCCAAAACCTTGTGTAAAAATTCGGTTTGAATTAACACCTTGTGCCTGCAAAAAACTGGCAACTGCTTTTGCCCGCTGTTCACTCAATTTTTGGTTTAACGCTGCACCACCAGTAGAGTCTGTGTGCCCAGATACTTCTACCGCAGTCTTATCATACTCATCGATAACCTTTGCTACAGAACCCATGATTTCGTAGAACTGGCTTTGAATCGTATATTGCCCTGAATTAAAGGTGATATCTCCCGGCATCACCAAGCGAATATTGTCACCTTCTCTTTGAACCCGTACTCCTGTACGCTCTAACTTCAATCGCAATATTTTTTCTTGTCGATCCATATAATAACCAGCACCTGTACCGACAGCAGCACCTGCAATTGCCCCTTTCCATGCTCCACTACCACCATCCGCTGCAGCCCCTATGGCTGCTCCAGCTGCAGCACCAATACCAGCACCGTAGGCAGTGTTGCTGACTTTTTGTTCGCCAGTATAGGGATCGATCGCACAAGCAGTCATGGATAGAAATGCACAGCTAACTATTAATCGTTTTATCATATCTTTAGTAACCTCAAGGTTTCTGATTTTGTATCTCGTGACCTGTCATTCGACTGAGAAATAGTTCGCAGCGAGGAAAATCGTTTATTTGATCTTTCGAGACATTAGATACTCTAGGGGTAAATACTGGACAGCTTCCTGGATATTTATCGCCTATAGAGCATAGCTTTAAGCATAGTAGAATTTTGTCAAAACATTTGGTTGTCGACAGTTCAGGAATGCAAATCAACCTAGTTTAGTAAATTTAATCAATAGCTTAACAAAACAACAAGCTAATACTTTGCACTAATCTTTAGAAGTTTTAAAAGAATTATCAAGACTGGTAGATCTAAATATTTGAATTTTCTTGTGATTATTGTTGTTTGGTTGGCGGACCAATCAACACGTCCTCAGTACGCTGACCAATCACAACTGGAATCCCGGTTTGCTGTTTTAGGGCAATGGTGATTTGTTGTTGGTTGAGCTTCACAGTTACAGCATCTTTAACATCAGTAAGCAATTGATCCACCTGCTCCTGTAACCAGTGACTATCCATATTGTCTTCTTCCAATGGCGGGTGAATTTCCAAATACAAAGAATCAGCAAACCATCCAAGCTTGATCGGCTGATTGACTATTTGCACCTTGGTTCCAACATCTATCTTTGGAAATAAGTTCTTTATATCAGCGGGATACATGCGCACACAACCATGCGTCACCCGCATACCAATACCGAGTGGCTTGTTGGTTCCATGGATTAGATAGCCTGGAATATTCAGACGCATTGCATAATTCCCCAGGGGATTTTCTGGCCCTGCTGGCACAACATCAGGCAACGGATCACCCGCCTCTGCATGTTCTTTTTTTATGGATTCAGGCGGACGCCACACAGGATTTGTTGTTTTAGCAATGACTTTGGCAGCGCCAATCGGTGTTTTCCAGTCCATCCGCCCTATGCTAACCGGAAAGGTTTCTACGGTGCGCTGTTGGCTTTGCTTGGTTTGCGTATAATAATAAAGGCGCATTTCTGGAATATTCAATACAATGCCACGTCGATCTGTATTGGGTAAAATATAGCGTGTTGGTAATGTAATCCGCGTGTTTTCACCTGGCAACCAACGATCCACTTCTGGATTACTGATTGAAATTTCCGTTTGTCCGATATCAAACTGTTTAGCAATATCCAGCAATGTATTTTCATGACGTGCCAAGGTGTACATTACCTTACCGATCAAATCAGTATCCGATGGCGGCAAAGGGAAAATCTCAGCGAAACAAAGTCGAGAAAATATCATCAAAAAACAAGTAACAACCTGACATTGAATTAAAATTATTTGTTTAGTCATTGATGATGAGAGAGTTTTCACAACAACACTAAAAGCATTGTTTGTTAGACTGTTATTAACTGCGAATATCTTAATGCGAGACGTCGAAATGTAATGCCTTGTGTATGACACTAGATCTCTTCCTGCCGCGCCAGTGTGCGAGGCTGCTTCTAAGTGAACTATTTAACGACTCTTAGATTCGGTCGTTTAGGCTTGTCTGTAGGTGGTGTTGGAGTTGTTTCAGGGGGCGGATCTTCTCCTTTGTCATTATTGGCATCAAACACCATTCCCTGACCATTTTCCTTGGCATAAATGCCGAGTACTGCGTCAACTGAAAAGCTAACATGCATAGGCGCCCCTCCAAACCTGGCATTGAATTCAATATATTCATTTCCCAGGCTGAGTTGCTGAACGGCTTCATCACGGACATTAAGAATTATTTTACCATCATTGACGTGTTGCATTGGTACATTACTAGATTCGTCATCAGCATCGACCAACATATAGGGTGTCCATTGATTATCGGCAATCCATTCATAGATTCCTCTAATTAAATACGGTTTCATCGAACTCATAACAAATTATTTTCTAGAACTTTGCTCTGCCAAATCACGATCTTCGTCAGTTAAACTATCCTGAAATGAGTTGCGCTTAAAAACACGATCACAATACTGTGTAATAGCTTCTACTTTCTTTGCGGGGAGAGTCACTCCTAGAGAAGGAAGCCTCCACAATAAAGGCGCTAATGAGCAATCAATCATAGAAAACTCCTGACTGAAGAAATATGGATAACTATCAAATAATGACTCTGCATCTAATAGGCTTTGGCGCAGTGATTTCCTTGCGCTTTGAGCTTGACGTTCAGATGCTTCAGTTATTTTGGTATACAAAGAATACCAATCATTTTCAATTTGATAGGCAGCCAATCTGGCGCGCGCACGAGATACTGGATCCATAGGATAAAGTGGCGGGTGCGGATAACGCTCATCCAGGTACTCCATAATAATTTTGGAATTTTTTAGTACTAAATCCCGATCCACCAAGGTTGGAGTTGTTGATTCCGGGTTGCTTTCAACTAAAACTTGCGGTGGAGACTCTGGGTCTATATATTCAATTTCAACGCTTACATTCTTTTCCAGAAGAACAATTCTGACACTATGAGAATAAATACATGCTGGCACACAATACAAGATCATAATAAACCTATCCCGGAAATTTCAATGACTGAAGAAGGACTACGTTGAGAACAACATGGACAACTAATAAGGAGTTTTTGTTTGTATTCAAGGCGCAGTAATAAGTGAATAACAGACTATTATACTCTCCGCACACAAAATGCTAGATTTTCATGTGCGAAGAGTATACACAACTGCATTTGAACGCTAAAGACGGTCAAAAAAAACAAGTTGGTTGCTCATATTATTCAGGTATGAAACAGAACCCATTCAAAACAAACCAACTAAAAGTACTATGATTAGTCAAACTCTATAAAGATATAGGGGCTAAAGATTGATGAGACTGCCTAAATCAGTCACACATCTTATAATCATCTAAGGGTTAGTGAACATCTCGCCAATAATCTTTTTTCAGGAAATAAGCAATGATTGTAAAGAAAATCAAAAACAAAATGACATAGATT
Source organism: Methylococcales bacterium (assembly GCA_965224565.1). Taxonomy (GTDB): domain Bacteria; phylum Pseudomonadota; class Gammaproteobacteria; order Methylococcales; family DRLZ01; genus DRLZ01. The sequence continues at coordinate 1,523,838 of CBDCZN010000002.1, read as the reverse complement.
CCAATACTTTTGCGCGAACTCTGAGAAGGTTCACTCGCATAGCCAAGAAAAGCGACCAGGTCTGTGACTGCTTTATCGTATTGATCAGCACTTAAGCTGCCAGCTTTGACTAATTTCAGTTGTTGCTTAACCGTATCGGTTTCTTCGCTGTTGTTGTTTAGCTCTTGAATACCACCGAGGAAAGCCAAAACGTCAGGCATGGCCACATCGGGAGAAACCAGATTGTTTACCCCGTATGGTTTTTTGTCATCGACATAAAAACCATGCAGATAACTGTATAACCAATCAGTCCCTTTGGCGCGAGCAATCAGCGAAAGATCAGGCGGAGGCATTCCAAACCAGACGCGGGAATCTTCCATATTCATAGCGGTTCGCATAGAGTCATGTATTTTATGACTCGGCGGTACAATATTTTCTTCCAGCCAGTCTTCATCAATTCCATAATCATCTGCGATTCTTGAATAACGCATGTGTTTTAAAGAATGACAACCACTACAATATTGAACATAAAGCTGAGCACCACTGGCAATTGAATTTTTATCATTCAAGTCAATTGGCGCCTCATCCAAATGAACTTTTGACGAGGCAAACACTGCACTTGCAGCAAATAGCATAAAAATAAGTAATAGAGACTTCATTGTTAGCAACTTCTATAAGTATTGTTATCTGAACAGTCTATTCTGGAGAACTTTTGCCAGGTGACTTTACGTTTTTCATTACACTTTTCACACAACCAACCCAGTGATTAATCGCAATCTTGATATCTCTGAATACAGCTGATACACCTGCTTTATAGGGAACCGGGATATCAATTTCCATTGAACCCAGGCGTATTGTCCTGGTAACACACAGTGTTGTGAAAAACTTCTTTATGGCTGAGATGACAAATCCATTCTTGCTTTCTGTTAAACGACTTGGAACCGGCTTGGTTTTATCAATTCTTGTATAAAACGGCATTAGCAGAAAAAATGCAAAATAGATAATTGTAAATATTCTTGCCATTATAATCGCAACTGGCGAAACAGGCAGCAACCCAAGATACCCCAATCCAAGAAAAGCGATCACGAATAGTCCAACAGCAGCTTTAAAAATACAACCACGATAGCGAATTGACTTAACTTTTGCCTGATCCAGCCACGGCAATAAAAATAGTACAAAAACAGAAGCACCCATGGCAATTACACCACCAAACTTATCTGGTATTGCGCGCAAAATTGAGTAAAAAGGAGTGAAATACCAGACTGGAGCTATATGTTCCGGCGTACTCAGCGGGTCAGCCGGTATAAAGTTTGCGTGTTCAAGAAAAATGCCACCCATTTCAGGCATATAAAATACGATAATTGCAAAAATTATCAGAAATACACCAAGCCCGAAAATATCCTTGACCGTGTAATAAGGGTGAAACGGGATACCGTCAACAGGTTTACCATTCGGATCTTTCAAGTCTTTAATATCAATGCCATCCGGGTTATTGGAGCCAACCTCATGTAAGGCAACAATATGCAAAAACAATAAAACCACCAGTGCCAATGGTATCGCAATCACATGGAATGCAAAAAATCGATTGAGTGTGGCATCAGCAACCACATAATCGCCACGAATCCACAATGCCAGATCTTCGCCAAAATACGGGATAGCGCTGAATAAAGAAATAATCACCTGGGCTCCCCAGTACGACATTTGCCCCCAAGGGAGCAAGTAACCCATGAATGATTCAGCCATCAGTGCAAGAAATATGAGCATACCGATAATCCACACCAGCTCACGCGGGTTCTTGTGCGAACCATATATGATGCCGCGAAACATATGCAAGTAAACCACCAGGAACAGCGCTGAAGCACCCGTAGAATGCAGATAGCGAATCAACCAGCCCCATTCAACATCGCGCATGATGTACTCAACAGAATCGAAGGCAGCCATTGCATCCGGTTTGTAATGCATCGTCAAAAAGATACCGGTAATTATCTGGCTAACCAACACAAACAGAGCGATTGAGCCAAAGTAATACCAGACATTAAAATTCTTGGGGGCATAATAGCCCGCCATATGATCACGCCAGGTTTTAGACAGTGGAAAGCGTTCAAGGAAAAAGTTAAAAAAGGATATTATTCGCTTATCCATTATGCATTCTCCTCTGCTGATTCTCCGACTAAAATACGGGCATCGTCAATGTAATAGTGTGGTGGGATTTCCAGATTGGTCGGCGCTGGCATACTGGCATAAATGCGCCCAGCCATATCAAATTTCGACCCGTGACAAGGACAAAAGAATCCACCGAGCCAATCATCACCCAGATCTTCTGGCTGGATGTCGGGACGATAACTTGGAGAGCAACCTAGATGCGTACATATACCAACCGCAAGATAGGTTTCTGGCTTAATTGATCGATAGCTGTTTTTACAGTCTTCTGGCTGAATTGACGCTTCGGATTCAGCGTCAGCAAGATAATCTTCGACTTCGTTAAGACGTGTCAACATCTCAGGGCTGCGGCGAACTACCCAAACTGGCTTCCCACGCCATTTCACTATCACCAACTGACCTGGTGCCAATTTTGAGATATCGATCTCAACCGGGGCACCCATCGCTTTGGTTCTGGCACTAGGCGACATCGCTGAAATAAAAGGCACCGAAGCAAACCCTGCCCCTACCGCACTGGTAGCAGTGAGTGCCAGGGTAAGAAAGCGGCGTTTCTGAAGATCGACACCGTTTGCACTCATAAACATTTCCTCTCGTATTTTTAGCCCATCATCTTAAAGCAGGCTTCGAAATTATTTTTGTTAAGCTCAAAAAATCTGATGTCTCTAATATACCACACGCATTCAACTATTCATCGGTAACTCCAGAATGCTAACTGACTTAATTGTTGCTTGATAAAACACATCAACTAGCGTTCAAGAATTATTTTCAGGCTTTCCAAAAACAGTTTGTTTTGTTCTGGTGTTCCTATAGTCACCCGTAAGCAGTTGTGCATATGCGGATGACTCGTGCTGATATTTTTGATTAGTATAGCATTGTCTTTCAATGATTCGAAAACTTCTGTTGCCGTGATTCCTGTGACTCGAAACAACACAAAATTAGCAGAACTGGGAAACGCCTGGCATGCATCCAGTTGATTCAAAGCGCGCACAACCAATTCTCTATCTCGCTTGATTATTTCGCTCTGCTGGTCAAATATAGTTTGCTTCGAAAGCGCGAATTCAGCACTGATTTGCGTCAACGTATTAATGTTATAAGGCAATCTGATTTTATCCAGTTGCTCTATCCAGGCTTGATCTCCAATCAGATAACCTAAGCGTAATCCGGCAAGCCCCAATTTGGAAACTGTGCGCATTACTAGAAGTGAGGAATACCTGGCTTGTACAGATAACATGCTGGCATCAGCAAACGGTGCATAAGCTTCATCCGAAACCACAATACCTGGGGCGAGCTCAAGTATTTCCAGCATATCATCGTGATCGAACAGATTGCCGGTTGGATTATTGGGGTAGGCGAGAAAGATAACCGCTGGCTGATGTTTTTCAATTGCCTCTCGCATTGCAGGCATATCAAGAGCGAAATCATCAGCGCGCAATGGCACATCGATAAAGGTAATACCAAGGCTATCAGCGATTTGCTTGTACATTACAAACGCAGGGGTTGGTGCTAAAACTGTCGCTTGTGGTTTGGCAATCGCCATCAGGATTAACAGGATCAGTTCATCTGAACCGTTGCCCAGCAATAACCCCAGATGATCTGCGATGCTATCAGCTTGCCTTAGTCGCAATTTTAACTCACTGGCATCGGCATCCGGGTAACGATTGACTGTGCAAATACGTAAACATTCCAGCCATTCATCGACCATTTCAGGCGGCCAGTTGTAGGGGTTTTCCATAGCATCAAGCTTGATTAATCCACTGCGATCAGGAACATGATAAGCATGCATTGACAACAGTTGTGGTGTCAATGTATCTGAAATATGTTGCTGTAATCCGGTAACAGAATGCATCAGAGAACTTCACTGAAAATCAATTATTTAATCTCATCATCCAGACGAGCCTCAGCAGATCGCGCATGGGCAATCAAGCCTTCACCACGCGCCAGAATTGACGCAACTTTTCCCAATGTCTGAGAGCCTTGCCTGGAACAGTTAATCAGGCTGGATCGTTTCTGAAAATCGTAAACTCCCAGAGGCGAAGAAAAACGTGCAGTACCCGATGTCGGCAGTACGTGATTAGGTCCCGCACAATAATCACCCAACGCTTCAGCAGTATAGCGTCCCATAAAAATTGCACCAGCGTTCTCAACCTTTCCAACCAATGATTCTGGATTTTCAACTGAGAGCTCAAGGTGCTCCGGTGCAACCTGATTAACAACTGCCACCGCCTCCTCCAAATCGCGCACCTTAATCAAAGCGCCACGGTTTTTAAGAGAAACACGAATAACATCAGCTCTCTCCATTTGTGGCAACAAATTATCAATACTTTGTCTAACTTGCTGCAGAAATTCAGCATCCGGAGATAGCAGAATCGCCTGGGCATTTTCATCATGTTCAGCCTGTGAAAACAAATCCATCGCAATCCAGTCTGGAGGGGTATTGCCATCGCAAACCACCAGTATTTCAGAAGGTCCGGCTATCATATCAATACCAACCTGGCCAAACACCATTTTCTTGGCTGTTGCCACATAGATATTCCCCGGCCCGACAATTTTATTCACCCGAGGAATGGTCTCAGTTCCATAAGCCAGTGCAGCAATGGCCTGAGCGCCACCAATATTAAACACACGATCCACACCTGCAAGGTGTGCCGCCGCCAATACCAACTCGTTACGTTGCCCATGTGGTGTTGGCACAACCATAATCAACTCTGGAACTCCAGCAACTTTGGCAGGAATTGCATTCATTAATACCGAGGAAGGGTATGCGGCAAGCCCACCAGGCACATAAAGCCCAACACGCTGCAAAGCAGTAATTTTCTGACCCAAAACAGTACCATCTGCTTGCTGGTACTGCCAGGACTCCAGCTTTTGTTTTTCAGCATAATCACGAATCCGATCAGCTGCAATTTGTAGCGCACTCGAGACTTCAAGAGACAAATGATCCCAGGCTGTTTTTAATTGCTCAGGCGACAACTCCAAAGCAAAAGCATTTACGGGCTCAAAATGATCGAAACGTTGGGTGTAGTCTAGAACCGCGGCATCACCCCGACCACGAACCTGGGCAATAATATCTGTAACTTGTTGATGAATGGTCAAGTCATCTGATTCATCCCAAGCCAACAAATCCGCTAGCTGTGAATTAAATTTTTTATTTTCTGTGTCAAGTGTTCTGATTGTTTCGGACATGGGAGATTACCACGATCTCTCTAACTTAATTAAGCCCTGGCCGAATTAGCGATAGCATATCCGACAAAGTATGGAATTGTTGGGTTACACTTTTCACTAACCCAACCTACATTTCTAACATAAGTGCTCTATATTATTAAGCAGCTGACTTTTGGCATGCTCCAGCAACTTTTTCAAGCAATTCATTAATCGCCGTATATTTCATTTTCATTGATGCCTGATTAACAACCATGCGCGAACTGATATGAGCAATTAACTCATCAGCGTAGAGACCATTTGCTTTCAAAGTGTTGCCCGTATCGACTACATCGACAATGCAATCTGCCAAGCCAACGAGAGGCGCCAATTCCATTGAACCATACAATTTGATAATCTCTGCCTGTATACCCTTCTTCGCATAAAACTGTCGTGCTGTTTTAACATATTTGGTTGCAACGCGCAGGCGACCCTGTTGCGGCTCTGGCTCTACTGGCATAGCAGTCATCAATCGACAACGAGCAATGTTTAAATCCAAAGGCTCATATAAGCTGTCCGCATCCGATTCCATTAATACATCTTTTCCAGCAATACCCAGATCAGCTGCTCCATACTCTACATAGGTTGGCACATCGGTTGCGCGAATAATGACCAACCGAACATCATCACGGCTGGTGGGAATAATCAGTTTACGGCTGATGTCCGGATCTTCCAGCGGGACAATACCAGCAGCAGCCAATAATGGCATGCAATCTTTATAAATGCGGCCTTTGGAGACTGCAATGGTTAACATTTTTTGATTGTTCATATTGTAATGTGCTTGAGACAGATCATTGAGTTATCAAGCCTATTTTCTGTATGTATAATGTATCGCTTCATAAAGTGCCAGCACTAATAATTTCAAGACTTTCGTTCTAGCTACTCATTCAATTCATGACGCTGATAAAACAGAATATCAACAATCATAATCACCACCCCAACAGTAATTGCTGAATCAGCAACATTGAAGACTGGCCAGTGCCAGGATTGATAATAAACATCAATAAAATCGACAACGTATCCCAACAACACTCTATCCACCAAATTGCCGATTGCCCCACCTAATACCAGGCTTAAACCCAACGCTTCCAGGCGGCGTTGTGTGGGTAATCGTGACATCCAGATGACTATGGCGATACTTGCCAGAACAGATAACACAATAAAGAACCAGCGTTGCCAGCCACCAGCACCACTCAGAAAACTAAATGCAGCACCCAGGTTGCGGACATAAATAATCTGCAATCCTGGAAACACCGGGATTGCTTCATATAACTCAAACAGTGCTCTTATCCACCATTTACTCAGCTGATCCAGTGCAATCACCAATATTGCAATAAGAATCCACAAACGCATTATACGAACTCCCGTACTTCACCTGTACCATCGACATTTATGATACATCGACTGCAAAGTTCAGGATGTTCGTCGTGAATCCCAACATCTTCTCGCAAATGCCAGCAACGTGTGCATTTTTGATGGCTAATGGGTAGTATGCGTAATTTCAACTGTTCATTTTCAGTACTGTTAGCAGCATCTGATGCGTGTTCCAGTGGAAAAACAACAGCATCCGAGCAAATAAACACAAAGCGTAATTCACTACCAAGCTGGTTTAATGTTGAAAAAAGTGTTTCATCGCAATAGAGTTCCACAGTGGCTTCCAAAGAAGATTTGACATGCCCATCATTGCGCTGCGTTTCCATGGCTTTACTGACCAGCTCACGAACTTCGATGACTGTATCCCAATAGCAACGTCCCATGACTGCATCATCAGGCAGTGAGTGTAACCCTGTGTACCAGGATTCAAGAAATACGCTTGCACTGTGTTCTCCAGGTAAATGCTCCCAGATTTCATCGGCTGTATAACTGGCAATTGGTGCCAGCCAGCGCACCAGCGCTTCAGCAATGTGATACATGGCAGTCTGGGTTGAGCGACGGGCGCGACTATCAGCTTGTGTGGTGTACTGGCGATCTTTGCTGATATCCAGATAAAATCCACCCATATCCATTGCGCAAAAATTATGAATCTTTTGCAGCACTTGATGAAATTGATACTGGTCGTAAGCATCAATGACTTCATCCTGAATTTGTGCAGTGCGGTCAACCGCCCATTGGTCAATTGCCAACATATTATCAAAAGCTATGCTGTTAACTTGCGAGTCAAAATCATCCAGGTTGGATAGCAAATAGCGAGCTGTATTACGCAAGCGACGATAGACATCCGCTGAGCGTTTGAGAATTTCATCAGAGACAGTCATTTCGCCGCGATAATCGGTTCCCGCCACCCATAAACGCAACACATCTGCACCCAGATTATTCATCACTTTTTGCGGCGCAACGACGTTGCCTCTGGATTTAGACATTTTTTTACCATCAGCATCAACGGCAAAGCCATGGGTTAACACTTGCTTATAAGGTGCTGCTTCATACATTGCAACCGAGGTCAATAACGACGACTGAAACCAACCGCGATGTTGATCCGAACCTTCAAGATATAAATCAGCTGGCATCCTGAGTTCATCCCTACCATTTAACACACAATAATGGGTGACACCAGAATCAAACCAGACATCTAGAGTATCGGTTATTTTGGTGTATTCAGCAGCTGTCTCGCCAAGCAATTCGACAGGATCCAGTTCAAACCAGGCTTCAACACCCTGTTTTTCGATGCGTTTGGCGACTTGTTCAATGAGTTCAGGCGTATCGGGATGCAATTCACCTGTTTCTTGATGGACAAAAAAAGCAATTGGTACACCCCAGTTACGTTGACGAGAAATGCACCAATCGGGACGACCATCAATCATGCCTTTAATGCGAGCTTCACCCCAATCCGGAATCCATTTTACCTTGTTGATTTCTTCCAGCGCATGTTCTCGTAGCGCATGATTATCCATAGCAATAAACCACTGCGGAGTGGCGCGAAAAATAATCGGGGTTTTGTGTCGCCAGCAATGCGGATAACTATGTTCCAGCGCTTCATCATGAATTAAAGTATTGTTTTCGCGCAACACTTCAATCACGTGATCGTTGGCATTAAATACGTGTTCACCACCAAACAATTCAGTGGACGCAAAATAACAGCCATTACCTGCTACCGGGTTATCAATATCAAGACCATAACGCTGCCCGACAATGTAATCGTCCTGACCATGTCCAGGAGCAATATGCACTGCGCCCGTTCCAGCTTCAACAGTCACATGATCACCAAGCACGACTGGAACCTGGCGCTGATAAAACGGATGTTGTAGCATCAGGTTTTCCAACGCATCGCCACGACAATAGGCAATCACCCGATACTCATCAAACGCATAGCGTAACATCACATCTTTGATCAGGGCTTCGGCTATCAATAACCGTTCTGCGTTAGAACCAGAGCCAAATTGCACAACCGCATATTCCAGCTCACCATTGAGTGCAACGGCCTGGTTTGCAGGAAGTGTCCATGGTGTCGTTGTCCAGATTGGAATTGATAATGGGCCGTGACCGTTACACTCAGGAACATGATGGCAACGCTCAATTAATGCCTCTGCATCAATCACTTTAAAACGCACATCAATTGCAGGAGAGTGTTTGTTTTCGTATTCAACTTCGGCCTCGGCAAGTGCCGATCCGCAATCAGTACACCAATGCACTGGCTTGGAACCTTTGGTCACATGCTCGTGTGTGTTAATTTTCCCTAACGCACGAACAATGTCGGCTTCTACGCGATAATCCATCGTCAAATAAGGCTTATCCCAATCACCGAACACACCTAGCCTGATAAATTCAGTGCGCTGGTTATCGACTTGCCTGGTTGCGTACTCACGACATGCTTTTCTGAAAGTGGTCGCGTCAACCTTAACTCCCGCTTTCCCAATCTTCTTCTCGACTTGAAGTTCAATCGGCAATCCATGACAATCCCAGCCGGGAATATAGGGCGCATCAAAACCACTCAAAGTTTTACTCTTGACAATGACATCTTTTAAAATTTTGTTAACAGCATGGCCGAGATGAATCGGCCCATTTGCGTAAGGAGGACCATCATGCAAAATAAATGTTGGACGCCCTTCTGAATGTTTGCGAATCAGACCATACAAATCCATATCCTGCCATTGCTTCAAACGTGCTGGTTCACGCTGGGCTAGATTGGCCTTCATTGGAAATGAAGTTTTGGGTAGGTTTAAGGTCTGTTTATAATCCATCTGTGAGGTCGTTAATTGTGTAATGAGTGAGGCCTAATCTGGCTTTTCTGCAGAAAGTATACTACACCGCCAGCAATTGTCGTGCTCGCTGTGCATCTTTAGCAATCTGTTCGGTTAATTGCTGAAAAGAAGCAAATTTGCGTTCCTCGCGAATACGCTGCTGAAAAATAATTTCAACCTGCTTGCCATACAAATCCTCATCAAAGTCAAACAAGTGCACTTCCAGTAAAACTTGCTGATCACCACCAACTGTTGGACGAATACCAACATTGGCAACGCCAAAAACTGGCTGTTCTAATATACCCATTGCAATGACTGCAAACACACCACGAACCGGTGATTTTTTTCTAAATAACTGAATATTGGCAGTCGGGAAACCAAGTTGGCGACCACGTCCGTCACCACGAATAACGCGCCCACAAACAGCATAGGATCGGCCCAACAACAGCTTGGCCTGATCCAGATCACCAGCCGCCAGAACTTTACGTATAGCCGTACTACTAATGCGTTGCCCATCATTCAACAGAGTTGTCGTATCGTTGACAGTAAAGCCGTGTTTAATACCGAGTGTTTGTAACAGCTCAAAAGTTCCACGGCGTTGTTTTCCAAATCGAAAATCGTCTCCAACCACCAACAAACGTACTGCCAACCCCTTAACCAGATACTTGCGAACAAATTCATCAGGCTCAAGATTTGCCAAACGCTCATTAAATCGCAACAACACAACCAGATCCACCGGCAGAGTCTTTAAATGAGCTATTTTTTCACGCAAACGCGTGAGCCTGGATGGCGCTTCAGCAGCCTTAAAATATTCCAGCGGGTGTGGCTCAAACAACACAACCACAGTCGGTAAACCGAGCTTCTGCCCTTGCGTTGAAAGATTGTTAATAATCAACTGATGACCAAGGTGCACACCATCAAAGTTGCCGATTGTAGCCACACTACCAGCTTCAAATGGGTTTGAATGAGGGATGCCGCGTATTACACGCATAACAATATTGACCCTGATTGACTGAAGTGGGCATATTGTATCAAAACAGCGCAATGCCTCGAGTCTGTTATCTTACAGTGACTGGTTTCTGCATTAAATGATGGGGACGTATACCAACCAATGCCAGTACTGAAAAATACATAACTATCGCCATTACTATCCAGAAAGCTAAATTAACAATGCGTTGCCATAAATCTGCTTGCAACCATTCTTCAGTATTAACACCAACATAAAGCACACCAACCAATGCCAGATTGGCAACAATGACAGACAACCAAAATCTACCCCAGCCTGCAATCGGATTATAAATTTTCTCACGGCGTAAATGTCGATACAACAGTCCAGCGTTTACAAATGATGCCAATGCTGTTGCTAATGCCAAACCAGCATGTGCTAACGGAAAAACCAGAATGATGTTAAACAGCATATTTGCAAAAATAGCCACCATGCCAATTCGCACAGGAGTGCGCATATCTTGACGCGCAGTGAACCCTGGCACCAATATCTTCACTGAAATAAAACCCATTAAACCAACCGAATAAGCCATTAAGCTGCGCGCTGCCATCACCACATCATGGTCGGTAAATTCATCATATTGAAACAGTGTTGCCAACAATGGCTCTGCCAACAACAATAGAGCTAGCGATGCAGGAAGGCCAATCAAAACCACCCAGCGCATACCCCAATCCAGTGCAGCCGAAAAGGCAGCTGGTTGTTTGTTCGCATGGCGTTTTGACAAAGAAGGCAGAATGACTGTCGCCAGTGCAATACCAAACACACCGAGCGGAAACTCAACCAGGCGATCCGAATAATACAGCCAGGAAATACTTCCTGTGGTGAGAAATGAAGCAATCAAGGTATCTAATAGCAGATTGAGTTGAGTGATAGAAACGCCAAACAAGGCTGGAACCATCAATTTCAGAATGCGTCGCACACCTTCATCAGCAAAACCCCAGTGTAATCGCGGCAACAAACCCAAACGCCACAATGCCGGAAACTGAAATGCTAATTGCACAGCACCTGCAATAAATACACCCCAGGCCAGTGCAATGACTGGCTCATCCATTCTTGGTGCAAACCAGATTGCTGCACTAATCAAACAAATATTCAACAATACCGGTGTAACCGCAGGAATTGCAAACTGTCCATGTGTATTAAGAATACCCGCTGCAAAAGCAGTCGAAGCAATAAAGAAAAGATAAGGAAAAGTAATCCGCAATAACTGGACAGCCAAATCATAGGAACCACCTTGCCACGAAAAACCAGGCGCAAAAGCCATAATAAACAACGGGGCTGCAATGACACCAACAACAGTGACCAGTATCAGTATTAGTGCGAGTGTCCCGCCAGTTCGATTAATGAATGTTTTTAATGCTGCTTGGCTACCATTCTCTTTATATTCGGACAGGACTGGCACAAACGCCTGTATAAATGCACCTTCTGCAAACAAGCGACGAAAAAAATTAGGGATTTTAAACGCCACAAAAAAGGCATCAGTAGCAGCATCAGCCCCAAGAAATCGGGCAAAGATAACATCGCGGATAAATCCTAATATACGCGATAAAAAAGTCATAGCGCTGACAATAGCTGTTGATTTTAATAATTTTTTGCTCAGTGTATTAGCCCTGATTGAAAGATCAAAAATGAATGATTAACCTGAATCCAGAACAAAAAGCGAATACAGATTAAAATTTAGCAGAACATCATATACGAATTGGCATCGTTTTGATATTGACATCCACTATAAAAGTTATCATAATTAGCTGCTTAATTGTGTTACTAAAAATCTATTGGGACAGAAAGATAACTATGGCGAATTCAGCATCTGCACGCAAACGCGCACGCCAAGCAGTCAAACGTAGACTGCATAATCAGGCATTACGTAGTCGTATGCGTACAAAGATCAAAGGTATTCTTGCCGCAATTGCATCAGGCGATAAAGCAGCAGCTGCCACAGCATACAAGGAGGCAGTGCCATTTATTGACTCTGCCGTTAGCAAAAGATTAATTCATAAAAACAAGGCTTCCAGAAACAAGAGCCGACTAAACGCCCGCGTCAAAGCGATGGCGTAACTTGCTCTGGCGCGAGAGAGTCCACTCGCGCCATTGCTTGTTTTATGCTCACTTATACAAACTTACCAACCAGCAACTGGCCATATTAGCCCACTTGCTTCAGTTAAGACGTGTTTGTATAGGTACGAATTAATCATCCGAACCTACTCACCACTCGCTAATCTTGTCCTGATTGTTATTCCATCAGCACTAAATTGTCACGATGAATGAGCTCAGGTTCTCCCGCATACCCTAATAACTCTTCGATTTGTTGACTGGGCTTGCTCTTGATTATTTGTACCTCGTCAGAGTTATAATTAACTAAACCTCGCGCAATTTCTCTACCAGACTGATCAAGACAAACAACCAACTCCCCGCGGTTAAAAGTGCCGACAATTGTCTCGACACCAATTGGTAGTAGACTTTTACCTGAATGCTCTAATACCTTTACTGCACCTTCATCAAGTACTATTTTTCCGTTAACTTTAAGCTGCCCAGCCAACCAACGTTTTCGCGCCAATAGCGGCTCATCGTTGGCAATCAGAAACGTTCCCAGCTTTTCTGCTGCCAGCAAGCGAGTAATCACGTTATTTTCTCGACCAGAGGCAATAATTGTTGCCGAACCAGATCTGGAAGCCAGTTTGGCTGCTTGAATTTTGGTAATCATCCCACCACGCCCTAGTTGGCTATCGCTACCAGTAGCCATCGCTGCTAATGATGTATTATTAGCCTCAGCTTGATCGATCAGTAGAGCATCATCATGATAAACAGGATTTTTATCGTACAACCCATCCTGGTCAGTCAGAATAATCAGCACATCAGCCTCAACCAGATTAGCGACTAATGCTGCTAACGTGTCATTATCGCCAAAGCGTATTTCATCAGTCGCTACTGTATCGTTTTCATTGATCACTGGAATAACTTTCAGCTTCAGCAGTGAGAGTAATGTCGCTCGAGCATTGAGATAGCGTTTTCGGTCAGAAAGGTCTTCGTGCGTCAGAAGAATCTGGGCAGTATGCAGTTGATAGGCCTGAAACAGTGACTCATAGGTCTGCACCAAACCCATTTGTCCAACCGATGCGGCTGCTTGCAGATCACAGAGTGATTGAGGTCGGGTTTTCCAACCCAGGCGAGCCATGCCTTCAACCACCGAACCGGAAGAGACCAGTAGCACTTGTTTGCCCTGCCCTGCCAGCTCTGCAATTTGTTTGACCCATGAGGCAATTGCTTCACGATCAAGCCCGCGTCCATTATCAGTTAATAGCGAACTGCCTATTTTAATAACAATGCGTTTCGCTTGATTAAGCGCCTGCCTTTCCTGCATGATCTGCCTCTTGAGTGGAAAGCGCCTGGAGCTGATCTAAATGATCCATGATTGCAAATTTAAGCGCATCCAAACCGGCGCCACTGATGGCTGAAGTTTGAAATACCTTACCTTCCCAGCCAAGAGATTGAATGATTTCAGCTTGACGTTGATCAACGTCTTGTTGACTCATACTGTCGGTTTTATTCAACACCAACCAGCGTGGTTTGTTATAAAGAGCCTCATCCCATTGCTGAAGCTCACCAACAATTGTTTTTGCAGCTGTCGCTATATCACCCACTTCATCACTAACCAGGTCAATCACGTGCAAAATTAAGCCCGTGCGCGCCAAATGTTTGAGAAATCGATTACCCAAACCAACTCCTTGAGCAGCACCTTCCAATATCCCGGGGATATCCGCCATAACAAAGCTGCGGATTTCATCAACACTGACCACTCCTAAATTAGGATGTAACGTAGTAAACGGGTAATCTGCAACTTTAGGTCGCGCAGATGACAGCTTGCGAATGATACTTGATTTCCCTGCATTAGGCATACCCAGCAAGCCGACATCGGCAATCACACTGAGCTCTAGCTGCAATAAGCGCCTGTCTCCAGGTGTACCTTTAGTAATCTTGCGCGGCGCTCGATTAGTGCTGCTTTTAAAGCGCGCATTACCCAGACCATGCCAGCCTCCTTTGGCCACCAACAGGGTATCGCCTTCCTTATTTAAATCACCAATGAATTCGCCAGTTTCAGCATCAGATATCTTGGTGCCTACAGGCGCTCTGACCATATAGTCATCACCTCTTTTTCCAGTACAATCATCACCTTTTCCATCTTCGCCGCGCTGTGCTTTGCAAACGCGATGATATCGAAAATCAACCAATGTATTGAGACTATCACTGGCGACAAAAATCACATGCCCCCCGTCTCCACCATCACCTCCGCTTGGACCACCAAGCGGGATAAATTTTTCACGACGAAATGCCAGACAGCCCGAACCACCATCTCCTGCTTGTACAATTACTTCGGCTTCATCTACAAACTTCATAACGCAAAAAGCCCTACCTTAAGTAGGGCTCCTCTCTATTTAATGTGTAACTGCTCAGATTGCCCACTATTTTGTCCAAGAGCAAGGCGAAAGCGCGGAGTTTACAAGTGTAAATGAGCACTTTCAACGCGGTTATTGGGCAAAATAGTGGGTAAGCTGAGTAGTTACTTCAATGTTTTGTTTCATACCAATCAATGTGGCATGATAGCTATTACTCTGTAACGATATTCACATAAGCTCTATTACGCGGACCTTTCACTGCAAATTGAACTGTACCATCAACAGTCGCGAATAACGTATGATCTTTACCAAGACCAACGTTCATTCCGGGATGAAATTTAGTACCACGTTGACGCACAATAATATTGCCCGCTTTAACCACTTGACCACCATAACGTTTTACGCCTAATCGTTTGGATTCTGAATCGCGACCATTGCGCGAACTACCGCCTGCTTTTTTATGTGCCATTTACTGTCTCCTGGTCAATTTCGCGCAGATTAAGCCGATACACTGGTGATTTCCAGCTCAGTATAAGACTGACGATGTCCCATTTGTTTCATATGGTGCTTTCTGCGCTTGAATTTAATGATTTTAATTTTTTTGTGGCGACCTTGAGAGGTAACAGTCGCTGATACCTTCGCACCTTCAACATAAGGTGAACCAACTTTAATGTCGCTACCAGAACCGACCATTAACACTTGATCAAACTCAACAGTATCACCGGCTTCGCCAACAACCTTCTCTACTTTAAGGCGTAAACCTTCCTGAACACGGTATTGTTTTCCGCCCGTTTTAATGACTGCATCCATCGAAAGTGCTCCACACAAAATCTAAGTTAGTTAAACCCTCAATAATATCCAGAATATACCTTTTAGTCAATTACATTTATTAAATACAGCCCCCCCAAAGCCGCCCCAAATGACCATTGCAAAAATAAAGATCATCACCAGAAAGTCATTTTAAAGTGAATTGTTTGTCATTACCCATTGTCTATATCCAAGTCCAGATCTAAAAAATCAGTAGCAGATCATTATCAATGCTCTCTAAATAAAGCTTGGCTACAGCCTCGCTTGGAGTTGTCACAAATAATTTGCCTTAGATTAGCCTTAGATTAACTGGTAATCACTCAAAAATCAGATTAGACTCACTTTATAGCCAACTTCATTTACTGTACTTTTCCATTATGCCTTATAATAGAAATTGGGATCACAGGGCATACCTGAAATGTTGAACGATGGATACTAATAATTACAATATGGTTGCACACGCTAAAACAACGTCAGAAACTGACAATATACAAACGACACAAACTGCAGAAAAATCTGCTACTGTTCAAGTTCAATCACTCACTAGAATAGAGTGCAAAGCCGTTGATCAGCTGATTTTAAGTGAATTGAGTTCTGATGTCGTCCTTATTAATCAAATCGGACATTACATCGTCAACAGTGGTGGCAAGAGACTACGACCCATCTTGCATTTGCTTGCTGCCAAAGCACTGAACTACAAGGATGAGCATCATATCACCCTGGCAGCTGTCATAGAATTCATTCATACCGCTACCTTGTTACACGATGATGTTGTTGATGAATCAAATCTAAGACGCGGACAGGATACCGCCAATGCAGTTTGGGGCAACGCAGCCAGCGTACTGGTTGGGGATTTCCTCTATTCTCGTTCATTTGAGATGATGATTCGTGTCGACAACGTGGATGTTTTGTCACTTCTGTCAAATACCACAACAGCAATTGCCGAAGGCGAGGTTTTGCAGTTACTGAATTGCAACAATCCCGATACCTCTGAACAAGAGTATCTGAATGTAATCAATCGTAAAACTGCGATCTTATTCGCTGCCGCAACAGAATTAGCGGCTGTCATTGCTGGCAGTTCCATAGAAATCAGGCAGGCAATGCGCAACTATGGCTTACATTTGGGAACAACCTTTCAACTCATCGATGATGTTCTGGATTATCAGGCTGACCCAGAGGAACTTGGAAAAAACCTGGGCGACGATCTAGCCGAAGGAAAGCCAACATTGCCTTTAATTCGCGCCATGAACATGAGCAACCCCGAACAATCAAAACTGATTGAAAAAGCAATCCGTCATGGTAACCGGGATGCTTTTAACGATGTTTTTCAGGTAATTGATGCCACCGACGCAATTAGTTACACGGAAGAATGCGCCCAACAAGAAGCTAATAAGGCGATTCAGGCCCTAGAACCAATTCCAGCTTCAAAATACAAAGACGCTATGATAGCCTTGGCAGGAACCTCTGTTCGCAGGACTCATTAGTCATCGGATCTCAAAATTTTATCCAACACCCCCGGGCGAATCCATCATCGTTAAATTGGACAACTCCGAATCAACATTAGAAAAGAACGCATGACTACATGGATTGGAACAACCTGAGTGAGCACTGCAAGACCCTCTGCACATACTTGCTGATTTCTAATATAATTGCTGAAGAACCACTGCTGGCTGTTCCGGGGCTACATAAAACTGCTCGCAAACGCATAACGTGCCTATTGCTGCCAGCTGATGATCCAAATATACCAGAGGAATTCTATCTCGCTCCCAAGGTGGAACCCCTGCTTCCTGGAAAATAGATTTAAGACTACGATGCCCATCTCTGCCAGGTAACAGACAAGCTTCTCCATCGCTACGAAATCGTATTGTAATCTCTGATTGCTCCCACAATTGCTCCGCAATCCCGCCAGTTAAGCTCTTAACCGCTGTCAGACAACCCAAATTCGCTGGCAAGTACAACGAGGATACACCGTCCCATTGAATTTGGATGGCAGCATTGAAGGGTTGCTGGTTTTGCACAACAAACAGCTGATTTCTATAGCGCCTAATTTGATATTGCTCGCCTTCATTCACCCACTTTAAGCTGGGCATACGATCAATCCGGGCATATATGACTTCTTGTTTAATGCACTGCAGCATTTTGGAAGATGGCATATTGAGCTTTTGGCTGGCAAACCATTCACGTAATACCAGGTTTTGCATTGCGTCTTCAACTGCCAGCAACTCAGAAATCAACAAGGCACCTTCATTGGTGGCAATATTGGTTAATATCTGCTTGGCAATATCACTTAGAACGACATCGGCTTCCAGACAGGTCTGCGCGTTTCTTGCCAGTGTATTCTGCAAACCTGGCCAACGTTGTTCTAATTGCGGAATAATGGTCTGACGCAAATAATTTCGGTCAAAATCAACGCATTGGTTACTTGGGTCTTCCACCCATTGCAGCGAGTATAGCTCCGCAAATTGTTGTAATTGCTTGCGTGACACCGCTAGTAATGGCCTTGCGACCCAGCCACCATTAAACTCAACACAAGGACGAATTCCAGCCAGACCAGTGATTCCACTACCACGAAACAAACGTAACAACACAGTTTCTGCTTGATCATTGAGATGATGTGCGGTCAACAATACATCGTCATCACACATCGATTGGCTAAACGCAGCACGACGCGCATCCCGAGCAGCTTGCTCTGGACTTTTTCCCTTGACAGGCTGCGCATCAACAGTTTCTACTATACAATCGATACCCAATTCAGCACAGGTGACAGTGCAAAATTGTGCCCATTTGACTGCATTGGCCTGAAGCTGATGATTAACGTGGATGGCACAAAAACGATAGTCAGGATTGACCGACTTTAAGCGGCCACATAATTCCAGCAATACTCGGGAATCTAAACCGCCGCTTAACGCTATCCAAAAGCGCCTTGTCCGTGGCAATTGCTCAAGTGTTTGTTGAAACCAGGCTGTGGATAGTTGTTGCATTCCTTAAGCGAGAAATTGAACAGATTCGAGGAAACTGGAAAGAGAGACCATCCACAACCATGACTGACTCTTTACTTTGTCAACATCGCTGTTCATATTCAAGGCGTATTTGTCTCAAACAGAAAATGAACGATAAACCAAATCAGTTGCGGATGTAATAAAAATGAAGTTGCTATCGTTGCTCGGATACGTTAACTATCTAACTGCTGGATAAATGAATTCAACTCCTTCACTTACTTCGATTTCATAGACAATTTCGATGTCGGCTTTTCAACCTCTTCAGTATACACACCGTAATTGATTAATCGCTGATAGCGCTTATCCAATAATTCATCAACTGTCAACTTGTCCAGCACTCTCAATCTCTTGAGCAATGCAGCTTTGAGATTGTTTGCAGCTAGCGAACCATCGCGGTGCGCCGCACCTAATGGTTCCTCAATAATATCGTCGATCAGTTTCAGTTCTTTGAGACGATCTGAAGTGATATTCATTGCTTCAGCAGCTAATTCTGCCTTGTCTGCATTTTTCCATAAAATACTTGCACAACCTTCGGGTGATATCACAGAATAAGTACTGTATTGCATCATTAATACACAATCGCCGACCCCAACTGCCAAGGCGCCACCAGACCCGCCCTCACCAATAATTGTACAGACAATAGGCACTCGCAGACGCGACATTTCAAACAGGTTTCTGGCAATAGCCTCGCTTTGACCACGTTCCTCAGCATCAATTCCCGGATACGCGCCCGGTGTATCAATTAATGTAATCACTGGCAAGCCAAAACGCTCTGCCAATTTCATCAAGCGTAATGCTTTTCGATAACCTTCAGGTCTGGGCATACCAAAATTACGGCGTATTTTCTCTTTGGTAGCACGTCCTTTCTGATGCCCAATCACCATCACTGCTCGTCCATCCAATCGCGCCAGCCCGCCAACAATAGCGGCATCATCAGCAAATGCCCGATCTCCATGCAACTCATGGAAATCATCAAAAATAACATCAACATAGTCGAGCGTGTAGGGACGTAGTGGATGACGGGACAACTGCGATATTTGCCATGCCGACAGTGATGAAAAAATGGAATTGGTCAGCTTTCGGCTTTTACCTTGAAGTGTTGATATTTCTTCACTAATGTTAATCTCGTTATCGAAGCCAACATTATTCAACTCTTCAATTTTAGCTTCCAGCTCAGCGATTGGTTGCTCGAAATCAAGAAAATGCTTTTGGAAATTTACTTTTTGTTTTGACGTATTGCTCACGGACACCTCTGAAACAGTTCGATTTCTCGAAGACCTAGCAACTATACCTAATTAGTAGCAAATGGTCATCCTGCAAGATAGTTTCGATCAATTTAAATCTACATCAACAGATTATCAAGTGGTTAATAATGTACCAATTCCCTGATCAGTAAATAGCTCCAACAGGACAGCATGCTCGATAGTGCCATTGATAATATGAACACTGGAAAGACCACCTTTCAATGCCTCAGTTGCACAAGCGACTTTTGGCAACATACCGCCTGAGATTGTCTCATCAGCGATAAGACTTTCAACATCAGATAGAGACAACCCCGTCAGTAACTCACCTGATTTATTAAGAACTCCAGTCGTATTGGTCAGTAAAATCAATTTTTCGGCACCCAATACTTCTGCGACTTTCCCAGCAACCAGATCAGCATTGATATTATAAGAATGACCATCATCACCAACTCCTATAGGAGCAACAACTGGAATAAAACCTTGATTACCAAGTGTCTGTATGATTGATGGGTCGATTTTTTCCACTTCTCCGACATGCCCTAAATCAATAATTTCAGATGGTGTTGTCGTTAATGGTTGTTGTTGTAAATTAAGCTTTCTGGCGCGAATCAGGTTGCCATCCTTGCCTGTCAAGCCAACAGCATTTCCTCCGTGCTGGTTAATCAAGCTGACGATTTGCTTATTGACCAGACCGCCAAGCACCATCTCAACAACATCCATGGTTTCACGATCAGTCACACGCATACCGTCGATAAAGTTGCTGGTTTTACCCAAGCGCTTGAGCAAGTCTCCAATCTGTGGGCCGCCACCATGGACAACGACTGGATTTAAACCAACCAATTTCAATAATACGATATCTTGAGCAAAACTATGCTGTAACGCTTCACTAACCATTGCGTTTCCACCAAACTTGATAACTACTGTTTTATTGGCAAAACGTTGAATATAAGGCAGGGCTTCGATGAGTACATGAGCAATATAGTCAGCACTACCTGCCTTTGGTGGCATTTGTTTTTTCATGTATAACTAAAAATGGTTGACTGGAATTAGAATGGCAATTTAAAAACAGAGTCTTTAGCGACCAGCTTATTGAGTGATTTCATCAGCATTTCTAAAGCCTCATCTGACTTGGCTTGAAACCGAAACACCAGACCACCCTGACTTTTGTCATAACGCATCACGACCCATCCAATATTGGCAGACTCTATGCGCAGTTCATTTTCAGTTGATACAACAGTATTTTGCGTTTTCAGGAGTTTGTTTTCCCACTTTTCTAACAATATACGAGCATCGCCTTCTGCAATTGTACTGAAAAATGGTTGAGTTCCAATATAATCAGGCAGTGCTGCAAAAGCCTCCTGGGATGACTGGTCATCAGCTGACAGCATTTCCAGCAAACGCGCACTTGCATACAAAGCATCTGGATATTGTAGCCAACGATCTGCAAATACAAACTGACCATTCATATTGCCCGCCAAAGGCATATTTTTCTTGGTCAGCTTACTAAATACATCTTCACCACTCCCGTGGGTCAACAATTTCCCGCTATTTTGGGTAACAGTCTTGGCCAATGCCGATAAACTGTCACTGTCAAACAAGATGTCTGCTCCTGGAAATGTTTGTAATAAATCAGCTGCCAGAATCATCATCACTCTATCTGGCCAGATAATATGCCCGGCAGAGTCAATAATTGAGAGTCCAGAGCCTTCTGTATCATAGGCTATCCCCAGGTCTGCCTGTTCAGCTTGCACTGTTGCAGATAACTGTTGCAAGTGGGAAGGATTGCGTGGATCAAATGATTCCTGACTGCCGAGGGATGGTTCAGTAACTTTAATCACATCACATCCCAGTGCTTTCAAGAGAGTGCCAGCTAGCTCGTCAATTGTATTCGATGCAGAAACAATGGCAACTTTCATGGCACAATGAATGTGAATATCTTCAACAACAGCACCGATATACTCTGTTTCAGGGGTTGCATCTGATGCAGATGAAACACCCCGACCTTCTGTATAGTCTCCTGACTTGACCCGGCTATTGACTCTCTTCAATAACTCCTCCGAACTATACCCACCACTATAAAGAAACTTTAATTTACAGGTAGTGACAGGCAAGAAACTATTACTGACTATGATGCCTAAACGATCCTTTGAAAACCAAGTTGAAAACGCAACCACCGGGCCGACATTACTCCTCAGTTTCAATAATTTACAACCAGTACTCAATAATCCCGGGGTAATTCCCTGTATTGCTTGATTACTGGCTTTTGAATTATCAACGCCAACAACTATTTCAGTCATCTCAGCTTTTAATAATTCAGTCCCTAAAGCACGACCCAGATCTCTCAAATAATCAGTATTAAGATCTTTCTCAATTAAACCTGTGGTCAGGGGAAGTGTTTCAGGAAAATCAACCACACTATCTGGTAGCACCTGCATTTCTGCTGTTTGAATACTGGATTTTTTCGCAGGTTTCACTCCTAAATCAAGCACCTCAGTATCCAGGTTGTCGATTAAATTATCAGCTTGAGTGAATTGTCTATCCAGATCATCCAGTAATTCAGCGCTTCTTTCAACCAGCTTTCTCTCTTCCTCTTCTTCAGAAGTGATAGAAACCTCAATAGACGTTTTGCCATCAGTAACATCGCGAATATTTAACATTCGAGCATGCTTGATCAGGTCGGCAAACATTGAAAAATTCATTTCATAGTTAGTCTCTTTGATCCCTTTTACAGTATTTGTGACCAGTTTTTTCAATTCCATAACATCATTTGTAAACTGGGCGTTCAAGTTACGCAGTAACCAGGAACAAAACACACCAAGTACAAACAAAGCTGCTAGCAATGCAGCAAGGCTATACAGCATGTCTTCGAAACCTTTTTCTGTAGTCCAATAACGAATGTCCCAAGGTGTTGCATTAATAGCTAATCTTCCACTTGGCTCGCTTTCCATTAATGCCGGGTCGGTTGTTGTACTCAAACTCTGATTGTCCTGGAATAAAGCAATCTCACCATGTTGTTGTGATAAGGTTTGAAGAAATTGCTTAATCCTGTCTGTGGCAAAACTTGCCAGCACTGTTCCAACAAGTTGTTCATTCTCATAAACGGCTCGTGCGATAGCAATATGTGCATCGGGCAGCTTCATCTGAATAATCACCGGCTGGGGATTTTCAGATTTGGCTGTCTGAATCAGTTCAAGATCAGCATAACCTAGATGAGGTCTTTGTAATTCGTCTGGTTGATTAACTCCGGGCGGCAGTAAACGGAGACGTAATAATCCTGCCATTTGACCTTCAAGTTCTTGCGCTTTAGCTTGACGCTGTTGTTCACCTGCCTTAAATGTATTAATGATTGTCTCATCGTTAGCGACAGCTTCGACCCATTGGGTTAATCCCAGAGTCTCATTTGAAATGCTGCCGGCGATTGTTTCAATCATCGACAGCACATTTTGTTGATTCTGGCGTTCTATCTGCTGTTGACTAAAAAAATAAATGCCTGCAACCAACATTGACATGAGTAAAGCGATAACAATATATGCTTTGATTATTATTTTTCTCAATGTCATTTGATAACTCCTGACGTAGCAGAACTAATTCGCAACACGAGTTTATTGTCGACCTGTATGTCCAAACCCGCCTCCGCCTCTAGAAGATTCACTGAAACTGTCAACCATTTCAAACTGTACCTGAACCACAGGAACAATTACTAGTTGAGCAATACGCTCGCCTATCTGAATAGTAAACGGCTGTTGACTGCGATTCCAGCAGGATACAAACAGCTGCCCCTGATAATCTGAGTCAATCAGTCCAACCAAATTACCCAGCACAATCCCATGCTTATGTCCGAGCCCTGAGCGCGGCAGTATCATCGCTGCCAGATTGGGATCTTCAATATAGATTGCCATGCCGGTCGGGATT
This sequence comes from Methylococcales bacterium, assembly GCA_965224565.1. GTDB lineage: Bacteria > Pseudomonadota > Gammaproteobacteria > Methylococcales > DRLZ01 > DRLZ01. The sequence continues at coordinate 1,499,961 of CBDCZN010000002.1, read as the reverse complement.
AGAATGGTTTCTCCTGCACTGATGACGGTCGTGGTTTCCAGGCAAGCATGCAAATCCAGGCCAGCTGAACCTGAAGTTGCATACTCCGGCAATGGGATTTCATTGCCAAGACGCGGATCCAGTTGTTTCAATTGAATCTTATTTTGCATAATGTTTTGCGATTAAATTAATCAAATCAGTCGCTAATTGTTTTTTCGGTTGTAATGAAAATGCTTGATATCCATTATCCCAGAATACTGACGCTGCATTGTTATCACTGTCAAAGCCTCTGTCTGGTAAACCAACCTGATTGGCTATAATCATATTGAGATTTTTATCGACAAGTTTTGAGCGCGCATATTGCTCAAGATTATTGGTTTCCGCAGCAAAACCAACGGTAAAGACCTTGCAATGAAATGCCGCAACTGTACTTAATATATCCTCAGTTTTACGCAATTCAACTGTCATTGTTTTGGCAGATTTTTTAATTTTAGACGAAGATACAAGATTCGGAGTGTAATCGGCGACCGCTGCTGCCGCAATATAGATATTATTGCGTACAATGTGATCCAGTACCGCATCACACATGTTTTGTGCTGTTTCTACCTGAATTAACTGACTCACTTCAGGCGCACTAATGGCAACCGGCCCACTAATCAATGTCACCTCGGCACCAGCATCACTTGCAGCCTGCGCCAACGCATAACCCATTTTGCCGGAACTATGATTGCTGATGAAACGAACCGGATCAATCGGTTCACGAGTTGGTCCAGCAGAAATTAATACGTGTGTACCCGCTAATTCTCCACTGATAGAACTTGAGGCAGACAATTGATCAATAATTTGTTGCGGTTCGACCATTCTACCAACCCCGATTTCACCACATGCCTGGCTGCCGCTATCTGGCCCAATCAAGGTCATTCCCCGTTGTTGTATCTGGTTAATGTTGTCCTGGGTCGCTGAATTGATCCACATCTGATGATTCATCGCCGGTGCGAGAGTAATTGGCGCCGTTGTTGCCAAACAAAGCGTAGACAATAAGTCATCTGCAATTCCACAACGTAGCTTGGCAATAAAATCAGCGGTGGCTGGCGCAATCAACAAATCATCTGCCCAACGTGCAAGTTCGATGTGATCCATTGCAGATTCATGCTGCGCATCAAACATATGGGTATAAACTCGATGACCTGACAACGCCTCAAAAGTTAATGGCGTCATAAACTGCAGAGCGGATTCAGTCATCACCACACGTACAGAGTAACCTTTTTTGCATAACAAACGCACTAGCTCAGCTGATTTATAAGCCGCAATTCCTGCACAAATACCGACAATAATCTGTTTAGCCATGCTTTGTATTATTTTGTGACGACAATATATTGGTACGCAGTTATTTTATCGTAATTCCTAATGTTGAAGTTGAAATAGTACTTTCTCAGTTTAATTTCAGTAATCACTCAGATTTAGCGTCTACACTTTGTTAAGTAGCAACGACTCTTTGATAATCATGGCACGCGACGATTATGGCAATCACAGACTGGCCGGTCAACGAACGACCCCGTGAAAAACTATTGCGGCAAGGTTCCAAATCACTCTCTGAAGCTGAATTATTAGCTATTTTCCTGCGTACAGGTATTCCGGGGGTCACTGCTGTTGATCTTGCCAGGCAATTACTTCAACGCTTTGGTTCCCTTAAAGCACTACTGGAAGCCGACCAAAATGTTTTCTGTAAAAGTCCAGGATTGGGACCTGCTAAATATGCCTTACTGCAATCAGTGCTGGAAATGGCTAATCGTTATGTGCTGGAAGATCTGGAGAAAAACAGCGCATTGACAAGCGCCAGTGACACCCGTGCTTATCTAACTCGTGAACTCCGCGGTTACGGGCATGAAGTGTTCGCATGTTTATTTCTGGACAGCCAGCACAGAGTGATTGTTTTCGAGGAATTATTTCAAGGCACACTGGATAGTGCCAGCGTCTACCCAAGACAGGTTGCCAGGCGCGCACTCAAACATAACGCTGCCGCGGTAATTCTGGCTCATAACCATCCTTCTGGAAAAACATCGCCAAGTACCGCAGATAAACAGATCACTCAACAATTGAAACAGGCGTTGGGTTTGTTTGATATTGCTATCCTCGATCATTTTATTATCGGAGATGGACAAGCATATTCATTTGCTGAACATGGACTGCTTTAAAAAATACGCTCGATACGCATATAAGCTTAAATTCGTATCAGAATACTAATCTCATAGGCGACTAGAACCAGATAAATACCAAGTATCAGAATTAACACCGTTCGCATGGGAATAATTCTGAGCAACTGATGGCGGATATGCAGCACACAAAATATCAAGCCGAAGCAGGTTAATCCGTATTTGACAGCGAAAAAAGCCAGTGGTCCTTGCGCCAGTATGGCATCCATAACAGGGTTGAGCTCAACACCACCTTCTGCCAGTATTCTCAGTGTCAATGCAGCATCTGTGACGCTCAATAGAACAATGCCAACGATCAGAACAAATAGCCAGCTTTCATAGAAATCTGAATAATACGGCTGCTCTCTTTCAGAAAGTCGTTGAGGATGATTGCGTCTGCGATCAATGACACAACCAAGCATGGTCCGAAATACGCGAGTGCGACGCTCTGTTACATCGCGACGTTCGGCATAGCCAGTGTAATTATTCATCATTACTCCTAATATTTTTATTATTATTCATTTACTTATTTTATGATCAACCGAGACCAGACTACAGCTCTATGAGTTGTTTCGCAACCCGTTTGTATTTTTCTGAGGTTTTCTCAATCACATCAGCTGGTAACTCTGGCGCGGGCGGTTGTTTATCCCAGTCTAGTGTTTCTAGATAGTCACGAACATACTGTTTATCAAAACTTGGCGGACTAATGCCGACTCGATAATCCTCGACCGGCCAGAATCTTGAAGAATCAGGAGTTAAAACCTCATCAATCAAGTGTAGTGCACCTGCATCATCAATACCAAATTCAAATTTGGTATCTGCGATGATAATCCCTTTTGTATAGGCATATTTAGCAGCTTCAGTGTAAATTCTGAGACTAACATCACGGATTTGAGCAGCAAGCTCATTACCTAATAATGCAACAGTGTCCTGATACAGAATATTTTCATCATGATCACCAATTTCGGCTTTGGATGAAGGGGTATAGATCGGCTCGGGAAGTTGTTCTACCATTTGTAATCCCAAAGGCAGGTGAATACCACAGACTTTGCCGCTATGCTGATAATCTTTCCAGCCAGAGCCTATCAAATAGCCTCGCACGATAGCTTCAACAGGAAGTGCTTTGAGTTTTTTAACCACAATTGCCCGACCAGCGATTGAACGGCATTCTTGTTCATCGGCAAGAACATCTTTCAGCGAAATATCAGTCAAATGATTAGGAATAAGATGAGCCGTTTTGGCAAACCAGAAATTGGAAATATCGGTCAATAGTTTGCCTTTGTCGGGAACAGGTGTCGGAAAAACAACATCGAAAGCCGACAGTCGATCTGTGGTGACAATCAACAAGTGTTGATCATCAACAGTGTATATATCTCGAACCTTGCCACGATTAGTCAGTTGCAAGCTTTGCAGCGAAGTTTGAAAAAGCGGGTTAGAATGTTTCACGTCAGAAATAAATTACACTGAATAAGTTGAATTAAGCATACAAATAATGCAAGTTGGTTGCCAATCATGCAATCATAAACATTTTTACCACTTTAAAATAGCGATAAATAAATAAATGAATTGGTCTGGAAAAATAATAGGTGGCGCGATTGGTTTAATGGGTGGACCAGTGGGTGCATTAGTTGGTGCTGCTATCGGTCATCAGTTTGACAAAAATGTCGACCGGCAGCGACTACATGGCACCGTTAACCGCTCACATGCCCAGCAAAGTTTTTTTGAAGCAACATTTTTGATGATGGGACACTTGGCGAAAGCGGATGGGCGCGTTTCTAAACATGAGATCAAACTAGCGCGATCAGTGATGGAGCGCATGCAACTATCTGATACGTTACGCCAATCCGCAATGAATCTGTTTCGACAGGGTAAAAATGCAGATTTTCAGTTTGAATCCACTCTCGATAATCTTTACCAAAATTGTTCTGGTGATAGCGATATGATGCGTATGTTCCTGGAATTCCAGTTACAGACAGCCCTGTCCGATGGCGCAATAGCCCCAGCAGAAGAAGTTATCTTGCAACGCATTTGTGAGCAGTTGTCTATTTCCCGGCTGCAATACCGAGCCCTGAAAATGACAATTGAAGCATACACTCGAATGGGTGCAAATCAATACCAACACTCTGCAAGAGCCAGACGACCGGAAAAAGTCAGCCTCAGTGATGCCTACACAGTGCTTGGCGAATCCAGAGCCGCAACTGACAAAGAAATTCAAAAAGCTTACCGTCGTGGCATCAGCCAAAACCACCCAGACAAACTCGCAGCGAAAGGACTTCCGGACGAAATGATTAAAATAGCAACAGAAAAAACCCGCAAAATACGTGAAGCCTATGAAATAATTTGCAAGGCACGTAATATCAAATAATACGGAGAATATGGACATGCCATCATTCGACATTGTCTCTGAAATCGACCTGCACGAAGTCACAAATGCAGTTGATCAAACCAATCGCGAAGTTTCTACACGTTTTGATTTTAAAGGCACTGATTCAAAAGTTGAACTGGCTGATGCAATCGCTACCATGCACTCAGAATCAGAATTTCAACTCGATCAGATATTACAGATTCTGCATGCAAAGCTGGTCAAACGTAAGGTCGATATTGGCTGCCTGGAAACAGCAGACCCGCAAGGTTCCGGAAAATCATTCAAACAACAGATTACTTTTCGCCAAGGCATAGAGACCGATCTGGCAAGAAAAATCGTCAAAACAATCAAAGAAAAAAAGCTAAAAGTACAGGTTGCCATACAAGGTGAACAAGTTCGTGTGACTGGAAAAAAACGTGATGACTTACAATCAGTCATTGCTATGATGAAACAAGAAGATTTTGGCTTACCATTACAATATATAAACTTCAGAGATTAAAGATACTTTCTACGTGGAAAGGCTTGCAAGCATCAACGCCAAAACTTCAAACAACGTTATATTACAAATAAGAAATCACGACGCATCCTTCCTGTATTCATTCGTGTAATATTATTGTATTGTCTTTCTGTTCATCATCACCCAATTGTTATAAATATTATCTTTATTCAAGATGTCTGATTCTATTAGATCAGGACATTTTGTAACTGCTTTACGAAAGCAATGTTCGATAGTACTATTCCTGACAGAAAACTATTTTCTTATAGTTGGAGTATATTGAATGAAGCCAGACCTAGACAAGATCAATTTCAGTAATCAACGCTCAGCAATTCCTTTCGGAAAATTCGAAACAAGACAAGACGATGTATTTCCTTGTAACGAATCTATGATAGGTAGAGAAGGTGCTCGTGCCAAGCTCATCGATTTTCTAACAAATGGTGGAACTCGAAAAGCTATATTAGTTACTGGTAAACGGGGAATAGGAAAAACAAGCTTTGTTGAATATTGTTTAAAAGAATACGAAGAAGCAAGAATAGAACGTTATTGGCAAAGTAATTTTGGTAGATCTGCCTTTTCATTAATCTGGCTTCTGGTTATTAGCTTTGCCATTGTTGGGTCATTCATACTTGGAGGCAGGCTTCTAGAAATACTAATAGACAATTTAGGTGAATTGCAATATATTTTACTATTACCCATTGGCTTGCTAGTCTGCCTATTATCATATCCATTATTGCTGTCAGGAATAATATTTAAAAAAATTTTTAACTACCCAAACAATAACGTATATTTTTTAGTATTAATCATTTTTATTACCCTATGGAATATAGATTTATTTATTGATAAACAATCTAACTTATTCTCTCTCGGTTTATTGCTAACTACTCTAGCCACTGTATACGCAACTGGAGAGATTTCTAATTGTATATCTCGGAAAAAAAGATTAGTGAGCAGCATATCTGCGTTGTTTTTTGGCGCTACAACTTCATTAGTTTTTATAATACTTAACACACATTTAATTTTTTCTAATTACTTAATATTTTCTATACTTATATTTTTGATAGGTCTTATTTCAAAACGATATTCTCTGAAATATATTAAAAATAAATCACTATTAAATACTATTATAATACCTACTTTTGATAAATCTATAAAAAAGTATAATGGAGTAATCTGTTTAGGAATTTTTACAATTATGTTTATTATGTATATTTTTTTAGTACCTAACAAAGAAAACCAAACAATAGATTTATTATATCCCTATATATTAAGCATAATAACTCCACTTTTATTAATATTAATATTAATATTAATAAAAAAGTACAAGGCTCCACAAAAAAGCACCAGAAACAGTTATCCCAGTGCAGTATTAGGAATAAAAGCAGTCTTCTTTATTCTATTAAGCCTGATTGCCATTGAACCACTAATCGATTTTTTTCTGGGTCGCATCCAAAGCCATCTTCCGTATAATCTTATCCTAAACTATCTACATATACATATAGAATCAAAACCACATTATAATTTACTTTTTAAAATCGAAGATGAGTGGAAGTTTTTAATTGCTTCAATAATAACCTTATCGTTAATATTTTTTGCAGAATATGAATGGATTATTAGACCCATACAATATGCTAGGCGTGACTCTTCTTTACATACGGGAATCGGGGCCGCAATCTACTATAATAACTTTGATTTAATAAAACGTGAATTTAGTTCTGAAATACCAAATGGTTATTCAGATAGAAAGTATGCTAGAGAGGTGTCTCATAAGTATTATATGGATTCTGCTGAGGAAAGACAAAAACATCGAGTCCTTGAAAAATTGACATTTCATTATTATTTTAATTATTTTCACCTCACATCGTTAGTTAGTACTATTAACCTTGGCTTTGATGAACTTGATCATCGTAGCGTCATACACGCAACCTTACTTGGCATACGCGAAAAATATTATGCACGATTTATTTCTTTACGAAACGTATCAGTACTTATTCGGTATATCTTTGGATTCTTAATCGCCATGTTGTTGGTTTCATTCATGACTAAAATATTTTTTAATTCTAAGGATATTACCCCGAAAACCACTAAAGAAAGCAGCCAAGAAACTACCAATATTAATTCATCTATTAATCTGTCAACCATTCTACAATCACTAGAATTATCTGGCATAAATAAATTTCACAACGAATTAAGAACATCGCATTTAACAGATAAATCCAGACAATACAAACAATCGATAAATAAATATTGTCGCAGCGATAATAATTTACTTTTGAAGAACTTACCTAGCGTACCAAAATTATTTTGCGAACTAGGTGGATATTTTTCAGAAAAGTTACTGCCTATACTTTATTTTAGACTGATCTCTATACATCTTGACAAAAGATATATGCATGATCAATTAGACATCTTTAGTTGGCCTTTTGACATACGGAAACCGTATTATGAAAAAACCAACGAGTTACAAATCGGACTAACTATATATCACTTTTTACTATTTATTTCAATTCTCTTCATATTTCGTCGATTTAATCGTGCTTTCTGGTTAATTCCGTACTCGTTGAACTTAGAGAGAATTGATGACCTACTTGACTCACTTACCTCAACTGTTAACAAGAAGCAACATCGTGATTTACCAACCCTCGCTCGCTGGATGTCATCTTTTTCAGGAAGCTATCAGGAAAGTGAAAAAAATACAATACAACCCAATCTTGATCCACGCGCAGTAGAGTTAGGATTCATGAATATACTGCAAGATATAAGTCATTCTTCTCCGATTTACTTTAAACCAATGCAGTCTGGCGAATGCTCACCTTTTATAGAATTTACGTTTGTTTTTGATGAGCTAGATAAACTGGCAACGGATGTTAATTACAGACAACAGAAAACTGATCCTGATACCAATGATAGCGAGCTTCACCGCCTAAATCTTATGAAAGGATTGCTTTCAAATATGAAACGCATTATTACCTCCTCAGAAGCTCGGTTTATTTTTCTTGGAGGCAGATTATTGCATGATGATTGGCTGGCAGACGGAGCCCGTCGCCAACCTTTATTGACAAGTATTTTTTCCGACGAAATATATTTACCTTCATTACTAACTGATTCAAATATTGATTGGTTCGGATCAGCAAAAGAAAGCGGTACAACCAAGGCAGTTGGAAATAGTCCCATTCACCAGCGGATAGAAGAATACTTTATTTTACAGTTTTACCTTGCTAGAGTTCGTTTTGACCATTGGGGTACAAGAATTTGGTCACCAGTTACTGGTTTTCCGGAGCAAGGAATGCTCTCTCGTGGATATACTCAAGTTTCATATGCAAAACTCAAGCATCAACTGAACTGCATACATAAAACCCCTTTGCAAACTATACCCCTCCACTACACTGACAAAGTTGAAAAAGAGCCAGGATCCATAGACTTTGACAGTGCTGAAAACCGAGTAGAAGCATTTGTTCATTTTTTAGCTTACCGTAGTCGTGGTAATCCAAAACGGCTTAATGAACTCTTGGCTAGTTTTATGGTTAGCGTTGATAGAGCTGTGCCTAATCCTGATACTAGAAACAAGCATTTTATCTGCCAGGATGTGCTTTATCTTCCAGATCACAAGGTGATGCACATTCAACTAATTTCTCGAATATACCAACAGTTACGCAGAGGTTATGAAGAAAAATTTCGCGGTCGAGGTGACAAAACAATTTCGGCCTTGATTTATATGTCGGATTTTCTGTTTAAATTTCACAATCGCGCTATTTCTTGGGAAAACCTGGAATTAGTTGATGAACTTATCCATATGCATCGTGGTCATGATTTGCGTTCTTTACTACATGAACTTGTCGATCATTACTCGGATCGATATTTACACCGGATTATTAACGGTATGTATAACTATCGTTTCCGAAGTTATTTTGCCAATGAAATTAAATATTTATCCCAGCATTCCGAGGCAGAAATGGCCGCATTCAATTTCACACTAGATGAAGGACAAATGCTACGTGATCACCTTGAAAATCTGTTAGAGAAAGGCGGTGGTAGGGACAAAACTGACATTTTGAATATGTTGGGAGAAATGCACGAGTTCTATCAGGAATATGAACGAGCTCGATACTATTATCGGCAATGTATTACTATCAGACATCAAATGTACAAGGAATATATAGGTGAGACTGTTGGTAAAAGCGATAATGAAGTGTCTATTCTTCAAGCAATTTATTCCAACCTACCTGAAGGAAGAAAAGCATTGCTCGCTTTGCAGAACTGGGCTCCCAATACACTTAGGTTATCTCTTAAAATCATCATAACTTATGAAAAGGAACACAATGATACTGAAGCGCTCAATCGATGCAAACTTTGCATAAAATATGCCGAAGCGATGGTTCAAGCATTTGTTAGTACTGAAGATGAACAAATAAACGGATTTATACCACAAAACGAGAGCACTTCTGACAGAGTTGCCAATCATTCGGATCATGCTTACGTCCTGGAACATTTAGGACTGTTGTTTGAACCGTTATTTGCCTACGCTTGGTTGTTGGAAAAAGATTCGTTCACGAGTAGTAATTCTTTTCTGGTTTTAAAGGAAGGAATAGATAAGTTTGATGATCTATTTTCCAAAAACAATCAACTGGACTTTATTAACGCACTGTTGCACAAGAAGATAGGCGCTTTATGCTTTTACAAAGGACTCGCAAAAACAAATAAACATGAAACTTCTGATGCGCCTTATTATGTTGAGAAAGCTCACTGCTATTATGCCGAGAGCGCTAGAAAACTCTCCAGTTACTTCAGACAGATGCAAATGGAATACAAAAAGAATGATCCTAAATCATTTCCCGAGGCGCTGCTCCAAAACCAATATCCCGCCGATTATTGCTTAAGTGTTGCTGAATGTCTCGGCGATCTTTCGGAAAGTATTTTGGCAACCATTAATCCTGTTGAACTCAAAGAAAACGGTGGTTGCGCTTCTCTAAACATTATTCATGAAATAGGCAGCCCAAGAATAATTGAACTAATAAAACAATTAGACCAATGGTTTTTTGATTCTACAAATCATACTGAAAATTGTGTTTTGGATATTCTTTCTAAATTTTATTCTAACAATCATACTTTTGAAGAACTTGCGATAGAAAATAAATTTGATCTTGCATTAAATTTATCATTGGCCAGTTCTTTCTACTTGGTTAGAGCTGGCTACGTTGAATCTGCTGCCCGTGAAGCAATGCATAGCGCAGAAATATTAGCTCAATATTTACATTGGTATTGGTTTGATTTTGTTACAAAAGGGCAAATTGAACATTATTGGCAAGGATCTTCCCTATTATTTATCGCCATGGAAAAAATAGATTGGTTTGCAACATATCTACCCTGGCTTTTACGAGAAGTCCGAATAATAGACAGCAAACAAAATTCTGAAAAACACACCCCTTACTTGATGGGTAGTTTTATTCCAAGCTCAGCACTAACAACATTATGTTCCATTGGACTTTCTTTAACCTTTTTTAATAAAGAATGTAATTCGAAAAATAGAATTGAAATACAACCATTTCTAGAAAATTTATCAAAAATTGTGTTGAAATGGTCAGGAGGCGATATACCCTATTACGTAAATAGCAAGGATATAAAGCATGTAGATTTAGTTACTAGGGATAAATATCATGAAAATCCTTTGTACAGCATGTCAACTTATAGCTGGTATAGTTTTTTTGAAAACAAATTAATCTATTCTCTCCAACGCCACCGCTATCCAGTTTTGAATCAGTTAAACGCACTCAAAACATTAGTCGATGCGAGTTTAATAAAAGGATTTCTGACAGAAAAACCAGACACCACTAAAAACACTTCAGCTTGGCTACAAGAATTATTCCACATCAATAAGAAATACGGTCACCCCTTACATTTTACTCCCATGCAATGTGGGCATAGTTTTTATCTTTATTGTTACGTAAAAAAACACAAAGAATATTTACTACCAGAGAGAGATACAAAATTGGATTTTGATATCAATACCGAAACTCGGCAATTGCTCGTCCAAAGTCTGGACATGTGTCATATGGGTAGAGGATATTATAAAGCGATAGATAAATTGTATTATCTGTATGATGATTTTAATGACAATCAAATTCATCGTAATCATTCTATGCAAATGGCTGGAGCCGAGCTAACAAAAAAGTCATTAGCTAATTTCCAAAATATATCCTGCCAACCTATAGGGATAATAAATATGGAATTGTTACAATAAGACTTTAATAAACACGTTTTGTTAACCATCTTTCTTGTTCAATAGAAAGAAAAGATAATAGATTTATTTTATACACTATACTTTGTAACCTCAGAAACGTTTATAGAATTGGATAAATTGTATGGATAATAAGCAGGGTTGTTTTACTTTTAGTAGCCTACAAAGAGTCACTTTGTGGAAAAAACATAAGATCCTTAGGTTAATTTATTTGAAATCGTCTTGAATAACACTCTGGAATTTCGACTGGCGTTGAATTCTATTTGTCGCTGCTCGGGCAAGTCATCGATTGTTCCGGGTTGAAAACCATGCTCCCTGAACCAATCGCTGGTATGAGTGGTGAGAATAACAATACTTTGCATCCCTTGTTGTTGCGCTTGCTGTTGAATATGCTTCAGTAAGCGTTGAGCACGCTTGCCATTCCTATACTCGGGATGGACGGCAAGTCCAGCCAGCTCGATTACACCGTAGTGCTGATATTGATGTGCCGCTGCGCAAGCCACAACCAGGCCATCTCTTTCAAGAACAATGAAGTCCTCAACATGAGTTTCCAATGACTCACGGGAACGTGGGGTAAGAATACCTTCGCGCTCCAGGGGAGTAATCAAATCAAGGATTCCACCAACATCGTCCAGTGTAGCAGTACGTAATGTTTCAAACAGTGTGGTACTGATCAAAGTGCCAACGCCGTCACGTGAAAACAACTCTTGCAGGACAGCACCATCAATACTGTGATTCAATAAATGAATGCGCTGTACACCGTTTTCGCAGGCGTGTATTGCCGTCTGCAGATGGTTTTGTTGTTCTGAGCTAAGCTGACTGGTATTCGTGCTACAGAATTGACTGGCTTCTTCTGTGGTCATTTGTCGAATGGTCTGTTGCGATTCAGGGAGACTAATATCTCCCGCAAACATCAACACTAACTTTTCAGCTTGCAACGCAATGGCAACCTCGGTAGCGATTGATTCAGCGCTGAGATTGAATACTTCACCAGTAATGGAATAGCCGATCGGCGACAACAGCACAATATTATTCTGTTCGAGCTTTTGCTGAATTGCCTGGGTATCGATGCGACGCACTTGTCCAGTATTGCCAAAATCGATCCCGTCACGCACACCATAGGGCTTGGCGATTACCATATTACCTGATGCAACCCGGATGCGTGCACCGGCCATTGGCGAATTACTGAGACTGGTTGTAAATAGCGCTTCCAGCTCGACTTTAACATGCCCTGCGGCGGCTTTTACGCATTCCAGAGCAGCGGCATCGGTAATCCGTAATCCATGACTAAAACTTGGTTTAATTCCCTGCGCTGCCAGGCGTTGATCGACTTGTGGACGAATTCCATGGACTAAAACAAGCCGAATCCCCAGGCTATTAAGCAGGGCAAAATCATGAATGTGATGATAAAAATTTTTATCGAGAACAGCCTCTCCACCAAATGAAATAACCACAGTTGTTCCACGATAAGCGTGAATGTAGGGCGAAGAATCACGAAACCACTGTACAAATTGATTATGCATGGAGATAAGTCAGATCATTAATTTACTAAAACAAGCATTCTAGCAAGTTTATTCGATTTTACGCTTAGAATTGAATTTAGAATAACTTATCCACAACAGAATTCCTGCGAAACAATGATTAAACTCGCAATAAGCTATTTTTCATCAATCGCGCCGCAAACTTAAAAGGCGTTGTATCCCAGGGTGTAAATCGTGGCAGTTGATACAAATCGCTATCAATGGTTGAAGCGCTACAGCGCGTCGAAACAGCACCTTCAAAGCCGAGTTGTTTCACAATATTGGCATGTTCATTGGTAAAGTCTTGTCCCGGTTTACCATTTGGGTAGGCAAAATAGCGAATCCTGGCTCCGTCCAATAAAGCAGATAACTGGTTTCTTCCATCGCTTATTTCCTGTTCTGCCTGTTGCGTTGTGAGACTGCTAAGAATTGGATGTGAAACGGTATGCCCCCCAATTTCCATACCAGATGCATGCAGTTGTTTCAATTGCGCCGTGGTCATCATTAAGTCATCAGGTAGGTAATGTTTCGCTAGCTCAGTGAGGTATTGCGTGACTTCGCTGCGCTGGGTGGTAGACATGTATTTAATGGTTGGTAGCAATTGTGTCGCTAATTGCTGTCTTTGCTGAAGATTTCCCAAGTCATAACGATCAAGACCGACTGGCTGTAAATCTAGCTGGTCATCCTCAAGGTGACGAATTGATTCCAGTAAAACATCATTCCACATCATCCCGCCGTTAAGGAAACCACTGGCGACAAAAAAGGTAGCTGGAATCTGCCATTGTTTGAGGACTGGAAGCGCATGCAAAAAATTATCAGCGTAACCATCATCAAACGTGACACATGCGGTTCGCGCAGGAAGCTCATCTGATTTAAGCAGTTCAATGGCTTGCGCAAGCGACACGACATTGTAATAGCGATGCAGCAACTCCATTTGCCAACTAAAGATAGAGGTATCCGGCACATCTGCATGGAATGGGTCGAGTTGTGCAAACACCCGATGATAGATCAAAATCGACAGACTGGGTGTTCTGGTAACGGTTGTCAGCAGCTTGTGCGTAATCCCAAGCATTTGCATTGGAATGGAATCAGCGGACATAGCGACCCGCATCTTTTTTCGGAGTCGAAACACCTGATCCAACTTTGGCAGACACCGGTTTTCTAACAAAGGGTTGTGAATCATCAAGGTTTTCTATTTGGTTTTCAGAATCAGCCTGCTGTTCCGACACACCTTGATTTACCAAATATTGTAACAGCACCAGAATTGCTACCAGTTGATAGCCAATGTCAGCATAGGCAAGACCAAGGAAAGAACCACCAGTCGCATAGGCTATTAATGACACCTGGATCATCCGGGCCAGCAGATTTGCCCATGCAAAATACTCGAGATTCTGAGTCTGTTTGATAATTTTACTGGCAGTGAAAAAAGCCAGTAGCCCATAGAGAAGATAGAGTAATAATCCTATATACCCATGTTCTCCCAACACTTCGAAATAGATACTATGGGCATCATGAAAATCAAGTGGGTTGGGTGCATAAATCAGAAAAGTTTCTGGCGACCAAAACTCAAATCCGCCACCAAATAAACGATCATTAGAAATATGAAATGCGGTCCACCAAGCGTTAATTCGCCCCATTGCGGATGGGTCTTGTTGATAGTTAATAATGGTCAACATTTTTTCATGCCAGCTTGGCGGCATGAAATAATAAAGCGCAGCTGCCAAAACAATTCCGGCTAAGCCAGTAATCATTTTCGTATTACTTTTAAGCCAGAAAAAGCCTAATAATCCAGCAGCAGCAACCAACGCACCGCGTGAGTGGGTACCTATCGCAGCAATTGCCATCAGCACCATACTCACCACCAATCCAATACGGATCCAACGATTTGTGCTCGTTTGATGGAGATAGTAAAACAAGGGCAATATCATTAGAATAATGAGTCCAATCTCAGTGTTACCTTCAAAAAAACCACCTTCAGGACCCAGCACCATAAACTCACCTTTGGTAAGAATGGTGAAAATACCTCCCTTGATTCCAAAATAGCCGATTGAGGCAGCAATCACCCAGATTAATTGATGGATACGTTCACGTGATTGCAACAACATCATGGTGATAAATACCATCATTTGAATCTTGATCACCCGTTTATAACTATCCCATGCGAACTCAGGAGACAGTGCCTGTGTACAGGATATTCCCATCCATATAATGAACAGAATGAGCACTATGTTCGTCGGGTGTTTGGGAAACCATTTGATGTCCTTGGCGAACACCATGCTAATAACAGTAACCACTCCAATCACTGCGGCAAACGGGAAATTAACAGCAAAACCAAATGCAAGTCGATGTGGATTCATGTACCCAATCCACGACCACACCAGGACACCAATATACGGACGACGTATGATGAAAGGGATTGATCCGAAAATCAGCAGGAAAACAAGTATGTCACGCACTCAATTACTCTCCTACAAAGCTGTTTGACTCAGAATATACAATTCACCTGACTTAGGAGGCTGTCCGAGAATAAAAGCCTCCTAGGTTAATCAACTTGTTGAATACCATCCAGGAACCACATTGACCCATGATTATTAGCAGGACGCATAAAATGCCAGAGCTCTTGAACATTAGAGGTAATACTCTCTGGTAACTCGTGAATATTAGCATCAAACAGCACTTGGACTTGAAGTTCGTTGCCAACTTGTCGGGCTGACAGCACTTGAGCATTTAATGACATAATCTCAGTGTGATTATCTGTGTTTTGATTTTCTAAATCGCGCTTGATTTCGGCAAACACTTTATCAGTAGTCATGCGTCGAATTTCAGCCTGGTCGCCAGCATCCCATGCGCCTTGCAACATACGAAAAGCACCTCTTGCGCCTTCCAGAAAGCTTGTTTCATCGAAATTATCAAGTTCAATAGTGGTAGACACATCATCATTGGATAGTATTGCCTGATCACCGACAGCCTGATTTTTTTTAAACATCAGATCGGTATCAAACGCTCGCGGCTGGCTTTGACCAGCATGAGCGTTGCCGAAACTATTTTCATCGTAGGTATTTCTGGAATACGGCTGGGCACTGGCAGCTTGTTGGCTGCGCATCGCCAATAACTTAAAAACAAAATAGAAGATGCCACCAATGATCAATATATCAAACATATTAAAGTTTTCGAATGCCCCACCAAAAAACAGTGAACCGAGCAATCCACCCATTGCCAGTGCGCCAAACATACCCATCATACCACCACGCTTATTCATTGAGTTGCGTAGTTTTTGATTCTTTGCCGAGGCCTGTTTTTGCGCTGGAGACAGTGAACGTTTCAGCGGAGCACGATTAACCGATTTGCCAAATGAAGAACGGCTACCAAAAGACGCGCCACCGCCAAAACGTCTTGCATGTGCATCACTAACAATCAGCTGACTAAACAAGGTGGCCATAACGATAGAAAAAATAAACGTCAAATATGTTTGCTTCATTGTGAATTCCTCAATAATGACATGTGGATCATCTTCGCATATCAAATTTCAATGATTAAATGGTTATTTCCGAATTGAATGATAAATCGACAAGTATTCCTGAGCAGGATTATTCCATGAATAATCGCAGTGCATGGCGTTGATTGCAATTTGTTGATATTGCTCTGGTTGTTGCTGGTAAACACTGAGTGCTCGGTGCAGAGCAGAATCCAGTCCGGTTTGATTAAAATCTTTAAACACAAAACCATTGCGTTGTACTACTGGCTTGTCTGAATAATCAATATCGAAAACAGTGTCAGCCAATCCACCTGTTTCACGCACAATCGGCACACTTGCATAACGCATTGCAATCAATTGGGTTAAGCCACAAGGCTCAAACTTGCTGGGAACCACCATAAAATCAGAACCCGCATAAATTTGACGCGATAATGATTCGTCAAAACCAATTTCAATGTGAACATCAGCAGAATCAGCAAATTGTACAGCAAGGTCTTTAAATTGCTGGTTAATTACAGGATCAAGGCTGGATCCGAGCAAGATGAACTGGCCATCATTTTGCAAGGTTGTCAATAACGCATGTTGAATCAACTCCAGACCTTTCTGAGGATCAAGCCGACCGATAAATGCAACCAATGGCTTGTTGTCTTGAGTCAGTGAAAATCGTTGACGCAATGCTTGTTTATTGACTTGTTTATTCGCTATCGTGTCAACTGTATAGGTTTTGGCAAGCGCGGTATCCGTTGCCGGATTAAAATAATCATAATCCACACCATTGAGAATACCACTGACTTTATCGCGATGAGACTGTAAAACCGGCTCCAGACCAAAGCCCTGATCTTCATCCATCACTTCAATTGCATGAGTAGGAGAAACAGTCGTCACAAAATTGGAAAAAACAATACCGGCTTTGGCCAGATTAAGCACATGTGAGTTAGACAAATCCAGCAAGCTATCTGTATTACAAAAGTAATCCTGCCGATGTAAGCCAGTTGTTTCAAGCAAATCACGACCCGCCAGACCCTGATGTTTGAAATTATGCATGGTGAAACAAACACGCGGTTTAGTCATCCCCAATTGCTGGTAGATCTCAAAAAGAAAAACCGGCACCAGACCAGTTTGCCAGTCATGGCAGTGAATAATATCCGGGAAAAATTGTGTTTGCCACAACAACTCGACTGCTGCCCGGGATAAAAAGGCGAAGCGCTGAACATCATCTGCTTCACCATACACAGCTTGACGCTGATAAAATTTGTGTTCAGAATCCGGATCAATAAACGTACACGACAAACCATGTACCGTCCCTTTCCAGACAGTACAGTTAACCATACCGTGATCCCAGGGGACTTGCAGATCCGTCTGTAATTGTGTCAAATCATCAATCTGGTCGTACAACAGGCAATCATACTTGGGTAAAATAATATCAACTTGCTGACCCATTTTCAGATGTTGCGCCGACAGTCCGGCAACCACATCGCCCAATCCTCCAACCTTAGCAATTGGAGTTAATTCTGCAGTCACATGAACAATATGCAGTGGCTGTTTTGTAGATAATTGGTCGCTGGTGGAATTTGTTATCATTATTGATTACTCACCATGAGTTGTAATATTAACGACGATTCAATGCCGTATGCTTTTCAAGACAAAAGATGCTCAGGCACTGTTAGCCAGTTGTCTTAACACATAATGCAAAATACCCCCGTGTTGAAAATAATCCCATTCTTTGGGTGTATCAATGCGCACGATTGCTTCGAAATGAATGATGGTTCCGTTGTCTTTTGTAGCCATCACTGAAATTGTTTTTGCTCCATTGATAATCGGGGCAATGTCAAAAAGTTCTGTGCCATCTAATCCCAGGTTGCTAGCGTTATCACGCGCCTGAAAGGTCAGTGGCAAAATCCCCATGCCGACCAGATTTGAGCGATGTATGCGTTCAAAATTTTCAGCAATCACAGCGCGCACACCTTGTAACCTCGGGCCTTTGGCAGCCCAGTCACGCGATGATCCACAGCCGTATTCCTTACCTGCCAAAATAATCAGAGGCACTCCGTCCTGCTGATAACGTTCTGCAGCATCATAGATTGACATTTGATCACCAGATGGAATGTGTTTGGTCCAACCGCCAACAACGCCAGGAACAAGCTGATTACGTAAACGAATATTCGCAAACGTGCCACGCATCATCACTTCATGATTTCCACGTCGCGCACCGTATGAATTAAAATCCTTTTGATCAACTCCATTGCTGATCAAATAACGTCCCGCTGGGCTATCAGCCTGTATTGATCCCGCAGGTGAAATATGGTCAGTGGTAATGCTATCGCCGAGTAATGCCAGACAGCGTGCATCCTGTATTGGTGCAATGGCATCAGGCTGCATGGTCATACCAGTAAAATAGGGTGGATTTTTTACATACGTCGATTCAGCTTTCCATTCATACAAATCAGTCGCTGTAACATCCAGTGACTGCCAATGTGAATCACCATCGAAAATGGTGTTATAACTGTCCTGAAACATCTCAGCATCAATCGAATTTGCCAGTGTGTCACTAACTTGTTGTTGGCTAGGCCAGATATCTTTCAGATAAACCGGATTGCCGTCAGAGTCGGTACCCAGTGCTTCTGTCGTCAAATCAATATTAGTTGTACCCGCTAATGCATAGGCAATCACTAATGGAGGTGATGCCAGAAAATTCATTTGTACCAGTGCATGCACCCGACCTTCAAAGTTACGATTACCGGATAACACAGATGCAACGATCAAATCATTATCAATCACCGCCTTACTCACTGGTTCAGGCAGTGGTCCAGAATTCCCAATGCACGTGGTACAGCCATAACCAACTGAATAAAAGCCCAGCTGATCCAATGCCGAAGTTAATCCTGCTTTATCCAGGTAGCGCGTAACCACCAATGAGCCAGGAGCAAGGCTGGTTTTAACCCAGGGCTTAACCTTTAATCCCAGCTCCACAGCTTTTTTAGCAAGTATGCCGGCACCGACCATTACCGATGGATTGGAGGTGTTGGTACAGGAAGTAATCGCTGCAATCACCACATCTCCATCATGTAAAGTTGCATCTTGTTCTGGCATGTCGAGCTTTGCCGAAAGTCGATTAACTTTTCCTGAACGCGATGTCGTCATTGCGTCAAGCTCTTTAGCAACAGCAGTTTTCATTTGATCCAGTGTAATTCGATCTTGCGGACGACGTGGCCCAGCAAGACTGGGTTGAACACTACTCATGTCCAGCTCAAGTATTTTGGAGTAATGAGCGTCAGGCATGCCAGAGTAGCGCCACATATCTTGTGCTTTAGCGTAGGCTTCTACAAGTGCGATTTGTTCGATAGAGCGTCCTGACTGATGTAGAAATTTAATGGTTTCTACGTCAATTGGAAAAATGCCGCAGGTGGCGCCATATTCAGGAGCCATGTTAGAAACAGTTGCGCGATCGGCTAAAGCCAGATGGTCAAGTCCGGAACCAAAAAACTCAACAAACTTACCGACCACACCTTCCTGGCGTAATTGCTCGACAATGGTTAACACTAAATCAGTAGCAGTCACACCATCTGCCAGCTCTCCAATCAAACGAAAACCAATCACCTGAGGGACTAGCATACTAATCGGTTGCCCCAGCATCACGGCTTCAGCCTCAATGCCACCGACGCCCCATCCCAAAACTCCGAGACCGTTAATCATCGTGGTGTGTGAATCAGTGCCGACTACACTATCAGGATAGACAACTATATTTCCGTCTTGCTGTTTCGAAAACACACCGCGTGCCAGATATTCAAGATTAACCTGATGGACGATACCAGTATCAGGCGGCACAACCTGAAAATTGGAGAAAGCTTTACTGCCCCAGCGCAGAAACTCATAGCGTTCCTTATTGCGCTCAAATTCCATTGCAGCATTTTTTGCCAATGCATCGGAGCTGCCAAAATAATCGACTTGAACCGAGTGATCTATCACCAACTCTGTTGCCGCCAATGGATTGATTTTTTGTGGATTACCACCCAGTTGCTGCATAGCATCACGCATTGCTGCCAAATCAACTACTGCTGGTACACCGGTAAAGTCCTGCATCAACACACGGGCTGGTGTAAACGCTATTTCAGACTGTGTTTTAGCATCTGGCTTCCACGCTGCCAATGTTTCAATATCCTTGCGCGTAACATTAACACCGTCTTCATTTCTCAGTAGATTTTCGAGTAATATTTTTAAAGAAAATGGCAGCTTGCTGATATCAAAAGAGCCTTCAAGCGCCCTAAGCGCGCAGTAATCGTAATTTTTACCATCGACCTGAAGTGTCGAGTGCGCATTAAAACTATCCATGAAAACTCCTGGTGCTGATTGTGATAAGTAAAGAATGGAAATTAAATAACTTGAAGACAGTGATCAGTCAATTTTGCCGACATTATACAGACAATCGACTTGACTCGATATTGAAGTTGAATTCCTTATATTCCTGTGATTCTTGGTAACAGCGCAGCAAGACTAGAATCGCATCCAAGACAAGGAAATACAGTTGTCTATACCTACGCAATCATTGTTAAGAAATTACGAAAAAAACTGCTTCAATCCATCCAGCCAGGTATGCTCTTGCGGATTGTGTCGACTGCTGTTAGATTCCAGTGAAGTATCCAGCTGATTGATGAGATCTTTCTGTTCCTTGGTTAAATTGACTGGTGTCTCTATCGTAACCCGGCACAATAAATCACCCTGACTTCCACCACGTGCTGGTTTGACACCTTTATTTTTCAGGCGAAATGTTTTGCCTGTTTGAGTTTCAGCCGGAATTTTCAGACTCACCTTGCCATTCAGCGTTGGGACTTTCAACTCACCGCCCAGACAAGCCGTAGAAAAACCAATCGGCATTTCGCAGTGCAAGTCACGTCCGTCGCGTTTAAACAACGTATGATCTTTTACATGCATTTGCACAAACAGGTCACCAGCAGGCCCCCCGCGTAATCCGACCTCGCCTTCTCCCGCAAGACGAATACGATCGC
Organism: Methylococcales bacterium; assembly: GCA_965224565.1. Classification (GTDB taxonomy): domain Bacteria; phylum Pseudomonadota; class Gammaproteobacteria; order Methylococcales; family DRLZ01; genus DRLZ01. Next base: position 1,478,696 of record CBDCZN010000002.1, on the reverse strand, counting down.
CAGTATCAACACCAGACGGTATTTTGACTGACAAGGTTTTGTCTTTCTTGATGCGACCTTGTCCATGACAGGTGCGGCAGCGATCCTTGATTTGTTCTCCACTTCCGCCACAGGTAGGACACGTCTGTTGCATGGAAAAAATACCCTGACTCATTTGCACAACACCATGACCCTGACACATGCTGCAAGTACTTGGTGATGTACCTTTCTTTGCTCCATTACCACCACAGTCTTTGCATGACGACAACACAGGTACATCAATGGTCACATCGGTTCCCGAAACTGCATCTTCCAGTGTCAGCTCTAAATCGTATAACAGATCAGCACCGCGTTGAGCACTGGGACGACCGCCTCTTGCACGTCCACCACCGCCAAAAATATCAGAAAACACATCGCCAAACATATCGCTAAATGCATCGGCTGTACCGCCGCCAAACCCTGCTCCACCTTGATTGACTCCGGCATGACCAAAGCGATCATACGCAGCACGTTTTTGTGGATCTGACAAAATATCGTATGCTTCTTTGGCTTGTTTAAATTGCTCTTCAGTATCAGTGTCACCCTGATTACGATCCGGGTGATATTTCATTGCCAGCTTGCGAAACGCTTTTTTTAACGTGGCTTCATCCGCATCACGGGAAACACCTAATACTTCGTAATAATCTGCTTGGTCTGCCATAATCTACAATTCTAAAGTCCAAAAAACCGTTTCGTTAACCGAGACAGCTATACTAATTAACAATCGAGTTTATCCTTGGTAAAAACGCAGAAAAAGGCGTGGATGAGAGAATCAAAATCTTTTTTTATAAATTTGATGTTCTCTCACCCATGCCTTCCCTCTGGAAAAACACTCTATACAAATACTATCTGTAGCCGATCAATCTTTCTTGTCGTCTTCAACTTCCTCGAACTCAGCATCAACCACATTATCATCAACTGGTGCAGTCTCTGCCTGTTCAGCGGACTCATCCCCACCAGCCTCAGCTTGCGCTTTAGCATAGGCTTTTTCAGCAAGTTTGCCAGCCGCTTCACTCAAGGCTGTCACTTTTGCTTCAATCGCATCCTTGTCTTCGCCTTTAGCTGCTTCTTCAAGCTCAGTGATTGCAGATTCAATAGCACTTTTTTCATCCGCTTCGACCTGTTCAGCCAAATCTTCCAGTGATTTTTTAGTACCGTGAATCAAACCCTCAGCCTGATTTCTGATATCGACCAATTCACGTAATTGACGATCTTCTTCAGCATGCGCTTCAGCATCTTTGACCATGGCTTCGATCTCTTTATCAGAAAGACCACTGGATGCCTTGATGATAATTGATTGTTCTTTGCCCGTTGCCTTGTCTTTGGCAGACACATTGAGAATACCATTGGCATCAATATCAAAAGTCACTTCAATCTGCGGCACTCCGCGTGGTGCTGGAGGAATATCTGCCAGATCAAATTTACCTAATGATTTATTACCACCCGCCATTTCACGTTCACCTTGCAATACATGCACGGTCACCGCAGTCTGGTTGTTTTCAGCCGTGGAGAAAATTTGCGATGCTTTCGCCGGAATCGTGGTATTTTTCTCGATGAGTTTTGTCATCACTCCGCCCATGGTTTCAATTCCCAGTGAGAGAGGAGTCACATCCAGCAACAACACATCTTTGACATCACCACCAAGCACGCCAGCCTGAATTGATGCGCCCAGGGCAACCGCTTCATCCGGATTGACATCTTTGCGTGGCGCTTTACCAAAGATTTTCTCAACGATTTCCTGCACTTTAGGCATACGGCTTTGACCGCCAACCAGAATGACTTCATCTATATCTGAATTGGACAATCCGGAATCCTTCAATGCTGTCTGGCAAGGACCTTTGGTGCGCTCAACCAGCTCATTAACCAGAGATTCCAGTTTGGCGCGTGTCAATGTGACGTTGAGATGCTTCGGACCTGTTGCGTCAGCAGTAATATAAGGGATATTGATATCAGTTTGCGTGGTTGAAGATAATTCAATCTTCGCCTTTTCAGCTGCTTCTTTTAAACGTTGCAGTGCTAGCGGATCATTGTGTAAATCAACACTGTTGTCTTTTTTGAATTCATCTGCTAGAAAATCAATAATGCGCAGATCAAAATCTTCACCACCCAGAAATGTATCACCGGAAGTCGCTAATACTTCAAACTGCTGCTCACCATCCACATCGGCGATTTCAATAATCGAAACATCAAAGGTTCCACCGCCTAAATCGTAAACTACAATTTTTGAATCGCCACTGTTTTTTTCCATGCCATAAGCAAGCGCAGCAGCAGTTGGTTCATTAATAATACGTTTAACAGTCAGCCCGGCAATCTGTCCTGCATCCTTGGTTGCCTGACGTTGCGAATCATTAAAGTAAGCCGGTACGGTAATCACCGCTTCTTTAACCTCGTCACCAAGAAAAGCTTCAGCATCTTTTTTCAATTTCATCAAGATACGTGCAGAGACTTCAGGTGGCGCCATTTTTTTGCCATTCGCATCCACCCAGGCATCGCCATTATCAGCTGCGATAATATTATACGGCACCATTTTGATATCTTTTTGAACAATATCGTCTTTAAACTTGCGTCCTATCAACCGCTTGATCGCAAATAATGTGTTTTCTGGATTGGTCACAGCCTGACGTTTTGCCGCCTGCCCAACCAGTACTTCATCATCTTTGGTAAAGGCAACAATTGAAGGTGTGGTACGTGCACCTTCTGCATTTTCAATCACTCTCGGTTTGCCGTTTTCCAAAACAGCAACACACGAGTTTGTGGTTCCTAAATCTATTCCTATAATTTTCGGCATGAAACTCTCCTAACTTAATTTCTAAATTGTATGTGTTACCGTATGTTTATTCGGCTTTCGAAACAATAACAAGTGCAGGACGCAGCAAACGATCATGCATTTGATACCCTTTTTGCATGACTTGAACCACTGTATCCGGTTCAGTTTCCTGTGAGGGCTGTGTTGCCATTGCCTGGTGGAATTCCGGATCAAAGGGCTCACCCAGTTCACCAAACGCCTTGATATTAAATTTATCCATGAGGTCCGCAAATAGCTTTAAGGTCAGCTCGCTGCCTTCGCGTAATTTCACCACTTCAGGATCTTCATTGTCTGTTGCCTGAATGCCGACTGCTGCCTGAATCCCCAGTTCCAGGCTATCAATCACTACCAGCAACTCTTTGGCAAATTTTTCTACAGCATATTTGTGGGCATTTTCCAGCTCACGATCTGTTCTACGCCGCAAATTTTCCATTTCCGCTTTGGCACGTAAAAATTGATCATGGCTCTCATCAGCTTTAGCCGTCACCTCTTCCAGCTGCTGCTCCAAGCCCTCAATGATTAATGTTTCATCATCGTCAGGTTGTTGCGTTTCTTGCTCATCGACACGCTTTTCATCGGCAGTTTCTTCCTGCTCATTTTCACCTGCCAGTTGATCAATTTTGGCATCGGCTTCATCAAGCGCTTCAAGTAACTCTTCGTGCTCTTGTTTATCCTGCTCACGACTCATTAAAATCTCCTAAATGCGCAGTTATTCTGTAATATCTTGCTTTAATTGGGCGTGTATTTGCACTTGAGGTTGTGACAAATTGAATTGATATCATTCACTGATATTGCTCAGCCCGCTGAAATTGAACATAGCTAAAACCTTCCAAAAATATTTTATTTGGGGTGCTTTCGTTTGAAAAATCTTTACGCAGACAGCTTTTCAATCAGTAATTATCAAACACGCTGTCATGTTTATGGGGACGATTTTTTATGGTTCAAGACCTCACCAAGTAATTTTGCGGTAATATTTACCAGCGGTATCACCTGGTCGTAGTGCATACGTGTCGGACCAATCACACCAACCACACCGGCAATCTGTCCAGCGACAAGATATGGCGATGTAATGAAACTACATGATCCCAGTGCCACATCACCACTTTCCTCACCAATCACGATGCTCATTCCGCCATCAGCTGCACGCTGCTCGAGCAATTTTAAAATCGATTTTTTATGATTGAATGCTTCAAATAATTCACGTAGTCGTGCGACATCACCAAATTCAGCACAGTCCATCAGATTGTTTTGTCCTGCCAGAACAAAATCATCACCTTGTTGTTCAGTTTCAAATGCCAGACTGGCTACATGAGCTGCACGAGCAGCCTGGCGTTCCACCAACTCTTGAGCAGTCTTGAGCATATCCGCCAGACTGCTGCGAACTTCATTGATATCGCGCCCGCTATACACTGCATTAAGGTAGTTTGCAGCTTCAACCAATTCTGATGGCGATGATTTGTGTTCTGGTTTGACAACGCGATGATGAACATCTTGCTCATTGGTCACCAAAATCACCAGCACACGGTCTTCAGACAAGGGTAAAAACTCGATATGTCGAAAAACATGTGCATCTTGTTGCGGCAACGTCACCAGTCCCGCCATGCGCGACACATCTGACAGTAATTCAGAGGCTGTGGATAATAGATGCGCAGGATCAGACGCTTCTTGCAATCGACCGCGTAGTTTTTTGATTGCAGCGTTACTCAGGGGGCTAACAGTCAGCAATGAATCAATAAACACCCGATAGCCATTGACAGTCGGAACACGACCAGAAGATGTATGTGGTGACTCAACCAGCCCCATATCCTCTAGATCAGCAACCACATTGCGAATACTGGCTGAGCTGAGCTTGACTTGCACTTCCTTGGAAAGTGCACGTGATCCAACTGGTTGTCCATCTTCAATATAACGTTCAACCAGAATTTTCAATATCTGGCTGGCCCGATCATTCAAGTCAGGTTTTTTATCCACAATTAACCTCATTTTCTTATCATTATATTTTAGCACTCTTCAACAAGGAGTGCTAATATCGGTTTGTGTTAACAACATTGTATTATCCCGTACTTCTCACTGAAATGCTTCATAGAATGTTCCATTCTTCAATAAGCATGCAACACCCAAAAGATTCATCAGATGTAGAGGATAAGCAAACGATAGAAGATTGTGTTTCGGTCTATTCGAGAAACAAGGAGGGAAACAGTGTGGTAGCGAGGTAATAGAGACCGAACCTAATCACAAAAAATTCGGTCTTTTTTTAACACTTTAATTTGAATAAAACGGTATACAGAATGACAGCCAAGTGGTGTTTTGTGCTCTGAGAACAGGTTCTAATTCTAAAGAATTAGCGTCATGTTAGTCTTGACCAGCAGCTTGCGCAGAGAGTGCTTTGAGAGCGTTACTGATCCCTTCAATACGCGCATCCTGACCTTGTAAATCAAAGCGTTTGGCGATAAATTGTGGATTATTGTAGCTAATATTGACCTGGCCATCTCGACTTTTCCAAACCAGAAACTCTAATGGCAAGTCAATACCAATTTCAGGATTGGCCTGCATCAGTGGCGTTCCGACTTTCGGGTTGCCAAATACAATCAGAACCGATGAAAGCCGTGAGCGATTTTTGTTTCCAGACCTATTTTTACGAAGCTCCTGACTGGTTGAATTTTCTCGACGATCAGCATAATTCAAAACCAGTGGAATACGAGCATCGGGATTGACAACAATCGCATCCTGTAACGCCTGAACCGTTTCATCGACTGAGCGACTACTCTGAACAGTCACCACACCAGTGTCAGCAACAGTACCAAATTGTTCAGTCAAACGATCAGTGATGCGCAATACAAAATCATTAATACTCAGTTGATGGCGATCAATCAGATAACCAATGGAATTAACCGCCAGTTTAATTCCATCTTTGTCCTCAAACAGGTGAAATTTGAGTGGTAAATCAAGACCGATTGTATGACTTTTAAGTAGCAGTTGTTTTTCCAGACGACGCTTGGGTCTGGCATAAATGACTTGATTCGGATCCAGCTCAAGACCAACGCTTGCAGCCGCACCTGAATGATTAATCGTCAACGGAATCGTAAACCCCTGTTCTTCCAGTTTTGCGGTCAATTCTGCAACGGCACCAGGCACATCACTGACATCTTCCAAAACGATACTGTCAATACCAGGCGCAGAAAATACCAAGGCAGGAACAAACGCTAGCAATACAATGAGTTTGCTGATTACTTTATGAATCATTTTGAATCTCCATCATCAGATTTGGGAAATCAACACTACGCTATATAGTATATGTCTGACTCTGGAATAGAAAGTTCAATAGGAAAATATCAGGAACCACACTTAGGTCTGTGATCATAGCGCCCGCTAATCCTGGCGTTAATCTTAAAATGCTGACTTACAAGTAATATTTTTGTGTTATCGATTGATACATTAAAGTGATTTCTGTTCAACGGATCGTATTCTGGCTGGCTTTGATAGCTAAGATCTAATGAATCGACAGGGATTCCAGCTGCTCTGGCATTCTGATTATTAACCCCGACAACAGCGGGAAAAGCATTTCCGTTTTTGGTTTGTTCAGCATTATTGGCGCTTTTAACTTGATCTTGCTTGCTTGCATTTGAATGTCTACCTAATCGTTTTGCAAAGGCTTGCTTGCGTTGTCGCAAGGTTCTCGGTTTAGAACCTCTCAAGTGTTTGAGTTTCATTATAGGACTACAATTATCACCAGAGTAGAGAGCATTGCTCTCTGTATTAACCCAAATGTCATTACTTGCACCTATCGGCTTTGCCTGAATCCATTCTGCATAACTAGCGCTGATGGGCCATAACACAGCAGCAAGCAGAAAAAAAATAGACTTGTAATGTTTAGCGTTTATAAGGCGCATATTCCACCCGAAACTGAACAGTCCCTTCGCCCTGAGAGAGATCCAGAGCTGGATATCCATAATTCATATTGAAACGAATTGATTGTCGATAAACATGATTGTTTGAATTATCCGTGCTGCGTCGAATACCTTGTGGATGAGTAAACAATGCGATTGGCGTATAACCCGCTGAAAGATCGCTCAGATCATTCACTCCAGGAACGGCACTAAAATTTCCGGTTCTAGCCAGACTTCCATATGACACACCGACATCATTGCCAGATGCAGTAATCGAAATTCCAAACGGTATGCCTGACAGCGATACTGCACTGCCATATGCAGATGACGCAGAATCAACCGTTGCTCTGGCACGTATTTCAAATCGAGTACTTCTGGATGTCAGATAAAAACTGTGTAACAGCGTATTATCCTGAAATACCACATCAGTCACATCAGTCATCGTGAACGCAGTAAGAGAATCAGCCGCATCAAGATAACCATTGCTGTTGTTGTCGTTGATTAGAAGATTGCCCAGACTATCGCCATTGCTATCGATTGCCAGCTGTGTTCCATTACTAGCAATAGGCAGAGAGGTTGGTATTGGATTGGTGGTTCCGGTTTCCACAATGTTAATAGCGCCAACTCCCTGAATCGGGTTTCCAGTCCAGGGAATTAATGGGCTACCTACCGGAACTGTTCCGCCTCCGGCAATTCTGTAAACATCATAGACATCAGTGCCAAAACCATCGGAGATCATCACACAACCATAGGTTCTGCATAACACATCAGAATCCAGGATACTTGCATGTAATAGCCCTCCACCAACCATCATTATGGCAGTCAGGAAAATACAGTTGCAGAATAATCGATACATGGTCACCCAAAACAATACTATTTGAGTGAAATCACAGGATTGGCAACAGTGATGATTGGCATCTCAGCCTTAATCAGTGCTTTCTTATTACCCGCTTTTTCATCTAGAGAAAAAGTATTCTCCAGCTTCATGTCAACTGTGTATTCTCCTACTGGTAAGTCGCTGTCATCAAGTTTAACCGGCAATTTAAAACTACGCGTTTGTTTTGCCATCAACACGCCTTCAATCGGCATTTTAAACACTTGCTTGCCTTGCTTGTTTTTCAAAGCCAGTTGACCTTTCAGGCGTATATGATAATCGCCAGGGTTTTCAGCAGTATATTCAATCACCGGGATAATACTGGCCTTATTCTCTAATGCAACAGAGGAAACAATCGGTGCTTTTTCTTCTGCCCCTGGCACTGCAACATAAAACAAGCTGGTAACCTGATAACGGTTCCAGACACCGGATGTAGATGTCCGGTTTTCGCTTGCAGGCAACAAGGTTGAGATAATAATTCCCATTTTGCTTTCGCCAGCCTTGCCAATTTTCATCGGTACAGAAAGATCAACTTGTACCTGGCGTGTTTCGCCTGGCTTAAGTGAAAAGAATGCAGGACTAAAACGCACCCAGTCGGTGACACTTTCATCCGCACTTCCAGGAGGCAGCAATTCCAGCTCGCCTTTCTCAGACAATACCCAGTCAGCAACACCGACAGTCAATGCCAGCGTTTTCTTTTTATGTACATTTTGTACGGTAATGGTCTGGCGATGTTGACTGCCGGGCTTAACAACCATTTCCACCGTAGTCGGTGAAATGGCAATCCCAAAAGCAAAGACCTGACCCGACCCCAATAAACACAACAAGATCAACAAAATCGCTATTTTTGAAAAACAACATGTACTACGTATATTCACCAACATTCTCCCACTATACTGTTTACGAATGACCTGACAACATCTAGCTTAAAGTGTAGTCGGGATTATGATGTTTTCCAGTTTAATTGTTTTAAACACAAGCTCAAGATCTCAGTCAAGGGAAGCCGCACAAGACAACGGTGGACAACAACACAGCATACTCAGAACACCTGATCTCAGAACTTTAAAAACAATAGCTTAAAAAAAACGCATGATTTTAAGGTGATACCAAGTCGTCGGTGTAGGTTGGTGGTGAGGAACGAACCCCAACAGCATTTGATTGAAATTGTTGGGGTTCGTTCCTCACCACCAACCTACATAGAACAATATCGTATCAACAATAAATCCTCGACCTCAGGAGTTCTGATACTTGTGTTTGTGAACATTTTGAGATCACTTTTAACACCACCATGCACCCTTCAGCGAGATCTTGAACAGGTTCTATGGCACATAAATTGTATAGATAACATCCGTTTCTATATGGCCTTTACCCATCGACAAGTCATACCCGTATGGGTTTGCTCCTGTGCGGCGCAGTTCATATTTGGCTGTAAATCTGACTGATTGTTGTGCAATTGATCCAAGTGCTTTCGCTGTACGCTGCCCGCCATCAAAAACTTTTGTTGGCGTTTGCATGGTATCCAGGCGATTATTATTTCCGATAATTCCTGATCCACCTGTTTTTGGATTTTGGGCTTTACTACCATACGCCAGGCCATCATTCCCTTGTCGTTTGATGCCCATTTTCCAACGGATATTTTCCAGACTCAATGCTGTAAAGTCGCCACTGGTTTGCAGGTTATCAGCATGTGCATAAATATCAAAAACAACATTGGATGCAATATAAAAGCTGTGATGCATCGTGGCTCCACGCATGACTAGATCAGTCCTGTTGTTGAGTGCAAATGCATTAAATGAATCACCAACATCAAGTAAAGCGTTGTTGTTGCTATCAATATCAGCACTTCCACCAGTCGCTATCTGCCTTATAAACTGTTCATTGCCTGCATTATCAACCGCACTTCCAAATGAAGGCAGTAATGAGTTTTTGATCACAGTGTAGACATCTCCGGCAATAATATCGTTGCCGACTGTGCCTGGTGCACTATTCATTAACACAAAATCAGAAACGATCGGTGCAGTACCACCATTTTCCTGCCAATCATCCGCTCCCCAGACAATGACTACACCAAGCACCCGGAAAAACGGGCGATCAACGACTGAGGCCTGAATAACAGAACACCAAATCAGTAAATAGGGTGCAAGAATACAACGCACAAGAATCGCTTGCTTCATCATCTTCTCCGTAATTTCAGTCTTTTAAAACAGCAAAACCGTCTTAAGACGGTTTTGCCTGAGAATTACAACATGGTGTTGCTAACTATGGTACAAAAATAGTGTAAGTCACATCAGCTGCAAGCAAACCAGTACCTTTACTTAAATCATAATTACCACTAGCCAGAGTGTAAGTTGCATCAAAACGAACTGATTGACCAGCAATTGCACCAGTAGTTGCCGCTGTTCTTTGCCCACCATCGAATACATAGTTACCATGGATTGTTGCCAGTGTTGAAGCTGCTGTTAGCGGAGTAGTACCACCAGTACTTGGATCCTGAGCATTTCCACCAAACGCAAGACCATCATCTCCACTCACAGTAACAGCCAGGTCATAACCGATACCAGCCAAACCTAACCCTCCAATAGTACCCGTACTAGCAGCATCAAGTGCTGTTACAGCTTTAATATCAAAAGCTGTATTAGAAGCAACATAGAAGCTATGTGTGACTGAATTACTACTGGAATCAAGGTCTGTATTTGCGTCCAGTCCAAATGCAGTTAAAGAATCACCTGCATCAAGAAAACCTGCAGCTGTACCTACGCTATCATCAAACACTCCACCACTCGTTGCACCAGTAATACCCATTAAATTACCTTCTGTACTGGCAACTGGAGCAACACCTAGTGTTCCAGTGACTACAGCATGGACATCTGTACCAATCAGGTCATTACCTTCATTTCCAGTTCCACTGTTCATCAGTACAAAGTCAGAAGCAATCGGAGCAGCTCCATTGCTATCTGCACCCCAGACAATAACGACACCCAATACTCGAAAGAATGGATGATCAACAATTGAAGCCTGGCTTGCAGGAGCAGCAATTGCAGCAGCTACACCAGTAGCGATTGCGAGTTTTTTCAAAGTTAGTTTTTTCATGGTCTATCTCCCTGGTTAAGATTTAAGTTAAGTAAAAGTATCTGTAGTTAGTTACTGACTTAACTATCGTCCATATTCACAGAAACAAAAGGGGTTAATGACTATCGATGCCTTAGATTGTGTTGCAGATCACGAAAAACTTGCAATTTGCTTTGCATTTGGCAATTAGCTAGTAGGCTCCTGAAAGTTTTCTTAGCTTTTTGCTTTTCAATTTGCAATTAGTAGTTAACTGCTAAAAGCTTTCTACTATAGAGCTACTTGCAAAATACATAAAAGCGAGGGGATTTAATTGCTTGAATAGCAAAAAAAGAAAAACCTTGCTCAAAAATGATAAAATAGAGGTGCCTAAACACTCTAAAAATATCTGAAAATGAGCAAGTTACGAGAAACAATAGCACAGTCCTGGTGGACAATTCAAGACACATTATTTCCTCGAATGATCGAAGAACTCGGCCCGTTAACTCAAAAACAACAGGAGCTGATAACGACGCTAGAAATACTCCACATTGAAGCATTTATTGATTCCAGCAAAGGCTATCCTGGACGTCCACCCAAGGATCGAGTCGCCATTGCACGTGCCTTTGTTGCAAAGATGGTGTATCACATGCCAACAACGCGCCTGTTGTTAGATCGATTACACACCGACATCGCATTAAGGCGTCTGTGTGGATGGGAACGTGTCAGCGATATTCCAAAGGAATGGACAGTCTCTCGCGCATTTGCCGAATTCTCTGAATCGCAATTGCCGCAACGTATCCATGAAGCGTTGATCAAAAAACACTATTGTGGTGAAATCGTCGGACATAATTCGCGCGACTCAACCGCGATCAATGCACGTGAAAAACCGATCAAAAAGAAACCCATTGTCAAACAACCCAAGCAACGTGGACGCCCAAAAAAAGGCGAAGTTCGCGAGAAAACACTGACGCGGATTGAAAAGCAGACCACAGGGATCCCCTTGGAGGAGATAATGTGTCAACACTTTACCGTACACACGACTACGCACCATTGCAGGGATTTTGATCCGGGAATTGCGACGCACCTTGCCCAAGCACCGTTTATTTGAACACCACCAAAAAGACTTTTTGTTTTACGAACGGGTGCTGAATCAACAGCCGAAAGATCGCAACAAAATCTATTCGCTGCATGAGCCTGATGTTGACTGCATTGGAAAAGGCAAAGACCACAAGCAATACGAATATGGCAATAAGGTCTCCATTTCTGCCACGGCGACAACCAATATTATTGTTGGTGTCGTGAGTCACGCGACAAACTGCCACGATAATCACACGTTACCCGATGTTCTGGCGCAGATTGAGCGCACACGCGGGACACCTGTCAAAGATGCCGTGTGTGATCGCGGATACCGTGGTAAAAAACCAGCGGGAGACACCGCGATTATTCTTCCGGCGTCACCACTGAAACGTGACAATCGATATCAGCGCGATAAAAAAAGAAAGCGCTGTCGCAGACGCGCTGCAATTGAACCGATCATCGGGCATCTGAAGACAGACTTTCGATTAACCAGGAATTTCTTAAAAGGCATCACAGGTGACATCATTAACGTGTTGATGGCAGCCTGTGCCTGGAATTTGAACAAATGGCTGAGACGAGCCTTTTTGTTTCTTTTTGCGCTGTTGTTTGGTGACCAGGCGTTATCTGGGCAACACAAATACTCGAATCGTGATGCATTTCAGACCTGTATTTAAAAAAAATGAAAAAATCAGAAATATTTGAATCGCTCCGATAGACTTTTTAAGGGCTGACTAACTACCAGTGGGTTGTTTGCCTTGAATTCAGAAGTGTGTCATTTGACAGCATTACACCAAGATACAGGGAATAGTCAGTTTCTATTCTTGTTTCTTTACTGGAATATCTATTTTTTGTAGCCACTTGTCCTCAGTGTCTACAATCACCTGATCTGCGTCAACGGCAACTCTCATGGACCACTGTTCGACCAGATCATCATCAATAATTTTAAATTGATATCCACCAGGACTCAGTTCATCGAAGGCATATTGTCCAAATGCTGAGCTAACTGTCTGGATATCACCTGGGATTAACATGATGGTTACGCCTTCGAGTCCTTGTTCGCCTCGATCCAGTTTACCGTTATCATTATCATCTATAAATATACGCCCGCGAATCTGACCGCTCTTTATCATCGGAATGTCATATTCGGTAATCTGTCCATCACCAACTGTTGCGAAGCGGATATAGGCAGATTCCCTGATTAATCCTAACGGCAATTGTTTTTCGTCAACGTTGATTCTGAAACTGCCAGTCGGCAGATTGGCAATCGTGTAAAAACCATCTATATCAGTTCGCAGAGCCAGTTTTGTACCTTCAAGCTTAAGAATCACACCCGCTAATGGTTTTTCATCTTCCTGAAACAATCCATCGCCATTCGCATCAAGAAATAAACGTCCTTTTAAAATACCTTTTCCTGCCAGCGTTTTTTTATAACGTCTGGGTGGATTAATACCGATATGCCCTCTTAAACTAAGCCTGAAAGCATGGTTATCCCCAAAATCGTTCGAGTAACTTGTCCCCAGTTCAAAATTACGTGAAATTCTATAACTTGAGTTTACCGAAATAAAATTACTTGCTTTTGGGTCGGTCTTGGTGTCCTCTGCCAATAGTGATGGTAACGGCTGAAAACGGGTAAAATCCGCTCCAACTTTCCACTTGTTGCCCAAAAGAGTGCCACTATCAGCATGTATACGCCCACCTAAATTAGCGCTGATACCAGATTGATCATTCCAGATTCCTGTTGCAACGACATTCGCACTGACTACAGCTTGTTTTGGAAAGTTATATTCCAGTGGCTTATGTGACAAATTTAACGATGCCAGTTTACGTTTATTCAATAAGTCGTATTCTAACCGTGCTGAATAGCGAAACCAATCGAATTCCTGATTCGCCCATAGCGATGCAACTTCATTGCTGAGCGTGAAATCCTCATCAGCTGTCTTGCTATGACTGCGTGTATAGCTGATTGAAGTCCAGGGCCCGGCCTGGAATGGGCGCGCTGAAAGATTAGTTCCGTAACTGATACTATTGCCCACATAGTCAGTGCGCAAACCAGTTTGCCCCCAATTCCCGAACACACTGAGTCCAGTATTGTATGGCAAGTTAAAATTTAATGACAAGGAGGTGTTGGCATGATCACTAGCACTGTTGATATTATCCTGCTCATTTAGATCACTGATCTGGTTGATATCATCGTTTGACTGTGCTCTGTTTTCGAAATTAACACCGGAATAATCACTATTCATATTGATACGCAGGAACGATGCCGGATTGAGTGAATGCGTTAAACGAATACGCGTATCCATAGGACCATCATTACCTTCAGTGAATACTCCCAGGTCAACATCAACACTGGTCGATGCATTCTCCAGAAATCCTTCCGAGTGCAACCAGGTTCGGTAAACATTACCCACGACGCGTGGGGAATCGCCATTCAGACTATCTCGACCTGATACCCCTGCTTCCCACTCTCGGCTTTTATGAATAAATCGAATCCCGGCTGCAAACCCTTCAAAAACGGGTCGCGACTGTTGTAACTTATCAAAGCTGGAGAATAAACCAGAATTTTTATCAGATTTAGTATTCGAATCAAAGTTAGATTGTTTGTTTGAATTAGTTTCGTCATCCAGCTGTTCGGATCCAACTAATGGCATTCCTGCCACACCAATAACCCAACCATCATCCACACGCGTATTGACACTCAAACCTCGAATACGCGAAACATCGACTTCGCGTAACTCCCGATGTTGACTGTTATAATCACCCAGACTACCGCTATAGCCGCGTAATGAATCAAACTCCATGGATACCCAGGACGGTTCCAGCTCTGCTCCAGCACGCGGAAAATCAGGCGTTTCATAACGCAAGCGTGTATTAAATTCGTGAAAATGACTACGCAGTGTCAATGTGTTTAGGGTTTGATTACCAACAAAAAAATCGACACTTTCTGCTACAAACGGTGTATTCGCAGCTTGTTTAAGAACATATTCACCAGGCAGCACACGATTTTTCAAGCGATCATCCATATCGATTTCGATGGTGTTTTTACCTGGAACAATCTTGACGTTGGTTCCAGTTAACGTTTCAATCGCTGTGGAAGGCAGTAATAACTGGTCTGGTCTGGCATAAGTCATATTTGGTGTGATACCAATCGTTGTCCCATTCATCTTCATAATGCCGGATTGAAGATCAAGACTGAACGTCACACTATCCTGGGTTCGATAGAGTTCGATGGTATTAGCATCTGGTCGGGTTAACTTCTGATTTAATTCGTTGATGATTGGCTTCAGTGGCAATAACAATACTGAACCGATGGAACGCGGCAATACTTCAGTTGCAGGCAGCAGCCTACCATCAACCAGCATAGTGAAACCAAATTGTGGTTTCAAACGTTTATCCAGCGTAATTGATACCGATTGTTCTTCCCCATCACAGTTAAAATGGGTACCAGTCAACACTTCAATTGCTGGTTGATTGAGTAGCAGATGCTCCACATCCGCTTTGTCGATATTGGGAACATACCCCACTGTTTGTCCGCCAACTGTCACCAGACCATCTTTAAATGACAAGGTGAAAACGGCTTTATCGGGAGCGCGGATTACTGTGAGTAATTGCTCTTCACTATCGTATGTGTGTTCTGCACCCAAGGCCTTGGCAATCACTGAAAATGGATAAAGAAAATCCACAGTATTACAATTGCCCTCCACCATACTATCAAACTTAAATGACTTATCTTCTACATGGAGCTGATAATTCAACGGCTTGGCATCACCGGAAAACGACTGCATATTAGCAAGTGAGAACAGAATTCCCAGGCTAATCGTCATTTTATTTAGTTTATGATTATCAGATTTCATTCAGATTTGAAATAGCTATTACTTGTTATCCAAAAGTTTCGTTAATCAATTGGCTTTATGGAATGGGGATATTTATTCAAACAAGCGAATAGAATGCTTTAGAAGCACGCATGAAATACTTGTGAACTGGTGCTAAATGTTTTTCGTCAAGATGCAACAATAGGTACATAGCAACCTATTGCAGCAACGCAGACGATAATCAAACCAGTTGCGCAAGTTTTCATGCACACTCCCAAAGTCCCCTCCCAGAAACCTCATACACAAGGTATAGCAGAGAATCAGATAATTACTATGCAAGCCATTAATAAAACTAGCTATTTCAGGTCAAAGAATGTGCCATTAAGAAGCTGTTGATAATTGTATTTATGCGGAGGTGTGATTGTTGTGCGATTGCACGTGTTAAACTGTGAAGCAGATCACAAAAAGATAGAGATATGATCAGAACAATACTAATTTTAATATTGATGCAATGTCTGAGCGTTCAGGCAGATGTTACCCACCACATCCAGTTCTGTGCTGGTCAATTTTGCGCGAATAGCAAACCGTTGACGATAGCTCAACAACTCGAGCTTAATCAACAATTTGAGGAAGGAAATTTGCGTAGAGCGCCAACCTTAGTCGACACTGATCATCCTCAAAGTCCAATAATCACTTCAGAATTGCCAAATAGTCCTCAGCAATAATTCCCTGGATAAACTGATACTCTGAAACCCGGTATGGGTGTCTTGTAATTAATATTCAAGAACAAAGCAGATAGTATCTGGATTTTAAGATGACTTGTTCTGTGCTACACAACTCATTCCAGCCAATCTCATTGCTGTTTATTCAGAAATAATTACGCCGCATTAGCGTTATACAATCCTGCTTACATTCACCTGTCTTTTGTAAGCACCTGCATGTGTTTTATTTACAGGTGTGAACCATCACAGTATAGTGATGTAATAAGAGGACTTAGCCAATCGACAATCCCATCACCTGTTTGTGAATAAAGTACTGGCTTGGGGGACTACTATGCATTCTGATCTAAAAAACATCTTGCAAGAGGTGCCGATATTTTCTAGCCTGGGCGACAATACGCTGGCTGCACTTGCTGAGCATGCAACTACAAAAACTTATCCCAAAAATTCAATCGTAATTGCTGAAGGCGAGAGCGGCGATGCACTGTATATCATCGCCTCAGGAAAGGTACGTATCAGTTTGAATGACGAGAGTGGCAAAGAAGTTTGCCTGGGAACTGAATCAACTGGCCAGTATTTTGGAGAACTGGCTTTACTGGATACAGCACCACGATCGGCTTCTGTGGTGACTGAAGGTAGTTCTGTCTTTGTGGTTATATCAAGAAATGAGTTTTACCAATGGCTGGAAGAATATCCAAAAGCCGGATTGGTGATTATGAAGGAACTTGTTCACAAAATTCGTGATCTAACAGAGAACGTGAAAATTCTGGCATTATGTGATGTCTATGGACGGTTAGTAAAAGTGCTGACTGGAATGGCTGAGCAAGAAGATGAGATTCTCATTATTCCCGTTAGACCGACTCAGCAAGAATTAGCCAACCGCATCGGCTCGTCACGTGAGATGGTCAGCAAAATTTTCAAGGAGCTGGTCAAAGGTGGATATATTAAACTGGAAGCAAATAGCCTGATCATTAGCAAACCATTACCAAAAGCCTGGTAAGCTCTAAAAGACTGATTGAGAATAGAACAATCGACTGCGAAAAGTGTCCTAATCTTGGACAGCCTCCTAGGTCGTTAAATTGATAACTTCATGTTACGCTAAATCCATCGCTAAACACCTCTCCATTAGCCCGCATTGTTTCCAGAACAACCAAGAACGAAAGGAAAATCAATTATGATCCCTGAATTAGGACAATACGCACTCGTGTTGGCACTCTGCGTGGTCGTCGTCCAGGCTATTATCCCATTAGCTGGAACTGCCCTTGCCTTGCGCCCGTGGATAATACTTGCTCGACCTGTCGCATATGCCCAGCTCTTGTGTCTTGCAATCGCCTTTGCCTGCTTAACAACATCGTTTATTAATGACGATTTCTCCGTTCAGTATGTCGTCAATAATTCCAATTCACAATTACCGCTGATGTACAAATTTTCAGCAGTTTGGGCTGCACACGAAGGCTCAGTATTACTCTGGGCATTGGTGTTGTCATTATGGACGGCTGCCGTTGCAGCATTTAGCCGATCAATTCCGGAAGAAATGGTCGCCCGGGTAATTTCAATTATGGGCTGGATCAGTCTCGGCTTTCTGTTGTTTATCCTGTTAACTTCCAATCCATTTACACGGATGATTCCTGCCGCCTTTGATGGAACTGATCTGAATCCATTACTACAAGATCCTGGTTTGGCCATTCATCCTCCAATGCTCTATATGGGCTACGTGGGATTTTCAGTACCGTTTGCTTTTGCCATCGCTGCACTGATCAGCGGACAACTTGATACGATTTGGGCGCGATGGTCACGGCCATGGACTAATATGGCGTGGATTTTCCTGACTTTGGGTATCACATTGGGAAGCTGGTGGGCTTACTATGAATTGGGCTGGGGTGGTTGGTGGTTCTGGGATCCAGTTGAAAACGCTTCATTTATGCCTTGGCTAGTCGGTACAGCATTAATTCACTCGCTGGCTGCAACTGAAAAACGCGGTGTTTTCCACGCCTGGACGGTCATCCTTGCAATCCTTGCCTTTTCACTGAGTCTATTGGGAACATTTCTGGTGCGTTCCGGCGTTCTGACATCTGTTCACGCCTTTGCCACAGATCCAACTCGCGGTGTTTTCATTCTGATTTTTTTAACCCTGGTGATTGGCAGTTCTTTTGTGCTATATGCAATCAGAGCACCGAAAATCAAAAGTCTTGTGAAATATGAACTGGTATCGCGTGAAACCTTTCTATTAATCAATAACATATTGCTGGTAGTCGCCGCTGCAAGCATTTTACTGGGAACGCTCTACCCACTGGTGATTGATGCGCTGGAACTTGGAAAAATCTCGGTTGGCCCTCCTTATTTCAATGCTGTTTTTTTGCCATTAATGGCTCCGCTTGCCTTATTTGTTGGTTTTGGCATCAGGGCGCGCTGGCGCAAGGATGAGTTAAAACGATTATTCAGTCTCACTGGGATACGACTGGCAATCAGTATCGTATTAGGACTGTTGTTACCATTGTTGTTACCGTATTATTCTATTTCTGCAGCAATCGGTATTACACTCGCAGTTTGGGTCACAATATCCAACCTTGATGGTCTGGCAGAACATTTTCGCCAGCGTGGCTGGTCATGGTCTACTGTAACAATTATACCCTTAGGTTTTTATGGAATGACGGTAGCTCATCTCGGTATTGGTGTATTTATTATTGGAGTTGCGCTAACGTCTGAATACAGTATTGAAAAAGATGTGCGCATGTCACCCGGCAAGCAAGTTGCCTTGGGCGATTACCAATTTACACTGAAAGAAATTAACAACATTACCGGCCCGAATTATCGTGCTCATCAAGGCGTATTTGATGTCACCACCAGTGACGGTAATACCATCCAGCTACAAACGCAGAAACGTATTTACAATGTGCGTAGCATGCCAATGACTGAAGCTGGCATTGATGCTTCGCTAACCCGTGACTTGTTTATTGCCATGGGCGAACAACTGGATACACCAGAAACCTGGAGTGTTCGCGTCTATGTCAAACCATTTGTACGCTGGATTTGGTTAGGCGGTGTATTTATGGCATGTGGAGGTGTATTGGCAACCTTAGACCCAAGGTATCGTAAATTGTCTGCCCGCAGCAAAGTAGCATCCCAAACCACAGAGCATATTCCTGGAGGCATTAAAGCATCATGAGTTTACGTGCTTTCATTCCTTTGGCTGTTTTTTTATTACTGATTGCCTTGTTATGGGCCGGGTTAAAACTTGATCCGCGCAAAATACCGTCTCCACTGGTTGATAAGCCAGCGCCTGAGTTTTCATTACCGCGCCTGGACGCTCCCAAAACAATCGTTAACAGTAAAGACTTTCTTGGACAAGTCTGGTTACTTAATATATGGGCATCTTGGTGTGCAGCTTGCCGAACGGAACACCCGGTACTCAATGCCTGGACTCAACAAGAAGATGTGTTTTTAATCGGGATGGACTATAAAGACAAACCCGAAGATGGTATCAACTGGTTAAAAGTATTAGGCAATCCTTATCGTCTCTCAGTCATGGATGAAAATGGTCGTTCTGGCATGGATTGGGGAGTCTACGGTGTTCCTGAAACCTTTGTTATCGACAAAAAAGGTGTGATTCGTTACAAACATATCGGTCCGATTTCCTGGGATGATCTGAATACCACTTTAAAACCACTGATTAGCAAACTGAAACAGGAGTCACCATGAAACTGACAATGATCCTGATAGTAGCATTGTTATGGATGAATCAGTCACATGCTGCATTTAATCTCAAACAATTTGATAATCCCGAGCACGCGACACGCTATGAGGACTTGATTTATCAAATACGCTGTCTGGTTTGCCAAAACCAGACCATTGCTGATTCCGATGCGGATCTGGCAAAAGATCTGCGCAATGAAATCCACAAAATGATTCTGTCAGGTCAGAGTGACCAGAAAATCATAGACTTTATGGTGGAACGCTATGGTGAATTTGTCTTATACAAGCCCCGCATGCAGCTCAAAACCTGGTTATTATGGGGCGGCCCTGCCCTGTTGCTGATAACAGGAATCATCATTCTAATAGTCAATAATCTTCGGCGAAACAAACAGGTTGATATGGAGATTGATCAACAAGCATTAGAAATAGCGCAAAATCTGCTCGATAAGGATGACAATCAATGACCATATTCTGGGTGATTGCAGCACTCATCACGATCATCGTATTGCTGATGTTGGTTTTACCAATGTTGCGCAGAAATCAGCATACTGATAATACACAAGATCGCACCGCATTAAATATTCAATTGATTCGAGATCGAATGCTCGAAGTGGAACGTGATTACACCGAGCAACGACTAAGCTCAGCTCAATACAAGAACATCAAGCAAGAGTTACAACTGGCGCTTGCGAAAGATCTCCAATCAGCGCCTAATCAAGATTTTGTCCAGCAACCAACTGAACAGGGTCGCTGGATGGCCTGGGTCGTCATGTTGTTTGTGCCGATATTGGCTGTGTCGCTGTATTGGAACTATGGCGATTCCCGAGGATTTAATCTGCCCGAAATCACTCAAGCACAAACCAATCAACCAGGGCAACAGCAACAACCCAGCGCTGAATCCATAGAAAAAATGGTTGATGGTCTGGCTGCGCGATTAAAGCAAAACCCGGATGATCAGCAAGGCTGGTTTATGCTGGGCCGCTCCTATATGGTTATGGGGCGTTATGCTGAGGCAAGTAATGCCTATGCACAGTTACTAAAACTGGTGGGTGATAATGCTAACGTGTTATTGCAATATACTCAGGCAAAAGTGATGAGTAACGGCGGGCAGTGGGATTCATCATCCATTGCTCTGCTGGATAAAGCAAGCAAGCTGGAGCCGGAAAATCCGGTTGCGTTATCACTGTCTGGTCTGTTAGCAGCGCAACAAGGGCAAGCTGATACAGCCGTTGGCTTGTGGCGCAAGGCTCAACAAGCAATGCAGCCAAATTCTGAAGAATACAACGAATTAGATAAAATGATTGCCTCCATCAATAATAACGGAGCAAGCAAACCTGACAATACTCCGCCAGTGCAAACAACTGAATCAGCAACAAGCCCTCCACAAACCAAAACAACAGCTTCAGCCAGTGCCATTGAAGTCAAAGTAAGCATTGCGCCGGAGTTACTCGCAAAAACCAGTTCTGAGCAAACTATTTTTATCTTCGCACAAGCACTCAGCGGCCCGCCAATGCCAATTGCAGTGGCGCGTAAAAAAGTCAGCGAGCTACCAGTGGTTGTCACTCTGGATGATTCCATGGCAATGATGCCAACCCGAAAATTATCCAGTTTTGAGCAAGTGCGTATTGCAGCACGTATCTCTCAATCAGGCTCTGCCATGCCTTCAGCAGGTGACCTGGAAGGCAAGGTTGAGCCTGTTGACATTGCTAAAACAAAATCAGTTTCAGTAGTGATTGATCAGGTGTTATGAAAACAATCGACTACAAACGAACCCCTGCCTTTCCAAATGTATCACAAGATTTGATATCGCCGGCTTCCAACCCGACACGGAACCATTGAGCACGTTGTTTAGCCGAACCATGGGTAAATGCATCTGGGTGAGCGGTGCGACCTGCGGCTCGCATCAGACGGTCATCGCCAACTGAAGCTGCTGCACCCATACCCTCTTCGATATCGCCCTGTTCCAGAATTTGACGTTGTTTATGAGCATTGTGAGCCCAAACGCCAGCATAGCAATCAGCTTGTAGTTCCAATAAAACAGAAACAGCATTCACGTCACGTTTGTTCGATCGTGACTGAATAGCACGCACCCTTTCCGATGTTCCAACCAAATTTTGCACATGATGCCCGATTTCATGAGCAATCACATAAGCAACTGCAAAATCACCGTGTGCACCATAGCGCTGCAATTCATTGAGAAAACCAAGTTCAAAATAGACTTTTTCATCTCCTGGACAATAAAATGGGCCTGACGCAGCAGAATTCATACCACAGGCAGATTGCACCCGATCAGAATAAAGCACCAGTTTTGGAGGTCGATAACGCGCCCCTGCCCCTGAAAATACGCCAGTCCAGACATCTTCGGTATCAGCAACAATCACTGATAGAAAATCAGCAACAGCATCATCCTCCGGGCTGGATTTTCTCGGTGTTGCTGGCGCAGATGGCGATTGCAAAGCACCGATTCCGCCCATACTGTTAAGCACTTCAAGTGGATTCTGACCCAACAAAAAACTGGCAACCAATGCCAGAACAATCATGCCTCCACCAAGTTTTATACCACCACTAGGAATGGGAGAACCTCGACGATCCTCTACATTGCTGCTTCGCCGTCCTTTTCGCCAACGCATATTAATCTCCTGATATTTATTGTTGATATTATAACGATTCAACTGGTCGTTGTTTAACTACAACCAAGCTGTTTTACTCTAAGAAGCTGTTTGGTTAAAAAATGTCCAAGCGAAAAGTTCTTGAATCGATTGGATTTTTTCGCTGCTTCGAGACGAATAGTTGCGCTATTTAACGAGGAGCAGCGGAAAAATACAACGATTTCAAGGGCTTTTCAGCGGACATTTTTAACCAAACAGCTTCTAAACCCAAACGATGGTAAATCTAATCGTAACTGGAACAACACACATAGTAACCAATGATGTTGATTGCAAGCTGAATGAAATAGTACCAGAATACGTTGTGGTTTGGTTTACAATCAACGCAACTACTCAGCTTACCCTCTAGTTTGTCCAATCGCTGCGTTGAAAGTGCTCATTTACACACGTAAACTCCGCGCTTTCGCCTTGCTCTTGAACAAACTAGAGGGTAATCTGAGCAGTTACCGATTACGCTGAGTAGTTACCAATCAACAAGCAAACAACGCTTTGATTTGCAATCATCATCGATGCGGCTAATGACACGTGTTTATCAGCTTTGAAGCCAAACCTTATTAATTTACTCAATTTTGCCTAAAACTTAAGGGTATCGTGTGACAGACAAGACAAAACAAGCATTAATACTTGAAGGCGTAACAAAAATTTATGGCAAAAATATTAAAGCAGTACAAAATATCGATCTGGAAGTTGAAGCAGGAGATTTTTTTGCACTGTTAGGACCAAATGGTGCCGGAAAATCAACAACCATTGGCATTATTAGCTCACTGGTCACCAAAACAGCTGGAAAAGTAAGTGTTTTTGGCTATGATCTGGACAAGCAAAAAAATGCCGTTAAAAGCTGTCTTGGCCTTGTCCCCCAGGAAATCAATTTTAATCAGTTCGAAAAATCGCTTGATGTATTAACCTTTCATGCCGGTTATCATGGCATTCCGCATAAAGAAGCACGCGAGCGCGCTGAACATTGTTTGCAACAATTACAATTATGGGACAAACGAAATACCATTACCCGCCATTTGTCTGGCGGAATGAAACGCCGCCTGATGATTGCCAGAGCGCTGGTTCACTCACCAAAACTGCTGATTCTGGATGAACCAACGGCTGGTGTTGACATTGAAGTCAGACGGTCAATGTGGGAATTATTTCAAAACATTAATGAACAAGGAACCACCATTATTCTGACCACACATTACCTGGAAGAAGCAGAAAGTATGTGTCGCAATATCGCGATAATCAATCATGGAAAAATTGTTGAACATTCTAATATGGCAAACTTGTTAAACAAACTTGAAATTGACAGTTTTATTCTTGATCTACACGATTCAGTTGAACGATTACCAGAGATTCCCGGATACAATCTTATTCTTTCAGACAGCAAAACCTTGATTGCTGCTGTGCCACGTGGTTCGGGTTTAAACGAATTATTTTCTGGACTGACAGAAGCCGGGATTCAAGTCAGAAGTATGAAAAATAAAACCAACCGACTGGAACAGCTGTTTTTGAACCTGGTCGATTCGGAACAAACACATGTCTAAAAAAAGTAAACCAGACACTCAGCGAAAAATCGTCAGGGTTGCGTTTACCACAATTTTATACAAGGAAATACGTCGCTTTCTGAGAATATGGCCACAAACGATCTTACCGCCAGCGATTACCACTTCTTTGTACTTCTTGATTTTTGGAAAGTTGATTGGCAATAGAATTGGCACCATGGGTGGTCTGCCCTACATGGATTTTATTGTTCCTGGTGTGGTATTGATGTCGGTGATTACCAGCGCTTATGCGAATGTAGTCTCTTCATTTTTCTCCACCAAATTTCAACGTAATATTGAAGAATTGATAGTATCTCCAGTACCTAACTGGGTCATTATTACCGGCTTTTGCGGTGGCGGCGTAGTGCGTAGTGCAATCGTCAGTACAGTGATATTTTTGATTGCTAGACTGTTTACCCAGATCACTATCCAACACTGGGGAATTACCATCAGCGTTTTTCTGCTAACTGCAATGACCTTCTCTCTAGCTGGATTTATCAATGCGACTTTTGCCAGAAGCTTTGATGATATTGCAATTATTCCCAACTTTGTATTAACACCGCTGACTTATCTTGGCGGTGTATTTTACTCCATTCAGATGCTGCCTGAAATTTGGCAAAAGGTTTCACTCGCCAATCCAATTCTGTACATGGTGAACGCATTTCGCTACGGAGTGATTGGGACTTCGGATATCGATATCCGTGTCACCTTGATGTTGTTGACAGGATTAGTCGTGGTATTGTTCTGCTTCAGTTTATGGCTGTTACATAAAGGAATCGGCATCAGAACATAGCCTGGGGTACTTTTTTCATACTAAATTTCTTTGCGTTGAGTTTATAAAAATATTTTAACTTAAAATGGTGATAGTAATTCGAGTTAGCACAACACTAGTCTAAACTACTTGGCATAGAAGAATTTAGTTTGTTCTGAAATGCCTTTGGAGGCTCACCAAGTATTTTTAAATAGAAAGACATTGAATCAGAAATGGTGAGTATTTTGATAGGGTATTTGATTATATTATTTTTCTCATCATATTGGGCCATAATAACTTTTTTATCAGTTTGAGAAAGAACGATTTTCGTATGAACACAATCAAGGAAATAATAATCTAGCTTTCTTACTGTACTACTCATACCAAAAATAAATGAAAGCAAGATTAAAAACATACACCACAAAGTTATACTAATCCAAGATGCAAACTTCGCATTCATATTTGTAGCGGGTGAATAACCAGCCTTGGCTGCAGCATCATCTATGTTGTCTTGAGCCTGGAGTCAGGGTCACCGCATTAAAACTTGATTGAATGCAATTGATTAGGAGATCATTATGAGAACTTACATAAGGATTTCTCATGACAGCCAGCATAATAGATCATTTTTCCACCCTAAAAGACCCGAGGATAGAACGCCACAAGCAACATAAGTTAATAGACATCATTGTCCTTACTCTATCTGCGGTTGCCAGCGGCGCAGATGGATGGGAAGCGATAGAAGACTTTGGTCAAGAAAAATTAAGTTGGCTCCGTCAATATATTGCACTTGAGAACGGAGTCCCGTCGCACGACTGTATAGCCTATGTTCTCTCAAGACTATCACCTACCGGTTTTCGCGAGTGTTTTATGAGTTGGACACAATCGGTATTGACCGTAACAGGTGGAGAAGTCATTGCCATCGATGGCAAAACAGCTCGCGGTTCACGTGACCGCAAGAACGACCGAAATCCACTGCATATGGTGAGTGCATGGGCGTGCAGCAACCGCATGGTTTTGGGTCAACAAGCAACGGATGATAAATCTAATGAGATTACAGCCATTCCGAAACTACTTAAATTGCTCGAACTCAAGGGCTGTATCATCACGATTGATGCGATGGGTTGTCAACGAGCGATTGCTAAACAAGTGATTGAACAAAATGGGGATTATGTACTGGGATTGAAAGGTAATCAGAGCAAGCTTCATGAAGCGGTTGAAGATTTCTTTGTCACCGCGCAAGCCAACCACTTCAGAGGTATCAATTACGACTATGAGGAAGAACTCGATAAGGCGCATGGCAGGTTGGAGACACGACGATACTGGGTGAGTGATGATTTGCTGAGTCTTCCTAATACCCACCAATGGAAGGGATTAAAAAGCATTGGCATGGTCGAGCGCGAATGCCTTCAAGGGAAGACTAAATCTCTCGAGCGTCGTTACTTCATCAACTCGATTCCTGCGGTTGCCAAGCCCTTCGCAAATGCTGTACGTGGGCACTGGGGCGTTGAAAATCCGCTTCATTGGCGACTGGATGTCATCTTTGGTGACGACGCGAGCCGAATCAAAGGAAATGCTGCTACGATCATGACGAGTATTCGTCATCTCTGCCTGAATTTGTTTCAACAGGAAGCTTCTTCTCTCAGCCTTGCAAAGAAAAAGAGAAAAGCCGCTTGGAACGATGCTTATCGCGCCAAAATCATGTTTTCAAATGCTTTTTAATGCGGTGGCCCTGAGCCTGGAGTCTATTTATATAACCTTCTTTATCTTTATGTGTAAAATATGGAGATAAAAACTCAACATACGCATTTAATAGAATCTGTATGATTCCATAAATTAAAAAAACCCAGAAGACTGGTGTTCTGTAACTAGCGGCAAGCAAAGCAAATAAGACTAAGATAGAGCGTGCTGTTACAATCAACCTAAATCGAAGGCAGTGTTGTAAATGAGCGATACGCATGTAGATTAATGAATCAATATTATAAAGAAACCCTCCTATTCCAAGTATCGGTAAAAGCAAAATAAGCAAAGCATTGAGCTCCACAGGGATGAAATTCCATGCTAGCTTATATTGATATGCTATACCGGCATTTCTCGCACCAACAACAGCATAAGCTAATGCTGTTGCAATGAAAATAATAATTGCTGGTTGGATAGTTTTAAGCCTATCAGCCATTTAATTTTCCATAATGTCGAAAACAGGCAGACTGAATATTCCCTACACATAAAATATCGATAATTATGATCACTATATATATACAGAAAGTAAATCTACTGCCTGCTTACTCAAATTTTACTTTCTATTTGACTCTAAAACCGATAAAAGGAACACCTTGTGTACTCAATGCCTGAGTAATCTCCTCTGCAGTTGCAGTAGAAGAAACATCAACGGTTATCCCTTCAATTTTGTTTAATCCTGACAAATTAAAAGCATATGCGCGTATCGTCGAGGTGTTTGTTGACATAAATGCAGAGAGTGTATAGCCATTAATCGTATTGGCTGCAGCTGAAAAAACACTAATCTTGGCATTGGCATTACCAGTACGATGACCGACCACATCAAGCGTGTCACTTTGTTCTAACCCCGTAAAAGTAATACGATCCCCTGTATATGCGGGAAATGAACTATTTCCAGCAACCACTGACCACTCTCCAATCAACTGCTCTTGCCAAGTTCCACCCAGGCTAAAATTGAAACGTTGCAGTGCTACAATGCCGTTGCTCCAGTTCAATTCTGCTGTACCACTAGAAGTAAAGCGAAGAGTTGCAGTTTCTATAGCACCGACTAGCGCCGGAGCCTGATAAGTACACTGAACACATTGACCATTCGCAAACTCGCTTAAATTTATGGTGACAGTATTATCAGCTTGCAAGACTCCAGAGCCACTGTACCAAACCGCGTTACCAGCATCGTTGTAAATAAATGTAGCTAAAAATACAGTTCCATTTTGTACCTCGAGATTAAAACCTCGACCGGATTCTTGTGGGTTCCACCACCATCCATTTTCAGGCGTCAATGCAAATACGTTTGAAACACTGCATAACAGCAGTAGAGCGCAAAACATTCGAGTAAAACTCATATTAGTCGACTGATTGTTCTTATCCATATTATCCTCTCACTTAAAATATACTTAACCGTACCCTCAAACTAAGTGTAGATAACTTTTTGATTTTGTCTGTAAATTGTGTCTTTTTTAGTACAATATTAGTTTTTGAGTCTACAATTCAAAAGAGATCACGAAAGATATTACAATTGAAGTATCAACAAAATGTCTAAATTGATACATAGCACTCAATACGCGCATAGTTGATTTTTAAACCACTAAATTGATGGAGAAAAATGATGGCAAAACTAACTGATATCGAAGGAATCGGGGAAACTTACCAGTCAAAGCTAGAAGCGGAAGGAATTACTACAGTAGAGAAACTGTTGGATGACTGTTGTGAAAAGAAAGCACGAACAGAGATTGCAAATAAAGCAGGGGTTAGCGAAAAACTGATGCTCAACTGGGTAAACCGAGCTGACTTGTCTCGGGTTAAAGGTATCAGCACTCAATACGCAGATTTACTAGAATGCGCTGGTGTCGACACAGTACCAGAACTCGCCCAACGCAATGCTGAGAATCTACATATCAAAATGCAGGAAGTCAATAACGAGAAGAATTTAGTACGACAGACGCCTGGACTCAATCAAATTGAAGATTGGGTTGCTCAAGCCAAACAATTACCCAGAAAAGTCAATTATTGATCAACAGCAATTAGAGATTAGATACTGTCCCCGCTCATTCTAAAAGACACTCGCTTTTTATATGAGCGGATTATTGACTATACCCTCCCTGCATACTTGGTTGGCTATAGTTAAACAGGTATTGCCTGACTGCAAAGAATAATGCAAAACTAAGTACAAACATTAGCAACATGGTTTGCTCAGGTATGGAGTAGAACAAACCAAGGCAACCAGCTACTCCAAAAACCAGATGCAACATCAAAATGCTCAGAACAACCGAATTTGTACTCATTCCAGTCTGCTTTAAGATATGGTGCAAATGATCGTGAGACGCTTTTACCGGAGATTTTTTTTGTAGTATCCGGTGAAGAATCAAACAAATTGTATCCATTAGCGGCACTGCAAACAACCATAGTGCAGCAGTTGGAGGCATCGCATTCACAGGGGCTTGTGAAAATCTAATTAAATATCCCCCGATGAGAAAACCCAAAAAAATACTCCCTGCATCACCGAGGAAAATACTGGCCTGCTGACGCTTTCCCCAGCGCATATTATAAACTAGAAAACCACAGACTGCGCCACAGCAGGCGATTAAAAAAGCAAAGTCCTTTTCCAGACCAGCATGCCATGCGACAAAGGATAACAGCGCTAATGAAATGAAGCCGATTCCTCCAGCCAAGCCATCGACCCCATCAATCATATTCATAGCATTCATTGAACCTATTAATGCAACGATAGTGATACAGACAACAAGCCATTCTGAATGTACGATAAGTAAATTTGACCAATGACCAAAATTATTGAGCCGGGTTCCAGTAATCGCTATCAACAATAACACCAAAAGTGCTTGAGCAAAAAAACGTGTTGACACTTTTAATTCACGGTGATCATCGATACAACAAACAACAATAAGAAACAGAGACGACGACAGTAAAATAGTTGAGTATTCAGAAAAAACCTGTATTCCATTGAGTTCAGCATACAAAGCTACGATAGCAAGTGTTATATAGATAGCGATGCCACCAATCAACGGTGTCGGCTGAATATGTGTACGATGTTGTCCAGGGTGATCAATCAATTTGATGTGATGAGCAACCGGAATCAGCATGCGGTTTATCACCGTCGAAATCAGAAAAGTCAAAAGTAAAAATATCATCAGGTGTATAATTTTAAACCTTAAAAAACCAAATCCAAAACGTTTTTGAAAGAATTGAAAAAACTACATAATCTTATCAGAATTCATGTGCTGTTTTCTGAATCAACTCAATAAAATTTTTAGCATATCGAGGACTCTAACTACCTTAGTCAATCATATTTTGCAATTGTTCACTGAATAAAGTGATTGGTAGAGATTACGCTGCTTGATCAGAGGGAATTGAGCTAAGGAAGCTGTCTGGCGAAAAGTTTGACACATTTAGCAAACGTAATTTGAATTATCGCAATGCGAGCCATTTTTTCAGCCAACTTTGTGAGAATTTCATAATTTATCGACAAGCGTCTAAAGTTTCCTAACCTAGCCAAGAAAAGATTCGTTCAACAATTCAGTAAAACCACAATCTTCACTTGGATCACGGATCTTAGTGATTAGTGATTAGATTAACCCACAACTCGGGGTCGTGTTTTTACCATTTCTGTCGATTTAGTTGATCTAACACTGTCTCTCAAACACCACAACGACTCCATTAACTGTAGTGTTGCAGTGATCATAAACGGTTTTCCAAGGCGGGAATTTCTTGGGAAGCAGGCGTCATTGTGCACCGGTCTTGTTCAGATAGAAGATTGCGCTTACACCCCCCTCCGAAATTATCCCCTGGATCCTAATAATGCTGAAACAACGCCTATTCTTCATCCATAACGTCACTGTCGTGCCTGGTCTTAATAAATCATTTCATATTGAAACCCTTATTCTAAGGTAATGTGACTAATTTTGGTAAGGCAGCTTCTTAGAAGCTGTTCAAGTTCTCATTAGTAATGGCGTATCGCAGCGTTCAAAGCTGGCTCAAAAATAATCACACACCCCAGTATGCTGTGCTTTTTCGTCCACTTTTGCCGCATGCTGCCTCTAAATTGATCAAGATCTTGACCATTTTCATAGTCCCATTGAACTTCATGAATAATCAGGGATCTAATTCGGCTAGCGTTCCAACTGTGGCTTTTGGCTAATACAACGATGCAACCGAGTTGTATTAGCCAAAAGCCACTTTCGTGTCGCAACTACAAAATTTATGCGTGACTCAAAAGCAAGAAATAGCGTTTTAAGGCTACTTCTAACGATTTGTACGTCTAGTATAGTTACTATCTCGAGTGTGAGAAATAACCCACCCTGATGCAGGATGCACAAAACAATAATTTGCCATATGGTGATTTTTTATATTAAGATGGTAGGGTTTTTTTATTACAATGCCTTTGACACCATAGTCAATAAAATATACAAAATAAATATTATGTAAAAATAAATTAAATACCCGTTGATGCCCACATATTTGATTCTTCTACCAAGCAGTAGTACTACTATAAGCAGCGTCAGCGCCACTAACTATTTGATGGACTTTCTACCAAATAAGTAATCGACAAATATTCATGGAAAATAGTGTAATGATTAAAGATAGAGTACAAGCTAGCTTAGCATTTATCCAACGTACGTTATCCACCAAAAACAAATCATATGGGATACATAATAGCGTTGAATTCAAAAAACGAATAGCAGCCCAAAGGAACATAGCCAACCGTGGTAAGTATGAATTTTCTTTACTTGTTTATTATACCACCACAAAAGGATTTACTTGGGACCCCCATTTATTCCATGAGATCACTAAACGAGTAAGATCAGTTGATGAAGTAGGCTGGATTGATAACCAACGCATTGGACTTATCTTGCCCTACACATCGTCAGATGGAGCAAAAAAGGTTGCCTCATTGATTTCGGATGCAATCGTAGATAGCGCCCATCCACTTGAGTATTTCATCTATAACCATCCTTCCAGGGCTTATTTTAACTCCGATGAGCAGCATCAGATGGATTTAGAAGACTTGTTTTCAAAAGAACTTCAGGATGTTTCAACAAATATCGATAGGACTAGGGATAACAAGGATAATATTAATACCCGTAAAGCAACAACTATCAATAAAACACCTCTAATATCAAATGATTTTCATATATTATCAGGCACGACTATGCCCATCTGGAAAAGAAGTATGGATGTTGCCGGAGCATCAATCTGTTTGATTCTGCTTTCGCCAATCTTGCTCTTCACTGCAGTTGCTGTAAAAAGCAGCTCTAGAGGCCCAGCCCTATTCAAACAAGATCGCATTGGCTTAGGAATGGGGCCATTTAAGATGTACAAATTTAGATCAATGATAGTAAACCATCCATCACAGAGCTCCATCATTCTTTCTCAAAGCGATAATGCTGGGCCATTTGTTTTAAACAAAATTGAATCTGATCCTCGCATTACAATGGTGGGACGATATATACGCAAATGGAGCCTTGACGAGTTGCCACAACTTTTCAATGTTTTAAAGGGAGACATGTCTTTAGTTGGTCCCAGACCATTAGTACGTGAAGAGGCCGAGGCATGCACGAGCTGGCATGAATCTAGATTTGCTGTAAAGCCAGGGCTCACCTGTATATGGCAAGTGAATGGACGCAGCGGGGTTAAAGCTGATGAAAGGAGCAGAATGGACTTACGTTACATTTTAAACTTTTCACTTACGCAAGACATTAAACTCTTATTGTTAACGCCATTAGCAGTTGTCAGAGCAAAAGGAGCTCACTAACTTTCCATAACCAGTAGTTAACACTTTATGGTTTGAAACGCAAATTGAGCATGTCATTTCGATCAAACGAGAGAAATCCTATTCCACTTGAAGCAGATCTCCTCAGATGATCGAGATGCCACCTCATCTTTTTAAAAAATGGTCATTCATATACTCTTCGCACATGAAAACTTAGCATGTTGTGTGCGTGATCTTTTGTGGAGAGTAAGACGGGAAACCTTAGCTGTAGTCGTTCTACAACAAGGTTTTCCAACGCAACTATCTGCAAAAAAGCGCGTGCACAACATGCTAAGTTTTCATGTGCGGAGAGTATATAACTAACTTGATAGAATCTTGGCCTACTTAAGTCAGCATTAATTCTTGCACTCCCATATAACTAATATTTACATTAATTATAACGACACATACAATAAATCCTATTTATATTCAAAACATTATCAGAAAAAGACAGCTCAGCCCACTCAAACCATAATATAATTACCCTTACAACTAAAACCCTCCGCTTTAGTAGTTAAACATTAGCTACATCCTTGCAGTATCTTGTACTTCAATAATCATCAGTGCCAGACCAAGAATATCTTAATGCGATTCATATCATTACTCTTTAAACTCAAATTATAGCCTGACGATAATCAATATTATATTCTTTACCAATGCGCATAGCATTATACCAGCATCTAGTAACATCAATAATTCAGCAAACATGACAATAAATATATTATTTTTAAACTATATTTCATTATACACTTGTAACAAAATACGTGATATAGTTGTGGGTTAGCTTGATAACAGGAAATCATTAATGACAATGAGATATCAGAACTTTCGTCTAATATGCGAAATACAAATGGCTATTTGTATTTTAATGCTTTTTGGAGGCTGGAGCAGTTATACAATTGCAAAAGATTTTCGAAATATTGACCCTGGGTTCTTAGGGGAAGTCAAAACAGGTTTCGGCTACACAGATAATGTATTTCGTAGGGACAGCAATAAGGAGTCGGATTTCTTTTTCATTGCGGAGCCTGATTTATGGTGGAAAGGGAAATTCGGTAAGCATTTTCTCGCCGCGCAATACCAAGGTGAATATACGAACTATTTCTCCCTTGATGAACAAGATTCTAATGATCATACAGTGAACCTTGATCTCGGGTTTAATTTTACCAAAAAGTTTTATGCCAATCTCGGCGGTGGGTTTGTTAGATCCCATGACAACCCTCAAGCACCAGGAATAACCACAGCTAATTTCCGCTCACCCACACGCTGGCATGAAAGAAAAGTCCACGGAACATTCATCTATGGTCGGCGCAATCTCGGAGCAGCAGAAATAGCGTTAACCTTATACGGCAAACAACGCCGTTACTCTAATAACAATCAGGAAATACTCGATAGAGACGGGTTTGGTGCTGAATTAGAATATGATCAACCATTGACGCAAAAAATCGATTTCTTGTCCGTCTTTAAATATAACAGATCTGACTTTCAGAGAGAACAACCAAATGAAGGTAATCAGGATAACCAGGGATACAGCTTTTGGGCTGGTGCTTCATGGGATCATACCGAGAAAACGACTTCCAGGTTATTACTAGGCTATGTTAGGCAAATTTCAGACAGCTCTAAAAAAGACAATTTTTCTGGTATAGGTGTCGAAGCTAATATTTTTTGGCGTCCAAAACAGAATCACCTGGTTACATTTGAAGCTCTTCGTATCCCTGAGGAGTCCAATGATCGAGGTTCTGGTTTTTTTATCTCCAATCGCGTAGGCGTTAACTGGAAATATGATTATGAAGATTATATCCATTTCAATTCTGGTGTTGATTTCAGATATGACGACTTTAGCACACAAGATAGAACAGAAAAATATGCTCTAGCGAATTTTGGCATCAGTTATTCCTGGACACAATCTGTAGAAATCGGTTGTGAATACAACTTCATATATAGAGACTCCAGCATTCGTGATAGAGATTATAAACTTAATACAGTTGGTCTATTTGTAAAAGTGTCCCCAAATTTTTAAAACATCATGCAAGATTTAATTACTATGTATAAAAAAATCAAGATCCATACGGAATTTTTAAAAATATTAACATCAGGCTGCTGCTCTGTATTATTAATTATTCTCGCTTCTTCAAGTGCATATTCACAACCCACAAACACAACAGATGAATATCGCGTTCTTGCTGATGATTTTTTATCCATTAGTGTATTTGGGGAACCTGATTTAAGCTTTGAGAGAATCCGGGTTGGCTCGAACGGCCAGATTTCTTTACCTTTGATTGGTGAAATCATTGTTAGTGGTTTAAAACCATCAGAAATTGAAAAGAAAATTGAAACGCATTTTTCAGACAATGATTATCTGTTAAATCCTCGGGTAACCGTCTTTATCAGAGAATATAGACCCATCTATATTTATGGTGAAGTTAATAAACCGGGTGCATATCCGTTTGAAAACAATCTTACGGTTGAAAAAGCAATCGCATTAGCTGGTGGTTTAGCACCACGAGCCTCGAAGAAAAAGATTAAATTACGAAGAAAAAACGTTGGTAGTTCAGAATACAGCAAATATGTAAAAATGCAGAAACCTGTTCATCCCGGAGATGTAATAACAATTGGCGAAAGCTTTTTCTAAAACTGGAGCTAATGAAATGAATAGAAGTTTACAGCACAATCTTGAGAACGGTGTATCTCCATTTGGCAATCAATCTCTAATCAAAACCGTAAATAAAGTCAACGAACCCAGTTTTCTCGATTATTGGTTGTTACTCGTAAGATTTAAGTGGAGCATACTAGCGTTCATCATTATTGGCATGCTCGCTGCCGTGATGATTACCAAATCAATGGCTCCACAGTATCGCTCAAAAGCACGCTTGCTTGTAGAACCTATTACTCAGAACAAACAAGCTTCGTTAGGTGCGTATGAATATGTTGATTCGCCACGTCTATTTTACCAGACACAATACGAAATAATTACCAGTCGTAATATAGCAAAACAGGTTATTAAGAACTTAGGTTTACATAATGACAAACGCTTTTTAGCTTCTTTTAAAATGGATGAATTATCGATAGCTGATTCGTCTTTACCAATAAAAAATATATCTGAGAGCACTAGATTAGAGCCCTTTGTCGATTTACTTTTGACTGACTTAAGGGTGTCAGGTGGTAACGACAGCCAAATTTTTGACATAGAATACGATGCAGCTGATCCGGTTCTGGCATCGGAAATAGCAAATGCAATAGCTGACACCTATATCAAATTTGGTGCCTCATCACGAGGAATAGGCGCTGCACATGCGACAGATTGGTTAACCAAACAGGACAAAAAACTACGATTAAAGCTAGAAAAGTCTGAGACAGCACTACAAGAATTTAAAAACGAACACAGCATGCTTGATACTGGAAGTAATCTGGAAGTATCTAACACGAAATTATCTGCACTAGCCAAACAGCTAATTATTGCGCAGTCAGACAGAAGTGATGCGGAAGTCCGTTATCATCAAATCAAATCAATTAGTGAACAAAATGGTGATTTGAAATCAATCAGCTCAATCTTGAACAATCAAGTTATAGTAAAATTAAAGGAAGCAGAAATTGATCAGGCAAGAGAAGTATCAGAACTCGCTCAACGTTATGGATCAAATCATCCAAAACTAATCACCGCTAAGACAAAATTACAAAAAGCTCAAAATACAATCAATAATGTAGTTACTGAAATTGTTGCAAACCTTAGCAAAGAGGTATCACTGACCAAGGCTAGAGAACGTAAGCTCAGAGGATTGATTGGCCTAGAGGAAACATCAGCTCGAAATTTGCAAAGCAAAGGTTTTCAGCTCGGTAAACTGGAACAAAAACTTGCATACAATCGTCGCATGTATGAAGAGTTTCTTGCTAAATCCAGTGAAATAGAATCAAAAACAAATTTCAGTATCTCTAATATCACAATCCTGGATCCGGCTCATCCAGTATTTAAACCGTATAGCCCAAACATAAAGAGGATTTTTATACTTTGCACAATAATCGGCACATTTATTGGGATACTATTTGCTTTTTTGCGCAAATAAACAAATAAGTACAGGTCGTAACAGAAACATAATTGAAGTAACCAAGAGATTCCTACGAAGCTGACTGGTTAAAAATGTTCAAGCGAGAACTCTTGAAACTATTAAATTTTTTCGATGGTTCGAGGCGAATAGTTGCGCTATTCAACGAGAAACAGCGGCAAAATACAACAATTTAGGGACTTTTGCAGCGGACATTTTCAACCAGGCAGCTTCTAACATTCCCTGGGTAATCAATTCGTAGCTTTCTGATCTATAACTTTGGTCAGCAGCATCACTCAAACTTACATCTATAATTATATGCGTATTGCAATACATTTATGGTCTCTACGTGGAGGCGGTGCAGAACGAGTTGCTTTGTATCTGACTCAGAGTTTTTTAGCCTCGGGTATTTCTGTAGATATTATTCTTTGGAAAGTACAAGGTGCATTTCTCAAGGATATTCCAAGTGAAGCAAGGTTAATAGATTTAGGTGATGGCGGATCAATCAGTAGGTTATTAACTTTTTCAAAGTGGTTATCAAAAGAAAAACCTGACGCTATCTTGTGTTGTCAATCACTAGCAAATATTACTGGGATATCTGCCAATCTACTCAGCGGAAGAAAAACACGAATAGTACTTAGGGAACCAAACACACTTGAACGTTTTGGCTTAATGCGTTCAAGGGTTCTCAAGCTTTTTCCTGTTATTGCCAGATTATTTTACTACTTCAGCGACCACATCATTGCTGTGTCTGACAGTATTGCAGAAGATCTGAGAAAAACCCTGTGGATTCCAAGTAATAAAATAACAGTTCTTTATAACCCCCTGCCTACTCAAAAAATCAAAACATTAGCAACTAAAAAGCCTCAACACCGTTGGTTTAATAACGATGTGCCGATCATATTGGGAGCAGGCCGTCTAGTCCCTCAAAAAGACTTTACGACTCTGCTAAGGGCATTCGCTGAAATTCGACAAGACATGGTTGTTAGATTAGTGATATTTGGAGAGGGGGAGCAGAAACAATTACTGCAAGATTTAGCTGCTGAACTAGGGGTTTCTGATGATGTCGATTTTCCTGGATTTACAGATAATATATTCTCATATTTAGCTGCCGCCTCTGTTTTTGTTTTGCCATCTAAATTTGAAGGCTGTCCCAATATTCTTCTCGAAGCTCTAGCATGTGGATGCGCTGTAGTCGCAACTGATTGCCGAAGTGGACCAAAAGAAATTTTGGCGGGAAAGCATGGTCTACTCGTAAAAGTCGGGGCAGTCGACGATATGGCTAAAGCTATCAACAAGCAGCTTGATGTAAATACAGTTTTGTTACCAAAAAACTTTAACGCAGGCGATTATGATGTTAAAAAAGTAGCAGATCAATATCTTTCAATATTACTGGAATAAACTGATTCGTTTATTTTTTATACCCGTCTATAAGACTCTGTTCGTTAGTTCTTCGACAACTTAGAATGAATGGGTGAGAAGCGGCTATCAAGCAAGGCTGCAGGAGAGCTGGACGAATTCAAGCGAGTACATTGCAGCAAATAACTGGTTTTAGCTTCATTTATCCATCTACCCTCTGCTGAAATACGACAATCAAAAATTTCATTGCTCAACACCTCGCCTTTTAATTAAGGGCATCATCTCAATCGCTAACTCAGCCAATTGTTCTATCCCGTCAAATTCACCCAGACTACTTCGTACTTTTTTTAACTGAATGCGTATTTGCTCCGCAGCGAGATGATCATTCAGAATCTTGCTTACTTGATCGAAAATAGCCTGGGGATTAGCCTGATGCTGGATCAATTCCGGTACAACACTTTGACCCGCGATTATGTTCGGCAAACCAATATATGGAATACGTACCAGCCATTTGGCAAACCAGTAGGTCAATGGTGCAACTTTGTAGATAATCACCATGGGAATCGTCAACAAGGCAAGCTCCAGAGTGGCCGTTCCAGACGCACTGATTGCAATATCACAGCTCTGTAGTAAATTGTAATCGCCCGCATCACACAGATGCACATCTACTGAACTATTCTGTAGATAAGCTTGTAATATTTGATCATCGATAGTTTTAGCTTTAGGCAACAAAAACTGAGCCTGAGGATATGAATGTTTGAGTAATTCAGCAACCTCTAGCATAACTGGAAGCAGACGTTTAACTTCATGAATACGACTGCCTGGCAGCAATCCAATGATTGGAAAAGTCGCAGTAAGCCCTGCATTCGCAATCGACTGCTGTTTTCTGCCGCTGACTTTAACAACTTGCGTCAATGGATGACCAACATAACGGACCGGGATTGCATATTTTTGGTAGAAAGCGGCTTCAAATGGAAAAATAACTGCC
Source organism: Methylococcales bacterium (assembly GCA_965224565.1). Taxonomy (GTDB): domain Bacteria; phylum Pseudomonadota; class Gammaproteobacteria; order Methylococcales; family DRLZ01; genus DRLZ01. The sequence goes on along the minus strand of CBDCZN010000002.1, from coordinate 1,439,934 downwards.
ATCATGTCTATCACTTCACCATATTGTTTGACGCGACCGGGTCTCCATGCCCAGACTTGTGGGCTAACATAAAACAATACTTTAATGCCAAGCGCTTTGGCGCGTTTTGCTACGCGAAAGTTAAATTCTTTATAATCGATACAAATCAACAGGTCTGGGCAAAAACTCTGCAAATTTTTTTCCACTTGCAAGAACGCTTGACGAATCGGAAGATAGTGAGTAACGACATCCCATAGTCCAATCACACCCAAATCAGTAGAATCCACAATAATTGGAACACCAGCATCGCGCATCGCCACTCCTCCCATTGCTACACAATTGAGTGATTCTACACGTTGCCGCAAAGCTTGATAAAGTGCCGCACCATGCAAATCACCCGAGGCTTCTCCAGCGATTATCATCACTCGCTGACTGGCTTTCGATTGATCGCTCAAACCATTTTCATTGCATCCAACGAATAAGGCTATCAGCTCGGTTGCTGGCTTTGTTCACTGAGCATATCCGTGATGCGTATTGCTGTTTCCAGAGCGCGTCGCCCAGCTTGACCCGTAACCAGCGGAGTTTGTTTTTTGCGTATACATTCCAGAAAATGCGTGATTTCCATCAATAAAGCATCGCCATCTTCATAGGTTGAGCTTTCAGTTTCTATTTCCGGGATACCATCCAATACTGTGCCTTCGCCTATCTTTCTCTGGGTTAAGGTATGATTTTGATAGTCAAGCGAAATATACGAGTGATGGCAAAACATGCGCATTTTTCGCTCTGTTCTGGTACTCACCCGACTCGCTGTCACATTAGCCACACATCCGCTATCAAATTCAATACGGGCATTTGCAATATCAGTATCTCCGGTTAATACCGAAATACCGCAAGCATCAATGCGTTTAATTTTTGAATCAACCAAATCGAGAATAATATCGATGTCATGAATCATCAAATCCAGCACAACATTGACGTCATTAGAACGGGGGTTAAAAGCATTAAGACGATGCGCTTCTATAAACTGTGGACTATCACTTTCCAATTCAAGCTCTAGCAATGCAGCATTAAAGCGTTCCAGATGACCAATCTGTAAAATAACCTTGGCCTGCTCAGCCAGCACAATCAATTGATCTGCTTCATCGATGGTGACTGTCATCGGCTTCTCAAGCAGAACATGCGCTCCGCTATTAATAAAATCTCTAGCAACCTGATGATGCAGCACAGTGGGTACTACGACACTTACCGCATCAACCTTGCCTAAAATCTCAGAATAATCCTGTAGTGCCTGCCCACCATAGTGGCTGGCAATCTCCAGTGCCTTATTGTGATCAACATCAACCACTGCAACCAGCTCACATCCGGGTAATGCAGCATATTTCTGAGCGTGATACGTCCCTAAATGACCACAACCGATCACTGCACAGCGCAATAAATCTTCCATGATTATGCCTCTTTCTGGCTCGTAACTTATTCAAATTACGAAGTAGATTCTAAATAGTTTCTAACTATCTTTGTTATTATTAGGTTGAACAAAACCATGCAACCCTCGCTTGGATGATTGCTTCATCCAGTCTTGTAAATGAGAAATTTCTGGCGTTGCTTCACACAAACCAATCTCACCCTGTTGCCTGATAGTTCTGAACGCTGTCGATAAATTGCGTAATCGTTGACCGATTACACCAGCCCGCCGCAGACCAATAAGATTCAACCGATAATGACGCACCGGAAAACCGCCTAACATAGTATAAGGCAATACATCCTTGCTGACACCAGTTAGACCACGAATCATGGTCATACGCCCTACCCTGCAAAATTGATGCACCATCACGCCACCACCTAGAAAAGCACCCGCACCTACCGCCACAAAACCACCCAATGTTGCACCAGCTGCAAAAATGCAATCATTTTCCACCTGACAATCATGGGCAATATGTGAGTTATTCATCAAATAATTATGGGAACCAATCCGCGTCACTTCATCCTGACTAGCAGATCGGTGAACGCTTACTCCTTCGCGAAATACATTGTGATCCCCGATTTCAACAAAGCTTCGGGTTTTGAGATCAAATTGCAGATCTTGCGGTGCTCCACCAATAATCGCTTGTGGATGAACATGATTCGCCTCACCCATACTCACAAATGAGCGAATCATTGCATGTGCTTCAATAACACAACCATTGCCTATTCTCACTTGATTTTCTATAACAGCATACGGACCAATACTCACACCGCTGCCCAAATGAGCATCCGAAGAAATAATTGCAGTTGGATGAATTTCAGCTGGCGACATAACACCATTAACCGCGAGGGTGATACTGTGCATGCAGTGATTTCAGTCGTTGGTCAGCGACGTGGGTATAAATTTGGGTCGTTGATAAATCGCTATGTCCAAGCAAAAGCTGCACTGCACGTAGATCAGCACCGTGATTGAGCAAATGAGTTGCGAATGCATGGCGCAGTGTGTGGGGTGAAAAATGACGGGCAATCCCAGCTTGTAGTCCATAACGCTTGATTAGATACCAGAATGCCTGGCGGGTCATTCCCGAGCCACGCTTGGTAACAAAAACACTATCACTGTGTCGTACCCCCAACAAATTCGGACGACTTTCTGCAAAATAACGATTTAGCCAATCAAGTGCTTCCTCACCAATCGGGATAAGACGCTCCTTGTTGCCTTTCCCAATCACACGGACACAGCCTTGATTAAAATTAATTTGATGTAAATTCAATCCAACCAGCTCCGAAACCCGCATTCCGGTTGCGTACAATAGCTCTAACATGGTCTTGTCTCGCAAGCCAAGAGCAGTATCCTCTGGCGGGGCATCTAGCAAACGACCGACTTCATCTTCTGAGAAGATTTCCGGTAGTAGCTTACCAATTTTAGGAGATTTAATTCCTGAACAAGGATCATCTAGCCTCTGTCCTGTTCGAATCAAATACCCATAGAATTGACGCAATGTACTTAACAATCGAGCACTGGAACTGGCACTTGCTCCTTGCTGGAAACAATGCGCCAAATATTCTGAAATATCAGCCTTGTTGATTTGACTGATGGCATTCTGCCCTAACCACATTGAGAAACGCTTAAGGTCAGTTGCATAGGCTTGGACTGTATTGTCACTTAAGCCTTGCTCTAACCATAAGGCATCAATGAATTGTTGAATACTGTGTTGATTAGAATCAGCACTCATTGCATTCGAGCAAGGTCAATCAGGACTATTATTATACTCTCCACGCATTAAATATTAAATTTTCATGTGCGGAGAGTATAGAAAGGTATAGCAGCAATAAAAAACTTGCGAGCATTATGATGAGTATATCCTGAGTTAACCTTTCTTAAGTACTTTTTCTTTAATACGTGCAGCCTTACCTGATAGATCTCGCAGATAATAGAGTTTAGCTCTGCGCACATCGCCTCTGCGTTTTACCTGAATGGACTCAATCAATGGACTATAGGTCTGGAATACTCGCTCTACCCCTTCGCCATGTGATATTTTGCGCACTGTAAATGCAGAATTCAGCCCACGATTTCGTCTGGCAATGACAACCCCCTCGAAAGCCTGTAAACGCTCGCGATTACCTTCTTTTACACGCACTTGAACAACCACAGTATCACCCGATCCAAATTCGGGAATATCTTTAGTCATCTGCTCCGCTTCAATCTGTTTAATTATTTCATTCATTATGAAAACCTCATTTACCGTTTTGTTCGTTTTTAAATTCTTCGAGTAATTGCAGTTGTTCTGCATTAAGCGGGTAGTTTTGCAGCAAATCCGGGCGCTTTTTCCATGTTGCACCCAACGCCTGCTTCATCCGCCATTGCTGTATCTGCTGATGATGACCACTTTGTAATACTTGCGGCACATCAAGCTCATTCACACAAGCTGGTCTTGTATAATGGGGGTGATCCAGCAAACCATTCATGAATGAATCTTGCGCAGCTGAATCAACATGTCCCAGAACATCCGGCAATAAGCGCGTCACAGAGTCTATCAACACCAAGGCGGGTAACTCACCGCCACTTAACACATAATCGCCAATCGACCATTGCTCATCAATCATGGAATCAATCAGACGCTGATCAATTCCTTCATAACGACCACAGAGCAAAATCAAGCGTTCTACGCGAGAGAAATCACAAACCGCCGCCTGATTCAATTGTTGACCCTGTGGGCTAAGAAAAATCACTCTCGCAGGTCGACGATCAGCTTGCTTTGCCGCTAGTATTGCATCTCGCAACGGCTCTACTTTCATCACCATCCCGGGACCACCACCATAAGGCTGATCATCGACGGTTCGATGGGCATCAGTTGTAAAATCTCTTGGATTCCAAATGACCAACTCAACGATGCCACGTTCACAAGCTCTTCCGGTAACACCAACATGTGCAGCATCTCTCACCATTTCGGGAAACAGAGAAATGACATCGAAGCGCATGATTTATCCGGTTGAATAGTTACAATCTATTTTGAGGAATAAGCAATTTTCTTAGAACCTGCTTTAAGATCTCGATTATAGGGATGTGGCACAAACAAAAGTGGACGAAAAAGCACAGCATAATGAAGCAAGTGTGAATTTTGAGATCACTTTTAACACGCGGTGCGCCCTTCAACAAGATCTTAGACAGATTCTTAGTCAACAGATTAAACTGAACCACTCTGTTAAATATAAAATATTTTGTTAAAAATCCGCATCCCAATCAACTGTCATCAAACGGTTGTCAAGATCAATCTGTTTAATAACCTGATCCTGGACATAAGGAATCAGCCGTTCGCGATCCCCATGAACAACCAGCACATCATTTGCACCTGTCTCCATGATCCGTTTGATAGTACCAAGACTATCACCTTGTTGTGTTTGCACAGACAAACCAATTAAATCAATCCAGTAACACTCGCCTGTTTCTACATCAGGTAGTTCAGAGCGTGCAATATGAATATCAAACCCGATCAGCTGCTCAGCTGCAGTACGGGAGTCTATCTCTGCTAGCCGCACGACCAAACCGCGCCCCTGCTTTCGACCTTCAACGATCTCAATCGACTGCGTCTGCTGTCCGGCATTTGAAATTAACCAGTCTGGATAATCCAGAATACCTTCCATCGGTCTGGTGAAAGAAAATACTTTCAACCATCCTTTCACACCGTGTACACCGGAAATTTTACCCAGATGTATCAGTGTTTCTTCCGACATTGCTTAGTATTTAAGCGTCTACAACCTCTGCTACTTTTTCTACTTCAGGCTGAGTAGCAGCACTTTTTGCTGCCCATTGCTTAATCAGTTTTGCAACACGATCAGATGGCAATGCACCGTGCGAGCGCCAGTAGTCAATACGTTCGATATTTAAACGTAAACGTTCTTCATTACCTTTTGCGACAGGGTTAAAAAAACCTAATCTCTCAATATGCCGACCATCTCTGGGCATTCTGCTATCAGTAACTACAACATGATAAAACGGACGTTTTTTCGCGCCGCCTCGAGCCAAACGAATGGTTACCATCAAATTCTCCGTATAATATTTAAACTCTGTACTACAGCCGAACGATTATACCCAATCAAACCACGAATGACTACTGAAACTGAATAAACACTGATTTAAAACTCTAGGGCACTTCTAGTTAAATTGAATAACACCAAACCATCTCGAATCATGCAATGGTTTTAGGTTGGCGGCATGCCGCCATTTATCCCCCGCATCATATTCGCCATATTTCCTCCCCGCTTGAATTTTTTCATCATTTTTGCCATTTGCTTATGTTGCTTCAATAGTCGATTGACATCCTGAATTTGCAACCCAGCTCCACTGGCAATACGTTTTTTACGCGATCCATTGATCAACGCAGGGAAGCGTCGTTCCTTGACGGTCATCGAATCAATCAAAGCCATTTGATGAACAATCACCTTGTCATTCACCTGGTTGCGCATATTTGGTGGTATCTTATTTGCTCCTGGTAGTTTTTCCATCATCGCTGACAGGCCACCCATATTCACCATTTGTTCAAGCTGGGTCTTCAAATCACGCATGTCAAATGCCTTGCCCTTACTGATTTTTTTGGCAAGTTTTTCAGTTTTTTTCTTATCTGCTGAGCGTTCTACCTCTTCAATCAGAGACAGCATATCGCCCATACCCAGAATACGCGATGCAATTCGATCTGGATGAAACGGCTCAAGCGCATCAGTTTTTTCGCCAACACCAAGAAATTTAATCGGTTTGCCGGTGACGTGCCGGATTGACAATGCAGCACCGCCACGTGCATCACCATCAGCCTTAGTCAAAACAACACCCGTTAATGGCAAGGCATCATGGAAAGCTTTTGCGGTATTCACAGCATCTTGTCCGGCCATGCTATCAACCACAAACAGTGTTTCAACCGGATTAATAGCCTCATGTAACTGGGTGATTTCACCCATCATCGCCTCATCAACATGGAGACGACCGGCAGTATCCACAATCAACACATCCATGTATTTCTTACGTGCTTCTTCTAATGCATTATTGGCAATATCAATTGGAGATTGGGATGGATCACTGGGGAAAAACTCAACATCAACTTCACTCGCAAGTGTTTTCAACTGATCGATAGCGGCAGGACGATACACATCAGCACTCACCACCATCACTTTTTTACGCTGATTTTCTTTGAGCCAACGCGCCAGCTTGGCAACAGTGGTGGTTTTACCAACCCCTTGCAAACCAGCCATCAATACAATTGCGGGAGGCTGAGCTGATAAATCCAGCCCTTCGTTAGCATCGCCCATAACGGCCTGTAACTCAGCCTGGACAATTTTGAGAAAGGCCTGACCTGGGGATAAACTTGCCTGAACTTCTTTACCAAGCGCACGCTGTTTAATGCTTTCAATAAAATCCTTGACAACAGGTAATGCAACATCCGCCTCTAACAAGGCCATTCGCACATCACTCAGCGTGCCCTGAATATTCTCTTCAGACAGCGTTGCTTCACCTTTCAGGTTCTTTAATGCACCGGATAGGCGATCACTTAGGTTATCAAACATGGTCAGTACACCTGATTAATTTTGTAAAACAGTTATTATACAACGTCTAGTAATAGACGTGATCGATCAATACACTCAAACTTGCGTCGTTATCAAAATATGTTTTGCTTGCAATGATTAACTAGATCAGCACATAGTCTTGAAAAAATTAGCCCAGTTACCTTATCAAATGAAAAGCCACACCAAACAGATAAGTGAATAATTCCCATTACCGAGCCGATATTGACGGCCTGCGAGCTGTTGCAGTAATCAGTGTCTTACTGTTTCACTTTGGCGTCGAAGCTTTTAGCGGAGGATTCGTCGGTGTCGATGTTTTTTTCGTTATCAGTGGCTTCCTGATTACGCGTTTGATCAAGAATGAATTAGCAGCAGGCCACTTTTCACTAGGCAACTTTTACTTGCGGCGTATACGCAGGTTATTTCCTGCATTATTTGTGACGTTATTGACCTGTTTTATCTATGCTTATCAAGTATTGTCAGCACAACATTTAGAGCGTTTTGGTGGCTCACTGCTTTATTCCGTTTTATCGATATCAAACATCTACTTTTGGAATGAACAAGGTTATTTTGACACTGAAGCCACTTTCAAACCCCTGTTACATACCTGGACACTCAGTGTCGAGGAGCAATTTTACCTGATCTGGCCCGCTTTATTGATGTTGTTGTTGACGAATAAGAGCAAACCTTTTGCCGCCATGATTATCGGCTTAATTGGAATCATCAGCCTTTATGCAGCCCAGTCTTATCTGGCAATTGATGCCAATGCTGTTTTCTTCCTGACACCTTTTCGTATCATTGAATTTTCAATCGGCGCTGTCACTGTCTGGCTGGTTCAGCTCCAGCGCCAACATCCCATAATTGAAGAAATTGTTTTACTGTGTGGATTGGTATTGATTGGTTATGCGGTGTTCACATTTGACAACTACACCAATTTTCCAGGTAATAATGCATTGATTCCGTGTATCGGCACAGCAATGGTCATTTATGCTGGTCGGGCTCGCTATTGTGGAAAACTATTATCCAACTGGTTAGCTGTCAATATCGGATTAATTAGTTATTCTACTTATTTAATTCACTGGCCACTGTATGTGTTTTATCAGTATCCAGTTTCTCATTCGCTAAAAAACATTGAGATTATCGGACTACTGACAGTCACTTTGCTATTAGCAACGCTGATGTATCATTTCGTTGAAACCCCATTTCGTCGTCTAAAAATAGTCAGCAAGCAGATATCTAAGACTGGATTTACATTGGGCTGTATCGCATCAGTACTTTTGACAGCTTTGCTCGCCGCTCATGTGTGGAAAAACAACGGCTGGCCCTGGAGATACCGGCATCCACAAATTGCAGTGAGACAATCTGACTACAAGTCTGAAATGGACAAACGTTATATTCATTTAAAAGGTAAGACTGATTGCCTCAATAAAATTTCCGCACACTGCACATCACCGAATACGATTGATGGTCTTGTCGTTGGCGATAGCCATGCAGTCGATGGCTACAATGCCTTAACCAGTGCCAGCGAAGGAAGTCACCGACTGACTTTACTAACAGAAGGGGGATGTGATCCGGTAGTCAACCCAGAAACCCAAATTCCACCGCGCTGGCCTGACCGTATAAAATGTATCGAAATCAATAAACGCTGGTTTAACCCTCAAACTTATAAAGGTTTTGACTACCTAGTAGTTAGTCCATTGTTCGGCAATTATTTTCTTGCACGTGAGCTCAAACAATATTTACAGTTCATCAAGTCACAAACTCAAATCAAACATGTCATTGTATTTGGTAACTATATTCAACTCACACAGGATCTTCAATCTATCATCCAGAATGGTGAGGAATTACAGCAAAGCATTTTAAAGTTTAAAAGAGCCGCTTTTCTCGAAAATGAGCAACTCAAACTGGTCTGCAAGGAAATGGCTTGCTTGTTCATTGATAAGAAGAAACTACTCTGTAAAAATGAGAATATTAAAACATGTAAACTAGAACTGAATGGCATTCCCTACACCTGGGACAGCCATCATTTATCGCTTGAATTCAGCACCTTGCTGGGACAACTCGCAAAACAGCAAATTAACCACTATTTGAGCAAGCCGCTAAATTCAGCCTCTATACATTAAAAAAACAGCAAAATCACATCGATACAAATTCAATTGAGAAATAATTGTAGAGCTAATTTCGAATAAATCGATGTTTATTGTCAGCACTGTTTTCAGTCAGGTTTAGTGAAATCCATTCAAAATCACCCTATTGGGAAGCTTGTGGAAGAGCAAATGTAACCACGCCATCGTCCTCGGTCTCAGCACCCTCGTCTGTTTCCTCTTCCATCGCTTCTAGCGACAGACCATCCGAATTACTGGCTTGTTGCTCTTCAGCATGCTCAGTTTCTACAGCAGGTTGCCCATGGTCTCGACTCAGTTTGATTTTCAGCTGCAGGTTATTCGGCGAATCTGCATTCTTCAATGCTTCTTCATACGAAATAATTCCTTGCTTGTATAGCTTGAACAAATGACTGTCAAACGTTTGCATTCCCAGCTCTTCAGACTTCTCCATGATTTCTTTTAGCTCATGCATTTCGCCTTTCTGAATCAATTCCCGTATGGTCAATGTTCCCAGCATAATTTCAATAGCCGCAACACGCTTGCCGTCAACAGTTGGAACCAGCCGCTGGGAGACAAATGCTTTGAGGTTAAGCGAGAGATCTTGCAATAACTGGTTACGTCGCTCTTCGGGAAAGAAATTGATCACTCTATCCAACGCTTGATTGGCATTATTGGCATGTAAAGTTGATAAACATAAGTGTCCGGTTTCAGCAAACGCTAACGCATGCTCCATGGTTTCACGGGTTCTGATTTCACCGATCAGAATCACATCTGGAGCCTGCCTGAGGGTATTTTCCAATGCGTCCGAATAGCTTTCTGTATCAACACCAACCTCACGTTGACTAATCAGACATTTTTTATGCGGATGCATATATTCAATCGGATCCTCAATAGTAATGATATGTCCGGCTGTCGTACTGTTACGATGATCAATCAAGGCTGCCAACGAGGTAGATTTACCTGAACCTGTTCCGCCTACAAACAGAATTAATCCATTCTTCTCCTTAATGATATCTTTTAATACTTGTGGCAAACCCAGCGTATCAGCATTTGGAATGTCGACTTTAATATTACGAATCACCATTGCCAATTGATTGCGTTGTCTGAAAATGTTAATTCGAAAACGTCCAATGCCTGGCTCTGAAATCGCCAGATTCATCTCTGGTTTATCTTCGAACGCTAGCTGCTGTTCTTTATCCATCAAGCTATAGGCCACAGCCTTGATCTGCTCGTTGGTCATAATCATTTTGTCGATTGGCTTGAGTGTTCCTTGAAATTTTGCTGCTGGAGGTGCATCAACCGTCAGATATAAATCAGAACCATCATGTTGAACAAGTAGTTTTAGGTAGCTTTTAAATTGCATGGGAGCCTTATCGCAGTGGAATCATATTTAGTTATGTCGCTAGATCCTGCTCAAGATTTTGAGTAAGTGCATGGCAATTTCGAACAAAAGCACTTCATACGTCAGTGTATTTCTGAAATCGCTTGTAACACCGCAATGCGTCTTTCAATAAAACTTTAAACAGATTGTTACAAGCATAGTCGAAAAACAGCAGTCATCATGCGACAATAATCACATTAGTGATCATCTGAAATTATTCAAACTACAGAGTTTACAAGATTACTCTCATATCCAATCAACTTGCAGATTGTAAAAACCTGATTAACGGTGCTGCAACTAGTCCTGGATTTTCCATATGTACATGATGTCCACCAGGTAGTTCGACAACATCTAACTTACTGATAGCGTCAATTCTCGAGACGCTCGTTGCACGCTGACTCAACAATCCTTGCTCTGCTTTGATTAACAATGTTGCAGCGTCTATGCGTGATAAAAATGACATCACTTGCTCTTCTGCCATATACATTGGTGATAGCAAATTGAGACGACGATCTGCCAGCCATAGTATTTGTCCATCACCTTGTTTAGCATTACGTTTAACCAGTATCTCAGCTGTTTTGCGATTAATTTTTCCAACACTTGCTCGACGTTCAATTAGTGTATTCCAGTCTGGGTAAATCATCTGTTTTAGACGCGGAGCAATGCGCTGATGCAAACGCATTGACTTTGCAAGTTGGTCGGTAACAGCATCGGCACGACTGGATATTGGTCCTATCCCATCAATCAAAATTATCTGATTGATCAACGCGGGAGCAGCAGCTGCTATGAGACATGCTATCCCAGCTCCCATGGAATGACCCAATAATACAAAACGCTTCCAGCCAAGCAGCTCAACACACTCCATAACATCAAATACATAATCAACAAAGTGATAGTGACTGCCTTGTTCACGGTGATCTGAATGTCCATGTCCAGCCAGGTCAACAGCGACAATTTCAGGAACAGCATGAATCAAATTCTGAGCAATTGGTACAAAGCTGTTGGCATTGTCAAGCCAGCCATGTAAAGCTAGAATTGGCAACCCCTGATGACAGGAATCATTTATCCAGTGAATACCAGACATGTTGCCATAGGTTACTTTCAATACGATTTCTTTTTCTTGCATATTTATTGATACCCCAAGTGAGAAGCGTATATCTATCGAGCTACTTGCAAAATACATAAAAGCGAGGGAATTTAATTGCTTGAATAGCAAAAAAAAGAAAAACCTTGCTCAAAAATGATAAAATAGAGGCATCTAAACACTCTAAAAATATCGGAAAATGAGCAAGTTACGAGAAACAATAGCACAGTCCTGGTGGACAATTCAAGACACATTATTTCCTCGAATGATCGAAGAACTCGGCCCGTTAACTCAAAAACAACAGGAGCTGATAACGACGCTAGAAATGCTCACATTGAAGCATTTATTGATTCCAGCAAAGGATATCCTGGACGTCCACCCAAGGATCGAGTCGCCATTGCACGTGCCTTTGTTGCAAAGATGGTGTATCACATGCCAACAACGCGCCTGTTGTTAGATCGATTACACACCGACATCGCATTAAGGCGTCTGTGTGGATGGGAACGTGTCAGCGATATTCCAAAGGAATGGACAGTCTCTCGCGCATTTGCCGAATTCTCTGAATCGCAATTGCCGCAACGTATCCATGAAGCGTTGATCAAAAAACACTATCGTAGTGAAATCGTCGGACATAATTCGCGCGACTCAACCGCGATCAATGCACGTGAAAAACCGATCAAAAAGAAACCCATTGTCAAACACCCCAAGCAACGTGGACGCCCAAAAAAAGGCGAAGTTCGCGAGAAAACACTGACGCGGATTGAAAAGCAGACCACAGGGATCCCCTTGGAGGAGATGCTTGACGATTTGCCCATAGCCTGTGATGTGGGAACCAAGAAAAACAGCAAAGGTTACAAAACCAGTTGGACAGGCTATAAGCTGCATATTGATTCAGCCGATGGCGGCATTCCAATCAGTTGTGTCTTAACCTCGGCTTCAACGCATGATAGCCAAGTGGCGATTCCATTGGCAATGATCAGTCATCAACGTGTCACCAACCTCTATGATTTAATGGATGCTGCCTATGATGTGCCTCAGATCCATGCAACCAGTCGGCAGTTAGGCCATGTCCCGTTGATTGACCGAAACCCACGGCGCGATAAAACGCTCAAGGATGAAATACACGCTGAAAACAAACGCAGCCGGATCATTGGTCATCAATCTTCTGAAACCATACGATACCGAGAGCGCGGCACTGTAGAGCGCGTCAACGGGCGCTTGAAAGATGAATTTGGAGGACGTGTGGTTCGGGTGCGTGGGCATGCAAAAGTGATGTGTCATTTAATGTTTGGGATTCTAGCGCTGACAGTGAATCAGATGCTGTGCTTTCTTGAGTAAATGATAGTTTACTGAAGGAGAAAGAAAGGGAATTGAGTTCCACAGGAGGATCGGTATGCTCTAAATTGACAAAACACTCAAGATGACAAGAATTTGCTGGTGTTCATCTGTGACATGACAGCCATTCCGTGAAAAAATCGTAACAGACGACTCAGTCACAATCTCAGTCGGTTGTGATCTCATAGTTTTGCAAGTGGCTCTATCATTAATGAAGATTGCTTACTGTACGCCAATAGGTTATCAACCGCAGTGATTCAATCCACTGTATAATAGTCGATTGTTCATATTCACAGTCTAACTGGATAGAATCATCCCAGTCGCGATTCAGCCCGCATGGTTGTTTTACCAACACTCCATGTTTCCTGACAGCCTGTAAACTCGCTAGGGCAACAGCTCTTAAATCTAATAAGGTAATACTTGATGACCACTGAAGAATCCTCTCCAATGTCTTTTGCTGATTTAAACCTCAGCCCAGATGTTCTTAAAGCTTTGGATGATGTCGGTTATGAAACACCTTCGCCAATACAAGCGAAAATGATTCCTTTTGTGCTCGATGGGCGAGATGTTCTGGGACAAGCACAAACCGGAACTGGCAAAACAGCTGCTTTCGCGATGCCGATACTTTCACGCCTTGACTTAAATCAAAAAAAACCACAAGTACTTGTATTGGCACCAACAAGAGAACTGGCCATTCAGGTTGCGGAGGCATTCCAGAGTTATGCGTCACGAATTAAAGGTTTTCGTGTAATACCAATTTATGGTGGACAAGAGTATGGGGGGCAAATTCGGCAACTGAAGCGCGGCGTTCATGTTGTTGTCGGCACACCTGGACGTGTGATGGATCATATGCGCAAAGGCACGCTTGATGTATCTGGTATGAAAACGCTGGTTCTAGACGAAGCCGATGAAATGCTGCGCATGGGCTTTATTGATGATGTGGAATGGGTTCTTGAACAAATTCCGGAAGAACGTCAAATTGCACTGTTCTCAGCCACCATGCCACAAGCCATTCATCGCATAGCAAAGCGCTTTTTAAACAACCCTGAAGTCGTCGCAATCAAAGTACGCACTACCACGGCATCGACCATACGCCAGCGCTACTGGATTGTTAGCGGCATGCACAAGCTTGATGCGTTAACCCGGATTCTTGAAGCTGAAACCTTCGATGCAATCATCATTTTTGTGCGCACTAAAACAGCAACCATCGAACTCGCTGAGAAACTCAACGCACGTGGCTATACAGTTGCCGCGTTAAACGGCGACATTGCGCAAAACCAGCGCGAACGTACCATTGAAAAACTGAAAAATCGTAAACTGGATATATTAGTTGCCACCGATGTTGCTGCGCGCGGACTCGATGTGCAACGTATCAGTCACGTTATCAATTATGATATACCACACGATAGTGAAGGCTATGTGCATCGCATTGGACGTACTGGTCGAGCCGGACGCAGTGGAGAAGCCATACTGTTTGTTGCCCCACGCGAACAACGCATGCTACGCACCATTGAACGCTCTACAAAGCAAAAGATTGAATTAATGCAACTCCCATCTGTAGAGCAAATCAACAACAAACGAATTACCCGATTTAAGGAGAAAATCACCAACACATTAACCAATGAAGATCTGGATATTTATATTCGTTTGGTCAGTCAATATCAAACAGAACATGATGTAGCTTTTGAAGATATAGCGGCTGCTTTGGCAATGATGGCGCAAGGCGAGATGTCACTGCTACTCAAACATCATAAACCAGAAAAAAACAAACCCAAACGCACACAAAAAGATAAATTTGAACGTTCAAACTCGCGGTCACGCAATGTTAAGCGAACTGGTAAAAAACCTTCTTGGGAAGGCAAACGATCCAATGAACACAAACGTTCAACTGAACAAAATAGTTCTAAAGACCACAATACAAATTCAAAACCATCCACAAAACCCGCTAAGCGCAAATACACATACCGAAACCCAGCACTCAATAAAGCCAAATAATTACTCGATTAGTTGATATATTCTATACCTAGAAAACGCTGCACCTTCAGATAATTCGATACTGTTATACTCTCCGCACATGAAAATTTAGCATCCTGTGCACGCGCTTTTTTACGGACAGTTGCGTTGGAAAACCTTGTTGTAGAACGACTACAGCTAAGGTTTTCCGCCTTACTTTCCACAAAAGATCACGCACACAAAATGCTAATTTTTCATGTGCGAAGAGTATAATTACGACTGATGCCTTGAATTCAAATAATTCCAGGACAACATTCCTACTAGCATACTGAAAAATACGATTAAAATTTGTGCTGAAAAAAAGCCCAATGAAACCATAATCGGTCCTGGGCAATAACCAATCAAGCCCCAGCCTACACCAAACAGAATCGCGCCAGCAATCAGCTTGATATCAATCTGGGTATTAGTTGGCAAGTAGTATTGTTGATCGAGTACTGGCTTTTCGCGTTTCAGTGCTAATCGATAGCCAATTGCAATGACGACTAGTCCAGATAACATGACCAACAACAGACTCGGATCCCAGTTTCCAGCAACATCCAGAAACCCCATTATTTTTCGTGGGTCAGCCATTTGTGAAATACACAGACCTAGTCCGAAAAGCATGCCTCCAAGCAATCCAATCATATTTTTAGTCATAGGCTCGCACCAAACATATGCTGAACCAGATACACCGTAACCATTGCAGAACTAATGAACAACAATGTTGCGACAATCGATCGTTTCGAAAAACGTGCAATACCAAATAAACCATGCCCACTCGTGCAACCGTTACCCATTCGGGTGCCAAATCCAACCAGAAAACCACCTAGTATTAATACCGGAGTGGAAGTCACCGGCATTCCAGAATAAATACCAGGATCATACAAATGATAAATAAATCCTGATAACACCAACCCGGCAAGAAACAAGATACGCCAGCTTTTATCATCTGTATTGCGACTGAATAGACCGCCAATTAAGCCACTGATACCAGCAATTCTTCCGTTAAACCAGAACAGCAAAATCATTGCAATGCCAATCAACCCTCCACCAATAAGCGCTGAAAACGGAGTAAAGTGATCCATATGCTAACTCCTGGTGTAGTTACGTTCAGTGACCAAAAATATTTCCTTTAATAACGATTTTTTATTTCCATTCATTTGTTTTACTAAATCGCCTACTAAAACAATCTTTGAATAGTCCAATGATTTCTAATTGGAAAGTATTTGCAGAGCTATCAAAATTCGCGATATCGGTTATCAATGACAGAGCAGAAGATGCTTGTTCTTCTGAAAATGATTCGATGCTTGGCTCCATAAGCTTATTCATATTTTTAACAAGATTGATATTGTCTTTATAATATGAATATTGAAGACGTAAGAAGAGCAGATGACTGATCCTCATTCAAATGAAATACTTCTTTGAATTTATTGATTATTTCTCGCTTTTGATCCGAACTGATAGCCCCTTCACTTTTTGCCAAAGCAACCATCAGCACCCCTATAACCTCCATTGGACTAGCAAGTGAATACACAGGATTTGCATGATATTTTTTTGCCCATTCTCTTCTTCGTTTCCATGCAAATGGGTTTAGCTTACCGATGTTAATGCCGTTTTCAGAAAGTCTGTGACCAATATCAAAATTGTAACAATGGCACCAAGTACCAATAACACGATATGCATAATAATTCCTTACTCAGAAATCAATTGTATTCTCAAGAATATCATCCTGGTAGCAATAATGACACCTACATAGCTATAGTGATAGTTCCCGGTGTTTTACCAAACTGTCACGTGACGTTTGATGTAACAATACTGAAAGCTTTTCGACAACATAAACAGAACGATGCTGCCCACCAGTACACCCGATCGCGACAGTAAGATAACTGCGATTTTCTTTTTCAAACAATGGAATCCAGTGGTGCAAGAAGTGATAAATGTCTGTGACAATCTGCTGCGCTTCGGGATTGTTGTCTAAAAAATCAACGACACCCTGATCTTTTCCTGTCTCGTCTCGCAAGTTAGCTTGCCAGTAAGGGTTAGGCAAGCAACGCACATCAAAAACAAAATCAGCATCAGCCGGCAACCCATGTTTATAACCAAACGATTCCAGTTGTACCGAGCAACAATGACCCTCACCATTCTCTATCCGTTCTCGAATTACCTGTTGCAATTGATGAATATTCATCTGAGTTGTGTCAATCACAACATCGGCATAACCCGCTATTGGTTCCATTAGCACCAGTTCTTTTTCGATGGCGTCAGTCAGAGTGACTGTATCACTAGAGAGTGGATGCTTACGACGTGTTTCGTTAAAACGGTTGATAAGAATTTGTCTATCTGCTCGAAGAAATAATGTTGAACAGGTAATATCAAGATTATTAATGTGCTCTATCAAAGCAGGAAATTTCTGATCAATCTCAGCGTGATTGCGACCATCAACGCCTATCGCCACATTTTCATAGACTCCTTGTTGGTTCGAGCATTCATTGAGAAATTTTTCAAGCAAAAAAAACGGGAGATTATCAATACAATAATAACCACAATCCTCCAAGGTATTGAGTGCAATACTTTTACCCGACCCAAAAAGACCACTAACAATAATTAGTTTCATCGTAAATTTTCAGACATCATTGATAATGTTGCCAAAATCATTCTATACATTGACCAATTTTAGTTAGCAAGCAAATGTTGAAGATCAATAATCAACCATGTTCTTTTTAAGATCATTTATTTTAAAACAGATAATTTAAATTATCCGGAAATAATGGCTAGTTACACTGTGTTTCAATTGATCAAATAGAATAATTGGTATAACGTAGACTGTTTGGAAATAGCTGATTAAAACCAGCACCTAGTGAGCTACATTTTTTTAATCGCCAAAGCAGAAATAATAACCAGTATAACTACGATAATAAAAAACCCATTATCTTCAATATTTAATCAGTTAGTTAACGATGGTGATCTTTCAACTTTTCTTTGTGTCTTACCAACTGACGATCCAATTTATCAACAAGGCCATCAATTGCAGCATACATATCTTCATGTAAATTTTCCGCAAATAATTTTGCACCGCTGGCAAGTACAGTGGATTCTGCTTTCATATTCACTTTTTCAGGTTCCAGAATAACGTGGATATCTGTGAGATGATCAAAGTGGCGCTCCAGCTTTGAGAATTTTGTTTCAACATAGTTACGAATAGAATCAGTAATATCCATATGACGTCCTGTAACACTAATCTGCATAGATTCCTCCTGTGTTGTGCGGGGGTTTGGGTTTAACAAAAATAGTTTTTAGATGCTCAGCCATCTTTCAATGACAACATAACGTCTATAAAGATTGACTTCAAGGCATTTTTCAGTTTGTTGTATACTCTTCGCACATGAAAATTTAGCATTTTGTGTGCGTGATCTTTTGTGGAAAGTAAGGCGCTTCGCTGTAGTCGTTCTACAACAAGGTTTTCCAACGCAACTATCCGCAAAAAAGCGTGTGCACAGGATACTAAATTTTTATGTGCGGAGAGTATAAATATTAGACTCAGCATAAGAAATAACAAGCATACGTGAATAGACTACTTAATGATTTTCCACCACACCTTAATCTTAAACAGTTGGGATAAATATTCACCATTTTGGGAGCATTTAGCATAACTCAGCAACTGATGAGGCTCTCCAGGAATAAAATCACAACGATTAAATCTATTTTTAAAATTGATTTCTTTTTATAAGCCCAATCTTTAAGTTTAACTCAATGATCAAAAAGATCAGTCAAAAGATATATTTCCACAGTACGCTTTCTATTCCCAGTCTCTTAATTACGTTTGCAAAAGTATCGCCGCGACACGAATCGGCAATGCAATAAAATTACCGACAGAGGGAAAAACATCTTTCATGAAGATAACTCAATAGTAGGAATTCACTCTATCTCACTAAATGATATACATTTCGTCCATCATCACACTTATGAATCTTGGTGGCGTTATTTAATGTAGTATTATCCAAGATAAATTGTACAAAATCATCCTCATTATAGTTTTTGTATGCTGTTTTCATTTGAGCTTCATCCGAATTATGAGGCTCAAAGAATATCTCATCTGCATCTAGTGTTTTTAGCCAGGTAATGAGTCGAAGGTAATCTTCTTTTCTTTTTAGTGAATGATGTAGAACACTCAACAGTAAAACAACATCAAATTTCTTGTCTTTCAAAGGCGTTTTGTATGCCAAATTATACAAATCCCCAGTGAGTACTCTAAATGATTTTCCTTCTGACTCTCTAAGTTTATCAGCAGCCATTGCTATATCTGGTAGATGTTCAACTGCATAACATTGAAAACCGATATCCTCTAACTTATGACAAAAATATCCTAAGTTTGCACCTACATCCAGTACCGTTCCGTCCCGCTTGATGAGATTCTTGTTAATTGCATTAAATCTATCCTCACATCCATGTGAGGCAGGAATGTCGAGTAGGTCAGGGTGTATCGCTATTTGATAAAGTGCACCAGCCTTGCTTCCACCGCCGTCTCCTTCAATCATTGAATATATAAACTGCCTGAACTCGGCCCATTTCTTGTGCCTAACTAACACTTTCACTGGTATTTTTTTGATGTTTAGGATTTGGGCAATCGCCAAACGGTGTCGACCATCCTGGAAAAGATATTCCCCATTGCGAGAGATATTGACAGATACCTCTTCGCTCAAGTCTGGATCCTTGCTGTGCATGCTGACATCTTCGGACTCGAGCTTTATCGTGTGATTTAATTTATATCCTTTTTCTTTGATACTATTAATTAAATCATCCAGATAAGAGCATCGCTTATCAAGATCCTCTTTTGTACCGCAGCCCCATGACTCTGTTCCTGACTCAATTCTGCCGAGCATGTCTTGATAGTAATCTGTTTCTCTCCACTCTTCAGTTTTGTTAATACGTGCATATAATGCCTTGTAAACCTTAAGGTCGGAAAATTTGTAACTGGTTACATCCCAATCACCAGCATAAACCTTCCCCTTGTCTAACAGTGGATCAAATACTCTGTCTTTAAATGGTTTTACATTTCCATTCTTCAAATAATTGGTATGCATTGTTATACGCCGGGGGTCAATCCAGAATACTGATTCACTATTTGGTAACCAATCAGCATTTGATGAGGTTCGGTACTTCACTAATAGACGTCGCTTGAGTAAGCCTAGTTTCTTATACGTGGCGATAATCCACCAGCCTCCAGGAAGAGTGCTAATTACATTTTTCAACAAGCGTTTAATCTTCTTTAACATACTTTGAGTCTCGTTTTTTTTTGTGGTTTTATTGAATAATAACTAATGGGTATCTAAGCAAGCAGGTGAACTTGCATCAGTGTTTCAGAATTCTATGTTGTGTTTGCAAGCGTCGTCTTATAGTACAAGGGATGCTATTTTCTATATTTCCCGCTGCTAATATTGATCATTACCTTTGGAGGGTTGCCATATATTCCAGAACTTAGTGAGGCGAGTAGCTACTATAACACTACGCCCATCTGCAGACGTATGTCATTTTTATCCCTCTAAGACAGTTATTTCAGTCGCTTTGGTAGTATAAGCGCCTGAGTTATTTGGAAGCGTTGAGCTTATAGTGGTTTATTGTGTTAAGAATAATCATCAAGCTGCACTTACAATTGCACCTCAAAATCGCTTTTTTAAATCAGCATTCTCACTTAATCTAAATAACTCGTTTACGCTTGCCAGAAGGTAGAACTCCCATCATCTCTCTGTATTTAGCGATGGTTCTGCGTGCTACAATAATGTCGCGTTTCTTTAATAACTCAACTAGCTTACTATCGCTCAATGGTTTAGCAGCGTCTTCCTTTTCAATCAACTCCCTGAGAAAAGCTTTAATCGCAGTGGAAGAACATTCAGTGCCACCTTCCATCGAGACATGACTGGAAAAAAAGTATTTGAATTCAAAAATTCCATTGGGAGTATCCATATACTTGTTAGTCGTTACTCTCGAAATGGTCGATTCATGCATACCCACTTCATCAGCGATGGTTCGCAATATCAATGGTTTCATATGTTTCGGCCCTTGCTCAAGAAACGCTTGTTGTCGCTCTACAATCGCCCGCGCTACTTTTAAGATCGTATCATTTCTGTTTTCCAGACTTTTAATAAACCAACGCGCTTCTTGTAAATGCGTTCGCATAGATGCACGATCTTCTCGGCTACTCTTATCGTTTCCAATCATGCTGGAATAGGTGGAATTAACCCGTAACTTTGTAACCAAACTTGAATTGAGGTTAACTTTCCACTCACCCTCAAGCTTATCAACAATCACATCCGGGACAACATACTGAGTATCTGTGCTGACAATACTGCTACTAGGTGTCGGGTTAAGACTACGTACCAAGGCAATCACTTCTGCAAGCTGTTGCTTTGTTACACCAACTAGACGCTGCAAACTACTCACTTTATTGGCTGCCAGATAATCCAGACCACCAATCACCAAGCGTAGTGCCTCATCACGCCATGGAATGGTGACTGGAAGTTGTTCAATCTGAATGCGTAGACAATCAGATAAGTTGCGGGCAGCGACTCCAGGTGGATCGAAGCTTTGAACTCCGACTAGCCCCGTTTCAATCTCATCGCGTTTCAAATTCTCAATCTGACCTTGCAACCCATTATAGATTTCATCAACTGACAAGCCTAGATAGCCATCGTTATTGACTGTGTAGATGATTGCCATGCTAATGGCTCGATCACGTTCAGATAAATGTACGAATTCTAGCTGCCACAGTAAATGATCCCGGAGAGATGGTGCTGCACTGCGCTGATAGTCAATATCCTGGTAATCTGCACCGGACGATGCACCACTAGCAGCACTGGAGTCAGGGTATATAGAATCCCAATTGGCATCTACTGGCAGTTCATCTGGAATATTGGTCTCAAATTCTGTTGTTGGTAAAACTGAGTCAGTGTCATCGACTGCACTTGTCAGAATTTCATCAGTCGTAGAATTTAGTTCACTATCACGCTCTTCTTCAGAGAGCTCCAGCATCATATTTGAGTCAAGCGCATCCTGTATCTCCTGTTGGAGATCAATGGTTGATAGTTGCAACAGACGAATCGCCTGTTGCAGTTGCGGTGTAAGATTGAGCTGTTGCCCAATACGAAGCTGGAGTGTTTGCTTCATTAGTTCGGTAGTAAAATTATTTTAGTAATATAGTGATCAATCCAGATAGTTTAGAGCCTACCTAAACTCGATAAAATACAGTGACAGTTTAGTTCAAATGGTCAATTTAGACAAAGAAATTTAATATTCATCTTGCTTAAAATTTGATATTACTTCGATACATGCATTCCAGAATTCATTATCTTTTCATCCTTGATTTTATTCAGCGAACTCGAGAGATAGTAACGTAGCCAGCACAAGCCAGATCATTGATATAACCAAAGTCATAAGATACGGTCTCAATAATACTTAAGGTATTATAGTTCTCTGAGACGCGAATTGTCTGGTTTTAATGTAACACAAAACTGTCCCTATTAAGTATTATTTGTCTGTTTCATTTTCAAGCATCATAACCATAAAAACCTACTGATTACATTTTAAAATCATCGCCCAAAAATACCTTGCGCACTTCCTTGTTTTCTACAATTTGCTGGGTACTTCCTTCTGCAATGACTTTACCTGCATCCATCACATAAGCTCGATTACAAATCCCCAACGTTTCCTGTACATTATGCTCGGTTATCAATATACCAATACCTCGATCACGCAAATGATGAAGTGTAGCCTGGAGATCGGTTACAGTGATCGGATCTATTGCCGCAAACGGCTCGTCCAGCAGCAGAAAATCAGGTTCTGTAGCCAAAATCCTGGCGATTTCAGCACGACGCCGTTCACCTCCAGACAGAGCACTGGCTTCGCGATTCCTCAGAGCAGCAATACCAAATTCATGAAGCAACTCATCTATCTTCATTTCTCTTTGGTGACTGGAGATATCACGCTGTAATTCCAGCACAGCTCTGATATTTTCAGCAACGGTCATTTTACGGAAAATCGAGGCTTCCTGAGGCAAATACCCTACTCCCAGACTAGCTCTTTTATGCATCGGTAAGTGCGTTATTTCCTCATCATCAATCAGGATATTTCCGGAATCTACTGGAATCAAGCCGACCAACATATAAAAAGCTGTTGTTTTTCCGGCGCCGTTTGGTCCCAATAAACCAACGATTTCTCCTTGATTGATTGACAGCGAAACACCATTAACCACATGATGATCTTTATAGCTTTTATGGATTTGATTTGCAATCAGTCGCGGCATTCGTGTTATTTTTTCGGGCTTAGCACTGTATGAACGCGTGTTTTTTCACCTGTTTGACCTTTTTGCCCCGCTTTGACTATTTCATTCTTGTAATCGTAAGTTATACGATCACTATCCATGCGATCACCTTTACTACCAAAGCCATCACCTGTGTTTTCCTCAATCCACACCTCAGCATTCCCTTTTAATATAATCAGGCTTTTGTTAATAAAATATTCTGCTACTGAAGACTTACCATGTCGTTCCAGCTTACCTGGCTCAACCACTTGTTTCATGTAGACAGGATTCCCGGTAGCAATTACTTTATCCGGTTTTCGATTTTCCAGGTAGACTTCAAGACGAGCAGACTTCAATTGCATACTGCCTTGATTAACCACAACATTTCCGGTATAAACACTTTTATCCTGCTCCATCACAGCATTATCGGCATCAATAAAAATCTGTTGTTTAAAGTCATCTTTCAATGCCCAGACAGAACAACTACTTAACAGTACGCAGACAACCAGTATTCGGTAAATGATATTATTTATCATACTTGGCCCGCTTGCTTTTAGGGTTATTTACAACTACATATTGGTCTAACACTGCTTCCAGAGTACCCTGTGCTTTCATTACTAGGTCACATACTTCTCGTGCTGCACCATGCCCGCCAGGGAGATTGGTAGTCCAATTTGCTCGTTGCTTAACATAATCATGCGCATCCCCAACAGCAATCGATAACCCAACCCGCATCATCACTGGAAGATCAAGCACATCATCTCCAACATGTGCTACTTGCTCATATTGTAGATTGAGTTTCTGACAAAGCTCATCAAGCGCGATGAGTTTATCATCTTGTCCCTGATAAACAAGAGAAATATCCAGAGCAGCCATCCGTCGCTCGACTGATTGAGAACGCCGACCCGAAATAACAGCAACTTCTACACCTGACTGCTGTAAAAGTTTAATACCAAGGCCATCGCGTGCATGGAATCCTTTAGACTCTTGTCCTTGATCATCAAAAAACAAACGACCATCGGTCAGCACACCATCAACATCAAAACTCACCAGACGAATTTTTTTTGCTTTGTTGAATATTTGCTGCATAACTTTTAAGTTTTATAGGTAATATATACTCTCCGCACATGAAGATTTAGTATTCATGGGGCGCGCTTTTTTACGAACAGCTGCGTTGGAAACCCTTATTGTAGAATGACTACAACCAAGGCTTTCCGCCTTGTTCTCCACAAAAAATCACTCACCCTAAATGCTAAATCTTCATGTGCGAAGAGTATACACAAGGGAAACTAGCATCAAATCCGCATACGACCCATCAGATAACTCGATAGACGCTGTACCAGGATTGCTAGAAAATCCTACTATCTGATCAAAAAACCCCTGAACGCACTAAATCGTGCATATTTAAAGCACCAATCAGCTTATGCTCATCGTCGACAACTAGCAATGCATTTATTTTGTGTTTTTCCATCATTTGAACCGCTTCAGCAGCAAGCACTTCTGGCTTAATTGTTCGACAATCCGAAACCATGACTTCAGCAACTGGTGTACTATGAATATCAACTTCAGTGACAAACATACGGCGTAAATCACCATCCGTAAATATACCTTGTACCTTTTTGTGCAAATCAACAATTGCGGTCATTCCCAGCTTTTTATCCGTCATCTCCAGCAAGGCTTCACTAACAAAGGCCGATTCATTAACCATCGGCAGGTTAACACCACTATGCATAAGATCTTTCACCTTTAACAACAAACGTTTTCCCAGACTCCCACCAGGATGTGAAAATGCAAAATCGTCTTCAGTAAAACGTCGAGCCTTGAGCAAAGAAACTGCCAGCGCATCCCCCATCACCAATGCTGCTGTACTACTTGAAGTGGGTGTTAATCCCAATGGACAAGCCTCTTGCTTAACTCCGACATCAATATGCGCGGAAGCCTGTAACGCAAGCGTTGAGCGCGGACTTCCAGTCATTGCAATTAAGGGTGTGCCGAGTCGTTTGATCAATGGAAGAATAGTCAACACTTCAGAAGTTTCACCAGAATTAGACAATGCAAAAACAACATCCTGGCGAGTAATCATACCCAGATCACCATGACAGGCCTCTCCTGGATGAACAAAGAAAGCAGGTGAGCCGGTACTGGCTAATGTAGCGGCAATTTTACCACCAATATGCCCAGATTTACCCATTCCTGTAACCACAATACGACCATCACAGGCAAGAAAAAACCGGCATGCAGCAACAAAATCATCACCAACCCGACTAGCCAGATCCATCACTGCTTCATTTTCGATACGGATGACATCCAGACCAAAACGTTTCAGTTCATCATCACCAGTATCGATGCTAGTCATGCAACAGCTCTCCAGTTACAATTTTTCAATAGCTTATGGTTTATAGATAATCTAATTTCTTAATTGTTTATAACATGAACAATTCAACAACACCAGTTGATTGAATAGCTAATTGTCTATCTCTAAACGCAGTTTATTCAACACCAACGCTGCAATAGAGGATGCCACCAATCATTAGAATTGTTATTTGAGTTCAAGGCGGATGATTTTCGAGAACCGCAGTGTATATGGAATACATGAGGATCGCAGAAAACCATCCAACGCTGAAATCGGGCAAAAAGACAATTATTAGAGGTGCCCTAAATTGTTATGATCGAGAAAGCCATGGAAGATTACTACACAAAATTTTCTTATAATACACTTTGATACAAGAAAAGCTGATAGCCACCATACATTAGAATAAGAAGAAACCCACTGATTCGCCCCAGTTTTCCACACCGAAAAACATCAGCCACCAACAAAAACAACAACACAGTGAGGACACTCATCACCAGAAAATCTCGCTCCACAACAACAGCATCCAGAGCTCCTGGAGCGACCAGCGCAGGAATAGACAGCACAGCTGTCAGGTTATAAATATTTGAACCGATGACATTGCCGATCGCCATATCCGCATTATTTTTAAGAACGCTCGCGACTGATGCTGCTAACTCAGGTAAGCTGGTTCCAAGCGCGATGATGGTTAAACCAATCACCAAATCACTCACTCCAAATTCTTTTGCAATGGTTACAGCAGCCCACACCAGAAGTTTGGAACTGAGCACTAATCCAACTAATCCAGCAAACGTCCATGCAAACGCAGCCTGGTTAGACATGGTTTTGGGGATTTCCCCTTCTATTTCCTGGACAATAGGATCAGTTTTGTTTTGTTTAACACAGATTAGAATTAGCCAAGCCAGAAAACCCATCAGAAACAAAACCAGCAGAACTCCATCTATTTGGTCAAGACTATAATCAGCAACCATCAGATAAGAGCCCAGAGTGACAATCATTAACGCAGGTAGCTCACAACGGAAAATACTGGTTTTTATAGCGATCGGTTTGATTAACAAAGTAATCCCCAGAATCAAACCAATATTGGCAATATTTGAACCCAATGCATTACCGATTGCGAGTCCAACATTGCCTTCCCATGCAGCAATCCCGGATACCAGCATTTCGGGCGCAGAGGTCCCCAGACCAATAATAGTCACTCCAATAATGATTGGTGCAACACCAAAATTATTGGCTATCGCAGCAGCGCCATCAACAAATCGGTCAGCCGTCACGACAAGCCCGGCAAGCGCAACAATCAGTAAAAAAACAGTTAATAGCATCGAATCAATACTCTCACGCAAAAAACTAGTTATTATGACATTGTTTTTGAACTGCGTGGGTAACAGCTAATAATCGACTAGGAGGCTTGTCCGAGCAGAGAAGTTGTCACGAGGGAAAACTGATTTGAGTCAGATTTTTGGTTTATTTGAGGCGAATTGCCGTGCTCTTAAAAAAACAATGGGAACAGATGACCAAATCCAGATTTTTCGCAGTAGGCTCTCTATTCTCGGATAGCCTTCTAGCTAACCTACATATTGGCGATAGACCACTGAGGATCCAGACTAAACCATGATGCTACCTGATTTCAATTATTGGACTCATATTGCAGTTCTGCACAGTTGTTTTCTTTTATTATTCTACGTTTGCGGAATATTAGTAGAAGACTATTCAATGCGGGTCAACTATACCCGTAAGATTATGCACTTTTCATTATTTTTCCTGCCCCAGTTTCTGCTCTCATTTTTCCCCTATCAATCATCAGTTTTTACAGGTTTCTTCAATGCTATGTTAACCATGGGTGTGCTGGGATTATTTATCCAGCCATTGCGCAGCAAAATTGTTCTCTTCAATACCATGTTTAAATCCATAGACAGACCAGAAGATCGTCCCTACACCTTGCTCTGGTTAACAACGCAATTCCTGGCCAGTTATCTAGTATTGATGCCGTTGATTTATTATTTAAATCAACATCAATTACGTGATTTGTTATATATCCCGATCTTGATCATTGGGCTTGGAGATGGTCTGGCTGAACCTGTCGGTGTTAGATTTGGTCGCCACAAATACTCGACAAGAGCAATCTTTTCATCGCGCAGCTATACCCGCAGTATCGAAGGCAGCCTGTGTGTATTCATCGTCAGTCTGATAACCATCTTCAGTTACCGTGAACTGTTTACACCAACCCAACTAACTGTTGCACTTATCGTAATTCCACCACTAATGACAATTACGGAAGCAATTTCACCGCATACCTGGGATAGCCCTTTTCTTTACTTAGTGGGAGGTGTTTCGTTGATTACAATTCTTCAGCTCTAGAACAACTGTCTCTATATTTTACAATATTTATGTTATAGAGCCACTTGCAAAACTATGAGAACACAACCGACTGAGATTGTGACTGAGTCGTCTGTTACGATTTTTTCACGGAATGGCTGTCATGTCACAGATGAACACCAGCAAATTCTTGTCATCTTGATGTGTTTTGTCAATTTAGAGCATACCGATCCTCCTGTGGGACTCAATTCCCTTTCTTTCTCCTTCAGTAAACTATCATTTACTCAAGAAAGCACAGCATCTGATTCACTGTCAGCGCTAGAATCCCAAACATTAAATGACACATCACTTTTGCATACCCACGCACCCGAACCACACGTCCTCCAAATTCATCTTTCAAGCGCCCGTTGACGCGCTCTCGGTATCGTATGGTTTCAGAAGATTGATGACCAATGATCCGGTTGCGTTTGTTTTCAGCGTGTATTTCATCCTTGAGCGTTTTATCGCGCCGTGGGTTTCGGTCAATCAACGGGACATGGCCTAACTGTCGACTGGTTTCATGGATCTGAGGCACATCATAGGCAGCATCCATTAAATCATAGAGGTTGGTGACACGTTGATGACTGATCATTGCCAATGGAATCGCCACTTGGCTATCATGCGTTGAAGCCGAGGTTAAGACACAACTGATTGGAATGCCACCATCGGCTGAATCAATATGCAGCTTATAGCCTGTCCAACTGGTTTTGTAACCTTTGCTGTTTTTCTTGGTTCCCACATCACAGGCTATGGGCAAATCGTCAAGCATCTCCACCAAGGGAATCCCTGTGGTCTGCTTTTCAATCCGCGTCAGTGTTTTCTCGCGAACTTCGCCTTTTTTTGGGCGTCCACGTTGCTTGGGTTGTTTGACAATGGGTTTCTTTTTGATCGGTTTTTCACGTGCATTGATCGCGGTTGAGTCGCGCGAATTATGTCCGACGATTTCACCACGATAGTGTTTTTTGATCAACGCTTCATGGATACGTTGCGGCAATTGCGATTCAGAGAATTCGGCAAATGCGCGCGAGACTGTCCATTCCTTTGGAATATCGCTGACACGTTCCCATCCACACAGACGCCTTAATGCGATGTCGGTGTGTAATCGATCTAACAACAGGCGCGTTGTTGGCATGTGATACACCATCTTTGCAACAAAGGCACGTGCAATGGCGACTCGATCCTTGGGTGGACGTCCAGGATATCCTTTGCTGGAATCAATAAATGCTTCAATGTGGAGTATTTCTAGCGTCGTTATCAGCTCCTGTTGTTTTTGAGTTAACGGACCGAGTTCTTCGATCATTCGAGGAAATAATGTGTCTTGAATTGTCCACCAGGACTGTGCTATTGTTTCTCGTAACTTGCTCATTTTCAGATATTTTTAGAGTGTTTAGGCACCTCTATTTTATCATTTTTGAGCAAGGTTTTTCTTTTTTTGCTATTCAAGCAATTAAATCCCCTCGCTTTTATGTATTTTGCAAGTAGCTCTATAGTTAAAATATATAGACGCCATCACAAATATCAACGATTATAAAATTGGTAATCACGAAAATAGTTCGCAAATAGATTTCGTAATTGCACTACGGAGATGATGATGAAAAAATATCTATGGACCAATCTGTTCATTGTCTAAGTTAGTATGCAGGCGCAATCGGCAGTCATTACCGCTGATGCGCCAGGTATAGACTCTGATGCTATAGACTTTGGGGTGTTTCCTTTAACAGCGGCACTGGATTTATTAAATCTGTAGAGTTTGATCTGTCACCACTCTCAGCGCTTGGTATCAGTTTTGATTTTGATAGCACAACAGCGCCACAACTGACATCCCCAGTCATTGGAAACACATCTGGTCTGACTGCTCAAGACATCACGGCAGATTTTAATGGAACTAATCCCACTAGTTTGTCATTTTCCTTTGCCACCGGCACGTTTGGCTCAGGCGATTCTTTTCGATTGACAGCAGACACTGATGGCACGACCCTTCTGAGCAGCCCATTAGGGGAACTTCATAATGGGCTCTTTTTTACAGTTCTTATGGAAGATGGAACGACAGTTTTTGACAATTTTATCGTTATCGAACAATTGATTGTTGATGGAACCAGCAAGTCTTGGATCACCGTTACCACACCCTATTCCAGCAGCAATATGGCTATTTGGTACAGGATTTTTAGCTATCACAATACGCGGGAAAAATTATCAGCGTAATCTTAAAATAATAACCTTTACACAGAACCCAGGCAATCAATCATCTGGGTGATTTTCAGTACATCAAAACCCTTATAAATTATCGATCAACCCAGCGATTACGAGTTCCCTGCAGCTCTTCAATAACATCATTACGTTTTTTCTCCAACTTGCTGGGTCGATCCGATTCATGCCATTTAATTAACATGTCACGCTGGCGCTTGAATAATTCCAGCTCAGAGTAAGTATCATCCATATACAACATTGCACGCGCAATTTCACCTCGGGATGCTGGTGATGGCTCAACTCTGCGTTTGCGAAAATCCACTTCGAAATCACAATTCGGAGCCGCATCAATTCGTAAATGCTTTTCACCTTTGATGGTTCCGAATGCCATCGCGCTCCGTACCTTGTTCACTTCACTCAAGGCAGGATACATATTGTGCATGTCCGACTCAATAAAACGAAATCGTTCACTGCTGCGTCTGCACTGACCCCGATCACCGCAGCGTAAACCTTTCATCACCCAACTCATTGGAAATATATGCTCTATATTGACCTCTTTGTGATAACCACCGTCAAACTCTTGAGCACAATACAGAGTCTTACCACCTGCCGGATAAACTTTATTCCAGAAAACTGGAATTATCTTCCTGTAACTGCGTTCCACACTTGATGATTGATCAAGCTGGGCAACAAAAGAGTCGATCACATCATCCACATCCTGATCCGAGCAAGAGGTTAAGAAAGCACTCATTAGTAGTAATATTAAAAATTTTATAATCATTGGTTCACTTGAATTCAGGTAATTTATTCGTCTTTTAAATCTCTAATCAATCTGGATTAACAGTGTTTTTAAGTGGCTTTCAAGAATCGAA
Organism: Methylococcales bacterium; assembly: GCA_965224565.1. GTDB lineage: Bacteria > Pseudomonadota > Gammaproteobacteria > Methylococcales > DRLZ01 > DRLZ01. The sequence goes on along the minus strand of CBDCZN010000002.1, from coordinate 1,408,990 downwards.
AAACACTCGATTGATTAATACTACTTTGTCACATTAGGACGGGGCGATACAAAAGAGTGCGTCTTACACAACAAACGGCATTGGTTACCCATTTACTATCGCAATGTACGTGCAGCGCACCCTACATTTTAAATCTGAAAAGGTACAATATATCTGATCAGTTTTTATCAAGATCTCATCGCAACAAAATAACTTCGCAGCAAATACATTGATTACTGGAACAAATCCTGGTAATTAAGATAGCATTTTGTATAAAACGATTCTTGCTTAAGCTGATCACGCCAGCTACTGATATGTTGATGAGATGATAAATCAAACTCACAGATTTCAACTGGATCCAACCAAGCCAGAAGGATCATATCTGCCAGACTGATGCTTTCCCCAGCAAAATACTTCATAGTACTTAGTTGTGCATCGATAATTGGCAAAAAGCGATGCAGAAATTCCTGCCCCTCTTCTAAAGAGCGTTTGTCTTGCTCCTTATCCATGAATTTATAGATCACACTGTTGAAAAGAACCTTTTGCATTGCCATCGCAATATGTGTGACTGAGTAATCAGTCCACTGATCAACGATTGCCTTAGAGTGAAGATCATTCGGATAAAGTGGCGAAGTCGATTTGGTTGCTAGATAGCGGCAGATAGCACCACTTTCGAACAAAACAAAGCCATCATCATCAATTACTGGCACTTTGCCAGCGGGATGAAGTTGCTTGTATTCTGGTGACTGTCCTTCCCCGCCTAACAGGTCAACACTAACGTAGTTATAGTCCAGCCCAATCTGATTAGCTGTAAAACGCACACGGTTTACCCAAGGAGAAAAATCAAGCCCGTAGATTTTTAACATTGTATGCACCTTGATTTAAACAAAAAAAGTTAAGTAATAATAGCTTGCCATGAGAGCAAAGCGTTCTATCAGTTGCTAGATTAACACAGTTAAATTGTAACCATCGACTGAAGAACGCTGGCGATAAACACTGTTGAGCGTTAACCCCGTTCAATGGCTACCAATGTGGGAGATTCAGCAGATTTGACTAAAGGACACCTCTAAAGAAGCTATCCCGTTTCGCCATTGAAAGTCTTGTTGCAGAGATTAACAATGGAAGACGTGTAGATTTTCCCAGACAACATGACCATATACTTGGAACTCGTTGGTTCAGTTTGTTGGCGCAGGAAATTTGCGGACACAATCCATCATTAGAAGATGAAGCGAAAAGATAACAGAACGACATGCAACCAGTGGAATAGACATGGTGTAAAGCAAATTACCACCCACTATTGACTAACTACAACGGTTATCAGCTGCGTTTGTTACGTCTTGTAAAACCTAAACCAAAAAGGCCTGCGCTTACCAAAGCTAGAGTAGCTGGCGAGGACACAGATGTTGGTGGTGAAGCTGGATCTTGGGGGTCAGTTAATGTTGTTGATTGCAGAAGATCAAACTGTAAATCGTAAGCTTCAAGTCCAGTGATCACTAACTGAATTGCTCCTATGTTTGTCAAGTCAACTTGATTACTCAGTCCATCGTAAGCGAAAAAAACGTCTTCACCGTTGGTATCCTGCTGAAACGTTCGACCAATACTACCTGTTGTACCAGTAGAGTCCCATAAGTTGAACTGCAAATTCACATCAAGATCAGTTCGCGTATTGCCAACCAAAATACCATCATTCAAACCGCCCATAGTAAGATCAATACCACCTAACCCATTCGTGTCTACATCAGCAGAGTTATCCATCCCATCCCATGTAAACTCAACAACTATACTGGCATTACCCGTATTGGAAACCTGAACCTCTCCGAGATTACTGACTACAGTTGCCTGACCATTATCACTGAAAGCAATCTCGTTATCTGTACGAATAAACATATCTCGATAACCTCCAATGGCCTCGCCAGGTCCTGTTTGCATTTCATCAAAAGCTGACGAAGAAGCTGGAACTGGAGTTCCTTGGGGTGGATCAAAATCCAGTGATTGTGTGGTTTGATCAAAAGTATCAATTGTAACAATACCCGCTGACACCTGGTCACCCAACAAAGCTGCTAATATAGCTATAGCAAGCGAGAGTAGATTTATTTTTCTCATTATTCCACCTTCCCCAAATTAAAAAGCCTTATTGTTAGCTTCATGCACTATTCGAACCAAATATTATTAACAAATTTAAAACAATCAGTTACGCTTACAATCAACCGTAATTTTGATAACTAAAAAAATCTTTGTAAGATTTACTGACTTGCCATGCATGGATCTAGAGGCTAGTCACCCAAACTAGACGATCACTACAAGGTACATTGATTTATCTAACATTTCAAATATTTCACAGTAAACCCGAAGAAAATGCATTGCTGGAGCAAATAGTAGTACCAAAACAGACCGATACCGTGCTTTGCGTCATCTCGCAGAAACAACCCGAGGAGCTGTTGATAATTCACTGGCAAATGAAAGCGGTCTTTAAATGTAACCGTTCGCTTAAAACCAAGTCTTGCCAGTGAAGATTTTAAGCACTCAATTTCTTAACAGCCTAGCGTGTTTAGCCAAGAAGTATTCTAATTGAGCCAGCTTGAAATTGGCCCGATTCGTAGTATTAATTTTTGTTGTGCGCACAAGCTTTATATGTATTCAGCTTGGTACTCAACATCAAACTCCTGGCATACTGCAAACACTAAATTCTACAATTATCTCAGCAACACTCAACGACCGCCAAACTCAACTGCATAAACCCTTTCCTTCTCTATTGAATCGATTCAAATGCTGTTAGCTTACATAGCAGCTACAGCTGATCTGTGCGAGAATAGATCGGTTCCCTACTTGAATAGTTTTTTAAACCAAAATTTAACAAAATTCATTGTCAAATCACCTGTTCAAGCAGATATTGAGTCCGCTGCCTGTTGTTTCAACCACTATTTAACAAAACCTATGCCGCAACCTATTTTCGAAATCAGAGATATTAAACGCATCTGCGGACAAGCTTACTATGAACGCGGGGCACGTTATGCCCAACATGGTCATGTTAAAGAACTTGATATTAATGATGCCAGCTCAACACTCATGCTGAATGCCAATGTGGCTGGCTCTGAAGCGCACCCTTATCACGTTAATGTGATCATTAAAGACCTTAAACAGCAAGTAGCGATTATCGGCACTTGCACATGCCCAATAGGTCACAACTGCAAACATGTCGTTGCCGTTTGCATCGCATACAGGCGTCGCTTTCAAATGCATGGACGAAAACAAGCAGATACTAATCTGGCTGACAGCTGGATTCAAAACCTGAAGCAATCAATCGTTAATCCACTACCTGAAATATCTGCCTCCAGTAACGAAGATGAATTTTGCCTGTTATATTTTCTGTCACTCCAAAACAACAACTCTCCAGTAGTCCAGGTGATGAGAGTGCGCAAACTAAAAAAAGGTGGTTTTGGTGCGGCAACTCCGATGAAAATACATCGTATCATTGAAGCTTACTCTACAGATCAACTGGTCACGGAGGTTGATGAGGAAATTGTGACCTTACTCAAACCAGGTCAGTTAAGCTATTATGAAGCGCGTTTTGAGTTAAAAGGAAATTTGGGGGAAATTGCTCTGGATACTTTATTAAAAACAGGACGTTTCCACTGGAACAATCAGAAACATGCTGCGTTATTTTCCGGTCAGTCGCGTTCTCTGAAATTTGTATGGCAGGAAATGAAAAATGGCCAACAACTCATTCCTGAAATCACCCCGCCAGCACAGCGTTTATTTCTGATCGAACATGCTTTTTATCTGGATTTAACCAGCCTGGAATGTGGCATTTTAGAAACATCGCTTAACTCGGCACAGTTTTCACCCTTACTCAACGCACCAGTCATTCCCACTGAAAAACTGGAAACAGTCAGTCGTCAGTTATTACTCGACCTAGCTGACTTAAACCTACCCGCTCCAGTAGATATTGGCATTGAAGACAAACAAATTGAAGCTTCATCTGCTATCCCTGTTCTGCAGTTATATCGTCGTTCTGTGGTACTCCATAATGGCGCTCAGCGACAAGTGCATTTTGTGCGCTTAGCTTTTCGCTACGACAATATTCAAATCTATCCTGACGATTTTGAACCCACTAAAATTGTCATCGTTAATGACACTCGTTACCACGTTACACGTCATCCAGAGCAAGAAATTGAAGCGTTGAAAACACTCTATGAGGCGGGACTGGATTCTCCTCAAAAAGCCGGGATTTTTGAGTATAAACCGATTGAACTGGTGATGACTGGTTCAACAATGCCCCAATCCGTCCAGTTCTGGCAACACTTTCTGGAAACAACCATCCCTGAATTAAAAAAGCAGGACTGGGAAATAGAAATTGCGGACAGCTTTAAGTTACGCTTCGATGTTGCTGACAACTGGACTGCAGAACTTGAAGAAGATGAGGGTAATGACTGGTTTTCTCTCGAACTAGGAGTTGAAGTCAATGGAGAACGTATCAATCTGTTACCAGCCTTAGTGGAATTACTGACGCAGAGTGATGATCCAATCCAGTTACGCGAGTTTTTGAAACAAGAGGAAACCATTCTGGTTGCTCTGGATGACAATCATTGGTTAAAACTACCAACCTCGCGACTACTATCTGTATTTGATACATTGGTTGAGCTGTATGATACTGACCCACTCAATGATGATGGCCGTCTGGAATTATCGCGTTATCAGAGTTTACAAATTGGCGATCTACTCAACGATCCACAACTACGATGGTATGGTGCGAATGAATTACAAGCACTCACTAAAAAACTCAAAAACCTTGAGAAATTCAGCAAAGTTGATCCGCCCACTGGTCTTAATGCCGAGTTACGCCCTTATCAACTAGACGGTTTATGCTGGCTGCAGTTTCTTCGTGAACTAACCTTTAACGGCATTCTTGCAGATGACATGGGGCTTGGTAAAACAGTGCAGACACTGGCACATTTACTACTGGAGAAACAACAGGGACGCTGTGAACTTCCTACCTTGATTGTAGCGCCAACCAGTTTGATGGGTAATTGGCGCAGAGAAGCACAACGCTTTACGCCAGACTTAACTGTATTACTACTACATGGGAGTGATCGCAAAGACTACCTAAAGAAACTGACTGATTACGATATCGTGCTCACTACGTATGCACTGATTCGTCGTGATCTGGAAACATTGCAAGAGTATCGCTTTCACTACATCGTTCTGGATGAAGCGCAAGCCATCAAAAATCCAAAATCACTCACCACACAAGGTGTTTGCTCACTAAAATCTAATCATCGCTTATGCTTGACCGGAACACCCATGGAAAACCATTTAGGTGAATTATGGTCGATGTATCATTTCTTGATGCCAGGCTACTTAGGGCCAATGGATCGCTTCAACCGTCAGTTTCGCAAACCGATTGAAAAAGAAGCCGATGGAGTACGCCTACAACAACTTCAAAAACGAATTAAGCCCTTTTTACTAAGACGTAGCAAACAAGCTGTCGCACAGGAACTGCCAGAAAAAACCGAAATCATTCGCAGTATTATTCTGGAAGGGAAGCAACGCGACTTGTACGAAAGCATACGCTTGGCAATGGATCAAAAAGTACGCGACGAAATCAAGAGAAAAGGTCTGGCACGTAGCCACATCATGATTTTGGATGCATTGCTTAAATTGCGACAGGTATGCTGTGACCCAAGACTGGTCGCATTGGACAAAGCAAAAAAAGTTAAACAATCCGCCAAGATGGATTTGTTAATGGAAATGTTACCTGAAATGATTGAAGAAGGCCGCAAAATTCTCGTTTTCTCCCAATTCACCAAAATGTTGGCAATCATCGAAGAAGCTCTCAAGCAACAACACATTACCTACAGCAAACTAACTGGCCAAACCCGTAAACGTGATGAAGCCATCGACTTTTTCCAGGATGGTCCAGCGACAGTGATGTTAATCAGCCTCAAAGCAGGCGGGGTTGGACTTAATCTAACCGCCGCCGACGTAGTCATCCATTATGATCCCTGGTGGAATCCGGCAGTCGAAAACCAGGCAACTGATCGTGCTCACCGCATTGGACAAGACAAAGCTGTCTTTGTCTATAAGCTAATCAGCGAAAACACAGTGGAAGATAAAATTATTGCTCTGCAACAGAAAAAACAAGCATTGGCTGACAATCTCTACGGCGGCAAAGGTAAAGCCCAGCAAGGCCCACTACTCAGTGCCGAAGATCTGGAGGACTTATTAAAACCAATTGATTAACTTGATTCTTAGTCACGACTGAGCCACTTGCAAAACTATGAGATCACAACCGACTGAGATTGTGACTGAGTCGTCTGTTACGATTTTTTCACGGAATGGCTGTCATGTCACAGATGAACACCAGCAAATTCTTGTCATCTTGAGTGTTTTGTCAATTTAGAGCATACCGATCCTCCTGTGGAACTCAATTCCCTTTCTTTCCCCTTCAGTAAACTATCATTTACTCAAGAAAGCACAGCATCTGATTCACTGTCAGCGCTAGAATCCCAAACATTAAATGACACATCACTTTTGCATGCCCACGCACCCGAACCACACGTCCTCCAAATTCATCTTTCAAGCGCCCGTTGACGCGCTCTACAGTGCCGCGCTCTCGGTATCGTATGGTTTCAGAAGATTGATGACCCATGATCCGGTTGCGTTTGTTTTCAGCGTGTATTTCATCCTTGAGCGTTTTATCGCGCCGTGGGTTTCGGTCAATCAACGGGACATGGCCTAACTGTCGACTGGTTTCATGGATCTGAGGCACATCATAGGCAGCATCCATTAAATCATAGAGGTTGGTGACACGTTGATGACTGATCATTGCCAATGGAATCGCCACTTGGCTATCATGCGTTGAAGCCGAGGTTAAGACACAACTGATTGGAATGCCGCCATCGGCTGAATCAATATGCAGCTTATAGCCTGTCCAACTGGTTTTGTAACCTTTGCTGTTTTTCTTGGTTCCCACATCACAGGCTATGGGCAAATCGTCAAGCATCTCCTCCAAGGGGATCCCTGTGGTCTGCTTTTCAATCCGCGTCAGTGTTTTCTCGCGAACTTCGCCTTTTTTTGGGCGTCCACGTTGCTTGGGTTGTTTGACAATGGGTTTCTTTTTGATCGGTTTTTCACGTGCATTGATCGCGGTTGAGTCGCGCGGATTATGTCCGACGATTTCACTACGATAGTGTTTTTTGATCAACGCTTCATGGATACGTTGCGGCAATTGCGATTCAGAGAATTCGGCTAATGCGCGAGAGACTGTCCATTCCTTTGGAATATCGCTGACACGTTCCCATCCACACAGACGCCTTAATGCGATGTCGGTGTGTAATCGATCTAACAACAGGCGCGTTGTTGGCATGTGATACACCATCTTTGCAACAAAGGCACGTGCAATGGCGACTCGATCCTTGGGTGGACGTCCAGGATATCCTTTGCTGGAATCAATAAATGCTTCAATGTGGAGTATTTCTAGCGTCGTTATCAGCTCCTGTTGTTTTTGAGTTAACGGGCCGAGTTCTTCGATCATTCGAGGAAATAATGTGTCTTGAATTGTCCACCAGGACTGTGCTATTGTTTCTCGTAACTTGCTCATTTTCAGATATTTTTAGAGTGTTTAGGCACCTCTATTTTATCATTTTTGAGCAAGTTTTTCTTTTTTTGCTATTCAAGCAATTAAATCCCCTCGCTTTTATGCATTTTGCAAGTAGCTCGACTGTTTTGGAATTAATAAAATCACTATGCTGTTTCTCTGTACATGACAACAGATAGAGAAATTTAGCACCCCAAATCAATCAACAAACCACTGACTAGTTAAGCCAATAACACTACAGCAATCTCTCATACAATACTTTCGCCAACTGGCAAATGCTTGGATGAGTCAATTTAATCAATGGATTGCACCATCAACATTTCGCTTAAATAAGCGACATCATCAAGCTTTAAGCCCCTTCCCAACCAATCCACATCAAATTGCACGTGTAGAAATACCGAAAGCCGACGAAACATTCTGATTATGTCTGTTGTGAATGTTTCACGTTCCTCGTGGCATCACCACCATACAAGCCTGATTAACCAATCATTAAACAGGATTGATTGCCATGGGAATAATACAACCACTTCGGAAACAATTACTTATGATGTCGGATAAACATTTCTCGTGCATAATCTCAGTGTTCCTATCGCTGATCTTCTTCTTAACAATTATTACAGTCGATAACCTAAAGGGACCTGTATTTTTTACTGCTGATGCTATTCGTACTCAATCGGCAAGCGCTGAAATAAATACATTCACTGAAAATACAAATCACAGAGTGAGCTCGAATGCGATAAACCAAGAAAAAACTATCACTCTTGCTGTTCTAAATGTCGATACCATCGAACAACCTTTACCATCCCAGAATACAGTTAACACAGTACAAGCGGAAATACAGCCAACACATCCTGAAACAAAACCAATTGATAAAGTAGAGCTGCATTGCCTCGCTCTAAATAATTACTTTGAAGCCAGAGGAGAGTCAAGGACGGGACAGCGTGCAGTAGCCAATGTTGTTCTTAATCGTGTCAAACACAAAGGCTTTCCAGACACCATTTGCGGTGTAGTAAAACAAGGCGGAAAAAAACTCAATCGTTGTCAGTTTAGCTGGTGGTGTGATGATTTAAGTGATGAGCCGCAAGATCAATCAGCCTGGAAACGAAGCCTGGCATTAGCAACTGAAATCTTACAAAAAAAGCACGAGGACATCACATTTGGCGCACTCTGGTATCATGCAGATTATGTGTCTCCGTACTGGAGAACCGCGATGAGCGAAGGCCCTAAAATCGGCAAGCATATCTTTTATTCAGCAAAAAAACGATCTAAACCATCAAGAATACAGAGCATCGAAACAACTTAAGTCGAACAATTCTCCGACTGTAATAGCTCAAGATAGATTTGCCAACCAATCTGACAACGCTACCTCAATCATGATTAATGACATATCGTAACCATCTTTAAGTATTTCTATTCAAAATCTTCAACAGGTTCTAAGAACATACGGGGAATGGTATAGTTAACTCGCAATGACAACCAACAACAAAAACACTGCGACTCTTTAAAGGCAGCATGTAACTTATGTCCTCCAAATTTTCAACATACGGAGATCAATTTAAATCCTGGCTAGACCGGGTTTTTAGTGATCCGCAAGTCTTGGTTCTCGCTGTACTGCTAGTTATCGGCTGCGTACTGATTGTGCTATTGTCTGATATCTTGATGCCGGTTTTCGCTGCAGGAGTAATCGCTTATCTATTGAACAGCATTGTGGAACTGCTAAAAAAGGTTAAAATCCCCCGACTACCTGCAGTACTCCTCGTCTATGGGCTGTTTTTAACGTTGGTTACATTTATCCTATTGGCAATTATCCCCCTGCTCTATCAACAAACCGTACAGTTAGTAGAACAATCCCCGCAGTTAATTAATCGCGCTCAAGAAGCAATACTTCAGTTACCAGAACATTATCCGAACTTTGTTAGCGCTAACCAAATCGATGAAATTCTAAGCGCCGCCAGAAAACAAATTTTCACCTATAGCCAAAACATCTTATCAATGTCAGCTGCATCCTTAATGGGCATGATTTCGATGATTGTTTATCTGGTACTTGTCCCACTCCTGGTCTTCTTTTTTCTTAAAGATAAAGACAGGATATTGCGCTGGATGATGCATTATTTACCAGGTGATCGTAGATTAACCCGTCAGGTATGGAGACAAGTGGATATCCAGATTGGAAATTATATTCGCGGAAAGTTTTTGGAGTTGGTGTTGTTGGGCGTGGCCAGCTTTATCAGTTTCTACACACTTGGGTTAAATTATTCATTATTGTTGGCGGTTGCAATGGGTGTATCTGTGCTGATCCCATACGTTGGTGCTACCGTAGTTACCATTCCAGTCGTTGTTGTTGCTTATATGCAGTGGGGTTTCGTCACTGAGTTCTGGTATGTAATGACTGCTTATGCAATCGTTCAGGTCATTGACGGCACCATCCTGGTTCCAGTTCTGTTTTCTGAAGTGGTCAACTTACACCCTGTTGCAATTATTGTCGCAATTCTGTTTTTTGGTGGACTGTGGGGTTTCTGGGGTGTTTTTTTCGCAATACCATTAGCTATTCTTGTTCAAGCTGTTTTATCGGTTAAACCGAAAACCATCCCCACACTTTGAATGATATGTCTTGCGGCAAGCTATTAATGACTTGCTCTAAAAAGCAGACCGTAAATAGCAACACGAACACAAATCGACCAGTAAAAACTGCCGTTGTTGATTGAGTACAGTGCAAGTAAAAGAAAAGGCGCAGGATACTGGAGAAGCTTCTGAGTCCACTTTTAACGCAGCAATACACCATTCAACTAGTCTTGAACAGGTTCTATCAACAAGTAAGTGAAATGAAATGAAGATATGGGTAGACGCTGATGCATGTCCAGTAGTGATTAAAGATATTTTGTTTAAAGCTGCAGAACGTACTGCTATAGAACTAACACTTGTTGCAAATCAGTCTTTGCATATCCCTCCTTCGCGCTGGATAACAATGCTTCAGGTAAAATCTGGCTTTGATGTTGCCGATAATGAAATTGTTAAGCGGCTTAATGCTGGCGATCTGGTGATCACTGGCGATATTCCCTTGGCAGCAGAGGTCATTGAAAAAGGAGGCTGCGCACTTAATCCACGCGGAGAACTATATACAATCGATAATATTGGAGATCGGTTAAATATGCGGGATTTTATGGAAACACTGCGATCAAGTGGCATCGATACTGGTGGCCCTTCAGCTTTTAGCCAAAGTGATCGGCAAGCTTTCGCAAATCAATTGGATAAAATCTTAAGCAAACATTCAAAAAAACAAATAAGCTGTATTTGAAGAGTCTCAGATTCAATTGGTCTTTTTAGCTAGTCAGAATACATGACCAATCGCAATGGCGCAGGCTTTGCACTGGTAATCAGGTAGCAAAGCGTTTCTTCTGGACAAAACCAGCCAATATGGGACCACTTCCCAACAGCCAAACCGCACCCGGTAGTGGGACTGCAGCCACATCTAAGCGTAGGGGAGCCTCATTCTTCGAGTCATAAAATGAAAAGTCAGCAGAAACAGCAGTATCCTTAACGCTGAAAATCGGATTGACGAAATCAGCTGTTGTTAATTCACCATCCCCTAATCCCAGTGTAAAAACTTCGCTTTCTTCATCATTAAAGAAAGTTCCAGTGAGATTAAGATTCGGTTCAAATATCGTAGATGCAGCAACTGGTAACTTACTAATGTCTTCTAGACCAGTACACTGATTAACACCAGTTAGAGTGCCAGAGCTATCATTGAAGCTACACACACTATTATTTTGAGTAGTACTATCGATGATGGTAAATGACAAAGGATCGTCCAGGTCATTCTGAAAAAAAGGTTTGATTGAAAAGTCTGCCTGAAATTGCGAATCACCAACACTAGCTGCATGCACCCCGGACGCGATGCACACTGACAAAACAACTGCAGATACTGTGCTAATATTTGAATATTTCATAGTCACATTCTATTGTTTTTATAAGAAATATTGACTATACGCTAGTTTGTTAAAAATTGGAAATATTTAAGATTTATTTATCATATAAAACAACAAAATAAAGTAAATATTTAAAGTTTAACTTCAAGTTTCTGGTAGATACAAGCAAGCTCTCTCTTATAGGACAAGTAATCAACTTTTCTTCCTGCGTATTTCTCCTAGCCCGTCATCTCTACTCTTCGCACATGAAAATCTAGCATTTTGTGTGCGTGATATTTTGTGGAGAGCAAGGCGGAAAATCTTAGCTGCAGTCACTCTACAGCAAGGTTTTTCAAGACAGTTATCCGCAAAAAAGTGCGTGCACAGGATGCTAGATTTTCATGTGCGGGGAGTATATCTGTTTTACTGAGGTTTACTGATAACATTCAGACATTTTTATATTGAATTTGAACGCGATTTTTATCTAAAAGCGGGCGAACGAAAAATTCGAGTTTTATTGATCATAACCAAACACAAAAGTAAAATAATTTGAAGTATGTATTCATTCTATTAAAGATAAAGACTTCAATTCATTCAATGCAACCACAAGCAGACCCTTTTATTGTTCCAGCCTGTAACGAAAATATAGAATTTTTGTATCAAGATGAATCACTGTTATTAATTAACAAACCGAGTGGCTTGTTAAGTCTTTCTGGCAAGCATCCATTGAATCAGGACTCTGTACATTTTCGTTTAGTTAAGGACTTTCCCACGGCAACGATGATTCATCGTCTGGATTTAGGCACCTCAGGAATCATGGTCGTGGCATTAAATAAATCAGTAAATGCTAATATATGTCGCCAGTTTCAAGCGCGCACGGTTAATAAAACCTATACCGCGCATTTATTTGGACATTTGACGCCAAATCAGGGACAAATTGATTATCCCATTGCGAAAGACGCCGAGAATTTTCCATTGCAGAAAATATGTTATGAAACGGGAAAAGCAGCATCAACGCATTATCGAGTCCTTGAACGCTTGACGAAACCACTTGTTACCAAAGTCATGTTTACTCCGATTTCAGGACGTACGCATCAGTTACGCATCCATAGCCAGGCTATTAATCATCCCATTTTAGGTTGCGATTTATACGCCAGCGATGAGGCATTTTTTATGGCATCACGTTTGATGCTGCATGCGACCAGCCTCGATTTCGATCACCCCGTTTCTGGAAAACGGGTAGACGGTTTTTGTCCATGTCCGTTTTAAACTGTCATTATTTGTTAATCTATCTCTGGTACTTGAATTTTTTCATACGAATCTAATGACATTGAATAACTGTTTGGTGTTTACATGGATGGTCATTTATCAACAATCGGTGGTTGAGTGAAAGAACTGTTCATCGTTGAAGGCAAATCCGCTGCGAGTACAATACAACAGGCAATACGCAAGCCAAGCCAGAGCGTTCTTGCCATTCAGGGTAAACTGATTAATGCAGAAAAAGCGACACCCGCCAAAGTACTGTCAAATCAGACCTGTCAGAAAATTTTTCAATCACTGGCCTGCGGGATTAACAATGACTGTAATCCTAATCATTTAAACTTTTCCCGTATCCTGCTATTAATGGATCCAGACATCGATGGCACGCATACACGGGTGTTATTACTAACCTTGTTTGAACACTACATGAGACCACTACTTGATTCTGGGTTAGTCTCTATCATAAATCCACCGTTGTTCCGTATTGCAGCTTCAACAGCTCCAAATTATCAATACGCCTGGAGCGAACAACAACGGATAGAGCTGCTCAATAAAATGGCCAAACACGATGATGTTGAAATCACCCGATTCAAAGGTGTGGCACAATTTTCAGTCACAGAATGCATCCAGCTTCTATTGCACCCAGACACTCGCAAGCAAATAAATATCCAGGCACACACTAACTCGCATTTCTCACCAGCCTGATGGATAGAACTATAATCCACTGCTATCGGGTCAATGAGCCATGTTAAAACTAACAATTTATAACTTCGCAGAAAAAGATGCCTAGTCGATACAATATTTGTGATGATCACAATATGCATCTTTTATTATCGCAATTAAATATTGATTTAGGCCCCCTGCCCAACCGATACAATCTAGCACCGACAGATCAAACCCCCGTGATACATCAGTGGGAAGGTCAGCGACTCATCAGTGATATGCGCTGGTGGTTAGTACCTCACTGGAGCAATGGTCCATCAACCCATTACCCTATGTTCAATGCACGCTGTGAGCAATTGGACGATAGCCGAGCATATCAAGGATGCTTTCGTCACAAGCGATGCATTATTCCTGCTCATTCCTTTGTTGAATGGCAACAGAGTGGAAAACAAAAAACACCTTACTTATTTTCAGCTATCAAACAGGCCATCGCATTCGCTGGCTTATGGGATTACTGGACAAATGGTATTGAACACGTACTATCGTGTGCGATTGTTACCACGCTAGCTGCAACTGAACTAGAATCATTTCATCAGCGTATGCCGGTTATGTTAAACCCGACTAATGCTGAATTATGGCTGGACGAAGAACTGGATACCAGGATACTTTATCCACTTTTTAAATCGACATTACCTTATCAGCTACAGGCTGTAGCCATTGATTCTCAATATAGCAATGTGCGTAATAAAGCTGAGCCCATTTTAATAGGAGATGTGGTGGTTTTAGGTTTATAGAGGCAATATTTTTTTAAAATCGACTAGAGCCGATCACTCTGATTCTTTCCTCATTTGAAGCTGCCTGGCCAATAACAAGCTAACTAAAAACCCTTGGAATTGCTGTGTTTTTCCGATACTTTTCATCAAATTGCGTTTAGTACGTGAGTACTTTCAACGCAACTATTGGACAAAATAGAAGGTAAGCGGAGTAGAGTTATCGTAACCTTGTTAAGCTCAATAATCCTGTAGAACCAAACATACAAAGTTACATTCTAAAAATCATGTCCATGCCATCAAGCACCTCGATCAGTGAGCACAACCATCCGCCTTAACCATGACGGAAACCATCACTGGCAGACGCAATACACGCTGTTACTCCACTCCTTCATTAATTCCTTGTGAATTCAGCGATCATCTTATCAACAAGCGAGAAATACGGGCCAGTTTGTCGCGTGATGAGGTAATAAATGAGTGCATTGATTTAAATGACGTTGGACTATGGCTTACGTGCCAATTGCTCATTATAGAGTGCAGCAATTAAATTTGCCTGATAGACCATTCCAACAAGTCGTTGCTCCGCATTGACGATTGGGATTTGTCGATGTCCCTGAATAGACATCAGAGACACCAGGTTTGCAATATGCGATGTAGCAGGCAAGGTGACCACAGTGCTAGTCATAATAAGACCCACTGATTCTGGCTTTGATGCTTTTAAATCGGGGGTGCGACGAATAAATCTCTGAAATTTTTCCTGAAAACTTTCGTATGCATTGAGGTCAATAAATTTAAAAAAATCATTCCAGGTGACAATCCCAATCACCCGTCTTGCTCTATCGATGACAGGCATGGCTTTAAGATGATTACTACACATAATTTGCCATGCTTGCTCAACTTCAGTACCGAATTCAACAGCAAACGTTTCTTTAACCATCACATCAGCACATAAAACATTACCTTTTAATCGTTTAAAGGAATTCATTTCAGCTTGAGTCAGTAAATGACTTAATTGAGCATGAGTCATATCAACAAAAACATCACTTTTTTCTAATGCTAAACTCAAATCCTGTTCTGAAAATCCAACATGGTGACTCGGTTTCGATATTGTATGTCGTTGCCGAGAAGTCTTTTTAACTGGTAATGGACTCGGGTAATCTCTACCCATAGCCCACCGATTAATAATGATGGCCAAAAAAAGTAGTGTCATCACATTGACTGCCACAGGAACCAGAACGAAAGAATAACCAAGTGAAGTGATTGATTGTCCAGCCATAATTGGAGTTAAGCTGGTTGCGGCAGCCGGAGGATGCAAGCAACGCAAACTTAACATCATGAGAACGGAACCTCCTACAGCAGTTGCAGCAGCAGTCGATATTTCTGGAATATTTAACGCACACGCCATGCCAACGGTAGCTGAAACTAATTGCCCACCAACAAACGGCCAAGGTTGAGCCAAAGGACTGCTAGAAATAAAAAAAAGAATAATTGCAGATGCTCCCATAGAAGCAACAATCATCGGATAACCAGGCCAGGGAGAAATGATTTTTGTCACTAAAGCAATAAAAAAAATTGAACAAAAACAAGCGAGAAGAGAAAGCAACTTGAATTTAATACTTAAATTGACGGGATCAATTGTAAGGTGTTTAAAAAAATGAAATATTTTCATTTTCACAAAGACTAAGGTAAAGAATTTTCACCTAATTTACCAACCTTTTTCTAGCATGGAAATAGAATATACTCAACTGCAAAGGAGAAATGATTGCCGTCCTTTTATAATTTTTTCCTAACTTCCTGCCAATACCATATTCTCAACCAGTATCGAGCCAGTGCGAATACTTGAAGCATAATCTACATCGTTGCCGACTGCAGTAATTTGTTTGAAGATGTCTTTTAAATTTCCGGCGATAGTAACTTCTTCTACCGGATGGGCGATTTCACCATTTTCTACCCATAATCCGGCCGCACCACGGGAATAATCACCTGTCATCATGTTCACTCCCTGACCAATGAGTTCTAACACGATAAACCCGGTATTCATGGTTTTAATCAGTTGATTCAAATCCTGTTGTCCAGGCTCTACAGTCAGGTTATAGGTTCCCCCAGCGTTGCCAGTGGTTTGCATACCCAGTTTTCGTGCTGAATAACTGCTTAATACATAGTTATTGACTACACCAGCGTTAACAATATCATGGGTTTGTGTGGCGACACCTTCTGCATCGCATGGCGCACTGCCCAGCGCTTTGGCTAATAATGGCTGCTGATGAATACGCATGAATTCTGGAAAAACTGTTTGCCCGAGTGAATCCAGTAAGAATGTGTTTTTTCGATATAAGCTACCGCCACTGATTGCGCCAATAAAGTTACCAATCAAACTGCGAGCAACTTCAGGAACAAATAGTACCGGGCATTGCCTTGGGCTTAAAGAACGAGATCCCAGACGCCGCAAGGTGCGTTTGGCTGTTTCAACACCAACTGATTGAGCACTGTCCAAATCAGACTGATCACGGGCGACTGTATACCAGTAATCACGCTGCATCGCACCATCACGCTCGCCGATCACGCAGCAACTAACGCTATGATTCGACGTCCAGAAGCCTTCAAGAAACCCAAGGCTGTTGCCAAGTACTTGTGCACCCGAATGGGTACTGAGGGTTGCACCTTCTGAATTGGTGATGGCTGGGTCGTACATTAATGCTGTCGATTCGCATTGCAAGGCGATGTCAATGGCTTGTTGCGGCTCTATTGACCAAGGGTGACACAGATCGAGATCTGCGATTTGTTTGGCTAGTTTGTCAGCATCAGGCAAACCTGCGAATGGATCTTCTGTCGCATAACGAGCAATCGCGCACGCAGCTGCAACCGTTTCTTTAACTGCTTTGGGACTCAAATCCGAAGTACTTGCATTGCCTTTTTTCTGTCCTATGTAGACAGTGACGCCCAAACCCTGGTTGCGATCATGTTCAATGGTCTCCACTTCGCCCATACGTGCAGTGACAGAAAAACCATGACTCTTTGAGATACTTGCATCACAAGCCGTTGCACCTTGATTCTGTGCTTCTGACAGTGCATCGACAACAATACTTTTCAGTGTCTCAAGCTGTTGCTGTTTTCGTGATTGGCTATCTGTGTTGTGCGTGTCTTGATTAACGGTACTCATACTTGCGTACCACCGATGGTCATTCCATCAATCTTCATTGTTGGCTGCCCGACACCAACGGGGACACTTTGACCTTCTTTTCCACAAGTGCCTACGCCGCTATCCAGCTCAAGATCGTTACCGACCATACTAACGCGGGTTAATACATCTGGCCCATTGCCAATTAGCGTTGCACCTTTGACTGGCTTGGTTATTTTTCCATTTTCGATTAAATACGCTTCGTTGGCTGTAAAAACGAACTTGCCAGAAGTGATATCCACTTGTCCACCACCGAAATTACGCGCATAAATGCCTGATTGAACCGAAGCGATAATTTCCTCCGGCTCACTTTCACCAGCAAGCATATAGGTGTTAGTCATTCTTGGCATGGGACGATGTGAGTAGGATTCGCGGCGGCCATTACCCGTGGGACGCATTCCCATCAAGCGAGCATTCATTGTATCTTGCATATATTCTTTCAATATTCCGTTTTCGATTAATACAGTTGATTCAGTCGGTGTGCCTTCATCATCAATATTCAGGGAACCTCGACGCTTTTCAAGTGTGCCATCATCAACAATAGTACACAGTGGCGATGCCACTTTTTCACCCAGACGACCGCTAAATGCTGAGGTGCCTTTACGGTTAAAATCTCCTTCCAGACCATGTCCTATGGCTTCATGTAATAAAATACCTGGCCAGCCGGGGCCGAGTACAACTGTCATATTACCCGCTGGTGCTGGTTCTGCCTGCATAGCAACATCTGCCTGGCGTAGCGCTTCACGTGCATACTCCATGGCGCGATCTTGTTCCAGAAAGTAGCTGTAATCAGTGCGGGCTCCACCACCATGTCCACCTTTTTCGCGACGACCATTTTGTTCGATAATCACGCTAATGTTCATTCTGATTAATGGTCGTACATCACCACTGACTAGTCCGTCATGGGTGGCAATAACAATGGTTTCATGGACACCGACCAGACTGACCATGACTTGCTCAATGCGTGGATCCAGGGCGCGAGTTTCGCGATCAATGCGTTGCAGAAGCGTTATTTTGTCTTCTGTTGGCAGTGATAATAATGGATCATCAGCGCTATAAAGGGAGATTGGCTGTTTCGGATAAACGACCTTATGACTATGCTGCTGACCGCTACGAGCAATCGCTCGTGCGCTGTGAGCAGCTTCCAGCAAGGCGTTGACATTAAGCTCGTCAGTATAGGCAAAACCAGTTTTCTCGCCACTGATAGCACGTACACCTGCACCTTGTTCAATATTGAAACTACCTTCTTTAACAATACCGTCTTCCAGCGACCAGGATTCATGGCGTGTGCTCTGGAAATAGATATCCGCCGCATCAACCTGTGTTGCACATAGTTCACCCATGAGTCGGTCAATATCCGACTGCTGGATATCGGCGGGAGTGAGAATCGTTTGTTGCGCTGTTGTCAACAATGATATTTCATCCATGTTGGTTATCTTCCTGATGTAATCGACGGTTTTGCAGTACCGGGAAACTGCGGCGCACACTGCGTAATTGTGCCAAATCGATATCAGCACTGACCACACCAGCACCGGTTCCCAGTGTGTTCATTACTTTCCCCCAAGGATCTACGATCATACTATGACCATAGGTTGTACGACCGTTCTCATGCACACCGCCCTGATTGGAGGCAACTACATAACACAGGTTTTCGATTGCTCGCGCACGAATCAGAATTTCCCAGTGTGCAGAACCAGTCGCAGCGGTAAACGCAGAGGGCAGTGCCAACACTTCCATACCTGCATCCAGCATAATTCTGAACATTTCAGGGAAGCGCACATCATAGCAAACTGCAACACCTAAGCGACCAATTGGACTGTCAATAATGAGTAGTTCGCTACCGCTATCAATGGTGTCGGACTCTCTATATTGTTCGTCGCTATCTGGGACATCAACATCAAATAAATGAATTTTGTCGTAACGACCAACCCGTTCGCCATGATGATTGTATACCAGAGTACTCGCACGAATTTTGTTAACCAAATCCGATTGTATTGGAATGGTGCCAGCGACGATCCATACTCCATAGCGTCGACTAATGTGGCGCAGAAAATTCTGAATAGGCCCTTTACCTTCTGACTCCATGTGCGAGAGCTTGTCGTGCTCATTAAGTCCCATCAAGGCAAAATTTTCTGGTAACACCACCAGTTTCGCTCCGCCCCTGACTGCATCCTTGATTAATCGCTCTGCTTCAGTCAGGTTGGACTCAACTCTGGCACCAGAAGCCATTTGAATTACTGCACATTTTGTCATCGTTTACCTATTGTTACTGAAAATTCATTGTATTGTTTTCTTTTCAACACCAGTCAGCTTTTGCAATTCCCAAAGCATTCTAGTAAATATACCACCATTTTCAGGCACTGATGTGACCTGTGGATCAATCCATTTTCCAGTAATGGTATATTCACTACTTGACAAGGTTTCAAACTGAGGACCAACCACTTGTTGCATCACCAAACCAGCACCAATACCAATCGGGCCGCCGGCTGCTCCCGCGAGTGGTAATGCGATTGAGCTGCGCGGAATAACTGTGACCACAGCATCGATATCTTTGTCCAGTAATCCAACGCGTCCAGCAAAGTTTACCCGAGCGGCAACGCCATCAACCTCAAGATTCGAACTATAGGCATTGCCATTAAAAATAGTGAACTCAGCTTTAACGTTGTCATAGGCAAATCCATCGTCAACAACATCACTAAAATCCAGTCGCAAGCGACGTTGCCAGGCACTCAGACTGAACAAACCCAAAGCGCGACCAACTCCCGGTTCTACGCCAATTAGATGCCCGTGTTTGAGCTTGAGACTAACTTCACCATTCAGTGATTGCCAGTCCAGCTTAAATGGAGATGCATTCCAGCTCAGATTGAAATCAATGGCTGCTGCTGTTTTGCGGATATCCTCATAAATACCAAATCGACGCAGGAACTGAGCCATGTTTTTGGAGTTTAATTTCCCTTCAAAAGCAGTGTGTATGACATTATCATCAGAAACCCAACGTCCTTTTGTGGTTAATTGATGCTCTTTACCGTACATCGAGAATTTATTGATGACTAATCCGCCTGTAACAGCTGAAGCATCGAGACGCATGCGACCCAAAGCAAAGTCACCCCACAATAAATTCTTGATAACAACATTAAAGCCAGGCAGAGACTTTGGTGAAAAAGCTTGGTAATCACTGGAAGCTAACAAGCTTTTTGCATTTTTTAGCGCCTTTGTGTTCACAATATTCACATCATCGAGCTTCAAACTAAGCATGCCACTGGTTGTTGCCTGATCATCAGACGATCTGTCTAAGCCAGGCATATAATCAATGGTTCCCGCAGCAATTGAACCGTCAATGTTGCCGTGCCAGCTTGAATTTTTTTTTCTGGTTAATGATAACGCTACAGAACCTAAAGAAGCCTCGTCCCATTTGAGTTGATCAACATTGATATCAAGTTTCATCTCTGCTGAATTCAAATATTGATTGTTAGATGAACTCTGTCCTGCATTGAGCTTGGCTGTAAATGCCTTGACTGTCTGTAGATCCAATAAATTCCATTCTGGCAAACGTACTTTTAAACTTAGTTTCGCCCCATCAGTTGCTGGCATGAAGCCTTGACCTACCATCAAATGAGCACTGTGTAGTTCCCATTGATCAACCAATTGTTGGTGTAATTTAATATCGGCACGTGCATTTGATCCATAATGAACCTCAACAGGTACATAATTAGAGTCACGCAAGCTGATCCTTACCACCAAATCTTTGGGTTGATCGGCTGTTTTGTTAAGCGGTGCCGGAAGATTAACCTGCATGCCCTGCAAATCTGAGCGGACTTTGACAACAACAGCTGTCGATTCTGGCGGACTGTTTTTGTCAACCCAGACATTGACTCTGACATTTGCATTACCTTCTAATGGAGTCAGCCATGGCCAACGCTGTAGCAAGAATTGATCGCTCACTGTTGTTTTAGCTTTTACGACAATATTCTTATCTGTATCCTTAATATTGATTTGTGTTGGTTGCTTGTCAACAAAGGCACGCACAGCTTCGGCTGTGACTGTTTCCTCAGTGAACAATAATTCTCCGTTAATTTGGTTGACATGCAAGTCTATATCAGACAATTCAAGCTGCGCATTGTGCAAATCAACATTACCATCAATCCAGAACTGATCTGTGTCTGAGTGTAACGGCACCAGAAAATCCAGATCAAAGCTGGATTCACCCTGTGGATGAATATAGTGGATGATCGAGCCAATCATTTCTTCTAGCGGTGAATTAAGTACATAATTTTCAGCTATTTCCAACGAGGTTTCCAAACGGGTTTTGATGCGTACATTGGCTAATTCCTCCACATCTTTAATCACGGCAGTACTATTGCTAATGGTGACACCCAGTGAACTGGCCTTATCTACATTCAATGTTGTCAGACCATTGTTAAATTGCAAATCGGCATTCAATTCACTGAGTTCTGGCCACTCTTCATCGGGGTCAAACTGAACGCGAGCGTTGTTTAATTGAACGCTGGCTGAAGCAACAGCTGCGTTGCTTGAAAAGGGCGAATTAACCAATTGACCTTGATAACTAAACCGTCCTGCCTCAAGAGAGCCGTCTTGAAAAAGCCCGCTCAACCATTCATCAACATCAACTGCCAATAGTTTTGATGGCAAATAATATTTGAGATTTTTAGCACGGGACAATTCAAAATCCACATGTGTATCCAACACCCAAGGCACTTGTGGTTGAGCCTGCAAATCAAGATTCATATCCAAGTTTAAATCAGCTGTAGTCAATTTTAAGGTTTCAGTTGATAACTTCCAGCCTTTATCAGTATTTTGCCAGATGAGTTGACCGTTTAACCCAGTTAATTTGAGCGGGCTCTTATACAAGGTTGGCAGGTAGAGTTTAGCCTTACCAGTTTGCAACGATAACTCTGCACGTTGTTGATTTGCACATACACTCCCTGACCAATCGCCTTGTAGGTCAACGTAATCCCGGTGTTTGATCTGTAATTGTGAAAAGTCTCCACAGACTGACCATAAAGGATTGTCACTGTCTGCTTGGTAGGAAACACGCACATCTTGCAAGCCACCTTGTACTTTCATTTTGGAAAGTAATTCCGGCAACTCAGATGAGGATGAGATAGTTGGTGAGAGTTTTTTTAACAGCGGAATGATTTTTTTCAGTTCCAGCTTTGACAAGCGTAAATCATAGCTAGGCTGTTTTCCCGAATTTTTGTTGATTTGTGACTGAATCGCAAATTGTAAATCTGTAGATGGTACCCATTGACCCAGACCAATATGATCAAACGCAATTTGCCATTCGTCCTGTTCCGCTTGCATCCAGATATCGGCACTAAACTGATCGGGCAAATCTGTGAGCATTTTAGATGGCTGGTTGTCAGCTTTCCAAACCATTTCATCTAGGCTAAATTGACCGTTCAGTGAGGTCAATTGAGAATGTTTTATTTGCCCCCAAAGACTGAAATTCCCCTGGCTCTGTTGTACTGGAATTCGATTGGCAGGAATACTGGTCGGTAAAACTGATTTTAATTCAGCAAGCTGTACTGCTGTTGCCTTGGCAAAAAAACTGCCTGAACAACATTGATCAGGTTTTGCATCTGTTGACAACTCTCCCGTCAGATAAATCCGGCCTGGTTGCTCTGCCAACCCGGCATCTGCAGTGAGACGATAATTGTTGTGTTGAGACTCCAATCTCACATCAACCTGATTTAAAACAATTGGTTTCTCACCATTATCATTGAGCCAGCGTATTTCGCTATCAGATAAACGATAGCGTCCTTTTTTAATCAGTGATGCGAAAACATCGCTTTCTCCATCAAAACCATCGACAATAATTTTACCTTGCTGATTTTTTCGCAAAGCGAAGTGAGCCTGGTCAACAGCAATCAAGGCAGCGCTGACCTTCCCCACGGTTATTAATGGCAATAAATGCAACCGCACCAGCCCATGCTCGAGTGAGAAAATCTGTTTGCCCGTTTTATCCGATATCACCACGTGTTCGACTTTTAGCTCTGGTTGTAGTCGGTGTAACCGTGCAGATACATGACCAATAGTGACTTTACTATCAAGAGCCTTACTCGCCTGCTGAGTAATGAATTGAGGATTTTGAGCAACCTGGTAAAGAGCGACACGCATCAGACTAATGACTATTGCGAAAATAATCACTGCGTAGATCAAAATTTTGGTGAGTCGTGTTAAACGGAACATTTAAAATGAAGAGCGTACAAAATACTCTATTAAGTCTTCAGCTCCGCAGAACTTGTTGAAAATCTCGATTAAGGCAAGCCGATCAAAGAAAAAAGACGAAATGGTGCAACACATATAACTTTTGAACAATATGTGAGAAACTTTCTTAAACTAATCCTACAGTAACACAACATCATATTGTTCTTGATTATACTGGTTTTCTACGCGAAATTTTATTTGAACACCAAGCGTTCTCTCCAGTTCAGCTATGGTATTGGCTTCTTCGTCCAACAGGCGTTCTACAACATCGTTATTTGCTAATACCAGCAAACTATTCATTTCATATTGGCGGGCTTCGCGAATAATCTCACGAAAAATTTCCAGGCATGTTGTTTCGGCAGTTTTCAGGACACCACGCCCTTCACATGTTAAACATGGTTCACAGAGAATATGCTCAAGACTTTCCCGAGTGCGTTTGCGAGTCATTTCTACCAGTCCCAATGGTGATACCTGACTAATTGCAGTTTTAGCATGGTCTCTTTCAAGATGTTTTTCCAATGCCTGCAATACTTGATCACGATGGTTCTGGTCTGCCATATCAATAAAATCCAGAATAATAATTCCACCCAGATTGCGCAATCTGAGCTGACGTGCAATCACTTGTGAAGCCTCCAGATTAGTCTTGAAAATGGTTTCTTCCTGGCTGCGTTTACCTACGTAAGCGCCGGTGTTAACATCAACTGTGGTCATTGCCTCAGTCTGGTCAAATACCAGATGACCGCCTGATTTGAGTGTTACCTTTCGTGCCAAAGCTTTTTGTATCTCATCCTCGACACCATAAATATCAAAAATTGGTCGATTACCACTGTAATATTCAATGTACGGCGTTAGTTCAGGAGAAAATTCCTGGGCAAAATTAACCAATTTCTCATGGGTTTCTGCTGAATCAACCCTGATTTTGTCGATATCATGGCGATATAAATCGCGAACCACCCGCACACTGAGAGACAAATCCTGATGTACCAGTTTTCCTGGTGGCGATGATTCCAGCTTCGGTTCAATTGAATTCCACAATTTCAGCAAAAACATCTTATCGGCACGTAATAGAGTTTCATCAACGCCTTCTGCTGCAGTACGCGCAATATAAGAACCAGATTTGAATTCAGTGCAAAAATCATCCATGCAGTCACGCAACCTCAAACGCTCTTCCTCACACTCAATGCGCTGCGATACGCCATTGACAACACCATGTGGCATATACACCATATAGCGCGATGGAATGGCTAATTCAGTGGTCAGGCGTGCACCTTTGCTGCCTAAAAGATCTTTGGTCACCTGGACAACAATCGTCTGATTTTCTCTCAGGAGACGATCAATACTCTCAGTTCCGAGTAGTTCAGCGTCGCGCAATCCCAAGTCTGAAGCATGTAAAAATGCGGCACGTTCCAAGCCAACCTCAACAAATGCGGCCTGCATTCCAGGCAATACACGACACACCTTGCCTTTATAAATATTGCCAACCAAACCACGACGCTGTGCACGCTCAATAATTAATTCATGCAAAACACCGTTTTCAACCAGGGCAACACGGGTTTCACGGGGCGTTACATTAATCAGAATTTCGTTACTCATTGATGCAACTTGGCTGGGAAGATATGAATATCAATTTGTTTGAGTAATTCAGCGGTTTCAAACAGAGGAAGGCCGACAATATTAGAATAACTGCCAGAAATATTACTGATAAATGCAGCCGCATAACCTTGTATGGCGTAAGAGCCGGCTTTTCCCATAGGTTCATGAGTCTGACAATAGTTCTGAATCTCGATCATACTCAAAGGTTTAAAGCTCACCTGACTCTTGCTGATAATTTGCTGATGCTGCTCATTATAGAGAGATACTGCTGTAATAACAGTATGTTTAGAACCAGATAGTTTTCCAAGCATTGCTTCTGCCGCTTGCAAGGATTCAGGTTTTCCGAGAATCTGTTGATCCAGGACACAAATTGTATCAGCAGCTAACACGGGCAATTGATCAGCGCACTCCCAACCAGCCAGTGCTTTGTTAGTCGCCATGCGTCTAACATAGTTATCTGGAATTTCACCATGATCTGGTGTTTCATCAATATCAACAGCAACGACTGTAAATGACAACCCAAGCTGGTTGAGTAAATCGCGCCTTCTGGGGGAAGCGGAAGCGAGGATAAATTGTTCGTCAGCCATGAATGAACATTAGACTGTACGGCGACACTAACAATCGACAATTATGCGCGATGATAAGGATGACCATTGAGGATACTCCAGGCGCGATAAATTTGTTCCGCAACAATGACCCGCACCAAATAATGCGGGATCGTCAAGGGTGACAGTGACCAGCTCTGTGCTGCTTGACTTAACAGATTGGGAGATAATCCGTCTGCTCCACCGATGACCAGAGCAATCGGTTTACCAAGCTCTCTCCAGAAATTGAGTTGTTTAGCTAGCTGTGGCGTACTCCATTGCTTGCCCATTACATCAAGTGCGACTATATGAGCTGAATTCGGCATTGCTGAACGCAAACGTTTTTCTTCTTCAGCAATAATTTTTGTAATTGAGGGTTTTTTTCCGCGACTAACCGCACGCACTTGTCTCAGTTGCAATACAGAATCTGTAGGCAATCTGTGCGCATATTCATTAAAGCCAGTTTCCACCCAAACAGGCATCTTATCGCCAATAGCCAGCAAGTCAATTTTCATTTTGGTCAAATAATCTGGGTCTGGACTGTATTCAATATTTTTGTGTCTGAGATCACTACATGTACCAATGGCCCATTGATTGTTCGACATTTCTCCACAATGTGGTTGCCGATTAACATAAGCACACTACTGGGTTATAGCGAACACTGAATACTATACTCTCCGACATGAAGATTTAGCATTCATGTGCGAAGAGTATAACTAATTTGGGAATACATACAATAAAACCAGCATAACACCTTGTTATGCTGGCTTTATGATTCTATCAACTGCTCAAAACAGACTATTCTCTCATCGTTAGACAAGGTTTAGTCTGGTTACATCAGCTATCGCTGAATCTCAATCTCAGTACGACGATTTTGCAAACGTCCTTCAGGGGTACTATTAGATGAGATAGGTTTGCCTGAACCATGCCCGAGCGTTTCAATTTGCTCTGCAGGGACACCAGCATTAATCAACAAGTTTTTTGCCCCGAGAGCACGTTGAGTCGATAAATACTGATTAAACTTTTCCGGACCCGATGAATCGGCATGTCCATGCAGATGAATGTTGATGGCTGGGTTTGCCTTGGCTATTTGAGTAATTGCATCAATAATAGCCTGGTCTTCTCTGCTAATCACCGACTCTGTACTACTGTAATGCAAAGTTCCTGCAGGATAGCTCTTGCCAGCAACTAATTTACCACTACTCAATAAATTAACAACATCACCCTGCAAAACACCTTGAGGAATATTCGCCACTGTGTTTGCAGTTGCTCGAGCAGAGTCTGTAGTTGCCTGTGCAGTTTTTGCTGCAATAGCAGCTGCGGCGGCTGTTGCACTTTTACCAGCATCAATAGCTTTTCCAGTTGAGTCTACTGCAGCACTTCCAAGGTTCGAAGCAGCATCACCTGTAGCGCTTACGGCAGATCCAGCAGCATCGAGTGCACCTGATGCAGCACCTGTAACAGCTGCCCCACTACCGCTAACTGCATCACCTGCTTTTGTAGCAGCAGATTTGGCAGCATCCATTGAACCACTAGCCAAATCGGATGCGGCACCACCTGCTGACTGCGCTGCTCCAGTAACACTATTGGCGGCACCAGATGCAAGATCTGACGCTGCTTTTCCGGCATTCGAGGCAGCATTTTCAGCTGAACCTGCAACATTGTTAACGGCATCACCTGCCTGGTTTGCTGCATCACCAACAACTCCACCCGCAGTATTCTTTGCTGAATTTAGTGCGTCACCGAGTGCATTTTTTGAGTCATTCACTGCATCTGAAGCCGTCTCAGAAGAAGATGGTTGCCATAATTGATCATCATTCGAACAACTTCTGATGATAAAGAACAGAACAAGCAGAATCAGCACCAAGGGGATCCAAAACCAGAGCCCGTTACGTTCCTCGTCGTAGTTATCATTATTACTCATCACATACTCCTCTATATTCTTTTGTCTAATGTAGAAACATGTACGAAACTAATTCACACATCCTGTCAATTATTTTAATACGTTCTACGTTTGCTGAATGATGGTAGTTGCGCCACCTAAACGGTGGTTTTCTGTAGCGAATGTATCGGTTCAAATTACATGTATATTCAAATTTTATTTGAAAAACACGATGCTTGTTTCCCGATAAGCATCATGAAATCCCCAAAAAATCCCACAAAAAGAGATACCACCCTAGTTTCAGATGATACCGTGAATTGACGAAAACTAAAACTCTTTTTTTCAATAATACGTTAATAGCCAGTTAGTTATATAACATATTTAATCTTGAATTTAATTATAACTATAATAAAATCAGCTAGTTAATGAATATTTCTAATATAGGGAGTTGTTATCATGTGCCAAACAAACCTGAATCTGTGACTCTAATGCAGACAATGGAGTGCAAGCATCTGTTTTTTCAGTGAATTTATAAAATCTGTCTGGTCAGAAAAAGCAAAGCAAAAAGCGCTCGAATTGTGAGCGTTTTTCCGATGATTCGAAGCGAATAGTCATGCGATTAAACGAGAAGCATCGGAAAAACACACCAACCTCAAGGGCTTTGCAGCCGACTTGATTTTTATACCAGACAGCTTGCTTATACTTAAATTTCCTTATTTTAGTAACAACAAACTCTTAACTTGCTTTTTTTCCTCAATTAATTCTTTCTCTGAAATCTTCATATGCTCACGGCTAATTGTGTTGATGTCTAAACCCTGAACAATTGTATAATTTTCATTTTGACAAGTAACCGGATACGAATAAATCAAACCTTTAGTAATGCCATAACTTCCATCGCTGGGAATTGCCATACTCACCCAGTCACCATGCGTGGTTCCGCTGACCCATGTGCGCATTTGCTCAATGGCAGCATTGGCTGCAGATGCAGCGCTTGATGAACCTCTTGCTTTAATCACCTCTGCTCCCCGAAACTGTATTGCCGGAATAAAATCATCTAAGAACCATTGTTCGTCCACTAATTGTGTTGCCAGCTGGCCTTTAACTTTGGCGTGATAGATATCAGGATACTGTGTGCATGAATGATTACCCCAAATCGTCATACACTTGATATCAGACGCAAGCACTCCACACTGCTTGGCCAGCATGCTAATCGCTCTGTTATGATCGAGGCGGGTCATTGCGGAAAAGTTTTTACTATCCAGGCCAGGGGCATGAGCCATTGCTATCATGCAATTGGTATTAGCTGGATTACCCAATACTAAAACTTTTACATTACGGTGCGCGACTTGATTAAGTGCTTGACCTTGTGCTGTAAAAATCTGTGCATTGACTTCCAGTAGATCACCACGTTTCATTCCTGGGCCACGAGGATGCGCGCCGACCAGGAAAGCGTAATCCACATCTCGAAATGCAACAATTGGGTCATCTGTTAAAGTAATTCCGTAGAGCAGAGGGTAGGCACAATCTTCCAGCTCCATAACTACGCCTTCCAGATGTTGCATCGCCTGGGGAATCTCCAGTAAGTGCAGAATAATAGGCTGATCAGGTCCAAACAACTCTCCGCTACTGATTCGAAACAACAAAGAATAGTTGATTTGTCCTGCTGCTCCGGTTACAGCAATGCGTACTGGTGTTTTCATAGTTAAAATGTAAACCTATCCTCTGGGTTAATAACCATATAAATGAAGCACTGTGTGCTAGAACCCAAAATAATCATCGAAGCTCTTTAAATAGTCATTATACGCTGACACGGACTGGTTTACAGCTTTTGCTGATACAACCATGTTTTTTTACTTCAACATTTTTAACGCTGAACTAATTGGTTGTATTATTGATTTTTAAGGATTATTGCAGATAATCCAGTAGTAAAAATCCTGCCAAAGCTCTATTATCCACCACTTCAATTCTAATCTTGTATATGATGGACAACCTTGCGATGCTCCAAAATCTTCTGTTCATTATTTCTGTCACAATTGAAATGTAATCGATGCCTCAAACCATCATTCAAGCCAGAAATCAGATCCAGGAAATTTTCCAGGCCGGCATCATCGCTGCTGATCCGGCTCAAGCAATCAGACAAGCAATGAGCATCAAAGCTGGCAGACTTTTTATTGATGTTGACAGTGAACATAAAACAGAGAATCGTTTACAACGCAGTGAACCATGGTCAGCAGTCCATGTGATTGCTTTTGGAAAAGCAGCTTGTGCCATGACATCCGCTGCGAATGAGATTATCTCTACGACTTTGACAATGGACACTGGCATCATCGTCACCAACTACGAAAATGTAATCCAAATTGATGGTTTTAATGTAATCGGTGCAGGTCATCCGTTACCTGATAACCAGGGCATGATTGCTGCTCGACAAATAGCAGAACATGCGCAACAAGCACAAGCTGGTGAACTGGTATTAGTACTAATCAGCGGAGGTGGTTCAGCTCTCATCCCTTATCCGCCAAAGGGTATTTCATTACAGGATAAAATTGACACCACTAGCATGTTGCTCAACAGCGGAGCCAGCATCAATGAGATGAATTGTGTGCGCAAACATCTATCCGAACTCAAGGGTGGAAATCTGACAAAATTGGCCTATCCAGCAGATATTCATGCACTGATTCTGTCTGATGTGATTGGTGATGACCTCAGCTCCATCGCCAGTGGCCCGACAGTCCCCGATGATACAACTTTCGATGATGCAGTGAGGATTTTACAGTCGAGAAATCTTTGGCAGCAGTTACCAGATACAATTTGTTCACATCTGTTAGCAGGTCGTAATGGCAATATTGATGAAACCCCGAAACCGGGAAACCCAATTTTTGATCGTAGTAGTTACTGCTTAATCGGTAGCAATGGCAGAAGTGTTTCAGCCATGCAAAGAATTGCACAGCAAGCTGGCTTTGATACAGTCCTCTATGACACAACACTTTGTGGAGAAGCACGCGAAGAAGCTGTTAAACTATGCACCTATGCTGCGCAAAAACTAACAACTATCAGCACGCCTACTGCGCTTGTAGCAGGTGGAGAAACAACTGTGAAAATAGTTGGTAAAGGTTTGGGTGGACGTAATCAGGAGTTCGCGCTGGCTTTTGCGCTAGCCGCAAACCAGATCGGTCTGGCTCCACGCTGGATTTTTTTGAGTGGCGGTACAGATGGACGTGATGGACCAACCGATGCAGCAGGTGCAATTGTAGACAGTGATACCCTCTCAAAAATCATTGCCGCTGGAGGGAATGCTGCAAACTATCTGGATAACAATGATTCATATCATGCACTGAAACTGGCAAATAATTTGTTAATAACCGGAGCAACCGGAACCAATGTTGCAGACTTACAGGTGTTATTGTTGTTTCCTGATGACGATCGAATTCATTAATACAGTAACCTTTACAGATAAAACCGGAAATACTGGCCAAAGGATTTTCCCGCTGAAGGCTGTCAATTCTCGGATACACACCCAGACAAAACAAAACCCTTAGGAGAAAAGAGATGTTCGATCATTCAATGAAAATTGCCGGTTATGATGATGAACTGAGCAAGGCAATTGAAAATGAAATACAGCGTCAGGAAGATCATATTGAATTGATCGCATCCGAGAATTATGCCAGCCCCAGAGTGCTGGAAGCGCAAGGTTCAGTCTTAACCAATAAGTATGCTGAAGGTTATCCGGGCAAACGTTATTATGGTGGCTGTGAGCATGTTGATGTGGTGGAACAATTGGCAATCGACCGTGTTAAACAATTGTTTGGAGCAGATTATGCCAATGTCCAGCCAAGTTCTGGGTCGCAAGCGAATCAAGCTATTTACATGGCTTTACTGCAACCACATGACACTGTGCTTGGTCTTAGTCTTGCTGATGGCGGTCACCTAACCCATGGTGCCAAGCCAAACTTTTCTGGAAAAATCTACAATGCTGTCCAGTACGGGCTTGATTATGCAACGGGTGAAATCGATTATAACCAGGTTGAATCTTTAGCCAAACAACATCAGCCTAAAATGATTGTCGCTGGTTTCTCGGCATATTCCCGCATTATGGACTGGCAAAAGTTTCGTGATATTGCTGATCAGGTGGGTGCTTATCTAATGGTAGATATGGCCCATGTTGCCGGTTTGATTGCCGCTGGTGTTTATCCAAACCCAGTGCCGCATGCTGATGTTGTGACCAGCACAACACACAAAAGTTTACGTGGCCCACGTGGTGGATTCATTATCTGCAAATCCAATCCAGAGCTGGAAAAGAAATTCAATTCAAGCATTTTTCCAGGCATTCAAGGGGGGCCACTGATGCATGTGATTGCTGCCAAGGCAGTCGCCTTTAAAGAAGCCATGCAACCTGAATTTAAAATCTATCAACAACAAGTAGTCGTCAATGCCAAAGCGATGGCCCAAGTGTTTATGGAACGTGGTTTCGATATCGTTTCTGGCGGCACCGATGATCACTTGATGCTGGTCTCTTTAATTCCAAAAGGCATTACCGGAAAAGCAGCCGATGCTGCCTTGGGAGAGGCACATATTACCGTTAATAAAAATGCAGTACCCAATGATCCACAATCTCCATTCGTTACCAGCGGAATTCGGGTTGGCACTCCAGCAGCAACCACACGTGGCTTTAAAGAAACAGAGGTCATTGATATTGCCAACTGGATGAGCGATGTAATGGACGATATTGAAAACCAGCAGGTGATTGCCGATGTACGCGACAAAGTGACAGCACTGTGTGCTCGCTTTCCGGTTTATAGCTAAATGATGTTCACTTAATATTCTATCTATTGACGTCAAATATTTATTATACTCTTCGCACATGAAAATCTAGCATTTTGTGTGCGTGATATTTTGTGGAGAGCAAGGCGGAAAATCTTAGCTGTAGTCGCTCTACAGCAAGGTTTTTCAACGCAGTTATCCGCAAAAAAGCGCGTGCACAGGATGCTAGATTTTCATGTGCGGAGAGTATATCTCAGTGATTATAGAGTAACGGATCAAGAGGTTTTTCATGTCTGATATAGAAATCGCACAACAAGCCACAATGCGACCAATCACCGAGCTCGCCCAGGACAAACTGGGTATTGCTGCAGAACATCTTGATCCCTATGGCCACTACAAAGCCAAGCTATCGATGGACTATCTTGACAGTCTTGACAACCAGCCAAATGGTAAGCTAATTCTGGTCACAGCAATCAGCCCTACCCCAGCTGGTGAAGGTAAAACCACGACCACTGTTGGTCTGGGAGATGCACTGAACAGGCTCGGCAAAAAAACCATGTTGGCACTACGCGAACCAGCATTGGGCCCATGCTTTGGTATAAAAGGTGGAGCTGCTGGCGGAGGTTATGCCCAGGTTGTACCGATGGAAGACATTAACCTACATTTTACTGGAGATTTCCACGCGATTAGTGTGGCACACAACCTATTATCAGCACTGATTGATAATCACATTCATCATGGCAATCTCCTGAAAATTGATTTGCGTCAGATCAGCTGGAAGCGAGTGATTGACATGAATGATCGCGCCCTGCGCGATATCGTCACCTCTCTGGGAGGCGTACCCAATGGCTTTCCGCGTCAAGATGGTTTTGATATTGTTGCTGCATCCGAGGTGATGGCGATTCTCTGTCTTGCTACCTCACTGGACGATCTGAAGCTGCGCTTAAGTAACATATTTATCGGCTACACCTGGGACAAGCAGCCTGTTTTTGCGTGTGACCTCAATGCGCAAGGTGCAATGACAGCTATTCTCAAAGATGCACTTAAGCCCAATCTGGTACAAACACTGGAAAATAACCCGGTACTCATTCACGGTGGACCATTCGCCAATATCGCACATGGTTGCAACACTGTACTGGCAACCAAATCTGCAATGAAACTGGCTGACTATGTGGTGACAGAAGCTGGCTTTGGAGCTGACTTGGGCGCTGAGAAATTTATTGATATCAAATGTAGAAAAGCTGGAATCAAAGCAGATGCTGTAGTGATGGTCGCCACCGTGCGCGCCCTTAAATCGCATGGCGGGGTTGCGATTAAAGACTTACAGACTGAAAACCTGGCGGCATTGGATAAAGGTTTTGTTAATCTACAACGTCATTTGAATAATATCTGCAACGAATTTGGTTTACCCTGTGTTGTAGCAATCAATCATTTTGTCTCGGATACAGAGGCTGAAACCCAGTTATTGAAACAGAAAGTTGAGGACATGGGAATCAAAGCCGAGGTTTGTACTCACTGGGCCAATGGTGGTGCAGGTGCTGAAGCACTGGCACATTCAGTGTTGAATCTATTGGAAACAACCACAACCGAATACAAGCCATTATACCCCGATGATATGTCGTTATTCGACAAGCTGCGAACCATTGCAACCCGCTTGTACGGAGCCAAAGACATCAGCCTCGAAGCAAAAGCAAAAAAACAGCTCGCACTATTTGATGAGCACTATCGCCAGTTTCCGGTTTGCATTGCCAAAACCCAGTATTCCTTTTCCAGTGATTCAAAACTGGCAGGCGCACCAAGCAATCATACCTTGGCAATTCGGGAAGTGCGCCTATCTCACGGTGCTGAATTTATTGTAGCAATCTGTGGTAGTTTAATGACCATGCCCGGCCTACCTAAAGTCCCGGCTGCAGAGCGTATTGATATTGATTCTGACGGGCGTATTTCAGGATTATTTTAAGCAGACTCATTATATTCTATGCTATGTGATCTCCATCAGGAATGCCCATGAATAATTCATCCAATCCACTCATGGTGCTGGTCGACGGCTCATCCTTTCTATTCCGTGCGTATTTTGCTTTACCGCCACTAACCAACTCCGAAGGTCAGCCCACCGGTGCAATTCTTGGGGTGGGCAATATGCTAAAAAGTCTCATCCAACGCTATGACACACCCTATATCGTGGTTGTATTCGATGCTCCCGGGAGAACCTTTCGGGATGACATGTTTGAGCAATACAAAGCACATCGTGCACCCACCCCGGATGATCTGGTTTCACAAATCAAGCCTTTACATGAATTAATTCAGGCAATGGGATTTCCACTCTTATGCGAACCTGGTGTAGAAGCTGATGATGTGATCGGCACCTTGGCGATGCAAGCCAGCAAGAATGGTTATGATGTGGTGATTTCCACTGGTGATAAAGATATGGCTCAGTTGGTTAACGAGCGCATCACTCTGGAAAATACCATGTCAAACACTCAATTAGATGTAGCGGGTGTTGAACAAAAGTTTGGTGTTCGTCCGGATCAGATTATTGATTATCTGGCATTAATGGGTGATAGCTCAGACAATATTCCCGGGGTGCCCAGTGTTGGACCCAAGACTGCCGCGAAATGGCTAAAACAATACCAGACAGCTAACAACCTGGTTGAGCATGCCGATGAAATAAAAGGCAAGGTTGGGGAAAAGTTACGCGCTCATCTGGATGATTTGCGCTTAAGTCAACAACTGGCGACAATCATCTGCAATGTTCCAATCGAGCAAACCATACAGGACTTGAAACGCTGTGAAGCAGATATTCCACTCATGCGGGAATTACTGACCAGACTACAATTTTCAGCCTGGCTAAAACAACTGGATAACCCGAAACCATCGACTCAGGAAATCACTGAAACCAAGCCCGAAACCAGTGAACAGCCAACCAATCAAACAATCGATGTTGATTACCAGGTCATTTTAGATCAGGCAAGTTTAACAACCTGGCTACAACGACTCAATGATGCCGACACTTTTGCTTTTGATACCGAAACCACCAGCCTTAATTACATGGATGCCGAGATTGTTGGTGTTTCGTTTGCGGTAACTCCACACCAGGCAGCCTATATACCTCTTCGACACGATTATCTGGGGGTGCCTGAGCAGTTGGATTGCAGCCTGGTATTGGAGCAATTACGCCCTTTACTGGAAAATCCTGACAAAGCAAAGCTTGGGCAAAACCTGAAATATGATGCGCATGTTTTGCACAATCACGGCATTCACATGCGTGGTATTGAACACGATACCATGCTGGAATCCTATGTCCTCAACAGTGTCGCAACCCGCCATAACATGGATGCTTTGGCACTCACTTATCTTAATCGCAATACCATTCATTATGAAGACATTGCAGGCAAAGGTGCCAAGCAAATTCCTTTTTCACAAGTAGCCATCGAACAAGCTGGACCGTATGCTGCAGAAGATGCCGATATTACACTGCAACTGCATCAGCAATTATGGCCAAAACTACAAGCGCAGCCCGGATTAGCAAGCATTTATCAAGACATGGAAATATCATTGTTGCCAGTACTGGTAACAATGGAAGAAAACGGAGTTTTAGTTGATAGTCAATTATTACTCGAGCATAGCAAGCAGTTACTACAACAAATGCTAGAACTGGAAAAACTGGCTTATGATCTGGCAGATCAAACCTTCAATCTAGGATCTCCCAAGCAAATTCAGGAAATTCTCTACGACAAGCTGGAACTGCCGATACTCAAGAAAACCCCGAAAGGTCAGCCCTCAACAGCTGAGTCGGTGTTAGAAGAGTTGGCAATTGAATATCCATTGCCACGCATTATTTTAGAGCATCGAAGTCTCAGCAAACTAAAATCAACCTATGCAGACAGTTTACCGGAACAGGTTAACCGGCGTAGTGGACGCGTACATACATCGTATCATCAGGCGGTTGCAGCAACTGGTCGATTATCATCATCAGCCCCCAATTTGCAGAATATTCCGATTCGCACCGAACAAGGACGGCGCATCCGCCAGGCATTTATTGCTACTCCCGGTCATCAGCTGATTGCCGCAGATTACTCGCAAATTGAACTGCGCATCATGGCTCATTTATCCGAGGATGAGCATTTACTGACAGCTTTTTCGGAAGGTGCAGATATTCATCGAGCCACCGCAGCCGAAGTATTTTCTGTTGAACTGGATGAAGTCAGCAACGATCAGCGCCGTTCCGCCAAAGCCATCAATTTTGGATTAATTTATGGCATGTCCGCATTTGGCCTGGCAAAACAGTTAGGTATTTCTCGTAAAGATGCACAGAATTATATTGACCTGTACTTTACGCGTTATCCCGGAGTCAAACGCTACATGGATGAAACCCGGCAGATTGCCAGTGAACAAGGCTATGTGGAAACCCTGTTTGGGCGGCGTTTATATCTTCCAGAAATAAAATCACGCAATGCCCAACGCCGACAATATGCCGAGCGCACCGCAATTAATGCTCCCATGCAGGGAACCGCTGCAGATATTATCAAACGTGCAATGATTACGTTAGATCACTGGATTAGTGATTCCAAACAACCCATAAAAATGATCATGCAAGTGCATGATGAACTGGTTTTTGAAGTTCCACATAAAGAAATAGAATCAAGCATTCCAGTCATTCGCCAACAAATGACTGATGCTGCTCAACTAAAAGTGCCACTTCTGGTTGATATCGGTGTTGGTAACAATTGGGATGATGCCCACTAGTCCGCCTTTCTCATACCTTTCGTAGCGAGGAATCGCAAGACAGTGTTGTGACAAGGCGCGCCAGCAAGGTATATACACGCATCGCTCGAATGTCATTGAGTTTTACTAATTCAGGTTACTTATTTCAGCAAGGGATGATCTTCAGGCAACTGACGAGAGATCCAGAGTGCCAATTTATGTTTCATCTTAGGTCCATTTTCTTCATTTTCAGGTAGTGGCTGGATTAGCTTGTCGTGAACTAACAGGCGGTACAACACTTCCACTTTGTCTTTTGCAGAATCTGTTGGGCTGAATTTTTCGTAACCGCGTTGATTTGCGTAGTTTTCAGCAACTTCAATGGCTTTTTGTACAAGCTCAGTTTCATTTTTTAATTTTGCCATGGTAATTAACAACTCTCCGAGTTAATCTTTATTGACACGATTGCTGACAATTTCTTCAACAACAGCAGGGTCAGCTAATGTAGATGTATCACCTAATGTATCAATTTCATTGGCGGCAACTTTTCTTAATATTCGACGCATTATCTTACCCGAGCGGGTTTTTGGCAACGCAGGGGTAAATTGAATAATATCTGGCTTTGCGATGGGTCCAATGCTTTTGCGGACAACATCGCGTAATTCCTGAATCATCTGATCAGACGGTTGATGACCTCGTTTGAGTGTGACATAAGCGTAAATACCCTGCCCCTTGATATCATGTGGAAAACCAACCACTGCAGATTCAGAAACTGCAGGATGCTCTATTAATGCACTTTCCACTTCTGCTGTACCCATACGATGACCTGATACATTAAGCACATCATCAACGCGCCCAGTAATCCAGTAGTAACCATCAGCATCACGACGTGCTCCATCGCCAGTGAAATAATAGCCTGGAAATTGCGAGAAATAGGTTTGAATAAAACGCTCGTGATCGCCATACAGCGAACGTGCTTGTCCGGGCCAGCTATTGCTGATAGTCAATAACCCCGAGGCTTCACCAGACAGAACGTTGCCATCATTATCGAGGATATTTGGTGTAATACCGAAAAAAGGCAAGGTGGCTGAACCAGGTTTGGTTTCGATAGCACCAGGCAGCGGTGATATGAGTATGCCGCCGGTTTCTGTTTGCCACCAGGTGTCAACGATCGGACAATTTGCATCGCCAACCACATGGTAATACCATTCCCAGGCTTCCGGGTTAATCGGTTCTCCGACTGAACCGAGTAGACGTAAACTACTGCGCTTGGTGTTTTTTACCCAGTCGTCACCCTGCCCCATCAAGGCACGAATTGCTGTTGGCGCAGTATAGAAAATATTAACCTGATGCTTATCAACAACTTGCCAAAATCGATCCGGGTCTGGATAGGTTGGCACACCTTCAAACATCAGCGTGGTTGCACCATTACACAGCGGCCCATAGACAATATAAGTGTGACCAGTCACCCAGCCGACATCCGCTGTACACCAGTAGATATCGCCATCATGATAGTCAAAAATATAATGATGGGTAATCGCTGCAAAGACCAGATAACCGCCTGTGGTATGCAAGATGCCTTTTGGTTTTCCGGTTGATCCTGATGTATAGAGAATGAATAGGGGATCTTCTGCATCCATCTGTTGTGCCGGACAATCAGTCGAAGCAGTTTCCATCGCCTGGTGATACCAAACGTCACGCGGTGCATGCCATTCAATTTTAGCGCCGGTTCGACGCACCACAAAAACATGTTTAATACAGTCGCAATCGGCAACAGCAACATCGGCGCTGGCTTTTAGGGGAATGGTTTTGCCGCCACGCACGCCTTCATCCGCTGTAATCAGATAAGCACAATCAGAGTCCAGAATCCGGTCACGTAAAGCCTCGGATGAAAAACCACCGAATACCACTGAATGCACTGCCCCGATGCGTGTACATGCCAACATGGCAACAGCGGCTTCTGGAATCATCGGCATATAAATACAAACCCGATCACCTTTCTGTACACCATGTTGTTTTAAGACGTTGGCAAATTTGCAGACTTGCTGATGTAGTTCGCGATAACTAAGCAACAGGCTATCTTGCGGATCATCGCCTTCCCAAATGATGGCGGGTTGATCGCCTCGGGTTTCTAAATGTCGATCCAGACAATTTTCACTCACATTCAATTGGCCGCCTTCAAACCAGCGAATCACGCCTTGTTCGAAATTACAATTGCTAATCGTCTTCCAGGGTGTACTCCAGCTGACAAAGCGCTGTGCTTGCTCAGCCCAGAATTGCTCCGGATCATCAATTGATTGCTGGTACATCTCAGCATACTGCGCTTGGTTAAGATGCACATTGGCTAACATTGAGGATGGGATAGGGTAGCGTTTGCTGTCTGACATCGTCCTTCCTTTTACGAACTATACTGGAGAATTCTGGCTTGAATCGAAATTTAATGTGATGTGTGGAGAACTGACTCAGTAGATAATAAAGTGTTTATAACGTCTTAAGCAAGCGCACAGAGTCAACAATTTATGCTTGGCATTGACGAAGCATAGACATTTAATTTAAATCAATTTTTCTAATGGGTGCCTCTAATATACTCTCCGCACATGAAAATCTAGCATCCTGTGCACGCACTTTTTTGCGGATAACTGCGTTGAAAAACCTTGCTGTAGAGTGACTACAGCTAAGATTTTCCGCCTTGCTCTCCACAAAATATCACGCACACAAAATGCTATATTTTCATGTGCGAAGAGTATAATTAGGATTTTTGTTCGAGTTCAAGGCAGATGATTTTCGAGAACCGCAATGTATATGGAATACATGAGGATCGCAAACAACCATCCAACGCTGAAATCGGGCAAAAAGACAATGATTAGAGGTATCCTAATGTGGTTATATTGAAAAAGCCCTGAGAGGTTCACTTCATCGCTGAATTCAGCGGACTCTCATCACACAGTGGCTTTGGCGGTAGTCACACGCCATATTGCCACAAAAATCGCTCAGTAATGAGAGTCAACTGCGATGTTTTGTTAGTGTATTTCTTCCTTTTCAAACCATCGGTATACAAGTCCAGCCAATACAGCCCCTACGATAGGAGCAAGCCAGAATAGCCATAATTGAGATAACGCCCAGTCTCCCTGAAAAATTGCAACACCCGTACTTCTTGCTGGATTAACAGATGTATTTGTCACAGGAATACTGATGAGATGGATAAGAGTCAGACCAAGACCGATAGCAATCGGGGCAAACCCTTGTGGCGCTCGTTTGTCTGTAGCACCCAAAATAATGATTAAAAACATAAAAGTCATCACTATTTCAGTCACCAGTGCCGCAGTCAAGCTATACCCACCAGGCGAGTGTAGCCCATAACCGTTTGATGCAAATCCTCCTGCCGAAGCATCAAAACCTGCCTGTCCGGAAGCAATCACATATAACACTGCCGCGCCAGCGATACCACCTGCTACTTGTGCTGCTATATATGGACCCAGCTCTGAAATCGAGAATCTTCCACCTGACCAGAGACCAAATGAAACAGCAGGATTTAGATGACATCCTGATATATGGCCAATAGCAAACGCCATTGTTAATACTGTTAGCCCGAAAGCAAACGACACGCCTAACAAACCAATACCTACATCTGGAAATGCGGCAGCTAGAACAGCACTACCACACCCACCAAGTACTAGCCAGAATGTACCAATAAACTCTGCACTTAATTTTCTTGTCATTTTCAGTCTCCTTTGTATTATTACTTACATAAAACTGTTTGCATGCTGACCCTAACGCATATTTTGCAACGAATCAAATCAGTTTTCGTTAATTTTCGTTAATTTGTGTCACCAAAATCAAGAAAACCATGAAACGGCATTGTCATAGCGAACAGCCAGTTAAACTCGATGCTTGTAATACAACAATGACAACTGTCATTTTCAACCCAATGTTTGACAGCCGCTATGCGGTCAATTATCATGCCATTTAATGGTTTTGAGTAAATAAAATGCTCTGACCCTGATTCCTCTCGATTCCTTAGATTTCAAACTATGGAGCAACCCTTATGAAAAACTTTTCTCTTTTCTCTTTTAGTATTATCTAGCCAGGCAAATGCCCAATCTGATATTG
Source organism: Methylococcales bacterium (assembly GCA_965224565.1). Taxonomy (GTDB): domain Bacteria; phylum Pseudomonadota; class Gammaproteobacteria; order Methylococcales; family DRLZ01; genus DRLZ01. The sequence goes on along the minus strand of CBDCZN010000002.1, from coordinate 1,367,782 downwards.
ATTACTTACAGATCTGAACGGAGAATACGTTCCATATCAATTCATCCGCGATATACAAGAAGATCAACGCTACGACCCTGTTCTTCAGAAGTATAAGCGAGATTTTTCCGATACCGTGAAAGGAGAATGGCATCTAAGCACTGCCTGGATATCTTCTATTCCCGACTTGCAAGAACGCATTGAGCAATGGCGCGAGGACAAGGGCATGTCGTTCGGTTTTGAAGACGAATGCTATCAGTTGCCTGATGAACAGGACAATATATCTGGTTCCAGCTCTGATACCATAGACACACAGTCTGGAGAACTCCAGCTAAATGCCATTCCAGCCAGACAAAAACCTCAACACTCTCTTGCCGAGAATATCTTTCGAAGACGAGACATTGAATTGCTAATATTTGATAACGAAATCGAGGATGGCGATACAGTTGATATCTACTGGAATGGCTTAAAAATAAAACCAGATCTGGTACTTAAGGGTTTTCCTGGCACAACCATTCGTTTAGAATTAAGTCCATCACATGATTTGCCGTATCCTGCCAACAGGCTCGTTATATTTGCGAGCAGTGCAGGTACTTCAGAATCTGAAGCAACTATTGGAATACAAGTCAGAGACAGAGGAACAATCTCTCAGGTGGTACTCAACTCGGGGTAGAAGCTGATCTAACGATAGATACACCCGCTCCTAGCTGGACACCTGTGATGACAATGGCGCTTGGACTTGTCTGTATTCAACCGCAATGGACTACGGCTGTCGACCATATCAGAGCAGCCATGGGCTTTGTGAAAACAGACAGGCAAGAAGTCGGGAAACCGCGCATTCTGACTGTGGACAGACCGGGGAGAAACAAAAGACGAAGACAAACCAGAAGATTATATAAATCATTTGGTTATCGGGATGCTAATTCTCCTAAAGAGCAACTTGATGAATACCCACCCGCTGTTTTTCTTGAGAATTACGGGAAAGCGCATATGACACCAATAGATACAGAACACAACCGAGAGTCTGGCAGAGACATAAAAGATCAAATTACCGGACCGGGAAGCACCAGAGTAGTCAATGCTGTTTATCACGATGGTGATCAGATAGAAATGCATATTCCTAGTCCTTTCGTTGATAGCAGATTGTTTTGTAAAGATGCTTTTTAATGAATCCAGGTATGCGAATTGCCAGATTTCATCTATATCCAGAATACTGTGGTATTTTTGAGGTCTACGGGTCAGCAGAAGCAGAAGCTGAATTAATTAGTTATGAGCTCACTGATAGTGCTTTCATTGACTACTTTCAACTCTGTCGACCTGATCTGGTGTATTTGTTTGTGATTGGTGATCGAACAGGAAACACCTACTTTGATATCCGGCTTGATGAACCTGTCCCGGCTGCCAAAGACGTTGTTCACACAGCGCAAATGCCATTTCTGGTCAAGGGCGACCAAGTCTCCCCTGAAGGGGAGAAAGGTATTATCATAGGTTACGAGGAATACCGATCAGTCGACATCCCGCCCGGGAACTATCTGCTGACTGTACACCAATGCTTCGGAAAATACCCTTTAGGCTACCCTGAAAACGCAAGCGAGGAGGATAAAAAATCATGGCCTTGTTTACCAACACGGATGCGTATGTGGTTTAATCGCGTTGACAACCTGGATGAACAAGTCGCTGAATCGCGTTGGCACCACTTCTATAAGCGAAATAAGGATGAATATTTGAAAAACAAAAACGATGGCTAACGTCAGTTTTTGTTTTTTTTAGCCCGCGGATGCGCTTGATCGTAAACTTCAGACAGGTGTTGAAAATTGAGATGAGTATAGATCTGGGTGGTATTGATATTGCTATGACCGAGCAGTTCCTGAACAGCCCGCAGGTCGCCGCTGGATTCCAGCATGTGGCTGGCAAACGAGTGGCGTAACATGTGCGGGTGAATCAACTGGTTAAAACCGTGTTGTTTACACCAGTGCTGAATACGCTGTTGTATGCTACGCACTGATAGTCGTTTACCTCGATTGCTTAGAAAAATGGCAGGATTGTCCTCAAGCGCAGGGTCAGGTGCAAATTGCGGACGTATTGCATACCAATTGTGCAAGGCCCTGAGTGCAAAGCGTCCGACTGGCAAAACACGTGATTTATCGCCTTTTCCGTGACGCACCAATACAGTTTTTTCTGCCATGTCCAGGTCGCTCCGATCCAGATTAGCCAGTTCACTTAGTCGTAATCCAGACGAATAAAATAACTCCAGAATTGCCAGGTCGCGAACTTCAAGCGGTGTTTTTGGGGCTTGATTGAGTAAACCACTCAGTTGATCGACATCCAGTGTTTTCGGCAACGGCTTGGAAGCACGTGGCGCTTTGACATGGCGCGCCGGGTTGTGATCGCAATGTTCTCGCTCGATTAAATAGTCGAAGAAAGCGCGGATTGCGGATAATTGTCGCTGAATACTGCGGCTACTGAGGTTTTGCTGATGTCTTAAAGCAATGCATGCCTGGATATTATGCGTTCTGAGTTCAGTCCAGTGCTGGAAATCGTGCGTGTCGCAGAATTGTTGAAGATTCGACAAATCGCGTGCGTAGTTTTTGATGGTGTGCGGTGAAGCGCGTTTTTCGACGTGAAGATGTTGCAGATAAGCATCCAGAGATTGGTTTGCTATTGAGTGCATGCTTTGAAGCTGTCTAGTCAAAAAAAATCGGCTGCAAAGCCCTTGAAATTGGTGCGATTTTCCGATACTTCTCGTTAAATAGCATCAACTATTCGCCTCAAACCATCGAAAAAACGCCCTCAATTCAAGGACTTTTCGCTTCGATGTTTTTTGACCAGACAGCTTCTTACTCGTCAGTCGTGTCATCTGCTTCCACCTCTGTCTGAAAAAATTGTTCGACAACAGCCTCGACAGTCTGCTTGTTTGCCTCATCAATCAGACTGGAAAAACGCATGCCCACCAATTCAGCCATTTGGGTAAGAAACATAATTCCTGCATTATAAGAAAATCGATTTTCATCACGACTACCAATACTCATTAATGCAACAAAACCTTTGTGTTGAATTGGAATGATTGCACAGGAAGAGACTTCTTTGGCATGATCTGGAAACAGAAATTGAAGTTGTTCTGGTTCGGCTTGTCCACATTGAGGCTGGTTGGTTTCTATGATGGATGCAAACAGCTGTAACCCCTCGTTATCTGGTGAAATAGCCAAATCTCTCATCCCGCGCGAAGGAAGCATGGATTCTGTCTGGCTGTCCATAATAATCTGTAACGAAACAAAGTCGGTGGAGAAGTTACTACGCAGCTGATCAGTCAGACAGGTAATCGCTTGCTCCAGTGTTTCCGCTCCCATTAACGACAGCACCAAATGGTGCATTTTACGCAAAACTGCATCATTACTACGGCCTACATCAACCAGATCTGCATAATTCTTGCGTAATTTTCGATTGTCTTCGCGCAATATCTCCAATTGTTTGGCAACCAGTGACACCGCTTCTCCTGATGGATGCGGTATATAAAGCGTTTTCAGCAACTCGGTATGTTGCTTAAAGAACTCTGGGTGATGTGCAAGATAGTCTGCGACAACATCTGGCGTTAGATGTTCTGCAAGCATTTCCGGGCGTTGTGAACTCATAGAATTATTGTACCTTCAAATACAGTTGTTGCAGTGCCTGTCATCATGACAGGTTGACCTTCACCTTGCCAGTCGATAATTAAATCACCACCTGGCAACGTCACACTGACTGGAGTCGCCAGCAGTTGTTGTTGAATACCGATGACTGCTGCAGCACAAGCACCGCTACCGCAAGCAAGCGTTTCACCCGTGCCACGCTCGTAAACCCGTAGCAAAATGGCATGCTGATCGCTGATTTGCATAAAACCGATATTGGCGCGTTCCGGGAACAAATGATGCTGCTCTAATAATGGCCCCAGCGTTTGCACTGGCGCCTTATCGACTTGGTCAACCTGTAAAACCGCATGCGGGTTGCCAACGGAGACTGCACCAAAGTGAATACTTTCCCCTTCTGCCTCTAATATATAGTCTGTTTTTCGTGATTCGGCAAGCAAAGGGATGTGATCGGGTTCAAATTGTGGCACTCCCATATTTACTAAGACACTGTCATCTTCATTGTTAATCAAGATCAATATGCCAGATTGAGTTTCAACCCGAATGATTTTGTCAGAAGTCAATTGTTGGTTGATAACAAAGCGAGCAAAACAACGCGCACCATTACCACACTGCCCGACTTCAGAGCCATCAGCGTTGAAGATGCGATAACGAAAGTCGGCATCATCACGTTGAGTTTTCTCGACCAGTAGAATCTGGTCGCAACCAACTCCAAAATGCCGATCTGACAAATGGCGAAGTTGCTCCTGGGAGAGTGATACGTTCTGGTTAATCGCATCAATCATCACAAAGTCATTACCCAGTCCGTGCATTTTGGTGAACTGAAGCTTCATGGCAATAAATGTTCACCGTCCCAAAGCGAGGAGATGGTTTCGCGTTCACGGATTAAATACACTTGATCGCCGTCAACCATCACTTCTGCTGAACGCGGACGAGAATTATAGTTAGAACTCATGGTAAACCCGTAAGCACCAGCCGAACGGATTGCCAGCAAATCATGTTCTGCTATCGCCAGTGTGCGCTGTTTACCGAGAAAATCACCGGTTTCACAGACCGGTCCAACAATATCGTAAACCTGTGTTGATGTTTTATTATCCTGATTGACTGCAACAATGTCATGCCAGGCACTATACAACGAAGGTCGCAGCAAGTCATTCATCGCCGCATCTACAATAGCAAAACGATGCTCTGGCGTTTGTTTCAGATACTCCACCTTGGTGACAAGTATTCCGGCATTTCCGGCAATGGCTCGACCTGGCTCAAGAAGAATCTCATACTCAGTTCCTGCCAGACAACTTAAAATCGCTTGTGCGTGTTGGTCCGGGGTTGGTGGCTGCTCATCATCATAACGAATTCCCAAACCACCACCCAGATCAAGATGATGCAGATTGATACCTGATTGTTGCAAACGATCAACCAGTTCCAGCATACGATCCAGTGCAGCAATAAACGGATCAATCTCGGTTAATTGCGATCCAATATGACAATCCATACCAACCACATCCAGAAACTCAAGCTGACTGGCATGTTGATAGACTTTGGCAGCGATTTGCATATCAATACCAAATTTGTTTTCTTTTAGACCAGTGGATATATAAGGATGAGTCTTAGGATCAACATCCGGATTGACGCGGATTGAAACGGGAGCTTTGCGCCCAATCTGTTTGGCAATCTGGTTAATGCGATCCAGCTCGTCAACGACTTCTACATTAAAACAACGAATACCAACTTGCATGGCGCGTAACAATTCATCGTTACGTTTACCGACACCGGAGAAAACAATTTTATCAGGATCGCCTCCTGCCTTAAGTACCCGTTCCAGCTCGCCAATAGAAACAATATCAAAACCTGAGCCAAGTCTTGCCAGTACATTTAACACTGCAAGATTGGAATTAGCCTTGACTGCATAACAAATTAAATGCGGATGTGTTTTTAACCCATTATCAAATGCATTCCAGTGTCTTTCCAGAGTTGCTTTGGAATAGACATAGCATGGAGTACCAAATTGTTCGGCAATTTGAGCCACAGCGATATCTTCGGCATACAACTGTTGACCCCTGACACTAAAATAATCCATGTGTAAATACTACCTGATTGTCTATTGATAAAAGGGAGATGGAATAGTGGAGAGTGAAATAACCGCTTTCAGATTTCTAATAGCAGGGTCAGCAGAAAGCGGCAAAACACAGCAGATTGATTAAGAGGCTGTTTGGTTAAAAAATGTCCGCTGCAAAGCCCTTGAAATCGTTGTATTTTTCCGCTGCTCCTCGTTAAATAGCGCAACTATTCGCCTCGAACCATCGAAAAAACCCAATCGATTCAAGAACTTTTCGCTTGGACATTTTTTAACCAAACAGCTTCTATCTTTTCAGTCGACCAATGTTTGCTGTTTTTAAATCAATTTATTGTGGATTTTTCATCAGAATCAACTGGTTTTTCAGTTGCTTCAGGTAACTCTTGTTCTTCCAGAAAAAGATCGCCTTTTTGTCCGCAACCATAGATCGAAATACTGATGAGCAAAACAATAGTGCAAGATTTTATACAATTACGCATGAGATTTAATTAGGTTGTCAATGTGAAAAGGAAAGTTCCACGGAATCAAGACCGCACTAGGAGTGCTGTCCGAGAATAGAGAGCCTCCTACAAAACCAGAATCCCACACATGGAGTATAACCAGTCTTCTCGCTAGGTTCAAATCGATATTTTCACTGTATTATTTAATGCTGACATTGCGGACAATACCAACTTGAACGCTGGCTTTGCTTCAATCTGCGTATTGGTGTCTGGCAATCAATACAGGGCTGGTTTTCACGCCCATAGACTTTAAGCTGTTGCTTAAAATAACCCGGCTTTCCGCTGACATCAACAAAGTCTCGCAAAGTTGTACCACCTTGTTGAATAGCACTGTCGATGATTTTTTTAGCGTGCAGGACTAAGTTTGTATAGCGTTTACGGGATATTTTGCCTGCAGCTCTGGTCGGATGGACACCTGCTTCAAACAATGTTTCTGTCGCATAGATATTACCCAGACCGACCACTACATGGCTGTCCATAATAAAGCTTTTGATGTTGAGTGTTCGATTGCGTGAGCGTTGATAAAGATACTCTCCTGAAAACTCGTCGCTCAAAGGCTCTGGCCCCAGTTTTGCTAGCAAAGGATGAGATAGCGGTTCATCCGCGGGGCAATCCAGAAAAGCGCCGAAGCGTCGTGGATCATGAAAACGTAGCAGTTTACTGTTATCAAGTAAAATATCAATATGATCGTGTTTCCCTGGAGAAACTGATTTTTCCAAAATCCGCAAACTACCAGACATGCCAAGATGAATCAGTATCGTAGCGTTGATGATTGTGTTATTACCCGTTTGAATCAGTAAATATTTCCCACGTCGAATAACTGAGATAATATGCTGTCCAGCATACTTTGATGCCATATATTCAGGCACTAACCAGCGTAAGCTAGGTTGACGAATAATGATATCCTTGATAATGCGTTCTTTTAGATGTGGCTCTATACCGCGACGAGTGGTTTCGACCTCTGGTAATTCAGGCATCGGTAACTGTATGGAATGTGTTCACTAAGAGCAACTGTTGGTGAGGGATCTGTTAATGCAATGCTACGGCTGCATAGAGTCTTTTCAAGCAGCAACAAATGTCATTGCTGATCAAATTGTTGCCGAAAATTCCGTAACAGACTGATTAAAATAAGCTTTATTCGCTACAGACTCTATTCTCGAACAGCTTGCTAACCTTGTTTAAGCAAGCGCTCTGTTTCAGCCAATAATTGCTTGCGACCAAGCAATAGTTTCCAGCGGCTACCGCCAGATTGATGCCATAACATTGCGGAGCGAATGCCGGCAAGCAGCAAGGTTCTGATTTTATTAATGTTAGCAGGGTTGGTTAAATGCTTCTGATTGCCTTGCACCATGACATGCGGACGAATTTTGCTTAACGTCGCCTCGTAAGTTTCTGCCAATTTAGCCATCACATCTTGATGCAGTAGAGGAAGCTCTTCGACTACTGTTATCGCGGCTTTCACGCCAGTTTGAACCTGGCGTTGCATCTCTGAAGATTTCTCAAGTTTGCTCTCCAGAAAAATAAGACTGGCAGCATAACGTCCTTGAATACGATCGAACTCTCCACTATTACCAGACAATTGACTGCGAAGCACTCTCAAGCCAGGTTGTATGCCTGATAGCCCACCATAGATATCTTCTATCGATTCCGACTCAAGCTTTAGTACACTGGTGACCATCGCTTCCATTGCGTTCGCATCAATTGATCCGTTGACAGCGATTTGGCGAACAAGATCTGTTGCCTGAGCAAGACCAGCAAGCGCAATTACCTGATTACGAGATGTTTTTTGCATAGTTTAGTGTATTTATTCTCAATAGCTATGATCCATGAATACTATTTTTCGGTGGTTTTACCTTCTGCCAACCATTGTTTAATCCCCCCATCCAGGCTATAAACATTTTTCAGAACTGTCTTTTCTGCCAACAAGTTGGCAGCTTTTCCAGAGCGACCACCCGAACGACAATACAATACAACTGGTTTGTCAGTGTTGTTGGTGATTTTATTAATTTCCTTTAGGAACTCATCTTCAACAGGTTGCATTTGTTGATTAAAAAACATTGCTTTTTTTGCTCCTGGAATCACCCCTGTTTCATCCCATTCTTCAGGCGTTCGCACATCGATAACAATCGCTCCCTGTTGTTGCAACTCAAGAAGTTGTTCAGTATTAATGTCTTTGATTGTAGTCATACCTGCGTCTGCATTACATGATAAGGCAATCGTCATCAGTAAAAAAATGAAAATAATCGATTGAGAGAATTTTTTCATAGTACCACTCCTGAATTGAATAAATGTTAGCGTTTATCGCAAACATCATTTGTTAATTGCTGGATCAATCAGGTTTCTGAGCCTGACTACTAACAACTGGGGTTAACTCGAAACGAGCTTAACCAGACAGGCTGTCAAGTAACAACCCAATTAGTCACTTCCCCTTTGACAGCAATCGTATCATAATCTACTGATAAATTGGTGTTTGCCGTTACCATTAAATACTATGGTAATCTAGTCAATCAATTCAGCGTGTAACAAAGGAGACAACAATGGAAACTGTGGTATTAGATGTAGCAGGAATGAAATGTGGCGGCTGCGAGTCTGGTGTAAAACAAGCACTGGAGGCTCTGGACGGTATCGATAAGGTTGTACCCAACCATAAACTCAACAAAGTTGAGATTGCTTACACAACATCAAAAATTAATGTGGATCAGATGAAACAAGTCGTTGAAGAACTTGGCTACAAGGTTCAATAATATCAAGCTGATATTTCACGACCGCCCTCCCCTGCGCAGGAATTCAGCACAAGGTATCACTGAACAAAACTAGTCGCACCGTATCAATGACCAATCAACAACAAACAGACAATAACACCATACAACTATCAATCGCCGGAATGACCTGTGCTGGATGCGTCAAAAGTGTTGAAGATGCGTTGAATGTGGTTCCGAATGTCGTGACTGCAACCGTTAATTTTGCTGACCATACTGCCAGTATAGAAGTTAACTCAGACCTCGATCCAGAGATATTGATGGACGCTGTGCACGAAGCTGGATATGACGCAGCGATTATGCAAGATCTCAGCGATTTATCTCAGCAGGAAGAACTTGAGGAAACACACTATCACCAGCTCATTCGAAAAGCCCTGATTGCAGCAGCGGCTGGTATACCGTTGATGCTGGGTACACACCTCACATTGTTTTCATTTCCCGAGCTAGGCACTGCACAAGGCACCACCTTTTGGTCAGTCATTTCATTACTGACACTGGGTGTGATGTGGTATTCAGGCGGTCATTTCTACCGCGGAGCCATCAAGGCATTCAAACTTGGTCAAGCCAATATGGACACCTTGATCGCGCTGGGAACCGGAGCCGCCTGGTTTTATTCCACCATCGTTATCGATTTTTCAGATTGGTTGCCACCAATTGCGCGACACGCTTACTTTGAAGCAGCCGTGATGATCCTTGCATTCATCAACTTTGGACAAGCACTTGAAATCAGAGCACGTGGGCGCACTTCAAGTGCCATTCGAAAACTGATTGGCCTGCAACCAAAAACTGCGCGGGTTGTACGCAATGGTGAGGATGTTGATGTTTCAATCGAACAGGTTGGATTGAATGAAACCATTCGTGTGCGCCCTGGCGAAAAAATTCCGGTTGATGGTGAATTGATTGATGGCCATTCCTCAGTAGATGAATCCATGTTGACCGGCGAAGCCATGCCAGTCGAGAAAGCAACCGGTGACGAAGTGGTTGGTGGCTCTGTCAACCTGACTGGCTCATTTTTGTTCAAGGCAACGCATATTGGTCACGATACTGTATTGGCACAAATCGTTCAAAGCGTGCGCCAAGCCCAGAGCAGCAAACCCGAACTTGCACGTCTGGCTGATCAAATAGCCGCTGTTTTTGTCCCGGTTGTGGTTGCGATTTCAGTGTTGACCTTTTTTGTCTGGTGGATATTTGGTCCTGTCCCAGCGATTGGCTATGCTTTTGTCACTGCGATGACCGTACTGGTGATTGCCTGCCCTTGTGCTTTGGGACTGGCTACGCCAATTTCTGTGATGGTTTCAGTAGGACGAGCAGCCCAGGCCGGAACCTTGATTCGTAATGGCGATGCATTGCAAAGCGCCTCACGAGTCACTACGATAGTACTGGATAAAACCGGAACCATTACCGAGGGTCAACCGAGACTTGATTCAGTGGTTGCCGGGGATGACTTTAGTGATGACACTATCTTACAAATGGCAGCCAGTCTGGAGCAGAATTCCGAACATCCCCTGGCATCAGCAATCGTTGACGCTGCCAAACAAAAACAACTGGAGTCATTACCCTTATCTAATTTTGAATCAGTCACAGGGAAAGGTGTACAAGGTAATATCAATGACCACGTATATCGGTTAGGCAATCTAGCTTTAATGGAACAGGAATCCATTAACTCCGGGAAATTCCCCGAATTAATGGAGAAATATGCAGCACAAGGCCAGACTCCAATCTTGCTGGCGCGAGAAAACACTGTGATCGGTATGATTACAGTGTCCGATCCAATCAAACAGGAATCTGTGACCGCAATTAAACAAATGCAAGACATGGGGCTGCAAGTGATGATGGTCACTGGAGATCATTTAACCACTGCACAAGCCATCGCGCAAAAGGTAGGCATTACAAATTTACGTGCCGGAGTGTTACCCCAGGATAAGGCCGAGATTGTCAAGCAGCTTCAGCAGAATAATGCAATTGTTGGCATGGTGGGCGATGGCATCAACGATGCTCCGGCTCTTGCCCAGGCTGACGTTGGTATTGCCATCGGCACCGGAACCGACATCGCTATCGAAAGTGCAGATGTGGTGATCATGCAAGGTTCGCTACAGAAAGTACCAAACTTGATGCTACTCTCAGCCGCCACCACTAAAAATATCAAACAAAATCTGTTTATGGCATTCTTCTATAATGTACTAGCCATTCCAGTTGCAGCAGGCTTACTGTATCCAGTCGCTGGTATTCTGCTCAATCCAATGATTGCCGGAGCAGCCATGGCTATGTCATCACTAACAGTGGTCTGGAATGCCAGCCGACTGCGTTCTCTGACGCTAGGCTAAAACAATTTCAATGGAATTTTTTCCAGTCTTCCTGCGTGTTGCCGACAGTCAATGTCTGGTGGTTGGTGCTGGAAGTACGGCTTATCGCAAAGTAAGTCTATTACTCAAATCAAAAGCTAACATTGTTGTTGTATCGCCTGAAATCAACTCAGCCATGCGCGAGCTGGCTGATAACAAGCGTATTGTTTTTATCCAAAAAAAATTCACAACCAGCGATGTGAAGGATTGTCGCCTGGTCATTGCAGCTACTAACGATGATGCTGTCAATTCCAGCGTTGCAGATGCAGCCAAACGACTTGATATTCCCGTCAATGTGGTTGATACACCAGAGTTATCCAGTTTTATTTTTCCAGCCATTGTCGAACGTCCGCCACTAACGATTGCTGTGTCCTCAGGAGGCTCATCTCCAGTGCTGGTGCGTATCTTGCGAGAACGACTGGAAACCCTGATTCCAGCCCGATTTGGTACACTTGCCGAATTTGCAGCACGCTTCAGAGAATTGATTAAACAACGTATTCCCAATGTGCCACAGCGGCGGCGTATCTGGGAGCAAATTCTGTATGGGCCAATTGCTGAACTGGTTTTCGCTGGTCAACAAAAAGAAGCAGAAAAAAACTTGCATCATCTTGTCGATGCCGTAGTACCGGGGCAGCAGCTGTCAGGCTCAGTAGCCCTGATTGGTGCAGGCCCAGGAGATCCTGAATTGCTGACGTTACGCGCTTTGCGCCTGATTCAGCAAGCAGATGTTGTCGTCTACGACCGTCTGGTATCTCAGGATATCCTGGAACTGGTGCGACGCGATGCCGAAAAAATCTATGCAGGAAAAGCCCGTGCTCAACATACTATGTCGCAAGAAACCATCAACCAGTTATTAGTGCGCCTAGCCAATCAAGGCAAACAAGTGGTGCGTTTAAAAGGTGGTGATCCGTTTATTTTCGGACGCGGCGGCGAGGAAATAGAAACACTGGTTGATGATAATATTACCTTCCAGGTAGTTCCCGGGATTACCGCAGCGTCTGGTTGTGCATCATATGCTGGCATCCCGCTAACGCATCGTGATTACGCCCAATCCTGTGTGTTTATTACTGGTCATTTACAGGATGGCTGTATTAACCTCGATTGGGAGCATTTAATGGCTCCCAATCAAACCATCGTGGTTTACATGGGTTTAATCGGATTACCAGAGATTTGCCAGCAACTAATCCATTCTGGAAAGTCTGCTGAAACCCCGGTTGCGTTAATCGAACATGGCACCTGTCAAGACCAGCGAGTGATGACTGGAACACTGGCAACGCTGCCGGAAATAGTCAAAAACGCAGAAGTTTCAGCACCAACCTTATTGATTATTGGTAATGTTGTTCGATTGAGGGATAAACTGGCCTGGTTTCAAAACAAATCTTAAGGAAGCTACATTCACATCTCCAAAATGTTAAAATGTACGACTGATTGATAGAGCAGGATAGATATGCACATGACTAACAATGTCGTCACACAACACAAATATTCTCGGTTATTCAATCCTGCGCTTCAACCATCTAAAAGTTAAAGAATGGAGAGTTTGATGAATTGGAGCGTGGAAGAGTCTCGCGAACTCTATGGAATCAAAACATGGGGTGCGGGTTATTTTGATATAGATCAGAATGGTCAGGTCATCGTTTTTCCGCAGGCTGATCGCAAACAACCCAGCATCAACATGTATGAGATTGCCGATTCGATTCGGCAACACGATCTTCAATTACCCGTGCTGGTACGGTTTATCGATATCGTAGAACATCGTGTCAACAGTCTGGTTGATTATTTTTCCAAAGCACGCTCAGAATGCGGGTATCGAGGAAACTATTTCCCGGTTTATCCCATCAAAGTTAATCAGCAAAAGACTGTCATTGACGGTATTTTAAAATCAAATCCAGGTCTGGTTGGGCTTGAAGCAGGAAGCCGGGCAGAATTACTCGCTAACATTGCACTATCGACTGGTGGGCCCATCGTATGCAATGGCTATAAAGATAGCGCTTATATCCGTCTGGCGTTGATCGGACAGCGCATGGGTTTAAATGTCTTTTTAGTCATCGAAAAGCTATCCGAGCTGCCACTGATCCTCACAGAAGCTGAAAAACTTAATGTAGAACCACAACTCGGCGTACGCATCCGCCTATCAAATATTGGTGATCATCGCTGGCAGAATACTGGTGGCGAAAAGTCCAAGTTTGGGCTTGGCCCGACCCAGGTATTATCGCTATTAGAACAGCTTAATCAGCACAATTGCCTACAATGGCTAAAGATGATGCATTTTCATATTGGTTCGCAAGTGACTGATATGGCAAACTTTGAAAGTGGCATCAACGAAGCAGGTCGTTTTTACGTTGAACTACATCGACTGGGAGCCCAACTGACAACACTGGATGTAGGCGGAGGCTTGGCTGTGGACTATGAAGCGAATGGTTCCGATAAAACGACTTCAATAAATTATTCGCTTGAAGCCTATGCACAAACCATTGTGCGCAGTATCAAACAGATCTGTGATAGTAATCGTATACCAGAGCCTGACATATTGACTGAATCAGGACGAGCAATGACGGCACACCATTCAGTATTGATTACCAATGTTGTTGATGTGGAAAGATTGACAAAACAAGCTGTTGTGAGCCAGCAAGCGACCACTAATATACAGCACTTGATGGATTTATCAGAACAGGTAGAAGCCAGGTTGAAACAGATTCGCAAAGACTTTACTGAAGGCTGGCTCGATTTGTTGCAATTGATTGACGAGGAATCCACTTGTTATCTGCAGATGCAGCAGATCAGAGATCAGCTCAATGCTCTCAAATTATCTGGAACCATTCATCCATCTGCAGTGGAAACACTGGATAGTTTGAATGAGAAATTAGCAGACAAGGTATTTTGTAATTTTTCCCTGTTCCAGTCAATGCCGGATGTCTGGGCTTTTCAACAACGCTTTCCAATTATGCCTTTGGCACGACTCGACGAACAACCTTTGCGACGTGGAGTAATCCAGGATTTAACTTGCGATTCAGATGGCAGCATCGCTCATTACGTTGAACAAAATGGCATCGAAAGTACCATGCCTTTGCATGAAATTGCTGAGAATGAGCCATATTACCTGGGGTTTTTTCTGCTCGGTGCTTATCAGGAAATTCTTGGTGATATGCACAACCTGTTTGGTGATGTTGATGCGATTAATATCCATCTTGATGATCATGGACAATCCCATTATTACTCACCGAACACAGGTGATACAGTAGCCGACCTGTTTCGCTATGTGCATATCGAACCAGAACTGATACTGGAACGCTTACAATTAAAACTGGATAATGCTGATCTGGAAAGCACATTAAAACAGGAATTTGAGACCATGTTTAAAACCACCCTGCAATCAGGAACTTATTTGGGGCAATTAGAATGAGGGTCGGGTTTATTGGGCTGGGGGCAATGGGGAAGCCGATGGCACGTAATCTGGCAGCGACCGACTTCCTGTATGCTGTCTGGGGTAGAAACATAGATGATGCCAAAATAATCGCATCAAAACTTGGTGTGCGTTGCGCAAAATCACCTTCCGCACTGGCTAAACGCTGTGATCTAATCATTACCTGTGTTTCAGCAGATGACGACGTTCTGGATGTGGTTCGGGCAATGTTACCTGGGCTAAGCCCTGGTAAAATTGTGGTTGATACATCAACCGTCAGTGTAACAACAGCTAAAGCGGCAGCCATGGTTCTGGAAGATCGCGGAACCATGTTTCTGGATGCCCCAGTCTCAGGCGGTGTTGAAGGTGCAAAAAATGGCACCTTGGCAATGATGATCGGTGGTGATGAAGATGTTTTGGAACGAGCTAGACCTGCACTAGAAGTATTATCTACGCAAATAATAGTTATGGGTCCCACTGGTTCAGGACAAGGCACAAAAGCGGTTAATCAGGCAATGGCAGCGGGTATTAACCAGGCAGTGACTGAAGCACTAGCATTTGCAGGGGAACTGGGTTTGCCAATGGATAAAGTGATTGATGTGATTTCAGCTGGCGCGGCTGGAAACTGGTTTCTTGAACACCGCGGACCAAACATGACTCACGCGCAATTCGAACCTGGTTTCAAAGTGGGTTTGCATCACAAAGATCTGAAAATCTGCAAGCAAATGGCCGATCAGAAAGGATTTAAATTGCCACTCACTGAACAAACCATTAAAGACTATGAAGTACTCATGCAGGAAGGTTACGGCGAAGAGGATATATCTGCTTTGTATCGTTTAAAACCTTAAGAACCAGCTTAAGATTTCGCTGAAGGACGCATCGCGGCGTTAAATGCGGTCTCAAAATGCTCACATACACCAGTATGCTGCGCTTTTTCGTCCACTTTTGCCTTTGCGCTGCATCCCTTCAGCGAGACCTTAGACAGATTCTAGGCAGCAAGGGATTCAATAATCCCGAAACCCAGGATAATAACATGCAATCCATACAAGACTATATGACATCAGTTGGACAGCAAGCTGTTGCTGCTTCCCGAGTGCTTGCTGGCGCTGAAACAGGTGTTAAAAATCAGGCTTTATACGCTATCGCTGATGCGATTGTTGCCGGGAGTGAGTCCCTGATTGAAGAAAATGCCAAAGATTTAGCCAATGGTCAGAAAAACAACCTGGATGCGGCTTTGCTTGATCGATTAGAACTAACAGCAGCTAGAATTGAAGCTATGGCCGATGGGTTACGCCAGGTTGCCGGCTTACCCGATCCAGTTGGCGAAATCGAAAATTTAGCCTACCAGCCTTCCGGTATTCAAGTGGGTAAAATGCGCGTACCACTGGGCGTTATCGGCATTATTTACGAGTCACGCCCCAATGTAACTGCGGACGCAGCAGCATTGTGTCTAAAATCTGGCAATGCCAGTATCCTGCGCGGAGGATCAGAAGCGGTATTTTCCAATCAAGCCATTGCCAGATGTATTGAACAGGGATTAAGTAAAGCTGGATTGCCAGAAACTTGTGTACAAGTGGTAGAAACCACAGATCGTGAAGCAGTTGGGTATCTCATCCAGATGCAAGACTCTGTGGATGTCATTGTGCCACGCGGCGGCAAAGGACTGATTGAACGTATTTCGCGTGATGCACGTATTCCAGTAATTAAACATCTGGATGGTAATTGCCATGTTTATATTGACGATCAAGCCGATCACGACAAAGCGATTGCCATTGCAGTCAACTCAAAAACCCAGCGTTATGGTGTGTGCAACGCAATAGAAACTTTGCTGGTTGCCAAGTCCATCGCGACCGAGATAATGCCAGCCCTGGCGGCTCAATTTCTGGATAAAGGTGTTGAGCTGCGAGGCTGCCCAATGACCTGCTCACTGATTGCTGAATGTACACCTGCGACAGAAGAAGATTGGCTAACCGAATATCTGGCACCGATATTAGCTATCCGTATTGTCGATACGATGGATGAAGCCATACAACATATCCATCAGTATAGCTCTGCACACACTGAATCGATTGTCACTGAAAATTACAGCAAAGCACGACGTTTTCTACGAGAAGTAGATTCCAGCTCAGTCATGGTCAATACATCTACCCGTTTTGCTGATGGTTTTGAATATGGGCTGGGTGCAGAAATTGGTATTAGTACCGACAAACTCCATGCACGTGGACCTGTTGGTCTGGAAGGATTGACTACACAAAAATTTATTGTGCTGGGTGACGGCCAGATCCGCAGCTAATGCTATCCTTGCTATTTTGGCAATGTACTTCGAATTGACATGATAGCGGTTTTGGGCGGCAGTTTTGATCCAATACATATTGGTCATTTACGCATCGCAATTGAAGTACGCGACCAATTCCAGGCCGATGAAGTGCGCTTGATACCCTGCGGTCTACCTCCCCATCGAGATCCATTCATTGCCAGTGCCGATCAGCGTTTACAAATGTTAGAACTGGCAATTGAAAACGAGCCAGCGTTACTAGTCGATGATCGTGAAATTCGTCAAAGCAGAATGTCATATACAGTGGATACCTTAACTGATTTACGACAAGAGATCGGTCAACAATCCCTGTGTTTGATTATTGGTGCCGATGCGTACCAACAACTCGACACCTGGCACCAATGGACACAATTGTTAAATCTTGCTCATTTAGTTGTGGTACAAAGACCTGGGTATACAATGACTACCAGTGCGAAAGTTGCCGATTACACCGCAAAGCGATGTACTAACAACGTGCAACAACTAAAACAACAACATGCGGGCTTAGTGTATTTTTTAAAGACCCCACCACTGGAAATATCATCAACCCGAATTAAAGCCCTGCTTGCAGAGCATAAGAGCATTCGTTGTCTGGTGCCGGATAGCGTTTTTCGATGGTTGCAGCAACATCGTATTTATCAATCAAGGCCATAAAACTGGAATTCGTGTGATTTTTATAACATCTCGACAATTGATTAGGTACAATCAGCGTATCGATTCAAAATCAACATGAGGTTTATGTGGCAGAACAGAATTTATCAGCAGAAGACTTGCGTCAACTCGTAATTGACGTAATTGACGCAAATAAAGGCATCAACATTACCTGTATTGATGTACAGGGAAAATCCAGTGTAACCGATTACATGATAATCGCTACCGGAACATCCGTCAGACACGTGAAAGCACTCGCAGACCACGTCGTCACCGAAACACGTAAACAAGGCGCAACAGCGCTTGGCATAGAAGGCATCAAGGTTTGCGACTGGGTACTGGTTGACCTGGGTGATGTCATGGTGCATCTGATGCTGGAAAAAACCCGCGAGTATTATGAGCTTGAAAAGTTATGGCAACCTGACTTTGAAGCCGATAAGATAGTTTCTGGTTAGTATTGACCTGGCAACTTTCGTTGAGGTCAAAAAACAACCCACCGAAGAAAACTGTTTGTAAAGCAATTTGACACTAGTCAGTACATGAAAGTAATACCAACTATTCTGACTGAACGGCAAACAGATTTAGTAGGGTCAACCCGACTAGACGGCTCGTAAACCTGATTGACAGAATTCCAAAAGGCTAAGTTGTTTTTATGCAAATCAAGAGGCGCTGAAGACTCCAGCGTCTCTTGATCTAAATGTTATGAATCCTGCTTACGCTTTGTAAATCCAACTAATCCCAACAAACCGGTACAAAATAGCCAGACAGCAGCGGGAATAGGAACAACAGCAGCAGTGACAGAAGTCAAATCACCAGATATAAAGGCGGATTGTTGATCTTCAGTAGCAAAATCAAAGCTAAAGCCTCTGCTGTTTTCTATAAAATCACCGTTTTCATCCCGAAGGATCTGATTACCAAATCTATCGAACAGTGGTTGGTTAAGATCGCCTATAACCCCAACTAGGGGATCATATACAATATTTCCTTGAGTATCGAATAGCTCTCGTTCGGAGTTGAAGACCTCCGGGGGTAGGTTGGGATCAAAATTTGGATTGATCAACATCGTGGCCCCAGGAAAATCCAGCGGATCTAGGGATGCAACAGAATTGCCGCCAATAATCCAAGAGAGGGACATAGATCTGGGCGCATAGTCACCTATCGAGGTTCCCGAAACAGGACTGATTGCTGCTTGATAAAGATCATCATCTTGAAAATCATTGATGATAGATCCATGAGCCACTGAAGAAATGTTGTAATCGCCAGAGGTGAATGACATCGCTGAAACCGCATTAGCAAAAGTAAATGTACCAACCAATTCAGCTAAATCTGGATCATCAGGTGGTACATTTGGATTAAATGTATAAGTACCAGTAAACTTATCACCCACTACGAATTCGCTGGTCAACTCGCTATCAACATTGGTCAGCCTTCCTTCGAACTGAAAAGTAACCATGCTCGCATGTACATGTGATATTGATATAATCAGTACAGCAATTGATACTAACAGCATTAAAATAGTAGCTCGCATGGAGCCAAAAAGACGTGTCTTCATAATAAATCCCCCTTTGAAAAAAAGAAACGCCGCCCACCGCTTTTCTGCGGATAGTTATTATTAAGTACTTCGTCTGGAGTTTAATTCATCATTATCTAAAACACAATAATAATCGGTTAAATATATACAATAATAATTTTAACTTCAATAAAACAGGTAATTGTTTACTTGAAGATTATAATTCAATCAATGTATCAACAATCTTAAATATCAATGACACCCAAAGCATATTACGCTGGTTATTTGAGCTGTAACGATTATTCAGTGCTGCAATCAACCTTAATTGTCATCAATCTCACAAAATATAACGGACTAGCCCAAGATATCCGATATAATTATCCTACCCGTTCCACACAGCAATCTAACATAGGACTCTAACCTTTTTCATCATGAATTCGATTATTAGAAAATTACATCGATTTTTGTTCCGAATCACTCACTTTTACCTGCCCGCATCAGAAAAACTTGCCAAGGAACGTGTTATACGTGGTCGTGAGCAATTCAAAAGTCTCAACAAAGCTGATTATGTGATTGTTTCATTCGGAAAAAGTGGTCGAACCTGGTTGCGCATGATGATTTCCCGTGTCTATCAATTGAAGTACAATCTTGCCCAACACCATTTAATCGGATTCGAAAATTTACATCGTAAAAACAAGAAAATCCCGGCAATATTTTTCACCCATGATAATTATCTAAAAGACTACACTGGTAATACTGATAACAAATCAGATTACTATAATAAAAAGGTGATTTTATTGGTTCGCCACCCGGGTGATGTCGCTGTTTCCCAGTATTTTCAGTGGCGTCACCGTATGAAGCCGATAAAAAAAGTCATCAATGATTACCCGTTACAAGATGACGATATTTCTATTGATGAATTTGTCATCAACCATTCCGCCGGATTACAAAAAGTATTTGATTTTATGAATATCTGGGCTGGAGAAAAGCATGCTTTGAGCAACTTACTGATTGTGCGCTATGAAGATCTAAAAACCACTCCAGAAGCAACACTGACCAGGATTATGGATTTCCTTAATAGCCCAGTCGATGAGCAGACCATTGCTCAAGCTGTCGAATTTTCTTCTTTTGAAAACATGAAAAAACTGGAAAGTAGTGGTAAATTTCTACTAAGCGGTGGGCGCATGCTTCCCGGAGACCGCAATAACCCTGATTCTTTCAAGGTTCGCAAGGGAAAAGTTGGTGGTTTTCGAGAACATTTCAGCACAGAACAAATCGAGCAGATTGATACAATGATTAATCAGCAACTTTCCCCGGTTTATGGGTACAATAGTCGCCAGGAAGCTGTCCAAGAATAAATCCTAAAAAATTAAGTTATGATAATTGACCTCGAAAAATTATCTCAAACAAAACTAGAACGCAGCCCTTTTGAGCATTGCATTGTCCCTGCTGTTATCAACCCTCAGGCATTACAAGCAATCAATGATGACTTCCCATTAGTACCAGGTCCAGCAAATTATGATCCTGCAAAACTACACTATGGAGGGACATTCCAGGCTTTATTGGATCAATTAAATGATGCTTCTTTCAGCGATGCAGTAGGCAAAATTTTTGATGTTCAGTTAACCAATTATCCCTCCACAATTACGGTACGAGGCCAATGTGAACTCAGTGATGGCAATATCCATACTGATCACTGGTCCAAAATTCTGACTATCCTGCTGTACTTCAACAGCAACTGGCAACACGAAGGTGGACGTTTACGCCTATTACACAACGCGGACAATATAGAAGATTACGGTGTCGAGATATTACCGGAAGGTGGAAACATGCTGGCTTTTCTGCGCAGTGATCATTCATTTCACGGACATCAACGCTTTGTCGGTGAACGTCGTATGCTACAAATGAGCTGGATCAAACCAAGCCGGCTTGCACAAATGACCCAGAAATTTGATCGATTACTAACTCATTCAGTAAAGCGTATTTCTCGTGTAGGACGGTTTTTGTAATACACATTATAGATACAACCAATACATCAGGAGATATTTATGAGTCGATTATCATTCGACAGCTCAACACTAAGGGGTGATCTTTTTGGTGGCTTAACAGTCGCTGTTGTTGCGCTTCCACTGGCTTTGGCATTTGGTTTGCAGTCAGGCATGGGGGCAATTGCTGGTCTTTATGGTGCCATTGCAATTGGTATTATCGCTGCGTTGTTTGGTGATTAGCGGACCAACCGGACCAATGACCGTTGTATCTGCAGTAATTATTGCAAGTGCTATAGAAACATACGGCAGTCTTGATGCGGCGCTCGGCTCAATTCTGGCGATTTTCTTACTGTCTGGCGTATTTCAGATTCTGTTGGGTGTTTTCAAGATTGGTCAATACGTGCGCTACATGCCCTATCCAGTCGTATCCGGCTTTATGAGCGGCATTGGAGTCATTATTTTTATCCTGCAAATTTTTCCATTTTTAGGCCATGCTTCGCCTAAAAACATCATTGAAGTTTTTGCTGAATTACCAAATATTATCAGTCAAACCAATCCAGCCTCAGTTGGATTGGCATTGGTTACTATTGCCATTATTTACCTGTTTCCACGTATCAATAAAGCCGTTCCCAGCCCATTGGTAGCTCTGATTGCATCAACCTTTGCATCAACCCTAATGGACTTGGATGTGTTAATCATTAACGATATTCCAAAAGGTTTGCCAGAACTCAAAATTGCAGCATTAACATCTCACAACTGGCTTGATTTTTCGGTTATTTTGCTGCCTGCTATCACCCTAGCTGCGCTTGGAACCATCGATTCATTATTAACCTCAGTCGTTGCCGACAATATGACTAAAACTAGACATGACAGCAATAAGGAGCTAATTGGTCAGGGTTTGGGCAATATAGGCGCAGCATTAATTGGCGGAATTCCGGGTGCGGGTGCAACCATGCGAACAGTGGTCAATATCAAATCCGGTGGCACGACCAAATTATCTGGAGTTTTTCATGGTATTTCACTGCTGCTGGTTTTATTAGGCGCCGGAACCTACGCAAGATTGATTCCATTACCTGTATTGGCAGGTATTTTGATTACAGTGGGTTTTGGAATCATCGATTACAAAGGTCTCAAACATCTGCTGCGAGTACCGCGTGCAGATGCTGTGATTCTGATTGTCGTGCTCACACTCACTGTGTTTGTCGATTTATTGCAAGCAGTTGCCGTCGGCATGGTACTCGCGTCCATCTTGTTTATGAAAAAAATGAGCGATGTTGCAGAAGGTAAGGCAGCCATTGGTTCAATTGCCGAGTTTCAACGCGAAGAATCATGGAGTGATGACTTGATAATCCCCAAACAACTCCACGATAAAATTTATATTAAACATTTCGAAGGTCCGATTTTCTTCGGGTTTGCCTCAAAATTTCAGGAAATGACCAGAGCCATGCCCGATGTTAATATCGTCATCATGCGTATGCGACGAGTTCCCTATATCGACCAATCTGGAATCTATGCCATTGAGGATGCGGTGATGGAGTTACAGGGCAAAGGCGTCACCGTTCTAATGACCGGCATGCAAGAGCAACCAAAAGACATGTTGTTGAATGTTGATTTGATTCCAAACCTGGTTCCGGAAGAAAATCTGTTTCCGGATTTTCGCTCTTGTATTGTAGCCTTGCAAGATGGGAAACTGTCAGTGTAGACAATGGATTGAATCGCATCGATTTTAAAACTACTCAGCGCAATCGGTCACTGCTCAGATTGCCATCTCATATACAAGAGCAAGGCGAAAGTGCGGAGTTTATACCTATAAATGAGCACTTTCAGACAGCGATTGGACAAAATAGAGGGTAAGCTGAGTAGCAACTATTGAAGTTCAGTTTTCAGAAATAACACGCAACACCTTCAGCGACATGTTGCGTTTATCCTTATCCATGCCGGAATATAACAACATGAGCTCCCGGATATCCTCCGGGAATGAGGCGCAAACCGGGTCATTTTCAATATGTTGCTCATCTGCCCAGCCTGGTTGAACCTTCAAATACCCTTCTAACTTACTTGCAATCGCATTATCGACAGGTAAAAACGGATTTTCGCGATATTCAACAAATTGCTGTTCACTAAATCCTAATGCGCTGGCAAGACCAGCCAGCGCAGCTGGTTCTGACTGGCATTGATCTATGCTGTGCAGGAGGTTCTGATGGCGTATTGCTTGCAGATCACGTTTGCTAGGGCGAATCGGTCCATAACCAAACATTAACCAGCATGGCGACACGTCAGTTACCCTCGCAATCAGCACGATATCATCCGGTCCTGGTGACGATATTCCAGCTTCATAATTGCCTAGTCGGGAAGTTTTCCATTGTGGAATTTTTTTTAGCAACTGGGCTTGCGTAGATAACCCCGCCATTTGGCGAGCCTGTTTTATTCTAGCGGCGATGGTTGAAACACTCATGGATAATTTTTTGCCAACATGGATGGGATGGGTACACTATGAATTCTAAGTTATTTGACTATAATATCAAGTAACTTGATTATTTGTTGACACAAAAACTCCAAGCTGTATAATTCTAGCTCTAATAAACAGGCTTGAGGTCAAACATGTTTTCTCCACAAATCAATCATTACATTCCAGTCACAGTGCAGACATCAATTTGCTGCGCACGGTTACTGAATGTAACAATCAAAACAGTGACCAAGATGACTTGAGCCTCCTGAAAATCGTATGGAGGGCAAGCGCTGTCTTCCGAAATAAAACCCCGGTCGGCAGCTGTTGATCGGGGTTTTTTATTGTCCTATTTATCGGTAAAAACCATCTAAAAACTTGGGGCCTGTTGCGTGAAAATCATCAACAATATAATTATCACGCATTACCAGCATATTAGCGCATAATGGAAGAATTTAGATGCTGAAATCAGTATTGATAGCCAATTTATCACTTTACATGCATCGAACAGTTCACAATAACCAGGAGGCAAGTAAAAATAATTTGTCTCTTTAGCAAAAGAGACCGGATATCATTTTTACAAAAAGCCCATGAAAAAAACAACTCAATCAAAATCAACAGAATGGATGTCTAGCCAGGATATTCCAGGCAGCTCAGACACACAGTTATTATGCCGATTATGGATATTTCGCATGTTATTTGAGTGTGGAGGTATCAAGATTTTCCTGAACAATTCAGCAATGCACGATGAGCCAAAATTGTACATTGGTCTCAACGATAATGACTGTCGAAAAATGAAAACGGAGCAACTCAATACATTGCTCAGGAAGCGTTACGCTCAAATATCGGCACTTAAAATCAAACGAAAATCTCATCTGTTCAAGAATATTAAATCGATTCAAAAAGAGTTTGGACTGACTAATGTTGATGTTGAACTATTAACCTTTGCCTGTCTGGTCAATACTCACGAACTATTTGGGCGTTGTTTTGATGTATTCAGAACCATCAATAATAGTCAGCTCTATTCAATCCTGGCCCAGACTCTGGAGATTCCGAAGACAAAAATCATCAAAGCATTGCATAAAGATAGTTTGTTGTATCGTTCCGGGCTGGTTAAGTTAAAAAACACAAATAATGACCTGGAATACAAATTTGAAATGCTTGATGGCTTATGTCACTCCCTGGAAATTGAACAAGCCGATGTTATGCAGTTATTTTCAGCGTACATCATCCCGGCGGCTAAGGCGAAACTGAAAAAGAGTGATTTCTCGCATATTAGCAAAGACTATAAACGTCTGAAGAAATACCTCAAGCAAGCCGTAAACAGTAATCAGAAAGGAGCAAATATTCTGCTCTATGGAGCGCCCGGCACAGGTAAAACCGAGTTGGCACATACTATCGCGAAAACGGCTGGATTACGCTTGTTTACCCTCAGTGTAGAAAGTCCAGATGGCGACACATTATCCGGTAAACAGCGTATTTCAGCCTGCCAACTTGCACAGCGCTTATTGCGCAATGACAAACAGTGTTGTCTGTTGTTTGATGAAATAGAGGATTTATTTCCCAATGACTTGTTTGCCCTGCTCAGCAGTGAGAAAAAATCCGGGCGCGATAAGGCTTGGGTTAATCAATTACTTGAAAATAATGATGTGCCAACCTTCTGGATTACTAACTCCATCAGGAGTCTGGATAATGCTTTTGTCAGACGTTTTGATTATGTGCTGGAAATGAAAGTACCTCCACGCACCGCCCGTCAGCGTATTCTGGAAAAAGCGCTGAATCAAACCAATGTCAGCGATGGGTGGATTGAGCGAATTTCAGGTATTGAGCATTTACCACCTGCAGTGATTGAAAGAGCGGTTCGTGTCAGCACCATGATTGAACATTCCGAACAGCATCAATTAGAGGAAAACCTCGAACAGGTTATTTTTAACTCATTAAAAGCAATGGGCATTTCAACGCGTTCCGGGCATATGATTGAATCCGATATCTATGATCCTTCGCTATTGCAAACATCAGGTAATCTTGGGCATATCAGCTCTGGGCTCAACCACAGTAAACAGGGGCGTTTATGTTTTTACGGCCCGCCTGGTACCGGTAAAAGTGCATACGCACGTTATCTTGCAGACAGTATGGATATGCCGTTACTGGCAAAACAAGCCTCTGATATTATCGATTGCTATATCGGTGAAACAGAGAAGAATATTGCGCGCATGTTTGAACAGGCTGCTGATGAAAAAAGCTTGTTGCTGCTCGATGAAGCTGATAGTTTTCTGCGTGAGCGAAGTCAAAGCCGCAATAGCTGGGAAGTCACCCAGGTTAATGAATTACTGGTTCAAATGGAACGCTTTCAAGGAATATTCGTTTGCTCTACCAACTTAATGGATAGTCTGGACAGCGCAGTGTTGCGTCGTTTCGATTTCAAGCTTAAATTTGAATTCCTTAAGGCCGAGCAAGGGTGGAAACTGTTTCAACGCTATATGGATTCATCAGACCTGAAAATTAATCACTTACGTGATCAATTTAACCAAATGAATACGTTGACTCCAGGAGATTTCGCAACTGTACATCGCCAGCTTGGGATACTCGGTCAATCAACGCAACCGCAGGAATTTATCACTGCGTTACAGCAAGAACTGAAATTCAAACAAACACTGAATCGTCCGATAGGATTTACAACGAAAGTGTGATGAATATACTCAGAACCTGTTCACGATATTGAACAGGTTCTGAGGAAGATGTGCTTATAGAAAAACTGATTGTCTACATTTTGAAGAGTATACGAAACGGCAATGATAATCTCAGGATAAATTTTTTAGCGCGGGAAACTGGGCGGGGATTAGATCTCAATCGATTTGTGATTTCTCTCAGGAGTGTCCTCGCCTTTCTATGGCTTGGCTAACCAGGATGCTTTTTGCATAAAGAAAAAGCATCCTGGTTAGCCATTGTAAAATTTAAGATTTACTCGGTACTTGTTGGCATAGCAACCTTTGCCATTGCATCATGCTCTTTGGCAATCAGATAATCCATTATCTTGATCATGTTGTCGTAGTTCTTTGCGGTAGTACCAGAAATACGATACTTCCCATTAACAACAACCGCTGGAACTCCCGTAACTCCATAACGTGCAGCAATAGATTCAGATTGCCGTGTTTTAGCATCAACTAAAAACGAGTTATATGTATTGCTAAAATCCTTTTTGCTAACACCATGAGCTACGAAAAAATCAGCCAGCAAATCTTCCTTATCCAATCGTTTCTTATCAATCTGGATAGCGCTGAAAAAAGCTTCATGCATTTTATCAACAACACCTAAAGCCTCAGCGGTGAAATATGCACGTGCATGTTTCGCCCAGGTTTTATTAAACGCAGCAGGCTGAGGAATATAATTCACATAATCAGGACGGGTCTTCAACCACTTCTGCAAAAACGGTTCAAATTTATAACAATGCGGACAACCGTACCAGAAGAATTCTAGCACTTCGACTTTGTTGGGGTCTTCCGTTGGCCGTGGAGGATCGATTGTTTCATAGCCTTCACCTTTTTCTATATTAATTCCAGGTATTTCCAAGGCTTGAACACCTAGAGAAAAAATTAAGAGAAAAACGAAAGCCAGTAGTTTTTTAGTGCCCATACAAGACTCCTTCTATACGAGGTAAAAAAATTCAAAGAAAATTATGTAACAGAGATAATATCAGACATAAGGAGTTGTCCGTGAAAAGGTTCAACTCCTTATGCTATTTGAAAACAATTGTAGCTTGTTGGGATGAACGCGACCTGACAACATAATCACAGCGACAACATCAGGCAGCTCTTACTTCTTCAAGGACACAATACCCTGCCCTGGCTGATCACGCTTATCAAAATCACCGACCATCGAGGTTTCTAACTGCTATGGACAAGCAGGAATAACTCAGACTTATTTCAAGCCTGCAAGATAAGCAGCGACAGCATTAATCTCTTGTGTAGACATACGTTGAGCAGTCTTGTGCATCATTCCGCCCGTATCATTCACACGTTCCCCTTCACGATACTGTTTAAGCGTACTGACCAGATAGGTCGCATGTTGACTTCTCAATGCAGGAAATCCAGCTAATGAATTGCCTCTGGCATCTGGAGCATGGCATGCACTGCAAGCAGGAACTTGTGTTTCAAGATTACCAGACATATAAAGTAATTCTCCCTTCTTTAGCAATTCTTCAGGATTAATTTGATTGTCAACCTCACTCTCTTCTTCTTCGTCATCGTCTTCATCTTCGTCGTCAGGATCAACTACTGGCGCTGTAGTTTTTTGAATAGTTTGCGCTGCATAATAAGTAGCGATGTCATCAATATCTTGTTCGCTTAAGGCAGCAGCCATGCCTTGCATTGTCGGATTTTTACGATTACTGAGTTGATAGTCGAAAAGTTGTTTTGAAAGATATTTTTTGTTTTGTCCTGCCAGTTTGGGAAAAATAGGAGCCTGACTATTGCCTTTTTTTCCATGACAGGCAACACACGGTGCAACGGCTTGTTCGCCTACTTCAGCAAAGCTGGTTAGTGGACTGATTAGCAGAATAAAAACTGCTATAAAACAATTAACCAGTTTTCGCATAATTCACAACCTCTATATTTTTTATCGATACACACATACAATTCTACGCGAACCGATTAATCTTGGCGAGTAACATATGCGAGTACCCTACCAGAATATGAAATTTATGTTAAGTGTTGTCCGAATGAATGATGCACCAGCTGATGAAGGCTGGGAAGTTGCTTTTGCTGGACGCTCCAATGCTGGAAAATCCAGTGGTTTGAACGCATTAGCATCACAAAACAGTCTTGCACGCACCAGTAAAACACCAGGGCGTACTCGTGAGTTAAATTATTTTGAGATCGATGCCCAACGCCGTATCGTCGACTTACCAGGCTACGGGTATGCCAAGGTATCACGCCAAATGCAAAATCAGTGGCGAAACTTACTCGATGATTTTCTCCAAAATCGACAATCGTTGCAAGGCATTCTTATCTTCATGGACATTCGCCATCCAATGTCGAATTATGACCTGCAATTGATAAACTGGTGCGAACAAAGTCACCTGCCGTTACACATTCTACTCACTAAAGCCGATAAACTGGGTTATGGAGCCGCCAAGTCAACACTATTAAAAATCCAGCGAGAACTGGAACCAGCAAACATTCCTGCCTCAGCGCAGACTTTTTCATCATTAAAAAAAACGGGGCTGGATGAAGCCTATGAGGTACTGGATAGCTGGTTTCAACTACATAATACTGGCAATCAAAAAGGACATCATCAATAAAACTTCTTGACTGAATCCTTTAACATCGCTTTAATAGTCGGACTGACAGGCAATACCTAAGGCCAGGTAGCTCAGTCGGTAGAGCAGGGGACTGAAAATCCCCGTGTCCGTGGTTCGATTCCACGCCTGGCCACCACAAAAATCAATCGATTAACACCACACTATAACGCTATCAATCAGCTTTTTTATCAGAAGACTGGTTGTTTTTTGGCGACAATATTCGCTTAATCAAAATAGTCAGTTCATCATTTTTTAGTTGCTGAGCAGCTTGTAGTTGCAGATTCGCTTGTGTCTGGTCACCCTTGATAGATAATTGTAGGGCAGCAGCGAGATGTCTTCTGGATTGAGATTGAATGATTTTCAAGAGCGATAAATCTGAGCTGCAACGCGTACATTGAGCTTGTTGTGTTAGTCTGTATTCACACACTGGGCAGTGCTGCATTGTTTTACTATTATCCAGCATCATCTCAGGATTCGAGATAATACAAGATATTTTCCAGCTGTTCAGTTGCCCTGGCTAACTGCTTGTTATCTTGCTTGTCCTTAGCAATCTCGATGGCTTCCAGTAAGTTATTAATTGTTTTGATATCACTTTCAGTGGTAGATTGCTTGATTTTTTCAATTCGCTTTTGCCATTTAGATAGCTTAGCTACATCAGTGCTGGTTTGGTCATTTCCAGCCAAACTATTCAGTTTCTGCTGTGCCCTTTCAATTTCCTTGCTATCCAGTCGTGGACAAGCATTCTGAATGGTAATTGTTTTATTGAGTCCAGTTTCTTTTTCTGTAGCTTTAACTGTTAACAAGCCATTTAGATCCAGCGAGAACTCAACAATCACAGGATTTTTATAACGCACTTTGCGTAAACCTTCGACCCTGAATTCACCAATTAAGATGTTGTTTAAAGCATTGTCATCTTCACCTTGATAGATTTTCAGATCTACGTATTGTTGTCGATCTTGTGCGGTAAAAAATAGTTCGCTGCGAGTCACAGGAATCGGTGTGTTACGTTTGATAACCGGATAAAACAATGCCGGATAAGGCATTCCATCCAGCTCGCCAATAATCCGGGTGCCGAAACTATACGGTGTAATATCTACCAGCACTGACGACACTGATTCCCCTGCAATCATTGCTGCCTGGATTGCCGCACCCTGGACTACACTCAAATCCGGATGCAATCCACCTTTGGGCTCTAATCCGGCTTCAGCGGCTAGCATTTGGCTGACCAATGGCGTTCGCGTTGCACCTCCAGCCAGCAGAATTTCGTCCATATCAGCAATGGTCAGATCTGTGCTTTTGAGCGCAATCTGCGCTGTATCCAGAATCTGCTGCATATAGGGCATAATGGCTTGTTCATATTGATCTCGCGATAACTCCATCGACAAATTATAAGGAACGCCATTGTGCGACAACAAAAATTCTTCTTCAATCTTTACATACGGCCGTGATGACAACAGTTGTTTTGCTTCAATGGCTGCTCGCCAGAGTCGTGCCCGAATGGCGACGCCCTCCTCCATCTGCTCCACATCAACTGCGATTTTCTGGTTGATGTGTTGATATACAAGCTTGAGTATTTGCTCATCAAAATCATCGCCGCCGAGCTGAGTATCACCGTGACTGGCAAGCACTTCAACCACACCATCCTGAATATTAACAATTGAAACATCCAGCGTACCACCACCTAAATCAAGCACCAGAGCACGTTTCTGTCCTTTAAAATCGACATCATAAGACAAGGCTGCAGCTGTGGGTTCGTTAAGCAAGCGCACCACGTCGAGCCCGGCAATCTGCCCTGCTTCACGAGTTGCCTGGCGTTGGGCTTCATTAAAATAGGCGGGGACTGTAATCACAGCCTGGCTTACCGTTAGCCCGAGATAACGTTCT
Organism: Methylococcales bacterium; assembly: GCA_965224565.1. GTDB lineage: Bacteria > Pseudomonadota > Gammaproteobacteria > Methylococcales > DRLZ01 > DRLZ01. The sequence continues at coordinate 1,337,010 of CBDCZN010000002.1, read as the reverse complement.
GCATTAATTTTCAACTGACGCAAAATCATTGCAGAAATTTCCTGTGGACTGTATTGCTGCCCTACCATCTCTACCTTGTCCGTGCTACCCATTTTGCGCTTAATTGATTTGACAGTTCGCTCAGGATAAACGTGGTATTGATTACGAGCGGCTTCACCAACTAACAGTTCTCCATCCAGATTTAGCCCAACAAAAGATGGCAACATTTGCTGATTATCAGCATCGCTAATCACCAGTGGAATTCCATTTTCAATGATGGCTACTTCAGAATTGGTGGTTCCAAGATCAATCCCTATGATCGGTTCTGACATAATTCTCTATCCTGTTGACTGTAACTTCCGCTAACCGCACAACCTGATTATTCCAGCAATAACCTTGGCGAATCTGCCGGCTAACCACGCCATCATCATAATCCTCATCATGGCTGATTGCGATGGCATTCATGGTACGCGAATCAAATGTTCGCCCTAATGTCTTTATCGGCTTGATTTGCATTTCATTGAGTATTTGATCGAGGCGATTTAATGTAAGTTGCTGACCATCGAATAGAGCCTGAATGACACGTCTCTCGCGACTGCGTGAGATCAATGAAAAGCGTTTTCGACGATACTGACTGGCAACCTCAATACCAGCGTCTATTCTGTCACGCAACAACAATAGCTGCTGCAGAAGATCAGTTTGCAGTCGAATAACCTGATTATTTGCTTGTTTGCGGCTCTGTTTGAGCTGATTCTGAAGTACTGTTTGATCATCAACCAACAAACTGAGTGCTGATTTAAATTGGCGTCCTTGCAATCGCACTTCATTTTTAATCACAACCAGTTCACTGAACAGGTTAAAAAGATCTATCTCACCATTCGTTTCGGAATTACGCAGGCTGGGTTCAATATTCAGATCAGGATCATCCAGTAGCTCACGAAACTGCTCCAGCAATACCTGCTTTTCTTTATCGTCCAGCATGGAATGAACATTCTTCTGCTATGTGTTGGTGAATACTAGTGATTGATGGCGATTTTGCGAACTTATCGATACTCATTGCGCGGCAAATCATCACTGATCATTGGTTGGAAACGATGCCTGTGTAACAACCATTTTGAACAGCGCCTGCAATGTCTGCAAATCAATCCGTTTGTTATGTTGATCATCTGGTTGCATGGATTGAACGATTAATTCCGGGGTGATGGTTTCAACATGAAATAAACGGAAACGCAATCGGCAATCACTATCCTTAACCAAAGCGTAGGCTTGCTGAATTTGCTGGAATTGTTGCTGATTTGAATCTGGTGGATTTTTACGCAACCAGGCTAGATAAACTGTGCGTATTTCTTCATCGCTGGCTGTTTCAGAAACACCAAGTATTTGATAGGGATTGAACATATAGCCACCTGTCCAGATGATTAATTAAACAAGCGTTTGATCGTAGTCACGATAGCGCCAAAGCTGATATCGGTATTGTTTTGCGTTGTTGGAGATATACCATGGTCGATGTCGCTGGCTAATGTCGTAGAACCAGGCAACAGATTAGCATTGAGAAACTCTGTAATACGCGCCCTCAATTGTGGATTTTCCTCAGCAAGGCGATCAAGCAATTCCTCCAACACTATACTGTCTTCACTATTCATCTGTGCAGGATCACCGCGAGTTATTCCCAGAATACGGAAATATTCAAACTCAGCATCGGTTTTCTGGTTGCGTTGAGAGACACTCAGCGCAACTCTGTGCAGATCCTCGTAAGCATTCATCTGATCCAGCGTTGTACAGATCAAGCGTAATTGATCATTGCTGTAATTGCCCTCAAGTGATTGATGCATAAAGGGTCGTAATACAGACAATAATTCATTACGATCAATTCTAGAGTCGCTTGTGTAATCATGCAATAACCGGATCAAAGTAACGATTTCCTCAGCATCCGGCTGATAACCATCAAGACTGCGGATAAGTTTGAGATATTGCCTGGTATATTTTTTTTTGAAACCCAGTCTGGCAGTTTCAGCCACCATTTGGGTGTAGCCGTTAAGATAACTACCTAGTTGAGTACAACCCAGCTCAACCTGCTCCTCTGCTTTGGATTCTTCACCAACCACATAATGCATGAGTGCTCGATGCAATGAAACCACTCCGCTGGGCTTTGGACGTTCCAGCGCTTCTGCCTGATCAAGGATAGTTTGCGTTGCATAGCGTTGTCCACGCAGTGCCAGTTTGTCGGCATAACTCATATATGCCTGGATTAGCAATCGACGTGTCTCTTGATTAAGAGCGTCATTTTCCAACAGATTGCTGGCAAGTCGAGCGGCATCTTCAAATTCTGCTACTTCAGTGGCATTTTCAACCGCAGCGGCAACAATCACAGGGTGTTGCGGAAATTGTAAAATTGCCTGTTTCACTAATTTCTTATAGGCTTCCTCATCACCCATAGTTCGATAATGAGCAAGTAATTTCAGACAGGCATCACTATCATCAGGTTTTTTCTGTAAGCGCTGTTCAAGTATTGAGGCTTGTTGCTGTGGATTGTCATATCCACCCTGGTCTTTACACTCAATGGCTCGCTGACGAATCAGTTGTTCAACAGCTTTGCCCTGATTGAGTTGCTGTGAATCAATTACTTCGAGACAATCATCCCATAAACCAGCCGCTTTATCCCAATCACCACTACGCTCGCTTGCCAAGGCTTGTAAGCGTAATCGTTCAAAATCTGCCAACGTACCAAAACGAGTCTGATATGCTTCCATTCCTGATGGATAATCAACCAGTAGATTGAGCAGCAGGGATTGAACAGTCGTTGAATTATCTTCAGTTGAATTTTCCATCAACCATTCAAATCTTTGTTGAGGCGTTGAATTCTCTACGAGTGGCTGCTGATCTGGAGCTGAATCGTGGTGGCTTAACGCAACAATAAATTGCTGACTCTCAGGATTTAATTCATCTGATTCAATTTTCTCACTAGGGCGTCCTACTGCTAAACCAGTCAATTCTACAATCAGATCATAAGGAGATAATTGAGCAATTGCACCAAGCCTGGTCAGACACGCTGGTGCGTCATCAATATCCAGCAAAGTCGACATCACTAATCGAAAATTCTTGTACGGAGAATCATAGGATAATTTGCGTAACAACAGTTGAACCGCTTGAGTCTCTTGATTCTGACAATAAGCATCTAAAGCTTGCCTGGCTAACGCATAATCATTAACAATAGCAGCGTCAGGAAACTCGCTTTCTAGCAATGTTGTATACCCAGACAACAAGCAAAGCCCAAACCAGCTATTTAACCATTGCTGTGATTGTAAATCGAATTGGTCTGCCTGGCTGCGATATGCCTCGACTGATTGCTGTAAATTACCTTGTTTCAGTAACTCAACAATCTGTGTAATTTGCTTATCCTGAACAATCATCTAAATACAGTCAATCATGCATCAAGTGCTTGTTTGGCTAACGTATGCAAGCCTTTATTTATCGTAGGATGCAAACATTTTTCAAGCAGACCAACATCCCGGCTACCCTGCTCATGCAAAACCAGCCCTAGGTGGCATTGAGCTTCAATCAAATCCGGATTCTGCTTTAATGCCAGTTTCAATTTTTTTTGAGCCTGTACATGCTGTCTGTCTAAATACAGGATCCAGCCAAATGAATCAGTGATTACCGCATTATCAGGCTCGTACTGATGTGCTTGCTGCGACAATTGCAGCGCTTCATTGAGCTTTCCTGATTGTTGTGATAATACAACTGCAAGATTGTTCAGTAATCCCGCATTTTCAGGCGTTGCCTGCAATAATTTCCGGTAGATTATTTCAGCTCGTACTGGATAATTGGCAAACTGATATTGATTCGCCAACATGAAGGCAATCACTCGGTTATCAGGTTTTTTATCTGCAATCTGCTTAAGGCTACTGAGTGCTTGCTCCTGTTTGTTGTTTTGTAAAAGTATCCGCATATAACCTTTCAACGCCTCTGTTGAATCAGGGAATTGAGTCGTCGTATTCAGTGCGTAATTTTCTGCATCTTCTAATCGATTTAAACCTCTCAATATCTCAGTTTTAAGCAATCGAGCAGGAACAAATTCAGGAAATCTCTCAACCATACTTTCTGCATGCATCAACGCTTTGCGCCATTTCCCGGAATCCGCATAGGCTTGCACAAGAACATAGGTAACATCATTTTTAGGTTGCGTTTTCACCAATGGTTCAAGCGTTTTAATCACTTTTTCAGGCTGCTTGAGTGCTTCGAATTCTCTGGCCAGCAGGACTCTTAAAGAACTGGATGCAGGACTATTGCTAACAGCATTGTCAAATGCACTGATAGCCTGCTCAGTTTGATCCTGCTGCTGCAATGCCAGACCATAGTGATAGTAAAGCAAGGAATTATTGCTGTCTTTGGCAATCAGTTGTTCAAGTTTCTGTACCGACTGGTGCGCTTGACCAGATATGCGTTGATCGATAGCAGACAATAGCTCGATACGCGGCTCATCAGGTGACATTTTTTTTGCCATCGCTAATTGTTGTCTTGCAGCCTTAACATTACCCTGATTCATGTACGCTTCTGCCAACAATAGTGCCAGTTCAGAATCTGATTGACTCGTCGTCAATGGTTCAAGTAATTTAACCATCTCATCATGACGTTTAAGCCGAGCAAGATCACGGGCATAAGCAGCATGGATTGATGAAAATTCGCCAGCACCAGGTTTAACAATACGGCTGTAGTGCTCAATAGCCTGTTGCGTATTCCCTTCTACATCTGCCAACTGTGCCAAATAGCGATTGGCAATCCAGTTATCCGGGTCTTGAACCAGTGTTTCCTGGAACAGTTGTCTCGCTTCATCGGTATGCTTCTGAGCCAAACGTACCACGCCCATTTTAGCTCTTGTTATTGCCCGCTCCGGCATATACGTCAATGACTTGATTAATGACCGCTCAGCACCTTTTAAATCGCCATCCATGAGTTTCAGAGTGCCATCAAAATCCCAAGCGATTGGATGTTCTGGGTACGCAGAGAGAATGCGTTTGACCAATAACTTTGCCTTTTCACGATCACCAGCATGCACTGCAGTAACAACAGAACCAAAGAAATCACGAGAATAAACAGAGAGTTCTTTAGAATTCAACAAATCATCGAATTCATCATATTGACTGCCCATACCAATTGGAATAGCAAAAGCGCATGGCAGAATCGAAAACAAAATCACACAGCAGAGAATCATCTGCTTGACTTGCAAATCTATCAATTTATTCATTGATCTCACAACACCGCTTTGCGGTAACCAAATTTTAACAAAAAAATTCATAAAACAACGCACATCACTTAATCTACCAATACCTTATAGTATGACATTTATCGCTGTATAAGCGTTATCGTCTACCGTAAAATATCTGATTAATTACTCAGATTTGATCAGCACTAAAACCAAACTTGTGAAGCAGACACAGCAAACCAAACACACATTTGTCCAGGATGATGATAGTCAGGAACATTTCATTCCCATCGCTCTCGAAGAACTGGTGCCGCAATTAACTGACTCTACTGCATGGACATCAGAGTATGAGCGCGAGCAATTTGCAGAATTCTGTAACCGATTGCTATCTCTTTATCACGCTCAGTTCCACGACCATTTTCGCTTTCTAAAACGTTGTTATCAACCGTTTAACCCCGATCAAGAGACTTCAACCACGCGCTCAACAGAAAATTTTAACTCAACTGCAGCAACGCGACGCTTTGTTGGATTAATGCGTTATGTGCTGGATAAAGCCAACTATGTTCCACTGTCGCATGATGAACTGAACCAGGCAATGAAAAAAACCTCGCCTTACGGCGTGGAAGTTTCGGTGAATTTTGATGATTTTGAAGAGATCGCATTATTCTACCGAGGACGAGCAACACGTTTTACCTATCAGCGTGACTGGAAAAAACTTTGGTTATCTAAACAACGCATTGAAACACCTGTATATCGAAGAATGATGTTATTACTCAAACCAAAACTGATTGATGAACTTGAACGTCCAGCAAAAAAGCGTGTGTGGGAATCTGATTCACTCACCATTGGTGGCAAAAAACAAGGCGCTATCGTCATCAAGCTGTTTAAAGATATTCCCCATTCTGATCTGGAAATGCTGTTTCCCAACATCCACATCCGCATGCGCCTATTCGATAAACTGAAAATTGGCATTACGGGCAGTGGCGGAACCATCGGTGGTATTTCTGCAACAATGACAAAAATAGCTGCAAGCGCAGATCCTATTACTATTGGAATAGCAGTATTTGGCTTTGCTGGCCTGATCTGGCGACAGGTTGTCAAAGTCTTCACCCAACGCACCAAGTACATGGCAAAACTGGCACAAAGTCTTTATTACTATAATCTGGATAATAATTCAGGGGCTATCTCTTATCTGATCAGTCTTGCAGAAGCTGAAGAATGTAAAGAAACATTACTCACATATTATACCTTGCTCACCCAGGGAACTTGCTCACGCTCAGAAATAGACAAACGTATTGAACACTACCTGGCAAATCATGGTGCCGAGAAAACGGATTTTGAAATTACTGATGGTGTTGCCAAACTGGAACAACTTGAGCTTCTGAAACGGGATGAAACCGGGAAATATTCTGTACCTGAACTTGAGTCAGCATTGAGCATCATGCAAGCACACTGGAATAATATGTTTAAGGATAACGTTGACGAAACCCTGTTTGAGAATACCTTCAGGAAAAAACAACCGAGTAATTCGGGTTAGTCATGATACTTTCCACACATGGAAAGACCATATGTGAAAAGTATCAAAAACTGTAACATCGTTACTTGCGCAGTGCGTCGCGAATTTCAGTCAGCAACACTTCTTCATTCGATGGTGGTGTTGGAGCTGCTTCTTCTTTTTTCTTCATGTTGTTAATCATTTTGATCATCATGAAAATAGCAAAAGCGAGAATCAGAAAATCGATAAAACTTTGTATAAATGCACCATATTTCAATACTACGGCAGGTGTATCACCTGCTGCGGCCTGTAATGTGTAGCCGAGTTCGGAAAAATCCATTCCTCCCATTAACACACCAATTGGAGGCATAATCACATCGTCGACCAGAGATGCAACAAGTTTCCCTACGGCTCCACCAATGATGATACCGACAGCCATGTCGATCATATTTCCTTTTAGCGCAAATTCCTTAAATTCTTTTAGCATTCCCATACTACTTTACTCCCCATATTTAATGGTTAATCGAGATCTTCATCAGGTTATTTAGAGACGCCCTAAGGACATCTCAAATCAAACCGATCATGTCTTTCCACATAAACCGACCTGTATATTCAATACCATCATATAACAAAATCAATAATTAAATCAATAGCTTTATTGAGCAATCCTCAAGTAATCTCTAAGTTAATCAAAAATAACGACTCACTTTTCTCTTAGATCAATTCACTGATTTGCAATATTTTCGCAACTGCGAACAATCCAATCAGCAGGAAAACTACTCCACTCAAGCGCTGCATCAAGTGGGTTGGAACGTGTTGAAGTAATCCCCGTCCCACCCATACTGCCAAACCTGAAGTTACTGCCAAAGCAATGGTTGCACCCAACCAAATCCCCGCAGCGTCATACCGAGTACTCAGCCCGGCAACCGCTATCTGGGTTTTATCACCAAATTCGGCAATAAAAATCATCAGAAATGCTGTGATCAATAAACTATGACTGGATAATTTTGGCGCCTCATCTTGATTTGAGTCTTCTTGACCAAAGAACAGTGACTGCAATCCAAACAACAAAAACAGCATTGCAACAATAACGGCGACATAGATTTCTGGAATTACATGAGCAACGAAAACGCCAAAGATAACAGCAAGCAGATTAAGAACTGCGAAAGCAATCACTGCGCCCAGCAAAACAGGTAAGCCGCGATGCCGAGCAGCTAAAGTCATACACACAATTTGGCTTTTATCGCCTATTTCAGCCAAAAAAACCAGTATCACCGTGAATACAACGGTATCAGTTGAAAACAGTAATTGTGCGTTACTCAATAGTTGAAGATAGCCCTCAACTTGCTGTGGCTAATCAATGCCCACGTTTTGATTAATCTGTCACCAATCAGCCAAGCACATTTTCAAGAATCAACATAACGATAAATCCAGCCATCAAACAAATCGTGCCGATTCGGGATCGACCTTTTTCATGGATTTGAGGGATAATTTCTTCACTGATGACATGCAACATCGCACCTGCGGCAAAGCCCATGGCTATCGGAAGAACACCCTGAAACATGGAGACGGATATCGCTCCTAACATGCCACCAATTGGCTCAACCAGGCCTGAAAGTGTGCCAATCAAAATTGCTTTATAGGGAGAATAACCCAGTGCAAGTAACGGCATAGCGACTGCCAGACCCTCCGGCATGTTCTGAATACCGATGGCAATAGCCAATGTCAAACCATTCGCATAGTCTCCAGCCCCATAATTAACACCGACAGCAAGACCCTCAGGAAAATTGTGTACCGCAATCACCAGAATGAACATCCAGACCCTGCGCAATGCACTAGCACTATCGTCATCTACAGCTAATGGGTGATTAAACGCGTGTGGAAAAATACGGTCTGCAAATTCAAGAAATAAAATGCCAATAAGCATACCAAGGACGACAATATAGATTCCTTTGTCAGGCCAGAGTAAATCACCATATTCTTTTCCTGGAATAATCAGCGCGAACACAGTCGCTGCCAGCATAACTCCCGCTGCCATACCAAGAAATCCGCTGAACAGTTTGTCAGGAACCTTTTTCATGAACAACACTGGCAATGCACCAATTCCAGTTGCCAGCCCAGCCATTAAACTGGCAATAAAACCCCATACTACATTTTCACCAAATAACAGATAGAGCAATAATGAAACAAGCGCGGTAAATCCAGGTGCTAATACAGACACAGCAATGATTCTCTGTTGCATCGACAACGCATTAAATTGATTAATAAGCGATGTTATGAGCTGATTTTGCAATAATTTTGATAGGAACGGTGTTTGAGTTACTTGTGGATTCGTCATATTTGTACTTTATAATTTAAAACCAAAGAAAACGGAAAAAACATACCCAATATGTTGAATAATATGGATAACATTATGAGAAGAGGTTAGTGATATCAACCTTCATGTACACGGAAAATGATCTTGCTGGCACTCAACATCACTATTGCCATGCTCAATCTGGATAGTGACATGATCAATACCAAACTGTTTGTTTAACCCAGTCGCCAGATCACGCAGAAATTCATCACGATTTTCATCTTCAGGGCGCACCAGATGAGCAGTTAATGCGGTTTGGGTTGTACTCATTCCCCAAATATGAAAATCATGCACATCTGTAACGCCAGCAACGCTATTCAAATAAGCGCTAACAGCTTCTGGATCTATCGAATCTGGCACTGCATCAAGCGCCAGATTCAGTGAATCACGCAACAAAGCCATGGTTCCAATCAAAATAACCACAACAATCACCAAGCTCACAGCTGGGTCAATCCAGTAGATTCCAGTGTTAAGAATAATCAGACCCGCCACGACCGCACCCAAGGAAACCAGAGCATCCGCAGCCATATGCACAAAAGCGCCACGTATATTCAAATCATCCTTGCTACCTGACATAAACAATAGTGCGGTCAGCGTATTAACAATCACGCCAATGCCAGCAACGATCATCATCACTTTTCCCTGCACTGCAACTGGATTCTGGATGCGTTGTACAGCTTCCCAGCTCATTGCCCCCATTGCCACCAATAACAATATTGCACTAAACACAGCAGCTAATACCGGTGCTCTGCGCAATCCATAAGTGCGTTTAAGTGTCGGTTTTCGTGTCGCTAGCCAGCTGGCACCCCAGGCCAGTAACAAAACAATGACATCACTGAAGTTATGACCTGCATCAGCAATCAGTGCAAGGGAATGGGTAAGATATCCATAAAATGCTTCGATACCAACATAGACAAGATTCAGCGTGATGCCGATTGCGAAGGCCCAGCTATAGTTGGCAGGGGCATGGTGATGATGACCATGGTGCTGGCCGTGTTGATGGTGATGGTCATGGCCCATAACAGAAAAGCCTTAGTACATATGTAATATTGACTATCAATTCGCTCAGTTTACTGCAAAGTCATCTGCCGCCTCACACAGACGACTCAGCAACTTGAGGCAGAGACTGGCTACCAGGGAACTTGCTTGCCAGAATAATCCATAAACTGACCACTATCCGCCATTGAAAAACCGTTAATCAGTTTGCACATACCTGACACACTTTGCTCAGCAGTAATCAACGCTTGGGATCCACCCATATCAGTCTGTACCCAGCCTGGATGCAAAATCAACACACCTGCGCCATGCTCAGCCAGATCCACTGACAGACTTTTCATTGCTGCATTTAAACCTGCCTTGCTTGAACGATATAACAGCGAGCCGCCGCTGCTATTATCAGCAATACTACCCATTTTACTGGTGATTGCGACAACTAATTTACTATCCCCGGCTAACAGATTGGGCAACAATGTTTCTGTGACTCGCACTGGAGCAAGCATGTTAACAGCCAATACATCCAGCCAGTAATGATAATTCAATTGACCAAAACCCTTGCTGTGATCATCACCATAAACAGCCGCATTGTTAATCAACACATCGATTGCAACACCAGTTAACTCAGTTGCCAAATTGTGAATAGAATCTCCATCAGAAATATCCAGTGTTAACAGTTTGACATGAGGATATTGTTGAGCAATTTCTGCAAGCGCCCTCGCCTTTTCAGGCTCTCGACAACAAGCCAGCACCTGATGACCAGACTGTGCATATTGTTTGCTAAATTCAAATCCTATACCGCGATTAGCTCCACTAACCAGAATCGTTTTCATTGTTTAGAATAATTTTATTGATAGTATGGGTGATGGCAACACCAGAATTAACCTGATCTGTTTACAAATCATTATGAATACATGGTTCTATCTGACATTGGTAACTTGTTGCACAAAAAGTTACATCACTAGATGAGCAACTCCTTGTGCAATGAGAAGATGAACTGGAAGCCAAATCAGCTTCAGTATGTTATCAATCTAGTCTCTTAGAACTAGAGTGATATTGATTTCTGTAGCTTCCGTAATTCGATTACTTGATATTAATTTTAGACGTCCACCCAGCTTTCCCGACACAATCGCCTTCAGTTGGTTTTATCTTGACAAATTTCATATAGTTAATCACTGTTTCCTGTTCAACTGTGGCACTAGTGCCGCTCGGAACAACACAAACATTTTCACTTTCCTTACTCTCATCTTCGCGAGATCCAAATCCTGGCGTACGCACTAATAACACGTCACCACGATTAGGGCTATGTAACTGATAAGACTGACCAATATTGAGTGTTTGATTTACTTGTGGTGAAACTGTTGAATCGCTTCCTGCACTAAACATTAAATACAGCAATACCAGCAAAATAAAGCCCGCTATTGCATATATGATTTTTTTATCTATTTTTATACCGCTCATGATTTCCTCCTTTTCATGGAGCTAGTTTTAATAAATTAGCCTGGCTTGTCAAACCAATCTCAACAAGCCACTATGTCTAATGTCGGTTATTTAGTTTTATACAGACTTTTGCTTTATGATCTTTTACATCGCATTGACACGTTGGCCAAATAGATGTCTTGTCAGCCGATGTTGCAGAATGTTTCGCATAATCTTTACTACAGTTCATCCGCCAATTCTCGAATCTCTCAACAAGAGACTTACAAGCAAAGACATTGTTACACGGAGGGAACAGTACCATTTTTTCACAAAAATGCAAAGTACGTATTCTGCCCATGACAGCCTGATATCAGTAGTCAATGAATCTGATATATTGTTTGCCAATAACAGCAAATGATTCCCATGTCCCTAAATCTAACAGTAACTACCTGAACAGTTACAATACAAATTCACATCACTTTCAGTATTATTGGGATATCATCAACAGCATATCAATTGAGGACAGTTGCATTGATCCGTATATTGCTCATAGCCGCATTTATTCTAGCAATCATTAACCTACCCGCTTATTTTCGCCTGTCTAAAGAACGCCGTCAGCGTGTAAGAAAATTAATACTGATCGGCATCATCATATTGCTGGTGAGTCGAGTACTGCCTGGTCTGTTCGGGATAATTATCCCTTTACTGATGGCATTAGTAGCAGGCCTGATACGCTTCTTACCTGTATTAATACGCTATGCGCCATTATTACATCGTTTATGGTTTTCCTGGAAACAACAACACAACTCAACAAGCAATCATGAAGGTATTCATTCAACAATAGATACGCGTTTTTTGAGAATACAACTGGATCAGCTTGGTCAGCCAGTTTCTGGAGAGGTTTTAATCGGGAAATTTTCTGGGAGACTCATTCAATCATTAAATACCGCTGAATTAGCGCAACTATTTAAGGAGTGCTCAAGCGACAAGCAGTCGATGGATGTATTACAGCGATTGATCCGTCGCAACACAAACTCACAGTCATCTCATCAACAATCATCCAGATCGAATCATTCACGCAATAGAAGTAATCGGCTAACAGCTGAACAAGCCTGTAAGCTACTTGGACTCAAAGTCAATGCATCTCGCAATGAGATTATCACAGCGCATCGACGGCTGATACAAAAAAACCATCCAGATCGTGGGGGGTCAGCTGCACTTGCGGCTCAGATCAATGAAGCCAGAGATGTGCTTCTAAATCAATAGTGATTAGAGTGATACCGATCAATCACAAAAAACTTACCCTCAGAATGCTAACCTACCTGATGCTGGTGACTGTGTTGTTGTTGGTCAGTGGCTGTAGTCAAACGAGCCAACGTAGCATATTTCCAAGCTCACAAACACATTATACGGTGGTTAAAGATGACACCTTGTATTCAATTGCATTGCGTGCAGGTATAGATGTCAAACAACTCATCAATTGGAACCATCCTGTGAACCCGTATGCACTATTCCCCGGGCAAATCATTCATCTCAGACCAAAAAACAGCAATTTTACAGCAACCTCCCATCGTCATAAAAACCACCCAAGAAGTCATATTTCACGGGTGTTCAAGCAACAAAGTAACGCTAAAAAACAAGTCCGTATAGCAGAAATTCAAAAAAAAACCCTAAAGATTCGCTGGCTTTGGCCGTTAACAGGAGTAGTTGTTAAGAGTTTTAATCAAACAGGCAGAAAAGGCATTGATATTGCCGGAAAGCTTGGGGATACAATTCTGGCGGCTGCTTCAGGTAAGGTAGTCTATAGTGGACGTGGACTATTGGGTTATGGGAATTTAATTGTTATTAGACATGGCCCACTTTATCTGACTGCATATGCGAATAATCGCAGACTTTTGGTTAATCAGGGTCAAGTAGTCAGACAAGGTCAAAAAATTGCTGAAGTAGGCGAATTATCAGGAAGAAAACCATCGCTTCATTTTGAAATAAGACGCGATGGAAAACCGATAAACCCATTACTGTATTTACCTAGGCGTTAATCCGACAATATCTCAGTCAATCATTGGGAGATAGTTATGTCAGGTAATGTAGCAATCAACGAAGTATTAGAGCATGAAGAAACTGTTGTAGTTGATAGTGATGCTTTACTAATAGAAACAGATGACAGTAATGAAAAAATCGCAGCTAATTCTGAAACTATTGCTGCAGAAAGTCTAGATGCCACACGCATCTATCTGAATTCTTTAAGTACATCCACATTACTGTCAGCGGATGAAGAAAAACATTACGGACGACTTGCTCTTGCCGGTGACCAGGCTGCTCGCAAGGTGATGATTGAAAGCAATCTGCGACTGGTTGTAAAAATTTCCCGACGTTATCTGAATCGAGGCTTACCGTTACTCGATTTAGTAGAAGAAGGTAATATGGGGTTAATTCGTGGTGTTGAGAAATTCGATCCAGAACGCGGCTTTCGATTTTCAACCTATGCGACCTGGTGGATTCGTCAAACCATAGAACGCGCCATCATGAACCAGACCAGGACTATTCGCCTGCCAATCCATATCGTTAAAGAGATGAACGTGTATCTTAAAGCACAGCGTCAATTGGCTCAAATTCTGGATCATGATCCGACTGCAGAAGACATTGCAGAACATCTTGACAAACCTGTTGCTAAGGTTGAAAAAATGCTCAAGCTCAATGAGCGAGTATCATCAGTTGACAATGCAGCTGGCGCGTCTTCTGACAAACCATTGCTGGAAGCAATTGCCAACGAAGATGATCTGGGACCAACTGAAATATTACAAAATGACAGCATGAAAGCCAATGTTGCGGTTTGGTTACAAGAGTTAGCTGATAAGCAACGAGAGGTCGTATGTCGACGTTATGGCTTACTCGGGTATGAAATAGAAACGCTGGAACAAGTTGCCAAAGAACTTGGTGTGACTCGCGAACGTGTGCGTCAAATCCAAATGGATGGATTGAAAAAAATGCGTGTGGCCATTGAAAATGAAGGCTATTCAGCAGAAGCAATTTTTCATTAATCGAACACCATACAATTATCCAACTAAGTAAGGAACGTGCATGGAATAACTTCGACAACTGGCGCAGGATTGTGGTTTGTCTTCAAGGCGCAGCAATAGGCGCATAGTGAACTATGTAACTGTTGCTGCAACACCGAAGACGGGCAACAAGACAAGTCAGTTGTCGAAGTTATTTCATGCACGTTCCTAAGTAGATGCGTGCTAGTTAACTGCAGATCGCTGTTAACTAGCGGCACATTCAGAATTATGCCAGATCTTTTTGGAGAAAAAATCATGAAATCAATTGTCGGGGCTCGTGTCTTGGATGGAACAGTTGTTGAGTTAGCTAAATTTGCGCAAGACAACGGTTACAAATTGCAATCGAATCAACGTGGTCACATTACATTTGTTCCGCTGGTTCCTTCGCATCACGTAAACAATCAATATTATACTGAGAACGTGGTTCAGTTACATCAAAAGTAACATTAACTGAACACAAAACACTTCCTGATTATCAATGAAACACAGTTGAATTTCGTAACATTGGTTTTTTATTCTACTTTCATTTTGAAAGCCCAACATTATAGTCAAGTAATGCACTTTATTTGCGTTTTTAAAAATCTAGCAATCACCGAAATAAATTCGGTGATTTAATCAATAATTTACGCTAGATGGTGTCAACTTTTACTGGTAATTAGGAAATATTTTATTCTCTGCTTTAATTATTAATTGCAGAGAAATACTCACCAGAAACATAATGCAACACATCCTCAACATAGTTGACTTTTAATTTCCGTCAATTCTCAATATTACTCGCACAAAAGAAATACATCTAACAACAGGTCAAAAATAATCCTGACCTGTATTACACGAATATCTCTAATATGTATGGTGCATGTCTATACTCTCAACACACGATATCGTTACAAAACTTTTTCTACTTTCTTTATGAAACTTCCTTATTTCCAGCTTGATGACACAAAATTTTACAATGCAGTGATGACGGGCATAAATATTAATACACACAAATATATATTAAACAACGAGAAATCAACAGCATATACATTTATATTACACAGCTTAAATGGGGACTGATGAGCATCAATAATTTTGAATATAACAATAAATGTCGTAAAATTAAGCACTTCCAGTTCAACACAATGATTTTTTAATGTATAGGGTTTGTGTGTGGTTCTGGAGGGGCAATTGCTTGATATTTAAAGTTATCGAAGCATCTCTTGATAATTCAACAATTTAGGGAAATTATAAGTGAAACATTTAGCTGTTATCTCAATACTCTTAACATTCCTTTGTTCAATCAGCACGATGGCCATGGCTGATGATGATGAGCATTTAACCACAGATATCATCCATTTAAAGAATGGTGACAAAATTACTGGCGAGATTCTTTCGACTGAAGAAGATGAAATAACCATTGCAACAGAATATGCAGGTGAAGTCGTTGTCAAATGGGAATCAGTTGAAAACATTGAAAGCAGTCGGGTAGTCACTCTCCAGCTTAAAGACAAATCAAGAGTAAAAGGCGTTCCGCTTCCAACTCAACCTGGTCAATTAAGTCTTCGCTCAGATCAGGTTAGTGATCCAGTTACAATCAATATCGATCAAATAACAGCAGTCAATCCTCCTCCATTGGATCAGATTCCATTGACTGGACAACTCAATATTGGTGGTATGAAAAGTAGCGGAAATACAGAGAATCAAACATTTCATGCTGATGCAGAATTACAAGCAAAGGGACCGAATAACCGAACAACTATTGGCGTAGAATACAACCAAGGAGCCAGTGATGGTAGAGAAAACGCCAACAATGGTCGCGCATATTTGTCTTACGATCACTTTATAACCGATAAATGGTATGCATATGCAAATACTGATTTCTCTAGAAACAGGTTTCAGGATTTGAATTTTCGCGCATTCGCTGGTGGCGGAATAGGCTATCAGTTTTGGGATGATGCAAAAAAGTTTCTTTCATTCGAGGTTGGTCCAGGATATATCTATGAGGATTTTAATGAGGGTGAAGACAGAGATTTTGCTGCCGGTCGTTGGGCATTTGACTTCACTTACTGGGTAATCGACGATCGTATGCAGTTTTTCCATGATCACGAAGGTCTCGTTAATTTTGAAGATTTTGCCGATGTGCTGATTCGCAGTCATACAGGCATACATTTACCTGTCATCGAAAATTTTCAGTTTACCTTCCAGTTTGACGTTGATCACGATACTGTACCGGCAGATGGTCAAAAGAACACTGATTTCCGTTATATTGTAGGAGTCGGGTACGTATTCTAAGAAGACTTAACAGGAATTCAATCAGCTTTAGCTAAGGGATTTTCAACACGAATGAAACATTGTTTCTATAAACAATGTTTCATTACACAAATAAAAAAAGCTTTGGTCAATTTGACCAAAGCTTTTTTTATTTTCTGAATTCAGGCAACAGCACAAGTATGCCCAACACCACAGACTCTATCTAATAATTTCTCACTTCAGGATAATCGCCCTGCGCATCATAGTGATAATAAGCAAAAGGACGTTTGAATGTTGCATTAGCAGGTCCAATAATCAGTGTGTCAGCAGCTTTATCGATGATATCGTGAGGTGGAGCAATGCTGGCAAACAAAGAAAGTGGCATTGTGACTAAGAATACGGCTGCCCCGGCAATGCTTCCTAGAAATCCAAGTGGGCGTAGTACTACAATTTCAGTTGCCACATCGCTGACATCGTACTCGAGTGGAGAAATTTTATTGTGGTTAGTAGAGTATCCCCTCGCGGAACAAATCTCCATTGACAACAATAAGATAATACTTAGAAAAATTTTCATTCATGTCTCCTGAGATCGGTTTGATTTCGACTTATTGCTGTCAACCATCATCCAGTCATTAACGGAGCAGCATAAAGATCTGAGATTATTTTTGTTTCTTCAATCACACCAGCGACAATTTTTGCATCTTCATCAGCAACAATGTGCTTCCAGTAATCGGCTGCCTGCTGTAGCAAATTATTGTATTCATCAACAGAAACTGGTGGACGATAAAGAACAACTGGTGTGTCACTGATTAGACAGCCAAGTTCTTCATATTCTGAACGAGTCAGTCGTATTGTATTTCCTAAGCGAAGCATTATTGAGCCTCTATAAGTTTTAACAGTGAAGAAATGGCGGAGAGAGAGGGATTCGAACCCTCGATGGGCGTTAACCCATACTCCCTTAGCAGGGGAGCGCCTTCAGCCACTCGGCCATCTCTCCGGATTTTATGTTTAAGTACTATTCCTCAGTATGATCGATATGATCATCGATAGGTTCACTATTGATGGCGTCATCTTTGGACATTTTCAAGATTGGTTCTGCTACCGCGCTGGCTTGTGACTTAATCTCTAAAACTTGTTTGCCCGCAGTTGATTCGTCATGAATCCGGTTGTATATTTCTTCTCTGTGCACAGCTATCTCAGGCGGTGCTTTGACACCAATTCGAACCTGATTGCCTTTTACTGCCAATACCGTAATGGTGACGTTGTCACCGACCATCAAGGTTTCACCTATTCGTCGTGTCAAAATAAGCACTGCTAACTCCCTGTAATGAGAAACCTGTCTTCCCTTCCATGTTTTATCATGGTGCAGGTGTAATCACTGGGGATTATAACAGCAGAATCAACCCATCGGAAAGCAGATTAGAAATAAACTTATACAGAATACCTGGATTGATTAAAATAAAGTCAATATTGATCGATCATTTTATTGATTGGCGCACTCGCTCGCGCCTTGCTAAACGTGGATCAACCTGCAATGGTCGATAGATCTCAACCCGGTCGCCGCTGTGCAAAACTTTACTCAGATTTACAATATGGCCGAAAACACCGACTTTATTAATTGACAAGTCGATTTCTGGAAAGGTTTCCAGTAGTCTGGTTTGAATAATTGCTTGTTCTACCGTTGACCCTGCATTCATTTCAAGTGTAAAAATGGGCTGTTGACTGGTTGTTGCATAAACGACCTCTACCGTAATCGATTCAATCGCCATAGAGCTCTTTGGCACGCTGATGGAAAGCATCCACCATGGTTTCGCAAATTTGATGAAAGATGCGCCCAAATGCAATCGCCGCAATTCCACCAGGCAGATCAAATTCCAGTTTCAGAGAAATTTTACTCGCATCATCACCTAATGGGATAAACTGCCAAACACCGTTCAATGAGTTAAACGGCCCATTGAGCAAAGTCATGTTGATTTGGTCAGGTTCCTGATTCACATTTTTAGTCGAAAATTGTTTGCGGAATCCACCACGGGCAATCTCAAGCTCTGCTTCAACCACTGAATTTTCTCTGGACAATATCCGACTGGACTGACACCAAGGCAGAAAATGCGGATAGGATTCAATATCAACGACCAATGCAAACATGTCTTTAGCCGGAAAACGCACAAGCGCACTGCGTTCAATTTTGGTCATTGCGTTAAAAAATACCAATGACACTTAGTAGAACAAGAAAAATGGCCACTGGCACAAGATATCTCACTAAACTAATCCATAGTTTGAATATACCAGGGCTCATTTTACTTTCTTCACTCAATAACGATTGCTTGACCACCCACCCGGTAAAAACTGCAATGAGAATACCTCCCAACGGAAGCATAATATTCGAGGTAAGATATTCAATGAACTCAAAAATACTTTTATCAAACAGCTTGATGTCAGACCATTCATTAAACGATAAAGCCGTCAAAATACCGGCCAACCACACGGCAATTCCACTCGACAAACACGCATCAGCACGCGATAACTTGCGACTTTCCATCAACCAGCGAACCAGGGGTTCTATTAATGCAATCGATGAGGATAATGCTGCAAACACGAGCAATATAAAAAACAAAAACCCGAATATTGAACCCAAAGGCATTTGGGCAAACGCAACGGGCAGTGTTTGAAAAATAAGGCCGGGCCCAGATCCCAGTTCCAGCTGATTCGCAAACACAATCGGAAAAATTGCCAGGCCAGCCAATAAAGCCACAATCGTATCAGCAGCAGCAATAATAAAACTCGATTCAGAAATAGAGATATCTTTTGGCAAATACGCGCCATACATAATCAGCATTCCCATACCCAACCCGATCGAGAAAAACGCTTGGCCCAAGGCAATCAACACCCCCTCCCCTGTTAACTTATCGAAATCAAAAGAAAATAGAAATTTAATCGCTTGCGCTGAATCGCCCGCAATCATACTGTAAATAACCAACAGCAGTAGCAGACCAAATAAAGCGGGCATCATAAAACGTACGGCCTTTTCCAGGCCTCCTTGTACGCCTTGAGACACTAACCACATGGTCGCCCCCATAAATAACGAATGCCAGAATAGCAACTGTACAGGGTCACTGATCAGCTGATCATAAACGCCGCTAATCTGTCCAGCGTCCATTCCCCAGAACGCGCCGGTAATCATTTTGATGGCATACACCAATGTCCAGCCAGCAATGACACTGTAATAGGATAAAATCAAAAAGCCTGTCAGCACACCCAAAATGCCAACCAGTCGCCACCAGCTTGATGCACCAGATTCACGTGCCAAATCGAGCAGTGTATTGACAGGGCTTTTGCCTGCGCGCCGCCCCAAACTCAGCTCAGCAATCATCAACGGGATACCGATCAATAGAACACACAACAAGTAGACCAGAACAAATGCACCACCACCATTCTCACCTGTAATATATGGAAACCTCCAGATATTACCCAAGCCAACAGCGGCCCCAGTCGCAGCTAAAATAAATCCAAAACGTGACGACCACTTTCCCTGAGATGCTGAGTTATCATTAATCATTTAATCATCCTATGAATAAAACGGAGTGGTTGTCACCGATCGTAACTAATCATCAATCACAACGCTAAAACAGGTAAAATAACAAAGTTTACATGTCACGTCAGTTAAATAACACTTCATCGTTAAAGAAAATAGATATGAGTACCAAGAAAAAAGCGAAACCACCTGGGCAAACCATTGCTTTAAATCGACAGGTTAAACACGATTATTTTATCGAAGATCGTTTTGAAGCTGGCATTAGTTTACAAGGCTGGGAAGTCAAATCACTACGTGCTGGTAAACTGCAGTTGCAAGAAGGTTATGTGTTTGTCAAAAATGGCGAAGCCTGGTTATCCGGCGCACATATCACACCACTCAACACAGCCTCCACTCATGTTAGCCCCGATCCCACACGAATACGTAAATTATTGCTACACAAAAACGAGATCGACAGATTAATCGGTGCCGTAGATCGTAAAGGCTATACTCTAGTACCGATTGCCATGTACTGGAAAAACAGTTTGGCAAAACTTGAAATCGGCCTGGCCAAAGGCAAAAAATTACACGACAAACGAGCAACAGAAAAAGATCGTGACTGGCAGCGTGAAAAACAGCGCATTCTCAGACATCAATAGCCCAGAAAGTATTCTGAAGAACAATCAAATCTGCTTATTCAGACCCAATACATACTCATTCTGTTTAGATAATCACAACTATAACTTGTCGAGAACTTATACTCTTCGCACATGAAAATTTAGCATTTAGGGTGCGTGATATTTTGTGGAGAGTGAGGCGGAAAATCTTAGCTATAGTCATTCTACAGCAAGGTTTTCCAACGCAACTATCCGCAAAAAAGCAGTGTGCATTGGATGCTGAATTTTCATGTGCGAAGAGTATAAATAACAGTTATACTATACTAAGTAATATAGTCACTTATATGGGGGCGACCTGGCTTCGACACGGATCGCGAAACCCAAGGTGCATGCCGAGGCACAGATTACCTCGTAAATCCAACTGTAACCTTTTTAGTTGCCAACGACGACAACTACGCACTCGCTGCTTAATACCCAGTAGGGTGCCATCTGACCGGAGCCGTGCTTGTGCGTCCGTAATCAGGTGTCACTTCTCACAAGATCGCACTGAAGCGCGTCCGACGCGGATTTGCTAAAACTTATCGGAATCGCTATTTATTTGCCCTGCCGGTCGGGTTGTAGATAGTTAAATTAAAGATACGGATAAGCATGTAGAGCCGAAGGCAGAGGATTTGTGGACGCGGGTTCGATTCCCGCCGCCTCCACCACATTTAAGTTTCAGAAGATGCGAAACAACCCCCAAACACCTTGATAAAACTAGGATTTAGGGTTTTTTATTGCCTATAACATCCTACAAGGTTTAATGAAATCTTAGTGTTTTAGTAACATTCATAGTAACATCAGGCCAGTGTTACTAAATTCGGTGTTACTAAAATGGCTAGAACCACAACCCCCCTCACCAATACTGAAGTTCAACAAGCCAAGCCCAAAGAGAAGGAATTCAACTTGGTCGACGGCAATGGATTAGCTCTGCGGGTAAAGCCCAATGGCTCTAAACTCTGGATATTTAACTACTACCGCCCCTATACCAAGAAGCGAACCTCTCTAAGCCTTGGGTCATACCCTGTTATAACGCTTGCAGAGGCAAGAAAAAGACGCACCACAGCCAAAGAATTACTGGCAAACAATATTGACCCCAAGGAACACAGAGAAGAACAAAGCCGTATAAGCGAGAACGCCCTCAACAACACGCTGGAATATATAGCCTCCCAATGGCTGGAAGTTAAGAAGGCTGATATTTCAGCAGATCATGCAACGGATACATGGCGCTCTCTTGAATTGCACATCTTCCCTAATCTGGGAAAAATGCCTATTCATAAAATCACCGCCACCAAAACCATTGAAACCCTCAAACCGATTGCCGCCAAAGGCAGCCTTGAGACAATCAAGCGTCTTTGCCAACGTTTGAATGAAATCATGGTCTACGCCGTTAACACTGGCCTCGTAGAGAACAATCCATTAACTGGGATCAGGCAAGCATTCCAACGACCTACAAAACAGCATTTACCCACCCTCAAACAGGAAGAACTGCCCCTTCTACTGCACACCCTAACCACAGCCAGCATCAAATACACCACTCGCTGCCTGATAGAGTGGCAACTTCACACAATGGTGAGACCCAGTGAAGCCGCTGGCACCCGCTGGGGTGAGATAAACCTTGAAACGGCTATCTGGCATATCCCAGCAAAACGCATGAAACGAAAAAAAGAGCATATAGTTCCACTATCCAGTCAATGCCTGGCACTGCTGGAACTAATAAAGCCAATCAGTGGAAGAAGTCAGTTTGTCTTCCCCTCAGATCGTGACCCCAAAAAGCACACCAACCCACAAACCGCCAACACCGCTCTAAAACGCATGGGCTTTGACAAAAAGCTGGTGGCGCATGGCTTGAGGTCACTAGCCAGCACCATATTGAATGAAGAGGGCTTTGATGCGGATGTGATTGAAGCCGCCCTTGCCCATATTGGCAATAATGAGGTTCGCAATGCCTACAATCGTGCTAACTATCTTGAACGTAGAAAACCTGTAATGGAATGGTGGAGTAACCACATTGAGAAGGCTGCCACGGGAAATATGAGCCTAACAGGTTACAAAGGGCTGAAAATAGTAGGTATACAATAGCCCATTACTCCACAGCCTGATTATGCATTTCTAGGGCAAGTGCTTTAGCTAAGTCAGCAGTATCTATATTCTGCATACCCACTTCGCGCGGCAACCCTAGTTTCTGGATAATTTCAACTTGTCGCATTGGCTGTACCTCACCATAGCTGTATAGCGTAGTCAGCACTCCTTCATGGCCTAAATTTTGGCTCCACGCCTTAAACTCTTCAGCTGAATAACAAAGACTTTCACCCAATGCTGCCAACGTATTACGGAAGCTATGAGGGTTAAAGTTGGGCAACTCAGCCAATGAAAAAGCATCTTTGAATATTTTTCGTATTGCGGCGGCACTGCTCCAATGTTCACAGCTTAAACCCACAACCTGAAAACTATTATCACACCCTTGGCTCATTTTTGTTTTTGGGAACAGCGGGGCATCATTTGCCATCAAAAGATCATTTCTCAAGTACTCTACCCACTGAATAACAATATCACGCACATCATCACCCACCGGGAAAAAGCAGGTGGTAAAGCTTTTACTAAACTTGGTATTCACCTCCCTGGCATCTTGATAGATCGTACCCGCATTTAAGTCGATGTGCTTCAACTTTAGTGAAGCGATAGCGCTATCCCTTGCGCCGGTTAGCAAAGTAAAGGCTACCAATGCTCTATCACGTTTTTCAATAGCCGTACCGTTTGGCATCATCGTTAGTACATGTTTGATCTGTTCAACACTGGCCACTGGCTTTTGGCGTGTTGCCTTGGCGGTTCGTGCCTCTTTCTCTGAGAGGTTGAAATACTCAGCATCCGAATACTTGATACGTGATTTGTATCCCGTCTCTTGTGACAACCACTCTATAAATGCTTTTAAAAGCCTCACCGTACCATTCATCGTCGCCAGGCTTAACGGCTTACCAGTTTTATGGTGTTTTTGTTTGGCCAAGTGCTTTTTAAACCCAATCGCTTGCTCAAAATGAAACGCCTTAAAATCTTTCTGTTTGTTGTAAGATTCAAAGCGAACAATCGCCTTAGCCACCGCATCAATAGAAGCTTCATTTTGCCCCTTGGCTTGCTTCAAAAAGGTCAGATATTTACGCTTGATTCTTTCATTATTGGCATTGTATTTTTGCATGGTATTAACTCACTTTTTAAAGTCACTGTTTAAGAGGGGGTTGTCACTATCGTTTAGCCTTAAATTCCCTGGAAACCTGCCTCGTTTATGAATCTTTTACGGTGACTTGGCCGTTCATTAGCATGGGTAGGAGCCAGTCTCTTAACTCAGCTAATTTCTGATTCTCTATTTCTAACAAATGTTGCTTCTTCAGTATCGGAGATAAGGTGTTTGTAATTGAATCAGTAATTGATTTACTGCTATACGGAAGCTTGAAAGTCTTGAGTACACCATGCCTAATCCCTTTATGAATACTTCCTGTAGAGGACTGGCGTGTAAATACTTTCATTTCCGCGCTAGATAGCATCATAAATAAAAACTCAGGAGTTATAACTTTTACATCAGCTCTTAAGGTAAATACAGATTCGTTAATATTCCAATTTGTAGGCTGTTCATGAATAAGATAAGTCACACCAACTGGCTGGATACTAGTAAATAAAACATCTCCTACCTGCAAGTCAGATCTTTTATTGATTATTTTAAGAGAATTATCACTAATACGATCACATCTATCATCAAAAATAATTTTTCCATTGTTGATACTTTTGATAGTGATGTAGTAATTATTACCCTCTCCAAGCTTGAAGTTCTTTCTAGGATTGAGGCCTGTCCCACTTTTGACAATTATGTCATCAAGCAAAATATCATCCCACCCATCAGGGATTTCACGCTTAAGCGCTTCGTTGTAAACCATTTTCGCCCGATGATTTGTAGGGCTTACCGTTTGCATCGGGGAAGTCAAACTGCACAAACCAATAGTCGTAAATGAGTTTGGCCATAGTTTCTAGCTCAGCATTGATTTTGTTGTTGAGTTCTATTTTTTCATCCAAAGACCTTAGAACAGTTGATATTCTTTTCTGGTCATCTAGCCCAGGAAATTCAAACTCAACATCTTTTAAGCCTATTCCCGTTAGATGTTTGATTGTTGAGCCTATAAAATGACGCTCAAGCTCTCTATTTTTCCCCGCAAACAGCATTCTATAATATAAGAAATCACTACAGCAATCAGTGTGAACTCGTAACCTATGAAGAGCCTTCTGTATCTTCATATTTGCTACCTCATCTCTCCAGATAGCACATCGTCCAGGTTCACCACCCTCACAAATGATTAGATCACCGTTTTTTACTCCATAGCGCTCTTGCTCATGATCTTCAAAACGCATTTCTTGTAATGACCCGAGCTTAAACTCACCCCATTGGACATTTAAATTAGCCAGATAAGGTTGGTAGGTTCCTTTGTTCTTAACTTTGTCTAACATTTTGCCAAGGCATGAATCAGAAATATCACCTAAGCGTTTTTTAGCCCAATCAGTCATATTTCAAACAACCTAGCTGCTGTTTTATCTGTTTCTCCATTTGCTGTGACTGTTCAAACAAGCTTGCCAAATCAGTAGTGAATTCCCCCAGTTTGGTCTCAAACTCACTTTGAGTAATATCCACATACTCAATTCTTACATCAAAATACTGCCCTGCACTCAACGAGTAATTCTTCGCCTTAATGTCGTCATAACTCACCACCACTGAGAAATCATCCACCGCCTCTTTGTTGTTAAAGGTGCTAATAATCTGCTCTTCTTCAGTATGGCTTAACAGCGTTTTTTGGTTTTTACCCTCTTTTACTTTTTCACCCAAATTTGAGGCATCAATCAGCACCACCTCTTCTTTATTCGCTTTATCAATAAATAAGATGGAGACATTGGTGCCGGTGTTGGCGAAAATATTTGAAGGCATACTCACCACACCAGCCAGCATTTTTTCATCCACCAGTTTTTGGCGAATCTTTTTATCTATACCACTTTGGGCAGTGATAAAGCCTGTCGGCACAACCACAGCCGCTTTGCCGTTCTCTTTGAGTGAGTAGATGATGTGCTGTAAAAACATCAGGTAGATGGCCATGGACTCTTTTTTCTTTTTTGGCACGTTGGGAATACCGGCAAAGAAACGCTCGTGGTTCTCTTTACTGTCTAAGGAACGTGCACGAAATAACTTGAACAGTTCACCTATTGTCTATTGTGGCACAGCGACATAATTCCATTGCGCTAGCTCGTCATCAAACACAATTCGCATTGATTCTTTAAATCCTTTCGCCACTTTTCTGCCTATTTGATAAATCCTGTTAAAAATAGTGCTAAACACTCTCAAACCTATTTTTGTCGTTGTTTTTTCGATTAATTCTTTAGCGAACTCATGGGTTGTTAGAATCATTCCTTGTAACGAGCGTGTCATGTGTGGAAACAATCGATGCTCAATCGGATTCCATTTCGACGTGTGCGGAGGATAGTGGGCAATGCGTATTTCAATACCAATCTTATCCACTAATGCCTGCAAATCCTGCTTAAAAATGTAATGTCTGGATGAATTACTACCGCCACCATCCATCAGCATTAAAATAGAATCGGCATCTGGATAAAACACTTTTCCATAATGTTCCCACCAGTGTTCAATGGAATCACACGCAAACTCACTGGTGTCACGACTTGTCCCAATGTTGACATAGCCCTCATTGCGGGTCACGTCATAGAGAGCATGTGGAATGGCAACGCCTTCGGCTAACGAAGGAAAGTCATGATCAAAAACCTCAACGGTTTCAGTGGTATAGATCCTACCTTCGCGAAACAGGTTGCCTATCAGCTGTTTTTTCTTCGTATCAACGCTGATGACAGGATGACCTTGCTCTTGATAGGACGCAGGGTCACCGCATTAAAACTTGATTGAATGCAATTGATTAGGAGATCATTATGAGAACTTACATAAGGATTTCTCATGACAGCCAGCATAATAGATCATTTTTCCACCCTAAAAGACCCGAGGATAGAACGCCACAAGCAACATAAGTTAATAGACATCATTGTCCTTACTCTATCTGCGGTTGCCAGCGGCGCAGATGGATGGGAAGCGATAGAAGACTTTGGTCAAGAAAAATTAAGTTGGCTCCGTCAATATATTGCACTTGAGAACGGAGTCCCGTCGCACGACTGTATAGCCTATGTTCTCTCAAGACTATCACCTACCGGTTTTCGCGAGTGTTTTATGAGTTGGACACAATCGGTATTGACCGTAACAGGTGGAGAAGTCATTGCCATCGATGGCAAAACAGCTCGCGGTTCACGTGACCGCAAGAACGACCGAAATCCACTGCATATGGTGAGTGCATGGGCGTGCAGCAACCGCATGGTTTTGGGTCAACAAGCAACGGATGATAAATCTAATGAGATTACAGCCATTCCGAAACTACTTAAATTGCTCGAACTCAAGGGCTGTATCATCACGATTGATGCGATGGGTTGTCAACGAGCGATTGCTAAACAAGTGATTGAACAAAATGGGGATTATGTACTGGGATTGAAAGGTAATCAGAGCAAGCTTCATGAAGCGGTTGAAGATTTCTTTGTCACCGCGCAAGCCAACCACTTCAGAGGTATCAATTACGACTATGAGGAAGAACTCGATAAGGCGCATGGCAGGTTGGAGACACGACGATACTGGGTGAGTGATGATTTGCTGAGTCTTCCTAATACCCACCAATGGAAGGGATTAAAAAGCATTGGCATGGTCGAGCGCGAATGCCTTCAAGGGAAGACTAAATCTCTCGAGCGTCGTTACTTCATCAACTCGATTCCTGCGGTTGCCAAGCCCTTCGCAAATGCTGTACGTGGGCACTGGGGCGTTGAAAATCCACTTCATTGGCGACTGGATGTCATCTTTGGTGACGACGCGAGCCGAATCAAAGGAAATGCTGCTACGATCATGACGAGTATTCGTCATCTCTGCCTGAATTTGTTTCAACAGGAAGCTTCTTCTCTCAGCCTTGCAAAGAAAAAGAGAAAAGCCGCTTGGAACGATGCTTATCGCGCCAAAATCATGTTTTCAAATGCTTTTTAATGCGGTGGCCCTGTGATAGGACGCCTTTAATTGGGCAATACGCTCAAATTGAGCATTGCGATTGATATGCGCGCCTGTCGACTTTTTTTTAACGCTTTGCGTTTGACGTAACCATGTTTTTTCAACAACTTCCTGATGATATTGCGACTCACCTTGAAGCCTTTTGTTGCTAATAAATCAGCAATCTCTGAGCAACTCAAGTTTGTCCACTTAACCTGCTCATCCATTGGGTCTCCCGCCGTATGCTCTTTTAAGAGTTGTAGAAAAACAGTGTTAATATCAGGCTGTTTTTCAAGCACGGATAGTCGGCCACCTCCCGTTTCTCGATTACGGTCTTGCAAAATATCCGCTTCACTCAGTTCTTGGATACCACGTAGAATGGTTGTGCGCGAACAATTAAAAAGACGGCCAATATAACTCACACCGCCTCGATCAAGTTTTGACGCTTCAACTCCTGCGTATAAGCGTCTGTTTTTTTCTGGTAGTCGAGTGTAGAACTCTTGCATTTGGCTTTCGGTTTCTTGCGGATAAGGAAATGGCATAGGTTAACTTTTTTATAAAAGAATCTAGGTTCAGTTTGTCTGCTAACTAGACTGCTTTTATTGCCTTTTTGTTCAAGTTATTTCGTGCACGTTCCTAAGTCGGCGCTAAAATCTGAAAAGTCGAGTTTAAAGGGTGGGTTTGAGACGATGTAATCAAAGGTTTCCAGTTCTCCATTGGTCTGCTTGTGGTACGGCTCCAGTATAGTGTTGCCTTTAATGACGTTGTGAATAGAGTGAACCAGATCATTGAGGATGAGGTTTAAGCGCAATAGGCCAGATGATTTTTGTGAAATATCTTGTGAATAGATAGTGCATCTGTCTTCACCAATCTCATGGGCGAGGTTCATCAATAAAGAACCTGAACCAGCGGAGGGGTCGTAACAGGTTACGTTATCGACTTCGCCCTGCCAAGACACCGTGCCATGATTTTTGAGACGGCGTGGGGCGTGAAATACTCGGCATATTTGCCGCCACTGTTGGTGTTGTAGTCTTTTATCAGGTATTCAAAGATGGTGGCGTAGAAATCAAACTTCTCATGGAAGATATGCTCAAAACTAAAGCCGGTGAGTTTGTTAACGATGGCTTTGCAAAACTCATCTCGTTTGTCGGTGACGTAGCGGCTTAGATTCTCAAACAGCACGATTTTTTCACCACCATCGGTGAGCACTGAGAATATCTCGCTGTTGTCTCTGGCGATGTTGGTTAGGGTGGTGTCGAATATATCGGCAAAATTTGGCTCATCTTGTTTGTTGAACAGTGAGGTGATGAAGTGGTCGGGGCTAATCACAGCGGTGCTTTCACTGAGCTGCATGATGAGCATTTCATAGTCATCTTTGCTAAGGGCTTTTAGGGCATCTTCCCAGTTTTCTGCCTTGGCGATATTGTCATCCAGCTTTTTTATTTCATGGACAAACTTATCATTGAGAAATTTATACAAAAACACTTGGGTGATGATCTTAAATTCATTGCCGTCATTGCCCAAACCATAGTTGGCACAGACACTTTTTAAATCGTCGATCAGGGCTTTTGTTTGCTGTGAAAACTGTTGTGTTTTGGTCATTCTAGTCTCTATGTCAGGCGTTTAGGCCGTGGTACTCATTCATGTATTCTTTAACGAGCAAGCTGTTGATCTGCTTGGTGGATTGCGCGGTTAAAGGAATCTGTTGTTGGTTTTTAAATTGATCGATCACCAAACGCATCATCATTTTTTTAACGAAGCTTTCATTTTCCAGCATTTTGGCGTTTTGTTCTATTTGTTTGTCCACTTCAGTTTTTAAGCCTTTGAGGGCATCAATTAGCTTGCTTTCACTGTCGGTGAGCGGGTCTTTTTCCATCAGCCGTTTGTGCAGGCGAGCGTATTTTTCATCGTTGTCATACTTGGCTTTTAATAGCTGGTTTTTGCGTTCCAGCTCTTTGGCTCTGTTGTAAATATCGTTTAGGGCTTTGATGTTGCTTTCCATCTGCTCTTTGGAGACTTCACTTAGGTTTTTCTTTTTAAACAGCCGCTCCAGTTCTTCTTTGAGTGAGATAAACTCTGGGTCTCGTGGGTCAAAGTTACCACCCAGGGCTTCACGTGTCTTTTGCAGGGTGTTTTTTAGTTGGTCGGCAATAACCATCTCTTCTTCTTTTATCTTGGTAAAGGCAAAGATCACATCTTCCAGAGCGACATTAAGCAGGTTGCTGGTATCCACATTGTTTTCTAAAGCTTCTTTGGTGTTGATGAGCGCCAAGCGGTCGTTGGCTGCTCTTGAGAGCACGATAAGCGTATGAAAATCGAGCTTTTCCAACATTTCGTAATCGCCGGACAAACGAATGAGATTATACAGACACTTGGCATTGTTTAGCGCACGGGTGATTCTTATACATCTCACCACGGGAATTAATCTGGCTGATTTGTTCGGAGAAGACCTCGGCATTTCGGGTGTCAAAGTGAAGCAGAGCGTCTTTTATTTCTTGTATCTCTTGTTCTATTTCGGCGTGTGACTTAAACAGGTTGCTGTAGTGTTGAATTTCATCGCCTAGCTCTGACTGTAGCTCATCAAAATAGTCTCTATTGGTCTTTTCAAACTCTTTTTCAATATCAGCAAAATCAACCACATAGCCATAGCTAAAGCCTTTGTAGATGCGGTTCACGCGGGTCAGGGTTTACAACAGCTTATGAGCTTTTATCACACGGCCAATGTAAAGTTTTTTGAGGCGCGGGGCATCAAAGCCAGTCAATAACATGTTAAAGACAAACAGAAAATCAATTTTACCTTCTTTGAAATCATCGACTAATTGCTTACGCTCATCTTTAGTGCCGATGTCGTGCAGAATGACAGCGGCGGTGGTGACCTCGCTATCTTGATTCTTTTGGGTGCTGTAGCTAGGGCGTGGCTCTGCGACCATCAATTCAGGCACAAACTCTTACCTGATTACCCATAAGCTTCCGCAACTTTACTCGGAATTTTCACTCTAATGGAGATGTAATCACGGAGTCAAAGCCATGAGCAAAAATAAAGTGCAGTTCCAGGCAGGCTATAGCTTAATACAGCTATTTCAAGACTACGGAACAGAAAGCCAATGCCGCGAAGCTTTATTCAAATTACGCTGGCCGACAGGGTTTAATTGCCCTGAGTGTGGTGGTTATCAGTATTGCTTTTTAAAAGCAAGAAAGCTCTATCAGTGTAATCAATGCCATCATCAAACGTCATTGATAAGCAGAACCATTTTTGAGCAAACCAAACTTCCTCTAACGAAGTGGTTTTTAGCCATCTACTTAATCACACAATCAAAACAGGTCTGTCAGCGTTGGCGCTTAAACGTGAAATCGGTGTGTCTTACAAGACAGCATGGAGTATGAAACACAAGATCATGCAGGTCATGAAGGAACGAGATGATTGCAAGCGACTCAGTGGAACAATCCAGTTAGATGACGTCTATTGGGGTGGCGAACGCCACGGTGGAAAAAGAGGCAGAGGCTCAGCCAATAAGGTCCCGTTTGTTGCCGCTGTTTCACTCGATAAAGAAGGTCACCCGATTGCAATGAATATGAATGTCGTTAAAGGGTTTCGGCAGACAGAAATATCACGCTGGGCAAAACAGCATCTACAGCCTGATAGCACGGTTATTTCGGATGGATTGCCTTGTTTTTCAGCAGTGACTGATGCTGATTGTCATCACATCAGCATTGTAACAGGCGGTGGATACCAAAGTGTCACAAAAAAAGAATTTGCTTGGGTGAATACCATGATAGGCAATGTTAAAAATGCCATCACTGGCACTTACCATGCAATCAACCCAAAGCATTTGCCACGCTATCTTGCTGAATTCTGCTATCGCCATAACAGACGGTTCCAGCTAGAAGATATGATCCCTCGTTTTGCCTATGTTGCAGTCAGGACGACTCCTATGCCAGACAGACTTTTAAAATTGGCGGAAGCTTATGGGTAATCAGGAACTCTTTTGTGGCATATTTTTTTTGGAACACCTCATACATCATTTTGGCTTGTTCGGATGAGTCACACACCACCATGCCGCCGATAGTGTTGTTATTCATGCTGATACGGGCTTGTTCAAAGTCTTTGACGATGTAGTCCAGCATTGGCTCAACAAATTTTGGGTGGGCATAAACAACTTTTTTATCCGCATTGCCTTTGAGTATCTCGATCTCTTCACGGATTAAACGTAGGGTGTAGCCGTCTTTTATCGATGAGTTGTAATAATACTTGTGGATGTAACCCCCAAACAGTGATTTTGAGTTGTACTCTTCACCTAATAATGGCGTACCCGTTAAGCCAATTTTGATTGAATTGCGGTCTGATTGCTCTAAGTTGGCTAAAAAGCTGCCTTTGGGGTTGTAGCTACGATGTACTTCGTCCAAAAAGAAGACGCGCTGAACGTTGAGGTTGTAATCGATGTTTTTGGTGACGGCGGGGTCATCTTTAAATTTTTGAATATTCACAACCGTAATTTCCGCCTTGCCTGAGTTGTTGTGAATGGCGGCGGTCTGCTTGATGTCTCTGGCAAATTCATCACGGGAATTGATGTTGTGAACCACCAAACCACGTGATTTGAATTCTTTACTCGCTTGAATCAGCAAATCAAGCCTATCCACAATAAAGTAGAACTTGGCAATCACACCCGTTTTTTGAAAGTAGTTAGCCAAGTATTTAACGTTGAAGTAAGCCAGTGCAGTTTTTCCGCTGCCTTGGGTATGCCAGATAATGCCTTTTTTTACACCCTCTTCCAGCGTCTGCTCTATCGCTTTGGTGGCGAACATTTGCGGGTAGCGCATAATGTGCTTTTGCAAGCCTGAAAGTTCTTTCACATAAGCTAGGGCAAACTCCAGCACAAAGGCCAAACGTTCACGCTGAAACAGAGAGATACAAATTCGGTTAGTGGGTGTATCGGGATTTTTGTTCTTGGCAAACTCTGGTGATTGTTTGATGCTCAGTAGATTGTTGTCTTTAAGCACAGCGGTTTCACTGGCATCGTCCACCGTCGAGAGTAATTCGTTTAGATTGAATGTTTGCTCTTCACGGAAATAATTAAACACTGGCTTTTGGTATGACGCAGTGGCATAAAACGCACCCTCGATAGGCATCGGTGAACTGTCGTCATATTCCATATTATTCGAGAACACCATCAACTGGGTGAGGTTGACGAACTTTCTAAATTTCTTGTTTTGAAAGCGAGTTTGAATGCGCTTGTGTTCTGCTAATATGCCATCTTTGTTATTGGGTTTTTTGACCTCGATAAATACCAGTGGCAAGCCGTTGATGAGCAAAATGATGTCGGGGCGGAACTCATCATCATCTTTTTTATAGGCCAACTCAGTGACCACATTAAAGCTGTTGTTATTAAAATCCTCAAAGTCGATTAAACGCGTACCTGATTTATTGATAAGCTTTTCATAAAAGGCTTTGCCTAAGTCTTCATTCTCAAGACACAGGGATGTATCATCAAAGCATTGCTTGGCTTCCAGGTCGCTAAGGTCTGGGTTTATGCGTTTGAGGCTTTGGTGGAAAATATCGGTAAAAATGTTGGTTGACTCATCCCAAGTGACTTTGGGATCTTTCAGGGAAAGATATTCGTACCCCAAACGCATTAAATGCAGAATAGTGGGGATTTTTACCCGTGAATCTTCGTTGAACTTCATACTAAAATACCCTACCAGACCTATAGCCAGCTTCGTATTGAATGCCAGATACACCTAAGCATCGCAGCTTTATATATGGTGACAAGTATAATAATAACCGCTTATTTTGTAGAAGGGGTAAAATATAGTGCTTTACCTAAAAGGAGCAATTTTTTCTGTTATCAGTTCAATTCTGTGTTTCACAATCGAATAGGGGTTCTATAAGGCTAGATCAACTCTGAAATTATCAGATGACTTTTACTTTTAGTAACGCTGTTAGTAACACCCGAAGACTTAACTGTTGCATATAGTCAATAAATACAAATAGATAGAGTTCCTGTTAAGTTCCCGCCGCCACATCCAATATCATCCACGAACCAGCGTAACTGCTGGTTTTTTTATGCCTGCGTGGTACACCAACGTCCAACACAATCCCATAGAAGCTGCCCCAAAATAGGGGCAACATGTCATTATCAGACACAAAAATTAGGACAGCCAAAGCGAAACAGAAGCTATACAAGCTTTATGATGAAAGGGGCTGTATAACGAAGTTACGCCCAAAGATTCCAAGCGTTGACGATTCAAGTACCGTTTTAATGATAAAGAACAGCGTATTTCACTTGGTATCTATCCTGATGTATGCTCATGGCTTTGACTCCGTGGTTACATATCCATTAGAGTGAAAATTCCGAGTAAAGTTGCGGAAGCTTATGGGTAATCAGGTAGATTTATATCTTAATTATTAGAGAAATTGGTCTGGACAATGGGGAGCACTATAACAAGCCTGATTAATACAATGCAAATCACTCATTGTAGCTGTATCAAAATTCAGCTTTATCTGATCCTATCCATAAAGTTGCAACTCACGTGAAATAGCCATCCCCGCAAAAAAAAATCTACTGAATATTGTAGTGTCATACGATTAGATTTACTATGCACCATGCGTCTAATCAATCCTATCGACAGACAGCTGGATATTAATATTGGCGACAACACTATCCGAGCCACAGTGCAAGACAAGGAGTCAATACCATGAGAATCATTTTGCTAAATCTGCTCTACTTCGGATTGATATCTTTGTTGACATCTGTTGTGGCTAACGCCTCTGAACAACAGCAAGTACACATCGCTTTTGTTTCTCAAATACCCGTTCTGAAACACGCAGCTTCCAGCCTTGACCCTGTCATTACTGATCGAGGAATTCAAGGCGCGAATCTTGCG
Organism: Methylococcales bacterium; assembly: GCA_965224565.1. Taxonomy (GTDB): domain Bacteria; phylum Pseudomonadota; class Gammaproteobacteria; order Methylococcales; family DRLZ01; genus DRLZ01. The sequence goes on along the minus strand of CBDCZN010000002.1, from coordinate 1,302,114 downwards.
ATTGTCGACAACAATACAACCGGTCAATTCATGGGGCAGAAATTTAATTTACAAGTTGTCAACCTCTCACCTGAACAAAATACAGTCTCAGCAGTGCAATCATTAATTACCCAGGGAGTTCAGTTCATACTGGTAGATCTTCCAGAGAATAGATTGCCAGAAGTACAAAAACTGGCAAATGCTGCCAAGGTGTTAGTGTTTGATATTTCCAGTCGCGCAGATAACTTGCGTCAATCAGTATGCAGTAAAAACATGCTCCATTTACTTCCTAGTCGTGCTATGCGTGCCGATGCGCTGGGACAATATTTACTCAGCAAGCGCTGGACTGAGTGGTTACTAGTGGTTGGTTCCGAGCAAAAAGATCAACTGTTCGCTGCCGCTTTAAAACGTGCCGCAAAACGTTATCAAATGAAAGTCGTTGAAGAACGCACGTGGAAACACAATTATGACGCAAGACGCACTGCTCAAAAAGAAGTGCCGGTCTTCACCCAGGGAGTCAATTACGATGTGTTAGTAGTCGCTGATGAAGATGGTTTGTTTGGTGATTATCTACCATATCGAAGCTGGAAACCCAGACCTGTCGTTGGCACTCAAGGATTGTTTGCCACAGCATGGCACCCAGCCCATGAACAGTGGGGGGCACTGCAGTTAAATAGTCGATTTCTTAAACATGCCAAGCGGCATATAACAGAAATAGATTATGGTGCGTGGCTGGCTGTGAGATCTATCGGAGAAGCCGCCAGCCGTACACAATCAACCTCATACGACACCATTCGCGAATTTATATTAGGGGAGCAGTTTGCGCTTGCCGGATTCAAAGGTCGTGCATTGTCTTTTCGTCCCTGGAACGGGCAGCTACGCCAACCTGTCCTACTAGTTTGGCCACGTGCAGTGGTGAGTGTATTACCATTACCTGAATTCCTCCACCCAAAAAATACGTTGGATACGCTGGGATATGACCGTGCAGAAGTTAAATGTCAGTAACCAACTCAACGTTCCAATATAAGATACAAGATATTATCTGACTTTCTCCCAGAGTTAAAATACTTGTGGTTATTATCAAATGCCAACAAAGCTAGTCAATATTCCGACCAATCTAATCATGGGCTTTCTAGGTGTTGGCAAGACGACCGCGATTATTGATTTATTGAAACAAAAACCAGCTAATGAAAAATGGGCGGTTCTGGTTAATGAGTTTGGATCTATTGGCATTGATGGTGATATCTTCTCAGCAACTGGTGCAATTGCAAAAGAAATACCAGGTGGCTGTTTGTGCTGCGCGGTAGGCATGCCTTTTCAGGTAGGTTTGAATAGTTTGATAAAACAAGTCAGACCTGATCGACTTCTTATTGAGCCCTCGGGTTTGGGGCATCCAAAAAAAGTGCTTGATCTATTGGTTGGTGGTTCTTTTAAAAATGTTCTTGATATGCGTGCCAGCATTTGTCTACTTGATCCGGAAAAGTTAAAAAACACGCGTTACACAAACCACGAATCATTTGTTGACCAAATTGCTTTATCCGACGTACTGATTGCCAATAAAACTGATCTTGCCGACAAAGCAGCGATTCAATTATTTCATCGCTGGGCAAAACACAGTAATCCACAAAAAGCGGTGATCTCCCAAACCATTCAAGGTCAGCTAGATAGTGCATGGTTAGACGTAACAAGAAATCCTGAAAGATGTGCCATCTTTCCGAATGCTCACCGGATTATCAACAATCTCCAGACAAGTGATACATATTCTCAAGTGAAAGCTGATAACTATCAAAGTTTTGGTCAAGTATTTCCATCACACAGTCGTTTTGATTATCAGCAGCTACACAACGCATTCAGTCATCTCAAAGCTGAAAGAATCAAAGGTGTTTTTTACACCGGTAAAGACTGGTTTCTTATTAATTGTGTTGATGGAAAAGTGGATTGCACTCCATGCTCTGCATCTGCCAATAGTCGCATTGAAATCATCGCTATGGGCAATGACATGCAGGATATTACAACCGCACTAAACAAATGCAGAACAGATGCGTTTCGAACTTGACTACCCTCCTGTTCTTGAGCAAAAACCGAGGATTTTCTTTGAGTTGGAAAATTCTATCCACATGGTGCAACCCCGTTTTTTCATCATACGGTGCAGGCTGTTTTCCTGATCTGCTCGCTGCCAATTCTTCGCGTGAACAATCAGGGCTGTATTAATAACCGAGAACCAGTACCTCTCGTATCTGATCTACCGTCAATGCTTGCTGCAGAGAGTTTCAGAGCTGATATTGTCCTGCTCGAGTTCCCTGTCTGTGATTTCCCCAGTGATTGATAATTTTTTTTTGAATTCAAGAAAAAGGGGACACAATACATAACTATTGCATAATTAAGTAATGCGCCCCCAAAACCCGCTTCCCTTATTCTATCTCGCCGGTGTCTGCCTCCCAATTTCCCGTTTTACTGAAACCACTGCCGTTGTAAAGTTAGTTCGTACTCCCGGTGCACTCCACGCATCTGCTGCAAATTTTCTAGTATAAGTGGTTGTGACTACCTGGTGATCTACAGGGACATCTTCAGTCGTAATATCATTTACACTTGCAGTATCTAAATCGTTTAGATCCATATCGTATCTATCAGGAATGGTAAAACTGAAACCATGACTGGGTGCAGGACCGTTTGCAAGCTCCCATCCAATTTGCTCCCACTTGTTAGCCGAATAGTCATACGCAAGAAAGCGAACCCATACGAAATCTGCATTAGGATTAGGAAGATTGTAGATTGCAAAACCGTTTAATTTTCGTGTAGCACTACCATCGCGAAGGGGGCCTTCGTAAAGACTTTCTCCATGTACACCAGTAACCAGAGTAGTGTCAGAAGGAATCATCTCCCCCTTCGTAGTAATAGCGTTCGCACTAACTGACGAAGCCCTTTTTGTAAGCATATCAGCATCAGTTGCGTCTAATTCCATATCCACTTGTTCGGATAAATTAGACTCTTCCGTTTGAGATTTCATCACAAACAGGCCGTCCGCAAGTGCTTCCATGCGTCTATCCAGATTCATTGGTTCCGCTATCTGTATGGGTACAATTTTCTCGTCTTCAGTGTCGAGCTCTAAAACCACGTATCCATACTTCTCTTTGAGATCCCATATCGCCATCGCAACTCTTTGGTTCTCTTGATTGATGAGACCAATTTCAATACTGCCTTCGGTGTTCTTCAGAACTTTCGCTTGAAATTCTCCGTCTACCGATATGACATCCCCAGAGATATACTTCGTATTGATATCAAATGAATTTGCATTTGCTACTGATACAAATGCTAACATCAAAAAAACCACTTTCATCGAATCTGCAACAATCATTGATAATAAAGTCTTTAATCGTTTCATATGTTTACTCCTTCTAAATTAAATAAATCGGCATTACAGGGCTCTACTCATTGTGTTGTGTCAACAACGTGTGTCGCACCCCATTTTCCGGGTCTCCAAGGCCCACATGACGGTCGTATGAACACTTCATATTTAGTATTCGGTTGCAAACCACTAATGGTAAAGGCTTTCCAGGTAAGATTGTGTATGCCTCCGATCCATCTTCCGGTTCCCACTTGACGATACCCAAGTTGCCAGCCTGCAGCCGAACCATCACCCCAGAAGATTACTGACTTGCCCCCGGCAGGCTTAGAGTGCTGGAGTTTGATTCCAGCTGGAGTGTCATGACAGGGCGCCGGATCTCCTGTTGAGACGTTGAATATTCCGGATACTGATTGAACGGAACCTCCGATATCATGACCTCCCGTCGGGATCTTATTAGAGGAACATCTATTAATTAGCTGCACCTCAAATAGAGTATTGGGTCTAAGATCTCTTATGTGAGGGTCATACCACCAGGAATTTGCATCATTGAGCCTCGTGATCATGGCGATTGTCTTGTAGTTCCAAGCAGAATGTCCAGCAATGCGGTAAGCAACAATATGTCTGTAATATATAGAAGGGTCGCCAGAAATATACTTTACGATATTGTCAGCCTTTACTCCTATCCCATTACCTTCAGTTTCATAAGATATATTCGTTGCCGGGGTGCAATAGTTAAGTAAAGTCACGGCACTACTGTCTCTTATCTGGCCAAAGTACAAAACAAAACCCAGAAGCAGCAGGCCACTGAACTTTACAACGCTTATTCTTGCAGATCTGTTAAATAAATTTTCCACAATTATCCTCCAATGATTAATTGATGATTTTTTCCTACATATAATGAAAGCACGAAAAACGCTTTGATTGGGTCTAGAGAAATCATTCGTAGTAATATCATTTTTTCTCCTGTATTTAATATTTAATTTCACATGTAAACTATAGGAACTTCTAAAAACCCTAAGTTGTATCTATTGTTCTCACAAACCCATTGATTGGTGCTTGCTGAGTCGGCAAATAAATAGGATTTTAAAAGCCCCTATAGTTTTCCATTTATTTACAAGGGTGGCTATGATCCAGATCACTGTAGAATAGACAAGAAGAGAGTAAAATGGAGAAGACAGTTTCACTGTCTTGAAACCCAGAACAGGTCAGGTTGAGCACAATAAGGGGACAGGTCACAAATGGTGAAAACATATTCTTTTCTGCAAAAGCATGACAAGACCATTGCGACCTGAAAACTCGAATGCTTTTTTCATGTGACCTCACGAGGAGATCGTCGGGAAGATATTTATGAATATGATGACTACTGAGAAAGATTCTTAGAAATTTTTCGCGCTGTCGTGACCAATTATAACTGGTTGTGCCATGGCTATAGCTGGCTAATGGATAACTTTATTCTCATAACGTACTCGATATTTCATCCCTATCAAACCTAATTTAGTACAAAATCGTTTCGCACTTGTCGTGAACAATTCTTCGCTTGCTCGAACGAATTACAGTAAGGCAGTCTATAGACTGGATCGACTTGAATCACAAACACAAAGTTATACCAAATCCTGTTATGATAGCGCGCTAACTGTAGATATCCATTGGTCTGCGAAACGCGACATTAAAAACATTCGTTCATTTACATCACTATGAATCCAGAACAATTCCAGCAACTAGCCGAACAAGGCTATAACCGCATTCCAATCATGCGCGAAGTGCTGGCTGATCTGGATACCCCACTGAGTGCGTATTTAAAACTGGCAAACCAGCCTTTTACCTACTTGTTTGAATCAGTGCGCGGTGGAGAGCAATGGGGACGTTATTCAATTATCGGCTTGGCAAGCACGACTGTTATCGAAGTTTCCGGTAATACAGTTGTGGTTAAACATAATAACTCCATCGTCTCCAGCGAGGATGTTGACCATCCTTTGCAGTGGATTGAGGCATATTTTAGCCGCTTCAAAGTACCGGAAACTGATGATCAACCACGTTTTAGTGGAGGACTGGTTGGTTATTTCGGTTATGAAACCATTGGCTATATCGAACCACGACTGCGCAACGACAACAAACCAGACCCATTGGGAACACCAGATATCTTGTTGATGCAATCAGAGGATGTTCTGGTGTTTGATAATCTCAGCGGTAAGTTGATGTTTATCACTCATGCCAACCCTGCCCTGCCCGATGCTTATGATAATGCCCAGTCTAAACTTGATGACTGGGTGCGCAAGCTGCGAGAAGGTCCGGCAACAACAGCTCAACAGCAGACTAATACTGTTGATGAAAAAGACTTTATCTCCGGCTTTACTCAACAAGGCTACGAAGCCGCTGTCAGTACCATTAAAGACTATATAGTCGAAGGCGATGTGATGCAGACAGTGCTTTCACAACGTATGTCTATTCCGTACAAAGCCGACCCGTTGGATTTGTATCGTGCGTTGCGTTGTTTAAATCCATCTCCTTATATGTATCACTTAAATCTGGACGAATTCCAGATTGTTGGCTCATCACCTGAAATCCTGGTGCGATTGGAAGATGATACTGTCACAGTCAGGCCCATCGCAGGCACTCGTCCTCGCGGCCAAACCCGCGAACAAGATAAAGCTCTGGAAGACGACTTACTCGCTGATCCAAAGGAACTGGCTGAACATTTGATGCTGATCGATCTGGGACGCAACGATGCCGGACGTGTCTCTCAAATTGGTACGGTTGAACTCACCGAAAATATGCTTATCGAACGTTATTCACACGTAATGCACATCGTCTCCAATGTCGATGGCAAACTACAAGCAGATAAAAACGCTTTTGATGTGCTGGCTGCAACCTTCCCCGCAGGCACTGTTAGTGGAGCGCCAAAGATTCGGGCCATGGAAATCATCGATGAACTGGAACCCATCAAACGTGGCATTTATTCAGGTGCAATCGGTTATATCGGTTGGTCAGGCAATATGGACACGGCAATCGCCATCCGTACTGCAGTGATCAAGGATGGACAATTACATATACAAGCTGGAGCCGGCATTGTTCACGACTCGGTTCCGCGCAATGAATGGGATGAAACAATGAACAAAGGTCGCGCCATTTTTCGCGCAGTCGCCATGGCAGAGGCAGGGCTGGATCAGGAGCAACAGTCATGAGTGATGGAATACGTGTACAAATGATCGATAATTACGATTCTTTCACCTATAACCTGGTGCAATATCTAGGTGAGCTGGGAGCAAACGTACTGGTCGACCGCAACGACGAGCTGACCATGGAAGACATTGACACCTTCCAGCCAGAAAAAATTGTTATTTCACCAGGCCCATGTACGCCGGATCAAGCTGGTATTTCCATGCAAGTGATTAGTGAGTTAAAAGGTGTTTATCCAATATTGGGTGTATGCCTCGGTCATCAAAGTATTGGACAAGTCTTTGGCAGTAAAATCGTCCATGCCAAACGCATTATGCACGGCAAAACTTCTCCAATTCACCATAACAACACAGGTGTATTTAAAGGTTTGCCCAATCCATTTATTGCGACTCGCTATCATTCACTGGTTATTGAAAAAGACAGTTTAGCTGATTGTCTCGAAGTCACTGCATGGACTGAAGACGACAACGGAGAATTTGAGGAAATCATGGGGGTGCGTCATTATGACTATGAGATTGAAGGTGTTCAATTTCACCCGGAATCAATATTGACTGCTCATGGACATGATTTGCTGAGGAATTTTTTGGAGCGTTGAATTACTGGCAATTTGCACAAACTAGCCTCAAAGAATTACCTCTCTCGTACCGAATATATCGTCACAACAAGACTCGAAAAAATCACCAGCTTCCAGACGAACCACCGCCTCCGAAACGGCCACCTCCGGAACTAAAACCACTATTGCTTGAACCGCTACTGGATGAGCTGCTTGTACTGCTAAAGCCGGAATCATTTCTGCTACGGTTATTTCTGGAGCTGTTTAACTTGCCGAAAGGATTTTGCCCTCTAAGCAGCATGGACAGGATTAACACAAACATCATGCCAAATGGAGCCACCATTATTCCAACTACCAGTTTTTCCAGGTCAACATTTGCATCAGTCAATATCCCCAACAAGACACCTAGCGACCATATCGTTGTAACAATAAAGATCGAAATAGCAAACCAAAACAAGCAATTTAGCACACATTTATCACCATGCTTCCTTTGAAAAAACGGGAACTTATAGTGTGTAATCGGCATGATAACGAAAATAGCAATGAAGAGTGTTAACAGTGTTGCGGCACCTGTATCAAAATCAAGCAGGTAGACCAAACCAATCCAGATAGCCAGATTGGCCGACAAAGTCAGTGCAAGTGTCATGGTACTGATCCACTTTGCTATCCAGGGTGTAACATAAAAGAGTGTAATCGGGAACATAACAATCGATGCTGTAATAAATGAAGCTGACAATAACCAGACACCAACATACATGGGAACAATCATATAGAGTACTTTATGGATGGTTTCGGTAGTGATTGCATTGCGTTTGCGCAGGAATCCCAGAACAATACCGATCACTACAACAAAATTAAATAATGATTTGAGGCCTTCCCAGTCGGGAACATAAGATTGACCACTGAACTGTGTTTTTCTCGGCTTGGCGCGATACTCACCTACTACGGCGTCAAGTATTGCACTAGTTCCAGCTTCAATACCTTCAGATAGATCACCATCACGAAACCGCGGAGTGATTTCATTCTGAATAATCTGGCTGGCAAGCACATCGGTCAACGCACCTTCAAGCCCATAACCCACCTCAATACGCACTTTGCGTTGATTTGGGGCAACAATCAGTAAAACACCGTTATTCCGGTCTTTTTGTCCAATTGCCCAATGACGACCAAGCTGATATCCATAATCCGCAATAGCGTATTCTTGCAGTGATTGCAGTGTAACAATAACAATCTGATTACTGGTGATTTCCTCATGTTCGGCAAGCAGGGAAGTCAATCTGGATTTTTGTTGCTCAGAAAGCAGATTTGCCTCATCAACAACCCGACCAGTCAGTTGTGGAAACTCAGGAGCGGCGTGACAAACACCTGTCAGCAATAGCAATAAACACGCAGCAACCCAATGTCTGAAATACTGCACTTGCGTAACATGAAACACCTTGGTCATCTTTAAACCGTTATTATTCATAAGTACTTTGTCTCAAATGTTGTACGATGTATTTCCAACCATGCTTTTTACTAGAGTCAGTCTATATTTGACTGGCTATATAAGAGATAATAGTTGGCTTTTCTATCATTGCTGATGATGCACCACACACTTTTATCATTTTCTATCCGATTTATAGGTTCATAACGCTTGATCGCGTCACAAACATGATTATCAAGATGTAATCACAGTATTGAAACAATAAAAACACCCATGCAACAAAACCAGATTCTTCAAAAATTAATCAACAAAAAAAGCCTGACCAGCGCTGAAATGCACTGGCAAATGACTGAAATCATGAGTGGACGCGCAACATCGGCTCAAATTGCAGCCGTGTTGACCGCGTTACGCATGAAAGGTGAATCAATCGATGAAATCACTGCTGCGGCTAAAGTCATGCGCGAGTTGGCAGAACCTTTGCAACTGCAAGGCGAACATCTGGTTGATACGTGTGGCACCGGTGGCGATGGTCAGAATACCTTTAACATTTCAACCGCATCCGCATTTGTTGTCGCTGCTGCTGGCGGTAAAGTTGCCAAACATGGCAATCGATCCGTTTCCAGCAGTTGCGGAAGTGCCGATGTATTGGAAGCAGCAGGGGTTAATCTGGATTTGACACCAGAACAGGTGAAAACCTGTGTTGACCAGATTGGCGTGGGATTTCTATTCGCACCTGTTTGGCATAGTGCGATGAAACATGCGCGAGCGCCACGCAAGGAACTTGGTGTGCGTACCTTGTTTAATCTGCTCGGGCCATTATCCAATCCAGCACAAACACCGAATCAATTGGTCGGGGTGTTTGATGATGAGTGGCTGGAAGCATTCGCTGAGGTCTTACAACGACTTGGTAGCAAGCATGTGCTGGTTGTTCATGCCGACGATGGACTGGATGAAATCAGTATTGCTTCCTCCACTCAAATTGCCGAGTTAAAAGATGGTGAAATCAGCCGCTACAGCATCGAGCCTGAACAGTTTGGTATACAACGTACTTCACTCAAGCCATTGGCCGTTACCAATGCCGAGCAAAGTCTGGTTCTTATCAATCAGATCTTTGATGGAGAGAGCGGTGCTGCTACAGATATTGTGTTACTCAATGCTGGTGCAGCCATTTATGCTGCCGATTTGACTGCTAATCTTGATGATGGCATTCAGTTAGCGAGAAATGTGATTAACAATGGTTCAGCGAAGGCTCGTTTCATGCAACTGATAGGGTTATCCAGGCAACTTGCCAAGGGAGAGGTGATTCAACAAGCCCCTGTCACCAAAGTATCAGCAGTAACAACGACACCCGACACGCCGGACATTCTAAAAAAAATACTGGCACGTAAACACGAAGAAATTGCTTCGCGACAAACAAAACGCAGCATTGATGATCTAAAAGAAATTATTGAGGAAGAAGCTGGTAAACCACGTGGGTTCTACCAAGCGTTACAAGACCATCTCAGTCAAAACCGACCAGCTATTATCGCCGAAATAAAAAAAGCGTCTCCCAGCAAAGGTGTCATCCGAGAGAATTTTAATGCGGGGCAAATTGCCATTCAATATGCGCATGCTGGCGCATCTTGCCTATCGGTACTCACTGACCAGGATTTTTTTCAAGGCTCAGAAGTCAATTTAATGATGGCAAAAAAATCCTGCCCTCTTCCAGTTCTACGTAAAGATTTTATCATCGATCCTTATCAAGTCTATGAATCCCGTGCAATTGATGCTGATTGTATATTGCTAATCGTATCTGCTTTAGTAGATTCTCAAATGCGGGAATTAGCGGGTCTGGCAACCGAACTAGGCATGGATGTCCTGGTCGAAGTCCACGATGAATCAGAGCTACATCGAGCTCTTAAACTGGACACTCCATTAATCGGTATCAACAACCGAAATCTTCATACGTTCGAAACATCATTAAGTACAACAGAGCAATTAGTTTCGCTAATACCAAACAATCGTATTATTATCACTGAAAGTGGTATTCACACACCAGCTGATGTCGCTCGCATGCAACAGGTGAAGGTGAATACATTTTTGGTTGGTGAGTCGTTAATGGCTGCAGACGATCCGGGTGAGCAGCTGAAATCTCTGTTTTTACTGTAATGCTCCATGACAACAAGGACAATCAATGTCGGTATAAATAATCAAAGCTACTCACCTGTCATTAAGACTCTGGAACAAGATACAAATCAATTGGTAGTGGGTGATTAAACGAGGCTAATTTTTTAGCTCTAAGCTCCGGGGATAATTTTTCATTAAGCGTTGTGAAAATCGATTTGATATCCGAGTTGCCCGAAAAATATTCAGTAAGTTTATCAAGATTGATATGATCGCCAATCAATTCTTGTTCTCTTAAATATTGAAGATATGATTCAGTATCAAATCGATCTGGAACAATGACAGGGTTTCCTTCCTCAAAATAATCCAGATTGTTTTGCTCGATATATTGCTCTATCACAGCCTCATGCCATTGCTCAATTTCCTGAAGTTTGCTGTCTATAAATGCTTGTTTGATCTTTTTATCTGAATAGTTCCCCGGAGTATCTTTTTCAATCGACAGAAATTCTTGAAAAGAGATACCGCCTTTACGATTTTTCCACTGGATATCTTTTGCATATGCTATTTCAAAAGCTGATCTGAAATCGTCTTTTTTAATCGCTGTTAAGATACGCCCATCCGTTTGCTCCCAAAATTTTCTAGTCATCTCTGCAATGCTGACGTTTTTTAAAAAAATTTTAGATGCATCAGGACGCTTGATTAGTCCATCTCCTAGTGGGGCATTAGTGACGGTATATTCGTGCCCATCTTCACCAATCGCGAAAAAATCAACCCAGTTGCCTACGATTTTGTGATTATACAATACAGCAACAGATGGCTCTTTTATCAAGCTAAGCAACTGAACCCCGTCCATTTCAGGGATATTAAAAGACTTACCTACCCGAAACCCAAGATTTTCAATTTCGCTAATTCGCTTCTTGATTTTTTTATCTTCCAGCCATTCAGGACAAAGATCTTCATTCAGATGAACTCTCAAAGGTGAGTAATTATGAGAAGGATTCAGGTCAAGCAGCTTGCCAAATTTATATTTGAAGTAAAAATAGACAGTCAAAGCCAGAATGGCTGTGAACAGTACAATCCCACCAAGAATCTGCAAAATAATCATGTACCACCTATTCTTTTGATTTGTTTTGTCATCAAGTTTGTTGATTCGGACACAAGGCATGAATACCAGGAATGCATAAATGCAATATGCATATCAAGTCTAGACTGTGTTCATCAATCGAACAGAGTTTATTGTGTTATTATTTGCTGGTGATCACAGAATTCTTGAAACAAGTCAGATCACTTCATGGACCAAATACGCAGATTATGAATACAACCCAGCGCAGGGATTCAACTGCCGACCAGGTTTTTAAGAGTATTTTGTGCCTTTTACCACATCAATCAATGATTAAAAGATTGCTGAGGCATGGTAATAACCTAAGTATAGGCAGATAACAACAAAAACTTACCCTACTCTGATACCAACCCGCAGATATGATTATTGGAACGATCAATACATTACAAGTCATCAAACAAGTCGATTTTGGCGTCTATCTGGATGGCGATGAATCTGGTGAAATACTGCTGCCCAAACGTTATGTTCCCGATCATCTAGCGGTTGCAGATAACATTGATGTTTTTATCTACTGCGATTCAGATGACCGTTTAATTGCAACCACAGAAACTCCCCTTGCAATGGTTGGTGAATGCGCCTGGTTGAAAGTAAAAGACGTGAATCGGGTCGGTGCATTTTTGGACTGGGGCTTGCCAAAAGACTTACTGGTCCCATATAACGAGCAATATTCAGCGATGGAGGTGGGGAAATATTACCCTGTCTGTGTACTGCTGGATAATGAAACCAACCGCATCGCTGGATCATCCAAACTCTATCAATTTCTTGAAGAACAAGCCCATGATTTCACCCCTCAACAAGCTGTTAATCTGCTGATTATTCAACAAACAGATTTAGGTTTTAAAGCTGTCATCAATCATACCCATCTCGGCTTGATATTCCACAGCGATGTGTTTCAAAATTTGCAGTTGGGTCAAAAGATTAAGGGTTACATCAAAGAAATTCGTGACGATGGAAAAATCAACCTTAGCCTGCAATCGCATACACATGAAGTCCGTAAAGAGATTTCCGAGACAATTCTGGACTATTTAAAACAAAACGGCGGAAGTACAACGTTAACTGATAAAAGTCCACCAGAAGAAATTTACCAGCAATTCCAGGTCAGTAAATCCAACTATAAAAAAGCACTTGGAGCACTCTATCGACAACGCATTATCAACATTGACAAGCAAAAAATTACCTTATTAGACACAAATGATCAGTCAGCGAACGAACCTGATAAATCCCCCTGACATCATTCAACAATGATAGTGCAACAATGAGTATCAACTGGTATCCAGGCCATATGCACAAAGCTGGCAAGGAGATCAAGCAAGCCTTACCAAAAGTTGATTTAGCCATTGAAGTGCTGGATGCCCGTATTCCCTTTAGTAGCGAAAACCCGATGCTTGCAAGCTTGAGAGGCAACAAGCCCGTCATTAAAGTTTTCAATAAAAATGATCTTGCCGATCCAAAAACCACTCAGCTTTGGCAAGCACATCTCGAACAACAAAAAAACATTAAAACCTTGGCGCTCAGCAGTCATCACCCGGATAAAATCCGTCAAATCCCTGATCTATGCCGTAAACTCCTGCCGGAAAAACAGGACAGCATTAAACAAATACGCGCGATGATTATGGGCATCCCCAATGTTGGCAAATCAACCTTGATCAATATTATGGTTGGTAGAAGTATTGCAAAAACCGGCAATGAACCAGCAGTGACTAAAATGCAGCAACGCATTAACCTGGCTGACGATATCGTCTTGTTCGATACTCCCGGTATGCTCTGGCCAAAACTAACGACACCACAAGTTGGCTATCGGCTTGCCATCACCGGAGCCATCAAAGATACTGCCATCGACCATGCCGATGTTGCATTTTTTGCCGCACAATACTTGTTATCGCACTATCCCGAAAATCTGCAATCGCGTTATCAACTCGAACAACTTCCGGACACTGAATTAGAATTTCTGGAAACTATCGGTAAACAGCGTGGTTGTTTAGGTGCGCGTGGATTGGTTGATCTGGATAAGGTGGCTAAAATTCTGCTTGCTGAATTTCGCGCTGGAACGCTTGGAACCATTAGTCTGGAATTACCGCATCTCGTCAAACAAGAACTGGCAGAACAAGCCATTATTGATGAGAAAAAAGCCGAAAAAAAAGCGGCTCGCTCAAAAAACAAGAAACAATCATCGACTCGTTCTTAAAAATACTCGCCACCTCAAGGCACAATTAGTGAACCAATACCGCACCCATCCACTGTCAATCTCCAGCTTGCCTCCTGGTATTCCATACATTGTTGCAAATGAAGCGGCTGAACGCTTCAGCTACTATGGGATGCGCGCAATTTTAATGGTCTTCATGACACAGTACTTGATCAATGATTCTGGTCAATTAGCCGTAATGAATCAGGATGAAGCCAAAGGTTATTATCACCTCTTCGTTTCAGCAGTCTATGTCACACCATTACTCGGTGCTGTTCTGGCTGATGGAATACTGGGTAAATATCGAACCATTCTCTTATTATCTCTGGTTTATTGTATCGGACATTTTGTATTAGCAATGGATGAAACCCGTAGTGGATTATTTGCTGGACAAGCACTGATTGCTCTCGGCGCAGGTGGCATCAAACCCTGTGTATCGGCACATGTCGGCGATCAATTTTCGCGACACAACAGCCATTTGTTAAGCAAGGTATTCGGCTGGTTTTATATTGCAATTAATTTAGGAGCATTTGTTTCCATGCTGTTAACGCCCTGGTTACTGGCAACTTACAGCGCATCGATTGCCTTTGCTGTTCCAGGCGTACTCATGTTATTAGCAACCATCTTCTTCTGGTCTGGACGCCACCAGTTTACTCACATTCCCCCTGCTGGCATGAGTTTTGTGCGTGAAACATTTAGCGGAGAAGGCTTACACATTCTTGCCAAATTATCTGTTATTTATTTATTTGTAGCTATCTTCTGGGCATTATTTGATCAAACCGGTTCGTCATGGGTATTACAGGCCCAGCAAATGGATCGTGTAATATTTGGTTATACAGTGTTACCGTCACAGATTCAGGCAACGAATCCTTTATTGATTATCATCCTGGTCCCATTATTTTCATCAGTGCTGTACCCACAACTAAATCGTTTGTTTGAGCTGACAGCCTTACGCAAGATGGCTATTGGTATGTTTTTAACAGTCATTGCCTTTGCAATTTCAACCTGGATACAAATATGTCTTGATACAGGAGCACAACCGCATATCATCTGGCAAATGCTTGCTTATCTGATTCTAACGGCAGCAGAAGTAATGATCTCGATAACGTGTCTGGAGTTTTCTTATACACAAGCACCACGCACCATGAAATCATTTATCATGGCTTTTTTCATGTTATCAGTTGCTCTGGGAAACCTGTTAACCAGTCTGGTTAACTTTTTTATCCAGAATCAGGATGGCACAAGCAAACTTGCAGGTGCAGATTATTTCTGGTTTTTTACTGGATTAATGTTGATAACAGCAGTTTTTTTCATGCTGATCATCAGGTCTTACAAGGAAACTACAATATTGCAAGAAGAGCGCATCGATTAAACTTTCAAATTCTCAAAGTGAAATCAGGCATTTCGATTGAAAATCAAACAATAAAAAAAACCCCCGCAAAATGCGAGGGTCAAATGTGCCACTTTCCTGGAAAAGCGGCTACCGAAAAACGCGGTAGAAGGCTGACTGTGACAGCCAAAAATTAGGTGTAGGCTTTAAAAATTGTTTAGTTAATTTCCTGCCTTTGAGAATCAATGTCTGGAGCTGCAGTTGCCCCAGAAGATTTTGCATACGACTGAAACTCATTAACGCTCAGTCTATCATCAGCATTTGCATCAAGCGCTTCCCAATTTTCTACTAATCCTGGCAAACTGGAGGCTTCTTCTTTACTAAGAGCACTGTCGCTATTGGTATCCAATACACTGAAAGCATCAGCAGCGGCAAATACCGAACCACTTAACAAAAACACAAAGAAAACAATTAATTGCTTCATAACGTTATCGTCTCCAAAAAATGTATATTTGGCTCTACTACATAATGATTTGCAGAACTTAACTATTACTTAATTGATATACATGTTCCATGCCACTATTGTTATCTTTTTAATTATCATGACGTTACAATGCCTTCATGGTTTTTCAACACCAAAACATTCTTGCCTGGTATTGACAATTGTTGCCAACACACCACACCATGAACCAGCACATTCTCTTAACTATTTGAAAAACAGACAATAATAAGCGTCTCAGGATAGCGACACCCGGAGAGTCAGAAACACCGAAACAAACCCCAACAATCCCTTTTTGTCAGTGTTGTTACTTGAAGAAAATACTGAAAAACAAGATTTTTCTGTTTGCCAATTGTTTTCACGATCAGAAGAAGTCAAAATAACTTAGAAGCTGTTTGGTTAAAAAAATGTCCAAGCGAAAAGCTCTTGAATCGATTGGATTTTTTCGCTGCTTCAAGGCGAATAGTTGCGCTATTTAACGAAGAATAGCGGAAAAACACAACGATTTCAAGGGTTTTACAGCGGAGATTTTTTAACCAAACAGCTTCTTAATAGCCAATTCTGACACCAGGCACACGTGCCTTATCTCAAAGCGCTGCATTGCATAGCAACTATTTCCACCTTCCTCTCCATAAATATCTCCCATATTTGAATACCGAATATTGCTATATGGGAGAGTATAGAATCTCTTAAAATTTCTGTACTATAAGAGTACTCACTGACAATCCTCAGATATTATTGGATACCACAGTTACAGATTAATTCTGAGACACGCTCTATGGCTTTCAAATTTTCATCATCGATCTCACAACTAACATTGTTAGGTTTCCTGCTCACCATGTTGCCACTGGTAGCAGCAATTATTCACACCAATTGGCAAGTTGATCTTCTTGCAAAAAAAATGCATGCCGTAGTCTCTAGCTCCACAGAAGCCAGCGAAACCAGCCTCATGATTCAGAACACAGTGTTGAGCCTGGAACGAAGCGCGGGTCAATACCTTGTCCTGAACGATGATTCTTTGTTTCGACGCTATAAAGATCAGCGAATACAACTGAATGAAACAATGCAACACCTCAAGACACTAAACTTGAGCAAACATTTAACTGAGCTATTAGTGCAACTTCAAGCATCAGAACAAGTGCTCTATGAAAAATTACAACACACCAAAGAAGCATCACCAGAGCAGATAAAACAACTCACCTATGCGATTCATCGGCTAGCTGATATAGCTCAGCCACTACCACTGGAAATTTCCCATACCACTGACGATCAACGAAAAGTGATTGACCAAAAAGTCACTGACATCCAACGTTTACTATTATGGCAAGTGTTGGCGCTGATTCCACTTGCACTATTGTTGATGATTGTCATCAGTTCTCTGCTGAATCGTCCGATGCAACGACTTAAGCTAGCCATTCATCGTCTGGGAGACGGAGAGTTATCAAAACCTGTTGTCGTGAGTGGTCCACAGGATATCCGAGAGCTTGGTAATCGACTGGACTGGCTACGCCAACGGCTGGCCGAAATTGATGAACAAAAACTGATGTTTCTGCAGCATATTTCCCATGAGTTAAAAACACCGTTAACAGGAATACGTGAAGGTACAGAGCTTTTATTGGATGGAGTGATCGGTCATTTAACAAGCAAGCAAATTGAAGTGATGCAGATCATTCGTGACAGCAGCCTTCAGTTACAAGCTCAGGTAGAAAGCTTGTTGGGTTTTAACAGTGCATTATTGCAAAATAGTCCAGCACGCAACCAAAGGCTGCGTATTGACCAGTTACTTGCCGAAGTAATTACGCAACACGAACTGGCCGCTCGTTCTCGACAAATCAATCTAATACCTGACATTGAGGTTGCTGAAAGCAAGGGTGATCGTGAGCAATTACGCATACTATTTGGTACGCTGATAGCAAATGCAATTAAATTCTCACCATTACAGGGAACCATTCACGTCAAATCAAGACAAATGAAGAAAAAGATAATCATTGATATTATTGACTCTGGCCCTGGTGTGCACAAGGACGATGAAAAACAAATCTTTGAACCTTTTTACCAAGGTCGTAATACGCCAAAAACACATGTTAAAGGCACTGGATTAGGATTGGCGATTGCACGCCGCTATGCTCAACTGCATAATGGAGAGATTCTCTTGGAAGCCGCAAATAATGGTGCCCACTTCAGGATTATTCTCCCCACTGCATAATAAAAATAAACCCGACAAAACCGATAAACTGGAGATACCTGTATGATAAAAGTGTTACTCACAGTAATACTGGCGATATCGTTGCAAGCCTGCACAAACCAAGTTCATTCTGGTAACGTACAACCTGAGCATGCTATCCCCAAAGTCGCTAAAACAACTATTTCGACTGCTTGTAACATCATCCATTACTATCACTTGATATCAGTTTTAAATTACCAACAGGAAAAACAGGCTGTGGAAACCTTGCTTTCCAAAAAAGCTGTTTCTGGAAAACTAAGCAATTGTAATCAAATCAAGTTAGCGATACTTCTCAGTGCACCTGGCAGTGGTTTGCAGGACGATAAAGCCTCACTTGAATTATTATCTGATTTTATTCAGACTGCTCAATCAATCACCCAGGCAGATTTGACCTTTGCAACATTATTAAAAGAATTTGTAGAAGAACGCTCACGAATTCGTTATCAGCATACCAAGACCAGAGACTTGTTAATACTGGAACAACAGGAAACTGAAATGCTCAAAGAGAATCTAACCAAAACACGACAACAACTACAACAACTTAAATCGCTCGAATCTGATCTAAACCATCAAGAAAAACGCATTTCTGAAGATTCAGCCAGCTAACATTATGTCAACCATGAAAAAGATATTACTGGTTGATGATGATGCAGGATTATTAAAACTGCTTTCACTACGCCTGCAATCTGCAGGATTCTTTGTCGAGACAGTTAATAATGGCATTAAGGCAATGTCCAAGCTGACTGCTTTTCAACCGCATTTGATGATTACCGACTTGCGCATGGATGATATGGATGGGATGACTTTGTTCGCAAAAGCACACCAGAAATACCCGCTCCTGCCGGTCATCATTCTCACTGCTCATGGCTCAATACCTGATGCTGTTGATGCAACCCATCAAGGTGTGTTCAGCTATTTAACCAAACCGTTTGACAGCAAACAATTACTGGAAACCATCAATTCTGCTTTTGAACAACTCTATCATCCTGAAATAGATGATGACCAGGTCGATGACAGCTGGCACGCTGATATTGTCACTCAAAACACCTTAATCAACGAGTTAAAGAAACAAGCATGGAGAGTTGCCCAGTCGGATGTCAGCGTGCTTATTCAGAGCGACAGCGGAACTGGCAAAGAGTTATTAGCACATGCTATTCATAAAGGCAGCCAACGACACAGCGGACCGTTTGTCCCGATTAACTGCGCAGCCATCCCTGGCTCTTTGCTTGAATCCGAGTTATTTGGATATCGTAAAGGCGCATTTACCGGGGCTGATCGCAATCATCAAGGTTTATTTGAAGAAGCCCATCAAGGGACATTATTTCTGGATGAAATCGGTGACATGCCACTTGAATTTCAGTCTAAATTATTGCGTGTACTGCAAGAAGGGGAAATACGTCCAGTAGGAGCAACCAAATCTGTTGCCGTTGATGTGCGCATTATATCATCCACTCATAAAGACCTGGAGGCTGCTGTTGAAGCAGGAGAATTCCGAGAGGATTTATATTACCGTCTAAACGTTGTTCTACTGGAACTACCTTCTTTATCACAGCGTTGCGATGATATTCCGCTATTGGTCAACCATTTTTTAGAATTGATACATCAACGCAGCCACCACTGCATTGCCAAGGCTTTTTCGCGAGAAGCCATGGAAACCTTAATGACTGCTCCCTGGCCAGGCAATATCCGTCAGTTATTAAATGTCGTCGAACAAGTTGCTGCATTAACCACCACACCGGTTATTTCAGCATTATTGGTCAAAAAGGCTCTGCGCGGAAAAACTCACGAGATCCTGCCTTTGGCTGAGGCACAACGTCAATTTGAATCGGAATATCTGATCAACATCCTGCAAATCACCCATGGAAACATTACCCGTGCAGCGCACCTCGCCCATCGTAATCGCACTGAGTTTTACAAGTTACTTCACCGCCATCATCTGGAACCGGAAGCTTTTCGGACATAGGTGTTAAAACCTGAATTATCCGCAACCGATACAACTACTCTTGTTTGGATCTATCTTTATTAGGACTATAAAAACTGGTGATATTAGAACCTTTCCGATCGTCATCTGACAAAGGTCGAATCTTGGCAATACCTTTCTTTTCAACCTGATCAATACGTATCACTTCATGCATAGGGATAAAAGTTCGTTTGACGCCGCCAAATTCTGACTGTATCTTCTCAGCGGCAGGGTCGACAACAATCTCGCTGGTTTCGTTGAATAAAAAACCTTCTACCACAACAAAACCATACAAGTCACCCTGAAACACATGCTTTACATAGACCTCGTAGATTTCTTGCTGATTATGAAAAGTTACCCTGTAAATATGTTTCGACAATTGATCAACCCATAAAATGAAAAAAAGAAGCGGGTGATACTCTATCATTTATTTGCATTGGCTGCCTGTTTTATGTGTGCATTTTCAGATCACATGTTAACGCCGTGATACACTTTCATTGAAGACCTGAACGGTTTTGAAGCCGTTCTGTTCTTTTGATCAGCTCCCATCACCCAACCAAATAATCGCCACCTCTTCCCAATCATCAGTCTGTTTTGTACTTTCTATACTGCGATCCTGCATAAATTGACCAATATAGCCATCAATTATCGTCGCACTGTTTTTGATCTTTTCGCGCAGTTGTTCTTCGCTGGTCAGTCCTGAATCAGTCAGAAAAAAACCAAGCTCTTGAGCCGGGAAATCACTAAGTGTTGATGCTTCAAGATTCAGCAGTCGCACCCAAACCTGAAGATGTCGCCAAAACTGAACAATTTCACTCAATTCTGTATAGCAAGTGTTGTGCGATAGAGTCTGTAATAACTGTGGATAATTCAGAGCCGCCCATTCAGGATGTTGTGGAATTTCCTGTATGGCAATACACGCGCTCAGATAATCTGTTTCCATCAGACCACCTCGACGCAGTTTCACTGACAAACTGTCATCTGCAACTTCAGCAATACGCTGATCCCGAATTCTGCTGAGCATTTTCCAGGCATCATTGATAAATTGCTGATGATCTCTGGGTTGGGCTAGCAACCGCTGACGAATTTTACTGGCTTGAGCACCAATCACCGAATTTCCTGTCACGTAACGCCCTGGGATCAATGCGATATGCTCCCAGGTTTGTGCACGCTGTCGATGATATTTTTCAAAACTATCCAGGCTAACTGTGGGCGGGCCACTGCGCCCTGACGGACGCAATCGCATATCCATTTCATAAGCAATACCCTCTTGCATCCTGGTTTCCATCAAATGCTGAAAACGTCTGGCAAAACGATTGGCTGGTTCGATGTCGTTGATTGATTCAGCAATAAAAATCAAATCCAGATCAGACAGCGGCGACATGGATTGCATTCCCAGCTTGCCAAGACCTAACACTGCAATCGGCGCCTCATCCACTTGCATTTGATCACAGGTTATTGTCAGACCAAGTTCTAGCGTGTGTTGGGCAATACTGGTTAATCGCTGCTGAAGCTCTGCGGTCGAAATTTGACCCCGTAACAGACTGAGATAGCTGATATAAAGCTCTTCATTCACAAAACGCCGCAAACGCTCAGCGCGAACTTCAGATCGATTGCTAGTGAGAACAAAGTCAGATCGACTTTGCGGATTAAATTGATGATCCTGCCGCATCGGCGAAATCAATGCATCAACGATATGTGGAGATTGCTCCAGTAAGCTTGCCATTGGCGGGGAAATTAACAATGGTCGAACGATAGATTTCAACAGAACGGGATGCGCTTGCAACAACCTGAAATATTGTATTCCAATAGGCATTGACCTGAAAAATCCATCAATACGGATAATCGCATCGTTGGCAGGCAAGCCACTGTCATGTAACTCATCAGTCAAATAACCAAGCAACTCCTTCAATTGATCCGTTTCAGAATTAGCAACTCCATAAATCTGAAAACCTTCAAGCCAGCCATTTAAAATCTTTGCTGCAGCGGGTTGCAAATCTTCGTCCATTAATCGATATGAATGATTAACGAGTGGTTGCTGATTTTCACTCTCGGCAAAACACGCATCAAATTCTTTGGCTACAATCATGCGATGTTGATAAAGCTCATCAGTCAATTGTTGCCATGAGTTTCGATTCAGCAATTGTAATAATGCTTGTTGACGTTCTTCACTGGTCGGTAACTGATATTGTTGCTGGTTATCCAGCATTTGTACTGTATTTTCAACTTGACGAAACGTGCAATAAGCAGCTTTCAATTGCTGCTCCACTACCACATCTAACAGTTTTTCCTCAGATAACTGTTTAAGAGCATCGAGTGTATTCGGAGTGCGTAGTGCGATGCGTCGACCACCCCAGATTAATTGCATTGCATTGACAATAAACTCAATTTCACGAATCCCGCCACGCCCCAGCTTAATATTAAAATCTGCACAATCTTCCGTAATATCATGGTTTTGATC
This sequence comes from Methylococcales bacterium, assembly GCA_965224565.1. Classification (GTDB taxonomy): domain Bacteria; phylum Pseudomonadota; class Gammaproteobacteria; order Methylococcales; family DRLZ01; genus DRLZ01. Next base: position 1,279,757 of record CBDCZN010000002.1, on the reverse strand, counting down.
ACGTGCATGACTGAGTGTCGGATGCTCAAGATTAATCTTCTGTTTGAGATCACCAAGTTCATCCAGAGAACGATAATCAAGATTGATGCGCCAGATAAAACTGTCTAACTCACTCAAAAATAGACGACCTGCTGGTTGGTCACCCGCAACCACACGCGCCTTCATCATCGCTAATCGATGCCAGGATAACGACCTGAAATAGTAAAACTGCAACCCGGCAGAGACTGGCATTGCCAATGGATTCACTGACGCTTCTGGACGAAGACGCCAATCGACACGCCATACAAAACCTTGGTTGGTTACCTCAGAAAGTAATAGCGTGAGTTTCTTGAGGACACGCGTACACACATCAGTCTTACCCTGCATCGGCGCTACTGGAACCAAGTCGGCATCATAAAACGCAATCAAATCAATATCACTTGAGAAATTCAGATCCCGACCTCCCAGCTTGCCAAGCCCCAGTACAAATAAGCCAGGAACAGTTTCAGTGACATCATCAGAAATTGAACGACATAAGCGTTTAATCTCCGGTGCACGCCATGCTACGCGTAGAGCAAAACTAATGCTGTATTCAGCAAACAAAGTCCACCATTTGCCCAATTCCTGAAAATCAAAACACTCGGCTAAACTGGCAATCGACCACAATACAGTAAACTGACATTTTTGCTGTCTCAAAAAAATCTGGGCAGCTGAATTTGAAATATTTTCATGTGCATTTTCAAATTCATCGAGAACACTCTGCAAATGCTGACGCATCTGATCAGCATTGACTGATTCACCTTCACTTGCTGACACAAGACAATCATCATCAGTGATCAAATTACTCAAATACTCAGATGAGTCAAAACGAGCAATTAGATGTTTATTTAATTTTATAGTTTGCATAGATGTGTATTATACCGCCAAACAATAGTAACTAATTGATATATTAGTTAAGTTTATGCCAGGGTCAGCTAGATGCAAATTGAATCTAGTATCTCATTGCTTTTAAGAATGTCACGATTTGTTACAAAACTCTCATTGACACTCAAGATCTAATTATGTCATCGTTTATACTCCCCCAGTCTCATAAATTAACTAAACGTAGAGTGATTGAAATGGTAGCAACGTACGCGACAGTTGAAAATCCTCAAGAATCATTTGAATTAGGTGATTTACTCATGAGTTATCTGGAACAACTTGATATAGAGTATGTATTTGGAATTCCTGGTGGCTCGATTGAACCCCTCTATAATGCATTAGCTCGAAGCGAACAACGCAATGGCCCTCGATCAATAACTGCTCGTCATGAAACAGGTGCAGCATTTATGGCTGAAGGCTATACCCGCGCCACTGGTAAAATCGGTGTCTGTTGTGCAACAACTGGCCCTGGAGCAACGAATTTAATTACTGGCGTCTCTTCGGCATATGAAAACCAGATTCCAATGCTGGTGATTACTGCACAAACAGCTATTTCTAATTTCGGCAAAGGTTCAGTTCAAGAATCTTCATGCACGGGATTAAACACACTTGGAATGTTTCAGCATTGCACTCGCTACAACACATTAGTCTCACACGCAGATCAATTTGAGCACAAATTAGTCTCCGCAGTAATGACCGCTTATCAATTTCCACAAGGCCCGGTGCATCTGAGCATCCCTATCGATATTATGCGAGAACTTGCACATACAAGTTCGCCAAATTACGATCTTGCAATGCTCACACAACAACCAACACTGGTTGACGAAAACGCAACAAAGAAACTTGGTGAATTAATTGAGCAAGCAGATCAGCCTATATTCGTTCTTGGTGCAGACTGCGCCTCAGCAGCAGGGACTATTCTGGAACTTGCAATCCAACTGAAAGCACTGATCGTTACAACCCCGGAAGGCCGCGGATTCATTAGCCCTCACCACCCGCTTTATCGGGGAACAATTGGAATTGCTGGTCACATCACTGCTAACAATCTGCTCTCGGATAAAAAAACTGATCTGGTCATAGCCATCGGAACAAAGCTTGGGGAAGGATCGACTGGTGGCTGGGATCCAACAACAATTATGAGTGATCGTTTGGTTCACATTGAATCTGATGCCGGTCGCCTAATTCGCTCACCAATGGCAAAATTACATATAAGAGGCAACCTCAACAGTGTTTTTAATCAATTATTATCCTCGATGACCAATTCAGATAATGAGCAAGCAACGCATGATTACACACAAAAATGGACTCAACAACTCTCAGATATCACACACACCAAACAACAAGTTCAATTTAACTTCAAGATTAACAACCAGGAAAAATGTTTTTCAGAAGCAACTCCTATCAAGCCGCAACGCCTGATGTATGGATTGACAGAACAATTACCACCGAACACGCTTTATGTTGCCGACTCCGGCAACAGTATGATGTGGGCAATTCACTACTTGCACCCTTATGACCGCAGACTCGCTGGTCAACGCACGAACGCTTGCAGCTTACTCCATGTGTCTGTGGAGTTTGGTTCCATGGGCTGGGCCATTGGCACCTCAATCGGTATGGCATTAGCCCGGAAAAATCAACCTGTTGTCTGTATTACTGGTGATGGTTCGCATCTTATGAGTGGACAGGAAATCACAGTCGCAGTTCAGGAGCAACTGCCACTAATTTACATCATTCTAAACGACAGCGCCTTTGGCATTGTAAGACATGGTCAACAACTTGGGAATGCTGAACCTATTGCCTTTAATCTACCAGTGATCGATTTCTCATTGTATGCACAATCCATAGGTGCTAATGGATACATTATCAACTCACCTGCTGACCTGAAAGCACTTGATTTCAAAAAAATCTTGGCACAAAAAGGCCCCACTATTCTTGATGTAAGAATTGATCGCGAAGAAGTTTCACCTATAGCTGACCGGATTAAAGTGCTGCATTCTAGCCACGAGAAGCTAGAATTGTAATTCGTAAATAATCTATTCATATCAATATTTAGGGATAAACGCCCAAAGCTACTATCCATCTCGCGGCAACACAATGCTACTAAGTAAAACTAACTGCATTGATATTAGTCAGAATATAGACTGTTGCACATGTAATTATAGTATTGTAAATCTGTAAAATTTCGTGTAAAACTATGTCTTCTGCCTGTTTAAACATAGAGTAGACTATGCTTTAGTATCTTTGCGAGGGTTAGTTACATGAGTAGAATTGTCGCGACTGGTGCATATTATCCGGAAAAAATCGTCACTAACGATTTTTTTTCCAATCCGCCCCCCGAAGCCAAGCTACCTCCAATTGCGAAGTTTATTGCTGGAATGGTCGAGCGTCGCCATGCTCAACCTCACGAAACAGGCATATTTATGGCCGTTGAAGCTGCGCAGCGTGCTATTGACAACAGCGGCTACAAATTCGAAGACGTCGATCTCATATTAGGTAACGTAGTACCCAACGAAAACTTATACCCCGAAGATCTATTCTTAATCGCAGGTCAGTTAGGCTGTAATAATGCCACACTGAGGCCATTAAATACTGCATGTTCTACCTTTTTGACGGCACTGCAAACAGCTGATTTATTCATCGCCAGTCAACAAAAAAAATTGGCAATGATTGTCTATAGCGTCAACTGGGTAAATACCATATTCGATAAATCAATGGATATTTCCACGCCAGGTGATGGAGCGGCAGCAGTTCTTCTTGATAGCGAGGGAGATTCGTTAATTTCGTATAAGGAGCGCTGTGATTTCCGGGTATTCCACACTATGAACATGAAATCACCAGTATTTACACATAAAGACGAATACTTTCGCGTAACTGAAGATACCCAATTCGATATGGTCGAGGAACAGGTCATAAAACCAATCAACGTTGCCAGCGAATTATTGGTCGAACATCCAGATATCCAACCCGATTGGTTTATTGCACACCAGGCCGGTCTACCGATGCTCGAATGTTGGCGTCGACAGTTGAAATTAACCAAGGACAAATTACTACACACATTCGATAAATTCGCAAACATGACAGCGGCAAATATTCCTGTGACTTTAGATCATTATGTCCGCTCCGGAATAATTAAACGCGGTGATAAAATCCTGTTTTTCGCGCCTTCGGCCGGGGCTCACTACATTAGCATTCTTTGGCAATATTGAATTTCAGGATCGTTACTTTGACGCCTAATTAGTACATTAATTACTTATTTTCATCAGACACTATAGACCTTGGGGAAAATAAGTACGTATATAATTTTCAGCTCCGATAAAATAATGAGGTCATTAGAATATGGAAAACATTGCTGATTTTAATCTAATTCATGATACGATTTGGGCTCTAACTAAATCAAGAACACTTCAAAGCGGAATTGATTTGAATGTATTCGACCATATACATTCTGGTTGTAATTCAGTTGAGGCATTGGTTTCGAAAACCCAAGCGTCTACCAGGGGGATGCAAGCATTATTGGATGGATTGACGGTTCTCGGGTTTCTCGAAAAACAAGAAAAAAAATATTCTCTTTCTAATGCTTCATCAACTTTTCTTGTTTCAAGTAGCCCTACGTACGTGGGTGACTTTGTAAATAATGTTGAAGAACTATGGGAACCCTGGGGAAATCTAACTAAATCCATTCAAGAAGGAGGCCCGGTTGTAGACCGAACCTACGATGAAGTATTCTTTCAAACCTTGGTAACAAGGTTATTCTCACTCTGTTATCCCATGGCTACAATGTTCGCAGATCAACTGGGAATTGGGTCAAGCTTATCTAATCTGAAAATATTTGATGTTGCCTCAGGTTCAAGTCCATGGGGAATCGCCTTTGCACAAGCGGATTCCGGAGCGACAGTACTCGCAAATGATTTTCCAGGTGTACTTGAAGTAGCCAAACGACACGCTGAAAAATTTGGTGTGGCAGACAGGTTTTCATACCTTCCAGGAGACATTAAAGAAATTAAAAATGTTGAAACTACTTTTGACCTAGTCATACTTGGTCATATTTGTCATGGGCTGAGTTTTGATGATAACCAACAGTTGATTCAACGTGCATATAGCTGGTTAAAACCAAATGGAAAAGTGTTAATTGCAGATCTTGTTTGCGACGATAATCGTAGTGAAACTGTTTTTCCAGTTATTTTTGCATTGAATATGTTGGTATTGAACCAAGAAGGTAGTAGTTACACTGAATCTGAATATAGACAGTGGCTGTCAGTAGCTGGCTTTAAATCAACGGAATTTATAGAAATCCCGACAGGTACATCACTTTTCCTGGGCACCAAGTAAACAACACCTGATTCATCAATGATGGTTAACTCAAAAGTAGTTTATTTGTTTTAATCTCTGCAAGGCTAGATTTTCCATTTACATTGTTCATTGAAAAATAATGAAACTATACTATGCTTAATATTGAGGGCTTTCCAAACAAGCCATGCTTCGAAAAATCACGAATCATGACTTGGAACAAACACAATGTATCTTGCATATAACGAGTAACTAGTCATTTATTGTTATCTTTCGTTTAATTACACAAGTAAGTGTATTACTAACAATCAGACTTTCATGTGTCTTGGTAGGTATAATATTTGTACATCCAATTGCCTAATTCTACTTTGTCACCTTTATTAAGGGAGACCACCAAAGTATCTCTATAATGTGTTTCACGCACAAATCAGTGTGTTTTGCCTCGATGTTGAGTAAACCGCACCCTAACATAATAATCAGACAAAGTAGAATTGATCTATTGAGTAATAATCTAGTGATAACATTTTCTTTCTCTATTCATACAACATTAAATGCAAGTTCATTGTTCTTGTTTACTTAAAAGTCTATGTGACTCGATCACTAAATCGTGCTGTTGTACACGATTACTTTATCTCGTCTTCTTTCCAATATTCTTCATTGCCAGCCCATTACTCCAAGCAAATGAACAGTCTATCGAATACAAAGTCAAAGCTGCTTATCTTTATAATTTCTCCAAATTTACAGATTGGCCTGACGATAGAGCTATCGTAGAACAAAACACTTTTACACTCTGCATCCTGGGTGATGATCCCTTTGGGTCCATCATTACTCCGATCAAAACTAAACATGTCCGTAAAAAACCCATCAAACTCCTGTATTTTTCGCAAATGGGTCCTGGTATCAAGCAATGCAAAATCCTGTTCATCTCAGAAACACAAAGAAACCAGACACAATCAATTTTGCTGGCCTTAGCTGACAGCAATATTTTAACCGTTGGTGAATCCAATCAATTTATCAACGACGGTGGAATCATTGGTTTTGTGATAGACAATGACCGCGTACAGTTTCAAATCAATAAACAGGCTGCCAAGCGTGCACGACTGGAATTCGACCCAAGATTACTCAAACTTGGGCAGGTTGTCAGGTAGCAAGAAACACACAGGGGAATACGGGGCGTTGCAATGAATACAGTACAAACAACTTTGACTATGGTGCTTTTCCTAGTCTGTGGGTTTCAGTTAGCCCATTCTAATCAGGACAATCCTGATGATCAGCTCGATGATTTTTTTGAGTTGTCACCTGAAGATCTGGCAAATATTCCAATCACAATAGCCAGCGGGAATGTACAACCTGCTTCGCGTGCTGCCGCTGTTGCCACAGTAATTACAGCAGACAAGATTAAGTCCATGGGCGCAACACAATTGCATCAGATTTTAGAAACAGTTCCAGGGTTACATGTCAGTATTGATCCACAATCTTATGACTATACTTACTCCATGCGTGGAATTAGTAATAGCAGTGGGTCTCAAGCGTTATTACTGATTAATGGTACCAGACTGTCCACTCCTTTTCTTGGTTCTCGTGTCAATGGCTTTCAAATGCCGGTTGAACACATACAACGTATTGAAGTCATCCGTGGCCCTGGTTCAGCCGTATATGGCGCGGATGCATTCGCTGGTGTGATCAATATTATTACCAAGCGGGCAGATGATCTTGATGGCACAAACATTGGTGGCCGTGTTGGTAATTGGGACACTCAAAGTGGTTGGGCACAACACGGTGAAAACTGGGGTGGCTGGGATGTTGCTGCAAGCTTTCAATACCAGCATACCAACGGTGATGATGATCGTAAAGTTAAAAAAGATGCTCAAGCCGGGGTTGATCAGGCACTGGGAACCAATGCTTCACGAGCTCCTGGTACCTATAACAGTCGATTTCAATCATGGACTGCACAGCTAGGATTGCAGCGTAAATACATAGATCTGAATGTTTATGCATGGAAGTCTTATGATAAAGGAACTGGAGCAGGTATTGCTACTGCGCTTGATCCCGATGGTTCGATAAATAGCGAAAACTATCTGGCTGATTTACGCTTTTCATCAGAGGATTGGTTCGATGATTTTCAGCTGGATGCACATCTCAGTTATTTGTACTCGAATTTCCAATCCTTTCTCAAGGTTTTCCCTGACAATACTACCTTGCCAATTGGCAATGACGGCAATATTAATTTTGTGGCTCCGAGGGGTGTAGTGAATTTTCCCAATGGAGTGATTGGTGCACCAGACCGCAAAGAACAAGTGCCATCAATAGAGCTGACTGGAATCTATGATGGCTTCAATAAACATAAAATACGTGTTTCAAGTGGCTATCGATATGAAACCATTAAAACCAGTGAGAGTAAAAATTTTGGCCCTGGTATTATTGACGGGACTCAACCTGTTGTTAACGGTGAGACAACAAATGTTTCTGGCACTCCATTCGTTTATCTGAAAACTACTGATCGCTCTGTCTGGTCGTTCTCTTTACAAGACGAATGGTCGATTACAGATGACTGGTTATTAACGCTAGGTGGGCGCTATGACTATTATTCCGATTTTGGCCATACTCTGAATCCACGTGTCGGACTAAGCTGGACTGTCAATGACCAGCTAACTACAAAATTACTCTATGGACGCGCCTTTCGAGCACCGAGTTTTGCCGAGCAAGGGAATATTAATAACCCGGTTATTCTGGGCAACCCTGATCTTGATCCTGAAACCATTGATACTGTCGAACTGGCATTCAATTACGTACCCATGTCCAGCCTGCGAACTGGCTTAAATGTTTATTGGTATCATATCAGTGATTTAATTCAACCTGTACCTGACCCTGGAGCGACTACTCAGACCTTGCAAAACGCAAGTGACCAACAAGGTTACGGCCTGGAACTGGAATGGGACTGGCAGATCATTGACCAGCTTGGTGTTAACGGTAATTACGCCTGGCAACATTCAAAAAATAAACAAACGAATAAACGCGTTGCCGGTGTCCCTCAACACCAAATCTACTTTGCGCTGAACTGGAACTTCTTGCCACACTGGTTATTACAAAACCAGGTCACCTGGGTTGGTAAACGTAGCAGAGCTGCAAGAGACATTCGTTCTGAACTGGATGACTATGCCTTGGTTGATCTGACATTACAGCGTAAAAATGTATTTAAACACTTAGATGTATCCGCCTCAGTACGCAATGTGTTTAATAACCGTGACGCTCGCGAACCTGCAGGTATGACGCTAATTGATGATATCCCTCTGAACGGGCGTAGTTTTTATCTGGAAATGAATGTTCACTTCTAGCTTTACTCAAGTGCGCATTTAAATACACACGACTAAAACATTAGTAAACAAAGAATAAACTGACTTAATAGCTTGGATCTGCTGAAATAACTCCAAGCCTGGCCAGAATTGTTGAAACCACCGTGAAAAAAGATAACATGACTTGCTCGACTGGATTGATCGCTATTGGCATCTTGTAAATAATCTCTTTTGCTTGCTCGGGGCTATTACGCGAGCCATATAAACGATAAATGTTAGGAAGTTGAGACCCATACCAAACTTTATACAGCAACTTTGGATTTAAAAAAGTAGCCATTCTCCAAGGCGAACAGCCAATGATTTTAGCAAAATCGTGCATGTAACTGGAGTAATGCACCAGCGTCTTCAAGGTCGGGTTTTTATGGTACATTTGCTGCTCAAAATTAGCCTGTTTTTCTATTAATGTCTGCAATTGATGATTATCAGGAAGCTGTAACTGGTTACTACACAACAGTGCGAAATAGCGACTTTGCATTTCCGAGCAGGCAGGAACACCGCCAACACCAGGCCGCGCCCATCCTATAAGCACAATATCAGTACCAAGGTCTGGATGAATCATATGCTTGTACATCTTTCTTACATCGTTAATTTCCACGTCTTTTAAAAACGGAAATTGATCAATATAACCAGTATTCAACATGATTTCATCAATTTCCAATCTGCTACCGTCATTAAAAATGACTTCATTGGCTTCGAGATGGTCTATTCCCGAATTGTTGACCTCAAGCTTGCCTTCAGCAATGCTTTTAAAGAATATTTCATTCTTAGTGAAAAAATGATTAAAGTAATTGCCCGCTTTACGATTCCATTTAGCAAATTCTCTAATCTCTGCATTTTTTGAGAACTTTTCAAATACAGCCAATTGGAAATTAATGATTAGATTCTGTACTGTTGACGGGATCGAATACAACGCATAACTCGTGTAAGCATCATTAGGATGTTCTCGACCGAGCGGAAATCGCTCGACAATCGTTTGATATTGTCTTATTGACAGCACACAATTGTTTGCCACCTGGGCGATTTCGTGAGTGATATCTGCTCCGGTTTCTCCAATACCCACACACAAAACACGCTTTCCTTTGAATACATCAGCTCTTTTATATGAGGCGGAGTGGCGAATTTCGCCCTTGAAATTTTCTTTACCTTTAATTTCTATCTCACGCGGAATCTGGTGCGTTCCGGAACAAACCGCAACTGCATCAAAAGCATAAGTTTCTGTCTTTGAAGGATCCTCGCTCTGTGCAACAATGACAAAATACTTGCCATCATCCTGACGCTTGACACTGGTAATTTTTCGATTGTATTGAATATGTTGGTCAAGCTTGAAATGATCTACAAAATCATTGAGATAATCTGAATATTCACGGCGAGTCCAGTACTTGCGTTTTTCATCAGATTTCGGAGGGAAACACGAATAAGCCATGAAATAATTGGATACGGTCAACTGTGTCGAATCATACACTCCACCTTTAAAATCACTGTAATTGAATACACCTCCCAGCCGGCTATATTTTTCAAAACAACTCACCTGATGCCCTTCATCAAGTAATTCTTTAGTCGCAATCAAGCCGGATGCACCAGCTCCAATCACACAGATATTTTTGGTTGTTTTAGGTAGGGAGTTCATCGATAGGGATTCCAACGCCAATTTTATAATTTATTGTCGTTAAACCCTACTCTGTGTCGATCTTTTTAGCAAGACATCTTAGCGTTCTCTGAATAGCTACATTTTGCCTCAATTTGAGTGTTTTTGAGGGTAGAGATTACTTTCACAGTTAGTTGAAACATCAGCTCACAAAAACCCGGTTTCTAACTTATCCAAGCACATACAGATTATCTCTAGAAAAAGCAGTCATTGATGATAAGAAACCACTCGCTCCACCTCATTCTTCGAGCCCATAATCACCGGAACACGTTGATGTATATCCTCTGGCATTAATTCCATTATGCGCTGCCGACTGGTAGAAGCCACTCCGCCCGCCTGTTCAATAATAAAACTCATCGGATTGGCTTCATACATTAAGCGTAATCGACCTGGCATTAATGGCTGTTTGTTATCAACCGGGTACATAAAAATACCGCCTCGGGTTAGAATTCGATACACTTCAGCCACCATCGATGCTATCCAGCGCATATTGAAATTCTTTTCACGAACACCTTGTGTGCCTTTCATGCATTCATCAACATAGCGCTGTATCGGTTTTTCCCAATAGCGCTGGTTGGAGACGTTAATCGCAAATTCTGCAGTCTCTTCAGGAATAGTGATATTTGGATGAGTGAGAATAAATTCACCAATCGTATGATCCAGAGTAAATCCATTCACACCGTATCCGGAAGTCATTACCAACACTGTCGATGGGCCATATATACAGAATCCGGCACAAACTTGTTGAGTACCCGGTTGCATAAAATCTTTAGCTGTCGGCGTTTCAACACCTTGCGGACAGCGTAAAACAGAAAATATGGTTCCCACCGACAGATTAACATCAACATTTGATGATCCATCCAGTGGATCGAAACAAATCAGGTATTTACCCTTTGGATACTCTGCTGGAATAGCAATGATGTCATCTACTTCCTCAGATGCCATGGCTGCAAGATGACCTGTCCAGATTAGTGAGCTGGTAAAAATCTCATCACAAATCAAATCCAGCTGTTTCTGCACTTCTCCCTGCACATTTGAACTCTCTGCAACACCGAGTGTTCCGGAAAGCGCTCCTTGATTGACTGCATGCGAGATGGACTTACAAGCACGCGCCACATCATCTAACAGCAATGTCAGCTCTCCATGTGTCGCCGAAAACTTGCGTTGTTGATGAATATTAAATTGAGTGAATGTTGCTGTGCCTTTCATGTTTTATTGGTAACCTTGCTGATGCTTGATGGTTTGGATGTTAAGTGAATAGTATGACTAACAACGATCAATATGACTGGTTTATGTTGTAATTACTATATTTGATAGGGTTGAATCGGAACAATGGGTTCTCTACCAATCATCAAATCAACAACCAGTCTGGCAGAAGCAGGTGCCAGGTTTAATCCATTACGGAAATGTCCACTGTTGATATAAAGATTTTCAATGTCAGGATGTCTAGAAATAACAGGTGTGCCATTTGATCCAGGTCGAATCCCGGCCCAATGTCCAATTACTGGCAAATCACTGAATGCCGGATATAAGCTGTCAAAAAAAGCCTTTAATTGCCGCTTCGCCGCAACAGTGGTAACTTTATCAAAACCTGCATGTTCCACTGTACTACCTACCAGCAAATGTCCATCTTTACGTGGAACGATGTATTGATGATTTTGCAGGACAATCGATGTAACAGCATCTACAGGAGCTTGCAGTAACACCATTTGACCTTTAACCGGAAAGATGCTTAATTCACTTGACTGACTAATCGTCGGCCATATTCCTTGTGACCAGGCTCCAGCAGTCAATACAACCTGATCGGCTGAGAAGTTGTGTTGTTGTGTTTTAACAGAGTCGATACGCGACCTGCACTCAGTTAGATTCCATTGTGTCACTTGATGCTGTTCAACAATGGTGACACCTAACGCCACCAACAATTTTTTTAAGGCTTGTAATAAACGCGGATTGCGAATCTGCTCAATTGTTGGTAACCATAAAGACTGATTTGTGGCTAATTTCAACCCTGGGTGGGAAACAGATAAATCATTGTCATTAATCCATTTAAAAGGGATGTTCTGAGCCGACAGCCTGCTTTGTGCCATTTGCTGATCATCAATATCAGCAATCAACAGCCCACAACGATTCAATTCAACATCAATACCCGTTGTCTCTAAAAGTTCTGCAGCAAGTGATGGAAAATAGTGCGCACTCCATTGGCGTAGAGCATCAATCGACTGATGTTCTTTCCAGGGATACAATGGCGTTAAAATACCGCCGCCTGCCCAGGAAGCCTCTCGACCAACTGACGACTTGTCCAATAAGGTCACAGTTGCGCCTGCTTTGCGACATTCAAGTGCAGTCATTAAACCCATGATTCCCGCACCAATGATCAAAATATCGTTGTTCATCGGCATGAGTATACGGATCAATCTATGTTGTATTCAAGTAACAATACTGTCAGTATCAACATGATTAAACCGCTATTAATAGTGAATTAACATTAAGAAACAGGGCTTACTTGTTGTTTTATAGCGATATCAATTCTACCGAAAAATCAATTAAAGTTTGAGATACAAGTTTATCTCTGTTAGGATATGCGCTGTGATGACAATTTTGTCGCATAAACATGCAACTTTTATACATCACCAAATCACTCAATCGGAGGGGGAACCCATGAAGAAAACAGCACTTAAAAAGCTATCGGGCATTGCAGCAGGCTCTCTGCTCACAGCTGTTGCGTTTGCACCACAAGCAATGGCAGCCGAAGAAAATGTAGGAGCCATGCAACAAAAAATGGAACGCATGGAAAAAATGCTCGATTCATTACAAACCGAGTTGCAGAATGTTCGCGCAGAAAGCCGCGAGTCAATCGAAAAAGTACAAGTTGTCGAAGAACGTGTCGCGGTAGTTAATCGCGTCCCGAAACAGAAAAATTCAATGATCTTCTTCCGTGGCGGTTTTGGACGAATGAATTCTGGTCGTGGCACCCAAGTATTTACTGACTTGTTTGATGGTGGACGTGACGCAAGTGGCGCACAGGTATTCAACGAAGATGATAATGATGCAAAAGGCGGTTGGTACGCTGGCGCAGGCATTGAGCATGCACTAACCAAAGATATGTGGGGCATGTCTGATGCTGTTGCTGTATTTGGCGAAATCATGTTTGAATGGAAAAAATTTGATAGCAAGAAAGGAATTGCTGTTGTCCCAGCTGCCGCTGCAAATTTATCGGATGGGACTGGGGGCACACTTAGCGTCAATCCAAGAAATAAAAACATTCGCAATCGAATTACTTTAAGTCAATTCACATTGACAGCAGCTCCAAAAATCAAATTTAATCCAAACGGTAGTTTTCATCCGTGGATTATCCCAGCTGGTTTTGCGTTTCATGTAATCAGCCCACCATCTGATTCCGGCACAGTGATGGCTGCCGGTGTCATGTTCGGTCTTGGTGCAGAATATGAAATAGGTGCAATAACTGTCGGTCTTGATGCACGATACCATATAGTCAACGATCAACTTGATGGCGTTGATATAGATGGTCTGACTGCCGGTGGTTACTTAGGTTTCACTTTCTAAAGAAATCTAGCAAATCTATAAAGCTTTATAAAAAGCCTTTCGGTTTCGCCCGAAAGGCTTTTTTTATGTTGATTCAATCGTGCAGTACTTAATACTGGAATTATCTAAGACTTTCAAGTTGATTCAATTGCAGCTGCCAGCCAGCGCGTGTTGACTTCATCAGAAAAAATATAACGCGACCAGCGTTGAGGAACTGCGCTGTACAAATACTCGCAATTAGACAGCCCGCCACCCAAAACAATCTCATCTGGATCAACTATCACTTGCTTTTTATAACAACTCAAACTTTTCACAGGGAATTATGATTTCTCATTTCTGTCTATTCCATAATAGCTTGTGGTGTTATTGGCTAGGCATAGAACTCCATGTTGCGACCTGGATAAACAAGTTTCGATTCAACCCACATTCCCACCTTTAAGTGTACAGCCTAGCAATTTCAGCTCTGCTAGCTGCATTAGTCTTTGAAAACAAACTGTCAATTAGCAATAGTCACAACATGTTGAGCCAGCTGCTCAAAAATCACAGCATAGGGACACAGGAGCTGTATAGTTACAATTAGAAACGCTTGCAAACCTCCTGTTTCTGATTTTTCAAAATCTGCTGCCGTATCTAGACTTAGATGTTGTTTTATTGTAAAAAAACAACATATACAGTTCAACCGTAAGGGTGAACTGTTTTATCTTGACAACAATTGGCAAAAGATGACAATGCAAGTATTGAGCCTGAATTCTTACATGACTTTTCATTAATCACTTGCCATATTAGTAATCAGCAACTTACATGACTACTATTCTTAAGGACTAAATACATGTTAGGTAAAGTTACTTTAGCAGTATTAATTCTTGCCGCATTTTTTACGTTTTTTCATCATTTTCCACAGCAACAACCAGAATACCAAAAAATCGACCAACCAACAGTTATTGAAAATGTGTTGTCTTCAGACAGCACTAGACCTACTATGAAGCAGTCGAAATTGGTTTCTAATACCAAACCAGTGTTAACACCGTTGATGCCTGAACTGAATAAGCATCAACTTAAAACAGCGTTAGAAGAAATGCAAGACAAGGGCGAAATTCTGGATCTCCTAGCACAAAATGGATTAGACATAGAAAGCGCATCTGAACTTGCTGAGATGATATCAACAAGCAATCAAAATCAGAGCCCCTTGATTCGGCGTGATGCAAAAATTGATTGGAAAGCGGCTGAAGAACGAATAGGACTTGATCCATCTGCACTTTCAAATGATGAAATTCACAATATCCGCAATGCGCCTCTTCCAGTGCTCATGCCTTCAACTCTTGACTTAAAAGGTGCACTTGTTATCGGCCTGGATACAATGGTAGCAGTTTCATATCATCTGGACGATATCAATGTTGTAATTAGTGGCACAAAAGAATGGGATGCCATGCCAGGCAAGAATCTCGATTCAGGTCATAATAAATTGACTTCTTCAGGAATTATCAATACAACAATTAATCAGGAATCTAGTGAACCCATAGTATCTGAACCAGAACAAATTACTGAATTGCGTTTTCAGGCATATGGTGGTCACTACAGTATTGCTATTGAATGCGCTTCAGCTAACGACCCGCGTTGCAATAGTGACAGCTACATTCTTGAATTGGCAACAAACCTATCTGCCACAGGGTTGGAACAAGGTTTTATGAATCAATAATTAAAGTACCGAGAACTACATTATGGTGTGATAATCAAGTGGGTATTTTCCGCTCGGCAATCGAGAAACTAATGCGTTCCTAAAAAATGTGAATTTAAACAAAAATAATTCAATATCATCAGTCACGAGTTTGGCCCACTACTCAATTGTAGCAGCCAACCAGGCGGCACCCCGCACACCACTGGAGTCCCCATACCGAGGAGGCATCAAGCGCGTGTTGACTTCATCAGAAAAAATATAACGCAACCAGCGTTGAGGAACTGCAGTATACAAGTAATCACAGTTTGACAATCCACCGCCCAAAACAATCACATCTGGGTCAACTATGTTAATCACATGAGCCAATCCTCGCGCCAATCTGTCAACATAGCGATTCAAGCTATTTAGGCAATTGTGATCTTGCTTGACAGCCTGAGCAATGATGTCCTGCGCTGTTATCACTTCTCTTCTATAATCCGAGTCAGTGGCTAAACCCATTGATTGTTGATGAGCCTTGACTAATCCCGGCCCAGATAAATAGGTTTCAATACATCCTGTTTTACCGCAATAACACATTGAGCCTTGATTTTCGTCTGCTGTTGGCCAGGGTAGTGGGTTATGCCCCCATTCACCAGCTACTCCATTCGCACCTTCGATGATTGTTCCGTTGACAACCAAACCAGCCCCGACTCCAGTTCCCAGAATCACCCCAAAAACTACACCAGCTCCTGAACCAGCACCATCGGTTGCTTCAGACAGGGCAAAACAGTTTGCATCATTGGCTACGCTGATTGGACATTGCAATCTGTTTTCCAGATCAGTTTTGAATAATTGATTATTTAAGCAAACCGAATTACAGTTTTTCATTCTTCCAGTCTGTTGCGACACAACTCCTGGAGTCGCAATACCTACAAAACCTTTGATTGCTAGCTCATCTTCTGCCAGCTCTATCAGTAAGGCGATCGAGTCTAGTGTTGCCTGATAATCTCCCTGCGGCGTTGCAACACGCTTGCGAAACCGTTCCTGTCCAGATTGATCAAGTGCTAATATTTCAATCTTGGTACCTCCAAGATCAACCCCCAGATTAATTCGTTTATCCATCAAAGGCAGTGTCAACAGTTAATTAAGGAATGGTTAAGGTATACTAAGCTAATCTTATGCCATGTTAAACCTGACCTACATCGTTATATAATAAACGCAGAAATGCGAGCCACAATATTGAAAGAAGTTTAAAAATTGAAATCTTTCGCTCGCGTCACTATACTTATACTAGGTCACTATAAATTTTATTATTCACAGAAGCGAAAATTTCCGCTTCATAACGCAGGAAACAACCATAGAATTCAAAATTCAAGCTATTCAATAGGAGAATATGATGTCTAAGATGAATAAAATCAAAAAATTAGTTGCGTGTGCAACTTTAACTGTAGGACTTGGCATGAGCGCAGGTCAAGTGTTAGCCGCTGATGATGCACTATGCCAAATCGAAGGCGATAAAGTTGACATGAAAACATGGGTTGGTATGAAAATCTATGATCGCGCATTCGGACGCGGTTGTGCCACGTGCCATGATGTTTCTCCAAACCCGAATCTGCTTGAATCTGTCAAAAAATTAAGCCCGGATGAGTTTGGTACTGTTTTGAAAAACGGTAAAAATGCCATGCCGAAAGCAGTGGATGCAATTATGGACGTTGGTCCAGTCAAGAAAGCCGGATACGATGAAGCTGAAGCTATCGAAGCAGTCTACAACTATCTGAAATGTCGTTCTGATGGCACCATTCCAAGCACCAAGCTGAAGAAAATGAAATAGAGTCGCTTTTACTCTCTTCCAGTAAGCCTGCACCCTACCAAGAGTGCGGGCTTTTTTATGTCTTAAAACCTGTTAAAGATCTTGATCAATGGATGTAGCACAAGGCAAAAGTGAACGGAAAAGCACAGAATACTGGCATATGTGGACATTTTGAGTACAGTTTTAACGCAGTGATGCGCCATTCAAGCGAGATCTTGAACAGATTCTTAAAATGCCAGCGTCTACTCAGCAGTCGTTGGATCGATGATAGTCGTTACTTCCGATATGCTGTTTGCTGGAAAACCACCTTGGCTGGCATGTTGCTCGATGAGTTCTCTGTTCGGAGCAATGTAAACACAGTATATCTTGTCACCGGTCACGTAACTTTGCAGCCACTGAATATCAGGTCCCAATTTATTGAGAACAGAACATGATGTCTGAGATATTCCCTGCAGATCGTCGGCACTCAGCTGACCTGCGCCTGGTATCTCACGTTCGATAATGTATTTTGGCATAACTGCGTTCTCCTGATTGACTGTTCATTCACTCATTAATCTTTTGTTGTACAAAAGCTGTTAAAGTCCCCACTGATTCAAATGTATCCGCATCAATTTCGTCATCTTCAATAAAAAACCCATAATCTTCCTCCAGCCTGGTCAACACTGAGACCACAGCCATTGAATCAAACTCCGGAAGAGCACCGAGTAATTGGCTATTTTCGTCAAGTTGCTGGGATGTGTCACCAAGTTGTAACACTTCAACCAGAACGTTAATGACTTCGTTTTGCACCGACATTAATATATTTCCTGTTCGATCAATTCATGAGATAAGGCGCTTGCCTGAAGGAAAGACGTCTAAACCTATCAATTCTATCATTAATTTGATGAATAGATACAATCTGTGTTGCTGGTAAGTTGCAATAACAATTCAGAAAACCATGAACAATGAGTACTTTCAACACAGTTATTGGGCTAAATAGAGGAGAGGGTAAGCTGATCTGTTGTTTTAGGTCACCCATTCGTTGTTTCAAAATGCATATGAAAACAGTACTATCTCTAAACTGTGCTATCTTTTAGTAAAGACTTGTCTTGATAGTAAAAGCAAGTCAAAAACAGTCAGGGGACAATTGAAACAGGGACAGTAATGTTAATTACTTTCAAAATAGCTATAAATCTATATTTGTCAAGAGATAATCATGCAACGCTTTAAATATATCTCACTGCGAAAAAAGCTAACACTATTAATGTTACTGACTGCTGAAGTTGTTTTATTGATGGCAATCATTGTGCTTGCAATCATCAGCATGATCAATATGCGAGAGACAGCCAAACAAGAACTACAAACATTAGCCGATGTGTTGGCAGAGAGCAGCACAGCTGTACTTGCTTTTAGACATGAGAAAGCCGCTCTAAGAACACTTGAAACGCTTCAGGTAAAGCCGGATATTATTTCAGCTTTTCTGTTTGATGAAACTGGTGTTCTGTTTTCTGAATATCATTCTATTAATTCGAAACGAACATTTCATTACGAGACAGTACCTGAACAACAGCAGGATCAACCATCAGGTTGGCAACAGGTTTTAAAGCGCGATTTCTGGCAAATCAAACCATTACAGGTTACCCGACCGGTTGTTTATAAGGAAGAGTTGATCGGTATGATTACTCTGGTCGATAATATGAAAATATTGAACAGGGCACTGTCCGGCTATTACAATACAGTACTTTATGTTTTGCTCGGTTCATTATTTTTCGCATATTTGATATCAATCATTCTACAACGCATTATTTCCACACCTGTGTTCACATTGATATCTCAAGTTAAGCAAATCGCTCAAGATCGAGATTACTCATTTCGGGCAGAAAAAACCAGTCATGATGAAATCGGTGATCTGATTGATGGCTTTAATCAGATGCTTGCGCAGATTGAAACGGGTGAAACCGAGCTGGAAGACAACAATACCAAACTTGAGCAACGCGTTCATGAACGCACAGAAGAGTTAGAACAAGCGCGCAATGATGCAATAGTACTGGCTGATCAAGCACAACAAGCCAACCGTGCCAAATCTCAGTTTCTTGCCAATATGAGCCATGAAATTCGAACACCGATGAATGGTGTGTTAGGCATGACTGAACTGTTGCTAGAGACAAATCTATCTGCTCAGCAACAAAATTTCGCCCAAACCACTTATCGTTCTGCTGAGGGTTTGCTGGAAATCATCAATGATATTCTTGATTACTCAAAAATTGAAGCTGGCAAACTGGAACTGGATAACGTAAATTTTCATTTGATTGAAAGCATCGAGGATGTAACAGAAGCATTAGCAGAGAGTGCGCAGAGGAAAGGAATTGAACTGATTTGTCAAATTCGATTGGGAGATTTTTCCAGAGCTGAAGGCGATCCAGCAAGATTACGTCAAATCCTGTTTAATCTGATTGGTAATGCAATCAAATTTACTGATCATGGAGAGGTTACAGTGACTGTAACCTCTCACCCAATGTCTGGCAATCAAACCAAGATACGTTTCCAGATTGCCGATACTGGGGTGGGCATTCATTCTCAGCATCGTAGCAAACTATTTGATGTATTTACTCAAGCTGATGGCGATACAACACGAAAACATGGCGGTACAGGTCTTGGACTGTCCATTTCAAAACAACTTGTAGACTTAATGGGAGGTAATATTGGATTTATCAGTGAGCTGGGCAATGGATCTGTATTCTGGTTCGAAATACCCATGCTTGTCTTCACGATTCCAGACAAGCAGTTTGACAATACTCTATTCAAGGGGTTTTCAGTTCTATTAGTTGATGATAACAAGACCCATAGGACAGCCCTCAGCAATCAATTATCCGATTGGTCAATTAATGTTACTCAGGCTGAAAACGGGCAGCAGGCATTACAGTTAATGTCCCTGGCCTATCAAAATCATACCCCATATGATCTGGTGATCATTGACTTACACATGCCTGAGATGAGCGGACTTGAGCTTGCGCAGATAATCAATTCACACAGCAATTATCGAAAAACTCAACTGTTGATGCTGAATACAGTTTTTGAGTCCCTGTCAGCACAAACACAAGAATTGGGCATCATCACACAACTGACTAAGCCACTGCGGCAATCGGTACTCCTGGATACGCTGGTCTGTTTAGCTTCAGGTAAAACCACAAAAGCTTTAAGCTCAAATAACAACTCACGACAAATCGATATTCCAGTATCAAAATTGCTATTTGAGGCGAGAGTTCTTATCGTTGAAGACCATGTGGTTAATCAACGCCTGGCTCAGCAAATACTAACAGGGTGTGGTTGTGTGGTAGATACTGCGGATAATGGACAAGAAGCAGTCATTGCAACGAGGAATAAGCACTATGACTTGATTTTTATGGATTGTCAGATGCCAATTCTGGATGGCTATCAAGCAACGCAACAAATAAGAGTCCATGAAATTTCACTCACTCAATCACCACAGAAAACCATTCAAATCCCGGTAATTGCATTAACAGCCAACGCACTGAGCTCAGATCGTGAAAAATGTATTGCCAGTGGCATGAGCGATTACTTAGCAAAACCATTTCGCAAACAACAGATTCTGGAAATGCTGGAAAAATGGATACCGCATCGATTGGTTTCTGATAAACAGCAGCAAGTGCGGCTAAATACTCCAGCTCTAAAGCATGTAATTTCTGATACAACTGCTACACTTATAGAAGAACACCAACAAACACAACAGATAAAATCGCCAGCGCTTGATAAAGATGTGATTAATGAAATCAAAGCGATGATGGAAGATGGAGAGGACGATTTTTTTGTGGAGTTAAAGGATTGTTTCAAGCATGACTTTAATCTTGGTATGGAAGCTTTGCAAGAAGCGTATCAGCAAGATGATGCGGAAACGGTTCGTACCACTGCCCATGGCATGAAATCAACCAGTGGTAATTTAGGGGCAATAGAACTTTCAGCGATGTGTCATCAACTTGAAAAAATGGGTAAACAACAGATTCTCGATAAAGTCGAGTCTGTCATTGAACAAATGAAAGCCGAATATAACCGTGTCAGTCTGGCACTAGAACAAGAATGTCAGTAACACTGAGGTACTAAAATGGTCGCTCAACTGAAGGATTATAAAAACCCTGTGATCTTATGGATCGATGACAATGCATCGCTTCGCAAGCTTGCGCAGCGGGCACTGACCAAAACTGGTTTTGAATGTTTTACAGCGGAATCGGGCGAAGAAGCGATTAGCATGCTGGATCATATTGAGCCTGATTTAATTTTGCTGGACATAGAAATGCCGGGGATGAACGGATTTGAAACATGCGCGGCGATTCAGGTTATCCGCAAGCAATCAGGACGTGATATTCTCCCGATTTTAATGGTTTCTGGTCATGACGACCTTGAGTTTCTGGATCAGGCCTATGATCTCGGAATTCTTGATATCGTCCTCAAACCGATCAATTGGAAATTGTTGGTTTATCGGATTCAATACATCTTAAATAGTAGCAAGAACCCCGCAACAAACGAATCTGCTTTCGACACTCAGAAGGCAAGTGCTAACTGAATGAGTTCATGGGACTTTTTAGAGAAATACTGTTTGTATTGATTGCACAGGATGTTTTTCGTTGAAAGCAGTCGTTTTTCTGCTCTATTTGATGAAATACCAAGTTCATTCCGCAGCAATCGACAATTGGGTAACATACATTCTCATTTAGAATGAGTCTGGATAAAAAAAGGCAGAAATACCCTTATAAATCATTAAGATAAACAAATAGTCAACTTTTCATACAAGTACTCATTCAATCCACGATGAGTGTTTTTTAGTACTCCATTTCGTGCATCAACTGATGCATCCGCTAACATTAAACTCTCGCATCGCAACACCAAGCAATCGAACAATTTTGACATTAAAACTTCATTCCATACCATCGTTAATCTCTATTGCTGAAATTACACTGCCTGTTATATACTCTTCGCACATGAAAAATTAGCATTTTGTGTGCGTGATATTTTGTGGAATGTAAGGCGGGAAAGCTTAGCTGTAGTCGTTCTATAACAAGGTTTTCCAACGCAACTATCCGCAAAAAAGCGCGTGCACAGGATGCTAAATTTTCATGTGCGGAGAGTATAGTATCAAACAAATATATTCGTACCGCGAGTGAAGTCATATTTCAGCATCGGCTATATAATGTTAGTCCAGCTAGTAAGGTGAAAACAGGACAAGTCAGATACGGAAATCACATAATCCTGGCTCCTAAAGTAACATATCACTCACGTACGCAACCAAGAGACACTACGAATAGGCCGTTCACCGTGAACACAACATCCACAATTTGTTATTCTTCTCGCCGTAAAAACCAATGTATTTCTTCAACTTTACTAACACTATTGATTTTTTTAATCACTCAAATCTCTGGCTGTACCAGCAGCACAACATTAATTACCGGGGCTGAGCTGGCCAAACAGATTGCAATCAACAAAGCCCCTATCATTCTCGACACGCGTAGTCATATGGAATTTGAGAACGGACACGTACCTGGTGCATTGTATTTTCCATTCTGGAAGGCGTTTTTCGCGGATGATTCATTACTGCAACGCTGTAAATCTGAGCCAGTCATCGTCTATTGCCAACATGGTCCACGTGCTTCATTTGCTGGATTCGCTTTGCTACAATCCGGCTGCACTCAAGTAGTAGAGCTTGAAGGACATATGGCCGGTTGGAAAAAGCAAGGACTGCCAGTGGTTGCTGTCTCTGACGAAAACAATAAAATTGACAAATAACAAACTTCTAGAGTAACTAATGACAATTAAAACACCGTTACGACAATTCGTACTCACTGAATTGATTTATTGCGAAAACATCGATGCATTTGGCGATGAAGAAGATTTACTGGAAGCCGGAATGGACAGCATGGGTATTATGCGGCTAATTATGTTTGCTGAACGCGAGTTTAAAGTAACTTTACCTGACACTGAAGTTGAACCAGACAGTGTACGCACGATCAATGCGCTGGTTGGATGGATTAAAGAACATCAGAAATGAGCAACCGCCCTACTCTTTCAACAGATAATTTCAGACGCCTCAATCCATCAGATCAAGTCCTGCTGGCGATTGACAATGAAATTCGCAAGGATGGTAATCCAGGCAGTAATTGCGGTTTTGCTCTGGAGCTGGAGGGCATGGTGAATATTAGTGCCTTGAAAAACAGTTTACTTGATTTACAAAAACACTTCCCCAGTCTAAGTTCACGTCTGGAACAACGTGGTAAAACCTATGGCTGGAAAACCATAGACACACCAATTCCTTTTATCCATCACTCTGCCTCTGAAAACACATCTGCCAATGCAGAAACTGATTCTCAACACCAAACCTTGCTCTCAATCATCAATCAAGGTGACCCAATCGAGCAAGCTGCACCGATTGATTTCCATTTGATTGAAGGCTTTCAACACAGCTTTTTGTTACTGCGCTGGTTACACCCGCTTCTGGATGCTCGTGGTGCAAAACTGATTTTCGATTTTCTGATGTCAACCAACCGTCAACGCTACACCAGAAAAGACATTTCGTTAGTTGAACAGCGCTTGTACAATTGGTCGTGGTGGAAAAAGCTCAAAATTGCATGGCTTGGCAAACAATACAACGATGCTATCGACCAACTAAATAGCACTTTGCCAACACCAGGTTCGGTTGGCAAACAACAGTTACAATGTATTAACCACAACTTCAGTATTGAACAAACCAGCATAATCATGACCAATGCAACTCAAACAGTGGGAATGGGCTCTAAAAGTCTTTACTTTATCGGTTGTTTGATGCGCGCCTTGCAACGTGTTGGCATGGCTGTTGAAAACGATGCTATTTGCGTGCCTTATGCGTTTAACTTGCGCCAACCTAACGCTCCGGTTCCACTGCTTGGTAATCATGTCAGCATCTTGTTTTCACAAGCTCCGCATACTGTGATCACTGATCGCAAGGCTTTATTTGAACACTTGCGCGAACAATATGCACAAACCATTCGCCACGGTCTGGATTATTCATTTCTACCGTGGATGTGGGTAGGCCGCTGGATGTCGTTGGAAAAGTATGGAAAAGTTTTACGTCAACAGAAAAGCGGTGGTGAGCGTGGATCGGTATGGTTCTCGGACATTGGTGAAATGCGTTTCGCCAGCGAAAAATTTTTTGGCTCACAAATTACCGGGGTTCGTCATCTGTGCTTATTGACTTCGCCACCTTCGTTTGCCGTGCTGTTCGGTCAATTCAAGGGTGAGCTGAGTATTGCTTACAATTTTCTACAACCTGATATTTCTACGCACTGGGTGAACCAGATTAATACAGCACTCGAGCAGGAATTATTCAATGCAGGCTAACCGCTGTCAGTGATGAATCTGCTGACTGATATCTGGAAGCAATGTAGTATTTATCCCCAAGCAATCGCTATGCGGGAAGACCAATACACATTAAGCTACCAGCAACTAGCGCTTAAAATTGGAGCAGTTTCTCAAGCGATACACAAAGCGGACATTCAGACTGGGAGTAGAATTGCTCTGGTGATGGATCGCGGTATTGATGCTGCCTGCGCACTACTTGGTATTATCTCCGCAGGTTGTTGTTATATTCCTCTGGATATCAATAGTCCCTCGCAACGACGCCAGTTTATTATCAGAGATGCCGATGTTTCAGCCGTGATTGGTTATGGCAAACAAACGCAAGAATACAGTGAATATCACTGGCTAGATTATCAGTCGTTAGCAGAGCACGAATTACAACTATCGGCATGCAACCCTGAGCAACTTGCAGCTATTCTCTATACTTCTGGCTCAACTGGATCACCCAAAGGCGTAGCGCTAAGCCACAGAGCAATCCTTACATTTAGCAATTGGGCCAGACAACTGGTTAAACTCGACCACACTGATCGAATTGCCAGTCTCGCACCTTTTTACTTTGATTTATCGACGTTCGATCTGTTTGCCAGCTTGTCAGTAGGCGCCAGTATTGATTTTGTACCTGCACAGTTACCAATGGCTCCCAGTCGGTTATCAGCCTGGTTATCACAACGAGACATCAGTGGACTCTACACAGTGCCATCAGTACTTGGTTTTCTGGCGTTAAAAGGTAATCTTGCACAAACATTGTTACCAAAACTGCGTTTTGTACTGTTTGCCGGAGAAGTATTTGCAACACCTTTATTAAAATCATTAATCGAATACCTGCCTGATACCAGGTTTTATAACTTCTATGGGCCGACTGAAACCAATGTGTGTACATTCTGGCAAGTTAATCGGCAATGCTTACAGGACGAAGTCTCTATCCCAATCGGCCATTCTGCCTGTGGTAATCAGTTGAAAATTATTGCTGAAACTGGGGAATTACTGGTTAAAGGCCCATCATTAATGAGCGGGTACTGGTCTAACGGAGGTTTGCATTCTGCTCTATCTGATAATGGTTGGTATGCAACCGGCGACAAGGTTTCAATCAATAAGGCAGGGGAATACTGCTATCATGGTCGCCTGGACAGAATGCTGAAATGTTCAGGATTTCGTGTTGAACCTGCTGAAATCGAGCACACCTTGCAAACACTTCCCGGTGTTGTTGCTTGTGCTGTGATCGGTATAACCGATGAAACAGCAGGTCAACGACCCGCAGCTGTTGTAGTCTTACAAACTGATACAACCATCAAACAACTCCGAAAAGCATTGCAACAGCAATTACCAGCTTACATGATCCCCAATCGCTGGAAAATCATCCAAGTGTTGCCACAACTGACAAACGGTAAAATTAACTACATAGCTATCAAGAACTTGTTTGGATCATCTCCATGAACCAATCCGCCAGAAACCTTAACATAACACCACTTCCACAACAGATTGATGATGCTATTCGCTTAGAGCGCTTGCAACAGTGTGGCGCAAATGGATTATTCAAACACGCATTACCTGAACAGATTGGCGGAGCCAACGATGGTTTTCAGCAATTAATAGAACATCACCAACAACTGGGCTATGCAACGCACGACCCTGGACTAATACTGGCCGCCAATGCACATCTATGGGGCACAGTCTTTCCACTTTGGAAACACGCCAGCACTGAGCAAACCGATGCGTGGCTGCCCGATTTGATTAACGGCAGAATGATTGGCGGACACGCGATAACTGAAGCTCACAGCGGCTCAGATCCTTCCACTATGCGCTCGCATGCAATTGCCAATCAGCAAGGTTATCTGCTCAATGCAGAAAAATGCTATATCAGCAACGTCCAGATTGCTGATTTATTAATTGTCTATGCCCTGCTCGATCAACGACCGACTGCGTTTATTGTCTGTAAAGATGACGATGGATTTTCTACAGAAACAACGACGCTACAAACCTGTCGTGGTGCTAGTATGGGCAAAGTCATTCTAGATAACTGCCAGCTCGATCATTCAAGGTTACTTGGCAAACCCGGCATGGGATTACAGCTAATACAACAAGCACTGGAACTAGAGCGCGCTTTTATCTTTGCAGGAATATCTGGCGTCATGCAATGGCAACTTGAGCAAGTGGTGCAATACAGTCGTCAGCGGCAATCAGGCAATGTACATTTAGGCAAGCATCAAGCCATCAGCCACACGATTGCTGACATGAAATTGCGCCTGGATACAATTCAATTGTGGTTAGAACACTGCGTAAAGCTCTGCGAGAGCCAGCAACGCATGACACTCGCATCTGCACAAACAAAACTTTACGCAAGTGAAGCATTTTTACAGTCCAGCCTGGATGCAGTCCACCTGTTAGGTGCTCATGGCCTGGAAACAAACAACGGCATGGCAGAACTGGTTTCAGATGCAATGGCAGGACGCCTGTTCTCTGGCTCTTCCGAGATTCAGAAAAATATAATTGCAGCATTACTCGGCACAGGCGATGGATTTAAAGGTCGAGTTTGAATTAATGGACAGTTTAAAAGTTACAATAATTTTTCGCGCTCAGAACACACTGAACATGTCTAACAATAACAAGGCTCACTAACATCACTTTTATTAGAATAATCTGCCATTCAAAATAGACGATTTTAAACAGCAGATTTCTGGCAAAGCACTTCCCTGTGCATTATTAAATCATTACGGAATTAATCCCTGAAGATAGCCTTCTACTTCAGCTGCTGTACAACGGGTACAACCATCTCCCACAGCATCGGTGATGAGTGCTTCACCGCGACTACCAAATAGATAGCGAATATCTAACAACCCATCTGTGAGCGCATCAACCTCTCCATTGCCGTCAATATCTGAAGTGTCTGAAGCTGCACATTGATCCATATAAGTTTCTATTTCAGTCGCTGTGCATCTTGTACATCCAGCTCCCACCGCACTGTCAATCAAGCTATCACCGCGTGAGCCAAACATATGCCGTATAAACAATAAACCATCTGTCAAGGCATCAACGCTAGCATTGCCATCGGTATCCAGCGTACATGTTGTAGTTGGTTCACTTGGCTCTGCCGGAGGAGTATCAAGCCCTATATTAGTAAGTGATACATAATAATCGCCTTTTTCTCCACCTACCGGTTGTAAATGGGACGTAGCCCAAAATTCTCCAGTTGTTTCATCAAAGCCCAAGCCTTCCAATCTAAAATCACTTGAATTATCAGACTGACCAGTAACTTTGTCTCTACCTAGATAAGTTCCATCCGCCGCAATTTTATGGAGATCACTATCTGCACCTTGCAGTATCCATAACGCTCCATCTACCCATTCCATATCCTCGGCAAATATAGAGACTTCTCTGCCATTTGTTTCTGGTTCAACTTCTCTGTATTCTGAAAAAAGAGTTGTTTGCTGGGTGTTTGTATCAAATTTATAAATATTACCGTCTACATTTCCTCGCCCAGTGAAATAAACATTACCAGTATCACTATCGTAAGCTACGGCAGAATCAGCATCTGCAATATCAGCCGCCCTGATACCATCACCCGGAGTAATACTACTTTCATCAATACTGTAAACAGTTACTGTCGGATTGCCAGCAGCATCGACTGCCTTAGTATTAAATATCGTAATCAGTTCATCATCCTTACGGATTATATTTCCTTTATGAGAACTTATCGACGTACCAAAATTTCTTTCCGAGCTAAAAACATTCACTCTTGTAGTGCCATTTTTTTCAATAGCAGAGATAGAACCAGACACTTCACGTCCATCGTTTCCATCATGTGTCACTCGGTAGAATTTACCACCGTCCATAGTGAACTCCTCATTAATAGTACCGGCACCAAAATCAAACATGTCACGATCGTCTGCTACACTTTCTGATATGGTATAAGCCTGAGCACCAATTGATGCCGTTAATGCTGTTAAAACAGCCATTTTTAGTATTAATTTTTTCATATTTTATCTTATTATTTATTAACCATTAAAAAAATTCAAATCATCCCATTTTCTAGGAATATTCAGTCAAAATTCGCTAAATAAATTTAATTTATTATCTCTTCCTCCTCTTCTCTATGTTAAGAGGCAAAATCCTTTTATAAAAAACCAGGAGATTTCAATTACAACCATCCATATTATTGCCTAATGCGCCACAAGCACATGGTACATTTCCAATGCAAAACCACCTTACCTGAAAAATCATATTACTGGCGCTTTAATTGCTAGCTTTAATTGCTAGCTTTAATTGCTAAATGGATACTGGATTTTAACGTACTTTCTTTTTTACTAACATCAATTTCATGATAAAAACGAGTTTCGGCGTAAATAATGCTTATACAAAGCAATTAAAGCATGACTGAATAAAATAATTGATGCTTGCCGAAAGCAATCCAGTCATTCCATGTTTCATGAACGGCGGAATTGTTACTGAGGAAAAAGACTTACGCGATTAAACTTCTCACTCATTATTGATGCCATCTACGCCAGTCGCTATTGAAGTAGACAACCGGCAAAGACATAAAGTTGCCTCAGAAACCAGCCTAAAAACCGTCAACGTGAAAAGTACTAAATCAAGTGCATTCTACACAAACAAAACTTATGCCCGCGAAGCATTTTACTGTCCAGCCTAGAGATCCACCTATTAGGTTTTCATCTACCTAGAGACAAGCAACGGAATGGAATAACGCCTGTTTTCTGGATCTTCCGAGATTCATAAAAATATAATTATACCAATCCCAATAAGTTCTTGAATAAATTTACTCATCCTAAGCCCTTCTTTATCAAATAAGCTTTGTATGAGAACTTATTGGGATTGGTATTACAGCACACTAATCGGCACAGGCGATGGATTTAAAGGTCGAGTTTAAAAAATGGGAAAGTATAGTAGCTATCTAGTCAAAACAGAGGAAATACTCTTGAAATTGAAGGTATTATTTTCGATGTTCGAGGCAAGTAATTAACGCTATTTAACGAGAAATATCAGTCAAGGGCATTTCAACCGAATTGCTTTGACCAAACAGCTTCTTATCGTTGCGATAAGCTTAGCTCTAGAATACCCTGAGCATTTCTAAAATATCAAAGCTCGCTTATACTCTCCGCACATGAGAATTTAGCATCCTGTGCACACGCTTTTTTGCGGATAGTTGCGTTGACAAACCTTGTTGTAGAACGACTACAGCTAAGGTTTTCCGCCTTACTCTCCACAAAAGATCACGCACACAAAATGTTAAATTTTCATGTGCGAAGAGTCTAACTATTATTAGAATAATCTGCCATTCAAAATAAACGACTTTAAACAGCAGATTTCTGGAAAAGCACTTCCCTGTGCTTTATTAAATGGTTACGGACTCAATCCCTGAAGATATCCTTCAACTTCAACTGCTGTACAACGGGTGCAGCCAGCTCCCACGGCATCAGTGATGAGTGCTTCACCGCGACTACCAAATAGATAGCGAATATCCAGCAACCCATCCGTGAGCGCGTCAATTTCTCCATTGCCATCAATATCTGAAGTGCCTGAAGCTGCACATTGATCCATATAAGTTTCAATTTCAGCCGCTGTACATCTCGTACAGCCAACTCCCATCGCACTGTCAATCAAGCTATCACCACGTGAGCCAAACATATGTCGAATAAACAACAAGCCATCTGTCAATGCATCAACGCTAGCATTGCCATCGGTATCAAGTGTACAACTGGCACTTGTAGCGCAGTCATCGACAACTGGTGCAGTAGACGCTATTCGTTTTGGATCATCATTACCTGCACTCGCATCAAGACCTAATGATCCATTATTACCTGCACTACTGGAGTCAGCAACAACTTGCCCACTTTCGTTAAAAGTCCAATATCCGACTAATCCTGGACTGTTAGCTACCACACTTTTTTTGTGATTCAGGATTATCTGGCCAGGACCACGAGCGACATTCCAGACTCTTACTTCATCTAGCTGACCCGCCAGGAACCCTTGGTTACCTCTACCGATGGCTTTCAAAACAAGAGCACCATCCCAGTCACCAGCAGCATCCTCTACGCCATTCATGTACAACTTCATACTGGTTCCGGAGCGGGTAATTGCTACATGTGTCCACGTATCAAGCACAATCGCTGTGTTTGCAACAATACGATCTGAAGCCGAAAAAATCCTGAGTTTTGCATCAAAGAAATTAATATCAGGTCCCGGTCCTTCTTGACCAAAAATTGAATCCTGACCATCAATATCAGTTTCGAGTTTGACCCATGCTTCGACTGTGAAATCATTACTCAAGGTTATATCTGGAATATTGATCCAATCATTGATTTCCAGATCGACACTTTGCCCACAGACTTCAGATGAAGGTGGAGGGATTGGGCCACCACCTGAATCACAACTGCCTCCCGCTGTATAGATTGCAGTCAAGGTTGTATTCTGATTCGGCACTTTGTAAATGAATGATCTCGCTGCACCATTTGACCAACTGGAAAAACTATACTCTATATTGTTAATACATGCTGTAGCAGGTGCGGTAACGCTGCTATTAAAATCGATTGACGCATCATACACAGCCGGTGTCACGAGTGCCTCATCATCAAGGATTAAACTAATTCCACTGGGCTGAGAATTAAACGTTATATCAACCTCTTCCGGATCAATACGTACCGACTTTGTCGTTACCTGCCCATCTGCGTCTGTCACTTCAACTGTTATCAACAGACCAGATCTATCAAAATATGAATGTCCGTTATCGGGCGCAGCAAATGAACCTGAAGAACCACTAACCGGCCCAACGATAGGGTGAATATGATCATTGTGGGCAAATTTAACCGACCATTTATAGCTATCTTCTGTCAATGCACCATCTGCATCACTTGCGTTAGCTGCATAGTTGATTGGTTGTCCAGCGCGAAATAATGAACCATTTACAGGTGCGGTAATGGTCACTTCGGGTTTTGCACCAACATTAATTGTGATCGGTGGTTCTAGAGTTGTTGTATTCGTGGCATCACTTACCTGGAGAACAGCCTCATATGATCCTTTTTGAGTATATGTATGGCTTACATTCGCTCCAGTCGCTTGTTCTCCATCTCCAAAAATCCAGGTATACGTTAACGCATCACTTTCTGCATCGCTTGCCACACTAGTAAAATTAACCGTTAAAGGCGCTGTTGCACTTGCGACAACATCAGCGCTTGCGGAAGTAATTTGTGGAGCCTGATTTCCACCGTTAAAACGAATTCGTCTTAATGCTCCCGTATTGGCAGCAAAATTATCAAAGTCGCTGGCTATCTGGATGTAATAAAGAGCACCATCATTACCTTCTTTAATGTCCACCAAAAGTCCGGCTGACTCCTGAAAATCATTATCGTTTATCACTACACCAGCGTTGTCAAAGGTTAAATAGCGTAACCGTTGTGTAGGATAATCTCCAAAAAAGTATACATTCTGAAAAGCCGCAGGAAATTGTGAACCGTGATAAACGATACCACCCATCACCGCAGCCTCACCACCGCCATGCGAATAAGTGAATAACGGGGGATCATAAACTTGATTAGGGTCATAAAGATCATGTGAAGTATTACAATTATTCCCGTCACAGACAGGATATCCATAATTCGCACCTTTTCGACCAATATGAACATCTTCGAATGATGTATTGTTGTTATTTGGACCAACTTCCCCAAAGTATAAACGTGGTCCACTTGAGCCAACACCTTGTAAATCCCATCGAGCACGCCATGGGTTTCTAAGACCGTAAGCCCAGATTTCATCCAGATTACCTCCCGCACCATCGACAAAAGGATTGTCGGCAGGAATGGCTCCATCTTTGGCAACACGGATAATCTTGCCTGCTGTTGTGGTTAAATCCTGTGCATCAAACGTATCGTTACGATAGCCAGTCGTCAAGTAAAGGTGACCATCTGGACCAAAGCTGAGACCACCGCCATGGTGAAACTTATGAGTATCAGGAAACAATTCAGGAGCCTTCCATACTACAAATTCAGTAGCTAAATCAGCTGTATTTCCTTGATGGGTAAAGCGTGAAATAAAAATTCTCCTCTCTGACTCACGTTGATATGAGACATAGATAAAATTGTTATTTGCAAAATCAGGATCCAAGACGATATCAAGTAGCCCACGCTCCCCAACTGTATCGATATCAGTAATCTTCATGTAAGCAGTTTTCACAGGATTTGCCACACTAGGATCGAAAATCCAGATCTGACCTGATTTTTCAGTAACCAACATGCGGCCACCTGGCAATTGAGTCATTGACGTTGGAAAATTCAGGTCTGATACGACTAATTGATCCTGGAATTGAGCAGGAAGTGCAAATGCGTGTCGACTTAAACCAGATAAGACCAATAATAAGCTCAACACTATAAATAACGGCTTGTAACTAACTGAATTATGTAATTTTTTCATTGAAATTTCCTTTGATTCAGCATGCAGACTACACCAAACTCAAACATTGGCTAACTTGAAGCTAAATCTATTATCCCATCTTGATTAAGTATTTATATTGATATTTATCATTATTTATATAATAAAATACGATACATATATTTTTTTTAAATATTTTCCTTAGGCAATAGTAACACGCGAGAAGTTCATAATATCATATATCTAAACTGTATCAGTTAGCTTAAGTCATTATTGTTGTTTTGTTTATGAGCTCTCTTTTGTTAATCGCAAGATGATACCATCCTTTCCGCAACAAAACATTACTATACTTGCCTTGGTTCTGCCCTCAGCTCTGCGTGTGTTTTCCGCCAAATATAAACATCATATGCAGCCAGTTGCTTTCAACAGCTAACCCACGTACCCTATTATTGGCTCATCAATTGGGTATCGATCAATCAAGGTTTGTTTGAACCACCTCAGCGCAAGAATCATTAAACGAACACTACGAAGTAATTTTTTTGGAGATATATCTATGAATAGTCTTACAGCACTTTCCATAAGCATCGGCGTTTTGGCTGGTGTGGCAACGTTTTTGGCAGTGGGTCCTTGTGAGTGGTATCTTTTTTATATGGGCCGCAACGATTGCCTGGGCCGCTTATTTTGCTCTAGGCGGCGACAAAGAGGCCTTAAAAAACACCATCATATGTGGTATTTTCGGTGTGTTCATGGCTTGGATAACAGCAATCATCATCACCAACATTCCAGCTGATGCAGTTCTTGGTTTTCCACTGATGGCAGCGATTGCAGTCACCGTTGCAGTCATCGTATTATGCCTCGCTGCAAATATTCCAGCACTTGCGACAATTCCTGCCAGTGTTCTTGGTTATTCGGCAACCTTTGCCTATCTATTGCAAACTCCTGACAAACTGACTCAAGATGTTTTGCTGGGCGCATCCCTGGATAATCCCTTGGTTGTCATATCCATCTCTATCGTAGTTGGCACCTACTTTGGAGAATGGTCAGCACTACTCAGTGGCAAATTAACTACAGAATCTGATTAATTACCGATTCGGCGAAAGGGCTGGTTTCTGGCTGGCCCTCCTGCGACGACGACACAGCTTTAATGATTTCAAGGATAAGATTCTTTGCTTAATTAAGACAGCTACTGATTAAATTGCTTGATAATGTTAGCAACAGTTTTTATGGTATGAATACCTGAAACACTTTTTCCCGCCTGCCAATATTCCTTTCTACCGCTGGCATCCAGTGAAGCGCTTTTAAGCTGCCACAACGATCTCAGCACATAAAACATGCGCATCCAATGCTTACTCTTGCTTCCTTTCAACAACCAGCTCGCAAATTTTCCGGCAGATAAACCTCTGAGTTGTAGTTGAGACGTATTAATTAATGCAACCGGCACACCTGTGACCCGCTCGCTCAGTACAATATCATTTTCATCTGCTTCCACAATCGCTTGCTTATAAGCAGCACTGGCCTGGCATTCGGTTGAGGCAATAAAACGCGTACCCATCTGTACTCCAGCATAGCCAATCAACAGCGCTTGCTTGTATTCAGCAGGTGTAGCAATCCCTCCTGCACAGATTAATGGTAATTGCAGATCTGATAATTCATCAAATATAACTTGCGAAGACTTTGTTCCGGCATGACCGCCAGCTCTGTTATTAACACAGATCAAGCCATCCACTCCGCTTTCAATGCCTTTCTCAGCCCATTTACGTTCAGTGACATCATGGAAAACAATGCCACCACAAGCATGAACTCGATCGACAACCCAGGTAGGTTTACCCAGTGAAGTAATGAAAAATCGCACACCTTCTTCAAGAGCAATATCCAGCCATTCAACCATGCGCTGGTGATAACGACGGGAAGATTGCTCAATTAGGGCATTCATGCCAATCGGCTGACTAGTGAGTCGTTTAATATAGCGAAGACCTTCACGAAAATCATATCCGAACACATAAGTGAGCGAAATCGGCTGAACCACACCAATCGCACCAGCATTGGATGCTGCGGCAACCAGCTCTGGATTACTGCAAGGATACATCGGGCCGCAAATGATTGGCACCTGAATACCTAATTGATTGATAAATATTTTTGGCGGTAATATTTCCATAGTCATCTTATGTCTTTCAATCCTATTGAATAACAAACGAGATCAGCAATCTATACTCTCCGCACATGAAAATTTAGTTGAGTAGATATAGCATAAAGTAGATAATCTATGATATTCCAAACAGATGTCCATTACAGATAAGACTGGTTTTGACAACACCTGAATATACATAATGGTATCTGTGATTCCATATTGAAAACAGTTGACCTTATCCAACTGTTCGCTGCAATATTCGAATATGTCTTTTTAGAATAAACCTAAGTCTTGCGACTGAATGAGCACAGTGTGTAAGGTTTTGTAAATTCCATGCGACAGGCAACAACCCAATCCCGCCGTGCGTGATACACTGTTTCAATGGTGACTTATTAGTATTGATTTTATCGGGAGAGAAACAAATGGGCATAAGTATTCCGCAACTGCTGATCTTACTGGTTATCGTCTTGCTGCTGTTTGGTACTCGCCGATTGCGTAATCTTGGATCTGATCTGGGTAGTGCAATCAAAGGTTTCCGCAGCGCAGTGAGTGATTCTGAGGACAAAATGGAAGAGGATGAGATTGAACATTTAGATGGCCTATCTAATAATAACTTGAACCAGAAAGCAGATAAAAAATCCGCACAACATCAGGACAAGTAACAAATCAATTAATCAGCAACAAAACAATCTTCACAACTAACTTATCATTTTTCATAGCAGCACCAAGAGTACATATTATTTCTGTCATGTTCTTAAATATGAGTCATCATTATGTTTGATCTAGGCTTTTGGGAGCTGGCTCTGGTTTCTCTGGTTGCCCTTGTGGTCATCGGTCCAGAGCGTTTACCTCAGGTAATGAAAACCTCAGGAATGTGGCTGAATCGGCTACGTGGAATGACGTTATCGATCAGATCAGAATTGGAACAAGAGCTGTATCGACAAGATGCTGATGGGCAGCTCCCTAGCAACACATCTGTCAATGAAATCAAACAGAGTCTCAGCGACGTTGGTTCAGAACTTGGAAAAATAGGCCAAGAACTAAAAGATACTGGTAATGATCTGTCACTGCAGAACAAACAGCAAACCGATACATCCAGCCATGTCAAATAAGGATTCAGCTGAATCAACATCATCCACAGAAAATCAGTCTATATTCTCACACCTGATTGAACTCAGGAGCCGCATACTAAAAGCAGTTTTTTTTGTATTACTGGTGTTTGGCGGGCTCGCTTCGTATTCAAATCAGATATATCACTTGATATCCAAACCACTGATTGCGCATCTCCCAGAAACCAGCACAATGGTAGCAACAGGCGTCACATCACCTTTTCTAACACCATTCAAACTAACGCTCGTTGCAGCAATTTTTGTATCCATGCCAGTTGTGCTCTATCAACTTTGGGCTTTTGTCGCCCCCGGCTTGTATAAACATGAAAAATTGCTCGTACTCCCTCTGTTAATATTCAGTATTGCTCTATTCTATGGAGGAGTGGCTTTTGCGTACTATGTGGTGTTTCCGCTGGTCTTTGCTTTTCTTTCCGCTGCCGCACCAGAAGGAGTAGCAGTGATTCCTGATATTTCAGCTTATCTTGATTTTGTATTGACTATTTTCTTTGCCTTTGGTTTAGCCTTTCAGGTACCGATAGCAACCATTCTCGTGGTGTCAACCGGAATCATTAGCCGACAAGAGTTGTCCAAGATGCGCTCCTATGTGATTGTTGCAGCATTTGTCATCGGTATGTTCCTCACACCACCGGATGTCATCTCACAAACTCTACTAGCAATACCGATCTGGTTATTATTCGAGCTTGGGCTGCTTTTATCCTGGTTTTTCACTTCACGCAAAAAAATCAATACGAATGAGAAACTGAAGACGAGAACCTGAACTTATTAAATCATTAAAGTCTAAGTATAACTATTCATACAACTACTCAAATAATGTAATATCTTGTAAAATAGGGTCTTACCATCGATAGTCAGAGTACCTCATCATTAAAACCGAGTACTATGACCTATATCTTTTTCATTGATCAATAACAACGGGTGTCGGCATTGAATACAATAGCATCGGAACTACCACAAAATGATCTACCAGTATTCGACTCAGAACTGTCCAGACTAGTCGACGCAGAAGACCAATATGAGATTTTTGCCAATCTACTGGTGGAACGGGGTAAGTTAAGTCTGAACGAACTACGCCGCGCCCAGCGTCTGACCGCTCAATCCGAGCAAGATAAACTACCTGCGTTATTGCTTAAACTGGGCATGGTGGCTGAACGTGATGTAACAGAAGTCTTGGCAGAAGTGACAGGGCTTCCAATGGTGGAAAAAGATGACTACCCTGATCTTCCTCCGCTCGAGGATTCAATCTCACCACGTTTCATGAAAACGTACCGGGTTGTTGGACTTGATATGGATAATCAAAAGGCAAGTGTCGCCATCGCTGATCCACTGGATAATTTTGTCATTAGCGCGTTGCGCCTGGCTTGTGGAAGACCTGTTTTATTGAGTGTCGGATTAGCCACTGAAATCGAAAATGCAGTAGAGCAACAACTGGGCAGTGGCAAGTCCCAAATGGGGCAACTGGTTGATACTCTGGACGGTGAAGGCGACTATAACGAGGATGATGTAGAACACCTGAAAGATCTAGCCAGCGAAGCACCGGTGATTCGCATGGTGAGTTTGATTCTGCAGCGTGCCGTAGAATCCAGAGCATCTGACATTCACGTTGAACCCTTCGAAAACCAGCTCAAGGTGCGCTTAAGAATCGATGGTGTCTTGCGTGAAGTGGAAGCGCCACCAGTGCGTTCAACTGCTGCTGTGATCTCCCGAATCAAAATTATGGCCAAACTCAATATTGCTGAACGACGCCTCCCTCAAGATGGCCGAATCAAAGTACAAGTCGTCGGCAAAGAACTGGAGTTACGTGTCTCAACAGTCCCAACCATGCACGGCGAAAGCGTAGTGATTCGTCTGCTCGACAAAGATAATGTGGTTCTGGATTTTGAAACACTGGGATTCCGTGGCAAACCACTTGAACAATTTAAGAAAGTACTTGAAGTACCACACGGAATCGTGTTAATCACCGGACCTACCGGTAGTGGTAAAAGTACCACGCTGTATACCGCGCTAAACAAACTGAATTCGCCTGAACGCAAAATCATCACCGTCGAAGACCCGGTCGAGTACCAGCTTGCCGGAATTAATCAGATACAAGTCAAATCACAAATCGGTCTTACTTTTGCAGGCGCGCTGCGATCTATTGTTCGACAAGACCCTGATGTGATCATGATTGGTGAGATGCGTGACCTGGAAACCGCTCGTATCGCTGTACAATCTGCTTTGACAGGTCACTTGGTGATGTCAACCTTGCATACCAATGATGCAGCCGGCGGCATTACCCGCTTGATGGATATGGGTCTGGAAGATTATTTACTGGTTTCCACAGTCAACGGTATTCTTGCCCAGCGACTGGTACGTCGCCTGTGTCCGCATTGTCGTGAAACATTTACAGCTATGCCAGAGCTGGTCGAAGAAATGAAGTTGCAACGCTTTTCCACTGGCAATGAAGTCACTTTATACAAACCTGTTGGCTGCGACAAATGTAACAATATTGGTTATCGTGGTCGCCTGTCAATTGTTGAATTTCTAACCATGTCAGGAGAAATCAGACGACTGGTGATGTCACATGCTCAAGCACGCGAAATTGAAACGCTTGCGTTGCAAGAAGGCATGGTATCGATGATGGATGATGGTTTACAAAAAGCACTGGCTGGCGATACCACCGTGGAGGAAATCATGCGCGTCACTACAGACTCCTGATTATGGCTACTTATCAATGTAAATTTATCCGTGACGGTGAGGTTGTCGAAGAAACCCGCGAAGCTGAAAATGACTCCTTACTAATTCTTGCCTTGCAAAATGAAGGTGTTATTCCTCTCAAGGTACGTGAATCAAAAGACAATTTTCTCAGCTTTCTGTTTACAGGCTCAGCTGGCGGGCTTAAAATTAGTCAAAAAGATATTGGGGTGTTCACACGAGAACTAGCAACCCTTCTCGGTGCAGGCTTACCGCTGGATCGCTCACTCTCTGTTCTGATCGACCTCACCGATGATCACTCACCCATTCACCGCATGACCAATAGCCTGCTGGAAAAAGTCAAAGGTGGTGCCCCGTTGTCAGAAGCATTGGATGCCCAGGGTAAAGTATTTTCGCGTTTTTACCTAAACATGATTCGCGCTGGAGAAGCAGGGGGTAGCCTAGACAATGTTCTAGAACGCTTAGCGGATTATCTGGAACAATCCAAAGAGCTGCGCGATACGGTCAGTACTGCAATGATTTATCCAATGATCCTGATTGTCATTTCATTTGCATCGGTTTTCTTGCTACTGACCTTCGTTGTCCCACAATTTACTGAAATGTTTGAAAATTCTGGTAAAGAGCTACCTCTACCAACTCAGGTTGTAGTTGGCGTTGCCGAGATTCTCAAAAGCTACTGGTGGGCTATTCTGGCAGGATTTCTGTTGTTGGTTGCTTTGATAAAATCACAGCTAGCGGATAGCAAAAAACGGCGTTTTTTGGATTATCGTTTGCTTAACGTACCACTCGTTGGCGATTTAATCGTCAAACTTCAGGTCGCCAGCTTTAGCCGAACTCTGGAAACATTGCTAGGTAATGGTGTAACTTTACTCTCTGCACTATCGATTGCCAGAGAAACCCTGACTAATAGTGCTATTGCCGATACTGTCGAAAAAGCTGCTCAATCACTCAAGCAAGGCGGCGGAATGTCAGAAGTGCTCATTGAATCGGAGCAATTCCCGAAGATGGCATTACAAATGATTAAACTCGGCGAAGAAACAGGACGACTACAGGAGATGCTAGAGAAAGTTTCAATCACCTACGACAAGGAAATCAAAACAGCAATTCATCGCATGCTGGCAATGCTGGAACCTGCTCTCATTGTTATCCTGGGTATCGTTATCGCCGGTATTATTATCTCGATTTTAATGGCCATCCTGAGCGTTAATGACCTTGCTTTCTAAACCGCCAACAACAACTCAGGCAGGGGAAGTTGGCAGTCGAGGTTTCACATTAATCGAAATGATTGTTGTGATGGTGATTGCTGTTCTGGCACTGGGTATTGTCGGCGCTAACTTTACTGCAGGGTTTGCTGGTGCGCAGCTCAAAGCAGCTGTCAATGACGTTGCATCCGCATTGCGCTATACCCGTGGCCAAGCTATCTCGGCAGGAAAAGAAGCCGCTTTTACGCTAGACGTTGATAAACGTAGTTATACTATCAGCACCCGAAAAAAAGTTCATAAGCTTGCATCTGATCTTGATTTAACTGTGGAGACAGCAGAAAGTGAAATCAATGGCGAAGGTCAAGGCAGTATCCGTTTTTATTCAGACGGATCGTCTTCTGGTGGACGCGTCGAAATCAAAAGCGGTGACCGCAAACGTTATGTCGATGTCAACTGGCTTACCGGACAAATTCTCATCCAGGTCGCCGATAATGAAAACTAGATCTTGCCAATGCGGATTTTCATTGCTGGAAATACTGGTTGCTTTTACCATTATGGCAATCTCTGTCACCGTGTTGCTGCAGATTTTCGGTAAAAACACTCAAATTGCCTTTCATAGTGAAAGTTACACACAAGCCACATCTCTAGCGGAATCTTTACTTGATTCGGTCGGACGCGAAGAAAAACTCCCTGAGAGTGGCAATAATGGAGTATTCAATGATAAATATCACTGGGATGTTTCAGTAACCGAATACCTGCCGCAAGAAGAAGATATTGATTTTGATCTAATGTCCTTCCAACTATACAAAGTAGTCGTGAAAGTCGCTTGGGGACAGGACAAAAGACAACGATCAGTGGTGCTTAACACCCTGCGCATTGCCCAAAAAGAAATCATTCGCTAACTGGATGATCAGTACAGAGTCTTAACTTGGCCTGTCGGGAGAGAGTTCGACTGTACTTGCGACTTCAAGTTGGTGGCATCATAAGGCCCTATTTTTCAGAACGATAATGGCTTCATCTAACTCTTGTAATCAGCACCTTTAACCTACACCTGATATCGCACGAATCCCAACTGCCTGGCGTATCTCTTGCAAAAAAGGTGTACTAACCATGCGTGCTTTTTCGGCTCCTTGCTTTAAAACCTGCTCGACCTTATCTGGTTGCAACATTAATTCATCATAGTGTTCACGGGGTTCTTTTAGATGATTATTCAGATGCTCAAACAAATATTGTTTCATCTCGCCCCAAGCAATTCCGCCTGCATAGAGCTTACGCACTTCATCAGTTTGTTCTTCTGTAGCAAATGCTTTGTAGATACTGAACAATGTGCATCCTTCAACCTGTTTGGGTTCACCTGGTTCCAAGGAGTTGGTTTTAATTTTCATAATCAGTTTGCGGAATTTTTTTTCAGGCAGAAACATGGGGATAGTGTTGTTGTAACTTTTACTCATTTTGCGACCATCCAGTCCACTCAGAATTGCACTATCTCCTCCAATAATCGCTTCTGGCAACACGAAATGTTTGCCATAGACATGATTAAAACGCCCAGCAATATCACGCGCCATTTCGATGTGCTGGATTTGATCCTTACCAACCGGTACTTTGTGGGCATTGAATATTAAAATATCAGCTGCCATGAGCACCGGATAGTTAAACAAGCCCATGGTGATACCTTTGTCTGAATCTGCCTCACCCTTGTCTTCATTGATAGCAATCGATGCCTTGTAAGCGTGAGAGCGATTCATCAAACCTTTAGAGGTAACACAGGATAATATCCACGCCAGCTCCATAATTTCTGGAACATCGCTTTGTCGATAAAACACGGCATTATCTATATCTAGTCCCAATGCTAACCAAGTAGCTGCGATTTCTCGGCTGGATTGATGAACTTGACTGGGTTCCTGACACTTAATCAATGCATGATAGTCTGCAAGAAAATAAAATGCTGATACATTAGGATCGTGACTTGCCTGAATAGCTGGCTGAATTGCGCCAACGTAGTTACCAAGATGGGGTGTACCTGTGGTTGTAATTCCGGTTAATACTGTTTGTTTGGTCATAAATAAATTTAGTTAAATAAAATATCAGTTGCCTGGGAACAGGAATTCAAAAACCTCCAAAAACTAACGTAGGATTGTTATTTCAGTTCAAAGCAGAAATGTAAGCGTATTGTGAGCTATACAACTACTTCCTAACATTGAAATGGAGCAAAAAGCCAAGTCAGATTCGGAAATTATTTAATGCAGAACCCATGGATTACCTGGAAAATATTTCTA
Source organism: Methylococcales bacterium (assembly GCA_965224565.1). Classification (GTDB taxonomy): domain Bacteria; phylum Pseudomonadota; class Gammaproteobacteria; order Methylococcales; family DRLZ01; genus DRLZ01. The sequence goes on along the minus strand of CBDCZN010000002.1, from coordinate 1,237,382 downwards.
TCACCCATTTTACTATTAGGCGATTAGTTAAAATGACGATACCATATCGCCTACCTTAGCCAATAAACTATTTTATGATTCAAGAACAACGCAAATCGCTTCGTAAAGAGAATCAATGTCAGATCTATTATACATTTCCTGGCAGCAGCGAACGCTATTCCGGACAATGCATTAATTTGAGCAATAACGGTGTATTGCTAGACTGCGAACAGCAATTACAATTGGATACAGCGCTGGAAGTCTGCCTTGTACCTGAAAATAATACGACTTCACCACTGAATATGTTAGTTAAAATTAACTGGCTGAACAAACAAAGCTCTGGACACTATCATGCAGGAGCCAGTATTAAAGCGATTATTGCCATGCATGAAATGGAAAATGTATAGCATCACCAAAGAAATCAACTTCTGTTATGGTCATCGATTGATGCAACACACAGGTAAATGTCGTCATCTTCATGGACACAGTGCGCGCGCTGAAATTACCCTGCGCAGCAAGACACTTGACCAACAAGCAATGGTGATGGACTTTTCCAAGCTGAAAACCATTGTTGCCGAATTTATCGATAAGCATCTTGATCATAACCTGCTGCTACACAAAAATGATCCGTTATGCGGCATACTCGAACAGCAAGGGGAACGCTTTCTAGCATTAACACAACATCCTACGGCTGAGTACCTGGCACAAATGATTTATCAATACAGCAAGGATCAAGGTTTACCTGTTTACAAAGTTTTATTGTGGGAGACAGCTTCAGCCAATGCCTGTTATATGGAAGATCATCCAGATGCTGATTAATAAGCTCTTTGCACATGAAAATCCAGTATTGAGTGTACGTACTATTTTGTGGAGAGCTTGGCGGAACATCTTAGCGGCAGCCATTCTACAACAAGATTTTCCAACACTGCTATCCGCGAAAAAGCAAATTAGCTGGAAGCTGGATTTTCATGTGTGGAGAGTACATGACGAACTGTGGTCATGAGCCAGCTTAACCTAGTCAATAAATCATTTTGTCTGCATCAGCTATTTGAGTCTAATTATCTCAAACTGTTACGTTTAATCCCGCAATTGCACTGCATACAATCATCAAGCATCACTGCCCAGCTGTGTAACAAACCGGCACTAAAACTGAGTGTTATTGAAAAAACCACACATACACTGACAATTCAGCTAACTTTTTGCAGTGATAATGGCGAAACAGAACTTATCGATACTGATTCTTCGCACAACATTCGTATCTATCTGGATACAAAATCAGCCGAAGTCATGACCACTCCGACTAATCTACTGACAATATCGGGCAAAAATTATCCAAAAGCTGCTCTCGATGCAAAATGGCCCGACAATTATCTACTCGACAAATGGCTAAGTCACTGTCTTAATCAAGGCTATGAGCTATTGGAAACATCACATGACCAACCAATTCCTGCTTGACCACTAGCATTATCAATCCCATCCCTCATATAATGGACAGTCTTGTTTTCAATTTCAGGAACTAGCCTCCTCTTGCATCCCATCTTCGCTAAACGCATATCAACAATCGCCAACAGCGGTCATGCAGATCAGCTGCTGAAAGGTCTAAAAGGCATCGAGAAAGAAAACTTGCGGCTTAATGCAGATGGGCTGATCTCTCAACTCCCTCATCCAGAAACACTCGGTGCTGCACTCACACACCCCAATATCACCACCGATTATTCGGAAGCGTTGATTGAGATGGTGACTCCAGCGTTTGAGGACATTACCGAAACACTTGCATTTCTGCGTGATACCCACCAATTCGTGTATCAAAATATTGGAGACGAAACTTTACTAGCGACCAGTATGCCATGTGGCCTTTCCGGTGATGACGACGTGCCGATAGCAAAGTATGGTCAATCAAATATCGGCCACATGAAACATGTCTACCGTATCGGACTCGGGCACCGTTATGGCAGAAGTATGCAGGCAATTTCTGGTCTACATTTCAATTATTCAATTCCAGAAACATTCTGGCCAATCTATCAACAATCTGAGCAAAGCACAGCGCCGATACAGACATTCATAAACACATCGTATATGGGGCTGATTCGTAATATCCGACGTTATAGCTGGTTACTCACTTATTTATTCGGCGCATCGCCAGCTTTTTGCCCAGCGTTTCTAAATAATCGCAAACACTTGATATCCGGGTTTGATCAATTTGATCCAAACACCTTATACAAGGCCAAGGCAACCTCACTACGTATGAGTGAAATCGGCTACCAAAGTAATGCACAGGCTACACTTAAAATCTGTTTCAACAATCTTGATGACTACATCAATGATTTAGCCGGGGCAACTAAAACCCCATTTCCCGATTACCAATCCATCGGCATCAAAGATGGAGATCGTTATCAACAGCTTAATGATTCAATCTTGCAAATTGAGAATGAGTATTACAGCCCGGTTCGACCGAAACAACCGATCAATTCTTGCGAAAAACCAAGCCTGGCATTAAAAAGCAGAGGTATACGTTACATTGAACTGCGTATGCTCGACCTGAATCTGTCTGAACCATTTGGAATCAGTGAACAACAATGTCGTTTTCTAGAGTCATTTATGCTGTTCTGTTTACTTGAACCTAGCCCGCCACATAGCGACAACGAACCGACTGAGATTAGAAATAACCTGTTGAAAGTAGCATCCGATGGACGTAACCCAGATTTATTATTAAGCCACGATGGAGAACCTGTCTCCGTTAAAACATGGGCCGCATCAGCATTAGAATCAGTCTCCAGTATTTGTAATTTACTGGACGATCAAATTGAACAACCGACATATATGAATGCATTAACCCATCATCAGAACATGCTTGAAGATTCACAGATGACTCACTCAGCACAAATTCTACAGAATATGCGCACAACAAATCAGCCATTCGGGGAATATGCTTTACAGCTCTCAAAAGCACATCAGCAATACTTTAACCAACTTGAAATTGATCAGAAAAAAAACCAATGGTTTCAACAATTAACTGTAGATTCAATACACAAACAACAGAAAATAGAAACACAAGATAACCTGTCATTTGAAGATTTCTTAAAAAAATACTTCGCACAGAAATTAGACGATCTAGCTGGATGCAAAGACTAGAGCCATGTACTAAAAGCATTAAATTCCCAGCTTGAAAAATCACTGATCGTCACAACCATCACTCATAACACACAACTCATGACTGAAAATGAAATTCAACAACTGCGTACTACCTTAGACGGAAAAGGTCCCCGCCCTATTCTCAAGGCTGCTCTAGAAAATCATCAAAGCATCGCTTTGTCTTTCAGTGGCGCTGAAGATGTTATTTTGATTGATATGGCGGTCAAGATTCGTCCAGATCTGGAAGTGTTTACAATAGACACTGGACGTCTCCATGCAGAAACTTATCAGTTTATTGAAACTGTACGTAAACATTATGATTTAAAACTAACAATACTCAGCCCTGACAAGATAACTCTACAAGCTTTAGTGCATAACAAAGGGCTATTCAGTTTTTACCAGGATGGGCACCAAGAGTGCTGCGGGATACGCAAAGTTGATGTACTTCGAGACTACTTACCTGGTTTTGATGCCTGGATTACTGGACAACGTAAAGATCAAAACCTGGACACCCGAACTGAGTTGGCAGAAGTTGAAATTGATAATAACTTTTCAAGTGCTAATCACTCTCTTGTTAAGTTTAATCCAGTCACAAATTGGTCTTCCCAGCAAGTCTGGGATTATATTGTCGCCTATCAGGTACCTTTTAATACTTTACACACGAAAGGTTACCGAAGTATCGGCTGCGAACCATGTACCCAACCAACGCACATTGGTCAACATGAACGTGAAGGCCGTTGGTGGTGGGAGACTTCAGCATTGAAAGAATGTGGGTTGCATAAAAAAGTCACAGAATAACACCCAGATAAATAATCACACATTCACACATACGGTGTTTTTCAAGGTAGATGTCGCCTAAACTTTTAAGCAGCCCCTTTATTTTGCTCTGGGTTTAGCTCCACAGCACCTTCTGGCTCCCAGTTTCTGGTCTCTCCAGACCATCGTTCTGGATGTTCATTTCTTTTTTGTTGGTATAGGTTTTTTCTATTTTCTAATACATCAACATCAAGCCCTTGGTGTCGTTGGTTTGGTGTAACAAACTTGATCCGACTATGGCGGTGTTCATTGTTGTACCAATTGACAAAGCCTTTTACCCACTGTTCTTGCTTCATCTAAAGAGTTAAAGCCTTCAGATGGCCAACGTGGACAGTACTTTACTGTTCAGAATAAGGGTTATCATTACTCACTCTTGGGCGACTGCGTGAAGTAATCACGCCTAAATCAAACATCTTCCTGATTACCCATAAGCTTCCGCCAATTTTAAAAGTCTGTCTGGCATAGGAGTCGTCCTGACTGCAACATAGGCAAAACGAGGGATCATATCTTCTAGCTGGAACCGTCTGTTATGGCGATAGCAGAATTCAGCAAGATAGCGTGGCAAATGCTTTGGGTTGATTGCATGGTAAGTGCCAGTGATGGCATTTTTAACATTGCCTATCATGGTATTCACCCAAGCAAATTCTTTTTTTGTGACACTTTGGTATCCACCGCCTGTTACAATGCTGATGTGATGACAATCAGCATCAGTCACTGCTGAAAAACAAGGCAATCCATCCGAAATAACCGTGCTATCAGGCTGTAGATGCTGTTTTGCCCAGCGTGATATTTCTGTCTGCCGAAACCCTTTAACGACATTCATATTCATTGCAATCGGGTGACCTTCTTTATCGAGTGAAACAGCGGCAACAAACGGGACCTTATTGGCTGAGCCTCTGCCTCTTTTTCCACCGTGGCGTTCGCCACCCCAATAGACGTCATCTAACTGGATTGTTCCACTGAGTCGCTTGCAATCATCTCGTTCCTTCATGACCTGCATGATCTTGTGTTTCATACTCCATGCTGTCTTGTAAGACACACCGATTTCACGTTTAAGCGCCAACGCTGACAGACCTGTTTTTGATTGTGTGATTAAGTAGATGGCTAAAAACCACTTCGTTAGAGGAAGTTTGGTTTGCTCAAAAATGGTTCTGCTTATCAATGACGTTTGATGATGGCATTGATTACACTGATAGAGCTTTCTTGCTTTTAAAAAGCAATACTGATAACCACCACACTCAGGGCAATTAAACCCTGTCGGCCAGCGTAATTTGAATAAAGCTTCGCGGCATTGGCTTTCTGTTCCGTAGTCTTGAAATAGCTGTATTAAGCTATAACCTGCCTGGAACTGCACTTTATTTTTGCTCATGGCTTTGACTCCGTGGTTACAGATCCATTAGAGTGAAAATTCCGAGTAAAGTTGCGGAAGCTTATGGGTAATCAGGAACATCTTTGCTTGCATAGTTAGGCTCTTCATCGGTGCACCATTATCTGAGTGTAAAACCACATTCTGTTTTCTACATTTTTCTGACCAAATACTACGTTCTAATAGCTCTGCTGCCTGCTCACCTGTTTCATTGGCATGAACCTTGCTTATCCGGTTGCTTGCCAATTATACCAAATATATTTATCATTAAACAATATTGAGTTACAATAACAATTTAATGTTAATTATGAAAAGGAGGAAGTTATCGGACGACAAAGACACCTACCAGAATCCATGGCGGAGATCGATTTTACATCTCTGGCCAGAACGGAAGCCCATGCGTCCACACGGATTCGATTTCTTGGGATGACACACCTGAATAATGGATACACTTATCGTGAAGTTGCCCAATTTTTAGAGGTGCATTTAACCACAGTCCAAGGTTGGGTCAGGCGATTTGCAGTTGATGGAATCGATGGGTTACGCGAGAGCCCACGCAGTGGGGCGACACGTAAACTCGCCGCGGATCAAGAAGAACAATTTAAAGCTGCGGTGATTGCATTGAGCGAGCAACGTGAAGGGGGCCGCATCACTGGGCACACGATTCGTGCGTTATTGGCGGAACAATTTGATGTGCATTGCTGCTTGAATAGCGTTTATCATCTGCTGCATCGTTTGGGCCTGGTCTGGATCACCGTGCGTTCCAGACACCCGCAACAGGATCAAGCGGTTCAAGACGCGTTTAAAAAAACTTCGCCGACCAGATTTTAAGCGTGCTACCCAAGGCAGTGTCCTTTGATCAGGTTGACATTTGGTTTCAAGATGAAGCCCGCGTTGGACAACGCGGGACACTCACGCGTATTTGGGCAGAGAAAGGGACACGACCGCGCGTGGTTCGACAACAACAGTTTACAGCCGCGTATGTGTTTGGTGCTGTGTGCCCTGGCAAGGACAGCGCCTATGCCTTAGTGATGCCGGATGCCAATACTGAGGCAATGCAGCATCACCTTGATGGGATAACTCAAATGGTCGAGACGGGGCGGCATGCGGTCATTGTGATTGATCGGGCGGCTTGGCACATGAGCAAGCAATTGAAGTGTCCAGCCAACCTATCACTGCTTCCATTACCCGCCTATTCGCCAGAGCTCAACCCGGTCGAACAAGTGTGGCAGCAACTTCGGGATAAATATTGGGCGAATCGCTGTTTTAAAGATTATGATGATATTGTGACGAGCTGTTGTGAGGCGTGGAACTCGTTTGTCAGCCAACCTGATGTGATTCGATGTCTCTGTTCTAGACAGTGGGCTATTTTAACATAAATATATATTGGGATTGGTATTATACTGCAGGGTGAACCCACTTACCGCTGTAGAGCTCTTCATAAGTAGGTGCTGATGTGTGAGTCGCGAGCCCCAGGGCGGAGTTGAATGCTGTCATCGGGTAGAAGCGCCGATTGAAGCGGAACACAAATTCGTTGAGATAAGCCTGCAAGTGATGTTAACTAACTCCGTGATGCGTTCCAAGCAACCATGTCTTGAGGTTCGAGAAGGCGATATGGATCATTGGAAGGTGAGCTATAATGTGTCAACACTATTCCGGACACACGGTTACACAGCTTTATGCTGAATTTCGTACTTGACGGGCGACAAATAGTGATTCGCAGAATGAGTTCTTTCACGATTATAAAAGACCTCAATCTATTCAAATATTGACTGCTTAGGAACGTGCACGAAATAACTTGAACAGTTCATCTATTGTCTATTGTGGCACAGCGACATAATTCCATTGCGCTAGCTCGTCATCAAACACAATTCGCATTGATTCTTTAAATCCTTTCGCCACTTTTCTGCCTATTTGATAAATCCTGTTAAAAATAGTGCTAAACACTCTCAAACCTATTTTTGTCGTTGTTTTTTCGATTAATTCTTTAGCGAACTCATGGGTTGTTAGAATCATTCCTTGTAACGAGCGTGTCATGTGTGGAAACAATCGATGCTCAATCGGATTCCATTTCGACGTGTGCGGAGGATAGTGGGCAATGCGTATTTCAATACCAATCTTATCCACTAATGCCTGCAAATCCTGCTTAAAAATGTAATGTCTGGATGAATTACTACCGCCACCATCCATCAGCATTAAAATAGAATCGGCATCTGGATAAAACACTTTTCCATAATGTTCCCACCAGTGTTCAATGGAATCACACGCAAACTCACTGGTGTCACGACTTGTCCCAATGTTGACATTAATGTGTCAACACTATTCCGGACACACGGTTACACAGCTTTATGCTGAATTTCGTACTCGACGGGCGACAAATAGTGATTCGCAGAATGAGTTCTTTCACGATTATAAAAGACCTCAATCTATTCAAATATTGACTGCTTAGCATCGGCACGGGTCTGATACTGCTCATGGTGTACCAGTTCAGTTTTCAATGTATGAAAGAAGCTTTCAGCAACAGCGTTATCCCAGCAGTTTCCTTTGCGGCTCATCGATTGAGTGACACGGTGATCGTTTAAAATATCCCTGTGGCTATCCGATGCATACTGACTGCCGCGATCCGTATGCCAAACCAGTCCTTGAGCGGGTTTACGTTTCCAAAGAGCCATTAATAAGGCATCATTGACCAGCTGAGCTTTCATACGGCTATCCATCGACCAGCCAACCACTTTTCTTGAAAACAAATCAATGACAACAGCCAAATAGAGCCAGCCTTCCTGTGTCGCAATATAGGTGATATCACCGACATAATAGCGGTCAGGTCGTGAAACCGTGAACTGTCTTTTCAGCAGATGAGGGGCGATGGCCTGATGATGCTTAGAATCAGTCGTTGCTTTGAATTTTTTCTTGGTTTTACACCACAATCCAGCCTGTCTCATGAGTCGAGCAATACGCCGACGGCTCACAACGATGCCTTGTTCAGCAAATTTATTTTTTAGACGGCGTGTTCCATAGGTGCCACGACCTTGTTCAAAGAGAACGGTCAGTGTTTCGATCAATTGACCATTCTCTTTTTCCAGCACTGTTTTCGGTACATCAAGCCATGCGTAATAACAACTGCGTGAAACCGTCATGAACTGACACAGTGTTGTCACCGAATAATCGACGCTGTGTTGCTTGATCCAGGCGTACTTCACACGATGTTCTTCGCAAAGTACGCTGTGGCCTTTTTTAGCAAATCGCGCTCCTGAGTCACTCTCGCGAGTTCTTTTTTTAAACGTTTGTTTTCATCATAAATATGTTCATCCGTTCTTGCGACAGGCATTTTCAGTGATGAATATTTGCTAATCCAAGTATGAATTGTATTCGGATTGACACCCAAATCCCGTGCTGTTTGAGCAATCGGTTGATCGGAGTCAAGCGCTCGCTTAACCGTCGATTCTTTAAATTCTGATGTGTAGGTATTTGCTTTTTTCGTTTGATCATTCATGATGAGACACACTTTATCCTTTTCTGTTTATTTTAAAGTGTGTGTCCGGTTTAGTGTAGCCACATTATTAAGTCACTCACAACCGTGTCTAATTGAAGATTCATTTGGGTGAGTGATTTTTGCATATGCTGGATACAACGTGCTTGTTCTTGTACTTTGGTTCCACGTTGACGTACGACTGAACGTAAGCGACACACTGCATCGGCGGGGCGAAAAGCACCTTTCAACAAACCATGGCTCATTAATTGCCAAATCCACTGACAGTCCAGTACATCAGACTTGCGGCCTGTCACTTGACGTGTTGAACGGGAACTCACCAGTTGCACTTCAAATCCGCGATGATCCAGCAACTCAAACAACGGAATCCAATACACACCCGTCGCCTCCATCGCGACGATTTCTACACCGAATGATTCTAGCCAATCAGCCAGATCATTCAGAGAATCAGTAAAACTGCTAAAACAGCGAACGGGAGTTGTTGCCTTGTCGGGATCAACAGCAACCCAATGCTCACGACTGCCGATATCAATCCCAGCACAGTGAGGATGAATGATTTTTAAACGGTGTTGTTTCGATTTGCGTGCCATCCGATATCCCTCTATCATTAAGTCAGGTGGGTGCGCGAGGTGACACGGTGGCAAAAGAGTTACTCTCTCATACGAGGTCACGGCTGACGCCGTGCCGTCATCAACTCCACGCCAATACCGTGCGGACCACGCTCCTAGACGGGTGCATGCACACCAATGGCTGATAGGCCTCTTGCCTCGCGCATCGACCATTATCGCATGTGTTTGCTGTGCGACAGCGCGCCGATTTCGGGGCGTTTGCTCCTAGATACGCACAATCAAGAATTGAAGACCAACAGAACCACAACGCAAGTTATTGGTTAAATTGGCTAATGTGCATACATTGCGACATCAAGTTGATTAATAACTAATGTATCGGGACATCTGATGCCTGGAGAACAACGAAAAAAATGAGCTCTCATCTCATTGATTCTAAGTATTATTTTTATGGTACTTAATACGTGATGACCATTCTTGGGCTGGTTTTTCTATATATTTATAAAATATAAAAGCAGCACAAATAGACAATAAAAGACCGCATATAGATACTAATAAATTCTCGAATTCTGTTGTTGTCACCCTCCTCCCTAGACTGACAACACGCTCACCGATTGGAGTATGCACTAGATATAGCGAGTATGAAATTGCACCTAAGAATTGAAACACCCTTATCTGAGGAATTCTTACAAATGCAATAGCCAAAGCAGTAAGAATTCCTGGAATAGCTATTGTTAGTTCTAGGCTTTGAATTAAAAGAAGGCTTGTGAGTGTCAGAATAAATAAATATTCACGTATCCTAATGATGTTTGCAAAATATTGAAAAGTTACGATTCCAACAGCGAATAAACACAAATAGAGAAAAACAAAATCTCTCGATGGAAAGATAAATGCAAGCGAACAAAGGCTAATTATTCCAAAGGTGCGAAATATCCTGTTTGTTGATATTAATATTGGAAATAATATTGATATTAGCAGATAAAACTGAAATTCAATCGCAAGCGTCCAAAACACCGGATTTAACCAGCGATAATCGAAAATTGCATTTAAGTAGCCAAGATGTAAGAGAAATTGAGTAATTGAAAAGTCTGGATCTACTCCCTGGTATCCTGGTGCTAAAGTCGCCAGATACGTTAATAGAGCCGAAATTATTGCCATCACCAGATATGGTGGATCTATCCTGATAATCCTTTTTTGAATAAATATATGCCAATTTTTATTTACTTTATAATTACCTCTATGTAAGGCAAAAGGGATAATAAAGCCCGATATTACAAAAAACACTTCTACGCCTAACCAACCGTAACTACCAGATAGCTTGACTAGACTGCCATCTGGGTACCATTTTGTCATATGGAACCAACATACCGCTAAAGAGGCTAACCCTCTCAAGGCATCGATAATCTCTAACCGTTGTGTCATTGAATTAGTAGTCGGGACAATTTATCTTCTTAGTATTTAACACACTTGAACACCCGAAGGTTAACGTTCCAGATTTTTGTAAATGCACAAAATCTGATTAGGCCACAATTTTTTAATGAGAACAGATTATTTAATCGCCAGATAGATGATGTGAATTAGTCTATTCTGAAAAAAGTTTTCTTACATTATGACTAGAGACGTACAAAAGAAACTTACTATGGCATTTGAGCAGCTGGATATTATAAAAAACCACTCAAAATCTAATTATCGTTAAGCCACGCTAAAGCAACCCATCATTAATGCTATTTATCACACTTGTTATGATTCGCACTGCTTGTACTATGCTCTACTTTTTTCTTTATATGATTTATAAGCAACGATTAGCAAGTCAGTATCAGTGTCTTTTGGTATCCACTTAAGCTCTCGCTCCGCTTTGCTGACATCCAGAACGCAGGTTTCATCAGCAATTAAGTATTGTTCAGGATCCATTAGAGGTTTGCCTATCCAGTCCAGGAATGCCAATGCCTGTTTGACTAAAAAAATTGGAGTGGACACCAGAAATGATTTGCTGTTTGCTTCAGATATCAAACTATTCAATAGCTCCCTTACCATCGGTGGATTTAGCGAGCCAAGATTGTATTCTTCATTTGGAAAATTTGCTTTAACTGCACTTATACAAGCATTGGCACAATCACTGACGGAAATAAATTGGTAGTAATTTTTACCATTACCAATCAATGGCACAGGCAAATTGGCATCGATTAGTTTAAATAGTTTTTCTAGAATTCCGAGACGACCAGGGCCAATTATCAATCTGGGGCGAAAAATAGTAATATTCAGACCTTTACTTCGATAATCATTACAAAGAAGTTCTGTTTGATATTTGGCTTCGCCATAAGGTCCCAGTGGTGCTCTTGGGTGATCTTCGTTTCGCGGAGTAGTTAATGTATGTCCATAAACCATATCTGTCGTAAAGTAGACTAGATTTCCGAGTTCTCTTTTTAACATAAAATCAAGAACATTCGTGGTGCCAACATAGAGCGCTTTCCAGAAATAATCTTTTCGTTCACTTCTTTTTACAATCGGTACCAGTAACTCTGCGGCAAAGTGGTAAACCACATCATCAGGTTCGGTGGGTATATCATCAAAGCTGCTGGTCTCTTTGACATCCAACTTGTAGTAGGAAACTTGAGGACTATCGTAAATACCAGATGTTAACGTTTTCTTTCGATCACAGATCAATATTTTTTCACCGTTTTCAGTCAACTTCTTAGTCAATTCAGTACCGAGAAATCCGTCACCCCCAAAGATAATATGCTTCATTATTAGAGTTCCTTATTCGAATATAGAAATTATATTGTTTACTTTATGTGCGAGCGACTACAGCAACACCTGAGCAGATCAGTAACACCCCGATTACTCGCCACATCGTGACTGTTTCTGCCAAATAAAAATGTCCATAGATAGTAATCAAAACGAATGACAAACCAAGAAAAGGGTAAGCAAAGCTGATATCAACTCTTGATAGGACAATTAAATGGGAGGCCATACTAATAACCATGACCAATATTCCCAAAATTATTGACCAATTACAAATAACGTCAAGTACTGAGGACATTAGACCAGACAAGGACAGCTCAACTTTACCAATTGTCGTCATGCCTTTTTTTAGCATGATTTGTGATAGAAAATTAGTCAGCACTGTAAAAAGTATTAGCGGAATATATTTGCTCATATGTGTATGTTTATTCTCTTGAAAAGATGGCTTCTGAAATATTTTTTCTTTAACTATAGTTCATTTTCAGAAGTCAGTTCAGTCTTCGTTGTTTCTGCTTCCTGAAGCTTTAAACCTACCAGGCTGTTTTTCTGATGTTGTCCGTAGCACCTGGTTTATGCGACCATCCATCAATAGAGTGTTTATAAATCAGATTTTTCGACTATAACCCACGCAGACAGAATCCTGAAATAATCACAAAACCCAGTAAAAATAGCAGGTACTCTCTATCTAGTAGTATATTGGCATTCGCCTTTAATTGCCCAATACTTTAGTCAGTACAAAAACTGATCTATTCTAGCAATTATAGGGGTAAAATTCGTATATGAAAATCTAATTTATATAAAATCTACGCATGTATTCTATAAAGTCTAGATAAAACCCCACATTAATTCGTAAGATATCACATGTGTAATGAGTTGTCAGTTTCATCTTACTTCTACCTGCTATATAGCATCATTTCGAAATATATATCTTCTCAAACAGGGTCGCTTGTAAAATTATTACACAGATTTTACAAAACGGCTATTAAGATTGACTGATACTTTTGCCTCTAAAACGATTCATATGAACATAGGTTCGGTTGATGAGGGTAGCTAACTATATTTATATCCTTCATGCCTAATGACATATAACACGTTGATAAACAATTAAAATATATTTATCACTTCTTTAACTAGATTCGTTCTAGCACACAACTTAAGAAAAACATCGCCTGTCATCCAATAGTTTCAATAAAAGTACAGGCTAGCATTAGAAGGACTCAACAACGACCATCTCTTGTTGCAGCATAAAATCTTTCAATTCAAACAACACTGGATCAGCAAGTTTTGAAAAACACTCCAAATAAACTGACTACTAACAGTTAATGAGAAATTCATAATTACTAGAGTAAAATATTGCATTGCTGAAGAGGTTAAAAACGCTAAATTATTTACGTTTCCAACTTACATATTGACTCAATACTTGCAGTTAACAACCATCTGCGTGGAGAACATAATGAACCATTTTAATACAACAATGCGCCAAGGTCGGACAGTGATTTTTGGTCTGTTAGTATCCATGTTGAGCGGCTGCGCAGCAAATTTACCGGCTTATCGACCTTATAGTGATGGTGCTGGTTATCAGGAGAAGCGTATCGAGAAAAATCGTTATGCTCTTTCGTTTACAGGGAATAGCTCTATGACCGCCGAAGCCACTGAAAATTATTTAATCTATCGCGCTGCTGAAATAAGCGATGCAGCTGGATACGATTATTTTGTCTTACATGATAAAAGCACCAAGCAAAAGAGTCGCTATCGGTATTTTCCATCCTCCCATAGTCGCTATGGTTACTATAATAGTTGGGGGTACGGGTATGGACACCATCATTTTGATTATTACAATGATTACTGCTGCCCATATTCATGGTATGAAGTGGGTGCTGAGGTGCTAATGTATGAAGGTCAAAAACCTGAAGGAGACTTGAATGCCTATGATTCTGAACAGGTTATTGAATATCTGGGGCCAAGTATACGCGGCGTCAGGAATGTCATGCCAGCGAATAGTCCATCTAGAGGCAATCAGGAAGAATCATTCGAACAAGAGGAATCAATAGAATAGGTGTTTATCAACAAATCTCTTGTGACTAACCAAACTCTGGATACCAGATGCTATTTGAAATAGTGTTGCCTGAGCATCAAGGTTATTGTGTGGCAATAGCATGACAAAAGACCTGTCCGCCATCTCTAAATAAAACCTGTTCTGGTTTAGTTGATTTGCACTGTAAGACACGCTGCGAGCAACGCGGTTCAAATGGGCATCCACGAGGCAAATTAACTGGATCAGGTGAATCACCAGACAGACTGTACTGTTGCCCGGTTTTTTTGAGTGTTGGCATGGATGCCAGCAAGCCCTGCGTGTATGGATGCTGTGGCTGCTGCAATACGGCACTGACCAAACCATATTCCATTACTTGCCCACCATACATCACCATGACTTGGTCGCATAACTCAGTCACCACACCAAAATCGTGAGTAATCACCATCAAAGTCGTACCGTGCTGATGTTGCATTTGTTTTAACAAGCCAAGTATTTGAGCTTGCATGGATACATCCAGCGCCGTGGTTGGCTCATCTGCGATCAATAACGTCGGTTGGCACAATAATGCTGTCGCAATCAAAATACGTTGTCGCATACCACCTGAGAATTCATGCGGATAGCCATTAATGCGCTTTTCGGCATCATCAATTCCACAATCTACTAATAACTCGATTGATTGCATGAGTGCAGCTTTGTAATTGATTTGTTTGTGAGTAACAAGCACCTCGGTCATTTGGGTGGCAATTGATAAATAAGGGTTCAGTGAACTCATCGGATCCTGAAACACCATTGCGATTCGATTACCATTAATGCTGCGACGTTGTGAGTTGCCCAGATCGAGAAGCGATTGCTCCTCAAACATTATTTTGCCTGATACCAATGCATGATTGTCAACCAAGCCCATGATCGCCATGGCTAGTTGTGATTTTCCAGATCCTGATTCACCAACAATGCCTAAGGTAGTCCCCTGCTTGATTGTAAAACTGACTCGATTAACTGCTCTCAACACACCGGAGCGTGTTGGATAATGCACTGATAGATCGCTGACATCGAGTACGCTCATACGCAAATCACTTTTGCCTTAAATCAAACAAATCTCGTAACCCATCGCCGAGAACATTGAGACATAACACAGTGGTTGACAACAATACAGCTGGAAAAATCAGTAGCCAGGGAGCACGATGCATTTCGCGCATTCCGGCATTCACCAGAGCACCCCATGAAGTTGCTGGCTCCTGCACACCTAATCCCAGAAAGCTGATGAATGATTCGATCAAAATCACTTGTGGAATGGTGAGTGTTGCATACACAACAACAACACCGAGCAAATTGGGGATAATGTGACGGCGAATAATTGCCCATTCACTCAAACCACAAACTTTGGCTGCTGCGATAAATTCCTGATTCTTGATGCTTAAGGTTTGTCCACGCACTATGCGCGCCATATCCAGCCAGTTGACTGCACCAATCGCCACAAAGATCAGCAGTAAATTACGCCCAAATACCACCATCAGAAGAATCACAAAAAACATGAATGGCATCGCGTACAACACATCAACCAGGCGCATCATTAACGCATCTATGCGACCACCGAAATATCCAGCAACTGCACCATAAACTACGCCAATTCCTATGGTTACCAGCGTTGCAACCAAGCCTATCATCAGTGAAATGCGTCCACCTTCCAACACTCGTACATAGAGATCCCGCCCCAAAGAATCAGTGCCTAGCCAGTGTCCATCGTTTAAATTAGGCGCTTGCAAAATCAATTCAAAATTCGTGGTTGCAGAATCATAATCGCTTAATAATGGGCCAACGATGACTGCAGACGCAATCATCAATAACAACAATACACTGATCGCAGCTGGGCGATTGCCAGACAATCGCTGCCAGCCAACACCCAAGCGTGATAATTTTACAATCGTGCTCAATAGCTCACCTTTGGATCCAGCCAGGCGTACAATAAATCAACAACCAGGTTAGCCAACACCACCAACGCACCATAAACAACGACGACACCCAGCACCAAGGTGTAATCACGGTTCATCGCGCCCTGCACAAAATAACGCCCAATTCCTGGAATACCAAAAATCTGCTCGACCACGACCGAACCTGTAATAATCCCAGCACTGGCTGGGCCAAGATAAGACAACACCGGCAGAAAAGCCGGTTTAAAGGCATGACGCAAGACAATCAACCAAGTCGGCAACCCCTTGCCACGTGCGGCACGGATGTATGCGCTGCCCAGTACATCAATCATGCTACCGCGCATCAGTCTGGCTATATATGCTATCTGCGGCAGAGCCAGAGCGATAATCGGCAATACCAGATCAGACCAACGTCCGGTTTCCCAACCACCAGCAGGCAGCCATCTCAAGCTAATCGCAAACAACAAGATTAGTAATGGCGCTATCACAAAGCCCGGCACAGCAATCCCACCAACCGACAGTAGTTGAATCACATAGTCCAAAGGCTGGTTGCGATACAGTGCTGCGAGCATACCCAAGCCACAACCAATCACCAACGCCAACAACATCGCCACAGCACCCAGTTTAAAAGACACTGGAAACCCCGCACCAATCAAGTCGTTAACTGAATAATCACGATAGCGAAAAGATGGCCCTAAATCACCGTGTACAACACTGTTGAGATAATATAAAAACTGTTCATGCAGTGGTCGATCCAGATGGTAGATGCGATCGAGATTAGCGCGTACTTCTGGCGCAATCGTTTTTTCGGTATCAAAAGGGCCACCGGGAGCGCTGTGAATTAGGTAGAAAGCAATAAAAATCATCACCAACAAGGTTGGAATAGCTCCAAGCAGGCGCTGAAAAGCGTAACGCCATAACATTAGCTGGATTGATTACTCATTCAATTAATCACTAAATTTTTAGTATAATGATGGTCCATCACATTACCTTCAACACCTTTTACATGCGGTTTGATCAGGCTTTTGCTGACATAATAAAAGATCGGGATAATTGGAACGTCTTGTAGCAAAATGCGCTCAGCTTGCTGCAATAACTGTTGCCGCTTGTCGAGATCGCTTTCGACAGATGCAGCTGACAACAATTGATCGTATTTAGAATTTGCATAACCGGTGTTATTCATTGTGTTGTCTGATTGTAACAACTCGGCAAAACTCCATGCATCGTTAAAATCGGCAATCCAGCCACCTCTGATAACCTGTGTTTGACCAAGTTGTTTACGATGATCCAGAAAGACTTTCCATTCTTCGTTAATCAGTTCAGTTTCAACACCAAGCACATCCTTCCACATCGCAGCAATGGCAAGCGCGATTCGTTTATGATTCTCGCTGGTATTGTATAACAGTTCCAGTTTTAAGGGTTTTTCAGCAGAATAACCAGCTTGTTGATATAACTGCCTGGCTTTTGCCATGCGTTGTTGCGCTGACCATTTGAAATCGGCAGTTGGTTGGGATTGATAATGCATGACACCAGGTGGAACCCAACTATATGCAGGTAATTCTCCAGCTGCTGTAATTTTTTGCACGATGGTGTCGCGATCAATCGCCAACCATAATGCTCGGCGCAACCCTGGCTGATCTTTAAATGGTGGACGAGTTACATTCAGACCATAGTAATAGGTTCCCAAATACGGTGAAATATGCAATTGATTACCAAATTTTTCACGTACCCAATCAACTTGACCAACGGGTATTGATTCTGTCCAATCAATTTCATCAGCCCAAAAGCGTTGCAACTCTTGAGAAGCATCGTCAATTGCATAATAAATCACTCGATCAATACGAGAATGCTGTGCATCCCAGTATTGCGTGTTTTTTTCCAAAGCGATATGCGATTGCACCACCCAGTCAGCTAATCTGTAGGCTCCATTAGAAACCAACCGATCAGGCCGCGAGAAATGCCCTTGCCAAGCTTCTACCGTTGCCTGATGCACAGGATAAGTTGTGGAATGAGTCAGCAGGCTCAGAAAATACGGTGTTGCTGCTTTCAATGTAATCTGCAACGTGTGATCGTCCAAAGCCTTAACACCAAGTGTTTCAACCGCAAGTTTTCCGGCTATAATGGCTTCCACATTAACAATACTTGATAGCACCTGCGAATAACTGGAGCCAGTTGCCGGATCAATACTGCGTCTCAGCGAGTAAACAAAGTCTTGAGCAGTGAGTGAATCTCCATTTGACCAACGCGCGGTTTCGCGCAAATAGAGGGTATAAATCGTACCATCTGCACTAATCTCAATATGGTGTGCGACACCCGGAACCAATTGTCCATCAGCACCTTCGGAAATTAAACCTTCATAGAGATCACGTAAAATATTTGAAGCAGGTACACCTTCTGCCTTGTGCGGATCAAGAGTCTGTGGTTCTGGACCATTACCTTTACGTAATACAGAGATATCGCTGGCAACGTCTGATTTGGCCGACTGATCACAGGCAACCAGAAAAAATATATTCAGAAAAAACAGCAATCGAATCATCTGTTTAATCATGCTCTCCTCGTTACAACATAGATTGATTTGATAAAGATGCTGGACATCATATCAACTGTGAAGAGTATAATTGAAATCACTTTTATTTAAGGAGACAAATTCATGGGGATGATGGACGGAAAGAAAGTCCTGATCGTTGGCGTTGCCAGTAATCGTTCTATAGCCTGGGGAATCGCCAATGCCATGCACCGTGAAGGTGCTGAACTGGCATTCAGCTATCAAAATGAGAAATTACAAGGTCGTGTAGAAAAACTAGCGGCACAGTGTAATTCTACACTGACGATGGAATGCGATGTCAGTACCGACAGTAATATCGAAAAAACTTTCAGCGAATTAGCAACTCATTGGGATGGTCTGGATTGCATTGTCCATTCAGTTGCATTTGCTCCACGCGAAGCATTGGAAGGTAACTACGTTGATGCAGTCACACGAGAAAATTTCGGTATTGCCCATGAAGTCAGCTCTTACAGCTTTGCTGCGCTTGCAAAATATGGGCGAAAATTGATGGAAGGTCGCAATGGCTCACTGTTAACACTGACTTATCTGGGCGCACAGCGTGTTATCCCCAATTACAATGTCATGGGCGTTGCCAAAGCCAGCCTGGAAGCCAATGTCCGCTATATGGCAGGATCGCTCGGACCCGAAGGAACGCGGGTTAATGCGATTTCGGCAGGTCCCATCAGAACACTGGCTGCTGCTGGCATTAACAATTTTCGGGAAATGCTTAGCAAAGGTGCAGATGCTGCACCTTTACGCAGAAACGTAACAATCGAGGAAGTTGGCAATGTTGGAGCATTTTTATGCTCTGACCTGGCATCTGGTATTACCGGTGAAATCACCTATGTTGATGCCGGATATAATATTACCGGATTGTCAATGTAGCCGGATGATGTAAGCTTTTTTTGCAACACCGCCCAGCGGACTCACGGAGAGGAAGGGTTGATTATGCAGCGCTTCCTGGTACATAGCTTCAAAGAAATCAATTGGAAAGGGGCTGATCTTGTGCATCGTTACGCATGGTTACATCGCCTGCTGCTTCTAACTGACTGATCAACGCACTGTATTCTATTGAGTTACGACTTTTTACCAATCTGG
Organism: Methylococcales bacterium; assembly: GCA_965224565.1. Classification (GTDB taxonomy): domain Bacteria; phylum Pseudomonadota; class Gammaproteobacteria; order Methylococcales; family DRLZ01; genus DRLZ01. The sequence goes on along the minus strand of CBDCZN010000002.1, from coordinate 1,217,685 downwards.
CCTTGGCCTCTTCGCTCTCTTCTTTAGTCACAGCAGTCGCATCACCTTCTTTAACAGACTTAATCACAAGAACTGCCTGACCTTGCGGGCCAAGATCAACCTTTTCTATGGTTGGCTTATCTGCTGGCTTGACAGATGAGAAAATGCCCTGCTTGATCTGCCACGGAATCTTGGTATCGTTACGTGCAACAAACCCCGGTTTTTCTACTTTCAAACTTTGGGCATTGGCAAGTTGATCCAATGATTGACCTTCGTTCAAAGCTTTGACAATCGCATCTGCCTTACTAACCACTTCATCATTAGCCGCTTTCTGATTTAACGTCTGAATCACGCTGTTTTTAACCGCTTCTAATGGCTGAGTTGTCGCTGGTTTATGCTCTTTAACCCGCACAACAACAATGCGCTCAGAACCTAAATCAATGATTTCACTATTATTTCCCTCGAGCACATCAGTACTAAATGCCGCATCACGAACCGCCTGTTCAGTGGCAATATCGACTCCGATGTCTTTATTAAATAACCCAGTTTCCTTCACTTCCTTACCAATTGCTTGCGCTGCAGCATCCAGGCTAGCTGAATTTTCATACCTGACTTGATCCAGTGTTTCCTGTAACTCAAAGTATCTATTTTCAGCTTGCTTGCGACGATAATCCTTGGTGATTTGGTCTTTGACTTCCTCAAAGGACTTGCTCTTGGCTGCTTGAATAGCTGTCACTTGTAAAATGTGATAACCATACTCAGTCTTTATCGGTTCTGAATTGACCCCTTGCGCCAATTCAAAAGCTATATCTTCAAATTCTTTAACCATATCTCCTTTGCGAATAAACCCTAGATCTCCGCCTTTCTTTTTGGATAGAGGATCTTCTGAAAACTGTTTAGCCAAATCAGCAAAATCCCCGCCTTGAGCTAATTTCTGAAGTATCTCCTGAGATTTATTTAGCGCATCCTTCTCAGAATTATCAGCTTTGGTAGAAATTAGAATATGCCTGACTTTACGGCGTCCCTCAGTAGTAAAAAGGTCTTTTTGCTCCTCGTAGTAAGCTAACAAGCCTTCATCTGTAACTTCTTCCTGTGCCGCCAGATCATCCAGACTTAATTCAACATATTGCAAGGAGACCTGCTCAGGAACCTGATAGCGATCAGCATGTTCATTATAATATGTCTGAATACTCTCATCAGAATGTTTAACCTGCTTGACCGTTACAGGAATGTTAATGTATTCAACATCACGCGCCTGATTAAATAACCTGAAATAACCTTGTAGCTCTGACTCTGTGGTAAAACCGGAATCCAGGCTACTGCGCCGTAACTGATCTTTCGCCATTGCCAAACGGGTTTGCTCGATAAATTGCCGTGATGAAAGTCCTTGACTATTCAATGCCAGCGTATAGGTTTTCTTGTCAAATTTGCCATCCACCTTAAACACAGGGATATCCTGGATGATTTTCCTGACCGATTGATCACCAACTTCAAGCCCAATATCCTCAACGGTATCGCCTAACACAGTATCCGAAACTAACTGGCGTATGGCTTCTTTGCGCAAGACACTTTCATCCAGAGCTGCATACTGCGGATTCGATTGTTTGAGTCGCGAATAGGCTCGATTGACATCTTTTTCATAAAATTTCGTACTGCCCACCGTTGCAACAGGGATTTCTTCTCCACCACCAACATAACTGGAAATCCCCCACAAGGCGAAAGACATAATAATTAAACCCATGATAAACCAACCCAAAAGACCATGGACTTGCTTGCGAATTACTTGCAACATTTATTAACCCACCCCATAAAGACAAAAACCAACATGCGCCGGAACACCGGAAACAACGCTCTCATTACCTACAAATATTGACATTAACAACATGATTCCAAGAACCCCTGAGTCGTTCATCGAATTACAGACAAAGAAACATTAAGTTCATGACATTATATCTTCTTCACACAAACTGGAATAATACCAATCCCAATAAGTTCTTGAATAAATTTACTCATCCTAAGCCCTTCTTTCTCATATAAGCATTGTATGAGAACTTATTGGGATTGGTATAATCTACTCTCTTCATATTAAATATCGGCATAAAACACGCATGTTTGATAACCAAATATACTAACAAGGATTTTTCCACGCTAACCTTAAATTTAAGTGAACGTCACACTCAGCTTGGTTAAAACCCCCAGATGAAATTATATATCACTAGAAACAAAAAAACCCCGAACTTAGCGTCCGAGGTTCATCAATTAGTGGCGGAGTGGACGGGACTCGAACCCGCGACCCCCGGCGTGACAGGCCGGTATTCTAACCAACTGAACTACCACTCCTGATGGTGGGTGCTGCAGGGATCGAACCTGCGACCCTCGCCTTGTAAGGGCGATGCTCTCCCAGCTGAGCTAAGCACCCAGATCATTTTTACTATTTTATAGCATCCTTCAAACCTTTACCAGCCTTAAACGCTGGAATTTTTGCTGCCTTAATCTGAATTGTCTCACCAGTCTGAGGATTTCTGCCTTGACGCGCAGCTCTGTCCTTCACTGAAAATGTTCCGAAACCGATCAGAGACACTGTATCACCTTTTTTTAGAGCCCCAGTTACTGAGTCAATAAATCCACTCAAAGCACGTGCAGCATCTGCTTTGCTAAGGTCTGAAGCATCCGCTATAGCATCAATAAGTTCTGATTTGTTCATTTATTCCCCTTCTCTTGTTCTATAATTGATCTACATAATGAGCTTGTATAATAATTAAAATCATACAAACGGCGTCTTTAAATCTTACTTTTAAGCAATTAAATATGAGAACCTAGTACCCAAAACTTGGGTCAAGTCGCATATAGGCTGGCTAAACACTGTTAGCACTGACTGTCATACTATACATTAACTACCAATCACTGCAAACAGAGGTGACTCAATTTTTTAGCCGTCAAGAAAACACGTTAATACTGAAAACCTCTGCCAGATTGCTGATCTAACAGAAAACTGTCAGCTGGTTAAATCAACCCATCGGCAGAAGATTCTAACATGCTTTTCATTTAATATTCAATGCCTTATTGATTTACTTGTTGATTAGATATACTTCTATTGGATAATAACAAATTAATAACCATAAATACCAGCTTGTAAAGAAAATTAACATTATTGGTTAAACATAATTATAAAATCAGGAAAAATTCCGTAAAAACCATCAGTTGGCTCCTATATCTAAAAAAATTCTTAACCAAAAAAAATACATTCCCTCAATCCAGGCTTTTATCTGTTGTTATCAAAGCAAACAAGACAAATATTCCAATCACAACGTTCTGGCAAGAATTCGCTTAAATATGACACGTCAGTTGAATCTAAGTTTCATTTATTTTTTGTCGTTAGATTGTTTTTTGAGAAGCTACTCGATGCCAGTGACAATGCTTTTTGCATAATTTTCTAGCTCGTCAAGTATATTTTGATCCTCCAGCGGATCAGTTACACTTTGCCTGAGCTCATTAACGATTGATTGATATACTGACAGGTTTAATCCTGTCCCAGCTTCAGGGCTTTGCAAGCGATCATGTCGATATGCATCCCAACTTAAACGCTCATCAGCTGTTAACGTTTCAGGATAATTTCTCGCACGATATCTGAAGAGCATTTCCGGTAAACGTTGATCCTGAAATGCTGGGGTAAAATCTACCAGTTCATTGATTGGAATAGTGTGTAGTTTCCGCAACAAACTCTTATCGCTATCACCAATGAAACCGCCGCTATACAGCATAAAGTCAGGATCATTACTTTGCTGCACTGAATCTTCTTGAAATACTTCCTGCAATTTTTTCTGTAATTGTGGCTGATGTGATTTAAGCATTGCCAAATGTTTGTCACCAGCAGCCCGATCAATATTGAGTCGCACGGCATCTTGCTGGCGTAATGCATTGACTGGCACTACAATTGGACATTTGTTGGCATGAATTGTTTTCAGCGCAATGCGCTCAACCGCTTCAGGCAATTCCGCTTTGGGAGTATATAGTCGCTCAACAATTGCATCAGCATCCAGCTCTATCAATGGCTCTGGATTGACAGCCAAGTCATAAACAATGATGCCATTTTTATTCACTGGATGTGCTGCTATTGGGGCTATCATTGCGATACAATGACGACTGGCAGGGTAACGACTTGAGACATGCAGAACAGGTGTCATATCTGTTACATTCAGTAACGGAAAAATGCTTGATTTAATGCGATGCTCGACACAGTAACCAAACAGTTTTGGTTGCGTTTTTTTTACTAGTCTGGCTAAAGCTATCGTTGCTTCAACATCAGCCAAGGCATCATGTGCATTTCCATGTTCAATCGCATTGGCTTCTGTCAGCTTCTCCAGCCGAAACACTGGATTGCCATCTTCATCATTCGGCCATTCAATGCCTTCGGGACGCAAAGCGCACATTAAGCGCATCACGTCAATCAAATCCCAACGGGAATTATTATTTCGCCATTCGTGTTCGTAAGGATCCAGTAGGTTACGGTATAAACTATGCCGGGTTATTTCGTCATCAAAACGTATATTGTTGTATCCAACAGTACAAGTTCCAGGTACTTGTAGCTCGTTAACAATCGACTGAATAAAGTCCGTCTCACAAATACCTTTTTGATTCGCTAGCTGTGGTGTAATTCCGGTGATCAGGCAAGCGTCAGGATGTGGTAAATAATCATTTGACTGCTTGCAAAAAATGACTAGCGGCTCATCGATTACATTGAGTTGTGAATCCGTGCGTAAACCGGCAAATTGCGAGGGGCGATCAACACGTGGATTAGCTCCAAATGTTTCATAATCGATCCAGTAAAAACTATTTGGTTGCATTTTGAATTAAATGAACAAACACGATCAAGAACAATCACGTCTAATTGCAATGACTGGAATCTAAATGCCGTATTATGACGCTATTGAGTCGACTGGGATATTGACACAACCGCACGCAACACATCATGACGACTGATAATACCAACCAGGTCGACATCGTCCATCACCAGATATGACCGTTGCTCACTCTCTGCAAGTTTACCAGCGAGCTCTACAATACCAGAATTGGCTTCAAGCGTTTGAATTTTTTTACTCATAAAATCAGACACCAGACCACCGCCAAGATCCTGATTATAAGCCATTTCCAGCGCTACTTTCATACCTTCTTGCTCTGAAAATATACCAACAACCTTTCCGTGGTTGTCCAGCACTGGTGCTGATGTAATTCTGTTTGTCACCAGTTTCATTATTGCTTCAGTCACTGGAGTTGATGGAGTCAACACCATAACATTTGTAGACATATAGTCTTTTACAGACACATTTTGTAACATACAACCTCCCTGATGCTCAAACAACAATCACTGCTTGTTTGGTAAAAATCACCGATCACACAGCTCCAACAACAATCGAAACGACTGAAAAATTTCGTTCAAAATTGGCTGCTTATAGTGATGTAGCTTGCTCTGCTTTGAGTCTTTTTTCACATTTCTTAACACAAGCACAAGCACCGTTGTTAATTCCACCACAACTGCCTTTAATTGCCTTTCTACCAAACATGACACCGATAGACATAATCACCATCACAATCAGAATAAATACAAATGTCGCTAAAAAAGTTGCCATGATTATCTCCTGCTAAAAGCGCTTGTTGCACGATCTGTAAATGAATCAGAGGTTCTAGATATAAATAACACTGCCAGCTTTTGTTGCTCAGCAACTGCAAAACCTTTTTCTACACCAAGCACCATTAAAGCCGTCGCCCAACCATCTGCCTCCATTGTCGTTGGTGCAATCACCGTCACTGACGCCAGACTATGTTTGACTGGGCGGGCAGTCACTGGATCAATCGTATGTGCGAAGTGTTGACCCGCTATTTCATAGTAATTACGATAATCTCCTGAGGTTGCTATTCCTTCATCAACAAGTTGAATTGCTTGATAAACCTGTCTTAACTGAGGTGTCGGCACTTCAACACCGACTTTCCATGCAACCTTTGCGAGATTATTGCCTTTGGCTCTCAATTCGCCACCGATCTCTACAAGGTACTCCTTTATACCAAGCTTCTCAAGTAACAATGCTACCTGATCAACAGCATAACCTTTTGCTATTGCTGACAGGTCAACAGAAATTTCAGGAATCAACTTCCGAAGACGTAGATTGGCTACATCAATCTCTATTTTCTGATAGCCAATTCTCTCTAATGTTTGCTTAATAGCATGTTGTCTGGGAATTTCATTAATACTACCATCTACCCCGAACCCCCATAAATTAACCAATGGTGCAACAGTGACATCAAAAGCCCCATTAGTCAGTTGACTAATGCCTGTTGCTTCAGCCATAACTTTCACAAAATCTTTCGAAACAGTGCCCCATTCTGTCGATGGATTACGATTAAATTTCGACAATTCCGAGTTTTCACGATAGGTCGAAAGTAGCCGATCAACACGTTGTAACTCAGCACCAATCGCTTCGTTAACTTCGCTTTCGGTTAATTGCGAAGCAACAGGAGTAATAAATTTGACTGACCAAACGGTTCCCATAGTTGAACCATTGAGTGTCGACTGTTGGCGCTGATGTGGGTTGAAACATCCTGAAATCAGAAATAAAAAAAAGAGCAGCAGAACCCATTCTGCTGCTCTTTTTAGATTCAGATTGAGCCGATTAGCCTCCGAAGTCATCAAGTGCAATATTCTCATCTTCCACACCAAGGTCGTGGAGCATATCAATCACGGCACTATTCATCATTGGGGGACCACAAAGATAGTATTCAACATCCTCTGGAGATGGATGACCTTTCAGATAATTCTCTAATACAACATTGTGGATAAAACCGGTATCCCCTTCCCAGTTATCCTCTGGTTGCGGGTCTGATAAAGCAACATGCCATTCAAAATTATCATTTTTCTTGGCAAGTTTATCGAAATGATCAACATAGAACATTTCGCGTTTGCTTCTGGCGCCATACCAGAAACTCATTTTACGATCGGTTTTTATGCGCATTAATTGGTCAAAGATGTGAGACCGCATTGGAGCCATCCCGGCACCACCACCAATAAATACCATTTCATGATCTGTTTCTTTGGCAAAAAACTCACCATACGGACCAGAAATAACCACATCATCACCCGGTTTAAGATCGAAAATCCAGGATGACATAATTCCAGGAGGTAAATCATCACGCCCAGGGGGTGGCGAAGCAACGCGCACATTGAGCATGATCAGATCATCTTCCTCAGGGTAATTTGCCATCGAATAAGCGCGTACAACTGATTGTTTCACGTCTGACTTAAATCTCCACAAGTCAAATTTGTCCCAGTCTTCACGGAATTCCTCTTCAACAATGAAGTCTTTGTAATCGATATGGTGTGGCGGACATTCAATCTGAATAAAACCACCAGCCTTGAAATCAATCGTGTCAGATTTCGGTAAATCAAGCACAAGTTCTTTAATAAAAGTGGCGACATTATGATTGGAGCGCACTTTACAATTCCATTTTTTAACCCCGAAAACCTCTTCAGGGACTTCTATTTTCATCGGTTCTTTCACTGAAACCTGACAAGAAAGTCGGACGCCTTCTTTTGCTTCTCTTTTAGAGATATGTGTGGCTTCAGTCGCCAGAAGATCACCAGCACCCTCAAGAATTTTAACTGTACATTGTCCACAGGTTCCACCGCCACCACATGCAGATGACACAAACAGCTGGGAATCTGATAACGCATTGAGTAATTTTGCGCCAACGGGAACACTAATGGTTTTTTCACCATTAATTTCAACATCAACATTACCAGAAGCAACCAGCCTCGATTTGGCACCTAATATCACCAAAACCAATGCCAGTACAATAACTGTAAATAAAATGACCCCTAAAATTATCTCAATCATTACCAATCCTTACAGTTGTATACCGGAGAATGCCATGAATCCAAGTGACATTAGCCCAACAATGATAAACGCACTACCAAGTCCTTGAAGTCCCTTTGGCATATCACTGTATTTTAATTTTTCTCTAACACCGGCCATTGCTGTTATTGCGAGCATCCAGCCAAAACCAGAACCAACACCATAAACTACACTTTCAGTAAAATTATAATCACGTTCAACCATGAATAAACTACCACCAAGAATCGCACAATTCACAGTAATCAACGGTAGGAAAATACCCAATGCGTTATAAAGCACCGGAAAGAATTTATCCAATACCATTTCCAGAATCTGTACCAGTGCAGCAATCACACCAATGCTGGCAAGCAGCATCAGAAAACTTAAATCTGCCTTATTCAGACCCATCCAGCTTAAAGCTCCCTCGCGTAATAATGCATTGTAGAGCAAATTATTCACCGGGACTGTAATCGCCAAAACAATTAATACAGCGACACCAAGCCCAATTGCTGTTGATATTTTTTTGGATACCGCCAAAAACGTACACATCCCCAAAAAGAATGCTAACGCCAGGTTTTCAACAAAAACGGCTTTAACAAATAAACTGATTAAGCTTTCCATTAGTGACCACCCTCGGAGCTATGCGCTGGCATGATTTTGAAATCAGGCTGTTCAACCTGTGCTGGTTTCCATGTTCTAAAACACCAGATCATCAAACCAATAATAAAAAATGCACTTGGTGGGAGTAACAGCAAGCCATTGGGCACATACCAACCACCATCCTGAACAGTCGGCAAAATAGTGTAGCCTAGTAATTTACCAGCACCCAGCAGCTCTCTGATTACCGCTACAATAACCAATATCAAACTATAACCAAGACCATTTCCTATACCGTCAAAAAAACTCATAATTGGTGGGTTTTTCATTGCATAAGCCTCAGCGCGTCCCATGACGATGCAATTGGTAATAATCAAGCCCACAAAAACTGAGAGTGATTTCGCAGTCTCATAGGCAAATGCTTTTAATATCTGGTCAACAACAATGACCAATGAAGCAATAATGGTCATCTGAACAATAATTCGAATGCTTGACGGGATGTGATTTCTGATCAAGCTGATCGATGCGCTTGAAAATGCGGTGACAGCAGTCAACGCCACACACATGGTCAGCGTCGTAGTTAATTGTGATGTAACCGCAAGTGCCGAACAAATACCCAACACCTGGAGTGTTATCGGGTTGTTGTCAACTAAAGGCTCACGGACGACCTCTTTTATCTCTTCTCGATTGGCTTTAATCTCGTCGATTAAGCCGCTTACTTCATTCTCGCTAACTGCGCTCATGCTGCACCTTCCAGCGTTTTAGTTTTAAATTTCTCTAGAAAAGGTCCAAAACCATTTTGGCCCAACCAGTACTTAATTAAATTACTAACACCTTGACTTGTCAGGGTTGCACCCGCAAGACCATCGACTTGATACTCGGAACCAGGTCTGGACGGATCAACATTGCCTTTGACCAAGCCTAATACCGGGTCACCTTGTTCATTAAAGACTTTTTTGCCTTTCCAGATTGCTCGCCATTTTGGATTAACCACTTCACCACCTAGCCCAGGTGTTTCTGCCTGATCATAGAAGTTAATACCACGTACAGTTTTTCCATCCGCTTCCAGTGCTAGAAATCCATACATGGTTGACCACAACCCATAGCCACTGACAGGTAAAATCATCGCATCAAGTTTGCCATTTTTCTTCACAAAATAGACTTTTGCGTATTTTGATCTGCGTTTAATATGCGCCACATCATCTTGTGTTGGAATTTCCATTCCAAGCTCCGGGTCACCTGCTACCTTTCTTGCATCAAACGACTCGATATCAATTGTGTCATTAAACTCACCATTCTCAAGCTCCACCAGTCTAGGCTCAATACTCTCTAAAGCAGCTCTCACCTTATCAGCATCACCGGCTTCAGACTCGGAAATCAATCCGGCTACCGTAACAATATTTTTATCAATATCAAGTTTTTTGTTAGCCACCTGAAGCGGTCTTAACGCGACAGCTGATAATGACACAAACACAGCACAGAACAAGCTTACGCCAACAGCAACAGCAATGGTTTTTTCCAAGCTGTCGTTGGATAATGAGCGAATTTTAGCTAGCAAATCGTCAAGCTTCTGCTTATAACCACTCCCGCTTCCAGTTTTGGAATTCATTGGGGTATCCTTTTTAGACATAACGTTTCGCCCTTCTACGAATATTCACCTGAATAACTCCGTAATCAATCAATTGAGCGAATATATTGACAAATAAAATTGCCAGCATGATGCCTTCAGGATAGGCCGGATTGACGACTCGAATCAACACCGTCATCATGCCAATCAAAAAGCCATAGATCCATCGCCCCGGATCGGTTTGTGCCGCGCTGACTGGATCAGTTGCCATATAAGTCATGCCAAAAGCAAAACCGCCAACCACCAAGTGCCAATACCAAGGCATGGCAAACATTGGATTGGTTTCACTACCCAGGATATTGAATAGTGCACTGGTCGCAAACATGCCTAGAAATACACCAAAAATAATTCGGTAAGAGCCAACTTTGGTGATCATCAGAAATGTCGCGCCAATCAAACACGCCAGTGTTGAGGTTTCGCCAATTGAGCCAGGAATAAATCCCATAAAACTCTGAAACCAGGAGAAACCAGATTGGTAGATTGCTTCCATGCCACCTGTGGCAGCTAACCCAAGTGGAGTGGCTCCGCTAAAACCATCAACCGCCACCCATACTGAATCGCCGGACATATATGCTGGGTAGGCAAAATACAAAAACGCACGACCGGTTAATGCAGGATTGAGAAAGTTTTTACCGGTACCACCAAATACTTCTTTGCCAATAACCACACCGAAGCTAATGCCTAATGCAACCTGCCACAAAGGAATCGTTGGCGGCAAAATTAAGGTATAGAGCATGGAGGTAACCAGAAAACCCTCATTGACTTCATGTTTGCGCACCACTGCAAACAAAACCTCCCAGACACCACCGACAGCAAGAGTAACAATATAAATTGGCAGAAAGTAGAGAAGTCCATGCACAAAATTGGAGACTGGATTACTGGCACTATAGCCGAGCATGTTCATGATAATGCTACGCCAGTTATCGATTGAACCAGCACCGGTATCTGCTAAAGCGGCATTGGCCTGATAGCCAGTGTTATAGCACGCCATCAATACACAAAACACTGTGGCAATGACCACGTAAGTCATGGCTCGCTTAAGATCGACTATATCGCGTACGTGAACTGTTCCATTTGCGCGTTCACCAGGTGTATAGATAAAGGTGTCAACCATCTCATAAAGCGCATAGAATTTTACCAGTCGACCGCCTTCAACAAAGTGGGGACGTAAAGAATCAAGAAATCGTCGTGTCGCTGACATTATCCTTCCTTCTCAATTTGAGTAAGATTAGTTCGTAAAACCGGGCCAAAATCATGTTTTCCCGGATCAGCGAATGTGCACAAAGCCAAATCCTCCTCATCCAGTTCCAGACAACCCAGTTGCAGTGCTGTATCGGCATCGCCAACAAGGAGAGCTTTAATTAAAGGTGTCGGGTGAAGATCCAGTGGCATCATTGCCTCATAAACACCAATCGGGACAATCGCTCTTGGACTACCATGTGTACTGGTGTTCATTCTGAACTTCTTACCTTTATTCATAGGAAGACTGGATAAAGTCACATTTAGCTGTGAGAATTTACTCGCTTTAGGCGTTATCCAGCCAAAAAACTCTCTTACCTTCTCATCCTGTAAAACTGTCACCTGATTATGGTAATGACCAAGAAAAGCAGCCCATGCGACGGCTTTATGACCATGCAACGGCGAGCCGGATACAACGCGACTAATATAGTCTGCATTATTTTCTGGAACATTAATTTCATCAGCAACCAGATTCTCAGTACTAACCCCGGCTCGTGTTCTAACAAGCCGTGGATTTTTGACTTCAGGACCACATATGGCAATAATTCGCTCTGGATTGATTTTGCCTGTAGTAAACAATGCACCAATTGCCAAGACTGCTTGATAGCCTATATGCCAGACTGTCTTGTCAGTATTCACTGGATCCAGAAAATGAATATGTGTGCCAGCCACACCGGCCGGGTGAGGACCGTAAAATTCAGTCAACTGTGTTTGCGGCGACTGATTAACCTGCATCATTACCCCAGGAGCTTTGCAGACAAAAACTTTGCCTTCGGTTAACTTATTGATGACTTGCAAGCCATGAATAAAATCATCAGCGCGCTCATTAATAATGATATCAGCATCAGGAGACAATGGATGAGTGTCCATTGCTGTGACAAATATAGAGTGCGGTTTGCTGTCTACTACAGGAACTTTTGAATATGGACGTGTTCTGAAAGCCGTCCATAATCCAGAATTAATCAAATTCTCAGCCACTTCAGCATGACTAAGTCCATCCAGCTTGGAAACGGCATATTTTTTAAAAGTCTCGGAACGCCGACCTTCCAACCGAATGACAACCGATTGCAACACACGTCGCTTGCCTCGGTTAATCGATTCAACCACACCGCTTGCCGGAGATGTAAATTTTACACCCGGATTTTTTTTATCAATGAACAATACCTGTCCCAGACTGACAGAATCACCAACATTGACCTCTAAAGAGGCTTTCAACCCTAGAAAATCCCGACCCAACAAGGCCACTGATTTTGCTTTGGGACCGTCATAAATGACTTGCTCGGGTTCACCCAGGAGTGGGATATCCAAGCCTTTTTTCGTTTTAATCAGCATTTTTAACCTGATATGTTTGCAATATGAATTAAAATCTATCCCGTCTTCCTAACTTAGACGGCTTTATAATATGTTCGACTCGATAAAAACCAGTTGAAAAATCCTGGTTAATGTTTAGAGCATATCGTTAAAAAAACCCGCAATTGAAGCCAGCTTTGCTCAAAGACCCTGGGGTTAATTTATTTCTTAGCAGTATACTTTTCTGTTTTTGCTATTAACTCGGCGATCAACGCGTCAATGCCTTTTTGTTTAATGACATCAGTATAATGGGCGCGCTTTAAGGCAAGATCGCTCACTCCATCGGCCATAATGTTAATAATCTTCCACTTCCCGGCATCATCCTGATCAAGAATATAATCGAAATTAACGACACCATATTCAGGGCTGCGAAGTAATGATTTCACCAGAACCCGACCGCGTGGTAATGATTGCTCTGATATGGTTTTGAACGTTTCTCCACCAAAACCGTTAAATCGATCAACATATGTGGCAATGCTGTAGCGGTGAAATTCATCAACAAATTTTTTTTGTTGCTGCTCTGACATTTCACCCCAATTCTTTCTTCCTACTGAAAACCGGGCGATTTTAGCTAAATCGTGAGTTTCTCCAATCACTTTGTCAAGCATTTTATAACGCCCACTGTAACCCAGCGTTTTTGCGTTTTTCATGGTCGCCAGCAAATTGTCATTTAAATGCGAAATCACTGCACTGCCAGTATGCATATCTTTTGCAACGGCAATCGTGTTAAAACAAATGATCAGCAACAATGCCAGTAGATTCAGCCTCAGACACGCTTTCACACGAGAAATTGATAATAACTGAGCAAACAATTGTGACATCCCCATTAAGTCTCTTTCATATAAAGCAATCATGTTATTAACTCAACAGCAGATATCTCGTTAGAAACGATTCGCATTCGGCGGAAAATATATATGTTGAACCGCCTTCTCATTATCAATCTTTCAAAACACCCAAAAATCCTCAACGAGCCTATCAATGCTTGCACTTATAAACACTGATTCATAATTCCAGATAGTTACCCTTGCTGAATTTATCGGGAATCAAATGGTGCCGATGGCCGGAGTTGAACCGGCACGACTTGCGTCACCGCCCCCTCAAGACGACGTGTCTACCAATTTCACCACATCGGCTAAACTCTATTTCAATTTCTATTCGTTGACAACTGGAGCTGGTACTTCTTGAACTTCTGGCTCTGTCAACTCAGCAGGAACTGTTTCTTCAGCTGCTGCGGGAGGCGCAGCATTAGAACCAGGGACATCATTGTCTATAGCAGTAGGCACTTCTTCCTGCATCACTGGCACATCACTTTCTATCGCAGTCGGCACATCCTGTTCAACAGCTGGTTGATCAGTGTCATCCAGTATATCCCCAGATGATTGCACTGAACGCCCACCCATCACTGAAAGAAAAAGACTTGTCGCAAAAAATACAGTCGCTAGAATAGCGGTGGTTCTTGATAAAAAGTTGGCTGATCCTTGTGCGCCAAATACAGAGCCAGAAGCACCCCCTCCTCCTCCAATCCCACCAGCTCCAGCAGTCGCACCACGACCTTGCTGCAGTAAAATACAAGCAACCATCCCAATGGCAGCAATCATGTGTACAACTATCAACGCCTGAAACATAAACTTATTTGCCTGTCTTAATTACTAACGATTACTAAACTTAAAATACATTTTTTCATGCCCTGATGCACTTCGCCAAACCATATTTATTAATCAAGCCGCGTTAATAATTCCAAGAAATGAATCTGCCTGCAATGATGCACCACCAATCAGGCCGCCATCAATATCATCTTTCCCAAACAAATCAGCTGCATTATCAGGTTTTACGCTGCCTCCATAGAGAATCCGCACTTTGTCAGCCAGTGCGGAATCACGGGTGGCAATCTGATTACGGATAAAGGCGTGGACTTCTTGTGCTTGATCAGGAGTGGCTGTTTTACCTGTTCCAATTGCCCAAACTGGCTCATATGCAATCACAGCCTTAGCAAAAGATTCAATCCCTGCATGATCAATAACAGCGGATAATTGTTCAACAATCACATCAAAAGTCTTGCTCTGTTCACGCTGCTCATCGGTTTCACCAATACATAATACAGGGATTATTCCACCCTTGATTGCATGCTCATATCTGGCGGCCACCAATTCGTTGGTTTCGTTATACAGCTGACGACGCTCAGAATGCCCAACGAGGGCATAACGACAAGCATACTCAGCAAGCATACTCGCAGATATTTCGCCAGTGTAAGCACCTTGATCAGCATCCGCCACATTCTGGGAACCCAGTGCTAGCGAGGTGCCAGCAACGGCATCTGACGCTTCAGCAATTGCAGTAAAAGGCACACAAACTGCTGCATCACAGTTTTGGCTTCCATCACATCCAGCAAGTATCGCTGCAATCAGCTCACGATTACTTGCGCGCGTTCCATTCAATTTCCAATTTCCAATAACCAATGAGCGACGCATAGCAGTCTCCTGTTAAACGGTTAATCGTATAACGACTTGACGATAAAATCAATGGTGTTTTGATTTCCCTATGTCATTCGTGTCGTCTTAACGAGCTTACAGCCACCATCAAACATTTTGTTTATGCAATCTGGTGTTAATTTCCTTGCTCGACAAAATACGATTTAATAGTTGATCGGAAACACCTGTTTCTGGTAGCTCCGGCTTTTTATCACACAAAATCAATAATTGCTGCGCTGATTCTACATGACGATTGTGCAATTTAGCGGTCGCTTCAATCGCATCTTCAACCTGTAATCCTAGTTGACCAAGCCCTTCTTCTATTCCCGATTCAATCCCGCGCACCGCAGTTTTTTCAAGCGCAGGACGTATATTTCTCAACATAAACCAAGGTATAAGCCATGATATCAACAACAATAAACCACTATGAATAGCGAAATCCATACCTAGATATGGCAACTCTCCATTACCATTTTTATAGTATAAATCAATCACCCGATAGCCAATCCAACCCCCTGCTGCCAGCGGCAGTACAATTGCCAGCAACTTGAAGACAGGCAAAAATATGCGCTGAAACAAATTTCCAGGGTTTGCCAATGCTTGACGCAATGACTGCTGCGCAAGAGACAACATAGATTTCCGAGCGCCTTGACTAACTGGAAGCAATGCCTGGCGATAAGGTTCAGCAGGAAAACCAAGATGGTCAGCTTCTAATGTAATCTGATCGACAGCGTCCTCAAAACGGGTTTGCGCCCAGGCATCCCATAAAGTGGGGGTTTCAGATGACTGATTGTCATCGCTGTTTTCATCGGATTGGTGCGGTAAACGCGCCATTGCCGGCATGCCTTTGTAACGACCGATAAAGGTTTGAGCAGCATATTTTGCCGGCCATTGAAGACCTTTTTCCAGTACATCTGTCGTGCTTTGCCAGTTTTTTTCCCAGCCTGCTGTTAACTGTTTAGCAGACGCACTACTGCCCATTCGAGCTAATGCATCTTCAATGGTATTCTTCAATTCACGCTGACGCACTTGAACATTGCGTGCTTCCAGATGTGCCAAAGTATGGCGATTTGCCAAAGCCTGGATACTGCCAACCAACTGCTCAAAATCATCATCGACTGCATCAGTGACGGGTTGTTTACAGATGGTACGAAATAACACCGGGTCTGCAAAACCAGAACTAGCAAGCAACACTTTTAAATCGTCAATTTGACTTGGATCACCACGATCCCATTGATTCATAACAAATACCCAACCGTGACCAGTACCCTGCGATTGCAAAAAACGCCAACCTCTTTCATCACGATAACGCTCGGGACTAACTACATAAACCAGCAAATCGACATGTGGCAACCACTGCTCGACAATATGGCGGTTATTCTGTTCGACACTGTCGATATCCGGCATATCAATCCAGGCAACATCTTTCCATTGCTGCTCAGTGTGTCGAGCAACCCGTATCTGCTCAACGGGCAACTCATCTGGCAAGTTACCGAGTTGAATTGCATCATGAATATACAGAGTAACTTCACGTGATGTGGGACGCTCTACCCCGGTTTTAGCAACATCCTCACCCGCCAAGCGATTTAACAAACTACTCTTACCAACACCAGTGCCACCAAAAAAAGCAACAACTAATGGTTTACCTTGCTCACCATCAAATACTTGCTGGGATTCATTCTTACCTAACGCCTGCAAAGCATTGGCATCAGCCTCAAGCAACCAGCCATCTGCTGCCGCTGCCTGCATCCATTGCTGAGTTTTAGCAAGAAGGTCAGAAAAGTTGTAAGCCATACCGCGAGTCACCTAACTTGTTTTTTGCATCTTCAACAGCGTCTGCTGAGATGTTAAATTGATTGTCTGCATTCAGTTTATCTGGCAACCCACGCAATTGCTTGGCAAGCAAGCCATCAAACAGTGCTTCGCGAACCACCTCGCGCTGGGTTTTTTTCAGTTTGTTTGCCACACTTTTCATGTGCCGACCCAGCGCACCTTCAGTCATCATTGAGGTAATTGATAGTACGGCTGGCGCAATCACGAAGTCCTGCACACCAATGCCGCCGGTATGCAAAGCAATCGCCAACGCAGCCGCATCTGTTGCTACACGTGTAGTGCGTAAGCTGTTTAACGTTGCCGGATGCTCTTGAAGCTTATGATACAAACCATAAGCCGTTTGATGAATCTCTTCCTGAAATGTTTTGTGATAGTCACGCACTGCAGCGGAAAACTGCGCCTCAACCGCGTCTTTATCTTGTCTTAACTGGCGACTGAGACCCCGCCACCACTCTGCATTCTGGCTATCCTGGTCTGCTTTTTTCAACAACGCTTCTCCCAGCTGAACAAACAAATGATCAGAAACCTGCCCTAATATACGTGTTTCCAGACTATCTGCATCTTCATTTCCGCTCACTGCACGTTTACCAATCCGGAAGATGGTTCGCATCGGCCAGGTAATCACTTTACGCAAACCGGCAAGCGCTTTGGCAACACCTGGCAACTCCAATAGTGTCAATAACTCTGCAAGTGCCTTATTAAATGTTTCATAATGCTGGGGATGATTGAGATAATCACGTTGATAGATTAACAGCGCTTCATCAACATTTTCTTGCAACAACTGATGCCACTGATCAATAGCTTCGCGCTCAGCAACCACAGGTTCAAGCCATGCATTGAAATGCGTCTTGACAAAACCAAGTGCGTTTTTTTGCTGTTTTTTTGCATCCGATTTGGCTGATGCTTTTTGCAATGCCTGATAGATGTCTGCCAGTTCAGTTTCGACAGCTTGTATGGTTAATCCTGATTTGATGTAAGGTAGCGTCAAAATAGCCAGAGGCTGATCATTGCGCACATCAGCCCATTTATTTCTCAATGACTTTACTAATACATCACGCGCATCCGGGGTGACTTTGTTCAAACAAATGACTGTCGGTGTTGCCAACGGCTCAAGCAAGCGCAACACATCCCAGACTGATTGATCTGCATACTTATCTTTACTCAACACCAACAAGATCACATCACCAAGGGCAGCTGTCTTCAAAACACCCTCTTGATACAAAACAGCACCTAGAGAATCAAAATCCGGAGTATCCCAAACCATAGAATGACTTAGCGGATGTTGTGTATCTCCCTGCACACAGGAAAAAGCGTAACTTTTATCGCCGGGCTCACCACGCGCGCCACCAAGACTGCGAGAAAAGCCTTCAAAATACTGCTGCAGCCAATCCACCTCTGGTTCAGAAACATTTAGGCCAAAGCCTTGCGGATGCACTGTATAACCTGCAAGCGGACTGACACCCGCTTGATCTTGCTGCAATAACAAATTCACTGTTGTGCTTTTTCCAGCCTGGGTTGGCCCCAACACTGAATACTGCACAACCGGGTTCTGCTGCTGACTTTGTAAAACCAGTTTATGCAAAGCAGCTTCAGCGACATGCAGTGAAGCAAGATGTGTTTCCAGTATCTGCCGTTGCTCAGCATCATTACTATGTTTTGCCACTCTCTCATAACTGGTTTTGAGTTGCCGGATAAAATCAAGCATGTTCTGTCTTTGCTCCGAAAAGGAAATGATCTGTAATAATCACAAGAATCTGCATTAAATCTCAACAATCCGCGTTATAATGAGGCAATCAAGCGTTTTCTTAATCTATCTCAAGCTCTGTTAAAACTGCGCTTCAATAATTCGTACCTTAGCATAACAACACGCTTGGACTAAACATAGAAAATCACAGGGAGAGGATACTTCAATGAAAATCTTATTATACATAAGCCTTCTATGCTGTTTACTATTTTCCGTTAGTGGCTGCGATCAGTCAAAACAAATTCGCGCTAAAAACCAAAAATCCATGTTGCAGTCCTTCCTGCGAATAAAACGCGGCATGAGCTTTGCAAAAGGCACTGAATTCGAAGTGGCATTCTGGTCACTAAAACAAAAAAGCACTGACAATGCTGCTTTCATGGCACTAGTCAATGGCAAACAACCAGAAGAAATTGTAGAAATGGGAAAACAATATTTCACAGAACGCAAACAAGCCAACGATCCAGACTACCAACATGAATCCTGGGACACAATGATGGTCGAAGTGATTGCGCAGATTAAAACACCAGCGAAAAAACAAACACAAAGTAAAGCCACACCGAGACAAAATGAAGCCAACAGAATCCAGGGATATTAGAAAGATATTCACTAACAGAATTGAATGCTTGTATTACTGTATCCCTCCCTAACTGACAACCCCGGTTTTTGGGCAATAACAATCACTGACAATTCAGGGTTATTTCATTGACTGCAATCTATTGACTTTGTTACCAACCAGGACACCTACAACTTTCACACAGATATTAGCCAATCAACAATGACTGCAGATAAACTCACTCACCCAAATTTACGCTGATCGCTATTATTAGCGACTTCACTTTCTGCATCCGTAATCGTCGGTGAACGCGTCAGTTTACGGCGATCTTCCTCAACACCACGATAATGCAAAGAAGAAATCTGTTCCGATAAAATTCCAATCAGAAATGTCGTCATTGAAGCCAGAAACAAAATGATGCTGGCATTAGAGAAATGGCTTGTTGTTATATAAGTGTATAGATAAATCCAGCTACCCAACGCAAACTGAATAAAACTTAACGGTAAAAACAACTTCATTGGAGAAAAAAGCGAGCCAATCTTCAGAATAATAATAAAAAATCGTGCTCCATCGCGAAGCAGCTTGATTTTACTTTTACCACCACGAATACCAGCATCAATCGGAATATAGGCAACTGGAAAGCCAGATCTGAAAAACGCCATCGTACTCGTACTTGGATAGGAGAAACCATTCGGTAGTAAATACAGAAACTTCCTAAAATGACGTGTCCTTGCTGCACGAAAACCAGAAGTCAAATCATCAATCTGATGCCCAACCATATAGGATGCTAAGCGATTATAAAAAGCATTGGCAATCCGACGTAAAAAGGAAGCATGAGTACCAACCCGACGCGCCCCAACAGCCATCTCATAACCTTCATCAAGTTTAGCGATCAGCCGAGCAATATCAGCTGGATCATGCTGACCATCTGAATCCATAAACACTATAATACTACCCGTTGCATTTCGAGCACCGGTTTTAATCGCAGCACCATTACCCATGCGGTAGGCATGGGTAATCACTTTTGCACCCAAGTCAGAAGCAACCTGTGCAGAATCATCGTCAGAACCATCATTCACGACAATAACCTCTGCATCTGGATACGCCGCCTTTAATTTTGGTAATAGTTTTGCCAGATTAGGTGCTTCATTCAAACACGGCAGAACAATACTGATTGTTTCCATACTTCATTCCTACTTCTTTAAAGTCAGTTGTAAATTCATCGCCAATTAAATATCAGCATAGTCGTGATTAAAATCTGGAATAAATGACGATACAAGAGTCCGAAAAAGCGCTTCCTAATGTTGTCACTAAATCAAAAAGAAACGGAGCAACACACCTAAATGAGTCTCTACAGAAGCCTCAAACAACCAACAACCAAGCAACGAATCAATCGCTGGTGGTGGGTCAAACCTGTAGGAGCGGCTTTAGCCGCGATCTAAGCTTCTGAGCAAACAATCGCGGCTAAAAGCCCCTCCTACGACCAATGGTTATTTTCTGGAAAACACCGAGTTAGACCCACGACCCAATCGATTAGTCGAATTATCTACAGTTAACAACCAGTGAGACAAACCAATTCACAACAAACATGTAATATGCGTCAATAAAGTGACAATTTTTGTCATATTGTAACTAAATCTGACAAAAAAGCACATGAAATAGATGTCTCTTTAACAGAAAAGAACATGAAAAGTTAGAATTTCAAATTATTAATAAACATTTTTTACCCATTAATTACAAATACTTATCAACAAAAAAACATCTATTAACTCGAAATAGAAACAGAATTGGCACACCGTCTGCATTAACTTAATTGAAATTTGCAAAAGCAAGTGACAACTAGTTTAATTAACCACACCCAAAGAGGTCAACACCATGTTAAAGAATCAAAAAGGTTTTACACTCATCGAATTAATGATCGTTGTAGCGATCATCGGTATTTTAGCAGCAATCGCGATTCCTGCGTATCAGGACTACACAGTACGAGCGAAGGTCTCTGAAGTAATGATTATTGCTTCCAAAGATAAAGGCTCTGTCTCTGAGTATTTTATCTCTGTGGGCACAATGCCTACGACTGCATCTGAGGCGGGTGTCAGCACTAATGCTGGACAAAGTACATATGTTAATAGTATTACATTTGCTAATACAACCAGTACAGCAACAGTTACCTACACAACTGACAACCTTGTTAGTTCTGCAGATTCTAAGACAATAGCGTTTACAGGCACTGGTAACTCGGATACTGGTGTACAGTGGGTATGTGGAGGCGGCAGCGCTAACCCTATGCCTGGCAAGTATCTACCAGCTAATTGCCGATAAGCTTATCTAATTAAGCTTTACAAGAAGCCCGCTCTGCGGGCTTCTTGTTATTGTTGTCTGACTAACAGGGGAAGGAAACATATGTACTCAGGGAAATACATCAATCCAATCGCTTGTGCCCTGCCTTTCCTAATTTGCGCATTGGTCTATCTCCCGGGACTTACAGGAGGATTTCTGTTTGATGACTACCCCAATATAATTAAAAATTCTGCTGTCCATCTGCACACATTATCATTTAATTCCCTCAAAGAAGCAGCATTTTCTTCATACAGTGGCAAGTTTCAACGACCTGTCAGCATGGTCAGTTTTGCCTTCAATCATTGGGTTATCAATTCACTTAATGCTTATGGATTTAAAGCATTCAACTTAATCCTCCATATTCTAAATGGCATATTGCTGTTTGTGTTTTTGAAACTGCTTTTAAAGAATACAATCATGCCGTATCCCAGCCAGCCAAAGAAAGACTGGATCATTATCGCAATCGTTTTTGCCTGGTTAATCAGTCCACTTAATGTCAGCACTGTATTGTATGTCGTACAAAGAATGGCAATGCTTTCAGCATTTTTTTCATTGTCTGGGCTTATAAGTTACATACTGTTCAGAGAGTACCTGAATAAGTCACTAAAAGGTAAATCCATATTTTTTTTGTTTTTGTTTGCTGCATGCTGTGCGCTGGCAACCTTGAGTAAGGAAAACGGCATTCTTCTCCCTTATTTTACATTGTTGCTGGAAGCTGTGTTTTTTCGCTTCACGACCAATTCACCAGGTCAAAAAGCTTTTCTCTGGACTTATTCAGTTTCCCTGGTCATCGCTTTACTAACGATACTTTTCTGGCTTCTGTTTGTTAACCCTGAATATATCCTTTCAGGTTATGAGACCAGATCCTTTACACTGCATGAGAGGATTCTCACTGAAAGCCGCGTAATGCTATGGTACATTCAAAGTTTAATCGTTCCGCTAAACACAAATCTCGGACTTTTTCATGATGATTTTGTTGTTTCAACTTCTCTTTTCAACCCTGTAAGCACGATACTTGCGGTAACGAGTCTAGGCATTATCTTTTTTACAGGTATTCTTGCAGTAAAAAAATTACCATTCATTGGCTTCGGTCTCCTTTTCTTTTTTCTTGGACACTCTCTGGAATCCACAATTTTTCCATTAGAAATTATTTTTGAACATCGGAACTATCTGCCGGGCATCGGAATTTATATTGCTATGTTTTTCGCTTTTGGCAGAATATTTCAATTATCCAGGAGCCCAACTACCCATAAAATTTTACTGTTCGTATTTGCCCTATTTTTTACATTGTCAACAATTGTTCGAGTACATGCATGGAACAATAACTTATCACTGGCAGTCACTCAGGTACAGAACCACCCTGATTCAGCTCGGGCCCGTACAATGCTGGGAAAAGAACTGTTTTTTTTCGCAAGTTTCCTGGAAGATGCTCAAGAAAAGGAGCGCCTTGAAACCCTGGCTATAAAAGAACTGACTCAGGCGACTATTCTTAACCCGGAACAAACCGGAGCCAACTTTATCATAATCAGTCTCTTATACAATAAAAACAAGAAAATTGACAAAAAATGGAGTCGTTTACTCGAAAACCAATTGGCGAATGGAAAATATGATGCCGGTGCAATCAATCATCTGAACTACCTAGTAGACCAGGCTATTTCAAACACAGATAATGCATTTCCAGCAGTAACGATAAAGCGTCTTTTACAAGCCACAACGAAAAATCCTAACATTAGAGGCAGAAACAAAGCAGAACTCTATACTTTAATAAGCAAATTTTTGTTGCTGGTAGATCACGACAACGAATATGCGTTGTATTTTATCGCGCAAGCAGCAGACATTGTACCCAGTAACCCAATGTATCGAGTTCATTTAGCAATGGTGCTGCATAACCTTGGAAAACCTCAGGAAGCTTGCGATGAGCTAGAAATGGCAATGAAAATTGATCGTTTTGGCAAAGAGGCCAGAAAGATTAATGAACTGCAATATCAAATCAGTGTTTGTAACAAAGTGTAGGAATCTCACATCAATCGCTCATCGCTGATGGTTATATTATCCCCGAATCTGACTGCATTGGGATAGATTTTGACAAGCTTGTTATACCAATCCCGATAAGTTCTCATACAATTCCTATATTATCAAGAAAGGTTTGGGATGAGTACATTTAATCAATAACTTATTGGGGTTGATATTACTAAAAATTCTATTATTTTCACACCAGAACCATCACACAAAAAAGGAATTCTGTATCACTCCGCAAACACGTTATTTTTCGTCACTCAAGGTCAGAACGGTAAAAATAGCAGACAGCAAAAATTCAAATATTTTACTGTGTATAACCAATTCGACAAAACAATATTGAAATGTGTAAACGAAAAACAACAGAGGATTTAAATATTGGCGCTCGCATCAACTAAATTCTTGCCATATACAATCGCCACCATTACCTGGGAAATAATAGAGGTGATGCGAGACAATACAGAGGCGGCCACTGCGACTTCAAAAGGTATGCCGTACAACAAAGACAAACCGATGATAACCGATTCGGTAACACCAATATTACCTGGCGTTAAATTCACAATACTAGAAAAGGTCACCACAATGGAGATAATCACCATTTCGACCACACTGGGTAGATAAGCAAAAGCGGCAAAACAAGTCCACATGGCCAATGACCGAACCACGATTAAGACCCACTCACTGAGTATAACTCTGATCACAACAGGGGTATTAACGGGTGCTAACACATGATGCTTTATGGCGTTCAAGTAACCCATGAACTTATTATCCTGAAAGGCTGATGTGACATTCAACCAAGCCATAACACTAATAAACACGATGGAAAATACCAACAACACATACAATAGCTGTTGTAACTGTGCAGCCAGATACGACTGCATCATGAAAATCACGATAGCATTAGACATTATGAATAAAACAATGCCTGTCAGTGTAAGCAAAAAATATGGTTTATAAGCCAGTGAGAACTTCTTTTTTAAATAAACGCCTTTTGTCATCACCGCCGTGTTACCAGGTAGCACCACATTTTGTAGTGTTCCAACACAACTCAGTGGCAACCACACATGAAATGGTAGATAAATTTTCTCAAAAAACAGTAACACGTAATAGCGATAACCATTAGCCACCTGCACCAACAGTTTGACCAGTATTACCATAGCCAACCAAAACACCGATACTTGAGACAATGCCTTTACCATATCGTCATGGGTCATGACAAAATAAAAAAAACCAGCAATCAAACTAATATACAACAGTATAATAATGATCTTTTTGTTCATGATTTTGCTGAGCGTATGGTTTGTAATACGTGAGTTGAGACTTTATCTAAGGCACCATTTTTTTGTGCCACTATTTCACAAAAAACTTGTCGTACTTGTTGGTTAATCGCCTCCATACTGCGACTGGTATCCAAACAAATAAACTGTTGCTGTCCAACTCGCCCTAAAAAACGGTAAATAGCTTGGTGTCTAATAATCTCACGTACACTGCGCTCTAGCTTTCTGGATTGAATCACCGTTGGTGTGGCATAACAGAAAAATGTCACATCAGAACGCGGACAATGCTTAGCCACTAACACTGGTAAGTTACGTAATCCCTTGATGGTCGCAATATCCCAAGCACCTCGATCCAATATCTTAATCACTTTATTGAACCGTGACTGCCAACGAAAAGCGAAATAACGCAAGTGATATTCAAAGAAATAAACAGACAAGGCCAGCATTAGGATCACGCTATCGGCTTCTTTCTTTTCTGTTTTGTCATTGGCTATGGCGTGAGTTTTCCATTCTTCTTCTGAAATATTTTTCGCCAAACCAAGGGAAAAAACCAGTTGTCTTGCGACCTTCACCAAAACAGAGTTATTTTTACTACGACCGGCATAAATATATTCGGCTTTAATCTGTTGGTGCTGAACAAATTCCACCAAGGATTCAGCTGTGGTGCTTTTACCACTGCCATCCGTTCCAACAAAACTCACCAAAGGTGGCCGATAAGCCCATCGCTTCGCAAGTAAACCCATTTGTATAAAGGATAATGAAATCAGCCCCCACAGAGAGTATTGCTTGAGTGCAATCAGTAACAAAGCCACAGATCCTAAACGCCTATTTTGACCTGAGATGACTGAATCACAGATTCCGTGTAATGAGGAGTCAAAATTCGTTTCACAGGTTTTTAACCATTTCTTGACCTGTAGTGAGTCAACCTGTAAAGCGTCTATTCGTAGTCGGTATTTACTGATGTTTCTACGCTTTAATATGGGTCGCAAGACTAATATGCTCAGTAATAATTCATCGTCCAAACACACTAGACCGTCTTTTTTGACCTGATGTTGCAACACAGACTCAGCTGATGCGTAGATAATAGAATCTGCACGGAGATCACCGATCCATAATTCTAAAATCGGTGTATAACCCTCTTTTTTAAAACGGATGACTTGTGAACGCCCTTGTTTGTTTTGACAATAACGACCACCAATAACAAACCAGCCTAAAGCCAAGACATGAGTAATAATGTGATCCTGTTGCTCGAAAGAACACCAAAAATCCAGATCCTCCTCCTCTACTGAGAAGAAATGACGTTCACGTAAAAAAATACAACTCAATGAATGTTCTTGTAAGGTTTCCAACAAGTCGAGAATTGGTGATAAGGCTTGAATATCCATCACAAGGCCTCATACATAACATCATACGATGTTATAAAATTCGTTAAACTACACATCTTTACCGTGCCCCTACAAATATCAGCCACCTCCCCTTGCTGACTGACTTGGATCATCGTATGGGCTAAAGTTTCAGCCTTTTGATCACAAATGGTAATGGCAGGTTGTTCTTGTTCAGACGCCACATGAAAACCGTGTGTCGTAATCACAGGCGTACCAAAGGCCAGTGATTCTAATGCGGACAAAGGCACATCTCCGATACTGCCCCCCACATAAGGAATAATCAACCCTGTGGATTGACCAATAATGCCATCAATATCCGTCACATAGTCATGACTCAGGCTAACATTGTTCAACCCCCTGTCTTTAACGATGGACTCTAACAAATCAGCCCCTTCTATCCACCGACCTACAAACTGAAGTTGGATATCACTGCCCTGCTCTTGCAATAATTTCATCGCATCCATTAACAAGTAAAAACCCCTGATTTTAATTTGCTCCACCGTACGCGGACCACTGGCTGAGACAAAATAAGGCGGTTTAACTGTTTCAAACGTTTGTTGTTTCACAGGCGGGGGAATCACATGGGCTGATGATAAGTAGGAATGTTGAGTCACTAATTCTTGTTTTGAATAAGGACTGTGAAACACCATTTCATCAGCACCAGCATAACGCGCCATGGGACTGTGTTTGTTTAACACGGTGACAATGACTTTTTTCTTCTGCCAATGCGCCAGTTTTATCATGATTTGAGTCAGGGGATCAAATCCAACCCAGATAAAATGCACAATCGAAATATCGGGATTCAACATTTGTCTGACATACGTGGTAAACAACTGCACACCGTAAACCATCTTACGTAAAGCCATCGGCCCTATTTGGATACCATTTACTGCACTTGTATTGCCTTGTTCTTGCTTGTTAGCTGATACGTTTATTGAGATCCGTTTAAAGACATAATTTGAGCTCAACGATGCGATTAACTGCCCCACCATCTTCGCTTCCATGGTGGTATAGGGGGGGCTCAGATCTGAACCCACAAACATCACTGTTTTTTTATTATTCATATGGTAGCAAGATCGTCAATGAATTTAAGTTAGCGAATACTGATCGCTTGACGATTAAAAGACTGCCTGCCTTTTCTACGGATTATAATCCGATTGAAAAACTCTGGAAAAACACGAAACGTGATTCGACTCATATGAAGTATTTTAAGACGTTTGAAGATCTTTATGATTCAGTGACAAAGACGTTCCAAACCTATTTGCAAGATGCCAGCAAGATGACTTATGTAATGAAAACAATGCGTGAGGATTTTTCAATCGCTGCGTAAATCTAGCCGTGATCAATTGGAAATTATTTATCTGAGAAACTATTGTACTCATAAGTGTGCAACTAAATCTTAAGGAGAAATACAGTTTTGACACTCAAAGGTAAGAGTCCCATCGTACATTTGAATCGTTCGCTTGAGACCAAGATAATCGAGGCTTTTCTTGTAAACGCAACGGGCACACCCATAGATAAATATAACCCGCTCAATATTGGCTGCGGAAACGACCAAACTAGTGAGCATTCTTCTGAAAAAATACCAAGTATATGCAGTAGATGTCAAGAATCAACGCAATAGTGAAGCTCAATTTAATTTTCAGCTACTTGAGAATGAACAGCTACGTTTCGACAGTGATTTTTTTGACATCCTGCTTTCACACCATGTTATTGAGCACGTAAATGATAAGACCAAACATCTATCAGAAATCAAACTGATTCTAAAAAACTCTGGTCTTGCTTATTTGGGATACCCAAATCGCGACTCTCCTTTCATGGCAGGGCACGTAGGTAACGATAAGTTATTGAGTTTCCAAGAGCTTTAAGTTTGTTTGATGAAGTTGAATTGATGCCAGAAGAATACTACACACGTTTACTGTCTTATCCTGGTAAATATCACTGTGAAGTTAATATTGGCAAGTTTATTCCAACCGGGCTTATTAACTTGTTCAAACCATGGTATCCAAGCCATTGCTTCATTCTTCGTCACATTTATGTGTAGTTGTTTAGCTACCCTCTAAACACTTCCCGATACAAATCTCGGTGAGCGACTGCCGAATGCAACCAACTGTATGGCTTAATTTTGGCAACTTGGTGCTTACGTAATTCCGTAAAATTTGCATAGTTCTGGAGCACTTCATCTAACTGAACCGCTATCCTTTTTCTAGAAATCTCACTAAATATAAAGCGATCATCTACGGCTAGATCGGGCAAGCTTCCGCAATTACTGACTAGAACTGGCGTACCAATCCCTGCCGCCAAAGTTGCCGCACCGGATTGTCCCGAAAATTTAGTATATGGAAACACAGTCAAACAAGAGATGCTGATTAGCTTCTCAAGGTCATCTTGTTCAACAAAACTCAAAAGATACTTAAGCTGCTCGGAGTCAGAATTCATTTCTGCCATTCTTTTTATGCGCAGAGAATGCTTAGCCGTCCCTAGTATTTTTGCAGCAATGACAGAAAGTATTCCTCGACTCCCATCCCATAGCCGCCCAGCAATAATCAAACATGTATTTGGATGTTTGTATTTGATATCGCTCCAAGCCTCTAACAATAGATCTATACCCTTATAAGGTCTAATATTTCCAAAAAATAAAATATACCGTTTTTCTGGGTCAAGGCCAAGACTTGCACAATACATCATTCTCTTGTCCTTGCTATTGTCATATTTAGATTGTTTAACACCATGATGAATGACTTTTATTAAAGGGTTGAACGCATCAAATCGTTCTGCAAGTATAGTAGCACTTGTATGATTGTGACAAATAATCGCATCGCATAGCCCCAAAAACTTCTTCTCTATCATTTTTAATAGTGGAATTTTTTCGTGCTGGTCAGCATTATGAACGGTTACAATTAAGTGCTTTTTTGCAAATTTAATGCGCTTAGCAATAAAGTATAGATAGGTTGCCATAAATGGAGACCAATACTGGATATGTACTATTTCATTAGAATTTCCAACAAAACTGTCCCAAGTTTCTGGTTTTGCGTAGTGAATTAATTCATAGCCATTTTTTGAGTTGGTATCGTCTTTGCCTTTTGATGGAAGTAGCAAATTAGGATACTGTTTAATATAGTCGACAGGCTCAATTCTCAAATTATCCAACTCTCTTAAACTGGCTAACAAGCTATCTGAATAAGGACTCACACCACGAACTGTTGGGCCGAAAGTTGATACTAAGTTAACCGATATGTTTGTCATATTTCAATTAATTGTCACGAGTGTACTAATTCAAAATGATTCAAACGTTGGCCTATGTTGCCAGTTCTTCGTAGATACAATTCTGAGTGAATTCGCTAAAGAGCTGTCTGAAAACAGAAGCCGTATAGAGGAATAACTATTCAGATTATTGATGGGTTGAGGAAAATAGTTACAAAAGGTATAGTTAAAAATTCTTTGTCTCAGTGAGATTCCTGTCCTCAAACAATCACTTAATATGCGCTGACAATCAAAAACTGTCAGAGCATATTATTTTACATTGATAAATCTACTTCAGGAGAATATCTTTTCTATTTTTCTGAATAGTTTTCTCACCAATACCTTTTACCATGGCTAAATCATTCACTGTCTTAAACTTACCGTGTTTGGCACGATATTTGGTGATAGCTACTGCTTTCTTGGTACCAATACCTTTTAATGCACTTGCAATCGTTTTACTATCTGCTTTGTTGACATTAACTGGTGTTGCAAAAACGTTTACCGTGAAAAATAAGAGTGGAATTAGTAGTTTTTTCATGTCATTTATTTTCCTTAATTAAGGTTTAATAGTTGACCCCTCGTTTCTCCCTAACCACGCACATGAAGTGTAGTTGCTAGCTCGGTATTGTCAAACGAACAAGTGCAAAAACACTGGTTCGTTTCTGACATCCCGTGCGGAGCAAATCATCGTCTCTGATAACCAGTTTCCAGAATGAATGCTGATTAAGCCCCTAAAATCACTTAAAAATGTCCGGCTGGTTCAACCATACCTTGTCAAATCAACCGGACATCGTAATTATCGCAGCATCTCTAAGGCACTCTGGAAACGAGTCTGTAATTCTTACTCGACTGGAAAGACTGATTACGTTACTCTCTATTCTCTACTCTTCGCACATGAAAATTTAGCATTTAGAATACGTGATTTTTTGTGGAGAGCAAGGCGGGAAATCTTAGCTGTAGTCATTCTACAGCAAGGTTTTCCAACGCAGCTATCCGCGAAAAAGCGCGTGTACTGGATGCTGAATTTTCATGTGCGGAGAGTATCAATAGAATATCTTTGATTGAACAGTTATTTAAACACTTAAAGCATGCATTCTGCTGCCAGCTAAAACTTGCTATGATGCGTAACAAATACAACAATATTAGACACGTCATTAAGCAATACTTGCCAGATATACAAATAATTCTTGTCTTTGGGTCAATGGCCCAAGGAAAAGAACAGAGCCATAGTGATCTTGACATTGCCATTCTGACTGGGTCTGATCTTACGCCTCAGCAAAAAAAAAATATTATAGAAAATCTTGCGCAGCTAACAGGACGTCCCATCGATCTCGTTGACTTGCGTCGAGCAGGTCAACCCTTGTTAAGCGAAATTATTACCAAAGGAGTAAGGATTCTGGGTAGCGATGAAAATTATGGTCGATTGATCTTTCGACACTTGCTGGATCAAGCGGATTTTCTCCCCTACAGAAACCGAATATTGACGAAACGCAGAGAATCATGGATAGAAAAGTCGTAGCAGAGAAGCTTGAATCATTAAGAAGATGTGTTGAGAGGATAGAGAAAAAACGGCCTTCCAGCCTGGAGATTATGCTAAATGATATTGATACTCAAGATATCATTGTTCTTAATCTGAAAGGACATAATGATTCAAACGTTTAACTATGTTGCCAGTTCTTCGTAGATACATTCTGAGTGAATTCGCTAAATAACTGCCTGAGAATAGAAGCTGTATAGAGGTATAACTATTTGGTCGTGGGTCAAACTTGGTGTTTTCCAGAAAATAACCATTGGTTGTATGAGGGGTTTTAGCCGCGACTGTTCGCTTAGAATCTTAGTTCGCGGCTAAAGCCGCTCCTACAGGTTTGCCCCACTACCAACTATTTTTATTATTGATGGGTTGAGAATAATAGTTACAAAATGGATAATCAGCATACATTCCATCAGTGATGATTACTATCTTTTACTGAATTTTTCCTTTAAAAACAAGTCGCTTTGAGACGTTCATTGAATGCACTAAGCAATTCTCACTTCAAACATACCCAAACGGTATAGCAATGATCTTTTCATCATATTGCACTGGGCGTTCAGCATTATTGATAACAATCCCATAAGGACATTTGTATTCGTCAATGAAACTCCGAAGACTGCGTAGTTCTCTATGTGTAACTTTTTGTCGGTATTTTATCTCGATCGGTAACAGACCGAATTCTCCCTCCAGGATCAGGTCGACCTCCGCGCCAGCACTGGTGCGATAATGATAAGCATCATAACTTGCGTTTAGAATATTCAGTTCTCGTAAGATATTTTCTATAACCATGGATTCCCATGAATGTCCCATTGAAGGGTGGCTCAGAATATCATCGATGCTGTTTAGGTGGAGCAGATGATGCAAAACCCCTGAATCTCTAAGATAGCCTTTTGGATGCTTCACTACTCGTTTGTGGGCATTTTTTTCATATGCGGGGATGTGTCGCCAGATAAAAGTGCCATGTGCAATATTAAAATATTCTCTTGCAGTGGGTTGCGAAACCCCCAGTGTACGTGACACTTGAGAGTAATTAATGATGCTGCCAGATAGTTGAGCCAGCATTTGCAAGAACAGTTGATATTTTTGCCTGTTAAGATTCGGGAACAACTGTAAAATGTCACGTCCAACATATGTCTGGATATAATTCTTCATCCACAGCGCTGGGTATTTTTTACTCTTTTTTAACCATGGTTCTGGGTAGCCACCTTTCAGCCAGTAGGTATGCTGTTGTTGCAAATTAGTTTCTGGCTGACACAGGGTGGAATATTGGTTGAGCAGGCTTTGATTCAAGATATGCTTGTATAAGTCCGGCTGTTTACAAGCAAATGCCTCGGATAATGTGAAAGGCGCCATCTCGATAATAGCCACACGTCCTGCCAGACTTTCCGAGATGGACCGACTAAGCTCTGGCGAACTGGATCCTGTGATGATAAATCTGCCCATCGCTCCTCTATTTGCATCAATCGCCACACGCAGGGCTGGGAAAAGTTCTGGTAACAGCTGTGCCTCATCGAGTGCAATATTGTCGGGATTCAGTCGTAGAAAAAGATCAGGGTCTCTGGAGATTATCTCAAAATCATCGCCTTTTTCAAGATCAAACACTTTCCAAGTGTGTGAAAGCTGATTGAGTAAAGTCGTCTTTCCGCATTGCCTTACGCCGAGAATTGCAACACAAGGAAACAGGGTTAAAAGATCAGTAATATTTTGAGAATAATGTCTTTTCATACCTGGTATTTTCAAATGGTGGGTTTGAAAATGCAAGGTATTTAGTATAATACACTGATTGACTTTCTGCAGAGCAAAGACTGTTCGAGCAAATTTTGTTTGATGCACGCACTGTCAACACCTCAAAAACCCAACATCTTTACTCATGGCTTGCCCAGTCGTGCCTGAACCATAGAAAATACTGAAAAGAGGACTTTCCTCAGTTGATTGTTCTATTCACTATGCTCATAAGCACTCACTGGAACACAAGAACAAACCAGATTTCTGTCACCATAGACATTATCAATACGTGCCACTGGAGGCCAATATTTATCCTCTCTTAATTCATCTAATGGGTGAAATGCTTGCTGTCTGGAATAAGCAAATGGCCAGATTTCTTCAAGCAGTAAATCTTGTGTATGCGGGGCATTACGTAGTAAATTATTTTCAGGGTCAGCTGCGCCAATTTCCACTGCTTTAATTTCATCGCGTATGGCAATCATCGCTTCGCAAAATCGATCGATTTCGCGTTTGTTTTCACTTTCTGTTGGCTCAATCATCATCGTATCGGCAACAGGGAAAGATACAGTTGGTGCATGAAAACCATAATCAACCAGGCGTTTGGCAACATCATCGACTGTAATGCCACAAGCCTGCTTTATCTGTCGTAAATCAATAATACATTCATGCGCAACCATGCCATTTTTTCCGGTATAAAGAACCGGGTAATATGCCTGTAAGCGTGTGGCAATATAGTTTGCATTTAAAATTGCTACCTGAGTTGCGCGCTTTAAGCCTCGGGCGCGCATCATGGCGATATAAGCCCAAGAGATGGTTAGAATACTGGCAGAACCCCAGGGTGCGGCCGACACTGTACCGATGGTTTTGACTTTTCCGGCAGCTGGATTGACGCCTTCCACAACGGGGTGATCTGGCAAAAATGGTGCAAGATGAACACCAACGCCAATTGGCCCCATCCCAGGGCCGCCACCGCCATGCGGAATACTAAAGGTTTTGTGTAAATTGATGTGCGCAACATCGGCTCCTAAATGACCGGGATGACACAAACCCACAAGCGCGTTGAAATTTGCACCATCCAGATAAACCTGGCCTCCATGGTTATGAATCATTGCGCAAATTTCACAAAACGCTTCTTCAAATACACCATGTGTGGAAGGATAGGTAATCATCAGAGCTGCCAGATTTTCTCCATGCTCTGCCAGTTTGATTTGTAAATCCTCGACACTAACATTGCCTTGATCATCACAAGCCACAACCACTACTTTTAAACCAGCCAGTGTTGCACTTGCCGGGTTGGTACCATGTGCAGATGCAGGAATTAAACAGATATTTCTATGCGCCTGATCTTTAGCTTCAAGATATTTTTTAATCACCAGCAATCCGGCGTATTCGCCTTGAGAACCAGCATTCGGCTGCAAGGAAAAGGCATCAAATCCAGTTAATACACAGAGCATTTCCTCAAATTCTTCAAATAATTGTTGATAACCTTGCGCTTGCTCTAAAGGCGCAAAAGGATGCATAGCACTAAACTCGTATGATGAAAGTGCTTGCAGTTCTGTTGCTGCATTAAGCTTCATGGTACATGACCCCAACGGAATCATTGAGCGATCCAGCGCAATATCTCGTCTGGCTAGCCAGCGCATATAACGCATCATTTCAGTTTCAGAATGATATTGTTCAAATACCGGATGAGTTAATATCAGGGTGGTGCGTTGCAATGTTGTTGGAATACATTCTTCAACATCGGCATCCAGACGATTGATATCAATATCAGCATGGGAAGAAAAGACTTTCAGCAATATTTTGATTTGCTTGCGAGTGATGGTTTCATCCAAAGAAATGCCTAAATGATCAGCATTGACAATTCTTAAATTAATACCCGCCTCTCTGGCGCGCGCAGCAATGCGTTTAGCCTGGCCAGGTGCCAGAATCGTTAAGGTATCGAAGTAAGTCTGGTTTTTAATTGTAAAGCCAAGATTTGTGAGTGCTAGTGCGACTATTTGGGTAAACCTGTGAACTCTGCCGGCAATTAAATTCAAGCCTTTACTGCCGTGATAAATGGCATAAAACCCCGCAATGACGGCCAGCAATGCTTGCGATGTACAAATATTTGATGTGGCCTTGTCGCGACGAATATGCTGCTCGCGTGTTTGTAGCGCCATACGAAAAGCAGGCTTGCCACGCTTATCTTTGGACAGCCCAATAATACGTCCGGGTACAGCGCGCTTATGTTGATCGTGGGTCGCAAAAAAAGCTGCATGTGGCCCACCATAGCCCATCGGCACACCAAAGCGTTGTGAGTTACCAACCACAATATCAGCGCCCTGCTCTCCTGGCGGTTTGAGTAATACCAAGCTGAGCAAATCTGTTGCAACCGCTAACAATGCATGTTGATCGTGTAATTGATCTGCAATGGGTTGTAAGTTTCCAATTTCACCACTTGATCCAGGATATTGCACCAAGGCCCCAAACACCAGAGTTGCATCAAGATCGGTCCAGCAATTTCCAATAACAAGCTGATAACCAAGGCTATTGGCGCGGGTTTGTACCACTGCAATGGTTTGTGGATGGCAATCTTCATCAACAAAAAATAGCTTTGAATCTTTCTTGCTAATGCGTTTGCACATGGTCATGGCTTCAGCAGCGGCTGTTGCTTCATCGAGTAGCGAGGCATTCGATAGCCCCATCCCCGTTAGATCCATAATCATTTGCTGGAAGTTACTCAATGCTTCCAGACGACCTTGGCTGACTTCTGCCTGATACGGTGTGTAAGCGGTATACCAGCCGGGGTTTTCTAAAACATTACGTTTGATGACAGCTGGCATAATGGTATCGTAATAGCCCATACCAATCATCGAAACCAAAACCTGATTGCGTTTACGCATTTTGCGCATATAAGCGGTTACCTCTTGCTCGCTGAAGGTTGAGCGTAACGCTGAAGCTTGTTTGGTCAGAATGGTTTCCGGAATCACTTTATCTGTGAGTTCTTCCATTGATGCCATGTTTAAGTAGGCAAGCATTGCTTCGATTTGTTGGGAACTGGAACCGATATGGCGTCGAATAAAATCGCCACGCATTTCCAGGTCTTCAAGGTGTTTTCGAGTGTCTGACAAGTGTAATCCCCTGTTCTGGCCTGGATTCAGTTCTGGTAAGATCGATAATAACGGTGCGGAATAAAAGGCAATGCAACTACTTTAACGTCTAGGTTTCGCCCCCTCACTTGCGCGATCAGTTGCGTATCAGTCGCACTGTGTTCACTGGCAACATATCCCATAGCAATTGGTGAACCAACAGCTGGCCCGAAGCCACCACTGGTAATGCTACCAACAAGTTCAATATCTTGATTAAAAAGCTCCACAGCTTCTCGTACCAGAGCGCGCCCTAACGGTAAAATACCAACACGTTTTCTATCAGACCCTGATTCTAATTCAGCCAGAATTTTCTGTGCTCCGGGAAACCCAGGCTTTTTGCCATCGGAATTCAGGTAATTTCGATCAATCACCCAGCTTAACCCTGCTTCTACAGGTGTCGTTGTGGTATCGATATCATGACCATACAAACACAACCCTGCTTCAAGCCGTAAAGTATCTCGGGCACCCAGTCCGATTGCTTGCACATGTTCTTGCGCCAATAGTAGTCGTGCCAATGATTGTGCCTGGTTATTCGCAACTGAAATTTCATAACCATCCTCGCCAGTATAACCACAGCGACTGATTTGACAGGGGATTTTAGCAATAACCACCTGCGCAGTTGCCATAAAAGAGATCGCCGCAGATCCTTCAGTTAGCAAAGAGTCAAGAATCTCAGCAGCCATTGGTCCTTGTAAAGCAAGTAAAGCCAGATTTTCCAATAGCACAGGAGAGCAATTATCAGGTAGTTGTTGACAGAGATAATCAAAATCCTGTTGCTTGCATGCAGCATTCACCACCAGCATCCAATCGTCATCCATACGAGCAACGATTAAATCATCCATAATACCGCCTTGCTGATTGGTAAAAACGGTATAACGTTGCCTATTGTTTTTTAATCCATGAAGATTGCCAGGCACCAGCTTTTCCAGTTCAGTCCCCGCTTGTTTTCCATTCAAGCGGATTTGCCCCATATGCGAAATATCAAAAAGTCCGGCATATTGCCTGGTATGCAAATGCTCCTTGATAATGCCAGATTGATAACTCACCGGCATATGATAACCAGCAAAACCGACCATTTTTGCACCCAATTCCACATGCAAATCAAACAGTGCTGTCTTTTTCAATTGTGTGGGGGTAGCGGAAGAATACACAGACATTGGTAATCCTTAGAATCTGTTCAAGATCTCGTTAAATGGCGTATCACTGCGACTCAAAATGCTCACATACTCCAGTATACTGTGCTTTTTCGTCCACTTTTACCTTATGCTGCATCCATTGATCGAGATCTTTAACAGGTTCTGATCTTTAGTTTAGATAAATCGTACAAATGAAAGCATCCTAACATTATGCTGCAAGCATGTTTATCACAAAACACCAATACTTGATGTACTTTTTTTGAAATACCTCAGGGTCACCGCATTAAAACTTGATTGAATGCAATTGATTAGGAGATCATTATGAGAACTTACATAAGGATTTCTCATGACAGCCAGCATAATAGATCATTTTTCCACCCTAAAAGACCCGAGGATAGAACGCCACAAGCAACATAAGTTAATAGACATCATTGTCCTTACTCTATCTGCGGTTGCCAGCGGCGCAGATGGATGGGAAGCGATAGAAGACTTTGGTCAAGAAAAATTAAGTTGGCTCCGTCAATATATTGCACTTGAGAACGGAGTCCCGTCGCACGACTGTATAGCCTATGTTCTCTCAAGACTATCACCTACCGGTTTTCGCGAGTGTTTTATGAGTTGGACACAATCGGTATTGACCGTAACAGGTGGAGAAGTCATTGCCATCGATGGCAAAACAGCTCGCGGTTCACGTGACCGCAAGAACGACCGAAATCCACTGCATATGGTGAGTGCATGGGCGTGCAGCAACCGCATGGTTTTGGGTCAACAAGCAACGGATGATAAATCTAATGAGATTACAGCCATTCCGAAACTACTTAAATTGCTCGAACTCAAGGGCTGTATCATCACGATTGATGCGATGGGTTGTCAACGAGCGATTGCTAAACAAGTGATTGAACAAAATGGGGATTATGTACTGGGATTGAAAGGTAATCAGAGCAAGCTTCATGAAGCGGTTGAAGATTTCTTTGTCACCGCGCAAGCCAACCACTTCAGAGGTATCAATTACGACTATGAGGAAGAACTCGATAAGGCGCATGGCAGGTTGGAGACACGACGATACTGGGTGAGTGATGATTTGCTGAGTCTTCCTAATACCCACCAATGGAAGGGATTAAAAAGCATTGGCATGGTCGAGCGCGAATGCCTTCAAGGGAAGACTAAATCTCTCGAGCGTCGTTACTTCATCAACTCGATTCCTGCGGTTGCCAAGCCCTTCGCAAATGCTGTACGTGGGCACTGGGGCGTTGAAAATCCGCTTCATTGGCGACTGGATGTCATCTTTGGTGACGACGCGAGCCGAATCAAAGGAAATGCTGCTACGATCATGACGAGTATTCGTCATCTCTGCCTGAATTTGTTTCAACAGGAAGCTTCTTCTCTCAGCCTTGCAAAGAAAAAGAGAAAAGCCGCTTGGAACGATGCTTATCGCGCCAAAATCATGTTTTCAAATGCTTTTTAATGCGGTGGCCCTGTGAAATACCTTGTGAAGCCATAAAGTTAGGGTAAGATATAACGATTTCGGTAAATTTATAAATAATATATGATGTGGACTCAATAGCGCTGTATTGACCATAAATCTGGGTTAACTATCGACTCACCACTGTTTGACACCAGTTCTATACTCTTCGCACATGAAAATTTAGCATTTTGTGTGCGTGATCTTTTGTGGAGAGTATATATCACAATAAACAGGCCATTTTAACCCTGATAACACAGTGTTTTCGCACTCTAAAACCAAACTGCGACATTCTGAGCAGTTGTTCTTCTAATATATTGAATCATTTACCATTGCATAGCGAGGTTAAACAATGAGTGACTCCACTCAACAAAATAGTGACACCCCATCAACAGAACATTGGGAAAAGTCTGTACTTGAGAAAGTTGCCTTGTCAGCCATTGAAGAACAAAAACGCGCCCGACGCTGGAGTACGTTCTTCAAATTGTTGACTTTTCTATATTTGGCTGTTGTATTGTACAAGATATTTGTACCTGGAATGGGGTCAAATACAGTCACCAGTGAGAGTCACACTGCAGTGATCGATGTTGTCGGAATGATTAGCGAAGCGACTGAGAGTAATGCCGACAGAATCACACAAGGTTTGCGTGATGCTGCTGATGACAGTGGCACTAAAGGCATCATCTTGCGTATGAATACTCCAGGAGGAACGCCTGTTCAGGCAGCTTATATTTACGATGAAATCCGAGCTATCAAAGAAAAACACCCTGGTTTGCCAGTTTACTCTGTGGTTTCCGATATTTGTGCCTCTGGAGGATATTTTATCGCTGCTGCAACCGATAAAATTTATGTTAACAAATCAAGTTTAATTGGTTCAATTGGTGTTTTATTAAACGGCTTTGGATTTGTCGACACCATGAAAAAACTTGGGGTGGAACGCCGCCTTCTCACTTCTGGATCAAACAAGGGCATTCTAGATCCTTTTTTACCAATGAAAACTGAAGACCGAGAGCATGTAGAAAGTGTTTTGACCACAGTCCACCAGCATTTTATTGATGCTGTAAAAATCGGACGGGGTAAACGTTTACGTGATGACCCAAGAGTATTTACAGGATTGTTCTGGTCAGGTGAAGAAGGTGTTGAGCTCGGGCTAGCGGATGGCTTTGGTACAGTGCGCTCTATTGCCAATGATGAAATCGGCGAAACAAATCTGGTCAATTTTACCCCACAGGAAAATTTGCTTGATCGCTTGAGTGGAAAATTCAAAGTTGCGCTTAAGCTCGCTATCCACGAGTATGCTAATGGCATCAGTATGCAATGATTCAGCACTAATTCATCTGAATAAATTAGGATATATACTCTTCGCACATGAAAAATTAGCATTTTGTGTGCGTGATATTTTGTGGAGAGCAAGGTTTTCCAACACAGCTATCCGCAAAAAAGTGCGTGCATAGGATGCTAAATTTTCATGTGCGGAGAGTATAAGTCAATACGAATCATTTTAAATGTACAATTGTTTACATTGAATTTTCCAGCGAAGGACTAATCATTTGCATATCACCGAAAATTTTCAGAAGGTATCACTGTTATGAACGTGCAGATCGGTTTTTGTAAGACTATTCACAGAGCAACTATACGCGTTATAGCAATCACTCTCTGCTCGGTAGTGCTTGGCAATAACCTAATGGCAAATGATAATAAAGTTGCTAAACAAACTGAAATTTCACTAGACACTGCTGTCAATAAAGTACGTCGTGTCTATGCCGGTGGAAAAGTGATCAACACTAAAGTGGAAAATACTGAGAACGGAAAAATTTTTGTGATTAAAATGATTTCTGCAGATAGCAGGGTCTTGCATATTCTTGTTGATGCCCATTCTGGTGAAATTTATAGATAATCGATCATCAAGCAACAAAAATAAAATAGCAGTCATTTGCAGGCTTCATTTCATTTACGTTCCTTAATTCGTAACCTCTTAATCTTAAAATATTAATTGTAAAAAACTTAATCAAGCATCTATGCGTACATTAATTGTTGAAGATGAAACCGAACTGAGTGCTCAACTAAAAAGCTATCTTAGTAGCAATGGCTGTATTGTTGACATTGCGGAAAACGGTGAAGAAGGACTCTATATGGGACGTGAATTTCCCATTGAAGTTGCCGTTGTTGATATTGGTTTGCCTGATTTTTCGGGCATTGAACTGGTCGAGCGCTGGCGTAAGGAAGATTTATCATTTCCTGTGCTGATCTTGACTGCTCGTAGCCAATGGCAACAAAAAGTTGAGGCACTGCAAAGCGGTGCTGATGATTATCTGGTTAAGCCTTTCCATAATGAAGAATTATTGGCGCGCTTGAAAGCGCTGGTCAGACGTGCGGCAGGTTTTGCGCATCCGCTTTTGGAAGCTGGTCCAATCAAGCTTGATACGGTGTCTCAGGATGTAACAGTTGATGATAGATTACTTGAACTGACTGCTTATGAATATAAAGTACTTGAATATTTGATGTTGAAACGTGGCAGCGTCATTTCAAAAATGGCATTGACTGATCATCTTTATGAGCAGGATTTTGAGCGCGATAGTAATGTCATTGAAGTGTTCATTGGACGATTGCGTAAAAAAATTGATCCAGAAGGAATTTTAAATCCAATTGAAACACTAAGAGGTCGCGGTTACCGCTTTACAATTTAACAGATTGTGAAAAACTCACTGCATCTGCGGCTGTTGATGGCTGCAATCATATCCCTCATTGCATTTTTAGGTTTGGCTGGTGTTGCGCTTGAGCGTGCATTTCGGCAAAGCAGTGAAATGGCAATTCGTGAACGCCTTCAAGTGTATGCCTACTCTCTGGTCGGTGTTGCCGATGTGAAACGTAACGGCTCTATCTTTTTACCAAAAAATCTCTCCGAGCCGCGACTTTCAGAACTAGGATCAGGCCTGCAAGGCTTTGTACTCGATCAATATGGTAATCAACTATGGCGATCTCCATCGGCAGTCGGCATGTCCATTGATGTGCCAGATCCTTTACCGATAACCGGCACCTCACTTTTCCGCTCGAACCGACAACGTTTAGAACTGTTCTACCCGATTGAATGGGAATTGAAGAAAAGCTCAAGAAAACTGATTTTTGCAGTCACCGAACACATTAAGGCACTAAGCCATCCAGTCCGGCAATTTCATAAAACGCTCTGGTACTGGTTGGGTGGAATCGGCGTATTGCTGATTATCAGTCAAATCTGGATACTCAGTTGGAGCTTAAAACCACTGCGTCGTATGAACAAAGACGTAAAAGCCATTGAAGCTGGTGGTATTGATGGATTACCCGATAATTATCCGGAGGAATTGCAAGGATTAGCGAATAATCTCAATGCAATATTAAGCAGTGAACGTTCGCGTAAAGAACGATATCGCAATACACTTGCGGATCTGGCTCATAGCTTGAAAACTCCGCTTGCAATCATCCGTGGCGGATTTTGTGATCAGATATACAGGTCTGATGAAAAAATTCAGACACTGTGTAATCAAGTCTCGCGCATGGATGATATTATCGAATATCAACTCAAGCATGCCGCAGCGACAACCAGACCGTTAATTTCACCTGAAATAGTTGTTTCAGCACTCATTGCAAAAGTTTCAGATGCATTAACAAAGGTTTATGCCACAAAAGGTATGCAAATCCGTACACAATGCCCGGCAGCCGGAAAAATTAGCTGTGAAGAAGGTGACTTGTATGAAATTATTGGCAACCTGATGGACAATGCATGCAAATGGTGCCAATCAGCTGTTGAGGTTAAAGTACGCTTTCCTCGCGAGCCACACAAAAAACAAACTGGGTTGTATCTGAGCATCGAAGATGATGGTCCAGGAATACCGGAACATAAATTACAGCAAGTGCTACAACGTGGCATTCGGGCAGATGAGACAACAGCAGGTCATGGGATAGGACTAAGTATTGTTAAAGAGTTGGTTCAATTGAGCCATGGTCGACTAGAGTTTGTGGCAAGTGAACTTGGTGGACTAAAAGTTGAAGTGTTTCTCCCTGCCCCACTGTAGGACTTTTTCCTGAATACTTAGCCCGTCTCCCTGGGTCATCGAACCATCAAACGATTACTGAAGTAACATTCATATATAAAGCAAGGTGGTTAGAAGCAAGGATTTAATAAAACTCGACACAGGGTTTTGGCTTCACGGCAGTGCCTAGAAAAATAGTCGTACAAGCTATGATACTCTCCGCACATGAAAATTTAGCATATAGTGTACGCACTCTTTAGCAGATAGTTGCGTTGGAAAACCTTGCTGTAGAGTGACTACAGCTAAGATTTTCCGCCTTACTTCCCACAAAATATCACGCACACTATATGCTAAATTTTCATGTGCGAAGAGCATAACTGTTCTCTAGTGCTATTGAGGAGCCAAAAGACAAGTCTGGCTTCGGATATTATTGAGTCCTCACTGCTTAATATCGCTCCTGAAAAACATGTATCCAGCATTATTCTTGTTATGTTGAAAATATGTAAATTTTATGAACTTTTCGATTCCCGAAAAGTCATAACTTGCAAGTGTGCTTTCCCCTATGAGCATACTATTCAGCTTTTCTGCTGAAGTTAGACGCCGGAGATGCCTCCCCTCTTTATTTTCTCCGGCGCCTTTTTATATTCATTCCAAAAATCATTTCGCTCTAAAGAACAGGTTCTAAACGACCATTCTGTTTGTGAAGCCAAATGGTTAATCAAAAAGTGTCTCTGTACCCGGCAACACACCTTTTTCAATTAACTCGACTGCAT
The DNA here is from genome assembly GCA_965224565.1 of Methylococcales bacterium. Taxonomy (GTDB): domain Bacteria; phylum Pseudomonadota; class Gammaproteobacteria; order Methylococcales; family DRLZ01; genus DRLZ01. Next base: position 1,174,389 of record CBDCZN010000002.1, on the reverse strand, counting down.
TGTTGTCAGGATCTCGACAAAACAATGCCTGTCGTCCAGATTTACTCAGTGTATAAGTGACATGGGCTTGATCCAGCTTTGCTTTCATGATATCCAGATCGGGAACGATCATAGCCAAATGGCGATCACGTCCACCATGTTCTGGGCGACCAGTCATGGGATCAGGATTCGGCAGCTCTAATAAATGAATTTGCTGGAATTCACTGACATGTAGCCACGCACCAGGATAAGGAAGATCTGGACGTTTTAGCTGCTGCAACCCTAGCACACCTGTGTAAAATTCTAATCCGCGTTCTGTATCCGCAACCAGAACACTGGTGTGGTGAAGATAAAATTGTTGTGTGGTCATAATCAATCCGCCTGATTCTTCTCTATGAGAATGCATCATTCTAGCGTCATTTGACTCTGTTTCACCAGTTTTTCCAGTTCTCAAATTGAATAAGTAAATTCCAGAAGGTTGGCTTTTAATTAATATAATGATTCAATCAAACGCTGATTCATAAGTGCTTTAGAACCTGTCTGAGATCTCACTAAAAGGTTCCTCAGTGAATTCTTAGACAAGTTCTTTTAAGTTTGCCAGATTTATTCATCCAGCAAGCCTCGCACTTTTTGTCTGCATAAAGATGATCCTCCATACAGAATTAATTATCTCATCAGTCATTACTGGAAAATGACATAAATAATCGTAAAACATACCAGAACAATAATGCAATACTAGCGAATAATGAAAGCGCAGCTGCTACATGTTGATCTGGACGATATTCATGGATTATCTTTGATGTGCTGTACAGCACTGAACCAGCTGCAAAGATAATCATCCCTCCGGTAAACCAGAGTCCGAGAGAATATCCAAAAGCAATGCTGGTTACAATCAGCCCCATTGCGATCATGGCACCAACAGTTAGAAAGCCTTTAATAAACGAGAAATCCTTTTTTGTAGTAAATGCGACGATGGTTAAACCCGCCACCAATGACAATGTAGCAATGGCTGCTTCAATCAGTACACCAGGCATGAATGTATTCGCAAGAAAAATAACCGGAAGAAAAATCAGTGCTTCGAGTATGGTATAGAGCAATAAGCCTAGATATTGAACTTTGGGAGAGACTGCATCGCGTGCCCAGCGGGTCGCGACCATAGAGCCTATAAAAAATACTGCGAGGACAGCAAGCCACATCCATTGGCTCATCGCCAGGAATTCCAGAAATGCGATGGGTAATCTGGTTTGCAATAACGCACTTTCAATAGCGGCAAACAATAAAATTGCCAAAACAACATGAATGTATGTATTGCGAATAAAGCGGTTACGAATTGCTTGTGGCTGATCAGCTACGATCTGTCCCAAGGCGGTATCAAGCGTGGTTTCTTGTTCCATGTCATTTTCCTTTGATTTTAGTGAATACGTTCGATTAACGGTATCCTAAATTCAAAGAATAGACATGTCAGAAATTTATACAATCGCAATTAGATACATTTTAAATATATCTAATTGCTTTGTGATACAGATAACATGATTGATCAAATAGCACTACTGCGCCAATATGCGATTGCCAAGAAAGTTAAGCTGAAAAACAATCAAGTAATGCTTGTTAGCATTCTTAGCTTTATTAGAGGTAATAACGAATACAAGCTATTAATATTCTGTTTGAAATATAATTAAGATTGCCGTCCAAACCGATATAGAATACTTGGCAGTAATAATAAATTTAATACTGTCGATGAAAACAATCCCCCAATAATAATTACCGCCATCGGACCCATGATTTCACGTCCGGGATTATCGCTGTCAACAGCGATGGGCAGCATTGCCAAGGCGGTTACCAGTGCAGTCATTAAAATGGATGGAAGGCGCTCTTGAGCGCCACGAATGATGGTTGAGCTATTCCAGGGCATATTCTCAATGTCCAGTAAATAACGGTAGTGTGAGATTAACATGATGCTATTTCGAACAGTGATACCAAATAAAGTTACAAAACCGACCATGCAACCAATCGATATCGGCATATTCGTGAACAGCGCAGCAAGAATACCTCCGACCAGTGCAAACGGTAGATTCAACAAGGTGATAATTACCTGTCTGCTGCTACCGATTGCCAGATAAATCAACAGCAATACACCAGCTCCGGTAAGTAGCGAATGAATCAATAGTTGCTGTTTGCTTTCGCTTTGCTCAATTGCTGCACCGGAAAGTTGCAGATGCATGTCTGCGCTTAGCGATAATTGTTGTACTAAACGTTGTTGTAAGTCTTGTGTCCATGCGTTGAAATCGACATCTTCAACATTGGCGGTAACAGTTTGCAGACGTTTCCCATTACGATGCAAGATATTGTAACGACCTTCTGTTTGACGAATCGTTGCTATATCAGCCAGCGTTATCCAGGTTCCTGATGCACTGCGGATTGGCAGTCGACCTAGCTGGTCTGGTTGCTTGCGCAGTTGCTCTGGTAGCGTGACGACAATTTCCAGTAGCCGCGACTGATGATGGATCTTTCCAGTCACTGCGCCACTATAGGCAGCCTGGATGTAGTTGATAACTTGTGCTGGCTGTATTCCCCAGTGGTGCAGCTGCTCAGCCTTGAGTTCGATCTGTAATAGTGGCGCACCAGTTGGTGATTGTACCCGAACATCTTGCGCTCCTTTCATTGCTTTTACTAAAGCAGCCAATTGCCGGGCCTTAAGATCCAGTTGGCTCAAATCGTTTCCATACAGATTGATAACCAGCGGTGCACTGTAACCAGAAATTGTTTCATTAACACGTTCTATCAGAAAAGTATTGAGTTCATAGAGAACACCTGGATAATCATCGACTATTGTGCGAATTTTATTGTAAACACGCTGTTGTTGTTTACCAGAAAGCGCTTTTAGACGTATTTCGTATTCACTGTAATGACTGCCGTAAGTATCAGCCCCACGTTCTGCGCGTCCAGCCCATTGCGACACTGATTCCACACCTTGAATGGCAAGTATCTTGGCGCTAATGTTAGCGCCTGAACGTAATGACTCTTGCAGCGATGTGCCGGGACGACTACTGGTATGCATGATGTAGTGCCCTTCACGCAGTTGCGGAAGAAATTCATGTTTCAGCTGGGTTGCAGCAGCAACACCGATGAATACAGTTAGCAAACTTAACAAAATTGACAATCTGGGACGTTGCAGAAAAAACCTCAACAACTCTGCGTAACGTGGCCTGATCCATCGCATTAACGGTGGAATAGCCTGATTATTCTGGCCGGGTTTAAGCAACCAGACACACAAGGCTGGAGTCACCATCAACGCTACCAGCAACGACATGAGTATCGCTACAATGTATGCAATCGCCAAAGGTGCATAGAGTCGTCCAGCAATGCCACTTAAAGTCAGTAATGGAACAAACACCAGTGCAACTATAAATGTTGCATAGACAACCGAACTGCGTACTTCCATCGAGGCGTTAATAATGACTGTCTGAATTCTTGATTGAGTCGATTTTATAGACGTTTGATCTGTGAATTGGTTGAGTCGGCGAAAAATATTTTCAGTGTCAATGATTGCATCATCAACCACCTCACCTAGAGCAATGGCAAGCCCCCCAAGAATCATAATATTCAAATTGACACCTGATTCTATTAGTATTAACGCAGCACTGATCAGTGATAGCGGAATTGCCAGTGTAGAAATCAACGCTGTACGCAGATTAAACAAGAACAAAAACAAGATCAGCGCTACAAATAACGCACCAATCAACAAGTGTCCAGTGAGATTATTGACCGATGTTTCAATATAGTCTGCCGGACGAAACAAATGTGTATGCATTGTGACGTGTTGTTTTGCCAGCGCAGGTTTAATGGTGCGCAAGACTGTTTCCAAACGTTGCGAAACAGATAAAGTATTAGCCCCATATTGACCAATCACCATCACAACAATACCGACTTGACCATTAATAGCAGCTGCTCCAATCGGCGGCTGCGCTGCTTGAGTAATGATCGCCACATCGTTCAAAGTCAATGTACCAGCAGAGCCGGGTTTTACAACGATCTGTTTTAATGACGAGATGCTTTGCAGATTATCTGCAATTTTCAGACTAAAACGCTGGTTATTGTTTTCCACAAACCCCAATCCAGCATTACTGGTGGCTTGCGATGCGGCTTCAATAATCTCATCCATTGAAACGTCGTAACGCAACATGGCATCGGGTTTAATCTGAATCTGTATTTGACGAACCTCTCCGCCAAAAATATTGACATCGGAAACGCCAGGTGTGGCTAGTAGCTGTGGAGCAACAACCGTATCAATAAGATCTCGTAACTGCATCAAAGACAGTTGATCGGATTGCAATCCAAGCGTCAGAATCGTTGCCGAAGACGAAGACAAAGGTACTGGAGATGGAGTACCGACAGCAATTGGTAATTGATTGGCAAGACTGGCAAGGCGTTCGCCAACCAGTTGTCGGTTGTGGTAAATATCAGAATCTTCGTCAAAAGTGGCAATCACTACTGACAGCCCCTGGATCGATTCTGATGTCAGGCTTTGTAAAGTATTTAATCCGGCTAATCCGTGTTCGATTGGGCGGCTGACTTGTAATTCTACTTGAGTCGGCGAATAACCAGGTGCTTCAGTTTGAATAATGACTTGTTTGGGTGCGAATTCAGGAAAAATATCCAGACCAGTGTGAACCAGCGTATAAACCCCATAAATTACAATCAACAAGGTAGTACATAGAATAATTCCTGGATTTCGAATCGAGAACCCAATGAGAGAACGTAGCACTTAGCAAACAAGTAAACATAAATTGCACAGTTTGCTTATATTTCGCTGTGTCTTACGCATAACACAAAGACTTGCATACAACGAATATGCAAGTCTTTGTGCGTAATGATGACGAAACAAAACCCGGCTTAAACTGTACAATAATAGATGCTTACTTGACTCCTTAATCATCATTCTCTTCCGGAATCTGACTGCGCAATTCTTCAGACAACAATGCTGCACTACCAGCGATGACAATACGATCACCTGCTGTGAAATTTTCAGTGACGAACCATTGTCCTTTGGTTTTTTGATATTGGCCAATCGCACGACGCACATAGAATTGATCATTCACCTGTAGATAAACCCAAGGTCTGGTGTTATGCCAGATAATTGCCGATTCAGGAATCAGAACTCCTTCATAATTCTGGGTTTTTTTGGGAATCCACACCATGACTCGCGTGCCTGTTTGTAACTCGTTAGTGTGGGCCACATAAAAATAGCTGTTACCGGCAATGTGATCGCTCACTGGACTGGCAGATAAAAATTCAGCAGGCACTGCATGGGCACGTTGCCCATCAATACTGACGGCAATCGATTTGGTTGAATCAACAGGATTGTCGGATATCGGCACAGTAATTAACAACAAAGCACTGTTTCCAGACAGTAATTTAGTGAGTTGTAGATCTGGCTTGGTCATCGCCTCAGCCAATTTGTGACCCCATTGCTGCTCCGCCGAGGCTTGCAGATAATTCTGTTGTGTTTGATAAGCCTGCATTGAGGCCTGCAACGTTAGCCAGTTCTGATTGAGTTTCTCCGTTTTTGCAGCTGAGGTGATGTCCTGTGCAACGAGTTTTTGTGCGCGTCTTAAAACAGAACTGGCAATTTTCTCTCGTTGCTGAGTAGCGAACAAACTGATCGCGACAGTACGTAGTTTATTTTGCAGTTCCAGCAGTGGCTGGATACTTAACACCTTTCCGCTGACAGAATGCTCTGGTTGATAGCTTGCTGTTTTGAGCGTTTGTATTTTAAAACGACCTAGCGCGCTTTGTTGCGTACTTAACTGTAGGGAAATATCACCATTGCGCACATTTAACGACAATTGTTTCCCGGTTTTAATAACGTCATCTGCCTGAACCAGGGCCTGGAATAAAAAACCGGGTGATAGCAAGAAGAAGACAAATAATAGCCTACTACTTTTTGTTCGTATAATGTAAGCCATAGACAATTAATAATACCGGAAATACAGCATCGTGAGAGTTATCCTCTTCGCACATGAAATTTTAGCATTTAGGGTGCATGATTTTTTGTGGCGAGTAAGGCGGAAAATCTTAACTATAGTCCGTTCTACAGTAAGGTTTTCCAACGCAGCTATTCGCGAAAAAGCATGCGCGCTGGATGCTAAAAATTTCATGTGCGGAGAGAATATCCTCAGCAGTTGAATAAAAACATTCTGGGCATGCATCTCCAGATGTTCAAATAATAAAATGTTATTGTCCCAAAACCAAGAAAAAACCAAGGCAAAGTATTACTTGACAATTAGCGAACAGTATGGCCAACAACCAAAATATTGAGAATGCGATATTTTCTTTGCTAGAAACACTGAAAACGATGGCATTCATCAGTTTTATAGCGTATTCTCGTGATTTAATGAACAACCACTACAAATAGACAATAACTACTATGTTCAATGATACGCATTTGAACACAATCAAGCGCTCCTCGCACTTGCCGAAAAACAACCAAGCGACACAACTTGGAACAATCAAAGTATGGATGGCAACAACTTTGGTCGTGCTTGTTATTTTAGCATTGGGTTCTATCCTCATTCTTGTTGATTTTCAAAAAGTTCAATTAGATCGACAGCAAAAACTATTAAGTTCTCTTGATAGAGTCAAAACCAGAACCGAATTATTGGTACATGCCAATATGCTTCCCCTAGAAGTAATGAAAAGCTCCATTGAAGATAATCCAGCCATGGATCAAAAACAGTTTGAGCGACTGGTTAAAAGGTTTGATCGCCATCAGTTACATATTCAGCGGTTCATTATGGCTCCAGATATGGTCGTTCAAAATGTCTATCCACCTTTTTCTGATGAGCCTTTGTCAGGATTGGAACTAGTAGAAGAACCAGGCCTTTGGAGTGGCGCGAGTCAAGCCATTAAGAAGAAAAAAACGGTCGTTAGCGGACCATTTGATATGCAATCAAGAGGTCACGGGTTGGTTATCTGGACCCCTGTGTTATTCGGCGAAGAGCTGAACAGAGTATGGGGAGTTGTTGGCGCTGTCATCGATCATAAACTTTTACTGCAAGACGCTGGTATTGATGCATTAATCACAACCAATCAAATTTTCTTAAAAGATCATCAAAGTCTGCAGAATCTAAATATTGATGATCCCCAACCCGTTGTTACTGATCAGCAAAAAAGTATTGCCCGCATTCGATTGCCTTTTGGTGATTGGCAATTGATTGCTGGTTCCTCAAATTCACCCTGGTATCTGGATTCACGTTACCAGGATTATGGTTTACTCATCCTGGGTCTGTTGTTTCTGGCCGGTATGGCCGGATTAGTTGCATGGACGTATCTGCGATCCCTCAGGCAACGCATGAGAGATCACAAAAAACTGGAACTACAACGCCGATATGATTCAATTACCAACCTACCCAAACGCTCTCTACTACTAACTCGGCTTGGTAAAATGATAGCGCAAGCTGATGGCAAAGAAATCCAGCCCTTTGCTCTGCTCTATATTGATCTCGATTACTTCAAACAAGTCAATGATATGCTCGGTTATCCGGGTGGCGATCAATTCTTGCGTAAATTATCCAACCGGATGCAAAATGCATTGCAGCCTGATGACATTCTTGCTCGCGGGGGTAGCGATGAGTTTGTCATGACTGTGCAGAACATCCATCGTCGTGACCAGGTTGAAACTTTTGCAAATGACTTGTTAAAAGAACTTGGAAAACCAATGCGCATTAGCGGTCATACCATCGCCAGTTCCTGCAGCATAGGGATTGCCCTTTATCCCCGCGATGGCGATGATGCAATCACCTTACTCAGACATGCTGATCGCGCCATGTATCAGGCAAAAGTGATTGGCCGTGGAACATTTTGCCTGGTTGATAAAGTATTGCGAACACAGAGCTCGCAAGAGTTAAAGTTACGCATGGAGCTTGAACAAGCACTACAGAAAGATCAGTTTTTGGTTTGTTATCAACCAATTATTGACATGGCCTCAGGCAAAGTTACCAAATGTGAAGCACTAGTAACCTGGCGTGATAACGCCAATGCAACCCTACTTGGCAACGATTATATTGCTGTTGCTGAACAAGGGGGATTAATTCGTCATCTCGGTTTATGGGTGTTAGAAAATGTCTGTAAAGATATGCAACAAATGCATAAAGAAGGCATTGATCTGCAAATTTCTGTCAATCGTAGCAGTCAAGAGTTTTTGATGCCAGATGCCAGCTCACGCTGGTTAAGTATCCTGGATAAGTACGAGATCCCACGCAAAAAAATTGTGTTTGAAATTACTGAATCTCTACTCATGGACGAAAAGGAAAAAACTCTGCAACAAATTAATCTGTTAAAAGACTCAGGGATTGATTTTTCTATTGATGACTTTGGTACTGGCTATTCAGCAATTAATTACTTACGCCGTTTTCCACTCAAGTATCTGAAAATTGACCAGAGTTTTGTTCGTCACATGCATAAAAGCAAACAAGACAGGGTGTTAGTGGACATCATCATCAAGCTGGGTGAAGCGCTCAAAATGAAAGTCATTGCTGAAGGCGTGGAAACTGAAAATCAGTATATTGGATTACGCAAAATGGGTTGTCATTTCATCCAGGGCTATTATGTTTCCAAACCACTGCGTTTAAATGACCTGATTGAATTTAAAAAAGAAGAAGCCAATAAACGTAGATGGCTTAAATATGCCTCACAACGCTAATAACTCAATAACCAACATTTCCCCTAAAGAGCGAGGATCAGCACTTCAGGTTGAACAATACTTTATAACTGTTGATGCTTTTCATATAACAAGTGTGCCTTGCGATCTACTTGTTTCCAGAGGTCATCATTAGCCAAGCTGGATCGTAAAGTTTTTTCAGTAGAATATTCACGAATAAATCGCAATACATCAGTCCGATTTAATCCGATGCCCATGCTCGAGAAGTGTAAAGCAGCAAGATCCTTAATTCTCCAACGTCGTGGCGTATTCGAACGAATTTGAACCCGATGCAAATCAATGACGTGTAATACTGCGTTAGAATAGTCATTGTTGAATTGCTTCTTCATCAGAAAATGACACAAATACAAATCGCGATGATTGATACCGTTTTCATGTAAGCTGCGAGCAATGCCCGCCACCTCACGAATCAATCGTCGTTTTACACTAGGAACAGGGGGCTTGTTCGACCAGTTCTGACTCAAGGTAGCAAGGCTGATATAATTCTCCAACTCTTTTGTGATCACAAAAGACTGTTGTCGCGCAGGGTTGATTCCGCGCCGCCCAAAACCAATCAACTCTAGTGAATCAATATTCAGCTCAGCAAGTTTGTGGATTGCATCATATTCATTCTGAGCGCCAATGACTGGCAAACGACAGCTAATAAGATTTTTAACTATTTCGTGCCAGCCAACACCAGAATGAATTTTGATAAAATAGCCTTTGTCAGCAACTTCAAAGCGCAGGGTCTTTCGACAACCAGTATTTTTGAAAATCTGACCCTCAATTACCATCAGCTGATCAAAAGAGGCCGATTGTTTAAGACTGTCTTGAAAGGCTGAATCAAGTTCAAGAGTTTGTTTGCTCAACAACTTTATAACCACCCCAAATGCTCAAGATCCCAATCAATAAATGCAGTGTAAGGCAATAGTAGGCGAAAAAGCACAGCATCCTGAAGTATGTGAGCATTTTAAATCCACTGTTACCGCAGAATACTTCCATTCAAGAATACTTCCATTCAGTGAGAACCTGAACAGGTTTTTAGAATCTGCCTTGCCAGAATTAGTCATGTTATCATAGAATAAGCGTTTAAATATAAAGTAATTTATTAGGACTATGTTCGATAGTGATATTTCGAATGAAGAATGGGAGTTGATTCTGTCCACTGTCCCATGCTGCGAATCAGCATGAGATCAAAGCGGGATACGATGTTTTGTAGGCTACTGCGTATCCAGCGCTTGAAGCATTTTCTGGGTATGCCGGGAATCACCGGAGTGCAGTTGAGTTTGTTGAAATGACGTCGCTACTCAAATTGCATATTTCCAAACAGATTAAAGATGTCTTGGCGGTTATACCGATTCGCTGGATTATTGAACGCACCTTCGCTTAGCCTGGAAACTTTAAACGCTTGCAGAAAATTATGAAATCCTCACAAAGTCGGCTGAAAATATGGTTCGCATTGCGATGATTCAAATTACGCTCGCTAAGTGTGTCTAACTTTTAACCAGACAGCTTCTTAGAAATGTGTTCGGATTAACTTGAATTCAGGCTTTACAACTTTTAATGATATATCTGCTTATTCAGTCAAATCAACGATATCCGGCTATACTGTAATAGTAGAGTTAATCAAAATTTAAATTGTTCGTTTATAAGCTATAAACGATATAGAATTTTTTAATTATTTTACAGCCAATTTACAAACCATCGAGTCATACAAATAATGATTGGTTTTGTAAATATCAATTTTATGTGTTTGATTGTGACAAACGTTGAGAATCAATAGATGAACTTTAGTGCGTCCATTAATTCTCTATTAAGCCATGCAGAGTAATCTGTCAGATAAATTATGAAAACATACTTAGTAGGCGGTGCTGTCCGCGATAAACTTTTAAATTACCCTGTGCATGAGCGAGATTGGGTAATCGTGGGTGCGACTACTGATGACATGCTGGCACAGGGTTTTCGCCCTGTCGGTAAAGATTTTCCCGTCTTCCTTCATCCACAAACCAACGAAGAATATGCGCTGGCTCGCACTGAACGTAAAACCGCTCCTGGCTACAAAGGTTTTGTCATCCATGCTGATACAGAAGTCACATTGGAACAGGATTTATTACGCCGCGATCTAACCATTAATGCGATTGCTGAGGATGACACTGGACGTCTCTATGATCCCTATGGTGGACAACAAGACATTGAGGCACGGCTGCTACGTCATGTCTCAGATGCGTTTGTGGAAGATCCTGTGCGTATTTTACGAGTGGCGCGGTTTGCAGCCCGCTATGCTCATCTTGGCTTCAAAGTCGCTGATGAAACCATGCAATTAATGCGTGATATGGCCGTTCGGGGTGAAGTTGATGCACTGGTTGCAGAGCGGGTTTGGGCTGAATTGATCAAAGCATTGGCAGAGCGCACACCGCAACAGTTCTTTGAGGTGTTACGTGACTGTAATGCACTGCAACGACTATTTCCTGAATTGGACGCATTGTTCGGTGTTCCGCAACCACCACAATATCATCCCGAAGTGGATACCGGTATTCATACATTGATGGCACTCGAGCAGGCTTCTAAACTATCCGATGATACGTTGGTGCGATTTGCTGCGCTGATGCATGATATCGGTAAAGGACTGACTCCTACCGAAATTCTGCCTGGCCATCATGGACACGAGGAAGCAGGGGCAGAGTTATTTGCAAAAGTTGCGCAACGCTTGCGTGTGCCCGATCAATACAAACGCTTGACTAGCCAGGTAATTCGCTACCATACCCGTTGCCACCGTGCATTTGAGCTAAAAGCGTCCACTTTGGTGGATACCTTGTATGCACTCGATGCATTACGCAAAAACAATCAGAGTCTGGAGTTATTCCTGCTGGCCTGCATTGCTGATGCACGCGGTCGCACTGGTATGGAAAGCCGTGACTATCAACAAGCAGACGTGCTGCGCACAGCACAACAAGCAGCGCTGAGTGTCGATGTACAACCATTCATTGAACAGGGATTAACCGGCAGTGCAATTGGCGAGGCGCTGCGCAGAAAACGCATTGAAGTTGTCAAAGCAGCGATTCGACCATTAAAAGAAGCTCATGCTGCATGACACAATTGGGTTGCACACAATCTAAAGTTGCACTGATAACTGGAGCTGCGAAGCGGCTTGGTGCAGAAATAGCCAAAACATTGCATAGCGCTGGTGATAATATCGTGCTGCATTACAGAAACTCCAATGATAAAGCGCGGAGTTTGTGTGATGATCTCAATCAAATAAGACCGGATTCTGCTGTAACCATTCAAGCTGATTTATACAAGACATCCACACTATCTGCATTAATAAATGATTCAGCTCAATATTGGCAGCGACTGGATATACTCATTAATAATGCTTCCGCTTTTTATCCCACCCCAATTGGTGAAGTTGATGAAAGTGACTGGGATAATCTTCTTGGAATCAATCTAAAAGCGCCTTTTTTTCTCTCGCAATCTGCTGCAGATTGGTTACAAAAACAGCAAGGCTGTATCGTTAATATCGATGATATCCATGCACTGCGTCCGCTTAAAGATCATCCGGTTTACAGCATTTCCAAAGCTGGGTTGAGAGCACTTACATTATCATTGGCAAAAGAACTGGGACCACAGATCAGGGTCAACGGAGTCTCACCAGGGGCAATTCTCTGGCCGGAAGATGAACTGACTGACCACAAGAAACAACAAATCCTTTCACGCATTACCCTGAAACGAACAGGGCATCCGTTAGATATTGCTAAAGCCGTGCGCTTTTTAGTACATGATGCCGACTATATTACCGGACAAATCCTGGCAGTGGATGGCGGCCGGACATTGTTCAGTTAGAACTCAGAATAAGCTTGCATTATCACTATGTGAGAATCAGCAAAGAGTTGACTTCGATACTTCAGGTTGTTCTCCTCGACTGCATCAAGGCGCTAACTGTTCCAGCAGTCCATCCATACGACGCTGACTTTCATTGTGTTTATCAAAGTCATCCCATAACTGTGTATAACTGATACCAATCTCTGGATGCTTCAGTTGCGGCACTATTTCAGCTAATGGCTCCAGTACAAATGCATAGCTAAGTATTTCATCACGTGGAACATTAACAGTGCCCTGTTTCAGAATAAGATCGTCGTATAATAATAAATCCAGGTCAACCGAGCGATTGGAAAACTTTTGCTGAGTACGATCACGCCCACACTCATTTTCAATATGTTTTAGCTCAGCAACGACTTCAGTGGGTGATAAATCAGTGTCAAACCTTACCACCAGATTATAGAAAAGCGCCCCAGAAAAACCCACAGGTACAGTTTCGTAGATACTCGAACAATGTAATGTATTAAAACGCTGCTTGAGCAATTTAAGCGCTTTTCGCACATTATTTTCACGTTCCACATTGCTTCCAATTGATATATAAACACTCGACATATCAGGATTTTTCTCCACGCTCAATGACCACTCCAACATCCAGTGCGCCTCTAATTGCACCTTTTTTATTGACGGTTAGGCGCAGCCAAGTGGTGCCACTCGCAGCAAGTACAATATCCGCAATTTTTTCAGCCAGGGTCTCAACTAACAGAAATTGACTGTCTTCTACGAAAGCGATGATATTTTTGGAAATTGTTTTGTAATCAATCGTGTCTTCAATACTATCTGTTTCTGCCGCTTTGCGAATATCAGTACCCATTTCCAGGTCGATAAGAACAACTTGCTTAATTTTACGCTCCCAATCGTAAATCCCGATCGTGGTTTCAACTTCCAGACCTCTCAAAAAAATAATATCCATGGCCATGTAATTTTTCCATTTATTAACCAATTGAATTGGGCAGTATGATGAAAACTTAAGTGACTAGCAAGACATCTCACTGTATCATCTTATACGCTGTGTTTTTTACGCAGCAATTAACTTCTTGCATATTCCTAATCCAGGCCTCGCTCCTTAAGATAATAAATAATTATAAATACTTTTGTGAGAAAATTTGATGCTTAAAATCCTATTGTTTGCTTTTCTTCTATTATCCGAGTCAGCCTATGCCGGTTACTGGCAAGATCAGGCAACTGCCTTCCGTGAGCATGGAGACAAGCTAGGCAGCAATCAATTTCCCGAGCACAACAAGGCATACCATTTTTACTGCGTCTCCACAGCAATGCATGATAATCAAGCGGCCTTTGCTATTGGAAATCTATATTTGCAAGGTCATGGTGTTGAAGCCAATCCCGCAATCGCCAAAGGCTGGTTCGAATATGCCGCCAAACGAGGCAATTCCGAGAGTACAAAAATGCTCAAGCGATATCAAGATATCACCTCAAAGGAAGATGATTTCTGTCCCAAATATGATCCAGTCAAGACGTTGAACAAAACTGATATTATGGCCTGGGTGAATATTATCGCCCCCACTTTTGGGCTTGACCCAATGATGGTTAACGCAGTGATCAAAGTTGAGTCAGGGTTTAATCCTAAAGCAATTTCTAATCGTAACGCACAAGGCTTAATGCAATTAATCCCCTCCACTGCTCAACGATTTGGAGTACAAAATAGTCTTGATCCAGTACAGAATTTAGTGGGTGGTATGGCCTATCTACGCTATTTGCTACAAATGTTTTCTGGTGATCTTTCCAAAGCATGGGCTGCGTATAACGCTGGCGAAGATGCCGTTATTCGAAATAAGGGAATCCCGCCTTTTGAGGAAACCATACAATATGTGCGTATGTTGTTAGCCATGTATCCAAGAACCACTTCCCCGATTAATAGTGAATTACCATTTGTGTTCACTGAAAAAACACGTTCTAAAAATAGTCTCAAGATCAATTACAACAGGGTCACTAGAAATTCTCTTTAACACCTAATATATAATTCTATACGACACCTACAACCGTCAAATTACAACAATTTTCGAGAACATTAAGACACCTCAACAACTTCGAAAATGAATGCAGCAAGTCTTTAAATTTGAAAACAAACTGAGTGATAACAGTTTTTTCTTATAATCTCCTTAATCATTCAGCACCGAATTAAGCAGTATCGTTTGTCGACTAAGGTATACTGTAGAATTTCCTATCACAATCACCTGTACTTGTTTTATTGCCTACTTAGTTTTTACATTTAAGGGATATTCATTTTCCTTTATGGTAAGAAAAAAATCACACGACACAATCACAGTCAATACCAATTGTGATACGCATAACGAATAGCATAATGACCAAAAAAACCACTAAACCCAAACAAACAAAAACACCTGACAGTAATCGTAAAAAATTCCGTGTGGTGGATCCACATCGTGACCGTGAGTCGAGCAAGTATGCACAACCGATACCAAGTCGCGAATGCATTCTTGAGTTGTTTGTGGAAAAGAAAACGCTGTTATCACGCACAGACATTGCCGAAGAATTAGGCATCACAGATGAAGATGATCTGGAGTCACTGCGCAGGCGGCTACGTGCGATGGAACGTGACGGTCAATTATTGTTCAATCGAAAACGGCTTTATTGCCGGGTTGATAACACTGACCTGATTGCAGGCAGAGTGATTGGCCATAAAGATGGTTTTGGTTTTTTGAAACCAGATTCAGGTGGCGATGATTTATTCTTGCTACCGCGTGAAATGCGCTCATTGTTTCATAATGATCGTGTGCTGGTTCGTGTTAGTGGCATTGATCGACGCGGTCGGCGCGAAGCCACTGTGGTAAAAATACTGGAACGCAATACCACTGAAATTGTTGGCCGTTTACAAGAAGAAAGCGGGATGTATTTTGTAGCACCTGATAGCAAACATATGGCGCTTGATATTGTCGTTCCTACAGATCAATTGAATGGAGCCAAAACCGGTCAAGTTGTCGTCATTGGTCTGGTCAAACAACCCAGTCGTCATAGCCGGCCAATCGGCAAAGTTGCCGAAATACTTGGTGATCACATGGCTCCTGGCATGGAAATCGAAATTGCGATTCGCGCGCATGAGTTACCTCATCAATGGCCAGCTGAAGTATTGGAGCAAATGAAAACATTTGCTACCGAGGTGGACTCAACCAGCCAAACAGACCGGGTTGATATACGCAAAATTCCGTTGGTTACAATTGATGGTGAAGATGCAAAAGATTTTGATGACGCGGTATTTTGCGAACGCAAACCCAATGGCTGGCGATTACTGGTGGCAATCGCTGATGTTTCTCACTATGTTAAACGCGAATCGCCTTTAGATAAAGAGGCTTATAATCGCAGTACTTCAGTGTATTTTCCCGAGCACGTTATCCCAATGTTGCCAGAAGGTTTATCTAACGGCTTATGCTCATTATTGCCTAAACAGGATCGTTTATGTATGGTCTGCGAGATGTTGGTTTCGGATCAAGGCAAAGTGACACGTTCTAAATTTTTTGAAGCAGTCATGCATTCCCATGCGCGTCTGACATATACAGAAGTTGCCTCGATACTGGTCGACGCAGATAAGAAACTAAGAAAAAAACATCATCAGCTGACCCCGCATCTCGACGAGCTGTATCAACTCTATAAGGTTTTGCGCCATCAAAGAGAACAGCGTGGCACAATGGATTTTGATAGTCGTGAATACAAGTTTGTATTTGGCAAGCAACGTAAAATAGAAAAAATTGTTCCGGTTGAATCAACAGATGCACATCGATTAATCGAGGAATGCATGATTCTGGCAAACACCACCGCCGCGAAATTTCTCAAACGCAAAAAAATCCCATTTCTACTGCGTGTTCACGATGGTCCAAAAACAGATAAAATCGCCGAATTACGAACCTTTCTGGGCGAGCGCGGCCTCTCTCTGGAAGGCGGTAAA
The DNA here is from genome assembly GCA_965224565.1 of Methylococcales bacterium. Lineage (GTDB taxonomy): Bacteria > Pseudomonadota > Gammaproteobacteria > Methylococcales > DRLZ01 > DRLZ01. Next base: position 1,157,917 of record CBDCZN010000002.1, on the reverse strand, counting down.
AAACCAAAACCACTACATTTCAAACAACTACTCTCCAGCATCAAACAACGACCCGATGCACATTTAATCCAGATGGTCTTGCTGCGCTCATTATCACAAGCAGTTTATACACCAGAGCAAAACGGCCACTTTGGTCTGGCACTGAATCCATATACACATTTCACCTCGCCAATTCGGCGCTATCCAGATTTGCTGGTACATCGTGCCATCAGGCATTGTTTGTCAGGCAGGCCGGTAGAAACCTATCACTATTCAACACAAGATATGGCGATTATGGGTGAACATTGTTCAGCCAATGAACGCAGAGCCGATGAAGCTGGCTGGAATGTAACTGGCTGGTTGAAATGCGAGTACATGATGGACAAAGTTGGTGAGGATTTTAGCGGCAGAATCGGCTCGGTGACTTCATTTGGTTTGTTTATTGAACTCGATGAATCACGTGTAGAGGGCCTGGTACACATATCCAGCCTGGGCAAAGATTATTACCAATTTGACCCGATTGCACATCGACTACTGGGCGAGCGTAGCGGTCAAACTTATCAAATTGGTGACCCGGTTAAAATCAGGGTAGCGCGTGTTGACCTGGATGAGCGCAAAATTGATTTTGAACTCTTATCACCCGTTGCGGCAGGAAATGAGAGTGAAACTAAAAACAACAAGCACTCTAAAACCAAGCACAAAGGCAAAACAACAAAGAGAAAACGGAAAACCAAAAAATGACCCAAAACATCACAGCCTGTGGCTTTCATGCCATTCAGACAGTGCTGGATTGGGAACCAGAACGGATCATCAGTGTATGGCTGGATAAAACCAGGAGTGATGCACGCATGTCGGCCTTACATCAGCAATTGAATGATCATAAAATAGCCTTTCAGCTGCTAGACAAAAACAAGCTGGAGCGTTTGAGTAACAGCAACAATCATCAAGGCGTGGTTGTCGAGTTAAACGTTGCCTCTATGCGCAATGAAAATGATTTATTCACAGCGTTGGATAATAATCCAAAACCGCCATTGCTACTGGTTTTAGATCAAATTCAGGATCCGCACAACTTTGGAGCATGTCTGCGCACAGCGGATGCAGCCGGTGTTGATGGTGTCATTATTGCCAAGGATAATTCGGTCGGTTTTACCCCAACCGTGCTAAAAACATCATCAGGTGCATTTGAGTTCGTGCCAGTGTATCAAGTTACAAACTTGCGTAGACTATTTAAAAAATTGCAAGACAAAGGCATCTGGATAGTTGGTGCCAGTGGCGACGCAAAACAAACTATTTATACTGCTGACTTAAAAGGAGCTCTGGCAATTGTTATGGGCTCTGAAGGCTCAGGAATGCGTCGCTTAACCAGCGAAGCCTGTGATTTTCTAGTCAGTATTCCAATGCTGGGACGTGTTGAAAGCTTAAATGTATCAGTCGCTACCGGGGTGATTTTATATGAAGCGCTACGCCAGCGACAAGGCATCAATTAGACTCAAACCGGGAAACCAATGATTCCTTTTCGAGACACACTGGAAGTCCGCAACACACCTTATATCACCTGGAGCCTGATGGCGATTAATATCGCTATTTTTGGCTATCTTCAAACATTACCTGATGGTTACCTATTCGCATTATTTCAACAATACGGATTGGTTCCAGCTCGCTATAACAACCCGATGTGGGCTCTTATTACCAAAACATCCGCAAATAATTATTGGCCATTTGTACTCAGCTTGTTCATGCATTCCAGCTGGATGCATTTACTCATGAATATGTGGATGTTATGGATTTTTGGCGATGACATCGAAGATGATATGGGCAAGTTGCGTTTTATACTGTTTTATTTCTTCTGTGGTATTGGCGCTAATATCGTTGTTGTTCTTGTTGCAGCGAATTCTCCACTTCCTGTTATCGGCGCATCCGGTGCCCTGGCCGGCATCCTGGGAGCATATATGTTTATATTTCCATATGCCAAAATTGTAGTGTGGATTCCGATATTTTTCCTGCCAATTTTCATCGAGATTCCAGCCATTGCCTTTTTAGGTGTATGGGTAATTTTCCAGCTAAATGACTTAACAACGACTGTCTTCAGTGATGAAGTCACTTCACTTGGCTGGGTAGGGCATTTAGCGGGGTTTTTTATTGGTGCAGTTCTTTTTAGAGTTTTTTTGCCTTCCTTGAAACAAAAACAGCACTGAATTGTGTTTTCACTTCATTTCGACATTCGCAAAATAGCCACATAATTCACTAAACGTCTGAGCCACTTGCAAAACTATGAGATCACAACCGACTGAGATTGTGACTGAGTCGTCTGTTACGATTTTTTCACGGAATGGCTGCCATGTCACAGATGAACACCAGCAAATTCTTGTCATCTTGATGTGTTTTGTCAATTTAGAGCATACCGATCCTCCTGTGGAACTCAATTCCCTTTCTTTCTCCTTCAGTAAACTATCATTTACTCAAGAAAGCACAGCATCTGATTCACTGTCAGCGCTAGAATCCCAAACATTAAATGACACATCACTTTTGCATACCCACGCACCCGAACCACACGTCCTCCAAATTCATCTTTCAAGCGCCCGTTGACGCGCTCTACAGTGCCGCGCTCTCGGTATCGTATGGTTTCAGAAGATTGATGACCAATGATCCGGCTGCGTTTGTTTTCAGCGTGTATTTCATCCTTGAGCGTTTTATCGCGCCGTGGGTTTCGGTCAATCAACGGGACATGGCCTAACTGTCGACTGGTTGCATAGATCTGAGGCACATCATAGGCAGCATCCATTAAATCATAGAGATTGGTGACATGTTGATGACTGATCATTGCCAATGGAATCGCCACCTGGCTATCATGCGTTGAAGCCGAGGTTAAGACACAACTGATTGGAATGCCGCCATCGGCTGAATCAATATGCAGCTTATAGCCTGTCCAACTGGTTTTGTAACCTTTGCTGTTTTTCTTGGTTCCCACATCACAGGCTATGGGCAAATCGTCAAGCATCTCCTCCAAGGGGATCCCTGTGGTCTGCTTTTCAATCCGCGTCAGTGTTTTCTCGCGAACTTCGCCTTTTTTTGGGCGTCCACGTTGCTTGGGTTGTTTTACAATGGGTTTCTTTTTGATCGGTTTTTCACGTGCATTGATCGCGGTTGAGTCGCGCGAATTATGTCCGACGATTTCACTACGATAGTGTTTTTTGATCAACGCTTCATGGATACGTTCCGGCAATTGCGATTCAGAGAATTCGGCAAATGCGCGAGAGACTGTCCATTCCTTTGGAATATCGCTGACACGTTCCCATCCACACAGACGCCTTAATGCGATGTCGGTGTGTAATCGATCTAACAACAGGCGCGTTGTTGGCATGTGATACACCATCTTTGCAACAAAGGCACGTGCAATGGCGACTCGATCCTTGGGTGGACGTCCAGGATATCCTTTGTTGGAATCAATAAATGCTTCAATGTGGAGCATTTCTAGCGTCGTTATCAGCTCCTGTTGTTTTTGAGTTAACGGGCCGAGTTCTTCGATCATTCGAGGAAATAATGTGTCTTGAATTGTCCACCAGGACTGTGCTATTGTTTCTCGTAACTTGCTCATTTTCAGATATTTTTAGAGTGTTTAGGCACCTCTATTTTATCATTTTTGAGCAAGGTTTTTCTTTTTTTGCTATTCAAGCAATTAAATCCCCTCGCTTTTATGTATTTTGCAAGTAGCTCGTCTATTTGGGAGCCACGAAATCCCTGTTCCTTGGCAATTATCCATACAAGTGCATTGAATCATCAATTTTCTATATCGCTGAAATAGAAAGAACTGTAAAAATAGAGTACAATCTTATTGGTTGCACTGTAGCCAGGTCAGCTACATAACTCAGGGTATTAGACCGAACGGGGACGGGATAAGTGTATGCATATCGCCGATCAATCACTCTCAACGCCACAATATCATAAGAAATAATGAAGCAAGTCAACATAGATCTAGTTTTAATCCGTTTTTTTCAGTTCATCCTGTTCGCAGTTTTTATTTTCATCGTCATTGTGTATTTTGCTACATTGATGTTGATCCCTTTAGATCTATTGTTTCAGCTGCAACGGATATTAGTGTTCATCGGTATTCCTGCGGTGATTGCAGTGCTGCTAACCCTTGGCGCTGTAGGTTATGCGGGATACACACTCTGGAAAAAACCTGAAATCTGGCGTTTTATGCTTGATGTCGGAATGTCGCTGTTTAATATGGCCGTGGAACGCGTTAAAGAAATGGAAAAAATGGCGGTTGCAGCAAAAGAACAAGCAACACGCAGCTAAAGAGGTGGACTTTATACCCCTCTCAGCGGTTATTTCATTCCCATTTTCTAGTAAAATTGCCTAGACTTGAGTACGCGACGATATCAATGACAGAAAGCGGGGAACGAATAATCGAAACCGAATCTGAACTAGCGAAAAGTCTGGAATCGGAAATAATTGAAACGCCCTCTTCGGCTACACATGACAGTCCAGTTGAAAAAATCGAGAACACTCCTCCCTCCCCCAAGCCATCTGAAGTCAATAAAAAAGAACAAAAAGTCGAGAGCGATGATCAAGATCGCGACAGCATTCTAGATGCTTCGCTGTATTTGTTTTCTGAAAAAGGTGTTTATCAAACGTCTTTGGTTGATATTTCAACACAAGCCAAACTATCCAAAGCCAGCCTCTATAAGCACTTTCAGAACAAAGAAGCGATTGCGGAAGCATTACATTGCGACTTAACCAAGCGCCTTGAGCAAACCATTACGGATATCGATCAAAACAGTAGCACATCAATTGGTTGCCTGCGTTCGATAGTGGAATTTTTACTAGACTTAACTGAACAAGCTCCAGCTGTTACGCGGCTGCTATTCTGCCCCAAAGACATGGGCTTAACACACAACAAACCAAGCTCAGAATGCTACCCCGTCTTCCAGCAAATGATCAGTATTCTAGAGGCTGGAATGAATGGTGGAGAACTGGAACGAGTACAACCAACACTGGCATATTGTACTTTTATGGGAATTCTATCTAGCGCAATCGCACTTCATCTCGACGAAGAACTCAATGGTTCATTGAACCAACATGTCAGTGATGTCTGGTATCCAATCTGGCGTGCGCTAGGAAAAAACCCAAACAGACCCGGATAGCAACGGCACTTGGAGCATGTTACTATCCGCTCCAAAATCAGCTCGGTGTAAAATGCTTGCAAGGTTTCTCCAAGAAACTGCTCAAGAACGCATCCGGTGTTAAAAGTAGTCTCAGAAAAGCTAACATACTCCAATATCCTGTACTTTTTTTACCTTTTAACCTGCGCCATACATTGATCAAGATTTTGAACAGGTTTTAAGTGAAAATATGTATTTGAATTCCCAGCATCAGCTTTGAGCAAAAATCCATATATTTGATACCGTACCTCAACGCGTTAGCAATCTATCTGATATTTATACTCTCCGCATATGAAAACTTAGCATTCAGAACGCGCACTTTTTTGTGGATAGCTGCGTTGGAAACCCTTGCTGTAGAATGACTACAGCCAATGTTTTCCGTCTTGCTCTCCATAAAAAATCACCCACCCTAAATGCTAAATTTTCATATGCGAAGAGTATACAATTGAAAATGCATTCGGTAAATGCTGTATGTTATGCTTCTGCACGTCTATATATCTACACCCCACAGAATAACTAACATTCATCTGGCAACTGTTTTTTTAAAATTAAATAACTTAATGCTCCATACCCATGAAAATGCTATATAAATTCACTCCGAATTGCTTAGCACTCAATAGAGCGTGTGCTTTTCTGAATCACATCAGCATTTCATCCAATAACATCCACAATAGACTGGTTATTCTGAGAAATCTCTATCGGAATACTAACGAGCAAACAGGGTAAATCAATTTCATGGAATTGAAAGGTAAAGTATTACATGCACTACGCTGGACAGCGACACTAAGATTGCTCAGCCAGTTCCTGAGCTGGGCGATGACGCTCTATGTAGTCAGACTACTGACTGTTGAAGATTACGGCCTGTTTTCGCTCGCCATGGTGTTTGTGGGCTTATTGATGTGGACGAATGAACTTGGCATAGGCGCCGCATTAGTCCAGAAAAAAGATATTACAATATACGATTATCAGCTCGGTTTTGGCATTGTATTGATTACCAATCTTGTTTTTTCAATGACACTGGTATTCCTCGCGCCTTATATTGCAGTGTACTTTGAAGAGCCAAAGCTAACGCCAATTCTCCAGGTCACAGCAATGGGTTTTATGAGTAACGCTTTTATTGTCATCCCTGAATCATATCTGTCACGTCGATTAGATTTTAAAAGGAAATCAATTGTTGAATTGATTTCCAATCTTGGTGGTGGTGGTATCACTTTGGCTGCTGCTTATCTAGGCTACGGTGTCTGGGCAATGGTGTGGGGCTTTGTTAGCATCTGGGCAATACGCGCAATCGGGCTAAATATCATTTCACCGATTCACGTCTTACCAAAGTTTTCGTTGAAACGTGCCAAACAAATCATCACCTTTGGTGGCTTAGTGACCATGGATCATCTAGCGTGGTATTTTGCTACTCGTTCTGATGCTTTTATTATCGGCAAGCTATTAGGCACCGGTGCCTTGGGAATTTACTCGGTAGCTTTGCACGTGGCTTCAATGCCAATGCAAAAAATCAATGGTCTATTAAATGAAATTGCTTTTCCAGCATTTTCGAGCATTCAAACCGATGGTGAAAAAGTCACTGCATACTTGTTGAAAGCGATACGCCTGATCAGTTTTTTTGCATTTCCCATATTTTTTGGTTTAGCCAGTGTTGCTCCTGTTTTTGTTGAATTAGTGTTGGGTTCAAAATGGTCTGAGGCTGCCTATCCACTTGCAGTTCTCAGTCTGGTCATGCCATTACGCATGATTGTCAATATTTACGCATCAACATTACGTGGGGTTGGTCGTGCAGGGGTAAGCGTAATGCTAACAATACTCACTGGGCTCATCATGGTCAGTGGTTTTGCTATCGGTACTCGCTGGGGCATAAAAGGAGTGTGTTTATCATGGCTGGTTACAGTACCAATAACCACTTTTCTAGTCGCTCTGATCGCCCGACCTTATTGCGGTTTTGGTGCATTTAAACTGATCAAGGAACTGTTTGCCCCATTGCTGGCATCAGGTGTTATGTTCGCAGTGGTGATGTATAGCTATCCCTTACTTACAAGCTTTATTTCTGAGAGCACTGTTTCTGCAATCTTGATTTTAATCGCACAAGTACTCTTGGGTATTGTGGTTTACGTGCCATTAACCTTGATATTCAACCGTAACAGTTATCGAGAAATAAAAGCTCTCAGAAGTAATTCATGAACCTAATACGCGGCTGAGCCTCTAAAAAGACAGAACAATTTTACAAGAATCATGCACTCCAGATATTGAGCAATTAAGGTTCATATTGAATGCAAATGTAGTGTTTAACAAATTTCAAAAGGTATCTTTTAACTCAAAATAAAGACAGAACAAATCAGCGCTTTACTAATGAGTTATAATGAATATCTAATAAAATAGATTAACAGGTGTGTTATGTCCGAACCAGTGTCACATGGGTCGCGAGAAATAGTCTTGGTTGGATTTATAGCCGTTGCGCTTTACTTGTTAGTGTCTTTGTATTCTTTTCATCTGGATGATGCTGGCTGGACTCATACTGGCACAGGCCAAACGTTGCACAATGCAGGTGGAAGCGTTGGTGCATGGTTGGCAGACTTTCTGCTCAGCTTCCTCGGTATACTGGCTTACATGATTCCGTCGATGCTTATTTATCAAGGTTGGCTTTATGCGCGTAAAGACCCAGCTGATAATCAACACTGGTTGATACTTCTACGCTGGTTTGGGTTGCTAATGACAATAGCAATCGGTGCAACCTTACTGTATTTACATTTCAGAGATCTGGGCAACCAATTACCACATTCTGCTGGCGGAATATTGGGCAGAGAAGTGGGTGAATCTTTCGCAGATGCATTCGGCATTATCGGCGCGACTATCCTACTGATAGCAGCCTTTGCAGCAGCAATTAATTTGCTTAGTGGTTTATCATGGCTGTCCCTGATTGACGCTATTGGTAAATACATCCTGCTTGGCTTTGATACATTGAGTAACAATAAAACTGATAATTTTAAGACACCACCCACTCAGTCAAAACCAAGAATTCGATCAGTCGCAGAAATACAACGAGAAAAATCAGCTAAAAGTGGGCAAGACTACTTCAGCGCATTAGCGCCAGGTCATTTCGAGTCAACAAACCCTGATCTACATCACCAGAAAAGGCCTGTCCATGCTCAAACAGCAGAGCAACTATTCAATGACGAGGATACAAACATATTTCTGGCTAATGATTCTGATGTCGATGACTTATTAATTCTCAAGCAGGAAGAAGCACTCCATTTCGATGAACCAAAAGAAATTTTATCGAATCATGTTGAAAATATTGAAAGCAGTCCTGCGCAACAGGAACCTACATTACAAACACCCTCATTAAGAATACCTACACAAACTGACAAATCAAATGAACCAGAAGCTGTCAGCAAACCATCTGAAAACTCAAGACCTTCGAGAAAAATGTTACCGAGGGGCACCATTCCACCATTGGATGAACTGGATAGTCAGCGCCAAGTGATCCGTGGTTATTCAAAACAGAATCTTGACGAAATGGCGGATAAAGTCGAGCAGATTCTTGGCGAATTTGGGGTTAAGGCCAATGTAAAAGAGGTTCACCCTGGCCCGGTCATTACCCGTTTTGAACTTGAACTTGCACCTGGTACAAAAGCCAGCAGAGTGACTGGCTTATCCAAAGATCTGGCACGCGCGTTATTGGTTCAAAGTGTACGTGTGGTTGAAGTGATTCCCGGCAAACCATTAATTGGTCTGGAAATCCCCAATACTGAACGGGAAATGGTCACCTTAAAAGATGTTCTGGCATCGCGGGAATACCAGCGAGAAAAATCAGTCGTCACCATTGCCCTGGGTAAAGACATCAGTGGCCAACCTGTGGTGACTGATCTTGCAAAAATGCCACATCTTTTGGTTGCTGGAACCACTGGTTCTGGTAAATCAGTCGCCATCAACGCAATGATTTTAAGTCTGCTGTATAAAGCAGGTCCAGATCAAATCCGTATGATCATGGTTGACCCAAAAATGCTGGAACTCTCTGTTTATGAAGATATTCCACATTTACTAACTCCTGTGGTTACCGATATGAAGCTGGCATCACAAGCATTACGCTGGTGCGTTGCCGAGATGGAACGACGTTATAAATTAATGTCAATGCTTGGAGTCAGAAACCTCGCTGGTTTTAATCAGAAAGTGACTGATGCGATGACTGCCGGCACCCCCATCAAAGATCCATTATTTGAAGCGAGTGAAGGTCTTGATGGAATACCTGAAACACCCTCCCTGGAACCACTACCGATTATCGTTATCATTATCGATGAGCTTGCTGACATGATGATGATTGTCGGAAAGAAAGTCGAGCAACTGATTGCCAGACTCGCTCAAAAAGCACGTGCTGCTGGACTGCATTTAATTCTTGCCACCCAGCGACCATCAGTTGACGTGTTAACCGGTTTAATCAAAGCCAATGTCCCAACCCGCATAGCCTTCCAGGTATCATCAAAAATTGATTCACGCACAATACTTGATCAAGGTGGCGCAGAAACGCTGCTTGGCAATGGGGATATGTTGTATTTACCACCCGGAACCAGTATGCCAATCCGAGCGCACGGTGCATTTGTATCTGACCAGGAAGTCCATCGTGTCGTGGAGTTCCTAAAGCGCACAGGCCGACCTGAATATATCAGCAGCATTCTGGAACCAGAGATGGCAGATAGCGGATTTGAAGGAACTGTCGATGGTCAAAGTCAAGCCAGTGACCAGGACGCACTCTATGATCAAGCAGTTGATTTTGTTACTCAATCGCGCAAAGCATCCATATCCAGTGTCCAACGCAAATTTAGAATCGGTTATAACAGGGCGGCACGGATTATCGAAGAAATGGAAAACACAGGTGTGGTATCCCCTGCTGAAACCAATGGCTCAAGACAGGTATTAGCGCCACCAGCTCCATAGTACTTAAAGAGCGTATGTCGCTACCCATTGGGCTGATACAAATCACCTCTGATGTTCATTATGGAGTCTCTGCCATTGCTGTCCGAGTGGATGCTCGAAAATAGAGAGCCGCCGAGTCTTAACCTGACCACAACAGACATGCATCACAAAATAGCCACTAATCATTATCTTTGGGTATTGCCAGATGCACAATGGCGTCCCCAACGATAGAATTTCATCCCGCCCTATCTCATAGCACTGAATGAATCATTCTTTACCGCTGAATTCTACAAAACAGTACTGGAACTCGTTTCTCCCATGCTTTGTAGTGGGCTTATTACTACTGTTAGCGATACATTGGCAAACACTGTTATCAATGATATCGACCTGGTGGAATATTGGCACTTACGCACATGGGTTTGTGATCTTCCCAATCAGCGTCTGGATCGCATGGGGATTAAGAGCTTCCATTAGCACAACCTTTCCTAAGCCTACAATCAAAGGCATCATGGCGCTGCTTGCCATATCTCTCATCTGGCTAATAGCCAACCAGGTCGGGTTAATTGGTATACAACAATTTGCCTTGATTTCGTTGATTCTAGTATTCGCCATGACATTATTGGGTGGAGCAGTTTATAAGAAATTATTATTTCCGTTATTGTTTTTGTATTTAGCTGTTCCATTTGGTGATTTTCTAATTAAACCGATGATGGAGTTTACTGCTGACTTTACTGTGATACTGCTGCGCTTTAGCGGAATCCCGGTTTATAGAAATGGGCTATTTTTCATGCTCCCCACTGGGAAATGGTCTGTTGTAGCAGCTTGCAGCGGAGTTCGTTATCTCATTGCATCACTCACTGTTGGAATTTTATTTGCGTATTTTAGTTATTCCAGCTGGCGTAAACGCTTGCTATTCACAGCTGTCTCGATCATCACACCAATTATTGCAAATTGTTTAAGAGCTTACCTGATTGTATTAATTGGACATTTTAGTCATATGAAACTGGCTACCGGAATCGATCACTTTGTATATGGTTGGCTATTTTTCGGTATCATCATCGCAATAATGATGTGGATTGGCTCTAAGTTTCAGGATTATCCACAACCTTATACTGACGAGCCATTTGTACTAAATAATCCAGATCAAATACCCAAAACAGCTGATTCTTCTGCATTCAACATCAGCACTCTCGGCGACAATCCAATCACGATTACTGCACTTGCGCTATTGGTGATTGCTATTGGCCCTTTCTTAGCTTATGTATTAAATCAGCAACCACAGCAACAAATAAATCTAACATCAATTTCTTTACCAGAAACAATAACACCATGGAGCCGCACCAACCAAATTGGTGATTGGCAGCCTAATTATTCTGGACAAACACTACAATTGTCACGTGTGTATCAAAATCAACTGGGCAGCGTACAATTAATCATGATTTTTTATGCCAATGAAGGGCAAGGAAATGAATTGACTAACGGGAGAAATTCTCTGCTTCCTGCTGACGATTCAGATTGGAATTTGGTATTGGAATCTGTACAACGTATTAGCCATCCAAGCAAAATTAACCTACATGAAAGCCTGATCGAAGCAAATCAATATCGATTGATCTGGCAATTTAACTGGGTAAACGGACAATTGACAATCAATGATTCTGAAGCTAAATGGATCGCTGTTAAAAACCGTATGCGTGGACGAAACAATCACTCTGTAGCGGTGATCATCAGCACCCAAAGTGGAGAAGATACGATTGAAGCACAACAAAGACTGACAGAGTTCATGCAGACAATGTCCAAAGCAATCTTTAAAATACTGGCACAGTTTGAAAGTTTAGGAACCGAAATTAAATAACGCCAGAAATGGGCATTGGGGTTTATTTCAGTTCAAGGCTGAAAATAAGCGCATAGCCAGTGTTAGATGTTATTGTATTCTCGTTGGAAAGCAAGATCGACAATACTCTTCACTTGACACTGGAACTCAGAAACCAGGAATATTAATATGCCCATTGAAATAGAACGTAAGTTTCTGGTAATCAACAGTAACTGGAAAAAACATGTCACCAAAACCATTCCAATTCAACAAGGTTATTTCTGCCACAATGAAACAGTTTCGGCACGAGTGCGCGTCACCGATGAAGAAGCCTCGGTTAATTTTAAAAGTGCCAGCATCGGCATCCAGCGATTAGAATACGAATACGAAATCCCCGTAACAGACGCCTGGGAGATGCTCAAAAATTTGTGTCAAAAACCAATTATCGAAAAAACCCGTTATCTGGTTCCAGAAGATGGGCATACCTGGGAAATTGATGTGTTTGAAGCAAAAAATGCAGGATTAATCATTGCTGAACTTGAACTCGAAAATATCGAACAACGCTTCAACTTGCCTGACTGGGTAGACAAGGAAGTCACCAATGATAAGCGCTACTATAATCCATGGCTATGTAAACACCCATACCAACAATGGCCGCAATCTACACTGAAAGAATCATGAGCCAACAAAAACAGCTGACGATGACAGTGTTAATGTCACCAGATATGGCCAACTTCTCAGGTATTGTGCATGGCGGAGCACTGTTGCAACTATTGGATCGAGCAGCTTATGCCTGTGCAGCGCGCTATGCCAAAAGCTACGTAGTCACAGCATCGCTGGATCAAGTCAGTTTTAAAGCACCCATCAAGGTTGGCGAACTGGTCACCCTATATGCCAATGTTAACTATGTAGGACGCACATCAATGGAGGTTGGCATTAAGGCTGTTGCGGAAGACTTGAAATCACACGAACAGCGTCATACAACATCCTGCTATTTCACCATGGTCGCCAAAAATGAAAATGGTCAATCCAGCCCGGTACCAAAGTTGGATCTGATCACCGAACTCGATAAAAAGCTCTATCAAGCCGCAAAGATGCGCTTAGAAATGAGACGCGAGATCAACCAACGTAATCAAGAACTTTATGTTGATATCCCGGAAGAGGCTGGCTGATAATTCTACCATCAGCGATGTAATGAACAACTAACCAACTGTTACCGTCTGTTGTGCCTGTTACATCACTGTATTTTTACTCAAAAGCCACTTCTGTTTCAATGCTGTAGATCGCGGCGTTAATGAGGGTGTCCGCCTGGGCCATGAACGTGTCCATGTTCCATCTCTTCAGTACTCGCTTCACGCACATCAACAACTTCTACTTCAAAATGTAAATTCTTACCTGCTAACGGATGATTGTGATCAACAACCACAACATCGCCATCAATACTGTCAACCGTTGCAATTGAAACATCTCCATCTGGAGATTGCGCTTCAAATTGCATCCCTGGCTTGATTTCTATATCTTCGGGAAACATCTTCTGTGGAACACGTTGAATTTTTTCCAGTACACGCTCACCATACGCATCTACTGCCATTATCGAAACATTCAACTGATCACCAGTTTGTTTGCCTTCTACAGCTTTCTCTAGACCAGGAATAATTTGTCCAGCACCGACCAGATAGGCAAAATTACCCGAATCTGATTGATCCAGAACATTCTCTTCATCATCTTTCAAAACATAGTTTAATGATGCAACTGTATTTTTTTTGATTTGCATAAAAACTCCTTTAATAGTTAAGAGGGATTGAATGTCTTTCTATCGTTCTTTCAAATTCATCAGCCTCAATTAACTTTGGTCAAAGCAACTGGCAAAGGAATCACTAAATTTTATATAGAGCCGAGCCAGAGGATCAAATTTGTTTAAGAGGTGCAGTCACTTTGTGAGAGCAAGGGAAAAATAAACTAAAAGATAGTGAAAATAGACATTAACAAATACCGCCATCCAATCGAAACGGACGGCGGTACAAGATCTTTTGAACGATATTATGTGATTTAGTTCTCACCTGAGACGAAAGCCTGAAAGCTAGAACAGATTAAAAATCGCAAACATCAACAATCCTTCTTTCTAAAGATTGTTTTTCGCCTTATGAATAAGGCTAGGAGGGTTCCTTAAAGATTATGCTGGGATATTTCTTGAACTTTTTTCAACCCAGCGATTCCTTCTTCAATATATCCTGCTGCAGCGCCAAGATCATCTCCATCTCTCGCCTTGCCGTCCTGCATTCTTTTAGCCATTTGATAAGCCTTTCTGATTTTACCGCGAGGTTTTTGAAGCTTACGATCCCATGTGCTACTGTTGATTGAGGACATAATATCCAAAGACTTATAAGTAGCATCCTTGGTCTCATCAACATTACCCGCTTTTGCAGATGCCACTCCCGCTTGAGCGATTTTTATGCCATCAGCCAACATTTCTTCGTTTCCGGCAAGGGTAGAACTCCCCGCGTCAGCAGCCATCGCGAAATTGGCACTCAATACGCTAACCATACCTATGATGAGAATTAATAAAATTTTATTTTTCATGTAAACAACTTCTCCGAAGTTAATATATTGATGGAGTAAACTTATTAAACATACAAGCATCACTGTTACTCCAGGCAGTGGACTGTATCATCTATCTCAAGCCAAGATTATTTAAAAAACCGAAGTCGACATTAAAGAAACCGCTATGGCGTGATGTTGTCGATTTTATAGTGTTTTACTTGGATTTTCAAATTACTATCCATTTTTTCTATTGGATATCATATAAAATCAAGTAAGAATCATGCAGTGTTATTGACTGCTTGATCTCCCAAAATCAATCGACAAGATACCGCAGTAGCACTAAATCTTCTATTTCCAACTTCAACGCTTGGAGTATAACAAAGCTTTCCTTTCTGAATAATGAACGGCTAACCCACATTTCTCACCAGTCTCATGAGAAAGCGAACTAACAACCAGCGTCTGATTGAGATGCTTCATCGCCCTCTTCGGCAGCTGAACCCCATTGTTCACGTAATTGTTCTCGATGCTGGGCAAGCCAATACAGCCCTACCAGTGGAATCCCAGATGCAATTTTCCCGTCATTCAATAACGCCATTGCTTCATCAAAGCTCACTACAAATACTCGAATATCTTCATCTTCAGTGCGCAAACCATGAATACCACCAACATTTGTGCTATCAACTCGCGCGCAAAACAGATGAATACGCTCAGATGAGCCACCAGGTGTCGTATAAAACACATGCGCCGGGATTAAATCCAGAACCTCGCATCCGGATTCTTCCTGTGTTTCGCGGATAACAACTTGTTCAGGGGTTTCACCTGGCTCAATCGCGCCAGCAACAATCTCCAGCAACCAGGGAGTATCATCATATTGCATCGCACCTACCCTGAACTGTTCAATCAGAACAAGCTGGTCACGAATCGCATCATACAGGACTGCTGCCACGCACTCACCACGCTGAAACAATTCTCGTTCTAAAGGTTTGCTCCATCCACCCTCAAACAAGGTATGGCGTACCTGCATGGTATCTACACGAAAAAACCCCTGAAAGCCAACTTCCTTGCTGATCAATTCATATCGTTTATCCACTACTTTTCCTCTATATATTCAATACGATAAATCACACCACGCTGATCATCTGATATCAACAAACTACCATCGCGTAATTCCAGAATATCAACGGGTCGCCCCAGAACCTCACCATCATCTTGCAGCCAGCCTTCGGCAAAAACTGATTCAGCTACTGGCTTTCCGTTTTTGAACTGCAACATGGCAACACGATATCCGTGTGGTGTGCTGCGGTTCCATGAGCCATGTTGTGCAACAAATAATTGTTCACGATACTTGGCTGGAAAAATTTTTCCACGATAAAAATACATCCCTAATGGAGCTATATGGGCGGGATATTTCCAGACAGGTGGGACAAAATTCTCACATGGTTTTCTTTTTCCATACTTAGCATCTGCAATCGTGTCACCGTGACAATAGGGAAAACCAAAATGCAACCCGTTTTTTGGCGCATGATTCAATTCATCTGGTGGAATATCATCACCGAGCATATCTCTACCATTTTCATTAAAGTACAGCTCAGTGGTTTGCGGATGCCAATCCATGCCAACACTGTTTCTCACTCCTTTGGCAATAATTTCATGCTCACCGCCATCAGCATTCATCCGAATAATGGTGGCGAAAATTGGCTTCGGCTTCTTACAAACGTTACATGGCGCACCAATTGCCATATACAATTTTCCATCTGGCCCAGCCTTAAGATAACGCCAGCCATGATGCTTTTCATGCGGCATATCACTAAGCAAAACTTCAGGTGCAGGCATATTTTCCAGATTCTGAGAAGGATTTTTCCATCTCAACAGCTGTTTTAAGGCTCCAACATAGAGTGCACCATTCAGTACTGTCACGCCATTAGGCATATCAAGCCCTTTGGCAATCACAAACTGCTGATCGGCAACCCCGTCATTGTCGGTATCACGCAAGGCATAAACTTTTCCCGCTTTGATACTCCCAACATAAACCACACCATCATCACCTAATGCCAGCGACCGGGCATTCTCAACATTTTCCGCGAACAGGCTGATGCGAAATCCTTCTGGCACTGATATATGCTTTAACCAGTCAGATTGAGATTGCTCAATGGCTATTGCAGGTATATGCACAGCTAGCAATAGACAAATAGTCAATAATCGTCGTTGTATTTTCATCTCTAAATTACTCACGGTAAGTTAAACTACACAAGAATCCACTGGTTAATATCATTATTCAGCTCAACGCTGTCAGACTTAAGAATCAGCCACCAAGCACAAACCACTTTGGTTTTACCCTTATCTGCTTGCAAATATATCAACGGTTCTGGTGAATTGCTTGAGTCATCGTGTTGAACTGGATAAAAACCAGTTGAAATTATTGCATTCAATCCCCATATCATAAGCAAATCTAGCTAAAGGAGATAGACCATTATGACGCGTATTCTGTTATTTATGGCAACCAATGCCGCAATTCTGCTGGTAATCACTGTTTTATTTCGTGTATTGGGGCTTGAATCCATGCTCTACCAAAATGGAGTGGATCTAAATTTACCCGGATTATTGATGATGTCAGCTGCAATCGGCATGACAGGTTCAATCGTCTCGCTATTGATGTCAAAAACCATGGCAAAACGCGGCATGGGTGTTCAAATCATCGACCAACCATCCAATCAAACTGAACAATGGCTGCTTGACATGGTTGCCAGACAGGCTAAACAAGCAGGTATTGGAATGCCTGAAGTGGGTATTTTCAACACACCAGAACCCAATGCTTTTGCAACAGGCGCAAGTAAAAACAACGCCTTGGTTGCAGTCAGTGCTGGATTATTGAAAACCATGAGCCAAGATGAAGTTGAAGCAGTGGTTGGACATGAAATCAGCCATGTTGCAAATGGCGATATGGTGACATTAACCTTGATTCAAGGCATCGTGAATACCTTTGTTTACTTCTTAGCCAGCATTATTGGCCACATCGTGGATAGAGCGGTGTTTCGCTCAGAAAGTGGTCGCGGCATGGGTTACTTTATGACTCAAATGGTGGCTCAGATAGCGTTATCGTTCCTGGCTAGCATGATTGTCATGTGGTTTTCACGCTGGCGTGAATTTCATGCTGACAAAGGTGGAGCAAACCTGGCTGGTCGTGAGAAAATGATCAGTGCATTGCGAGCACTGCAAGGCTCATCGACAGAAACCATTCCGGCTGAATTTCAAGCATTTGCAATCAGTGCTGGCGGTGGATTATCCAGACTGTTCAGCAGCCATCCACCGCTGGAAGAGAGAATTCGCGCATTGGAAAATCTGCAAGATTAATACTGGGCAGAATGATGGTCTATTGCTTTATTGATAGTGACAAGAAGTGAATATTTGCAGTTGAAGAAACAGGAATGTGCATCAAATAACTTGCACAACTGACTTGTCTTTCTGCAAGTTGAAGATGAATCACTATTTAGAATCAACAGCAACCGCGCAAGTTATTCCATGCGCGGTTGCTGTTAAGGTCTGGAAATATTATTAGCTACAAAGTACGCAAAAAAGCTACTAAGTCGGTTTTTTGTTCTTGATTAAAATTGGTTTGAAGTACAAGATTAAAAAACTCAACAGTATCTTCTAAAGTCAATAATCGACCATCATGCAAATATGGAGGTGAGTCTTTAATCCCCCTCAAGACAAAGGTTTTTATCAAACCCTCTGCGCGACCATCATAGAATCGCTCTACCTGTAAATCGTGAGCAGAGTTGTCGGTGTAATAAGGTGGTGCATGACAAGACGCACATGCATCAGCAAAAATCTTTTCACCGCGCAACTCTGACTCAGTTGCTTTATCAGGATTTAGTTTTCCATCTATTCCAAGCTTAGGTGCAGGTGGGAGAGCAAACATGTTTTGCATCGCAGCCATTGCTGCAATCTCTTCTCGACTAAAGCGGCGTGCTCCTTTTTTGAATGCGATGACAGGATCACCATCAAAGTAAGCTGTTTTGGCTTCTACCTCACTAAAATCTTCGAGTGTGCGAAGTGCGCGTTTAGAACCAAAAAAGTGCTGGATATTAACTCCGCGTAAACTAGGGGTGTCTATACGAAAACGCGTATTTTGAGGTCGATTATCCGGGTTTAAATGAAACACACCACTGGTGTGACCATTGGTGTGACAGGTAAGACAAGAGACCGCATCCTGGGCTATTTCTGCTTTACGATCATCAGTGATATTAAATTGTTGCTGCGCCACAGGTGTTACCAGCAGTCGCATTCCATCGAGTTGAAATGGAGTGAGAATGCCATTGAGTTTGCTGTAATAATTATTAATGGTGATTTCTTCACCACCAGAAACATCACCAAGATCTGGACGTGATACCAGATACAGCGGCGGAGGAAACTGAGGAAGATATGCGTCAGGTAAATCAAACTCCATATCGAACCGAACTAATTCCGGGTGTGTTTCCAGCTGTTTTGGAGAAACCACAAGACCGCCTCCATCCGGGCTGACATGTGGCAATGGCAAATAAGGGAAACTATTGGTTTTCTTGATCTCTTCGGGAGACATTTTAGCTAAAGCATCAAAACTTGACCCTTTTTGAAGCTTTGCAGTAGGGCCAACTGGTAAAGGCTTCCCGCCAGACATCGTCGCTTTACTATCCACTTTTTCAGATAAATGATAGCGTTCATTTAACAAGGTTTTATGTTTATTCATTAAAGCGGACTTGTTCTTGGTGTCCTCTTTCATGACGTCAGAAAAAGATTTTGTAATGCTTACAGGCGCATAACTTGTATCTTTAGCACAGCTTGGGGTAGTAAAACCAAACAGAGTAAAACTGATAAAAAGAACTGTACGATAAACAATAAACCGTGATTTAAATAAAGTGATTTTCATAAGTTTTACACCTTAGCTTGTTGTAAAAAGGGGATTATAGTCACATCTGCAACATAACACTACCCCGCATTTCTCACCAGTCTGATAAGAAATGCGGGGTATGCCGCAGTACTATGGGAAAAGGGGATAAAGGAAACAGATTTATTATCGTAGGACTAACATGAAAAAATAAATCTGTCCCTGATGTATATTTACATTGGCTTGAGTCAACAACGTGACACTATATATACTCTCCACACATGAAAATCTAGCATCCTGTACACGCACTTTTTTGCGGATAACTGCGTTGAAAAACCTTGCTGTAGAGTGACTACAGCCAAGATTTTCCGCCTTGCTCTCCACAAAATATCACGCACACAAAATGCTAGATTTTCATGTGCGAAGAGTATACATAAAGTGTTCGACAATCTCTCTATACAATACCACCTGGTTCATTGATACGCCTCCTATTGTCAACACATCCAATCGTCCTAATTTCTCACATGTTTATAGAGGATGATCTTGCTCATCAGTTTTAATCAACACAGGACACAATAAAAATCCGATACCAACCCCCAATGTTACGGCAACCGAAAGCGTTTGCAATAAAGGATTGGTGGAGATACTGAGTGAGGCAAATGCTGCAAGTGTAGTGAGCATGGATGCGCCCATGGCTTGATAGGTGAGTAGCGGATTTCCTGAACGATTTTCGGAATAGAAAATGCCATAATCAACACAAATTGCAACTGCCAGTAATGAGCCGATCAAATGCAGGAAGCTAATGGGTTGCTTGAGTATACTCCACAAGCCAAAGATAAAAATAATTGCACACAACGCTGGCAGTAATGTGTTAAATGCTGTTAGCAAATTACAATAACGCAACACTAACAAGACAAAAATTGTTAATAGTCCATAACTTAGAGCTTTAACTGCGGTTGTGCGGTAACGTTGTGCCATTGTGTTAACAGTATCACGTTGACTAATATAACGAACGCTATCCACTGATTGCATTGCATCTACAACAATTTCAGGCTGATGTGGACCAAGCCAAATCACTAGAGCTGTACGGTCATTTTTTTGAATCACTTGAGCTGCAATCAACTCTTTAACCTGTGATTGCAGGATTTTTTCTGCATCAAGGGTTGCTCCATCATCAGCGCTTAAATTACCAAGTCTGGAAACAGATAATCCCTGTGTAGCCAGCGCCGTATGCCAACGCTGTTGAGAGAGTGACGTGGTGTGTTGTTGATAGACATTCAAATTGCGCTGTTGCAGTTGTTGCGAAACCAGCCAGGGATACAATGGATAAAAATCGTCAACTGCTCCATCCTCTTGTAGTTGTTGCAGAATCAAGGTCGCTTGCTCGTTTTTTTGAAGCGCATGTTCCAGCGTATCGGCTTCAATCAAAACAACTCGCCCAGCCTCAATGGTGCTAAGTCGTGCACGGATTGATTGATCAATTTTTTTTAGCTGCTGCATGGATGAGCCGCTGAGCTTTTCCAGATCATCCAGCCATTGTAGTCTCGGATAAGTGGTGATTGCTGCGACAACCAATAGCGCTATCACAATGCGTAAGCTGGTTCGTGAGCGTACGCAGTAGTTTAGCCATTGCTTGATTCCCGGTATGTTTGGGTAATGTAATACCATGTTTTCCAGCAAAGCAGGCAGAATATAACGGGTCAACAGTAATGCACTGGCGATGCCGCTGAGTGCAAATACAGCAATCTGTTGAAAGCCTGGATAACCAGTAAAAGCAAGCGCTAAATAACCAATCATGGTGGTCATACCACCAAGCACCAGGCTCGGCCAGATTCGCCGTACAGTCCCCCAGGCATCGGGTGGTTTGCTGGCGGCACTATGTACCATGGTATGAATAGGATAATCGATACACACTCCGATAAGAGTTGCACCCAGGGCAATTGTCAAAGCGTGAGTCGATCCAAAAACCAGTGTGGTCAGCAAAGCTCCAACAGCCATTGCGCTGATTAATATCAATGCTGTCCAGTGCAGTGCTTTGAATGAGCGCAACAACAGTAAAAATGCGAAAACAACACTAACACTGGAGAGCATGGTGACTTTCTGAACATCCGCTTTAATCTCTTTTTGTGCTGCGACAGCAAACATCGGTACACCAGTTATTTGGTATTCAAATCGATTGCCGTGTTGTCGATTGAGTTGCGTAAACACTGAATCAATAGCAACTTGCAATTGTTGTTGCGCCTCAAAATCAAAGGCCTGCGGTCGACTTTGAACCATCAAATGGGCAATTCGACTCTGTGCATCAACTTGCGGCTGAAATTTATCGCGCCAGTGTTTGAATGCGTTAAAAGTCAATAATAGCGGGTCGTGGCTTGCTACAGGTTTAACCAGATATGCTTGCGGACTGAGCAATGCTTGCTTTAACTTGGCAGCGCGTTGAACAAAGCTATCAGGATCAAATAATTCAGAGGCTTCTTGCTCTGGGTTAAGGCTATAAATTTGTGATGCATGTTGAGCATAGTCTTCAAACACATGCTCAAAATCAATCGGTGGCTGATTGCTCGGCCAGACTCGAACAACATCATCACGTTGCTCAAGCTGTTTGATCAACTGCTTTGTCAGTTCAGGTAGCTGAGATGCACCATCGCCACTATCATTAAGCACAATAATATAACGTCGTGAAAATTGATTGGTTTGAAGATTTTCAACCAGCATGAAACCAGCATCGCTTGAATCACCCTGAAAGAACACGGGCATGCTTGTTTCAATCTCGACCAGTTTGAAAACTGCAGAGATTAATAGCAATAACAATCCATAAAACAGATAGCGGCGGTGAGCGCTGGAAAGTGAAATAGCCACTGGCTATTGACCGAGGGCTTCCCGCAATAATCGCTCAATCATAAATTCCAGCTGTGGGCCGATTTCCAGTAATTGCATGCTTAGAGTGCTGCTATCACCACCAGTTTCCTTTAGATGAATCTTGCGCGTTGTGTTGTCGATGCTGCCGCGCATGATTATTTCAGTAAACACGGGTTTATCATGTGTCGCTTTGGGTTTTAACGTAAGCGTCCAGTTGGGTGCTTTTTTCTTGAATGCGATGTCATAATCAGTGCTGATCTTATCCAGTCGCCCTTGCAGTAATTCTTGAAAAATCAAGGCTTGGCGAGTCATTGGATGCGGTGTACTTAGCGGCAATCTACGACGTTCTTCAGTTTCGCTATCAAAATAAATCATTTCTCCAGGGGTAATCGCCATTACTTTGCGTTGTGGCCGCATTTGTAATTTGACTAGTGTGCCATCTTTGGAAGCGAGCAGTAATCCACCACCTTGCCACGGAGTATCCAGCATTTCCAGATTACGGGTTTCATCGTAGCGAAATGATGTTGTTTTTTGAAGGGTGACTAGATCAGACCATTCTGAAGACTGCTGCGAAATTGTTTCAGCGAGTGTTAATGTGCAAACAATACACAATAATACTGAGAATAGAGTTATTTTGATGTGTGTTACCACAATTGATCCTTGTTCTTTATTGCCGATTGAACTGTTGCCTTAATTGATGGTATCTGGTCTTTCATAAATGGAAAACGTTTAAGACGGTAAACATGTTCTATCACTGTCAATACTGCCATTAATAACCAGGTAATCACACCATGCAATAATGCAAAAAGCCAGGTATGATTAGTCGCAATTAATACTAGGGAAACAATCACTATAAGAACAAATAGAAGCGTCCACACCACAGTCAACTGGCGACAATACTTGAGCACTTCATCTGGAATTTCAGCAAACTGTAACCTCACAAAACGTTCGATAAGAGGTGGTGGATAAAACAATGTCCGACCAAAAAACCAGATCAGTGCCGAATAAATAGCCACCGGAATCAACTGGCTGGTGACATCATCCATCAACAGAGCACCAGTCAACAACAAAACAGCGAGTGCGAACAGACTGAAACGCTGAATTATTTCTGAAGCATTCAATGCCCGCCAGTACAGCACTAGCGCTAACACACATGGAAGAAAACCACCATACTGGCTACGCTGAAGTATATATGTGATAAAGGGATAGGCGATGACCAGTCCAATAGAAACAACAGTCAGCGTGATTGCTTTGGTCTTATTGAACGCGCTTTTCTGCAACAAAATCAGCCAATGATTGAAGCGATGCAAAAATCTGATTGTTTTTCTCGTCATCAGAAACGATTTTAATTCCATACTGCCGATCCAGCATCACCCCGATCTCCAGTGCGTCAATTGAATCAAGCCCAAGTCCCTCGCCAAATAAAGGCGCTTGGGGATCAATATCTGCCGGAGCAATCTCCTCCAGATGAAGACCTTCAATCAGTAATTCTTTAAGCTCTTCAATGAGTTCGTTTGCCATTGTGTTCCTTTACTTTTATCTCGGTAATATGGCCGATTTTCCAGTTTTTCATCCGATTTATTATTAAAATTAAGTAGCTATTGATACAGCAATCGTTCAATCTCCGGTTAACCACCCACCCCTTGCCTTACTCAGTAGGCAAGGGATTTAGAAGACGGAACGTTGAATTGTAATACCTATATCTACTCACCGAGTGTTGAGTTTTTCCCTGGATTCTGTAGCCAGGTACTAATATCTGCACCTAATGTCTTAGTACAACGTCCAACAATATCGCAAGTTCGCTTGAATACACCAAAAGCTCCACCCATGGAAGTCCGCTTACCCTGGAAATCACCAATGACACGACCACTGCGTTTTAATGAACCTTGCACAGAAACGAACTTTGGCCCGCTCCAGCCGCCACCTTTTGAAGCTCGCAAATCAGTGATTTCTACGGTTAATACATCAGCTCCACGTGGTGCTCTGCTACCATCAACAACGATAGTCTCATATGCGCTTAAGGCATTATCACGAATGAAACCGGATAATTTCTCAGGTAGCATGCATTCATCGCGAATGGCATCATGCATGTTTATTCCTGACTTGAATGTAATCGGCATAACTACCAATGTTTTGCCATTTTTTACTGAACTTTTTGGCGTAACATCGGTTGCTTCTTGAGCAGTTTGTTGTGCTTCAGAACTGTTTGTTTCAGCTGTAGGTTGCTCGGATGTGGATGATGAACCAGATGATGCACACGCTGTAAGCAAGCAGACCAGCATCAGCACTGATAACAAGCCACTGATTTGTTTAAACTGAATCATGATATTCATAAGAACTCCTCTTGGATCATCAATGTTTCTGACATTTCACTAGCCAAATAAAGTAATACTCAAAATAGTCAGCGAAACAAATAATTGTTGTTTGATTTGTTAGCGGACTATTCTAACGGAGTTTGCGCAGAATGTAATACTTTTCAGGAGTTGATTGTTTTCCAGCAAGGGTGTTTGTTAATTTCTTCCAAAGCTTGCTGCAAAAGTGTTTTACCTGGCTGCATATTATGCCAGGTAGATGCGCCGGATGGATGCGGGAGTGGAATCACATCAACAGAGATACCGTAGAATTCAAGCTGATGAGTTTGACCAATCACATCTTTTAATTTGTCGACTTTCATCAATTGTGCGATTGCAAGCTTGCCAACTGGTATTATCAATTTAGGACGTAATAACTCAATTTCTGCTTTGAGCCATCTTGAGCAAGTGCTGATTTCAGTTTTATCAGGAACCCGGTCACCGTGATTGGGATGCTTGCCCGGAAAACAACGGCACACTGCCGCCATGTAGACATTTGACCTGACAGTTTGCTCATCAACCCCAATACGCTCGTACCATTTAAACAATGTTTTACCAGCAGTCCAGCCAAACGGCTTACCTACCTTGCCTTCATGAATACCGGGAGCCTGACCAAGCTGAAGAATTTCAGAACAAACAGGGTTCCCGATAATAACCGGACCAATCATTTGCGGACAGAGCTGGCAAGCTGCCAGATTTGTTTGATGTTTAGCTAACTGTACTTGCTGTAATGGCATGGAATGAAAATACAGTATTTCGGATGAATTTCCAACCTGGAATTTGTGTATACTGGTTCAACACTTGAATGCTGACACCAGTTCAGTTATGAAGGACAGCTGTTAATAATGACTGTGCTTTTACAGATGGTGGATATACTTTCAATTTGACCAAAATCATTATTGCTTTCACCCCGAATGGGTATTACATAGTGACCATTGCTGGGTAAGACAATAGTATCGATACCCGATCCTGCCTTGCAATCTCCGCTTTTCATGTTTTGACTGCTGGCGTTCAACGCATCTGTTAATGTGCATTGGTCATCCACTGTGATGATCGCAGCACTGGTTAAAGAACAGCCGATCAAAAGCATAAATGCGATTATTAACTTTATACTATTATCAATCAATAACATAGCTCTAATATTTAAGTTTATTGTGAAAACCTTGCATAACAATAATTGATGTTGTATCGCTGACTCATTCATTCCCTTCAAGCATTCAGTTAAATGAGTCGTGTACTGCATACTTCTATGTTCATGAAACTGCTATTCAATTCGCCTATAGAACCTTGATAGAGATTCTGTGGTCTGCATGTAATTGAATCAGCAATCTTTTTTAACTTAAATTGGACTATAACAAAGTCAATCAGTAGAGAACACATCAATGGTAATATTCACACTGCACTGAATATGGCAAGCTTCACGCATACAATCAGTAAAAAATTCAGGGTTGAAGTTGAAAGAGTTGATCCCCATATACGTTTTCTAATTATTCAAATCATCAAAAAGGATTTACATTAAATGAGTGACGCTACTACCAAACAAGATATGGAATTTCAAACAGAGGTCAATCAGTTACTGCATTTGATGATCCATTCCTTGTACTCCAACAAGGAAATCTTTTTGCGTGAACTGATTTCAAACGGCTCCGATGCTTGCGACAAATTACGCTTTGAAGCAATTGCAGATGACACTTTATATGAAGGCGATTCTGAGCTACGCATCGAAGTTGAGTATGAGAAAGACACCAATACTGTAACAATTCGTGACAATGGGGTCGGAATGAGCCGTGATGAAGTGATTGAAAATATCGGCACAATCGCTAAATCTGGAACCAAAGAATTTTTAGAAAAACTGACAGGCGATCAGACCAAGGATGCAAATCTAATTGGACAATTCGGGGTCGGGTTTTATTCATCATTTATTGTCGCTGACAAAGTCACATTGGTCACCCGCCGAGCAGGTCTTGATAAAAGTGAAGGTGTACAGTGGGAATCGACAGGAGAGTCAGGTTATTCACTTGAAAGCGTTGAAAAAGACACTCATGGTACTGAAATTACCCTGCATCTGAAAGACAGTGAAAATGAGTTTGCCGATTCCTGGCGTCTGCGCAGTATTATTTCCAAGTATTCAGATCACATCCCACTACCGATAAAGATGCTCAAAGCTGATGATGACGGTAAACCGACTGAAGAATGGGAAGTCGTCAACAAGGCAAGCGCACTGTGGACTCGACCCAAAAGTGAAATCAAAAATGATGAATACAAGGAGTTCTACAAACATATTTCACACGATTGGGAAGACCCATTAACCTGGGCTCATAATCGTGTCGAAGGTAATCTGGAATATACTTCGTTGTTATATCTGCCAGGTAAAGCACCGTTTGATTTATACGACCAGAATCAGCAACATGGCATAAAACTCTACGTTCAACGCGTGTTTATCATGGATGATACCGAGACGTTAATGCCACGTTATCTGCGTTTTGTCCGTGGCGTAATTGATTCTAACGATTTACCACTGAATATATCGCGTGAGATTCTACAAGGTAACCGCACCATTGACAGCATCCGCAAAGCATCTGTAAAAAGAGTGTTAAAACTGCTTGCAGACCTTGCCAAAAAAGATACGGATAAATACCAAAAGTTCTGGGACGATTTCGGCAAAGCAATCAAGGAAGGACCGGCAGAAGATTTTGACAATAAAGAACACATTGCCAAATTGTTACGTTTTTCAAGCACCGAAACCGATAGCGAAGTACAAGACGTATCATTGGAAGATTATGTCGCGCGCATGAAAGACGGGCAAGACAAGATTTACTATGTCACCGCAGAAACCTTTGCAGCCGCTAAAAACAGCCCGCACATGGAAATTTTCCGCAAAAAAGGCATCGAAGTGTTGCTGTTAACTGACCGGGTCGATGAATGGCTGGTCAGCGGCTTAACCGAGTTTGATGGCAAGCAATTACAATCAATCGCCAAAGGCGAGCTGAATCTTGGCGACCTGGACGACGAGGACACCAAGGCGGAACAGGAAAAAGCCGCTGAAAACGCAAAAGATATTATCGACAAATTAAAAGAAGTGCTAGGTGATAAAGTGGAAGATGTGCGAGTATCGCAGCGATTGACCTCCTCGGCTTCCTGTATTGTCTTGAATGAGCAGGATATGGCATTGTACATGCAAAACCTGCTCAAACAAGCCGGACAGGAAATGCCCTCCAGCAAACCAGCGCTGGAAATCAATCCAGCACACCCCCTGGTTGAACGCATGAAAGGGCAACTGGATGGGGATCAATTTGGTGATTGGGCAAGCATACTGTTTGATCAAGCGATTCTGGCAGAAGGCGGACAGCTTGAAGACCCGGCAGGATTTGTCCACAAGCTCAATGAATTGATGCTGGATATGGCATAACTTTCATCTGGTTAACACAGTCTCCATCATTGCCATTCATTCTACTTTATCTACCAATGTAGAGTGCGTTTTACGCACCATTGGAACAACAAAACACGCTGATTGGTGCGTACAACGCACCCTACAGAAATGCAATAGTTTCCGTTAAATGTGACAAAGTAGAATGAATGGCAGCAGAAGTTTATTTGGTTTAACAATCACCATATAACAACCTGATGATGAAACGCACTACACCAATTATTGTGCCCGCAAACGACAGTTTACGGGCATTTTAATTTGTGGGAATATCGGTCAGATCAAACCAGCACCTCTTGAATTGATGTATCGGTTACAATCATCTGTTAAATTTAAAATTCCCCAGACAATCAACGAGTAATTGTTCATGAGCAACACGGACGCCAGCAAAGCAACCAACTTCATCCGCCAAATCATTGATGAAGATATACAATCAGGCAAACACAATGGTCGTGTAGCAACACGTTTTCCACCAGAGCCCAATGGGTTTTTACATATTGGTCATGCTAAATCCATTCTGTTGAATTTTGGAGTTGCACAAGATTACAAAGGGACTTGCAACCTGCGCTTTGATGATACCAACCCGCAAAAAGAGAATGTTGCCTTTGTAGACGCCATTCAAGAAGACGTGCGCTGGCTGGGTTGCGACTGGGAAGATCGCTTGTACTTCGCTTCTGATTATTTTGAACAACTGTATGACTATGCCATGCAGCTAATCAAAGACGGCAATGCTTATGTCGATGACTTGAGCGCCGAACAAATTCGCGAATATCGCGGCACGTTAACAGTGCCAGGGAAAAACAGCCCTTGTCGTGAGCGTTCTATAGAAGACAATATTGATTTATTGACCCGTATGCGCGCTGGCGAATTTACCGATGGCAGCAAAGTATTACGCGCAAAAATCGACATGGCATCACCGAATATCAACATGCGTGACCCGACCATTTACCGGATTCGACACGGTATCGTTCATCATCAAACTGGTGCTGCTTGGTGTTTGTACCCAATGTATGATTTTACCCACTGTTTGTCAGATGCCATAGAAAACATCACCCATTCACTGTGTACACTTGAGTTTGAAGACCACCGTCCCCTCTACGACTGGTTTCTGGAACAGTTGAAAACACCAAGTCATCCGCAACAAATCGAATTCTCGCGCCTTAATCTTGAATACACAATTACCAGTAAACGTAAACTTACAGAGTTAGTCGATGAAGGCAAGGTGGACAGCTGGGATGACCCGCGAATGCCCACCATTGCAGGTCTGAGACGACGTGGCTATACGCCGGCATCGATAGCAGATTTCTGCCAGCGCATCGGTGTCACCAAAGTCGAAAATGTTATTGAAATGGGTGTACTGGAAGACTGCATCCGTACCGATTTAAATACCAATGCCCCGCGCCGTATGGCAGTATTAAACCCATTAAAAGTCACCATCACCAACTTTCCGGAAAATACAGTGGAAACCATGCGTGCCGCTAATCATCCACAAGATGAAACACTGGGTCATCGCGATATACCATTAAGCCGGGAAATTTATATCGATCACAACGACTTTCTGGAAGTCGCACCCAACAAAAAATTCAAACGCCTGGTTGCAGGTGGTGAAGTGCGCTTGCGCAACGCTTACGTGATTCGATGCAACGAAGTAGTTAAAGATACCCAAGGCAATATTATAGAACTACAGTGCAGTTACGACGCGGCAACACTGGGCAAAAATCCGGAAGATAGAAAAGTAAAAGGGGTGATTCACTGGGTATCAACACAACATGCAGTACCAGCAGAAATAAGACTGTATGATCGACTGTTTAACCACCCTACTCCGGATTCGGCTAAAGATGGTTCAGATTACAGAGAACATATTAATCCTGATTCCTTGCAAACATTGACTGATTGCTATATTGAATCAAGTATTGCTGAAGCTCAGCCAGGTGAACAGTTTCAGTTTGAACGCGAAGGTTATTTCTGTCTTGACATCAACTCGGTATCAAATAAACTAGTTTTCAATCGAACGGTAACGTTACGTGATACCTGGGCAAAAATAGAGAATAGATAACAACAAGCCGATAGTGGTTACGTCCAAATCGAAAGAGAGCTTGAAAGTACAAGTCATTTAATTTCCAGTCCTAAGATATTAACAAATTCTCAAAAGGTTTATGATTCTTCCAACGATAAGTATTAAAGTCTCGTTGATCCGTAGAAAGAATACGACCATGCCCTAGCTCCTCTGCTAGTATAACGAGGGAAGCATCTGCCAGATCCATCGGTAAATCTCTATATGTGTGCATTAAGCTTTCAAGTCGTGTGAAATGTTCAATTTCTAAAGAAAATATCTGACAACTTCCGTCTTTCACTGATCCAATAAAAGCTTGTTGTTGTTTATATCCTACATCGCGATAAAGCATATAGCTGACTTCTGTGATAACAGGCCATGTGACAAAAGGTATCTCTTCCAGATTCTGGAACGCTGACATTGCTTTTTGATGAAAACGATCCTTAGTATTACCAAGAGCAACCCAGTAGCCAGAATCAGCTATTATTGAGTTTTTGCGGAGGATACTTTGCATCTATTGCCTCATGAATATAACGTTTGTAGTTAACAGACATATCTTCAGGACCTTCAAAAGAAGCGATAAAACCACTATCAATCAATGCTTGTTTGCGTCTTTGTACATCATTACGAATATAATCGGCGTAAAAATTAACGGCCTCTTTTAAAATATCAGTATTTGTACCGCTAATAGCTCCTTTGAGATACATAAGATTATCTGCTGTGTGTTCATCAAATCGTGCATTGACTCTAACGTCACTCATGGCTACCTCCTAAGATAAGCAAAGGTTTGTCATACAAGTGTAACACAAGCATTGACATTGCTCTATGTAAAGCAAATAGTTGTTAAGAAAATCTGTATTAAAACCAAGGTATGGTTGCTTTTTTACTTAAGCCAAAACGGGTCAAGCTGACCTTCCACGATATGAATCTAAAAGCTCACCAAACGCAATAAAACGTCGATGTTTTATGCCCATTACAGTGTGGTAGTGAACTGCAGAACTACATCAGGACTTGTTTGGAAACGTTTCTTAAGCTGTCTGTGCGGCAGTGAACTCTAAGGATAGCCAACCAGTCTCGTTTGATATTTTCTAAGCTGCCTGTGCGGCAGTGAACCTTTAAACAATTAGTTTGCCCCGTTTGATTACTTTCTAAGCTGCCTGTGCGGCAGTGAACTTCTTTACTACGTGAGAGGGAGAATGAAGTGCTTTCTAAGCTGCCTGTGCGGCAGTGAACAGCGGAGCAGTATCTCACCGCAAAAGTCGAATTTTCTAAGCTGCCTGTGCGGCAGTGATAATGTGTCAACACTTTACCGTACACACGATTACACAGCTTTGTACTGAATTTCGTAATCGAGAGGCGACAAATAGTGATTCGCAGAATGACTTCTTTCTCGGTTATAGAAAACCTCAATATATTCAAAAATGGGTATCCAGTTTACTCAACCAACTACCATATGTTGTGGTTCACCACCAATTATTTTAGGGCGAGGCACCGGCGCGCATTCTACCGCATGCTCCATCAAGCGATAGAAGAGCAAGCCACGCGCTTTTGAATTTCGGCGATTGAACCTGAATGTAAACTCATCAAGATAATAAGCAAGTTGCACCGGACGTATAGCTCCTTGATGAGTTCCAAGCCACCAACGATCAAATAAGGATGCAACTCTATGGACACGAGGCATGACGACATGTGCAGGATCACCACTTGCGGTAATATTGCTTACAATATGCTTATAGCCAACGTCTTCAATACCGATATATCCTTTCCATCCATCCGTGCGAACTGTCGCACCTTTTTCAACATTATCCGAAACAAACTGATGAAGACTGTTCGCCGACACATCTCGAATCATAGACATTCGTATTCGGCCTGAGCCTTTCCCTCTGACTTCAGCGGCAATAGCAACAATCACTTTACGCTCGGCACCACGACCTCTGATTTTTTTCCTACGCCTCCAACATAGGTTTCATCGACTTCGACAGCGCCTGTTAGATGGTCGCGACCAGGACGTATCATTGCTCGACGCAATTTATGCATCCAGGTCCATGCAGTATCGTAACTGCCAAGACCAAGAACACGCTTCAGTCCAAGTGCGCTGGCTCCATTCTTTTGGCTCGTTACAAACCAGATAGCAAGGAACCAGCTCCTCAGCGGCTTGTGTGTTTTGTGAAACAATGTTCCAGCAGTAATGGATGTTTGCCGTTTGCATTTGCGGCACAGAAAAAGACCCCTGCCCATAATCGACGGGTTTTCTTCAAAAACTCCGCAAGAAGGGCAACAAAAACCTTGAGGCCACCTGAGTGTCAAAATATATGCAAGGCAAGCCTCTTCGGTGCTAAACCACTTATCAAATTCCTGGAATGTTCCAGGATAGTCAACGTTACAAACCGGATGCCTTTGCTCTTCCATCGCTAGATACTACATGTTGTGGATGGTTGAGTATACTAGATACCCAATTAGATCATTTTTCCACCCTAAAAGACCCGAGGATAGAACGCCACAAGCAACATAAGTTAATAGACATCATTGTCCTTACTCTATCTGCGGTTGCCAGCGGCGCAGATGGATGGGAAGCGATAGAAGACTTTGGTCAAGAAAAATTAAGTTGGCTCCGTCAATATATTGCACTTGAGAACGGAGTCCCGTCGCACGACTGTATAGCCTATGTTCTCTCAAGACTATCACCTACCGGTTTTCGCGAGTGTTTTATGAGTTGGACACAATCGGTATTGACCGTAACAGGTGGAGAAGTCATTGCCATCGATGGCAAAACAGCTCGCGGTTCACGTGACCGCAAGAACGACCGAAATCCACTGCATATGGTGAGTGCATGGGCGTGCAGCAACCGCATGGTTTTGGGTCAACAAGCAACGGATGATAAATCTAATGAGATTACAGCCATTCCGAAACTACTTAAATTGCTCGAACTCAAGGGCTGTATCATCACGATTGATGCGATGGGTTGTCAACGAGCGATTGCTAAACAAGTGATTGAACAAAATGGGGATTATGTACTGGGATTGAAAGGTAATCAGAGCAAGCTTCATGAAGCGGTTGAAGATTTCTTTGTCACCGCGCAAGCCAACCACTTCAGAGGTATCAATTACGACTATGAGGAAGAACTCGATAAGGCGCATGGCAGGTTGGAGACACGACGATACTGGGTGAGTGATGATTTGCTGAGTCTTCCTAATACCCACCAATGGAAGGGATTAAAAAGCATTGGCATGGTCGAGCGCGAATGCCTTCAAGGGAAGACTAAATCTCTCGAGCGTCGTTACTTCATCAACTCGATTCCTGCGGTTGCCAAGCCCTTCGCAAATGCTGTACGTGGGCACTGGGGCGTTGAAAATCCGCTTCATTGGCGACTGGATGTCATCTTTGGTGACGACGCGAGCCGAATCAAAGGAAATGCTGCTACGATCATGACGAGTATTCGTCATCTCTGCCTGAATTTGTTTCAACAGGAAGCTTCTTCTCTCAGCCTTGCAAAGAAAAAGAGAAAAGCCGCTTGGAACGATGCTTATCGCGCCAAAATCATGTTTTCAAATGCTTTTTAATGCGGTGGCCCTGCTTTCAGAAACAGCGTTATCCCAGCAGTTTCCTTTGCGGCTCATGGATTGCGTGACATGATGATCTTTTAAAATTGCCCTGTGGCTATCCGATGCATACTGACTGCCGCGATCCGTATGCCAAACCAGTCCTTTGGCCGGTTTACGTTTCCAGAGAGCCATTAATAGTGCATCATTCACTAATTGCGCTTTCATGCGACGATCCATCGACCAGCCAACCACTTTTCTGGAAAACAAATCAATCACAACAGCCAGATAGAGCCAGCCTTCCTGCGTATGGATATACGTGATATCGCCGACATAATTACGGTCTGGGTGTAAAACAGTGAACTGCCTTTTCAGCAGATTAGGGGCAATGGCCTGATTGTGTTTGGAGTCCGTGGTTGCTTTAAACTTTTTCTTGGTTTTGCACCACAATCCAGCCTGCCTCATGAGTCGGGCAATACGCCGACGGCTCACAACGATGCCTTGTTCAGCAAATTTATTTTTTAGACGGCGTGTTCCGTAGGTGCCACGGCCTTTTTCAAAGAGAACGGTCAATGTTTCGATTAATTGATCATTCTCTTTTTCCAGCGCTGAATTCGGTGCAGAAAGCCATGCGTAATAACAACTGCGTGAAACCGTCATGAACTCACACAGCGTTGTCACCGAATCATCGACGCTGTGTTGCTTGATCCAGGCGTACTTCACACGATGTCCTTCGCAAAGTACGCTGTGGCCTTTTTTAGCAAATCGCGCTCCTGAGTCACTCTCGTGAGTTCTTTTTTTAAACGTTTGTTTTCATCATAAATATGTTCATCCGTTCTTGCGACAGGCATTTTCAGTGATGAATATTTGCTAATCCAAGTATGAATTGTATTCGGATTGACACCTAAATCCCGTGCTGTTTGAGCAATCGGTTGATCGGAGTCAAGCGCTCGCTTAACCGTCGATTCTTTAAATTCTGATGTGTAGGTATTTGGTTTTTTGGCTTGATCATTCATGATGAGACACACTTTATCCTTTTCTGTTTATTTTAAAGTGTGTGTCCGGTTTAGTGTAGCCACATTATCACATAGCGGTAATGCCTGCAGAACATTCAATTCTACTGCGTACTTTATCTTCCGGCACATGATGCCCGCCCAGCCGTAATAGTTGTGTTCGCATGGCTTCGGCAATTTTTGCTACTTCGTAGCTATGCTGTTCTGGTTGTTCTGGATAAAGCTGTTTTGCCAATATATCAGCATTTACAAAAGGCAATCTAAGTGGCTCAAGCCGTGTTCTGTAAAAAGTACTTTTTCCTGCACCGTTACCACACGCGAGAAGCCAGAGTTGTTTATCCTTTTTCAAGGAATAGACCCGTTTAGAACAATGAATTGCCCATGCTCAAATTGTCCCGTTGTAATATTTCCATTTGGATCGATTTGCTCCAGATAACCTGAATGTTCCAGTGAAGCCTGATATCTGACAGCACTACTCGTTACCGTGCTATGCAGTGTTCCAGCTTTTCGATCATTTTCAAGTTCCTCAAAGACATCATCCGAGTCAATGGGCGAACATATAACAGGTTCGGTCTTTATTGTTGTCAATCCTGATAAGACCGACAACAAAACATCAGGATCTAAAGTTGAGGAAACTGATCGTCCAAGATCCGCCCAATATTCAATCTGTTCAGCCGTACTGCGATGAAAACGCCTGCCCGTTGATTCTGCCGCTTGCATCAGTTCTTCCTGCAAACGAATTGGAGAAGCTGCTTTTGCCATGTTCAAACTCCATTTGGTGATTGCATTAGTTAAAATTGTAGCGGTTTTCTACAATATTTTTGTGGTCAAATTAAAACCAAGGGACTGTTGATTCCTTGCTTAAACCAAACGAGTCAAATAAGCCCGTTGAAGGTTTATCAGATAATTCACCAAACTCAATATACCGACGATGCTTATTTCCATTGGATGTGCTTTCTAGTTCAAGATAAGCGTTATCGAGTCCTTGAGTAAACATTTTAGCTTTATATTTTTTAACATCATCGGCAGATATCGAGCCTCGTTTGATTAAACGCCTGAGTTTTGCCTCTGTCATATTCGCTTGTTTGCGTGAGACTGTACGGTAACTGACTTTGGTGGGTATGGGCAGTATTTGTGTTTGTTCACAGTAGCCTACTAATCCTCCCAACCAATTTATATTTTGTAACACTACCAGCCTGGTTTCAGTAGCATGTATTCGCAAAATGTCACCAAGCTTAATTTCATAGGCAGGAAAACTGATACTCCTCTAGCCGGTCGTTTCCAACCAGTTGTTAAACTGGTTGTTAACACAACGAAGAGGAGACAGACATGAGACATTACTGTGGAATTGATTTACATTCAAATAATCACGTTGTTGTCGTCATTGACGAAGCCGATAAACGGGTTTACGAAAAACGCTTGAGTAACGATCTGAATCAAACGTTGAAAGCGCTAGATCCGTATCGTAATACCTTACAGGGTGTTGCTGTTGAATCGACATTCAATTGGTACTGGTTAGTTGATGGTCTGCAAGATGCCGGATATCACTTGAAACTGGTCAACACGGCGGCTGTCAAACAATACGATGGTCTGAAATACAGCGATGATCAACACGATGCCTTTTGGCTTGCCCATCTGATGCGGTTGGGGATCTTACCGACAGGCTACATTTATCCAAAAGAACAACGGGCGGTGAGAGATTTGTTACGTCGCAGACTGTCACTGGTGCATACTGCCAGCAGCCAGTTAATCAGTGTCCAGAGCCAACTTTGGCGTTCACTAGGGATTCGCATCGCCACCGGTGAGCTGAAGAAGACAACGTTTCAAATACCACTACCAGAAGACTACACGTATTTGGCCGTCCAAGCCGGTCTTTCCGTCTATCAGGCGGTTCAACAGGAGATTAACCAAATCGAACACGTCGCATTCAATGCGGTCAAGTTAACCGATGAATTCAAAATAACGCAAACCACAACCGGGGTCGGAAAAATACTGGGTCTAACGATTATGCTGGAAACCGGTGATATTCATCGTTTTGCCGGGCCGGGGAATTATGCATCGTATTGCCGTTGTGTTGATAGTACGCGACAGAGCAATGGCAAGAAGAAAGGCAGCGGCAACGCCAAAGCCGGTAACAAGTATTTATCCTGGGCGTTTTCAGAAGCCGCGCATTTTGCCATCCGTTTTGAGCCACTGGCACAGCGCTTCTATGACCGTAAAAAGGCGAAAACCAATGGCATTATTGCGCTCCGTGCGGTCTCCAGAAAACTCGCCAGAGCCACCTGGATGATGTTGAAACATCAAACGCCGTATGAGGCCAAACGGATGTTTCCAGGTTAAGATTGGACGACAGCGGTGAGCCAGATTGGGGTGTGGAAAAACCAGCGACTCTGATTGGAAGCCTCTGTCGCCCATTGTGTTTGACGTTTCGCCCAAACCGTGAGCTTACTCGGGTCTGGACAGCGCAAGCTGAGCCACAGATTCTGTGAATACTTTTTGGACACGGTTTGGCACCGATGATTGTGAGGGGTACCAAGGTACCAGGGGCAGAAAAACAAAGGATGTGTTCCGCCTTGATCCAGATGGGTGACTGGTGCGGATCGTTTTCCGACACCAATGAATCGACATAACGGGTGCGATGACTGTCAATACGATGGGATTTAATGTGAAAAGAATGCTGTGTATTCTAATGTGGAGTTAATCAGGGCAATCCATTGAGGTGGAGAGAGAAGGAGACGCTACGCGTATTGAGATTGAAGCGCTCAAACGGCGCGCGCCTAGCAGCTGACAAGGGAACAATCTCTTAACCTCGGTTGTTTTGGTAACAATGCGAATACACTGGCAGAATAGAGTAATCACTATTGACACCGGCCAGCTAATGGGTGACCCCAATATCGCTAGATTTTAAAGAAAATAACGCTTTGTGTAATTTACTATAAACCTTGTTAAGCAATACATTTTCTCGCATTTCAGCATCAGGTTTAATTTTAATATCAATGTAATAGTCCATTAATTTCTCCTTGGTCGGGTGTCTATTCTGGAAACGTAAGCCAGGCCTTTTTTGTCCAGGTAAAAACTGGATACGCCCGCACACTCGATCATATTTTCTATTTCTTTGGCTTTTTCTTTTTCTACATTAATTTCAATTTCTAGCTGACCGCTGGCTTTGGTCATCATAGAAACAACTTCACCGACACCTTTTACTCTTTCCTTTCGAATGTAGGGGTTTCCCCAGATTTTCTTTTTATCACCGCTGGTAAAACGATTCATAAAATCTTTCTTAGTAAATCCGCGTTTTGAAATACCGCTTATCGCACCACTTTTTGTTTTAGCCGAACTTATATCGAATCTATCCGAAAGACGTTCTAATTGCAGATACAATGAAGAACAATAAATCATGATGGGAATTATTTCACCCTTGTTACTCAAATAGTTAGCTTCTGGAAAATGCTGATTTAAAATTTGCATCGCAGCATAGGCAATACCCTCATTAGCAACTGGTTTTTCTTTATTTAACAGTTCCAGTTTAGAAATAATCGCAACAGGATCCATCTGAACTGTTTTATCAATTCTGTTTTTATTAACAATAAACTGACAAATTTCTTCAAAACTTAATGCTAATACACCCCAAAATTCTGCAGAATAATCTGATGAAAAGAGCGTATCCTGAGTTTTAATAATACCTGTAAATGAATTCTGGTCAGTACTTCCTGTCATGTTCCTT
Source organism: Methylococcales bacterium (assembly GCA_965224565.1). Classification (GTDB taxonomy): domain Bacteria; phylum Pseudomonadota; class Gammaproteobacteria; order Methylococcales; family DRLZ01; genus DRLZ01. The sequence goes on along the minus strand of CBDCZN010000002.1, from coordinate 1,119,678 downwards.
ATAAAAGTCATTTCATTATCATTGATTCGAGTTGGTGTATCCTTAAACTCAATGAATTGTTCAAGATCTTTAAAATAATAATGTCCATATTTTTCTTCATTTCTTGCTTGATAAAGCTTTTTCTGGTCTCCAATGAGCCGGTTTAAAACGCCCATCACGGTATCTAGCGTTATTTCTCGCTTGATAAAGTTTTCCGGTTTTTTAAGGTTGGTCATTGAGCCAATAAACTTACGTCCTTTTTTTGGCAACTCTTCATTATTATTGCCATCAAGAAATGAATTTCGCCAACAAGATTCGTAATCAATTATGATTTTCATAGCCCGACCTCTACTTGGCGTAAAAATAACAAGCGTAATCCGACTCTGGTTGTTCAGAAATACTGCTCTCATCCTGCTTAATACGCATCATTTTGGTGCTGTCGTTGTAGTCAACCAACATTTCATCGACATACATATAAGATTTTGCCTGACGAATAGATAACTCTGATATTTTTGTCAATGTAGCTTCAATAAGTGCTTTAATCGCATCACTATCCAGCAAAATACCTGCTTCGCCTTCTTCAAAGATAGTCCCTCGCCGTACATAGTTCGGGTGAAAGATGGCTTTGGGGGATAAATCTGGATTGAGCGATTGAATAAAGCTTTGCACCGCATCTGCAACTTCTTCCCCTTGTCCTTCTTTAATGACCATTGATGCACGGTCAAACTTTTTATCTAATGATATAAATTGCAATTGCTCTATGCTGATTGAGCCATATGAATTATATTCCGTATCACCAAAGGTTGTTTTTGAGAAAAAAGACGAACTGTCTCGCTCGCCTGCTTGACCAAACTGCTCAAAATTACCATTTCCCAACTGATCTACAAAATCTTCCATTAATAATGGGCTGGTTCTTTTGCATTGACTTGATGGCACAACGTAACCTCGGATAAGTCCTGTAATAGAGGATAAAACCTGTTGCAAATTTTTATCGCCGGCATAATGTAAATCAAAAGCCTGTTCTCTAAAAAGATGATGACGAATACAGTTTTGACTGATGTAGAGCGGTGTTTTTTTAAAATCAATGTCGGTCGCTTCTTTTTTATATTGATAGCCAGTCTCATCTTTTACTTTACCGGTTAAATTGGTATAGCCACGTAATTTTGGCAGGGTATGGTTATCAACAGTTTTTCCACCATCACCTGTTAGTGTTGTTGGACCATTCCAGTTCACCACGCCATGGCCCAATGCTTTAATTTTGAAACCTACACTTTTAATACCTGTTACTTTTTCCATCTTTGCTATCCTTTAGTTAGTTTGCTTTCTAGTTCCCACGGTCTTCGTGGGAATTCATACTGGAACGCTCTGCATTCCGTGACGTAGAGCGTCACACACTGCATTCCCACGCAGGAGCATGGGAACGAGTACTTTATCCTTCAGTTAGTTTTTTGATTGAAATTGCGCCAATAGGCTGCTTTTTTCCTATTGCATAATAAATTGCATTAGGATGTGGTTGTCCTTCCACCAGTTTTAAATCATCAGGCGTATAGCTTAAATAAATTGGAGTCTCTGGGTTTCTTGCTTCATTTAACGTAAAGCTGTCCTTATAGGATTTTTTTACCTCTTTAATGTTGTGATGTTTTTTAACCATAAACCCCAGCAAATCTTGCTGGCTGTCACCATAACCACAGATCACTTCAACAGGAGCTGTCAGGTTGGCTTCTAAATCTTCTTCTGAATAGGCGTATTGATTGGGGAATTCAATATCTGTTGTACTGCTAATGTTGCATATTGCCATTTGTACAAAACGATTATCACCTCGCAGTGAGTGTTTTTTGATCTTGACCTTTTCATCTTTTACTTTTTTCTTGCGAGGCAGAGAAACCGGATCAATTAATTTTAAATCAATCATTTCAACGCTTTTCTTTAAAGCTGTTTTAAAATCTTCTTCAATCGCTTTACGGTGAGTATCATTATCATAGAACTCTTTATATAACTGATATACCTGTGTAATAGTCACTGTTTCTTCTAACTGTTTGTCTGACACAAATTCATACCATGCCTTTGCCGATTGCAGGCTATTCAATGAATTTAAAAAACGCGCACAAGCTCCTGATTGTTTCCCATTTACAAGTGTTTCCGGGATAGCTGTTATATACTTGTTTTCTTCATCATTCTCACCAAAACGATCAAGCCGTCCCAGTCGTTGCAACCAGTTTTCTGCGTGTGTAAACTCTGTTACCATCTGGTCGCAGGTAATATTAAGTGAGGCTTGTACTACGGGACCACTTCGTAAAATGGTATATTCTTTCGAGCCACCTTTTTTAAAGGTAGAGACTATTTTATTGAATAATTCATCTTTATCTTTTTTCTTATATTTTGAATGAAATATTAATGCGCTTTCATTTTCCTGGTTGTTGATAAAACTTCTTTGTGCGGTCTGCGCGGTATTACTAATAATAATGGTATTGTCCGGCTGGGCTTGATAAAGAGGATTAGTTTCATCCTGATTTGCTTCATCAAACGGGGTGAATTGAATTTTATATTTGCTTTGGTTAAAGCTATCAATACCGATAATATCGTCTCGATCAATGCCTAAAAATTCTTCGGTAAAATAATAATTTGGTGTAGCCGAAACCAGCAGGGCTTTTGCTTTTTCTTCTTGAAACTTTTTGCATTGCACCAGTTCTGCAAAGAGCAGGTTAAATGAAGCCATGTTGATATATTCATGGTATTCGTCAAACACAACATGCGCATTCATATAATCAACCAGGCTTGTTACGCTTCTATGGGTAATGATGGCATTGGTAATTTGATCTATCGTGGTAATCACCACATCACCTGAAAACTCTTTGCCTTCGGGTGTTTCTGTTTTATTGCCAGACTGGTAAATAAATTTAAATTCACCCGTGTTGATTTCTATTTTTGCATCGGGCAGGTATTCAGAACTTGTTAAATCATTAATCAACCCCTGACAAACTTGAACCCGTGGGCACACCCAGATAATTTTTTTGGTATTAGTTTTAGCCGCCCACTCCAAGGCTATTTTGGTTTTACCACAACCGGCAGGGCCATTTAGAACACCGACACTTGTAAGTTCTGCTAATTGTTGTGCTGCTGTGGCTTGCTGGTGGTTGCGGTCACTGTTGGGATATTGTTTTTCAAAGCCAAGCAGACATTGTTGAATTTTTTCGGTCAGGTCACTGTCTTTAAGTGAAACCTGTTCTTCTACTAACGTATCAAGCGTTCTGTCTTTAATATGCGTATCTAGCTGCTCGCTATTGAGTGATGAAATCAACCTATCCGCTGTGATAACAGCTGTTCGGGCAAGATTGTTTTTGGCATTATCTTTAATATCAGCCAGATAATCAGGGTCACCGCATTAAAACTTGATTGAATGCAATTGATTAGGAGATCATTATGAGAACTTACATAAGGATTTCTCATGACAGCCAGCATAATAGATCATTTTTCCACCCTAAAAGACCCGAGGATAGAACGCCACAAGCAACATAAGTTAATAGACATCATTGTCCTTACTCTATCTGCGGTTGCCAGCGGCGCAGATGGATGGGAAGCGATAGAAGACTTTGGTCAAGAAAAATTAAGTTGGCTCCGTCAATATATTGCACTTGAGAACGGAGTCCCGTCGCACGACTGTATAGCCTATGTTCTCTCAAGACTATCACCTACCGGTTTTCGCGAGTGTTTTATGAGTTGGACACAATCGGTATTGACCGTAACAGGTGGAGAAGTCATTGCCATCGATGGCAAAACAGCTCGCGGTTCACGTGACCGCAAGAACGACCGAAATCCACTGCATATGGTGAGTGCATGGGCGTGCAGCAACCGCATGGTTTTGGGTCAACAAGCAACGGATGATAAATCTAATGAGATTACAGCCATTCCGAAACTACTTAAATTGCTCGAACTCAAGGGCTGTATCATCACGATTGATGCGATGGGTTGTCAACGAGCGATTGCTAAACAAGTGATTGAACAAAATGGGGATTATGTACTGGGATTGAAAGGTAATCAGAGCAAGCTTCATGAAGCGGTTGAAGATTTCTTTGTCACCGCGCAAGCCAACCACTTCAGAGGTATCAATTACGACTATGAGGAAGAACTCGATAAGGCGCATGGCAGGTTGGAGACACGACGATACTGGGTGAGTGATGATTTGCTGAGTCTTCCTAATACCCACCAATGGAAGGGATTAAAAAGCATTGGCATGGTCGAGCGCGAATGCCTTCAAGGGAAGACTAAATCTCTCGAGCGTCGTTACTTCATCAACTCGATTCCTGCGGTTGCCAAGCCCTTCGCAAATGCTGTACGTGGGCACTGGGGCGTTGAAAATCCGCTTCATTGGCGACTGGATGTCATCTTTGGTGACGACGCGAGCCGAATCAAAGGAAATGCTGCTACGATCATGACGAGTATTCGTCATCTCTGCCTGAATTTGTTTCAACAGGAAGCTTCTTCTCTCAGCCTTGCAAAGAAAAAGAGAAAAGCCGCTTGGAACGATGCTTATCGCGCCAAAATCATGTTTTCAAATGCTTTTTAATGCGGTGGCCCTGGCCAGATAATCCTCAACATCATCATTGGCTAATGAATAGCGTTTATAACCTGGCAATGCTGTTTCAGCGAGTTCATATTCTTTATCTTCATCAACTTTTTTCTGCAAGCCCGTAGTGACTTTTATAGGGACTTGTGGAAAATATTCTTCTGAAATACTATCTATCGCTTTGGTAATTTGTCTAATCGTTTGAATGAGAGTTGAAAATTCAGCACTACCAATGTTCTTCTTGAGTTTTTTATAAACTGAATCGAGTTTTTTAAACTCTGTTTTACGAATTGGCTTGGCATGATGCCAATACAGAACATGCTTGATTCTGTCTTTGTTACGTTTGTTGATGGTTTTATCTGTATCGTCAGACATTAAATGGTATAGCAGTAGAGATATTTCGTTATGCCGTGGATGTGTTTCAAAGGAAAACTTTCCTTTGTCAATATGCTGCCCCTCTTCTGGAACCGCCTCGCCTTTGGTTTTTTTAATTACCTGATATATCCATTGCTGAAACTCTGGATCAGTCTTGCCGAGATCATGTAAACATCCTGCAACAAATACTGCTTTTGCAAGTTTTTCATCCTCCACAAACTGCTGAATTATTTGGTAGGCAATATAACCAACACCAAATAAATGTTGATCTAGTGGTTGCTGTTTTGTATTGGCATAAATCGTATTTATCTTCACTTTTATCTCATCCATTATTAGTTTTACGGTGTTGGTATAGTTGACTGGGACTATTCCTTCTGCATTGAACTTATCCTTTTTTCCAACCATCCACAGAAAATCACTGCGACTACGACTTCGTATCCAATGACAAGAAACAGCGGTATTTTTAGTGGCTGATTTTCTTAATAGCTTTTTTACGGCTTGTAATCCTTCCTCAGTTATCACCGTTTGCCATGTCCGCGTTCCAATCCGATTAGCAAAAGCATCAAGTACTCGGCGTGTCCGATTCAATGCCTTTTTTTCGCATTCGGATACAAAGGTGACCATCATTGGTAGCTTGCCTCCATTTTGTTGCAATAACTATCGCACACTGATATTGTATATACATTAAATATATACAAAAGGCATTGCATAATTACCACACGAGTCTTTAAAAGCGGCAATTCACAGGCTGTACGTATTCCTAAAGAGTTCCAGTTTGATGTGAAGGAGCTGGAAATCTTCCAACGTGGGGATGAAGTTATTTTGCGTAAAAAACGCGATAATTTATCTGATGTAATAGATATATTTGCAGCGTTTTCTGATGATTTTATGGAAGAAGGTCGTGATGATCCTCCTCCGCAGGAGAGGGATTTTAACCTATGAAGACGCGCTATATGATGGATACGGATACTTGTATTTATCTGAAAAATCGTCGCCCACCTTCTATCGCAGAACGTTTCCGTTGCTTGCAATGGGGCGAGGTTGTGATGTCTGTTATTACCTACGGGGAGCTTTGTAATGGTGTGTTGAAAAATCGTGAGGTAGAAGCTGCTTTGAATAATATCAAGCGCTTGGGAGAGCGTTTGCCCGTCCAGCCAATGTCTACAGACGTTGCTGAAACATATGCTCGCATTCGCAGCTCGCTGGAAAAGCAAGGTAGTATCATTGGCGGTAACAACTTGTGGATTGCTGCACATGCTTTGACGTTGGGGCTGACTATTATCACCAACAATACTAATGAGTTTTGCAGAGTAGAAAACTTGCGGGTTGAGAATTGGGTGTAGCTTATTTTTCATTATCACTTTTATCTTGTTCCACCTGATGATTGGCTCCTTCGATACTCAATTGCTTTACTGAATCAAACATAAAATCCAGTGCTTTATGCTGGGTAAAATTCTGCAAACACTGTTGTCTAAACTCTTGTTCGCTTGCGCCTTCTTTGGCGCAGATAAATGCCCATGGGAGTATTAAAGTGTCTTTTACCAGATCGGCCACATCAAACACTAATGCTCCGCGTCTGGTTTTACCGTGAAGTACCGCAAAACCATGTGGAATACCGAGTACCCAGAGTGTGGATGCGGCTAAACCGTAAACCAGGTAGTTGCCGTGACTGAGGAAGGCATTGGCATCATCAATATTGTCGTGGTTGCGTACAAAGTCTTTTTGTTTAGTGCGATTGGCAGCTATTTTGTAGAGACTTTTGGTGAGTTGCGCTTCGATTAAAAGCAGTTTGTTGACATTGCTGCTGTGTGCTATTTTTGAGGAAAATTGTGTCAGTGCGTTATGTATATCGGCATCATCAAGTGTGAAACCTGCGTTTTTCAGGTCAGTGTCTTTGCTCCAGACCCGTTGCATGTATTCAATGCGCAGTTGTTGTATTTTTTTGGCAGCTTGTAGGCGTTTTTCTTCGTCAAACCAGAATGACATCCAGTTTTGAATATATTCTGTTGGGCGATATTCGCTTTGCGGGGATAACCATTCTATTTCGTTGGCTGCAATTAACGGTGTGCCTCCACTACCACTAAAACCAATCAGCACACCCGCCGATGCCAGCATACGCACTGCTGCCTGGGTAATTGATGTGCCTGTTCCCAGAAGAATGACTGTCGTATTCGCTATCGGAATATTCCAGTATTGTTTTTCTTCCTTCGCTTCGGTGAGATACAGAACACGCCCACCTTTTTGCATGACGCGGCATTTTTCCAGATAATAAATGTTTGCCCGTTTGGAATACAGAATTGCTTTTAAGGAACGTGCACGAAATAACTTCGACAACTTAAAAACTTCCCTTCTTTGGAACAGCAACATAATTCCACAATTTCAGATGCTCATCAAATACAATTCGCATGGATTCTTTAAATCCTGCGACTACTTTTCTGCCTGTTTCATAAACTTGATTGAAAATACTGGCAAAAACTTTTAGCCCAGCCTTTGTTGTTGTCTTTTCAATCAGTTCTTTTGTCAGTAGATGTGTTGTCAAAACAACCCCCTGCAAAGCACGAGTGATATGTGGAAACACGCGATGTTCAATCGGATTCCATTTGGATGTATAGGGTAGAAAATGGGCGATTCGTATTTCAATTCCAATCTCATCAGCAACTGCCTGTATATCTTGTTTGAAAAGATAGTGTCGTGAGGAATTACTACCGCCACCATCCATCATCATTAAAATGGAACTTGCCTCAGGATAGTGTACTTTTCCATAGTGGTGCCACCAATGTCTGATTGAATCACACGCAAATTCACTGGTATCACGACTTGTGCCGATGTTGACATAGGCTTCGTTGCGTTCTATATCATAGATCGCATGTGGAACAGCAACACCTTCTGCCAACGATGGAAAATCATGATCAAGCACTTCAACTGTTTCAGTGGTATAGATTTTACCTTCACGAAACAAGTTGCCAATCAATTCTTTTTTCTTGGTATCAATGCTGACTACGGGATTTTTATTGCTTTGATAGCATTTTTTTAATTCGCTGATACGTTCAAATTGAGCATTTCGGTCGCTGTGGTCTCCGGCAGACTTTTTTTTAATGCTTTGCGTTTTACATATCCATGTTTTTTCAAGAGTTTCCTCACGATGTTACGACTGACTTTAAAGCCCCTTTTAGCCAGAAAATCTGAAATATCCGCACACGTTAAATCAGTCCATTTTACTTTTTCATCTATGGGATCACCTGCTGTATGCTCTTTTAAAAGCAGGAGAAATATCACATCAATATCAGAGCCTTGATCAAGTAACGCTGTCCTGCCTCCTCCTTCCCTTCTCGTACGGTTTTGAGGGAGGGTGTCTTCTTCACCCAGTTCCTTTATCCCAAGTAAAACAGTGTCTCGGGAACAGTTGAAAAGTCGGGCTATATAACTGACTCCACCATAGGGAAGTTTTAAGGCTTCTACTCCTGCGTATAACCGCCTGTTTCTTTCTGACAGACGACTGTACAATGCTTGCATCTGTGTTTCGATTACTTGAATGTAGGGTTTATTCAATTTCTAAGAGTTTTAACGGTTGAGGTTCACCTATTTTATCATGGAGTTGTCGATGTTATTTCATGCGCATTCCTAAGTCTGTTAATTGTTCCACTTATTTCACTAAATTTTACAAAAAATAACATTATGATAACAAATGCAAAATACTGGGGCTTTACGGGATAAATCGAATTTTCTTACTGAAAGAGAATATTGAAGATGTAAAATTTCAAAAGATGCCTGATTAAAAATCAGATAATAGCGATAAAGCGGGAAAATCAGACTGGATTTTTGAAAATTTGAGGTGAATAGTGAACTATTTAACGAGAATTTTCGGAAACCTGATCGACTTTACCGAGTTTGCTGTCGATCTATTTTTAACCAGATAGCTTCTCAATCAAGAAACAGTCATGAGAGGAGTTGAAGGCGGTAAAAAAATAGTCAAAAACATTTTTACACTGGCTATACACACAAGCGAATCAACAACGCGGTACAACTAATACCGCTGTACGCTAAATTCAACTATTGTACTCAACTGCTATATCTCCACCACCTGCGCAGCCTGGAATTCATTGACTGCATGATGTCCCCAGTAACCACGTGGATTGCATAGCACCCTTGTATTACCGCATTGATAATCGCGAATTTGATGTGTATGTCCGTGAAACCATGCTTCAATATTGTGTTTATACATCAGTGACCGCAAGTCGTTGCAGTAACTATAGCGCCCAGGCGCCATCGGAGATCCACCCCAACTCCAGAATGTTGGAGCATGATGGGTAATAACGATGGTTTTTCCTTCAAACGGCTTTGCCAGCTCTTCAGTCAACCATTTTACAGCTTGTTGATTGAGCATATAGACGACTTCATGGCTTAACATATCATCTTCATATCTGATTTTTTTAAAATCATTACTGGATGTTTTTTTAGCTTCCGATATTACTTTCTCAGCATCAATCCAGAGTGTACAACCTAAAAAACGTACATTGTCGATAACAACAACGCTTTTTTCCATAAAGGAAATATTGGTGTTTGCACAGCTTTGCTGGATCGCCTGCAAAGTATCGGTGTATTCGTGATGATAAAACTCGTGATTGCCCGCTACATATAATACCGGCTTGCCAATCTTGGCAAGCCATTCAGCACCATCTTGATAAATACCAATATCGCCAGCCGCTATAATGATATCCGCCTCGGTTTGCGGGTATACTAGAGGGCCGAACTCAAGATGGAGATCGGAAAAATATTGAATTAACACGTTATCTTCTAACCTATTACTAGAATTGCGGATCAACAGATTGATCGTAAAATCAATCGCATTAGCTACATTAACTATAGTCAAAACGTGAATTTATGCCTGAAACCAAAATCAAACGCAGACAATCAATCCCCGTAACTGTCGGTTCCGTCACAATCGGTGGAGATTTTCCAGTCGTCGTCCAATCAATGACCAATACTGATACTGCCGATGTGGCAGGTACTGTTCAGCAAGTGCTGGAGCTTGCTCAAGCGGGTTCAGAACTGGTACGCATTACGGTCAACAATGAAGAATCCGCCAAGGCCGTTCCCCATATCCGTGAAGCACTGGATACTAAAAACTGTGATGTGCCACTAATCGGCGATTTTCATTTCAATGGTCATCGACTACTCACTGAATATCCTGACTGCGCACAAGCTCTTGGCAAATACCGCATTAATCCGGGCAATGTCGGCAAAGGTCAACGGCGCGATAAGCAATTCATACAAATGATTGAAGTGGCTTGTCAATACGACAAACCAGTGCGCATTGGGGTTAACTGGGGAAGTCTCGATCAATCGGTACTGGCACGCTTGCTGGATGAAAACACCCAGGCTGGCAATCCCAAAGAATTACCAGAAATCATGCGTGAAGCGGTAATTACATCAGCACTTGAAAGCGCAGCGCAGGCAGTTGACGTTGGACTGTCCAAAGAACGGATTATTCTGTCCTGTAAAATGAGCGGTGTTCAGGAATTAATCGCTGTTTACCAAAATCTGGCTCAACGCTGTGATTACGCTTTGCATCTGGGATTGACAGAAGCCGGCATTGGCACCAAAGGCATCGTCGCATCATCAGCGGCATTAGCTGTTCTGCTGCAACAAGGTATTGGCGATACCATCCGTATTTCGCTAACTCCAGCTCCGGGTGCATCGCGAACCCAAGAAGTCATCGTTGGTCAGGAAATTCTGCAAACAATGGGAGTGCGCTCGTTTACTCCAATGGTCATCGCCTGCCCTGGTTGTGGACGCACTACCAGTGACTATTTCCAGCATCTGGCACAGGATATACAAAGCTATCTACGCCATAAAATGCCTGAATGGCGCGAACAATATCATGGCGTGGAAGAAATGGAAGTGGCGGTAATGGGCTGCGTGGTCAATGGACCGGGTGAAAGTAAAAATGCCAATATCGGTATCAGTCTACCTGGAACTGGAGAAACCCCGATTGCTCCGGTATTTGAAGATGGCAAACGCACTGTTACCTTAAAAGGCGACCATATTGCTAAAGAATTTCAGCAACTTGTGGATCGCTACGTGGAAAGTCATTACGGTTGATGACAACTCGTTTACTGATCTGTGCAGCCAAACATGCGACCGCTTAAAGTTTCTAACTGGTCAATTTCTGCCTGGCTAAAACCAGCTTGCTTGCGTAATTCATGGTTAAATGGACCACGCAATGTACCTTGTAGATATTGTTCCAGACACTCAAAATAGGCCTGCTCTGGGGTTAAACAGCGTTGAGCACAAACATAAGAAAACCATTCACTCCCATAACGTACATGAGCAACCTCATCATCAACGATACGCTGTAACAAATCGGCGCTAACCTGATCGCCATGTTTTATCAACCGCTCAACCATCCCTGGCGTGGCATCCAGCCCGCGTGCTTCCATGTAGCGAGGAACCAGCGCCAACCTTGCAAGCAGATCATCTGCAGTATTGACAGCCACATCCCAAAGCCCTTTGTGTGCAGGAAGTTGACCATAATCGCTACCCAACTCTCGTAACCGATCACAAATCAAAGCAAAATGAATCGCTTCATCAGATGCTACATGCAACCAATCAAGATAAAACTGGTCTGACTGACCTCTGAACCGATAAATAATATCCCAAGCTAAATAAATTGCATAAAACTCAATATGCGCAACTGCGTGCAACAACGCGATACGTCCATTCAATGTCCCTAGTCGCCTACGAGGAAGATCTCTTGGCGCTACTAGCATTGGACTCTCAGGAAAAACAACCTGATCAATGGGTATTATTTCAGACTTGCATAGTATTATTAATTGATCGTTATCTGCTAACTGTTTCGCCTGTTTGGTTAGCATCAATTTTTCATCTATACTAGAATGGTATAAACACTTGACAGCAAATTCAAACAAATCGTTAATCATGAAAATGGAATATCTACAGCTTTTTGACACAGGAATATTAGCAGCATTTTGTTCAGTTATATTCTGGTTTTCTCATCAGAGTGGGTTTTCTTTTGTGCCTACGTTATTTCCACATCAGGACAAACTGGCTCATCTTACTGAATATGCATTCCTGGGTTTTCTTGCGTGGCGCTGTTTCCGTCACCAGATCAAAAATCCTGAACTATTGTTCCTGGTGAGCCTGGGGTTTTGCAGTCTTTATGGTGCGCTGGATGAAATCCATCAATATTTCATCCCAAGCCGAACTTTCGATGTTCTGGATTGGTTGGCAGATAACATCGGTGCCGGTCTCTCGATAGGCTTGTTAACCATGATGCGTTTGAGACAAGAGTGTCGGCAGTCAACCTGATCGAATGGGGTTTTTGGTTGGCAATGTGAATTAAATTATTTCGTTACCGCGCATCCAGTTCATACCAGGATCAACTGCGTTCTGGCTTCTTCACTTTGTTTCGTTTTAATTTTAGATATTGTGCACGACGCTGCCCTTCGCGTAGCAACATCTCTTGCAGACTTTCTTCCGCAAGATTCTCTTTTATCTGACTGGTATCTATTTTAACCGGAAGCTTTTTCTTACTATATTGTGCAAAAGCCTCTGGTATGTTCTTTTTGAGTAAATATCTGCATTCAGCTGCTGAATACTCTTTTTCGGCAGCAAAATTGATCACTGGTATTCCTGCAGATCGACAAGCTTTTATAAGAGATTTATCAATGTTGGATTTTATATTTTTCTGTGTGGACAACATGACAATACAGAGTATGGACATATCTGAAACAGAGCAAAGCACATAATCAAATTGTTTTGCCGCGATTTTATCGAAAGATAAATTCCAGTTTTCAATGGAAAGTTCCATGCGCGGGATCAATACATATGCCGCGTGAACTTTACTAAAAACACGGATAGAACCGCCAGCCGCTCTCTCCAAGACTGGCAAAAACGCTGTTTCGCTTTCCGAACAGAACTTTCTGCGCTTTCTATAACGGTACTTGACCGTCGATATCTCAGTGATTTCAGGCTCAGGAGTCGCTTTTGAAAGAAAAAGCCTCAACAATGCTAATAGCACCAGTAATAGAATCACCCATGGCATCCAAATTGTCAAAATCGCTGGTAATTCCACTTTTTATCTACCTATTTCCATGTACTAAAATATCCTCTGCTTAATAATGTAGACTATTGTATACGTTTAAATCGATTTTTATTCATATATCGAAGTCTTCTGAAGCTATCAAAGTTGCTACAATACATCCAATACTATTTAAGCGTTTATCAGTAACAAAATATCATCTCTTGATCAGGAAAACCATCACTTCACTGTTCCAATCCAGTCTGGAACATATGGTACCAGCAACTGGACTGGGATTATTTCGCATTGCCTTCGGATTGGTGATCATTCAGGAAATTATTTTCCTGTTTTATTTCCGCCATCTGATTTTTGACCTCACTCCATTTCTGGATCGTACTTCAACATTGATCCATGTACTTCTCTTGCTCTGGGGAGTGATTGCTGTATTTCTGACAATTGGTTATCACACGCGCATCAACGCCTTGCTTAATTATATTTTCTGGGTCGTATTCGTCGTGTTTACCAATATGTGGGAAGATTTTGATGGTGGCTTTGATCAGCTTGTCATTGGCTCAAGCTTTTTGCTGATATTTATTCCCAGTGAACGGGCTTTCTCGCTGGATAATCTACGTCTACGACTTGCTCACTTTAAACCCAATCAAAACTGGCAACCGCCACGTGTTGTACCAATTCTCAGCTATTTGATTGTCGTACTGTTTTCTCTTGAACTGCTATATTTCGACTCATTCATTCACAAATTATTTGCTGAACATTGGCTCAATGGTATGGGCGCATGGCTGCCTGCTTCAATGCCGTATTATATCTCTGCCCTGGATGTCTCCTGGCTACTCAATCAGAAGCAATTCATGCAATTTGTTGGCTATCTGATTTTGGTTTTTCAAGCCTGCTTTGTATTTATTTTTTTTTGGCGCCGGACGCGTGTACCTATTTTATTAATCGGTTCCAGCTTTCATCTGGGCATTACGCTTTTGCTCAATATTTACCCATTTGGACTGGTCATGCTTGTACACTATCTACTCGTAGTGCCTTTTTCCTGGTGGCGATGGTTCGGCAATAAAATACGCGCCAACAAACCAACGTTGACTGTATTTTATGATGAAGATTGTCCATTGTGTTGCCGCACAGTTGCAACAATCCAGCATTTTGATATTGCCGAATCAATCGACTTTAAAGGCTTACAAAGCTTTGCATCTGACCAGCCGCAATTAGCAAACATCGATCAAACCAAGTTATTGAAGGACTTGTATGCTGTAGACCAAAATAATCGATTGTACTCGGGTGTCGATACTTATCTTCAAATCCTCAAAGCAATGGGTTATCTAGCTCCATTCGCATATTTACTGTCGTTACCTGGAATATACCATTGTGCCCAAACCATTTACCGCCGGATTGCTGATAAGCGCACACGCAACCCATGCAATGAAACCTGTTTACCTGTAACCTCAGAAGTAGAGACTGACTTTATCAGTAAATACCTCCAGTCAATCGCATCGACCCCAAATAAAGCGGCTAAACGTATTGCTAAAATTGCCGTGCTTATACTACTGCTGCAATTGAATATCAGTATTGTGCATGGACTCATCCATCGTATTCCTAATGATCTGGGCAACACAGTTCCAGGTAAACTCTTGTTGCCAGTCAGTGGTGTGATTGCACTGTTTTCTCACGGCCTTTTGGGAATCACTCCACATGCGCTGTATTTACACGATCATTTTGAGGGATTTAACCATATTCTGGCTTTTACCTATATTGATGAAAAGGGGCAGGAACAATGGCTTCCATTTGTCAATCAGCAAGGACGAATGCTCGCACCAAACTGGGGACGCGTCCATTCAATGTGGGCGAATATTGGCTTTACCGCCAGAATTGTTCCCTGGCGCATGAATAAAGCGATTAAAAGAATCACTGCATACTGGTGTACTGAGGCTGGGCTTGGACTTGAGAACTGTCAGTTGACAGTAAAAATGAAAAAAATCGACTCTCCAACAAACTGGGTGATGGATTTACGTAAACACAATCTTAATGGTTTATGGCAAAATATTGGTACAGTGATCTGGAAAGATAATCAGATCAACATTACTCTGCCGAATATTGAAAAACTCTAAGAACAAATTCTAAGCGACTGTAACAAAATAGTTACAATTTGCTTACATCTATCTGATAATCAGGGAATACGATGCATTCAATCTGTGTGTTTTGCGGCTCCAAAAATGGTATTCAACCGGAATATGAGCAAGTTACCAGACAATTAGCCATCCTGCTTGTCGAAAACAATATTACACTCATCTATGGCGCAGGCGACATCGGATTAATGGGCATACTTGCTGATCAGGTATTAACCCTGGGCGGAAAAGTGATCGGAATTATCCCAAAACATTTATGCAAAAAAGAAATTGTCCATGACGGATTAACTGAGCTACACGTCACCGAGAACATGCTGGAACGCAAGCAGTTAATGATGGCTAAAGCGGATGGTTTTATCGCACTTCCTGGTGGATTGGGAACCCTTGATGAAATACTGGAAGTGGCAACCTGGAGACAATTAGGGCAACTCGACAAACCACTGTGTCTGATCAATACCAATGATTTTTATATGCCCTTTTCTACCTTGATACAATCCCTGGTGAATGCTGGTTTTCTGGAACGATGGCAGGTTGATTTATTACCTTTACTGAACACACCAGAGCAAGCTATTGAGTTTCTGCTAACACCTGAAAAGCATTAATCCTATGGTCTCGCTATCAATAGCCAGTAGAATCGCCAGTGTTTTTGCTCCACAGCTCGACATACAGACTGTGGATCCTTTTGGAAAGGGGTTAATTAACAGTTCATGGGTGATTCACTGCTTACAGTCAAAACCCCAAAAAATCTTTCTACAACGTATGAACCGACATGTGTTCAACAACCCAGAATATATTATTGACAACCTGCAAGTCTTGCACGCCCACATCGCCAGATTACCCACACCACAACCGAATGCCAGATTCCTGGAATTTCCTGAATTAATTCCAACTCACAATGGTGCTGCCTACCACATTGATGAAGAGGGTGAATATTGGCGCGCTTTCAGGTTTATGGAAAACACGCAAACACTATCTTGCATCAAAACCTCCCGGCAAGCACGAGAAATTGGCTATGTATTGGGCCGTTTTCATGCATTGTTGTGTGACGTGAAACTTGATCAACTGCAGATTACTTTACCGGATTTTCATGTCACACCGAGTTACTTACTCTGTTTTGACCAAACCTATCAGCAGTCTCAGCTGAGTCAAATATCCGCAGAAATGCAGCAATGCTTGATTTATATTGATCGATTTCGTAATGATGCCGATAATCTGGAGCAAGCCAAACAGGCTAAATCCTTACCAATCCGCCTGATTCATGGTGACCCCAAGCGCGACAATATCTTGTTTGATGAATACGGTGAACAGGCAATCAGCTTGATTGATTTGGATACCATGCAGCCCGGATTAATTCACTATGATATCGGAGACTGTATGCGATCATGCTGTGGCGCAATTGTTAGTGGAGAACATCAATTTTCAAGCATGACATTTGACTTAGAACTATTTGAAACCATTCTGGAAAGTTACCTGGAACAGACTCAAAAATTAATCACGCCAATAGAATACGACTGGTTCTATGATGCAATTCTGCTCATCCCATATGAACTGGGACTACGTTTTCTGACAGATTATTTAAATGGCAACATCTATTTCAAAATTGAACATCCTCAGCAAAACCTGCAAAAAGCCTTACAACAATTTACCCTGGCTGCTGACATTGAAACCAAGAAAACCAGCATTCAAGCGACCATACAACTACTTAAGCAACAATTTAACAAGGCTAATCCATCTGCGGAAGAAAATCACTCTTCATCCCAGTGACATCATACAAACCACCTTGCAACTCACCTTGATGAATCTGTCGAGCGCGTTGCAGAATCGGCAGCAAACCCTCTGCCACATCTAACTCTGCCAACTCAAGTTGTGTCACCCAACGAGCATCACTCACGTCATCAGCTGCAATCGGGGTTGCTACAACTGACTGGGTCAGATGGGCAAGAAAATCCATGATCACGTAATGAAAACCTTCCACCCTGCGCTCAACGACAGCAATCAGACAATCAATTTCTATCCTGCTAATGCCGGTTTCTTCCTCAACTTCACGTTGGCAAGCAGCAACCATGGTTTCTCCCAGCTCAAGCTTACCTCCTGGGGCATGCCATTGACCAAACGCAGGAGCTTGTCCGCGTTTGATTAACAATACCCGCTCACTGGCATCGAAAATGATTGCACTGACACCAATCGCAGGACGTGGTGGTTGGATGTCACTCATAAAAGGAATTAATAGCGTATCAAAAATGGCTCATAAGCATACAAGGCATTGAGATGATGTAACCAGGCATGTTGCCCATGTTGCACCCAAAGTGCTGTCAATTCTTTCTGAACGTCATCATAACGCTGGATAACATCATCTTGCTGATGGTTTTCTGCAAGCCCATGCACTAGATTCAACCACATCTGACTGACTCCCATAATGTAATCCGGCCAACTTTTCTGAATAATCAGTGGCCAGCTTTTATCACTGGTATCTTCACGATTGGGTCTGGATAATTGTCCGACATCATCAAATTGAACACTGTCCAGTTTGCCTTGCTGCAACAGATCCCTCAACAATAGATTGTTTTCCAGATCGTTATAAATTAACTTGGCTGTGAGCGCAGAACTGTAAAAAATAAAGCTGAATTGATGTCCAGCTTGATCACGTCCAGCCCGACGGTGAAAACGCCATAATTCAATATCATGACGATAGTTTTGCAATACTGGTGAAAAAATCTCACCAGCGACCAAAGCACCCATCGCCCAATTGGGCGGTGTTTCTTTCGGTCGATTCACTTTGACGCGGTAATACCACCAGCTTTTTCCATCTGCTACGGATGCTGCTGGTTGCTGTATCGTGTTAGTAATCTCGGGAGGTGTGGAAATCTGCGTACAACCAACCATGTGGCTAAACAACATCATCAGTAATAATTTCAACACAATGTCAAAAATGACTTGTTGATTGTTTAACATCATCGAATTGATATGACTATTTGTATCGATTGAACATTGAACCACTTATAAACACGCGTTATTTAAATGTTGTTTAGCTTTCAACATTTAATGATCCCGGAAAACCCGCTGACCCAAACCTGAAATCAGATGGGATAACTTGTCTACCTTGGTTTTTAAATACTCACGATTATGCAGGTTTGCATCCACTTCTAACGAAATTCGCTCTGTTACCTCAATGCCAAGTCGATTGAGTGCTTCTATTTTAAGCGGATTGTTGGTCATCAAGCGCACGGATTGAACGCCAAGATCCTTGAGCATCAACGCGGCAACTTCATATTCTCGTTCATCAGCGCCGTGCCCAAGGTGCAGATTGGCATCGACGGTGTCCATCCCTTCATCCTGCAGATTATAAGCTTGCAGTTTTTTCAACAGACCAATACCACGCCCCTCTTGACGCAAATAAATCAATACACCACATTGGTTTTGACCAATCATTTGCAGCGCAAGATCCAATTGTTCTCCACAATCACAACGCTGTGAGCCTAGCACGTCACCAGTAAAACATTCCGAGTGCAAACGCACCAGCACGTTATTCGTACCCGAGACATCACCTTTGACGATTGCCATATGCTCTTTTCCATCAATAGTGTTTGCATAATAATGCAATTCAAATTCACCATGATTGGTCGGAATACGAGCGACTACCAGATTATCGACTTGATGCTCCATTATTTTTGTCATTAATATTGATACAGATGTTGATTAATCCCTCAGTTTACAGGATCAACATCGGCGATAGTAACAATATATTCCTTGCGCTTAACCTTGTGAAATGGCTTGACCAATTTGATGCCTCAACAAGGCAATCGTGCTCGATATTTTTTCTCGTAACAGAGCATTACCATCGTCCAACTCTAAGTGGTCATAGTCGAGTAATAATTGATCCAATTGTTTTGCTGTTCTACCGATTGAACTAAAACCATACATCTCAGCCGACCCCGCAAGTCGATGCGCGTAATACTGCAATTCTGGTCGTGCTGGACATGTCCAGTTGTATTGGCTATTGTTAATCTCAAGTTGTTGTAATATTTTATGTTTTTCTGGAAGTGCGTCCAGGAATCTCTGATACAGTTGTTGATAACGCTCAGCCGGCATACCAAAATCAGCGTGCTTGATAAAATAACTCGAGACTAGCTGCATTAAGCGAGGAATGTCCAGCGGTTTGGTCAGATATTCATTACAACCAACCGCCATAGCTCGGGCTTTATGTTCTGTCGACACCCATGCACTTTGTACAAAAACAGGGTTATCAAAGTGAGTGTTGCGCAAGGTCTTGATGACTTCAATACCTGTGATATCGGGTAGATTTAAATCCAGTAAAATCAAATCTGGCGAATCTGACAACGCAGTATTGATAGCATCACTTCCATTGCTTGCTAGCAGCGTATTACATTCAGTATCATCAAACACACACTGAAGTAGTTGCAAAACATCTGGATCATCTTCAACTAAAAGCACACTGAGCAATGGTTTTTTGTCCCGCCGGGCCTGGCTCAAAACTTCGTGATACTCATCAGTATTCAATGTCACTTGCTTTGCAGGCAAGCATACTTCAAAACAACTGCCTTCCTCCAGCCTGGAAGTTAACCCTAACTGACCGCCCATAGCTGTGACCAAGTGCTTGGTAATGGATAACCCAAGCCCTGTTCCCAAATGCACTCCTAGTTGTTCAAATGCAACAAAAATTCGCTGTTGGTCAGACTCAGCTATCCCACTGCCAGTATCTTTCACACGAACAGTTATTTCATCCTTAACCCAGTTTGCCTGAACATGAACTGACCCTTGGTCGGTGTACTTAATGGCATTTGAAATCAGATTAACTAGTATTTGACGAAAACGCATTTCATCCAACAACAAGTACTCAGGTATCTCAGACGCAATATCAACACTAAACCTTAGATACTTATCCTCTGCTAATGATGTGAAAATACTCATCAGCTGGCCAAAAATATCGCTCACATTGGTTGCAATCGGGTTGATAGAAAGATTATCCGATTCCATTTGTGCATGATCAAGCAAATTCTCTACCAGAGATAATAAATGTTGCGCGCCTCTTTCAACGCTGTTCAGATATTTGATTGGAGTTGGGGCTATGCCGCAAGCTTGTTTCAAGCGCGACGCATAACCCAGAATTGATGTCAGCGGGGTTCGAAATTCGTGCGACATTGTGGCTATAAACTGACTTTTGAGTTGATTCGCCTGTTCTGCCTGGCGACGTTTAGCCTCGACTTCTTTTTCCAGACGCTTGAGGTCTTCTATCAATTTGGTTTGTTTATCATGCATTAAGGCAAGTTCATTGCCCTTTTGTTGCAATAAAGCATGATTAACCCGTTGTTCAGTCGCATCAAGCAAGACCAAAGTCTTTCCATCAGGATCATTGAATAGCTGTACATGTGCTGCCCGAGCATTCGGGGTTTCAATAAAACGTAAATGAATCGAATCCTGCGCATTAAGACCGACCAGAAACAGCATGGAATCCCTACAATCCTTGCCAATCTCAAACTCATCAAAACCATAATACGAGTCATCTCCTGACCATGATTTAACCACAAAGTTGTCATCAAGTATTACACACAGTGGCCGTGTATATTCATCGATACACTGCTCAATAATACTTTGAGGACTCGCCGACAATGCGTTCATGGATTTATCAGTAATCTCGCCAATTGCTGGAAAGCTGCTTCTACATTCTCACCAGTTTTTGCGCTGGTTTTATAAACTTGTAATTCTGCCTCTTGTAACTCTGTGATATCTGCCTCAGCAACCTCCCATTCAGATAGCAGATCAACTTTATTCACAGCAATAACCATTGGGCATTCACCAACGGAATCAAGCACGGTGCGCCGGAGATTCATTGCGCTGTTCAGTGTGTTTTTGCGACAACCATCCGCAACTAAAAGTACTGCCGCTGTGCCACGTAAATAGTTTTCGTCAACAGTTGAAACGGAATCACTGCCGGCAATATCCCAGATCACCAGCTTGACTGTTTCCTGGCCCGGCAACTCAACCAGTTTGCTGTCAATTTTTACCCCAACCGTTGTCAGGTATTTTTCTGAAAATGTCTGTCTGACAAAACGTGCAGTCAAACTGGTTTTTCCGATTGCAAATTCACCCAACAAACAGATTTTTTTTGTTAACAATTCAATTTCACCATGGTTCAGGATGCTTAATGATTTAATACCTCTATACTAATCAAGCCGCACATCGATAAAATCCTGCTCGTTCAATTCGTATCTACTCAAATAATGACATATATTAGTATATATGTATCAGTCTGAACAATGTAATTTTTTGTTACTATACACAATAATCTATAATTTAATCATCCAATATTGTTGCTGTTATTCAAAAGCGAACAATTTAACCTGTATATCGGCTCTTCTTAATGAAAGATCTGATTGATCAGCATCTGTTTCAGTCTGACCCGCTTCAACACGAATAGATGTTGGTGTCACGCCAGATTTTATCAACTGTTGTTTGATTGCTTCTGCTCGTTTGAGATTAAGTGACTGATTGTGAGCAGTACTTCCGGTACCATCGCTGTAACCCTTGATGACAAAACTGACATCGACTTTTAATTCATCAAGCAGTGCTCGCAACTGACCAATCTTAAGTAACTGCTGTTGCATGCGATTTTGCTGTGCGACATTAACAGCAATACCTTGACTAAAATAAAATGAAACACCATCTAATTCCTGTTGCAGGGCGACAGCTTGCAACCATTCATTAGCCTCTAGTAGCTGGCCTTGATCGTCGGTAATCAAATTAAGTGGCGGTTGCAACAATGCGCTTTTCTGCTTGAGATTGTTAATCCATGCTATGGGGGCAGCTCCGCTAACAAGCAAAGTATCTTGATCCAATCTCAATCGAACGGTTTGAGGTGCCTGTAATTGCTGGCGAATCAGCAATAATCGTGAAGCATCATCTTCTGATACCTGATCCAGGTTCAGCGTATTAAAACCTGGAATGCGGTCACGCATTTTGCCTGCAAAATCCAGCCACTCACGGGTCGCTGTACCCATTACCAAAAGTTGCTGACCTTGAGCAGATAACGTGACAGTGTTCGGTGTATCTAATAATTGAGCGGCACGTTTAACTGCGAGTGGTGGATCAAGCGATTGATACAAGGCCATTTGAAATTGCAGCTCATCACTGGTAAAACCATGTTTCTCAGCAAGTGTATCTAACGTTGGTGCCAGCGGGTCACGTAATCCTTTAACCAGTAACGTATCGTCAAATATTTCAGTGCCAACAACAACCATTCCGGGCATGGACTTTAGTTCCGCCAGCAGAGCATTGGTGCGGCGTTGTTCATCATAGTTTTGCCAGAGCCAATAAGCGCTCAATAACAGAATACCCAATAACAGCCAGGTAAGCTTATTGCGCAACCAATGGAACTTTTCAAAAGGAGTTTCCGAGGAGAGCTCTGCACTACTTGCCGATTCTTTAGTTTGTTGCGTCAAGCACATTTCTAACAACACCTCAAATTCCGGGTGCTGACTGCGATCGCCAGAGAAACGTTCTAATTCAGTACTATACTGTGAATGAAACTGCTCGAGTACCGATTGCAACTCAACACGATTACTTTTTGGTACCAAACCGCGATTGACACAAGCCAGAATTGCTTTGGGTCCATCAAACATCCACAGAGTACGTTCTCCAAATTCAACAGTCTGTAAACTATCGCTCGCCTCTCCAGAAAAAGAATCACGACTAAAATCGCGGATTACAGTGAGCATAGCGGAAATAGCATCACTATCATGTTCAACAACATCTGGATGGCTAACATGTTCAATCAGCAAGCCGCTGCCTTGCTGAATCAGAAACACTTCTTCGACACGATACAAGAGCGAATGTTTTAGAACAATTTCTGAAAACGGGACACCACTACGCCTTGCTTCCCATCGCCAACGCAGTGATTCCAGTGACATACTTTGTTCAATCATTTGATTGGTTGACTGAACAAAGCTTTTCAGAGTTTCACTAATCGATTTGCGGATCGCCGGACCCATCACAGGAAATAGCGAATCAGCAAACTGTTGAGGTTTATGCTCAACAATGCTGCGGATACATTGATCAACCGGATCATTCAGTGCTGCTACAAGATCTGCTTCTTTATTCGCAGCAGTCATATTGATTGATTCGACAAGAATTTCAGCCGTATCCATTATGCGTTGCTGTGGATCCAGCAAATGTTTGCGCAGTTCCTCAACACTCTGCAATTCATTCTCAAATAACAGTTGTTTGAGTTGCTCCAACTCATCATCTTGATGCATGGGCTGCTCAGAAAATATTTTGGCTGACATTGACTAACTTTGTCGGTTAATCATCATTTTATCTGGGTTGAAATTTCTGAAAGTAAAGCCGCTATTTTCTGACGTTTGATAATTTGTGCATCAAGCCGTGTGGCTTGATCATTCAGTGATTGATTGAATTGCTCTCTTATCGTTTGAATCTGCGAACTCAGACTTTGGGTTTGTTGTTCTAACAAAATCTTCACATCTGTAATGTTTTGTGTCGTACTACCTTCAAGTTCTTGAAATTGACCATTCAATTGCTGAAAATTCTGCTGTAACGTGTCATTAACAATATCTAATGCTGCAATACGTTCTTTTCGCTCTTGCTCCAGTGTTTGCTCTGTTTTTTCAATACGTTGATTGAACGCTGTCTCTAAAGCCATCAATCGTGTACTCATCTGATCTATAGCTGCTCGGGATTCCTTAACAATCATCGTTTCAAGGTGTTGAAAATGTTGATCGTAACTATCCATTTGTGAACCAAATAATAGATCACGAATCTTGTCGACAGCACCATTATTACTCTGAGTATGACTATCGAGTGCAGTCATTTCACTTTTAGCGTTTCCCATTATCCCCTCACTCACCCCATGAACCTGACCCTACAGAATTCAAGCAGCTCCTTTAAATTCTAGCAAGTTGTCGGTGAAACTCTGTGGTCTCATCAACACTTTCACACACCGTATGGTAACAGGCGGCACTTGGAGTTTTTTTTACAATATATCAATTTTGTTTAACAATTGTTAAATAACTGTAACATATTTACGTAGAAACCAGCATTTTTTACTAGTTTCATTGGTTCCTCTGGAGAAGCAATCATTACCACGAATCATTGTGTACTTTGTTACAATTGTTAACCTTGAGAACATATTTACAGCCAGCGCCAAGTGGAATATAGATGCATATAGCCTTATTAGAAGATGATCCCGATCAATCTGCAATGATGAAAGAATGGTTGCTTCATAGTAATCATCATTGTGATAGCTTCGATAGCGGCCGAGCGTTTATAAAAACAGTCAAGTGGAACACTTACGACCTATTAATACTGGACTGGCTGGTTCCAGATATGAATGGAGTTGAAGTTCTAAAGTGGGTACGAGATAATTTAGACTGGCGCATTCCTGTGCTCTTCACAACCCAAAAGGACACTGAGGAAGACATCGTGCACGGACTCAGCCAAGGCGCTGACGATTACATGATTAAACCACTTAAACATCGAGAATTGCTAGCCAGAATTGACGCATTAGGACGCCGTTTTCTGAATACCGAAGACACCAATCCAATCCTGCAAGTCGAACCATTTCGAATTGACCGCAACACAAGACAAATACACAAAAACAGCGAATTAGTCCCGACAACAAATATTGAATTTGACCTTGCCCTGTTCATGTTTCGCAATTACGGACGCGTGTTATCCAGAGGCTATATTCTGGAAAATGTCTGGGGTCGAAATGCTGATATAACCACCCGTACTGTTGACACTCATGTCAGTCGTATCAGAAAGAAACTGGGGATATCGCCCGAACACAATTGGCAGCTGGTGCCTATTTACCAACATGGTTACCGACTGGAAAAACTCGAATAAGCTTGTGCCTCTGTGCATACTAAATATCGACTTGAAGTAGCATAGAATCGCATGCTATTGGTCTGACACCAATAACTGCATGAACTGCATGGGACATTCATACTATACGATGACTATAACAACGATTCTTCTTGATCTCCACGAAAATCACAGCCTGCAAATACTATCCTTTAGTCATCTAAGCTAAATCCTATGCACTAAGAAGCTGTTTGGTTAAAAAATGTCCGCTACAAAGCCCTTGAAATCGTTGTATTTTTCCGCTTCTCCTCGTTAAATAGCGCAACTATTCGCCTCAAATAATGAAAAAAACTGGCACAAATCAGCTTTCCCTCACTACAGCTTCTATTCTCGGACAGCCTCCTAGCCCATCTCTTTTCAAACCTCAAACCAGACGGTTATTACCAGCAGCAAGACAAACAACGATTGTAGAAATACACACGCTGAATTGAGATTGCGTCACAATGTTTGACACTAACTATATCTGTGCTTGGTATAGTTAGTGATAATTAAGTCAATTATAAATACAATTTATTTTTTGAGCCTTGAAGATATATAAATAGCAGCAAGACCATCATGGGTATTGCATATATCAAACTCAACTTACATTCAATATTATTTTATTCAATACTTAAAATTTTGAATAAAATAATATTAAAAGCTCATCGTTTAATAATTATTTATCTTTGGAAGCCAGCTATTTCAATAGCAATGAACATGGAGAAAGCGTGAATATTGCATTATTGGAAGACGACCCGGATCAAGCAGTAATTATTGCTGAATGGTTAGTTCATGGTGGACATCATTGTGATTGCTTCGAATCTGGAACTCAGTTTACCCAGTCTGTCAAACATAATACTTACGATGTTTTGTTACTTGACTGGTTGATTCCAGATATGAATGGAATTGATGTTTTACTCTGGGTTCGAGAGCATATGGAATGGCGCATCCCTGTTTTGTTCGTCACTAAAATGGATCGTGAAGAAGACATTGTTCAGGCTTTGAATCAAGGTGCTGATGACTATATGACGAAACCAATCAGACAAAAGGAAATGCTGGCAAGAATTGAGGCACTGAAACGCAGGACATCACTGGTTTCTGACAATCAAAAGATGTTGACATTGGACCCCTACTGCATTGATCTAAACCAGCGCAAAATACAAAAACATGGTGAACACATTACAATGACTCATATCGAGTTCGATTTAGCAGTGTTTATGTTTCGCAATTCTGGCAGGGTATTGTCTAGAAATTACATTCTCGAACATGTCTGGGGCAAAAACACTAAATACAACACTCGCACAATAGACACTCATATGAGCCGCATCAGAAAAAAACTGGAGATATGCTTAGAAAATGGCTGGAATCTGGTCCCAATTTATCAACATGGCTATCGACTTGAGAAGCTAACCACATAAGTGAACTGTCTGGTTAAAAATATAAGACTGCAAAACCAATGAATACTTGTTCGAGAATAGAAAGCCTACTGCGCAAATACAGAAACCACACTAAGTAAATTTAAAACGACAGGCACAACCGCCTTCAGCGATACACTCAATCAAACTAACATTACGCCCTGATAAAGTAGCTAAAAATGCATTATCAAATTGACACACTTCAGGAAATTGCTTCGCAAGGTCGTGATACACACAGTTACAGGCGTTAATGACAGGGAGTTGATCGTCATCTTGAGATTGTGTGGTCGCCTCATAACCCATTTCTTGCATGATTTTGCTGATTGCTTCGAGTTTTTCAGCCGAAGACAAGCCTTCTAATTGCCCAAGTAATTGCTCTCCTTGACGAACACCGAGCTTATACAAACATTTTCTAAGCCCATCAGAATCTAACTGTTGTTTCAACTCATCCAGCAATAACCCTGAAAACCATGAATACTGTTTAGTAAACAGGTGCACACCACACTCGGTGAGTACAAAAGTCTGTATTGGGCGACCAGCAGTTTTCAAAGCCTGTGCATGCTCGATATAGCCATCGCGTTGCAACACAGTAATATGCTGCTGAACAGCTGTTCTGGAAATTCCCAGTACACCGACTAGCTCATCTATCGACAAAGCATCTCTGCTATTCAGCATAATCTTTAGCAGTTGTTGTTGTCGTGATGTAACCGATTTTTGCATTGGACTGGAACTCACAACGTATTTAGACAGGCCTCAATATAACAAATCGCCAGCAGTAGGTACAACATTACTTATAACGCTTTTATATTGTATTTATGTTGCTGTGGCGTTAAACTATCTGCACTTCGCATTTAAAGCTGATGGAAATCGGTGACATCACTGACATATGCAGACAGAAGAAGCGAAGTAGTTTGTATATTTTCACAATAAGATCCAGTTATATTCTGGCGGCAGAGTACTAAGCTGCGATAATCTCAACTTATGGAGTAATCAACATGAACGATTCATTATTTGAACAAATAGGCGGCGATGCAGCTGTTGATGCAGCTGTTGATATCTTTTATCGCAAAGTGTTAAGCGATGATCGAATCAAGCATTTTTTTGGGGGAGTTGATATGAGCAAACAAGCTGCGAAACAGAAAGCTTTCCTGACCATGGCTTTTGGCGGCCCCAACAATTACACTGGCGAAGACATGCGCACTGGTCATGCACATCTGGTTAAGGATGGACTCAATGATAGTCATTTTGACGCTGTAGTAGAAAACCTTGCCAACACTTTGAAAGAACTAAATGTAGCAGACAATTTAATCGAGCAAGTTGGCGCTATCGCTGAAAGTACTCGTAATGATGTTCTAGGAAAATAAGCCATTTCTTTAAGTATAAAAGCACGGCTTCCTCCCCTTCGTCGTGCTTTTCATTTATAATTTCGCGTTTACTTGCACTGGTCTCGACATTGTAAATATTCCACCCCCACTCAAATCACATTCAGCCAGAAGTATCATGCCCAAACTAACACTAGACAATCAAAGCTACGATTGCGAACCAAAACAAACAGTACTTGAAGCCTTACTATCGCAAAATGTTGTTGTTCCCTATGGTTGTCGCCAAGGTGTCTGTCACAGTTGTCTGATGCGCAGCATGGATGGCTCACCACCAGATGAAGCTCAGGTCGGTCTTAAGGATGCTCAAATTGCACAGGATCAATTTCTTGCCTGTCAATGCTACCCAGAACAAGATATGCAGGTTTGTCTGCCCGAACATACTGAGTTAATCCCTGCAGTTGTTCTCTCAAAAGAGGCGCTAACTGATGAAATTATTCGCCTGATCTTAGAGCCAGATGAAAAACTGGATTTTCACGCTGGACAATTTGTCAATTTACAACGTGAAGACGGCTTATTACGTAGTTATTCTATCGCTAACATTCCCTCTGCAAGTGCCACGCTGGAATTTCATATTCGAAAACTGGAGAATGGTCAATTCAGTCAATGGGTATCTGACGATTTAAAAGTCAGTGATCGACTCGAAATTCATACTCCACAAGGTGACTGCTTTTATGTTCCCGGCAACCCACAACAGAATCTACTGTTGATTGGTACTGGAACTGGCCTTGCTCCATTGGCAGGAATTATTGCCGACGCTTTGTCACATCAACATAGCGGCTCAATCCATCTGTTCCACGGCAGTCGCGATGCAGGTGGCTTGTATCTGGTTGACGAGATGCAGCGACTGGCTGACCAACATGACAATTTCAGCTACACAGCTTGCGTATCCTGTCCTCCAACCACTGAAGGTTATACGTTAGGGCGTGCAGATAATATCGCTCTTGAACAATACCCCGAGCTCAATGAATGGCGCGTATATTTATGCGGTCATCCTGAAATGGTCAAAACCACACAACAAAAATCCTATCTGGCAGGAGCTAAATTACAGGATATCTATGCCGATGCTTTTCTGGTTGGGGATAATCAATAAGAACCTTAGTTAATTGCACTACAGAACGTAATTTCCAAAGCAAGATGAAATTACAGCGTGAAGACTGATACCATTCCTTCTCAACAAATAGAGGTTGCTTAGCCACTACAAGCCACATACAATTCAAGGCTTGTTTCCCTATAAATACCATCCAACCAAATGAACCGATTACTCGTTCGACTGTTAATCCCTCTCTTACTGTTCTTCAATGTTTCAACGACACAGGCAACCGAAGCATTCCCGATAAAAATCGGCGTCATCGCTTTTGGGACACTGCAATGGGAGTTAACAGTGATTCAACAGCAAGGTCTGGACAAAGCGGCAAACCTAAAGCTAAACCTGATTACGCTGGCTAACCCACAAGCGGGAAAAATCGCCTTACATGCCGGAACAGTTGATATCGGGATTGCTGACTGGTTTTGGGTATCAAATCAGCGCGCCAACAACAATAGTCCTCTCACCTTTGCTCCTTACTCGGCAACAGCAGGCGCATTAATGGTTCCAGAAACAAGTACAATCACCAGCATCAAACAACTTGCCAAAAAACGCATAGGCATTGCTGGTGGCGAAATCGACAAAAACTGGTTGCTCTTGCAAACACTTGCATCTACTCAGCACAAACTAAATCTGGATGAGTCGGTGAATAAAACCTATGGTGCTCCGCCAATACTCAATCAACAATTATTACAAGGCAGGCTAGATGCATTATTAACCTACTGGCATTTTGCGGCACAATTAGAAGCCAACGGCTACAAACGTTTATTAGATGGGGCCAAGATGTTGAAATTGCTGGGTGTTGAGCAGACATTACCAACACTTGGTTATATTTTTGACGAACATTGGGCAAATCAGCATCGTCAGGCAATTCAACGTTTTCTGAAAATCAGCCGGCAAGCTAAAAACCTGATTTGCACATCCGACAAAATCTGGAACACAGTGTTACTGCTCACCCGCAGTAATAATAAGCAAGCCCAGACAATTCTCCGTCAACGTTATTGTGAAGGCAGAATAAATCAATGGGGCGATGCTGAAAAACAAGCTGCTGCCAACGTCTACAAGCGAATTACCAATCACCACCCCAGACTATTCCCGGAGAAATCTAAAACACTGGCTGCTGGAACTTTCTGGGATTACACTGTCTCAGAACTGGAAGATAGCAATTCACAATTGTCTAACGTGAAATAAATAACACACCCGTTCAACCTTACCATTCAACACACGTGAACTCACCTCGGCTAAACGCCGTTATCTCTGTAATACTACTACTGACTTTCTGGCAACTGCTTGCCAGCACGTTACAACTACCAGCACTACCACCAGCCACCAAAGTCTTTCAACAGCTCGCTGTGGTCATCCAGAATGGGCAATTACCCTATCATCTTGGTATTACACTTGCCAGATTATTGGTTAGCTTTAGTCTATCCATGGTCATTGGTATCTTGATCGGAATTGGATTAGGCCGCCATCACCAGCTCAATCAATTTTTTGACCAATGGTTATTGATCCTGCTCAACATCCCGGCTTTAGTGACCATTATTCTTTGTTATCTTTGGTTTGGTCTAACCGAAACTGCGGCAATACTTGCCGTTGTTATCAACAAAGTTCCCAATGTTGTGGTGACTATTCGAGAAGGCACTCGCGCACTGGACCAACGATTGTTGGAAATGGCGCAAAGCTATCGATTCAGTCGCTGGAAAACCTATCGTTATGTGATCTGGCCCCAGTTATTTCCCTATCTAATGGCGGCAGCACGTACTGGTCTGGCGCTGATCTGGAAAATCATCCTGGTCGTTGAGCTGCTCGGTTGCAGCAATGGCATGGGTTACCAAATCCATCTATTTTTCCAACTGTTTGATGTGACCAGCATTCTTGCATACACCATTGCATTTATCATCGTTATTCAACTCATCGAAATGCTGATTCTCAAACCTCTCGAACAGCGCGCAAACGCCTGGCGACAATGACTGACTTCAGTATCGACATTACCAACAAGACCTATCCAGCAACTGCGACTACTGCCGCTCATGTAGCAATCAGCAATCTGCACATTAAACTAAAACAGAATCAATTTGTATGTCTGGTCGGTCCATCTGGCTGCGGGAAAACAACGTTAATGAACATCCTTTCTGGTATTGATCAGAACTACGATGGTGAGATTTTTTTAGGCGCAAACAATAGCCATGATTATCGGGTCGGTTATGTGTTTCAAGAACCGCGTTTATTACCTTGGTGCACTGTAATACAAAATATCAAGCTTGTGCTGGAGAACAATGACAATAACCAACTCATTGATGAGTTGCTAGAGATCATGGAGATCGCGGATCTGCGCAACCACTATCCTACACAAATCTCACTAGGCATGGCGCGTCGTGTCGCATTGGCTCGTGCATTTGTCACCCAGCCACATATTTTGTTAATGGACGAACCCTTTGTATCGCTTGATGCAAGTAATGCAAAACGCATTCGCCAGAGACTCATTAATGTCTGGCAAGCACAACCCCATACCATCTTATTTGTAACACATGACATTCGGGAAGCCATTATGCTGGCAGACCGTATCCTGTTTTTAGATCAAGCACCTACCAAGGTCGTCGCCGAAGTTGAAGTCACAGTGCCACGGATCAACCGAGCCAATGAAAACCTAGTCGATCAATTCCGTCAGGCTCTTATTCAAGATCATCCTGAAATAGCAGATTATTGCTAGAACGAAAATTTCGGTAATATGGATGGCTTTACTGGTTTTGCAGCCAATTTTATTTTTAACCAGACAGCCTCTAAGCTTTTGTGAATGTCTATACTATTTTACGAACGCGAATAGTCCGTCCTTTGACCTTACCTGTTGCCAAATAGGTAAGTGCCTGTCCTGTGACACCGTTGTCTACTGCAACATAGCTAAACCGATCAAATATATCAATTTTTCCAATCTGTGCACTATTCAATCCGGCATCGCCTGTTAATGCCCCCAGAATATCACCGGGGCGTAGCTTGTCTTTACGTCCAGAATCCAGCTGTATGGTTGTCATGGTTGGTTGAAGTGTGTACTCCTGGTTACGATCCAGTGATGCTGGCACATCACAAATACACGGCTTGTTTTGATAAGCTGCGATGGCGTTGATACGCACTTGATCCGACTGAGTGAAGATGCTTAAAGCAATTCCGGTCTCCCCTGCACGCCCTGTGCGTCCAATGCGATGCACATAAATTTCAGGATCACGTGGCAATTCATAATTAATAACTGCCTGTAATGATTTGATATCCAGCCCACGTGCCGCGACATCAGTCGCAACCAGAACCGAGCAACTGTTATTGGAAAATCTCACCAACACTTGATCACGCTCGCGCTGTTCCAAATCACCATGAATCGCCAGCGCTTCAATCTGATGCTCACATAAATACTCGGCAACTTCATCACATTGCTTTTTGGTATGACAAAATACCAACGTTGATTCCGGTCGATAGTGCTCAAACAAAGCCAGTAACGTGTTATTGCGTTCGTGCTTTTTTACTTCGTAAAACAACTGCTCAATCACACTGTCTTTGTGTTCTGATTCCACAGTGATAGTAACTGGACTACGTTGAATCGAGCGACTCATCTTTCTAATCGTGTCGGGATAGGTTGCCGAAAACAGCAAGGTTTGGCGTGTTTCAGGTGTTTGAGTAATGATCTCATTGATCTCCTCAAAAAAACCCATATCCAACATGCGGTCGGCTTCGTCCAAAACCAATGTTGTTAACCCGACAAGTGTGAATGTTCCTCTTTGCAAGTGATCCTGAATGCGCCCTGGTGTACCAACAACGATATGCGCTCCGTATTCAAGTGACGCTGCTTGTGGAGCAAATGGTTTGCCTCCACACAACGACACCAATTTAATATTGGGAATAGAACGCGCCAGTTTACGAATTTCCTTACCTACCTGATCAGCAAGTTCACGGGTCGGGCATAATACCAGTGCCTGCACTCCAAAAAAACGCGGATTAATCTGGGTTAACAAACCAATTCCAAACACAGCCGTTTTACCACTACCCGTTTTAGCTTTGGCAATTAAATCCTCGCCCTTCAGTACATGCGGCAAAGCTTGCGCCTGAATTGGTGTCATCTTGATATAGCCCAACGAATTCAAATTAGTAATTTGAGTTCTAGAGATCGGGAGAGAAGAAAAGCTGTCACTAGCCATAAAGATGATTTCGCGTTTAAAAGCATTCGATCATACCAGAGCTAGATCAGGCTCGAAAATATTAATCAGTATCCTGACAATAAAAACGATCAATCCATAATCATTCTCTTCTGCAGTTTGTTTATTTCGCAATTTTTCAACAGAAACTTATTATCCGCTCCTATCCACATGATTTTCTGAACTGCAACAGGCACACTCAGCTATATACCAGTTACCGCAATACAGTATACGATACAAGAAGCAAGCCAGTGATCAAGTGATTTCATGTATGATCTGTCATCAAAACACCAACATCTTTGCGATGTCTCTCACTTGCGTGTTCTCCAAATTTTCAATAAGTTCTGTAAGATCTGGTATGAAACTGTATCAGGATCTTCGAATATGTGCCATCCATCGCAAATGGCTTTTTTCTGCTTTTCACTTAGCTTCCAGGACAGTGGCGGGGTGTATTTCTTGGTTACTAGTTTATCTGCTACTTTAGCAACCACTGCGGGAGTTTTTGTAACCATTGCGGGTTTTTTGTTTTCAAAAAATGCTATTTGTTTTGGAAACTCAAATGTGTACGGATAAAACTCAACACCTTTACTTTGACACGCTGCCATAATATCCACATCGTATTCATTACGTGCAGTTTGTGTCGTGTTTCGAACCTTTGCCAGTGTTAGTAATGGACCAAGTAGTGCCATGACCCAGCCTGATCGAGATTGAGTGGCTGTTGAACTAGTCGTATCTGCTGATTGATGCAATTCAGCTTCGGCTGAGAACGCTCTGATCTCTATATAGATAATTCGTTTAATCCCAAGCGTATCAACATCTGACAATACGTGATCGGTTAACCATTGGTTGGCTGTAAAAACACCGTAATTATCAAAATATCCCCCATCTGCCGCATGAAAATCTTGTACACCACAATTATCTTTGGCAATCGGCGAAATATATGCAAATGTGGCAGATAATCTGGCTGCTGTCGTCACTCCTATATCATAGTTCTTGTACAGTGCATCAAAATCAATATCACTGTGTTCATTCTTTTTTGCAAAGCTGATTGGAGAAAGCAATAAACGCCGACCATGTTCAACCTGTGTTGAATTAAAAACGGCGATTGGCAAGCCACCCTCAGCCATACTGGCTTGCCAGCTATTAAATGTTGCATCCGGGTTATGCATGACCACTTTCCAGCTATTTTCAAGTGCTTCACCGCGATCATTCATTTTCGAAGGCAAAAACGGCGCACCCATCATCCGCCATAAATCAGGATATGCCAAACCCCAACCTGTGGCATCCAAACTGTTTGTAGTGGCGTTATCAAAGATCTTGTCTAACTGATTCTCATCAGGATTAGGGACACTATTCATGCTATCCAGATAATGCATCGCTCCAACCGAACCACCAGAGACAGCACTGATCAACGCAATCGCATTAGCAAATGACTGCCCCAATGAGCGTTGCAACTCAATCAGAACCTTTGCAGCCCAACCCGCAGCTTGTATACCTCCACCACTGGCACAAACAACAACCAGGGTTCCATCATTATTGATTGACAATCGGTTCTTCAGTGCTTCATAGACAGTTGTTCTTGATTTTTTGTTGGATGGGATCAATTTGAAAAAATGATCGGTATCAAAAATACTGAACATAGCCCAGGAAACCAACAATGCGATGATTAACGTTGGGACGCGGTAATAATCAAGGAAAAATGTCAGCCACCCGAGTACGAAGGTTAATGGAACAATCAATACCAAAAAATAATAGAGTGCGGGTGCTTGCCACTTTCGAGGTGTTGGTAATGGGCGATATAGAAAATAGCAGACTGTGTATATTGCTACAGTAATCAGCATAAAACTCAACGCCAGCAGATGACCAGCTGCTAATTCACCAGTGTTTGGATTAATAAAACCTGCTTGTTGGGATGTGGGCAAGACTTTATTCAATAACGACTTCAGCACTTGCGCAACTGTATTTAAAACAGATTGAGAATCGTTTAGACGTAGATAATAAATCGCACTGTACAAGGCTAAAACGGCTGCAGCACCACATGCTGCTCCCAACAATTTCTGCTGCCTGTTGTTAATATCCGCCATAGCCCATGAAGCATAGGCAACAGGCATTGCTAAAAAAACACCCCATAAATACGGAATAATTGAATTGGCATTCAAAGAAGCTAGCGCGTTTGCACAATTTTCGTTAAGAAAACGACAAGCGTTAACGTCAATCACCAACCACACAAACACAATACCCAAGCCAGTAACAGCTGCCTGGATAATCACCACGGTCAATCGTAATGGGTTTTCCAGCACAAACATGTTCTCTAGCAAGCTGGGCAACAAATAAAAGGCAATGACAGGCAAGGTGAACAGAAAAATACCTGCAAGCAGTGGAACTCGCAATACCAGGTATCGCTCAATCCAATCAGCGTCCAAAACATGCAACAAAGCGGCAATTATTACAAGACTAACGACAATTATCACTAGCCCTTTCCCAATACTATAGAATTTACTTTTAGACTGAATCATTTGCTTCCCCCAAGTGAGTATTCCCACTACTGGTTTTACATCTGACCTATAGTGATTACAAGTAAATATTACCGTTAGGAGCGAATATTTAATAATATCTGAAAGATATTCGGGAGGCTTTCTATATCCATAAACCCATTGTTGACCGAATACTAGGGTACATTGAATACATCATTGGGCTATATCAGTAATATTATTTGGTTTTCCTGTTCCACAAATAGACAGCGATGCTTCCATACACACAATGGGTTAACGCTGAGATTGCGCCTGGTATGGTCGCCATTTGACCGAAGTTTTGCTTTGCGAGCACAACGCCAAGCCCGGAGTTTTGCATACCCACTTCGATTGATATTGTTCTGGCGACTTGTTCGTCTTTGAGTAATAACTTGCTGATTAAATAGCCCAATACAAAACCAATTAGATGCAACAGTCCAATGGCTATAAACAGATTTGGACCTGCAGCTAATATTTCTGTCTTGCCTTGACCAATAATGCTGCCGACAATAAGTGCGATAATAATCACTGCAATCGGTGGTGCAATAGGCTGTAGTTTTTCTGTGGTTTTATGAAAAAATGTATTCAGGCCAACTCCAAACAGAATCGGTACCAGCACAACTTTGACTGTCCCAATAAACAGCTTCCACGCGTCGACATCGAGACGACTACCCACCAGATAGTCAGTTAATAATGGAGTCATAATAATCGCTAACAACGTCGAAATTGCTGTCATGCTAACCGACAAGGCTACATTGGCTTTGGCAATAAACGCAACTACGTTCGATGCCGTACCACCAGGACACGAAGCAACCAGTATCATTCCAACCGCCATCATTTTCGGTAGCTCGAAAAGCGTTGCCAGCGCCAAACCAGCAAATGGCATGACAGTGTATTGCAACACGACTCCAAGCAAAATCCACTTTGGATAAATCAGAATGCGTTTAAAATCTTGCGCTGTCAGGGTTAATCCCATACCCAGCATGATCACCCCAAGACCATAGGTAATCCACGGCCCGTGAAACCAGGTCAGCGCTGGAGGGAAAAACATAGCGAGAATTCCGGCACCTATTACCCAGACTGGGAAAGCATTGGTGAAGTGTTGGCATAATTGATGGAAACTCATTATTTAACTATCTTCCTTGATGATTAAGATTGGGGTACTGATTTATTTTTACCATGAAGTGCATGAAGAAAAGCGATAGCGCTACTTATTGACAATAAAGTTAATTCTTACACCTATTCGACAATTCATTCAATTCTTTACCCTTCATTCTCTTCATGCACTTCATGGTAAAAATAAATATCTTAGTATGAAATCAGTACGAATTATTCAAAGAGTTCCGCAACACAATCCTGCAAATACAATAATTCTGGAGTTCGGCGCTTATAGCCAGTCTCTTCAATCAAGTCACTGGCCTGCTCCATATGCTTAATGATCTGCGTTTTCAACTCCAGTTCTGTGGAGGATAAATCTTTTAGTGAATGCGAATCGACTTCAACAATCAGTCGAGTCAACAACAAACGCGCTGACTCCAGATGATAATCTGTCAAATGCAAACGCATACCGCTGCGTTGGGCGATATCGTGGGCTTCTTGTAAATCCCGCAAAGCAGCCTGGTAATTCGCATGCAGCTCTGTGAAATACGGGGAAGTACCATCAACCGCGAGTGGCTCCCCAGATTCCGTAAACGCCATCTGAGTTACATCGGCGCTAAAAGAAATAGCATAGCGATGGTAGCTAGCACGGGCGAGTAGGCCACATGGTAAGTCATCCTCATGTCCCGCCTTACGCAAACCCGCAACCGAATTATTTAGCCACTTTTCAGAAGAACGTAGGATAGATAAACTTACGTCATCAGCCGAATCACTTGCTGGAAGTTTTGGTAATAACCGACTATCATGTTGATTTTTGGTGGATGAAGCCGCCCTAATTGCAACAAATTCATATTTATTTTCTATTAGTGGAATGGCTAGTGTAATCGCATGCTGCAGGCGGGCTCGTCCAAGTGCGAGTTTTGCCAAAGCAGTCGCAAGCAACAATGTTTCTTTTTCCTCATTTGCCCATTCCAAAGCCTGCTTTGCCCGTTTCTGCACATCTCGCCATTCACCCGCTGTAAGTAGAAGATCACAATATTGAAATCCTTGTAGAGCATAGAGTTGCGGATACTCTTCTTGTCGTTGCTTTTGCAGTGATTCTGCTTTTTCAAAACTCACATGTGCAGTTTTCAAATCACCTGCCTGATGCTGGGCATTAGCAAAATTGGTGCGATTACAAATACCTTCAAAATCATCACCACTCTTATCCGCTAATTCCAAGCTTTGTATTGCGACTTTAATGGCAAGAGAAACATTACCCTGTGCGAGTTGTAATTGACTGAGACTACCGGCTGAACTTGCAGCACCTATCCATTTTTCTTGCTCAACAAACATTTTCAAACATGACTGCATTGGCAGTACCGCTTCTTGCAACCTACCCAATGCCCACAGACGAAAAGCTGTAAAATTAAGAACGCCTGCTTTCCAAGAATCCGTTAAACCTGCAGCGGGTGTGTGCCAGTGTTTTGTAAAGAAATAAAAGAGTACAGAGAGTTCAGCACCGAAAGCTCCGAGTTTTTTTGCAAGATAATCATCACCTTCTCGTCGTATTCGAAGGTAATACACCTCCTCCAAAGCTATTTGATGCATTTCTGCTGCGCAGCCATGCGCAATCGCAGCAAATAAATGTTCCATTTCAGCCAAGGTATCGGGCAACTCTTTATCTGGCAGGGCTTTGTAATAGTCATACAGTTGGCGATGTGCTTGCTGCCATGCCTCGGGGTAGCGTTGCTGTAAACGCTTGCCAAAGTATTCGCGGATTAATGGGTGGGTATCGAGGGTGTCTGGATGCTCAGGATTTTGTTTATTCAACAAATCCTGAGCACGCAGGCGTTTAATCAGCGCTTTATACAACTTTTCGTTCTGCGGCACATCTGCAATATGCTCAATCGCTGCATCGCGCAGGCATTGAATCGCTCCTGCAGAAACTGGGCGGTCGAATAAGCCCAGCATATACAATATTCGTAATTCAGGCGTGTTTTGCAATTGTTTTTCATACGCTGCCATCACTTTGTAGGCATGGTGCGTATCGCGTGTCTCTTCCGGAAAATCAGTTAATGCTTTCAGATTGGTGCGTTGGCGAATATCACCGTCTTCATACTCACTGAGGTATTTTGTCAATAAGTTAAGTGACAGCGCATGTCCGTTATATTCGGTGACGGTATCTTCAAACTCCTGATCAGTTCCGGTTATGTTTGCCGCTCTGAATAATGAGATGCCTGCGCTGATAGACAGTGGTTCTAATTCATGCAAAATAACCAACGATTCAGAATGACCGGCTAACTCAGTAATATCCTGACGTGAAGAATAACCAGCAAACCCTTATTCTGCGCTGCAAGCTGCTGAAATAAAGTCTTTAAACCCTGATCGCGCAAAGCACCACCCATTGCACCACCTGGTGGATATTGCAACGGTTCCAACCCATCCAGTAATATTAAGCTGCGTTGCTGATTAATTAGCTCTGCCAGTTTCAAGCCTTTGTCGTGAGCAGATGGAATCAGCTCTCCCTGATAGCCAAACCATTGCAGAGTAGCATCAAAGAATTCATCAGCAGATGCTTGTGTGTTCTCAGAAAAACCTTGCAAGTAGAACGAATCAGTGTACACCGCATTAGCACCACGAAAATCATCCCGCGCCAAATTGCCCATCCAGGTTTTCATCAAAGCAGTTTTGCCCGAACCACCCATGGCTTTGATGGTGAGAATATTGGTTCTGGGGCTATCCCATGCAGCATCCAGCATGGCTAGCTCATCTTCGCGCCCGAATAACTGGTTGTTGGTGTGGGGGAGTTTGCTGACCTGGATTTTGGGGGAATCCAGACCTATCGGTTTTTGATAGCCTTCTGGATAATGATGTACGTGTGTTTCTGTTTTGTCGCGACCGACATTATCACCTGAACCTTTATGTTCCTGGTTGCTTGTCATAACTGATCGCTATTTTTTAATAATCTTGTTACCAGCAACATTGTCACCTTTACCTTGGTGCTGTTGATTAACGATTGTGATCGTTTCACCACGCTGCAATTGCTCTAACTGTTGTTTAATCGTTTTATTGTTTTCCAACACGGTCTGCAAAACCAGATCAAACGTTTCTTTCTCATCATTTTTGGCGAAGCTTTCCAGTTTCGTAAAAGTATCCCCTAAAACTAATTTAATACTGTCATAAGCAGCATTGCCTGTTACGCCACTGGCAGCGGCAGCAAATACATAGTTGATTAAGTCCATGCTCATATCTCATTCCTTAAATGATTTCAACATGAAACATTATCACATCTATTGCGTAGACCTATTCAAGCTAGTAATTCATCTAGCATTTCAGGCTCATTATCAATTTATTTCAAATTATACCAGGGGTTAGTAATTAACACGCCAGACGGCTCAAAGTCATCTACATTTCTGGTCATTACATGTAATCCATGACAAATTGCAGTTGCCGCAATCAAACCATCAGCTGCAGCGATGGTTTTACCAGATTTTTGCGCTTTTGCTGTGAGCTCTCCCCAAATACGAACTGTCTCAATATCTATCAATAAAATACGATCTGAATAGTTACTTTCTATTGCCTGAAGCCAACTATTCAACCCACGCTTACGATGGCTTTCTTCAAGAAGATTGATGCCTTTGGTAATCTCTCCAATTGAGATTACACTGACAAAAAGACACTCATCCTCTATTTCTTCTATCGATTGTTGGTAGTGGGTCGAACTTGTTATTTAGCCTGAGGATGCTGTGTTAAAGTAATGATTTTGCGGTGATATCACATGACATGTTATCAAGAAGTCAACTGTCCAGCTTGTGGCAGCAACAACATTATGAAATCAGGACGGAGTGTGCGGGATATCCAGCGCTATCGTTGCCAACAGCAGGATTGTTCGACCAAAACGTTTATGCAGGAATATCGTTAATAAAGCATACGAACCAGGTATCAAAGAGAAAATCGTTGACATGGCAATCAATAGCAGTGGTATTCGAGATACTGCTCGCGTTCTCAAGATTAATAAAAACACCGTCATCCGTACTTTAAAAAAAAGCAAAATTGCATCGTCCAGGTAAACCCCTTATTTCATACCTTAAATACGGAAACCCCGCTAGAAGTTAGGCTGGAACTGGTTTGCGACGCGGCTGAACTGGATAAGCAGTGGTCGTTTGTGGGTAACAAGTCAAATCAACGTTGGTTATGGCATGCCGTTGATCATGCAACCAATACAGTGCTCGCTTATGTTTTTGGCAAACGCAAAGACACTGTTTTTCAAGAATTGAAAGCATTGCTTGCACCATTCAATATTGGTCGATATTACACCGATGATTGGGGCGCATATGAGCGCCATCTCGAACCAGAGACGCATGAAATTGGGAAAATAAACACACAAAAAATTGAACGCAAGAATCTTAACTTTAGAACCTGGATTAAACGCTTAACACGTCGAACAATCTGCTTTTCTAAGTTGGAAACAATGCATGATATTGTGATTGGCTTACTCATTAATAAAGTGGAATTTGGACGAGACATCCATGCCTAATTACAGGTTCGACCCACTACCCGATTGTTTAACATGAGTATTGCAATTTGGCTTACGAAGCTCCGAAAGGACACAGGTGTCCAGCATCACTCTCATAGTTCAACATTTCGCATTGGAGATTTGTCACGTTCAATCTCCAAATCATCAATCCTGGGTGTTTGATGTAGCAAAAAATCTTTGAAACTATGTTGTTTTCCTATTAAACAATCGTAATCTTTTTTTGATAACACGATAACGACATCATCTCGTCTGGTAACTTGTTGCGGTCCTTCAGATAAAGCCCGATTGACAACTTCACTAAAACGATTTTTGGCTTCTGCTAAACGCCATTCCATAACTACCTCTAATTATTAAGCTAGACAATCTAGACACAACTATCTCATGGAAGATTGAAATAGGCAATATGCTGATTAGCAAGAAAAGCAGAGATTGCACTCTATCATCTCAAGTCTGTCCATTCTGCAACACATCTACAACACGATAACGAACTGCTGCGTCTTGAAAAGTTGTCACAAGCTGCTGAATGTGTGTGTCGGTATTTTGCTGATGTATGAGTACTTCAAAGCGCACTTCCTGTTTGCGCCCGTTGACTTTTTCCAGTGCAGTCATGCCGCTTTGGTCATGACCGCAGACTTGTACCGGATAATGAGTAAAAACGTGATCCAGCTGTTGATCCAGCAACCAGTCGACGATCGCTGTTTCTAACATCTCAGGAACATCAAGTACGAGTAAACAATTGAAATCTTGATTCATTTGCTATGCCTCGCCAAAACGTCGATAAAGTATGGGCAAGACAACAAGCGTTAGCATTGTCGAGGTAACAACGCCTCCAATAACGACGACTGCCAACGGTTTTTGTATTTCTGATCCAGGGCCTGTTGCAAACAACAAGGGTACCAGCCCTGCGACTGCGGTGGTTGCTGTCATTAATACT
This sequence comes from Methylococcales bacterium, assembly GCA_965224565.1. Classification (GTDB taxonomy): domain Bacteria; phylum Pseudomonadota; class Gammaproteobacteria; order Methylococcales; family DRLZ01; genus DRLZ01. Next base: position 1,077,582 of record CBDCZN010000002.1, on the reverse strand, counting down.
GGTCGTAAGCGGCGCATTGAACCTTGAATAACAACTTGTTCCATGGGCATGCTTCTGGCGCGTAACTGGTTAAAATGTGTGACCATGACTACACCATTGAGGACTGCTATTCCAAGCAAGGCGATGAAACCCACAGAGGCTGAAACTGAGAGGTAAAGTCCTGATAGCCATAAACCAATGACCCCGCCTATCATTGCTAGTGGTACGTTCGTTAGAATCAGAAATGCCTGGCGAGTCGAGCCAAATGTTGCATCCAGTAGCAAGAAGATCAAGCCCAGTGCAATTGGCACAACAATCGCCAGTCGTGCTGCTGCGCGTTGCTGGTTTTCGAACTGACCTCCCCAGGTCATATAGTAGCCTCTGGGCAGAGTAACTTTGTCCGCAACAAGCTGTTTTGCCTGTTCGACAAATCCGACCAGATCACGCCCGCTGACATTGGTTTGCACGACAGAAAAGCGCTGTCCACTTTCACGCTCCACAGAAACAACACCTTCAACTTCTTCCATTTTAACCACCTGATCCAATGTGACATTCACACCTGATGCTGTGCTGATTTTCATTGTTGCTAATGCCGACTGGTTAATATCACCACGTAAAATCAATGGGGTACGTTGAATACCTTCTTGCACAATGCCAATATTCAAACCCGCGAAACGTGAGCGCAGCAGAGTTTCTATGCTTTCAACATCCAGCCCCATGCGACCGGCCTGATAGCGATCCACCACCACGCGCTGATATTGCATGCCTTCATTTTCACGGGTAAAAACATCGGTTGCACCTTGTATTTCACCTACAACATTAGCTACATTGGTCGCCAGTTGATTGAGTGTGTTGAGATCACTACCAAATATCTTGATTGCCACATCGCCACGCGATCCGGTGAGCATTTCTCCAACGCGCATTTCAATTGGCTGGGTAAAACTATATGCAATACCCGGCAGTTGATCCAGTACTTGACGAATCTTGTCCTGTAATTCCTGTTTACCAGAGACTGCCCATTCTTGCCTTGGCTTGAGAACCAGGAAATTATCCGTTTCATTCAAGCTCATCGGATCGAGTCCAATTTCATCAGAACCGGTACGGGATATAATATGTGTCACTTCAGGCACCTGATCGAGTAATGCTTGTTGCACCAAAAGATCCAGAGCAACCGATTGTTCCAGGGTAATCGATGGTAATTTTTCAGTCTGAACAACAATATCACCTTCATCCATGGTTGGCAGAAACGTACTGCCAATGCGAGTATATAGAAATGCAGCCACAACCAATAATATTAATGCAAACATTACAACCATGCGGCTGTACTGAAGACACCAGTGCAATATTGGCTGGTAGATTTTATGTAATTTTCTGATGAGCCAGGGCTCGGTGGATGAAGTTTGTTTGATCAGAAAAGACGCAATCACTGGAATCACTGTTAATGACAGCAATAATGCCCCGGCAAGCGCAAACACAATCGTGAATGCCACTGGGGAAAACAGCTTGCCTTCTAGCCCTTCAAGCGTCAGCAATGGCAGAAATACAATGATGATAATCACTGTGCCTGAGGTGACAGGCACTGCAATTTCCCGAACCGCACAATAAATCATATGCAGATGTGGCAAGCGTTGTTTACCCTGGTTCTCTGCCAACTGGGTTTCAATATTCTCAACCACGACCACAGCTGAATCGACTAACATGCCAATCGCAATCGCCAGTCCACCCAGGCTCATCAGATTGGCTGACAACCCAAACAGCTGCATTAGAATAAATGTACAGAGCGCCGAGAGTGGCAGGATAAACGCAACCGTTAACGAGGCACGGAGATTACCAAGAAACACGACCAGTAATGCCAGCACCAACGCTACAGCCACTAACAGTGCTTTAACCACTGTGGATAATGCGCGGTTAACCAGATCACCTCGACTGTAAAATACGTTAACACTGAGTCCTTCTGGCAGCGCTGGCTGCAACTCTTCCAGCTTGGCTTCTAAATCGATAACCAGTTGTCGTGCATTCGCTCCGCGCAGACTTAACACCAGCCCTTCAACAGCTTCACCTTCGCCATCTTGACTCAAAGCACCGTAACGGCTGAGCGCTCCAATTGATACCCTGGCAATATCAGCAACGCTAATCGGTAAACCGTTCACTGTCGTAACAATGATACTGCGTACATCATCCAGTGTCTGAATACGGCCTTCTGCTCGCACCAGTAAAGTCTCTTCGCCACGATTAATACGCCCGGCACCGTCATTGCGATTATTATTTTTCAGAGCATCAATCAACTGTTGCAGAGTAATTTTACGCGCACTCAATGCAGCGTGGTCAGGTGTCACTTCAAAGCTGCGCACCAATCCACCCAGCGCATTCACATCAGCAACACCAGGAACTGTGCGTAACGCTGGACGAATGATCCAGTCCAGCACATTACGCCGTTCCATCAGTGATAACTGTTCACTCTCAATGGTGAACATAAACATCTCACCCAATGGTGTCGTTAAAGGCGCAATACCACCCTCGATGTCATCAGGCAGATCACTCCACACAGCATTCAAACGTTCGGCAACTTGTTGGCGTGCCCAGTAAATATCCGTGCCTTCTTCAAAATCAAGAGTGATATCCATGAGCGCATACTTGGCCATTGAACGCAGCATTTTCTGGCGCGGAATGCCTAGTAATTCAACTTCAAGCGGTGCGGTTATTCTGGACTCCACCTCTTCCGGTGTCATCCCCGGTGCTTTAATAATGATCTTCACCTGGGTTGGTGAAATATCAGGGAATGCATCGACAGGCAAGTTGCGCTGAGCGAAATATCCAGCTCCAATCAACAGCACGGTTAGTAGTATTATTAACAACCGTTGGCTCAAAGCCCAACGTGTTAGCTCAGCAATCAATCACTGTCTCCAGCGTTCTGCCAGGCGGCTTTCAGTGCGGCAATCCCTTGTACCACAATCTGCTCATCTCCAGCTAAACCTGAAGTCACGACCACAGAATCACTGGTTGTATTTTCAATGCCAATCTGGCGTACTTCAAAACCGTTATCAACCTGCACAAAGACATAAGCCTGGCCTTGCTGTTTAACCACCGCTGAAATAGGCAAACGAAATCCAGGTTGTTGATTGGATCTGACAAAAGCAACATTAACAAATTGATCAACGCGTAATTGGGATGGCGGTTGATCGATTAACGCACGTACCAAAACTGTCTGATTTTCACTATCCACTTTGCGTCCCAGCAAAATGACTTTAGCAGAAATATTTGCTTGTTTAATTTCAACAAGATCATCAATTTTTATGGAATTAATACTTTGCACTGGCACTCGAATTTCCAGCCATAGTGTTGATAAATCAGCAAGGTGGAACAGAGGCATCATTGTTTCAACACGCTGACCAGGAACAATCATGCGTTGTAAAATCACACCATCATTGGGAGCAATAATTTGCAGTGATTGATGCAATTGTCGACTGTTTTTCAGCGTATTTATCTGCGCCTTACTCATTCCGGCTAACTGTAATAATGAGTGCTGCTCTCTTACATTGGATTGAGCCGTTTGCACAGCACTGTTTAATTCCAACCAGCGACGCTCTGCAATCACTCCATCCTCCCAAAGTGAGCGCAAACGTTTTTGCTGATTAAGCTGTAATTTTAACTGACTGATTGTTTGCAAATATTCGCGTTGCAGATGAAGTAATTGTGGGCTGGACATCGACAGCAGAGCCTGGCCTTTAATAACCGCATCGCCCTCCCCTACAGAAACCTGGCTGATCACACCATCCTGGGCAGCGCTGACCAGAAAAGTCTGATCAGGCGGAACAACCACTTTTGCTGGCAATGTTAAGTAGGCAGAGTGATTACTAACCACTAGTTGCTCAGTGACTATGCCCAATAACTTTTTCTGTTGCAGTGAAATTGCAATCGTCTCAGCATCTGCCAGATTAAATGTCACCATGACAGCAACTAGAAAAACGATCAAACTATGATGCAAAATTTGCATAACAATCTCTTAATTAAATCGATACGGTCTATATTGGATTTTGTTTATTAAACGATCCTCAGTCCTAACTAGAAATAACTCTGTCTTTCTGACGGACTTAAGGCAATTCCCCTACAGCCTGGTTATAACGTGCGATTCCGCGTTGCAGTGAAATTTCTGCTTCAACTGTTTCCAAATAAGTAGTTTCGCTGTCTTTCTGAATCCGAATCAGATCCAGCAATCTAATCTCTCCAGCCTGAAACGCCTTTTCACTCATTTGCATATATTGTTTGGCTATAATATTCCGTTTTTTTGCAATTTCAAGCCTGGCTTGGTCTACACCGATACCATGTTCCGCTTCGTGCAAATCATGCGCTAACCGCCTACGTCCCTGTTCGAGTTTACTCATTGTTTCTATTAGGTTACGATTAGCAGCCGCAACTTTTGGTGCAATAAATGCTCCACCTCCAAACGGAATTGAAATACCAATATTTAAGCGATTACTTATATCAGTCTTGCGATCATCACGTTCATGCGTGCTGCCAAAATTTATTGATGGCTGTGCAATTCCCGATTTTTTTACCCAGCTGATTCGAGCATTAGCACGCTCGACTTCAGCGACCAGCAATTCAATTGCAGGGTGGTTATCTCCGATGCTAGTTAACTGACTTTGTTGCTCACTGAAATTAACTGGAATTTGTGTCAGCCCAGAGACATTTATGTAATGCACATTGGCATCAACAAACCCGGCTTCAGCTTGCTTTAAATGAGATTCATGCGCCAATATGTCACTTTGACCCAGAAGTAAATCAGCGCGCGCCAAATCACCGGCATCAACTCGACGCTCAATTGTTTTTAACCTTTTTTGAGCTAGATTAAGCAGTTGCTCTGCTTTTTCCAGTCGACTATGTTGCAATGCAACACTCCATAATGCTTCCCGTACAATTCCAGCAACTTCCCATAATAATGCCGATGGGTATCTGTTGGCTGTTTGTTCGGCACTTTCCCCTAAACGCTGCCCTGCTGCACGCTGCCCCCAATTCCAGAGAGGTAATTGAAGATTATTAGCAGCTTGCACATATCCTCTGTTATTGAAAGGTTGGTCATCTGTATAGGATGCAGAAATGGCTGGGGCACCACCAAGTAAACTATCGCCACGTTGCTTAAGCGCATCGCTTTCCTGATGCAATGCCATAATACGCGAATAATCCGGCGAGTATTGAACAGCATGTTCTAACACAGCGGACAGAGTTAATGTTTGTGATGGAGTAACCGCGTGATGAAGATCGGGACGATATTGATCATCTACCGATGCAGCATGTTGATGGGCTAGTTCAGACCCCCAGTGTGTATCGATATCATCGGAGATGTCACTGGCAAAACTTACGCTGATGCCAATAATAAACCAGGGTATTACAAATAGGGAGCTAAATCTAAAACACTGATCAACTACACCAGCACTAGTCATTGAATCCACTTTAAAATCAATCATTTTGATCAGGTTCAATGATTTGAAACAAAGTCTTGAGTTATTTGATGACAACTATTCGACGCGAAGGGCAATTAGTAAAATAATCTTCACAGATTGAATCAATATCAGTCATATTATATAAATTTTTCGAAATTCATACACCATATATCTCTGCTGGTCGTTGTTTTACAAGTAACCATGAGGCTTCATCACCAACAATTTTTGCTGCAGCTCTTCTGCCTGGCTTAAGCTCTGGAGGCCTGTTATGAAGATTATGTGCGTCACTTGCAAGAATATGTACCCAATCACGCTCGAGCATTTGCAGGCCACGTTGCTGAGCTAAAGGCCCAAAATTACCGGCTAAAGACCCAGCAGTCACTTGTAATAAACAACCCAAATCGATAAAGGGCTGAATGAGGCCAAGATCACGAATTATATCCTTGTTTCGCTCGGGATGAGCAATCAGAGGTCTAATATTTTCCTTGATTAAAAAATCGACTAGATTTAATGCTCCAGGTAAAATATGGCTATGTGGAAATTCAAGCAAGACAATAGAGTATCCATCGAGTTCACCAATAAACGGAATACGATGATCAGCGATCATAGTAACCATTTCCATTGAAATACGCACCTCTGCCGCCATTCCTATCGACAGAGGTATTTCTGCATTTTCAAGCTCTTCGACAAACTGATCAAAAACTGTGGATATTGACTGAATATCGTTTTCGTAGCGTCCGGGATGAATGTGGGGGGTCATCACTGAATGGGTAATACCGTTAGCAACAGCAATCCGGGCAAGATCTAAGGCCTGAGCCATGGTGGCAGCACCATCATCAATCCCTGGCAATAGATGGCAATGCAGATCAAACATAAACCCTCATAACACAGCTACTCTGTCTAGTATTAATCATTGAATTTAATCTCCTAGCTACCTTGTCTCCCCCATTTTATTACAGGTCATTAAATAATTATATGTCACACTCACCCCTCAATCCAACGATCTAGCCGTTTGAATAGCCATAGGGTCCATAATGACTGTCACTATAATAATCAAGCTTGTCCATCCCTTTCCTTTTATGCGGCACATCATTGAGAATACCACCAATAATACGAGGATTCGCATCTCTTACTCGTTTAACGCCATCCGCAACGACCGGAAACGGTGTTGATTCAGCTTTTATCACATAGATAACGCCACTAGCATACGTTGATAGAACCAATGCGTCACTTACTGCCATCACTGGTGGAGTATCAATAATAATATAATCAAATATTTCCCTCAAATCAGACAGCGCATCATAAAAATATTTACTTGATATCAAATCTAGTGGCTTATCTGCAACAGAGCCAACTGGCATAACATATAAATCATTATTTCCAACTTTATAATAGCACTCTGACGCATCAATTTTTTGTGAAATTAATTCAGCGAGACCTTTCGTTTTATTTTCCAGATCCATAGCACCAGAGACGCGCGGGCGTCGCAAATCCGCATCAATCAGAAGAACTTTATGCATATCACCAAGTGACATTGCTATGTTTGCCGCAACAGTACTTTTACCTTCCCCAGGAATTGACGAAGTAATGACAATTATTTTATAGGGGCTCTTCATGCCAGACAACTGAATAGCTGTGCGGACAGTACGAATTGACTCTGAAAAAAATGAAACCTTGTCATCTGCAGCATAGGTAAATGACGATTCCGTTTTGTTTAAGCTTACATGTGGCAATAATCCCAATAGAGAAATATTCAAGCGATCCACTAGATCACTTTCCTTCTTTATCGTGTTATCAAGATGCTCAAGTAGTAAGGAAATCAAGATTCCAAGGCTCATACCAAGAATAGAAGCAATCATTATTATCAGCGATTTTTTCGGTCTGATAGGACCCAGACTTGGAGACGCTGGATCCGAAATAACAGCAACCGCTTTGCTTAACCCGGTTGCCTGGGTTTCTTTGAGACGCCCAAGAAAGCGTTGATATAATTGTCGATTAGACTCTGCTTCCCTTTCCAAGGCCTGCAAACCATAGCTCTTCCTATTGAGAGTCTGCATCGTACTTTTTGTTTGCCAAATAGAATTTTGTATAGCAGCTGCTCTTGATTTTGTAACATTGTACTCTCTCTCAGCACCTGCAATAACACTACTGACACGACTTGTTATCGCTACCCTCGCTTCGCTCAAGTCGGCTTTAGCCTGAACTAATTTAGGATGCATTGGACCATAGCGTTGTTCAAGAGAGGAAACTGTTCGCCGTGCAGTCGTTGCGGCTTGCTTTAATGACACGACCAGGGAATCAGATAATACCGCTGGCGTAGAGCTCAATCTATCAATAGAAGCGCCTTCTAGTGCGCTTATTTGCTGCAAAGCAGCCTCTTCGCGAGATAGTTGTTGTTGGACAATCATCAACTCCTGATTAAGCCCATGGAGTTGCTCAGAAGCTACTGATGATGTGCCACCCATTTCCACCAATTTCTCTTTTTCTCGATAATCCTGTAATGCGTTCTCAGATGTTTCCAGCTTAGTGCGCAGTTCTTCTAGCTGATCAGCTAGTATTTTTCTTGCATCACTTGTCAATACATGCTTTGATTCCAGATCCGCTTTGATATATGTATTTGCTATTGTGTTAGCAACCTGGGCCGCCAAAACTGGATCGTAAGCATCAAAACTAACGTTTACTAATTGGCTATCACGAACAGGGTCAATCGTGAGACGTGTCTGAAACTTCGAAACAATTGCTTCGAGAGCATTCGAGTTGGCGTTGCTATTTAGCTCGTTATCTGAATCTTCGTCATTTGCAATAAATATGCTTTTAATTTTATTAACCAAATCGACTTTAAGCTTCGCAAACCAGCCGGTCTTCTTTTTAGATTGGAACTCTGAATTTTTATCCAGTTCCATTCTTAAAATAACAGCTTTAGCTAGCGAATTGGACTGAAGAATCTGATATTGAGTCTTATAATATTGCTCCCCGGACTTGATGCCATATAGTGACTCTACAGGTGCAATTTTCGAAACCTCCGGATCAAGTAGTAGCGTGGCTGTCGAACGGTAAACAGATTTTTGAGGTAAAACTACAATTGCACTCAACAGTGCTGCAAGTAGCATTAAACCTATTATCTTCCAGCTGTGACGACGGATAATACCCCAAAACTCACGTATATCTATATCTTCATTTTCTTTGTTGCTGATGGACTTATCTCCACCAGTAATTAAACTATTGTTGTGTTCCATATAATATATATTGTTAACTCATAAACTTTAGAAAATCATGAAAAATGCAAGTTTCAAATATTGAGGATATTTAATTCAACTGAAACCCATTAGAAAAAGCTTCGTTCAACAATGATGATATCACCTGGCTTAACATAGTCATCAACTTCAATTGATCTGGATTTAGAATCAGTCTTATCAGCATGCACAACACGCAGCCCATTTTTATTCGCGCGCGCCTCAAATCCACCCGCCAGGGAAATGGCCTTGCGCACAGTCATTCTTGGTTGAAAGGGATACCCACCTGGGCGTTTGACATACCCATTTACGTAAAACTCTCGATACGACAGGATTGATACAGTCACTTCTGGATCAACCAGATAATTACCTTTTAGTCGTTGTGTAATATCATCTTCTATTTGTTGAACTGATTTACCCTTAACTTTTACAATGCCGAGAAAAGGGTATGAAACTGTACCAGAATCTCCTACTAGTGTTTCAACAGACAAGTCCGGCTCACCAAAAACCTTTATATTGATTTTATCGCCAGCTCCCAGTGCATAGTCGTCTGCAAACGATACAACAGCATAGAACTGAATAGCCATTATTAACAACAGTAGCCTAATACAATCCATGCATCTATTTTTAGAGTGTTTGTGCATATTCATCATCATAATCTCAAGTTAAAATCTCGTACTCCAAAATATTATTCTGGTCACACAAGTAACACGTACAAAAACAACTTTACTAGATAGAACCGTATAAATTTAATGGTTGAGTTTAGCTACACAGACATTATAGTTCATCACAAACTGAACAATGCATGAAGACCGACCATATTACGCTCGTAATCAAAACCACCTCTACTACTATTTCGCATGGAATAACTATAGTCGATCCCTACAGTAAGCCAGCGTCTAAATTCGTAATCTGCACGTAGCTCCACTCCAAAGTCATCATCCTCACGATCTCTACTATTACCTGCACGATCGTCAACAATACTCCTGCCACTGAAGTCTTGGTTGCTATAGTAAAAGCTTGTCGTTGTCTTAAACCATTCACGCCAATAATGTTTCCATGATAAATCAACACGTCTCACTGTGGCATCATTACCTAGACCATCTGCCTCTTCTAGTCTTTGTGATGTTGAAAGTGATAACATTGTGTATGCTAATGGCTGCCAGTCAACACCGAGTTCCCACGAAAAACCAGCTGAATTCCCGCGTTCCTTTGCATCAAAAAATTTTTCATTCCAGCCAATTTTAAAACGGCCTTCAGTTTGATATGTTGCCTGCCATTTCAAGCCACCCAGGACAGAATATTGATAGCTATCAAGATCATCAGTCGCATCCACTGCCTCCGCCTCCTCGCCTCTGGTCTGCCTACCTTCCATATAGGAAAATCGCGACAGTGTACTCTCGATTAGTAACGAAGTATTTGGCAACACCTGATAAAATAATGCTGTGTTTACCCTCTCTTCATTTCGCTCTTGAAATCTTGTCCTTTCTCGATTGTTACTATAACGCCTTTCATCATGAGAATAACTCGATTCGATTCGCGGCATACCAACTTCTTCCACACCGTATTTAAATCCTGCTTCAGCCCCCCAAAGTCGGTATCTATGTGGATGGTCAAAATTCAACGCATTTAATCCAGTCTGACTCCCTTCACCTCTTGCTTCATGGCCTTTTTTATATCCGGCATTGCCAAAAAATGTTATTCGTTCTGTGGCATAGTAAGACATATCAACATTGGCATCTAAATCGAAATAGTTATCATTGTGGCTATGTGTATAAAAGCCGTCTTCGATACCCATATCCAATTTGAATTCAGTGATGTCACCTTCCAAGAAATATTTTGCTCGTGGTGATGTCACAATTACGAAGGAATCTTTACTGTTTTTATCTTGGAGAAGAACATTATCATTATAATACGACTTTACTCCCAGACTTGGATAGATCACGCCTCCAATAACTGGAATTCCTCCATCTTCATCTTCTGCTGATAAAGCGGGAATACTATTTAACAGAAGCGTTGAAAATATAAATAAACCAATATAATTATATATAATATGTTTCATCCTATGCATAATCCACCCTCTAAACTCCCAGTTCACTTAATCCAAACAATCACAAACCCAATAATTATTGGCACCTACACCACATACCCTAAAATAATTTCATCACAATATAGTTATTATTTTAGATATAAACGGAATAAAAATACACTTACTAAATAACCACTATTTACAGATTAATAAGCGCTTTTATCATAAAACCCACGAACAACTGTCAGTAATATTATCCGCATATCAAGCCAGAAAGACCAGTTTCTAATATACCATAAATCATATTCAATGCGTTTTTCCATTTTATCTAACGTGCGGGTTTCGCCACGCCAGCCATTAACTTGCGCCCAACCAGTAATCCCCGGTTTTACAGCGTGGCGGAGCATATACCCCTTGATTAATGGCCTATATTCCTCATTATGCGCAACTGCATGAGGGCGCGGCCCTACAATTGACATACTTCCTTGTAGCACATTAAAAAACTGAGGGAGCTCATCAAGTGAACTACGCCGAAGAAAAGATCCTACAGGAGTTACTCGCGGATCATTGCGTGTGGCTTGCTTGACAACATCGCCATCTTCCTGAACTCGCATTGTACGAAATTTCCAGACATAGATTTCCTGTCCTTCAATACCATATCGACGCTGTTTAAAAAACACAGGGCCGGGCGAAGATATCTTTACAACAAATGCAACAAGAATCATAGGAATTGCGATTATTGCAAGGATAATTGTAGCAAGAACAACATCCTGGATACGTTTTAACCACCCATCGACACCCAAAAACGGGGTATCAAAAACACTAACAATCGGAATACCAGCCAGGTTTGTCCATTTGCCATGAAACAGACTAAAAACAAAAAAATCTGGTGCTAAAAAAACTGATGTCGTTGTATCCGCTAATTTATCAATAACGATTATAATTCTGGGTTGTGCGGTTAACGGAAGCGTGATGTAGATAATGTCGATGTTGCCAGCATGAGCTTCTGAAATCAAGGTTGCAATTGAACCTTCGACTTCACCCTCCCAGCTTCTCCGGTTATCGCTTACAGCACGGTCATCAAAGAATCCAATGAATTCCAAACCCAGCCAAGGAGAGTTTCTTATGGTATCCGCAAGCTGAGTGCCTATCTCATTTGCACCCAATACAGCGACTCTTCTGCTATTATAGCCTCTGGCACGATAAGCGCTCAAAAACAACCGTAGCATACCCCGCCAAAAGCACAGCAATACAGGCACTGCCACAAACCAGCTTCCGACAACGATGCGAGAATACTCTGCTGAGGTCTTGGTGACATAAGCCAACACCAATAAACTAAGGATGCTACAAAACCAGAATATGCAGACTCTCAAACACTCTGCCTGATACGATACACCCCGCCAAGACTGGTAAATACCACCTACCTCAGAAGCAAAAAGAAAAACGATGACACCAGAAAGCCCTAAAAGCGAATATTGAATAGACCACGATGCATCAGGATATATCACCGTTATAGCAACGAGCAGCATAAAAATAATCAGGAAATCAAATAATTGAAACAGAACTTTCAGCATTGGATTGCGTGTACCACCTGTATTAGAAATATTATTCATTTTTTAGCATCAGATTTTATGGTAATCAAACGCTATTATTAATCACCTAGCCACATTGAAACTGAACTTAAAAAAGCAGAAAAACCTCTGAATCCAGCGCTTTTTTTTAAACAGCTTCATTCTTACTTATTAGAATGGCTATATCCCACCCATGATACTAGAGAAAATTTAATCAATAAAGCGTGAAAATCTCAGGCTCTCTACTTTTCATCGATGCCTGACTAAAACTATGAGGCCTAGAAATCAAAAAAATTCCCAGATCAAAATGAATGCATCTTTAATTCAAGGGTTATAACTTACATTGCCTTTTTCGATGCATAGAAATAAGTATTGATATGTTTATGCTAAAAAAACGCATAAGTCACTGATTATACGTAGGGTTTGTAAAAAATAGGTTCATCATCACACTGCATTTCTGACACGAATGTCATACCAGGCTAGCTATCATCAGCAAAGATAGTATCAATATCTTCCTGCAAAATGATACGTCTTCTCTAGCGTAGCATTCAGCCTTTACACAACTTTACGAAGATTGAATAAAAGATAACTTAATTTCATAACAAACGCACCCTTGACGTGATTTGAAAAAAACGATCTCATTCAATATGTTCTTCTCACATGAAATTTAGCATTTTTGTGCGTGATTTTTTGTGGAGAGCAAGGAGGGAAACCTTAGCTGTAGTCATTTAAAACAAGATTTTCTAACGCAACTATCCGCAAAAAAGTGCGTGACACAGGATGCTAAATCTTCATGTGTGGAGAGTATCCACGACCACATTTTGTCGTTTCCAGCTGAGGCTCTATCCTGATCCTTAGAAGCTGTCTGGTCAAAAAAGTCGAAGCGAGAAGATCTTGAACTAGAGGTCTTAGCAGCTGACTTGTTTTCGACCAGACAGCGTCTTTATTACAGGGCTATTGAGATTCACTATCTTCCACTCTCTAAATGTCCACGTTTGCTATTCAATGCAGTTATTATCTGTACCGTTAATTTTTTCAATCAGTATTGATGGTGAGGCATAACACATTTCCTGGGTCTTGCAATCCACCGCAACCTGGATTGTTTGTCCTTTGGCAATACGTTGCTTATTGACACTATCTATAATCTTGTATTTGATTTTTAATCTGTATTCGTACTCAACCATTTGCGCACAAACAATCATTTTCTGCTCATAACCAAGCGCCGCGATATAACGCACCTGAAAGTCAATAATCGGCCAAAGATATCCACTTTCCTGCATCCTTATATAGCCGTAATCAATAGAGTCCAGCAGAGCACAACGAGCAATTTCAAAGTATTTTGCATAATGACCGTGCCAGGAAACACCCAGCATATCGACATCATGAAACGGGACTTGAATCTCAACTTCAACGCTTATATTAGTCACTTACCAGGAAGTTTTCTGTGTTGACTTAATATTTGTGGTCTTACCGCGTTGATTGACTTCATCAATGTCAGGCATGTGCCAGAAGGGAAAAAAATTAAACCACTGCATCGGTGCTTTCAAACAATAACTTTGCAGTTTATTAACATAACGTGTCGCGTAATGTTCGATTGCTTCCTGTCGTTGTGGGTTTTTACGAGGAATGATGATTTGTTTTTCTAATGGATCAAGGTAAATATCATAATTGCCATCTTCACCGCGTATTGAACAAAACGTGTAAACAGGACATTTCAATAGCGAAGCAAGCAAATAAGGGCCTTGCGAAAAAGCTGCTTTTTCTCCAAGAAAGCTGATGTTCACAGTCCTTGTCGGGCTATTGATAGGAATGCGATCTCCGACCAGAATAATACACTCACCTTGCTGAATTTTTTCATGCAAACTAATCGCCAATGCAGGATTTAGCTCTGTTACCTGGATTAATTGCATTGACGTTGTGTTATCAACATTGCGCAACAATTTGTTGTATTTTTCCATGTTGAGCGTGTGAATCAGAATATTCAGCCGTACACTGTTACGTTTTTCTGCGATTGCCCGGCATACTTCCATATTTCCGATATGCGCACCAATAATCATTGCACCAGTTCCACTGTCCAATAACTTGGTAAACTCATCATAGCCATGAAAACGCACCTGATTGAAATCATATTTCCCCAGCCACACTATAATCTTATCCAGCACACTTTCAGAAAAACCGAAAAAATGCCGATAACTTGTCCATAGTGTGTTTTTAATCCCGCTATCTACATCAAAATCTTCTATGTGTTGCAAATACTCACGTGATGCAGTTCTCGCCTGGTGATTGGTGGCAAAATAATAGGCAACAGTTGGATAAAGAGCCACTCGAAACGCTGTGCGACCAAAAACGGAATAGATCAACACCAACAAACGCATTCCCCAATATACACCGGTTTCTTCTATGGTCGACCAATGTGCTAATTTTTGCGGCTTATTCATAAGGCTGCGACCGATCAAATAAGCATTTTTTGAGTTTATGTGGCAGATAGCAGGTAAGCAACGAGAAAAAAAGAGTCGCATGCATACGACTGATCAAAACATTATCTTGCCATAAGCGGAAATGGGAAAGACCATCTTCAGGATAATTAACTTTTGTTTGTAGTGATTCAATACACACTTGTTGGCGAAACAACTTAACAAGAATTTCAGTATCAAACTCCATACGATCTCCAGTACGGTGGATGTGAATAAATTCATTCAATAGTGTAACCGGGTAGATGCGAAAACCACACATGGTGTCCTTGAGTTTAAAAGACAAGGTATTTATCCACACCCATATATGGGTCAAATAGCGGCTATAATAACGTGCTCTGGGAATCGATACATCGAACACAGGCTGTCCAATAATAATACAGTCTGGATGCACTCTAGCCAGCTCTAGAAAACCACTCACATCAGCAAGATTATGCTGCCCATCCGCATCAATTTGAAATACATGGCTATAACCTTGCGTCTTGGCTAATCTTAGCCCGCTTTTAATAGCCGCACCTTTTCCAAGATTCCGGGGATGGGTTATCACTGATACCCAGGCCTCGCGTCTGGAAATTTCCTGAATGACATCTGCACAACCCAAGTCACTTCCATCATCAATCAGTAAACAGGGGATTTTGTATTGTTTAAGTCGATCAATGACGCCTGGCAAAGGCTTCTCATGATTGTAAACCGGAATAACAAGGCAGGGTTTGAATTCCATTGATAGGTTCATGCTGATGTAAAATAAAGCCGTCCAGAGCTAAATTCCTGGGTTTCGGAATAAAATCTGAAATATAATTTCTTACTGTCATCAATAAAGCGAAGATTGAGATTAATCGTGGTTTTAGGAAAAATCAGGCTCTTGAATTTAATAACCTGCATCTCATAAAAACCATCGAATGGCGTTTGCTCTGCGGACAAAACATTGGTTAATTGATGTGCATCAATAAGTTTATTAAAATTTTGTTGCGCATAATACACTGCCCAGTGGATTTGAGTAACACCCGGCACAATCGCAATTTGATCAAAATGACCGTTTAAATATGCAAGCTCCTCAGGGATAAAAAGCTCCAAAACAACTTCATTGCTATCCAGTCGCCTGGTTCCCTTTAAAACAGGAAACAGGGTTAAATCGGGTTTACTCATTTTCAAATGTTTTACGTACCTGACAACGCACACAATACTCAACGATCATTAATGTACCCATCAATAAATAGGCAATCAAACCATTATAAAGCCCCCATAATGCGCGATCGCCCCTCCAGACTGTCCATGCTGCAACACAACCGTTGAATAGAAAGAAAACACTCCAGACCACCGTTACTTTGCGGGTATAACGCACCCCTGACTCTGGTAGATCATCATCGTGAAGACGAGCGATTTTTTCTATCATTGATGGCGGAACCACCAGTGAGTATAAAAACAATATTAAAAAACCAATATTCATAACCACTGGATACAGCAGTAATCCAAAAGCACTATCGCTGATAGCAATCGCAAGCAAAGCCGCTATCATAAACAAGGACCAGAGCATAAAAGCTCTAGAATCACTGTTTAGTTTCCAACTTGGCAGCATACGCAAAGCGAAGAAAGCAATTAATACCAAACAAACATAACGCGGTTGAATCAGATCCAGTGAAAAATAAATGGCAGGTGGAATCAGCGTAAACAGTAACAGAACAATTGCGGGTAAAATGCGCATATCTTGTTGTAAAATATTAGAAAGACAGCATTAATACTCGATAGAATAACTAATGCATGTAGCCCCGTAGTCCCAATTCAGCTTTTGTTGATAATGTCATCCAGCGCATCGACAATATCGCCAACATTCACCACCGACTTGAAGTCTTCTGGCTTAATTCGTTTGCCTGTCATTTCATGAATTTTAACCAGCATATCAACTGCATCAATACTGTCAACATCCAGCTCTCCCAGCGTAGACGATCTACTGACTTGTGATGGATCAACTTCAAACAACTCTTGCATCAGCAATTTTATGGTATTAAAAATTTCTTCGGGGTTATTCATAGCTTCTAGGTTTGATGGGATTGCTGGTTTTGCCATTGTTCGATCAACTTAGCAAGACATGAAATCGACGAGAAATATTGGTTAACGTCATCACTGGCAGGATCAATTTTAATACCGTATGAGTTTTTTAATGCCAAACCTAGCTCAAGTGCGTCTATCGAATCCAGCCCAATACCACCTCCGAATAATGCAGCACTACTGTCAATGTCATCCACTGTCAATTCGTCCAGATCAAATGTGTTGATAATCAAAGACTTTAGTTCAACCTCAAGCTGAGTATCAAATGATTTATTGTTTGACACTGTCGTACTGTTTGACAAAATAACGCTCTAAAAAACGGGTTAACTGGCGACTTGCCAGTGAGGGTATCACTGAATCAATGTGTTGTTCTGGAATAATAGCATCGCCAACAATAATCCGATAATGAGGCCGGGTCAGCGGGATATTATACCATTGTTGACCTTTCATAAGATGCGATGGGTGACACTCGATATAGACCGGGGTAATGTTGACTTGTGCCTGGAGTGCTATCCTGGCAGAGCCACGTTGAAATTTAAACAGCCTGGATAACGGCGTGCGGGTGCCTTGTGGAAAGATGATTAACGACATTTGTTGTCTGAGCACAGTTGCGCAATCGTCTACCAGTAAATCAGGATCGCTATTAACTACGTAGCCACCGTGTTTGATTGCACTACTCATAAAAGGATTATTCAATAATTCTTTACCTACAATGCATACTGCGTTATCGACTCTAGAGATCAGGAAAACGATGTCGATCAACGAGGGATGATTAGCAACAATCAACTGCCCTTGCTGTCTTAGCCTTTCTTCATCAATCACTTCATAGCTCAACACTCTCAAAAAACGCATCCATCCTATAAAAAACCGGAAGCAGTAATGTGCTACCAAATGCGCAGTCTTAAGCCGATTGGGTTTGGGCACCAATAATACAATCAACGGAAAACCAATCGACCAGATACCAATCGCCAGCAACCCAAAAACAACATAGCAAATTGCTGTTGCCAAGACTCTGTATAGGTATTCAACACAGCGTATTAAGCGTAAACAGACGGCAACGATATTACAGCACTGTATTCGAATCAAAATACCAAGTTTCAACAATTAAAATTATTTGACTACTTGCAGGAGTCCTCAATGAATGCTAGCGGGAGAATACCTTGAACTCTAAATCTCCTAGGAGACTGTCCGAAAGTGATATGAATAAGCATTTGTAATAAAACGACTATTCCAGCACTTCTCACCTTACTCATAAATATTTTGAGTTCCAATCTGCTTCAAACAGAACTCATTGAGATTGTCTAAACTGGGTAGCTGATCTGTTTGTAATGATGGGCAGCTCTAATCATTGTCTTTTTGCCCAATTTCAGCATTGGATGGTTTTCTGCGATCCTCATGTATTCCATTTACACTGCGGCTCTCGAAAATCATCCGCCTTGAACTCGAACAAAAATCCTGATTATTAGAGGCATCCTGATGAATAATCAAGATCGTCAAACAATACCCAGACTATCTAAAAAAATTCAAAACTTTGACGAACAATGACTCTCGATATAGATTATCCGGTATTTTATGCTTTATTTTTTCATGTAACTCAGGCAATTCAGACCAATGAACACCTTGCTTGTAATGATGAGCCGTATGGTATCCAAGATTACCCGAAAACGCATTGAATACCGGATCAATATTATTATAAGATGCAGCGAATACATTATCTGTGTCTAACCCGGCATGGTGATCGTACGTGACCCAGGCCGTGAAAATCAAACTTCCAATCATCGGCAACACGAACACAAATAGCCCAGCAACCGGTCGATACAATACAAGTGCGGCAACCAGAAGAAAACTGACTGATGTAAAAATCTGATGGGCGCGTAATAATTTTGGATAGTTCTTGCCGACTAAATAACCACGATAATAGGCTGTGCCTGCAATCACTAGCGAATATTCCAGTTCACCCATAGTTGAACCATCATCGCGTTTCCAGCGACTGGGGTCAGCAGGTTGATCCAGAAAATGCTCATGGTGCCCAATATTATGGTGCAATACCCACAAGTTAGTGGTTACCCCTGTATGCAGCGAATAAATCAGTTCAAGCAAGCGATTTAAGACATCTGACTTGAAAGTTAAAACATGTTGATGATGGTGATTCCAAGGACTAATCACACCTTTAGGAATTATCATCGCCAACCAATAGATCGCAAAAAAAGTTAGACTGTTCACCATAAAATAAACAGCAAAATCCAGCACTGTAAAGCCCAGAATAATTGCAATCGGTAATTTATCTTTTTGATATTTAAACATATACTTTTATCTTTTATTTTTTTGATTTAACTATAGACAGATCAGAGCTGCCCATAATGCACTGCGTTGAGCAATTTCGCAAGATTTAAGCCGTAAAAATCTACAAATATCTAGTCAGCTTTACTATTATGAAACAAACAAGAAAAGCCCATGTGCTTCGAAAACACCGCATCAATCCATGATCCCTGGCGGCTCATTATTGAATACACACCTCACATACAACCTCCGCTATCAACAATAATTTTTTAAGTTCATAACAGAGTAAAGGGCACCTCTAATCATTGTCTTTTTGCCCGATTTCAGCATTGGATGGTTTTCTGCGATCCTCATGTATTCCATATACACTGCCGTTCTTGAAAATCATCTGCCTTGAACTCGAACAAAAATCCTGATTATTTAGAGGCATCCTAATAAATAGTAGCAAAACCCATATGCCCATTTTCAACGAATTCACCAAGAAAATGCTACATTATCTGTTGATATCATTCTTTCTCACTCCCGCAATATATTAGAGGAGCATCAACTCATGGCAAACTCATTACAAGATCAATTGCTCAAAGCAGGCATCATCAACAAGCAGAAAGCTGGTAAGGTCAATGCTGAAAAGCGTAAGAAAATAAAGCAATCGCGTCAAACCAAAACCAATGATGTTGATGAAAACAAACAGGCAGTACAGCAAACACAATCAGCTAAAGCCGAGAAAGATCGGCAATTGAATCAACAACGTCAACAACAACTTGAACAAAAAGCCATCCATGCACAAATCCGGCAATTGATTATCAGCAATCGCCAACCTCAAGATGATTCAGAATCTGCTTATAACTTTTCTGATAACAATATTGTCAAAAAGATACATATTGCTGCGTCACTACGCGGACAAATTAGCGAAGGACAGTTAGCCATCGTTAAGCTGGATGAAAAATATGAAGTCGTTCCAGCCATTGTTGCCAGAAAAATCAGCGAACGGAATAAAAATTTTGTGATTGTTTTGAATGAATCATCTAACAGTAGTGATATTTCTGAAAATGATACTTATGCAGACTATCAAATCCCGGATGATTTGATGTGGTAATGGCTATCTGCCTGCCCGAGAAAGATTTTAAATAATGGGCAATTGATCAGTAATGCACACATTATCAATCCAGCTAATATTGAAGGAAGTCTGATAAACTCAGCTTATAAATCCTCTATCACTCTCAACTTTTCCTTTTTCTATTCTAAACAGCCTGATATAATTGACCGCTTTTTCATAAATTAAGGGGACCAATTCCTCGCATGAAAAGCTACGTTATGCCCACTTACTCGCGTTTACCGATCAGTTTTGATCGCGGCCAGGGAGTCTGGCTTTGGGATCAGAACAACAATCGTTACCTAGATGCATTGTCTGGAATTGCAGTTTGCAATCTTGGTCATGCTCACCCAGCTGTGCGCGATGCCATTGCCGACCAGGCTGGACGGCTGATTCATACTTCAAATATTTACGGCATCTCTAACCAGGAACAACTCGCCACTCAACTAGCCGATCTCAGCGGCATGAGTTCTATATTTTTCAGTAATTCAGGTGCCGAAGCCAATGAAGCGGCAATTAAACTGGCACGTCTTTATGGACACCAAAAAGGTATCGATCAACCTGAAATTATAGTCATGGAGAGCAGTTTTCATGGACGCACACTTGCGACTTTAAGTGCTACCGGAAACCCGAAGGTTCAACAAGGCTTTGAGCCGCTGGTCGAAGGATTTGTGCGCGTTCCATTCAATAATATTGATGCGGTACGCAACGTAACCTCTAATCAGTCAATTGTTGCCGTAATGGTTGAGCCCGTGCAGGGCGAAGGTGGTGTACATATTCCCGATGCTAGTTATCTGCAGCAACTACGGACTATTTGCGATCAGAATGACTGGCTGTTGATGCTTGACGAAATCCAGACAGGCATCGGGCGAACCGGAAAAATGTTTGCCTACCAGCATCACGACATTATTCCAGATGTTTGCACTTTAGCAAAAGCATTGGGAAACGGAGTACCGATTGGTGCTTGCATGGCTCATGGCAAAGCAGCCAATATTCTGACTAGTGGAACACATGGCTCAACATTTGGCGGAAACCCGCTTGCTTGTGCTGCTGCTCTTGCTGTATTGAAAACATTAGAAGACACAGATCAAATCCAGAAAGCTGCTGAAATGGGGAAATATCTATTAACTGGCTTGCAGAGTGCACTTTCAACCCATCCTGATGTTATGGAAATTCGCGGATTAGGGATGATGTTCGGCATCCAGTTAAAGAGTGATTGCACAGAGCTGGTTAACCAGGCATTGCAGCTCAATACTCTGATCAATGTTACTGCCGGCAATACGATTCGTTTGTTACCACCGCTAATTCTTGAACATTCACAAGCAGATCAACTGGTTGACACATTGACACAACTGATTACCAACAGAAAACAACAATCAGAGAATTGACCAATGAATATTTATTGCCAAGATCACTGCCTTAATTGCCAATTTAGCCGAACATCAGTCAGCACATATTGAATACAGAATTCGGTTAGCGCAGTGCCCTAAATTACCTCGTATAGAAAACAATTCTACCCAAAAACACACTATTTATGACAATACGCCATTTTCTTACCCTGCTGGATTTATCCGAGCAGGAATTTCGTTTTTTGATTGATCGCGGCATCGAATTAAAAAAAACCCGTAAAAATCACCCTCAATCATTGAGTAATATGACACTGGCGATGATATTTGAGAAATCATCAACCCGCACCCGAGTCTCATTTGAAGCAGGTATGACTCAACTCGGAGGTCATGCCATGTTCCTGTCCCCCAGAGATACCCAACTGGGACGTGGCGAACCAATTGAAGATAGCGCCAGAGTCATTTCCAGCATGGTTGATGGAGTGATGATTCGCACTCATAGCCATGAAATTCTGACTCGTTTCGCTGATTATTCTTCGGTTCCTGTGATTAACGCGTTATCTGATTCATATCACCCTTGTCAGTTATTAGCAGACATGCAGACTTACTTCGAACATCGCGGTGACATTAATGGGAAAACAGTCACCTGGATTGGGGATGGCAACAATATGTGTCATTCTTATATTAATGCAGCGCGCTTACTTAATTTCAATCTGCGCATTGCTTGCCCTGAAGGCTATGAACCTGATATAAACATTCTCGAAGCAGCCGGAAACAAAGTAGATATTATGCGTGATCTAGAACAAGCCACCCGCAACTCTGATCTGGTCACTACTGATGTCTGGGCAAGCATGGGACAAGAACAAGAGCAACAAAAGCGTCTTGATGCTTTTACCAGCTATCAAGTCACGCCAGAAATCATGGCTCTGGCTAACCATGATGCACTGTTCATGCACTGTCTGCCTGCTCATCGAGGTGAAGAAGTTGATGCAGAGGTGATTGATGGGCCTCAAAGTGTAGTTTGGGATGAAGCTGAAAATCGTTTACATGCACAGAAGGCTTTGCTTGAATTTATGTTAGGAGCGAGGATTTAATTGGATATAAACAAAGCGGTTTATAATTACGAATTGACGTAGAATAATTGTCATGCACTGATCAAATGTTTTAGGGAGGGCTTCAATGAACTGTAAAAAAACACCATTAACAGTCTTTTCAATCTTGCTGGCAACCTGGTTAAACACGATCGGCTGGGCACAAGTCAACGCTGAAGGAAAACCAGCCTACGTTACCAATCAAGTCGAGCTTTCAGTTCATCAAGGTCCAGGTAATGATTTCAAAATTTTAAAATCATTACCAACTGGCTCACCAGTTTCAATTGTGGACAATAACATCAAAGATGGCTACGTTGAAGTCAGATTGCGAGATGGAAGCAAAGGCTATGCACTCCAGGACTCACTGACCAGCAACCCAGCCAAAATCACCTTGGATAACCCACTCCAGGTATCACAATCAACTCCCCAAAGTTACGCTGTAGCAGACATAGAAACCACTGATTTAATTAGAGAACGTAATCAGTTAGCAAATCAACTGGAAAAATTACAGCATACAGCTGCAAATGCACTAGATATTGCACGCCAGCGCAATGACTTACAGGAAAGACTGGTTAACCTGGAGCGCAACAACCGTCACCTAAAACTACAAAATCAAGCATTAGTGGATAAATCCAACCACAACTGGTTTTTACTCGGCGCTGGCGTATTATTTTCCGGAATCATCATCGGATTCCTTTTAAATCGACTTAATGCGCCTAAAAAACCATCGTCCTGGGACACTCTTAGTTAAATGACTTGAACATCGCTAAATTTTCTTCTAACCAACAAGCAAGCAATAGAGTTAACAGGTTCTCCCCATACCATTGAGATCAATAGATTCAACACATGAGTCTGCTAACTCTCCATATTCAATATGGATATTATACTCTTCGCACATGAAGTTTTAGCATTTAGGGTGCGCACTGGATGCTAAAATTTCATGTGCGGAGAGTATATGTAGCAATGCCCAACCTCATCAATGTTAAAATCTAACCATTCGTATCTCCAATCATTCAAACACCAGATAATATTTTCGCTGTAAAGGCTTAATCATGACAGATAAAAAAAACCGTGCATTCTCCTCCCAAGTTGTTGATGGTATGTCGCGCGCGCCCAGTCGTGCCATGCTCCACGCTGTCGGTTTCAGCGATGTAGACTTTACCAAGCCACAAATCGGTGTCGCATCCACCTGGAGCATGGTGACACCGTGTAATATGCATATCAATAAACTTGCGGACCATACGACAAGCGGCGTTGACCAGGCCGGTGGCAAAGCGGTTATCTTCAATACTATTACCATTTCTGATGGTATTTCCATGGGTACAGAAGGCATGAAGTATTCACTAGTATCACGCGAAGTGATTGCTGATTCCATTGAAACAGTGGTTGGTTGCCAGGGTTTTGATGGTGTTGTCGCTATTGGTGGCTGCGATAAAAACATGCCGGGTTGCATGATTGCGCTGGCGCGTCTTAATCGTCCTGCGGTTTTTGTCTATGGTGGAACCATTATGTCTGGTTGCCACGGTGGAAAAAAACTTGATGTCGTGTCTGTGTTTGAAGCTGTTGGTGCCCGTGCCAATGACAAGATTGATGATGCCGAATTAAAAGCCATTGAGTCCAAAGCCATTCCTGGCCCTGGCTCATGTGGTGGCATGTATACAGCCAATACCATGGCTTCCGCCATTGAGGCATTGGGTATGAGCTTGCCTGATAGTTCCGCACAGGCTGCAATATCAGCTGACAAACAAACGGATTGCGAGCGTGCCGGAGCAGCTGTTTTAAGTTTGCTGGAAAAAGATATCAAGCCACTTGATATCATGACTTTAAAAGCCTTCGAAAACGCCATTACTGTTGCAATTGCCCTGGGTGGCTCCACCAACGCAGTACTCCATTTGTTAGCGATGGCTGACAGTGCCGGAGTCGGGCTTACTCTGGATGATTTCACCCGCATCGGCGAACATGTACCAATGGTCGCAGATCTCAAACCCAGCGGTCGTTACAGCATGGTTGAATTGATTGAAATCGGAGGCATTCAGCCTTTGATGAAGGTATTGTTAGATGCAGGTTTACTACATGGAGATTGCATCACTGTGACTGGCAAAACTTTGGCTGAAAACTTACAGGATGTGACGCTTTACCCAGAATCGCAAGACATTATTCGACCACTCTCCGATCCAATCAAGAAAGATAGCCATCTGGTTATCTTATATGGCAATCTGGCAGCAAAAGGTGGTGTCGCAAAAATTACTGGTAAAGAAGGCCTGGTCTTTACCGGCACCGCCAAAGTCTATGATTGCGAGGAACAAGCCTTAGCTGCCATACTCGATGGCAGCATTGTGAAAGGTAACGTTATCGTTATTCGCTACGAAGGTCCACAGGGTGGCCCAGGAATGCGAGAAATGCTGTCACCAACCGCAGCGATAATGGGTAAAGACCTGGGGTCTGATGTCGCGTTGATTACTGACGGGCGATTTTCCGGTGGAACACATGGCTTCGTCGTCGGACATATCACCCCGGAAGCCTACACGGGTGGTTTGCTGGCAGTTGTTGAAGATGGTGACAAAATTACCATTGATGCCGATCAGCATGTATTGACATTACATGTTGATGATCAAATAATCAAACAACGTCAAGCAAATTGGACTCAGCCCAAACCACGATATAACCGTGGCGTTCTCGCCAAATATGCACGACTGGTAAGCACCGCTTCTGAAGGCGCAGTCACCGACAAACATTTGGAGTAACCAAATAATAGTTCACCATCCAGAATTATGGCTATCCCCAAAACACTACCGCTAATCCAGGAGCTGATTGCTCAACCATCAGTCAGCAGTACCAATCCAGAACTTGATCAAAGCAACTTGAAGGTAATCAACTTGCTAGCCGAGTGGATGGAAACATTGGGTTGGCAGGTTGATATTGTTCCAGTATCAGACACCAAAGCCAATCTGGTAGCAACCCTGGGCAGTATTGACCAACCAGACGGCCTGGTTCTATCCGGGCATTCCGATACGGTTCCTTTTGACGAACAGCTTTGGCAATCAAATCCGTTTGCAGTCACCGAAACCGATCAACGATTATACGGTCTGGGCTGTACCGACATGAAAGCATTCTTTGCAGTCGCTATCGCTGCAGCTCGGGATTTGACAGCAAAAGACTTGATCCACCCACTAACGCTTATTGCCACGTGCGATGAAGAAAGCAGCATGGCTGGAGCCAAAGCTTTATTAGCATCTGGACGCGCATTAGGCCGCTATGCAGTCATCGGCGAACCAACTGATTTACGCCCGATCCACATGCACAAAGGTATTCTCACCGAATCCATTGTTATCAACGGTCAATCCGGGCATTCAAGCGACCCATCACTCGGAGCCAACGCGCTGGAAGCCATGCATCAAGCACTTTCAATCATACTGGAATGGCGTGATGAGCTGCAGCAGCAACACCACAACCCGGCATTTAAAATACCGCATCCAACCATTAATCTTGGCTATATTCACGGCGGTGACAATCCAAACCGCATTTGCGGCAGCTGCGAAGCACAAATTGATATCCGTCCTTTACCCAGCATGGATCTCAGTGATCTTAAAGCAACATTACGCCACAAACTTGCTCAAGCAGTGACAGACAATCCACGACTATCAATACAAATTAAATCGCTGTTTGAAGGTTTACCCGCCTTTCAAACACCAGAAGGTTCTGAATTACTAAAAACATTGGAAACACTCAGTACCCACTCAGCTGAAACAGTCGCATTTGGCACTGAAGCGCCCTATTTTAATCAAATGGGATTAGAAACTGTCATCCTGGGGCCAGGTTCAATCAACCAGGCACACCAGGCCAATGAATATCTGGAGATGAAACAAATACAACCAGGGATTGATATTATTCAGGCATTAATTAAACGATTTTGTACTCGTTAACCTTTCGACACTGGACTAATAGATTGCGAACAGTCAAATCTAAAATTGCATTAACACTGACCCTTTTTTAAAATTATGTCTTTAGAAAATAGAAAGAATGATTATATATTCTTTGCATTAATCGCTGTTCTAGATAATAAACCTCCAGCCAATAGGGTATAATTTTCAAGCTCTGATTATACAAAATATACTCTATGAATCTGGAAACAATCAAAACACAGGCCCAAGAGGTTTTTGAATCGATCGTTAGCTGGATGAGCAGCCCGGAATTCTATGTCCAGATAGTTGCGATTATTATAGCGACCTGTTTAGCCTGGTTTATTCACAAGGCACTCAAAAATCGAGTTCCTCTGCTGCTTCAAGAGCCGCAACCCGGATCTTTTTATCAGCTACGCAAGAAAATATATGACGAGCAAGAATTGTTATTGCAAATTTTCTTTGTGGTATTTCTGGGCATCGCTATTCAAGTTACTGTATCCGCAGTCAATCAAGCCTGGCTAGTCAGAATAGCGCAAAGTCTGGCTGTCGTATTTTTATTGTATAGCCTGATTAGACGCTTTATCAAGAATCCATTTATCAACGGCATATGCCGCTGGGTTGGTATTCCTCTGGCAACATTGCATGTATTTGGATGGCTTGATGATGTCACCACATTTCTTGATGGAATAGCCATTGAGGCAGGGAGCATCAGAGTATCTGCTTATGCGCTGGCACGTGTGACAATTGCCGGATCAATTTTATTTTGGCTAGGAAAAATTTCTAATAAGGCAGGGAAAAATGCCATTCGCACCCGCGACAACCTGGATATTCGCACTCGCGAGCTCTTTGCCAAACTGTTTGAAATTGCTCTGTTTCTGGCAATATTCTTATTATTGCTACAAGTTGTCGGTCTTGAACTCACTGCATTGGCAGTGTTTGGAGGGGCTTTAGGTGTAGGGCTTGGTTTTGGCCTGCAACAAATCGCATCAAACTTTATTTCCGGAATCATCATCTTACTGGATCGATCAATCAGCGTCGGGGACTTTATAGAACTGGATAATGGTAAAACGGGGATTTTACAAGAACTGAATATGCGTTCCTCTACCCTAAAAACCTTTGATGGTAAAACGATTGTGGTACCCAATGAGCAATTTATTACCACTGCTTTTACTAACTGGACACATCAAGATAGTCTCCAGCGATATGATTTTGAGTTTTCAGTATCCTATGACTCCGATATTCCCAAAGTTCCGGCAATTATTATAGAGGCCATCAGAAAACATCCCCAGGTTCTGGAAGAGCCGGAAAAACCAGATTGTGAAATACGCGAGTTCGCTGACTCCGGCGTTGTTTTTGGAGTGGAATACTGGATTGATGGAATCGATGATGGCATTAATCGGGTTGAAGCTGATCTACTAATGATAATCTGGGTAGCCTTAAAGGAAAACAACATCCAGATTCCTTACCCACAGAGAGATGTACGAATTATTCAAGGAGGGCGTAGTCTGAACTTAGCCTCAGGAAACAAAGGGATGAATTAAATGTCTGGAAAAAAGCGACTCTAAGCCTTTTTTCATGAGTAATTATCAAGCCCATCTAGCCTCATTCTGGAAATGGCGCTCCATATCCGCCCTTGCGCGGGCTTTAGAATACCTGCATTCCAGTGTCTACGAGTATCTGCAAACCAATGGCAGTTACCACCCCAGCATATCCCCAGCAACTTTCTCGAACACCTTGACCAAGGAGTGGAATATGTATGGCAACTAATTATACAGAGACCAACGGCGTAAATAACAATAAACAACTGGCCGAAAACACCTTGTCAAGCATCAATGATGCCTCCACGGCTAGTCGAGCCTTATATACAGGGTTTATAGCTTTAACCGCCTATATTATTGTCGCCCTTGGCACCACTGATGATTTGCAGTTTTTTGATCATGCACCAATGACCCTACCACTGCTTAATGTGGAAATATCCCTGACTGGCTTTTACCGCTATACACCGTGGTTGTATTTCATTGTGCATGCCAATCTGTTATTAATCTTTTCCATGATTGCTGAAAAGCATCGATATTTCGCCGTGCTGGTTGATAACTGCGCCTGGCCAGAAGGCATACACATGCGCCAGCAATTGCACGTTAATGCCTTCACCCAATTTCTCGGTGCAGATCACAAGGGCCTACTAGCAATCATACTAAAATTGATGATCTGGTTCACAGTCGGACTAATGCCACCGCTACTGTTGCTCGCCATCCAGATCGATTTTTTGGCTGCGCAAATAGATAGCGTAACGAGTTGGCAACAAACAGCTGTGTTATTCGACTGTCTTTTGGCAGGTTATTTCTGGAACAATATCCTGCAAAAGACACGCCGAGCTCTCTCAGAAGACTGGAATCCGCCAATCTGGAAACGTTACTTACCTGAAGGGTGGATATTGTGGTTCTGCTTACTATTAATTATCGGTTTTAGCTGGTTGGTAGCCCTCGTACCATTGTCTGATTACGAGCGCAAAGTCCATAACCACATGCCGGCATGGCTAGCAGGGAAAAATTGTTTGCTAAAAGAGGACATAGAAAAGTTTGGGGAAAAAGAAGACATAGAACGGCTTAGAGATAAGCCAACTGAATCATTGACGAAAGTAGAGGCTAAAACACTCCAAAAATTTACAGCATTTGAAAATAATTACAATCGTCAACTAGTCACTGCTGCAAAGAACGCCAGAGAATGGAAATCCCCCTACCAATGTTCCAACAAACTGACATGGTGGTTCATAGATAGATCCGACTCCTGGTTAAATATGCGACTCGATATCCACCGCTGGCTGAACCTTCCAGACAAAGTCTTTGTGGAAAATCGTAAATCTGTCCAACCACAATGGCTGAATCGTCTCAAGAGTGAATTAGTTAAAAATACTGACAATTCCAAGGTTAGTAAACCATCTCCAGACGAAAATACCAGCAAGACTAAAAATACAGATAGACCTAACAGTTTTAAAACACTGGATTACTTTTTACCAGTTAACAAGGAGAGACAACACTTTCATTTCGCACGTTTTAGTCGAAGTTTTCTTCCAAACGCCAAAATGAAGCAAGTCATGCTTCAGGGTGCAGATTTATCTAGAACTAAATTACAAGGTGCGGATTTACAGGAGGCTAAACTACAAGGTGTGAATTTACAGGAGGCTAAACTGCAAGGTGCGAATTTACGAAAGGCTATGCTTCAGGGTGCAGATTTTTCGATGGCTGAACTGCAGGATGCAGATTTATTTGAGGTCGATCTACGTGGTGTAGTTTTAAAAAATGTCAAACTGCAGCGCGCAGATTTACAGTTAGCTAAACTGCAGAGCAAGAATTTATCTGGGCTCAACCTGCAAGATGCGAATTTATCAATGGCAGAACTGCAGAGAGCAGATTTATCTAAGGCTAAACTGCAAGGTGCAGTATTTGAGGAGGCTGAACTGCAGGATGCGAATTTATCGGAGGCCGAACTGCAAGGTGCGAATTTATCAGGAGCTAAACTGCAAGGTGCAGTATTAGAGGAGGCTGAACTGCAAGGTGCGAATTTATCAGGGGCTGAACTGCAGGGTGCAGTTTTTTCAGGGGCTGAACTGCAGGGTGCGAATTTGTCGAGGGCCGAACTACAAGATACAATTTTAGCGAAGGCCCAACTTCAGGGTGCAGTTCTAGAGAATTCGAATCTGCAGAGAGCATCTTTATGGAGAGCTAAACTGCAGGATGTAAATTTATCGGGTATCAAACTGCAGGGCGCATATTTAGAGGATGCCATAATGACGAATGCGGATTTATCGAGGGCTAAACTGCAGGGTGCGGATTTATCAGAGGCTGAACTGCAGGGTGCGGATTTATCAGAGACCGAACTACAGGGTGCAGTTTTTTCAGGAGCCAAACTACAGGGTGCGGATTTATCAGAGGCCAAACTGCAGGGTGCAATTTTTTCAGGGACAGAACTACAGGGTGCAGTCTTAAAAAACCTCCAGCTCACTGGCGTTCAATTTTATGAAGCAAAATTGGATCACGTCCTAATTCTAAACCCACTTGTCGAATGGGAATTAGACAAACATCTGATTTCGAATTTAATGGCTATTGATTCAGCGGCGTTAAACAAAGAATCGAAAAAAAGACTCTTGGATGCGATCAAAAGAATACAAGACACGGGAAATAAACAATTACCCAACATATCTGAGGCAACATTGGAGACACCAGAACACCGCTGCCTTTTGCTTACTGATAACAAACAGTTAAAAAACAATGCCCAACATGTTTGTGACAATGCGAGCGATTCATCAATTAATCCGTTAACACACCTTCATAATTGGGCAAACTACAATGCCCTAGAAAGCTGTAAATCCAAACGATTTTTTGAAATAGAAATCGATGAAGTCTCCATTCGCGATGCATATGAAAACGTTCTCAACTATCAAAGCCCTGGAAACAACGCGATGAGACTACAACAAGCTTCTGAAAACTTGTTCACTCTAGCGTACTTTTTATACACCAAGCAATTACTCCAGATTCACCAAGATAAAACAAAATCATGCAAAGCAAGACAAGCGCTGGGTGCCTGGTATAAAAGGTCTGGATATAAAAACAATCCAGAACGGAAGGATAGTATTCTTAACCTGAAATTAAAACCTTTTCCCACCAGCTAAAAACATCAGGTAAAGTGAATCGCTTTCATAGTTACCAATTTAAAAAGTGAAAACACTACGTTAACTCGCTGTTAATTAACTCATTAGTTGCGGTTAATCATGCAGCTCTTCAATTGAGTGCTTTTTCCTGTGTCCAGAGTAACTTTTCAGTATCATTACTCAAAGAGGTAATAACGACGTAGAGCAACAAAGCAATTTAATTTTCAAAGACTTGCAAGGCATTCTCAATAGTATTGAGCAAAGCACTATGGGTACGACAGCAAAGATGATTTTAATCATGTTTGAAGACCTGGAGCTAAACAGCACCAACCTTGGTCTTGGCTCTTAAACAATCAACGCATCAATCAAACGCGCCCTATCAACAATCTGTTCTTTGCGTCCGGTTAAACCAGCTGCTTCCATCAGCTTGCGAAAGTTACTGCCACGGTGCGTAATATGTGATGCTGCCAGCATCAACTCAAGTTCTTGTTGAGGAACTGAGCGCATGAAACTGCTGATTAAATTAAATTCCACACCGTTTTCATTAAAATCACCCAAGGCCAACGCACGTGAGAAACTGTAGAATTGGCGTATGCGGTTCTCGCAAATCTGTGCGTTGCGCAAACGTTGCGATTTGTGTTTTAGCGATTCTTTAAGCGATGCCACTGCCAATGCACTGGTGTAAAAAGCATTAAGTACGCCGTGTGAAAAGATTGGATCAACAAAGCCTCCTGAGTCACCGATGCAATAGTAGTTTTCTCCACAAACAGGCTCAACATAGTAAGAATAATCGGGACGTGCACTTAGTGACTCAGCCACATAGTTTTCTGGTTTAAGCAGTTGATTCAAGTAAGGCACTTGTGAGCAGGTGGATAGAAAAAACTGCTCGCGCTGCTGATACGACATGCCTTTGGCCTTGTCGGTATCGAGCACCAGACCAACACTGGTATTTTGGTTTAGCGGGATATGCCAGATCCAGCCTTCTTTAAATGATGCGACAAAGGTGACTGGCTTAACAGCTTGCATTTGCTCGGCAGCATAACTTTTGCCATCCGCTGCAAAATAGCGTGCGTTGTTAAAATAGCCCCACAACGACATAAATTGTCGATGACTATCAACCTGGCGCTTGCTGTCGAGTTGATTCCCCAGCAAGGTGTGGTAGCCACTGGCATCAATCAGATAACGACAACGAATACTGGCTTTTATCGGCGATTGGGGATTGCGTTTATCAAGGTATTCAACCGTTGGATGCTCTGGATGCAAGCTGATTTTACGTGCCGTTACTGTCTCGAACACCTGTGCTCCGCACGATTGCGCATGGCGTAATAACAGCTCATCAAACACATCACGTTCAACATGGAGTGCTGGGCGAGTAAAGCCGAAATCAGCAAAGGAGATGCGATGGATATCGCCATTCCAGACAGTAATTCCACCGGCTTTGGTGACAAAACCTTGTGCCTCGATTTTGGCACTGACACCAGTCTGATCAGCATATTTCCAGAAATGCGGGATCAGGCTTTCACCGACTTGTTGGCGTGGATGCTGGGCTTTTTCAAGCAATACCGTATCAATTCCAGCTTGGGTCAATAAGGCTGCAGCAGATGAACCAGCGGGGCCACCACCAATAATTAACACATCACATTGCTGAGGAATTTCAGCTGCCGTGGATGACTGTGAATTACTCATCTATGGTTATTCCAGATGATTGCAACACGTTTGTTTGTGTGCGCTTTTTACTAGAAAAACAGGCAAAGTTACCCAGAACGCTTTCGACCACTATACCTTCCGCGTAATAATCCTTGTTGCCAGGCATTTTTGCCACTCCACATATTTCCGGCCAGTAGTTCGCTGATATCGCGTTTGATACCGTCATCCCTGTCCGCCTCAAAAAAAACATTATTCATCAGACTGGTATGGTAAAAACGTTCGATAAACACTCGCATGGTAGAAAAGCCTAAGTCATAATCTGCATCATCAACAGCATGCAGGTCAGCATCGGCTTCTCGTTTTTCTGTCAAGCCTTGATGTAGACGGTCAGCAACCATTTCTCCACCTGTTAGTGCCAAAAACACGCCAGACGAAAATACCGGATCAAGAAAACCAGCCGCATCACCGCAGCATACATAACGCTCACCATAGCGTTGCTGATTAACATAACTGAAATTAGCTTCACTACGGATTGGCCAGTCCTGGGTTGCGCCATCTAACAATTGCTCCAGAAAATCTGATTGTTGAAGATAACGCTGAAACAACGCAATGGTGGCTTCACCTGCTGGTCGTTGTTTATTAACCACTAAACCAACACTGACTTTTCGCCCTGCCAATGGGATAATCCAAATCCATCCGATATCAACAATGGGAACAACAATATTACCTTGTTGAAAAAATTTGGTTGCTGAATGACTGGTAACTTGGCTGAAATGCGTATACAAGGCAAATTTACCCAGATTTTCGATGCGATCTATGCTGCGATTGTGTCGCCCCATCATCGCACTACGCCCTGTCGCGTCAATCAAATATCGGCTTTGGAAACTGCTATTATCGGTACTGACTGTAACGCCATGTTCATCGATATTAATTGATGTTACCGCTGTATTCTGGTGGGTCTCAACACCGTATTTTTGAGCATTGACAAACAATGCTTCATCAAATTCTGCACGCTCTATCTGATAGGCTTGCCGCTCGCCACTGAGTTGAAAATACATGCGTTTGTTGTTGGTTTCATCAATAAACTCAGCCCCACCTTTAGCAATACCAAATTGACTCCAATCAATCCCTAATCGCTGCATGACCGGCTCGCCAAACGGTAGCATTGACTCACCAATATGAAAACGCGGGTGACTGCCTTTCTCAAGTAGTAGCACTCGATGTCCATATTGCGCCAACAATGTTGCAGCAGTTGAACCTGCCGGGCCACCGCCAGCAACAATCACATCATAATTGGAATTTTGAATAGCCATGATCAACGCATACCCTGTTTAGACTGTTTTTCAAGCATACAATCGACTACCCAATACTGCGACTGAAAGCTGACAGGAATAACCTGATCACTATTTTGACCTGTTAATGCCTGAAATAACGGTGTTAAAGCAAACAAAGGCACTCCATCGATCAACTGTGCCAATTGAGCTTCAACCACTGGCGGTTGATCGACTACCCGTGGGCGTAAAAATTGAGCAATAGTATGGTCACTAGCTTCAGTGCTGAGTAGCATCGCAAATGCAATCGCATGGTGTCCCATTCCAGGATCAACGTAATCTGGCCAGCATTCCTCATAACACACCAACAGCAAATCACCGCCTTGTGTTGCAAGCTGCCCCCAGGCTTCCACCAATGCCATAGCAATGGTCTGTTCTCCCGCAGCCATTGCACTGCTGGCTTGCTGACATCCAGTGACGATACTCCAGTAGGCAGCCGCAGTATTATGTACTGAATTATGAAATTGAGTGGGTGAAATGTGTACGGTTGGCCGCGTCAGCTCAAGACACAACTGATCGGTAATCACCATTTCACCACCGACACTGGCAAATAAAGTTGGTGTTGCAGAGGCTTCAACACCCGCAGTTTTGCAGGCGCTCATGGCGGCATTGATAGCCAGCTTACATGGCAAACTACTACGGCGTCGCAGAGCAGGCGGAATCATTGATGTATCCAATGCACTGACATCGAAGCCCAGGATTCTCCCTAGGTCGTCCTCTGTGCTACACGCTGCGATACTTTGAATGTTTATGCTGTCCATTGCGCCCTACCCTGTTAGCTCAGAATCTGGTTTTGTCAGACCTGAGTTAGACAATAACGCACTGGCATTATTACCACCAAAACCAAACGCATTCGACACGGCATAGCGCAGTGGCGAAACCGTCTGTGGCTCAGTCAGCAAATTGATGTTGAATGCAGAATCAGGAATTTTCAACCCACATGTGCCCGGCAAAAAGTCATGTTGCAACGCAAGTAAAGTAACAATGATTTCCACTGAACCGGAAGCACCTAGCGTATGACCAAGCAAACCTTTTAGCCCACTACATGGTGTTTCAGATCCAAACACACGTTGAATTGCCTGTGCTTCGGCAAGATCATTTAGACTGGACGCGGTTGCATGCAGATTAATATAATCCACTTTATCCGCTGTTAAACCTGCAATTTCAAGTGCAGCTCGCATTGCCAGCTCAGCACCACCGCCAGTTGGATGTGGCGCACTCATATGATGTGCATCGCATGATTCACCAACCGCCAATAATTGAGGCGCAGATAGATTCTGGTCTGTCGCAGTTTCCAACAGTAACAGACCAGCAGCTTCACCAATGTTAATACCTTTACGATGTTGATCCATTGGTGAGCAGGGTTGCCCAGATATCAAATCCAGACTATTAAAACCGTACAAGGTTAATCGGCATAACGTATCCACTCCGCCCGCTACCACAGCATCGCACAACCCGGAATTAATCAATCGCTGAGCAGCGGCCAAGGTTTTGGCACTGGTAGAACAGGCAGTCGATATTGCATAACATGGGCCTTGCAGCGCAAGCTCCTGCGCAAGGAACTCTGCAGTTGCATGAACGAAATGTCGATGCATAAAACGGAAGTCATCCGGCATTCTTCCATGTTGATTAAAATAGGTATACGCTGCTTCCGAGTTATAAATTCCTGAGGTGCTAGTACCAATGACCACACCGACACGTTGTGCGCCATAACGCTGAATTGATTGCTCTACGCTGTCTCGAAAACCACCACTATCAAGTGCTGCCAGCGCGAGTTGTGCATTACGACAATTATAGCGTTGCAACTCAGGACGAATTTCCGGTAACGGTTGTGTCACTTCGCCAACAATAGCTGTGAACGGAACATCAAACAATTGCAATGCAGCCAGTCTGGACTGGTTGTCTAACAGCGCAGTTAATAGTGCAGACGTATCCGCTCCTGCTGCTGAAACGCATTGAAAATCTGTGATTGCTACAGGACGCATACGAATATAAACAACTGAGGAGTGACGAGTAAATTATGGATAACTAGCAACAGCGTCTAATGCAGTGGATTCATCAAAACCAAACATTAAATTCATATTCTGCACAGCCTGACCTGCCGCCCCTTTAACCAGATTATCGATAACAGACAAAATCACAATCACATTCTCACCTTGTGGTTGATGAATGGCGATTTGGCAACGATTCGACATACGCACATCTTGAGTATCAGGATGCGAGTTAGCAGGTAACACCGTCACAAACGGTTCATCTGCATAGCGTTTTTCGAATAAGGTTTGTATTACTTGTAAATCAATTGCTGTATTCAATTGACCGTACAAAGTTGCGTGAATACCGCGAATCATTGGCATCAAATGTGGTACAAACGTCAACCCAATTGAGTCGCTAGTTACTGCTTCCAGACCTGCTACAATCTCCGGTAGATGACGATGCCCACTGGCAGCATAGGCTTTCACACTTTCACCAACTTCACTCATCAAACTACTCACTGCTGCCTTACGACCAGCACCACTGGCACCGGATTTTACATCAGCAATCAACTGGCCTGGATCAATCAGTTTAGCTTCCAGCAAAGGCAAAAATCCAAGCTGCACAGCGGTTGGATAACAACCAGGACAAGCCACTAACGAAGCTTTGGAAATGGCGTGACGATTCACTTCTGGCAAACCATAGACAGCATTTTTCAACAACTCTGGTTGTGTATGTTTTAGCCCATACCAGTGCTCCCAGGACGCGACATTTTTTAGCCTGAAATCTGGGGACAAATCAATTACCCGCACATCCTTCTTGAGCAATACTGAAGCCATCTCCAAAGCTATCCCATGCGGGGTCGCAAAAAACACCGCATCACAATTCACAAGTGCATCAATATCAGGTTTAATAAACTTGATATCTAATAAACCATGCAAATGAGGATATACCGTACTAATTGGAACCCCTGCATCTGCTCTCGAAGTCACACATGCAATTTCAACATGGGGATGGTGTAGCAACAAGCGCATCAATTCAACACCGGTGTAACCAGTACCGCCAACAATGCCTGCCTTAATTTTATCTGTTCGAATCATAGCGAATTATCATACCCTAAGCGACTATAAGAATCCTGTAAAATAGACACCAGAAATTGGTATAACCGAAAAGCTGTTGAAGGTGATTAGCAATTATTGGTCGCGGGTCAACCTTCGGGCTTTCCAGAAACCATTGGTTGTAGGAGAGGCTTTAGCCGCAACATAGGCAGACATCGCGGCTAAAGCCCCTCCTACAGGTTTGATCCTTATCGATAGTTGAGGACATGAATTAGGAAACACAATTGAGTATGATGATAATTAAAACGCTAAGCCAGCAATTCCCCAAATCTGGAACACTCGTCTGGATAGGCATTCGTCCGGCTCGCAAACAAACACTACTCACGCCGGGAAACATCATGGCTGATAGTACACAAGGTCTAATCGGCGATCGTTATTCCGGTCGCAGCGGCAAACGCCAGGTTACCCTGTTTCAACAAGAACACATCCAGGCCATCGAATCGTATACTGGCAAGGCCATCGCAACTGAAATCTTCCGGCGAAATTTACTTATTAAAGGCATCAACTTACTTTCACTCAAAGATCAAACATTTCAAATTGGTGAAGCAAGTTTACAAATGACTGGACTTTGTCACCCTTGCTCAAGGATGGAAGAGGTATTAGGTATTGGTGGTTACAATGCAATGCGTGGACATGGCGGCATCACTGCGCGAGTGCTTTCAGGTGGGTTGATGAGTCTGGGCGATGATGTGACGGTGCTCGCCAAAGCAGCGACGATTGATAACACACCATGAAACCTCGAAATTGCTGGGTGCGATGTCAATAGTCCATAAGATATCTTGACGGTTAGGTGACAATCTTGCTTCACACGGCAATAAATTAACCTCGCTAGCGTTAACAAGACATTCCTTCAATCTTGGTTAAACGCGTCAGATTTACCCAGCCGCCCCCCACATTCTCTTCTTTTGGATTTCCGAATATGCGGAGAGTATCACACGAAGTAATTTCAATGGTGAACGTGCCCCATTTGAATGATTTCCGTTTGCCGAATTCTTCCCTTTCCTGAAACATGGGAATAATTACACTGCCAACCCCTCGTTCGATCGGAGCGCTGCTCCCAACAAGCCAGAACTGTTCCCCATCTCGATCGAGATCAAACCACGAGATCACGATTACTCGTGCTCCATTGACATCTGCAACATTAATAAACCCACCAAACCCTGGGTCGTCTGGATCAAACCATGATCCAGTGTGAGCTGGTTGAATTGGAAAAAAAGATTCTGCTATTGATAATGTGCTAGTTATCGACAGAAACAACATCAGAAAAAACGCAGTTACTTGCTTCATTTTTATTCTCCTTAAGTTAATAACTTCTCGACCAGACCTAACGATACTTGAATTTCGAGTACGCGAACCATATATTAATAGCTCCATAAGTTCTCGCGCTATGAGACATTGACTTTTATTCTGTAATGGTTTCTAGATCAATTCACTAACTCATTTTTTTTCTAGCCGCTTACAGGATGAATACTTACATTTTTTAACAAATACTGCATCAGCAATACCAGCAGAAAAATCTCTTTTTACTGAATTAATGCAAGAGCTCATAAACACGGTTACAGCGCATAAATGATATTTTTCAATATCGAATTCAGCATATGTTTCGTTATCAGTTAACGTTGTAACTATAACATGAGCATCAATATAAATCGGTTGTAATAAAGTAAACACCCAAAGCACTATTTCCCACGAGAAATTTTCATTCGCTGCATAACGTGTAATATTAATATCAAGCTTGTAAGTTTGATGACCTCCCATATTAATAGTGCTTTTTTGTTTTTCATGTAATTTTGTATAAACATGTTGAAATAATTCTTGTTTTTTCAATTCTTTGATTTTCACATCATCAACTGAAGAAATATTTATTATCTCAATAACATCGTTTGCACCGAATTCATGTTTAATCGATGGCTTCTGTATATATTTAATGCTTGGAGAACAGCCAATCATTAAGAATATAATGGCTAGAAAAATAACACAGATTATTATTTTATATAATGATATTTTCATGATTTTATCATCTGGAAAAAAATATGCGAACTGAGATACATTAGTCTGCCAGGGACAGATACTATATTCACGGCAGTCAAAAAC
Source organism: Methylococcales bacterium (assembly GCA_965224565.1). GTDB lineage: Bacteria > Pseudomonadota > Gammaproteobacteria > Methylococcales > DRLZ01 > DRLZ01. The sequence continues at coordinate 1,038,291 of CBDCZN010000002.1, read as the reverse complement.
ATATTTTCATTGCTTCGAAGCCAAAGTTGTACGTGACTAATATAGTGGCTATAGATAACGCCCCATCATGTTTTTTTGAGTAATTCACTACCATCAAAATAAATCATTATAAAAAATTAGATCCGTTATCAATAATTGATGATTCGCCCCTCATTAATCACTTTTTTATAAACTTCAGTATTTATACCAGCACCAATAGCGATAGGGTTGGTTAGCTTAGGATTAACCCCTAAATCCCTAACTTCAACCCTTGGAGGTTTTGTATACTCGATTGTTATAAAGTATTTATGCCCAGCTTCTAATTGCAGTGGAATTTCTTTGCTATGCACTTTTTTATGGATATTTACTTTTTCAGTAGAACACGATTCTATCGGGGTACAATACTTATCGTCAGGAGAACACTCACTGGTAGTGCATATTTCTCTCTCTCTAGTTCCGGTGATTATATCGATAGGAAACACAAAATGTTTTTTACCAGGCAGCAGGAAATACTCATCAAATTTCTCTCGTCCTCCCAGAGATGGTTTTTGTGGTAAGTAATGAGAAACAGGTTGCCCATCGACTGTAAATCCTTCACCATTGAAATCCCATAAAGCCGCCAGTTGCCGCTCATCCTTATGAGCGCCATCATAAAGATGAACAGCAGGATGATAAGTGGTACATGCTGATACACCGAATAGACAACAGATAAACAAGACTCGAAAGCTACTAATCATCTTCATTTGAGTGCGAATAAGTAGTTGCCATATCGAGGCTCTTGCTAATTTACTCAATTTCATACTAATTCTTCTGGATAAATAATAGAAAAATACTGAATGGGTGCAATCAGTACCTGCATATTTTGCCCACCCTTAAGTTAACTGAATTTTGGCAATCTATAAAGTTGTAAGCACTCGATATCAGGGTTTAAACCATCTAGTGAATCCGTGAAAAAACCCACATATGTTCTGTGTAAATAGTAAATGGTATGAGTATCCAAAAGCCAAAGCCACCAACAGTAGTGTGAGTAATCACGAGATCGCCTGCGTCATTCAAGTACAACGTCATTTTACGAATACTACCGGCGACGATTGCGTAAACATATTTATTTGGTAAATGCATCCGGCCTGCGTTATCAAATTCAAGTCCATCATATGTAGTATACGTCCCACCTCCGACAGATTTCTTACCGGCAAGAAATTTGACTGTTAAGGATTCCTTATTTCTAATAGTAATTTGTATTGAATCAATAGCTGAAATGTCTTCGACACGATCAAACAACAGAGCCACATTGGGAGGATATTCTTCATTTTTTGAGTAATATGACGGGTGAATTGAAAAGAGGGCATCAAGTGACTGCATTGCCTCTTTATTCACCGACTCAGTGGAGATACGCTTGTCAAAAGATACACAAGCAGTTTGCAAGATGACAAGCATGAGCATTACCACAATGCCTATAATGCGGTTGGATAATTTTAAGAATGCAAAACTATAACCTGTGTTTTCAAACATCAACTTAATTTTTAAGTTAGAAATGACAGCTCGACCAGATCTAACGATATCTGAATTTCGAGTACGCGAGCCTAATATTAACAACTTGTTAAGCGGTAAGCTGTGAGCTAGATCACTAGATGACATTCTGAGAATGGAAAAATACTGTCCAACCAACCATTTTGATTCTATGTGGTCGAAACAAATATATGTAATACATTCATATATTTGACGCAATTGAAACACTTACGCAACCGGAATTCACTCCAATGTAAATACTTAATAAAGAATGTAGCTATTCGCTTCCGTTTTTAAAACTACAACGACAGATGTTTGCGAAATCGGCAATCATAAGCGTGCCCAGTATCAAATAATAAATTCAGTGAATACCTATCACCAGAACGCAATCACTTCCCAGGCCGTCAAGCCTATTAGAACCAGGGCATAGAACCGATAATCCTGCCACCATGAGCCATTTATTGTCTGCGCATTTATTTCCGGTCGATAGGTAAAACGTTCCACTTGTTCCTGCGTGGGCGGTGAACCATAGCAGCCTGTTATCCAAAATATTATTGTGCTGATAGCAAATAACAATCCGGCAATCAGTGTAAAATGTAACTCCAACCAGCCAAGTAAATTAGCAATAAAAAACAAAGCAGATACCATATGTCCGATGATCAGTGTGGCCATTGCCGCCATTGCTCCGGCCCGCGACCAAAAGATGCCGAATAAAAAAATGACTGCAACCGGCGGCACCAAAAAGGCCAGTGCGGTTTGTAGATAATGAAATAACCCTTCAAAATGACCAATTAGTGGTGCTACAAGCGCAGATAACACCATAAATATCAGAATCGCCACTCTTCCAATCCATACCATTTGACGCTCAGAAATGCGCTGACTCATTGGCTTGATAAAGTCGAGCGTGACCAGTGTTGCAGCTGAATTCAAAGTGGAATCAATACTGGACATCAAGGCAGCTACCAGTGCTGCAATGACCAATCCAGCCAGACCTTGTGGTAATAACTTTCCCACCAAGGTAGGAAACACCTGATCGGCATTTTCCAGATCAGGCAGGATAATTGCGGCAATCACGCCCGGCAAAACCATCAAAAACAATACTGTAAGCTTGAGAAATCCGGCTAATAGCGCACCCCAGCGGGCATGCTCAATTGAACGAGCCCCTAACACACGTTGTACAATAAATTGATTGGTACACCAAAAATAAAATCCCAAAACGGGTACCCCGACCAGTGTTCCTAGCCAGGGTAGATCAGGACTATCCAAAGGTAGCATGAGTGACAGATGATCCGGTGGTGTAGCAGCAACCAGTCTTGCCCATGAATACTCCAGCTCGGCAAATGCAACCAAAACCACAATAGCCGACCCGACCAGCAGAACTATTGCCTGCAAGACATCGGTATACACCACAGCCGCCAACCCACCTGCTGCAGTATAAACGCCCGCCACTGCTGCAAGTAGCATTGCAGCTGTGAATAAGTCTAGTTCGGGCAGAAAGACAGTGAGTACGAGTGCACCCGCAAATAATGTCCCAGCCGTATCAACAACGATGTTAGCAAACACCGTGAACAGAGAGAAATAACGCCGCACAAAACGATTATAACGATACTCGAGAAATTCCGGCACGGTGCCAATTTGAGCTTTCAGATAAAGCGGAATAATAAACAGCGCAAACAACACCAGAATGGGAGCCGCCATCCATTCGTAATTCGCCACTGCAATACCCCAGGTATAGGCAGCACCGGTTAGCCCGATCAAGGTTGTACTGGATATGTTAGACGCAAACAGTGAAAGGCCGATGGGTAGCCAGGTCAAGCGATGTCCTGCCAGAAACAAATCCTCAGTGTTCTGTGTTTTTCTCGCTGCCGATAAACCAATTATCAACACCAGCATGAAATAAACAAAGACGATCAATAAATCAAAATCTGTTAGCTTGATGGCAGGCATATTTCCCTCTTCAAATACTGAAGTCCCGTATCGTAGGTTTAATCAATTCTGCCACGCACATTAAAGGCACGACTGGACATTTGTCCAGACCAGATGGATTGTGCTAAAGGCAATTGCGACAAACGTTCTGACCTTGGTGATTGATAAACAATACGAAACATCGGATTATTGTCATCAATACCAATTTCTCCCTTGCTAATGTCACCTTTACGATTTTTAATCCGCATATGCCAGCGTGGCTTGCTGAGATCCAGCTCAACTTGATAGGCTTGATCTGGCTCAAGTATCTTCAATGATTGTTTTGAAATTGTTACCTGCTTGCACGTTATATCAAGCGGAGTGTATGTCGCCGATGACCAACTGGCGACAGGAACCAGTTTGAAACCACAGTGATTTCCAGGATCAACAATTACCAGTGCTGCATCAGATACATTTTTTAAAGTCACTTTAACTTTGGGACTCAGCGGAGGAGTCGGCTGATTTTGGTCTGTATTGCTATTATTTCGACGATTACGCTGATTGAATCGCAATATTTCAAACTGCATTCCCAGCTTGCTCCACTGATAATCACGCAATACAGCTGTGCCATCTCCACCGATGGCAACTTGTACTTCCATCGGTACCTGGATTCCTCCTCGGTTACCGCGGATACGCTCTATTTCGCGGCCTTTTCCTTGTTCAACAAATAGTTGTTCCAGACCGTATTTCACATTCACAGCACTCGCTCCCCTACCCCATCTACGCTTGTTGATACGGCCTTTAATATAGATCTGGCTTTGAGGTTGTTGATCAGTCAAATAATCTAAAATATAAAGATTATTTTCTGATTGCTTCATCACCGCATAAACTGGATAACCCTTCTCATTTAATTTATCTTTTTCGCTAACGCGCAACTGCTTTGCATCAACAGTATTAAATGGATATGTCAAACGCACATAATCACCACGAAATGGATCACGCGGGTCAATTGGTGCCGTTTGCAAATAAATCTGTTGGCCGGTTGCAAGAATGACTTCGCGTTTGCCAACCATATAACCCAGCACAGCAAGCTGGGCTATGATTGCTAGAACAATGAATTGTCTATGCATCCGCAATCTCCTGTTGTTTGCGTCTGGAATAGAAATAGCCAACAGCAAACAGGCCGATTCCCAACAACACAAACATCAGCGCACGCACTAATAAGCTGCCAAACAAATCAGTAAAACGTACAAACAACAATAGTGCCATCAGTACACATCCAATACTGACTTGCTTCCAACTTACCTGTTGTATCCCTTGAATAATAAAAATCACACAATGAGATAGATAAGCCAGATTAAACAATAGTGTATAAATCCAGTCATTGTGACGCTGGATTGGCATGAAAAAATGCACCGTCACCAGCAACATCACAATCATGATTAAACAACTTTGCCAACGATCCAGCCTAGTCAACAATGACCAGTTTTTACCAAACAACACTGTCAGCCAGGCAATAAATACCATCAATAATGGGACAATCCAATTAATCCAACTAAGCAAGTGAGCATCATGAAGTTGCGCTAAATAGCGGCCAGATAATTTAAAACTAAACAGATACAGAATCAGCAAATAACCAGCGAAACCTATAATATGCAATATCGATGCACTCTCGGGAAAACCAGTTGATTGTGCAAGTTTGGCCAGCGCCAGATAGAGGCACGCAAGACTAAAACCAAGATAAATCATCAATTCTGGAAAAGGGACTGTCAGGTTGTAGACCAACAGTACAGAGAACGACAGTAATGTAGTGAACATGAGTAATGGTGATCGCAACCACCAGGCTAATGGCAACACACCAAGTAAAATCAACAACCAACTAGCATGTAAAACTTGACGAAAATCGATAATTTCCATCCCGCTCCACAACGACAATAGCACAACAGCAAGCAGACCTTGCGCAACAGAAGGCAGCACCCAGGCAAATGCCAATGCACCCAAACTCCAGGCCAGAAACGCATTCGGATAATGCTCATCAAGATGATAAATCTGTGCAATCAACCAAATGCCTGCACCAAATAACATTGTCCCTAATAAATGCAAGCCTTCACCAAGCCCCCTTTGGGGTCGCTGTGGTGAAGACAAGTAATAACCCAGACCATGTGCTGTCAGCAAACTGCCAAACACGATCGCAAGTTTTAGGTAGCGATGCATATCAGCCCAGTTATAGGCAAAAAACAAAATGATTCCTAAGCCGAACACAACAGCACCTATGCTGGGAAAAATCAATCGATCCCAGGAACGACTTGTTGCAGAAACTGCATATCGCGCACGTAGTTGCTCCGCTTGTTGAGGTGAAATCAGCTGCTCGGCTTGCCAACTGCCAATTTCCTTGTGTAACCAGCGTATTTGTTTACTCATCAGTTAATCAGTAAAAATGTAAATGGGTACAAAATTCACCCTTTTGGGAAGTACATCAGCAACAGATCCATCAATCACTTCAATATCGGTACTTAGGAACGTGCATGAAATAACTTCGACAACTGACTTGTCTTGTTGTCCGTCTTCGGTGTTGCCGCAACAGTTACATAGCTCACTATGCGCCTGTTGCGGCGCCTTGAAGACAAACAATAATCCTGCGCAGTTGTCGAAGTTATTTCATGCACGTTCCTTAGAAGCTGTTTAAAATCTCGCTACAAAATCACCAACCAGTCCTTCATTAAGCAAGCAATCATCATAGTTATCGATAATTTTCATAAAAATCAAGCACCCATCTTGTTTTCCCGGAAAACTCAGCGATTAACTCATGCATTTTTTCAGGAAGTTTATCTGGCCAATTCAAACCATATTTCTCAGGCATACAAAGCGGTGCAAGTAAGGATGCTGCAGTCAGGTCAGCCCGAGAAAACTGATTTCCAGCAAGAAACTCATGCTTTTGGTAATGAGAATATAGTTTGTCAATTGCTATTCTCAAATCCTCTTTGGCTTTTTTCGCAGACACATCATTAAGCTCCATGAGTTGCATCATATTTACTTTTAATTTAGGAAACATAATGGTTAAAAATGGTTTTCCATACCAAGGTCCATTGTGTGTAAACAATGGAATGACAATATCTGGATATTCTAAAAGAATGTGGTAGCAGCACAATCGTATATTATTGCCGATTTCATTATCGATATATTCTTCCCATTTTAATGTTTCGCCTTTAGTTTTTGGCTCTTGGGGTGTAAGGCTTCGTTCCGGAAACGTATCATCTAAATACGAAATTATTTCGCTAGATCCCTGTATAGTCTTATTGTCATGAGCCAAAATGGGAACTGATGTCTCTGGTGCTAATTTTTTAGTTGTTAATCCGTGTAAGCCGGGAAGCAGATTCTTAACTTCATAATCGATATGTTTAAACTCGAGTGTCCAGCGAATTTTTTCACAAAAATGAGAGATGGGAAATTGGTACAGTTTTAACAAAATGAATACCTCTATCATTTAATTTTTAATACTGCTTTGATGACACACTACCACTTATTTTTTGTGGCTTCTCTAAGCTTTTTATTTGTTGTAGTACATTTTGCTTCTATAAACCCTGCCTGACCATCTTGAGTTATTGTTTCCGGGATGCTGAAGTAGTGGTTCTTAACACAATCCTATCAACTTAAGCGCTAGTTATGCTAAGCAAATGATTTATTAGCAATATACAAATGCGGCTTCAGCCTGCACCTTAACACTGTCTTCATATCAGGCAATGGCTCTGTTAACCAGCGAGGAAACTGACGTTTTAGCACGGCAAAACAATACCTGATTACCCATAAGCTTCCGCAACTTTACTCGGAATTTTCACTCTAATGGAGATGTAATCACGGAGTCAAAGCCATGAGCAAAAATAAAGTGCAGTTCCAGGCAGGCTATAGCTTAATACAGCTATTTCAAGACTACGGAACAGAAAGCCAATGCCGCGAAGCTTTATTCAAATTACGCTGGCCGACAGGGTTTAATTGCCCTGAGTGTGGTGGTTATCAGTATTGCTTTTTAAAAGCAAGAAAGCTCTATCAGTGTAATCAATGCCATCATCAAACGTCATTGATAAGCAGAACCATTTTTGAGCAAACCAAACTTCCTCTAACGAAGTGGTTTTTAGCCATCTACTTAATCACACAATCAAAACAGGTCTGTCAGCGTTGGCGCTTAAACGTGAAATCGGTGTGTCTTACAAGACAGCATGGAGTATGAAACACAAGATCATGCAGGTCATGAAGGAACGAGATGATTGCAAGCGACTCAGTGGAACAATCCAGTTAGATGACGTCTATTGGGGTGGCGAACGCCACGGTGGAAAAAGAGGCAGAGGCTCAGCCAATAAGGTCCCGTTTGTTGCCGCTGTTTCACTCGATAAAGAAGGTCACCCGATTGCAATGAATATGAATGTCGTTAAAGGGTTTCGGCAGACAGAAATATCACGCTGGGCAAAACAGCATCTACAGCCTGATAGCACGGTTATTTCGGATGGATTGCCTTGTTTTTCAGCAGTGACTGATGCTGATTGTCATCACATCAGCATTGTAACAGGCGGTGGATACCAAAGTGTCACAAAAAAAGAATTTGCTTGGGTGAATACCATGATAGGCAATGTTAAAAATGCCATCACTGGCACTTACCATGCAATCAACCCAAAGCATTTGCCACGCTATCTTGCTGAATTCTGCTATCGCCATAACAGACGGTTCCAGCTAGAAGATATGATCCCTCGTTTTGCCTATGTTGCAGTCAGGACGACTCCTATGCCAGGCAGACTTTTAAAATTGGCGGAAGCTTATGGGTAATCAGGAAACAATATGTCCGGTTGATTTTGCACCGAGTTTGCACATCTAATTGATCTCCCACGGGCGAATCACCCTGACTGGCTACCGGTTTCCAGTCATCTAAAAACGTTTGTTGCACAGCCATGACAGTCCGAGTAATCGATGGGGATCAAAAAACCAGCCAATAAGCCCCAAATCTTCAACATTTCATTAAATGGAGATGCTGTGAATAAAACGCCGATGGCACAGTAAAAAACACGAGAAGTCTACTCAATTTTTACGAAAAATATGATCGCCCGCCGGGTCATTATGTGAGTACGACCACTGCGAAAGATGGCATCAGTCGCTTAATACTGAGAAATCAAGATAGCATGCACGTCTACTTAAAAACATTCTGGTTCACAGTCTGACCAATGAGAGTCACCGACTATCCAATTTACAGAAATGTTGAAGGTAACAATGAAACGAATTAAGAACAGTCTATCGATAGATTCAGCAAGCACCCGCTTTTCTGCACTGACAGGTAACTTTACCCTGAGAAACATTGCAGTTTGTAGACTCTCTCAATCGTTTCTATTGTATTTGATTACAAACATTCTCCTCGCGGTATCAGTAACAACTCCCGCTAACGCTGCGGAAGCCCTCGGCAATTCATGGCGACGCATTACAAGTATCATGCTTTGTGCTGTCTTCATCTGTGCCTTCCAGGTGCTACATACAGCACATGCGGCTGATATCGTTTGTATAGAAAATGGCGGAGATGCCGTATGTACTGCCCCTGAACCGACGGCCTGGAGTTATAATCTGTGTGATAACGCCGCAGCGTACGCTTCCCGACATGCTGCCTGGTGTTACACACTCAACAACGATGCTCAATGGAATGGTACTTATGGACGACCTCCATGTGAGGGATCGCGGATCCGGTTGACAGAAGGCTTGCTTGTACCGAAAGCAGAAGAATTTACGCAACGAGTGGATCAATGTCAACCTGATGTGGTTCGTCGTCTCTGTTCTAGACAGTGGGCTGTTTAACATAAATCAACTACCACGTTTATAAAACGTGGTTTGAATTCGGTCTATAAGGCCGTCCTCAGCAAAACCCCAAGGGCCTTGCTGAAGTAAGTCTAAGCTGTTCCCACTATTTTTAGTGTTTATTGGTCGTCTTGGTATTTAACATACTTTCTGATCATTTCTGCATCCATACCTACGGTATCCACACAATACCCTGCTGCCCAAAAATGGTTGCCCCAATATCGTTTTGATCGCAAACTTGGAAATTTCTGAAATGCTTGAATAGCCGTTTTTCCCTTTATCTTCCCCACCAAAAATGAAATTGAAATTTTAGGTGGAACCTTTACGAGTCAATGGACAGGATCTGACTGAACATTTAATTCAATCACTTCACATCCTGATCGCTTGGTATGTGCATAAATGCTCTGGTATACAAATTTTCCAATGTCACCTTTTAAAATTCGATACCGATATTTTGGCACAAAAACAATGTGATACTGGCAAAACCATAGGGTGCTGATTTAAAATAATGTTACCCTACATACATACTTGTGCGCCATATTGTTCAATATTCCCCCAAAATTGTTGCCAGCGCCCTTTTGATTGAACAAGAGCTCGTAAAGACAAAATCACTTTGGCACCTTTGTCTTTCCAGCGCATTCCAGACCCACAAAGACGTTGCTTCACCAATGTTTTGCAAGCGGCCTCAGTCACACCCGACCCAATGGGTAATTGTTGGTTCACCTGTGTCGCATAATCCATCATGTGACGATGGTTGATAAAATAAGTCAACGCCGCCAATAAATCGTCTTTGATTGTTTTTGTCAGGCTCGTTTTCTTGGCTAATTGCTCCATTTCTGCAATCAGTGCTTCGACGGCTTTTGAGTCATGCTTGAGCTGTGTACACCGTTCATTGAGTCAAATGTCTCGCTTGGGTTTATCGGTTTTTCCTGGGTAAGCCGCGTAAGCAACGGTTGCCAGGCATTCAGTCACATGAAAAAAATCCAAGAGCTGGCGACTGGTGTGTGTTTCCAGAAATGTCCAATTGCTTTTTGCGCCATCGGCGATGCCTAAGTAGAGTGCATTTGGGTAATGTTTTTTTACCGTGCTAATTTTTCTTTTTCCAGGCGATGTAAAAAAGTCCCTTTACCATATTCAGGGGCTTCTCCGATGTAGATGGTGTGTTGCCGTTTTCCGGTGACATCATACAGTGAAATATTACCCACCATGGCTTCTCTGTATCCATCGTCTCGCATCAGGATGTAGGCACCATCTGAGCTGACAACAACGGTGCTAATCGCTTCATTGAGTGTTGGTGTTGCATAGTCCCAGATCTCTTCTTTCGCCTGTGCAATACTGCCAACCCAATCACTGACATCTTGCAAATAGGAATGGGCGATTGTTCGGTGATGATTGTCATGTAAATCCTGACAGACGGCCGGGGCATTCATGTTCGCGTATTTGTGTGAGATTTGTTGCGCAAATTTTGGCGTCGCTCCTCTGATTATCTGAGCATTATTTTCCAGCGGGCAATCGATCTTTCCGCCTTTTGACGATTGATACACATAGCGTTGAATGGGGACACCACCATACGGTGTTTGGTAAATTTTATTGGTTTTATCGCGCACTGTCAGTTTGACCTCACCCAGTTTGATTGGGCTGCCGTCGGTATCAAATTTCTGGAGGGCTTGTGCGGTGGCTACGCTTCCCATCTCATTGCATCCATCCAGGATCGCTTTTTCCATTTCCAGTAAACTACCGGTGAGTGTGACAGTGACCTGAAGAGTGAATTGATTCCCTTCGTGAGCGACGACTTCAGCCATTTCCTTTTCCTCTTAATATCAGCAAGATAAGGTATTGATCCTCGTTTTTACTTTAAGTTCCACATTATTTAAAATCAGCACCCAAACCATATGACATGTGATAATTTTTGAAATCTGCTCATTTGTTTTCTCCTAATTGAATTGCAGGAACAACTCAACTAAGAAATACACTTGGGCAGATCTTTACGCAAAGCTTTTTTTACCCCCGCCCACAGCAATGTCACTAACTTAAGCAATCCACCCCCTATAACTGATTGAAATATCGTATAATTAACTCACAAAACAACCCGCATGAGGCACCCAATGATCGACCCAACTCTTATTTCCTAATACCTATAAGCTTATAACCAAAATAACTAACAGCGCCGCTTTCATCGAAACTCACCGTATTGATGACAAGGACTTCACACGTAATCGATGCCTGACACTCCCTGTTTTGATCAGTTATTGCTTAAACATGCTCAAAGGCAACACTCAATCAGAGCTCAATCGCTTCTTTCAGATCCGTGACCAGTTGGATGTTCCGACACCTAAAGTCACAGCCGCCGCTTTTTTCAAAGCACGCCTGAAATTCTCAGCAACTGCCTTTGTTGATCTGAACAGGCATGTGATCAACCACTTTTATCCAGCAGTCACAGCACAGACCTGGAATGGACATCGTGTGCTGGCTGTGGATGGAGTGAAATACCATTTGCCGAATGAGGAGGCGATTCATACTGAATTTGGTGGGCAATCGAACCAGCATACCGATGAAGTGCCAATGGCGCTCGGTTCAGCACTCTACGATATCCATCAGAAAATCATTATTGATGCACAGCTGTTTCCTTATCGTAGTGATGAACGCGAGGTTGCCTTCAAACACCTGGAAGCCACGCAAGCCGGTGATTTAATCCTGTACGACAGAGGCTATCCAGCATTCTGGTTGATGGCTGCACATCAGTTTTATCAACGTGACTGGTGTATGCGTGTCAAAGCCGACTTTAATACCGAAGTCAGTCAATTCGTTGCCTCTGGAGCCAAGCAGCAGATCGTCACCTTGACGGCCAGCGATGAGGCAAGACACAAATGCCTCGGCAGAGGCTTGCCAGTTGAATCACAGACAGTGCGACTAATCCACATCACAGTGAAAAAGAAAGTGTACTTTTTAATGACCAATCTGTTGAACACACAACGTTATCCAGTCCATGCGTTTAAAGCGTTATATCATCTGCGCTGGCAAATCGAAGAAGGCTATAAGCGCCAGAAATCCTGGTTGGAGATCGAGAATTTTACCGGCAAATCAGTGTTAAGTGTGCAACAAGATTATCATGCGCGTATCCTGAGTTTGAATCTTACAGCCATTGCGGTGTTTGCCGCACAGCGACATCCAGATCAGACGCTACCGCACCGAAAATGCCGTTACCAGATTAATTTTGCACAGGCCTTGTCAACGATGAAAGATACCATCGTAAAATGCTTGTACGGTTTGATATCAATGCAGGGATACGAACAATTAGTGGAAACAATCAGGCAAAGTCTGACGATTATACGGCCAGACAGACGCTTTGAACGCAAAAAACGCAGTGGTGCCCGTCGGAAATTTCATCCGTGCTATAAAAGAATGCTGTGATTACAATGAGTTGAGCTTAAGTTAGTGACATTGCCGCCCACAGGGCGCGGTTATCTAAGTTGTAATATATATTGGGATTGGGATTGGGATTACTAGAAATTTTCGTCTATTCACGAAAGAGCATGCGCTGCGTACTGAAATTTAATTTGTGGAGAGAATATCAGTACATTCTAAAAAAATTAAAATGATGACAATGAAGTGATCCCCCCGACCAACGCATGGGTCACAAAAGAATGGGGGAGGAATGTGAAACTAATTCAGTAAAATGCTGGAAATAGGGGTAGCGGGTCAAACCTCTGACTTTTCATGAAAGTTCGAGCACCGAAAACTATCTTTACCAGTTATTCAAACTGACTCGCTGGGTAATGCATAACAGGTTCGACCCACGACCCTAAAATCGTAGAATACCTGTAGCGTTCACTCCACTATCAATATTCACAATACCGGCTTTATATTGAAACAACAATTCAACATACGATTGCGGCACTGTATACCGAGTTTGATTGAAAAAATATTTAAAGGACAAACCAACACCGGCAGCCATGTAAGAGAGGTCGTTATCATCATGCGATTGTATACGACCATCGATTACAGCATGCGGGGTTAGCACTAAATTCCACAAATTATAGCTATACCCTTGCCTGAACTCACCATAGAAACTGACGGCACCAGGGGACTTAATAAAATAACCAATATCAGTAAACAACGACGTGTAGTTCCAGTGCTGCCTGTCTAATCTCAAATCATAGCCATCTGACCATTGGTAAAGCCCTCTAATTAACCAATCATTCTGGGCATGTTTGCCAATTTTAAATAACTTTTCAGCACTTAAATTGAAATCATGTGACTTAAAAGGCTTATAACGTACACCAAAGCTACCCTGGTAAGTATCTGAATCAATACTGAAAGAATTAGGTTTCATCGACCAAAGCAGTCGACCAAATAAATGAACTGTCCGACGATTGCGCAACCCGATCACTGGTGGTCGATACGAGAGTTCAACTCCGGCTTGAGAAGGAAGAATCCCACCCAATGTGTTAGGGGTTCCTGCCGAATTTTTAGTGTTGTCATTAGATCGATAACTATAATAGGCAGTCAAATCAAAATGATTAGTTAACTCACTAACCTCGTTTCTCAACGAACTCAATTCTTCGTCATTTCCAATATCATCTTGTTGTGTCTCGCCTAACTGCGCCAAGCGGATATTAATCGCTTGTCTAAACCAATATTCGGCCTCATCGTTATTTGAATTCTTTAATCTCATATAAGCTAGATCCTTATGCATATCCAGATTTTCAGGATCTTTCGTTACAAGATTTTCCAGCGATTCATCACTCTGCTCAACATTAGGATTCGGTGAAGAGGCATTTGCATTAACCAAAGCTTGAGAGTAAATCGTGTTTTCAGGCTCCTGAGCCGCGGCCACTCTAAGATGGGACAATGCATGATCCGATTGTTTAGCAGATTGATAGTAAGACCCTAATAAATAATGCCTTGCAGGAGTCTCTTTAAGTCGAAGAGCACGTTTTTGAGCCTCAATTGCGCGTGGAAAAAGGTGCTTTGTCGCATATTGTTGAGCCAGATAATCTAATCTTTCAACGTTCTGCTCTGGTGTAAGCTGCCGAGTATTGATGTTTTCTAATGTTTTCAAGGAAACGTCTTTATCTTTCCCTAAACCTGCTAACATTGCTACTCGCATTTCGATGACTGGGTCTTTTTGTAAAACTAATGATTTTTTCCAAATTTTTTGCGCTAGGTCATCTTGTTTGTGCTCTGCGTAAAAATAGCCTATCTCGTCAAGAATTTGTATCGTTTCATTTTCTTCTGAATTTTGTTCCGCAAGTTGCAACGCTTTTTTATAATAGCCAGCTGCGACAACAGGCTTATTGATGACTTTGTAAATCCGCCCAACATTCAACAAATTTTGAGAGCTTTTATGCTTTGATAGTGCCAATTTAAACTGCTCAAGTGCTTCATTCCAACGCTCATATAACGCAAGTGCAATCCCCAAATTTCGATTTAGTTGCCACCTGCCTACGCCTCTTTCCACTGCAGCTTGCAAATAACCAATTGCCAATTGCTGCTGGCTCAGCTCAAGATAATGCATGCCTAGATTTTCCAAAGCTTTACTTCTCTGATCTTTATCAAGCCCTCTAAGTTGGGCCAGATAGCGATAGATAACAACCGATTGTTCACTGTTATCTGATGTTTTTTCGATTTCTGCCAATCTAAACAAACCGTTGATCGATTCGTCCAGTGATAAACTTTTCCTTAAATATGTAGAAGCTTGTTGATGTAAACCTAATTTGACGCTCGTCTTAGAAAGCCAATTAAAAATAACAGGGTCAAATGAATCACGGTCTAGTGCCTTAAGGAAAGAATATTTGGCATTTTCATATTTCTTGTCTTCAAAAAATATCGCCCCTTGAGATAGATAAGCCTCTTTTTCCTGGAGATCCGACAAACCCAGCAAGAAAGCAGAATCTATCGCCTTTAAAGTACTACTCTTGTCGCCGACTTGACGATATAGATTACTTAACTTGATATAAGTCTCGGCTTTAGGGTTTTCTCTAACCAGCTTACGATAGATTACTATCGCTCCATTAATATCACCTTTGCTTTCTAAAGCAGATGCCAAAGACTGTAATGTTGGATCTGAATCTCTTATCTTAGAAGCATTTTGAAAAGCATCAATCGCCTTGGATGGTTGATTAGCATTATTGTATGAATAACCAAGCAACATATAAACTCTGTAATTATCGCTAGCCTCAGTCTGTTTCTTCAGTATTTTTTGATACGATTGAGCTGCTGCTAAATAATCTTTGTTAGCAAATTGAGCATTCGCTAAAAATTCCTGGTCATTAACATCAAACCTTTTACTCAAGACTCTATTGATCATATCAATAGCTTTTTCAAATTGGTTAGTGCTATTAAATTGATGAGCAACTGAGCGCATTATCTCAGGGTCATCTGAGTTAATTTTTAATGCGGATTGATAAGCATTGAGCGCTTTAGCAGGCATTTGTTGCTTTTGGTAGGTTCGTCCTAATGCGCTGTAGGCTGCAACAGACTCAGTATTTAAACTTGCCTTTGACAATGCATGTTGATAATTTTGTTGTGCATTGCGTAAATTATTAATGCCCTCATTAGCCATTGCTTGGCGCATAAAATAGTCGTATTTCTGAAGGTTTTTTGGAAATTTATCAAGCAAACTCAACGCTTTCGGATAAGATTTTTGTTCTAGCAGAATAAATACTGACATATACAGCGCAAATTGCTTGTCTGCTAATTGTGTTTCCTTATGATTAATAACAACTGCAAGATCTGATAGTGCATCTTCTCGATTAGCAGAGGCATGATTTGTTAGCCCCCGGTATACCATAATAGGGAGTGCATCTTGTTGCTTTAGAGCCAAATTAGAGTGTTGGATGGCGTCACTGTATTGTTTCTGTTGATAAAGAAATATCACATAGGCCATCCTCACATTGACATCGACAGGATCAATTGCCAAATATTCTTCAAACTTTTTTTTTGCCTCTGGAATACGTTTGTTATCAATCAATCGATATGCTTCCGCTAAATGTGGGAAACTGCGAAACTTGCGAATATTCGATTCAATATAGTCGTTTATTCTATTAGCCTGATTTTTATTCAGATAACCTATTTGTGTATTTTGGATATTTTCTCTTCTAACATTTTTCTCTGCAAAAACAACATTGGTCATCAGAAGATTATAAAATAAAAAAATATACCTTATTTTCAACCTTACAAACACATGAAGCATAATTATCAACCTTTCAAATTTAATATTTTATTATTATTCATTTTTATTTTATTTATTATTATTTATAGTAATATCTTTGAACTTATCATTGACGAATTAAATAATACAGAGTAACTGTAAAATCGTAAAAGGATGTGGAATAACATAAGAAGCAGGCATTCTATAATTTAGTCCTGCAACGGTGAAACATACTCTACCAACGAAGCTACCATAAACCATAATTCTAATACCTGTCAATCAAAAACGCTAGCAGCGTATAACATTTTATAAAAGATATTATAATCAATTATTTAACTTCACCTTCACAATACTATAATATATTTAATCTGTTATTATTCTATCATTAATACACACAAATACCGAAGACTAGAAGAAACAGACATCGCTGCTATCAAATGTGCAATCTTATCCTGCATTTAGTCTAGTTTCTATGCATATGAGAACACAATCCAAAGTACAATCTAAGCAAGCAATTTACAAGCCATTCATAGGTAAATTTAATTAACACACTCGCTTACAAAACCCACAGTTATTCAAGAAACAGTGACCGAGCTGATTTGTAAAAAATATAAACATTTATCCTGTTACAAAACACATCTTTGAATTGGACTTAATAATATAAAATCAATTCATCATATCAGCTGTCAACGACATGTTTTAAACAGTCTATATGGGTAACAATCAAGGAAGGTGGCTTAGGAAAAGCACTGATTGAAGAAAACATTGGGATGATCGCTTCCCAACGCTTTTTCAGGGTTAGTGTTTATTCAACACCAGATGGATCAATTTCTTTGAATTTCTCTCAAAGGTAAAAGATCTGAGCCAGATGCTCCGTCAACTTTTCATTCGATTATAATTATCCTCAAACCTTACAATATCGTCTTCACCCAGATAACTACCCGACTGAACTTCGATTATCTCTAACATTAATTTGCCAGGATTTTCCAAACGATGTTTTACTCCCACGGGGATATATGTCGACTCATTTTCGGAAAGAATAAACGTTTCATCGCCACGAGTAACTTTTGCAGTCCCGCTAACAACCACCCAATGTTCAGCTCTGTGATGATGCATCTGCAGTGACAACGATGCTCCAGCTTTAACAGTTAAACGCTTGACTTGATAGCGATCACCACTATCTATTGATTCAAAAAAGCCCCAGGGTCGATAAACTTTACTGTGAAACACATGCTCGGAACGTCCACTACTCTGCAAATGTTCGGTGATAGATTTTACATCCTGCACTGTATCTTTATGAGCAACTAAAACCGCATCTCGGGTTTCTACAACGACTAAATCTTCTACGCCAACAAGGGCCACCAACCGCTCCTGTGCAAAAACAGCACTATTACGTGCCTCATGCATAACAACGTCACCTTGGCTGATATTATCTTCTGAATCAGCCAGACAGGTTCCTGCCAATGCTGTCCATGAACCGAGGTCAGACCATTCAACATCCATCGGGATCACCACCGATAACGGTTTGCTATTATCTGTAGACAGCTTTTCCATCACGGCATAATCAATCGAGTCACTAGGCGATCGATTAAAGCTGTCGGCATCAACCCTAAAAAAAACACCATCTGTTTGTCCTTTTTGAACCGCATATTGACAGGCACTGGCTATCTCCGGTTGATGCAGTGCAATCTGTTCGATCCATACCGAGGCTTTTACAATGAAAATACCGCTATTCCAAAGGTATTCTCCTGAGGCAAGATAGGATTGTGCTGTTTCAAAATCAGGTTTTTCAACGAACTGGCTTAACACAAATGCCTGATGATCAATAGCGCTGCCTTTAAGAAGGTAACCAAAACCGGTTTCGGGTTGATCAGGAACAATGCCAAATGTCACTAACAGTCCTGTATCCGCCAGGCTAACAGCATGCTCAAGCAATGCTTGAAAACCCTCAACATCTGCAATAATGTGATCCGAAGGCATCACAATTAACACCGGATCGTCACCTTTTGATATTGCCAGTTCGGCTGCCACAGTCAGAGCAGGTGCAGTATTTCGCCCCTTTGATTCAAGTATGATTGAACTATCGCGACAACCTAATTCGGCAAGCTGGTCGGCAACCAGAAAACGATGCGCTTCATTACTCACAACGACTGTAGGTAATACTGATAATTGATTGGGACGTTGTTTCAAACCTTCAATACGCAGTGCGGTTTCCTGCAATAAGGTTCGACTACCAACCAGCGGTAGAAATTGCTTGGGTAATGCCTGCCGTGAATAAGGCCACAATCGTGTCCCGGATCCGCCAGATAAAATAACTGATTGAATAGTCGCTGTCATAAATAATTAATTAGATTGAATAGAAAAAATACGAAGAATAATAGTCATAAACCAAGCTACTCTTGCTTACCTAACTGATTAAGAGGAGACTTCAGATATGAGATACCATTGGATTCAGCTGGAGGTAATGCACCCGCTCTAATATTAATCTGGAGGGCAGGCAAAATCAATTTTGGTGCAGACAAGACTTTATCAATTGTCTCTCGTGCTTTAGCATACATTTGCTTTGTCACACCCTCTTGAATCAGCGGATTATGCGCCTTCTCTTGTTTGACGGTGGTCAGCCAACGTGGTGATGGTGCATCTGGGCGATAGTCATGACACATCAATAATTGTGTATCGTCTCCAAGTGCATAAATCTTTTGAATTGAGTCATACAAGGTTTCTGCACTCCCCCCCGGAAAATCGCAGCGTGCAGTTCCATAATCGGGCATAAACAAGGTATCACCAATAAATGCATGGTGATTATCAACAATATAAGTGATACATGCTGGTGTATGACCTGGTGTTTCCATGACACTGAACGAAAGCTCACCAATGGAAAACTCGTCTCCCTGTTGAAACAATCGATCAAACTGCGATCCATCCGGCTGAAAACTGTCTTCCAAATTATAAAGGTCTTTGAAGATTTTCTGAACTTCTGAAATACGAGCACCGATCCCTATTTGACCACCCAATTTTTCTTTCAGATAATGAGACGCTGTTATATGATCTGCATGTGCATGAGTCTCAAGAATCCATTGTAGTGAAAGCTCATGTTCTGAGATGTATTCAATAATCTCATCAGCAAACCCACTCGAGGTTCGAGCTGCAGCTTGGTTATAATCAAGCACAGAATCAATTACAACACACTGTTTTGTCGCTGGATCAGAAACAACGTATGCAAAGGTAAAAGTCGGCCTATGAAAAAAATGGTGTATGTTGGGTGTCGACATGGTCATCCTGCTATTTAAACGCTAAACATCATTCTAAACCAATCATCACAGCAATAGACAGAATGCAGCATTTTCTGAATTATTCTTACCGTAAAAGTTTATACTGATACTACAAAAAAGCCCTGAAGATCAACAATCTTCAGGGCTTACATTGGCTGGGGGACAAGGATTCGAACCTAGATTGACGGAGTCAGAGTCCGTAGTCCTGCCGTTGGACGATCCCCCAATTCATATCACTACAACAGATAGACCAGAAACATGACCCACCCAAGTTTGAAACCGTAAGTTCTGTTATCGTTTTGAGAACTGTGGACGTTTACGTGCTTTATGTAAACCAAGCTTCTTACGTTCAACCATTCTGGAATCCCTGGTCACATAGCCCGCGGCCCGAAGTGTTGGACGTAAACTTTCATCATAATCAAGTAGTGCCCGCGTCAAACCATGACGTATCGCACCAGCCTGACCTGATGGCCCGCCACCCTTAACTGTCACCATAATATCGAATTGATCAGTCATTTCCAACTTTTCAAGCGGCTGTTTTGTTACCATACGATCAGTCTTACGTCCAAAAAAGTCATCAAGAGGTTTTTTGTTAACGATAATCTGACCTGTTCCGCTTTTCAGAAAAACGCGAGCTGTTGACGTTTTGCGACGACCTGTTCCGTAATGATATTGTACTGCCATAGGTTTTATTTAAATTATCCGTGAATGAAATTTTTCTATAGTTCCAGTTGTTTAGGTTGCTGCGCCTGATGTCCATGCTCAGAACCTTTATAGACTCGCAATTTACGGTACATATCCCGACCCAACGGATTCTTTGGAAGCATACCTTTGACTGCATTCTCAATAATTCGCTCTGGATGGCGTTTACGCAGATCACCCAGCGAAATTTTCTTTAAATTGCCCACATACCCAGTATGGTGATAGTAAATTTTATCTTTTTCTTTGTTACCGGTTACGTGCACTTTTTCTGCATTGACAACAATAATATAGTCTCCAGTATCAACATGCGGAGTATATTCTGGCTTATGCTTGCCACGCAAACGTCTGGCTATTTCGGTCGCCATCCGACCCAAGGTTTTCCCCTCAGCATCAATCACGAACCACTCGCGTTTGACCTCTGCCGGCTTGGCACTAAAAGTTTTCATACTTCACACCTTAAAACATCATCTAATTGAAAATAAACAGCAGGTAAGTATACATCAAGGCTGTCAATACGCAAAGCAGCGACTGATAATTATTTAGATAATTCTCCATCCATGTGTAGAAAAAAAACAACAGGCCGAGCGCACAAACAACAATATGTGCTTAAATCCTTTACGCGCAGCATTCCCACCGTGATGCACAATACGCACATTGGGAACATAGGCTATAGACCATGCCTGATGTAAACGTATACATAAATCAAAATCTTCAAAATAAAGAAAATAATGTTCTGCGAAGCCATTCACTGCATTCCAGGCATGTCCACGGAAAAACATGAAACAACCGCTAACAATGATAATTGGCTCAACTGACTGTTGTTCTGTATAGTCACGACATTCATACTCAGCGAGTCTGGTTTGAAACAGTTGGCGCAGGGCTATGGGAGCAAAGCCACGCAACGCCAGATCAAGCACTGAAGGGTACCGCTTACATAGATAAGCACGCTGTCCTTCACCATCCTCGCAGTGTGGTGAAATTAATCCGACTGTTTGATTCGCTGGTCGCTCTAAATATGTCAGTGCTGCGCTGAGTGCATCCTCGTCCAATTCAATATCAGCATTCATCACCAGATGCCAACAGCCAGTGCCGTTCCTGGTAGCAAGATTATGCCCCTGTCCATAACCTATATTTACAGAAGGAGTGACTAATTGTGAAATACCCATCAACTCTGACTGTATGAGTTGTGAGATCCTATCGGCTATTTGTTGATTGACACTATTATCAACAACAGTCACTTGCACAACTATTTCCATTTGCTGAGACAAATAGTTAATGGCTGCTTTCAAGCTCATCAGGGTTTGCCTGAACTCTGCAATATCAGGGAAAAAGGTGACAATCGATATGGTTAATTGATGATTAGTCTCGCAACAATTTGACATCATTGCATTACTAACCTCGAAATTGATAGAGACGTCCTAGCCGGGATCGATACTTCAACGTAACGGACTGTAACGGCACAGACGCTGACCCAGCATCTTCTAACTGATTATTATCACTGTTATAGTGCAATGAACTATGCTCACCCAAATCAAGTATATAATCGCCACTCCTGATATCGCTTCTTTCTGGTAATGCTTGCAGGAATGGAAAAACATTATGTGGCAACAAATGGTAACGCACACGATATCGGTAATAATTATCCATTGGTTCTGAGGATTTCATCACTTGAAAAATTCGTGCTGATTGCTCTGGAAGATGTTTTTTCATCTGCTCCACCATCAGATACCATTGGCCATCTTTTTCACTTTGCCATTTCTGCTGCTGGGTTTTATCACCATATCGATACTGGGTAAACTGTGTTCTTCGCCACAACTCATGTAACCATCGGCTATCAAGTAACAGCCATGCCAAGAACAACATGGCTAAAGGCAAATGCCAGCTCAGCTTGAGTGATAAGAAACGCCAGATCAAAATATACAATCCCAGCGACACGCCAAGCCAGCTCGCAACAGCTGGCAGCATAGGCAAATCTGGAGGGGGTATGTTCTGAATTTTATCGTAACGCCCTCCGCTAATATAATTAACAGATGTGCCTTTCCATCCCCCATATGACCACCATTGATCCCAAATGGAAGCTACCCAGGTTAATATTGACCAAGATTCTAATTTAAGTGTTTGTATAACCAGAGGTCGCTTGAGTTCACCTTCTACTGAGAGCCCTACTTCTATAATTTCGCCAGTCCATAGAGAATTTGTAGCAAGATGCAGTGTGAGCGATCCATCTCCGTAATGATATAACCGCTCAGTTTTTACAATATTCTCCTGGCCTCGCTCCCTCCAAAAGAAATCAACAATGATATGAGGAGCAAGACCTGTTTGCTCAATAGTCAAATAAGGGAATGCCAGAGCCGAGAACTGAACTGATCCTGAGCTGATCACTGCCTTTCCGTTTTGTAGTTGATCGAGCTTGAGAAATTCATCCGCAGGAACAGTACCACCAAAGATTGATTTCAACTGGTAGCCTAACATCTCATATGGTTGAGCAGCTCCTGTCTCATCAGGACGATACTGGAATCCTGCGATAGCAAGCAAGGCAACAGCAGAAACAAGCATGATAACACCAGCAATTACAACTTCTCTAACATGTTTAGGCATGCTTACCATCCCCGGAAAGTTACAATACCAGGTTTTTGCGTTTAGCTGCTCGTAACACTAAAGCAGCATAGCAAAAATGTGCAAAGAGTAATCCAATAATCACCGGCCAAACAGATGATGTATGAAAACGCAATACCCACATGGCAAGCACTCCTTGCAGAAATGTCACGCCAAGATAGCATAACGATACCGTCAAATGATTGTAGCCTAAGCGATTCATTATCTGAAACAGATGTGAACGGTGCGCCTGCATGATATTTTCGCCTTGAAATAAGCGCCTAATGACTGTAAAACCCACATCAAATAACAAGTTGAACACGGCTAGCACACTAGCTAGCATTACCCACGGTGATTGATTATCATCAAGCAGAATTACCACCATCACTGCATAAACAAAACCTAGCAGACAACTACCAACATCGCCCATAAATATTTTGGCTGGTGGAAAATTATAAATTAAAAAACCCATTAAACCAGCAATCAAAGTCAAGCCAAACAAATATAAATCATAATGCCCAAGACTACTCAGGATCATACAAAAAAATACTAACGCCAAACTAAAAATACCGGACACTAGCCCATCCAGTCCATCCATGAAATTAGTTGCATTGGTCATACCAACAACCCACAACATGGTAATTAGATAACTCAGCCACTGGTCACCAAAAGGCAATTCGATTAACAGCCCGGAACTTACTACAACAGTAGCAGCTAGCAATTGAACCAGTAATTTTTCGATGGCTGAGCGCCCAGTGATATCGTCATATAAGCTATGTGCACCAATCAATATCGCTGGCAACACGAAAGGGAAAAACCACTCAGGCAAGTCAGAGCGATTATTCACCCAAAACACCAAACTAATAAACAAAAAAACAATATAAATACCTAAGCCACCGGATCGTGGGGTTGGAACCTTATGCGATGAGCGCATATTAGGCACATCACTGATGACATGATGCACAGCCATAAAACGCGTGACAAACACGGAAATCACATACGCGATTATTGTCAGCGCAAGGATAGTTGCCATATCTAGCTTCATGACACGCTTGATACCTTAGAGAAAGATACAACCTTAGCACTATCAAGTGCTTGAGCATCAATCAGATTTGCTGATTTATCTTGTCCGATTTGATATTCCGGTACAATCACCTGTAATTGCTTAAGTAATGCGCCAGAATCACCTTCCCTGCTTTTTAACACCAGCTTGGTCAGTTGTTGTTTTAACCATTGTGAATCAACTTTACGAGCGTCAGCCAATAGTACTTTAGAGTGTTCAGTCACCCGCAGACCCTCTTTTTCATGAAATAGTTCTTCAAATAATTTTTCACCAGGACGCAGTCCCGTATATTGAATCTGAATATCTCTATCCAGCTCCAGACCTGACAAGCGAATCATCTGTTCTGCCAAGTGCTTTATTCTGAGGGGCTCACCCATATCAAGAACAAATATTTCACCACCGCTACCCATTGCACCGGCTTGTAAAATTAAACCCACCGCCTCTGAAATAGTCATAAAGAAGCGTACAACATTAGGATGAGTTACAGTGACCGGCCCACCTTTGACAATTTGTTCCTGAAATAAAGGCACTACCGATCCAGTTGAGCCCAATACATTTCCAAAACGCGTGGTTATAAATGCGGTCTCGCTCTGATCATCCAGATTCTGGCAATAAATTTCAGCAACACGTTTACTGGCACCCATCACACTGACCGGATTAACGGCTTTATCGGTCGACACTAATACAAATTTTTCTACACGATAGCGACTCGCTAAAACAGAAATTACCTGTGTTCCCAGAACATTATTTAAAACACCTTCAGCAGGATTGTCTTCTAACATGGGAACATGCTTATATGCAGCCGCATGAAAGACGACATGAGGTCGATATTGCGAAAATAATTTTTTCATTGAGACAGCGTCTTTCACGTCACCAAGCAAGCTGACAATTTCGAGATGCTGAATGACTGCTAACTGCTTCTCAACTTGATATAAATGATATTCACACTGATCCAATAGAATCAGCCGTTTGGGTCGATGTAATAGCAGCTGACGACATAATTCACTACCTATCGAACCACCGGCGCCAGTCACTAAAACAGTTTTACCTCTGATATAACTGGCAATCAGCTGTGTATCCAGTATCACTGCATCACGACCCAGCAAATCTTCAACAGTTACCGGCCTCAACCGTGCAATAGTGAGCTTTCCCTCAGCCAGTTCAGTAATACCAGGAAGCGTGCGACAAGAAATACCGGCACCATCACAGATATCGATTAGTCGCCGAAATCGATCTCTTTTAAGATTCGGAATGCCAACCAGCACCTCATCAACTAATTGTTCTTCTATTAACTGAGGGAGAAGCTCCAATGTTCCTTTTACTGGAATACCATCAACCAATCCATTGCGTAACGCTGGATTATCATCCAGAAAACAATGCACTTCCATACCTAACTGCGGACGCTGACGGATTTCTCGCACCAACGCCTGACCTGCCATCCCTGCACCGTAAACTACAACACTTTTGGTGGGTTGCATACGAAACCAGCGATGCTCTTGCAACAAACGCACCATCAACCGTGATCCTCCCATCATCAGCAACAAGTACATCGCAGTGAGCATCAATACAGAGCGAGACAACAATTCCAGCCCAGCGGTATGTTTAATCAAAAACATGGCTAACACTGACAAACCACTACTGAGAGCAATCGCTTTGAGAATACGCCAGAGATCACCAATGCTAGCGAAACGCCAGACACCTTTATGGACACCAAGCAACAGAAATGTGACCGCACAAATCGGCAATCCAAATAACAACTGATGCTTGAGTGGGAGAAAATATTGCACCGGAATAGTGCCATCGAAACGGGTGAGATTGGCAAGCAATATGGCAAGCGCAACCGCTGCCAGATCCCAGATCAATACAGCGATACTTCGCCAGTTACATCGAAGACTAATCATCTAGTCTCTCCACCTTGAATAGGAGACAGCTCAAGAATAGAAGTCGCAACGAGAAAAACTGATTAGAGTCAACCATTTTAATTATTATTTTTCTTGGTTTCATTAGTTTGAGGCTAATAATTGTGCTATTTAACGAATAATAATGATCCCTATACGATATAGAGGACTGACCACATTCAGATATTTAGCCCTCTATTCTCGAACAGCCTCCCAGAAAAACACGGAACAATAGAAAACAGCCATAGGAAAAACAGTATCAGACCATGATTTCTATCCTTAGTTTGTCTGAATACACCAAGATACGCAAGTTGTAGTCTTTTCCAATATGAAATGATGCTGAAAGCAAGAAAGGTGATTCCAATATAAAATGAGCCTGAAATAGCGATCAATGTCGCTCATGATCACAGGATGAAAACGATCATGAGACTGGAACAACTGACGAGCATTCAAGCGATCTATCAATTTCTTGATGGAACCCAAGCGGTTGCCTTCACGATGGCAACGAACAAGCAAGACCGTTATCGCTGGGTGCAGAAAACACTGGTGAAGCACCGCTACATACAACTTGGCAAGGTCGACAAGGGAATCGTGATCCGCTACCTGATGAAAGTAACGGGTTATTCTTTGGCTCAGACTAAACGCCTGATACAGCAATACATCAAAACGGGTCGAGTGATCGCTAAGCCTGCCCGTGGCAACGGTTTCAGACGAACCTATTCAGAGCAGGATATTCGTTTGCTAGCCAGTATGGATGAACGACACGGCCAACCCAGCGGACCAGTCCTTAAAAAGCTTTGTGAGCGTGCGTACCAGCGTTTTAACCAAACTCAGTATCAACAATTGGCAAGGATTTCGGTCTCACACCTGTATAACTTGCGCGGCTCCAAAACCTATCAGCGCCAACGTTGCACTCTGACAAAAACACGCCCGAAAGCCGTTTCAATTGGACAACGCCGTAAGCCTTGCCCAAATGACCAACCAGGCTATATTCGTATTGATTCTGTCCATCAGGGGGATCAGGATAAGCGCAAAGGGATTTACCACGTCAATGCAGTCGATGAGGTGACGCAATTCCAGATCATTGTGACACTTGAGCGGATTAGTGAGGACTTTATGCTACCCGCGTTACAACACATACTGGCTGCTTTCCCGTTTAAAATAAAGGGATTTCACACCGATAATGGTGGTGAATATATCAACTACAGCGTGGCTCAGTTGCTAGAAAAGCTGCGGATTGAATTCACCAAATCACGACCACGACGCAGCAATGATAATGGTCTGGTTGAAAGTAAAAATGGATCCGTGATTCGTAAACTCTATGGCTATACGCACATCCCTCAGCAGTACGCCACAGACTTCACAGAACTGAATCGGCAGCAAGTCTACCGCTACGTCAATTTCCACCGCCCCAGTTTTTTCCCGACCATTGTCACGGATAACAAGGGCAAGCAGCGCAGAATGTATCGTTATAAAGAGATCAGGACACCGTATGAAAAGTTCCGATCCTTGCCTCGCCCTAGCCAATACTTAAAGCCAGGGATCACACTTAAAATACTGGATGCATTTGCTGGTGAAATGACAGACAATGAGGCAGCTGAACAAATGAATTCAGCACGCGATTATTTATTTAAACAACTCCATGAGCGACTCCAAATAAGGGCTTAAGACTCTCTTACCTTCAGGCTCATTTCTGGATTGGAAAAGACTGTTGTCGAAGAAAATCAGCTAACGGAATGATAATGCAAATACAGTCGCGCCTAGCCAAGCTAATGTTATACTTCACCCAGAGTCAAAACGACTCATTTCTAAAAAGTATAATTAACTGAGGAGTGAAGCAATGAACAAACATTTATTACAAACAATAGCTGGATTAGCTGTTACAACAGTGCTGAGTATCACTACTGTTTCTGCAAATGATATCTTTGATCAATACTGCGCAAGCTGCCATAGCAATGGCGGCAACATCATGAATCCTGAAAAAACTTTAAGCCAGGATCACTTGACAAAAAACGGGGTCGATAACGTAGGATCAATCAGCGCACTGGTTACCACAGGCAAAGCACCAATGCCTGCATTTGGAAAACAACTCAGTGATGAAGAAGTTGCTGAAGTTGCCAAATATGTATTGGATCAAGCTAAAGCCAGCTGGAAATAATTTAACAACTGTCGCCAGGGTTGATAAATTATGCAAACTAATAATTAAAACAATGTCTTCATTGCAACAATAACAACAGCTAATAGCAATACTTGAAATGACTAGCATTCAATTGTTTTTTGCAATCAGTCTACCCTGGCTTTCCGGAGTTGTCCTAATTTGCTACCTCTGCCATCTCCAACGCGAATGGCTACCAAAAACCATTATCGCAGGTTATGGCTACTTGCTTGGCATGGTCTTAACAACACTGATCATGAGAGCTGTGCCATTATCTGCTCACTTTATCAGCGCGGCACTCATCATACTGTGCTGTTATCCTGTAACTGTTCTATGGCATCAATCGTCTGTGTCGAAGTCCAGATTGATCTCAAGCATTCATCTCAATAAGATTAAATTCAACTGGTCTGTGATGCTTGCGGTTGGCATCGTTGGATTAATCACACTTCACATCTACCTACTAGCAATCGATATACTACTAAAACCACTATTTGCATGGGATGCCTGGGCTACGTGGTCGGTCAAGGCAAGAACCTGGTTTGAACTCAAGCAAATTGTCGCTTTTGTAGACCGCCCAACCTGGCTGAGCCAAATCGATCACTCGTCACATGTGCTTGATGCCTGGCATTATCCGGATACTGTTCCATTAATTCAGACCTGGGTGGCACTGATGATTAACCACTGGGACGACACCTTGATCAATTTACCCTGGTTATTCTGCTTCATAGCGCTGGGATTAGGGTTCTATGGCCAGCTATGTTTATTACAAATCCCAAATACCATGAAGTTGATTTCAGTCTATTTGCTGATTTCGCTACCACTATTTAATGCACATGTCGCTGTTGCTGGCTATGCTGATCTATGGCTTAGCACCGCCTATTCTTTTTTAACTCTAGCTTTGATACAAAGCATGATTACCAAATCATCAACTCAATTTATCCTGGCAGTATCACTAGCGTTTTGCGTCGCACTCATTAAAACAGAAGGTGTTGTTCTATTGTTAACCGTGATTCCAATGTGGGTTGCAATTAGACTTTCTTCAGCCATTTTAAAAAGGCTTGTCGTTGCTTGCGTTGCGCTACTGACTGGATTGAGTGCTGTATTATATTTTTTCAATGAAATGCACCTTAGCATCCCTTATCTTGGGGATTTCGTAATCAGCTATCATCCAGTCTGGGATTCGGTACTAACAAATTATTTTGAGTTGCCAGTGTGGCATCTACTCTGCTATCTAACTCTCATCGGCTTGTTGTTTGCGACTTTTGTTCCATCATTGCCAACAAATCAACGCAAACTAGTTCTGATTCTGCCTGTCACTCTACTCTGCTATTTATTTGTGCTGTTTTTTCTTACTCAAAACTATTCCTGGGCGGAACAATACAGTAGCATCAACCGTATTACGCTACACCTTCTTCCCAGCATTATTTTCTGCTTGCTGTTGATCTTCGATCAGCGACTCAATAATCGCCATTTGCTGGGCAAGACGGCGTAATCGGCGCTCTTGTCTGGAGCGTTCAATATCCATCGTCAGTATTTTCACCAACATCAAACCCTGTGCTAACACTAACAATAAAACCGGCGGATAACCTACACCAAGTGCATAGATTAATCCATCAACCAACTTTGGCCAAACACCTAGAACAGTTGTTATTAAAGCGATCAACAACCACCAGACGGCATACGGACCATGCAAATGATCCCGCCTGACCAAGAATAATATACTTCCAGCAATAACTACGCCCAGTATTGCAGTGATCCACTGGTAAGTAATTACCACAATATCTTCACCATACTCATCGAACCTGAACAGTATTGTGCAAGCCGATCTGAGAAAAACAAAGAATACTGGTTTGTAACATGTAACGCATCACAACCCACCAGGAAGAAAATATTCGAGAATGACCGTTACTGCGTAAATTCATCGGCGTCTGTAATTCTGATATCGTCAGACCAGCTCGCCTACACATGAGTAAGACACCGATATCCTGATAATCCAGCAAGGTTGCCTGAGCTGATGCGATGATTTGCATGGCATTAAAATTATATGCTCTAAAGCCAGAAGTCATATCTTCAATCTGCAAGCCAGTCAATAGCTTAAAATAAAAACGAGCAAGATGACGAGCTCTGCTACAGCGTTCAATATAAGCGCCAATAGCAATGTCATTTTCTTGATCCAGCTGATTCAACAAACCACTGATGTATTCCGGCTCATGCTGCCCATCTGCGTCCAGAGTCAATACTGTTGCATAACCCTTTCTCAAAGCATAACGTATCCCGGTTTGTGTTGCTCCCCACGCCCCAAGCTGTACTCGTAAACTCAATACTTTAGCACCAGCATCACGCGCTAGCTGCACTGTATCATCAGTGCTCATATCATTGACTACAAGCACCGGATACTGATATCGCTTACGAATATCCAGAACAACAGAGGCTATGGTTTTTGCCTCATTAAACGCTGGAATGATGATTAGCGGCAGAGTCGAACGCTGACATCCCTTGCTATCCTTTTGGATCACGCTTTACCTCATTATTAAATCAATCACTCTCGACATCACGCCTATATTCTATCTACAAACTCACAGGAATGTGTGCTAATTTTCGGATATCAACCCAGCTATTGCAGAATACGGTAAGTCCTTACAACAGCAACAGTCCACACCATCGGTGAAAATTGGCTTCTTGAAAGCAAAAACCTGCCTTCAGTAAATATATTAGTAATTAAGATCATCTCACTGTAAAGAAGTTCACAGATATAACAACCTATTTAACAAATCATCAGCTATACTCTCCGCACCTGAAGATCCAGCCTTTAGAGCACATTATATTTTGTGAAATGCAAAGCAGGAAATCTTGGCAGTCGTTTATTTTACAATAAGGTTTTCCAACACGGCTATTCGTGAGAATAGCGCGTATACTAGAGCTTCGCGAAGAGTATAAATAGGGATCCATATCAAATAACTCTCGAAATGATTTGTCTTTTTACCCCATTTTGGCATTAAACAACCATTGCATAGTCCATATCTGCCTGTTTTCCATCTCGAAATGAAACATACAGCACCAATTTCGGAGGTTATTCAATTCCAGTTCCTCAGAAACCGCTCAATCCTGCATAATAATTACTAATACCAATATTTTGATTCATCTGATTCGAAATTAAACAATAAACAACAAGTAATGTAAGGAAATAAAGGTTAAAAGCCTCACAATCAGCCTAGCTTTTCAGCCCCAGAATGCTTGACATAAGAAGCAGCAAGTGAAAATACTGTCTTTATTACCAATTAACGTTACTCCATTTACACCGATTACTGAAAACATTGCTAAAATTACTGTAACAAACTTTTTGAATCCCAATACTGAGAGAATTATATAAATGTGTGGAATTGTGGGCGCAGTAGCGCAACGAGATGTAGTCCCTATTTTACTTGAAGGTTTAAGACGTCTGGAATACCGCGGATATGATTCGGCGGGTATTGCCATCGTCGAGAACAAAGAACTGAAGCGTGCACGACACCTTGGCAAGGTTGCTGAACTGGAAAAAATATTAGCACAATCACCGCTTTCCGGTCAGTCTGGTGTTGCACATACTCGCTGGGCTACACACGGTGTACCAAGCACAGCCAATGCACATCCACATATCTGTAAAGGATCTGTTGCTCTAGTTCACAACGGTATTATCGAAAATCATCAACAACTACGTGAGCAACAAAGCAGCGAGGGGCATAGCTTTACTTCACAAACTGACACTGAAGTGATTGTGCATGCGGTTCACGACCACTTGCAAACGTCGAATTCATTGCTAGAAGCTGTACGCGAAACCATAAAACAACTTGAAGGTGCCTATGCGCTTGGTGTCATCAGTCATCAAGAACCTGATACTTTGGTAACAGCTCGCAAAGGCAGTCCGTTGGTCATTGGAATTGGTATCAATGAGCATTTTATTGCCTCTGATGTTGCTGCGTTATTACCAGTAACACATCGTTTCATTTTTCTTGAAGATGGTGATATTGCAGAAATAAAATGCGACAGCATCACAATTTACGATGAAGCAGGAAATGTTGTTGAACGTCCAATCAAAGAAAGTGCATTAAAAGCAGATGACGTTGAACGTGGCGAATATCGCCATTACATGCTTAAAGAAATTTTTGAACAACCACGTGCAATTGCAGAAACACTAGAAGGTCGATTCAATGGTCTGAAATTATTGGATGAAGCATTCGGAATCAATGCGGGAAAACTATTTGATCAAGTAAAAGCAGTACAAATACTGGCTTGCGGTACCAGTTATCACTCAGGCATGGTTGCCAAATATTGGCTGGAGTCACTTGCGAAAATCCCCTGTCAGATAGAAATTGCCAGCGAGTTTCGCTATCGCAAGCCTTTGTTGCTAGACAATACCTTGGTTGTCACCATCTCCCAATCCGGAGAAACTGCTGATACATTAGCCGCGCTGCAAGAAGCTAAAAACCTCGGCGCATTAACTTCACTGGTTATTTGTAACGTACATGAGAGTTCACTGACACGCGAATCAGATCTTGAACTAGTCACACGTGCCGGACCTGAAATTGGAGTCGCATCAACCAAAGCATTTACCACACAACTCGTAGCACTAATGATGTTGGTGATTGTGCTCGGACGTCGCAATGGGATGAACAGCGTGACTGAAAAGAACATCGCATCACAATTATTCAGCCTGCCTGCAAAAGTCGAAGATGCGCTGCACATGGACGCCGAAATTGAGAAAATGGCAGAAATATTTGCCGATAAAAATCACGCATTATTTCTAGGTCGTGGCAGTCACTACCCGATTGCTATGGAAGGTGCATTAAAATTGAAAGAAATTTCATATATTCACGCAGAAGCCTATGCTGCCGGAGAATTAAAACATGGCCCGCTTGCACTTGTTGACGCAAGCATGCCAATTGTCGCTGTTGCACCCAACAACAACTTGTTGGAAAAACTCAAATCTAACCTGCAAGAAGTCAAAGCGCGTGGAGGAGAACTCATCGTATTTGCCGACGAATCGATTGAAGTGGATACTGACGAACATACAACTGTCCTCCAAGTGACTCCAGCCGAAGGCGAGCTTGCTCCAGTGATTTTCACAATCCCATTACAGTTGCTGTCATACCATGTGGCTATCATCAAAGGTACCGACGTTGACCAACCACGTAATTTAGCCAAATCGGTGACTGTGGAATAAACGGTAGTGGGTCAAACTTATTATTTAACCTGAGGATACTGTAACTTCTCATTAATTACAGGCAGTTGCGAATTAAATGCAATAAACTACATTCAATGAATTCTGTAAAGCCACTATCGCCACCCATTTCAGATACTGATCGCACACCATTAGTCGATGCGTTGCTTGAACTTCTCCAATGGCAATCAGATCGCATTGAGCAATGAGAAGATGACATTCACCGATTGAACAAACAGACTCGAAAACCGAAATTCAAGTCCAGCAAGATGGATGAACAGACAGAACCAAACGATGGTTCTCGCAATGAAAAAAAGAATGGGTGTAGCTCCAGTATGATGTAAATAATTCTTTTAATAAAACAGTACGTTTTCTACCTTTTCTCGAAATCACATGAGAAAGGTAGGTGTGCATGTCAGTTAAGATTGTATCCAGCAATGAAGAGGGTTTAGTCCTTGAGGTGACTATTCCGTTCGAAACAACCATGCTCAATGGAGAGCAGAATTGAGCAAGCACTCAATGAAGCCGGAGCAATGGCGAGTAGAGAACTCCTGAAACGCTTTGATACAGACAGTGGTGCGATCCAAATGGGTACGACCAAGCTTACCAGCAAAGGGTAGTGGATCGAACCTGTAATTAGGCATGGATGTCTCGTTCAAATTCCACTTTATTAATGAGTAAGCCAATCACAATATCATGCATTGTTTCCAACTTAGAAAAGCAGATTGTTCGATGTGTTAAGCGTTTAATCCAGGTTCTAAAATTAAGATTCTTGCGTTCAATTGTTTGTGTGTTTGTTTTGCCAATTTCATGCGTCTCTGGTTTAAGATGGTGCTCATATGCGCCCCAATCATCGGTGTAATAACGACCAATATTGAATGGTGCAAACAATGCTTTCAATTCTTGAAAAACAGTGTCTTTGCGTTTGCCAAAAACATAAGCGAGCACTGTATTGGTTGCATGATCAACGGCATGCCATAACCAACGTTGATTTGACTTGTTACCCACAAACGACCACTGCTCATCCAGTTCAGCCGCGTCGCAAACCAGTTCCAGCCTAACTTCTAGCGGGGTTTCCGTATTTAAGGTATGAAATAAAGGGGTTACCTGGACGATGCAATTCTGTTTTTTTTTAAAGTACGGATGACTGTGTTTTTATTAATCTTGAGAACGCGTGCAGTCTCTCGAATACCACTGCTATTGATTGCCATGTCAACGATTGTCTCTTTGATGCCTGGTTCGTATGCTTTATAACGATATTCCTGCATGAACGTTTTGGTCGAACAATCCTGCTGTTGGCAACGATAGCGTTGAATATCCCGCACACTCCGTCCTGATTTCATAATGTTGTTGCTGCCACAAGCTGGACAGTTGACTTCTTGATAACAGGTCATGTGATATCACCGCAAAATCATTACTTTAACACAGTATCCTCAGGTTAAGTAACAAGTTAGACCCACTACCATTATTTTGATAAAGCTTCTGTCGCTCCTAAGGGTTTCAACATGGATGTACGGCCAACCATGATATCAACGGCCTTAGCCAATCGTTTAAAGACCGATTGCTGGCAATAGGGGATACCATGTTTTTTACAGACCTCGACTACTTTAGGTTGTACATATTGATACTGACTTAATGGAATATCTGGCCATAAGTGATGTTCTATTTGATAATTCAACCAACCGTGAAAAAAGTCATTGAAATCAGAGCCTGTTGAATAATTAACCGAGCCAAGAATCTGACGAAGATAAAATTCACCACGTCCTTTGCCTTTGTTCTCAAACATCATCACATCATCGCCAGCATGATTGGGGGCTATGACCAAAAACGAATGCATATTGGTAAATGCTTCGGCCAAAATAGAGTTCAGTAACACATTGATTGCTGCAACTGTACCCAAGGGTATAAATAGCAAAGGAAGTAAAATAAAACGAAAGCATACATATGGCAAAACACTTTCAAACCATAATGCCTTGCCTTCTTTGGAAAAAAAACTCCAGGTGTTTTTAAACGGCATTTCAGGTAGTGGCTGTCTATTTTTTCGAGCCCGACTCAAATGTAATTCTTTTTGAGTTTTTGGAACGTAATAAAATAATTTCCAGGTTGTCGCAGTCATCCCAACAATTAAAAAGCGCAACCACATAGGTGCTGTTGACTGCCTAAGCCATACCATATTTTGTTGTATACAATCAGGATCTAGTGCTTCACCCAAATTATAATGATGAAGGACATCATGCTCCTGGTGCCAGCCAGCAGGTGTAATCCAGTCTGGCCAATCAATAAATCGTCGCCAGCCTCGGGCAAATTTTTTACTTGTATAACGAGCAGGAATGTCGGTAATCTTGTCATAGCCTTTGTGCACGACTGGATGTGTGAGTAACGTCCAGCGAGTAAAACAACCTTGACTGATTAATAATGCCGAAATGGGATTTGGAATAATCCATGCACTTCCATAACCAAGCAAAGAACAGACTCTACCCCAACGTTCCATTTTTTTTAAATGCTTAAAATCTTGTTCCCCGATTCTTGTCAAAACATCTTTATGGATTTCATTCAGATCTTTTGCCAATTGCTCTCTATTCACATTTTGATAACTGTGTAAACTCAACTTTTCGCCCCTAATCAAATGCTTATTCTTATAAAAATCAATTAAGCGCTCAATTATAGCGCATATTGCAGGTTTTACAGTGCTTAATAAGGTTTTCTACCAAGAGGAAAATCAAACTTATATCCTATATAATCAGGAGAAAAAAATGAGAAAATTATTTCTTTGCCATCATATTTATCAATATTTTCGGTTGTTTCCAACAGGGCTGTGGAGAGTATATATTGAACTAGGCACTTGTTTTGTTATTAACAGAGATGGTAGTGGGTCTAACTTGTTACTTAACCTGAGGATACTGTGTTAAAGTAATGATTTTGCGGTGATATCACATGACCTGTTATCAAGAAGTCAACTGTCCAGCTTGTGGCAGCAACAACATTATGAAATCAGGACGGAGTGTGCGGGATATTCAACGCTATCGTTGCCAACAGCAGGATTGTTCGACCAAAACGTTCATGCAGGAATATCGTTATAAAGCATACGAACCAGGTATCAAAGAGACAATCGTTGACATGGCAATCAATAGCAGTGGTATTCGAGAGACTGCACGCGTTCTCAAGATTAATAAAAACACAGTCATCCGTACTTTAAAAAAAAACAGAATTGCATCGTCCAGGTAACCCCCTTATTTCATACCTTAAATACGGAAACCCCGCTAGAAGTTAGGCTGGAACTGGTTTGCGACGCGGCTGAACTGGATGAGCAGTGGTCGTTTGTGGGTAACAAGTCAAATCAACGTTGGTTATGGCATGCCGTTGATCATGCAACCAATACAGTGCTCGCTTATGTTTTTGGCAAACGCAAAGACACTGTTTTTCAAGAATTGAAAGCATTGCTTACACCATTCAATATTGGTCGTTATTACACCGATGATTGGGGCGCATATGAGCGCCATCTTAAACCAGAGACGCATGAAATTGGCAAAACAAACACACAAAAAATTGAACGAAAAAATCTTAATTTTAGGAGCCACTTGCAAAACTATGAGATCACAACCGACTGAGATTGTGACTGAGTCGTCTGTTACGATTTTTTCACGGAATGGCTGCCATGTCACAGATGAACACCAGCAAATTCTTGTCATCTTGATGTGTTTTGTCAATTTAGAGCATACCGATCCTCCTGTGGGACTCAATTCCCTTTCTTTCTCCTTCAGTAAACTATCATTTACTCAAGAAAGCACAGCATCTGATTCACTGTCAGCGCTAGAATCCCAAACATTAAATGACACATCACTTTTGCATGCCCACGCACCCGAACCACACGTCCTCCAAATTCATCTTTCAAGCGCCCGTTGACGCGCTCTACAGTGCCGCGCTCTCGGTATCGTATGGTTTCAGAAGATTGATGACCAATGATCCGGCTGCGTTTGTTTTCAGCGTGTATT
The DNA here is from genome assembly GCA_965224565.1 of Methylococcales bacterium. Taxonomy (GTDB): domain Bacteria; phylum Pseudomonadota; class Gammaproteobacteria; order Methylococcales; family DRLZ01; genus DRLZ01. The sequence continues at coordinate 1,001,045 of CBDCZN010000002.1, read as the reverse complement.
TCATCCTTGAGCGTTTTATCGCGCCGTGGGTTTCGGTCAATCAACGGGACATGGCCTAACTGTCGACTGGTTGCATAGATCTGAGGCACATCATAGGCAGCATCCATTAAATCATAGAGATTGGTGACACGTTGATGACTGATCATTGCCAATGGAATCGCCACTTGGCTATCATGCGTTGAAGCCGAGGTTAAGACACAACTGATTGGAATACCACCATCGGCTGAATCAATATGCAGCTTATAGCCTGTCCAACTGGTTTTGTAACCTTTGCTGTTTTTCTTGGTTCCCACATCACAGGCTATGGGCAAATCGTCAAGCATCTCCTCCAAGGGGATCCCTGTGGTCTGCTTTTCAATCCGCGTCAGTGTTTTCTCGCGAACTTCGCCTTTTTTTGGGCGTCCACGTTGCTTGGGGTGTTTGACAATGGGTTTCTTTTTGATCGGTTTTTCACGTGCATTGATCGCGGTTGAGTCGCGCGAATTATGTCCGACGATTTCACTACGATAGTGTTTTTTGATCAACGCTTCATGGATACGTTGCGGCAATTGCGATTCAGAGAATTCGGCAAATGCGCGAGAGACTGTCCATTCCTTTGGAATATCGCTGACACGTTCCCATCCACACAGACGCCTTAATGCGATGTCGGTGTGTAATCGATCTAACAACAGGCGCGTTGTTGGCATGTGATACACCATCTTTGCAACAAAGGCACGTGCAATGGCGACTCGATCCTTGGGTGGACGTCCAGGATATCCTTTGCTGGAATCAATAAATGCTTCAATGTGGAGCATTTCTAGCGTCGTTATCAGCTCCTGTTGTTTTTGAGTTAACGGGCCGAGTTCTTCGATCATTCGAGGAAATAATGTGTCTTGAATTGTCCACCAGGACTGTGCTATTGTTTCTCGTAACTTGCTCATTTTCAGATATTTTTAGAGTGTTTAGGCACCTCTATTTTATCATTTTTGAGCAAGGTTTTTCTTTTTTTGCTATTCAAGCAATTAAATCCCCTCGCTTTTATGTATTTTGCAAGTAGCTCACTCCTGCAAAACAATGTCGATTAAGGACGATATGCACTCTGAACTGTTTAGTGATCCATTGAGACCACCTTTGGTATTGATTCGCACAGTAAGCACATTTCAGTCTGAAAAAATCACTACATTTGCCCAAACCCTCAGAGAAATTTTGAGTGGTGATGCCAGCTCCAATTCTTCAAATTTTGTGGAATCTCCAGGATTTTCTCTCAATCAAGCATCAAGCTGGGATTTATTTCTTGAACGTGAAAAATACAGTGGTTTAATTCCTGGCGCACATGATTACCATGAATATCTGTTATGGGATGATGGCGGCTGTGTCGACAAAGAGAGGTTAGACGATCTGGATGTATGGAAAGGTGCAGGCTGGATAAATTCGAGACTGCAAAAGCACCAGGAAAACTCACCCGACAAATGGCAATTAAATAAGCTTGGGGAGTGGTTTAAAAAATCGAATGATCAACTTTCTCACGATCTGGAAAATTTAGCTGTATTTTGTGATAAAAAAAATACAGAACCTTATAACCTGGAATCTCACAATAATTTTATTCGTTCTCTATGCGAATTCCTTCCCTATCATAAGTCGCTTAGAACTAACAAACCCATACCCAGCAATAGTCTAGGCGAAAGAGGGGGCCGATGCGCTGGAGCGATTTGCTTGATGACCGTATGTATCTGCGTAGACGTCATTTGCTGATGGATGGATGGTTGACTTTATGGCCATCTAAACAGGATGGAGATACTTTATATGTTCAACCCGGGTCACTGGCCTTGCTTTACTGGGCTGCTCGAAAAGCAGACATGCCGCATACTGATACGCCAGAGAATTTTTTAGACAACTACAACTGGCGAAGTAATCCACACTGGTTTGGCGGCAAGTGGGATAGAAGCAAGGTCGACACCAATGCCTAAATCAAAATTTGTCGGTAACAAAAAACGTGACCAAATACGTGCTTTTTGTGAACGAGCAACGGATACTGGTGGGGTTTTACTTGTTTCCGGTAGTCGTGGTCAGGGGAAAACCCGGTTAGTGGATGAAGCGCTGAATAAGCGACATATCGATAACAAACCTTTTTTTTAAACCAGATTTTTGGGAATGTAAGCAACAGTCAACGTTGGTCGGTAACGCGTGAACCCAACAAAGTTATACGCCATATCATAAAAGTCGATGTAGACCCTTACTTTCCTTACCCACATAAAAAAACTAAAACAGAACCCGATGAAAATACACTCTCTATAGCCCTGATTCGTAATATTGTGTTCGGTTTAACCAGTGTCATTGATTGCCATTATAGCCAGCGTAAACATGGCAAAACCATGCGAGAAAAACTTGGCTTCTGGAGCTACTGGTTTAGTAATAATGCATTGCATTGGAGGGAGAACCAATCGGCATTCTGGATTGTTCTTATCATTATTCCATTTTTTTTGTCCTTGCTGTTGATTGTGACTCACTGTAATTCACCTGAATTTATGGTTAACTCCTTTCCAGCGATAATCCCAATTATTATCCTTGCTCCGTGGATTTCATGGCTGTTTTTACGCTGGCGAGATTGGCGATCTCTGGCAAAGATGTCAAAAAAACTCTATGCTCTGGTTCATGCGGAAACATCGCAGGAGACAAAAGATAACATTGACGAGAGAAAACAGAACAACCTGTGGATTCCTGTCTTATTAGTGCTGTTATTTATCGCTCTGTATCTTGGTTATAGCCAATGATAGTACACTGGAATTTCTAAGGAAATCATTGGACAAAATACCCAACATCATTCAAATCTTGATGGCAAGTTCGCTAACTGCCGCTGGTTTTTTATGGGTATCATCACAACGCTCACAACAACATATCGAGTACAGTGGTAATAATCCTGTATGGATGATCACATTGTTAAAACGCTATCTCAATTTATGCCACCGTTGCGGTATTGAGCCCGTTCTTGTGTTTGACGAACTGGATAAACTGGAGGATATGGAGGAGTGGTGGAACAGTCGTATTCATGAAATCAATAAGGCTAAAAATTACTCGTCAGATACAGATGAAAATAATAACAAAAGACCACCGAAGCTTGATGAGTTTTTGCTTACACTGGCCCGTCTAAAAGCCAGTCTTGGGGCTGAGTTCTTATGGGTTTTGATTGGCGGGCCCAATGTCTACAGCCGTTTACGACAAGATAGGCATAACCGATCTGACGGCGCATTAGGAATGCTTGCAACAACCATTCAACAAGAAGTTTTGGTTGACCCCATTAGCTTTGAATCTACCAAACAGCTGTTCGAAGAGACTTATTCTGTGTCCGTTGATGAACAGAATATAAAAACACTTTGGCTGCGTAGTTACGGCAATCTATCAACAATCATCAGAAACCATGAAAGAGAGCATTACACCTATCATGCTAAAACTGCAGTACTTGCCAAAAGACTAACCGAAGTATGGCATGCTGAAACACAATTAGATTACATCGAATTTACAACCGATGAAATCTGGCTGGATAAAATAGCAGAAGAATGGGTACAGAGCTGGATACATACAGGCATGCTGGTTTTTGCCAATGATTTACTGAAAAAACCAATTCGCTACGCCGACATGCGAAATCAGCTCTATGAACATTGGCCAGATACACTTGAGGCCGCATCAAGTATTGTCATACACCCAGAAGTTATTGCATTACAATCTGAAGATGCACGGTTACTAATGGCGTTGGGGAAACAAATATTATTTGCCTATCTCACTGATAATGACAATCTCAGTAATCCACAAGATGATGAGTCAAAAAAAGAGTATGTTGAGTTTATTATTAAGGACGAAGATGATACAAACTCCAGTGAGCAGACTGGTAATACTGAAGTAACGAACTAACGTTGAATAAAAATATTAGCAAAGACTTTTGCTAGCAAAGCCATCAGTGTTCCCCTATTAACTGTATCCGTGGTACTAACCTCGCTATAAGAGAGCTCATAAAGCACTGGAAAGACGTTCTTGTTATTATTGCGTTTTGAACGGCCCGAATAGTATATGAGCTGATACGGGTTATTCTTGCTTGGAAGAATAATGGATTCACAAAACAATCTCGTTTTTGAGCGAGTTGTTGCCTTTTCTCCAGCGCCTCACTGTACTTTTTATCCGATGGATGGATCAATTCCGGCTGTTGTTTTTTTGAAACTTCCTCAAACACACGTATTAGATTGTAACTCATCGCTGTCAGACGCATTTGATTCTCAAGTGAATGGTTATTGGAAGACCAGGCCTTCGTTTCCTTGAAATTGCTTTTGGTGTTATTGAACGTCTTTTCAATCGTCCAGCGTTTGAAATAGAGCATAGCGATGGTTCCCGGGTTAATCGTCACTGGCAAGGTTGTCACAAAACGGTGACGTTGTCTGGTTTCTGGGTCACGGTAATCCACCACGTTAAATTTGATCCCCTTGTTTTCGTACACGCTGTAAGCTTCAACGCCTGTATTGATCTCATGGAAGGAGTTAAAAGGGATTGATTCAACCAAAGTCGCCACTGAATTGTCTTTGAGCATTGAAATCATATAATTAGAGTGTCGTTTCTGCTGATCCCACCAGGCATAATCGGTGACGGCTTTATCGTAGACATAGAGATGTTTCTGAGCGGTGTTATTTCCCTTATTTTGCTTTTCAATGTGGTCTCGTAACATCGGTATTTCTTGATGCCTCTGGGTTCCGTTTGTCACAAGGCAGAGAAACCTGAGCAATCCACTTCTGAGATTCAATGCGTAAATACCCCCTGCCGCATAGACTTTCCCATGGCTATTTTTCTCTGTATGACTGGCATGGTCGATAAAATGTCCATCCGCCGCCTCTACGGTGTATTCGTCAAGTTCCGGAAATGCGTTGAGATAATCAACACCTTGCAACAACAGCGCTTCATGGTGAAGCTGATAGCTTTGCTGTTCAAATGCCTCAAGCATACTGGTTCGCCTGTGCGACTTGAGTGATTTAAAATACGTTGAGTGTGGAAGCAACTGACCATAAATCTCTTCATTAGTCTGGAGAAAATGGCGGCCACTATCCACCGCACTGATACAGCGCAATAACCCAAGCCGAATAAAGTCGATGTCATTCAACTCTGGGCATGATCGTGTCCACAAAGGATGACGTTCTGCTAACAGGGCGCGTTCCATACTTTCAGTACAGTGCCGGTGAATATGTTCAGAGAGTGATAGGTCATTAAGCATGGAGGATATCCGTTGATGAGTTGATTAAAACGGACATTTTTCGAAAAAAATATTTTAGCAATTGCAAGCTTTATTTCAATTATTTGTTATTTTTTTCAGTGCTGACTGTGCCTCTCTTGACTATTTTGACGTATTAAATTCAAAAAAATGGAAATATTAGTGTGGCACTTTCCTCAAGTGGGTTATAGGTGACTTTATTTAGGTATCTCTTCTTTCAATGGAAACACTGATGAGCAAAGGAGAAGAATATCTAATCTTGCTCGATTAATCGAGTTCCGCCATTAATAGTTGCTCTTTTATTTTTGTGCAATAATGTAGTTTAACTTCACTATTGCACAAGAGAATGACTGAAAGAATGTACAAGAGGACGATCCTCAAAGAGCTAAAAGCACTCGCTAAACAATTTCATGTTATTACCGTTCTTGGTCCAAGACAGGCCGGGAAGACAACGCTTTGTCGCATGGCGTTTCCAGATTATCAATATGTCTCTCTTGAGGATCCAGATACACGCACATATGCATGCGAGGATCCTCGCGGTTTTCTTAATGAATATCGTCAGCATGTTATTTTTGATGAAGTGCAACGTGTTCCCCAATTGTTATCTTATCTACAAACGATTGTTGATGAGGATAAGCTAAAAGCACAATTCGTTCTTACCGGGAGTCATCAGTTAGAGCTGGGAGCTGCTATTTCCCAATCGCTTGCAGGACGAACTGCGCGCTTGACCTTACTTCCACTTTCTATGTATGAGCTTAGTCAAGAGTCGGCAGTCGATAAAGATGACCTAAATGGATATCTGTTAAACGGCTTTATGCCAGGTAAACATGCTGACCAGATTGATACGACTCGGTTTTATCGTTCCTATTTTCAAACCTATGTGGAACGTGATATCAGGTTGATTATTAATTTAAAAGATACTGCTAAATTTGAAAAATTCGTTCGCTTATGTGCCGGGAGAGTTGGGCAACTGCTTAATCAGGCATCGTTAGCCAATGATGTTGGTGTCTCGGCTAACACAATCAATGACTGGATATCAGTACTAGAGGCATCGTTTATCATCTACAGGCTTCAGCCCTACTATGAAAACATCGGTAAACGCCTGATAAAATCGCCTAAACTTTATTTTATCGATACTGGTCTTGCTGCATGGTTGATGGGTATTGAAACAAGCACGCAAATGCTACGTGACCCCTTGCGTGGTCATTTATTTGAGAATCTTATTATCATGGAGGCGCTTAAATCAAAACTAAACCAGGGCAAAGATCCACGCCTGTTTTTTTACCGTGATAGTCACGGAAATGAAGTCGATCTTATTGTTCAAAATGGCAATCATTTTATCCCGATAGAAATAAAATCATCACAAACCTGGCACAGCTCTTTTTTGAAAGGTATCCATTATTTTAAAAAACTATTGGGTGATCGAGTTGAAAATGGGGTTGTAATCTACGGTGGCCCTACTAATCGAACGAGTGATGATTATCGATTGCGGTCTTATCAAAGTTTGAGTATGAAGGAGATGGTCCCCTTTTTCATTCAGCTGAATTAGCATCAATGCTCCGTAACACAGAATGCTATACTCTTCGCACATGAAAATCTAGCATTTTGTGTGCGTGATATTTTGTGGAGAGCAAGGCGGAAAATCTTAGCTGTAATCAATCTACAGCAAGGTTTTTCAACGCAGTTATCCGCAAAAAAGTGCGTGCACAGGATGCTAGATTTTCATGTGCGGAGAGTATATCTAAATCTCCAAGGAATCCCACATTTCATCAACGCGCTGTTTTATCTCATCCGACATAGTGATTGGCCGACCCCATTCTCGCGTGGTTTCTCCCTGCCATTTATTGGTTGCATCAAAGCCTATTTTTGAACCCAAACCCGAAACTGGTGATGCAAAATCCAGGTAATCAATCGGTGTATTTTCCAACAGTGTGATATCACGTGCTGGGTCCATGCGGGTAGTCATCGCCCAGATCACATCTTTCCACTCACGAATATTCACATCATCATCGGTGACAATGACAAATTTGGTATACATAAATTGTCTTAAAAAAGACCATAAGCCAAGCATCACCCGTTTAGCATGTCCCGGATACTGTTTTTTCATGCTGATGATTGCCAAACGGTAAGAACAGCCTTCCGGTGGCAGGTAAAAGTCGATAATTTCCGGAAATTGTTTTTGTAATAACGGTACAAATACTTCATTTAACGCCACACCAAGCACTGCTGGCTCATCCGGTGGGCGACCTGTATAGGTACTGTGATAAATGGGTTGTTCACGCTGAGTAATACACTCAATAGTAAACACTGGAAACTGTTCGACTTCGTTGTAATAACCGGTGTGATCTCCAAACGGCCCTTCTGGAGCCATTTCGTCTGGATAAATAAAACCTTCCAGAACAATCTCTGCACTGGCTGGCACTTGAAGATTACTGAGTTTACATTTCGCTACTTCTGTCTTACTGCCACGTAACAAGCCTGCAAATGCGTATTCTGACAATGAATCTGGCACGGGAGTCACCGCCGCTAGAATGGTTGCCGGATCTGCGCCTAAGGCCACTGCAACTGGAAACGGTTCACCTGGTTTTTGTTCTTGCCATTCCTTGAAATCCAGAGCACCACCTCGATGCGAGAGCCAGCGCATAATGGTTTTGTTTTTGGCAATCACTTGCTGGCGATAAATGCCCATGTTTTGACGGTCTTTTAATGGACCACGGGTAATCACTAACGCCCAGGTTATCAGTGGTCCGATATCATCCGGCCAGCAGGTTTGAATTGGGTAACGACTCAGATCAATCTCATCGCCTTGTAAAACAACTTGTTGTGATGCAGCCTTGCGCACAACTTTCGGATTCATATTGAAGACATTACGAAATACCGGGAGTTTTTCCCAAGCGTCCTTCATGCCTTTCGGTGGATCTGGCTCTTTTAGAAATGCCAGTAACTTGCCGACTTCGCGCAGCGCAGTCACCGATTCTTGCCCCATACCGTATGCTACTCGCTCTGGAGTACCAAACAGATTGGCTAGCAATGGAACAGATGAACCTTTTGGGTTTTCGAATAAGAGTGCTGGACCATTATTACGCAGTGTTCGATCACAAATTTCTGTGATCTCAAGATTAGGGTCAACTTCGATATCAATACGTTTTAATTCATCCAAACGTTCAAGTTGTACGATAAAATCCCGTAAATCCTTGTATTGCATCTCTGTTCTCCGCTACTATTTTTAGGCTGACTGTGTATCAGTTTCAGCAATACCGGAATGACGAAGCAATGCGTCAATGTTGGGCTCGCGACCTCGGAATGCGACAAAAAGATCCAAGGCTTTCTGACTACCACCTTTTTCGAGTATATTGGTCAAAAAAGACTGTCCTGTTTCCATATCAAAAATGCCCTTCTCCTCAAACTGGGAAAATGCATCGCTTGATAATACTTCAGCCCATTTATAACTGTAATAACCAGCAGCATATCCTCCAGCAAAAATATGTGAAAAACTGTTTGGAAAACGGTTGAATGCTGGTGGTTCAAGCACTGCAACCTGATTGCGCACTTCTTGTAATATCTGATAGACCAGATCCCCTTGCTGCGGGTTGTATTCAGCATGAATACGTAAGTCAAAAATGGAGAATTCGAGCTGCCTGACCATTTGCATTCCACATTGAAAGTTTTTTGCCTTGAGCATTTTCTCCAGCAAATTATCGGGTAATGGTTCACCCGTTTGATGATGTCCGGAAAACAGTGCCAGGGCTTGTTTTTCCCAACACCAATTTTCCATAAATTGGCTGGGCAGCTCAACAGCATCCCATTCAACGCCATTGATACCAGAAACACCTGAGTAGTCAATGCGCGTAAGCATATGATGCAGGCCATGACCAAACTCATGAAACAATGTAGTCACTTCATCATGCGTCAGCAGCGATGGTTTACCATCAGCTGGCGGAGTAAAGTTGCAGGTCAAAAAGGCAACTGGAGTCTGTATCTGATCACCCATGCGTCGCCGGGTAACACAGTCATCCATCCAGGCTCCACCGCGCTTTTTAGGGCGTGCATACAAATCCAGATAAAAGCAGCCACGAATCTGATTGCTTGAATCTCTGATTTCAAAAAATTGCACATCGTCATGCCAGGTATCAACTCCATCCAATTGCTGAATCTGTAGGCCATACAATCGCTCAACCACTTTGAACAAACCACTGATGACTCGATGAGCTGGAAAATAGACTTTGATCTCTTGTTGTGAAATATCAAACAAATCAGTGCGCAATTTATCGGATACATAGGTAACATCCCATGCCTGCAATTGCGAAATATTTAACTGTTCGCTGGCAAATTCAGTTAATTCAGTAAGTTCTTTTTTTGCCATCGGCAATGAGCGTTTTGCCAGATCATTGAGGAATTCCATGGCATGTTGTGGACTCTCAGCCATTTTTGTTTGTAAAGAATAATCGGCAAAGTTATCAAATCCAAGTAGCTGTGCTTGTTCATGCCTGAGTTTCAAGATTTCTGCCATTAACGCAGAATTATCATATTTTTGATCATGCGGCCCTTGGTCGGATGCACGTGTTGAGAACGCTGTATAAAATTCTTCACGCAACTCGCGATTATCCGCATACATCATCACTGCAATGTAACAAGGGAAATCCAGTGTTAACATCCAGCCAGATTGCTCCTTCTGTTCTGCAGTTTGCTTTGCTACAGCAAGCGCAGTGTCTGAAATACCCTCAAGTAATTTGATATCAGTCACCAGCTTTGACCAGGCATTGGTTGTATCCAGCACGTGTTCATCAAATTCACTAGTGAGCCGTGATAAGGTTTCAGCGATCTCTCGATAACGTGTCTGATTGTCTGGTGACAATGCCACACCTGCCAACCGGAAATCACGCAGCGAATTATTAATTACACGTTGTTGTGCGATATCAAAAGAAGCATATTCTGGGCTGTTGGCAATACTATTAAACGCTTCGTACAACGCCTTGTTCTGCCCTAATTCACTCCAGTATGCGCTTAATTTTGGTAAACATGCGTTATAGGCATCACGTAATTGATCGCTATTCATAACAGCATTCAGATGGCTAACTGGCGACCAGGCCTGATGTAATCGATCATGCATGACATCCAGTGGCTCTACCAGACCAGACCATGTATAGACGGATTCTCCATCAAGCAATTGATCCAATGCAGCCCGATTATCGGCAAGTATCGTATCGATTGCAGGTTCAACATGCTCTGGTTTAATCAATGAAAATGTTGGAAGTAACTGGTTTTCGTTCAGAAGAGGATTGTCCATCTGCGATTTATTTCCTGTTGATTATAATGTTTGGTGTTCGAGAACGAAGAAACGAGAATCAAAGAGTTGCTACAACTTGTAATTTCTATACAGATATTTGTTAACAAACATGCTCAAATCAAGCAACTTGAGTGTGTAAAGAGTGCCTATGATGAACAGAGATCATTGTATCGAAATTTTCTTTGCTTACCGATTCTAATGTCAGTGAAAGACAAATTGTACTCGGACAGCGCTATAAAGGAAGAGGTTAACAATTGACTGACTGATTTAGTACAAAAAATCAGTTCAATTTGGATTATTCTGGCGACAAAACACAGCTTTTCAAACAGCAACTAAAATAATCGGCTATTTTCATGTGCAGAGAGTATACAATAGGCAAAGAGCCATCTAACGAAAATTGTGTTGATATGGATAGAGAGAATATAATGACACGCTTGTATTTTGCAGTTGCACCTGCGATTAACAACATTTATTGAATATCAACGACCACTGGATGCAACTGAAGCCGACTGATTTTGTTCAACTTGCTTCGGTAATATCATCGCTTGTTTAACCACTTCAAGTGGTTTTGCAACCCGATTCAGCGCAATCTGTTTTAACATCCGTGATAACTCTGGAGTTAAGCCTTTCCCACCTAGTTTTTGAACAGCAGGTATTTCCTCAAGAGGCGGCATACCATCTGTCACTAAATCATTCATTTGTACTAGCAAACGACTGATTATGACAATATCAACTAAGTCCAGAGCATCTCCACTATCGTACATCCAGTCTTGTGCAGCTGCTGGAATACACGATAACTCTTCTGGAAGCCCTAATTTATTGAGCACATAAGAACCCATAAAACCACGAACCATCGGCCAGCCTTTATCAATTTCTTCCTGGTCATAAAGCTGACTGGGGAATTTATCAACATAGTGAGCAAAAGGCATCATTCCGAGATTTGATAATAAACCAGCAGTTAACGCTTGTTTAGGATCAACTGTTTTAGTCCAGGTCGCTAAGGCAAAACACAATCCGGAAATCATCAAACTCTCAGCACTTGCACGTTGCACTCGTCCTACATAGGGACGATTACTGGAACTCAAAAGATAACTTTTACTGGCATTATTAACCAGATTTTGAGTTGCTTTCAACCCTATTTGATCAACTGCATCAAAAACAGTGCAAATTCCACCAGCACCAAGGAATAATGGAGAATTAGCGACTGATATGAGTTTAGCTGCCAAAACTGCATCAGTTTCAATAATCCGTGCAGCCTGTCGCTCATTGATACCACGCGACATGGCACGCTCAATGACATCAACAACCGATGGAAGAATCGATAAAGCCAATTGTTCTTGAGTGTAATTTTGATAAATCGCCTGAAACAGTTGACTGTTTTCTAACTCTGAGGGAATGATTATAGAGTCAAATTCTTCACCCATAATTTCAGAATCAACACTTTCCTGTGAAACTGACATTATATTTTTTGATACCCGTAAAACCGTTACTGGCGATACAGTCGTTGCGCTTGTAGTATGAATATCACCGCTCGAAAGAGGAAATCTTGATTGTGCTGTTCCAGCTGAGATTTGATAACCTCGTCCATTTTTAGATTCAATCCTTAATGTACCCGAAAGTAAGTAAAGAACGGTTTCAACGGGTTCATTTTCAACAAACAGTTTTACTGACGATTTGAAATTTTCTGCATAACCACCGATAGAAAACGTCAATAACTCATCTTCACTGAGATTGCGCAGCGGAATAAGTTGACGAATACTATTAATATCAATATGTTGTTTTTCACCAATCGGCATACTAATCTTGGAGGAAGTCACATTCGAATCCTTGCTCATCTTCAAGGCAGTGCCAACTGTCTCAGAATTTCTGGATATGAAATTTTTAAGCGTATTAACCATAATAAATCAGATTGCAACAATGTCCACGTTGGTGATTGAGTGACTGTCTGCTGATTCAATCCCCGCATGAATCAAGACAGAATATATACATTAAAACTAGACTGGTAATTGACATTATTCAAGAGCATTCGCATATTTATCAACACACAAACAGAAAAGATTGTCGAATTGTGAGTAAAGTCCGCCTGAATCAAACAGAGTAGAATTTGTCAAGAACCAGTTAATAACACTAATCAGCCAGTACGTAGACACCTTTATATTCACTGTTTCTATGCAAACAAATCATTCAACTGTGACCCCCTGCCAACACATTGATGTACATTTCATCCGCTGTTGACTTGTACGAACCCATTCATCGAAATCTTGAACTGGTTGTTAATCAACTTTCACCTGTTCTTTCTTTCAATCCGCTTTAATGTATCGGGTAACTGGCTAAATTCAGGTTGTTTTGGTAGCCCGAAATGTGTCGGATATAAAATGCCCGAAAAATACAGACCAGCAGCTGATGCGGTGATACCAGCAACCTTGCGATCTCGTGCATTGAGCACTTCTCGAGCCCACACTGGCTGTTGTTGAGAGCTACCAACCATCAATAGTACGCCGATTATATTGCGCACCATGTTATGCAGAAAAGAACTGCCGATAATCTCTACCCAGACACATTCATTTTCACGAGTAACATTAATAGTATAGAGATGTCGATATGGACTAACAGACTGGCAACCAGCACTGCGAAATGATGAAAAATCGTGCTCGCCAATCAAATAGTTGGCTGCTAACTGCATGTTATTGATATCAAGATGGGGGAAATATCGATATAAGCGATGTCGATCCAATGCAGAATGCACACGCCGATTGAGAATACCGTAGCGATAACTGCGGGCAATCGCAGACCTACGCGCATGAAAATCTGCAGCAACTGGATTAGCCCAGATAACCCGAATATCATCTGGCAAGAAATTATTGACGCCCAATGTCCAGGCAAACTGTTCACGTTGTGCCTGCGTATCAAAATGAACCACCTGTTCCAGTGCGTGAACTCCGGCATCTGTTCTTCCCGCACAAACGACCTTGATAGTTTCAGCAGCTACTCGACTGATAGCATTATCAACACAGACTTGTACAGATTGACGATCGGTCTGAAACTGCCATCCATGATAGTTAGTTCCATCGTATTCAATCCCTAGCGCTATGCGCATTGAAGTTTCAATAGCTGGTTTTTCAGACTAAATCACGCAAACCCAAAACATCTTGCATATCATAGAGACCTGCTGGCTTGTTTGCTACCCATAACGCAGCTCGCATTGCGCCACTGGCAAAAGTCATTCGGCTCGATGCTTTATGGGTAATCTCAATACGTTCTCCTTCGTCTGCAAACATAACCGTATGCTCACCAACAATATCACCCGCACGAATCACCGAAAAACCAATTTCATCTTGTTTGCGCTGATCCATTTGACCATGTCGACCCCAAATAGCTTGAGTATTCAAATCACGCCCCAATACATCGGCAACCACCTCACCCATACGCAATGCTGTCCCCGAAGGCGCATCCAGTTTATGCCGATGATGTGCTTCAATGATTTCGATATCAACACTGTCGCCTAGTACTTTCGCTGCTATTTCCAGAAGTTTGAACGACAAATTAACCCCGACACTCATATTGGGAGCTAAAACCACAGGAATTTGCTGTGCAGTTATTTCAATTTGTTGGCGTTGTTCAGGCGAAAAGCCAGTGGTGCCTATCACAATCGCTCGATCAGCTTGCTGGCAAGCTGCAAGATTAAGCATTGACGAATCTGGTAGTGTAAAATCAATCACGACATCAGCAGAATCTATGCAATCTTGTAAATGATCGATGATAACAACATTGTTTGCATGAATACCAGCAAGCTCACCTGAATCCAAGCCCAGTGATGAGCTCTCAGGACGTGCAACTGCAGCCACAATTTCAACGCAATCATTTAGATGCGCGGCGTGCACCAAGCTTTTACCCATACGCCCAGTGACTCCGGTAATTGCAACTCTAACCATTATTGTTACTCTGCATATGACACTAGATAAAGTAGGAGAAGACTCTACTGACTAAAGCTGTGTGCAAGATCTAATAAACACCTATGTTGAATCAACTTCTAGATATCAGTTTGTTAAGATGTATTCTAGTCAAAACATTTCACTGCTTTTGGACTTTACTGACACAAGAGGCTTGTTTTAATCAATAGTCAACGAGATCTTGAATTTTTCTGAAAAATTTATTGATACATAATAGGTATTCTGAATTCTTGAAACTGATTTAATTTCAATTTCCAGGCAATTTTTATTCATGCACTTTCACGCAATGATGCCGACAAATATGTCTCCCGTGGACTCAACACGCAAAGCGCCATTTCACCAATAGTAACAACAGCAATTTTATGCGTAGCCCCCACCACAACCATTTGTTGTACTTCTCCAAGATTCAGAACTTTAGCCCCTTTACTCGCAGAAACGACACATTCCTGGGTTACCGCTGCGAGTGCTTCAAAGTCGGGGGCTTCGCCAGCCTTCGCCATTACTAAACCGTCAAAACTGACCAAACAGCCTGAGATGCCAGGATGTATTGCAACATTTGCTACAATCTTGTTCAACGCAGCTACAAACTCGCCTCGCTGAATATCAGGTTCACGGTCAAACGCCACCGATCCATTACTGCGTTCAGCTCGATGGTCGGCATATTGATGGGCTAGAGTAACAAGTTCAGCTATTTCGGACTCAAACCAATGCATCTGATCTCCTTAAAGACTATATTCGGAATGTTCATGCTGTAAAACCGGTTGGATACACATGGGCTATAAGAGACTGTGTGATTAAAAATAAAATCGACTGCAAAGTTGATTGTTGTAATACAGCTCTGATGAGAACCCTATTTTGTTCATCAATTGAAGTAACAAATCGATATATTGAACAGCAAATTCTTTCTCAGAACCTATTCAAGATCTTGATCAATGGAAGCAAAGGCAACAGTGGACGAGAAAACACAGCATACTGGAGTATGTGAGAATTTTGAGTCCAGTTTTAACGCAGTAATGCGGCCTTTCAGCGAGATCTTGAAGAGGTTCTCAGATAGCTACTCAATATCATTACGCGATAGCTATGGAATCGCTCTATTATCTAATTTTTGAAACAACTGGTTTAACGTCGGTAGTGTTTCTTTGATTTCATAGCGCACTGCGCCCAACAAGGCATCTTCATCGGTAAGCAAGGCAAGCATCAAGCCATTGATAAGTGGAGCCATCATAATGTAACCGTTCGCATTTTCACTAATAACGATCTTAACCAAACCTTGTCTCGAATGTTCTGCCGCTCTCGTTGCCGCTCCATAAACAATCTGAATTGTCACACCCAAAGAATCTGTATTGACATCAAATTCCCGCCGTATTGAGGTCACTAATCCATCCTTATCAACAATAGCTGCTGCGGTTACACCATTAAGAGCAGTCAAATCTCGCAGAATATCGTCCACAGTTTGATTGCGAGCTGTTCGATTTTGTCCTGAATGCAATTCGTTTGATATTCTTTTTTCTGATATTTCCATGCCATTCCACTCTAAAATTAATGTCTCCACTCTAAACGCTCATTGTACAAATTCTATGCGCCGAGTTACTTCAATGTGAAGGAAAATCTCTGCTAATCTCTCTGGGCAAGAGGCACTCATTTATCTGCACTTACATAATATACTCTCCGCACATGAAAATTTAGCATCCAGTGCACACGCTTTTTTGCGGATAGTTTCGTTGGAAAACCTTGCTGTAGAATGACTATAGCCAATATTTTCCGCCTCACTCTCCACAAAATATCACGCACCCTAAATGCTAAATTTTCATGTGCGAAGAGTATACATTGTTTTAACATAAACAACTTATCATGCCCGACCCAAATAGCGACAGCTTTTCTTCAGCTATTAACAAATCAAAGAAGTTTAGTGTGTATAGCACAGGTTTTATCTCCGATTGCATTGCATTTTGTTTCAGTCGCCTTAACATTCTGGCCAATAAATTCTCCAACAATGCCACCAACCATTCCGGCTTCAAAGTGGCAAATTGGAGCATTGACACTATGAATACCGGCACAAGATACACATTCATCGACACGAAAGTCAATTTCACCGGAATCAAGATCAACCTTGGTTGGCACAACAATACCAATACTCAGTCGTTTACACAGCAATCCGACTTCACCCACATAAGTGTCAAGATCTTTGTCTTTAGACTGATTGACAGCGGTTCCAAGGATCCGCCCAAGATTAGTCCCCGACTGATAAACCATAGCTGATGCGCCTGAACCAATGAGATCTTCCATGCCAACGCCTAACGCGACCATACGCAATACCTGAAACAATCGTATTGGAACCGTAGGTCCCAGTGTCATCCGATTTTCTACATCAGTCTTGTCATCCAGTATCGATTGGAGTAAAACCCGTGTAGCAATTTCGTAATCAGAGCTGGACTGATCTTGTACCGCAACATTATTCATCTTGTTTCCTCTTTCATTTTATCGGAATGACTCAAACAACCAACTGTAACTCGTCGATTAAGTGCTCTTCCAGCGTATGTTTTATTGGACGCAGCTGGTTTATGATGCGCAGCACTAACGACCTTAATGCGATTAGCAGGTAGCCCTATTGTTACAAGCACGTCTTTTACCCAAGTAGCGCGAACAAGACCTACAGCCTGATTGCTTAAAAATGTTCCAAGGTTACAGGTGTGACCAACAATTTGAATGGCATCTGGACAGCGCTGCGCAACCTCTTTCAAATGTAGTAGCTTGGTACTTGGTAGATTGGTTACAGTGCTTTCATTAAATGAGAACTGGAGAACAAATTCTGCTGTTTGTTTTCCACTGTTTAGCCTGCGATCACTCAATAAATCAGGTTTAGTTCCCATTTGAGCCACTGTATCAGAATTAGACGAAACCTCTTTGTTCAAGCGCTTCGATTGGGGTTTAACCTTTGGTTGACTGTTTATTGCTGTATGGGCTTTAGACTTCGCATTCGCTACTACTGTGGTGTCCTCGACATACAGCCCCTGTTGTTTTTGAACCGAGCCAACTGGCGCAGAAAGGTTTGATTCTAACCCTGTCACGACGGGTGGGTTCTCATCTGTTCCATCAACTCGCTGTTTGTCATTTGGAGATTTAATAGTACTATCGGTTTTGATATATTCTGATTCGGATGCTCGATGCTGTGTATCATTGGGCCTGGAATCACTCTCAGTCGGCATTACTGACTCATCTGAACTCCTGGCAATTTGTTTTGACAATGGTTCAATGTCCGATTCGTCACCATGCAGGGAAATGAAACTCAGATAGCCGATTAAGCCTATCATCAACAATGCAACTTTTGGAAACAGATTATATTGTTTTTTAGTCGTAAATTTACGATCGCCGTTAATGCCTGAAGAATCACTTGATTCCACATTGACACGGGCTTTATCGATTTCAGGATTTACATGGGTTTTATCAATTTCAACTTGAACAGAAGCAGGGACGTCCAAATCGTATATTCCATCCAGGCCATCGAAATCAAGAACATACGGCTGACTCATTGAAAATCTTTTGCACATCTGAACCCAACATACGCATAGTGGTTCATTTGTAACAACATGGTTCTGGCTATTGCGTCTTTAACAGAACTTTCATGACGAAACGATCCACCAAAAACAAAGGCATACTCAACCTCTAGATCAGTTTGCTCACTTTCAGCATCAGTCCATTCCCATACATTTCCAATTAGATCCAGGCAACCATCAATAGAAACACCTGTAGGATGGAAATCTACTGATGTTGTCGTATTGTTTAAGCCAGATTCCACGCAGTTAGCACGCGAAGAATCCCAGCTATCACCCCACGGAAATTTTCGATCGCCCGGACGCCTTGCGGCAGATTCCCATTCGCTGGCTGTAGGCAATCGCTTCCCACACCATTCCGCAAAACGACAAGCATCTTCATATGATACGCCGACTACTGGGTGATCCAGCAGGTCATCCGCGAGATTATTATTCCACCAATGGTCTGGTGGTAAGCCATTGGTTTCTTTGATGTATCTAGCATAGAGTTGATTGGTTACCGGCGTCTTATCCAATAGAAAAGCTGGAACTGTAATCTCTGCGGCACGATAGGCCGACATTAAAGTACTATCAGGGACTATAATCATTCCATCTGCAATCGGTATTTCGGGTTCATTACCGCCAAAGTCCGCTTGTATTTCGTTTGCAGGTGTTGCTGTTTCTGGTAAATCGAAATCTAAAAACCCATCAACCACCATATTAGGCGAAGCGTTATTTAAACCAACTGTTTCCTGTATCTCAAATCCTTGTTGACTGTTACCCGGTTCTTGTTCTCTTTGGAGTTGATAGTTCTTATCTTGCTGTAAAACAACTGGTTTTATTGTGGTTTTTTTTTGCAGCGGTCGCAAAACTTCTTCAAGTTTTTCAGATACTCCAATAGCTATCTTTTCAGGAGCGTCTTTTAGTCTGGTCAGGTTTTGTTTAAACGGATTATTTTCATCCACACGAGCGTGAGGTGAAAGCACTCTGATGGCGCGTTTTACAATTTGCGGGGTGACTACGGGTGCTGAACATTGTTGAGCAATCCGTAAACAATGATCACAAAGTATGTTAATCGACCTTGATACACCATTCGTATGCTGAAATATTACAGATTCTGCGGTTGATGAAAAAACCTGATCCTTTGCACCACCTACAAATAATCGATGTCTGATGTACGCGATGGTATCTTGCTGATGCATAGGCAACAACTCACTGCGAACCACATCTGCCTCTCTACTCGGGAGAAAATTGATGGTTTTCATATGTTCGATTAATTCAGGATGGCCTGCAAGAACGATATGCTGCTTCGTTTTTCCAGAATTACTGGAATTTGTCAATTCCCCGAGATGTTGAAATAAATCATCTGCAATATTCTGAGCCTCATCCAGAATAATGATAGTGCGCTCTTTTCTGGCATTGGTATAGCGAAAAAACTCACGAAATCGCTCTAAAATCAGTGTTAAATCATCGCAATGCTGGGGATAATCAATATGCAACTGGTCACAAATTGCTGTTAATAATTCAATGGAAGTATGCAATGGATTAACATTGATTGAAGCAACTCTATACGAAGATAGTCTGCTCATCAAATAATGACAAAGAACAGTTTTACCAATACCGGCTTTTCCAGTAACAATGCCGATGGTTTTACCATCACGAAATCCATCAACTAGCTGCGAGCGTGCCGCTAGAAAAGGGGTTGCCTTGAAAACATATTTTGGGCTCGGTGCCGAAGCAAATGTTTTCTTGTCAAGGTTAAAATATGAGTAATACATCGACATAGTGCTGTCAATTTTATCACACGTTTTGTGACAATAACAGAAAAAGGAAGCCGCTCAGCATGACACAAATCAAAGTTAAATATCACATTAATTCAACCATATAAGCTCCAGCTTTGGCCATGATTATCCACGTTATACTCCGCATAACTACACTTCAAATAGATTTTATACTATCAAATATGCAATACTTTCTACTCAGCTCAATACCTGACCCAGAAGATAATCTACTACGCACATTCTCTTTTTACTCAATTGTTTATGGTTGTAAAAACAATCTCACTTTTTTCCTGAGAACACAACACTCAGCCAAGATGCAGATGACGACATGTCAACAGTTCCATTCGTCCAATCCATCGCTAAGACCATCAGAAGCTACAATGTGAATGTGCATTTGACCCATCCGGAAAATATTGATTTGCGGGATAATATACAACCACTCAATAAACTGAATGAGCTGCACAAGCAAATACCTTATCCAATCCAAATGCTAAGTAGTCTTCTGGAATCTTCTCGACTATGTCTATTGAGATAACAATATAAATTGACCCTGAACAGGGATAAAAAAGGTTCACACCAAGGATCGAAGCAGGTAGCTATGGCGCTCCCAACCAGGGATTGTTTTAAATCATGACTAGAGGGTAATCCGGGAAAGGCTGTCTACGTTGTTGTACTCGCTTACATCTGACGGCACCATGCAACCCGAAAAACAAAAAAAACACAACAATTTCAAAGACTTTGCAGTCGCCATATTTTTGAACCAGACAACTTCTTAACTAAAAGCCACTAAACCTGATCAAAATCCAACTGTTTAACAGGCTTGTTGAGTGATTTCATAAATGCTTCAGCTTCAGAAATCGATTTCTCCATGGCTGCAATCAAACCAGCAATATTCATGGTGACTGTAACGAATTCTTTATCCAGTGATGCAATCGCTTGTGCATTTAAATTATGCTTGAGATAGAGTACTTGATCCTGAAATGCAGCGAGAACAGGTGCCATTCTGGTTTCCGCACGTTTCATGGCTTTGATCAGGCGTACAAAATGATGATTCGTCAAGCGCAGCTGGGTACGACTCTGACTGCGTAATTTACGATTGGTATATTTTTCCAGCTCTTGTTCCCACTCTTGAAAAAGCGCTTCTCCAACCGCCTCAACAGATTTGATTCGATCTTTAACTGCAATTGCACGTGTTTCACTCAAAGAAAACTCATGACTCAGTTTTGTGAACTTCTGTTCCAAGGGGCCGCCATCAACAGCGAGTAAAGCCGAAAACTCCTCCAAAGCAGATTCAAATTGTTGTTTCGCTTCTTCCAGGCTGTCGCGTGCTGATTCAACACGATAGACCACCATTTCTCGTTTTGTTTTACCAAGTGTTTCGAGCACACTATAGTAAGTGCCAAACCATTTGGCGCGTACCAGACCAGATAGAGAACGCTGCTTGTCAACAGTTTCTACGTCTTTGTTTCGCGCAAACGGAAATCGACTTTGTTTTTTATTATCAGCTTTTTTCATGGCATGAATCATTCCACAGGGGGTCTATTCTATGACGAGCAGTCGTAAGAAGCAAAATAATTCACTGGAGATGTCACAATAAAATTCAGTTTTATGTTATTCAGCAACTCGCAGCTGGCCAAATAAAACATGCCAGGTTGCATGTGTGACTTGATTGCCCATTAGTTTGCTGTATTCATCACAAACTTTTTGTAAACGATGCTTGCCAGTTAGTCCACGCTGCCGACTATGATTGATATTAGCTGCCCCTATGGTCTTTAGTTCACGCATCAACTGAATCACTGAGGTGTATTTTAGTTTGATCATCCGGGGTTCAATAAAACCATTCAAACCAGCCTGTTCAAACTGCAATTGGATACCTTCAATCTCGATAAAATCATTAACATGGCGATAGTCATCAACGTGTTGCCATGCACTTCGTAGTTCCCATAAGGTTTTTGGACCAAGTGTGCTGAAAACAATCTGTCCACCGTTCTTGAGTACACGTTTAAACTCTCGAAATACAGCTGTTAAATCAACACACCATTGCAACACCAGGTTTGCAAACACAATATCAATAGAATGATCTTTTATTGGCAATGATTGTGTGTCAGCTGCTACATAACCAACATTTTCTCCGAGACGATGGCGAGCTTGAGCCAGCATTGCAGGGGCAATATCCAGTGCCACTAAGCTCGCGCCATGACTGACTAGCAATTCAGAGCAATAGCCAGTTCCAGCACCGACATCCAGTATACTTTGATTGGTTGCTAAACAATTAGTCAGCTTAGCAAATAGTATTGTTCCAACTTCTCGTTGTAAACGCGCAGCTGAGTCATACTGAATGGCGGCTTTGGAAAACGATGTTGCGACATCACTGGCTTCCCAATCTTGCAGGATTTGAGGTTTCACTGATCAATCAATTCTCTGCATAAACGCTTTGACTATACTGAGCACTTGGTGTTGCTGAGACAGAAAAGGCAAATGCCCGGCATTGTTCACGACATGAATATCCGCATGAGTGTTTAACAACCTAAGCTGCTCAGCAAGCTGGCCAGGTACTAACGGATCATTTTCACCAAGCAAAACACACAATGGGAGCATAATCTGCTGATACTTTGTTCTAAGATCAGCATTCTGTAAAACGTCTAGCCCCCAAAGCAGAGCATTTCTGTCAGCTGTAGGCGCTTGTGGTAGACGTTTACGCACAAATCTGAGCAAATCGCGTGTTAATTCACCTTCTCCTTGCGTCATCATGCCAGTGAAGCGCGCTAGAGTAATCTGGTCATTTTTACGTACCGCTTGAGTAAACTCATTCAGAAAATTGCTGTCCATGCCTGTCAGCCAATCGCTACTGCTTGAATATTTTGGATTTGAACACACTAGCAATAAACCTTTAACCTGATCTGGATAGTCTTGAGCTAGCTGTAAAACGACAGCACCTCCCATCGACCAACCCAGCCAGATTGCTGGTTCAGGTAGCGCATTAGCCAATTCACTGGCGACTCGTTTTAATGAATAATGATCGAGTGCATCACTGCGACCATGACCAGGCAGATCGACCAGAAGTATCTGGAAATCTTCCGCAAGCTGCAAAGCAAACTCACGCCAGACCTCGCTATGCATTCCCCAGCCATGTACCAACACCAACGCCTTGCCCTGACCATGGGTTTCAGTATACAAACCAGTCATTGATTATCCGAACCATTGTGGCCGGAATAGAAATCTCCCACGCATATCATAATAATTGATCCAAAGCATCCAGTAATTGATCAACATGTGAGTCTTGATGAGATGCACTGAATGTTATCCGTAATCGTGCCGTACCTTTTGTTACGGTCGGCGTTCGAATTGCTGTCACCCATAACCCGCGTTGTTTTAGACCAAGACTCACTTGCATTGTGCGTTGACTATCACCCAGTATAATTGGCTGAATTGGTGTTATTGAATCAACAGGCTGAATCCCCAGTTGAGTTAAACCCTGCTGAAATCGTGTCACCAGATCGACTAGTTTTTGTCGTCGCCAATCATCTGTTTGTACCAACCGCAATGAAGTTCGGGTTGCTTCTGCAACAGCTGCTGGCATAGCAGTCGTATAAATATAAGTACGCGCTCGCTGAATCAAAAATTCAATAAGCTCTTCAGAACCCGCAACAAAAGCACCGAATGTCCCCAACGCCTTACCCAAAGTCCCCATTAAAATCGGCACTTGGGACTGATTTAATCCGGCAATTTGCAAACTACCCTGCCCTGTAGCCCCTAATACTCCAATTCCATGAGCATCATCCACCATTAACCAGGCATTGGCTTTTTGCGCACATGTCGATAATACTTGCAACGGGGCAAGATCACCATCCATGCTGAAAAGTCCATCAGTCACGATCAGTTTACGATGCGCAGTGGATTGATCAATGCGACGCTGCAAATCATTACCGTCGGCATGGTGAAAACGTTGAAACCGAGCACCGGATAGCAATCCTCCATCTAATAGCGATGAATGATTGAGACGATCCTCGAACACCGCATCAGTTTTGCTCAGTAAGGCTGAAATAATGCCTAGATTAGCCATATATCCGGTCGAAAACAGTAATGCACGCTCACGACCAAGCCAATCCGCCAGCTCTTCTTCTAAAGCATGATGTGCAGCTGAATGCCCACATACCAGATGTGCTGCGCCACTACCAATGCCATATTGATTGGCAGCTGCTCGAAATGCAGAAACCAGATCTGGATGATTTGCCAAACCCAGATAATCATTACTGGAAAAATTCAGGTAACGTTTGCCAGCAACTTCAATTTCAACCCCTTGAGGGCTATTCAGAACTTGACGATGGCGATACAGGTTGCTGGATTGAATAGAAGCCAACTCATCTTGCAAGTTAAATGGATGATTCACCATAATTGGTCTAATCTATAATTTTCACCTAATGACCCGATAGTGAATTTGATTAATCTAACTAAAGTTTCGGAGTTCATTTTGAGCGAAAAAACATCATTAAGATTTTGATATGTAAATGAAATTACTTTTATAATATCGGGATGTTGGCTGTTTGACTTTTACACCTATCAAAAAAATCAATAGGTTAGGTGTCTCGATATTTCGATATCATTAACTATAAATCAATAGGTTAAGTCTGCGTTAGAACAAGTCAATATATTCAACTTTTGATACATATTCAACATATATCACCAATAATTCAATGACTTATTGTAAAAACGAACTCCGAAACTTTAGAATCTAAGCTACAGTCAATCTAAACCGACACTGTTTAATACCGCTACCAGTCACGCATCAAGCGATTGAATCAAAAGGACTTTAAGATAAATTAAAGTTAAGCTTTAACTATTTATTGGATATCATTGTATTTCCTATAAAACAATGAATCCTGAGAAAAAGCTTAACAGATGAAAAAGTCTAATCGATT
The DNA here is from genome assembly GCA_965224565.1 of Methylococcales bacterium. Classification (GTDB taxonomy): domain Bacteria; phylum Pseudomonadota; class Gammaproteobacteria; order Methylococcales; family DRLZ01; genus DRLZ01. The sequence continues at coordinate 976,354 of CBDCZN010000002.1, read as the reverse complement.
ACCACTCCGTTTTCAAATTCGCTCGTTCAAAAATACCTTCTTTCAGCGCAAGGAGCTGCCTTTTAATGACGTATTGCCTGACCGTTTAATTGAGGCGATTCATCAATCCGGCGATGGTCGCAATACCATCTTTACGCCCTTGATTACATTGAGAGCCTTCTTGTTTCAGGTGCTCAGTTCCACAGGGTCTTGCAAAGAAGCCGTTGCCCATATATTGATTGAACGGATTGGTCTGGATTATCCTGCGAACTCCATGAATACAGGACCTTATTGCAAAGCCCGGTTACGACTGTTGCTGACGCATTTAAAACAAGCAGTGACATCATCCGGTCGCCTCTTGCACCAGCAAGCCTCTCAGCAATGGTTATGGAACGGATATCGCGTGACGCTAGTCGATGGAACAACCTTGCTGATGCCCGATACAGAGGACAATCAAGCAACCTTTCCGCAACAAGGCGCACAACAGCCCGGCTTGGGGTTTCCGATTGTCCGCTTGGTTGGCTTATTATCCCTAGCAACCGGAAGTTGTGTTGATTATGCCATTGGCCCTTATCAGGGCAAGGGCAGTGGTGAAACCTCCTTGTTTTCGCGATTAATTCAATCCCTTGGTCAGCAGGATTTGCTGCTTGCAGATCGATATTATACGTCTTACGCCAATATCGCCTTGTTGATGCAACAGAACACGGCGCTGGTTTTCAGGCAACGTAGCACTGTCAAAAGTGATTTTCGACGCGGACGACGCCTCGGTGCAAAAGACCATCTGATTTCGGTTCAAAAACCGAAGAAAAAACCGGTGTGGATGGCAGATGATGCATGGGACGCGTTACCGAACGAAATCGTGGTGCGCGAGTGTTCTGTAAAAGGGATCGTCTATGTGACGACACTCATCAAGTCCAATACTTTCCCCAAAAAAACCTTAGCGCAACTCTATCAACAACGCTGGACCATTGAGGTCAATTTTAGAACCATCAAAACCGATATGGGGATGGACATGTTACGCTGCAAAACAGCTGAGATGATTAAAAAAGAAATTGCAGTCAACTTATTGGCTTATAACCTGGTTCGAGCAACGCTTGCTCGAGCTGCTTGCCTGAATGATCAGCAGCCACGTTACCTTAGTTTTATGGCGACTGTTCAACTGATGCGCAATACGGCAAGCGTGTGTATCACAGCGACAGGAACGACTTTAAAGCGATTAATCTCACCGCTGTTAATCGCGATCGCTCAAACAGAGATTGGGCAACGGGAAAGACCCAACCAACCCAGGGTGGTTAAGCGCAGACCGAAGCATTACCCGTTGATGACAAAACCACGGAGTGAATATGCAACTATTTGATATTATTAAATATAGCATGACTGGTAGCGGTATTACCGACACTGTTCTTGATTTTTTTTCGGAATCAGATTTTCAATCTTATTTTGGATCAAACCGAGCCTGTTGTATGAATTCCCAATCGCTCAAACAACTGCAAATCCTGATTCGCTTCTGGGTTATCTGTGGTCAACAGCTTTTCGCCATAAAAGATAGAATTAGCTCCGGCAAAAAAGCTCAATGCCTGCATTTCATCCGACATATCAGCACGTCCTGCTGATAGTCTCACACGCGACTCTGGCATCATGATTCTGGCAACCGCCAGGCTACGCACAAAATCCAGTGGATCAAGTTGTTGTGTATCAGCCAGTGGTGTTCCTTCTACCTGAACCAACAGATTAATCGGCACACTTTCAGGATGTTTAGGTAGATTTGCCAATGCTTGTAACAATCCGGCACGATCCCTGGCGCTTTCGCCCATTCCAAGTATTCCGCCAGAACACACATTCATTCCGGCATCGCGCACTCGTTTCAACGTATCCAGTCGATCTTGATACGTGCGTGTGGTAATAACTTCTGCATAATACTCTTCGGAAGAGTCAAGATTGTGATTGTAATAGTCTAGTCCCGCCTGCTTTAACTGATTGGTTTGTTCATCAGTAAGCATTCCCAGTGTCATGCAAGTTTCCAACCCAAGATTCTTTACACCTTCGACCATACTCACAATTTCAGCCATATCACGATCTTTTGGTTCACGCCATGCGGCTCCCATACAAAAACGGCTGGCTCCTTGCTGTTTGGCGCGCAGTGCAGCTTGTACCACATCATCAACTGCCATCAACTTTTGCGCCTTCAGATCAGTATCATAACGAGCACTTTGTGGACAATATCCACAATCCTCAGAACAACCACCTGTTTTAATACTCAACAAGGTGCTAATCTGCACTTCATTGACATCGAAATGTTGACGATGCACTGTGTGTGCCTTGAATAACAAATCATTAAACGGCAAAGCGAGCAATGCCTCGATTTCTGCCAATGTCCAATCGTGACGCAATTGACTGGTATATTGCAAAGGCATCTCAGTCATCGCCGGATCAATAGTCTGGCTATTGGAGGCTTGTGTGGTCGACATGGGTATACTCCGAAAATAAGTCAATGGGCTAACGCTTTTAAGATGATTAACAAGATGAAAATCAACAACCTACGTTCGATAGCCCCGAAACAACTCAAATACTGGTTGTCTATTATACAGGACTGGGTCTACCCGCCTACTTGTCTATTATGTGGTGATGATGGGAACGACCAGTTTGATCTCTGTCAACCTTGCCATAACAGCCTGCCATTTTATCAGGGAGGATGCCGTCTCTGCGCTGCACCGATGCCATTAACGATTAGTAGTACTGCAGTGTGCGGAGAATGCCAGATTCGTCCGCCTGATTTTGACAAAACACATGTCAGCTTTGCTTACCAGGAACCAATCCGTCATCTAATCCACGGGCTCAAATTTAGCTCTCGTTTTGTCAACGCCCGCCTGTTGGCAACACTGATGGCAGAACAATTACGGGCGATTCCAAACAAGCCAGATCTACTGATTCCAGTACCGTTACATCCACAACGGTATCGACAACGTGGCTTTAATCAGTCAATCGAACTCACTCGACATTTATCAAAAATATTGCTAATCCCTACCAGTCTAAATAGCTGCCATCGTATCCGCAATAGCATCCCACAAGCTGAACTGGGCGCAAAACAACGGCGCAGAAACCTGCATCGCACATTTTCCGCACAACCATCAACAGACATAAAATCGGTTGCCATTATTGATGACGTAATGACTACCGGCAGCACAGTCCGTGCAATCGCAACAGTATTAAAACGCAGCGGTGTGGATAATATTCAAATATGGGTTTGTACCAGGGCATAGATCACACTAAACTTTACTTTTTTCAGATGAAAGAGAATACAGCTTTGAACGAAAAAGAGGGCGTTATCAAATTCAGCCTAGACTATACAGACACTCCATTACCAAAGTGCATAGTTGAATGTTGCGAAGAAACTTTATCTACCCTCAATGCCTGGAGAAACATCCTCAAACAATTAGGCATGCTAGGTCAAAACCCAGAACGCTATGCAGGATTAAGTTTTGGTAACATCAGTATTCGTAGCCAACCGGGTAATGATGCTTTCCTGATAACAGGTACTCAAACCGGAAAACTGGACTATCTTCAACAACAACATTTCAGTTTGGTGACTGCTACTAACACTGATCATAATAGAATTGAGGCAACTGGTGAAATCCGTCCTTCATCAGAAGCTCTCACCCACGCAAGTATTTACACAACTGACCCCACTGCACAGGCGATTATTCATATTCATTACCCGTTAATCTGGCAAATGACTAGTCAACTCAATCTACCAGCGACTAATGCTAACATTGCTTACGGCACATCAGCGATGGCAACAGCTGTCGCTAATATTGTGCAATCAATTCCTGCAGACCAACCCACTGTATTTTCCATGCTCGGACATGAAGATGGTGTTGTTGCTTATGGCACAAACATTGAGATTGTTGCTCAAACACTAATTGGATTATTGGCGCTTGCGTTAAAGTTTGATAAAGACTCAACATAAAAACTCAACTGATATAGTTCCATTATTTGTATTTTGTAACAAGTACTTATAGTCTTTCTAGTCAAAAATAAGTCGCCTGCAAAACCCTTGAGATTGATACTTTTTTCAATATTTCTCGTTAAATAACGTGAATTATTCGCCTCGAACTATCGAAATAATACGTTCAATTCAAGAACTTTCACTTCGACTTTTTTGGACTAGACAATTTCTTCAGATCATTCTTGAATTCAACTCATTGGTGCAATTTATTTTTCTAGAATCAGAAGATCAATTAATGTATTGCACTGAGTTTTTCAATTCAGCCAAAGATGAGAAAGCTTATAAAACAACATACCACATAATTAACCACATACAATTTATCGACGCATCAATCAATTACGCAAGATGATCCCGATCTATTAAATAATCTTGTTTTAAAAATTATAAATGATTCTGATAACACTATCACATATTTAAACTAATATATATCATTAGACTACGCTATAATTAGACAGAAGTATTAGCTGATCATAATCTAAAAAATATTATCACGCTAACCTAGTGTATGGCCTTAACATATTTAACATGCCTATTACTCGTGTAAAATACATGTTTTATTTCCTAAAGCCAAAAAAATAAATTTGAATAGTTATCTCGTAAGTTAAAATCAGGACTAATAATTATGGTGGAACGAAGAAAACACAAGCGCGTTAAAAGTCCGCAGTTATTGCCTGTAATTGATGTGAATACTCAAAAGCAACTTGGCAGTCTTGTTGATTTATCCTATGGTGGACTGCTAATGATAACCACAAGCAATCTACCAATAGATAATATCTACCAATTGCAGATTGATGTACCTCAACACGTAGGAGCATTAAATAAGATTGAATTTGCAGCTGAGGTTGCGTGGTCTGAGTCACCGGAAGCAAAAGAAGCATGTTGGACAGGCTTTCAAATCATTGATATTTCCGATTATGAATTAGAGCAAATTGGACAACTTATTGATCAATGGTCTCATGCACAAACTGATTCAGCCATACAAGACAAATAGTATAGTAGTGCTTCAAACCTATTATTTGTCCTGAGAACAAGTTTAATTTTTGTTAATATGATGACTGTGAGATAATCTATCGCATAGTATCCAGAAGTCATCTACCAAAATAAAGCTGCAACCTAACGCGTTTGTAGCTTTGATTATTTACCGTTAACATCAAGTCATTAGTTTATCGCTTAATTGCTTTTACAATCAAAAATTTACTGTTACTGGCAACAACTTCACAATTTCCAAATAAGCCTTTGAGTGTGGTGCGATGGATTAAATGCCGATTGCCAATCACCCATAACTCTCCACCTTTTTTGAGAACTTTCTTAGACTCACTAAACATTTGTCGCGCAACATTGACACTGATTGCATTGTGTATATGAAACGGTGGATTATTCAACACTAGGTCAACACAGTTCTCAGGAACGTCTGAAAGACAATCTGTTATCAGGAATTCTGCATAGCGACTAGCTTTATAGACTGATTTATAATTGGCTTGAGCCGATGCTATTGCCATATATGACTCGTCAACAAAAACAAGTTCTGCTAATGGGTTACGTTGCGCAGCGATAATACCCAATAGTCCATTTCCACATCCTAAATCAACAATTCTTAATGGTAACCTAGAGGTCGGAATATATTCCAGAAAAAATCGAGTACCAATATCCAGTGAGTCGCGTGAAAACACATTGGCATGGTTGGTAATTTCGATATGTGTATTCTCCAGAATATAGTGTACTGGACATGGGGTTTTCCCAGGTTTTAAGTTCTGATCATATTGACAATAAATCAGACGTGCTTTTTTCTTTGCCAACGATGTTTGGGTTGGGCCAAGTATGCGTTCAAACAGTTTTAATGTGGAAGTATGAATCTGCTTGACCATACCTGCGCCGATAATCCGTGTTTTATCATGCAAATTAGGACGAATTCGATAGAGTTGCTCTTCGAGTAACGCCAGCGTTTTAGGAATTTTTATAATAACCAAATCAAGCATACCATCAGCTTCTTGCAAGCTACTCAACAGCTTGACACTTTTATTCTGCTTGTTATTATTTTTCAGGTTATACAACAATGCTTGATGTGCTAACCAGGAATCTGACATCATTTGCAACTGTTTAAAAAGATTGGTTTCTGCCAATGCGATTGAAAGTGCTCCGCAACTATCATTGAGAATTAATACTGATTTCTGCTCAACATTTGAAGCCTCATCTAACGCTTGCAATACATATTCATCTGCTGCATCCCATGCGCGTAATTGTTCATCACTTCTCACTGGAAATCGACTGAGTTGAAATGATCCTTGCGGTACTACCAGTGTCTGCATATTACTTTAAAAGAAAATCTTATATTGATTTGATCGTGCTATGCATTTATTCTGACTAGCCTGATTATTTGTTTTCATAATTAAGGAATTTCATATGGCTATCAAAAAGTCAGTTTCAGACAAGGCTAAACGTGACAAAATTGTTGCTGATGCTTTGAATCAAAAGTCTGAACGTGAAAAAGGTTACCGCGAACAAGCGCTTAAACTTTATCCTTGGATTTGCGGGCGTTGTAGTCGTGAATTCAATCATAAAAATTTGCGTGAATTAACTGTGCATCACCGAAATCACAATCACGATGACAATCCTGCTGATGGCAGTAACTGGGAGCTATTATGCCTGTATTGTCACGATAATGAACATGCGCGTTATGGGGATTATTCTGGCAACAGTGAAACTGGACCAGGTCGGGAAGAACAATTTACCTCGACACACAATCCTTTTGCAGGTTTGCAGGATTTACTCAAGGACAAAGATTAACAAGCAGACAATTGCTTTTGTTCACAACTACGATCTTGTCAATGTCCTAACGATCCAAATCAGCGCATTCGTGAGCCATCATAGAAACACATTGATTCACTGTTTCCAGATTAAAGAAGCCATCCGCCCTGTTTGTCCGCTTTTCCGATAAGAGTAAAAGCGCTTTTGTTCATTGAAAGTACAAAAGCTGCCACCGTAAACATTGGTAACTCCTGAACAATGCAGTCGCATGGTTGCTAGTTGATACAAGTTTGCATGCCACTTACCTGCTCTGCCTTTTAAAAACGCACATTCTACCTGGTTAGAATGCGCTACAAAAGCGCTTCTTACTTCTTCACCAATCTCAAATGCTTGCTGAGAGATCGCGGGTCCTAGCCAGGCAAGTATTGGCTTATGTTGAAATGTAGCAACAGTTTTTTCAATAATGCCATTGAGTAAGCCACGCCATCCTGCATGGACTGCTGCTAATTGCTTGCCCTGCTCATCGCACAGCAAAATCGGCAAACAATCGGCTGTAAGCACAGCACAAACAACCCCAGTGCTTAGCGTAAAACTGGCATCCGCTATTGGTTGTTGTGTTGATTGATCAGCATTGATAACTCGTGTTGTATGTTGTTGATTTAACCATAAAGGTTGTTGAGGTAGACCTAATGTCTTAATCAACTGTTTGCGATTGTGTTCAACATAATGCAGATCATCACCCACATGTGATGCAAGATTAAATGAACCAAACGGTTGCCGACTGATTCCACCATGTCGCAGTGTAGTTCCGGCATAAATTCCAGCTGGCGCTGGCCAGTCAGCCTTAATCCAGTTGTCAACATCAACCATTAGCGATTGTTTCGTATCACTGAGATTAACTGTTGCATATCCTCTGGCATAGAGACCTCCCAGCTTTTCTCTTGCTCGGTTTCCGGGTGGACTAAACCTAATTTTGCAGCATGTAATGCCTGGCGTTTAAACTGATGAAGCGCTTCTGTCAGCTCCTCGCTAGCTGCTTTTGGAATGCGTAAACGTCCTCGATACATAGGATCACCAACCAGCGAGTATCCGACATGTGAAAGATGCACCCGAATTTGATGGGTGCGTCCGGTTTCCAGCATCACCCGCACCAAGGTGAAATGTTTAAATTTCTCCAACACCCGGTAATGAGTCACTGCATCTTTGCCACCATCGCGCACAGCAAAACGCTTACGATCTGTGGAATGCCGACCGATGGGTTGATCAATTGTCGTACCGGAAATGATTTCACCATAAGTCAATGCATGGTATTCACGATATACTGTTTTAGCCTGTAACTGACAAACCAATGCATTGTGAGCTTGCAACGTACGCGCAACCACCATTAACCCAGAAGTATCTTTATCCAAACGGTGGACAATGCCTGCACGTGGAATACCACTTAAGGTTTGATCAAAATATAACAAGCCATTTTGCAAGGTTCCAGACCAGTTACCAACGGCCGGATGAACCACCAGACCAGCAGGTTTATTGAGTACTATTATCGATTCATCTTGATAAATAATGTCCAGCGCAATATCCTCCGGCTCCACGGTCGTGGAAGGCTCAAGTTCTGGATTGACTGAAACTTGCTCACCGCTGCTAACTTTATCCCTGGGTCGCCAAGTTGCCCCATCGACTGTAATTCTGCCATTTTCGACCCACAATTTAAGTCGCGAACGCGAATACTCTGGAAACAGTTTAGCCAGCGCCTGGTCAAGGCGTTTACCTGCAAGGTCTTGAGGAATTTCTCTGATCTCCATCGTTAGACTCCATTCACTAGTATATCCGGTCTCGCACCAGATTTTGCACCCATTATCAGGTATAATCGCCGTTCTGATGTACCTCGCCGGAAGCTATTAAATATGTTATATCGCATTGTTTTTATTCTAAGTCTATTGGTTATCGGGTTAATGCCTTGTGGGCAATTGGCCTACGCTGAGACCGATGAGGATCAAGAAGAACAATCTGAAACCGAACTTACCGAAGAAGAGCTCGCTAAAACAGCAGAGCAAATATACGATGAAGCACGTGAATACCTGGAAGATGAACGCTATACTAAAGCCATAGAAGCATATCAGAATTTACAGATTCGTTATCCATTTAGTCGCTTTGCAATCCAGGCTCAACTTGATCTTGGTCTTGCTCATCTAAAAAATGGAGATCCCGATGCATCGCTGGTCACCCTGGATCGTTTCATCAAAATGCAACCAGCCCATCCAAATATTGATTACGCATTTTACATGCGTGGCCTGGTCAATTTTAATCGTTCTAGCGGACTTTTACAGCGTTTTATTCCAACGGATGATACACAGCGTGACGTGCAATCATTAACAGAAGCCCACAACAACTTTACTAATTTACTGGAAAAATATCCAGACACCAAGTATCGCGAAGATTCAGAGCAACGCATGATCTCTTTACGCAATAAACTGGCGAAACACGAGATTCATGTCGCACGCTACTATGTCAAACGAAAAGCCTATGTTGCAGCCGTTCGACGTGCCATATCAGTACTCGAGAATTATCCACGCTCAACCTCAATACCCGATGCATTGAAAATTCTTAAGAAAAGCTATCAAAAACTCGACTTACATGATTTATCTGACGATATCAAACGTGTTTATGCAATGAACTATACAGACGGTGTGCCTGAAGAAACTGTCGAAACGTCCATCGCTGAAGATATCTGGAACTTTTTGGGGCTAGACGAAGATTAATCGACTATTCTCGTTGCATTTTAGTGAGCAGTAATCATGGATATTGTCTGCGTAGGACATGCTTGCTATGACCTGATTTTTCAAGTCCCTCATCATCCTTCCGAGGATGAAAAACTCAGCAGTTCTGAACATTTATCCTGTGGCGGTGGTCCTGCAGCCAATGCTGCGGTTGCTATTGCTCGTCTTGGCCTGACAGCAGAGTTTATTGGTTATTTAGGTAATGACTTGTATGGTGACAGTCATTTAGCTGAGCTGCAAACAGAAGGTGTTAATACCCAGCAAATTCAGCGCGGTTCAATAGCAACACCTGTTGCTACACTACTCGTTAAACCGAATGGCGCACGCACTGTGGTTAACTACACTGAAGCATCAACCATCCTGTATGCAGATCATGCAACTCTAAATTCAAGTAATCCGCCCTCAGTGTTGTTAGTGGATGGACATCAACCAACAATTTCAGCTCATCTAATCAAACAAGCCAAACAGCTTGGCGTTACAACAATTCTTGATGCCGGTTCACTGCATGCTGGCACTCAACAATTGATGTCAGAGGTTGACTATCTAGCGGTATCTGAAAAATTCGCACGACAACTAACTGAACAGGATGATCCACATCAAGCATTACAACAAATTCGCTCGCTTGCTGCTAATGTAATCATCACCTGTGGAGAACGCGGTCTGATATGGGCACAAGGTAAGCGCAGCGGCAGCTTACCCGCCTTTGTTGTTCCTGTTAGTGATAGTACTGGTGCCGGAGATGCATTTCATGGCGGACTGGCTGTGGCCCTGGCAGAACAGCAACCTTGGGAAGATGCGTTGATATATGCCAGCGCAGTGGCAGCATTGTGTTGTACAACAATGGGAGCCAGGCCAGGAATGCCAACTCAAGCAGAAATTACTGAATTTATAAAAAACCCACATCTATAAAAAACCCTGTTTCCAACCAGCATTGGTCAAAAACAGGGTTTTAACGAGCAAGTTCTGGAAGCGCTGATTAATTCAGCAACTCCAAAGCAGACTGATGATTTACATCATACCGCCCATACCGCCCATACCGCCCATGTCAGGCATTCCACCGCCACCGCCATGTGCAGGCGCTTCAGGTTGAGGAGCTTCAGAGATCATTGCTTCTGTAGTAATCATCAAACCAGCGATAGATGCCGCGTTTTGCAGTGCAGTACGCGTTACTTTTGCTGGATCAAGAATACCCATTGCAACCATGTCACCAAACTCATCAGTTGCAGCGTTGTAACCAGTGTTACCAGACGCTTGTTTGACTTCGTTAAGTACGACAGAACCTTCTTTACCAGCATTTTCAACAATTTGACGCAGTGGCTCTTCCAGAGCCCGACGCAGAATTGAAATACCAATGGTTTGCTCGGCATTGTCGCCTTGCAGGTTGTCAATAGCAGACAAAGCACGAACCAGTGCTGTTCCACCACCAGCAACCACACCTTCTTCGACAGCTGCACGAGTAGAATGTAACGCATCTTCAACACGCGCTTTCTTCTCTTTCATTTCAACTTCGGTTGCAGCACCTACTTTGATCACAGCAACACCGCCAGCCAGTTTTGCCAAGCGTTCTTGCAGTTTTTCTTTATCGTAATCAGAAGTCGCTTCTTCGATATGTGCGCGAATTTGTTTAATACGTGCTTCGATATCGTCTTTAGTGCCAGTGCCATCAATAATCGTGGTGTTATCTTTGGTAATCTGAACTTTCTTGGCTTGACCAAGATCATCCAGTGTACATTTTTCAAGCGTCAAACCGACTTCTTCAGCAATCACAGTTGCACCAGTCAAGGTTGCAATATCTTCTAACATCGCTTTACGACGATCACCAAAACCAGGCGCTTTAACTGCAGAAACTTTCAAAATGCCACGCATGTTATTAACAACCAATGTTGCTAGCGCTTCGCCTTCAACATCTTCAGCAATAATCAATAATGGACGACCTGCTTTGGCTACATTTTCCAGAACAGTGAGCAAATCACGAATGTTGGAGATTTTTTTGTCGTAAACAAGAATCATTGGATCATCAAGCTCAACACTCATACTGTCTTGATTATTAATGAAGTAAGGTGACAGATAACCACGGTCAAACTGCATGCCTTCAACAACATCCAGTTCATTTTCCAGACCTGAACCTTCTTCAACAGTAATCACACCTTCTTTGCCGACTTTATCCATCGCATTAGCAATAATGTCTCCAACAGCAGTATCAGAGTTGGCAGAGATAGAGCCCACCTGAGCGATTGCTTTGCTATCGACACAAGGAGTAGACATGCCCTGGATTGCGTCAACCACTTTAATGACTGCCTGATCAATACCACGCTTAAGATCCATCGGATTCATACCCGCCGCAACCGATTTCATGCCTTCTTTAACAATTGACTGAGCAAGTACTGTCGCAGTTGTGGTTCCATCACCAGCGATATCAGAAGTCTGGGAAGCGACTTCCTTGACCATCTGTGCGCCCATATTTTCAAACTTGTCTGCAAGTTCGATTTCTTTAGCTACAGAAACACCGTCTTTAGTAATGGTTGGTGCTCCAAAACTTTTATCCAGAACAACATTACGACCTTTTGGTCCTAAAGTCACTTTGACTGCGTTAGCAAGTATATCGACACCGGCTATCATTCTATTACGGGCGTCATCGCCGAATTTCACGTCTTTAGCTGACATAGTATAAAACCTCTATAAATTAAAAATATTTGATTGATCGAATTTGGTGAATGATCACCAAATAAGAGAATTTAGTCGATGACTGCCATCACATCGTCTTCACGCATAACGATGTAGTCAATGCCATCAAACTTGACTTCATTTCCTGCGTATTTACCAAATAGAATTTTGTCGCCAACTTTAACGTCCATTGCCTGCTTTTGACCGTTATCAAGAATTTTACCGTTGCCAACAGCCAATACCTTACCCTGGCTAGGCTTCTCTTTAGCTGCATCAGGAATGACAATACCGCCTGCAGACATTGCTTCCTCTTCCATTCGTTCTACAACAAGACGATCATGTAATGGTCTGATATTCATATATTCACTCCGAATGATTATGTTAATTACAAAATTAATGTGTGCTAATCTGCTATATTATTAGCACTCAACACATCTGAGTGCTAATAATATCATCATGACTGATCCTGTCAACCTTATTCGCTGGTTTAAAGTTGCTAGTTTTTGCTACACTTGTGTTGCTTAAATACAGCAGACTGAGAACCTCAGTCTGAACAACGATACACTGATAACTTGATGGTTACTGACACTGCGTTTTTCAACCCCAAAATCAATTTAATACGGTAGAGTGACATGAATGACGAAGAATTATTACGTTACAACCGTCAGATCATGTTGTCGCAGGTTGATATACAAGGTCAGCAACGACTGTTGAATGCAAGTGTATTGATTCGTGGGCTGGGTGGATTGGGCTGCCCGGCTGCCCTCTATCTTGCTGCAGCAGGCATCGGAAAACTCATTCTCAATGACCATGACCGGGTAGACTTAGCAAACCTGCAACGCCAGATCGCCTTCACCACTGAAGATATCGGCAGATTAAAAGTTGAAGCTGCTCGCGATACCCTGCTCAGGCTTAACCCTCACACACAGATTGAGACCGTTGCAACACAGCTACACGATGCTGAATTGGCTAAGCAAGTCAGTAAAGTCAATGTGGTATTGGATTGCACCGATAACTTTACGTCGCGATTTGAGCTAAACAAACACTGTGTAAACACGTCAACAGCGCTTGTTTCTGGAGCAGCAATTCGCTTTGAAGGTCAATTGGCTGTCTTTAACCCTGGTAACAACAGCCCGTGTTACAACTGTCTGTACTCTGATAATGATAACAACAGTGAGGTCGCAGAAACCTGCTCGGAATCAGGAGTGATCTCCCCTCTTCCAGGAATCATCGGCAGTCTGCAAGCGTTGGAAACCATCAAATTATTAGCTTGTCATGAACAAGAAAGACAATGCAAAATCCTGTTATTTGATGGATTAAGTATGGAATGGCAAACGATGAAGTTGAACAAAAACCCGCAATGTCCGACCTGTGGAAAACCTGTCCCATGCAGGAAGTAAGTTTAGTCGTCCTAAAACTGTCCTTTGTTTTGGGCAAAAATGGAGTGCAGGACAACATACAAAATTAAGGAAGCTTTTTGGATCAGTTACAGCATCTGGTTATGTGTTGACTGTGATTCCTGACACACTAAAAATAACACCTTCCACCAATTGTGGCTAATTTGATGCCTCTACAAACACACTTGTCCATAATAAAAACCTTATTTCTCACCAGATTTCAAGGAAAAACCTCACATCTAAGGTGTGATTTTTTTCACTGTCATGTTCGATAAATAGGTATCAAATGACAACTCTTAGCTAATTTTGATACGAAGGTGAAATTATGAACATATTAAAACAAAAATGTATACGGCATTTCATATTTGTAACATGCTTTATCGGCGGCCATGTGCAAGCTAGTCACACAGAAGATAGATTAGATCCGGTTATCGTAAATGGTATTTTCAACGTAGCCGATTTTGGTGCACATCCTAACGACGAACTATCGGATGATGAAGCCGCGCAAAAAGCACTCGCGGCTGCTCAACGCACTGGTGGGACGTTGTTATTCCCATCGGGCGTATGGAATCTCGAACAAACATTGATACTCTCCTGTGATCCTGCAGGGCCGGGAGGTGATTGTACAAACCCCGTAAGTAAACCGATTCAGATTCACGGTGCGAATATTGGTGCCACGCGTATTATCTCGTCGGCATCTCCAGCGGTAGAAATCGAGTCAGGATATATACCGAAGAGCATTATATTTCAAGACTTCTGGCTTTCGGGAAATGCTCAAATCGGTGTAGAACAACACGGAATTTACTTGTGTAATAACAATGATACGGTTGCACTAACTATTGAACGTGTTCATATCAGTACATTCATCAACGGCGATGGCATCTGCGCACGCGGTGCGTACAACGCTCGCATAGTACAAAACCGTATCGAGTCAGTGAGAACAGGAATCCGTTGTGAGGAGTGCCGTATCTCAATGATCGAGAACAATCGGGTAGGGACCTTCTTCGAACGGGGCATCTTTCTAGGAATGAATCCAAGCAACCCTAATTCAAAAGGATCTATCTCAGTACGAGTAACGGCGAATGAAATCACACATGTTGCGAAATGGGATGGAATTGAATGTGCTATCGACTCAGTGGGAATTCAGGTGGGACGTGGTCATAGTGTACAAGTAGAAACGAACTACTTTGAGGCAATAAGACCGCCAGTAGGGTGTCCTGATATGACGGCTGTCGGAATATTGATTAAGCCAGAAGCTGGAATAACACGAAATGCAATCATAAAGGGCAACTTCTGGTCCGGTAACAATGGTAATGTTGCAATCAACGTTGACGAATTAGCCCATAATACTGTCTTGGAATCAACAGGAGGAGATGGAAAGATAGTGGACGAAGGACTCGCTACTACATTCCAGTTTCATCAGATCAGCGAAGAGACAGATCCTAAATCCTTTGGAGGTACTAATACGACTCGACGAGGTTGGTTAGTTCGTAATGGGGAGTACACTACGCCTCCGCCTGATGGACAAATTGTCAAAAATCCAATATTTCAGTTGCATGACAACACGGAATTCTGAACTAAAGAAGGAACAATATCTCTATCATTTGATTTTGAACATGCATTTAAAGATTTTTAGTCAGAAAAAGATTTAATTTGTTTACCACTACCATATTGGTTAAAAATTGCACCAATATGAAATGGAAACTAAATGATCTGATGAGGAGCGCACGTGAGCATGTTTGGCTCAATCTGTTTGATAACGATTGTTGATTAATAAAATGTTTGGGTAAGGGCAGGATGTGTCAATTAAGCACAAAGGTGAATACGATGGAACACACTATTTCTAAAGAAAGAAATAAACCTCTCATGATAAGAATTCTTATTATTTTAGCGATATTTATTACTTCTACTAAATTCGTCCAGGCAGATAGTAATAAACTAGCACGAGGAAGCGAGCCAGAATTACGCACAATCCATGAGGCTGAAAGGGAGAACCAAAACAACCAAGTTACCAGCGCTGTTGTCACAACCGTGATTGGCACAGCGATTACCGAAGCAATTCTCAACGCGCTCAAAGATAAAGCATTTTCGTTGTTCACGAACGCGGTCGTCAATGAAATTTTTGACCAAGAACCCGACTTTGCGACACTATCGGAAAAATCGCTGGAAGACATCCGTTTAATAGTACATGAAGAGGTCGATGCCTTGTTAACGCACTTTTCTCAAAGCGATGCCAGATCAGCCTTACAAGCTTTATCATTTAACATGTCACACTACAGCGCAAAGGCAACTCAAAATGAATTTGATCGGAATCTACTAGCGATTATAGTCACGGACTCCGCTGACCTCATCACAGACAAGGCTTTTTCGAGTGATGATTTCCCATCCTCATTCTTTTTTATGGGTGACACATATGCTCTATCGGCAACCCTTAGACTTGCATCTCTCACCGAAGACTTCCTTCAGGATGGTCTACGAGACCTCTCGTTCATCAACAACCAGGCTCAACAGATGGTGAACATTCTACAAAGGATAGAAAGTCGCGTGAGTGGATACGTCAATTTTCGTGTTCGCTTCAACGAGCACGAATCATGCAAGCTAGACAGTCCATTTTGCACATGGGAAATTCAAGATGACATTGGCAATACTATTCGATCTTATTCGAGCTTTAACCATACGCGCGGTCAAGTCCTTAATATCTATATTGATCTGCAAAATAGCTATAAGCTAGCTCTTATGAGTCGAGATGCCAGAGACACACTGATTAACCTGAGAGAGATTGCAAAACTTCGGCAATCTCCACTGGAAGTGCATACGGTGCCGGATGGAGTATTTTCCACGGATGAAATATTTTTTAATTAATAAAATGGGTATCCAGTTTACTCAACCAACTACCATATGTTGTGGTTCACCACCAATTATTTTAGGGCGAGGCACCGGCGCGCATTCTACCGCATGCTCCATCAAGCAATAGAAGAGCAAGCCACGCGCTTTTGAATTTCGGCGATTGAACCTGAATGTAAACTCATCAAGATAATAAGCAAGTTGCACCGGACGTATAGCTCCTTGATGAGTTCCAAGCCACCAACGATCAAATAAGGATGCAACTCTATGGACACGAGGCATGACGACATGTGCAGGATCACCACTTGCGGTAATATTGCTTACAATATGCTTATAGCCAACGTCTTCAATACCGATATATCCTTTCCATCCATCCGTGCGAACTGCCGCATCTTTTTCAACATTATCCGAAACAAACTGATGAAGACTGTTCGCCGACACATCTCGAATCATAGACATTCGTATTCGGCCTGAGCCTTTCCCTCTGACTTCAGCGGCAATAGCAACAATCACTTTACGCTCGGCACCACGACCTCTGATTTTTTTTCCTACGCCTCCAACATAGGTTTCATCGACTTCGACAGCGCCTGTTAGATGGTCGCGACCAGGACGTATCATTGCTCGACGCAATTTATGCATCCAGGTCCATGCAGTATCGTAACTGCCAAGACCAAGAACACGCTTCAGTCCAAGTGCGCTGGCTCCATTCTTTTGGCTCGTTACAAACCAGATAGCAAGGAACCAGGTCCTCAGCGGCTTGTGTGTTTTGTGAAACAATGTTCCAGCAGTAATGGATGTTTGCCGTTTGCATTTGCGGCACAGAAAAAGACAGGGCCACCGCATTAAAAAGCATTTGAAAACATGATTTTGGCGCGATAAGCATCGTTCCAAGCGGCTTTTCTCTTTTTCTTTGCAAGGCTGAGAGAAGAAGCTTCCTGTTGAAACAAATTCAGGCAGAGATGACGAATACTCGTCATGATCGTAGCAGCATTTCCTTTGATTCGGCTCGCGTCGTCACCAAAGATGACATCCAGTCGCCAATGAAGCGGATTTTCAACGCCCCAGTGCCCACGTACAGCATTTGCGAAGGGCTTGGCAACCGCAGGAATCGAGTTGATGAAGTAACGACGCTCGAGAGATTTAGTCTTCCCTTGAAGGCATTCGCGCTCGACCATGCCAATGCTTTTTAATCCCTTCCATTGGTGGGTATTAGGAAGACTCAGCAAATCATCACTCACCCAGTATCGTCGTGTCTCCAACCTGCCATGCGCCTTATCGAGTTCTTCCTCATAGTCGTAATTGATACCTCTGAAGTGGTTGGCTTGCGCGGTGACAAAGAAATCTTCAACCGCTTCATGAAGCTTGCTCTGATTACCTTTCAATCCCAGTACATAATCCCCATTTTGTTCAATCACTTGTTTAGCAATCGCTCGTTGACAACTCATCGCATCAATCGTGATGATACAGCCCTTGAGTTCGAGCAATTTAAGTAGTTTCGGAATGGCTGTAATCTCATTAGATTTATCATCCGTTGCTTGTTGACCCAAAACCATGCGGTTGCTGCACGCCCATGCACTCACCATATGCAGTGGATTTCGGTCGTTCTTGCGGTCACGTGAACCGCGAGCTGTTTTGCCATCGATGGCAATGACTTCTCCACCTGTTACGGTCAATACCGATTGTGTCCAACTCATAAAACACTCGCGAAAACCGGTAGGTGATAGTCTTGAGAGAACATAGGCTATACAGTCGTGCGACGGGACTCCGTTCTCAAGTGCAATATATTGACGGAGCCAACTTAATTTTTCTTGACCAAAGTCTTCTATCGCTTCCCATCCATCTGCGCCGCTGGCAACCGCAGATAGAGTAAGGACAATGATGTCTATTAACTTATGTTGCTTGTGGCGTTCTATCCTCGGGTCTTTTAGGGTGGAAAAATGATCTATTATGCTGGCTGTCATGAGAAATCCTTATGTAAGTTCTCATAATGATCTCCTAATCAATTGCATTCAATCAAGTTTTAATGCGGTGACCCTGCAGAAAAAGACCCCTGCCCATAATCGACGGGTTTTCTTCAAAAACTCCGCAAGAAGGGCAACAAAAACCTTGAGGCCACCTGAGTGTCAAAATATATGCAAGGCAAGCCCTTCGGTGCTAAACCACTTATCAAATTCCTGGAATGTTCCAGGATAGTCAACGTTACAAACCGGATGCCTTTGCTCTTCCATCGCTAGATACTACATGTTGTGGATGGTTGAGTATACTAGATACCCAATATTAATAAAAGTAGCTACGAACATATTGCAGATTACATAGCTGTTGGATGTATCTACGCCGTGCCTGAAGGTCAGAAACAGGCATTTCTGAAACATACGAAAGAGGTATAGAGGCCAAGCCAAAAATAGAACTCCGAATTTATCTTTAGCCAAAAACGATTATTTAGATAACAGCACAGATTACCTCTGATTGATTCGAGTACAAGAAAAACACGTAGTTTACTAATGTAATTGGGCATTTATGTCGCAGCAACCGGATCAATCAGGGACACACTGAGAGTTACTTTATTTTTTACTATTACGCTCTATAACTTCCTTGATGACATCTTCCGCAACATTTTTAGGGCATGGCAGATAATGAGAAAATTCCATAGAGAATTGTCCGCGACCCGATGTCATTGTGCGTAAGTCTCCGATGTAACCAAACATTTCACTCAATGGCACATCCGCTTTTATACGCACACCAGCCACACCAGCTTCCTGAGATTTAATCATGCCGCGGCGACGGTTTAAATCACCGATCACATCACCAACATGATCCTCAGGTGTAAATACATCGACCTTCATAATCGGTTCAATGAGTTGCGGGCCAGCTTTAGGTATTGATTGACGATAAGCGGCTCGGGCAGCAATTTCAAACGCAACAGCTGAGGAATCCACTGCGTGAAAAGCACCATCCAGCAAAGTGACCTTAAAATCCAGACACGGAAAGCCTGCCAATACGCCTTGATCAGTACAACTGGCAAAGCCTTTTTCAACTGCTGGCCAGAATTCTCTAGGAACATTGCCGCCGGTTACTTTTGATTCAAAAACAAAACCACTACCAGGCTCGCCAGGCTCAATCAAATAATCGATTTTACCGAATTGACCAGAACCACCTGATTGTTTCTTGTGTGTATAGCTATCTTCAATAAGTTGTGTGATGGTTTCACGATAAGCAACCTGTGGCTTACCAACAGTCACATTAATCCCATGCGTACGCTTTAGAATATCAACTTTAATATCCAGGTGTAACTCACCCATACCTTTGAGAATAATTTCACCACTGTCTTCATCGGTTTCAACCCGGAATGAAGGATCCTCCGCAATCATTTTACCAATCGCGATGCCCATCTTTTCAGTACCAGCTTTATCGACTGGCGCAACAGCAATCGAGATTACTGGATCCGGGAAGACCATAGGTTCAAGAGTTGCAGGATTTTTAACATCACATAATGTATGTCCGGTTTTCACATTCTTCATACCCACAACAGCAATAATATCGCCAGCCTGAGAAGAATCAATTTCAATACGTTCATCAGCATGCATTTCTACTAAACGACCAATGCGTTCAGTTTTACCAGTGAAGGAGTTTAAGATGGTCATGCCTTTGTCTAATCGACCTGAATAAATGCGAATAAAGGTCAATGCGCCATAACGGTCATCCATAATTTTAAAGGCTAATGCACGTAATGGCTTTTCCGGATCAACAATGGCAAATTCGCCGGTTTCTTCACCTTCTTCATCGACTTCTGGCTGTGGCTTAACTTCTGTAGGATTAGGCAGATAATCTACAACCGCATTGAGAAGAGGTTGCACACCTTTGTTTTTGAACGCGGAACCACAATAGGTTGGGAAAAAGTCCAGCGCGATGGTGCCCTTACGAATGCAGGCTTGAAGTGTTTCGATACTAGGTTCCTCACCGTCCAGGTATTTTCCCATCGCATCATCATCTTGTTCCAGTGCGAGTTCGATCAATTTTTCACGCCATTCTTCAACGGCATCGACCATATCTGCTGGTACATCCTGAATTTCATAATTGGTTGGGTCGCCTGAGCTGTCCCAAACCCATGCTTTGCGTATCAGTAAATCAACAACCCCGATAAAGTCATCTTCAGTCCCTATCGGCAATGTCATCACCAGCGGATTTGCTCCAAGCACATCTTCGACTTGTTTGACCACTCGGTAAAAATCAGCACCGATACGATCCAGTTTATTCACATAAATAATACGCGCGACTTCTGAGTCATTCGCATAACGCCAATTGGTTTCCGATTGCGGCTCAACACCACCTGAACCACAGAAAACACCAATACCGCCATCAAGTACTTTTAACGAACGATAAACTTCAATTGTAAAGTCAACGTGGCCAGGCGTGTCAATGATGTTGAAACGATGATCATTCCAAAAACAAGTCGTCGCAGCTGACTGAATGGTAATTCCGCGTTCTTGCTCTTGTTCCATGAAATCGGTTGTTGCAGCACCGTCATGCACTTCACCTAATTTATGGATTTTACCCGTCAGCTTTAAAATGCGTTCAGTTGTTGTTGTTTTTCCCGCATCAACGTGCGCGAAAATACCAATGTTTCTATAAAGGGATAAATCTGTCATGGCTGTACTCTATCAAAGATTAGGCGTTGAAGAAGCGGGTTTGTAATTAAATGAACTCACCAATTATCTGGTGATCAAACATCAGTAATAAATCAATGAGAAACTTGATCTACAATGAAAGTATAAAAAAACCGCCCATTTTACCTAGCATACGAAATTGATGCAACTTCTATTTATATGCCTTTTTCTGTAAAACAGCAATAAAGAAAACCGAATGAGAGCCGATAGCTGGTAATGCTCGCATCAAGCAATCAATTCAGAAATCTTAAGTGATGCTCACTAGCAATAACTCTAAACGATCCGTGTCAACATTCTGTTTCAACTGCTCAAGTGCATGTAATCAACCAATAAGGTTAATTTCAAATACAGTTTGACAACAGTCAAATAATGTCTGGGTGGACGACCACTGAAGTAATATTGTTAGATTGAGCAATAACGCCAGATATTTGACGAAATCATTCAATCTGGATCAATCCCGTTCTCATTACATTTTAAAAACAGCTTCGGCTCGACAACACCAACACACAAACTTATTATATATTTTCAATTACTTAAAACACAATATTAACAACAATTATTCATATAATATTGTTTGGCATAAACGTTGCATTTATTTTTGTTATTACTCGTCTTTATGATACTGGAACCATAAACAACATTTATCTATGCAAAATCATTTCCACACTCAATCCTTTTCCACCGATCAATCTAAACCTGCTCGAATCTTGGCGATTGCAAGCGGCAAAGGCGGTGTTGGGAAAACCTGTATTGCCACCAATCTATCTGTAGCACTTGCAAGTAAATGCCACCGCACTGCGTTGCTGGACGGCGATACTGGTCTCTCCAATGCAGATATTATGCTAGGTTTGCAACCAGAACTTAATTTATCCGATGTCATTGCCGGAAAATGTTCAGTCGCTGATATTGTGGTTGATGGGCCAGCAGGATTGTTGCTAATACCTGCTGCATCGGGCTTACAAGATATGGCTGAGCTCAGCATCCATCAACAAGCCAGCATTATTCGTGGTCTTTCAGAACTTGATAATCAGGTTGATTTTTTAATTGTGGATATGCCCTCTGGGATTTCATCCAGTGCTATCAATTTCGCACGAGCTGCACAGGAAATTGTTGTCGTAGTCTGCGACGAACCGGCATCTTTTGCAGATGCTTATACTTTTATCAAACTTTTATCATTAGACTACAATGTGCATCAATTTCAGATTATCAGCAACATGGTCTCATCGCTGAACAACG
The DNA here is from genome assembly GCA_965224565.1 of Methylococcales bacterium. GTDB lineage: Bacteria > Pseudomonadota > Gammaproteobacteria > Methylococcales > DRLZ01 > DRLZ01. The sequence continues at coordinate 954,042 of CBDCZN010000002.1, read as the reverse complement.
GCAAAGAATTATACAAACGACTTGTAAAAGCCACTGATATTAATCTTAATGTGTCGCTAACCCACCTTGGTTCCATTGAATATGATTTAGATCTCAAACGAGCGGTGCAATACCAGCAAACGGTTGTCAATCTTTACCCGAATGCTGTATCGTCTCAACAGCTATTACAAATCACAGAAGCAATTGAATCATGGCAGCACCCTAGCGTTCCGCGTGGTTGTCTGGAGTTTTTTGTGGAACGACTGATCCGGTATAATAGTATGAAAGCAATGCCAGCATTAACGAATACAGCCTCATGAACTCAACGACAGCGTCCTCTAAAAATGATCTTCCTCAAGGTCAGGAACTGATTGCGGGGTATGAAACTCTGGTCATCAAAATTGCTCGACATACTCTCAATCGTGTGCCACAAAGTATCCAGTTAGATGATTTAATCCAGGTTGGCATGATCGGATTACTTGAAGCTGTTGATAAATTCGATGCAAACCAAGGTGCTAGCTTCGAAACCTATGCTGGCATTCGCATTCGTGGCGCCATGCTCGATGAGGTACGCAAACAAGACTGGACACCGCGTTCAGTGCATAAAAAGGCGCGCATGGTGTCTCAAGCAATTCAGGAGATAGAACACCAAACCGGACGCGATGCACGAGATGCCGAAGTTGCCGATCAACTCGGAATTGATATGAATGAATACCATAAAATCTTGCGTGATAGCCACGAAACGCGACTTTCAAGTATGGATGAATTATTGCAACTTGGTGATCGCGAAGATCCCACAGCCACTAGCAGTATGGAACCGTTTGAAGGTCTAAGCCAGTCAGGATTTAGAGAAGCACTAAAAACTTCGATCTCAGGATTACCTGAACGAGAACGCATGGTGATTCAGGCTTATTACGAAAACGAGGTCAATCTGCGTGAAATAGGCGAACAATTAGGTGTCAGTGAATCACGGATTTGTCAGATTCACAGCCAGGCGATTCTGCGTCTGCGCGCAAGAATGACTCCGTGGATTGATGGGTTATCTTGAAAACACTGCCTATCTTCTGTAATCAAAATAACTCTTCACATCTAAACTTTCTCAACTCACATTGGTTACTGGCAACTGTCGGCTCAACCCTCTAAAATACGGTAGGTTTCCCATAAATCTTCTTTAGCTTCTACTAAAAGACCGGTGATCGATTTTGTATTTCTTAACTGGCTGCTAATTTTTTGACCAACCGGGATTGCATTAATCTCAGAATCTGTCACCTGACTCATCGCAATATGTGCAACCGTGACCAGTTCAGCATAATCAACACGTGACTGGCTAATATAATTGTAATCTTCGGCATAAGTCATCGCATCTGAAATATAATCTGGCAATTTAAAACGCTGACACAACAAAGAGCCAATCGGGCCTTTCAATCTGCGCATCATCGCATCCAATTGCATGGGATCACTAACCAGGTCACTGCGCTCGGTACCAGTAATTAACACCGGCAATGAACCAATGTCATGTAGTAAACCTGCCAGCATTGCAATATCCGGATCATAATTACGCATATGACTTGCCGCCAATGCGCAAAACGCACCTGTTAAATAACTATGCTCCCAAAGAGCCAGACTCAATTGAAAAAGCAAATTATTGGCAATATCAATTTTCCCGGCAGATCGATTGATCGCATGCAAATAAACATATGCTGTGCCCTCTCCCATCTGGGCGATCGCTTCCGGTATACTATTACCTGGATATTTGGAGCGAGTCATATTCAGGAAATTAACGACTAATGCTGGATCAAGCTGAATCAGCTTGGCATTCTCATGCAAGGTACGTGCTTCGGACAAATGCGGTTGAAAAACATCTCCAATTTGATCTGTAACTGGACCAAATTGTGGCAGTTTATAGCGCTCAGCATTCATAGCGTTAAAACAGGCAAGAAACAATAAATTGTCCTCTCCATTGTCATAATCATTAATTCTAGTATAAAGATCAGAATCCAGCATCTGTAATTTAGCCATTGAAAAAGTTAAGACAACTTATCCCTATCGAGGCACCTCCTATCATTAAGTGTAGTCGACGAAATAAGGAAAAACAGGACGTTGCAACAACAAATCACACAAAAACCAATGTCATCAACCGATAAATTACTAACTGAAACAGATCAACTAAGCACAATTCTTGACTTTATCCGTTGGGGAGCTAGTCGCTTTACAGCAGAAAAATTGAGCTTCGGGCATGGTACCAACAACGCAATTGATGAGGCAGCTGCACTGGTTCTCTATGCATTACATTTACCTTACAATATTCCAGATCGTTATTTGGATGCGACATTAACAACAACAGAATGTGAAGTTGTCTTAGCACTGCTATGCAGACGTATCCAGGAACGCAAACCATCAGCATATTTAACCAACGAAGCTCTGTTTGCGGGCCTGATTTTTTATGTTGATGAACGCACACTGGTGCCGCGCTCCCCAATTGCTGAACTGATCGAAAACGGCTTCACACCCTGGTGCTCTGATGATACGATGCATCGCATTCTCGATATTGGCACTGGTAGTGGTTGTATCGCGATCGCTTGTGCGTATAGTTTTCCCTATGCCCAAATAGATGCTGTCGATATGTCAGAAGATGCCTTAGCCGTCGCCAACATCAATGTCGCAACACATGAACTTGAAAATCGCGTCCAAGTCGTTCATTCCAATCTATTTGCTGAACTGGATTCACGGCAATATGATCTAATTATCAGTAATCCGCCTTATGTCAGTGATTCAGAATGGCGTAGCTTGCCAGATGAATACTTGACCGAGCCCAAACTGGGTTTTCACGGTGGAGAGTCAGGTCTGGACATCGTTCATCGCATTCTAAATCAGTCAGCAGATCATTTAACTGAACGTGGTATTTTGGTTGTAGAAGTCGGTCGTTCGGCTGAAGCATTACAACAAACCTATCCTGATATAGCATTTCTATGGCTGGATTTTGAGCGTGGCGGAGATGGCGTATTTCTGTTAACTGTAGAACAATTGATCGAATACAAGCCGCTGTTTCAAGCCAACTGGCATTAAGAGGCTGACATTAAATCACTTTCGAAACCGAACAAAATCACGTAGACAATAAACAATTGTCTGGAAAAAAAGATCAAAACATTTGGTGTAAACCCGTTGCACAAACTATTTAACATTGTTTTTACAGGATCGACATGTCAGGAAACAGCATAGGAAAATCATTTACAGTCACAAGCTTTGGAGAAAGCCATGGTCAGGCAATCGGTTGTATTGTTGATGGCTGCCCTCCTGGATTAGAACTCTCTGAACAAGACTTGCAAGCCGATCTTGATCGACGTAAACCTGGAACTTCACGCCACACAACACAACGTCGTGAAGCAGATCAAGTGAAAATACTCTCTGGCATATTTGAAGGAAAAACCACTGGATCACCGATTGGGTTAGTCATCGAAAACACGGATCAACGTTCCAAAGATTATTCTGAAATTGCCAATAGTTTTCGACCTGGACATGCTGATTACACCTATCACCAAAAATATGGTTTCCGCGATTACCGTGGTGGCGGACGTTCTTCTGCACGTGAAACTGCAATGCGCGTTGCAGCAGGCGGCATAGCAAAAAAATATCTCCAGCAACATGCCGGCATTGAAATCAATGGCTATTTATCACAGCTTGGTCCAATCAAGCTAGCACTTAAAGACTGGAATTTTGTGGCAATGAATCCGTTTTTTTGTGCCGAACCTGAAAAAGTTTCCGAACTTGAAGCCTATATGGATGCATTACGCAAAGAAGGTAATTCAGTTGGCGCAGAAGTATCTGTGATCGCAACAAGTGTTCCACCAGGATTAGGTGAACCTGTTTTTGATCGGCTAGATGCTGAACTTGCCCATGCATTAATGAGTATTAATGCGGTAAAAGGTGTAGAAATCGGTGATGGCTTTGATTGTATCGCAGCCAAAGGCACTGTATTTCGTGACGAACTGACTCCGGAAGGTTTTTGTAGCAATCATGCTGGCGGTGTTTTAGGAGGAATTTCCAGCGGTCAGGATATTGTCGCCAGGATCGCGTTGAAACCAACATCCAGCTTACGCATTCCGGGAAAAACCATCAATACCAGCGGCGAACCGATTGAAGTCGTTACCAAAGGACGCCATGACCCCTGTGTTGGCATTCGTGCAACACCAATCGCAGAGGCCATGGTTGCAATCGTGTTAATGGATCATTATTTACGTCATCGCGCACAAAATCAAGGCATTAATTCCGGCCTTCCACCAATACCTGCAAGCGTTTGATACGTAGTGTATAGATTCCTTCTGGGAAATTTTGCATTCAGTGTATGCAATATGTCTAGGAGCTTTATTGACTTAAATTGCTGGGCAATAATATTTTGACATTAATACTCGTCCATCAGTCACAGTTACAATTGTTCTACACTGTTGATTTACCACCTAATTCGAAAAATTTCGAATACCCATCAATCACATAATCACATGCGCGAAAACTATAAAATCCCCAGTTTTCGACTGTCAAAATTCTATTTTGTATACTTTGCTTCACTGGGTATTTTTTTACCCTATTGGTCTATTTATCTAAAAAGCCTGGGGTTTAACATTGCTGAAATCGGTCAATTAATCGCAATGATCCCCGCCACAAAAATTATCGCACCATTATTATGGGGCTGGATAGCTGATAGAAGTGGAAAACGAGTGCGGGTTGTGCGCATCACCTCATTATTTGCTGTTGTCTTGTTCGCGGCAATCTATCAAGTGCGCGATTACTGGTCAATGGTTGCTGTCACATTAGCATTCAGTTTTTTCTGGAATGCTTCCCTGCCATTGTTTGAAGCAGTAACGCTATCTTTTCTTGAACACAATCCACATCGTTATAGCCTGATTCGCCTGTGGGGTTCAATTGGCTTCATAGCAACAGTAGTCGGGGCAGGAATCACTCTGGACTATTATCCCCCAGAAGTATTACCTCATTTAGCCCTGGGCTGCCTCCTGTTATTGTGGTTAATCAGCTTAGTCTTACCTGAACCAAAAATGACCACTCAACCCAAAACCAAGGGACAACTTGGCCGCATCCTGCGCCAACGCAGCATCATTGCATTAATGTTTGTATTCCTGCTGATACAGCTATCACACGGACCATATTACGCTTTATTCTCGCTGTTTCTGGAACAAAAAGGTTATTCCGGAACTGCAACTGGTTTGCTCTGGGCAACTGGTGTCATTGCTGAGATCGTTTTATTCCTGTTCATGCCGTACTTATTAACTCGTTTCACTTTACGCACAATTATTTTATTTAGCATTTTACTCAGTATTTTGCGTTGGACATTAATTGCGCAGTACGCAAATCAACCAGAAATTTTATACTTGGCTCAACTACTGCATGCTGCAAGTTTTGGATCTGCACATGTAGCAGCCGTGCATATGGTTCATCGTCATTTCGGTGTGAATTTCCAGGGAATCGGACAGGCTTTGTACGCAAGTGTCTCTTTTGGGCTCGGTGGAATGCTTGGCAGCTTTTATAGCGGCTGGTTTTGGCAAAAATTTGGAGCAGAACAAGTATTTATGGGGGCAGCCATTGTCTGCGTCATTGCTTATCTGATTGCATGGCTATGGATTGAGGAAAAACCGCTAATGCCAAATGCAGATCTACTCGTCATTGAAGAAGAGCTTTGAATTGTTACTACTTAGTTAGCAATGGAAAATTGTCCATAGCAAAAATAATCAAATAATTCAAACAGGTTTTGTGTTTTTCTTGTATCGTACATATAATACTGTCTCTTTCTGATACGATTTTTCACGACTTATCAATACCGCTTTAAATTACAATATGTAACTGAGTTCAAATTTTTATGTGGTAAAAAGTGAAAACTTCAGATATAGCAAATTAAAACAGTCTCTAAATTGGGTCACATCTGGATTTATTTCGAAAATAGAGAACCCTCTTTGCAGAGCCTGAATATTATGCTGCTAGCATAAGAAAGATCAGGAAACTGTTCTATTGAAAACAGCTATCCAAAAATAGTAATCACAGGAAAAGAAAACCATAATGATTGGAGAATCTGGTAAAGGATATTTTCTACTGAAAGACATTCTATTCATATGAACTAGCTCCAATCATACCTATAATGACATCTTGCATGCTAAAATGCTCGATATTGACAATCAACAGATTTTAACAAGTTAATGAGGAAAGCCAGTGTTTGATGTAATTTCGAGTGGCGGTTGGATTATGTGGCCAATTATTGGCAGTTCTATTCTTGCTGCGGGTATTATTGTGGATCGTCTAATCGCTTTACGTAAACAGCGTATTTTGCCACGTGACCTGCTTCCACAAGTCTGGCGTTTGTACCAGGACAATCAGCTCGATGGCAATAAAGTCCGTTCCTTACGAGATGCCTCTCCATTGGGTGCTGTACTGGCTGCGGGACTGATTAACCGTCATCACGGGCGCGAAATCATGAAGGAAGCAATTACCGAAGCTGGACGTCAGGAAGTCTATGAGCTGGAGCGTAACCTGCATGCATTGGGAACCATCGCCCAGATCTCACCATTAATGGGGTTATTGGGTACAGTACTTGGAATGATCAAGGTATTTACCGCCATTGTCTCAAAAGGTGTTGGCGACCCGGAAGTGCTTGCAGGAGGTATTTCTGAAGCCTTGATAACCACAGCTGCCGGCATCTGCGTGGCAATCCCTGCTTTAATCTTTTACCGTTATTTTCAAAGCCGCGTCGACTATCTGGTGCTGAAAATGGAAGAAGATGCACTGCGTCTTGTTGAAGGTATTGAGGGGGATAGAGAGGGAGAAGTCGAATGAACTTCAGACCTCAAAAAAGCGGGGAATTAGAGCTAAATCTAACCCCAATGATCGATGTTGTTTTTTTATTACTTATTTTTTTCATGGTCACAACAACATTTAATGAAAAAACTGAATTAAAAATAGAGTTACCGGAAGTACAAGCGGCTCGTCTCAAAGAAGAATCTGTTGAGGTTATTCTGTCCATCAAACCGGATGGAACCTTTTACATCAACCAAAAACAAGTCGCTGGCGACAATCTGAGTGATCTTTCTCAAATCATATTGGAGACAGCAAAAGAACAGCGGGTTACCAAACTACTGATTAATGCTGACGCTAAAACGCCACACCAAGCGGTGATGTCGGCATTGGAAGCGGCATCGCGCGCAGGCATTTCAAATATTGGTTTTGCTGCAACAGTCACTGGAGAGTAGTCAATTAGAAACTTCAAACGTAGACAAAAGATGAAGTACATACACTTATAGGAATCGGTGGTCTCTCTTCAGCCATGTCCTGTACCAACTAGCTCATCACACACAGTAAAAAAATACCGCAGAGGTTCTACAAGAGATTGAAAGCATGGTTGGAAAACTACTTTAACCGGGTCTGGTATGAAACTTCTAAACCGCCACTATTTCTAACTATCCTGTCACTTGTCTATCAAACGCTGATAGAATTTCGCCGCAGCGCCTATCAACTTGGATTATTCAAATCCACATCCATTCCTGTTCCAGTTATTATTGTCGGTAATCTCAGTGTTGGTGGTACTGGTAAAACCCCCCTCACGCTTTGGTTGGTTGATTTCTTACATCAACAAGGTTATCGACCAGGTGTGATTTGTCGTGGTTATGGGGGAGATTTTACGCCAAAAAGTCTTGTGCAGTTGCTAGCACGAGATGCTGACCCTTTTGTATACGGCGATGAAGCTGTACTCATCGCTGCACGTAGTGTTTGTCCTGTTGTGGTTGGCAAAAGTCGTGTCGCTGCAGCGCAACATCTTTTATCGAACAGTCACTGTAACATCATCATTAGCGATGATGGTTTGCAACATCTTGCATTGAAACGCGATATCAAAATTGTAGTCATTGATGGGATGCGTCTCTTCGGCAACCATCATTGCCTACCCGCAGGACCTTTGCGTGAACCAGTTTCACGCATTGATGATGTCGACTTCCTAGTGTGCAATGGTAGCAGCTATCCCGGCGCCACGACAATGACTCTTGTCGGAAGCACCATTACAAACTTACTCAAACACGATCAGCAACAGCCTTTATCCTCGCTGCAAGAAAAACCAGTACATGTCGTCACGGGAATTGGTAACCCACAGCGTTTTTTCAATGCTTTAACACAGGCAGGACTGCGATTTGATACGCGAGTTTTTCCTGACCACCATCAGTTTACGATTGATGATTTACATTTTAATGACGATTATCCACTGTTGATGACAGAAAAGGATGCTGTCAAATGTTATCATCTAGCTACTGAAAACTATTGGATGCTGCCTGTTGAGGCACATCTCGACTCAAGATTTAGTGAGTCGCTCAGTCAATTACTGGAGAACAACTATGGTCGATGCAAAACTACTTAATATTCTTGCCTGCCCGATCTGCAAGGGAAAACTGATCTATCGAAAACAAGAGCAAGAACTGATCTGTAAAGCTGATCGTCTGGCATATGCTATTCAGGATGATATCCCTGTTATGTTAGTCGATGAAGCAAGAAAACTCAGCCTGGAAGAATATGACACGCTTCCCAGGTAACTTGATTAGTCATTATGGAGAAACCTTCTTTCAACGTTGTCATCCCGGCACGCTACGCTTCTAGTCGTTTCCCAGGTAAACCTCTACAACTAATTTGTGGAACCCCAATGATCGTCCACGTCTGTCAACGTGCTACTCATTCAGGTGCAAAACAAGTGATTGTTGCCACAGATGATCGGCGCATCATCAAAACGGTTCAACAAGCCGGTTATCAAGCCATGATGACCCGAGAAGATCATGCCAGCGGTACTGATCGAATTGCTGAAGTTGCCGATAAAGAGGGTTGGACAGATGAAACCATTGTCGTCAATATTCAAGGCGATGAACCGCTGATTGAGCCTTCTAATATTGAAACACTTGTCAACGCCCTAATCTTACAATCAACAGCAGATATTGCCACGATTGCCACACCAATTACTGAGATTTCTGAGTTATTCGACCCGAACGCAGTTAAAGTTGTCACAAATCACAAAAGTTATGCGCTGTATTTCAGTCGTGCGGCGATCCCATGGGATCGTGATCGTTTTCCTGATGAAATTGATACAAAATTGGCACAACATCAACGCCACATTGGGCTTTATGCATACCGTGCAGCATTTCTAAAACGTTATATACAAATGCAATCAGCTCCAATTGAAGCGCTTGAAAAACTGGAACAATTGAGAATATTATGGAATTCAGAATCGATTATTGTCGCATCAGTTTCACCAGCCCCAGCAATTGGTGTAGATACACCAGAAGATTTAGTCAGAGTAGAACAAATCATGTCGGCTATTCAATAATCTGTCCTCACTGACTGGCAAATACATAATTGTAGTTGCGTTGTTATAAAGATCATGAGTATCATCCCAACATACTGGAAATTTCCGTTCTGGAAAAACAAGAAACCGATTATGGATGCTAAAGTAAAAATACTGTTTGTTTGCATGGGCAATATCTGCCGCTCACCATTAGCAGAAGGTGTGTTTCGCCACCATGCTGAACAAGCTGGCATCATCAGTGAGATTGTTTTAGATTCCGCAGGAACACATGCTTACCATATCGGAGAACCACCTGACCCTCGTTCACAATCAATCGCGACTGAGCATAGCATTGATATCAGCAAACAAAGAGCTCGAAAAGTTGCACAGCATGATTTTCGAGACTTTGATTATATTTTAGCCATGGATCAGGATAATTATAATATTCTGGTCGATGACAGCCCAGAGCAATTTCGTGATCGTATCCATCTATTTCTCGACTTTGCACCAGATTTAGGCAATCAAAATGTACCAGACCCGTACTATGGAGGTAGTTTCGGATTTGAACGAGTGTTTGATCTGGTCACAGATGCATCAGCGGGTTTACTGGAAACACTTTACAAAAACGAATTAAACAGTTCACTTGAAAACAATAAGTCTATTGACTGATCGAGTAAATCGAAATGACCATCCAAACGCAATTGATTGAATATTATGACAATGGAACTTTACTAGAAGGATTTCTTGCATACGACGACAAACTTAGCAGTCAACTACCAGCAGTACTCATTGCGCATACTTGGGGCGGACGCGATCAAACTGTTTGCAATAAAGCCATACAAATGGCTGAATTAGGCTATGTTGGTTTTGCTGGAGACATGTATGGCAAAGGTATTCTCGGTACAAATACTGATGAAAACGCAGCATTAATGCAACCTTTCATCGACAATCGGGGACGACTGCAAGCACGTATGCTAATCGCATTAGAAACCTTACAACAACAAACGATAGTCAACCCAACACAGGTGGCAGCTGTAGGCTATTGTTTTGGAGGCATGTGCGTCCTCGATCTGGCGCGCACAGGAGCCAAATTATCCGCTGCAGTCAGTGTACATGGTTTATTGAAAGCCCCTGATAATATATTCAACAGTAAAATTTACGCTAAAGTACTTATATTACACGGCTATCAAGACCGACTTGCGCCACCAGAAGATGTGTACGCATTACAAAACGAATTGAGCGCAGCAAAAGCAGACTGGCAAATTCATCTCTATGGAAATTCCATGCATGGTTTTACAAATCCATCTGCTAATCAAGCCTCAACTGGCATACTCTACAATAAAGTTGCAGATAAACGGGCATGGCGCAGTATCACTGATTTTTTAGGCGACAGTATGGATATTAACTAATTGTTATCACTAACTAAGCATTAAGATCTCTTTAGAATAATCACGGAGCAAAACATAACATGCAATCCACAAAGAAATGAACTCAAAACATTGATGAAATGGTTAATCGCACTTCAAAAGCTGCAGGGCCAATCGAAATTGATCTCAACAATTGTTATGGACAATTTTTCGAATCTCACTTGAATAATTACGGTATCGTCAAAAACGCTTAATCACTACTGTATGAATGAACCGACATTCACGGAAAAATTAATCACCAGAGAACGCGTATTAACACTAGTCGCGCTTATGCTGGTTACGATGATTGCTTGGTGGTACTTACTGACTGGCGCTGGTACGGGTATGAATATTCCAGCAATGACGATTTGGCAATTCCCGCAACAAGAATCTGTACAACCGTTTCATCAACAGTGGACATTACACTATGCACTACTAATGTTAATCATGTGGTGGGTGATGATGATCGCTATGATGTTACCCAGCGCCACAACAATAATCCTGTTATATGCACGCGTCTATCGCCAGGCTCAAAACAAGCGACAAATCAACTCATTAATCATCCCAATCCCTGCCTTCGTTGCCGGATATATATTGATCTGGCTTGGATTCAGTATTGCTGCAGTCTTATTACAATTTTGTCTAGAACAGTTAGGGCTTATGCATGGCATGATGATGTGGATTACTGAAAGACATCTATCTGCAGGATTACTGCTCATTGCAGGAATTTATCAATTCTCACCAATAAAACATGCCTGCCTGAAACAATGTCGAAGTCCAGTAGAGTTTATTAGTCGTCATTGGCAACAAGGACATCTTGGTGCATTGAATATGGGTATGCGTCATGGCATATTTTGTCTTGGATGTTGCTGGATATTAATGTTGTTATTATTCTCTGGTGGGATTATGAACCTTGTCTGGATCGCTGGTCTTGCTATCATTGTGTTAGTTGAAAAGCTCTTACCTTTTGGCCAAAGGTTTTCTCAACTATTAGGCGTACTTTTATGCGTATCCGGCTTATGGATCATGATTACCGAATAAAACGGCAACCGTAAAAAAAGCCCTGTTATCTTGAGATAACAGGGCTTTTGGTATTAAAAGCCTGGCAGTTCCCTACTTTCACATGGCGAATGCCACACTATCATCGGCGCAAAGCAGTTTCACTTCCGAGTTCGAGATGGAATCGGGTGGTTCCCACTCGCTATGGCCACCAGGCAAAACTTTTACAATTCAGGAAGATAGTCACCCCAAACGAGTTGGGTGTTATATGGTCAAGCCTCACGGGCAATTAGTACTGGTTAGCTTCATACATTACTGCACTTCCACACCCAGCCTATCAACGTCGTAGTCTCCAACGACCCTTCAGGGATATCAAGTATCCAGTGAGATCTCATCTTGGGAGAGGCTTCCCGCTTAGATGCTTTCAGCGGTTATCCCGTCCGAACTTAGCTACCCGGCAATGCCACTGGCGTGACAACCGGAACACCAGAGGTTCGTCCACTCCGGTCCTCTCGTACTAGGAGCAGCTTCCCTCAAATCTCAAACGCCCACGGCAGATAGGGACCGAACTGTCTCACGACGTTCTGAACCCAGCTCGCGTACCACTTTAAATGGCGAACAGCCATACCCTTGGGACCGGCTACAGCCCCAGGATGTGATGAGCCGACATCGAGGTGCCAAACACTGCCGTCGATATGAACTCTTGGGCAGTATCAGCCTGTTATCCCCGGCGTACCTTTTATCCGTTGAGCGATGGCCCTTCCATTCAGAACCACCGGATCACTAAGACCAACTTTCGTTCCTGCTCGACGTGTCTGTCTCGCAGTCAAGCATCCTTATGCCTTTGCACTAACCGCACGATTTCCGACCGTACTTAGGATACCTTCGCGCTCCTCCGTTACTCTTTGGGAGGAGACCGCCCCAGTCAAACTACCCACCATACACTGTCCCTAATCCGGTTAACGGACCCAGGTTAGAACTCCAATTCGATCAGGGTGGTATTTCAAGGGCAGCTCCACGCAAGCTAGCGCTCACGCTTCAAAGCCTCCCACCTATCCTACACAAATCGAAACAAAATCCAGTGTAAAGCTATAGTAAAGGTGCACGGGGTCTTTCCGTCTAGCCGCGGGTACACTGCATCTTCACAGCAATTTCAATTTCACTGAGTCTCGGGTGGAGACAGTGGGGCCGTCGTTACGCCATTCGTGCAGGTCGGAACTTACCCGACAAGGAATTTCGCTACCTTAGGACCGTTATAGTTACGGCCGCCGTTTACCGGGGCTTCGATCAAGAGCTTCTCCGAAGATAACCCCATCAATTAACCTTCCGGCACCGGGCAGGCGTCACACCCTATACATCCTCTTACGAGTTAGCAGAGTGCTATGTTTTTGATAAACAGTCGCAGCCCCCTGGTCTCTGCGGCCTCTCTCAGCTCCGGGAGTAAATCCCTTCACCTAACAGAGGCGTACCTTCTCCCGAAGTTACGGTACCATTTTGCCTAGTTCCTTCACCCGAGTTCTCTCAAGCGCCTTGGTATTCTCTACCTTCCCACGTGTGTCCGTTTACAGTACGGCCTGAATACAAACCTGATGCTTAGAAGCTTTTCCTGGAAGCCTGGCATCAATCACTTATGCTCCTTTAAAAGGAACGCGTCATCACACCTCAGGATTAACAAGCGTCCGGATTTACCTAAACGCTCTCCCTACATGCTTAAACCAACTAATCCAACAGTTGGCTGACCTAGCCTTCTCCGTCACTCCATCGCAGCTTGTACAGGTGCAGGAATATTAACCTGCTTTCCATCGACTACGCCTTTCGGCCTCGCCTTAGGTACCGACTCACCCTGCGCCGATTAGCGTTGCGCAGGAAACCTTGGGTTTTCGGCGAGGGGGCTTTTCACCCCCTTTATCGTTACTCATGTCAGCATTCGCACTTCTGATACCTCCAGCATGCTTCTCAACACACCTTCATCAGCCTACAGAACGCTCCTCTACCATGCAATGATTCCGAAGAATCACGCATCCGTAGCTTCGGTATGTAGCTTAGCCCCGGTAAATCTTCCGCGCAGGCCGACTCGACTAGTGAGCTATTACGCTTTCTTTAAAGGATGGCTGCTTCTAAGCCAACCTCCTAGCTGTCTAAGCCTTCCCACATCGTTTCCCACTGAGCTACAATTTAGGGACCTTAGCTGACGGTCTGGGCTGTTTCCCTTTCCACGACGGACCTTATCACCCGCCGTGTGTCTCCCGTGATTGCACTTCCTGGTATTCGGAGTTTGCATCGGTTTGGTAAGTCGGGATGACCCCCTAGCCGAAACAGTGCTCTACCCCCAGGAGTGAGACACGAGGCTCTACCTAAATAGATTTCGAGGAGAACCAGCTATCTCCGAGCTTGTTTAGCCTTTCACTCCAATCCACAGCTCATCCCCTCATTTTTCAACATAAGTGGGTTCGGGCCTCCAGTCAGTTTTACCTAACCTTCACCCTGGCCATGGATAGATCGCTCGGTTTCGGGTCTATTCCCAGCGACTTAATCGCCCTATTCAGACTCGCTTTCGCTACGCCTCCGCTAGACACTTAAGCTCGCCACTGAAAATAACTCGCTGACCCATTATACAAAAGGTACGCAGTCACACCACGAAGGTGCTCCCACTGCTTGTATGCACACGGTTTCAGAATCTATTTCACTCCCCTCACCGGGGTTCTTTTCACCTTTCCCTCACGGTACTAGTTCACTATCGGTCGGTCAGTAGTATTTAGCCTTGGAGGATGGTCCCCCCATCTTCAATCAGGATTTCTCGTGTCCCGACCTACTTATCGCATGCCTAGTTCCACACAGACCCTTTCATCTACAGGGCTATCACCTTCTCCGGCTGGACTTCCCAATCCATTCCACTCAGGTCTGTGCTAAATCATGCAGGCTGGTCCCCGTTCGCTCGCCGCTACTAGGGGAATCTCGGTTGATTTCTTTTCCTCCGGGTACTTAGATGTTTCAGTTCCCCGGGTTCGCCTCCTTCACCTATGTATTCAGTGAAGGATACCTCTCTAGGAGGTGGGTTTCCCCATTCGGATATCGTCGGATCAAAACTTGTTTGTCAGCTCCCCGACGCTTTTCGCAGACTACAACGTCCTTCTTCGCCTCTGACCGCCAAGGCATCCACCGTGTGCACTTATTCACTTGACCATATAACCCCAACTCGTCTGAGCTGACGTCATACAGCACTGAGAACTCGATTCTCAGTTTTCTATCTTCCTAAATTGTTAAAGATCATCAATCATACTTAAGACTGATCGCAATACATTCTTTTCAAAATGCATTGCATTCAATCCTGTTTGGTGGAGCCAGGGAGGATCGAACTCCCGACCTCCTGCGTGCAAGGCAGGCGCTCTCCCAGCTGAGCTATGGCCCCGTTTTTGCTTGTCTTTTTTCCGTCAGGCGGTGTTGCGCTTGTCACTCACTCAGTCACATACATGAGTATGCTCCTTCGTTCGCTCCGGCGCGCAACACCGCCTGACGAAAAAAATCCTGCGCAAAACTTTTCTACCTGTCTTCTTCCGTTATCCAGCGCTATTTTGCCTAAGGAAAAATTCCGTGTAAAAAAATACCCACGCCAGTCTTCTTTAAAAGAAGGAATTTTGTGCTGGGCAGTTTTTTAGAAAGGCGAAGTGTGCGCATGCACATGAGTCTTTCTAAAAAACTGCCCAGTGCAAATTTGGTGGGTCTGGGAGGATTTGAACCTCCGACCTCACCCTTATCAGGGGTGCGCTCTAACCAACTGAGCTACAGACCCAATCCGTTCAGTCTGCAACGTCCGTTGCTGTGAGACCGTTTGTCTTTCTCTGGAATCATTGATGTGGACACTCTGAACAACTCAGAAGCTCGTTTCCTTAAGGAGGTGATCCAGCCCCAGGTTCCCCTAGGGCTACCTTGTTACGACTTCACCCCAGTCATGAACCACACCGTGGTGACCGGCTTCCCGAAGGTTAGCCTAGCCACTTCTGGTGCAGCCCACTTCCATGGTGTGACGGGCGGTGTGTACAAGGCCCGGGAACGTATTCACCGCGGCATTCTGATCCGCGATTACTAGCGATTCCATCTTCACGCAGTCGAGTTGCAGACTGCGATCCGGACTGGGATCGGCTTTAAGGGATTCGCTGACTCTCGCAAGCTCGCTGCCCTCTGTACCGACCATTGTAGCACGTGTGTAGCCCTGCTCATAAGGGCCATGATGACTTGACGTCGTCCCCACCTTCCTCCGGTTTATCACCGGCAGTCTCCTTAGAGTACCCAACTAAAGGCTGGCAACTAAGGATAAGGGTTGCGCTCGTTACGGGACTTAACCCAACATTTCACAACACGAGCTGACGACAGCCATGCAGCACCTGTCACTGCGTTCCCGAAGGCACCAATCGATCTCTCGAAAGTTCGCAGGATGTCAAGAGCAGGTAAGGTTCTTCGCGTTGCATCGAATTAAACCACATGCTCCACCGCTTGTGCGGGCCCCCGTCAATTCATTTGAGTTTTAACCTTGCGGCCGTACTCCCCAGGCGGTCAACTTACTACGTTAGCTGCACCACTGAATCCTTAAATGGACCCAACGGTTAGTTGACATCGTTTAGGGCGTGGACTACCAGGGTATCTAATCCTGTTTGCTCCCCACGCTTTCGTACCTCAGCGTCAGTATCAGTCCAGAGAGCCGCCTTCGCCACTGGTGTTCCTTCCAATATCTACGCATTTCACCGCTACACTGGAAATTCCACTCTCCTCTCCTGTACTCAAGTCCGATAGTATCCAATGCAGTTCCCAGGTTAAGCCCGGGGATTTCACATCAGACTGATCAAACCGCCTACGTACTCTTTACGCCCAGTAATTCCGATTAACGCTCGCACCCTCCGTATTACCGCGGCTGCTGGCACGGAGTTAGCCGGTGCTTCTTCTGTGGGTAATGTCAATTCGTGTACGTATTAAATACACGCGTTTCCTCCCCACTGAAAGTGCTTTACAACCCGCAGGCCTTCTTCACACACGCGGCATTGCTGGATCAGGCTTGCGCCCATTGTCCAATATTCCCCACTGCTGCCTCCCGTAGGAGTCTGGGCCGTGTCTCAGTCCCAGTGTGGCTGGTCGTCCTCTCAGACCAGCTATAGATCGTCGCCTTGGTAGGCCTTTACCCTACCAACTAGCTAATCTAACGCAGGCTCATCCATCTGCGCGAGGTCCGAAGATCCCCCGCTTTCCCCCGTAGGGCGTATGCGGTATTAGCCTGAGTTTCCCCAGGTTGTCCCCCACAGTTGGGTAGATTCCTACGCGTTACTCACCCGTCCGCCACTCGTCATCTGGAGCAAGCTCCAATGTTACCGTTCGACTTGCATGTGTTAAGCATGCCGCCAGCGTTCAATCTGAGCCATGATCAAACTCTTCAGTTATAAGACTTCTTAATACTAAATTGTTCGAAAACTCGATTGCTGACGTTTCTTTCATTGAATGAATTAACGTAAACTCTCGTGCTTTCAGTCTCCTGAATTGCTCGAGCGCCCACATCAATGATTCCAGATTGTTAAAGATCACTTGGTCGCCATTATCGCAACCGCTCCACCGTGCCTCAAATAAGCGCACCGCAAAGACAGTCAATTATAGAAAGCAATTCCCACCCCGTCAAGCGGTTTCTGCAATTGTATGCATTTATATTTGAGCAGAAATTTTGTGCCCACTGAACCTAATACTCTTGGACTCAGATTTTAGCCAAATTTGTACGACTTAATTAAATAAGACACAGATCTATCATCAGAATCGATGCTATCGCGACCAGAGAATGGTTAGTTATGATCTAAAAACAGGGGGATTGATACGAATCTTACTTATAACGATTTCTAAACCTCTGCTCTGCAACCAATGCAAACAATCATCAAAACTTCTTAATTGAATCCTCATCACTTTCATCATCCAGAACAATTCCCATTTCATCAGGGTTAGGCCAATTGGGGTGAGTAAACAATGGCAGACAAAGCTTAATGTCCATACGCACACCACTGAGATAAATATCCTCTAACATCTCTGCACTAACTTGCTTCAATGGAGGACTGATATCAGCATGTTCTATTGATGCATATGCTTGCAAATAATCCTTTTCATCTTCATTATAATTATCTGAGTGCTTTGCTGCTCGCAAACCACTCTCAAAGACTTTCACTGCTTCTTCTTTTTTTCCTAATGCATGTAAAACGTGCCCTCGCAATATTGCATACTCTGCATAGATCCCGCCTAATGGTTGTGCGTCGCGACTGCTCAGTTTAATGATTTTATCCAGTCGCTTCAGCGACCCTTCAAATTCTCTTTTATTGCTCTGTGTCTGGGCCTTGAGCCAATGCACACCAATGAATGGCGCAAACCAAAAACTTTTTTTAAATATTTTCATAGTAATTATTCTTCCTGATCTTTTCCTACTATGGTAAAAATAAGCAATGCTTAGGCAATTGACAACAAATAACCCACCCAAATTGCTTGTCTTTTTATCCGTCCTCTGTGCTGTACCTTAAAGACAAATAATACTCCTACGCATATCAATTAGCTTATTTATTACGAGCCACCTTTTACTCAGTACCCATCTAGAAAATACACTTTCAATAGCAGAAAGAAAACAGAATCATCAGGCGAGCAACTTCAAACCCACAGGCAATGCGTCCCCACATAGCATCCGTTGATCTGCCTCATCCAGCTCAATAACTTGTTCAACCATGTTGATCCAGGTCTGTGGTGCTTTAATTTGATACAGCTGTTCTACGATAGTCTGGCTTGTTTGAGGCGTAATATCTCTTGCCCGATCACCACTTTTTCTTGCCATTAATGCTGCCGCAAAAACAATTGGTGTATCTCTTTTCCATGACGTACCCAAGACTTGTTGCAACCATTTCTCTACAATATCAACCGGAACAACCGTATGCGCACTTCCATAAAACGGTATACGCGCCCCTATTCGTCCTAATGCCCACCATGATTGTACTGACTCACTGGGCTTATTTAATCGTTTCAACAACCAGTTGCCAACTTTTACTTTTTCAGCAACCGGTAAATGCTCGAGAACAGCAACCATGCGTACCATCTCGTCATAACCACGCTTCTGGCCAACTGCTGCAGTTTTACCCTGTCTTGCGCTTGCTGGGTCGATGTACTTGGCAACATCTTGATACAATTTAAGATGCTGATCCTGATTCAATCCACCTGCAATTCTGCGCCACATAGTCCACCACTCAGTCCAATGCTGGCTTTCATTAATATATTGCAAGCCTTGTTGATATAACGCCCACATTTGCTCACAACGCCAATCATCCAGTGGATATCCAAACCCTGGTCGCAAACAGAAACCTGTCAGACTCAACCAGACACGTTCGTGATGGGCAGAACGACGACGATTCTTTGCACCTGCAAGTAATTCTCCATGCAAGGATCGCAACAATGCTGTATCCCACTCCGATCGTTTCCCCAAAACAGCTTCAAGATCGGTACGCAGTTGTTTCACTGCTTTTGGTAAAATCTGTTTGGATTTATTACCGAAGATCGCTTGAATCAGCTTTATTGCTTCTGGTAAATATGGATGCGATTTACCGTCAGATATTACTTGCGCTACTGCATCTCCACGCAATTCGAAATTTAAATTCCAGCGTCGATCTTGATTCAATTCATCAATACATGAAAGCTCCAGCACACCCAATTCATTCAATTCTGCGGATAAAGTAACTGTCACTTGACCTTTTTCTTTTTGTCCAAGCGAAGCAGCCAAAGGTGGCAAGCTGTGAAAATCATCAGATGATACATCAACCAGCTGCCCTGGTTTATAGTCATGATCATCTGTGGTTGATACTAAATGAAAACGCACTGGCAACCCTAATTGCAACGCAAACGTACGGTCTTTCAATAATAACAAACTTCCTTCTTCTGTTCCTTTTGGCAACACGCAAACACCTTGTTTGTGCTGCTCAGTACTTTCAGCCACGACAAAAAAACTACGCGCTGAACCACCACCAATCTTTAAATGTTTGCCTTGACGCGCTAAACCATAAGCGACCGCACCGAAAGCAACTGCTAGCTCAGGTTGTTGATTTTTAAGATGAATAACATCTTGTTGTGTCCAGCTACCGATATTCCTTAACAACTGGTCAGCAATAATCGGGCTTTTAAATACACCACCATTAAGCAATACGGCATGTGGCACCAGGTTCGCAGTCTCATCTTCCAACGCCTTGTGCACTGAATGCTGATGTTTTTGTAAAAATTCTGCTATGTGGGTAGTAATTGCGGGATCACTAGCATACGGCAGGCCAAACTCAACCACACCGGAGCGATGACGTTGAGGGCGATCCTGCAGAGAAACCTGAGGGAAAAACCCGTCGATAACGATTTGCCTAACCTCAGCTCTGGACAGGGTTGTGGAACGTGCTTTGCCAATTAATTGACTGCCAGAACCAAGCAAGGTGATGGTCGATTCCTTAGCAGCATCATTTTGTAGCAACCGTTCTTTCGCAACTCGGCATTGTTCTATTAGCTGATGCAATTCTGCAATTTTCAACGGGTGATCAGGTGATAAGCGCTGCTCAGCGAGACGCGCTAGAGCCAGGTCGATGTTATCGCCACCCAACATTAAGTGGTCACCGACCCCAATCCTTACCAGCTCAGGCTGCCCGCCTGCTTGCTCACGATTTGGCCGCACTTGTATCAAGGTAAAATCTGTTGTGCCGCCACCCACATCACAAACCATTAGCAAACGAACATCAGTTAATTGATCAGCAAGATGTTTCTGGTTTTGATAAGTCCAGTGGTAACAGGCTGCCAATGGTTCTTCCAATAAGCGAACTTTTGGAAAACCAGCAATATGTGCCGCTCGCAAAGTATATTGCCTGGCAGCTTCATCAAATGAAGCTGGAATGGTTAAAACAACATCTTGCTGTTCAATTGGTGCATCCGGAAAATGTAAATTCCATGCGCAACGCAAATGATTCAGATAGCTGGCGCTGGCAATAACTGGTGATACTTTAGGAATATCGTCAGCAGCACCCCACGGCAAAATATTTGCAGTGCGATCAACTGCATCATTCGATAACCAACTTTTGGCGCTGGTGACCAGACGACCATGAGTTTTAGCACCAAGCGTGCGAGCCCATTGACCAACGATTGATTGTTCAATCGGATCACCGAATGATTGCTTTTGCCACGGCAGAACACAGTCTGAATCTGGCAGCTCATCCTGAGACGGATGATAACGCACTGAGGGCAACAGTGGCTGTGCCGAAACCTCTCCGGCCGCAACCAACTGATCAATTGAAAAAAGCTGGATACCTTGCTGTGGCTGTTGCGTATCCAGCCAGGCGATCGCGGTGTGGGTTGTGCCTAAATCGATACCAACCAGATAACGAGGTGGATTGTCAGAATTCGCTTTTGCCATTCAGAATAAAGTTAATGTTTACCAAACAAGTTACCAAAACGACCTGGCTTGTTTGACTCATCATCTGATTGATCGTCGTGCTCTGATTCTGATACAACACTCTCATTGTGCAAATCAGCATCAGCATTATCAACTTGATCAACATTTGATTCAAAATCAGCTGGCGAGTCATCACTTATTACGGAATCAACACCATGATCTTCCACAGCACTGAGATTAACGTCTTCACCTGCGCGTACATCATATTCGATTTTCCAGCGCTGATCGCCTTCAACAGCTACAGCATCCAGTCTTAGTGTGCCTGTTTCTGTCACTGCTGCTGCCAGCGACACAGGAACTACTTCACCCGCAGCATAGCCTTCTACTGGCAAGGTGATTTCAATCTCATCTAATTCATCAAGCTCATCTGCTGACCAATGATCTAATCGCATACCAACCAGATCATCTCTGCGCACGGTTGAACTGAAAAAACGAAAGCGAACCGGCTCCCCAACCACAACACCACACTCATAAGGTGGTAGATCTGCGTTTGTGCCCTCCTCCATTCCAAATGGAGCAATACAGAGTGCTTGAAGAGGTGGTGCCATGCCTGGAATTGCCGGCATTGCACTCTCAACACCAACATAATAAGACGCAGCCATGCCACCGCGAATACGCACACCTTTACCTTGACGCACATATCCGTAGTAGGAGCCACCTTTAGCGACAGCCAGATCTAAATCAACCCCCGTCAGCAAACGAGCCGGTTGCGTATTATCCGCTGCTAACCAGTCATTTAAAACACTCATTAAGCGACTGGCAATTGACTCGGCCTTAAACACTCCGCCATTAAACAATACGGCTGTAGGACGCATAAACTGCGCTCCATCAGGCATCTCCTGACCATGCTCTGTCGCTGCATCCAGTTGGCGACTAAGAAAGTGCGCAAGATGAACAGTGATGCGGGCATCCTGAGCATATGGCAATGCAATCGTAGTCAATCCTGCACGCGCTTGTTTAACGGGAACTTCGTTGACGCCAACGACAGGTAAAAAACCGTCAACCAGGACATTGTTAACATCATCACGTGTTAATGATGTGCGCAAGGTTCCACCGATCAGAGATGATCCTCGACTGGGTACAACCAAAGGCACATCATCAACAGATTGATCAGTAAATAATGTTTCTTTGGCATCTCGACACGCATGGGTCAGTGCCTGAATTTGCCATGCTTCCAGCTGATTACCTTCGGCTTCCAATTTGGCTTTCGCAGTATAGGCAAGCGCCAAATCCATGTTGTCGCCACCCAGCAGAATATGCTCACCAACTGCAATACGGCTGAGTGCCAAATTACCGTCATCTTCAGTGACTGAAATTAACGACAAATCGGTAGTACCACCGCCAACATCGATAACCAGAATAATATCGCCAACATTAACTTCTTCGCGCCAGGCTCCCCCAGTTTGTTGCAGCCAGCTGTACAACGCCGATTGTGGCTCTTCAAGCAACACCGCATGTTCCAAACCAACCTGGCGGGCAGCATCGGCGGTTAATTCTCGTGCAGCCGGGTCAAAAGATGCCGGAACTGTAATCACCAGGTCTTGCTGATCAAGTGGGTGCTCAACATATTGATCATTCCAGGCATCACGTAAATGCTCCAGATATCGAACAGTGGCATCAAATGGAGATATACGGGAGACTTCTTCAGGTGAATCAACCGGGAGGATCTCAGATCGACAATTGACTCCAGCATGACATAACCAGCTTTTAGCACTGGAAACCAAACGAATTGGCGTTTTACTCCCTAGTTGTCTGGCAATCGAACCAACAATAGCCTGAGGCGAATCTGTCCAGGGCAAAATCAAGTCACTCTCAGGCAATTCGTCTGGATGTGCTTGATAAATAAAGGACGGCAACTGATCGTCTGATTGCACTACGCCTGGACTGACCAATTGTGGAATTGCTAATACCTGATACTCGGTTTTTTCACCATCACTGAGCTGTAAATCCACAGAAGACAAGACACAGTGCGTTGTCCCCAGATCAATCCCAACTGAATAACGACGCACATCAGTCTGTTGTGTGTCACTCATAGTTCAATCTCAGCAGGAGCAAGTACTTTCACATCGTGATCTGGAGCCAGTCTAGGCAAATCCACTTTTTTCACTCGCCATCCACGATGGAGCAACGTTCCGGTAAATGGAGGCTTGCCAACAATATTGCCAGTGATGCGATTTTCAGCTGGGTTAAAGCCTTTTTGCAAGGTAACCCGGCTATTCTCTTTATCAGTCCGCACTGGAGCCACATCAAAATGATGCTTGATTACTTTGGAGCAACCTTCATGCACAACCCGGGCCGCTGCACCAATTTCAGTATCAGAATATTTACTGACATCTTCACTGACAAAATCCAGAAAACGTGCTTCCTGCTGAAATAAACCCAGCAACTGCAATGCCGCATCGGGTTTTGCCTCAGTTAGCTTAGTTGCGGCTGGTTTCACTTTTTCTGGCTCTGGCACTGGCAGTAAATTTGAGACCTCATCGAGCTCTGCAATGTCAGTGACAGCTGCAGTTTGATGGGCGCTTGTTTGCTTGTCCCGTTTTAGTAAACGTAATGTAATAATGGATAGTAATGCCACCAGAAACAATGACAGCATCAACAACAAGCAAAGCAGCGCGATATGTAGTGCATCTAGCGTTGTTGGAATTAAATTAATATCGAATTTTAAATCATTTATTGGCATTTTCAGTTAACCTGTTTATTCTTTTACCTTGGAAGGAGCCATGTTTGGCTCTGATGCAGATTGCTTTTGTTCGCGTCTGCTTTGTGCAAACATTAAGACACGCAGAATATTTGGTGTTGAGCGACTACGTTTTGTGCTGATATACCGCTCAGTCACCTGACTTGGAATATCCTCAGCCTTAAACGCTTCTCGTATTGGGTTGAATTCAGACTCACACGCTTTGAGGATCTCCCCAGATGATTGTCGAACATGCATATCAATATTCACATATCGCTTGATCTGTTCTGTTAAACAAACTTGATATTGTTGGGATGCTGCCCTTGAAATCAGTATTGCTTCAGCCGAAATAGCAGGATTGTGCTCAAACGATGTGGATGAATCCACTGTTTTTTCTGGTTTATTCGCACAACCATACAACGCCAGAACAACAGTCAGGAAAACTACGAAACGTAACATACAACAACCTCATACAAGCATAAATTTGTGAACTATTTATTGTACGACAGATTGTCAAGCAGGTGTATGTGTGATTCTGTTTTGGTTCGAGTTAAATCTTTTGAAATTGAATAACAGCTACCGTTGAACCTACGTTTCGAGGATAGATTGAAATCAAGATAGTTGTTGAAACAATAAACTATGGGTATTTTCTACAGCAACGATAGCGGCAATTTTTTCACCAGACGGAAATTTACATCAATAAATTTTCACGCATCTAACATTCTTGCTTCTAATACACGGAAATCAATCAATACTATAGATACTAGAATCATCAGCAAGAATAGGCTGGCCTGATATGATCGAATATCAACCAACCTAACTAAACAGCAACATTAGATAATGAAATTAGATCCTCTGCTATCGATTATCATCCCGACATGGAATGAAGACAGTTGCATTGATGCAACACTGACACTCTTGCAACCCATTAGACAATGGTCTGAAATTATTGTAGTGGATGCTGGCAGTAAAGATTCAACCCAAGACATCGCTCGCCCTCTAGCAGATCTTGTCATCACCTCTAAAAAAGGTCGTGCCGTGCAGATGAATGCTGGCGTCAACTGCGCCAATGGGGAGTATCTACTGTTTCTGCATGCAGATACCCAGATGCCACTAGCAACACAATCAGCGTTATTTACCGTACTAAAAAAAACACCTGTTTGGGGACGTTTTGATATTGCTCTGTCCGAGCAGACCATCATCCTTCAAATAGTCGCAACATCCATGAACTGGCGTTCACGACTCACCGGCATTGCAACGGGAGATCAGGGTATTTTTGTGCAGCAACCCCAGTTTACAGCAATTGGTCAATTCCCGAATATTGCACTGATGGAAGACATTGCTATTAGCCGAAAACTTCGTAAAGTGAGTCGCCCAACGTGTATTACCCAACCATTAATCACATCCAGTCGACGCTGGGAGTCTGCAGGTAGCATGGCTACGATTATGTTAATGTGGCGCTTACGCTTACAATATTTTTTCGGAACCGACCCAGAAAAGCTGGCACATATCTATCAATCTCATAACTCAAAGTGCAATGCTCATGACTGAAGAACAAGCTGCAATCATTCGTTTAAGTGTTTTCATTGTGATTATTTGCAGTCTGCTAATCGCTGAATGGCGCTGGCCGTTTCGCCGTTACCCAGCGTCCAAACTAAAACGCTTGATCGATAATCTTGGCTTGATGTTTATCAGCTCAGCCAGTCAGCGCCTATTGAGTGCAGGTGGTGCGTTCGCAGTTGCTGTTTGGGCTACGCAGCACAATTATGGTTTATTCAATTATCTGTCATTGCCGAAATGGCTGGAAATTATCTTAACCTTGTTAATCCTGGATTTCGCAATTTACCTGCAACATATCATCTTTCATAAAGTTGGCTGGTTATGGAGAATTCATCGGGTACATCATAGTGATATCGGCTTTGATTGCACCACTGCCGTTCGCTTTCACTTTATCGAAATCGTAATGTCCACGCTCTATAAAATGTTACTGGTAATTCTGATTGGAGCACCTGCGTTAGCTGTTGTCACGTTTGAAATATTACTCAATGGCTTTGCCATGTTCAATCATTCAAATATCCATTTTCGACCCACACTGGACAATTGGTTAAGGTATTTTGTAATTACTCCGGATATGCATCGTATCCATCACTCCAGAATCTGGCAGGAAACCAACAGTAACTACGGGTTCTCTATCCCCTGGTGGGACAAGCTATGCGGAACCTATACTGCTAATCCAGAATTGGGTCAACGTGAACTACAAATCGGCTTACCAGATCAGCCTGATTTTAAGCCCCCAGGTTTGATTGGCTTGTTACTCCTCCCTTTTCAAACAAAACAGTGAATTATAACTTCCCGGACAGTATGCTCATCATCATGGCAAAGGCACCTATCGCCGGGAAAGCCAAAACGCGTTTAACTCCAGCACTTGGAGCGGTTAAAGCAGCCCGCTTGCACGCAAGTCTAGTGAAATTCACCCTGAACAAGCATCTTTGTTCGCGAGTCTGTCCTGTTCAACTCTGCTGCTCTCCCGACCCACGCCATGTGTTTTTTCAATCTCAGAAACAACCCGGCATTCAATTGACAACACAATCGAAGGGAGACCTTGGATTGCGCATGTATTTTGCCATGCAACAAGCTCTGTCAAACGCGAGATCCATCGTGCTAATTGGTACAGACTGTCCTGACTTACTACCAAAACAAATTACTCAGGGATTACAATTTCTTGAAAGCGGACACAATGCGGTGCTTGGTCCAGCAGATGATGGTGGATATTATCTTATTGGGTTAAACCATGCGAGTCTGGCATTGTTCACTGATATTGCATGGGGAACATCAACCGTGTTAAAGCAAACACGACAGAAATTGCAAGCGTTAAACTGGAAATGGAAAGAGTTAGAAAGTCTGGGAGATATCGATCGTCCAGCAGACCTTAATTCGGGCAAATATCGACATACTAGCTGGAGAAAAATTTAACTGGAATTTGAATTGTTAGCTATGTTTCTGCTAAAAGCATTACAAAGCCATGGCAATTTTCTTTTTGATTATCCTTTCATTGATTCAAAAAACTCAGCATTGGTCTTGGTATCTTTAAGCTTGCCGAGTAAGAATTCAATCGCAGCCATATCATCCATTGCATGTAAAATCTTACGCAAAATCCAGCATTTTTGTAAATCATCAGGATCCATCAGGTAATCTTCACGCCGTGTGCTGGATCGACTAACATTAATTGCCGGATACACGCGCTTTTCAGCAAATTTTCGTTCCAGATGCAATTCCATATTACCCGTACCTTTGAACTCCTCAAAAATCACTTCATCCATACGCGAACCGGTATCTACCAATGCGGTTGCAATAATAGTCAGACTGCCACCTTCCTCAATATTTCTTGCCGCACCAAAAAAACGCTTGGGGCGTTCCAGCGCATTAGCATCAACACCACCTGTTAACAACTTTCCTGAGGACGGAATCACAGTGTTGTAAGCGCGTGCCAACCGAGTAATCGAGTCCAGTAAAATCACAACATCATGCTTATGCTCAATCAATCTTTTGGCTTTTTCAATCACCATTTCTGCAACTTGCACATGACGCGATGCCGGCTCATCGAAAGTACTGGACACAACTTCACCACGCACCGAGCGCTTCATTTCAGTAACTTCTTCAGGTCGCTCGTCAATCAGTAAGACGATTAAATGCACTTCAGGATTATTCTCTGCAATTGACTGTGCCAAATTCTGCAAAATAATAGTTTTACCCGCTTTCGGTGGGGAAACAATCAAACCGCGCTGGCCTTTTCCAATTGGCGCAACAAGATCAATAACGCGTGCGGTTAAATCCTCGGTTGTTCCATTACCCTGCTCTAGTACAAAACGCTTTGTTGGAAACAAAGGGGTAAGATTGGAAAACAATATTTTGTGCTTGGCATTCTCAGGTGTCTCAAAGTTAATTTGCTCAACTTTAAGCATGGCAAAATAACGTTCGCTATCTTTTGGTGGTCGTATTTTCCCCGAAACCGTATCTCCAGTCCTAAGCGCAAAGCGCCGAATTTGACTTGGCGAAACATAAATATCATCAGGGCCCGCCAAAAATGAGCTATCAGGTGATCTGAGAAACCCGAATCCATCTTGCAGAATTTCAAGAACTCCATCACCATAAATTCCTTCGCCACTTTTAGCATGCTTTTTGAGAATACTAAAAATCAGGTCTTGCTTGCGGGCTCTCGAAACATTTTCAATACCGAGCGACTCCGCCAATGCAGTCAACTCAGCGGCAGGATTTCGTTTTAGATCAGTTAGATTCATAGATAGTGGGATTGTAAACAAAGATGTTAATTGTCCTGATAGGTATTAGGACTAAGATAAAAAAAAAGAGAATGGAAATTAACGCTTAAATTTTGAAAAGGAGATGTGTCTGGCGTTAGATTGCACCTGAAGCGGCACGGCTAAGAGAATCAATAGTAGCTTAACTTATCACAAGAAACTCAGCTCGTCCACAAAGATTGAACGAGCCGTATAAAATTTTTATAGATTGGCATCCAGGAATTCTTTCAATTGACCTTTAGTTAACGCACCCACTTTTGTCGCTTCTACTTCACCGCCCTTAAACAACATCAGTGTTGGAATACCCCTAACACCATAGTGTTGAGGCGTATTGTTGTTATCATCAATATTCATTTTTACTACTGAAATTTGATCCCCATACTCGCTAGCAACCTCGTCCAGTATCGGTGCAATAATTTTACATGGACCACACCATTCTGCCCAGTAGTCGACCAAAACAGGTTTTTCTGCCTTTAATACTGTTTCCTCAAACTCATCATCTGAGACCGGTTTTGTATTTGCGCTCACTAGTGACTCCATCTAATTGTGTCAAACAGGTAATCTCTGTCCGCTTCTCTGCGAGATGTTACAGAGACAACTGAAACATGATCTTCAAGGTAATAACGATTTTAGCACCTCCTCTCCAAACTGAAAAGAGGATATATTGATCACCAAATGTTTTACTAGCTTAATACAATCCAAGAAAAAGGCTAAAAAGTCAACGTAAATCTAAAGTATAATGTGGCATCCTAAAGTTGAATTGCTTACTAATCCAATCAACTCTTGTCCCTGTTTCTCGGCTAATTAAAAATCTCGGCCCTAATTTTTAATTAGCCACTTCCAAATATAAGTCACAACAATCAAGTAAACTGATCAGTCACATACGATTCATGTATAAGCATATTCACCTATCAGCACATGCGTAAAAAACCTGTCATTTTGAACAAACAAATGATTGCAAAATCCAGACTGTTTCAGATTGAGCAATTAGAGCTGCAGTTTAGCAATCAGGTCATCTGCAACTTTGAACGTTTATGCAGCACACATACTCCCGGCTCTGTAATGATCGTACCCTTGGTTGATGCTAGCACTGTCATTCTAATTCGTGAATATTGTGCGGGAGTTGATCGCTATGAGCTAGGATTACCAAAAGGCCGAATTGAATCCGGCGAAACACTCTACCAGGCTGCCAATCGAGAACTACAGGAAGAAGCCGGTTTCGCAGCAAATAATTTTAAGCATATTATACCATTAACTTTGGCGCCTGCTTATATGTCACATAGCATTGATGTCGTAATTGCCTGGAATTTGTTCGAACAACGCCTGCAAGGAGATGAGCCAGAAGTTCCTGATGTTGTTCCCTGGCCACTGACAGACATACAATCACTAATCAGCAGCGGAGAATGCACAGAAGCTCGTACTATAGCTGCTTTATTTTTAACACAAGAACAAATCAACGAGGATTTACTGCATGACTGATCTGAATTTAAGGCTTTTACTGGATGAGACAATCAAACTTTCCATTCAAGCTGGTGACGAGATTCTTAAAATCTACAACACAGATTTTGCTATTGAAACAAAAGATGATCAATCACCACTGACCTCAGCTGATCTGGCATCTCACAATTGTCTTGTTGCTGGTCTTGAAAAACTTTCCCCTAAGTTACCAATTCTCTCTGAAGAATCCGCACACCTGGCTTATTCTGAACGTAAACAATGGCAAACTTACTGGTTAATAGATCCACTAGATGGCACAAAGGAGTTTATCAAACGCAATGGCGAATTCACGGTTAATGTGGCATTAATCAGTGGAAATAAACCGATACTGGGTGTTGTCTATGTCCCAGTCAGCAGCGTTTGTTATTCTGCAGCTGAAGGACTAGGGGCATGGAAACACCTGCCAGATCAACAGCCTCAATCCATCTCGGTACGCAAAGAGGCTAAAAAACCGCTTACAGTGGTTGGTAGTCGCTCACACCAGACCGCAGAGCTTGCCGACTATTTGAAGCGGCTGGGACAACATGAACTCGTTTCAATGGGTAGCTCACTCAAGCTATGTCTGGTCGCTGAAGGCAAAGCAGACCTATATCCACGCATTGGCCTAACCTCTGAATGGGATACTGCTGCCTCCCAGTGCGTTGTTGAACAAGCAGGCGGGAAAGTCACTGACTTAAGTGGACAAATACTCGCTTACAACACCAAAGAAGAATATCTGAACCCATATTTTTTGGTGTTTGGTGATGATTCTCATGACTGGACATCGTATACAAGCGGTTAAATAATGTTGGCAATCTGATACTTCAGTGATGTTTCAGATTGTAGATTGTTGTGTTTGAGAAAAATTGATACTAACTTTGAGCATCTCTGTTGAACTTCACAAACTTACAAACGGAATCTACATTTCTGGAACACCACCACACCACCCTATTGTCATCAAAAAACACAAGATGCTAACCAGCTCCGAGCCCGCATTTCTCACGTGTTGGTGAAATGCTATAGAGTAGTTTGTATTATGTGAGCAATATTTTGATAACCTTGAGATAAGGTAATTGTGCCTGCTGCCCGTCCTTCATCTTCCTTAACGTTTTTCTTGTCTTTTGACTTGTTATCCTTCACTTCTAATGCTGGCTTGTACTTCAGGATGGTTTCAACAGTCGTTTCATGACCAAAAGATGCTGCATGCATCAACGCTGTCAAACCACGTTTATCTTGAACATTGACATCAGCACCCTTACCCAACAAATGCTCCGCGACTAACAACTGTCCGTTCCTTGCTGACAACATTAATGCTGTCAACCCATTATTATCGATATAATTCAAAGCGGCACCTTTCTCAAGTAATAACTTTACTGCATTCAAATTACCTAGTATGGCCGCAATCATCAACGGTGTCTGGCCAAAATGATTTCGTGTATTCACATTAACACCTAATTGCAACAACTCGTTAATTTCTGCAATTTTGTTATTCCAGACTGCCAAAACAAGGCTTGACTCAATGCTTTCGCCCTTTATTATCTTTTCCGAGTCTGTTTTGGAGGAGATTTTATCCGAACCTTTAGAAAAATTTATATTGTTATTCAAATTCTTAGAATGCCATGGCGAGAAATCATCAGGCAAATTACCTCTGGTGTAATTAACATGATTTAGAAAATAATATCCGCCGCCAGCACCAAGTAATAACAACAACAAACTGGTGAGTGGCCATATTTTAGAGTATGAGAAACCCCTGATTCCATTTGAAACATCAATATTGCTGTTGTCTATTTCATCATTGGGATGCTTTAAGAGATAGCTATTGAGTGCCTTTTCCCACTCATCACTTAGAAACTGACTTTCCCCCTTAAGACTCACATGATTTTTATCAGCACCTTGAAAAAAATGATCTTTTGTGTCTGTACGCCGGCCAGAAACTGTCGTCTTTGAGCTTGATGAAGCGTTAGTTTGCTTGCTGATGGGGATAGCAGAAAGTATTTTGTGAGTATAATTCAAATCCGCGTCTGAAGAAGATTGCTGTTCCTTCTTCAGTTTTTTATTATTGGGAGACCATAACCTTAATTTCTGCAAATCTGCAGCGGCCCGATTAACCAGCTTGGCATCCAGCTTAAAATGATTACTATTACGCGCAATAAATAAACAACAATCACATAACTGATTGATTTTATGAGGAATACCTTGGCTATGCTTAATCAATGCATGGATCGAATCTTTATCAAAAGGACTTTTACCGGTATACCCAGATGCACGACTTAACTGCACTAAATAAGCATGAATTTCAGCCTCATCCAATGGCTTCAACCGACAATGTATCGATTTAATATTGTTATGCTTAACAAACGCCTTAAACACTGGATTCAATCTAAATCGTCCTGAAAAAACCACTTTGCCTATTGTATGTTTGCGCCAGCGAAGAATTTTGCTTAATGCAATCACAGTCTCCACGTCAAGACTGCTCACATTATCAATATAAAGTACTGGCATTTTTTTATTTTTAACATCTGCAACCAAGCGTTTTCGCAACTCATTAGGATTGGTTAAATCCCAGTTTATTTGGTATAAATCTGCAAATGATTGCATGATCCCACCAACACTTGGCTGACGTACAGACAACCAGGCTTTACGAAGAGAGGATTCTGGTTTTCGATAGAGGCGTTTTAAAATGTGAGTCTTACCGACACCAGTTGATCCTTGTAGAAAAAAGACGCTGTGTTGATGGTTAATTCCATCTGAGATTCTTAAAAAAGCTTGCTCGTGACTTCTGGCAGGATAAAAACCAGCCACCTCACGCAAGGATTGATCAAAAAATGTCGAAAAATCTATATACATAAAATTAGCCTTTCCAAATCTGGTGGAACCATTTACAGCTGCAATCGTGATATGCGCAAACCAGAAAAAATATAATTTTATAATCCATTTTTTCTATACTGTATCAAAACCACAAGATTACTTAAATACCTTATAATTTACGTTTAATTCACTTTATTCGTTTTAAATCATGTCATCCATCGTAAACAACCATTGGCTAAGCAATGTGAGGCATTTACAATCTCCAAACTGTGATGTTCGTGCTAACGAAAACGACATATCATTGATAGTCATTCACTGCATCAGTTTACCACCAAGACAGTTTGGAACAGTCTATATTGACCAGTTATTCACTAACTGTCTTGACCCGGATGAACACTCTTATTTTAAAGCGATTCATAAGCTTAAAGTGTCCTCTCACATTCTAATCAATCGTAATGGAGAGATCACACAATATGTGCCATTTAATCTTCGTGCCTGGCATGCTGGTCAATCTAGCTATTATGGACGTGCATGTTGCAACGATTTCTCGATTGGAATTGAATTAGAAGGAACAGAAACTGAATTATATACTGATCAGCAATATAACCAACTTGTTGATGTTGTTATTATTTTATTGAAAAACTACACAAATTTATCGGCCGATCATATCACTGGTCACAGCGATATCGCACCCGGAAGAAAAGAGGATCCCGGCTCTGGTTTTGACTGGAGTCGTTTTCATTGTCTGTTAGCAACAAAAACCCAGATAGTTTCATGAACTGGCAAATAATTAGCTTTTTTACGCTAGAAATAACCGATTCCTGAATGATTAATTAAGATTCTAACGAGCATACAATGCAACAAATATATCAAGCAGAAAATATTGTTGAAGCGAGTATTGTCAAAGGATTACTTGAACAAGCTGGGCTTCAAACCTATCTAAATGGTTATTATTTGCAGGGAGGAATTGGAGAACTTCCTGCAACAGGCATTGCTTCACTTTGGGTGAATGATCATCAGGTTGAACAAGCCCAACTCATCATTGATAAATATCTCGATCAGCAATTTGTATTCAGAGGATAACCACTGATCTTGAGTGGTTTTGCTTCGACTAATTTGTAACAGAGCTGCTGTTGAAGCGCTGATCACATAAAAAGTGTAAAAAAGTCGATAGCTTATTGATCTATAGTGATTCAATTGACAATTCTAGATATACCCTAACGTTGAACGCCCACCCCAAATTTAAACACCATCAATCCACCAAGATCAGCGGTGAGAAAAATCAGCAATACCATCACCATAGCCAGAACCAGATGGAGCCAACGTGGAGGCGCTAAGTTAATTAAATGCTCTCCCGCCACTGCTCGCCATAGTGCTAACACAACAGCGATGCCAGTCGCTGCGGTTGCATAACTTTCGTGCTGATCAATAATAGAATGAATAACACCGCCATGTGGGACACTGCGGGCGGCTTGCATGCCAAGAAGTATTGCAGTCACTGCAAAAATAATTCCTGTATAGAGAGTCCAGCTGGCGGCATGATAAAGCCTTTCACTACGACGAATCATTGCTAACACCTCAAGCAGAAAAAAAGTCGTGAACAGTGCAATAGGAAAATGTACAACCAACGGATGAATATTAGGTAACGCGTGTATCCCTGGAAAAGCTTGCATTAAAAGAGCGGTAAATCCAGATGACATCAGTGTCTCTATAAGAGCATAGATTGATTCAATTAAGTGACCACCGCCAAAAGAATCGTTGCTATGAACAAAAATAGAAGGTGAAAATATCGATTCAATCATAATTCAGTATTGGTACATCATTAAGGGTTAAGATAAAAACTGATCGTGACATTCTAAGTCACAGTGACTTTGGGCATTGTATTGAAAAGCACTAGCGACTAATTGTAACCTGTGAAATGGTTGCTTGTCAGTAATCTGCTTCCTTTTCTTATAACGCAATATGGATGAGTAATAAGCGGCCCCGAAGACGACTTAACTATGTTTCGGAACCATTGAAATTATTACAGAATGTGATTTGTAATGTATAAACATTGCTTTTAAAAATATTTAAAAGGTTGATATTTTTAAAGATAAAAAAAAGGGGTTGTCTATGTCCAAAGGCTTCTGGGTCACAAGAAGTCTTTAGGTGCATATAAACAGCTTTCCCTCTGGAGGTACTAAATGACTAGATGGCTATTGGCAGTTGTATTATTCGCTTTGTTCTCAGAAACCGCATTTGCTTTGCGTTGTAATAAACGCGTAGTCAATGAGGGATATCACAAATCCAGGGTCTACAAACTCTGCGGTGAACCTGAGTTTATCGAACATAAAACAGAATACATCGATTCAAACATCGGTATTAGAAATCGACTGGGGGGAAACGTAATCGGTAACCAAACGACACTCGAGTATGATTCATCACATCTGGTACCAATACATTATGAAGTTTGGACATATAACTTCGGCAGACGTCGATTAGTGCAACATTTGAAGTTTAGAGATGGGAAACTGGATCAGATTGAGGTTGGTGGTTATGGTTATTAATCAACAACATGGCTAGATTTCATATTTTCTTGCTCTCTAAATCATCATTCCTCAAAAAACATCAATAAAAAGTCAATTAATAACCAATGGATAATTTAGATGAAAACATGGTTTTTGATATGTCTAATAGCCATCATATTTTCCGATACAGCGCTGGCTTTGCATTGTAGCAATCGTGTGGTTTTGCAAGGTTATAACCAAGACAAAGTTTTGGATTTATGCGGCGAGCCTGAGTTCGTTGAACATGCCAAAGAATACATTGATAGATATGAATACGAAATCAGTGAAAAGTATACGAAAGGCTTAAGACTAAAGCGGCGTGGTTTAAGACTGAAGCACGAGACTGAGCATCTGATACCAATACACTATGAATTATGGACGTATATATCTGACCAAAACTTACCAACACTCCAGTTGGAATTCAGAAATGGAGTACTTTTTAATATTGAGCATGACAGTTACGTTTATGATCAGATCTATGGTTATTAATCGACAGCATCACCCAATGACATGTTTCCTGAGACATTCTAATTCTTCAGCGTATTATCTGTAGCATTTTTTTACTAAACTCAGTTGACCATAAAGAGCGATCAGAGTATCATTTGTCGGCTGTTGGACGTGTGGTTGGATACAGCGAAAATTTAATATATACGGGGTATAGCGCAGTTTGGTAGCGCGCCTGCTTTGGGAGCAGGATGTCGGGGGTTCAAATCCCTCTACCCCGACCAGTTTCATGCGCTTGTAGCTCAACCGGATAGAGCATCGGCCTTCTAAGCCGAGGGTTGCAGGTTCGATTCCTGCCAAGCGTGCCAGTTAAAACTGTTATGGTGAGCGTAGCTCAGTTGGTAGAGCCCCGGGTTGTGATCCTGGTGGTCGTGGGTTCGAGCCCCATCGTTCACCCCACCTTTTTCAAATACTCTTCATGTCAGTTCTTCCCCATATAATCATCTTTCCTTATAATCAGCACTCGTTGCTTCTGTTATAGTGTCGTATCATTACGCTTACAAAACGGTTCAGGACTTAAATCAAGAAACGCTACGCAAGACAAAAGCGAATAAATCAGTGCAAAACACTAGTTATATAAGCTTTTTGTGACCACTATTAACGCTGCTATGCATCCTGTGTCGAAATCTTGAATAAACAGAACACAAAAGAGAACAGCATTAATGACTGAACGAAAAGCGCGTGTAGAACGCAATACACTAGAAACTAAAATCATCGTTTCAATCAACATCGATGGTACAGGTCAGTCAAATTTTGAAACCGGTGTGCCTTTTCTGGATCACATGCTCGATCAAATTGCGCGTCACGGCATGTTTGATATTGATGTCAATGCGAAAGGTGATTTACAGATTGATGCACATCACACAGTCGAAGATATTGGCATCACTCTCGGCCAGGCTTTTGCACAAGCATTAGCTGATAAAAAAGGCATTCAGCGTTACGGACATGCTTATGTGCCTCTGGATGAAGCCTTGTCACGTGTGGTGATTGATTTTTCTGGTCGTCCAGGAATTACTTATAATGTAGAGTATACTCGCGCTCACATCGGCAACTTTGACGTTGATCTGTTTCTGGAATTTTTCAGAGGTTTCGTCAACCATGCTGGCGTTACCCTGCACATCGATAATTTACGTGGTTTGAATTCACATCATATTGCTGAAACAATCTTTAAGGCTTTTGGTCGTGCTTTGCGCATGGCAGCGACACCAGATGCTCGAATGGCTGGCATATTGCCGTCAACCAAAGGCGCTTTATAAAATAGTTTCTAGCCGAACAAGGTTTAAAAAATGACATCCGTGGCAGTAATTGATTACGGGATGGGGAACCTCCACTCCATAGCGAAAGCGCTACAACATATACCCTCTAAACCGATTGTGCAGGTTACATCGAACCCCGATGAAATTCTGGCCGCAGATCGAGTTGTGCTACCAGGCGTAGGAGCAATCGGTGATTGTATGACGGCACTGGTCACCACAAAACTGGATCAAACAGTGCGCCATGTTGCCACAACCAAACCGTTACTCGGCATCTGTATCGGATTACAAATCATGCTGGATGAAAGCGAGGAAAGTGGATCAACACAATGTCTTGGTATTTTTCCCGGGCGAGTGCGAAAATTCTCAAATGGCATGCATGATAACCATGGTGACCTCATCAAAATCCCGCATATGGGTTGGAATACTGTTAGCCAGCTACAGCATCCTTTGTGGAACGATATCCCAGATAACAGTCGTTTTTATTTTGTACATAGTTATTACGCAACTCCAGCCCACACGGAGCATTGTATTGGAACATCGGAATATCCAGAAAAGTTTAGCTGCGCACTGGCAAGAGAGAATATTTTTGCGGTTCAATTTCATCCTGAAAAAAGCCAGCGTCTAGGTTTACAACTATTAGATAATTTCATCAATTGGGATGGTCAATGAATGTGAATGAAATAATTGACACATCTGACCTGCCTGTTTGTCAATTATCCGGGTTTGCAACAACAGCCACATAGTTTACTATGTGACGATTACGGTATCTTCAAGACAAACTCCTATTTAATAAAGAAAGGCTCTGCGTCAGCTACACGAGTTAATTCATGCTTGTTCCTTTAATCTAAAAAAAACAATATGTGCCTAACATGATACTAATTCCAGCAATTGATTTAAAAGAGGGTAAATGTGTACGTTTGCGCCAAGGACGTATGGCAGATGATACGGTTTTTTCTGATGACCCTGTCGCTGTTGCTGGTCGTTGGGTTGAGGCTGGCACCAAACGCTTACACTTAGTCGATCTGGATGGGGCTTTTGCAGGTGAACCAAAAAATGCTGATGTTATTCATGATATTGTCGAAGCTTTTCCAGATATCGATATCCAGGTGGGCGGCGGAATTCGCAGTGAAGATACTATACAGACTTACCTAAATGCAGGTGTTCGCTATGTGATTATTGGTTCAAAAGCAGTCAGCACACCTCATTTTGTTGATAATGTAGCCAGTGAATTCCCTGGGCATATTATTGTTGGGCTGGATGCTAAAGACGGCAAAGTTGCTGTCGACGGTTGGTCAAAACTGTCTCACCATGATGTCATTGATCTTGCCCAGCAATTTGAACTGGCTGGTGTCGAAGCAATTATTTATACGGACATTAGTCGTGACGGGATGATGCAAGGTGTCAACGTCGAGGCAACCGGGCGTCTTGCCAGAGCAATACGCATTCCGGTGATTGCCTCAGGTGGAATCAGCAACCTTGAGGATGTTGAATCGTTGCGACCGATTGCCAATGATGGTGTCATTGGCGCAATTACTGGTCGTGCAATTTACGAAGGTGCTTTGGATTTTGCCGAAGGGCTCAAGCTGGCAAAGCAATTTTCGAAAATACCACAGTATTAAAATGGCTTTAGCAAAACGTATTATTCCCTGTCTGGATGTCGATGATGGCCGCGTCGTTAAAGGTGTTCAATTCCTGGATATCCGTGATGCTGGTGACCCGATTGAAATCGCCCGGCGTTACGATCGCGAAGGTGCGGATGAATTAACATTTCTGGATATTACTGCCAGTTCCGGTGATCGCGACACCATGGTTCACGTGGTAGAACAAGTTGCTGGCGAGGTTTTTATCCCACTCACCGTTGGCGGGGGAATCCGTACCCTACAAGATATCCGACGTATGCTCAATGCTGGTGCAGATAAAGTTGGTATCAACACAGCAGCCGTATTTACACCTGAATTTGTCAAGCAAGCAGCTGATCGCTTTGGCTCGCAATGTATCGTTGTCGCCATTGACGCGAAACAAGTTAGCAGTGAAGGCGAACCATCGCGCTGGGAAATCTTTACTCATGGTGGTCGCAAGCCCACCGGTATTGACGCAGTAGAATGGGCAATAAAAATGGTCAATTTTGGTGCCGGAGAAGTCTTACTCACCAGCATGGACCGTGACGGCACTAAAATTGGTTTCGATCTAGAACTAACTCGCGCAATCAGCGAAGCGGTCGCAGTACCAGTAATTGCATCCGGCGGTGTTGGTAATCTTCAACATCTTGCAGATGGCGTTCTCAAGGGTAAAGCAGACGCAGTGCTAGCGGCCAGTATTTTCCATTTTGGCGAATTTTCAATCCAGCAAGCCAAGCAACACATGGCAGACAAAGGTATTGAGATGCGCCTGCAATGAACCAGCATTGGCTGGATGAAATCGTTTGGGATAATGACGGCCTCGCCCCGGCTATCGCACAAGATTGGCAAACCGGTGATGTATTAATGGTCGCCTGGATGAACAAAGAAGCACTCCATCAAACTGCTCAACAAGGCCATGCTGTCTACTGGTCTCGATCTCGGCAGAAATTCTGGCGTAAAGGTGAAGAGTCGGGGCATCAGCAAAATATTAAGGAAATTCGTCTGGATTGTGACGCAGATGTCATTCTGCTCAAAGTAGAACAAATTGGCGGAATTGCCTGCCATACAGGTCGTAAGCATTGCTTTTTCCGCGAGCTGGATGGCGACCAATGGAAAGTTGTTGACCCAGTATTGAAAGATCCTAAAACCATCTATCCATCAGACCATTAACATTTCGACAAGTTAACTTATTTCATACGAGCATCGTTTATTGCCGAAAACAGCCTGTAAAACAGCAGCCTAATATAAAAATCACTCGATTAATCAAATCATCAGATTCTAAACAGTAAACCCAACCAATCAGCAACGCATAACATATTTGCAGCAATCATCATGAGCGACATTCTCAACCAATTAGCCACTGTTCTGGAACAGCGTAAACAAGCCCAACCAGAAAGTTCATATGTGTCGAGCCTTTATGCCAAAGGCTTAGACGCAATACTCAAAAAAATAGGCGAGGAAGCAACAGAGACTGTCATGGCAGCAAAAGATGGCGATCCTGATAAAATTATCTACGAGGTCGCTGATTTATGGTTTCACACCTTGGTTTTGCTCAGTCAACAAGGTTTATCGCCTGACGATGTCTTGACCGAACTCAGTCGACGTTTTGGATTATCGGGACTACAAGAAAAAGCTGATCGTGACCAAGAGTAAGAATCCACCCGTTGAGCGGAATTTTTAGTATACTCTTCGCACATGAAAATTTAGCATTTTGTGTGCGTGATATTTTATGGAAAGTAAGGTGGGAAACCTTCGCTGTAGTCGTTCTACAACAAGGTTTTACAACGCAACTATCCGCAAAAAAGCGCGTGCACAGGATGCTAAATTTTCATGTGCGGAGAGTATATAACCCACTAAAAGACAAATGTCCGACCCTAGTCTTGTCCAATATAAATAAGCCTGAAATAGCTTTTCTGTTCATAATCTACTGTATGAAAATGATTATGAACATAGATAATTTAACCCAAATAGACCACCTAGAAACCTTTTAGCAGGGTAACCAACTGATTGCCTATTTCAATACATGGTAATAAAAACACGGTGATTCGTACTCTAAAAGAAACAGGGCAGCATTGTTCCAGTGAACCCTATGTTTCTGACTGTGAGCTCAAACGTAGCTTTGGTTGTAAGACTGGAACGGGTTTGCGAAGAAGCCGAATTGGATGAACAGTGGTCGTTTGTGGGAAACAAGTCAAATCAACGTTGGCTATGGCATGCGGTTGAGCACGCGACCAATACAGTGCATGCTTATGTTTTTGGGCAACGCAGGGACGTTGTTTTCAAAAATTTCAAAGCCTTACTTGCCCCCTTCAATATCAGTCGTTATTACACGGATGACTGGGAAGCGTATGAGCGTCATCTAGACCCTGAGGAGCATGAAGCTGGCAAAACAAACACACAAAGGAGGCAATGATGAGTGAAGTTAAAAAAATGAGTCTGACCGTCAAAGTGCTACTAGGCATGGCGCTGGGAATTATCATCGGATTAATCATCAACCTCGGTGGCTTAAACGCAGAAGATGGATTTATTAACACTTATATTGTTAATGGACTATTCCACGTTGTTGGTAAAATGTTTGTCAATGCCTTAAAAATGCTGGTGGTTCCACTGGTGTTCTTCTCGCTAATTTGTGGTGTATGTGGCATCGGCAACATCAACACGTTGGGGCGTGTTGGTGCCAAGGCATTCGGGCTTTATATGCTCACCACTGCAATCGCTATCGCCATGGCAATCAGCATTGCCGCTATTGCAGGTATCGGCAAAGGCATGAATCAGGCATCCAATGCTACGTTTACTGCACAGGAAGCGCCTCCACTGACGGATGTGATCATCAGTATTATTCCGACCAATCCAATTCATGCCATGGCAAATGGCGATATGCTGCCAGTGATTTTCTTTTCGATACTGGTTGGCATCAGCATGTTAATGGTCGGCAGAAAAGCCAAAAGTTTTATTGAAGGCGCTGAAATTGCCAATGAGATCATGATGAAAATGGTCAATATTATTATGGCAGTTGCTCCCTATGCCGTCTTCGCACTAATCGCCAAGGCAGTTGCAAATCTCGGCCTTGAACTATTAGCTTCTCTGGCTGGCTATGTTCTGGTGCTGATTGGTGCATTAATGGCGCATCTATTCGTCACCTTGATGCTGGTATTGAAACTGTTTTCCGGCCTTAGCCCTGCCATCTTCATTAAAAAAATCAGGAATACTCAGGTTTTTGCATTTAGTACTGCAAGTTCGAATGCAAGCATTCCTGTCACCATGAGAACCGTTACCGAGCGTATGGGAGTTGATAACTCGGTTGCTTCATTTACAGTCCCTTTTGGTGCAACCATCAATATGGACGGTACTGCAATAATGCAAGGCGTTGCCACTGTGTTTATTGCCAATGTTTATAATGTGGACTTAGGAATTAGCGGTTATCTCACTGTTATTCTGATGTCTGTGCTAGCATCGATTGGCACAGCAGGTGTGCCTGGTGTTGGTTTGATTATGCTTTCTATGGTGTTCGCACAAGTCGGTCTGCCTGTTGAAGGTATCGGCTTGATTCTCGGTGTTGACCGGCTGATGGATATGATCAGAACTGCAGTGAATGTATCAGGTGATGCGGTCGTAACATTAGTCATTGCCAACAGTGAAGACAAACTGGAACTGGATACTTACAGCGATGCTGATGCAGGCATTGTTGATACCGATGAAAGCATTCATCTAGACCGGGCTGTTGAGGAAGAAATGGCAGATGTGCTGCGGAAAACTCATGATAGACAATAATCAGGCTATGGGTATGCTTATCAATACGCATGAAATAGCGTCAGATAACTGGGTTATGTATTTTTAGAAATAGCCGTCATGATACCCACGATTTAAGCCATAGTGCTCTATCTGCAACCACATAAAGTAATTCAAGTTTGTATTATCTCGAAATCAATTAAGACTTTCTCAAACAACCATAAGGGACTATTTTGACAGGGAAAATCTACTTTGGTAAGTGTTTGATAAACCAAGCTCTTTAAGACAACAAAATGCTGTACACGACTCACAGCTATCGATACGCTCATAAGCTAGCTTTTGCTAGCAAATCTTTAGTCAGTCCATAAGCTCGCAGGCAGAATTCCTCAAAAAGTTTAAGTTGCTTATCATCTGGCCATGCGCCTGTTATATTTGTTAATTGTCCTACTTTGACCTGGTAGTCTGCCAGACATTCTATATATTCGCGTCGCTGTGATGTTTCGATCACTAAAGGTGGCAAACCTGCTTTCAATAAAATAATATTCGCCAGTAATCGCGCAAGTCGTCCATTGCCATCCCAAAATGGATGTATATGTACGATTGCCATGTGGATCTTAGCGTAAAAACTTGCGCAGTTCTCGGTTGTTACTTTTGAAATTTCAACGCGATTAATGGTCTGAATCACTTCTTCCATTAGACCGTCTACGTGCATGGGGTGTGCGTATTCGATGAACCGCTGTTCACCTTGTGAAGTAACGGCATATGTCCCATTCACTTCTACCTTCCATGCACCAATGGGTTTATAAATATCATTCACGACTTCAGTTTGTATTGTCTTGTGTAGCCCATAAATGAATGTTTTGTTCAGTGATTCCTGAATGCTTTGATAGAGCAAATCGATTGCCTTCGCATGCCCGACTATTTCCTGATGCTCTCTTAATGGCTTCCCTGAAATGGTCAAACCCAAACCAAGAATGGCGTGGGTGTCACCAAGTGTTAAG
This sequence comes from Methylococcales bacterium, assembly GCA_965224565.1. GTDB lineage: Bacteria > Pseudomonadota > Gammaproteobacteria > Methylococcales > DRLZ01 > DRLZ01. The sequence goes on along the minus strand of CBDCZN010000002.1, from coordinate 910,935 downwards.
GTGTTACCTTCAAGCGCGGTGGAAGTATGCGTCCACAGATCACGAATTTGTTCTAATACGATAGTTCGTTGGTGTTTGGGTAAAAACTGTAAAAAAGCTGGGAGTTGTCTTTTACTATGATAACTAACGTTTTCATCAGAAATATACTGATAACGGGTGCCGCGCTTCTTGCCTGTCCGTTTTAAAACCCCAGACTCAACCCATTCAAGCAGCCAGCGACGTAAGGTGCGTTCAGGTATGCTATTGGCTAGCAGTGTGGAAATTTCAGCTAAGCTGAGTGTTGATGAAACCCGCTTGATCTGGCTTAATACGGCCACTTTTTTGGATTCATTGGACATGGGATGGCTTTATTTAAATTAATACGGCCATTATTTTACTATATTGGCTGTATTTTATCTTGGCTTGATCTTAAATAATGCTTGTCAAATATAAAGCGTAGCGAGAGAAGACCATCTCATTGTCACAGTCTTTAAGTTTTAAGAATTTTTCAAGGGCTTTGATACGAATTCAGGTTATCTTATTCGATGGTCAATTGAAGATTAGCTGGATTCAAGGTTCAAGATAAGGATACCTTTTCGCTATTTCTTCCATCGCCTGGATTAACTGGGCGCGGATTAATTTTGTCCAGCATTTCTCCTTATATTACGATATCATCCAACCACTCGTCTCAAACTCTCCTGCATGGCTTTCTTAAATGAATCATCATTTGCCAATAACTTATACAGCTCCAATTCATCACGCCGGTTTTGCAGCATGACATCTTCAAATATTTTGCTGAAAGCGATTTCACGATTATGCACATCGGGATTATTTTTGTATTTGTCCTCAAAATCCGGGTGCGCCTTGATGCTGTCGGCAATATGCACGAACTTGACTCGCTGTTCTTCCGGGGTAGCGCTCCAACCCTGAAACCAGCGTTCATTAAACTGGCTAATGATCTCATCGAGAGGATCTTTCTCTTCGCCGCCGCCATGTGCGCCGCGTGGGTTAGGATTCTGAGGCTCTACTTCTGTCTCGCTGCTATCCAAACCAATGCTTTGGCCCAGCTTCACCCTTTCCAGGCCGTAGGTCGATAAATCAACCGTTTCCAGCAGCTCATCAATTTTGTTAGCATCAGGATCTTTTACAATCAGTTTTGGAATGAGGAATTTTAGAAACCAGAACAGCTTCTCCCAAACTACAACTTCATAAGGCATGATCGAAGCCATCTGACCGTAGATTTTAATGAACTGTTTGGTCTTGATTTTGAAGTCGGCTTTTTCTTCGTCTTCTAATGCCAGCTCTGCATTAAACCGGTTAGCGGCGGTATCGATGATGGGGCTAAGATGCTGGGCGTCAGCATTCTCAAAATATAACACCGCAAAATTCTCTACCTCTTGCCATTCGTAGACACCCACCTCGTCCATGGCATCTTTTAATTCGTGCAATACATTCACATCGGTGGCTTCAGATAAGCTGGTGGCGGTATAGAACGGATCAAACGATGTTTTGATGTCATCTACCGAGTTGAAGAAATCCAGCACAAACAAATCTTCAGTTTTTTTGCCCAGCTTGGGTGCTGAACGATTCAGGCGCGATAGTGCCTGTACCGCCAAAACGCCTTGCAGCTTTTTATCCACATACATAGCGGTGAGTTTGGGCTGGTCAAAACCTGTCAGATATTTGTTGGCCACCACTAAAAGTCGATACTCATCCTTATTAAAATAATCGCGGGTATCGTTTTCGGCAAAGCCATTCATACCAGCCTCGGTATAGTCAATCCCATCGACGGTTTTCTCCCCTGAAAAAGCAATTAATACATTAAATGGATTGCCCTTGTCATCAAGAATTTTGACAATGGCTTTATAATAACGAATTGCCGCTTCGATATTTTGGGTAATCACCATGGCTTTGGCTTTACCGTGCAATCTTTTACTATTCACCACTTGGGTCATAAAGTGGTCCAGCATCACTTCTGCCTTGGTATTGATGGTTTGCTGGTTGCGCTCTACATAGGCACGCAGTTTTTTCTGTGCCTTGCTGCTATCGAACAGCGGGTTATCTTCAATGGATTTCCGGATTTCGTAATAGCTTTTGTAGGTGGTGTAGTTGGCTAACACATCCAGAATAAAGCCCTCTTCAATCGCTTGTTTCATGGAATACAAATGAAAGGGCTTAAAGCTGCCATCCGGCTGCGGCACACCAAATTTTTCCAGCGTGTTGTTTTTGGGTGTGGCGGTAAAAGCAAAATAAGAAGCATTGCCGCGCATTTTGCGCGAAGCCATGGCATGGAGAATTTTATCCTGCGCATCCATGCCCTCTTCGCCGTTCCCACCCGCACCGCCCATAGCGCGGTTCATATTGTCATGGGCGGAACCACTTTGTGAGCTGTGCGCCTCATCGATAATCACCGCAAAGCGCTTTTCGCTCAGGTCATCTATCCCATCAATAATGAAGGGGAATTTCTGAATGGTAGTGATAATAATCTTTTTACCTTGCTCTAACGCACTTTTTAATTCAGACGATCTAAACGCCGGGGCAATAATATTTTTCACTTCGGAAAACTCTTTGATGTTTTCCCGCAGTTGCTTATCTAACAAGCGCCTGTCGGTGACCACAATCACCGAATCAAACAAGGGCTGATCGAGTCCTTTAGCCCCCGGCGCATCCGCTTTGGCCGGATAGGTTTCAATCAACTGGTAGGCTGCCCAGGTAATCGAGTTGGATTTACCAGAACCCGCCGAGTGCTGAATCAAATAGGTATGGCCTGCCCCGTGTTCACTGGCATGGTTGGCCAGATTTCGCACCACATCCATCTGGTGGTAACGGGGGAAAAACAGGGTGCGTTTATTGAGCGGATCTTTGCTGCTGCCATCGAGCCGCACAAAGTGCTGAATAATATTGGCAATGCTGTGTTTGCTAAACACTTCTTGCCATAAATAGGCGGATTGATGGCCATTCGGATTCGGAGGGTTACCCGCGCCAAAGTTATTGCCCTTATTAAACGGTAAAAAGAACGTGCTTTTACCCGCCAGTTTGGTGGTCATATACACTTCGTCGGTATCCACCGCCATGTGCACCAGGCAACGGCCAAATTGCAGCAAAGGCTGGCTAATATCACGATCATTACGATATTGTTTCTGGCCGTGATATCGGGCGGTTTGGCCTGTCCATGGGTTTTTTAATTCCAGCGTAGCAAATGGCAGGCCGTTGATAAACAGCACCATGTCGATTTCTTCTAAAGTATTCGTCAGTGAATAACGAACTTGCCGGGTACTGCTGAAAATATTCTCAGTAAAGTTTTGTTTCACCTGTTCAGAACTGCTGGCTAAAGGTGCGGGATACATCAAATGCAGGTGGGCATCATCTACTGCCAGGCCTTTTTTTAATACGGAAAGCAAACCATTCTTCTTCACCAAACGGTCAAAACGCTCCAGTACTTTGCGTTGCCAGTCTGCACCGGATTTTTTCAGTTTCTCCAGTTCTTCATTTTGGGTGGTTTGCAAAAACTGCCAGAAGACTTTGTTATCAATGGCGAAATGGGCATTAAAATTTGCTGGGCTACCCAATTGATAGCCGTGGTTTAGGCTAAATGGGAGATCGTCTTCCTTAATTTCTTTCAACGCTTCCAGACAAGTGCCAGTAAGGAATTTTTCGATGGATGATTCAAGTGCCTGTTCATTGGTTTGGCTGACCATAAATCCTCCTATATCACCTCGATTTTGCCGGTGACGGCAGAGTTAATCAACGTGGCTTTGTATTCTTTAATCTTATCGATTTGCTTCCCCTGAAGATCGATAGCTTTATCAATTTTCTCTGATTCAGTTTCTATGAACTTCACAATCTTAGCTTGTTCATCTTTTGGCGGTATTGGGACGAAAAAATTGTTGAAATTTTCAGCAGGAAATCTCCAGCGCCCTAATAAGGAAACACCTTGGCCATATCGATAAAATATCTTGTGCTTATAACCTACTTGAAAAAGTGATAATAAATATCGATCACTCATTTCATCGTAAACATTCACAAACACTCTATAGTCTGGACTAACAACTCCATCAAACTTTGAAATATCAACGTAACCAGTCAATAAATCCATGTGATTCATGGCGAATTCTCCTTGATATAAGAGTTGATACTTTGAGTAATTCATCGCCAATTGGCCTTCACCGCTCTTAATGTCTTTTACCTTAATCCCCTTCTGGGTAATCGACAGAATATCTGGACCCTCATGCCCAACAATGCGCTTCAAAATTTTTACCACATACTTCAATCGCTTTATTTTCCAATGAGGCGGAATTTCACCTAACCACTCCACACCTGAATCTTTCATCGGCACATTGGGATCGAGACAGCGGGTGACGGCATTTTGAATCAGGATTTGCTTGCGCTCTTTGAGCAGGGCGATTTGTTTTTCTTTAATCGCAACCACTTGATCAATTTGAGCGGTTTTGCGATCAAGGAATGCGGCAATGGCGGTTTGTTCGGGGAGTGGTGCTAATGCTACAGGGGCGTTATTTATATACTCTTGCTTCAAATTTATTCGTGTAAATCCCCTTGCAGAAGTAGCAAAATAATTACGATAGTAATCACTTTGAAGTAGATGGTTAATAAATTCGGGCAAAGCCATTGCTGAAACTATCCGAAAACCCTTGCAAAAAGAGTTAAGGTATAGTGGTCGTGTCGACCCTCTATAAAGTGAACATTTTGCTATATCTTCAAGTGTTTCGCTGCTCATTAAAAGTCAAGCTAACCACCGGCTGAAGACCGGTGGCTTGATCTTCGCACTGTAAGTGTCATTCAGGCTAAAGCCAGCAATATGTTGACTGCCACATGGCAGCTGAAGATCAGCATCCGAAGACCTACTCTTCTACATGAAAGTCATCAGTCCGTTCTGCGTGATTTTCAATGTAGTCTTTGACCATTTCATCGGTTACATTCCCTGTACTACACGCAAAATATCCGCGTGCCCACATCCGCTGCCCCCAATATTCTTTGCGTAACGATCCAAATTCTCGTTGTAGCTTATACCAATTCAAATATATTTATCATTAAACAATATTGAGTTACAATAACAATTTAATGTTAATTATGAAAAGGAGGACGTCATCGGACGACAAAGACACCTACCAGAATCCATGGCGGATATCGATTTTACATCTCTGGCCAGAACGGAAGCCCATGCGTCCACACGGATTCGATTTCTTGGGATGACACACCTGAATAATGGATACACTTATCGTGAAGTTGCCCAATTTTTAGAGGTGCATTTAACCACAGTCCAAGGTTGGGTCAGGCGATTTGCAGTTGATGGAATCGATGGGTTACGCGAGAGCCCACGCAGTGGGGCGACACGTAAACTCGCCGCGGATCAAGAAGAACAATTTAAAGCTGCGGTGATTGCATTGAACGAGCAACGTGAAGGGGGCCGCATCACTGGGCACACGATTCGTGCGTTATTGGCGGAACAATTTGATGTGCATTGCTGCTTGAATAGCGTTTATCATCTGCTGCATCGTTTGGGCCTGGTCTGGATCACCGTGCGTTCCAGACACCCGCAACAGGATCAAGCGGTTCAAGACGCGTTTAAAAAAACTTCGCCGACCAGATTTTAAGCGTGCTACCCAAGGCAGTGTCCTTTGATCAGGTTGACATTTGGTTTCAAGATGAAGCCCGCGTTGGACAACGCGGGACACTCACGCGTATTTGGGCAGAGAAAGGGACACGACCGCGCGTGGTTCGACAACAACAGTTTACAGCCGCGTATGTGTTTGGTGCTGTGTGCCCTGGCAAGGACAGCGCCTATGCCTTAGTGATGCCGGATGCCAATACTGAGGCAATGCAGCATCACCTTGATGGGATAACTCAAATGGTCGAGACGGGGCGGCATGCGGTCATTGTGATTGATCGGGCGGCTTGGCACATGAGCAAGCAATTGAAGTGTCCAGCCAACCTATCACTGCTTCCATTACCCGCCTATTCACCAGAGCTCAACCCGGTCGAACAAGTGTGGCAGCAGCTTCGGGATAACTATTGGGCGAATCGCTGTTTTAAAGATTATGATGATATTGTGACGAGCTGTTGTGAGGCGTGGAACTCGTTTGTCAGCCAACCTGATGTGATTCGATGTCTCTGTTCTAGACAGTGGGCTATTTTAACATAAATATATATTGGGATTGGTATTATACGATGACTTACCTTTCAACTTTTGGATCACTTTACTCACTGACACTTGCGGAGGAATTGATACCAAAACATGAACATGATCTTTAGCGACAACTCCCGACAATATTTCAACACTCATATCCGAACAGATTTGTCGACACAGTTCACGTAGCCGTATTCCAATATCTTTTTTCAATACGTTCTTACGATATTTTGTACACCAAACCATATGAATATGGAGCTGAAAAACCGAATGACTTCCTCGTCTGTACTCTTTCATGACACATAGAATACTGCTTCATGCTAAAAGCTGCCAGCTGAAGCTGGGGGTTTTAACCCTCCCAAACAGAGACAATAAAATATCATTGTTTTTTACTTGTGCTTGCACTTCATAGGATTTAACTGAAACAAACTGATACCGATTAGCCACAATTGAAGCATCTGAAATACTAGTAAAAGGAACAAATGGTGAGAAACCTTCTTTATACTCTTTACTAAAGTCATCTCCTTTCTTTCCGCCAAGACCTGCATAAATAGCACCAAGATATTTTAATTTCTTAATCCCCCATTTTTTCGGTATTCCTCCCAACCATTTTATACCCGAATCTCTATAATCCTCATATCTAGGTATCTGCATCAAACTATCCATCCGTTTCCTCCAATAGTTTTTCCATACAGGATGCCAATGGTTGCAAGTGCTGTTCAATCACTGCTTTTACGGTCACGGGATCTATATTGCCAAGGTAGTTATGGACCAGAATATTCCGGAAGCCATTGATTTCTTTCCACGGTATATCCGGACAGAGGCTTCGTTTTTGTTCGGTGAGTTTTTGTGTGGCTTCAGAGAGGGTTTGCAGGTTACGGAGTGTGGCATCGTAAAGAATATCATCCTGAGTAATATCGCCACGCGACTGGATACGATGGATTTTTTCGATGCATTCCAGAATATGGTGGGAGTAAGGTTGCCATGACTTGCTCATAGTTCGATTGCCTCAGCCAGAATGGATTCTCGTATATAGGGATTAAGCTCATGTTCAGGAATCAGTTCTACTTCTCTCCCCAGGACTTGTTTCAAACGATCAGCCAGAGGGAGGCGCTGGCGAAACAGATCATAACCGCGTGGAAAATCGACCAGAAAGTCAATATCACTGTCCAGTGTTTCCTCTCCTCTGGCGACTGAACCAAAAACACGGATTCGTTTTGCACCGAATTCCCTGGACAGGGTTTCGATGAATCGTTTTTTTGCGTGTAGCTCATCCAGTAACATGTTCGTCGCCTATAAGATTGATTCAATGCCAAGTATGTCGGCGATTAAGCCTTCTGCCTGTTTTTCCAATGCAATTATATCAGTTGCGACTTCTTCCATACTGCGCAGGGGCTTGTGCTGGTAGAAATATTTGTTAAAGCTGATTTCGTAACCGATTTTGGTGGAATCCAGATTGATCCAGGCTTCTTCCACATGAGGTTTGACTTCGGCCAGGAAATAACGATGGATAGTGTCTTTCAGCGGCACGCTTTCGCTATCGCGCAGGTCGGCGCTGGCTTCATAGGTAATGTATTCGCCTTTCTGTTCGGTGGGAAAGTAACCAAAATCCACCAGATCACTTTCTTTGCAATCTAAATGATGCAGCAACTCATCGAGTTTGTCGCCGCTGAGTTTGACGGTTTTCTTGATCACTTTTTCGGTGCTTTCATCGTACCAGCTGACGGCATTTAGAATGGCATTTTTATCGCTGGCGCTGGGTTTCATTTTTTCGTCTTTCAGGGTTTTATCGACCAGTGCCTTGAAGGTGTTGTAATCGTTGAATTCTTTATTGCCTATGGACTGCATTAAGCTGTTAGCTATTTGCACCAGATTTTGGTGCTTCTCCCACAGCTTGATGTCCAACAGCTTTTTCTGGGTTTTGTTGTTGAGTTCCAGCGCGTTGTCTTCACACCATTTGAGTATGGCTTTTTCCTTTTCTTTTAAGCTGGCTTTTTCATACAGCGCATCGCCGTATTCGGCATAGACCCAGGCCATGGGTTGTTGCAGGCTTTTATCAAAACGTAAGGTTTCAATGCGCTCCTGGGTGAACTGGGCCTTGCGCCGGTCGGGACGTTCGATATTGACCTTGTAGTAACCAAAATCGCGGTTATCAAAAATCTGGGCGGCAATTTTACCGGCCTTGTCCTCTTCTGCCTTGCGCTCAATGGCTTGGAACTGGAGATAGGTTTGGGCAATTTCCTGAATATGCTCAGAGGTAAATTCACAGTTTTTATCACCAAGGTTTTTACGCAGCTTGCGATACAGCTGGCTGGCATCAATCAATTGCACTTTGCCCTTGCGGAGTTCGGTTTTTTTATTGCTTAACAGCCAGATATAGGTGGTGATGCCGGTATTGTAGAACATATTGTTGGGCAGCTGGATAATGGCTTCGAGCAAATCGTTTTCGATAATGTAGCGGCGGATATTGCTTTCGCCGCTGCCGGCATCGCCGGTAAACAAGCTGGAACCGTTATGCACCGAGGCAATACGGCTGCCGAACGGTGTGGTGTCCAGGGGTTTTATTTTGTTGACCATTTCCATCAGGAACAATAACTGGCCATCGCTGGAGCGCGGGATGGCATCGGCCGTTTCTGTGTTGTCCCAGTAATTGGGTAGCTCCAGCTTAAAGCGCGGGTCGATCACCTCTTTGCCATCTTTAATGTTTTTCTGCTCACTAGCCCAGCTTTTGCCATAGGGTGGATTGGAAAGCATGAAGTCAAATCGGCTGCTTGAGAATTCATCGGTAGAGAGAGTGGAACCACAACGGATGTTGGCTGGGTCATTACCCTTGATCATCATGTCGGATTTACAAATGGCGTAGGTTTCGTCATTGATCTCTTTACCGTAGAGATACACATCACCCCTGGCCTTGATGGCACCTGCTTCATCTTTAATAAAGTTTTGCGATTCGGTGAGCATACCGCCGGAACCGCAGGCCGGATCGTACACGGTCATTACGGGTGGCAATTGATCTTTCACCGGGTCGAAGACTACGTGAGTCATTAACTCGATGACTTCGCGGGGCGTAAAATGCTCACCGGCCTCTTCGTTGTTTTCTTCGTTGAATTTGCGAATCAATTCTTCGAACACATAACCCATACCGAGGTTGGTGAGTTTTGGTAGTTTGTTGCCATCCGGATCTTCTTTATCAAAAGGAGTGAGGTTGATAGTGGGCGAGGTGAATTTCTCCAGCACATCCAGCAACACATCCTTGTTCGCCATGTGGCGCACCTGGGCCTTGAGGTTAAACTTGTCGATGATTTCTTTCACGTTGGCGCTGAAACCAGCCAGATATTCCTCAACATTGGCGAGCAGAATCTGCTGGTTGTTGGTAGCGGTTGCTTGCAGGGATTTCAGCGTCCACTTGCTGGTGTTGTAGAACACATAACCGGAAGCATCTTTTAAGGGGGCATCGTCAAGCTCGGTGAGCTGCATTTCCTGTTTTTGATATCTCACTTCTTCCAGTACCTTTTCTTTGCTGGGTTCAAGCAAGGTATCCAAACGGCGCAATACCACCATCGGCAGGATGACATCGCGGTATTTGCCGCGCACATAGACATCGCGCAGGCAATCGTCTGCGATGGACCAGATGAAGGAAACGAGTTTGTTATGTGATGCGTGATTCATTGATATCTTCGAAATTTAATGAAATGGGGATATTCTAGTGGTTTGTATATTACAGCGTTTCGAGTAGACTGGAACTCCACTACCTCGACCATAATTAAAGTTAGAGTATTAGGGAGGCGCTGATTAAATCGAAGTTGAAATGCCCGTGCATTTAAAATCAATGTATTACAGTTGAGAAAATGTAATTTCATGATTTAATCAGCGTTTCTTTAGGGGACAGATCAAGATTTATTTAACAATTCTGCCGAAATCAGTATGAACACGTATTTATATCTATTATTTTTACTTTTGGACTCTTATTCTATTCCATTATTTTCTTCAGTCTTAATAAGCGTTCTTTGTGTGGTACATTGTACTATGCTTCGTTGTTGCACTAAACAAACACCAAATATTAGGAAGCTGTCTTAGCGATAGTCTTCAAGATATAGATGATAGACAAAAGAAAATTAGAATCCTCCATTGAAGACAAATGGGATCAGTCAATTCTTCCCGAGCTGATTGACTACATCCGCATCCCAAACAAATCACCCTTGTTTGATGAGGATTGGGTCAAACATGGCTATATGGAACAAGTGGTGCAACAATTTGCGGATTGGGCGACGGCACAAAATATTGTTGGAGCAAAGCTGGAAATTATCCGACTGGAAGGACGAACCCCTTTAATTTTTATTGAAATTGCGGGGAACTCAGATAACACGGTGTTGCTTTACGGACATCTCGACAAACAACCTGAAATGACTGGTTGGCGTGAAGGTTTGGGGCCGTGGACTCCGGTTGTGGACGATGACAAGTTATATGGACGCGGTGGTGCTGATGATGGTTATGCCATGTTTGCATCGCTGACTGCAATTGCTGCGCTCCAGAAACAACAGATTCCTCATGCACGTTGTGTGGTGATTATTGAAGCATGTGAAGAAAGTGGCAGTTACGATTTGCCATTTTATATTGATGCATTGACGCAGCGTATCGGGCAGCCGGATCTGGTAATTTGTCTGGATTCTGGCTGTGGCAATTATGATCAACTGTGGTGCACAACCTCATTACGCGGTTTGGCAGGGGGTGATCTCAGTGTTCAAATTCTTGATGAAGGGGTTCATTCCGGAGATGCCAGCGGTATTGTCGCTGACAGTTTTCGCCTGCTCAGATTGTTATTGGAGCGGGTTGAAAATACGCAGACAGGTGAATTACTAGCTGATGAATTCAAAGCCGAGATCCCATCAGACCGAAGACAACAAGCAGCAATTGCAGCCGAAGTGATTGGCAAACAATCATATTTGCGCTTTCCATTGACTGGTAATGCACTGCCAGTTACCAGTGATTTAACCGAATTGGTATTAAACCGCACCTGGCGACCTGCACTTGCTGTCGTTGGTGCAAACGGTCTACCCGCAATTGAAAATGCAGGCAATGTACTACGACCTGGAACCGAAGCAAAATTGTCACTAAGACTTCCACCAACCTGTGATGCAGAACTAGCCTCGCAAAAACTCAAACGATTGCTGGAAGAAGACCCTCCCTATCAGGCAACAATAAGCTTTACTCCAAACTGGGCTGCCAGCGGCTGGAACGCACCGCCATTTAGCCATTGGTTGCAGGAATCTATCGACACTGCTTCATCTGATTTTTTTGGAAAACCAGCAGTTCACATGGGAGAAGGTGGCTCGATTCCATTTATGGGAATGCTTGGTGAAAAGTTTCCAAATGCTCAATTTATGATTACCGGTGTACTTGGCCCAGGATCCAATGCGCATGGGCCAAACGAGTTTTTACATATTCCAACAGCAAAAAAGCTGACATGCTGTGTAGCTATGGTGATTGCTGATCACTTTCAGAGTAACATCTGACTTTCAAGTACAGTGGCTGCCAAAAGCTTTGCTATACAGTTTTATACCAAATCTAATAACGTCTAAACAACGTTGACCATTTAATTGCGCAATTTTGGTGCATTGTTGATAATTCTAGTATTCAGTAAATTTGAGTGCTGCAAGCGGGTGTCCTGTACTGAATGATCGAAAAAGAAACTGAGTAAGGTTATTCCAGCAGCCAAGAGTTGTTTTATATGAACAAAAAGATCTGCCTTATTTATACCGGCGGAACCATCGGTATGATTCGCAATACAGGCGGTGTATTGCATCCACCTGATAGTCCCGATGATTTTCTCAAGATCGCCAGTAACCTGTCTATCATTTCAGATTATGACTTTGTTGCCCTATTCAACAAAGACAGCAGCAATATGATTCCGGCAGATTGGACAGCAATGGCAAATGCCGTACATACCCGCCTAGATCAAAACTATGCAGGATTTGTGATTGCTCATGGCACTGACACACTGCATTACTCATCATCTGCTCTGGCATTTGCACTTGGGAATCAACTCAATGTGCCAGTCGTGTTCACTGGCTCACAAACAATTCCAGATGTAGCCCATGGTGATGCACGCACAAATCTGTTACGAGCCGCACTGGTTGCCCAATCGCAACTGGCTGAAGTGGTGATCAGTTTTAATCACTCGGTGTACCGCGGCTGCCGAGTGATCAAAACAGATGAGCGATGTTTTGATGCTTTTACATCACCAGGTTCTGGCGCTATCGGGGATATTGCAGAACAGGTGAAATTGAGCCCTAATGCCAAACTGAGATCATCGAAAACAAAGAGCGAAATTGATTTTCGGCCACTGTTTACAGAAGGTATTTTGCATGTCAGCGCAATACCAGGCTTTAATCCGCAACTGTTGTTACCAATCCTCGACTCGACTCAGTGCAAAGGAATAATCGTACAATCATTCGGAGCAGGAAACCTGCCAAATGCTGACATTTATAGCTGGAGTGAAGTGATTCGCTATGCGACCAAACAATTCATTCCATTGGTAATTAGCAGTCCATTTACAGCGAATTCCACATTGGACTCAGTATACAGTCCCGGAATTTCTGCAATAGAATCCGGGGCAATTGCTGTTGGTAATATGACCCAGGCCACGATTATGGTGAAATTCAGCTGGGTGCTTGCACAAGTGGAACAAGCGATTGCAGATGGCTCACTGGCGCAAGCAGACTCATTGAAGCGTGTTGCAGAACAGTTACAATTCAATTATGTTGATGAAATGGATTGACTTGTAACGATAGGATTGGGTTGTGCGACGACATGGGTCAATGGAGTTGATAAGGAAATATCGTGTTCAATGGATATTTCAAGAAAAATCTCATTCAGTTCAGAGCGAATTCGCGGCAAGTGTTCAATATCTTTGGTGTGATAAAACACCCACCATTCGACTGCATGATCTCCTGCATCACCAACAACAATTTCAACTGGATATTTGGTTTCAACTCCGCTGACTTGTTGTTCAATCGCTTTTTCCCAGGCAGTATTAAGCATTTGTTTAACTTCAGATGGACGCTGGTCATAACCAACTTTAAATGTGAGTCTTTCGCGCAAGCCTTTTGCAGAAGCAAATTTTGAAAGATTATGCACAATTTGATCACGTAACTGAGCATTGCGAATCATAATACGATGATTATTGATCAGGTTGAGAATTTCGGTGTGGAAAACTTTTGTTTTGAACACCATCCCATAGACTGATTCATTACCTCTCAGTTGTAAAACATCACCTTCCTCAACCATATTGCTATTGAGAATAATCAATCCACTAAAAATATCAGGTGCCCAGCTGCCTTGAGTTAAGGCAAGAAAAACACCAATAAAACCAATCACACCACCTGTCTCCAGCAAGGTGTTAAAACCGAGCAAACGAATGATCGACAATAATGTAATAACAAAGATAAAACCCTGTGAAAAAAGACTTAACAAACGTGAATTATAAGTTTCCACCAAGCGTACATTGTCATTGATTTCACGTTTTTTACCATAACGATTAAGGATCATGTAGTTGACCAGATGTGCAGTAAGATAGGCCAGATAGATCACCACCGGGATCGTTAATAACTTCAGAGCAAGTGATTGATGCTCTTGACCCGCATAAAAATGGTAATAACCAAACGCAACCAGTATTATCAGGTTGAGAGCACGAAATACATGTAGCCGCCGGGAAAACCGTGAATCACTCTCGCCATCGTGGTAAACCATACTCACTAATGGTTTGGAAAAAACAATCAAAAACAGGTTGATACTGATGACTATCCAGGTAGCAATATCAATTTGTGCAAATATGCTTTGGAGAGTTGATAGGAGTTGATTGAATGGCATAAAGTGACTGTGGTTGATAGATTTCAACCTATGGTAGCTGGTCTTGCTTTAGTTTGCTATTTTAAAAAGCAAACTAACCATGTCTATCAAATTTACGAATACGTTAACACTGCTAGTGTTTAAATTATCTGCTGAGAACATAATATATGCACATGTACGATAAAGATGTTTTAAGAAAATACTGGTCACATGCGGTTGAGCCGATATTTAGTCGCTGTCTCAAATGCGGCATCAAACCCTCTCATATTACCTTGCTAGGATCTGTGTTTGTTGTGCTGGGTTGTTATCAATTGATTAATGGTAATAATTTGCTGACTATTCTCATTTTTTTTATGGCTGGTTTTTGTGATGCCACTGATGGTGCCTATGCCCGCGCAACCAATCAAGTATCAGATTTTGGCGGCTTTCTTGATTCAGTTGTTGATCGTTATAACGAATTTCTCATTGTCGCCAGTGTATTGTATTTATACCGCGATCAACCAATATTTTATTATTTCAGTTTTGTAGTCTTTTTGGGCATTAGCCTCATGTCGTACAGCCGTGCAGTATACGCAAAATATAACTACCAATGTCCAGGCAACCCTTTCGAGTATCTGGAGCGAAGCTTACTGCTGGTGCTTTTTGTCTTGTTTGGTCACCCGGACATATGGTTGATTACAATTGCAATTGGCACACATGTATTTGTGATGTTAAGACTGTTGCGTTTTTATCAATTGTCGTCTGCAGCTCCTTAGCAATTTTTGAGACTTATTCAGGATTCGTAATAAGCCAGTGTATTCCCTAAATGGTGCGAAAGCTGATATCCATATTGTTTCAAGCGCAGTTCACATTGTGCCTTTTCCTGTTTGCTAATGTATTGATGTTCATAGAGTAAAATACCAGGTCTGATCTGGTCGAAATCAATCTGTTGCAAAATCTGATAATCAAAACCTTCGGTGTCAATGAGCAATAAATCAATCTGTTGAATTTGATTTCTACCTAACAGTTCAGCAAGCGTAATACAGGTGACTTGTTCGGTCACCACATAATCTTCAAGATTAGGGATTGCCCATTTGTGGGTTAATAACACATCCAGGTCAAACGTCCCTAGCCCATTACACCATTCAGGAAGAAAATCCAGATTCTCCTGTATACGATAAAAATCACGCACTTCATTCTTGTTAGAAATCGCCACATTCTCAAAGATCAAATTTGAATTATCTGCATAATTGGCTTTCAGCTGCTCAAAATAATACGCAACGGGTTCTACCAAAACCCCATGCCAGTTGTAACGGCTGACAAACTGGTTGATTGGATCATAAATAACACCATCATTGGCACCAATCTGAACAAAAAACAAATTGTTATTGGCTTGCGCTGCCTGATTAATGACAGTATTAAGCATTGACCATTTTGGGATTCGGCATAAACGGTCAAACAGCTTAACCAAGGCAAGACGACATTTGAAACCTGCTGATAAATGTTGTTGCATACGATGTTCTCTGTTGCAGTCTGTACTTATTAATTCAGTGGTGTTAGCTTTAAAGGCGAGAATTCAATAATACCTATCGCCTGACTGGTCTTATGGCTAACAGTTACCTAGTCTAATCAGGCAACAGGATACATGAAGCATTGAAATAGTGCGCTAAATTTTCTATGCTAGAATCAATATTGCTTCACGTTGACATGGAGTCATACTAGTTCGTAACAAAGGTCGGTGTTGTGAGCTTGAATCAAGCTAAATTTGGTTTTAGCACTCGCTAAGAATCTGATCAAGATCTTGATCAATGGATGCAGTGCAAGGCAAAAGTAGACGAAAAAGCACAGCATACTGGAGTATGTGAGCATTTTGAGTCTACTTTTAACGCAGGAATGCGCCATTCAGCAAGATCTTGAACAGGTTCGAAGAAATCAGGACAGAATTTTTCAGCATTTAGGAACGTGTATACAATATCAGTTGGAGAAAAACAGGAAACCTTGTATGGAATCGCAATTCACCAAGAAACTGTTTGTTCATATCGGAGCATTACTGAGCATCGTTATTGTTAGTGCTGCGTTTTGGGTAATCTATAACACATTACAAACAATCAGCCTGGCTGATATTAAAACTCACCTAGATGACTTTCCTCTCGAATCAATTATCCTGGCTTTACTGCTTACAGCGACCAGCTATCTTGCTATCACTGGTTACGATGTAATTGCACTACATCATATCAAGCGCAAAATTCCGTATACACAAACTGCAACCGCAGCATTTCTGGCATCCGTATTTGGCAACAATATCGGCTTTGCAATACTCACAGGCACGTCCATACGTTATCGCATCTATTCATTGATCGGTTTGTCGACCATGGAAGTCGCTGCTGTCAGCTCGCTGTGTGCGCTGACAACAATTTTAGGAATGAGTGTCATTTTTGCAATAGCCATGGTTTTGCAAAGTGCTAAAACAGTACAGACCGCTTTACCATTTTCACCACTCATTTTGCAATATTCTGGATGGATTATCCTGTCAGCGATTCTTGGCTATATTGTCTATTCAAAAAATCAACCATTAACAATCAACCTGGGTAACTGGTCAATCAGGCTACCAGCATCGACAACCATTGTGACACAGATACTACTGGCGACGGCTAATCTTAGCCTGGTCGCGATGCTCATCTATGTGTTATTGCCCTCTGGAACTGGTGTCAGCTATCTGGCTTTCCTCGGCGTTTTTGCACTGGCTCTGATTGCGGGCAGTGCCAGTAATGTACCCGGTGGCATCGGTGTATTTGAATCAGTGGTTCTACTCGGGCTTCCGGAGATTTCTCCAGCTGCTTTGTTGGCATCTATACTGATGTTCCGTGTCATTTACTATCTAACTCCACTGGCATTTGCTTCTATTTTGTTTACCTATCATGAAATAATGCGTAAAAAAGAGGATATTGAGGGAATACAAGACTCTACTTTCGATATACTTCATGAGTTCGGGCCGCAAATCCTGTCCATGCTGGTACTTCTGGCAGGCATTATTTTACTGCTCTCAGGCTCAATTCCGATTGGTTTTGATAGAGAATTACTGGTTCTTCACATTCCATTGTCAATCGTGGAACTCTCACACGTTCTTGGCGCAGCAGCTGGGCTCGGGCTGTTTATTGCTGCCAGAGGGATTTCCAGACGTTTACATTCTGCATTCTGGTTAGCAATCGTTTTGCTAACAACTGGCATCATCACCACATTACTCAAGGGTTTGGGGTTTCGTGAGGCGATCGCGTTAAGTCTGATTCTGATCCTGTTATGGTTTGCCAGGGTGCAATTTTATCGAAAAGCATCGCTGTTTAAAGAAGGCTTTCCCGTTGAATGGGTCACTTTACTGTCAGTCACACTGATAACAACAATCTGGTTAGGCTTTTTTTCATTCAAAGGAATAGAGTATTCAGCGGGGCTTTGGACACAAGTCGGTTTCGACGATGATTATTCAAGATTTCTACGTTCTATTCTGATTGTTCTTGTGATTGGCGCAGTGATTACAGCCATCAATTTACTCCGACCAGACCCTTTGCCGCAAAGACCAGAGACGGATGTACTGGAAAGAATTCGAGGTATTCTGACCAATACCAGGGATGTAAGATCCAACCTGGTGTTGCTCGGGGACAAACGCATACTATTTAGTCCCAGCGAAAACAGTTTTCTCATGTATCAAATTTATGGAAAATCCTGGGCTGTACTCGGCAATCCAGTCGGAAATCAGGCTGAATTTTCTGATTTAGTCTGGAGTTTTAGAGCCTTATGTGATCGCTATGGAGGCTGGCCAGTATTTTATCTTGTTGATGGAAATCAACTCTCACTATACAAGGATTTTAATTTATCCTATGAACACCTCGGTGATGATGCCTTAATACCCTTAAAAAACTTCTCGTTCTCAGAATCACTTTCTCCAGAGTTACAGCAACTTTATCAACAGTTGCAAACGACAGAATTAGACTTTGAGGTCATAGAGGGCGATGCGCTGGATAGACTGATGCCTGAGCTAGAAGCAGTTTCCAATAGCTGGTTAACGACCCATGATAACAATGAGCACGGCTTCTCAAGTGGTTTTTTTGATCCTTATTACATCAAAAATTTCGCATGTGCTGTGATTCGATTAAATCATCGTGTGATTGCATTTGCAGTTATACTGGAAACATCTGAACAACAGGAGGTCGGTGTTGATTTAATGCGCTTTGATCAGCAAGCTCCAGCCAATAGTATGGATTTCCTAATAATTGAATTGATACAACTAAAAAAACAACAGGGCTACCAAAGAGTTAACCTGGGATTTGCGCCGCCATCAAAAGATCAGGATCACCCTCTGGTACCTTTGTTAAATCGAGTTGGAGAATTCATGTACCAATCAACTCAAACCACAAATACTAGGGATAACGATGCACATCGACAGTGGATGGAAATGTATCATCCTGTTTGGTCGCCAAAATATCTGGTTTCCCCTGGAGGAACTAAAACTAACCGGATTCTGCGTGACTTAACAAGATTAAGTTTCCCGAAAACCACACAAATCAGGTCAGAATCAACTGAAACATAGCTGAGTAACAAATTTTTGACTTGTTTTTACGCAGTCAGATGGAAAAAACCAGTAAACTATAAAAAATAAAAATAGCAGGGTGATCACCCAATTTCAACAAACACTGATTTAATCAGCGTGTAAATATAATAACGGGTGATAGTGGAATAACTCAGTCAAGAAAGAAGAAAGACTCATGAGTAAAATAAAAATAGCAATCGCAGGTGTTGGGAATTGCGCTAGTTCATTGGTGCAGGGCATTAATTATTACGCAGGGAGCAGCGCACAACAAGCCATCGGATTGATGCATTGGGAGATTGGTGGTTATACGCCTTCAGATGTTGAGGTGGTTGCTGCATTCGATATTGATCAACGCAAAGTAGGCAAGGATCTCTCACAAGCAATTTTTGCCAAACCGAATTGTACAACCGTGTTTTGTTCTGACATCCCTGACAGTGGCACCCGTGTAGAGATGGGCGTTCTTCTCGATGGTTATTCTGAACATATGAGCGAATACGGAGAAGATTCGACCTTCCTTATCGCTGACTTACCAGAAGCCAATCAACAACAGATCGTTCAAAGGCTTAAGGATTCAGGCGCTGAAATATTGGTCAACTACTTACCAGTTGGCTCCGAGCAAGCCACACGCTTTTACGCAGAATGTGCATTAGAGGCTGGTGTTGCTTTTATCAATAATATACCCGTATTTATTGCCAGCGATCCGTTGTGGGCCAAACGTTTTGCAGACGCTAACCTGCCGATTATTGGTGATGATATCAAGGCACAACTGGGTGCGACGATTACCCATCGGTTGCTGACTGATTTATTTAATAAACGCGGAGTCAAACTAGAGCGTACTTATCAGCTCAATACTGGCGGTAATACAGATTTTCTAAACATGCTCAATCAAGATCGCCTGGCTTCAAAAAAGACATCAAAAACCGAAGCCGTACAATCGGTCACAGGTAAGCGAATAGATGCAGAAAACATCCATATTGGTCCGAGTGATTATGTACCCTGGCAGAAAGATAACAAACTGTGTTTTATCCGCATGGAAGGCAAGTTATTTGGTGATGTTCCGATGAACTTGGAACTCAGGCTATCAGTTGAGGATTCACCGAATTCAGCCGGTGTTGCCATCGACTCAATTCGCTGCGCCAAACTGGCTCTGGAGCGTGGTATCGGTGGAGTCCTGGAAGGGCCATCAGCTTATTTCTGCAAACATCCGCCACAACAATACACTGACGACGAAGCCTATCGTTTGATAGAAACATTTATAAAATCACAAAACCCTGCCCTGCGTGAAGTCAAAACTGTTCATGGTTAGTTATTGTTATCGGGGATAATTTACACCAGTTTGACATAAACTCTCCAAAATCATCATTGCACCTTAGCCTTGCAAAATGCTTAAAGTCCCCGTTTTCTATTACCACTCAATTGGTAACATTGGCCCGGAGACATTATCAGTTGATTGCTTCAGAGAACATCTAACACTGATAAAAGAGGCTGGTTTCACCCCGCTAACAGTGTCTGAAATGATTGCACTGGATGACAATGAT
Source organism: Methylococcales bacterium (assembly GCA_965224565.1). GTDB lineage: Bacteria > Pseudomonadota > Gammaproteobacteria > Methylococcales > DRLZ01 > DRLZ01. Next base: position 890,864 of record CBDCZN010000002.1, on the reverse strand, counting down.
TGCGGCAAATATGTAGCACTGACTTTTGATGATGGATTACTGGATAATTACGAAATCGCTGCACCAATCCTGCAAGAATTTGGTTATACCGCTACTTTTTTTGTAATTCCAGGTTTTGATAACATTACCCGCTGGGTTAATCCAACAACCAGTCAGTGGAGTGATGTAGCCAAACCAGGGTTTACTATTCCGTTTCCCAGCATGCTACAACAGCATCGACGTGAATTAACAGAACTGAGAATGGAAATTGGCAGTCATAGCATGACCCATCCTAAACTGAACAAAATTGCCGATACTCAACTCCACAGCGAAATCATAGATTCAAAATTAATGCTGGAAGATCAACTGGGACAGTCTGTTACCAGCTTCTGTTACCCCAAAGGTCGATATAACAATACTGTATTAAAATATATTGCAAAAGCCGGATATGAATCCGCTTTTACCACAATGCCAGGTTATTACAGAACGAGCACACCACGTTATGAATGTGGTCGATTTCTGGTTGAATCTCCAGAACTATTCAGGAAAATATTAAACTGGTTATCTAGTAGGCATCATTGGAGTCAAAGCGTTTGCAGCGCAATACGTCCAGTTCTTAAACTCAAAAACTATTACTCATAACAGTTATCAACAAAACCAAGGGTTATTCATAGTCTATAGAGCCACTTGCAAAACTATGAGAACACAACCGACTGAGATTGTGACTGAGTCGTCTGTTACGATTTTTTCACGGAATGGCTGTCATGTCACAGATGAACACCAGCAAATTCTTGTCATCTTGATGTGTTTTGTCAATTTAGAGCAGACCGATCCTCCTGTGGGACTCAATTCCCTTTCTTTCTCCTTCAGTAAACTATCATTTACTCAAGAAAGCACAGCATCTGATTCACTGTCAGCGCTAGAATCCCAAACATTAAATGACACATCACTTTTGCATGCCCACGCACCCGAACCACACGTCCTCCAAATTCATCTTTCAAGCGCCCGTTGACGCGCTCTACAGTGCCGCGCTCTCGGTATCGTATGGTTTCAGAAGATTGATGACCAATGATCCGGTTGCGTTTGTTTTCAGCGTGTATTTCATCCTTGAGCGTTTTATCGCGCCGTGGGTTTCGGTCAATCAACGGGACATGGCCTAACTGTCGACTGGTTGCATAGATCTGAGGCACATCATAGGCAGCATCCATTAAATCATAGAGGTTGGTGACACGTTGATGACTGATCATTGCCAATGGAATCGCCACTTGGCTATCATGCGTTGAAGCCGAGGTTAAGACACAACTGATTGGAATGCCGCCATCGGCTGAATCAATATGCAGCTTATAGCCTGTCCAACTGGTTTTGTAACCTTTGCTGTTTTTCTTGGTTCCCACATCACAGGCTATGGGCAAATCGTCAAGCATCTCCTCCAAGGGGATCCCTGTGGTCTGCTTTTCAATCCGCGTCAGTGTTTTCTCGCGAACTTCGCCTTTTTTTGGGCGTCCACGTTGCTTGGGGTGTTTGACAATGGGCTTCTTTTTGATCGGTTTTTCACGTGCATTGATCGCGGTTGAGTCGCGCGAATTATGTCCGACGATTTCACTACGATAGTGTTTTTTGATCAACGCTTCATGGATACGTTGCGGCAATTGCGATTCAGAGAATTCGGCAAATGCGCGAGAGACTGTCCATTCCTTTGGAATATCGCTGACACGTTCCCATCCACACAGACGCCTTAATGCGATGTCGGTGTGTAATCGATCTAACAACAGGCGCGTTGTTGGCATGTGATACACCATCTTTGCAACAAAGGCACGTGCAATGGCGACTCGATCCTTGGGTGGACGTCCAGGATATCCTTTGCTGGAATCAATAAATGCTTCAATGTGGAGTATTTCTAGCGTCGTTATCAGCTCCTGTTGTTTTTGAGTTAACGGGCCGAGTTCTTCGATCATTCGAGGAAATAATGTGTTTTTAATTGTCCACCAGGACTGTGCTATTGTTTCTCGTAACTTGCTCATTTTCAGATATTTTTAGAGTGTTTAGGCACCTCTATTTTATCATTTTTGAGCAAGGTTTTTCTTTTTTTGCTATTCAAGCAATTAAATCCCCTCGCTTTTATGTATTTTGCAAGTAGCTCTATAACCCAAAGGGATAAGGTTATACCAGAAAACAATAAATATTCGACCCCTTCCAGCCAAACAACTTGACGTTTAACCACATAAGAATCAATGCATTAAAAAGTTTAAACGGGGTAACCACTTAACGCAAGCCAGTCTAAAAAACCTATATGTTGTGGTTTCTCTCAACGATCTGTCGGTATGGCAACGGCGGCCTGTTGCATAAGGCGATAGAACAGCATGCCTCGTGATCGAGACGTGCGACGGTTGAAACGAAACGTGTATTCATCAATCAAGATAGTACTCGAGATGTTTTTGGCTAACCGACCCCTGATGCGTGCTCAACAGCCAGCGTTTGACCAAGGCGGCAACGCGATGAACTCCGGGCATGCTGACGTGGACCGGGTCGACAATGGAGATAACCTCGACTTGTTATCCATGGCGCAGCCTTCACTCCACAGCGAGCGCATTCAAAACCCTGAGGCCAACGGCAACGACAACATAACGACGACATGCCGCCTCATCAGCGAACCATTCCAGAAACTCTTGGTAGGTCTGCGGATAATCCTTCCCCGCGACTGGATTTATTCGTGCACTCATAGAGTGGCACACTACATGTCGTAGTGTACTTGCGTCAAATGGATACCCCCTATCTGTTATTTATAGTTGTTTCTTTCTGGCAGCTATGCGTAAACGCAACGCATTGAGCTTGATAAAACCTTCTGCATCTTTCTGATTATAAGCTCCGGCATCATCTTCAAACGTGGCTATTTCAGCATCAAACAAGCTATCTTTTTCTGATAGTCGTCCAATCACAATCACGTTACCTTTATAGAGCTTTAAACGAACTTTGCCATTGACTGTTTGCTGCGAAGCGTCAATCATTTGTTGCATCATCTCTCTCTCAGGACTCCACCAGTAACCGTTATAAATTAATGTGGCATAACGTGGCATTAAGTCGTCTTTAAGATGGGCTACCTCACGATCCAGCGTCAGTGATTCGATTGCGCGGTGTGCTTTGAGCATGATGCTGCCGCCTGATGTTTCATAACAACCGCGCGATTTCATACCAACAAAACGGTTTTCAACAATGTCGGAACGACCAATACCGTGTTCACCACCAATCGTATTCAAGGTTTCCAATACCTGAGCCGGTGACATGGGCTGACCATCCAATGCGACAATATCTCCCTTCTCAAAGGTCAGCTCCAGGATTTGAGGCTTATCCGGTGCATCTTCAGGTGATACAGACCAACGCCACATGCTATCTTCTGGCTCTGCCCACGGATCTTCAAGAATATCGCCTTCGTAGGAAATATGCAGCAGGTTAGCATCCATTGAGTAAGCTGATTTTCCGCCTTTTTTCTCTACCTGAATGCCGTGTTTATCTGCATAAGCCAGCAGGCTCTCACGGGAATTCAAATCCCATTCACGCCATGGTGCAATGATTTGTATATCAGGCTTTAGCGCATAAGCGCCCAGCTCAAAGCGCACTTGATCGTTGCCTTTTCCGGTTGCGCCGTGAGAAATTGCATCGGCATTGGTTTGATTGGAAATTTCAATCAATCGTTTGGCTATCAAAGGTCGGGCAATGGAGGTTCCGAGCAGGTATTCGCCTTCATAAATAGTATTGGCGCGAAACATGGGAAACACATAATCGCGGACAAATTCTTCCCGCAAATCTTCAATATAGATTTCTTTGATACCCATGGCTTGTGCTTTGGCACGGGCCGGCTCGACCTCCTCGCCCTGCCCCAGATCAGCGGTAAACGTTACCACTTCACATTGATAAGTTTCTTCCAGCCATTTCAAAATAACTGAGGTGTCAAGCCCACCGGAATAGGCAAGAACCACTTTATTAACCTGTTTTTCTGACATCAATCAAACCCTTTGTATCGCTACAGAACCGCCAATAATCCAGAATTATACTCTTCGCTCATGAAATTTTAGCATTTTGTGTGCGTGATATTTTGTGGTAGGTGAGGTGGAAAAGCTTAGCTGTAGTTATTCCACAGTAAGGTTTTACATCGAAACTATCCGCACCAGATTTACACACAAACCGCACATGTACTGGATGCTAAATTTTCATGTTTAGAAAAATCTCTGCACAAGGATAAACTTGAAGGCTCTTTTCAATTAAAGCAGGGGATTATACCGGACTATTATTATGTGTGCCTTTAATAGTTGCTTCGATTTCTCACATCAAAATCATGGGCAAACCGTATCGATAGTTTCACATTATTCTTGATCAACCAAAATACACGTGGTAATATTTCCCACGTGTCATGTTTAGTTGATCATTAAACACTCTTACAAAGCGATTAGGCACACAAGTAGTTATTTTTAATGTCATTGCGGATATCCCCATATTTAAGTGGTCTGTAAATATTTGTGATGACAAAGTATTGTTACAACAAAGCCACCCTACCCTGTGCCAGGATTATGTAATCCAGATCTTGGGCGAAAAAATGTATCTAAGGTGACTGAAAAACCTAGTTGTGATGCCTATGTGTTTCCGTGGAACCGAAAGAGATGATTTCCCGGTTCCTTATTGTGTTCTACATTGCTACATTCAACGGAGACCAGACAAGTCTCTCTATTAGTATTAGTAATCTGGCAAAGTAGAATTAGTCTAATATGGAGGAATTACCCCATGAAAATACTCAAATCAGTACATTTGTTTTTAGCAAGTGTTGTATTTTTTTATAGCGCTACCACCATTGCTGAGAATCAAACCATTCCTATCGAGCAAGCTCGACCAACCGGGGACATTGTTGGTGAGTTAATCAATTGTCCATTATTTGATCCACCACCTATTGGAGATCCAGGACCTATTCCTGTCGACCCAACGCCTGGAATCGGATCAACATATCCATCGCCAGCACCTTCGTCGGTGACGGTCTATATTCCCGGTTTATCATTCGTAGTGAAAATCGGGCCATCCGACAACGAGGCATCCAGTCAGTTTAAATTGTTAAACGTTCCGCAAGGTGTGCATGATTTGGCGTTTGAAGATTTCTACATAGGTCCACTACCGCATGTTGTTACAAATGTGAATGTTCGCGCTGGAGAAGTCACAGACGTTGGAGCAATTAATCTTTGTCAAAATCAACCTACGTTTTGTCCCGAAATATACGAGCCCGTTTGTGGTGAAGACGGAATAACATATAGCAACGCCTGTGAAGCTGATGTTGCAGGTGTTACTATTGCAAGTGAAGGCGAGTGTGAAATAGATTTTCCACCAGATCTACCAGTTGAGCCGACTGTACCTGCAACTGATCCAATTCTGCCTCTCGAAATTCAAGACGACTAAGCCTTAGACAGATCTTATTTGTCTTCAAAATAATGGCCTGGTGAAAACCGGGTCATTAACTACTTTATTTTCATACGTTACTAACTTGCGTAGCACAGTCTGGGCTAAGAAGAAAAATAATCGCAATGCGCTATTGGTTACTGTTTGGTATTCTGCTTGCACTTTGTCCTTTACGATCGTTGTCTACTGAACGAGAAATAAGACTCACCATGGGAGCAATTCATTTTAGTGGGGATTATCACCGGGATAACAGAACAGATATTACGTACCTCCCTTTTACAATCCAATATCGCCAGTTTCCATGGAGCACGAAATTAACCATTCCTTATGTAAAAATCAAAGGTAACAGCGTTTAATACCGCTACCAGTCATGCTATATTTAATAAATTGGGTATCTAGTATACTCAACCATCCACAACATGTAGTATCTAGCGATGGAAGAGCAAAGGCATTCGGTTTGTAACGTTGACTATCCTGGAACATTCCAGGAATTTGATAAGTGGTTTAGCACCGAAGAGGCTTGCCTTGCATATATTTTGACACTCAGGTGGCCTCAAGGTTTTTGTTGCCCTTCTTGCGGAGTTTTTGAAGAAAACCCGTCGATTATGGGCAGGGGTCTTTTTCTGTGCCGCAAATGCAAACGGCAAACATCCATTACTGCTGGAACATTGTTTCACAAAACACACAAGCCGCTGATGACCTGGTTCCTTGCTATCTGGTTTGTAACGAGCCAAAAGAATGGAGCCAGCGCACTTGGACTGAAGCGTGTTCTTGGTCTTGGCAGTTACGATACTGCATGGACCTGGATGCATAAATTGCGTCGAGCAATGATACGTCCTGGTCGCGACCATCTAACAGGCGCTGTCGAAGTCGATGAAACCTATGTTGGAGGCGTAGGAAAAAAAATCAGAGGTCGTGGTGCCGAGCGTAAAGTGATTGTTGCTATTGCCGCTGAAGTCAGAGGGAAAGGCTCAGGCCGAATACGAATGTCTATGATTCGAGATGTGTCGGCGAACAGTCTTCATCAGTTTGTTTCGGATAATGTTGAAAAAGGTGCGGCAGTTCGCACGGATGGATGGAAAGGATATATCGGTATTGAAGACGTTGGCTATAAGCATATTGTAAGCAATATTACCGCAAGTGGTGATCCTGCACATGTCGTCATGCCTCGTGTCCATAGAGTTGCATCCTTATTTGATCGTTGGTGGCTTGGAACTCATCAAGGAGCTATACGTCCGGTGCAACTTGCTTATTATCTTGATGAGTTTACATTCAGGTTCAATCGCCGAAATTCAAAAGCGCGTGGCTTGCTCTTCTATCGCTTGATGGAGCATGCGGTAGAATGCGCGCCGGTGCCTCGCCCTAAAATAATTGGTGGTGAACCACAACATATGGTAGTTGGTTGAGTAAACTGGATACCCATTTTTAATAATATCAAATAGTTGCATATTCACTCCGTGGTTTTGTCATCAACGGGTAATGCTTCGGTCTGCGCTTAACCACCCTGGGTTGGTTGGGTCTTTCCCGTTGCCCAATCTCTGTTTGAGCGATCGCGATTAACAGCGGTGAGATTAATCGCTTTAAAGTCGTTCCTGTCGCTGTGATACACACGCTTGCCGTATTGCGCATCAGTTGAACAGTCGCCATAAAACTAAGGTAACGTGGCTGCTGATCATTCAGGCAAGCAGCTCGAGCAAGCGTTGCTCGAACCAGGTTATAAGCCAATAAGTTGACTGCAATTTCTTTTTTAATCATCTCAGCTGTTTTGCAGCGTAACATGTCCATCCCCATATCGGTTTTGATGGTTCTAAAATTGACCTCAATGGTCCAGCGTTGTTGATAGAGTTGCGCTAAGGTTTTTTTGGGGAAAGTATTGGACTTGATGAGTGTCGTCACATAGACGATCCCTTTTACAGAACACTCGCGCACCACGATTTCGTTCGGTAACGCGTCCCATGCATCATCTGCCATCCACACCGGTTTTTTCTTCGGTTTTTGAACCGAAATCAGATGGTCTTTTGCACCGAGGCGTCGTCCGCGTCGAAAATCACTTTTGACAGTGCTACGTTGCCTGAAAACCAGCGCCGTGTTCTGTTGCATCAACAAGGCGATATTGGCGTAAGACGTATAATATCGATCTGCAAGCAGCAAATCCTGCTGACCAAGGGATTGAATTAATCGCGAAAACAAGGAGGTTTCACCACTGCCCTTGCCCTGATAAGGGCCAATGGCATAATCAACACAACTTCCGGTTGCTAGGGATAATAAGCCAACCAAGCGGACAATCGGAAACCCCAAGCCGGGCTGTTGTGCGCCTTGTTGCGGAAAGGTTGCTTGATTGTCCTCTGTATCGGGCATCAGCAAGGTTGTTCCATCGACTAGCGTCACGCGATATCCGTTCCATAACCATTGCTGAGAGGCTTGCTGGTGCAAGAGGCGACCGGATGATGTCACTGCTTGTTTTAAATGCGTCAGCAACAGTCGTAACCGGGCTTTGCAATAAGGTCCTGTATTCATGGAGTTCGCAGGATAATCCAGACCAATCCGTTCAATCAATATATGGGCAACGGCTTCTTTGCAAGACCCTGTGGAACTGAGCACCTGAAACAAGAAGGCTCTCAATGTAATCAAGGGCGTAAAGATGGTATTGCGACCATCGCCGGATTGATGAATCGCCTCAATTAAACGGTCAGGCAATACGTCATTAAAAGGCAGCTCCTTGCGCTGAAAGAAGGTATTTTTGAACGAGCGAATTTGAAAACGGAGTGGTAATCGATTAGACTTTTTCATCTGTTAAGCTTTTTCTCAGGATTCATTGTTTTATAGGAAATACAATGATATCCAATAAATAGTTAAAGCTTAACTTTAATTTATCTTAAAGTCCTTTTGATTCAATCGCTTGATGCGTGACTGGTAGCGGTATTAGTAACAGCGTTGTTGATTTGGTCGGTGATGGAGATCCCCTTGGTCACAGGCGAAATGCAAAAGGTTTAGGGGATATCATATTAACTCAAACCTACCAATATGTTCCCGAGATCCTGAATACAAGTGTGGTCAACTTTTCCGTTAAAATAAAGTTTCCCACAGCAAATCACAACAAGGGACTGGGAACCGGCAAGTACGATTTCAGTCTGGAAAGTCGACTTATAAAACAGATAGGCCGGTACACACCATTTGTTACAGTGGGATACACATTTGTTGGGGAACCAGAAAATATCCAACTCAACAATCGCATTTATACCACCATTGGGGGAAGTTACCGCTTTCACCACCAATTTCAAGCTGGTTTAATGTATGAATACAAGCAGGCATCCTCAAAAACCAGGACATCAGATCAAAAAGTAGTCGGGTTTTTCAGCTGGAAACCAGCTATTGACAATCGCTGGTTAATTAATGGCTATAGCTTAGTAGGTTTGACCAAATCAAGTCCTGACTATGGTGGTGGGCTTAGTCTTTCTTACACCTTCAAGTGATGTATCTGTTCCGGTATGTCTATTACTCGGGTATTTCAGGTAAATCAGTGTCTCCTGTTGGAGTTGCTTCTGGAAGATCGAGATCCGGTATTTCAGGTGTATGAGGTACCTCAGGTATTTCTGTTGTTTCAGGTACATTGAGTTCTTCACTGATAGGTCGGCGCGGATTCTGTTGCCCGGTTCCACCAATACCAGAAATTTTTTCCTCGCTTTCTGTCGAAGATGAGTCTGCTGTCACTGAATAGTGCACTAAGCTGAGTGTAATTAGAATACAGAAAGCAGTCGTATGCAGGTTAACCATTTTCTTCTTCCTCATGTCTATCATTTTGTGGTGTGTTGAATAAATAGATGCCCAAATTAATCCGCTGGTTGGCCTCAGTGGAATGGCTATCAGCAGATTGGAGTTTACTGGCTTGTTGATTGATTTCTTTTAGCACATTCATTGCTAGCTGGTTTGACAAAGTAATTAAGGTTGTGACAGATTCTATAGTCAGATCACAATAGTAAACACTGCGATCAAAAAATGGGGGCTGGTTACCTAATAAATTATGACATCCAGCGGCGATATGATCGCGAAGGTTTTGACCAAAATAATAGGCTTTTTCCTCAAAACCCTGGGTGGGAACAAAAGCATCCACATTAAGCTCAACCTCGTCTTTGTCATTAACGTGGACGATACTTAGCCGTATTAACTCATCTAGCACTACCCTTGCCCGTAAATCCTTTTTGCTGACGTTCTGAACCAGCTCTTCAAAGCTGATTCCTGCGCGGCTACTGGCCAACCTGGGTAGTGGGCGTGGTACACCCTCTTTGTCTTGATATTCCTCATTCCCGAGCCATTTGGCAACGAGTTCCGCACCAACGGATACACTGGTAGGTATTTGGCTTTGATCTGGATCTTGATTTCTAAGCCTTTTAGTATCTTTGCGATGTACGCCTGTCAATAAGCTAATGCGACTATCGGTTTGGGGTTTTCCTTGCATTGGAAACTCCTGTTCGGCCACGTCTACATAGATACTTTTCAGTAATTCAGCAAGAAAGGGGTAAGTAATACCAAAAGATATCAACAATCGCACCAACGGTTTCAGTAGACGCTTGAGCGCGCTTACTAAAGCGGAAGGCGGTTCTCCAAGAGTTGACTGAGTTGTCGTGTAATCCATACCACAAAAGTGTTGCCTAATTTTAAAAACATGTTGACAGGTTCTTATACAGATACCTTATCAGTCTTCTGCTGCCAGGAAGAACGCGACAACCATTTCATAACCCAGCCCCTGGGTAGGTCTTCTCCAGTAATCAGATAATGCAAAATATATGGATTGTTTAAACTGGCAACCAATAAGCGATGCGCTGCACTGCGACCACACAAAAGTACCTCATCACCTTCTTGCGCCAGATAATTATCATCTGGTAATACAATTGTCTCGTCACCTGAATTCACAACTAACGCTGTTGTTGCCAGACTATATTCTCTTCCTCTTGGGTCGCGTAATAAATCATTGAGTAAAATGGTTGGGTTTTTTGCCTTCAAAAAGTGGATAAATGCCGGGGCTTCTTGCTCATTGAGACGAATAGTCACCATATGTGGTGTTTTCTCGCCAGCTGTATTCAGCAAACGTTTAATCACTGTATTGATATAGTCCTTGTCTTCCTCATTACGTTTATGTAAATGCACAACCAGCTGTTTTAACATCGGAGCGATTAACTTGAAGAGGATGCGTCTTGCTGTAACAAGTGAAGGCTGCATAATAATATCTGCATCAGCCGCACTGAATGCAACTTCATTTTGGTGCAGATTCTGGCGCACGACAGTAAACAGATTCGGGTTAATGGTGCGCGCATTCACTAATATTGCCAGATTGTGTCCATCATCAGCCGTTGCAGCAACAATTCCCACAGCTTTATCAATACCGGCACGACGCAGGGTCCGCGCAGTGGGGCGACCACTAATCAGATTGGGGATTGCATCAATATTATTGATGTCAGAATCAATAATCACAGTCGGGATATCGTGCGCCTCAAATACGCGATGAATCTCATGCCCCATGTGACCATAACCGCAAATCACCCAAACCCCATGTGGTGGACACACAGCCTTTTCCAGAGATGCACCTTTTGCACCAACCAACCATTGATCCAGCGCATACATGACGGGATTATAGATCGCCATCATCAATCCATCGGCAAAGGTCTTAAATGGATCAATAACCGCTACATGGTCCGTGAGTGATGCCAGCATTTCCTCATACACTTCCGCTTTGGAACGCGCAATAATATGCAAATCGGGGTTTAATAAACGCGCCAGGACAGCAATGCGTAAGTTAACTTCTTCATCGTTGGTTACGGTTACAATTGCTTTGCAATCAGGACTGCGAATACCAGCTTCAATCAAGTGTTTGGGAATACTCGCATCTGCACATAAACCAGGGATGTGTACACGATAATCCCGTAATGCCAGTGCTTTGACCCGATCAGAGCTAAACTCGATCACAACGGCTGAAATGTAGTTTTCACTTAACCCTCGAGCCAGCAAACTACCGGTATCACCAAAGCCACAAATCAAAACATAGCCACTGGACAAGCGACTCACATCATTAATAAAGCGATGTTCTTTCAGAGCATTCAAAAAGTGCTCATTTTGCATCAGTCGAATAATCGAACCAATCGAATACAACCAGGCAATCACACCGATGTAAAGCACTAGCATTGCGATTAATCGCTGGGCATCGCTGAACTCGCCAGGTATTTCACCAAACCCGGTGGTTGTAACAGTATAAGTGACGAAATAGAAGGCATGGAAAATACTCAGATGCTGAGTTTCTCCATTAATAGTATTCCCTGGAACCAGTGTCATCGCTAATACAGCGACGGAATACACTATAATCAACGTCATGATCGGTCTGCGCATTTCACGCAGCACCAAAAAACCGACTCGATTGATCTCTACAGCAGCCATAACAGTTTTAACGTCTGGACATCAATGTTTCAGAGACAAGAATAATTACAGAAATAACGTTTGCCAGCAACGCACCTCCACTTAAAGACACGATACTCGACATTACATCCGGGGTTAATCCAGTGTTGGTAATGTGGGTTGATACACCCCAATAAAGAGCTGCAGTTACCAACTGCAAATCAGCCACCAGACTTGCGGCAAGCAAAATCGCCCCAATTTGAGAACGATCACCCAACTTTAATAAGGTGGCTATAAAATTTACTACAATCACAGCAAAAAACTCATACGAATTATGGTGATCAGGATTTTCAAATTCTCCCAGAAAAAAACCAAAATTCAAGGTTAATGCTAAAACAATAAAGAAGCCAAAAATGACTTTATCAAAATTCATCCAACTGCTCTCCGAAGGAACCTACATTAAATAACTTCTAAAACTGACTGATCTTTTCGCTCCATTTCGGTGTTAGTCAAATAGTTGTATAGCTCACTATACGCCTATTCTCCTACCTTAAGCTCGAAGAACAATCCTGAGTCAGTTTCGGAAGTTATTTCATTCCGATTCCTTATCAAAATATCCGCGCTGAAAAAATTCATCTGCGATGGATTAATTAATAACACCATGACTCAAAAAAGAATTGTAGAACACAGAGCGAACTGAATCCACCTTATTCAATAGAATCGTTAAAAATACAAATACTCTCAGCTAATTCAAGTATGAAATTCTGGTATTATTATCTCAATGTTTATGCTGACACCAGCAATGATCAACGACCCTATGGTCAAGATTACTGACTAGCGAAAAAGCATCTAATCAAAGAAATTGGCAGAGGCGATCTATGGCACAAATTGAATCACAACGCTTAGATAAATGGCTGTGGGCAGCGCGTTTTTTTAAAACCCGCAAGCTGGCAACCGATGCGATCAATGGTGGAAAAATACATTTGAATGACCAGCGAACCAAGCCAGGGAAAGAAATTAAAATTGGTTCGAAACTAGAGATCATGAAAGAGCCTTACCGCTGGGAAATCGAGGTTATAGCCCTCAACCAACAACGCCGTCCAGCTTCTGAAGCAGTTCTAATGTATAAGGAATCACCACACAGTCTTGAGAAAAGGCTGTCAGAAATCGCCCTGCAAAAGGAAAAACGTGAACACTTCGCCACACGAGATGAACGTCCAACCAAAAAGCAACGGCGGCAAATTCATCAGTTTAAGCGTGGAAATAATAGCTGACATGAAAATAGTGTCGCAAGGTGGTTAACAAGAAAAGATACAGCTAATAGTACTAGCACGTCCATTCAAACTAATCCACCTCGCAACACTGTGCACAATCGGAGTGCAAGTAGCAGTCATTGTCTTAGACTGCTTTAGGCGGCATCGCATTGCTAGACATGCATCTAAAGTTAGATGTAGCCATCACAATACTCAACAATTAAGGTACGGAAATATCAACAATCTCCGTACCTCGGAGCCAAGATTACACCGATCCAAATAATAAATCTGTGAACTATTCACACTTGTTTTTTATTTAAAATTATGCTTGACAAAAACATCTTCTAAGAATCAGTTTATTTCTGAGTGAGCTATTTTTTGGAGCATCTGAGGTTCTAATGGTCAAAGCGCATCTGCACCAATTGTGCCTTTTAGAAAATCAACGTAACCTGTACTCTGCACTTCTTTCAGTTTGTCTTTTGCGAGTTGCAAACGAGCCTTGATTTGCACATATTCCGGATCGTCAATGTGATTCGTTTGTTCGCTGAAGGATTGCAGATTACTCACATGGCGTTGCCATAACTCGATATCTCTCTGCTGTTTGTGTTGCAGTCGCTGAGCATACCAGTCAGATTCAAGTAGATTTTCGCGGCTAAACAACTTGCGAATTTCTGGATCGTGGACATCTTTGCCCTGATAATCCCCATGTGCCATGATGTGTAACAAAGCATTTAATGGCGGGCAGGCATCGTCGATACTACCATCATCAAAATATTGCCGGGCAACTCGTTGCTGAGTTTCGACAATATTGTTAACACCATCGACAAAAGCATCCATGTCCTGAATTTCTGGCTTGAGAATATCCTTGGTAAAAACAACCATGGGATTATCAAAAATTTTACCCATGAAGTCATGAACAAATTGTTCTGTAATGCGATAGCCAAGACGGCTGGCGAGCACTTGCTGTCCATTGTGCTCAAGATCTTCAACTTTTTCCAGATAGCCATTTTCAATCAAATAATCAGGCTGACGTTCCTTGTGCCTCAAGCGTGTCCATATTTCCGGAATCAGCAAGCTAACATCATGATTAACCCGCATATTTGAACCAATAAAACCCGCCGCACTGGAAAACCCGGCATATCCAGTCAGAATATATGAAACCAGCGCATTATTTAAATCAACTGTTGCGCGTATTGCGTTAAACGGGCCTTTGGTCAACGCACCTTCGCTACCAGCACCAGTGGTTGAAGGCGACTTTCCGGTTAGTGAACAAATAAAATCCATAAACAATTCTGGTAATTGCTGATAGTGAATAGGGTTATAGACAGCTAATGGTCGAATACCTGGTTCTGCAGGATTATTCCTGCGACCTGTAAGTACTGCATTGACGGGATAACTAACAGGTTGATCAGGATCAATTTTGCGGTGCAATCTGGTACCAACTTCAGCAATATACTTGCGTACCGGGTTGATTAAATCAGCACGTGTTTCCAGATAGCGTGGATTTTTAGACGGTTCACCATTGACTATGCGGGGATGAGCAGATGAGGCGACAAAGCCTTTCTTTTCAGTATATGCTTCGCTCAGCAAATTATGCATTGGTGGACTGTATTTTGAAAAGGCTAGAACATCGTCCACAATTTCAGTTAATCTGTCCCCACTGAGTGCTTCATAGTTGGCGAGAAAATTATCTGGCATCGCCATGTTATGCTCGGTTTCAGTATCGTAGCCAGGAATCACAGCATCATCTGGACGTTGAAATAACCGATATTCACAATTACTCACCAATTTCACACTGTATCTGTCTTCCTCAGCCGCACAGCTGTCTTTAATCAAGCTGGTGGGAACAACGACAGAGGCACTGATATCATCCTCCATTTGTATTTTTTCAGCAGCCATGAAATCCTGTCGAACCTTGAATACTCTCCACTCGCCTTCCAGGTCAAAACCAATGCGCAGATACGAAGCGATAATTTTACGATCACCCAGTTTTAGCTCATGACCTGGTGCTCCGTCGACGATATCGACAGTTAAGTGCTTACGCCATTGCTGACTCCATTCTGCTCGATAAAAGCGCTTAATGAAGAACACTAATGCTAGAATATACGAAGGAATTGACTCCAACCATTCACGGTATTCCTGAGTATGGCTAGAGGAAACTGTCAACAATTTAATCACTGACCCCAAGCTACGCTCAGAGCTCAGTATTGGACGAGCAGGATCGTGATCTTCATCTTCATATCCGGATTTAAAACGACCTGTATAGTCTTTATCTATAATCGCCTGTACCTGATCAAAATCTTCATTCAAGTTATTAACGAAAAGTGGGTTATACAGAACAGCATCTTCCAGTGACTTTGAGATTTCAGATTTACCACCACCGGATACAGTACTCGGTTTATGACAAAACGTGCCTTCCGCATCGGTACCCACAAGACGCCATGAAGGCGCTCCGGGATGTTTAAGCATTTCTATTTTGTAGCCATTCGGCTGGATATAAACCTTCCCTGGTTGCAAGCGAATACTCTGATTTACGCCCTTTTTGTCCCAGGTAATCACTTGCTCATTCAAATTCATCCGTAACAATTGAGGTACGTAAACAATTTCTGAATAACGTTTATCAATTGCGTAACCCTGGGGCTGAACATCCATTAAATCTCCGAATTGTTCAACCATTTTGTCAAAATAAAATCCTGATTCCCGAGTAGGACTTCCAGCGCCGTATTCATCACCGTGAACACTGCGACGAAATGCTAAAGCACCGCCGGAATGTTCTTCTTCAGCGATGCCAAACAAATTAGCTGAATAACTGATCTGGGTTTTAACTTCTTTTTTGCAATACCCAAAATAATTATCAGCCAGAATACTGACAATGACCCCGCTAGCATCGCGCGCAACAATTTTGAATGCCTGCCCGTCATTATATAATTCATCAGCTTGTTTCCAGCACATACCTTCTTCACGCTGGCGCTGAGTGGCATCATCCCAATGCGGCAAACCCACCTCCTGTTTGCTCAAACCAACCAGATGCGGTGCAAGAATGACGCAACCACTATGTCCGGTCCAATGTTCAACATCAAGCGCAGCATCATATTGCGGTAATCCCGGATTACCAGCGTTACCAAAAATACTCTCGACAAAATCCAGATTACTGACCAGACTGCCCGGTGCAAAAAAACGAATCTCCATTGATTTTTCAGCATCAATACCAGGAATTTCCGGACAAACAACAGGGCGTAGCATTAACGAGGCAAACATTTTCGCTGCATTTGGTTGCTCAGAACAGTACGGTAATGTTAGCAACGAATCAGGTGGATTCATCGCATGTTCCAGCAGAATGGCAAAGGTTTTTTTCGGCGTTTCCTTCTTGTCCCCTGGCACTGGTAAACCACCAGCCGCGATATGAAACGAACCTTTTGTGGTGCGTCGATCATTCACAGGATTATGCAATACACCTTGTTTTACTCGGTAGCTTGCTACATAGTCAGAATGAAATTCATCTTTACCCATAACAATCGACAACTCTCGGGCAATGCCATGACGATCAAGTTCGAAGGTCATGCTGGGTAAAGAGGGTATTTTGTCCAGTCCAAGATCAGACAAGTAGCTATTTAAATACTCTTGAATTCTTTGATCGACAGGATATTGAGTTGAGAATAGTTGTCTGTTTTTCTCCAGATAATTACGCAACATGTCATGTGCTGTGAGCAACATCCCGTTGGAATGATCAGGAGAACAAAGAGGCTGCCCACAAGATGCTAGCTTGAGGTTGATATACTGATGCAGATTCTGTCGCTTTAGCTGTGGATTTTCTGCATGGTCATCGAGACCTAACGATTGAGTAAGATCCATAAAACATATTCTCCTGAGGGTTTATTAAGTAACTGGGATGGCATCACATAACGAACGCAGGGTTTTGTTCGTATTCAAGGCACAGAGTGAACAATGTTACTGTTTCTACGACGCAGAATACGGACGTTGGTTGTTTATGTCAGATCGAGCCCAGTCCCCCTTTAGGTTGCTAGAAATATTGAGATCGATCAGTAATGCCTGGAAGAGCAGATAGTTCCCTGACTGTTAGATGTAATACTAAACCACGTTTATTTCATATAGTTACATGCCAAATAACCTCACCTACCATATCAAATGGCACTTTGATCATTAAAACTTATGATTTTGTAACTAAATATGGTTTTTATCTTGCTTATAAAGAATATAAGCAATTGATATGCTTGCCATTGTAGCATCTAATCATTCTTGATTCATAGCCATCTCTGAAGCCAGGGTAAATATACTCTTCGCACATGAAAATTTAGCATCCTGTGAGCGTGATCTTTTGTGGAAAGTAAGGCGGGAAACCATAGCTGTAGTCGTTCTACAACAAGGTTTTCCAACGCAACTATCCGCAAAAAAGCGCGTGCACAGGTTGCTAAATTTTCATGTGCGGAGAGTATAACTATTCCAGGGGTCTGAAATGATTGATTACTTAGAACCTGTTCAAGATCTTGATCAATGGATGCAGCACAAGGTAACAGTAGACGAGAAAGCACAGCATACTGGAATGGAGCATTTTGAGTCCAGTTTTAACGCATTGATACGCCATTCAGCCAGATCTTGAACAGGTTCTCAGGAAGATATGGTATAAATTGTCACTATCACTAAAAACAAAGATCCTGTGATATTCTCCATACCTTTTAATTGTGCTATTTTTCGAAAATAAAACAGACCTAATCTAACCATGAAAATCATCAGAATACCAAATGATGGTCGTCATGATTTTGAAAAAATTGCGTAGTCACGATCATCGTCAGATGCGTGATTTGATCAACGCCTTCCTGGCATTACCCGTTATTGCTCGACAATAACAGCTCCTAAACTATTAATAAGATTGATCACTTCTTTTTTTTCTTGAGAAGGGACATTGAATTTGTTTAGTGTTTCATTTAGCAGGGTCATAAAAATTGTCAAATCACTTTTGCTCATTCGCATCCCAGTATGAGCTAGCTTCATATTTCGTCCCGTATAATATATTGGTCCGCCAGTTTTTGCAGTGATAAAGTCTTTTGTTAGCTGTTTTTCACGGGCAACACCATCGACTCCTCGATGCGTATAAAACCGCCCAAGCTGCTCATTACTTGCTAACCGCTCAGCTAAATCATCAACCACAGCTGAAATAGCAGCATACCCACCCAGACGTTTATACAAGGAATCAGCAACTGGTTCAGCCTGAATGGACATGCATATTAAGGAAATCAGTCCTGAAAGGATGACTATCAATATAGATTTATTCATTATCTTGTCCTTTATTGTGTAAGTTTAATATTATCGTTTGACCCTGCGACACTTATCGGGTCGTGGCTTGGAACCTCTTTTTTCGACAGGAACTTTGCAATTGTTAATCCTTTGGTTATCTGATGCTTTTTCTCCCAATCTTTCTTTTGCAGTCTTAATAACTTTTTGAAAATAGGTGGTTTGCTTTACAGGTTCCTCTGCCGAAACCTGTTGTATTGCTAGCAATACGGTGATATTAACGATATGAAAGAAATGAAATTTCATGGAATACTCCCTACTACTGTGACTTCTGTTGAGTGCTTGGAAAATATTTAATATCAAAAGGTCTGGATAGCCTAAGATACAAAACACACGCTTTTTTTAAGCCACATTTCAAGCCGTGAGGCGATGTATTTCCGGGAAAGCTAATGTATGCTGGGCCATCGAATTTTATTTTGGTTTGATCATGTGCGATTAATGTAAATGCTCCTTCAATCCAGACATAGAGCTCATCGCTTGTGTGGTTGTGGACTGGCATGTTGTAGCCTGGGGGTAATCTCAACAAAGACTCACTGGTTCCAGTCTCTAGACTTCCGCGTAGTATGGCAATTTCAGCGCCCGCTGGTAGTCCGGTCACTTTAAGTGGTTTCCAGATAACTTTTTTTAAGTCAATAATTATTTGGTCATCACCAAATGATAAGGGTCGCAAGTTGGAACCTGATTGATTGCTATCCATACCGCAAAATGCGGGTTGAAAAGATAAGATTGCGATTAGTAATAAAAAAAGATTGATCAGCTTCATAAGTCGTCGCCTCAAACGTTTTGTGGTTGAACATTCATGATCAAGAATTTTGCGTATGCGCAGCCTCCCAGGCTAGAATTGCCTGCTTGCGTTCACTCCCCCATCGATATCCTCCAACGACTCCGGTATTTCTGATTACCCGGTGACAAGGAATTAAATAACCAACAGGATTCTTTGCGATCGCATTAGCAACCGCGCGAGAACCAGATGGTAAAGCAATTGAATTAGCAACTTGTTGGTATGAAAAGGCCATACCAGCAGGAATACGCACCAAGGATTCCCATACCTTGATTTGAAAATTGCTACCTTGTACTAATAGATGAAACTTTTCATTTGACTCGGTGTGAGTGTTGAAGATTTTTTTGCTCATCATATCTATACGTGAACGATTTTCCAGAATTTGCGCATTTGGCCACGCATCCTGTAATGACGCAAGTGAATCACTACAGTTGTCCTTGTTAATAAAAGACAACTGGCAAATCCCTCGTTTAGTCACGCCTATAAACACGGATCCAAACGGGCTTTGACTGATGCCGTATTCAATTTCCATATCCAGCCCTTGATTCTTGAACTGCCCAGGAGTGACGGCCTCAAGCGTAACAAAATGATCATGTAATCGACTCTGACTGGACAGTCCAATTTCAAGAGAAACATCAAACACGCTGGCGTCTTTTAATAGTTGCTTGGCATGGCGAATGGTCAAGAATTGCAGAAACCGTTTAGGGGTAATGCCAGCCCACTGCCGAAATAATCGTTGAAAATGGAAAGGACTTAAATTGACCGCATTGGCAATTTCCTCAAGACTTGGTTGAGTTTTTAAGTTCTCATTAATATAAGCAATGGCTTTTTCAATTTTTTCGTAATGTGTATTCGACATATTTATCTGCACATACTGTTTTTGTTATTAACTAACGTATTATTATTCGCCTCAACGCACAACCCGTTTCTTGCTCTTTTTGAAATCAATAATCCACATGTCTCTATAACACTCTGCGACATGACTACGCGCAGAAAAACAGTTCTTACTCTTCACCATCTTTACACACGAATAAAACGATCCCGACACTTGATCAATCGCATTGAATTTTCAATTGCGAAGCGTTAATGTAGTGGCTGCACTATCGTCGATTTAGCCAGTCATTTAGAATAAAAAATCTCAGATCGACGTTATTCAAAATATGGACGACAAAAAGCCTTGAGCGCGTCATTAACCGAATGTTGGAGAACTGCGAATGCATAAAGAAGAATACGATGTGGTGATTTGCGGAGGAGGTCTGGCAGGTCTGACACTGGCCAGGCATTTGCAACAAAGCGCCCCGCAATTATCTGTAGCTGTCGTTGAAAAAACACAACGTCCCTTGCCGGAAGCAGGCTTCAAAGTTGGCGAATCATCTGTAGAAGGTGGATCAAATTACATTGGTAAAATTCTGGGATTGCATGATTATCTGAAAGAACATCATTTTCTTAAAAATGGACTACGCTTTTTTCCGGGTGGCTCGCATTTACCATTGGATCAGCGCCCGGAAATGGGACCTCCTTGTTTGCCGTTACTGCCTGCTTACCAAATTGATCGAGGCGTATTTGAAAATCATTTACGCTCGCTTGTAACCGATACAGATGTTGACCTGATAGAAGGTTATAGTTTGCGGGATTTTGAGCTATTACCCGACTCGCAACACAAAATCCGCGTTCAAAAACTGGGTAGCGAAGAAATATCAACCGTGAAATGCCGCTGGATGATCGATGCAAGCGGCCGACGTTTTTTTCTACAATCCAAGCTGGATCTAAAAGATCGCTGGGAGCATAAGCTAGGTGCCAGCTGGTTCAGGGTTAATGGGCGTCTGGATATTAATGATTTTGTCCCTAAAGGAGAATGGCACGTACAGCGTGACCCGGACAATATTCGTTATTTTTCAACCAATCATCTGATGGGACACGGCTATTGGGTATGGCTAATACCACTGGGTTCTGATCATACCAGTGTCGGTATTGTAGCCGCAGAGGAAATGCATCCAATCAAGGAGCGCAGCAGCTACGAAACTTCATTTGCATGGCTGCAAAAACACGAGCCAGTCGTGGCCAAACACCTGGAAGGCATGGAGCCGTTGGACTTCAAGTGCTTCAAGAATTGCAGCTATGGTTCCACTCAAACCTTTTCTATGGATCGCTGGGCTTGCGTTGGTGAAGCCGGTGTATTTCTCGACCCCTTGTACAGTTATGGCCTGGACTTTATTGCAATGAGCAATTGTATCGCTGTTGAAATGATTACCCGCGATTTCAATAATGACTTGAGTCAGCAAGATGTTGATGATTTCAATCATTTTTATTTGACGTTGACAAATAATCTGAAACAATTATTCAACGGTGCATACCATGTATTTGACAAAGCCCACGTGATGATGGCCAAGTTGTATTGGGATACGGGATTTTATTGGGGATTTTTTGCACCCATGTCGTTTTTTCAGATCTACAAAAAACCCGAGCTGCTGTCACAATTGCAATGCATGAAAAATACTCTGGCGCTTAATCTTAGAATGCAGCAGTTATTTAAAGACTGGGCAAACATGGAATCCACGGGGACAGCGCCCGACTTTACTAACTATCCACATTTATATTCTTATTTATCCAGGGCACACGTCGAATTATCCAGAAACAAGTCTCAAAAACGTGCGCTGAAGGACATCGAGAAAAACAGTCACATGCTGGAAGATGTAGCAAGAGTGTGGTTTTTGCGTGCAGTAGAAGCAACCATGCCTGAGCGTTTAGAATCAATCAAACAGCAAGGACGTTTGAATCCTTATGCGATTAGCTTAGATCCTTCCAAGTGGGAAGAAGAAGGTTTGTTCGATTCAGAACCCAGCAAAACCGGTTTAATGGATCTTGATATTAAATACTACTGTGGTGAAATTACGGGATCAAAAGCAGCCAAATTACTACATTTATTTCGCTTGTATCTGTGGGGCTGGACGATAAAAACTACTGAAACAATCTAGAGTAAAGCAAGTTGGCAACAATCTTTATTTCAGCAATGCTGTGGCCACCCTATTTCCAGGCCCTAAGCCAAACGGACCGGGCGCGAGCGTACTGAAGCTAATACCAGCAACAACACACCACAAATAATTGTTGAAATGCCGAGTACTCTGAGCAAAGAAAAGTCTTCCCCGAACACATAATACCCGCCCATTGTTGAAACAATACGCTGGGTTACAGCTATGATCGGCACTGATACAGAAACATTGCCATGTGAGTAAGTGACTTGCAAACAAAACCAGCCAATTGCACCAAAAACAAACATCACTAAAAAGGGCCAGGATTGCACAAAACTGGCGACACTTGAGAGAGAGAAGATTGAAAATGCGCCAAGTTCACCAGCAACAATATTTGTTGTTGTTTTCAAATAGATTTCTAAAGAACCGAAACAAATTCCCGTACAAATTGCAAAGAAGATTTCATAATTGGTTTCGCTACTCCACACTTTTGCTGCAATTACCAGAAAAACAACCGTAGTTAACGCAACACCAGTCATCAATAGCAAAACGTTGGTATCTGTTGCTTGACCACTGGCTGGATCGGTCACTGCCAAAAGCAATAAGGTACCCAGTATTACAATAGCAACACCTACCCACTGCAAATAAGTGAGCATTTCTTTCAGCAAATAATGTCCCATGACTAAAATAAAAACATAGGACAAATTTAAAAACGAATACACAATCGAAACATCCAGCTGAGACTGAATCTGAATCATTGCAATATTAGCTAGCCCGCTCAGCGCGACTCCTAACAACCATATCTTTCTGTGAATCAAAAAGTTAAACAATCGATTAATTGATAAAGAATCGGTAACAACAGTCTGTAAACCAATTTTGCACAAAATAGCGCTAATTGCATACATGAGGCTACATAAAAAGGCAGCAAAAGAGTAAATAACCATTACATTGTATTGATAAATCGCTTGAATTCTGCGCCTATTGACAACAGTCATGATTGAGCAGTAGTTGCTCAATCCCCTTCCTGCTGGATAGACAAATGCAGCGATTGTAGCACAATGGATAGGAGTTTTACGTACCATTGTCAACTGTGACTACAATTTAATGGATAGAAGCTAACAAGGACATGATTGACAGATTCTTCGCTAATTTAATGACTGCCTTTTCTATCTGGAGTACTTTACAGGTGGACTCTCACGCTACTACATACGGTTCATACGAATAAATGTCCTATAATATAAGTAGTTCATAGTCATTCCATATTCAGATCTGTCAATTAATTCTTGTCTGAAAAACATAGCTAACGAAACAATCAACCGATTAGAAATAGGATCAAACCCCGTGAGTTTGCATGAATAGCTTTATAAAAAAACAATTTTTATCAGTAAATCAAGTGTCTCTGGTTAAAATTAAAATAATTACATTGTTGGTATTTTGTCTGTTAAACGCTTGCCAAATTGTTCCAGATGCCTTCAAACCAGATGAACAACAGTCAGAAACGATTCAAACAAACAGCTTTGTTCTAAGCGAAAGTGATAGCGTCATTGGTCAAATAGCTGCTGTACATAGTCGCAAAGGTGAAACTCTTCCTGATATCGCCCGGCATTTTGGTTTGGGTTTTAACGAGATCATGCGCGCTAACAAAAAGTTAAAGGTTTGGCAGTTAACAGAGGCTAGCAGAGTTATATTGCCTTTGGAATTTATTTTGCCGAATGCCCCACATGAGGGTGTTGTGATTAATGTTGCCAATATGCGCCTATTTTATTTTCCAACAGAATCTAATTCCAGGCACCCAAGGTCTGTCTTTAGCTTTCCTCTTGGTATTGGAAAGGAAGGTTGGTCTACCCCGTTGGGTAAAACCAGGATTATCAGAAAAACCAAAGCCCCAAAATGGCATGTCCCCATTTCTATCAGAGAAGAACATGCTTTAAAAGGTGATCCATTACCTGCTGTAATCCCCGCGGGACCTGATAATCCACTAGGCGCATATGCCATGCACCTGGGTTTCCCTGGCTACCTGATTCATGGAACAAATAAACCCTATGGTGTTGGGTTAAGAGTGAGTCATGGCTGTGTACGAATGTATCCTGAAAATATTGAAAGATTATTTTCGCAGACTTCTGTTGGAACCAAAGTCACCATTGTCGACCAGCCTTATTTGATTGGGTGGCGGGACAATATGCTTTTTCTTGAAGTACACTCATCGGCAGATAAACACAGTAAAAAGATAAAACAATTAAATAAACAGTTGCTCGATAAATTCAAACAAAACCCTGAAGCAGCTGGCACTGAGATTGATTGGGACAAAGTAAAAAAAGTACTGGCTATGTCGACAGGTATCCCACAACCCGTCTTGACAACGATAGATGCGAAGACTGTTTCGAGCTATGGATTTCCATTGGCCAAACGACCGAATACCTTATACAGCATACCTATTATTCCGCCATTAAAAGAAGACACCTGGTCTGTTATAGCAGCTTCTTTTTTGCATAGAGAGAACGCAGAAAAATTGGCGGCAATACTGAACCACCAAGGACCTCAAATACCCAGCCGTGTTATTGAAAATGATGAAAATTATCGTGTCGTTGCTGGACCATATGAACACAAAAAACAAGCGAATAAAATCGTTCGACGCATGAAGCTAGACTTTGAAATTGATGCTCTCGTAAAAAAAGTAAACTCATACAATCTAGCAGATTCATTACTTGAGTAAAAAAGAACCAGCATCAAACTCTATTGCAGAACTCAATACTGGCTGAATGGGTGGTGGAATAGCAACACTTGTGTTTCTGCTCAGTCATAGCTGTGTACTATTCGAGGAGGTGACTGCATACAGACTGTATTTACATATCGTTAATAAGATTGGTTATGGCTTCTGTCCTGATATCAGTTTGATTTCTGATCCTGATGTCCATCTCTTTTTGCATATTTTGCAATTTTTCCTAAAGTGACCTTTTATACATTAATAAAGCATTTACCATGCCACAACAAATATCCCTAAGTTTCAATACGGTATAGCAATTCAACTTCACAAACTGTGGGTTTTGACGTGTTGATTGCTGCATTTACCACAAAGTGTATTTTGCTAACTATTGTTGTGTTACTAACTGGCTTTTTAATGCATTCATCGGCACACTATAGTTTGATGACAGTTTTTGATGAGGCATTGATGCTTAAATATTTTAAGATCTCAGTTATTTCACTCATTTGTTTTGCATTGCTTGCGTGCTTTGCGAGGTTGCTATTTTTTAGCGGTCCAGTAATACAGCCCTCTGCCCTGCCTCCGCAAAAAATTGTTGATTTACACGTGCATGCTGCCGGAATAGGGGCAGGTGGTAGTGGTTGCTATGTATCTGATACGATTAAAGACAGCTATAAGTTCGATATTTATTTAAGCGCATTCTCTATTTCAAAACAGGAGCTTGAAAGGGTCGGGGATCAGGTGGTTTTCAAAAAGCTGTCAGAGAAACTAGCTCAATCATCTCATGTCGGTGCAGCAGTGGTGCTGGCTCTGGATGGAGTAATCGATCAGCACGGACAGCTGGATTTGCCACAAACTGAAATTTATATTCCCAATCAATTTGTTGCAAAACATACCGCTAAATACGACAACCTGCTGTTTGGTGCCAGCATTAATCCATATAGACCGGATGCCTTGCAGCGTTTAGATCAGGTTAAACAACAAGGCGCACAGTTGATTAAGTGGATTCCATCCATTCAACTAATCGACCCGGGCGACCCTAAAATCAAGGCTTTTTATCAAAAAATGATAGACCTTGATTTGCCATTGTTAACCCACACCGGACAGGAAAAATCGTTCACCAAAGCACAAGATGATTTAGCCGACCCATTGCGTCTTAAATTGCCACTCAGCATGGGAGTCACCGTGATAGCAGCACATATCGCGACCACCGGTGAAACCCAGGGTGAAGACAATATGCAACGCATTCTTCCAATGTTTGTTGAATATCCTAACCTTTATGCCGATATTTCCAGCCTTACCCAGATCAACAAACTTGGTTATCTCAATCGTGCACTGGCTGACCCAAGAGTTAAAGGTCGGTTGCTGTATGGCTCTGATTTCCCATTGATTAATATGGTTCTAGTTTCTGCCTATTATTTTCCGCTTAATCTCAAACTGGATGAAATGATGACCATCAATAACATTGAAAATGTCTGGGATAGAGATGTTGAATTGAAGCAGGCGCTGGGCGTACAACCTGATGTTTTTGCACGAACAAGCAGATTATTGAATTTACCTGAACCCAATACTTCAGCTCGGCTGCAGAGTGCAGATGATTAATGAATAAATATCAACTAAATGAAATTCTAGTTTTGCTTTCAGCAATAGAGACTATCATGATACACACCAAGCAATCATGAATCCGCAAAGGACAATTCGTAACATGAATAAAATTGCCCATGCCCATTTGATGACTGCGCATCATAATAATGTTCCAGCAGTTTTAACTGACCACCTTTTTGCAAAACAGGGCCTGGAATTAAAGTGTGGAAATGTTCGCTACCGAGCAACTGGTGATTAGTGGTCAGATATAAGCGTTGTAATTTCTGGTTACGAATCATGGCTGCCAACATCTGCGGACCAGCAATCAAATACAGTGATTTGTAGCCTCGTTGAGCCAATAACTCAACCAACCTCTCACCATCAACCATCTGATCACCAGCTATCTCAACCTTATAACCTTGTTGTTGCCAATACCGGATACGCTGTGGATCTGCTTGCGTGCCTGTCATAATCAACACTTGTTGTCGATATTTAGCCAACGATTCAGGCATCGGAAAATCAAGGCTGGCGCTAGCAATCACCAAGTCTGGCTGAGCAGCCAAGCCATTTTGTTGACGCCACTCTGTTAAATCCTTTGCATCTGCACGCAACCCAACTTGCAAGATATTTCCGAGTTCACCTGATGCTAACGAGCGCAAATAGCCACCGTGGGTAATCAGACAATCTGCCTGCGCTTGTAATTCCTGAAATAACCGGAAATCCTCAGATGATGTTAGAGTCTCAGGCGTGGCTGATAGGCCAGTTTTAGGATCGGTAATAGAAATTCGTCCATCAATACTGGATAAAAAGTTTGCATACACAAAGGGATACTGACTTGTACCGAGTTGATTTAATTGATGCCCAAGATATAAGCCTTTTAACCCTGTTTCTTCAGATGGTGCAGGTAGCAAGCGTAGAATCTTTTTTGCTGTCATGACGTATTCGTTGCAACTGCATAATTCACCGGTGGAATAACACTATCAAGATCATCATCAAGCAACAAGCGGAGATAATCCACATCATGGTGTTTAGTTGCTGCTATCTTTTTCTCTTTGTAGGAGAACACTAACTGTATAATCTCGATAGTGGTTAGAATCATGTATGAAATAACTTCAACAACTGAACAGTCTTGCAATAGATCAGGTCAACTGTCGTAATGCTGAAACAACAGCATCACCCATCACTGATGTACTCACTGTCTGAGTATTTGGCGATGCGATATCAGCAGTGCGTAATCCGCCTTTTAAGGTTTGATCAACAGCTTGGTCAATACGACCTGCTAATTCAGGTTCATCAAAACTGTAGCGCAACATCATGCTAACCGACAAGATCGTAGCCAGTGGATTGGCAATACCTTGTCCGGTAATATCCGGTGCTGATCCGTGAATTGGCTCATACATGCCTTTTCCATCTGCGTCTAGCGAAGCTGATGGCAGCATTCCTATAGAGCCAGTAAGCATGGCAGCGCAATCGGAAAGAATGTCGCCGAACATATTACCGGTAACCATCACGTCAAACTGTTTAGGATTCCTGACCAGTTGCATAGCTGCGTTATCAACATACATATGAGTCAGTTCAATATCAGCATATTCCTTTCCAACCTCAATCATCACTTCACGCCACAATTCTGTGCATTCCAGCACATTGGCTTTATCGACTGAACAAACGCGTTGGTTACGTTTTGCAGCGATCTGAAAGGCATTATGTCCAATACGACGCACTTCTGATTCCGAGTAAACCAAAGTGTTATAGCCTTGGCGTTCGCCATTTTCCAAAGTACGTACACCACGTGGTTCACCAAAATAAATACCTCCTGTCAGTTCGCGCAATATCATGATATCCAAACCAGAGACCACTTCTGGCTTAAGTGTAGATGCATCTTCAAGCTCGGGATAAAGTAGCGCTGGCCTCAGATTTGCGTAGAGGTTGAGCTCTGAGCGCAAACCAAGCAATCCTCTTTCTGGTCTTACCGAAAAATCCAGTGGTTCCCATTTTGGGCCACCAACAGCACCAAGTAATATAGAATCGGCAGCAGCAGCCAGCTTCAGGGTTTCAGCAGGAAGCGGTGACCCAGTTGTATCGTATGCTATACCGCCCACAAGACCGTTTTCAAGCTCGACACTAAAGCCATAGTCGTCACGCAGGCTATCAATGACCTTAATGGCTTCATTGATGATTTCTGGGCCAATACCATCACCCGCCAAGACTGCTATCTTTTTACTCATTTTATCTCCAAAAACCTGTTAGTTTGTCAATTTTATACGATCACACTTAGATGGTTTGTTAGTTTACATCTCAGCATTGAATAGAAACCACAATCTCATTTCATTGTTCTGCCCAAATCTTTCTGCATGCTGAGCGTTGTCTTTTTATGGAACGTGCATGGAATAACTTGAACAATTATGGCGCTGGATTTTTGTTTCTGACGAAACGATCTCAAGAGGCGCATAGTTGTTCTACGCAACAATTGAGATCGTTTCGTCAGGAGTAAAAAGACCAGTCAGAATATCCAGGTTATTCCATGCACGTTCCTAAGTAGCACGAAAGTCATCGCTTGACTATTCTACGGAGCTAGTGGCCTTGCTACAATGCCAATTTTTGAGCTGCGCTGAAAAGTGATGCTAGATATTAGTATTAACAGAGACAGATGCATGTTCTCCGCCTAAAGAATCTAATTGAATATTGGAACTCAGATAGCAAATTTCCATCAAACTAAATTATTCACAGCGAGTTCAGGCAATTCATCTTACCCTAGACCATTACAATTCAATATCCAGGTTTTCAAATTTATCGACTTTGCATGTAGAAATAACGCACGACCACTCAATCATTTTAATTCTTTACTAACAACTAACAAAAAATATCGAAGAACCATCTTTAATCATGAAACTATCTAAACATCTACCCATCACTCTGCTTTTTTTTAGCCTACTGTTTGGTTTTAATCATGCTTTCTCTGGATCATGGCCGACAGTTTTTGGAAACGGTTCACCCACTTCTTTAGCCCCAATGCTGGAAAATGTGTTGCCTGGCGTTGTCAATATTGCCACATCTGGTTCTGTTGCCGTCAACCAGAACCCAATGTATAACGATCCATTCTTTCGTCACTTTTTTGGAACCATTCCGCAACAGAAAAAACGCACTCAAAGTATTGGATCGGGCGTCATCATCGATGCGGACAAAGGTTATATTGTCACTAATAACCATGTCATTGCCAATGCCGATACAATCTACGTTACTTTAAAAGATAAGCGTAAGCTGAAAGCTGAACTCATTGGAACTGATCCTGAAACCGATGTTGCAATTCTTAAAGTCAAGCCCGATAACCTGACTGCAATACCTTTGGCCAATTCTTCTAATCTGCGAGTTGGAGACTTTGTTGTTGCAATTGGCAACCCATTCGGGCTGGGACAAACAGTTACCTCCGGCATCATTAGTGCATTAGGTCGAACTGGGCTGGGCATCGAAGGCTACGAGAATTTTATTCAAACTGATGCTTCGATCAACCCAGGTAACTCTGGTGGCGCCTTGATTAATCTGAATGGTGAATTAATTGGAGTAAACACCGCAATTGTTGGACCTAGCGGTGGTAATATCGGTATTGGCTTTGCAATCCCTGCCAACATGGCACAGCAAGTCATGCAGCAGCTAATTAAACATGGCAGTGTTAAACGTGGTTTACTCGGCGTAGAAGCACAAGACATCACACCAGAACTGGCAGAAGCATTGAATCTGGATTCAACGAAAGGTACGGTTATTTCAGCAGTCACCGAAGGCGGCGCAGCACTAGAAGCCGGTATTAAACCAGGTGATGTCGTCATCCGTATCGATGAAAAACCAGTCACTAGCTCAGCAAACCTGCGCAATATGATTGGCTTAAAACGGGTTGGTGACTCTGTAAATATTGAGCTAATGCGTGAGGGGAAACAAAAATCTTTTAAAGTAGCCATCAAAGAGGCAAGTTCTAAACAAGCACGTACTGGCAACATACCGCTACTGAATGGCGCTGAATTTTCAGAAATTCCGCGCGACCATCCTCTTTATCAGCGAATCAACGGCGTCATGGTCGCCACCATAGAACGTGACAGCAATGTCTGGCAAGCCGGTCTGGAACCAGGAGACATCATTGTTTCCGCAAATCGCGAGCCGATTAACTCAGTAGATCAATTCCTCAACATCGCCGCAAAAATACGTGGTGACATTCTGTTACGCATACAACGTGGCAGCCAGGCATTATATGTTGTCATACGCTAAATTAGTTATCAAACGGCAACAATAAGAGCAGTAAAACTGACTAATTGACCAGTTTAGATCTCTAAAAACCTTTCTGGTCAAAAACATGTGTCACATGCATTGTTACACTGGCTAGAACGAGAATGAAAGCTTCAACCAGCTTGTTTCTTATTCTCGTCCAACATCGAGACGATCTCTGAGTGAATGTCAGTTAATACACCACCGAACTGCACCTGATTACGTCCTGCTCGCTTGGCTTCTAATAATGCCTGATCTGCTTGTCCAATTAGTGTGCTAGCAATCGTCTCACGCGAAGCAGAGAACTCCTTGGGCTGAAATGTTGCAACTCCAATGGATACTGTTACTGCAATTTTGATATTTGTCTCGCTATCAAACTGTCGTCGTTCAACTGATTTACGAATTCTGGAGGCGACATCAATTGCCATCTGGCTGGAAGCACCGGTAACTACTGCAACAAATTCTTCACCACCGTAACGAGCCAGTATATCTGCAGTGCGTAATTGCTGACGCATAATTTGTGCAATACTCTGAATAATCATATCACCACATTGATGACCATGACTGTCATTAACCTTCTTGAAAAAATCAATATCAAGAAACAGGCAACTCAAGCTGTCTCCGTTTCTCATTGAGCGATCAACCTCTTCTCTGATACGCTGGTCGAAATAACGTCGATTATTAATTCGTGTTAACGGATCAACAAAACTGGTGCGTTTCAGTAACTCCATACTGATAGCATTTTCAAAGCAAACACTTATTATCAGTGTCAGGCGATCAAGAAACTCAGTATTTAATTGTGATCTAAAGCGTTGATCATCAGTACTACCTAATGCAATTGCGCCAAGATATTGTCCACGCCGATACAAGGGTAAAATAGCTACGCTGGTTGGTTTTAGTTCACTATTAGCATAGAGACAGAAATGCAGATCTTGTAGAAAAGGGCCGACATAAATCTGTCTGGTTATGCCGAAAAGTTTTTGTAAGACAGAATCGTCTTCAATAAAGATTAAATTGCGATGCTGGCTCATTACAAAGCCACCTTCTTCCAAAAATTCTTTAAGTTCACCGTTGTGATTCAGCAACACCAAACTAACAGCATCGAGCCCAAACGATGACACACAGTCATCGACACTGAACTCAATCAATTCACTGAGAGAGGTTCTGGAGAGAAAATCAGTTTCCATTTTCTGAAACTGATTCCACTTTTGTTCGTTTATCTGAGTTCGACTAACCAGGTCATCAACATGACTGTCCAGGATTGCAAGCTCAGTTGTGAAATTATCCAAGGAAATATTCAACTTTTAGCTAGTTATGACAGCTAGCATATCAAATAGTTGTTGCTCTGTCAGAATCTGAACTTGTAATTGTTTAGCTTTATCATATTTTGCACCAGGATTACCCCCTGCAATCAAATAATTTGTTTTAGCTGAAACACTTCCGACGACATTCGCACCTAGTTCCTCAAGTTTATTTCTGGCTTGTTCCCGAGTTAATTTTTGCAGCGTTCCAGTCAATACAAAACGTTGATTGTGCAAAGGTCGATTTTCAGTGTCTGGCGTCAAAACATCCCAGTAAACTCCTGCATCCAGCAACTGCTGGATCACTTCGTTGTTATGTGGCTGCTGTAAAAAAACGACGACATGTTGAGCAACAATGGGCCCAATATCATTAATCGTTTCCAGTGTCTCCAGATCAGCTTGTATTAATTTATCTAATGTCAGAAAGTGCTTTGCCAAGCGCTTTGCTGTTGTTTCTCCAACTTCACGGATTCCCAATGCGTAGAGAAAACGCGGAAACGTAGTATATTTACTGGCACTGATCGATGACAACAGATTAGATGCAGATTTGTGACCAAATCGAGGTAATTGAATAAGTTGTTGCAAATCCAGCTGATAGAGATCAGCAATGGTGTGAATTAATTTTGTTTCAAGCAATTGGTTAACAATTTTATCACCGAGACCATCGATATCCATTGCCTTGCGTGATGCAAAATGTTTAATTGCCTCTTTGCGTTGTGCCGGACAATAAAGACCAGCACTACATCGAATAACAACTTGATCGTCTTCCTGTTCCAATTCCGAACCGCATATAGGACAAGCAGTGGGTGGTTGATATGATTGCGCTGTTACTGGTCGTCGCTCTGTCACCACGCTTACAACTTCGGGAATGACATCCCCTGCCCTGCGAATAATCACAGTGTCACCGACACGAGTATCTTTATGCTGTAATTCCTGAAAGTTATGCAAGGTTGCATTAGTAACAACAACACCACCAACAGTAACAGGCTCAAGTCGTGCTACCGGGGTCAAAGCCCCTGTACGACCAACCTGAACATCGATTGCCAATAGCTGTGTCTGCGCTTGCTCAGCAGGGAATTTACGTGCAATCGCCCAACGTGGCGCTCTGGAAACAAATCCGAGCTGACGCTGTAAATCAAATCGATTAACCTTATAAACCACACCATCAATATCGTATGACAGCTGAGAGCGTATTAACTCAATTGCTTGATAGTTGTCCAGACACGCTTGCAGACCTTGTATCAGCTCGGTTTCCTGACAGATTGGAAATTTCCAGCTGGCAAGTAATTGTAACAATTCATATTGGGTATCAGGTAGGCTTCCATCAGGGAAAACCCCATAGCCGTACGCATAAAATGACAGCGGTCGCTGTGCAGTAATTCTGGAATCAAGTTGACGCAGACTGCCGGCTGCAGCATTTCTGGGATTGGCAAACAACTTGGTGCCAAGTTGTTGTGCATTTTCGTTGAGAACAACAAAGCCTTGTTTGGAAATAAAAACCTCACCACGCACTTCAAAAAGTGCGGGAACATGATGAACATCAATTTGTAGTGGAATACACCGAATGGTGCGCACATTCTCAGTAATATCTTCGCCGCGAACACCATCACCACGGGTTGCAGCCTGTTTAAGAATACCGTTTTCATAAATCAGACTGACTGCCAGCCCATCAAGCTTTGGTTCAGCCACATACTCGAGATCAGCTAAATTTACGCGCTGTTCTGTACGTTCAACAAAAGCTGTGATTTCATCATCGGAAAATGCATTATCCAACGATAGCATCGGCACTTGATGCGTTATCTGGGAAAAAGATTCTAAGGGTGTAGCACCGACCCGATTTGTTGGGGAATCTGCTGTCTGTAAATCAGGGAATTGTTGCTCCAGTTCCTGCAACTCATGCATCAGCGCATCGTACTCTGCATCTGAGACAACAGGATCATCATGCTGATAATACTGGAGATTATGCTTTTCTATGATCCTTTGAAGTTGTTTGGCTCGCTGCTGATCAGCAACACCAGGTTTTTGCGCAGTCTCAGACACTATACGCAGACAAGAAACTTAGCTAGTAAGCCATCGACGCTGCTGATCCAGGTAAGCCTGAGTGACTGGCTGGCGTTTTTCATCGAGTATCTGACCACCAAGCTCTGTATACAGTGTATCAGCACATGTAATCATTTTTTCGTAAGTGTCTGCTGGATCTAACAGGGTCATTGGTTGCATAAACAAAATCATCCCCTCGACTTCCAGATAGGTCATTTTCTCAGGAAATGTGCCTGGTTCTCGTATATTAGAAACACTAAATAATTCCTTGTTCTGTTGGTAATCAACATAATGAAAAAGATCCATTGAGCCATAGCTTAAGCCCGCTTTTGTAAATGCTTTGGTGATTTCTTCGCCTTGATAAGGGATGTCGCCTGTATTGACAAGATACAACATCAAAATAGTTGGGCGTTCAATCTGATTTGTTTCTTCAGTGATCTCAGGAGTGGGATCAGGATCACCGAGTGGCTCAAGCAAAGCAGCGTTAATCTCTAGCTCTGAATCAACATTTTCAGCCCAATCCATCGATAACGGTGAAAAAAATTCTTCATCTGAAAGACGATCAGAAAATCGTCGTTGCTGACGAAGACTATTATCATCGATATCATCAAATTCAGAATGAATTTTTTCTTCTCTAACAACTTCCGAACTACTTGCAAAGGATTCTGGTTTTAGTTTTGGTTCGAATTCTGTAGTTGTTTGTGATTGTGGCTCTGGCTCAAATTCTGTTGTTGCTTGCGGTTTTGATTGTATAACTAGTTCCGAAATTGAAGAAAATTGACCCGCTTTTTTCTGGAACGATTGTTCTGGTTGCTGATCGAACTCCTGCTCTTCGTATAAATGCTGATTGTCGGAAGCATAATCATCAGTCTTCACTACCCGTACATATTCATCTGTATCTGTATCTGTAACAGAATATTCAGAAGAATCCTCACCTTCCGCATACCAGGGTTTCTCACGCCCAGTTTTTTGACGCCTGCCAGGATCGAAATAATAAAGACCAGCCATAACCAGCAACCCGATAATCAAAATTATCAAGCGAAAAATATCTCTATCCATTTTAACTCACCGCCATTTCAACTGCTTCATCAATATCAACTGCCACCACACGTGAGACACCAGCTTCTTTCATAGTAACACCGATCATTTGCTGACATATCTCCATGGTTGCCTTATTGTGTGAGATAGTAATAAACTGTACTGCTTTTGACATTTCCTGCAACATTGCGCCAAAACGACCCACATTTGCATCATCCAGCGGTGCATCAACTTCATCCAGAAGACAAAAAGGGGCCGGATTAAGTTCAAAAATAGAAAACACCAAGGCAACAGCAGTTAATGCTTTTTCACCGCCTGAAAGCAAATGAATGGATGCATTACGTTTACCCGGTGGCTGTGCCATTATTTTCACCCCGGCTGTCAGTAAATCATTATCACTTAAATCAAGTTGCGCTCTGCCACCACCAAACAAACGCGGAAACTTATCTTTCAATCCCTGGTTAATGTTATCAAATGTTTCTCTAAAACGCGCCTTGCTTTCATTATCAATTTTACCAATCGCTTGTTCCAGACTATCTAATGATTCCTGTAAATCATCATACTGTTCATTTAAAAAGTCCAGTCGTTCAGATTGAGCTTCCACTTCTTCAATGGCTGCAAGATTAACTGTACCTAGCCTTTCTATTCGGGTTTTTATCCGCTCAGTTGTTGCTTCCCAAGTTGCTATTGTGGCATCTTCTGGTAAGGACAAGAGTATAGATTGCGCTGTTTCATCAAGTTCTGCAAGCTGCTCAACAACGGTTTGACGACGCACCTGACAGGCTTGCTGATTAATCCGGGCTTGCTCTAGCTGCTCTCGGGATTGAGTTGCCTTTTGTTCCAGATCACTGCGCTGGGTTGTTCGATCAACTACTTGTTGTTCGAGAAGCTCTTGTTCACTGCGCAGGGTATTCAGTGATTGCTCATGAGTATCTTGTAGCTGCTTGTATTCGCTCAGTTGTTGGTTAAATGCTTGCAGCGGCTCAACGCTATCTTGCAGCGTTTTTTTCAATTCAGTGATGCGCAACAACGCCTGTTCTTGTGTGCGCTGACTACGCTCCATTTGGGAACGCGCTATCGCTTCGGTAGAATCCAGCATTTGCAATTGAGACTTGAGTTGACGCACAGTTTCCTGTGCATTCTGATGAGCGTGTGCTGTTTGTTGTGCATTCTGTTCTATGTCATCGCGTGATGCTTCTAGTGCAGATTGTTGCGTATGCACCGTTTTCAATTGTTGATTCAATATGTCAATCTGAGATATATGTTCTTGATTTAATAGAACAATTTCTTCCATCTGTTGTTTAATATCCGTTAGTTCAGCTTCAAGTTGTTGCACACGTTGGTTATTCTGCTCCTGTCGAGCTTGATGACTAGCGAGTGTGGTGGTTTTCTCCAACACTAATACACCAATTTCCTTGTCTTGAGTGCGGGCATTCGCAATCTCCAATTCCATTGCAGCTTGTTGCTGTTCAATCTGATCGATCTCTAACTCAGTGGATTCAATCACAGCACATAGTTCCAGCAAAGTTTTACGCAATGTTTTAAGTTGTTTTTCACGTGCCAATACTCCTGAAGAACGTGCGCCAGAGCCAGATTGAATAATCCACCCTGGACCAAACCATGTACCATCAGCTGTAATGAGTGACTGATCGTCAGACATGCTAGCCAGTGCTGCTTGCGTTTGTTGGGCATCTGATATGCAATAGATATGACTCAACAAACCATCCACCGCCCAGTCTGTATTCACTTTACTACTCAGCGGCAACATACCAGACAACGGTTCTGGAGAAACCACTGTCTTTTCTTGAGTGCGAGGCTCTATCAGAATCAATGCTTCAGACAACGATTTTGGCAGCGAATCTTGCACATCTTGACAACTAGAGACACAAACAGCCTCCACTCGATTACTCAGAACAATCTCAACTGCGGTTTCCCAACCAGTGTCAACGCCTATTTGAGTCGCCAGTCTGGGTGCATTGCCAAGTCCCTGCTGGTCAAGCCAGTTTTGTACTGCTTGATTGTCTTCACCAGTTGCATTCTTTTGCAGAGTTTCCAATGAACTGATTTTACCTTGAGTGGTTTGCAGTTGCTGCTGATGCTGATGCAGTTCTGTCTGATGCTGTACAAGTTGTTGACGTTGCAGTTGCATGGTCTCTGTTGAATTTAGCAGCTGTTGTTGTAAAGTCTGCTGTTGCTGCTCAAACTGTGTACATTCTTCATTCAACACTTCGATCTGTTCACTTAAATCATTGCTTGTCGCTAGCTGTTGTTCCGCTTGCAAGCGATCCCGACGCAAAGACAATTGTTGTTGATTAACCTCTGCTTGATCAATTTTGTGTTCACAGATTGTATGCTGGGATTGCTGATCGGTGATCTGGTGACGAACAGTTTCCCACTCTGTATTCCACTTTGCGCGAGCTTCTTGTGCTGCATCATGCAATTCGCTAAGTTCATCTGACTGCTCCAGATTGATCTCCAATTCAGACTGAAACCCGGCTCGGTCATCATGGATTTGTTGTAATTGCGATTCATCAGTCCTGGACTCAAGCGTTGATTGCTGTTTTGACTGTTCCAATTGCTGTAACTCGCGCTGCATGTTCTCTGAAGCTGTTTGGCTATGAGCAATTGTTTGCTGAGTTTGTGTGACTTGCGAACTAGCTTGGTAGTAGGCTGCTTGTGCCTCATTTAAAGTTT
This sequence comes from Methylococcales bacterium, assembly GCA_965224565.1. GTDB lineage: Bacteria > Pseudomonadota > Gammaproteobacteria > Methylococcales > DRLZ01 > DRLZ01. The sequence continues at coordinate 853,146 of CBDCZN010000002.1, read as the reverse complement.
GCTGAGCAGCCTTATAATCACTGCGCGTAGTCTCAATTGCCTTATCAAGCTCATGCATGTCAAGCATTCGCGAATTGACCGTTTCGACAGATGCATCAATTGAATACTCGAAACTCTGATATTCTGCATCAAAATCTTTCCAGCGCATTGCCAGTAATTGCTTGCGTAACAAGCGTTCTTCCTCGCGCAATGTTTTGAATTGAGATGCTTTTTCTGCCTGGCGACGTAAATGTCCAACCTGTTTCTCAACTTCATCACGCAGATCAATCAGGCGTTCCAGATTTTCACGCGTATGGCGCATGCGAATTTCGGTTTCGTGGCGACGTTCTTTGTATTTCGAAATACCTGCAGCTTCTTCAATAAACACCCGCATTTCATCAGGTTTGGCTTCAATCAGCCTGGAAATAGTGCCCTGCTCAATGACCGCATAACTTCTTGGACCCAGTCCAGTGCCTAGAAAAATATCAACAATATCTTTGCGTCGACAGCGTGTACCGTTAAGAAAATACAGCGACTGACCATCACGGCTTAGCTGACGCTTAATAGCCAGTGTTGTATATTTGGCATATTCACCGCCAACCGATGCATCGCTATTATCAAATACCAACTCCACAAATGCCATGGCCACTGGTTTGCGTCCACCAGAACCGTTGAAAATAACATCCGTCATCGAACCGCCACGCAGATGCTTGGCAGAACTTTCGCCCATGACCCAGCGAATCGCATCGATAATATTTGACTTGCCACAACCATTCGGCCCAACAACACCAATTAAGTTACCGGGCAGAGCGATTGTGGTTGGATCAACAAAGGATTTGAACCCGGACAAGCGAATTTTTTCCAGGCGCATGGCTTAATGATTGCCCATTCAGCTGATATCAAAAAATAAAGTGAGAAGAGTGGAATGTATTATAGGGTATTCAAACCTAGAAAACGAATCGCCTAAAGAACCTGCGACTATATTATTTAACGCATACCCCGAAGCAACATTGAATGTAGCAATAGACACCTGCTAAACTGCAACTTCGAGATACACAGAACAACATCAGAACACTCAGCACAAAGCATTTTTTGATCTGCTTTGTTATATTCTATAGGCCAAAGGCATCTGCATGAACACAGGTAAACGAACCATTTTGGAAACATTTGCCAACCCTCATCAACAAAATGACTATACTATTCGCATTGACATCCCAGAGTTTACCTGTGTCTGCCCAAAAACCGGGCAACCGGACTTCGCTACCCTGATGCTTGAATATGTTCCAGATCAGCATTGTGTCGAACTAAAATCACTAAAGCTTTATATTGCATCATTTCGAGACCAAGGAGCCTTTCATGAAGACATTACCAATCAAATCCTGGATGATCTGGCTTCACTGTGCAAACCACGCTTCATGAGATTAACAGGACGCTTTAATGTTCGCGGGGGAATTTACACGACTGTCATTGTTGACCGCAAACAAGATGGGTGGAAAACCGAAGTCCCGGTTATTCTTCAATAAACACCCCAGATCACAACATTATTTTTAATGAATTAATTAACAATGTCCGAGCCTCTGTGACTTGACTCTCATCCTGCACTATAATTGCATTAACAGTCATGACTACTATGAATAAAAAAAACAATATATTTTTCCTAATAAAATCTCAAGATACTTTATTACACTATAAAACCAGAAACATATAGACTTACAAAACCAACTGGTCTAAAACAATATACTGTTCCATTTTTTACTGCGCACTTAAACGCAGGCGTGTTTCCAACATCAAGACATATCATGACTCTGGAAAGACAGAAAATTATTTCTGATGTCTGTTGATTTTTTAACTATTTGTGAAACTACACTATACCTGTTTGTACGTCTTAAGTTTAACTGTTTGAATGTCATGGACAGAAACAGAAGCACTATACCAGCTACAAATCTTATTTCCTTCTTGCAAGCAATAAACTTTGGTCACTACAATAATGCGTTTAATAGAAATTACTAAGTTCATCACATTAACCATCATTTCAATCTTTACAATAAATGATACTACTAGTATGATTCGCGCTACCCTAAGAACAACATCGACCTAAAAATACGTAATTGTAACAATCATTTACATGATAATTCCTGTAACAATATTTTTTAATATAGAGGTCAGCAAGTGTTATTGACTATTAAAGAAATTATTCGATTGATGCGTGTTCGTCAATACATCAAAAATGCTTTTGTTTTAATTGGCGTTGTCTTTGCTCGACAGTGGGATGCCGATACTTTATTCCATGCAGGACTGGCTTTTTTATCTTTTTGTGCCATCTCGAGTGCCGTCTACACGCTGAATGATCTTCTTGATGTTGAGGCAGACCGCCAACATCCAGTTAAAAAATTACGCCCCATTGCCTGTGGTTCTATTACAACTAGAACGGCTTTGATTTTGAGTGTTGTCCTCGTGTGCTTTTCTCTATTAATGGCCTCATTAGTCAACCCGTTGGTTGTGTTTTTTGTATCAACCTACGCATGTCTTAACATCGCTTACTCATGGCGACTCAAGCATATTGCGATACTCGATGTTTTTGTGATTTCAACTGGTTTTATGTTGCGGCTTCTGACCGGAACAGCAGGATTGGGAATTACGCCTTCCTCCTGGTTATTACTCTGTAGCTTAATGCTCACCCTGTTTCTCGGCTTTACCAAACGACGTGCAGAATTATTGACCCTGGAAAACCTGCAACAAAAAGATGCCATTCAGACCCGGCGTGTATTGACTGAATATCCTCCGCAAGCCATTGAGCAGTTTATTGCAATTAGTGCTGCTTGTACAATACTCTCATACAGTCTGTATTCGGTTAGTCCGGAGACGATTGCAAAACATGGAAGTTCACACCTGATCTATACCGTACCCTTTGTTATTTACGGCATTTACCGCTACATTCTAATGCTCCATATGAAAGATAAAGGTCATGATGCTGCTCACGATCTTTATACAGACCCTCATTTAATTGTCACAGTAATCGCATGGCTTACAGCCACATTGGCGATTCTGGCATGAGTGCTAACAACGATTATTTAGACAGCTGGCAGTTTCGCGGAGTCATCTTTTCAATTGTTATTGCTGCCATAGCCTATCTTGGCTTTTCAATGTGGGCGGGCTGGAAAGATGTTGTATCGGCATTCAAGCTGGTCGGTATCTGCGGTTTTTTAATCCTTTTAGGTCTTTCTCTGGTTAACTATACATTACGTTTTGGACGCTGGCAGATCTACTTGTCTGCTTTAAAACACAAAATTGCTACTAAACCGAGTGCAATAATCTATTTTTCCGGGTTTGCTCTAACAACAACACCCGGCAAAGCAGGTGAACTGTTACGCGGTGTTTTTCTGTCTAAACGCGGGGTTCCTTTCACAAACAGCACGGCTGCTTTTATTAGTGAACGTCTTTCCGATCTGTTTGCGATTACTATCCTGGCTACATTAGGCGTTCATATTCATAAGTATGGGCAATTTGTTATTGTTGCTGCTGTTGCATTAGCAATCTGTTTACTACTATTAGTCTTTTCAAACTGTCTGTCTCAATTGCAAGCAAAATTGGCAACTCGGTCAACTCGTATAACAAGATTCATCAGTCATTTTCTAACACTATTAAACAATGCGCGAATTTGTCATACACCCGTAATATTTTTCTCTGCCACAATGCTCAGCCTGATAGCCTGGACTGCAGAAGCATATGCTTTTTATCTGGTATTACTGTGGATGGATTTTAATCCATCCATTGAATTCGCCTTTTCAGTTTACGCATTATCCATGCTGGCTGGAGCGCTGAGCTTTTTACCAGGAGGACTTGGTGGTACAGAGGTAGTAATGGCAGCTTTACTAATCTGGGCAGGCATGCCTGAAACCCAAGCCATTGCTGCTACAGTGATTATCCGCCTTGCCACGCTCTGGTTTGCAGTCGCACTGGGTGCAACTGTACTCATGCTTGGACAACGTACTTTGCGTGACAAAACCACTCATATCAACTTAAACAAATGAAGCAGTCCTGGAACCGTTATCCCATCGTTAATCATGCCGATGTGCTGGATTTTGAGCATCGACATGCACAACTTCCACAAGTTGAATCAACCATGCTGGCTTTTGGCAATGGGCGCAGCTATGGCGATATCTGTCTCAACGAAAATGGCGTCCTGATCCAAACCAGGAAACTCAACAAGTTCATCTCATTTGACCGTTCAACTGGTCGCTTAGCTTGTGAAAGCGGCGTATTACTCAAAGACATCCTCGATCTTATCGTTCCTCAAGGCTGGTTCTTACCGGTAACACCAGGAACGCGCTATGTTAGTGTCGGTGGGGCCATCGCCAATGATGTCCATGGCAAAAATCATCATCTCAAAGGCAGCTTTGGTCATCATCTATGCCAATTTGAATTGTTACGTTCTGACGGTAAACGCCTGTTGTGCTCACCTGAGCAAAACCAGGAGTGGTTCAAAGCGACCATTGGTGGACTCGGGCTGACTGGATTAATGACATGGGCAGAGATACAGTTAATACCCATTGCCAATCCTTACATGATTACCAAAACAATACGTTTTAAAAACCTGGAGGAGTTCTGGCAGTTAAATTCTGAAACTGAATCATCCTGGCCTTACACTGTCGCCTGGATTGACTGTGTCGCGAAAAACAAACGCCAGGGACGTGGTATTTTGATGCTTGGCAACCATGCGCCATCTCAAGGTGATTTACCTGCATGGCAAAAGACACCAAAACGTTTTCCTGTTGATCCACCGTTTTCGCTCATAAATAGCGTCAGTCTACGTGCTTTCAATACTGTTTATTATCATGCTCCGCGAGACAAGAATGCGCTGTTAACTCATTATGTACCCTATTTCTATCCGCTTGATTCACTGCTTGAATGGAATCGAATTTATGGAAATAAAGGGTTTTTTCAATATCAATGCGTAATACCCCCAGAGGCCAGTCAAACCGGTATGCGCAGTTTACTTAACCTGATTGCCAAAAGCGGGAACGGATCATTTCTTGCCGTTCTCAAAGTATTTGGCAAACAATCGCCCCCAGGCATGCTTTCGTTTCCACGTCCAGGGGCAACCTTAGCACTGGATTTTCCAAACAAAGGCGAATCAACATTAAAACTATTTAGAGAAATGGATGCTGTTATCCGCGACCATGATGGAGCAATTTATCCAGCCAAAGATGCACGTATGCCAGCCGACTTGTTTCAATCAGCCTTCCCTTTGTGGAAAGAATTTTCTCAATACATTGATCCGCAGTTCTCATCAAGCTTCTGGAGACGAGTCAACACTTAGAAGCTATTTGGTTAAAAAATGTCCAAGCGAAAAGTTCTTGAATCGATTGGATTTTTTCGCTGCTTCGAGGCGAATAGTTGCACTATTTAACGAGGAGCAGCGGAAACATACAACGATTTCAAGGGCTTTGCAGCGGACATTTTTTAACCAAACGGCTTCTTAATTAACAATTCTTAACTTGCACGATCAAGGTCGAATATTATGACAAACATATTGATTTTTGGAGCCACTTCAGCAATTGCCAGCGAATGTGCGCGTTTGTGGGCAGCCCAAGGATATAGTTTATTTCTTGTTGGGCGAAACCAGGCAAAACTCGATAGCTTGGTAACCGATTTACGAGTCCGTAGTTCTGGTGATCAGCACATTGAAGGTTTATGCAGTGACTTGAACACAATCGATAACCATCAAAGTCTATTCGATAAGGCTTTATCAGGTTTGGGTAAACTCGATATTGTCTTGATTGCCCACGGATCTCTGCCCGATCAAACTGCTTGCGAACAATCAGTTAATTTAACCCTGAACGAAATTACAACCAATGCAATCAGTGCCATTTCGCTATTGACCATCGCTGGCAATCACTTTGAAACCCAACAATCCGGAGTCATTGCTGCAATCAGTTCTGTAGCCGGTGACCGCGGACGTCAAAGTAATTACGTCTATGGCTCAGCCAAAGGCATGGTAACAATATTCATGCAAGGATTACGCAATCGCCTGGCAAAAAAAGGTGTCGCAGTGGTCACTATCAAACCCGGCTTTGTTGATACGCCAATGACTGCCGATATTAAAAAAGGCCTGTTATGGGCTCAACCGGAAGCGATTGCCAAAGGCATCATCAACGCTATCGATAAACGTAAAAATGAAGTTTATCTACCCTGGTTCTGGTGCGGAATCATGCTCATCATTCGCCATATTCCTGAAATGATTTTTAAACGCTTATCGCTATGAGCAGACCAATTGCCTTTTTTGATTTCGACGGGACATTGACTTACAGTGACACCTTGGTGCCTTTTTTACGAATTCTCAGAGGTCTCCCTCAATTTTCTCTTGATTTACTAAAAGTATCACCCTGGTTAGCAGGTTATGCGTTACGTTTGGTTCAAAATGACAAAGCCAAACAGATCCTTTTAAAACAATCGCTTGGAACTCATAAAATTATTGAGTTAGATTACTATGGCAGTCGTTTCGCTAAACAGCATCTCCCTGACATGATTCGTCCTGATACATTTGAGCGCCTACGAACACATCAACGCAATGGCGATTGTTGTGTATTGGTGAGTGCCTCGTTGAATATCTATCTCGAACCCTGGATCAATAAAAATGGTTTAGACTATTGTCTGTCTTCATCACTAGAAACGGATACGGATAATAAAGTCACCGGCCAGTTGCTTGGCGGTAACTGTTATGGAGAAGAAAAAGTTAAACGCATAAAAAAATTAATTCAGGAAATTGGCACTCCCTCTAAAACCTATGCTTATGGTAATAGTAAAGGCGACATTCCAATGCTTAACTTTGTCGATGAAGGCTATTGGGTCGATGATAAAATCACTCGTTTTAGCGGATAGTATTTGATTATACTCTTCGCACATGGAAATTTAGCATTTAGTGTACGTGATTTTTTGTGGAGAGTAAGGCGGGAAATTTAGCTGTAGTTATTCTACAGCAAGGTTTTCCAACGCAGCTATCCGCGAAAAAGTGCGTATACTGGATGCTGAATTTCCATGTGCGGAGAGTATACATTACAAATAATCACTATTTTGCTATAATGTGCATGACCAGCACATGTACATTATGGAGATTTTATGGCAACGGCAACAGCACGAATACCAGTTTTAATGACCGATGCGGAAAAAAAACGTATTGTTCAAAAAGCTAAAACCGCAGGGATTTCAACCGCAGAATATATGCGCAGGGCTGCTCAGTCATTCCAATTACCTGAAGACGACAAAATGCTTGAAGCCATGATCAAACAAATGATCAAGGCGACCGAGAAAGCAGGACAAACAATTGATGATACGCTGGATTTTATCGCGAAATCCAACCAACGCATTGCAACAATGGAAGCCAACGCAGAAAAATCAAGAAAAACAGTGTACTAATGGGTGTCACTGACAAAATGTGGGACGGACTCACCAAAGTCATTAAAATGGATGACAAGGTTGAGAGACTTGCTGGCACTGTCAAAGACCAACAGATCAAAATCGAAACCCTGACTGAACGTGTTATTCGTCTGGAAACAATGTTGGAAATCGCACTGTCAACGAGCACAAAGGCATTAGCAACAAAACACCTTGATAAACGGTAACCACTTCTGTTTCTGCTATCTTTCAATCCTATCACTGTTGGATATAGTTAAATCCTCGCTCCTATCGTCCCCCACTCCGATGCGTCACTTTGTTGCGTAAATAAACCGGAATGGCTTGATCTGCCAAAACCGCTCCATCTTGTTTCAATAATCTAGCACCTAACCGAGCTATTGAAGCTGCCCGAGGAAAAACATCAGGCTCAATACCAACCAGCTGTGTACCAAGCTTTTCTGTCAATATATCCTGATAGGTTTCCCAACCGCTACCAACGCCGATTCCGGAAAGCTTTTCAGTAAAATTCACTTGTTCTGGCGCAATCACCGCTTCAGCTTGTTGTGCAACCAGATTATCTTGTTGCCTGGTAAAAACCGCCCAGTAAATTTCTTTCATTCTAGCGTCGATGGCTGTATAGACATATTCAGTGTTGTGTTGAAGAAAAGTATATTCAGCCATAGCAGCCAAAGTTGATACAGGTATTACCGGCAATCCAGTGGCAAAAGCAATTCCCTGGGTAACAGCTGCTGCCAGACGCACTCCAGTAAAAGCGCCTGGACCACGACCAAAGGCAATTGCATCCAACTGTAATGCTGACAAACCCGCTTTGCTCATCAACTCATCAACCATTGGCAAAATCAATTCACTTTGCTGTCTAGGTGCGAACTGATAGTGTTCAGTCACATTATCATCAATCAACAAAGCTGCTGAACAGGCCTCTGTTGCTGTTTCTATAGCAAGAATTTTCAATGTTTGAATCCCCAGATAAAATTTTCATTTCTGGTTGTTCCTTGGTGGGCAGCTATCCTGTATAAGACTGTTTTATCTGTCATCTGTGGCGAATAAGTTGCCAGCAGTTAACTGACTCAAAAGATCCTTGAAGCTAAAGAATAGTTAGTAGAGAGTTAAATCCTAAGCTTAGAATAGACTAAAAAATGCATCCGCAACAGTACTAGCGGAGCTACATAAGTTAACAATCCACCAACGACCCAAAACATTAAAATAGTCACATCCTGAATACCTTCCCAAAAAAACATATATGCCGCAAAAACATTCCATGCAAAGCATGAAATTGCTGCTGCATCTGTAGATACTATGGTATTGCTCTTGTTCTGTAAGCTTTGGTTTCGGCGGGGGAAACCTAATAAGGCCAACACAATGTTAACTACTACAATGGAAAATAAGATGCCTGGCAACAGCGGTGTATTATAACTGTAAATTGTTATAAATAGAGGAACGGCAAGACCAATCGTAATCCACATTTGTATAACTAAAAAATATTTTATTGCCATCTGTCTATTGTCCAAATTCTAGATCACCACCTACATTGCTATTATTGTCACGTCTATTGTAAATTATCTGTTGATGAGAAGTCTGTATCAGTCGGTAGTGAACGCGCCAAGTTAATAAAATCTTCTTTTAGTTTTTCATCCTCCGATGCGTTTTTATTCATGATCACAGTATACATGGCTGGATTACTGTTAACATCTTCACTAATTGCTTCTTCTGAAAGCAAAACAGCTAAAGTTAAATTCGATTTCCCTACCTGGTAATCTTTCTTGTATTGCGCAACCGTGTTGCGCAACCAATGAACGCAGAGTATACTTCTAGGTGAAAATTACACTCTTTTGAGTGGCTACCGATTTGACAGCCAATGCCAGGTCGGTGATACATCACATTCGCATACTTGAGGTAACTTACATGAAATGGGAAAAGCCAACTTACAATGATCTTCGTTTTGGTTTCGAAGTCACTATGTACATCTACAACCGATAACAAGCGCGGTTGAATAAACGGGGTTCCATGTCATATGGAGCCCCGTTTTTATTTGTATTATCGAAAAGTACTGGATGATTATTCACACATCACCCGCTGAAAACCTTTTTCTACACCAGTTTAAGAAATCCAGCTAGCACAAACATTGAACAGCTACAAAATTTAGACCTAATCAGGCTTTTATCATGAAAATCAGAGTACTTGGCTCAGGCGCTGGCGGCGGCTTCCCGCAATGGAATTGTAATTGCCGCAACTGTAACGGCGTACGCAATCAAACCATTAAAGCCACTTCACGCACCCAATCATCCATCGCCGTTAGCAGCGATGGCGAGCATTGGGTGTTGTTTAATGCCTCTCCGGATATTCGTGCGCAAATCGAGTCTTTCCCTGGCATCCAACCCCATCATGGTGTTCGTGATACTGGCATATCAGCCGTTGTATTATGTGATGGGCAGATTGATCACACCACGGGTTTGCTAATACTGCGAGAATCACCAAAACCACTGGATATTTATTGTACCAGTATGGTGCGTGACGATTTGGAATCAGGTTTTCCAATATTTAACATGTTGGGGCATTTTTGTGGCGTCAACCACCATGAAATTCCGTATGATGGTAGTGCCTTTACCATTACAGGCATTGATGATTTACGTTTTTTTACGCATGCGCTAAAAAGCAAGGCTCCTCCCTATTCACCGCATCGTGAAAACCCACATGCAGGTGATAACATCGGTGTAATTGTTGAACAGATCTCTTCTGGAAAAACACTGTATTATTCCCCAGGACTGGGTGAAATAGAGCCACAGGTTCAAGCAGCGATGACCAACGCTGATTGTGTCCTGGTTGACGGAACTTTCTGGACTGATACTGAAATGATTGATGCAGGTGTGTCACATAAAACTGCACGTTCAATTGGACATCTGCCACAATCAGGTGCGGGTGGTATGATAGAAGTAATGGACGCACTGGAGAAACCGCGCAAGGTTCTGATACATATCAACAACACCAATCCAATACTGGACGAGGAATCGGAACAGCGCAAAATACTCGGCGAGCATGGCATTGCAGTCGCCTACGATGGTCTGGAAATCGACTTGTAGCTGAATAGTTACTTGAAAACTAAATTATTATGACAGATCCATTACAACCCTGGTCGCGCCAAGAGTTTGAACATCTTCTGCGTGATATGGAGCGCTATTACCATATCAACCACCCCTACCATGTGTTGATGCATCAGGGGAAATTAACCAAACCCCAAATTCAGGGCTGGGTTGCCAATCGTTTTTTTTACCAGATCAGTATTCCGCGCAAAGATGCTGCGATCATGGCAAACTGCCCAGATCGCGATACCAGGCGCTTGTGGGTTCAACGCATCTTAGACCATGATGGTTATGAAGATGACGAAGGTGGCATTGAAGCCTGGGTACAGCTAGGCATCGCCGTGGGCATGAGTCGCGATGATGTTGTCTCGCTCAAATATGTATTGCCGGGAGTAAGATTTGCTGTTGAGGCTTATCTTAATTTTGCGCGCACTGCGGACTGGCATGAAGCAGCCGCATCCTCATTAACTGAAATGTTTGCTCCAAAAATTCATCAGCAGCGACTTGATAACTGGCCAGATCATTATCCGTGGATTTCGACTGAAGGCTTAATCTACTTTCGTAAACGTCTCAGTGAAGCACGTCGTGATGTAGAACACGGACTGGATATTACTCTGGACTGGTTCAAAACCCGCGAACAGCAAAAACATGCGCTAAGCATTCTCAAACTCAAGCTGGATATTCTGTGGGCAATGGCTGATGCGATGTATCTTGCCTATATCGTAGATATGCCTCCATATAACGGTATCGATGAGACTACACCATGACACTTGACACAACACGCCCCATTAATCTTTCTCCAGGGCATCGGCTGCAATGGGAGGAAGCACAAAATGCATATGTTATTCTCTATCCTGAAGGCATGGTGGAACTGAACCAGACTTCTGCAGAAATACTCAAACTGTGTACTGGCGAGCTATCATTTGATGACATTGTCAGTAAACTGGAACAACTTTTCAACGTCCAGGGCATCGCTAGTGATGTTGATGAATTTATTCAAGTGGCATTAAACAATGGCTGGATCAAGCAAACCTGAAATAACGCAGCCACAAATAACCCCACCACGCTGGTTGTTAGCCGAGCTGACTTACGCCTGTCCGTTACAGTGCCCATACTGTTCCAACCCGCTGGATTATACGCGCTACAAAAATGAACTGAATACCGAAGACTGGAAGCGAGTTCTCAGTGAAGCACGCAGTATGGGGGCTGTGCAATTAGGTCTTTCAGGAGGTGAGCCATTAGTCAGACAGGATTTGACTGAAATTGTCAGTCATGCACGCGAACTGGGCTATTACATAAACCTGATTACATCAGGACACGGCCTCAGCGAAGACAGAATTATTGAGCTAAAAGATGCTGGACTTGATCATATCCAGATCAGCTTTCAAGCCAGCAGTGCAGATTTAAACGACTATATCGCCGGCACCCAGGCCTTTCAACAAAAGAAAGACATGGCACGGCTGGTCAAAAAACATGGTTATCCGATGGTATTATGTGTGGTCATCCACCGTCAGAATATTCATCAAATGCGTGACATTCTGGAACTGGCTATAGAACTGGAAGCTGATTATCTGGAACTCGCCAATACCCAGTATTATGGTTGGGCACACCGCAATCGCGACCAACTGCTACCTACCAGAGAACAATTCATCGAAGCCGAAGCAATCGCCCAGCAATACAAGCAAAAGCTGGAAGACAAGATGAAGATTTACTATGTAGTTCCAGATTACTACGAAGACCGTCCCAAAGCCTGCATGAACGGCTGGGGAACAACATTTTTAACCATTGCGCCAGACGGAACTGCCCTACCCTGTCATGCAGCCGCACAATTGCCTGATCTACAATTACCGAATGTTCGAGACCTGGACGTGCGTGAAATATGGGAACAATCAGATGCATTTAACTGGTTTCGTGGTGACAGCTGGATGAAACAGCCTTGCCGCGAGTGTCCAGAGAAAACCAAGGACTTTGGTGGTTGCCGCTGTCAGGCATATTTACTCACAGGAGACATGTATGCAGCTGACCCGGTGTGTTCCAAATCCCCCGATCACTCAATCATCACTAAAATTACTGATGCCACCGAGCAAACAGGCTTTCAGAGCGAACCCCAACCCTTGGTTTTCAGAAACCCGAAAAACGCAACCAAACCTAATAATCAAGATTCGATATAATGACAAAGTGGGTTGACGTTCTAAACCTGAATATTCACTAATATACTTTGTTTCAGTCGTATTCCTTTGCTCCGCAGACAAGTGAATTTGAAAATCAGCCAAACAAGAACCAATGAGACCATGCGCTATTATCAGCGTAAAAGCTTGTTGGTCGAACCAGATAACCCCACCACTGGTTATCGACACAATTCATCTACGGCCATTGCCAGAATTCGCTTTATTAAACGCGCACAACAATCCGGTTTTCTCTTGAACAGCTTCTAAGGAAAATTTCCCAGTCTAGATTGTTTAAAGTTGAGCCCGTATGAAAGTCTCGAACTCTTAATCTCAGCTCATATCAAAATTTACAACGACATGTATTCAAACCAGGATGTTAAAACAACATGCCCTTATTGTGGTGTGGGCTGCGGTGTATTGGCTTCAATTGATGAGGCTGGAATTGTCTCAGTTAAAGGGGACATGCAACACCCTGCAAATTATGGGCGGCTATGTTCTAAAGGAACTGCATTGGCTGAAACTGTGTACTTGCAGGAACGTTTGCTATATCCAGAAATCAATGACCAACAGGTTAGCTGGGAACAGGCAATCGAAACAGTAGCAAGCAGGTTTTCAGACATTATCAACCAATTTGGACCGGATTCTGTGGCATTTTATGTTTCAGGACAATTGCTGACTGAAGATTACTATGTCGCAAACAAGCTCATGAAGGGCTTTATCGGTTCAGCCAACATTGATACCAATTCGCGTTTGTGTATGTCTTCCGCTGTAGCTGGATATAAGCGAGCCTTTGGTGAAGACTGTGTTCCCTCGAATTATGATGACCTGGAAAGAGCCAAACTGGTGGTGTTAACTGGCAGTAATACAGCCTGGTGTCACCCAGTGGTTTTTCAGCGCATCATGCAAGCCAGAAAAACCAATCCAGATCTCAAAGTGGTTGTCATAGACCCGCGCAAAACTCAAACCGCCTCAAGCGCCAATCTGTTTTTACCCATCAAACCTGGAACGGATGCTATATTATTCAACGGCTTGTTAGTGTGGATTGATCAACATAACGAACATAATGAGTTATATATCAATCACTACACAACTGGTGCCGAACAAACCTTGGCAGCAGCACGGCATTCCTCACCTTCTGTGGATTTCGTCGCCAGCGCATGTGCTTTGAGTGTTGAGCAAGTTGAACAGTTTTACCGTTTATTCGCCAGAACCGAGCGAGTGGTCACACTGTTTTCACAGGGCATCAATCAATCCAGCAGTGGCACTGACAAGGTCAACAGTATCATTAATTGCCACCTGCTCACAGGACGTATCGGTCGTCCTGGCATGGGACCATTTTCAATAACTGGTCAACCTAATGCGATGGGAGGGCGTGAAGTTGGTGGTCTGGCAAATCAATTGGCCGCGCATATGGAGCTTGACAACCCGGATCATCGTGACATAGTGCAGCAGTTCTGGAAATCACCGACTATTGCCAGTCGTTCCGGTTACCAGACAGTTGATCTGTTTGATGCCATTGCTGATGAAAAAATCAAGGCTGTATGGATTATGGCAACCAATCCGGTGGTCAGTCTCCCTGAAGCTGACAAGGTTAAACAAGCATTACAGCAATGTGAGCTGGTTGTTGTATCAGACACAACACGACTAACAGACACCTCCCAGTACGCACATATCCGTCTCCCAGCGCTGAGCTGGGGAGAACGGGAAGGCACGGTGACCAACAGTGAACGACGTATTTCCAGACAACGCGCTTTCCTGCCAAGTCCTGGTCAAGCCAAACCGGATTGGTGGATAGTCACCCAGGTCGCACAACAAATGGGTTTTGCTGAACAGTTTTCATATCAAGATGCAGGGGAGATTTTTCGTGAACATGCTGCATTGTCTGGAATTGAAAATAATGGTCAACGCTTGTTTGACATCAGCTCTCTCGCATCACTCAGTGATAACGATTATGAGAATCTGCAACCGATCCAATGGCCTGTCAACAAACAACAACCACAAGGTACGCCACGTTTGTACTCGGACGGGCGTTTCAACACAGGGGATCGTAAAGCGCACTTTATTCCAATTACACCACATTTGCCAGCAACTCAAGTCAACCAACACTATCCATTTATTTTTAACACAGGGAGAGTGCGCGATCACTGGCATACAATGACACGCACTGGTAAATCACCACGCTTGTCGTCACATATTCACGAGCCATACGTCGAAATACACCCGCTGGATGCTGAAAAATACAAACTGAAAAATGGCTGCCTTACCTCCATTATCAGTGAGCATGGTTCAATTCAGGTACGCGTACAGATCAGTAATCGACAACAGCTCGGCAGCGTATTTGTACCAATCCACTGGAATCAGCAATTCAATAGTAATGCCCGAGTCGGGAAATTGATCAAAGCTGTTACAGATCCTCACTCCGGACAACCTGAATTCAAGCACAGCACTGTCAACCTTCAACGACTTGAGTATGACTGGTACGGTTTTATTCTGTCACGGCGAGGCGACCTGAATCCATTTCTCGCCAGTTATTGGAACAAATCCAGAGGTAAGGGTATCTGGCGTTACGAGACTGCGGGGAACAGCGCGCCAAAGCATTGGGCAACCCACGCGCGCAAACTGTTACTGAACGACAACCACAAAAACAGTACTTGGGTAGAATTTTATGTCACTGCACGCCATCATTATCGCGCAGCCTGTTTTCATGGCGAACGCTTATACAGCTGCTTGTTTATCGGACCGGATCCTGATCTGCCCCCACGAGACTGGCTGATTAGTCTATTTGAAAAAGATTCACTCAGCAAAGCTGAACGCGACAGTCTCCTCACTGGCAGATCTCCAGACATCAGCCAGGATGCCGGAAAAATCATCTGTGCCTGCCACAATATTGCCGAGCAGACGATACGTGTAACGATTGCAGAACAGAATCTGACTAGTCCGGAAGAAATCGGAACATGCCTGAAAGCCGGAACTAATTGTGGCTCTTGTATTCCAGAGTTGCGAGCATTACTCGAAAATAGCGACAGCGAATCGAATCTGTGATTAGGCGCAGTCCTTCGTCTATATCTGGATCTTCAATAGAGTAACTGCCTATTCAATCATCTTCTATTTAAATAGAAAGGTATTTTTGATTGAGATAGCGTGATCGATATATCCAGTACTGGAAAGGAAAATATCCTGCCTGGTTGTGAATATACTTAATCGATTATTAATCGAACCTGTCAGTAGTGACTTAACAAGTAGATATGAATAAAAGTTTAGAGGTTAATCTGTGAGTAAGCAACGAGTTGTCATTATCGGCAATGGTATGGTTGGGCATCGCTTCATTGAGGAAGTAGTTAATTCAGGACAATGCGATAATTTTGAGTTAATTACATTTTGTGAAGAGCCACGCTATGCATATGACCGAGTGCAATTATCTGCATTCTTTTCTGGAAAGTCTGCAGAAGAATTATCGTTAGTTGAATCAGGTTATTATGAGGCTAAAGGTGTTATTGTCCACCTTGGTGATAAGGCGGTCTCCATTGATCGTGCAACCAAGACAGTTCACTCTGAGAAAGGCCAGGTTATTCACTATGATAAATTGATTCTTGCGACTGGCTCCTATCCGTTTGTACCACCTGTACCGGGACATGATCGGGATGGCTGTTTTGTATATCGTACCATCGAAGATCTGGAAGCCATCCGCGACGCGGGGCAGACAGCCAAAACCGGCACTGTCATTGGTGGCGGTCTGCTTGGGCTGGAAGCTGCCAAGGCAATCCGGGATCTTGGTCTGGAAACGCATGTTGTAGAATTTGCACCGCGCCTGATGGCTGTCCAGATCGATGAAGGTGGTGGAGCTATTCTACGCTCTAAAATTGAAACACTTGGTGTCTCGGTGCATACGTCAAAAAACACCGTCAATATCACTGATGGTGACGCGACTGTTCATCGCATGGAATTTGAAGATGGCGAAGTACTGGAGACTGATGTGATTGTATTCTCCGCTGGTATTCGGCCACGCGATGAGCTGGCACGTGAATGTGGTCTTGAAACTGGACCACGAGGCGGTATTTGCATTAACAACCAATGTCTAACAAGTGACCCTGACATCTACGCGATTGGTGAATGTGCACTCTGGAATGAACGTATCTTTGGTCTGGTTGCGCCAGGCTACACAATGGCAAAAGTGGCGGCAAGCAGCTTGAGTGACAGCAATAACGACAAGCCTACGTTCACCGGCGCCGATATGAGCACCAAACTGAAACTGATGGGTGTGGATGTCGCCAGCTTTGGTGATGCGCACGGTCAGAGCAGTGGTTGTTACGCGTATACATATATTGACCAACCACAAGGTATTTATAAGAAACTGGTGGTTAGCGAAGATGGTCGCTATTTGCTGGGCGGTGTATTAATCGGCGAAGCCGACGCATACGGTAATTTGCTGCAAATGACATTGAACCAGATTGAGCTGCCAGAGCATCCTGATATGCTTATTTTGCCGGATCGAGAAGGTAACGCAGCTGTGCTTGGTGTGGATGCCTTACCGGATTCCGCACAAATATGTTCCTGCAATAATGTCAGCAAGGGTGATCTGTGCCAAGCAGTACAAACTGGTTGTATCAGTGTTTCCGGATTGAAATCTGAAACAAACGCGGGTACTGGCTGTGGAGGCTGTGTTGCCCTGATGACTCAGGTATTGAACGCCGAAATGGAAAAACTGGGTATGCAGATTGACACAAATCTGTGTGAACATTTTCCCTACACACGGCAGGATTTGTATCACCTGGTTAGAGTCGAAGAAATCAGAGCGTTTGATGCGTTGATAAACAAACACGGACAAGGGCGAGGTTGTGATATCTGCAAACCAGCTGTGGCATCAATTTTGGCATCTTGCTGGAATGATCATGTGCTGGAACAACCCCATTCAGGGTTGCAGGATACCAATGATCGCTATCTGGCCAATATGCAAAAAGATGGCACCTATTCGGTCATTCCCAGAATTGCTGGCGGAGAGATTACCCCGCAACAATTAACCATATTGGGTCAAATTGGTACCAAATATAAGCTATATACCAAAATTACCGGCGGTCAACGCATTGACTTTTTTGGTGCAAGACTCGATCAATTGCCTTCTATCTGGGAAGAATTGATTGATGCCGGGTTTGAATCCGGCCATGCCTACGCGAAATCATTACGCACAGTCAAATCCTGTGTGGGCAGCACCTGGTGTCGTTATGGAGTGCAGGACAGTGTGAGTTTGTCCATCGAGCTTGAAAACCGATACAAAGGCTTGCGCGCGCCACACAAGATCAAGATGGCCGTTTCAGGTTGCACCCGCGAATGTGCCGAAGCCCAGGGTAAAGATGTTGGGGTGATTGCTACTGAAAATGGCTGGAATCTGTATGTGTGCGGAAACGGTGGCATGAAGCCCAGACATGCAGATCTGTTTGCATCCGACCTGGATAAACAGACACTCATCACCTATATCGATCGTTTTCTTATGTTTTATGTGCGAACCGCTGACCGTCTACAACGCACCTCCGTGTGGATGGACAATATGGAAGGTGGAATGGAGCATCTGCAACAAGTCATTATCGAAGACAAACTAGGCATCAGCGACCAGCTGGAACAAGAAATGAAACAGGTAATCGACACTTACCAGTGTGAGTGGAAAACAACGATAGAAGATCCGGAAAAAGTGAAACGATTCCGACATTTCATCAACAGCGATCAACATGACAATAATATCATTTTCGTTCAGGAAAGAGATCAGATACGACCAGCAACAGAGGAAGAAAAACTTGAATTTAGCCAGGTTGGATAAATAGACAATGAGCGTAGATAACTGGCTCGATATTTGCCGTTTTGATGAGTTGATTGTGAATGATGGTGTTTGCTTACTGGTTGGCGATGAGCAAATCGCGATGTATAGAACCAGTGAGTCTGATGCGGTGCATGCAATCGGTAATTATGATCCTGTCGGGAAAGCCAATGTGCTTTCAAGGGGGATTGTTGGCGACATGGCTGGTGAGCTTGTCGTAGCATCGCCATTGTACAAGCAGCATTTCAATTTGCACACGGGGCAATGCATCGAAGATGAGAGTGTCCAAGTCCCTGTTTACCCCGTAAGGGTTATTGATGGCAGAGTGCAGATACTGGCTAATTCTAATCAATCATTATCGAGTTAAGAAATGGACTACAGATATTATATCGCTGACGTGTTCACAGATCAGATTTTTCAGGGCGCTCAAATTGCTGTTTTCCCTGATGCGCAGGATTTGAGTCAAGACACCATGCTACGTATTGCAAAAGAGCTGAATCTTTCTGAGACGGTGTTTGTTATCAAATGCACAGAAGAGGCAGACAATCAGTTCAGATTACGTACGTTTTCTCCACAAAAAGAACTGGACTTTGGTGGGCATCCATTGATAGCAGCTGCATGGGTGTTGGCTTCAATCGGCAAGCTCAAGCTAACCGAAATACATACTCCTGTCATCTTCGAACAGAGTGCTGGCACTGTCACAGCGTATGTTACAGCTGAAGCAGATCAAGTAAAACTGGTTCAATTTACCATGCCTGTTGTTGCAACTGTCGATCGTTTTGTTCCAACGGACAGCGAACTCGCCAGTATTCTCAGTCTTGATATTGAAGAACTTGAAAATAAAAAATTCAATCCGATGCTGGTGTTCTGCGGAAAAAAATATCTGATTATTCCAATTCGCCAATATACATCAATCGGGAAAGCACGCTTTAATTTCAAAGCCTGGAGCAGCTCAAGCGCTCCATCAACACTGGCAAATGAAATGTTACTGGTAACCTCAAACACTCGCAATGAAAGTACAGATTTTCATGCACGTCTGGTAGGACCGGACATCGGTCTACAAGATGATCCTCCGATTGGTTCATCCATTCCAGCTTTTTGTGCTTTCCTGCGTGAGCATCAACAAATCAAAAAAGGCACTTATGTATTTATGATTGATAGAGGCACTGAAATTACCCGAAAAAGCGTTTTAAACGTTGAAATGGATAACAAACCGGAGAATCTGGTTATCCGAGTTGGTGGGCCAGCAGTGTTAGTGTGTGAAGGTACGATAAAAATACCTGCTAAGAGTTTTGTCGACAAGGCTGATTGATCAGACAGAATAGAAAACTGTCTACGTCTATTTTGTCAAATTACTCTGTAGGCTGATTTTACACACCATTTGAGTAAACCAACGCTGATCAGCGATTAAATATTTTCCGTTATTTACCCTTATTGTTATTCATTCGATTCAGATCATACTATGTCCTCTAACAAGCTTAATTTGTTATCATTTTCTGGCAATATACGAATACTCCACCTTACCTGGTTTGCTTTCTTTCTCAGCTTTATGGTCTGGTTCGCGCATGCTCCATTAATGGCGGTTATACGCGACTCAATGGGTCTGACTGATCAGGAAGTTAAAATTCTGCTCATTCTCAACATTGCGCTAACCATTCCAGCTCGCATTATTGTTGGCATGCTGGTTGATAAGTATGGTCCAAAACAATTATTTTCGTCGATTCTGATTCTGGGCGGTCTTATCAGTATCGCTTTTGCGTTTGCCCAGAATTATCAACAGTTGGCAACTTTGCGTTTTTTCTCTGGATTTGTCGGTGCTGGATTTGTTGTTGGCATTCGGATGATTACTGAATGGTTTCCTGCTCGGCAAACTGGTATTGCTCAAGGTATTTATGGCGGGTGGGGAAATTTTGGCTCAGCTGGTGCAGCAATCATTTTACCATCTGTCGCTATATATTTCGGGTCAGAGAATGGTTGGCGTTATGCCATTGGCATAGCCGGAATAATCACGGTTATCTATGGTTGTCTTTATTATTTTAGTGTTTCTAATACACCAAAAGGCTCAACCTATTTCAAGCCTAAAAAAATAGGCGCCATGGAGGTCACTAGCAAGTTAGATTTATTCTTGTATATAGCAATGAATGCCCCGATGTATTTCGCATTAGGTATTCTAATCTGGAAACTATCATCAAAGATGCATTGGTTTGATGAAACCAGCGCGTACTTGATTTATGCGACTTTGCTAATTCTGTATATTTTTCAGATCTGGAGGATTCTCCAAGTCAATAAAACAGTTTTTTACAAGAAAATACCAATGCTACAGCGCTATGCATTTAAACAGGTGGCGATTCTTTCTATCGCCTACGCATTAACTTTTGGCGCTGAATTAGCCGTTGTTTCAATGTTACCGCTCTATTACGTCGATACGTTTAAGATCGAACCTGTCATGGCTGGCATGCTAGCTGGTTTTTACCCGGTGATTAATCTTTTTGCCAGACCTCTCGGTGGTTGGGTAAGTGACAAAATTGGCCGCAAAATCACTTTGGGCATTGTTTCTGCCGGTGCTGCTGGCAGCTTCTATCTTTTAAGCACAATCACACCTGACTGGCCATTGTGGTTAGTTGTCGCATCAACCATTCTGGCAGGTATCTTTTCAAAAGCTGGTTCCGGTGCTGTATACGCCATGGTACCATTAATTCAACGTCGAATGACCGGGCAGTTTGCCGGTATGGTTGGTGCTTTTGGTAATGTCGGAGGGTTGATATTTCTGACGGTTTATTCGTTTGTCACAAGCGATCTCTTTTTCATGACGATAGCGGTAACAGCAGTGTTTGTTTTTATCTGTATTATTGTGTTTCTGGATGAACCGAAAGATCAAATGATTGAGGTGCTGGATGATGGAACAATTGAGCTGATTGATGTCAAATAATGAGTAAGTTTCTATACAACGACTCAGCTTTTCCACAGTAGGTTCGCTATTCTCGGACAGCCTCCTGGTTTGTTGATAACAGTTTACTTTCTGATTATTACACCATCCATCCTGGACAGAAAAAAGTCAGTAGAAAAGGTGTTGCTGGCGACCAATCGCTGGTTATACTCTTCGCACATGAAAATCTTGCATTTTGTGTGCGGAGCATACCATAAGCTTAGCGTACATTTTCGTAGCCTCGAACTTCAAAACCCTAGACCATGGGGGCCAGGTATTCAGTGACTACCCTAATATTTTTCAGGTGAACCATGAAATTCTTTGCTAAATACGGTGATTTACTCAAAACACTCTCATTTGCCCTCATCTTGGCTGCAGCAGCATTTTGGGTAACCTCGCGATTTGCCAAACCAGGCCCACCTGATACCATCACCATATCCAGTGGCAATAAGGACGGTGCGTATTACCTATATGCTCAGCAATATAAGGAAATACTAAAACGCAACAACATTACTCTTAACATACTTGACTCATCTGGCTCACTGGAAAATATTCAGCGCCTGAAGAATCAACAAGCTGATATTGCATTTGTGCAAGGTGGAACCAGTATCAATCAAGATGACAGTGATTCGGAAAATACGCTGTTTTCGCTTGGCAGCCTGTATTATGAACCGATCTGGATTTTTCTCTCAAAATCTTTCAAACCTGACACTCTTAACGATTTCAAACAACGCACCATTGCCATTGGCAGTCCAGGCAGCGGCACACAAATGGTCGCTCAACAAGTGCTTGAATTAAATGGGATCAATGAAAACACTGCACAGTTTACCTCTCTATCTGGCAAACAAACGGCGACAGCATTATTAGATGGCTCAGTTGACGCAGGATTCATCGTTGCTT
This sequence comes from Methylococcales bacterium, assembly GCA_965224565.1. GTDB lineage: Bacteria > Pseudomonadota > Gammaproteobacteria > Methylococcales > DRLZ01 > DRLZ01. Next base: position 830,874 of record CBDCZN010000002.1, on the reverse strand, counting down.
CAGCGGACTCGCCTATTATTCAACAGTTACTCAAACAAGACACCGTTGAATTATTCAGCCTCAAACGAGCACTCGCCTACAGTCGGTTATTGCCTTTTTTATCAGAAGTCACACTGGCGACAGGCATTATTAATCTCGCAGAAAACGTTCCTTCCGAAGATAAAATCCTGCTTGCACCAACCAGCAATCTGGTCATTCACGAAGATATGCATCCCGGCTTAACTGTATTAATCTTGCAAGCTGCACAAGAGATCCACAGTGGGCCAAGTTTGTTTACACAACCGCAGGCATTCCCCAGCCCACGCAATTTAGCCTACCCAATCAGCGATGTTGCAGAGCGTTTTTATAAGAAAGGCCCACCCTTTTTAATGCGCTATTTACCGTTTTGGGCAGCTGTGTTAATTGATAGAATGATCGTATTTTTACTGCCATTAATCGCCGTAATGATTCCTCTATTCAAATTAATGCCACCGATATACCGCTGGCGTGTACGTTCCAGAATCTACCGATGGTATGACGAGCTACAAGAAACAGATTCGGCAATTTCCCAGGATAACGCCTTATCAGCAGATAGAATCCAGCAACTACACAAACAACTTAACCGTATCGATAACGAAGTAGAAAAAGTAAAAACCCCATTATCCTATGCCGATCAGTTATATCAGCTGCTTTTGCATACTGACCTGGTCAGGAAAAAACTGAAAAACAAGGAAACGTCAGATTGAGTATGAACGACTTCAGCTAAAGACAGCTTAATTCCTCAATCCTCTCAGTTGCTCCAAGATCTTTATTTAACAAACTTTTTAACTTGGTCATTTTCGCTAAAATATCCGGGACTGATATGTCTGATTGGCTGCTTTTGCAAAACTTGATAAGTTCTATCACCCAACCAAAAACATCAAAAGTTTGTCGATAAACACCTCTGCGTTCCATGTCCAGCGCTAACTCATGGAGTTGTTGAATATTGTCTGCGTTTTGAATCTCGGATAAATTTAATATACAGTGGTATCTGATTTCAGCCCACATATGAAATTCTACAGGAGACTCTTTTGCTTCATCAAACGTGGGTAATAACTCCAAGGCTTTTTGGTATTGCTGATCGTGAACTTCGATAAAGGCTTTTGTCATGGTCACACTCAAGGAAAAACTACTCCCTCCACTCCAGCTAGAAACGTTTTTTACTAGCTTTCGTGCCTTTTCGGACTGACTGGTGACTGCAAACACCTGAACCTTTGTGAGAAGTAGACCAGATGTGTCTTTAGCCAGACCTGCATCGACATAGTCCTGATCAATTTTCTTCAAAAATGTCAGGCATTCATCAAAGCGTTTTGCGTCATAAAGGGCATCTGCATACTCCGCTGCTATACATGAATAACAAGGCCAGTTCGGGTTTATTTTTTGCAGACTTTCACTCGCCACAGCGAGTCTTTCTTCCACATAACCCGGACCATCAAATATTCCATAACAACTTGCTAAATCCTGAACCACGCACGTACTTTGCGGACAGTCTCTATTGTCATCACGACTTGAAAACTCAAGCAAAGAAACCGCTTCTTTTATCATGTCCTTGGGTTCATGACGGTGGAGTATTTTACTTTGTAAATACCAGTGCCTGAGAAATAATTCAACCCAGTTCAAACCTTCCTGACGGGCTAATTCGATGGCTTCTTTAACATAGTTATCCAGCTTGTCATGCTCACTATTGACGGTATCTGATGGAAGACTGTCCATATAATCAGCCAGTTTTTCATTCCCATTTTCACTTAGTTTTGCATGGGATTCATAGACCCAACTCCATATATCCATCAGTTATATTCCTTTCACTAGCTTGACCAGGTTTTCATTTAATGATTCAAGCATTTTTATATTATCGTTATTGATTGAACGACTTGTCACAGTACTGCTGGACTGATGCCCTGTGAGTAGCTGTGTGATGGTCATCAATGTATTTGCCAGAATTGATTTCTGTGTGGCGTCAAGTTGGTGAAAATCTTTAATCAGATCGTTACCATAATTAATGTACAAGTAACTCTCACACGTAACGTCTAGTTGTTCTGTGAAACTTCTAGCCAACATCATTGTTGCTGACCCTATATGCTTATCCAGCTTATCGGACTCGATACGTTTTTTCAGTATTGCATCTTGATCAAAAATTTGAATCAAGGGCAAACAGGCTGGCTGGAAATTTGAAATAACGATTTTAGTATTTTCAATGTGAAAATGTGTCTGTAAATCGGCCTCAATCTCTGGATCAATAGCATGGCTGGCAAAAAATGCCTCATTTCCATCCGATGTTCCAAGCGTTAGCAATTGAACATCCATTACTTTTGCTAGCAAGCGACAAAATGAAGTCACTGCATAGCGATAACCATAGACGATGGGAATACCTAAGCTTTTAGAAATAAGCTGCTCGTAGCCGCCTTGATTATCTAAAGAAAGACGTATTTCTTTGTGATTGCTGCGCTGAAGTATCTCATCGATCTTTAAGTCTCCTTCAGAAGTTGGAAGACTCAACTGCCGATGCATTGCATCAAAGAGCTGCTGATCAGAAATGGCTGCTCCCAGAAGACTTTCATTATGTCGTGAGCTTATTCTGCGCCATATCGGTCCTGATTCCTGAGCTGTTTTTGTGAGCGCCTCAACCAGGATTGTATTGATTAGCTCTCTGATCTGTTCAAACCCCTCATCCTCTTGAACCGACTCTCTGCTTGCTGTCGGCTTTAATAATGGGGTATCAATCACACAACCAACAAAACCAGCCCAGCGTGGCAATAGCAATTTACATTCATCAGTAATATGCATACTGCGAATAAAGATGGTGGTTACTCGATTGTCAGATGTTGCATAATGAGCTCCATCCTGAATCCATAATAATCCATTAACAGGACACTCCTGCGTACCCACTATTGGAAAAGTTACAAGCGGTTCAAAACTATTATCAAAAATCTGTGCAAACGCCAAACTGGACTTTTGCCTTCTTAATTCAGGACATTCATGAGGTAATCTCCACGGTACTTCGATACGATTAACAGGCTCATCATCCGCATCATCTAAACCAGCATTGAGATAAATATCGATGGGTAACAAGCAACAGTATTTCTTGATAATGGCATGAATAAATTCTGTTTCTGCCAAGTCTTCGAAAGCATCTTTCAAATGCAAGACAACGGTAGAACCTATTTTGGAAGGTGTTGTTGCTTCCAGCTGATAACGCTGGCCACCTTTACTGACAAATCGCCAAGCTTGTTTCTCATCTTGATAAGACGTAGTAATAAACTCAACCTTATCGGCAACCACATACGCAGTTAGAAAACCCAGCCCAAAATACCCCACCGCATCTTCAGTCTGTGTTGTTTGTCTTAAAACGCGAGTGTAACCACTGCCGATGGTTGCCAAATAACTGATAATTTCTTGCTTGGTTAAACCAGAACCATTATCAGTAATTTCAATTTTTTTATTCGCCCAGTCTGTCTGGATATGAATAACAGGATTGTCATCCCAATCCGTTTCCATTCTTCTGCGCACACAAGCATCGTGAGCATTCTGGATTAGCTCCCGAATTGATACGATTGGAGTTGAGTAAAGATTTTCACCCAAGACTTCTAATAAGCCATCTAGATTGACTTCGGTTTGTCTGATTTCTGTGGTCATGCCAGGTTCCAAAAAGTTGTTTGTATTGATCGTGGATTCAACGCTGAACTGCAATTCGAGATATCATGCTGCATTCTGCTTAATGTCCTTAAAAAACACAGCATTTGGAGTTTGATAGTTTAGCTTTTTTCAAAGACTATAACTGAGTTTATCCATCACCTCCTACAACCAAGGGTTATTTTCTGGGAAGCGCCAAGTTTGACCCACAGCCCAATTTTAGTGTTCTCATTCAGGCCTCGTTCCCAAAAACAGCAAGGATTAGTGACGATATTAGAAATGCTAAAACATAGAAATTTATGATTTCAAGACTGAGTTTCCCTGCGGCTCCACCAAAAGACAACGCAGATAAAAGCGCTGCACTCATGGTAAATCGGTGCAGAAGACAATCAAGAAGATGGCTGGCTCTTTGATTGGTTGTAGATAGAGACCATGCAAAAAATGCCACCTATGGTCCGGGTCTGTTGCGATGCCTTGTGTGGGCTACAGCTTTGGCAATGCATTAATAAAACCCGAGATATCTGATGCTAAGAGAGGAACTCCAGCTACAGTAACAACATTTGCAGCCATTGATAATGTACTCCACACCTTCTCGCCTATTTTACTTTCGCATATTGAAGAACGGAAATCAGGATCTGCAACTGCATGACCATAAGTCATCTCAATTGCGTCAATAATGGGCATTGAACCACTTATTTCATATTCATCCAAAGCAATAAGAATTCGTTGTAAGCTTCGAAGTAGATAGACTTTCGCATTAGCAGTGATATCAGAGTCTCTTACGTCGACCAATAAGTTATTTATTGATTCACGCAAATCAGATAGCTTATCTTCTCCAAGATCGGATGAACCAGTGAGCACACTAAGAAGGTTTGCTGAAATTCTTAAGTATGAAATCGTGTGCTGATCGATAATTTTATTAAAAGTCTCCCACTTTTGATCTAAATTTTGCTGCTTAAATGCAGTAGATACCCTGTTAATCCAATATTTGTGTGTTTCTCGCTCTTCCGGAAAATGCTCATCAATAATCAGAGCAATTTCATAGGGAAGCAACATAGTTTTACCCAAGCGAGAAATAAGCAATGCCTCATCATCGTTTTGAACACGTAACAATTCCTGCCAAACTTGACGACACGACTTTCCGTTGTCGTGATTCTCTCCTTCTTGAAGGATTTTAAGTAGTCGTTCAGCTGAATTCTGCATATTATTTCCCCATCTTATATAGCCCTAACAGCGTAGTAGCTGAAAAGCATTAGAACTTATTTGCAACATTAATGGCAGGATTAGTAACAACTAATCATTACCTTTATGCCAGACCCCTTGATAACGAGAAGTGCCATCCGGCATTAAAAAGGATTGAGCATGAGCCAGCTTAAACCCTGTATTCTCATATTCTTTCATCTTTTGAATAAATGCAGCATATGTTTGATTTCTCCACCAAAACCATGCATGTGCTTTATTTTTTGGTAAGTCCCCAATTTTGACCCGATATTCTATATCGCCCCCATTCAAGCGCCCTTCTACTGCTGTAATTCTATGACCTTTTTCGAAATAGTTGGAATTTGTATCTCCATTGTTTAGCACTTCAAAGTAACTATCTAAATCAACAAGTGTCATCCACCCAGTAAATCTTCCTTCATCCGCAATTGCCGAAGCCGAAAAACATAAAACCATTGCTGTTACTATTATTAATCTTTTCATAGATATTTCCATTGAGTCACTGAACATGGTGCACCAGCCTTAAGACATCAGTCCTCGTTAGCAGGCATCATTCCCTGTAAATAATCTTCAATCTGTGTTGAGCTACAACGAGTACAATCATCAGCCACAGCATTGAGAACAAGCGCCTCCCCACGAATACCAAAGCTATAGCGAATACTTAACAACCCATCAGTCAACGCATCAACTTGTCCATTGCCATCAATATCCGAAAAATCCAAATTGGCACATTGTTCCAGATAGAGTTCAATTTCATCCGCTGTACAGCGAGTACAGGCGTTATCCACTGCGTTGCTTATCAAACTATCACTGCGGATGCCAAACATATGTCGAATAAATAACAAGCCATCTGTTAAGGCATCAACGCTGCCGTTGCCATCAGCATCCAGGGTACATTGCTTGCCATTCGCTGCTCCCTCTTCAATGGGAATCAGTAAAGGATTACATGCGTTATATTCAAAGCATTGTTGATTCAGTGCCCAGTCGAAAAATGGTTCTAGAATGTCGATCTGAGAATGATCATTGTTGAGACCAATTGATAGCCCACGTTGGTTGGCTTCATTAGTCAACCACAAGTTATAAAACAGTTGCTGGTCAGCCGTCAGCGGGAAACCAGTGTCATTGTTATAACCATCTATATTCATAGGCTGTACAGCATCACAGCCCTTGCTGATGGCTGTTTCCAATCGGGCGCGCATCATCGGTGCCAGGCTGTCAAGGTCACTAATATCCAGCCATTTTTCACCTGGTTTACCTGGCAATGGATTACCTTTGACCCAGTCGGGGAATTGGTTCGTATCATTTCGTGACGCTTCCCATGTTCCAGCGCTGAAATAACAGACGAGTTGACGACCCTGTTTTTGCAGTTGATTCATCGTCGCTTCAGATGTCGCTAGCAAATCAATATGGTATACGGCAACATCAATACTGCTATCAATCGCACCTTGTGGTTGCCAATGCCATTTTGAGTCTAAAGCCGGAGTCCAAGAGGCTTCTTCAAATACAGTGTATGTTTCGCTTGCTACCAGACTAGTCTCTGCGTTGTTCTTGTCGATGGAGATCGCTTTGATGATGCTGCTCACATCCACTCGAATCGGTTCACTATAAATCGGCGAAGAAGCATTCGGCTGACTGCCATCAGTGGTGTAATAAATATCTAACTGTGGATCCATAGTGCTTATTGTCACAGCGACACGGCTATAGTAAGCAGCAGATTGTGGATTAATTAGTGGAATTTCCGTTCCTAATGCTGAATTCACATCTCCCGGATCTGAACCTGCCAGAACTTCTTCTCTGTTTGAGTAGCCATCATTATCGGTATCTTCTTCACCATCTAAGACACCATCGCCGTCACTGTCATCACTGAGTAAATTAAGTCCTAGATTTTGCTCTACGAGATCCGGCAGTCCATCGTTGTCATCATCAGTATCGCAAGCGTTACCCAGATGGTCAGTATCGCTATTCAACTGATCTGTATTGCTTAGGGTTGGGCAGTTATCGATGGCATTGTCGACAGTATCATTATCAGTATCACCAGTTGGCGTTGCGTCACAAACATCTCCGATTCCATCAGTGTCCAGATCTTGTTGATCACTATTGGCATCAACCGGACAATTATCGATGGCATTATCAACATCGTCATTATCAGTATCGCCTGTGGCTGTTGTATCACAAACATCCCCTATGCCATCTGTGTCTGTATCTTGTTGATCACTATTCGCATCAACCGGGCAATTATCGATGGCATTATCGACTTCATCATTATCGGTATCTCCGGTTGGCGTTGTGTCACAAACATCACCTACCCCATCGCTATCCATATCTAGTTGATCATTATTCGCATCGGCAGGGCAATTATCCAGCGCATCCCAATAGCCATCTGCATCGCTATCAGTTGCTGCTGGCCAGGTTTGTGTACCATCAACAGCAACAGCTGCTTTACCCAGGAAATCTCCATTCTGGTTGGTTTTGCAGTAACCAACCGAACTGCTCATAAAAAAATGTCTGGAAATTACCGGATAGTTAAAATTGGCAACCTGTGCTTGTGCTTTTTGACTCACCGGAATGCCCCACATGTTGAGATAATCCCGGTAATCCCTTTCGGTTACAGTGGAGATGGCAATTAATAACCAGTCATTCTTATCAATCGCTTTGGCTTCAGCTAACGAATAATCACTAAATCCGAGTGAGTTACGCTTGGCTAACCAGGAGGATGTACTATTATCGGCCCGGTAGAATTCGCGTTCCATAATGTGTAAACGCGCCCGAACATGCCAGCCGTTTTCCAGCGCACCGCTGTTCTGTGCAGACATCATCATCTGGATAAACATACTCGCTTGCTGAGACCAGCTGGAATTATCCCACCAGTTGGTTTTCATGTAGTTCACCGGATCAGCCGCGTTGATGCTTGCCTGCAAGGTGTTAAACTCAGACTCAAACGGCAAGGATTGGCAACTCGGTTCACCGTTGGTTATTTCATGATATTTCGATTTGGTGTAATACGAGTAATAATTGGTCATACTGTGATTTTGCCAGCCAACAAAGCGCATTCCACCTTGTAAGCCGTGTCCCAGTTCATGCACATCGCCGTGTCCTATCGGGTCGTAACTCCAGTAAGCATCATATGGATTACCTGAACAACCATAGCCACAGGTTGCCTGATCTGCATTCATGTGTTTGACTAAATCCAGATTATTGATTTCCCAGCCTTTAGCATCAGCAAAATCATGAATTTCTGGCACCACGTCAATACCCGGCCCTTTAAACCCTGCTAAGACATGTGGAAAATTACTCATATGTTGTTTGGTTGCCGCTGCAAGTATCTCAGCGCTTCCCCATTTGGGATCAGCCATTGATTGGCGCATTTTTTCCAGCGTTGAATGCACTTCAAAGCCAGTCGTGACCACTTCTGCCCAATCGTAGTTGCCTGCATCCAGTTTCTGGGTAAACGAGGTATCATCAGCAGAACTGCTCCAATAAGGATGTTCACCGATATTTTCAATTGTTACTTGTACAGGAAAATCGTTGGCGCCAAATTCAAGCTGGATCGGGCCACCGTAAGGTGAGGTAATTTCAATAGTCTCACCAGAGTTAATTTCAATGTGTGCGCTTTGTAAATATTTAGGTCGCTTATAACCACCTGCTGCCCATTGATGTGTTGCGCCAGAACGTAAGGTGTTCACAAAGACTTTAACCGTTAATTGACTATTATCATTGCGAGTAACCTTGAAGGTTTTACCAGGTATCGCATAAGCGCCTGTTGAACGAAAATTACGTTTACTGGTTAGATTGATTGTCTTGTTGATGGGCGTGATATGACTGAAATCACTACGGCTAAAGTTACCCATATCTGGTTGTGCAGGATTCACTATGCGAAAGTGATACACTGCATGATCCGCATAATAGGATTTTAGAAAATCAGTATCATCCGTCGTTACTTTATCCATTGGGTATGTCACATCCTGTCGGAATCGGTCACCAATTAACGCCAGTAATTTTTGCAAACGAAACCCATCTTCAGCAAAGATATTTTGTTTGCTGCTATCAAATGCCCGCATCATTGAACGAACTTCATTTGCTCCCTGGATAAATTCCGTATTGAGTCCGGTTACTGAAGAGCAATTTTCTTTGACACAAGCACTCCAGTCAAAAGCGTAATCCTGATCGCGGAAATGTTCCAGCATACGTTTTATGTTTTGCAACGCAGCAGGCAATTGAGTTAAATTCTGAGTGATATCATATGCACTTAAACTGAGTTTTTTCCAGTAGTTATCCCAATGATACGTGACATTGAATACATCAAACAAAGCTTTGCCCAATACTGTCTGGTTGCCGTCATAATGCAAATATAAAACAGGAATGCCTTGATCAAGCGCTTGCTCTACTGCGGCAGCAATCGCCGCACTATCTTCACCCGAAGTGGCTACTTGTGAAATAATCAGTAAATCAGTAGTTGCAGTCAAACAAGTTGAAAGCTGTGTGCTATCACATGCATCAGCGTTGTTGTAAGAGACTTGCCCAGTATAATGGTCATCCAGCCAATCTCTGGTAGCAACCTCATCCGGGAAATAATAATTTTGTCCCATCTGTGCGATGACGACATTAAATGGCTGTGTTGTTAAATCACTACGTCCAGTCAACCAACTCAACGAATTTTCCATGAACTGGTGCATTTGATCATTCACTGGAAATCCGCGATAGGCATTACGCAACGGATTGCTTCCCATTACCAGATAACGTGATTGTTCTGTTTCTCCAGCGATAGCAATCTGTTTGTTGTAGACTGTATAACCTGAAACGGCAACGCTGTTGGTCTGCAGTACACCTACATTCTTACCTACAGTAGGAACCAATAAAGCAGCATCATGGCTTGGATCCCAGTCGATATCAGTCAGGCTTGAACCATCGGGTTTTGCTGTGCCATCGGCATTTAGATTGAACAGTTGTGTTTTGGCATCAAGCAGCAAACCTTGAGTTGCATCCATTGCATCAAGCGCAGCAATCACCAAATACTGATCATTCAGCACATGTCTTGCATCACCTGTTTGTAAGGCTGTTTCTACCGTATTGATGGGATTAGAAAGGTCAACTTCCAACTCAGCCGGGCTAGACTGGTTACCAAACGGATCAGTCGCAATCACTTGATAAGTATGTGTAGCATTGGTTGTGGCAGTGGAATCGATATAGGTAAAAACATTACTGTTTACAGTCGCTAGTAATACACCATCACGATAAATCGTATACTCAACGATACCATTGTTATCCGTTGCCGCTTGCCAGGATAACGTCACACTATTGGTCGTTACCGAATCAGCACCTAAACTATTTGGCATACTCGGCAATACGCTGTCCAAAACACTCGGGGGAATCATCTGTCCGCCGCTAATCAGGGACTGGGTTGCATCTCCTGTTTTTTGAATCGCAACCGCAACGTGATCTCCACCGCCACCTTCTTTATGCAAAGCCTCAATATAATACAAACGGCCTGCAAGCAAATAGACAGGCTGACTCTGTTGTGAGGCATACTTGTCCCACTGCCGGGATCCTGTCCATCCTGTAACTGAAGCAATCACAGCACCAGCGTTGGCAGGATTGGTATCTGTCGCCAATCGCAATTCACTCTGATCATCAGATGAAATCCACAAAGTATATTCAGCTGATTCTGATACTTTCAGATAACCGCTAACACGTTGCCCATAACTGCCATAGCTTTGGCTGGGAGTTAAAAATTCAGTGAGTATGCTGGTTTGCGTGGGATTATCAGGATAATTATTATTGGCTGTTAAATTGCTAACCGAATTGCCATTAATATTCTTCCAGTGTTCGAGTAAAATACCTGTGCTACCAGCTTGAGCGGCCGGAATTATCAGAATGGTCTGTTGTGACTGTACAGTTGTCGCACCATCACTCACTGAAACAGTGATTGTGCGTTGCACACCTTCGCTGCGGTCAATGGTAGCCTTAACAGTCATTTCACCCGATGCACTATCAACCTGAAAAATAGAATCAGTTAGACTATAAACAAGCGCATCATCATCTGCATCAGTTGCCTTAACAAAGCCAACCGACGTGTTGATTGTCGCATTCTCTGCCACCGCATAATGCCCATCGCCCCCGATAAATACTGGTGCAGACTCTGCGTAGGCAATCGATGAGGCTAACAATAAATGAATCAACAAAAACAGCAATTTGAAGCATGATTTCGACTGGCAATACCTGACATTAAACATCTTAAATTCCTACAGACTTGGTTACATCATTAAGTTAATAACCAAGTATAGGTTTTATCGAAATAAAATCTGATGGCAGAGCCAGTTAAGACCGATTAATTCAAATATAAATTGCAATAATGTGAAAAAGTAGACATTTATTGAATCTTGGATTTAACCAATCAGTTAAATCTATTTTTTCTGGAATAGGAGAGCTCCTGTTAATCATAGATGAGTTGTGAAATGCAATTCACCGGACACGTCGAACACGACCATTTCATATCGATGCTTGGGTCTTTTGCCTGATCACATGCATTGTATCTGGACATTACCTTACCCTGTGGCGATGATGATTTTTCAAGCCGATGGCGAACGATCAAAAAGTATTTTTCAAAGTCAAACCCTATAGGTGAGTACCGTTCAGCGGTCAGGATAAAACGTCATGAACGAGGGATCTGGCAACGCCGTTTATGGGAGCATACAATTCGTGATAAATCGGATTATATTCATTTCAATCCAGTAAAACATAGCATTGCGAAGTGTGTTAAAGAGTAGCCATTTTCGACCTTCTACCATTTCGTTGAACTCTGTCTTTTTTCGCACGATTGGGGGAACGATGCCATACAGGAGACAATGAAGGCAGGGGAACGATAAGCCGGTATTGGGTTAATCCACAAGGCGGATAACGCAAGCTTATTCGCCCTTGGTTATACGGGTTATACGTTCCTGAAACGCAACCGACCTAGTAAAGCCAACAATCCGGATCCAAATAACAAAGCCGCTCCGGGAATGGGAATGGGAATGGGATCGGGAATGGGATCTACTGTAATGCTCTCGTTGGGAAATTCCAGAAGAAAGGAAAACGCCTCAGCCGAAGAAATGGGATCCCCGGAAAATATGTCAGCACTTGCAAATGCGTATATGGTATAAGATCCAGCAGGTAAAATACCTGCAAAATCAAGGGGAATCTGATCTATTAACTCGGGGGTAAGACTTTGTGTAAAACTGCTTCCATCACTACTAGACAATCTAACTTCGGAAGTTGCAACGAAATCAGGGTCCTCGTCCTCATCCTCATCCACATTTCCTGTCAATCGATAGTCTGTTGGTGAGGTCAACTCAAAATTCATCGTTAAAGAAGAGGTGGCGATGGCATAACTGTCTTCTAGACTCCCACCGACGTTTGCGTTGGCAGATCCCTGGCCTGAAATGGATGTGAGTGTAACTTCAGAACTTTGATCAGCGGTGACATTGACTGATGAGTCACCATCAGAAAAATTCGCATTGACATCTGCGTTAAAGGGTGAAAAATCTCCAAGAGAATCGATTCTCTCGCCAATATCTTCAGTAAACTCTCCCGATGCCACGGACGTTGTAACGGAAAAGCCCGCACTAACGCCACGTGAATCAGACCTTAGAATGACATCTGCATGAACGGCAAGGGATAAAGCGAATAACGCAGTCCCTGTACTAAATAAAGTACGATTAGAAATTCTCATTGTATTAGTCCCTCCTAATGGATGTGTCGAAAAAGCGGCTATAACGGGCTATCTATTAACGGTGACAGTTTACCAAATAACTAAATAAGGTGGGAAGCCATTAAGTAAACATGATCTAATATATTTGAAATGTATTTAATATTGTTTGTCTAACATATCTTTTTCTATACTAACAAGACTTAGGTGCCGATGACAAGTGTATACAAAGTTATATTGGACATTATTTTATTATCAAGACTACAAAGCAAACAACAATCAAAGGTTTTCTACGAATTTTACTGTTTTTACGGATCATATATATGAAATTCTGCAATGTGACATCATTATGTATTAAGTATCAGAGATATAATGTATCGCATACAACATTATTGTATTTGTTTGACTGGAATAAAAACCTCAGTTGAAGGTTGCAACCTTCAACTGAGTGATGAACTAGAAGCTCAGCTGTTTTGAGCTACATTGAAGAATTTGTGGAACTGGACCACCAAGGTAGACATTTCCGATTAGATGGCGAGGTTTAAAGCCAGCACGTTTTAAACAGTTTGGACATACAATCACTCGACCGCCTTTTTTCGACAGCTTCTTGATCACTTGCTGAGCAGTTTTGCCTGTTAAACCATAGGTATTCTGGGGATATTTATCTTTCCTAAGTGCCAGATGTACAGCTTCGACACTTAAAAATACAGTGACTGGATAACCTAACTCTAAATTTCTCATTGCAAAATTAAGTGCCATATTGGCGCGCCAGGTATCATCTGTACTCAGCGATAAAAAAAGCTCATCAGCTGCACAACCTTCCGGTGCTGGACCTTTGCTGGCAGAAAATGCTGTTCCCGAGCCCATAATGAAGATTGTCATGGACAATGCCAAGAGTATTTGTTTGATTTGTTTCATTTTTGGTTCCTTATTATTTGAATGTTTGAAAATACTGATTGTATGTATAAAGTCACTAAATAACCGTACACCTCCTTTTAATTAACTTTTAATGTGTAACCGCTCAGTACCCGTACCTGAACCGGCCTAATTACACCCGATTGAGATGTGACTACTCCATTGTCACTGCATTTTCAATCGTTTCACCTTTAATTTCGGATCACGATTAATTTGCCGTTCTGTATATGGGAGCTTGAACCATCTGTTTCTAGACCAGCGTTTAACCTGGTCAAGATACCAAGGCGATGTTGGTTCAGTCGCTTGGCTGTAGGGAAGAACACCGACAGCACGAGGGCCTTTTGCCCCAAGGGACACAGCATGAAGGTAGCTAGCGCCATAGAGGCTGTCTGGATCATTGCCATCTAGCGTACTACTCCAACCGTCAAAGGTATAAAAGGCATCAGAACTAACGATAGAATCGAAAATACCTTCAGTTGAGAACCCACCAGGCATGGGAAAAGTACCAAATGGAGTAGTTACTTTGTTAACCTTTCCCCAACGGACTTTTGGTGAAATACCTTTGGACTTGAAGGTTACAGCAACACGTGCGAGTGCATTACGTACGGCGGTACGGATAACAGGGTCAGCGGTATAACCGGAGGGTGTGTTCAATGGGTCATCCAGAGATGCCGGAATCAGAAATAACGTATCATGAGCGACAAGTGCGTCTGACAGTGCCATCCACATCCCCCGAAAAACAGCGGCTCCTTTGCTACGAATTGTATTGCTTCTATCCCATCTTTCCAGAGCAGTACAAACCTTACTCAGGTCGACCTGGCTCTCATTGTATTCTCCTACAGGATTCGCTTTACAATCAGCAACGATACCGTCAACAAGCAACTCACCAGCACGATTACGGGATTGGTGAAATACTTTTCGAGCCAACTTTCGTGTAAAACCGGATTTGCCAAATCCGTCACTTCCATCCAATCGATCAGCTATCATCTGTAAACCCAGGTTGGAGCGTAAATCCAGGGGCGCACCTTCATGCCCCAGTACTGGAGAAAACCCGGTAAGTCGTTGCTCTAGATTCGGAAGTTCGTAGGTGTTGTTACTATTTGCGACATAATCAGAACGTACAGTCTGAGGTAAGTCGGATACAGGCATTAATCCATTCCAGCCACACTCATCACGCGTACCATCAAGTACGATGATGCCGTGCGGAAGGTGAAATGCGCCAACAGCTGATACAACACAATTTGCAATATGCGCTGTTGAAATATTGGGCACTGCTGATACATCACCAAAATAGACTTCGCCATCTGCATCACTGGCAACAACATAAGACCAGGGGACACCTTGAATTGCTTCAAGCTGTTGCTGTAATTCATGCACATTTTGTGCTTGTGCTACGCGCAGAAACTGTTCAACGATACGGGTGTTATCAGCGTTAACGTCATGGGCAACAAAAGCACGACCTGGGTTGTTAGGGTCATTCCACCAACCGAAAAAGAACGCATCAGCGTCAATAATTGGATCTTTGCCTGCACGATAAAAAGGAATCTGGCGTGGCTCATTTTCACCCAGTACGGGGATTGATAAAGTCTCTGAGGTTATTTTTTTGGATACGCCATCAACCTTGTAGCTTAAGGGATCACCTTCAAGCTTCAAATCTGCTAATGACCATCTTGCTGCTGCTGAGAAAGTCAGTCCCCAGGCAATGTTTTTCGTAAATCCAGAAAAAGGAACAGGAAAACCTCCCAAGGTGACACCCATTACGTCTAATTCTTCTGGAATGGTGATATGCACCATATACTGCCGCTGAGGGCCAGCCCAAGGAAAATGTGGGTTATACAAATGAACCGAGTTACCTTTTCGAGTAACATCGCGACCGAATGCCCAGGCGTTACTGCCAACTGAAGCAAGTTTGACAGCCATAGGCTTTACAGTCTTCGCCACAGTCACTTTATGCTCTACCGTGGCTGGAATAGTTTTAGTCTTGGCACTACCATTTTGAAGACTCGCCAATGGACTGGATGGTACTACTTGAGGAAGAAGACCCGCAACCACCTCTCCACTTGCTATGCTTGCCGTTGCCACCCACATCCGATAAACATCATCCAGAGTAACCTCACCCTTGAATTTCACTGGACAAGATGCAAGATTATGATGACGTTTAAGAAATCGATTAACGCCAGCAGCATAGCCCTCAGCAAGTTCCCGGACTTCAGGAGCTCCTTCTTCAAATCCTGTGCGTATTTTATTAATATCGAACCAGCCACGATAGTAGTGATCTGATTGCAAAGCAGTATAGGTAATATCATGTACTTCGCTTGTGACTGGGGCTTCAGCCCCTAGTTGCTCAGAGAGACGACCATTGACCTCCGCAATGCGGTGAGCGAGCAGACATCGATTATCCTGAGTATATGCAAACCCCACTCCGTAACCAATTCCTTTGTAGCCTGAAGCTGTAACATGTACAACACCATGAGAGGTTCGACGCAGAAGCACTTGATTATTGAGAGACGTGTCAGAAAGGCTACTGTCAATTTCAGGCATTGCAGACATACTATTTTTTGCCAAAGCTTCGTGAGTACTTATAATTGAGATTGTACATAGCATTGTGGTAGCCAAAAATCTGGCTCGCCAACTAAAACAGTCCTTGATAAGGATGTAATCGTTCATTGTGTTTTCCCGGTTAATTATTAATTGTTGATACAAACATGCGATAAATTAAAACTAAGGACATAAATTTCTTTTCCTTGCGTTAAGTTACAAGCAACTTTCGATCCAACTATTTTTATCAAAAGGTTTCAAATAGTTATATGAAAAACACAACTTACCGGGAAAGAGAATTAAGGGATATAACACTTTAATCGTGTTAAATCCCTTATATTTAATTTGTTACAAATCTGAGGAGAACTTCAATACCTTCACTGGCAACAAATTAAATTGGTAAAAAATATGTACTTGATAGTATCGATGCGGGCTTTACTCTAAATCTTTATAGTGGATACATTTAGACTTTAATATGCTACTAATCATCAATATTGGCAGTACCTCGGTAAAAACCCGATTGTTTGATACCCATTTGACTGTTGCAGGACAATTACATGCCGATTACACGGTGTTAACTAATACAGTCATCGCCGAACAATTTTTAAACGTTGATTCGAATGAGCAAGTTAGGGCGTTTGACTCAGTTGAAGCAGTGTTAAGGTTTGTTTTTGCCGAGTGGCAAAATTTCATCGATACACAGCAGATCAAGCTCACTGCTATTGGTCATCGTATTGTTCATGGCGGCCCTGATTTTCACGAAGTCACTGTGATTGATCAGGACACTATGGGCGATCTGGCCCAATTGGATACTTATGCACCATTGCATAATCCTATCAATCGCCTGGGTATTACTATTGCTGGAGAAATTCTTTCTACGGTCACTCAATATGGCGTGTTTGATACTGCATTTCATCATTCTATGCCGGAACAGGCGAGTCGTTACGCGCTACCCGAAACGTTGCTACCAGAGATAGCATTACGTCGTTATGGCTTTCACGGTATTTCCTGTTCTTATGCTTTGCATCAAAGTTCTAGCATTCTGAAATGTCAGGATACTTCCTTGAATTTGATTGTCTTACATTTAGGAGGTGGTAGCAGTGCGACTGCGATTGGTTCTGGGGTCAGTGTTGATACTTCAATGGGTTTTTCTCCATTAGGCGGACTGATTATGGGCAGTCGATGTGGTGATTTAGATCCAATGGTGCCAATGACAGCCTTACGCAGTGGTATGACACTATCAGAGTTGGATCAGGTGTTGCATAAACACAGTGGCTTGCAGGCAATTGCTGGTACTGGTGATATGCGCAGCATTCTTGAGCAAGCTTCTGCTGGCAGTGCGCAAGCTCAATTGGCAATTGATATGTATTGTTATCAGATCAAGAAAATAATCGGTGCTTACTATGCTGTTCTAGGCTCCGTATCAGCGCTGATTTTTACTGGAGGTATCGGCGAGAACTGTCCACTGATTCGTCAGAATATCATTCAAGGTCTGGACATGTTGGGACTGTCTATCGACGCAGAGAGTAACCAACAATCGATCAATATAGATCGTGATATTGCGAAATCTCATTGCAAAACGCGCTGTTTGGTTATCCAATGTAATGAGGAATTAGAGATCGCTCATCAAATATCGGCTTTTATAGATCCTAGGAGGCTGTCCGAGAATAGAAGCCGTAGCGAGGGAAAGCGGTTTTGAGTCAGCTATTTTGATTATTATTGGTTCGATTAAATGAGGCGAATACTTGCTGTATTTAACGAATTTAATCGGAAAAATGGGCCAAAATCCGCTTTTCAGCAGCAGGCTTCCTATTCTCGGACAGCTTCCTAGTTAAGTTCGGGGTGTTTTTATGGAACAAACTACTCAATCCTTATCCTTCCAGTTAAGCGATGAAATGCTTCAACAAATGGATACTTACTGGCGGACAGCGAACTATATTTCTGTCGGCCAAATCTATTTGCTCGACAATCCATTACTGAAAGAAAAACTTCAGATTCAGCATATTAAAACCAGATTGCTGGGTCATTGGGGAACAACGCCCGGTCTCAATTTTATTTATGTGCATTTGAATCGGCTCATTAAAGCGCATGATTTGAATATGATTTACATTTGTGGCCCAGGTCATGGCGGGCCGGGAATGGTCGCGAACAGCTGGCTGGAAGGCAGTTATAGCGAGTATTATCCACACATCTCTCAAGATGCTGCGGGTTTGCAAAAACTGTTTAAGCAATTTTCTTTTCCGGGCGGTGTACCCAGCCATGTTGCACCGGAAACGCCTGGTTCTATCCATGAAGGTGGTGAGCTTGGTTATGCGTTATCTCATGCTTATGGTGCGGTGTTTGATAACCCGGATTTGATCGCCTGTTGTGTGGTTGGCGATGGCGAAGCGGAGACTGGACCACTGGCAACAGCCTGGCATTCCAATAAATTTCTCAATCCAGCGCGTGACGGTGCAGTGTTACCGATTCTGCATTTGAATGGCTATAAAATCGCCAATCCGACCATCCTCAGCCGCATTGATGAAGATGAGTTACGTCAGCTGTTTATCGGCTATGGCTATCAGCCTTACTTCGTTGAAGGTGATGATCCAGCACTGGTACATCCTGCGATGGCGCAAGCGTTAGAAGCGTGTTTGTCTACGATTCACAGCATTCAGCAATCCGCCCGTGATGATGCTGAAAAAAATCAGCCACGTCCGCGCTGGCCGATGATTATTCTACGTACTCCAAAAGGCTGGACCGGACCAGAGCAGGTAGATGGCAAAAAAACCGAAGGTTTCTGGCGTTCTCATCAAGTACCGCTGTCTGGTTTAGCTGATAACCCAGCACATATCCAGATATTGGAAGAGTGGTTGCAAAGCTACCGTCCCGCTGAGTTATTTAATGTCGAAGGTACACCAACACCTGAAATACTAGCACTCGCTCCAAATGGACATCGCCGAATGAGCGACAACCCACATGCCAACGGTGGATTATTCCTACGCGACTTACAGTTGCCGGATTTTCGCGACTACGCCGTTGACGTACCCACGCCAGGTGCGGCGATTGCTGAGTCAACGCGAGTGATGGGTTACTTCTTACGTGATGTGATGAAGTTGAATTCCAAACAGAAAAACTTTCGTATTGTAGGTCCGGATGAAACCGCATCGAATCGTTGGGGGAGTGTGTTCGAGGTAACATCACGCGTCTGGATGGAAGAGATCCTGCCCGAAGATACTGATTTATCTCAAAATGGACGAGTCATGGAAATTTTAAGCGAGCATACTTGCCAAGGCTGGCTAGAGGGTTATCTGTTAACCGGACGACACGGTTTCTTTTCCTGCTACGAAGCCTTCATTCATATTATCGATTCGATGTTCAATCAACATGCAAAATGGCTAAAGACCTGTAATAAAATACCGTGGCGACGCCCTATTGCATCTTTGAATTATTTGCTGACCTCACATGTCTGGCGACAAGATCATAATGGCTTATCACATCAAGACCCTGGCTTTATCGACCATGTGGTTAATAAAAAAGCTGAAGTGATTCGGGTTTATCTGCCACCTGATGCCAACACCTTGTTATCAGTCACCAACCATGTACTGCGCAGTCGCAATATGATTAATGTGATTGTTGCAGGGAAACAGCCAGAGTTACAATGGTTATCGATGGATGCAGCGATTAAACACTGTGAAGCGGGTATCGGTGTTTGGGAATGGGCAAGTAATGATGCGGGTAGCGAACCAGATGTGGTAATGGCCTGTGCTGGCGATGTTCCAACAATAGAAACGCTGGCAGCAGTTGATATTCTGCGGCAAAAGCTGCCGGATTTGAAAGTGCGCATGGTCAACGTGGTTAACTTGATGAAATTACAGCCTGACAACGCGCATCCAAATGGCTTGACGGATCGTGATTTTGACAACATTTTTACCCGCGATAAACCAATCATTTTTGCTTATCATGGCTATCCCTGGTTGATTCACAGATTAACTTATCGGCGTACCAATCATCATAATTTACATGTGCGCGGATATAAGGAAGAAGGCACGACATCAACGCCATTCGATATAACAGTGATGAATGATATTGATCGCTTTCATCTGGTCGGCGATGTTGTTGATCGAGTGCCGAAACTGAGAAATCAAGCTGTTTATCTTAAACAATTTGTACGTGACAAATTGATTGATCATAAACACTATATCAATCAATACGGTGAAGACATGCCAGAGATTCGCGACTGGCAATGGTCAACAGACTGCAACGAGTGAATTATCACTCAATCAATACTTTGGTTGAAAAATACCTCGCACGGTCACGATTGAGCAAAGTATCGTTTTTGATCTTATTTTACAAGGAATCGACAGATGAAATGGTCCTGGAAACTGACTCGCCTTGCCGACATTGATGTCTATGTTCATGCCAGCTTTTTTATTCTGATCGCATGGATTGCTTCGCGTTATTGGTTGATGGAGGGTACTTGGGTGGCAGTCATTAGTGGCATCGGCTTTGTTCTGGCCCTATTCGCCTGCATCGTACTGCACGAGTTAGGGCACGCGCTGACTGCACGGCGTTACGGTATTGGTACCCGTAATATCGTCTTGTTGCCAATTGGTGGCGTTGCTTCCCTGGAACGCATGCCCGAAGACCCGAAACAGGAGGTTGCTGTGGCACTTGCAGGACCAGCAGTTAACTTGATGATTGCGCTTGGCCTATGGCTGTTGCTAACAGTGAGCAATGCACTGGTTCCAATGGAGCAACTCAGTTTTACCGGAGGGTCAATTCTGGAACAACTGATGGTGCTCAACATATTTCTCGCCATTTTCAACCTGCTGCCAGCTTTTCCAATGGACGGTGGAAGGGTGTTACGAGCGTTGTTGGCTATGCGTATGACTCACGTACGAGCGACTCGAGTTGCCGCCAATGTGGGGCAAATTCTTGCCATATGGCTAGGTTTCCTGGGTTTGCTGTATAACCCATTCCTGATTTTAATCGGTGTGTTTGTCTGGATAGGAGCCGCCGCTGAGGCAGGATTAGAGGAAATTAAATCCACCTTATCCGGTGTAACAGTAGGTCGGGCCATGTTGACAGATTTTCAAGCGTTGTCGCCTGATGATTCTCTGACCCACGCTATAGATTTGACTCTGGAAAGCAGTCAAAAAGAATTTCCGGTACTGGTCAATCGTGAGATGGTTGGGATACTCGCACAGACTGATTTGTTAAAAGGATTACAGGCGCAAGGAGATCAGGCTCGGGTCGGCAACTGGATGCAGCGCGAGGTTGAGAGTGCCGAAATCGATGAGCCACTCAAAAGAGTGCTGCAGAGCCTGGAAACCAGTGATTGCCGACTGCTTTCTGTCACCGAAGCTGGACGTTTCGTAGGTATTATCAATCTCGACAATATCATGGAGTTAATCAAGATACAGACTGCGCTACAGGACCGCCGCGGACAAAAAACTGGCACGCTTAAATTATGAAAACTATCCCGTACACTGCACTGTGAGAATGTTACTGTTATTAGGCCACTTCACTGAATCTTCAATGGTCGTTGTCACATGAATTCATATTCTCAATTGATTCAGTCTTTGCAAAACCCAGCACTGTATCCTCATAAAATCGAGTCTTTTAAAATTATCGAAACTCATATTTCCTGGGTATTGTTGACAGGCAGATATGCTTATAAAATCAAAAAACCGCTGAATCTAGGTTTTCTTGACTTTTCCAGCCTGGAAAAACGCAAACATTATTGCCATGAAGAACTGCGTTTAAATTCTCGACTGGCTCCAGATATTTACCTTGATGTTGTGGCTGTCAGTGGAACTGAAGATCAACCAAAATTAGATGGCTCAGGCACGGCAATTGAATATGCCGTGAAAATGCGCCAGTTTGACCCAGACAAAACCTTTGATCAATTACTGGTTCAGAATCAGCTGACGGCTGAACAAATAAAACAAACTGCAAGCATCATTGCCGCTTTTCACAGCAAGATAGACAGAGCAGCATCCAATACGGAATTTGGCAGCGCTAATACAATCTTGCAGTCAATGCAGGAAAATTTCAGGCAGATCCAGCAACTGGACGGCATTGAAAAACCGGATGCGTTAAAACACCTGGCAGCATGGAGCGAACAGCAGCATACTGCGCTCATGTCAGTTTTCAAACAACGTAAACTGGCTGATTATATCCGTGAATGTCATGGCGATTGTCATCTCGGCAACATCGCTTTAATTGGCGGTGAAGTGGTATTATTTGACGGCATTGAATTTAATCCGTCTTTGTACTGGATCGATGTTATCAGTGAGATCGCTTTTCTGGTAATGGACTTACAGGAAAAACAACGACCCGACCTGGCTTTTCAGTTTTTGAATACCTACCTGCAACACAGCAGCGATTATTCTGGTCTGAAACTACTACGCTTTTATCTGGTGTATCGAGCCATGGTCAGAGCAAAAGTCAGTGCAATACGCGCCAGTCAAAGCACATCTGCTGAAGAGCATCAACAGGCCATCGCCAGCTATCAAGACTATTTGCAATTAGCATGCAGTGACACACAAACGACCAAGCCGTTGATGATCATTATGCACGGCGTATCCGGCTCAGGCAAAAGCTGGTTATCTGAACAAATTATCGATCATTGTCAAACGATCAGATTACGCTCTGATGTGGAAAGAAAACGCCTGCATCATCTTCCGACTCAGCAAAAAAGCCATTCCAGTCTGAATTCCGGGCTATATGACCAAACTAGCAGTGACATGACCTATCAACATTTGTTACAACTGGCTATCGAGGTTATCAACGCTGATTACAGCGTGATTGTGGATGCGACCTTCCTGCAACAACAACAGCGCAAACTGTTTTCCCGGCAAGCTGAGCAACTGAATATTGCATTTCTGATTATACGTACCCAGACTGACAAACAGACTTTACTAAAACGTATAAAAGCCCGTACCAAACAAACAGACAATGTGTCAGAAGCTGATCAAAGCGTATTGGAAAATCAATTACATACATTGCAACCATTAAGCGATGAAGAGCTGAGAAGCAGTCTGACCATCAATACTGGTCAGACCAAACAGTTATCCAAATTATGGCATTTTCTTGAAAATCAACATCACCCATGCCAACCGTAATAATATTTATCAGTCAATTTAATCTGCCAGGATTTTTTTGCTTGATCCTGATAACTCATAGCCTCTTGCTTTGAAATGCAAATACAAATTAATTGAAATTATAGGACAGATTGCGCACTATCTGATAGCAAAAACACTATGATCAATCTCAATGGAGGACATTTTATGCTTTTTAAACAATTATTTGATGAAGAAACCTGGACTTACACCTACTTACTTGCTGATCTGGAGACAAAACAAGCGGTACTTATTGATCCGGTCAACACGCATATTGATGACTATATGGCATTGCTGCAGACACATGGACTGACCCTGAAATATACTTTGGAAACCCATGTACATGCAGATCACGTGACAGCAAGTGGCTTACTGCGTAAACACACCGGTGCTCAAACAGCAGTCGGTAGAGCGTGTGGAGCTGAACTGGCCGATATTCAACTGGAAGGTGGAGAGACGCTGTCTTTTAGTAATAATGAGCAGATTCAGGTGATTAGCACTCCAGGCCATACTCCAGGTAGTATGTCTTTCCTCTGGGGTGAACGGGTTTTCACTGGTGATTCATTGTTTATTGATGGTTGCGGACGCAGTGATTTTCAAGGTGGTAGCCCTGGCGACTTGTATGATTGTATCACCGAAAAATTGTTCACCTTGCCTGGTGAAACCCTGGTTTATCCAGGGCATGATTACAATGGTCGCTTTGTGAGCTCCATTGAACAGGAACGTAATCGTAATCCACGACTCACTGGCAAAAGCCGGGATGAATTCATAGAAATCATGAATAACCTCAATCTGCCCGCACCGAGATTAATTAAAGAATCGGTTCCCGCTAACAAGCTCTGTGGGTTAACTGATGAAGAATGGCAGGAAGCAGCAACACCTCGCACCGATCAAGTGGCTAGCAATGAAGATGGCAGCACCGCAACCTGTGCTGCATCAGTCACAATGACTGGTCAACAGTTAGTGGCATCAGCCAAAGCGGATATTCACGAGATTGATGTTAACAGCGCTAAACAAAAACTTGCTGCTGGGAATATAGTTGTACTTGATGTGCGCGAGCCTGATGAATTCAATGCAGGGGCATTGCCAAACGCAATCAATGTACCGCGTGGTTTACTAGAATTCAAAATTGGTTCAGTCAATCAGCTGACGGATAAAAATACCGCTGTATTACTGTATTGTCGTACAGGTGGTCGATCTGCTTTGGCAACGCATACCATGCAGCAACTAGGTTACCAGAATGCCTTGTCGATGGCAGGTGGTTATGAAGCCTGGTCTAAAAACTAAGCAATCTCTAGTACATCTAGAGACTTCTAAAAAGCGTCGCGAGCGGTAACGGTTCAAACCTGTGTTTTCTACGAATGATACGTTTACCAACAAGCCACTCTAAGCAATCATTAGAGAGGTTTCTAGTATTCAAAATTTTTTATGTGAAATTACAGGTTTAATCCACTGCCCGTTAATTCTACTTTGTCTGATTGCTCTGTAGGATGGGTTTTACGCACCATTGGGGTAAAACAACGCTGATTGGTGCGTAAAACTCACCCTACCGTAAATACTTTTGTGTCGTTTCCGTTAAATGTGACAAAGTAGAAATCAAACAAACCTGACAATTATTTCATCAAGCTGCGTTCCTTATTAACCAGGAAATCGACGACTGTCAGCATCTCTGAATACCCCCCAGCCCGCATGCGATCAATACGATATTTCCCATTGACAATAATCTCTGGAACACCAACCGGTTTATAGTTAATAACACGCAATTCAGCTTGTTGTGCTTGGTCTTCTACAGTCTCCAGATTAAAAGCTTTGCTAAAAGTTTTTTTATCGATACCTTGCTCGGCAAAAAATTCCCCAAGCTTGGTTTCGCTGCTGAGGTTTTTTTGATCAATGACGATTGCAGAAAACAAAGGAAGATGTATTTTATCGGCAACATTCAGCTCGTGTGCTGCATAAAATGCTTTAGCAAAAAATTTCATTGGTGGATTCCATACTGCTGGAAAATCCCAATAATCGACATCGCTGTCTTGATTTTTTGCCCATTGCTGAATCAATGCTTCAAATTCATAACAGTGAGGACAGCCGTAGGAAAACATTTCCACCACTTCGATTTTTCCTGGATCACGCGTCGCAACCGGAGTATCCAGCACAATATAGTGCTCACCGGCAATAAACTGAGTGTGTTTTTGCTGTGTGTTATCAGTCTTTGGATCAATATTACTAGCAACGGAATCACCTTTGCGTTTTGCTGATAAAATGACCACATCTTGCTTCGGTAAATCTTTATAGACTCCTTTGGTAGTAGTTGGTACTTTAACTATGTTATCGATAACTTCCATACCCTCAGTCACTTTACCGAACACGGCATAACCAGGTTTTCGGTCTTTGTAATCCAGACTTGGGTTATGCGTAAGATTGATAAAAAACTGCGATGTTGCGCTATCAGGACTATTGGTGCGGGCCATCGATATAGCACCTCTGATATTTTTTAAACCATTCTCTGACTCATTATTTACCGGACTATCAGTTAGCCTTTGTTTCATCCCTCGATCAAAACCACCCCCTTGTACAACAAATCTTGGGATAACCCGATGAAACAAGGTATTCGTATAAAATCCCTGATCAACATAACGCAGAAAATTGGCTACAGTTTTTGGAGCTTTTTCTGGATTAAGATCCATCGTAAAAGACCCCATCGATGTTTCGAAAACCACCTCGATTGGTACCACTATTTTGGCGGATTTCTGCTGTGCATTCACTTGTGTAGCCAACACACCTTGAGTGATGAATGCGAAAATAATAAAAATCAATCGTGTAAATATCATCGTGTTTACCTCAATATTTGTTTGAAACGAATGGATTGTTTAATGCTTAATTAATCGGCTTGACGAGTTCAGAGCAAGGATTCTCTAGGGTTGATATCCAAAGTTTCCTGGCAAGGAAGTCGGCTATTTCGTAGCCTCTAATTCGCAATCGTAACCACATCGTCAGAAGGTTTATCTAGGTTAACTGCATCAACTGAAGTCTCTGTGATCTCAGAATTTGTTTGCTCCAAATCACCCTTCAATCGTTCAGTTTCATCGTTGATATATTTGAGTAAAACCTGCGCCTCTTCTTTGTTCAAACGCATGTTGGGCATGGCCAGGTTGTTGTATTGTTTATAGAGTGACATGGCAATAGGGTCTTGTTTCTTGAGCATTTGATCCGGTGCTTTTAACCAGTTGAGTAGCCATTGCTTGTCTCGTCGCTGAATAACACCTAACAAATCTGGCCCTAAAGCTCCTGCCAGCTGTTTTCCGTTCAGTGAATGGCAAGTAACACAACGGGTGCGAAACATCTGTTCTCCACGAGGAATATTGCGTAATTTTGGAGCCTGAGCATAATCATTATCAGGAGGTGCTGCCTTCCAGCCTGTTAACCAATTACCCAGCTGATCGGCAAGTACATGAGGATTTTCAAACGGTGATCGCTTCATCCAGCGACCCGTCGTTTGATTACCGATAATCATGCTGACATTATGGTTGTTCGATCCATCCTGGATTTCTTCAATATATAAACCCAGCTTTTTACGCAGCAAAATAATATCGGATTTTTTACCCGTCAGAAACGTCCAGCGTGCTTTAAACTTTTCTCTGTATTTCTTAAGTGCTTCCGGTGTGTCGTTTTCTGGATCAATGGTAATCGAGTAAAAGAAAACATCCTTGCCCAAACGATCTCCCATGATTTTTTGCACTCTGGCAAGTTGAGCTGTTTCCAGCGGACAGGAATCCGGGCAATTGGCATAGATAAAATTGATTGCCACTACTTTGTCTTTGATGAGATCATCAAAAAAACGCACTGTTTTTCCTTCGTGAGTGACTAATGGAATATTAGGAAAGTAATCAGCGCCCCAGGGTGATGCTGCATTCAAAATAGAACTACTTCCGGTTATCAACAAAGCGAGGGTCGCTACCCATAGATACTTGTTCATAGCATTTCTCATATGAAATTTTCATGATAAAAATGAGTCCGCGTGAATACTTTTTCACTCACCACGAACTCAATGCTAACTACTAGCTGCTACTAAAAACAGCTAGTTTCTCGCTCTCCTAATCCAGGAGTAGATCTCCATCTGTGGCAAGAGCCTCCAGTTGTCGCGCCCGATGGATCGCACTATCGATCGTAAAAGGTGTTGGACAATTCACTACATGCGGCGACTCCAGATTTTCGAAGTTGTAGTTATTGGTTCCAATATTACCTCCTGCTGCAGGCCATTCATTAACTTCCAGCTTGCCTTCGGCTCTTAGCTGTTTAAGCTGTTTCAAACCCTTAACAACTCCGACACTATCTGTCGCTGGCGTTAACCAGTGAGCAAAGCCAATATGCCACATAGGACTATAATCATCTTCTGGCATAAAGTAGGAAGGAACGCCGACTTGACCACCGAAAGGACCACCGCCAAGAACACCATTGCCATCGCTAGGTGTTGGTGGATAGCTGTCACGTATCGGTGCAGGTGGCAAGAACTGAATCAAAGGAACCGCAGCGCCTGCAAGAAATTCATGCTTAGGCACATAAGGCACACCCATCGCTCTTGATGGTCCAAATGGGAAGGTATCCAGCACCATATAATATGGCAGGTAATCTCCCTCTTCAGTCCACGATTTGTGTAGTTTCATCGTCACATGTGGGTTGGAGCCATCAGTCTCCAGCTCGACCACATGCCCTGAAGCATGAATGCCACCCCAAACCTGTCCGTTGTAAACACATTTAGTATTTGCTGGAAGATCAGGGAAACTCAGACAACTTTCATCGATTCTATTATGCTCCCATGGTTCATCACCCCACTTGATGATAATCACATTGAACACAACGTCTTTGCCGCCATAATTAACACGGCGCAGAGGCGAATAAGTGTTGTTATCATCCACATCAGGAATTTCGTTGGGGTTTTCACCGCCTTCAGAAATTCTCTTAGGAGGATTAGCCCAAACCGGATTCGGTAAATCACCGTGAAAAGTCCATTTTCCACTTTCTGATACAGTTGCTTCAGCAGTTGCTGCTTCAGGAGTATTTGCCAATCCACCTGCCCATGCCAGACCTAGCTCTTCAGCAAAATCCTGATCACTCACATCGTGTAGAAAATACCAGACTTCACGTTCATTACCATCTGCATCAATATTCGTACCCTTGGTCAATGGGAAAGTCGCTGTGCCACGTTCATTATCTGGCTCAGGTTCTGATAGCGCATCACCAATCGGAGTGTCGCGGATATCATCCAATTCTCCAATCACTGCATCTCTGACCCATACATCGACGGGATCCAGTTCCGGACCAAACTCACCGACAGCATCACCCGTTCTAAACGTCGGTAATGCGACTGAATCAACATAGCCGACACCATCCCAGGTTGGTAATGGAGTGGGCATTAACTTAACCTGCCCTGGATGCTCAATATCCCAACGCAACAGCATTGCGTGATCTTCATGCTGCGTATTGTGACAATGCTCCATATAGGTTCCAGCGAACTCCCTGAAACGCAATGCGATCTCGATCAAATCACCACTATCTGGTTGTGGACCAAGGCGATAAACATCTTTACGTGCCCATTTTTCCCATTCCGGAGGTGCAACTCCATTACGTCGCAAAACAATGCCTTCTTCAAAATGAATATGCACCGGGTGACTCCAGGTACCACTATTAATCAAACGCCAGATCTCCAATCCACCGGAATTTTTAGATGGCGCAGCAGAAACACGACGTGGATCCATACCAAACCCTTTACCGCCATCGGTTTCGATGACCCAAGGCTTATCGTCCGTTGGTTGTCTTTCAAATTCGAAAGAACGGTGAGTGGCGTTTGCAAGTTCCTCTTCGGTCGGTCTATGTAATGGAATCATTTTCTGTTTGCCAGCAACATAGTCTGCAGGATCCATACTGCGATCCTTACCTCTTCGTTTCTTGACACGGAATTCCATAAACTTACCAACAACCGGATCGCCGTTTATCCAACGATCAGGGATGCCATCGGCATTATCATCCACAGTTGTCGGTTCATAAGTCCCATTGACAATATCAGCCATGGCAATTGGTATATCAGTCGCCTGACCATCCTTATGCTGTAACAAATTGACCATATACAACTTGTCACCTGCTTTGAATTTACTAAAGTCGATAACAATGTCGTAACGTTCTGCAATACCTTGAGTCGGCAGTTCACCATTCTCAAAATAGACTGAATGTTCCATGAGGTTGCCATCGTTAGCAACCATGTGGAATGGCACTGGTTGACCGGCTTCATCCATTAAACCAAGCTTGAAGTAGCGTGACACTGAACCGTTTAATAAACGAAAACGATATCTACGCGCACGCACTTCAAAATAAGGTTTATAGAGCCAGTTCACGGTCATGACATCACCGATAAAACCGGTTTGATTGAACGGGTTAAACCAGAGTTGGCCTTCGTTATCCCAGGCTTTTTCTGCTAAAACCAGATTGACATCATAATCGCGGTTACCCCAGTCCAAAGCAGAACCACTGGGTAAACGCAGATTGACACCATCGTCAATTGCTTCATTACCGCGGTCAAGTGCGCTGTAGTAGTTCATCATCGCGACATTGCCTTTATAGACATTTTGTGCGGTGAAATCGAGCATATGATCATGAAACCAATGCGTACTCATGGTTTCACGCCAATCACCAGGGATCTGTTTAATACCACCTTTTCCATCCGGTGCACCTGCTCTTGGATCACTGGCATCAGTATTGATTGTGTCATGACCAGCCAGAGGAATCGGCCAGCGATAATCGTAGAATTGTCCGGGGAAGAAAAATGCATTCGCGTAGCCGTCACTCTCAGCCGGAGTATGGCCGTTGTGCTCATGCGTGGTAATCGTATGCACACCAAAGCCCTGATTCGCAGCAACGTCGACAGGCAACGCATTATAGTGACGCATCATCACCGGCTCGCCATAACGTACATTAAGCAGTTTTGGTGGAAAAGTACCATCAAACGTCCACAAGGCAGTATCACTTTGTACAGGCATATCTGGATGGAATTTAACTTCAATGCCTTTGGTTGTTCCTCTAGACTTTCGATCATCGGTCGTCTTGTGATAAAGACCTCTTCTACCAAACTCTCCTTTTCTATACTTATGTCTCTGCTTCTTGTCACGTAAACCACCATTCATTCGAGCGCCAGCCTGAGCGGTCTGAAAGTACTTTTCAGGTGTAAACTCATCCCAGCGTTGATGCGACCAGCCTAAACCAGGTGGACGTCCTTCTGCTGGAGGACTGATCAGTTCGCGACCGATAAATGATTCAATCAAAGGTTCCCAGGGATTCAAATCCTTATCGTTAGCAAACTTTGTCGGGTTTGGCCAAATTCTTTGAGCAAGAAAGTCGTCAAGAGCATCACCATCAGGTGTACTCTGCGCATCATCTGGTAATGGCAGAGACTGCCATCTTCTGGGCGGTCTTTTCCTGAATTTAAGACGCTTTGGCCCGAACTCCTCAAAACGCAACATCTTCTGAGTGAACGCTTCTGCACCAAATAATGGACTTGGAGCACCATTGGTTGGAACATTGAAGACACCATCATCTCTTTGATTTTCAGGCTGTAACACATTACCTGTTGCTGTATCAGCAACGGTGCCAGTATCACCACCTTCCAAAGCACCTTGGTTCGCTTCCGGGAGACCTTCTGGTAAATCATCAGTATTCAAATCGCCATAACGCGAAGGATCATCATCGGGAGGAAAAGGAGGAACAGCATCAGCATACGCATAGCTGGAAATAAAATAGAGTAATAATAATGTGTTACCCAAGGTTCGTAAAAACCACAAAGGGGCGTTAAAAATACAAATTCGGTTTATATTTTTCATTGGAATATCCTATAGAATTTATCAAATTAAATTAATGTTGATAATCCCACTGACACCAGATTATGATTCTCGACATCAAAATCATCACAGCGGATGTATCATCCATTAAAATTTTCAGGTTTCGTGGATACTCTTACAATTATCTGTTGAAAAAATAATTGCTTAACAAACTGATTATCCACATGAATAACCTGTCTCAATATAAGAATATATCAGAGATACATAACATTATTTCATGTCTCTTTTATAGTCCTATGGATACATTTTATTGGCATCAAAAATAGAAGTCAGTTAACTATTACCATATCTTTTGTGACTTTTTTACTATTTGTATGACGCTGAAGTGTGCTATAAGAATCATGCAAAAAATGCATGATTTTCATATAAGAGACTAAATTGAAGACAAAGATTTTAACTCGAATATTGACCCTGCCAATTGAACAAGGCCGATTTGAGAAGATTAGAAGTGAGTAACGATGTGATCGAGGCAGGTTTTGACTTAAAACATTACTGACTCAACATCAGTATTTGTTCATTCAAAAATGCAAAACATATATCAATAAGGGTCTGGAAATTTTGGTGATAGTTAGCAATAGCAACCTCAGCCACGTGATTCAAGGTAATTGAAGAGTTTTTATCTAACTACTTTTCCCTTATTGGTAATACTCACTGGCCTTATATAATTCATGTGCATGTCGCACAATAACCATTAATACAGATGCAACTGGTAATGCCAACAATACACCGGCAAACCCAAACAATTGTCCACCAGCCATAATTGCAAAAATAACGGTAACAGGATGAAGTCCGATTTTATTACCAACCAATAACGGTGTCAGTACAAAACCTTCGAGCATTTGCCCTACAGCAAAGACACTGCCCGCAAATATCACATGTGACCAGTCTTGAAATTGAACAGTCGCCGCCAGTACTGCCAAAACCAAACCTACGGTAGATCCAAGATAAGGTATAAAACTGATCAGTCCCGACAACATGCCAATTAAAAACGCATAATCCAGCCCAACAAAGGTCAAGCCAACGCTATAAATGATTCCCAGTGCAATCATTACCGAAAATTGTCCGCGCAAGAACGCACCCAGGACTTGATCTGATTCTTTAGCAAGGCGCGAAACAATGGATAATTTGCCTCTAGGCAATAAATGACCGACTTCTTCAACCAAAATATCCCAGTCGCGCAGTAGATAAAATGTCACGACAGGAATAATCAACAAATTCATCATCCCAGAAGCAATAGCAAGTCCGGATTTGGAAAGTGATGTAATCACCGCTGAGGCAAAACCACCTGCTTGTTTCCAATGCTGTTTGAGTATGTCAATAATTTGACCGGTATCCAGTGCATCACTCTGGACTCCAAATTTTTCCTGTAACCAGGGCATAATCCAGGTGCGAATGGTTGAGATATAACGTGGTAAATTTCTTAGTAACTTACTGATTTCTTGCTCAAGCGCTGGCACCAACCAGAGCAGCACAGCGGTAACGATCAAAATCATCGTCGCAAATACGATAACGACAGACAAACTACGTCCCAGCTTTCTGGTTTCCAGTTGATCTGCCAGTGGATCGAAAAGATAAGCCAGCAATGCACTAAACAAAAATGGGGTCAGGATCGGGCTGAGTAGATAAATCAACCAGCCTGTGATAACCAAGCCAATCATAAAAAATGCATATTTATACTGGTTATTTGGCTGTTCAAATCGTACCATTAGCCCTCTCCTGTTTTAAATTAATCTATACAATGGACATTATTGCTCAGATTGCACAAGAACTCACTGTTGATATTAAACAAGTACACGCTACAGTCACTTTACTCGATGAGGGTGCAACTGTCCCTTTTATTGCACGTTATAGAAAAGAACGCACTGGTGGTCTTGATGATAGTCAATTACGCACCCTTGAACAACGCTTATTCTATCTAAGAGAACTGGATGATAGGCGCCAGGTCATTCTTGCTTCTGTGCAAGAACAAGGCAAACTCTCAGTCGAGCTAAAACAGGCGATTCTTGGCACACTGAACAAAACCACACTGGAAGATTTGTATCTGCCTTTTAAACCCAAAAGACGCACCAAGGCTCAAATTGCACGCGAAGCGGGGCTTGAACCACTTGCTGAATTATTGCTCAATCTTGAAAACAATGTTGATCCGCAACAAAGTGCAGCTAAATTCATCAACCCCGAACATGCCATAGAAACCATCGATGATGCCTTGCAAGGCGCTCGACAAATCATCATGGAGCAACTATCTGAAAATGCATCTCTGCTGGAACGACTACGCGAGAAAGTCTGGCAGCAAGGCATTCTTAACGCTACAGTTATTGAAGGTAAAGAAACAGAAGGGGCAAAGTTTAGAGATTATTTTGCTTACTCTGAAAAACTCTCCAAAATTCCATCGCACCGTGCCCTGGCCTTATTACGCGGTCAACGCGAGAAATTTATCAAGCTGGAACTGGTTCCCGCCAGCGGAGAGCATGTTGATACAGAGTATTTACGTCAAGTCGAAACACAATTAAACCTGCAAACGATACAAACAGCACAACAAATCTGGTTACAGGAAACCGCCCGCTCTGCCTGGAAAATCAAACTGTTTACCCGCATTAAACTAGACCTGATGCGCAGACTGCAAGAAAACGCTGAGCAAGAGGCGATGCGCGTATTTTCGACCAATTTAAGCGCGTGTCTCCTGGCGCCACCAGCCGGTACACGAGCCACGATAGGGCTTGATCCTGGTTTGCGTACAGGGGTTAAGGTCGCTGTTGTTGATGACACTGGACAACCTATCGAAACCGCAACTATTTATCCACATGCACCGAAAAAGCAGTGGGATCAATCCATCACAGTTCTGGCAAAACTGTGTGAGCAATTTAATGTTGAACTGATTGCCATTGGTAATGGCACCGCATCACGTGAAACCGATCAGTTAGCGGCTGAATTAATCAAACAACATGCACAGCTCAAGCTGACTAAAATCATGGTCTCTGAAGCGGGTGCTTCAGTTTATTCAGCCTCGCAACTAGCTAGTGATGAATTACCTGATATGGATGTTTCACTGCGTGGTGCAGTGTCTATCGCTCGTCGCTTGCAAGATCCTTTGGCTGAACTGGTAAAAATAGAGCCAAAATCAATCGGTATCGGGCAATATCAACACGATGTCAATCAGGTCAAACTCTCACAAATGCTCGATCATGTTGTGGAAGACTGTGTGAACGCAGTCGGTGTTGATGTCAATACGGCATCGAGTGCATTATTGAAATCGGTCTCCGGACTCACACCTGCGCTGGTCACTAACATTGTTCAGTTTCGTAATGAAAACGGTGCATTCAAAAATCGCAAGATTCTCAAAAAGGTGCCACGTCTCGGCGAAAAAGCCTATGAACAAGCAGCTGGCTTTTTACGCATAATGAACGGTGACAATCCGCTTGATGCATCAGCTGTCCATCCCGAAGCCTATACACTGGTCGATCAGATTTCTACCGCAACAGAGAAACAGATAGCTGATTTAATCGGTGATGAAACATTGCTTCGGCAACTCGATGCACACACCTTTACCACCGAAGCGTTTGGATTACCGACTGTGCAAGACATTCTTGCAGAGCTGGAAAAACCAGGACGTGACCCAAGACAAGCCTTTCAAACTGCAACCTTTGCGGATGGCGTTGAAAAAATCAGCGATTTAAAACAAGACATGTCGCTGCAAGGTGTAGTCACCAATGTCACCAATTTTGGTGCATTTGTTGATATTGGTGTGCATCAGGATGGTCTCGTACATATCTCTCAACTTGCTGATCGCTTCATCAAAGATGCCAATGACGTAGTTAAAGCTGGTGATATCGTCAAAGTTAAAGTCCTGGAAATTGATCCGGATCGCAAACGCATTGCTTTAACCATGCGTAGCGAACAGAGTACACCACAAACTGGGAAGACAAAACCCAAGCACAAGAAGACATCATCAACTTCTAAAGCTCAGAAAACCAGAAAAGCTAAAATAAATTCATCTTCCAAACCCAAAGAGCCAGAAGGCGCTTTTGCACAAGCGTTATTCGATGCAATGAAAAAACCCTAGTGATAAGGTATCAATATTATATGAAGCGTAGACTCCTGCATGCATGAATACAGATTTAGTTCTACTTTGTCAGATTATTCCAATGTTGGTTGGGCAGACTGAGCATCATAGCCATTAGTAGGTTGGGTTCGCCTAGCTACAATGCCTTCAATTACCAACAAACTATTGTGCGCACCGTAACCCAACAAAGGCATTTGTGCTAACAAACGCTGCTGTTGGGTTACGCTATCGCTAACCCAACCTACTAAATATTTAGCTTAATACTGCTAACGCTTGGTATGGGATTCATTTGGTTTGACTGGGAAATATCTAATCTAACAAAGTAGAATTAAGCTCCACGTATAACTGACCCTTCTATTTTTCTATCATAAGAGTAGAGTATAAACAAACACGGAAAAGGAGAAAAAATATGCAGCGCAGAGATTTCATTCGCTTATCAGTAACAGGTTCCGCAGTCGGAATTATTGCACCAAAACTTGCACTTGCTCGCTCATCCAGTATGGCAGGTGGTGTTTATTACACCAAGGAAGCACCGGGTCGCTGGAGCAAAAAAGCAACTGGTCATCTACCGACAATTGAAGTTTTAAAAGGGTCTGGGAAAAAAATTAAAGTCGTTACCCCGCACGAAATGAAAGGTTATGAACACTACATCACCAAACATATCGTACTGGATAAAGACTATGGATTCGTCGTGGAAAAAATATTTGACCCAAGCACAGACAAAGCACCAATCTCAGAATTTTCACTGGGTAACTACAGTGGTCGCATTCATGTGCTCAGTGTTTGCAATCTGCATGATACCTGGTTGAATTTTGCTGATGTGTGAATATACTCTTCGCATAACTCTGTGTAGCCCTGGAACCTGTTCAAGGTCTTGAACAGATTCCAGAAAGCTGACTTCTAATCGAGAAGGATGTCCTCCGTCAGCGGTGGGTTGGTTCCATTCCCTGTCGTATATTCCACATGCAGTATTGGAGCTGCAGCAGCATCGCCGTTATACGATTCTGCAGTGCGTGTACCAGTACCACTGATAATGATTGCCAGCGAGTTGCCGCTCGACCATCCCGAGCGATTGACAATCTCCTGAATGACTGAGGCGATATCCGGGGTTTGTTGATCCGACCCTGCTTCACCCACTGTAATCCAAGATACAGGCTCCCAGTCTACCGCTGTATTGGTTCTGTCTCGTGAAGAGATGTTTGCCCTGGCATTGGTAAACGTCGGAGCATTATCGGTGGCTTCCCCTTGAATCAGCAAGGTAGTCGCTCCTGAATGCGTCTCGTCCGTCTGGAACTGAATCGAAGCATTGGTGATCGTCGCACCTGCTGGAATAGTAAGACCGTTAAAGCGCATTCCCGCTATTTGGTTAGTTCTGCCTTGATCGACCAGTTCAAGGTCACTACTGTCTCGATTGACTTTACCGGTAGTGGTATTTTCTTCGGCATCGTCAGAACTGGCTGTTACACGAGTGTCCACAATAACCGGTAGATTAACTAAATCAGCATTGCTAAACTTTGCTACAAAGATGTCACGGAAACCACCAACGCCAGTGATGAGCGTGGTCTGATTTTCTTCCCCGAGACCAAAGATTGCCATACCAGTAAAAACCCCCGTAACATATGCATTTCCTGAATCGTCCACTGCAATATCAAAGCCAGCATCAATATTATTACCACCTGCGCGTTTAGCCGAGATCAACTCGCCGTCAGCAGTAAACTTTGCTACAAAAATGTCAACGATACCCCTACCGCCGCTGTTGAGCGTGGTCTCCCTGGGTTCTCCGAGGCCAAACGTTGCATTATCAAAAAAAGCTCCTGTGACATAAACAGTGTCTGAGTTGTCCACAGCAATACCTTGGCCTCCATCAGAATTCGATCCACCGGCACGTTTAACCCAAACCAGGTCGCCGTCAACTGTATACTTCGCCACAAAGATGTCCCTGGAACCATCGCTAGTGAGTGTGGTCTCACCGGCTTCTCCAGCGCCAAAGGTTGCAGAACCTCCAATACCCGTGATAGTAGCCACTCCAAAGCTACCCGAGACATAAGCATTGCCTGAATCGTCCACGGCAATACCACTACCGCTGGTAAAACCCGCTCCACCTGCGCGTTTTACCCAGACCAAGTCGCCGTCAGTAGTATACTTCGCAACAAAAACATCACTCTCACCGTCGCTGGTGAGTGTGGTCTCGCCGACTTCCTCGGGACCAAAAGTTGCAGACTCTCTAAAGCCACCAGTGACATAAGTGTCGCCTAAGCCATCTACGACAATGTCGCTGCCCCCATCAAAATCTGTTCCACCTGCGCGTCTAACCCAGACCAGGTCGCCGTCAGCAGTATACTTTGCCACAAAGATATCACTGAAACCTTCACTAGTGAGCGTGGTCTCGCCGGTTTCCCCGAGACCAAAGGTTGCAGAGTCTGTAAAACCACCCAAGACATAAACATTGCCAGAAACATCCATGGTAATGCCAGAACCTGAAACACCTCTGGAAAAGACAATACTACCACTACGACTATCAGGATTCATTCCACCAGCATGTTTGACCCAGACCAGGTTGCCATCGGCAGCATACTTCGCTACAAACATATCGGTAAAACCGTTATCAAACTCGCGCGTGGTCGGAATTTCAATGTCATTAGAAAACGTGGTCTCGTTAGTCTCTCCAGATCCAAAGGTCGCTGTACTTCCAAAAGACTGTTTAAAGAAACCTGTGACATAAGTGTTTCCTGAGCTGTCCACAGCAATGTCATCGCCAGAAACAGAAGTATTGCCATCGGAGCGTTTGACCCAAACCAAGTTGCCGTTTGCAGTATATTTTGCTACAAACATGTTTGGTAATTCATCGATATCAGTGAAAGTGGTCTCGTTCGCTTCATCGGGTCCAAAGGTCGCGGAATCTGTAAAGCCCCCTCCTCCAACAAAGGAACCCGTAACATAAGTGTTGCCTGAACCGTCCACGGCAATAGCATTGCCACTATCGGCATCCAATCCCCCTGCGCGTTTTGCCCATTCCAGCTCCAAATCTTGAGCTGAGGTTCCAGAAGAATTCACCGTGACAGTCAATTCATCGATGTCGCTAAGATCGCCGTCATCTACAGCTAACTGGAGCACATAAGTTCCGGCAAGATCGAAGGTAGCTGTGGTATCAACGGCACTGGAATCCGCAAAATTGACCGTTCCAGGCCCGCTTGCCTTACTCCAGGTGGTTGCCAGAAACGAGTTGGGCAGGCCATCATCGTTAACCGTACCATCCAGGGTGACACTGCTGGGTAAGACTATCGTCTGATCCGGCCCGGCATCCACCCTCGGTGGTTGGTTGGTCTCAGTTCCTTGCGTATACTCCACATGCAGCAAAGGAGCCGCGGCAGCATCACCGTTATACGATTCAGCCACGCGTTGCCCACTGCCGGTGACAATAACCACCAGCGAGTTGCCGCTTGACCATCCTTGTCGGCCGACAATTTCCTGAATAATCGAGGCGATATCTGGGGTTTGTTGATCTGGCCCTGCCTCACCTACCGTCGTCCAGGGTGCCGGTGCCCAATCAACCGTTGCCGCGGTTCGAACTCGGGAAGTTATTTTTCCGTTCACATTGTGAAACGTCAAGGCATTATCAGCGGCTTCCCCGACAAGCTGCAAGTTGGTAACCCCTGAATGTGTCTCGTCCGTCTGGAACTGAATCGAGGCATTGGTGATTGTGGCACCCTCAGGGATCGTCAGATCATTAAAGCGCATTCCCACGACCTGAAACAGCGAGCCTTGATCGACCAGTTCAAGATCACTACTGCCTCGATTGAGACGACCCGTGGCGATATCTTCTTCAGCATCATCACTGCTGGCTGAGATCCTGACATCCAGGATTGTTGAAACTCCTGCGGAATTAACCGTGACAGTGAGTTCATCAAAGCTGCTGAGTTCGCCGTCATCTACAGTCAATCTCAGCACATAGGTTCCGGCGAGATCGAAGGTCGCTGTGGTATCCACGGCACTGGAATCACCAAAGCTGACTGTGCCTGGCCCGCTTTGCATACTCCACAGTGTCGTGACCGGGTTGGGCAAACCATCATCGTTGACCGTGCCATCCAGATTCACCTCCACATTAGCAACACCATCAGGCAAAGTAATCGCCTGGTCAGGGCCAACGTCCACAGTCGGTGGCTGGTTGGATTCATTGCCTTGCGTATACTCAACATGTAGCACAGGCGCTGCAGCAGCATCGCCGTTAAACGATTCTGCGGTGCGTGTACCAGTACCACTGATGATGATTGCCAGCGAGTTGCCGTTCGACCATCCTGATCGATTAACAATCTCCTGAATAACTGTGGCGATATCCGGGGTTTGTTGATTAGGCCCTGTTTCGCCTACAGTTGTCCAGGGAGCAGGTTTCCAGTCAACCGCAGCATTGGTTCTGTCTCGGGAAGAGATATTTCCCTGGCATTGGTAAACGTCAGGGCATTATCTGTGGCTTCCCCCTTAATTAATAACGTAGTAACCCCTGAATGCGTCTCGTCTGCCTGGAACTGAATCGAGGCATTGGTGATCGTGGCGCCTTGTGGAATATTGAGACCATTAAAACGTATTCCCACTAATTGATTATTCCTGCCTTGATCGACCAACTCAAGATCACTACTGCCACGATCGATTTTTCCTGTGGAGGTATTCTCTTCGGCATCGTCAGAACTTGCTGCTACCCGAGTGTCCAGAATAACCGGTGGATTGTCCGAAGCAGCATCGCTGAACTTCGCCACAAAGATGTCACCTGATCCAGAGATATTTTCTAAAGAATCGTCACTAGTAAGCGTGGTCTGGTTGGCTTCCCCAAGTCCAAAAATTGCACTAACATTGAAAATTCCCGTAACATAAACATTGTCTGAATCGTCCACAGCAATGCCATTACCCGAATCAACATTCGTTCCACCCACTCGTTTGACCGAGACCAGGTCGCCATCAGCAGCATACTTTGCCACAAAGATGTCTCTGGAACCATCGCTGGTGAGCGTAGTCTCGTTAGCTTCCCCAGAACCAAAGGTCGCAGCATCAGAGAAAGATCCTGT
The DNA here is from genome assembly GCA_965224565.1 of Methylococcales bacterium. Lineage (GTDB taxonomy): Bacteria > Pseudomonadota > Gammaproteobacteria > Methylococcales > DRLZ01 > DRLZ01. The sequence goes on along the minus strand of CBDCZN010000002.1, from coordinate 790,768 downwards.
GACATAAGCAATACCCATGTCATCCACGGCAATATCATTGCCCTCATCAAAACCAGTTCCACCCGCACGTTTGGCCCAAACCAGTTCACCATCGGCAGTATACTTTGCCGCAAAGATATCTCTGAAACCATCGCTACTGAGCATGGTCTCATCGGTTGCCCCGAGACCAAAGGTCGCGGTATCAGAGAAGATTCCCGTGATATAAGCATTGCCTGAATCGTCCACAGCAATACCATTACCACTATCAAGATCCGTCCCACCTGCGCGCTTGGCCCAAACCAGGTCGCCACTAGTAGTGTACTTTGCTATAAACAGATCGTTGGAATTATTATCACTTGTGAGCATGGTTTCACCCGCGTCACCAGACCCAAAGGTTGCGATGCCAGAGAAATCTCCCGTGATATAAGCATTGCCTGAGCTGTCCATGGCAATGCCAGCGCCCTCATCAGAATCCGCTCCACCCGCGCGTTTAACCCAAACCAGGTCGCCGTCAGCACTATAAGATGTCTTTGGCACCGTCGCTGGTGAGTGTGGTTTCGCCGACTTCTCCGGGACCAAATGTTGCAGATTCTGCAAAGTTACCCGTAACGTAAGTATTGCCAGAAACATCCACTGCAATACCAAAACCTGAAACACCTGTGGGATTGCGATCATCAGGATTTGATCCGCCAGCGTGTTTGACCCAGACCAGGCTCCCATCGGCAGCATACTTGGCTACAAACATGTCATTAAAAGCGTTATCAAACTCGTCAAAGGTCGGGATTTCAATGTCATTGGTAAACGTGGTCTCGTTTGCCTCTCCAGGCCCAAAAATCGTGGTACTTCCACTGATTTGAAAAAAGGAACCTGTAACATAGGTATTACCTGAACTGTCAACGGCAATATCATTACCAGTAACAAAAGTACTGCCACCGGAACGTTTAGCCCAAATCAGGTTGCCGCTTGGAGTATACTTTGCTACAAACATGCGAAACCGGTCAGTTCCAAGAGAGAGTGCAGTCTCGCCAGCCTCTCCGGCCCCAAAGATCGCAGAAGGGCCAACATTTCCCTCTTCCCCTCCATAGGAACCCGTGACATAAGTGTTGCCTGAATCATCCACAGCAACAGCATGGCTACTATCACCAGAAGAACTCCCGGCGCTTTTAGCCCATTCCAGTTCCAATACTGCCTGAGCGCTGTTACTGCCAAACGCCAACAGGCATGTCAACAGCAATGTTAAAAGAATTCGGTAGCCGTTTTTATGATAAGAAAGTGTTGTATAAGTCATTAGTTATTCCCCTATGTTATTTACAATAACCATTGAAACTTGTTTAAAACTTGATTGTTTTTGAATTCAGAGTATTTAAGATATTGAGATATTTTCTGCAACCACCCTTATATTTGACCCTAAATAATTGCATTAATGTTTATAACTCATCTAAACAATCAAAAAATACCATCAATCAATATATTTAATGACTCCATTAATACTTATTTCTTAAATAATGTTATCTCGAGACGGAACATAACCTATATTAGCTGGTGTTGTAAATGCTTTCGGTAATATTACTGAAATAGGGCCATAGGTATAAATTTTGCTTATATTGTAAAATTTCATAATTCTACTTTGTCAAATTAGATATTTCTCAGACAAACCTAATGAACGCCATGCCAAACGCTACCACTGTTAAGTAAAAAGTATCTTTTTATCAGCAGGTTGTATTAGAAATAGCGTAACCTACTGAACTATATCGCCGTGACAATCAGTCTTCTTAACTAACGCTGGAATAATCTGACAAAGTTGAATCAACCTGTTATAAACAAAAACATCGCCCAGAATTATCTGCCATAAGAAACCTCAACTGACTCAAAAATATTAGTAAAATAGATTATTGTGTCCTTACAAATACCAAAACACTATGTTTGAAAATCCGGTTTTAGCCGTTAGCTATCAATCTCTATCTCGAATCCCTAGCCAAAAGCTCTTGAGTTTAGAATGTTTTTTGATGGTGAGGCGAATCACCTTAGATTAAACGAGTATTTTGAAGCATTGAGGAATCTATATCTGTACTCTATTATCCGCATTGAAGTCACGAATTCAGGATAATGTGAGTTGAAGCAACTTTATGGTTAGAAACAATGACCAATTTAAGGGCACCTCTAATAATTGTCTTTTTGCCCGATTTCAGCGTTGAATGGTTTTCTGCGATCCTCATGTATTCCATATACACTGCGGTTCTCGAAAATCATCCGCCTTGAACTCGAACAAAAATCCTAATTATTAGAGGCACTCTTAAGCTTGTAACAGCTAATATGAGTGAATTCTTCGCAAGAAATATCTGTTGATTTCCACACAAATACAAACCGCTGTCTATACTTGTTCTAAGTAACAAAACTATATGGGATAGCTATGAATAAAAAGTTAGTTCGAAAATCAGTAATCGCCGCAGTTGTTGTTGCCTGGCTTCCAGTGTCGGCAATGGCAGATCAACAACGAGAAAGTTATGGTGAGCAAATTGGCTATAAGGCAATGAACGGATTTGCTAACATAGCAACGGGCTGGATAGAGTTGCCTAAATCTATCATCAGTGTTAGCAACGAACATAATGTGGCTTTTGGCGCTTCCTTTGGTTTATTACAAGGAACCATGCATACACTATCGCGCACTCTAACTGGCGTAATGGATGTTGCAACATTTATGATTCCAAGCAAGCCTGCAGTCCAGCCTGAATTTGTCTGGCAAGATTTTGATGTTAATTCCAGCTACGGCGATTATTTCGATATCTACGAATAAACCCAGCAATTAGTATCACAACTGATAAAGCACTAAACCTACTCAGTTGCACTGGAATATAGTCTATTCTTGAACAGTCGGGCAGAAGCGATGTCTTCTGCCCCTGATGGAAATGGGTGATCGGGTTGAATGATCCAGTTGGCAATATCTGTCCATACCGTTTCTGCCTCTAAGTCTCGCAGTAACATGTGGTATCCATTTGCATAGAGCGCTGTTCTAACCAATTCAGGCGAGCGTATCGATTCGAGCATGGTCGACACTGCATTGGCAGGAATAATCTGATCACGCTCACCATATAATAGACACACTGGCACTGTAATATCAGCACTCGCCTGTAATGCTGTGTCCATCAGGTTAACCACACCGTAAACAGCATCAATCCGTGTCTTTTTAATAACCAATGGATCTTTCCAGAGCTCGCGCAACATGTCTGTATTATCAGATGGGATGATTTTCAACCCACTGCCTGTGACATGCATATGCGGCACTGTATGTGCGCTGACAGCTAATAGCCAACGATGGTACCAAGGCATCACCGCACGTCCCCACACAGCTGGCGCACTTAAAATCAGACCGGCGACATCAGGAAATCCTGCACGGCTCGACGCAGCCAAAACCACTGCGCCACCCATACTTTCACCTAATAGGTAGACTGGCAAATCAGCATGTTGTTGCTGGACTAAGCGGACAAAGGTTTGCAGATCATCCAGATATGCATCCACGCCAGCCCATAAGCCAGGCTTTTCAGTGTCGCCGAAACCTCTTTGATCATAGGCATAGGATATAATCCCTCGCTCAGCAAGAAATTCGCCGGCATCATTAAAAAAATGCCCGTAGTCATTAAAACCATGCAACGCAATAATCACTGAGTGAGCAGTGCTATCTGATTGCCAACGATGAACTGGTAATATGATGCCGTCAGCAGTGATGTAGGAACGATCTTCTAACGATGGTTGTTGCATTAAAGATCCGGGCTTGTGAATCATTGGAGCACATGCTGAACCAAGCAAAACCAGTGCAAGGATAAACAAGACTCGTATATTATTACCAATTCGAAATTGCAGTATGGAATTAAGTGGACTATCAAACATATAATACTGAGTCGTCAGTTTGTGCATTTGTGTTTTAAGGGCATTCTGGTGTGTAAAATATCTTGTAAATGCTATCAGATATTTGATGAATCCACACTGTCAATCAAATCCGTCATACCTGGAAATTGCAAACAATTAATCATCATCAAAATTAAAGAGAATTCATCGTGTTAATCGCGTTATTGAGTAACCCCAACAGCGGTCGTAGCAAACATCTACAAACAATCAGCCAATTAGTGCAAGATAATGCCGCAATCACACATTTTCAAGCCTCCACTACAGAGCAATTCACGCAATTTGTTGAGCAATTAAAGCAATCTCCCGTGGATATTGTTGCAATCAATGCTGGCGATGGAACCATTCATGCCTTGCTAACCCTGATGTTTGCTCACTTACCCGAAATACCGATACTGGCAATTCTAAAAGGTGGTACAACAAATATGACGGGCGGCGATGTGGGTATTCAAGGTCATTGTGTTAGGGGATTGAAAAAACTTATCGAATGGGGAAAAGACCCGCAGCGGATAACCAGTACCGCAACACGTCCCGTGTTAAAAATTGACTGGGATGCTCCAGCATCTCCTGTTTGCGGGATGTTTTTTGGTACAGGTGCCATTATTGAGGGTCAGGATTATTTTCACAGCCATGTCAGTAAAAAAGGGCTGCGCGACAGTATTGGCCCAGCTTTGAGTGCTTTACGTCTCTTGTTTGCCTTAAACAAAAAAGAACAACCTTTATTTTCACCAGTATCTATGCAGTTATCAGGCTGGAATATGAATAATCCTAAAAACTTGGCAAAACAACCAACAGTTCAATCATCTGGCAAACATCTACTGGCGTTTGCCAGTGGCCTGGAACGCTTATTCCTGGGTATTCACCCATTCTGGGGAGCTAACCAGGGCGCTTGGTATTTTACTGCTGTGCGTCATCAGCAACAAGGTTATTCATTGCTAAAATTATTACCCTTATTTCGCGGCAAACCTCGCGAAGATATGACATCGAAACAGGGTTTCCACAGCGCCAAACTAAACCGCTTGGAGATACAATTCAATGGCGAATTTACGGTGGATGGCGAGCGTTATTCAACCAACTCTGACAATCAGCTGATAACAGTGTCGTTAGCCGGATATGTTAAGTTTCTACAACTATAACAACTTTGAAAATGCCTGAAGCCACTCCAAATAAACTTGACTCTATCCAACAACTACCGGGGTTGATTGACAATCATGTTAATCAACCCGCCAGCCCTGCCCTGCAACCTGTAACGCAAGATATACTTGATCGGTATGGTAATGCAACACAAGCCATTGTTTATTATGGTTCGTGCCTGCGCAGCAACAATCCTTTCGATGGCTTAATCGACTTGTATGTATTGGTCGACAAATACAAAATAGCTTATCCAGGTAAAACCTTGCTACCCTTTGTTAACTGGTTGTTGCCACCCAATGTGTTTTATCTTGAAGTTGCGGTTGGCGATCAAACTATTCGTGCTAAATATGCGCTGCTATCACTTGCTGATTTTGATAAGGCGACTTCACCCCGCTGGTTTCATTCCTACATCTGGGGACGGTTTTGCCAACCCAGTCGATTACTTTATGTGCGTAACCAGAACGCACAGCAGCAAGTGGTTGCATCACTCACCCAAGCCACGATTACTTTTATTCATCGCGTTGTTCCTGCACTAAGAGAAGATTTTGATAGCAAAACACTTTGGTCAGAAGGTCTTGGATTAAGCTATCGCACTGAATTACGCCCCGAAAAACCCGGCCGTGCGCTGGAGTTATATCATGCCGATCAAGCATATTATGATGCGCTTACCGAACCTGCATTAAGGACAATTACTGCCAATGTTCAATCTGTAGCAGACAGTCAACCGCCAAGCTATCACTGCACACTCACCGCTCAACAACATCGGATTGCTACGATAAGTTGGGCTGTGCGCCGAGTACAAGGCAAACTGTTATCCGTTGCACGACTCGTCAAAGCCATCTTCACTTTTCAAGGTGGTGTTGATTACATAGTCTGGAAAATTGAACGACACTCAGGGGTAACTATAGAGGTCACTGACAAACTGCGCCGTTTTCCGCTAATCTTCGGATGGGGTGTATTGTGGCGCTTGCATCGCCAGGGTATACTGCGTTCTTGATCTAAGAAACCTGTTCAAGATCTTGCTGAATGGCGCATTGCGGCGTTAAAAGTGGACTCAAAATGCTCACATACTTCAGTATGCTGTGCTTTTTCGTCCACTTTTGCCTTGCACTGCATCCATTGATCAAGATCTTGAACAGGTTCTTTAGCATCTAACTCATCCAGTGACTTAAATCACGATCCAGCAGTTTTCCTAGCTTTTCAACGTCATCGGAAAATGCCTCTACCAATACTTGTCGCATAGAATCATCTAAAGGCTTGCGCTCTTCCCTGACCCTGTTCAACACCATCAATTTTTTGCGCGTCCGAATCAACCAATGCTTTTTACCTTGTTTCTTGCGCTTTTGCTGTTGCTGCATGGTCAGCAAAAAATTGGTAAATCGTTTTGGTGGGCGTTTAATCAAGCGCTGCAGAAAACGAAAGCGTACGGTTTCATGCTTACCCTTGCGCGGAAATTCTGTGCGTCCATCATAGTCAACACCTAAATAGTTAAGAACTTTTTTATATTCCGTCAGCGGATCGGCAGCAAAATCATCAAACACGATAATGTGGGCTCGCTCACGACCGACACGCTCAAATATACGCTCTACATATTTCCCAAGGCTGGCAACCTCTTTATATTGAAACAATTCAGGATCGTAACAGCCTTTGGGTAATTGCTTTCCTTGTGCACGTTCTGTTTGCAAATCCCAGGCAACACGAAAATCCTGCTGATCTTCTTCCACCAGCTTTAACAAACGTGCATGGTAGGAATAAATCATATCAATCGGATTACGCACGTTAACAATAAACTGTGCATCTGGATTTAACTGTAAAATAGTATCCAGAGCTTGATCAGAATACAGATAAGAAACGGAACCTTCACCACAGGCAACATGGTCATCTGTTTTATGATGGTAGAAGCGTTGAATATAGTCCCGCTCAATATCTACTTTACCCAGTAGTTGAATCAGCATAGAAAAAAAATGCGGTTCCTTGGGTTTGCAAAAACAAATCTGTGGGTGTTTAGATAAATAATTGGACATCGCTGTTGTACCACAGCGCGGAGCACCCACCAAAAAAAACGATGGAAAAAAACTAATATTATCTGCTGTAATCTCTAAGCCAGATGATGTTTTTATTGTTGTTAACACTGAATTATTACTCCCGTTTTGCAATAATATTAATTTACCTAATCACTGAATATAGCCGCCAACAATAAAGAGCAGTTATCTCATCAGCATTTGCTGCTTCTGCATATTGTTATGACCGAGAAAAACCATGTATATACCAGAACAATTCGCAGAAAAAGATTTTGAAAAAATAACTGGTTTAGTTAAAAACAATCCTTTTGGGATGTTGATTTCTGAACATAACGGTTCGCCATGTATTGTTCATTTACCATTCTTATTTGAGCCAAATGTTGGTTCGCATGGAAAATTAGTTGGTCACATGGCAAAAGATAATCCTCAATGGAAATCATTAATCGAAGACAAGTCAGTTGTTGTGGTTTTTAATGGTGCACATGGATATATATCACCAACATTGTATTCAACACCAGGTGTACCAACATGGAATTATGCTGTTGCACATTTACATGGAAAACCTACAGTCATTGAAGACCCAGCTGGAATAGAAAATATACTGGAAAAACTCACAACTTGCTTTGAGTCAAACTTACCAAACCCATGGAAGTTTAGTTTTCCAGTCAATAAAAGCAAACTGTTACAAATGATTGTTGGTTTTGAGATAAACATTCAAAAAATTGAAGGAAAATTTAAATTAAGCCAGAACAAGACACCTCAAGAACGACAAAACATCATTAACGAACTTAGTGAATCATCTTCCAGTGATGATCTTGAGTTATCCAAATTCATGGCATCTTATTTTGGTTAAAAGCACTAACAATTGTGTCGACCCGGATGGTATAAAGCGGTGTTTACTTTCGCTCGGATCACTTTGCGCCGCCGATCATGTGAGTCGATATTTGGAAAAAGTAGTCTATTCCAACTTGACAACAATAGTAAGCACAGTCTATTCGTCGCTTAACACAAGACAATCTATTGGTTATACTCGATCTGGTTTGAAACCACCTAACCTTTCATCAGAACATATCATGAAACCAACTGTATTCATCCACACCAATCACAAACAAAAAATCGGTGCTCTGGTAGCCGCTTACGCACTAAAGCGTAATTCAGCACACACAGATAAGTTTGATGTGAAAATTCTGGATACTGAGGATTATTCTTTCCTCAAGCACCAGGAAGGCAATTCTTATTTGCGCGATGGTGTGAAGCGAGTCTGGCTTTATGAAGACCTGCAATCTTTCACTCCGTTACGCTTTATGCCACCTGAATATATGAATTATCAGGGACGCGCAGTGGTCATCGATCCAGATATTTTTTCCGTCGCTGATATCTGGGATCTATTATCAAGAGATATGCAGGGTAAAGCCATCCTGTGCCGCGCTCGCTCTGGCCCTAAAGGTTTGATTGATCGTTGCCTGGCAAGCAGTGTTATGTTACTGGATTGTACTAAACTAAGACACTGGCAATGTGAAACACAATTTAACGAATTATTTGAAGATAACAGAGATTACACACAATGGGTTTGTCTGAAGCTGGAAAATCCTGACAGTATCGGATTTTTCGAAAACGAATGGAATGATTTCGACCGATTAACGACACAAACCAAACTACTCCATAACACCCGTCGACTGACGCAACCCTGGAAAACCGGTTTACCAACTGACTGGCGACCTGCCGAACGGTTTCGGCTATTTCCACCTTTAGGCTGGTTGATGCGAGCACGAAGACATTTTTTTGGTGAATTTGGGTTGCTCGGAAATTACCGAAGCCACCCAGATCCAAATCAACAACATTTATTTTTTGGTCTACTCAAGGAATGTCTGGAACAAGGCGTTATTTCAAATCAACAGCTCGAACAAGAAATCGAGCTCAATCATCTACGAAAAGATGCCCATCAGGTACTCGAAAAAACCATATCGCTCCAGCCTGCTCCACTAACACTGTCTCTGTAATTAAGAAGTTGTTTGGTTAAAAAATGGTCAACTGCAAAGCCTTTGAAATTGGTGCATTTCTCCGATGCTTCTCGTTAAATAGAGTTAAGAAATCAGGGTTTAACAAACTTTAAAGTCATCCGGTCAGATTCCCCAATAGCAAGATATTTTGCTTTATTTTTTTCTTCCAAACGTAGTGATGGTGGTAATGTCCAAACTCCTTCAGGATGATTTTTTGTGTCCTTGGGGTTGGCATTAACTTCTGATTTTCCCAGTAAGATAAATCCTGCTTTTTCTGCCAACTTAATGACATAGTCTTCGTTCACGTAACCGGATATAGCCTTTGGGTCTTGATCTGTGCCTGCTATTCCACGATGTTCAACAACACCGAGCATACCACCTTGTTTTAATGCAACATACATGGCTTTAAATACAGCATCCACTGTTCCTGATTTCATCCAGTTATGCACATTACGAAAAGTCAGCACACTGTCAGCACTGCCCGCTGGAGCAACCTCAACTTTTGCAGGGGGATCAAGCTCGGTTAGGATCATTTTTCCATAAATCTCCGGTTGTGCCGTCGTTTTATCAATAAAACTCTTCAAGCTCTTCTGGAAATAAGCAACTTTCGAATCTGCTGAAAAATGCGCTGCATATAATTTTCCTTCATCTCGCAGGTAAGGTGCCAGAATCTCGGTATACCAGCCTCCGCCCGGAGAAATTTCAACAACGGTCATATTGGGTTTTACACCAAAAAACTCCAGAGTTTGTATAGGATGTCGATATTGATCCCGTGCCTTATTCTCAGCTAATCGGTGTTGGTCAGCGCTCACTGTTGTAGCGGCACTCTTTGTTTCCGCACTGCTTGGCAAAACAGTTAGCATGAATAATAATCCAATCATCAACTTTACTTGTTTCATACATCACCTCATACAGATATTATTTATAAATAACTGGTTGTTTATGCACTAATCCGTAAAATAATTCGCCTTATTAAAAACTGACCCCCAGTTTAACTCAATGCCATTAAATCGTCTGTAAAAAATGCATATCTATCTAATCAGCACACAAGGCGGAGAAAACTATATTTTCCTTATATGCTGTTTGGGAAGGTTTATACACTCCGCACAGGATGCTGAATTTTCATGTGCGAAGAGTGTATCTGTACTAGCAAGTCAGCCCTGCAATTTTGGTTAAGCGTGACAAAGGTACTGTTTGCGCAGGTCCGCCACTGCTTGGTTCTATTACTAGATTACCTGTATCACATGAAGTAAATTCAAAAGAAAATGCACCCCAATCGGATTTTATTACCTCTCCATTGACACCCTTTTGCGTTACTTGCACTGGCACTAGTGCAGTAGTCTCTCCCGATTCTAATAGTGCGCTGCTACCAATTAGCCACATCTGTGTTCCATCTTCATTATAATCAAACCAGGAAACCACAAATACTAACTGCCCATTCTGTTCAGCGATATTAACAAACCCGCCTTTCCCATCGCTAGCAGGATCATACCAGGATCCTGTATGAGCTGGCTTAATTGTAACTAACTCTCCTGTTACAGGCGGTGATATTGAAAAACTTTCATCGATAACGCTAATGCTTCGGGTTCCTATATGCTCAATACCATTTGAATATTTTTTGATGACTGTTCTGGGAGTAACAACACCTGTTACCATGTTCTCATCTTGAAAATTAAAAATAGTCATCGTATCGCCATTAACCAGGAGTATCTTGTTCCCAAACTTATAGCGGGCATTTGTCATCTGGCCTTTTGATTCGACATTAAGCCCTATTTGAGCAATATCATCGTTAATATCTGTTGGAGGATTTGCACCACTTGTTCCATTATCAACAAGCGTGTAGGTTGTATCAGGAGTGTTAACAATGATGCTCTTCTGTGTTGGCTTTACCTGTAAATAGTAGCTTCTGTTTTGATCAATAATGAATAGTCGCGCACCATCGTTATACACTCTCCAAATACCAAAATCGAGAGCCTTGTTTGCACTAACAACAGGATCTATGACAGGTAATTCGTCTGCTTTCACCAATGAGCAAAATAGTAATAGGATTAAAATATAAACTTTTGATATTAGTTTCATTTTAGTTTCTCTTTGTAATTTTGTTTAACATCAATAATTGTAAATTTTACAAAATAAAACAAGGTTAACATTCAATAACACCATTTAGTGTGTATATTATGAATAATGATATAATTTCATAATGATTAGCTGGTATGTAAACCTCCATATTATGTCTACATCTAAATTTCGCACTGGCATTTTTTAAAGCAACTTACCTGCCACTGTTGCTTTCATATAGGCAATAATCATGACGTAACTAACATCAATTATTTCTGCGCTACATTGCTGCTAGACATTCCTTATTCTAACAACCCTGTTCAACATGTTAAAGTAATTAAAGCAGTTCAAGAGGCAACTCATTGTAATTAAAGTGCTAAATTTATGAATCAGCTCATCAGCTGTGCAGCGTCTTCATCATTCCAAACCCCGAACCCACCACTTCAGCATAATTGATGATGAATCAATCCCTTGAATTTTATAGCATATGCATGACATAGCGCGCCAGTCAATATTAACTACAATGATGGAGATACTAGCTTTATCCATCTAATCATTCAACACCTTAGGATGCCTTGAAAATAGTTCAGTAACTACGACTTGAAACCTCGAATTTATCATATTCAATTCCGGTCAACAGCCAAGTTGATGTAAATATTCCCATCAAGCTTGCATGTTATTGAAAACAGTACTATTCTTGAGTTAGCATCAAAAGCGTAAAAAAATAGCATTGCTGACATATTTTCTCGCTGCAATTACGACCAATACTTCTGCTATTTACTGTGTTACTGAACACAAACACGTGCAACGTATACAAAAATACTTTACGCATTAATGCAATCAAAACATGGTGACTTTAGGAGCGTGAATGAAATAATTTTTACAACTGATCTTCTACGAAGATGGGCAGTGACATGTACCAGTTCTAAATCTTATTGGATTGTACGTTCCTTATATATATGATAATTCAGATCACAGTCATATCAGAGAGCAAACAATTTAGGTCATTGATATGAGAAAACAAAACACCCCAGCCAAAACTGTATTGTTTTATCTCGTCGCAGCTTGCCTGTCTGTTTTTCAGACATCGGCTTATGCAAATATTTCATCTGTTAATCATTCGTTAACTGTCAATCAAGCAAACAAAAGACTCGGTTCACAACTAAGCAAAGTCAGTAGCATAGCATCCATTCAAATAGCTACCCCTTTAGCAGACCAGTCTTCTGTATCCAGCAATGACAACCTGGATCAAACCCACACATCCTCAAAAACCTCGACTAACATTGACCAGTTAGCCAACGCCATACGCGCAGCTCGTCAGTCTCAACAGAATTCAACCTCGTCAGATAGCAGCCCTCAAACCAACTTAAAGCTGGCCACAATCGTTGATAACAATGGATTGGATAGCATCACCGATGGTCAAGGACTGACTCGCAATCAGTTGTCCATTGGTGAGGCACTTAAAGAAGCTTGCCGCATTACCGAGAGTCAGATTTTACTAACTCGTTGTGCTGAAATAGCCACATTAAATGACCATGAACAAGCCAGAGTACTCAACGCACTAATTCAGGATGAGTCAGCGGGTACTGTTACTCGAATGTTGCGTATCGGCTCCACTCAATTCAGCAATATCAATAGACGGATTAGTTCGCTTAAATCAGGAAAATGGGGTCTACTGTCGTTTAATAATCTGAGCCTGAATATCGAAGGTGAAGCTGTACCCATCGGAACCATTGCCCAGGGATTATTGGACAGCGCTTCCGGCAGAAGCATTGGAGACACTATTGCTGAGACAGAGCGGCTCGGTTTTTATCTGAATGGTAAGATCAACTTTGGCAAAAAAAAGAGTACGAAAAACCAAACCGGCTTCGATTTTGATACCCAGGGAGTCACATTGGGTATGGACTATCGTTTTAGCGATCAGTTTGTTGCTGGAGGCGCTTTAGGCTATGCCTTTACTGATACTAACTATAACAACAAAGGTGGCACTCAAAGCCAAGCGAGTTCAATCAACCTATATGGCAGTTATTTCTTACCACAGAACTTCTATCTCGATTTGATCAGTCACTTTGGTTATCATACCTCGGACAATGTTCGCTCAATTCGTTACCGTGACTTTTCCAACAAGGCCAACAGTAATACCAATGGCGTGGAATATGGCTGGAATTTCAGTCTCGGCAAACAGTGGAATTTAAACAGCTGGACAGTCAACCCATATGCACGTTTTGAATTTCTCGAAGTATTGATCAATAACTATAACGAAGTCAGTAACAGCGGGTTTGCTGTTGCAATTGACCACACTGGCGGACGCTCTATTAAAAGTGGGCTGGGCACTCAAATTGGCAGAGCATTTAAAATTTCGCAAGGCATTATCCAGCCAAGCGTCAATTTTGAATGGCTGCATGAATTTAAAGCCAATGCCACGAATGTTAGCGGTCGTTTTTTAGATACCAAATCAGGAGCTGGTCGATTTAATCTTGTAAGCGACGCGCCTGACCATGATTACTTTAACCTTGGAACATCAGTCAAAGCAATCTTTGCCAAGGGACGCAACATTTCTTTCAACCATTCAAGCAGACTCGGCCAGGCGGGAATTAACCATTATCGCTTTAATTTAGGCGTTAATATTCCTTTTTAAACCCCCTTTGGTAGCTCCATTATTAGAATTATCAATCAGATAAGCAGCACCACGCTCCTCATCTAAACGTTATCCAGGCAAATATTACAACGCCATCAGATAACTTTTGATATCGGCTGCTATGGTACGGGTGGCATTGGGTTCTATAACGCCGGATATCAGAGCGTCTCCTATATTCAACCCCTTCTTGAATATCAAAACCAATCCTTTGAAAATAACTTTTTCCGAATTATTCCCAACTCAACGCCCCACCTGTCTGATACTCAGTCACTCTGGTTTCAAAGAAGTTCTTTTCTTTCTTTAAATCCAGCGTTTCACTCATCCATGGGAATGGGTTTTTGACTCCAGGGTATTGTTCGGTTAATCCGATTTGAGCACATCTACGGTTTGCAATAAATTCCAGATACTCTTTGAACATGGGTGCATTCATACCCAATACACCTCTGGGCATGGTGTCAAATGCGTATTGAGACTCGATTTTTACCGCATCACGAATCATTGTGGTAATTTCATCTTTAAAATCATTGGTCCACAAGCGGGGGTTTTCCAGCTTGATCTGGTTAATAACGTCGATGCCAAAATTCATGTGCATGGATTCATCACGCAAAATATATTGAAACTGTTCTGCTGTTCCAGTCATTTTATTGCGTCTGCCCATGGATAAAATTTGCGCAAATCCAACATAGAAAAACATGCCTTCAAAAACCACATAGAAAGCGATCAGTTCACGCAACAGTGCTTGATCCGCTTCTGGTGTACCGGTTGAGAAATGCGGATCGCTGAGATGCTGAGTAAAAGGCAATGCCCATTCTGCCTTACGCGCCACCGCCGGAACTTCGCGATACATGTTGAAAATCTCGCCTTCATCCATCGCCAACGACTCGATAACATACTGGTAAGCATGGGTGTGCAAGGCTTCTTCAAATGCCTGCCTTAGCAGGTATTGGCGACATTCCGGATTGGTGATGTGACGATACACCGCAAGCACCAGGTTATTCGCGACCAGTGAATCAGCGGTTGAGAAAAAACCCAGATTGCGCTTGATAATCATGCGCTCATCATCTGTCAATCCATCCGCACTTTTCCACAGCGCGATGTCGGCAGTCATATTGATTTCTTGCGGCATCCAGTGATTAGCACAAGCATCAAGATACTTTTGCCACGCCCATTGATATTTAAATGGCACCAGTTGATTCAGGTCTGCCCTGCAATTGATAATTTTTTTATCATCGACCTCAATCCTGTCAGCCCCCATCTCGATTGCTTCAAGACCAACATGACCCTGTTGTTGTAATGCAGGCTCTGTTTGATTGATTTCCACATTACCTGCATCAGCACGGTTACCCAAACTGGTGTCTGACGGGTTGTCGGATACATCAACAACGGCTTCATTATGCAAGGCTTTATCGAGTGTAGACTCAGCCTGTGTAAGATCTGCAAGCGGATCATCCCAATTTATCATGGTTATTTCCTCTGTCATTCAATCGTAACGCTACCTTACTGGCAGGCTTCGCATTCAGGATCAAGAATCGAACACATGCTGGCTTCGTCTGTGTCAGATGTATTACCAACCGCATTCAGCTTACCATCTGTCAACGTGCTTTTTTCAACATGTGTTGCACCGATGCTGCGTAGATAATAGGTTGTCTTAAGCCCGCGCAACCACGCTAATTTATAAAGCGTGTCAAGTTTTTTGCCGTCAGGCTCAGCCATATACAAATTCAGTGATTGCGACTGATCAATCCATTTCTGACGTCGTGAACCAGCCTCAATCAACCAGCGCGGATCAGTCTCAAATGCTGTCGCATAAAGTTGCTTGATCTCCTCAGGAATACGTTCAATCTGCTGCACGCTGCCATCGTAGTATTTAAGATCGTTGATCATCACCTCATCCCACAATCCTATTTTTTTCAAATCATCAACAAGATAAGGATTGACCACGGTAAATTCACCGGAAAGGTTGGATTTAACAAACAGGTTTTGATACGTCGGCTCAATCGATTGAGACACGCCACAAATATTTGAAATAGTGGCTGTTGGTGCAATCGCCATGGTATTTGAGTTACGCATACCGCTGGACATAACGCGCTTGCGTAACGTTTCCCAATCCAGTGTCTGGGCATCATCAACTTGCAGATATTGACCCCGATGCTCTTTTAGTAAAGCGATCGAGTCAATGGGTAAAATGCCCTTGCTCCACAATGAATCGTCGAAGGACGAGTAACTACCGCGCTGTTCAGAAAGTTCGGCAGAAGCCTGTATTGTATAGTAGCTCACCGCTTCCATACTCGTGTCTGCAAATTCAACAGCTTGTTCAGAACCATAGACAATACGCTGTTTATACAGCGCATCCTGAAAACCCATGATACCCAGACCAACAGGACGATGACGCAGGTTGGAGCGACGTGCCTGTGGAACGCTGTAGAAATTGTAATCAATAACGTTATCCAGCATACGCATGGCAGTGGATATGGTTTGTTCCAGCTTTTGGTGATCAACACCTGCTTCAGTGACATGCGCAGCAAGATTAACAGAACCAAGATTGCACACCGCAATTTCCTGATCGGATGTGTTTAAAGTGATTTCCGTACACAGATTAGAACTATGTACAACACCAACATGTTGCTGTGGTGAGCGTATGTTGCAAGGATCTTTGAAGGTAATCCAGGGATGCCCTGTTTCATACAACATGGACAACATTTTGCGCCATAACTGTTTGGCTGGCATACGTTTGAAGTTAGTGATTTCACCATTATCTGCTTTGATCTCGTAGTCAATGTATGCAGCTTCAAAATCATTACCATACAAATCATGCAGATCAAGAACATCATCAGGCGAAAATAACGTCCATTGACCATCTTCAGCGACACGCTTCATTAACAGGTCGGGTACCCATGCAGCTGTATTCATGTCATGGGTACGACGACGATCATCTCCGGTATTCTTGCGTAACTCCAGAAACTCCTCAATATCGCGATGCCAGGTTTCCAGATAAGCGCACATAGCGCCTTTGCGTTTACCACCCTGATTCACTGCAACAGCTGTATCGTTGGCAACCTTAAGAAAAGGCACGACACCTTGGGACTGACCATTAGTACCCTTAATATGAGCGCCCATGGAACGCACTCGGGTCCAGTCATTACCCAGCCCGCCAGCATATTTTGACAACAATGCATCATCTTTAATAGCACTAAAAATACCATCCAGATCATCAGGAATCGTTGTCAGATAACAGGAAGAAAGCTGTGGTCTGCGCGTTCCCGAATTAAACAATGTTGGCGTTGAACACATAAAATCAAAACTTGAAATCAGGTTATAAAATTCAATCGCCTTGCCATCACGATCAATCTCATTAATCGCCAGCCCCATTGCGACACGCATGAAAAAAGCCTGCGGCAACTCGAAACGGGTTTCCTGATGATGAATAAAGTAACGATCGTAAAGGGTTTGAAGTCCCAAAAAGTTAAACAGCAAATCGCGGTCAGGCTGTAACGCTCCCCCCAGTTTTTCAAGATTATAGGTTTCCAGAACAGGGTCAAGCCTTTCCAGTTCAACTGCCTTATGGATATAGTCAGCAAAATAGATTGGATAACGATCGCCCATTTCATGTAAAGTTGCTTCAGTTTTAGTCTCGTAGATAAATGTAAGGGCCTCTCTACGCAGCTTGTCCAATAATAATCGGGCGGTTACAAATGAGTAATCAGGCTCTTTTTCGATCTGGGTGCGTGCGCTCATAATTAATGTGAGTGGCACATCTTTCTCAGGTACACCATCGAACAAATTACGCTCTGTTTCACGCAAAATAAACGCATTGTCGACGTTATTTAATCCGTGACAAGCTTCTTCAATAATGGTTGCAAGCCGTGCGGTATCTAGTAAAGCCTGGCTACCATCGTCCAGAGTAATCGAAATAGATTGACTGTCGTTTTGCGGGGCAGTCTGATCCTGATTTTCAATGGCACGTTGACGCGCATGTTCTTCTCTGTACAACACATATGATCGTGCTATTTTATGATGCCCGTTGCGCATCATCGCCAGCTCAACCTGATCTTGTATATCCTCTATATGTATCGTACCGCCACTGGGCTGGCGTCTGGTTAGCGCATTCACCACATGGCTGGTAATATCTGCCACGCTTTCATGAATTCTGCTACTTGCCGCAGCATTACCGCCTTCAACAGCCAGAAAAGCTTTGGTGACAGCAATCGCAATCTTGTTCGCATCAAATGTTGTCACTTTCCCGTTACGCCGAATCACATTAATATTGATTGGAGCACCATTTGAAGATGATGACTGGTGTTTAGAAATACCAGCTGAAACCTGCCTATCTGTAATTTCTTGCGTCGATGTAGGTATTGATGATTC
Organism: Methylococcales bacterium; assembly: GCA_965224565.1. Lineage (GTDB taxonomy): Bacteria > Pseudomonadota > Gammaproteobacteria > Methylococcales > DRLZ01 > DRLZ01. The sequence continues at coordinate 772,673 of CBDCZN010000002.1, read as the reverse complement.
GATTGCCATGATACGCCCTCCAGAGAAAGTTTAATGCTCACACACACTATAGAGTGTGTCTTTCCGATATGCAAGCACTATATGATGTATAAATAAGGTAAATCCTGTGGATAAAATGTGGATTATTTTGAGGACAACCAACAAATCTGATGACCTGTCAGGCTGAAAAACATCCTGGACTAGTGATTCCATCACTAGATACACTTCACAAAATTGATAGATTCAAATAACCATAATTGTCAGTTTATTGAAGTCTCAATTTAAATTGTATTTATTTTTATAACTATTATTCAATTACTTAAATATCTTTTAAGTTATCTCAGTCGCGGATATATCGACAGATTTATAACACCAGAAGTACTGAATTGATCACTGACTTGGAGTGGCATTCGAAAATACCACTCTGAATTTGGTTATAGTTATGGACAAATTGTAAAACCTGTAAATGTAAACTTTAGTTAATTACTGTTGTGTTAGTTGATATATAGCGCAATAATCGTTACTATACGTCTAGCATGTATACTATCTAATAACATACATAAATATCATCTTTAAAGAACTTGTTTTTACTGATATTTTTCATTTATCAGAAGAAGATTTGACCTGCTATGCAGCTGTTTTAAAGCCTTAGTTTTGAACAAAGACCCGACACCGATTTCGGGCATTTTTGAGCTATTATTCCCAAGCTGAGACTATAACTTAACCATATAATTAAAACATCACACTTCCAAAAATATTTCATTTATTAAATATTTTTGATTGACAGATGGATTAGGGAAAACCTGGATGAAACACCAACTTCAAAAACAACTCTATGTCGTAACAGTAATTGCTATTGCCAGCTCCAATGCCCAGTCAACTATTATAGTTAATGATGGGCTTGACCACACAACAGCTGGTGCTATTAACAAGCTTAAATCACCCCCGAAAGCCTATGATTTTAAATTTAACTTTCTCCAGCCTACTACAGCGCCTACAAACAACCCAACCACAGAAACCGCATTCTCTGCTCCCGCAACACTAACGTTGGTTGGTGTTGGCTTGATAGGCATAGGCTTGACTCGGAAAAAACGCAATAGCTGCAAGGCTCGACAAAAGAACCTACAATAAATGACTGCCGAAATTTGTCTTGTCTTCTTGCCCCATTCCAGCGTTAGAAAATAGCCGTATCGCTGCTCACACGCCTACTTTTATAGCCGGAACTAGCAGGACAAAAAACCTTCACCAGCTTTGGAAGTTATATAATTCCGGCTCTTAAATATCGTATATCCCCCCAAATCCAAAGGAGTTATGATTAAATCTTGAATCCAGCGATTAGCGCAGCAACAATCAACTATAAAGGCTTTTCCATTTATTATTTTTTATCGATATTAATCAGCGAGACTCATGCCTTGAGTTGTCAGTTCATCAGCCTGACCCAAAGATTCATCATCTACTGGCACCTGCTCCTCTCCAGGACATGGTGCAAATTCACAGCTAGGTGGCACACGCCCAACACCTGTTCCATCAGGACAAATTTTAGCGTCTTCAGTGCAAAATACATCATCATTGTTTTCTAACGTTATCGGGCAGCGATCAGCTAAGTATATATTATAAAATGTCCCACTTTTTGGCTGAATCGATTTCAACTCGTTAACAAATTCATTAAATCCAGAATCTACAACATTAAATCCGGCTTCGGCACAAAAAGATAGTCCGCCCTCGATAGGAATAGGACCATTCTTTCTGGGGATTGTTACAACAAAAACACCGACTGCCTGAGTTGCGACAGCATGGCCTACTATCTGCCTGACTGCTCTAATCGCGGCATCATCTATCAACTACCGATACTGACCCTTTACAGCTGCTTGTGCTGGCTCTTCTGGAATAGGCAGTTCATCTACAGGTGGTGGTGGCGGTGTTGTTAGCTCAATAGCATTCACTTGAGCAGATATCAAGAATAGTGACAAGAACAACAAAAAAACAAATTTATTCATAATTACTCTCCATGAACTAAAATGCCCGAGAATCCATTAAGCCATAGAGTAAACACTAGCTAGAGTCAAAATCAATGATATTTTCATTTTTCACGATTTTTCTGTGACATAAGAAATAATCGGGTCAGAGTAAAATATTATGTTACTCTGACCCTAATTATTTCATAAACAAGTTTTATTTGGCGCAATGGGTTTTCAAGCGGCGCATCATTGCATCAGCATCCCTGGTAGAATGCAGTGAGGCACGAACCGCATCAATTTAAAGCGGTTGGAGTTCAACATTGGCTTTGGTCAACAACGCGACAACACGCAGAGTTTTCGACATGCTTTCAACGCAACACAACCTCATTCATTGATGCGGTTCGTACCTCACCAGCACATCCTACCAATTTACCGCACGTTACCGTGTTCAGGTAAAATCACAATTGCATTGATATAGAATGGATGATTTGTTTTTACCTTTCGAAATGATTGCCGTAACAAATCGACATTATCAGTCAACAAGTGATTACCATATCGTTCAGCACAGTTCACCGTGAAGAAATAGGTTCCCCCAGCAATAGTCGCCCGTCGATATCGAGTCATTCATTCGTCATAACAAAACAATCAATTCCAGGCTAAACATCAAACAAATAGAATGGTGTCATTGAGTTTACAAGCCACATCAATAAATTTCGCTCACAATCCATAATCAAGTTTTATTTGATGCAATGGGTTTTCAAGCAATGTATCATTGTGTCAGCATCCCTGGTAGGATGCGGTGAGGCACGAACCGCATCAATTTAAAGCGGTTGAATTCAACATTGGCTTTGGTCAACAACGCGACAACACGCAGAGTTTTCGACATACTTTCAACGCAACACAACCTCATTCATTGATGCGGTTCGTGCCTCACCAGCATCCTACCAATTCATCGCACGTTACCGCGTTGCGTCCACAATCCATAAACATATCTTATTTGGCGCAATGGCTTTTCAAGCGGCGCATCATTATATCAGCACCCCTGGTAGGATGCGGTGAGGTACGAACCGCATCAATTTAAAGCGGTTGGATTCAACATTGGCTTTGGTCAACAACGCGACAACACGCAGAGTTTTCGACATACTTTCAACGCAACACGACCTCATTCATTGATGCGGTTCGTGCCTCACCAGCATCCTACCAATTTACCGCACGTTACCGCGTTTATTGTTATTACATGCAGTTACGAGGTAGCCACCTCACTGGTGTACCAAAAGAATATCTAATATATATGCATGGGGGACTCCTGCGACCCCTCATTACAGAAATATTTTCAAGACCCGTTATAGATGCTTTAACTAATCCGGTGCAGAGTGGTCGTAAATTATTAGCTTGCCGTTTGTGGTTCAAATCTATTAGTTGAGATTCATTGATAATGTTGTCATAAGTGATGCTATCTAACTCTTTGTCTGAAATTAAGTCACATTCTTCTGCATTATTTCCATTAGTATCAACTATCTTTGCATCTCCGCTCTTACTCAGCAGTATAGCACCGATTATATCACCACTAATCGGTATTACCCCTGAGCTTTGAGTCGGCTCAACGGGCTGGTTTTTAGTGATATCATGTGAAGTAGTTGTAGCACAAGATTGAAGTAATGGCGCTATTAATAGCATTACACTAATAAAACCCGCTATTCTATAGTTATATTTTAACATTATAATACTCCTAATTTATTTGGTGGATAAAATTTTCCTTTACTATGTAAATTAAAGCCAAACTAAAAAGCTAGGGTTAATTGAACATAAAGTGCCCTATCAAATTGAAACTCCGGTGCTTTTGGAATCTCTGCTAAAAAATTTCTACCTTGAAAAGATGGTCTCTTGTTAAAAACATTTTTAACTGAAAAACTAATGATACCTAAACGCTTTGGTAATCTATAACCCAACTCTGTATCTACAATCCAAAAATCATCAGATTCTTTATTATTTAAAAAATCAACATCCTGAATTACATAGTTAGCCTTAAGAAACCAGAATATCCCTTTATCAGAAAAAATTTTCATTTTAAGTGGGATTTTGTGTGTTATAAGCTTATTTGGTCCAGCACCTCTATCCACCAGAATATTGCGCTTGAATCTTTCATAGTTATATGAGGCACTGAAAGCAAGCATCTCGAAAGGAGTCCATGAGACATATGCTCGATGCAATTGCTCTCTAAACTCACCCTTAAATGGCGGTTTTAATTCTCGCAATGAGAATTCAAAACCACCATAAAGACTGCGAGAAAATTTTTGATCCAAGCCGAATGCATACCTTTTTGAAATTGTACCGTTAACATCATCAAAAAATTGATTAAAGCCTGCGACCTGCGTTGGTTCAATTGTTTGGTTACCTAACAAAGGACGCTTAAGCACACGAAATGCACTCGCTCGAATGGTTGTATCGTTTGATGGATTCCATCTTAATCCTATCTTAGGATTTATCTGGGTTGTATTTATTTTATTATTTTTAAAACTTTCTTCAAAATGGTCAAAGCTTACGCCTAACGTTAAAACTAAATTTCTCATCAATTGAAAAGAAGGGTAAAAATAAATGTTAGAGTAAGAGTTATTTAACTTTGAAAACGATGGTTCTGTTTTAATTTTGCCAGCATCTTCGAAATCGGTAAAAGTCTCTCGGCCATTAAACTTTCCTTTTTGTTGAAAGTGCCCAACGCCAAAAACACTGTTTATAAACCCAATTCGAGAAAGGTTCTGAAGTTCGATGTTATACCCATCCACATCGGTTGAATCATCGAATATTAATGTTTCTTTTTCAACTGATAAATCCTCAAGGATTTTTTCCTTTCCGTCCTGATAAGCAATTGATGCTAAAAGATCAGAATTTGGATTGATTTTATAACGCAATCCTACACGTGCATTGGTTGTCTTAATATTGGTTCGCTTATTTCGGTTAAAATTGTCAGGATCGAAACTAAGTTTTAAATCTCCAAATTTGCTCTCTTTATGCCTATATTCAGCTTGTATATTTAATTCTGGTGTGACTGCAAACTGTGTAAAAACGTTATAAATATCCTGCTTTAGATCATTATTTTCCCTAAAACCATCCGTTTCAAAATGATATTGTCCCAGGCTGTATGAAAACCTATTCCAAAGGCCGGAGTGTGTCACTTCATCACCCCAAGTATTGTTGCCACCATATATTCCAGAAGCTTGCACAGCAAGACGATTTCGAGCAAACAAGGGATTAAATTCATTGAATGAAGACGATTGTGTACCAAGTCCATCGAGAATCAGCAAATTACTTTCTGCAAGCTGTGGTTGCACTGGCGTAACGTTGATGGGTTGCAACAACTGCGCCTGCAATAATTCACTGACTCTTGCAATCTCATGCCGAGGTAACGCTGCATAGTTATCTGCCAACAACCGATGTGCTGAATAATTTCGAGGATCAGTATTCACAGCTTTCCAACCCTCAACCAACCCCAATTGCTGAAACCCCAAATCATTATAAATACGACCCAAACTAGCACTCCGCGCCGCCAAATCCTCATCCAACAACAACTTAGAACGAAAGACCGCCCGATTATCATTCAACTCGATCGCCTTCTGCATATCATGCAACGCTTCAACAGGTCGATTAACCGTCTGCTTATAAATTGCATCATAAAACCACGGCGTTGGATCTTTCGGATCAAGCTCCTTGGCAATCGCATACTCAGTGGATGCAATATCACCACGCCGTTGTTCGTAATATGCCTTACCGAGATAACTACGAATCAAGGCATTATCAGGATCAAGATTAGCAGCGGTTTCCATTTCTTTGGTGCCAGATTTAATATGACCTTGACGGATTTTAGCAAGCCCTAATCCCAATCTAGCTAACGGATCTGATGGATCACGTTTGATCGCCGTGCGAAAACTCTGTTCTGCTTCACTGAGATCCAGTGATGCCAGTCGCGCAAAACCCAGCACTGTATTGGTTTTAGCCAATTGTGGATTGAGTGCTTGTGCTTTGCTGGCCGCTTCCATGGATGCATCCACATTGCTTGTGGCTAATTCCATTTCTGAGACACGCGCCCAGGCTAATCCGTTGTCTGGGTCTGCTTCTGCAGCTTCAATTGCACTGGTGAGTGCTTTGTCGATATCGAACAGTGACTGGTAAGCGTAAGACAGTGCGATTTTGGGTGCAGCAGTTTGCGGGCTGATTTGTTGTGCTTGTTCTGCCAGCTTGATTGCCTGATGTTGATCGTTTTTTGCCAACGCAATGATTGAACGTAATGCCAGAACATTGGCGTTTTTCTGAGTTTCCTGTGACACTTGATCGAGGTGTTGTTGTGCCTGTTCCACTTGCCCAACTGTCAATAACAAACTAGCGTAGAGAAGGTGATACTCTGCATTACGCTCGGCTTCACTTATGCTAGCGAGTTGTTCAAAGGCACCCGCCAGATCGTTAGCCTGAAAACGATCCAGAACTGGTTTGAGTGTTGAATATAAAGGTTTTTGACGGGTACTCGTAAAATCGATAACAGGTGGGAAATACAGCGTCCATTGCACTGCATCGCGCAATTCAATTCTGGGTCCGATAACTGGTGCTTGCCCTTTCATAGTCAATGCAGACTCGCCTTCTGAAACCCTGACCTGACCCAGTGTGTTGCTTGCCACCACAACACCATTAAAAACAACCACCTGAGTACTGTCTTGATTGACTTTAACCAGAAACTCAGTGCCTTCATGCATAGCATTGACAAATGGTGTTTCAATCCCCAGTTCACGTGGGCGGCGACTGCGTAAATAGGCTTCACCATTAAACAGGTTTAACAATTCCGAGAAGATGCCTTGGGTATTCTCCTGAATACTTGAAAAACGCACTGTACTGCGCTCTTTAAGTACCATAAAGGTTTCTTCCTGAATCTGGACTGTTGCACGACTGTGTGGAGCGGTGCGTAAGCTATCGCTGGCACAAAGACTGTCATTCAGTTTGGCAGGTACCCATTCCTGAGTCGTGTGTTTGCGGATTTCAACAACACCTTGCATTGAAGTAATCTTGGCAGCCCAATGACTACAAGCATCATCTTCAGCAAAAACTGACGATACTTGCAAGAAAACCAGTGCAATGATTAACCCTATAAACTGAAACATGTGTTCTTCGTGTTGTTAATATTTAAGTTATCTGTAGTCTATTCTCCCTGACTTATATTTTGCAATAGTAATGTGAATATTCACGATGATAATTATCCTGGGGTTGGGTCTGAAGCTATTTCTAAATAGTATTCAAAGGCTATTACCATACTCTCCGCACATGAAAATTTAGCACCCAGTGTCTGCGTTTTTTGCAGATAATTGCGTTGGAAAACCTTGCAGTAGAACGAAATATATGAGGTTTTCGAGCACCGCTCAACGCAGTAATCAGGGTGCGCAGCAGGTTTTTAGAAGTCCCGCTTAGATCATCCAGCTCCAGCATAAGCAGAGAATGTTAATCATTAATTGTAAATAATCTATTAACCTAACAAGGTCAATAGTATTCAGAGGATGGTGTTCTTTATCCGCGCCACCTCGCTGAAAGATGGATCCTGAGACAGCAGATATAACTTAACTAGCTACGAGGTGTGAGCATTAAACTCACTTGTGAAAATAATGTGATAATGATTCAGGTAAATCATTTCATGAGAATGTATTTTTTATAAAGCAAAAGCCAATCGGGTCTGGTCGTACACGAGCGAGCTATAGTACTTGATTACCAGACCAGACTCTTTGGCTTATTTTTCTCTCCTAACAATAGTATGCCCCGAAAGGACTCGGGATACAGCACCTGAAACTTGACAGTCTCGCATAGGTAATCGTTTCAACGTCATTGGTAACATCCTTGAAGTCAATGCCTAGCTTTTCCCCGGTGGTAATTTCTACTTCAGTGAGTTCGGCATCTTCAGGATCCATAACTGTACTTTTAAGCGCTGTCTGATCACAGCCAATTGCCTTTAATTGTGCATCGAACTTTTCTTTCGCTTCACCCACTCGTTGTTTACCTTTATGCAGAGCAACTTCCCCATTTGGTAGCCTTTGAATAAGTTGTGGTACATCACTAGGATGATAAATGTCATAGCCTCCAGAAGATTTGAAAACACAGATCAGTTCTATTGGACCGCTTTTCCTTCTGAAATCAAATTCACTTTCAGCACTAAGGGCATGCACTTTTTGTTCTTGTACATTACTGTTCATTGTTTGCTCACTACTGTGATTTTCATAATTATGTTTGGATACTCCGAGTTCTCTCAAGTTAGCACTCATTGTTTCTCTCCTTTTATTTAGGGAATATTAAGATATTAATTTCGGTAAACCCGCTCCCAAAAACCCGATTGAATGCGAAGTCAGGGTCAGTCTATTCCGTCTGGTTGGGAGATGACAAGGGTAATGTGAATATTCACATTATTTTGGCCTAAAAATGATCAGGATTTCGCCCATTAAAGAGCAAATATTTATAGTTTGAATGCTAAGGAATGGGATAGTAATAACAAATGAACTGCAAGAAACGCAACTCAATGCTCGAATGGCCTCCCCTGGACAGGTTTGGACGGAGAAATCATATTCTTCGCACGTGAAAATTTAACATTTAGAGTGTGGATGTTTTGTGGAGAGTAAGGCGGGAAAACCTTGCTGTAGTCTTTCTACAGCAAGGTATTTCCAATACAACTATCCGCAAAAATACGTACCTTGGATGCTAAATTTTCATGTGCGGAGAGTATAAGCCTCAATTAAATGAGAACGTTGCTCGAACAAAGATGGTTCGATCCGGAACAATGCGAGGAGTGACGGAAACTCCTGCTCTTTGCGTATTCAAGTCTTGATAATGAAAGTGTTCATCGGTTAGATTCCTTGCTTCCAGGCTGATGATGCCTAATCGCTTTGGAAGTCGATAACCGATCGCTGCATCAAATAAAAACGCATCATCACTATTGCTTGTAAAACTGGAATTCGCAGCCAGATCAACCTTTTGATTGATATAACTGCTCCCAAATTGTGCGAAAAAACCAGTGGGATGAAAATATTTGAGCTTGAGTGGCACAATTACCGTTTTTACCTTTGGCAGTGCACGCCCTTGAATACTTGGGGCATTGGCTGATCGTCTAAATATTTCATAGACCGGCTCAAAACTCACAGCCCAGTTACGATGTGGTGTCCAATAAAAATAGGTCGCATAAAGTTCTTCTTGCCGATCAGAAACCACCAATCCTTCAGGGCCAGAGCTTGGGACATCAAGATTGCGCCGTGAATACTCGAGACCAGCAGACAATTGATCGGTTAATTGTGTGTCAAGACCCACACCGTAGCGCTCGGTTTCGGTTCCGTTAACATCGTCGAAGAACTGGTTAAACCCTGATACCTGCGTTGGCTCGATGGTTTGATCGACAGGAATCGGACGTTTAATCGTCCTGAAATAAGCCAGGCGAAAACGCGCCCAGTCAGTAATATCCCACTGCATCCCCAGCTTAGGGTGAACTCTACTGAGATCCAGACTCGTACTGTCAAAATCATCGTAGCTCAACCCGAGTGTCCAGCTAACTGTCTGCGGAAACTTCACATTGGTATATAAATATGCATTGGCGTGTTCTGTATCAAAGCTTTGTGGAATCTCGCAGGAAGGCAACGGGCAAGGAAAGGGGAAATTCAATCCAATGAGATCATCAACATCTAATTTAGACACGCCTCCGCCAAGTACAGCGTTAATCCAGTCGTGCCGGAAGATATATTGTGCCTCGCCTTGATAGCCTTTTGCATCAGTGTCTCTTTGGATTTGGGGATCAGGTGGTTGCAGAAATTGATTGATTCTTTCATCGCGATCAGCATATATTAGCGACATGATAAAGTCTGATTTTGGCGATTGTGCATAGTGGGCGCCAAACCGGACAGTATTCCTTCTTCTCTTACTCTGTTCGTTGGGCATATAATCAGTCGGATCGAAATTTACAACGAGGTCGCCCTGGGATGTCTCTCTGTGTCGATATTCGGCCTGAATATTAAGCTTTGGAGTAATTGCATATTGCGTAAACACATTGTAAATATCTGTTTTGAGATCACGGTTTTCCTGAAAACCATCCGATTCGTAGTGAAACTGTCCCAGGCTATAAGAAAATTGATTCCAAAGACCGGATTGTGTCACTTCATCGCCCCAAGTATTATTGTTGCCATAGACTCCTGAAGCTTGAAAAGCAAGGCTATTCCGGGCAAACATAGGATTGAATTCATTGAATGAAGATGATTGCGGACCAAGCCTGTCGAGAATCAATAAATTACTTTCTGCAAGCTGCGGTTGCACCGGCGTAAGATTGATTGGCTGCAAAAGCTGCGATCTGAGCAATTCGCTCACTCTTGCGATTTCATGTCGTGGCAAGGCTGCATAATTGTCGGCCAAAAGCCGATGGGAGGAATAATTTGCAGGGTCGGCATTCACTGATTTCCAACCTTCACGCAAACCGCGCTGTTGAAACCCAAGGTCGTTATAGATGCGTCCCAAAGCTGCACTTCGGGAGGCTAAATCCTGATCCAGTAACAAACTAGATCGAAAAACAGCCCGGTTATCATTCAATTCAATCGCCTTCTGCATATCATGCAATGCTTCAACAGGTCGATTGACAGTCTGTTTATAAATCGCATCATAAAACCAGGGTGTCGGGTCTTTCGGGTCAAGTTTTTTGGCTATTGCGTACTCAGTGGATGCAATACTACCGCGCCGTTGCTCGTAATAAGCTTTACCGAGATAACTACGGATCAATGCATTATCCGGGTCTAGATTGGCAGCAGCTTCCATCTCTTTCGTACCCGATTTAATATGCCCTTGGCGCATTTTTGCAAGTCCGAGACCCAATCTGGCTAATGGATCAGCTGGATCGCGCTTGATAGCCGTACGAAAACTTTGTTCTGCATCGCTGAGATCCAGTGATGCGAGGCGCGCAAACCCAAGCACTGTATTGGTTTTAGCCAGTTGTGGATTGAGTGTTTGCGCTTTACTCGCCGCTTGCATGGATGCATCAACATTACCTGTGGCCAGCTCCATTTCAGAAACACGCGCCCACGCCAATCCATTGTCTGGATCGGCTTGTACAGCTTGCGTTGAGCTATTCAGGGCTTTATCGATATCAAACAGCGACTGGTAAACATAAGATAATGCAATTTTGGGTGCAGATGCTTGCGGGCTAATTTGTTGTGCTTGCTCTGCCAGTGTGAGTGCTTGTTGTTGATCACTTTTCGCCAGCGCAATCATTGATCGTAACGCCAGAACATTGGCGTTTTTTTGGGATTCTTGTTGTGCTAGATTAAGAGACTGTTGTGCCTGTTCAACTTGTCCAACCGTTAATAATAGACTCGCATAAAGAATATGATAGTCTGCATTACGTTCGGCTTTGCCCACACTGTCGAGTTGTTCAAAGGCTCCCGCCAAATCATTGTTCTGGAAACGATCAAGTACTGGTTTGAGTATCGAAGGTGAGGAATTTTGACTGGCAGTCGTATAATCAATCACAGGCGGATAATACAGCGTCCATTGCACGGCATCGCGCAATTCAATTCTGGGCCCGAGAACTGGCGCTTGATCCTTCACTGTCATTGCAGACTGGCCGACTGAAACACTGACTTGGCCCAATATGTTGCTTACTTTCACAACACCATCAAAAACTACAACCTGAGTACTGTCCTGATTAACTTTAACCAGAAATTCAGTGCCATCGTGCATGGCATTAACAAACGGGGTTTCAATCCCCAGTTCACGTGGGCGACGACTACGAAAATAAGCTTCACCTGAAAACAGGTTTAACACTTTTGAGAAAAGATTTTTCTCACTTTGCTGATCATCTGAAAAACGCACTGTACTGCGTTCCTTCAACACGACAAAGGTTTCTTCCTGAACAAGCAACGTTGCACGACTGCGTGAAGCCGTTCGTACGCTATCGCTGACACAGAGACTGTCATTTAACTTTGCAAGTTGCCATTTCTGGCTGGAATGTTTACGTATTTCGACAACACCTTGCATTGAGGTAATCTTGGCTGCCCATGGATCGCATGGTTCACCAGCTGCCTCTGAAGATACTGTGAAAAATAAGACTGCCACCCATCCTATCAGTCGAATCATCTGATTTTCTTATTTAATTATAATTTTGTTGCAGTGTATTCCTCTTGACAGGACATGGCAAGACCAACCGGATATTCACACGGTAACGACCGGGCTCCAGTTCTCTATAGCATTTTCATCAGCCAGATACAGCCCACAGCGCTGGTAGTAAAATGTTGAAGGGCCATCTGCCGGATATTGTTGCAAAAAAACCTCAAATAATTGTTGTGCTGTTGTTAACTCTCCGTTGCTATAAGCAGTGAGTGCATGACCAAACTGTTTGAGCATTTCAATCTGGCTACCAGATACCTGTTCTGCCATGCCTACCAGCTCATAAATACTCAAGGCTTTAGATTTACCTTCCAGCAAAAAAGAACCCAGATGACGCGTTATGCAAGACTCATTAGACGGCACAACATCAGCAGAAACCAATATGCTTGTACCAAGTAGTTTATTGAGTCGTTCAATACGGTTAGAAGTATTCACACAATCACCCACCGGACGATATTCAAACCGTGATGCTGAACCAATATTTCCCAGCCGAATCTGTCCGGCATGCATTCCCAATCGGGTCGGTAGAGGATATTGTTGAGCTTGATTAAAAATATTAACAGCCGCCTGAATTTCTAATGCTGCCTGACATGTTCTGTCTGCCAATGTATCGTCAGTTTCCACACCTGTCCATAGCGCCAACATGGCATCTCCAACCACATCTGATATAAACCCTTGATGCTGTTGCACTGGGCTAAACATAATTTCGTAATAGTCATTCATTAATTTAGCAAGTTGTGATGGCTCAATCAGTTCTCCCAACCGTGTAAATTGTCCAGCATCTGTTGACAAGCAGACTGCATACACTATTTGTTCTTCATCACGAAAATCCTGTAATTGTGACAGTGCCGCCAGTTTATCAACCACTGTACCTGGAATATAGTGGCTAAATGCTGTATGAATGGCTTTTTGCGCGTGTTGATTGCGTCGATAACGACACCCAATCCCGCACAATAGTGACAACGGGGTTATCAACAACAACGGTATCACCAGTGGAACCCATATTTCTTGTAAAAACAATAGCAAACTGGCAACTAAATACACGGTTGCCAGGCAAACTAATGTCAACAATGTTCGGGGAATCGACAAACAATGTGCAATCAGCCCAACCAGCATTCCCCAAATAAAAACCAGTAGTATCTGACCAATGATCGGCAGTGGTTCAATTAATTCATTGGCGATCAGATTTGCCGTTGCTGTGGCAGCAATTTCTGCTGCACTAATACGTGCTGTCGGGCTAGAGAATACCGTATCAAAACCATAATTTCGCTCAAGAAACAGGTTCTCTGAGATACCAACAAATACCACAGAATTCTTGAATACTGATCCACTTCTTTGTTTGAGTAAATTGATTAACGGCCAGCGAGAAATTGTTGCTGATTGACCATAATGGTTTAAATAAACAATTGATTGATTTGAATAAAGGTTGATCCATGCGCTGAGTATTTGGCGTGTATCTTCATCCCATGCTTCACTTGACTCTATTAAGCGATTGGCACGCTTCCAGAGATCAGGATGAGTTCTGAAAAAATCGCGCATTTTATCTATGAAGACGTGAATACTAGCTTTTTCATGTAATCCATGTGCATCCAACGGCAAGCTGGCTGCCAAATTTGAATCAACACCTAAAATTAAATCCAGAAATGCAGCATAGGCTTTGTCGATTGCCCATAAATGGAAAACCACAACAGGCAAAGTTGCAGACTCGCTAACTTCCTGTTTAAACGTCCAGAAACGTGCCACTTGCTCTGTGTCTTTGGGTAATGGGAACACTGCTGATGCCAGGGCAGCATCTTCAAGCACTGAAATCGGCGGGACGACAACATTGATAATAATATTACCGTTATGCAGGCGTTGTTTGATATATCGCGGAAGTATTACATTATCTGAGAGCGCCAAGACTTCTGCTAGCGCCTGGTTCTCGGCATCAGAATGTGGTTGATCAAACGCCAGTGTGAAAACAATGAGTTCAGCGCCTTGCGCATTTAGTTTGCGGACAATATCAGCATACAGTGAGCGCGGCCAGGCACTCGGCTTGTAGGGCATCTTGAGTACATCCAGCGATGCTGCATCAATACTCAGCACTGAGACATTCAGTGGTGGAGAAAGATGACCGCGCAACATAAAAAGGCTTTTTAGGCCCACTCTCTCCTCAAGCTTCTGTCCGAACGGGCTGATAATCAGGACGACACCAACCAACCCAGCCAATAAACCCCAAAGTAATTGTTTGGGGATTTTAGTCAATTTCTGCATTTCCCTAAACTTCAAACAGCGGCAGCTAAAAGAGGACTATCCTAGGAGGCTACCTGAGAATAGAAGACGTAACGAGGAAAAACCAATTTGAATCCGGTGGCTTTCAATCGATTCAATACTTGAGCAATGAATGTTGTCATCGTTACAAGGCCTGATCAGATTTGTTTGTTGTCTCGACTTTCTGTTCTTTCAATGATTCAGCGACCTCAGGCGGCATATAGTTTTCATCATGTTTTGCCAGCACTTCATCGGCAACAAACACCCGATCTGCATTTAGTCGTCCAGTGGAAACAATGCCCTGCCCTTCGCGAAACAGATCCGGTAATATGCCTGTGTAATTAACCGTGACCACACTCTCATAATCTGTGAGATCAAAGAATACAGTTAAGCCGTCACCTGGACGTTTCACGCTATCCTTCACCACCATGCCTCCCAAGCGAAATGCCTGATTTTTTGGGGCTTCATCATTGGCTACCTGGGTCACTGAATAAAAATACATCAAATTTTCATTAAATGCTTTCAGCGCAAAAGCAACAGCACCCATCACCGCAATCACCATGGCAATAATCAAATAGAGACGTTGTTTACGAATCGCCTTCACTAGCGTTGTCCTCCTCGAATATGGTTTTTAACAATCGAACGGCGTATCGATTTTTGCTCCAGCAAAGGTTGAATAATCTGCCAGGCGAGCAACACAAATGTTAACCCAAAAGAAGTCCACACATAGAAGGCATAGCCTCCCATATTAAAAAACTCACTGATAGTCATGAAAGATTCACCAGATCTTTTACCCATTTGCTATTGCGCTCACGATGCAATAATTCGGTACGCATACGTAACAGTAAAGCAATAAAATAATAAAGCTTAAAAGCCAGTGCCATAATCAGTAACGGAATCAACATACTGGTTTCCATCGATGGTTTGTCAAACTTGGTCACGGTTGGGCCCTGATGCAAGGTATTCCACCATTCTACTGAATAATGGATGATTGGAATATTCACCAAACCCACCAGTGCCAAAATTGCCACTGCTCTCGCTGCCATGCGTTTGTCCTCAATCGCGCTATACAATGCAATCACCCCAAAATATAGGAACAAGAGAATCAATTCTGAAGTTAATCGCGCATCCCACACCCACCAAGTTCCCCACATGGGTTTACCCCACAATGAGCCGGTGACCAAAGCCAGAAAGGTAAACGTTGCGCCAATTGGAGCACTGGTGATGCAGACGATCTCTGCCATCTTAACATGCCAGATAATTCCAATTGCGCCTGCAATTGCCATCGACACATAGATAAACAAGGACATCCAGGCTGACGGAACATGCACATAGATAATTCTGAAAGAATCGCCTTGTTGATAATCAGCTGGAGCCTGCACTAATCCACCATAGAGCCCCCAGATCATCAGTCCTAAGCAGACAATACTGAGCCAGGGCAGAAGTTTTCCCGAAAACCGATAAAAAAACGGTGGTGATCCCAGTAAATGGATCCATTTCATTACAATATTCATAGCACTCTTCTTATCAATTCTAAATTAGGAATGGATCCATTCCTTAGCTGAGGCTCATGCGCAAAGCTGCTGCTGCTGGTAACGGAGCCAATGCTAATGCCAATAATAATAAGGCAGCGAGCATCGACAATTGCGCTGTGACTGCAAAACCTGACATCGCCATTTGTACTGCATTACTGGCAAAAATCAGCACGGGTATATATAAAGGAAACACTAATAATGCCAGAATGATACCACCTTGACGCAACCCAACAGTCAATGCAACACCAATTGCTCCAATCAGACTTAATACAGGGGTACCCAACAACAAAGTAGCCACCAGCACTGCAATCGCATCACCTGGTATTCCCAAAAACACTGCCAGCAAAGGAGCGACCAATACCAGCGGAAAACCACTCACCAACCAGTGTGCAATGACTTTTGCCAACACTAGCACTGAGAGCGGATAAGCGCTGAGTACCAGTTGTTCGAGAAAGCCATCATCAAAATCCGATCTGAATATGCTATCCAATGACAATAAGGCAGCCAGCAATGCTGCGACCCAGATAATCCCTGGCGCCATGGTTTTCAATAACATGGCATCCGGACCAACACCAAACGGGAATAGAATCACTACCAACACAAAAAACAGCAGAGGATTGATTGCCTGCGCACGATTGCGATAAGTAAGCAATAAATCACGCCGCAGCAATGACCAAAATGCACGACTCAGTGAATAATCCATTATGCAGAGAGATTGATGGTTTGTACGGCAGATTCAGGTAAATTTACTGGATGGTGAGAAGTTAATACAATCATTCCATCATGCTCTAAATGTTTGGCCATTAACGCCTCAAAAATTTTACGACTGGCGCAATCCAATGCAGTAAACGGTTCATCAAGAATCCACAACGGGCAATGTCGCATTAGCAGACCGGCCAAAGCAATCCGTCTGCGTTGACCTGCTGATAACACTTGTGCACGAACATCTTCATAACCTGGCAATTTGACCTGTTGCAAAGCATCTTCAATAGCCATTCCAGAACTACGCCCAAGTGCCGCTCCCATATGCAGATTTTCTGCGACTGACAAATCTCGCTTAACGCCATCCAGATGCCCGACATAAAGCATTTGCTGGTAATAATCGGATGCTGATTGCTGAATTGATTGCCCTGCCCAGAACACCTGGCCTTGTTCAGGCAAACGAATGCCACAGAGTATCCTCAATAATGATGTCTTCCCGCAGCCGTTATCGCCTTCAAGGATTAATGCCTGATGGGGCTGGACAGTGAAGTTGAGCTGTGAAAAAAGAATGCGGTTATCGCGTATACATTCAAGATTTTTACTTTCAAGCAAGACAGTATCAGACAAATAGTTTTCCCTCAGACGTGTTGCTTCAACAATATGCAGCCTAGGAGGCTGTCCGAGAATAGAAGCCTCCTAGTACAAAACCGTTAATTATATCAGCTTCATAAGCATCAACTGATTTACTTATTGATTGTTAATTAATATGTCAAAAGAAATTTTCCACAGTCAACTGTTCTATTTTCGGGCAGTCGAATGCTAAAACAATCTGAACGGACTAGCCAGTGGTTCACCAATAAACACCCCCTGCCCAGGCCAGGCCACGCTTTTCCAATAAGCTTCAATGAGTGAATCACCGTGCAGATAATGCCCCATAACCACCACAGGATTAGGAAATTTTTGCGGAAAATTACAAGGTTCTACAACCGCACCATAGCTGGCAGTTGCTCCTGCATCCAACCACCGCAATGCACTCATTTGCCCTTTTTTACTGGTTAAAACACCTCCAGTTGAAGTGAGATGATCAGCAACCGCTCCAGGAAGAAAACTTAGGCTCTTCAGCCCTTTGACATGTTTTAAGCCGATAAAATAGAAAAACACATCTTCTTTCTTGCGAAGCGTATCACGCTCTAACAGTTTAATTTTAAAACGCTTGCCAAATTGTTTATCAGCCAGTTTGTAAAATCTAGCCCTTGTGTTGCGTGCTTTGTCAGATGTACTGAGCAAATAAGCAGTCCCGGATGGATAAGTGGCATCAGCCTTGATTCCACGATCGATCAATTTCTTTGCATCGTCCAGTGTTTTTCCGGCAAGCATCATGGTGGGACGCACATGGTGATTATTCCAGGGACGATGGGAACTTGAATTGAAATATGAGCTGGATTGAGTTGGCTTACAGCCTTTTGCACAAAAGTCCTTGTTAAAACCAAATGCAAATGCGCTGGTTATTGACATGCAATCAACGCGGTATGGTGTCGTCCACGCCAAAGCGTAGGCTTGAATATGACTGGGAGTTGCTTTATCAACAAGTGCTTTTTGTGCTGCAAACTGTTTTTGAGTGATGGTATTTGCAGAGGGTAGAAATCGGACATAAATGACATTTTCCGCTGGTATCTTACGCCGCTTTATATAATATTCCCCCAGTGCTTTGCTTTGCGCATCTCTGGAGTTAATGACCAAACCAAGATGCCTTGCCTCAATCGGGGAATCGGATTGCGCACCAAATACGCTGGCTGAATATACAATAACGCATGCGAACAATAACAACGCCCAGATTAAACCCGCTTTTTTGCTAAATTTCACGCTATTTTCATAAAATAATCTGAAATACCAGGATTTTGGTCTTAACATTATCAGAAATTTTGCTGAGTCATCAAAAACAAGAGAATCTACGCATTTTGAACGTTAAAAGGCGGTATGGTTAAACATTAATATGAAGTGGAAAACAAATATACATTGTTAATTTGTAGTCGAGTACGAAAATAACGCAGATATGGGAAAAAAGAAGAATACGCAGAGTTACGTTAATTTTTTCGATTATGTTGATGATGATGACCCACATCACTGTAGCTCATCTCTTCGAGGTGCTGCTGTGCACCATATCCATTCCAGGCGGGTTTGTTGTTCATAACAAAATCACCATTTTTTTCCTCTTCTTTGTCAAAAGCAAAGCCACAACTGTCTTTTACAGATTCAAGCTGAGCTTCCGTGCGTGGAAACTTTCTGCACACTAAAGGCCTTATTTTATAGATAGAACAACGACTATTACCTTCAGAATCTTCTGTTAAGAATTTACATCTAAAAGGTAATTCACAACATTTTCCACAGTTATTACAAGCCCCTGTTCTAGCTTCATCGACAGGAAGAATAGATGTGATGGTTCGGGTTATTTTGGGAATCATTTCTCGCGTATATGGTTAGTTAATAGCTCTAACTATGTTCACAATTTACCTCAAATAGTTCATTATTTATTTCAAATCTTCAAAAATTAAATCCGATTTTTGTGCCTTTGCGCTACTATTTTTCACCAGGTCATCTCTAAAAATTTGATCCCGCATCATATACTCTCCGCACACGAAAATTTAGCATTTTGTGTGCGGAGAGTATAATAAACTAATTGTATTCTTCAACCCTGAAACCGTGACTTCTGAGACAACTACTGAACATATTCTATTCATCACCGGCAAACTGGCAGAGAAACGACTGCATCAAGTGTTAGAAGAAATGCAGCCCACAGAGTTCAGTTATAGCGTACATCAGCTGGGTCTCAAAGTAGCAGCATTGATGACAAGCGCAATGATTCAACGCCGCCTGAAGGACACTTTCAAGGCTGATCGGGTTATTTTACCCGGTCGCTGCCGTGGTGATTTGGATGTATTAACAAACCAATTCGGTATTCCCTTTGAGCGTGGTCCTGATGAACTCAAAGACTTACCAGCGTATTTTGGCAAAAGTGCCAAACGTCCGGATCTATCAATCTACGATCTCAACATATTTGCTGAAATCACCGATGCTCCACATATGAGCATTGATGCAATTCTGACACAAGCTGAGTATTATCGTGACGAAGGAGCCGATATTATTGATATCGGTTGCTTGCCGGACACACCCTTTCCTCATCTTGAAGAGTCTATCCAGGCATTAAAGGCTGAGGGATATCAGGTCAGCGTTGATTCACTTACAGAGGATGATTTACTACGTGGAGGAAAAGCCGGAGCTGACTTCCTGTTAAGCCTGTCCGAATCCAGCCTGTGGATTGCCGATGAGGTTGCTGCACAACCTGTACTGATTGCTGAAACACATGGCGATCTTGCATCACTGACCCGAGCCATGCAGGCCATGGACAAAAAAGGACGTAGCTATTATGTTGATCCGATCCTGGATCCTATCCATTTTGGCTTTACTGAATCAATTCAGCGCTATTATCAGGTTCGCCAGCAACACCCGCAGGCAAAAATACTCATGGGTGTTGGTAACATCACTGAACTCACCCATGCGGATACGGTCGGTATGAATACCATCATGCTCGGCATCTGTTCAGAATTAGAAATTACCGCAATACTGGCAACCCAGGTCAGCCGCCATGCGTGTACTGCTATTCGCGAAGCAGACCGAGCGCGGCGCATCATGTATGCTGCTCGCAAAATGCAGAGTCTGCCAAAACATATTGACGATGGCTTGATGGCATTGCATGATACCTCACCTTACCCTTACAACTATGATGAAATCGTTGAACTGGCAGCTGAAATACGTGATCCCAGCTATCGCATCCAGACCACAGAAAAAGGCATACATATCTACAACCGTGATGGACTGGAAACGGCTGACGACCCTTTCGACTTGTTCCCTAAGCTGGATGTGAAAGATGATAGCGGACATGCTTTTTATCTAGGGGTACAATTAGGTCGCGCACAACTGGCCCAACAATTAAAAAAGCGTTTTGTCCAGGATGAAGTTTTGGACTGGGGCTGTTTAGTCGATGTACAAGAAGAAGATTTTAGCCAGCAAAAACAAGCTGGCACCACCATGAAAAAAAGCAACTCTGACAACAAAAAACGCGCCAAGAATATTGACAGCGAATCAGGCTCATAAATGATACATGAAACCATTGTAACTACCACTGGAGCAGATGATTACACGCATGTCGCACCAATGGGTGTCCATGTTAATGGCGATGATTATATCATCATGCCATTTCGACCTTCGACAACACTTGAGCATATTCTGGTCAGTGGTCATGCCGTCTTAAATCATACTGATGATGTTCGTATTTTTGCTGGCTGTCTCACAGGACGCCGCGATTGGCCAGTCACCGACTCCACAACAGTGGCTGGCAAACGACTCATGCACAGTTTATCCCACCAGGAAGTTGAGCTAGTCAACTTTGTCGATGACCCTAAGCGCCCTAAACTCCACTGTAAAGTGGTCTATGAGCAGATGCACCAGCCTTTCAATGGCTTTAATCGTGCTCAATTCGCAGTCCTTGAGGCCGCGATTCTGGTCAGTCGCCTGTCAAGATTGCCCTGGCCAAAAATCAATACTGAATTACAGTATCTGAAAATTGGTGTTGATAAGTGCGCCGGCAACCGTGAACGCGAAGCCTGGGGATGGATAATGCAAACAGTCGAAGAATTTAAACTGGAACATCCTGATCTGGTAAACGCTCAATGACCGGTTTTCTTGCCAGTGTGAGTACAATTGAAGAAGCCTTACTCGCTGAACGCCTGGGTGCAGATATTATTGATCTCAAAAACCCAATGACCGGTGCGCTGGGTGCAATATCGCCTGAGAATATCAGTGCCATCGTTGCTGCCTTAGATAATAAAACCATTGTTAGTGCAACCATTGGAGATCTACCCCTTTTACCGGAATTAATTGTACCTGCTGTACAAGAAACCGCTGCGACTGGTGTTGATTTCATCAAAATCGGACTGTTCAACAATGGTGACCTGCTTGGCTGCATGACAGCCTTACAAGCATTGATTAAACGCGACAATCTTGCCCTGATTGCAGTGTTATTTGCCGACCAACCAGTAGATTTAGAACAAATCAATCATCTCGCTAACTATGGTATTCGAGGAGTCATGCTGGATACTGCAAATAAATCCAGTGGATCACTCTGTTCTTTACTCTCAATCGACACACTCTCAACATTTATCGAAGAGGCTAGACACAATAATTTACTCTGTGGACTCGCTGGCTCATTGCGATTGAGCGATATCGAAACACTCGCAGCACTCAATCCAGATTATCTGGGATTCAGGGGCGCTCTCTGCGAGCAAAGTCAACGAACCGCTAGTATTACTGCACACAAAATTCGCGCTATTCGCAAGCAACTCTCCGTTGCCAATAATTCTTTGCCTGTCAATGGTACGACAGACACAACAAGTGTTGCCATCTAACCAATCAACCATGGCATACGCAATCATCAGGCGCTTATTATTCACCCTGCCACCGGAAACAGCACACCATTTAACGCTGACGAGTTTGCAACAATTTAGTCGTCTCGGAACATTGAATCCACTGCGCCAAACCCTACCCGCCAACCCAGTCAAAATCATGGGATTGCAATTCCCAAATCCAATCGGTTTGGCAGCAGGACTTGATAAAAATGCTGATTGTATTGAAGGATTAGCTGCTTTGGGTTTTGGATTTGTAGAAATTGGCACGCTCACTCCGATAGCACAACCCGGCAACCCACAACCAAGATTATTTCGCATCCCCCAGGCAGAAGCACTGATTAACCGCATGGGCTTTAATAATAAAGGCATTGATTATGCGATTCGAAACATTGAAAAATCAGCCTATCAAGGCATTCTAGGCATTAATATCGGAAAAAATCGCGAGACACCTGTTGATAGCGCATTGGATGATTACAACATCGGTTTACGTAAAGCCTATCCTCACGCAGACTACATCACTGTCAATATCTCGTCACCAAACACACCGGGGTTGAGACAGTTACAAGAGGCTGAGCAGTTAACAACGCTCTTGTCGGGATTGAAACACACGCGTAGTCAACTAGAGCAAACCCATCAAAAAACCGTACCGATTGCTATCAAAATAGCCCCTGATTGTACAACTGAACAACTCAAGCAAATTGCTGACTTGTCGGTTAATTATGATATGAACGCACTTATTGCCACCAACACGACAGCAGCTCGCCCGAGCGTTGAGGGATTACCAGACGCCGATCAACAAGGTGGATTAAGTGGCGCACCACTATTTGAAAAATCACTGGAAACCATCAGAAATTTGAATATGATATTAGAAGGTGAGATTGCGATTATCGGCTGCGGAGGAATTACCACACGTAAACGTGCAACTGCAATGCTAACGGCAGGAGCCAGTTTAATACAAGTTTATAGCGGACTCATTTATCAAGGCCCAGAATTACTCAAGCGCATCAGTCCATAACTTTTTGTTCAGGGCGTTTACAAAGAGAACTGTAGCCAGTCACAAATGAAATCAATCATATTGGTGAATCAAATATTTCACAATTCAGGACATATTCAGCTGTTGAAGCCTATCCTCAACCAGCACAATTGAATAGATGTTCTCAGCTATTTCATGCTAGAATCATCATCGTTCGTGCACTTTTAGACATCATTAGGGGATCAATGCAGTCCAGAATAGTTAAAATCGGGCTAGTCTGAAAGAACAATAATTTTTAATCACATTTCAACAATAAAGTAAGAGGAAATATTCCATGAAATCAACAAATAAACTGCTAGCACTTATTTTCGCTGCGTCATTCGTACTGTTCGGAGCTGGCAACGTTTTAGCTGGCGAATATGATAGCGCAACTACCAATCCAAAATTTCTGGAAGAAGGCATTAAGCATGCTGAAGCAGGCATTGCAGCAGCGAATGCTGGTGATGCAGATGGTGCATTAACGCACATTAAAGCATCTCTGGATACTCTCAAAGAAATTAACAGTGAAGCCAACGCACCTAAACTTCAGAAAGCAGGTGGAAAACTTCGAGTAGCCTGGGCACATGCCAAGCAAGCAGTGAAATTTGCTAAAAAGGGTGATGATGCTAAATCAGCTGATCATTTAAGCCAGATTGCTGGTGCAGCTCAAAAAGGTGTTGATAAGCTGAAAAAATTAAATTTCAATCATTAATTTGATCTGATATACACCAAAAAACCGGCTTTAATGCCGGTTTTTTTATTTTCCGTTAAAATAATCTGTTTTTTTTTCAATCATAAAGCTCAAACTAGACATCTATCTGAGTAAACAAATCCAACTGATCATCACCAAGTATTGTCAAAGGACAAGACACTGTTTCCATCATCTGCTTGAAAGCTCGATCAACAATGTTCGTGTGCTGCAGGATTTCAATTGAGTCGTCCTGATAACTAGATAGATCAGCTGCTTTGACTAAAATTAGTCGATCCGCATTTAGTTTCACACACAGCCACGCAGCAAGAGAGTCAGCACTGACATCCCAGCTGGCAACAACCTGGTCTTGTTGCAACTCTTCATGACAAGGCATCCAGACAATTGAACGCATAGAGTAATACAGGCGTTCTTTGATAGCCTCAACTGTTTCCAAGCACTCAAACTGCGAAGACAAACCCGTCAACATTAATCCATATTGATGCATGGCAAGAATTGCCATGCGATGCGCTATTGCATCACTAAATTGCCACTGTAATTGGAGATTACGCACTCGATCTGCAAACGGTCCACCGCCAGGCACAATAACAATGGTTTGTTTTGATGCTGAGAGCAGTTCTAACCACTCAGGCAAACGTTTATTCATCGCCAGGCTGCCGCCAATTTTCACTACCCAGACCACGATAATTGATTCAGTTATAGCAACAGAAAAAACTAACCAACATCTTCTGCTGTCTCCTCTAGCACTTTAATCAAGGCTTCAGCCTTATCGAATGTTTCCTGATATTCTGCTTTTGAGTCTGAGTCTGCCACAATACCACCTCCTGCCCAAAAATTTATTTGTCCGTCCGTATGAATCAAGGTGCGAATCGCAATATTACTATCCATATTGCCATCAAAGCCTATCCACCCAATACCTCCGCAATAGACTCCCCGACGATGCGGTTCCAGCTCTTCAATGATTTCCATGGAGCGTATTTTTGGTGTCCCCGTAATCGAACCACCGGGAAAACAACCACGCAGCAAATGCAAGGCATGACGGTTGGTTGCTAATTTTCCTCGCACTGTGCTAACTAGATGGTGAACTGTTGCGAAACTCTCCACATCAAAGAGTTTGGGGACTACAACGGAACCAATGGCACTGTTTTTACCGATATCATTGCGTAGTAAATCAACGATCATGACGTTTTCTGCCTGATCTTTTGGACTATAGCGTAATTCATCAATCAATTTCTGATCTTCATCTGCATTGGTTCCGCGAGGACGCGTGCCTTTGATTGGTTTAGTTTCAATAGTATCATCCACAACAGCAACAAAGCGCTCTGGCGACGAGCTTAAAATCTGTACTTCTGGCAGATTAAGATACGCTGAAAACGGCGCAGGATTTTGTTTTCGCAAACTCTGATACAAACTCCATAAATCACCTTCACAAGATGCCTGAAAACGCTGCGCCAGATTCACCTGATAACAGTCACCTTCCAGAATATACTTTTGAATTTTGGCGAACGCTTGCGCATATTCATCCCAGTTCATATTGGACTGGATCGACGAAGTAATACGAAAAGCTGAAACCCCTGTCTTATCTTCTGGGTATTCACTGAATTCCTGCACCAGCGAATCCCATAATGCTTCTGTACGTAAATCTCGCCCTTGAGCCAATAACCAGCTCTGTTGCTGTTGATGGTCTACCACCACCATCCAGTCGTAAATTCCAACCATCATTTCAGGGATGATTTCAGCATCTTCTGCAATACTCGGCAGTTTTTCAATACGCCGAGCCAAATCATAACCAAAATAGCCAATCGCTCCAGCACTAAAAGGGACTTCATCAAAAGAACTTACGACAGGACTCATGGTTTGACGCAGGATTTTAAAAGGATCTTCAGGAGATGTACGAGTACCACTAACCGAATGAATTTCAGTCTGATTACCACGCGTCACGACCGTACAAAAAGGTCGTGCAGCAAGAACATCATATCGCCCTTTGTCGATCTGCGGATAACCACTATCGAGAAACACCGCCCAGGGTTCTTCTGCCCATGCACCGAACAATCGTGCTGAGTCAGCCAGGTATGGAAGTTCAACGATTTTAGGAAATTGATGCAATGAGTACATGAATGTTAACGAGATTCCAATAGTTATTTTGATCAGTGAATTACTTACAATGTTGTTGATGCAGTAAACAAGCAACGGCAACCGCAGGTGCACAATCAGCCACATCACCTAAAACTTTAGTTTTAGTCTGAGCAGCAATGATATCTGTATAACCCTGGTATTCTAGTCCACATTGAAAAGCAATATCGTCTACTAAAAAACGTCCGACTCCAGCCCCAATCAATGGTATACCTGATCCTGTAATGGTTGACAACACTCGGCGCGTCGCGCTAGAAATTTTCTCCAGTTGCTTGGCACGCAACGACTTTGCCAACATCAACCATTGACTGTTCGATGCAGATTGCTGATCCAGACCAATCATTCTTGCCAGTCGCCGAGTACTGGCTTCGAGACTTTTATCCTTACCATCGGCAGTTTCACCTTGATCAGCATTAACTGGAAGTTCATGACTAATTCTATAGACATCTGCCATAGTCGCAAAATACTCCGCCATTAGCGGCACTCTGTTACCTTGAAAATAACTGTGATCACTGACAGCCATCACCGGAGTACGCACAATGCCGGTATACACCAGTTCGTCAGTTAACAACCGATCATAATCACTCACTGCTGAACTTAGCACTTGATGATTCTCTATTGCGACAATATCAGTGGTGGTACTGCCAATATCAATCACTAACGCTGCTGGCAAACTATCCGCGATTAACATTGCCGATGCCAACCAGTTTGCAGAGGCGATGACCCGAAAATGCACTGGTTGCACCTGATTAATAGCAAGTAATCCATTGCGTCCACAAAATATCCACAGTTGCTCTGAATGAATAATTTGTTTGAGTAATGTCAGAATTGCATCAACACCGTGATCGCGGTTATCAAACAAATCGACTAGCTCAGCTGTCATGGTGACTGCATGTCGACACTGATTCAACGATTCTACATCGAGTGTTTGCTCAACGACTGCAATGGCTTCCTGTAACTGATTCAATCCCTGCCAGAGTGGACACGCCAATTGATGCGCCGATTTGATGACACCATCACCATCAATATGAGCTACTTTAAGATGAGCCCCGCCAATATCCCAACCGATGACCTCAGTAATCATGTAATGCGCTTAAATCAATGCTTACTGGTTGGATACTGTCCATGCTTGCCTGTGCAATGAGGTTAAAATCTGTCACAAAACTGTCTAAAATCACGCGTGCAGGATTAATTCCAAGTGCTTTATGGATACCAGCATAGGATGTGGTCAATCGCGGATTAATTTCAACAACCACAGGCCCATCATCCATCTCGATAACATCAATTCCGACATAGCCTTTAAGGCCGGGCAAACACTCAGCGATGCGTTTCACCAATGTTTGATATAAAGCCCAATAATTGGTTTGCTCGCCAACCCGACATCCGTCCAGAAAAACTCGCCCCTGTTTAGTTTCAATCAGTTGCTTATTATACGTCAGTAAGAAAGCATTTTTATTATTAAAAACAACAGACAAACTCGCTGACTGTCCAACTACCAAAGGTTGAATAATCAGCTCATTCTTATCACCGGTTTCATCCATAACGGATGTTTCGATAAAATCATTCAACGCTTGTTGATCATCGATTACAACAACCTTATCACAACCAACCCCATCGTCTGGTTTGATCACCCACGGTGGAGATATATTCAGTGCATCATTGAACAACTGAGTGTGAATGACTGGGATTCCTGCTCGGTACAATAATCTAAATGTTTCCAGTTTGCTGCTGGTTATCTCCACTGCATGACTGGAACTATTCAGCAATAATTTACCAGCATTCTCGACATCAGCACACAACCCAGTCAGTATACCCATCGTCTCTGGAGCAATTGATAACACTGCATCAACTCGCTGAATGGTTTGTTGCCAAATTGTTTGAAACCCTTGATCTGATGTCACAAAAATACAATCATAGCTGGAATTATCACCCATGAATGCTGGTTTTGGTAATCGAGCATCGCGTAAAACCATCAGTTGAATCTGCTCTAATTCCAGCAGATCAGTAACGATTGCATCGAGCATGAGTTGACCTTCAATCACCAGGTTTCCCGGCAAAGGCATATCAACCATACCGCCGCCAGTGATAAACTCAAGGATTAATATTTTCAAGATTCCACGATTCCAAACTCAACAACCACTATGCTAATTATCCCTGTCATCGATATTAAAAATGGTCTGGTTGTTCACGCACATCAGGGAAATCGCGAGTCATATCAGCCAATCCAGTCTTCATTGTGTCATTCTGCTCAACCACAAGCTGTTATCGAAGCTTTCCTGACTTTACACACTTTTTCTACACTGTATATTGCTGACCTTGATCTGTTATCAGCCGATGGCAATAATACACAGCTCATTCACTCTTTACTAGAACAGTTTCCACAGATTCAATTCTGGATTGATCAAGGGGTTTTGTATAACCATACCGACCAGTTAGCAGACAACTGGATACAGGTGATTGGCAGCGAGTCACTCACTGAGTCAATGCTTCCAGCAATCACATCAAAACCAGCTGATTTAATCTTGTCGCTGGATTTTAAGCAACACTTGATTGGTCCAAATCAATTGTTGGAAACTGCCAAGCATTGGCCAGATCAAGTCATCGTAATGACATTAGCCAAGGTTGGTACAAATACTGGCCCGGATTGGGAGCGTCTTAAGATAATCCAGCAAATGACAACGCAAAGTCGCCTGGTTGCGGCAGGAGGAATCAGAGGGGTAAATGACTTGAATAGATTAACAGGAATGGGTATCCACAGTGCCCTGCTTTCAAGTTGCCTGCATAATGGCCAACTCTGTGACACTGAGATTCAGAAATTAGCGATGCGCTGTTAATAAAACAGCACTCAGCAAGCTAAAAAATCGTCACCACAGAAGATTCTCCACAGCGACGATCTTTTAAAGCATTTAATTGCAGTGATTGAGCCTCTCAATACATTAAAGAGACTATCGGTTAAAACAACTGTTTATCGATACTGAATAGTAACAATCACCAACAATAATTATTTATGTGCTGCAAATGGGTGTTTAGTGGTTTTATGGGCAACCACTTCAATTGCAGTTGGTTTACCAGCAATAGCTCGCTCGAGTGCTTCTTTGGTTGCAGTGTAATTGTAATCCTGAATCTTTGTATCATCTTCAGCCAACCAGTGAATAAAAACACCAACACAAATAAACAAATCATCTGCTTCTTCTGCAGCAATAAGCCCTTCTTCAACACAATCTGTGATAGCCATGGCAACACCACGTTGAGCAGGACCAAACATTTGAACTGCTTGCTTACCATTCTTGATAGTGACTTTATTAAACATCACTGTCGCTGGTTTACACATCAAATCTGGAGCAACAACAGCCAGAAGACTGGTAAACCCGTCTTTGTTGTTAGTCAGACTTGTCGCAAATGCTGTTTCAGCTGCACTGTCACGTGGACCAATGATCAAGTCGATATGTGCAACTTCATTACCATCGCCATGTAGTGATTCGCCAACCATCATTTTTTTAATCTTTGCCATTTTCCTTTAAGCTCCTGTGATATAAATTAAACTGTATCTATTAATGTTATCTCGATGCTACTGCTAAATCTTTTAATTCAGATCTATCAAAACATCATGCTCTAACGTTTGCTTTGCAGTCCTGCTTAGAAAAAAGCATACAAATAAGCATTAAATTAGCGGCGTTTTTCCATTCAACCTTGATGCACTCACCACAGTCAGCCCACAACAAACATATGGACTGCTTGATAAGACACAAGACAGAGAAAATAGCTGGTTAATTTAACAACCTTTATTGAATACAAGTTCCTTTGACGTTCCACCTTAACTTATCCAGACTCTCGGCAAATATTGACGTAACTGTCAAATCCGCTGTTGTTCCTGGATTAATCCCCGCAGCTTTGAACTCAGCGTCCACATCCTTGAGAACACTGAATAATTGCTCAGGCTGATCAGGGTTAAACTCCTGTAACTGTTTGTTGACAAGAGTCATTCTGCTGGCTACCATCTTGGTAAACCGATTTCCGTATTTGCGCACAATCAGACTATCTGGAATTGATGCCAAAAAACCAGCATAAACAGCCAATGTAGCCCAGCGCGCATCATTCCAACGCAACAGTGCCTCCCGATAGCAAGGCACTCCGTATTCAAAAATATCTTTGTAATCATTCACATATTGATATGCAATACGATCTTTGTCAGTTGCGAGTTGCATCGCTTGCTGAAGAGTTACCTGGGGTGAAACTGCAACATCTTGCTGATCTACATGTCCAAGACCGCCAGGTTTTGCTACTCTAATAGCTTGATACACCCAATCTGCATCTTTAATGGAGGTCGCATCAAGTATAGTACTCACTTGCTCACGCAACGAAACAGTATTTTTTTGATTTGGCGATACTGATTGAAGCCCCTGGATCAACGGCGCGCACAGCAAAACGATACCCAAGTTGGTGTTGCAACCAACAGCGTTGTACGTATCCCTAATAGAATAAAAGATTTTCTCTCCTAATGAAAGAGAAAAATCTGTGATGGATTCTGCGCTTACGCGAGCGCTGACTCTGAAATGTTCCGCAGTCATATCGTGACCAGCCGCGTAAACACTGACATTACCTGGTTTAAAAGTCAATATATCAAGCTCACATGCGTGCAACCAGGCATTCAGGATTTTTTCCCGAATTTCACTTTCTTGCTCAGATTGCTGCAAACTGAACCTGTTTTTTGTATTCTAACTTTCCGATAAAATCATCGACAAGAAGACTTGCCACTGAAAAATCACACACTTTCTGAAGCCCCCTCCATGCTGGCACACTATTCACCTCCAGCACAAACAATTGTCCCTGTGCATCACGGATAATATCAACACCGCCATAATCCATCTCCAATAATCGGACAGCACTTTCAGCAAGGTCACTTAAGTTTTTATCCAGGACTGCAGGTTCACAACGTCCTCCTTGGGCAACATTGTTTAACCAATCAACTCCGCTACGCCGCGCTGCAGCGACTGCTTTACCGTTAATAACAAAGACACGCCAGTCGAAGCAATTGCCATCCGCTGGAGCAATAAAACGTTGGAAATAATAAATACCGTTATGCCCATCAACTGAATTTAACATGTCCATATTGCTAATCAACTGCAGACCTTCTCCTTGCGAACCAAACAATGGTTTGAATACCAGTTGACAGCCATCAAGTAATTGTCTGCGAGCAACATGCATCGCTTGTTCTCGATTGCTATACACCCAGGTTGGTGGTGTGGAAATTCCAGCCTGATGCAAGAGAAAACTGGTTAACGCCTTATCAACAGTCCGTTCAATAACCCGTCCATCGTTATAAACTTTGACATCTGCCTGCTTTAATCCATGCAAAACATTCAGATAGAACACGACCTGCTCTAACGATCCACCCGGTATACCACGAACAAACACGCCATCTGGTAGCTGCGGATAAAACCCGGGAATCTCAAGCACACTCGCTCCACCATCCATGTGAAATGCGCATTCGGTAAGCGAAACCATGCTACAGACATACCCACGCGCTGAAAATGCTTCAGACAAGCGTTTGCCATGCCAACCAGGATCGTCAGTAATAATTGCAATGCGACCTTGCTCAAGCATTAGTTTGATACATTACTCAATAGCGCATTTGATGGATGATTAAAGGGCACCTCTAATAATTGTCTTTTTGCCCGATTTCAGCGTTGGATGGTTTCCTGCGATCCTCATGTATTCCATATACACTGCGGTTCTCGAAAATCATCCGCCTTGAACTCGAACAAAAATCCTAATTATTAGAGGCACCCTTAAGATTAAAGGATTTATTCAGCAACGCCTCATCCAGCTTACCAGCTTGAAAACAGTGACCGCTATCCACAGCAGTAATCACCACTTTTGCCGGACTGAATAACATCGGATCAATCTTGAAAAAATCATATTTGTATTCTTTAAACACTTCGGCGAACGGTCGCCCGTAATCTCGTGAAACCGAACTTGGCATTTGATTAGCAAGTTGTTCTGCATCTTCATCACTCCCTTTCACAAATAAATGCACTTGCCCGGCAAACAGAATCGCATCATTAGTACGGCCCATCGCCTGTATAAAATCCGGATGCGGCGGGCAAAGCGGCGCACTACCACTCCCGTCAACGATGTTATGTAGTGAAAATTTCAGCTCATGGGCCTTATGCATTGCCACTTCAAGCACACGAGCAACCACTTGCATGCCGCCAGCCAAACTGGAAGTTGGTGTGAGAATAATGGTTAAATCAGTGGTTTTCAGTCCACAATCTTCGGCAATTTTCTCAATCAAAGGCAACGGTGGTACTTTATCCACTTCCATTATCAAAACGCCCTTGTCTGCCTGGTCTTGATAATTCAATTCTTTGTAAAGCTTTTCTTTACCAGCCAGTGCGCGTGCTGGCCCAGAACCTAGTGCATAGAAGGATTCTTTTCCTTCACCATGCGCTAAACTCCATCCGGCATATTGACTGCCCAGGCAAGCAGTAACAGGATTAGCAGTATGCACATTGACAGTTAGCGGCCAACGCGGCACATAAGAACTATGCGTTAAACTGACTGTTCCCAGCCCACCAAGACAGATTTCAGCAACAATACGCCCTGCTTCCAGACCACCATCAACATTAATCCCCGCATCAATAATTGTGCAACCATTGTCGAGTTTCTCAACACCAACTCTCAATGCAGTCGCATTATCAATCAAATGCTCAACCAAGGGTTGGGCAAGTTTATTAACACTGACAGTTCCTGTCATTTCTATCTCCTGAAAATATTTATTTTTGGATTGAGGCGATGATGAATAATTAGGAGTGAGGATTTAATAACTTCCGAAAGTTTGACATAGAATTTTGGTTTCACAGGAGTGCTAAATCATATAGGCGCATAGTGAGCTATGTAACTATTTGATTAGTGCATCTGTGAAGCCAAAAGACAAGTCAAGATCCGAAAGTTATTAAATCATCACTCCTTAACATCAACTCATGCTGATTCAAACTTACGGCTCGAATCAAGCAGTAAATTGGTCATCATAGCGCAACGCTGCATTAATTTTTGCTTCACTAGTGTAACTGTATCAGCGCTTGCTTGCAGCGTGCATAGCGGCTCTCCACAATTAAATACGCTGTTTATTGCTGGTTGATCGCTAACCCATAGCGGCCATTTCAGATGCTTGTGAATTTGCAAATCAGCAGGCGCATAAACAACCCACGTTCCTCGTACCTGACTCTGCTTTTGAGCATCACTCCATGCTTCACCCGTAAAACAGTTAATATGTTCTGCCAGTAATCCATGTGCATAATCCAAATCGTACAGCGTAACACTGGCACTCGGTCTGGGATTAATCTCCAACACAAAAAGTTCACCATCAACATCCAGACAATCAATACTATTCAAACCTTGCAAGCCCGTCGCAACAACAATATTGGTAATCCATGTTTCAATTAAACGCTGATTTTGGTCGCTTAAATCATAACGATTCGCCATTCCTTGAAACAAATATGGCTGACCAGGATTATCAGCCACTATCCACTGAGTATTGAAGCCAACAATACGACTGGATTTCCCATCAGCCAAAAACAGCACTGAAAAAGGAATACCTTCTAGTTTCTGTTGAAAATAACACCCAGCTTGTAGATCGCCCTCACTACTAGAGCTAGCGCGGCTAACACCTAACCCGCCTTCCGAATCGGTACGTTTTAGCAAGCAGTTGTGTCCAATGGGAGAACCATAACTGATTGACGGGTAAGCGATATTCAAATCATCCAGCAATCTGAAAAATAACTGCGGATTTCTTACCTGGTGGACGCTTTGCGCTGAATTCCCCAGTAACTGGTAACGCTGTTGCAACTGTAGTAATAAATCCGGGTTGTTATCAACACCACTCGCATAAATAACCAAGGGCTGTTGCTCTATATTCAGTGACTCTATCGTTGAAATAACTGTATCTGTTGACAAATCATTCAGCAAACAAAAATGAGCCGCGCCCATGCGCGTATCGCCATCACCAAACTGGTCAAATGCTGTTACATCAAAGCCACCGCGATTTGCAGATTCGACCAACATTCGGGCCGATCTTGCAATCACAACCAGTGGAGTCTTGTCATTTTGAATCAATGCTTTCAAAAATAACTCAGGAGTCAAACGAATACTTTAGACATCTATGTCTAATCTGATTCAGTCTTCAAGTCACACAATGACCCAGGAAAAACAAGAGATTCACGTATTAAGCAAACTCTGTGTATATTGGCGATGCTTGTGTCGGGATGTTAGCCTCTTCAACGATTGCCCCTGTATCACCAACACTGGCAGTCATAAATTCAAGTCCAGGATGTGCAAACTGGAGACGTGCCTGCTCGACCAATTGATTCGCCATTGCATCACCTTTCACCATGCAAAATCCTGTAGGTCCCCATGAGCTCTGCCCCAAACCAACTGCTCCCTGCTGACCGAACCATCGCACAGCTTGCTCAACTGCCTGACTAGTAAAACGTCCCCCTTGGACCGTTGCAAAATGGTCGCCAACAGTAGCTTGCAATTCGGTAATGACTTCACCAAATATCGGCAAATCACTTTCAATCACTGCCGGTAATCCGCGCATAAAGACTAGATGGCAGAGATGAGCCACCAGCTGCGCTGGAAATTCTGGCAAGCGACTAAACGCTTCAATCTCACTCTCACCGTGTATACCGCGAACGCTTGTATCCAGAATCAGGATAAATCGCCACTCATCTGGCACTTTTATTTGGCTAATCACTGGCGGAATCACAGTCTCCTGTGCACGACCACCATCAACCACCAAACCTCCCTGACAAAACGCACCAATACCAATGCCAGAGCGATGACCACGCCCCATCAACGACACCAACTGCTCCAGGGTTTTATTCAATCCATACAAGCGGTTTAACCCAACGCCAATTGACAATGCCATCTGTGTTCCTGAACCAAGCCCGGCATGCTCAGGAATGGCCTGATCAATGACAATCTCAGCTCCACCTTCAATCTGAAATACATCAAAAAAACGTGTCGCATACTTCTCCGCACGCTGACTTTGAAACCCTTTCACAGACAACTGACCAGACCGAGTCAGACGCATGCTGACTCCCAACTCATTGAGAGCCACACCAATACTTCCAAAACGCCGCCCCAAAACACCAGAAATATCAATAAACCCCATATGCAAACGCGCTGGCGCATGTACATGAAGTGCATGAGATTGAATGGCATTGTCTGGTTTATTCAAAAGAATGACACAATACTTTTACCAATGATTAGCAATATCAATGGAACTATTATAACGCAGAACGAGGCTGACTCGTAACACCCAGATATTCCTACACATGCTCTTTCAAGTCGTTCTGAGGTATTTTGAATCCAACCCATGATTCCCTCAAGTTGCCATCAACTATCTACTGATGCAGAAATAAAACACTCTTTATTATAAATATTTATAAAATTTTTTCGCACCATCAAACCATGCATAACAACAGTGTCATCTACCTTAATACACGTTGTTGGCAACACAAAATAACTGATAGCAGTTGACACTCACTTGACTCAGCGGGTAGTCTCAAGCTTGAATCTATAAGCGAGAGTGATGCCACATTGAATTATTGATGCTCTCAGAATAGACTTCACAGCAACTCTTTGCCGAAGTTTAGGCTTAAGATCAGGTATTCATCATTATTCAAACACTGTATCAGGAGAACACAACATGGATGCACGCAGTATTTTAGACGATCTATTAAAAACCGGGAAGGATTTGGTAGAACAAGGCAAAGATCTGGCAGAAAACAAAGCCGGCGTTCCAGTCGATGAAAAAGCCCGCAAGACGATGCTGGAAGGTGCAAAAAAAGGCGCAATTGGTGCTGGTGTATTAGCAGTATTATTAGGCACAGGTGCTGGCAGGAAAGTGACAGGAGCCGCACTAAAAATGGGCAGTGTCGCAGCTGTAGGTGGAATAGCATATAAAGCCTTTCAAAACTGGCAAGGCGTTCATTCAGGCAAACCGATCCCAGATATAGCATCAGCCGATCAACTAGAAGGAGAGGCCGCCGAAAGCCGAAGCTTGGCTTTACTCAGAGCAATGATCGCAGCAGCCAAAGCTGATGGGCATATTGACGAAGGCGAGCTGGAAGCTATTCAACAACAACTATCCAAGATGTCACTGGACGGTGATACAATGGAATTTCTTCAAGCCGAACTAACCAAGCCGGTTAGCGCAAGTGAAATTGCTTCTGCAGCAGACTCACCCAGTGCGGCAGCTGAAATTTATCTGGTTTCCCGCATTATTATTGATGATAGCAATGCCCAGGAAAAAGCCTACCTTGCTGAACTGGCAAAACAATTGAAATTAAAAGATACGCTGGTAGCCGAGTTGGATTATAAGGCAACAAACGACAGCTCTTCTAACGCTTGAACGTAAAATTTTATAGCTTATAAATAAAAAAGGGTTTCGTGGAAAACGAAACCCTTTTTTGTAGAATTTTATACTCTCCGCACATGAAAATCTAGCATCCTGTGCACGCACTTTTTTGCGGATAACTGCGTTGAAAAACCTTGCTGTAGAGTGACTACAGCTAAGATTTTCCGCCTTGCTCTCCACAAAATATCACGCACACAAAATACTAGATTTTCATGTGCGAAGAGTATATCAATCAGAGATTAATGACGCTTCCAATTCCCCTCACCAGTATCGTCTGCATCACCGTCATTATTTTTATCCCAGCGCTGTTGACCCGTATGTAATATCTCAAGAAGCCCTGTACCATCTTGTGCAGTGCTGTTATCTGGCGTTGCTCTTAGTGTAAATGTAGAATTAGTTAATACTTCAAGCGTAACATCATAATATTGCGCTGTTTCATCAGAAAGCATGTTTAATATGGATGACGTCTGATCTGCTATTAACGCATCTGAGCCACCAGTTTCATCTTTATCACAAGCACTACCGTTATAACAAGCATTGACAGTACGCTGACGTTCAAAAAAACCCGCTAGCTCCATTAAATCAGCTTTCGCCATAGCAATCCGTGTTTTTTGCAGGTGCTCCTGATAACTGGGTACTGCAATCATCGTTAAGATTGACATAATAGCCATTGCTATTACCAATTCAATTAATGTAAAGCCTTGTTCAGCTCTTTGGTTCATTACTGACTCTCCTGACACGCATCGCAAACACTACGAAGAAAAAAACATCCCTTTATTGATATGTATACTCTCCGCACACGGAAATTCAACATCCAGTGCACACACTTTTTTGCGAATAATTACTGGAAAAACTTGCTCTAGAATGACCACAGCTAAGATTTCCACCTTACTCTTCACAAAATATCACGTACAAAAAATGCTAAATTCTCATGTGTGAAAAGTATAGAATCCCACACAATGTATCGTACAAATCATCCCTATTTAGAGAAAAAAACGGATACACGGAATAGATATCGGCAGAGAGAAAGAAAACTTTAATCAAAAATATACAATTGATTCAATCAGTTTATGAAAAGCATCGATTTGTTTGTGATTTAGAAAAAGAATTCTGGGATCAGAATCCAATTATTACCTAGCATGTAAAATGCGTAATACAGCAAGCTTGTGCATTACTACAACGGGAATGGCTTTAGGGAAATTCATGTCCTCGCTCTTAACCACTCTCGCCCAACTAGAAAAAGACCCGACCAAGCTGATGATGTACCTTAACTTTGGTCTCACGGTATATAATCGCGCCATTCATCCGAAAAGCACCTGTGCGCCCAGCCAGAATGGTCTAAAACACCCACATCGGCTTGTCCTGGCGAATATTGACTGGAACGGAAATGGATGCAACACAAGCAAAAGTGGACGAGAAAGCACAGCATACTGGAGTATGTGAGTATTTTGAGTCCAGTTTTAACGCAGCGATGCGCTATTCAGCGAGATCTTGAACAAGATAACATTGAACAACCCCACGTATGGAGGAAGGTTAAACCAGTAATTGGAGGCTGCGGTCGGAATCGAACCGGCGTCCACGGCTTTGCAGGCCGCTGCATAACCCCTCTGCCACGCAGCCAATAAACAGGATTTGGTGTAAATTAGGGAATCTGGAGCGGGAAACGAGACTTGAACTCGCGACCCCAACCTTGGCAAGGTTGTGCTCTACCACTGAGCTATTCCCGCGCATCTAGTTAGCAGGCTATTTTATCTTGTTTTTCTCTGCTGTCAAGGCAAAGTTAATTTTCTCAACACTCTTTTATTTCTTAAAGAAAATTGTCTACAAGCTCATCAACTACATCTCTGGAAGCACCAGGGGATCATAATGCAAGCATTATCTTGCGGTAGCAGCTGTTTGGTTAAAAAATGTCCAAACGAAAAGTTCTTGAATCGATTGGATCTTTTCGCTGCTTCGAGGCGAATAGTTGCGCTATTTAACGAGGAACAGCGGAAAAATACAACGATTTCTGGGCTTAGCAGCGGACATTTTTTAACCAAACAGCTTCTTAAATAGCAGCCTTGAATTGTTACGTTAGAATCGCTTTCTCCAGTGCAAACATATAATACTCCCCAAAAACTAGACCAGTAGTTAAGATAGAATCTTACCCTCAAAACCAAGGATTAAGAGATGACAATCAGTCGAAAAAGCACAGCACCCAAACCAAAGTCAAGGTTGTTTTAGCAGCCCTAAAAGTAGAGCAAACCACAGCAGAAATTACCGCGAAATACGGCATCCATTCAACCCAAATCAACAATTGGAAAAAGGCGGCGTTAAACACCCTTCCCGAAGTCGAGGTTATCTCCATTGTCGACAGTGCGGAAGTGAGGTGTCAGCAACGGCAGAAACCATTTTTGATCGCACACGGATGCTGTTGAAAACCTGGTTTGCAGCCATGTGGTTTGTGACCAGCCAGAAGGATGGAGCAAGCGCACTAGTACAACGTCCAGTAAAAATTGATCATATAATTCTTTAAAAACTGGAAAGATACACGCATAATCTAATCTTTGTTGTTAAGAGGTGGATTCATGGGAAAGCGAATTTATATAGTGCGCTTAAGTATGGAAGAGCGCATAGATCTTCAAACACTTGTAAAGACAGGAAAGGTCGCTGCTTTTAAACGACAACGTGCTCAAATTTTGTTGAATATAGACCAGGGAGACACTGGCCCCTGCCTTAAAAACACGGATGTTGCCCGAAAACTGGACATCGGTATCAAGACCGTTGAAAGAGCATGCAAGAAGCTCATCGAAGACGGTTTGCCAACCTGCCTGGAGAGAGTCCCACGTCAATCAACACCGCGCAAAATGGATGGAGAAAAAGAAGCACAGTTAATCGCACTTTGCTGTAGTGATTCACCCGAAGGCATCAACCGTTGGACATTGCGCTTATTGGCTTCACGTTTCGTTGAGCTCAGTGAGATAGACAGTATTAGCCCTGAAACTGTCCGTCAAGTTTTAAAAAAACACCATCAAGCCTTGGCAGCGTAAAGAATGGTGTATTCCTGCACAGGAAAATGCTCGTTTTGTCTGTGCCATGGAGGATATTCTTACCCTGTACAAGCAAGACTACGACAAACAATATCCGATTGTCTGTATGGATGAGAGTAGTCAACAGCACCTAAAGGATGTGCGGAAAGCACTCCCGATGGAGCCAGGAAAGCCCGAACGATTTGATACCGAGTATGAACGTAACGGAACCAGCAATCTGTTTATCTTTTTTGAGCCTCTGCGTGATTGGCGGCGCATTGATATTACAGCAAGACGGACGGCTGTTGATTGGGCATTACAAATTCGTAAGCTTGTTGATGAAGATTACCCTGAAGCCCAAACAATTCGATTGGTGATGGATAATTTAAATACGCACATTGGAGCTTCTCTGTATCAAGCATTTGATCCCACAGAGGCACGTCGTCTGCTCGATAAGTTAGAGTTTCATTACACGGGTGCTGATTTAAAATAATGTTACCCTACATACATACTTGTGCGCCATATTGTTCAATATTCCCCCAAAATTGTTGCCAGCGCCCTTTTGATTGAACAAGAGCTCGTAAAGACAAAATCACTTTGGCACCTTTGTCTTTCCAGCGCATTCCAGACCCACAAAGACGTTGCTTCACCAATGTTTTGCAAGCGGCCTCAGTCACACCCGACCCAATGGGTAATTGTTGGTTCACCTGTGTCGCATAATCCATCATGTGACGATGGTTGATAAAATAAGTCAACGCCGCCAATAAATCGTCTTTGATTGTTTTTGTCAGGCTCGTTTTCTTGGCTAATTGCTCCATTTCTGCAATCAGTGCTTCGACGGCTTTTGAGTCATGCTTGAGCTGTGTACACCGTTCATTGAGCCAAATGTCTCGCTTGGGTTTATCGGTTTTTCCTGGGTAAGCCGCGTAAGCAACGGTTGCCAGGTATTCAGTCACATGAAAAAAATCCAAGAGCTGGCGACTGGTGTGTGTTTCCAGAAATGTCCAATTGCTTTTTGCGCCATCGGCGATGCCTAAGTAGAGTGCATTTGGGTAATGTTTTTTTACCGTGCTAATTTTTCTTTTTCCAGGCGATGTAAAAAAGTCCCTTTACCATATTCAGGGGCTTCTCCGATGTAGATGGTGTGTTGCCGTTTTCCGGTGACATCATACAGTGAAATATTACCCACCATGGCTTCTCTGTATCCATCGTCTCGCATCAGGATGTAGGCACCATCTGAGCTGACAACAACGGTGCTAATCGCTTCATTGAGTGTTGGTGTTGCATAGTCCCAGATCTCTTCTTTCGCCTGTGCAATACTGCCAACCCAATCACTGACATCTTGCAAATAGGAATGGGCGATTGTTCGGTGATGATTGTCATGTAAATCCTGACAGACGGCCGGGGCATTCATGTTCGCGTATTTGTGTGAGATTTGTTGCGCAAATTTTGGCGTCGCTCCTCTGATTATCTGAGCATTATTTTCCAGCGGGCAATCGATCTTTCCGCCTTTTGACGATTGATACACATAGCGTTGAATGGGGACACCACCATACGGTGTTTGGTAAATTTTATTGGTTTTATCGCGCACTGTCAGTTTGACCTCACCCAGTTTGATTGGGCTGCCGTCGGTATCAAATTTCTGGAGGGCTTGTGCGGTGGCTACGCTTCCCATCTCATTGCATCCATCCAGGATCGCTTTTTCCATTTCCAGTAAACTACCGGTGAGTGTGACAGTGACCTGAAGAGTGAATTGATTCCCTTCGTGAGCGACGACTTCAGCCATTTCCTTTTCCTCTTGATATCAGCAAGATAAGGTATTGATCCTCGTTTTTACTTTAAGTTCCACATTATTTAAAATCAGCACCCCATTACACCCCGAAGCATGGAAGCTGGTTAAATATGGCAGAAATTGAATTTAGCTTGCTGTCTCGGCAATGCATGAAAAATCGAATGGCAAACAGAGCGTATTTAACACAAGAAGTCACGGCATGGACCAATAACCGAAACGCTAAGGAGAGTGAGATGAATTGGTGTTTCACAACTGAAGATGCAAGAATAAAACTAAAACATCTTCCTGATTACCCATAAGCTTCCGCCAATTTTAAAAGTCTGCCTGGCATAGGAGTCGTCCTGACTGCAACATAGGCAAAACGAGGGATCATATCTTCTAGCTGGAACCGTCTGTTATGGCGATAGCAGAATTCAGCAAGATAGCGTGGCAAATGCTTTGGGTTGATTGCATGGTAAGTGCCAGTGATGGCATTTTTAACATTGCCTATCATGGTATTCACCCAAGCAAATTCTTTTTTTGTGACACTTTGGTATCCACCGCCTGTTACAATGCTGATGTGATGACAATCAGCATCAGTCACTGCTGAAAAACAAGGCAATCCATCCGAAATAACCGTGCTATCAGGCTGTAGATGCTGTTTTGCCCAGCGTGATATTTCTGTCTGCCGAAACCCTTTAACGACATTCATATTCATTGCAATCGAGATGACCTTCTTTATCGAGTGAAACAGCGGCAACAAACGGGACCTTATTGGCTGAGCCTCTGCCTCTTTTTCCACCGTGGCGTTCGCCACCCCAATAGACGTCATCTAACTGGATTGTTCCACTGAGTCGCTTGCAATCATCTCGTTCCTTCATGACCTGCATGATCTTGTGTTTCATACTCCATGCTGTCTTGTAAGACACACCGATTTCACGTTTAAGCGCCAACGCTGACAGACCTGTTTTTGATTGTGTGATTAAGTAGATGGCTAAAAACCACTTCGTTAGAGGAAGTTTGGTTTGCTCAAAAATGGTTCTGCTTATCAATGACGTTTGATGATGGCATTGATTACACTGATAGAGCTTTCTTGCTTTTAAAAAGCAATACTGATAACCACCACACTCAGGGCAATTAAACCCTGTCGGCCAGCGTAATTTGAATAAAGCTTCGCGGCATTGGCTTTCTGTTCCGTAGTCTTGAAATAGCTGTATTAAGCTATAGCCTGCCTGGAACTGCACTTTATTTTTGCTCATGGCTTTGACTCCGTGATTACATATCCATTAGAGTGAAAATTCCGAGTAAAGTTGCGGAAGCTTATGGGTAATCAGGAACATCTTTACCCGACTCTTTAGACTGGACTATGTACTAGGAGGCTGTCCGAGAATAGAAAGCCTACTGCGGAAAAGCGGATTTTGGCCCATTTTTCCGATTAAATTCGTTCAAGACAGCAAGTATTCGCCTCATTGAATCAAAAAAATGGACTCAAAACCGCTTTCCCTCGCAACGACTTCTATTCTCGGACAGCCTCCTAGGGTTGAAGCGCATTCTTGGCTTCGGGAGCTATCAGACGGCTTGGACATAGTTGCACAAGCTGAGGCAAGCCATGGTCTGCCCCCGACGGGAGCGTCTCTGCGGTCGAATTGAAGTGGATGAAACCTATATTGGTGGCACCGATACAGGCGGCAAACGAGGTCGCGGCAGCGGAAAGAAGGAAATCGTGGTTGTTGCACTGGAACTCCATTCGCCAAAAGGGTTTGGACATGTGCGGATGCGCCGAATAGCGGATGTCTCTGGTAATAGTCTCGTCCCTTTCATCTGCTACGTTGCCGAGCAAGGTTCTGAGATTCTGACCGATGGGTGGAGCGGCTACAACGAGTTGTCAAAACGCGGCTACAAACACGAACGGGTTGTTCTCTCGGACACAGGCGACCCGGTCCACGTCAGCATGCCCGGAGTTCATCGCGTTGCCGCCTTGGTCAAACGCTGGCAGTTGAGCACGCATCAGGGGTCAATCAGCCAAAAACATCTCGAGTACTATCTTGATGAATACACGTTTCATTTCAACCGTCGCACGTCTCGATTACGAGGCATGCTGTTCTATCGCCTTATGCAACAGGCCGTTATGACGCCGCCATTGCCATACCAACAGATCGTTGAGAGAAACCACAACATATAGGGGTTTTTTAGACTGGCTTGCGTTAAGTGGATACCCCGTTATGTTCTAAATCACAAAGACTAAAATGAACTATGTGCTTTTCTCTGTTCTAATATCATACTATCCACAACAGCTCGACATAAATGAAATGACATTGACCAAAACACTTAGAAAAACATATCAATTGAAGATCGGTCTGAATGGGTCGAAACCACCTATCTGGCGTCGTTTTCTCATTGCAGATTCTACGACACTTCCAGAACTGCATATGGCAATACAAATAATCATGGGCTGGACAAACTCACATTTACATCAATTTATTGTGGGAGACCGTTATTATGGTATGCCAGATCCTGATTTTGATATGGATTTAAACACTATCGATGAAAGCCAATATAGAATCAGTCAACTTCTGAAAAAAGAAAAAGATTCTATTGTTTACGAATATGATTTTGGAGATGGATGGGAACACAAGATTACGCTTGAAAAAATATTAACCTTTGATCCCAAACAAAACTTACCCTTCTGTATCAAAGCTAAAGGTGCTTGTCCTCCTGAAAATATTGGTGGTATATGTGGCTATTACGACTTTCTGGAAGCTATAAATGATGCAACACATCCAGAGCACGAAGGATATAAAGAATGGATTGGTGGTGATTTTGATCCTGATGGCTACGCCATTGAGGAAATCAACGAAGTACTGACTGAATATTGCCGATAGAACTCCGATCGGAAACGAGACTCACCCGCCTTCTAACCGGAAATGCGGTATAAAACCGAACAGTTTTATACCGCTATTGTGAAAATGACTATTTTATTGCTTTAAGAATTGCATTGAGACTATCCTTGGCATCACCAAACAGCATTTTAGTGTTTTCTTTGAAAAACAGAGGGTTGTCGACACCTGCATAGCCAGATGCCATTCCACGCTTCATAACAATGGTTGTATGACCTTTCCAGCATTCCATCACGGGCATACCCGCAATTGGGCTGTTTGGATCGTCTTGTGCAGATGGGTTAACGACATCGTTTGCGCCAATAATCAGTGAGACATCGACTTTCGGAAAATCATCGTTGATTTCATCCATTTCGAAAACAATATCGTATGGAATTTTGGCCTCTGCAAGCAATACGTTCATATGACCTGGCATACGCCCTGCAACTGGATGAATACCAAAGCGAACATTAACGCCTTTTTCACGCAGCGTTTTGGTCAATTCTGATACCGTATGTTGCGCCTGTGCCACGGCCATTCCGTAGCCAGGAATAATCATCACTTCCTTGGCATTCGCAAGCATTTCTGCTGCTTCATCTGCGTCGGTTGCAATCACTTCT
Organism: Methylococcales bacterium; assembly: GCA_965224565.1. GTDB lineage: Bacteria > Pseudomonadota > Gammaproteobacteria > Methylococcales > DRLZ01 > DRLZ01. The sequence continues at coordinate 728,080 of CBDCZN010000002.1, read as the reverse complement.
CCTTCAACAGTTGCCGCAGGTCCACCACCGTCAGATCCAAACCCACCAGCAATTACGCTTAAAAAGTTTCGGTTCATCGCACGACACATGATGTAGCTCAAAATAGCACCACTACTACCAACTAATGCGCCAGTAACGATCAGCAAGTCATTTGAGAGCATGAAACCTGTAGCCGCTGCCGCCCAACCGGAATAACTGTTAAGCATGGAAACCACAACTGGCATATCTGCTCCACCAATCGCCATGACCAGATGCACGCCGAATATCATTGCCAGAAACGTCATCATCATCAATGGAAATGTGCCACCACCATCTTCTGCTCCGGCAAGAAAATAACTGCCAAGCACAACTGTGAAGATCACCACCAGCAAATTAAGCCAGTGACGAGCAGGCAACAGTGCCGGATTACCACTGATCTTGCCACTAAGTTTTCCGAAAGCGATCACTGAACCTGAAAAGGTGACTGCGCCAATGAAGATGCCAACAAATATCTCCAATTCATGAATGGTTTTTTCAGCACCCACCATATTGTTGTTTGGATCCAGAAACGTCGCATAGCCAACCAGTACTGCAGCCAGACCAACCAAGCTATGTAAAATAGCTACCAGCTCGGGCATTTCAGTCATGGCGACTTTTTTCGCCAGCTGCAAACCGATATAGCCACCAATTGCCATGGCAATTACAACCATGGTAATTGAGGTGACACCAGGATCGAATATCGTTGCGCCAACAGCAAGCACCATGCCGACGATACCGTAGATGATACCGCGCCGCGCGCTTTCCTGATTGCTTAGCCCACCTAATGCCAGAATAAATAATACTGTCGCCGTAATATAGGATACGGTAATTAATCCTTCACTCATGTTGAAATCTCCTTATTTCTGGAACATTTTAAGCATACGGTGGGTCACCGCAAAACCGCCGGTAATATTGATCGTGGTGAGCAATATTGCCAGTACAGAAAACAGTGTTACCAGAAAACCGGTTGTGGAAATCATCAACAATGCCCCAATAATAATAATACTGCTGATTGCGTTGGTAATACTCATCAGCGGAGTATGTAATGCCGCTTTAACATTCCAGATCACCATATAGCCAATAAAGCACGCCAATACGAATACAGTGAAATGTGACATAAATGATTCAGGTGCGGATGCACCAAGTGCATAGATTGCCCAGGCTGCGATTGCAAATGGAAGATATTTTTTGACGGGTGCAGGGATAATCGATTTGGGTTTCTCAGCGACCATCGCTGGTTTGGCTTGTGCTGCGGGTTTTGGTGCAGCGGATAATTTAGGTGCTGGCGGTGGCCAGGTGACTTTACCTTTATGAACAACAGTTGCACCACGAATCACTTCATCATCCATATTGACATTGATCTTGCCATCTTTCTCAGGAGTCAGATCGGTAAACAAATGACGAATATTGGTTGCGTACAATTGACTGGCCTGGGTTGGCAGGCGACTTGGTAAATCGGTATAGCCAATGATTGTGACACCGTATCGATTGGTTATTTGATCTTTTTTCGTTAAGGCACAGTTGCCGCCTTGTTCTGCAGCAAGATCGACGATAACACTGCCTTGCTTCATCGATTTAACCATTGCTTCAGTAATCAATTCTGGTGCTGGCTTACCCGGAATTAACGCCGTGGTGATGATAATATCAACTTCCTTGGCTTGCTCTGCAAATAATGCCATTTCCTTCTTAATGAATTCAGGACTCATTACTTTGGCATAACCACCGGTGCCGCTGCCATCTTCTTCCATGTCAACATAAAGAAATTCAGCACCCATGCTTTCGACTTGTTCTTTAACTTCAGGTCGGGTATCAAATGCGCGGGTAATTGCACCCAGGCTGCTTGCCGTTCCGAGTGCGGATAAGCCAGCTACACCGGCACCGATGACCATAACTTTAGCGGGTGGTATTTTTCCTGCCGCTGTCACCTGACCACAAAAAAACCGCCCAAAATGTTCGGCGGCTTCAATCACAGCTTTGTATCCGGCAATATTTGCCATCGAACTCAAAGCATCCATTTTCTGGGCTCTGGATATGCGCGGAATGGATTCCATCGCTAAAACTGTTGCTTTGGTTTTAGCCAGGTCTTCCAGTAGTTGTTTATTTTGAGCTGCGCCGATAAAACTGATTAAGGTTTTCTTACCATCTAACAAATCAGTTTCATGCACTTTTAACTGGGGATGTTTTTCAGGAGCACGCACTTTTACGATAATGTCCGAATCTTTCCATAGTTTTTCAGCATTGTCGACAATTTTGACACCCACTTTGGTGTAGTCCTCGTCTCTAAAATTTGAGGCTTCGCCTGCACCTGATTCTATACTGACAGTAAAACCCAGTTTACTTAGTTTCTCAGCTGCATCAGGTGTTGTTGCAACACGATTTTCGCCTTTATGTACTTCCTTAGGCACACCAATCTTCATGGAACTCCTCCTTCCGAAATAATTATTTAAATGCTTTCTTCATGTGTAATCTAAATTGACTGAGTTTTTTATTGTTTTGACGATTTTGCTATTTTCTATTTAAGCTAGTTTCTGTGCGCGGGCAAACGCATCGCGAAAATCATAGTAAACCGGATCATCAAACTTAACCAGATCCTTGAGCAAATCTTTCTGGGTTTTATATTTAACATCACCGATCGCCAATGCTCCAATGCCCACTGCACTGGGTGAATTCACTGCAAATTCCATTGGTTCTGCCTGGTGCTTACGTTCAATGCCCTTGATACCAGCTGGAGGAACTGCATTCACATCAGCTGCTACTTTCAGATTTTTTGCTTCTTTTAAAACTGTCGCACTAATCACTTCAAGACCAGCCAGCGCTGCAGAGATAACAATATCAGCATCGCTAATCAGTCTGATTTTATCTTCATCGGTACCAGCCACATCGGCTTTTAGATGACACCCAAAGCGTGTATTGAATTTCTCTGCCAATCCACTCGCGCGTTCCATGCTGACATGGTCAACTAATGTCACTTCAGCTCCTTGCAATGATGCAATTGCACCACAAGTGCTTCCTACAGAACCCGTTCCACCAATCACCACCACATTCAAGCCTTTCAATTCATTGATCTGGTGTGTTTTCAGTGCTTTTTCAATACAGGCAATCACCGCACCGGCGGTGGTAAATGCACCGCTGGGATCAGCCAGCACTGAAACCTGGAAAGGCGGTACCATGGCCTTTTTAGCAACATCCAGCATGTCCAAAGAAAGATCCACATTGCGTCCACCAAGAAAAATACCGGTATGCTTAACTCCGGTACTATCACGCGAAAAAATTGTATCCTGAACCAAACCATGAACATGTTCGAGCTGGACGTTATTATAAGGGATCACCATATCAAAACCAGCATCTGCCGCCATATTAATATCAAACGGGCTGACATGGGGTGAAGGATCAAACATATGAATGAGATAGGATTGCATGGTTTTCTCCTGTACGGGAATCGTTGTTTTTATTGGTTCACAAACTCGCGAGCAACTTCAAAAGCATGTTCAAAATGCAGAAACACGGGTTTGTCTGTCGTTCGCATGCGTTTCAATAAACCATTTTGAGCGTGATACTTAACATTACCAATTGCCAGAGCACCAACCCCTGTTGCACCACTGGTTGAGCCGGGAATTGGCGTTCCATTATGCATAGCATCCAGTCCAGCTATCCCTGACGGTGGAACAGCATTGACATCAGCAGCCACTTTCAATTGCGGAGCAGTTGCCATCTGTTCAGAATCCAGCACTTGAATACCAGCAGCTGCTGTTGCGTAGACAACATCTGCAGTTTTCATTAATTCTGGTTTGTTGGCATCAGCATCGCCTTGTATATCGGTTTTAGCATCACCAAACATTTCATTAACCAGTTTGGCAATACGCTGTGATTTTTCCAGTTGTCTACCAATAATTGTAACGTTTGCACCCGCTTTAGCAGACAGTACCGCCGCAGCCTGACCAACCGGTCCGGTTCCACCAAGCACCAATACATTAGCACCTTGCAAACTGGAATTGTGTTTGTTAATTAACTCTTTTTCCACAGCTGCAACCATTCCGGCAGCTGTTGTGAATGCACCACTGGGATCAGCAAATGCGGAAATCTCGAATGGAGGAACCATCGATTCCTGTGCGATCGATAACATGGCCATGGCTTGCTCAGTATCTCTTCCTCCCAAAAACAACGCTGTTCGCTTCACCCCTTTTGGACCACGAGAAAAGATAGCATCTTGCACCAAACCTTGCACTTCACTTGTTTCCACCATGGTATATGGAACAACAGAAGTCCATCCGGCATCCATCGCCATATTGGCATCAAATGGACTTAGATTTTTTTCTGTGGTGATCATATGAAGAATGTAAGGTTTTTCCATTATTGAATGCTCCGCATTTTAATCTGAAAACTACACGTTTCAGCGCTGTTATTGTATTCATCTAGAGGTTTGACTGCATACCTCATTCTAACTGCGTATCGTAGCATTTCCAGCAGGCTTGTTCCATGCTAGATATTCAACTTTTATTTTCAAACAAGTCTGTATTGTAATGAGTTAGTCAAAATAATGCGGGCTCTGTGCCAAGAGTTAGGCAGCAGAATTTAGGTGGTATTTGGAATCTGTAAAATCTAGAGAAGATTAAACTAAAATAAATGACTGTAGAAAGCAACTACTGTTGTTTTCGAAACAACGACTATAGCATTTGTATTATACAAATTGTTTTAGGTGCTGGATAAAGTTTGTATTGACGGATACAGAGAGTTGAGAAGTCATCAGTTAGTCGGTTAGGCGCACAAGTCCGGAGCTAGCAAGCTAACTCCAAGCGAGTGCAACAAAACAGATGGCTGCTTATCAACTCTTGTATTCGTCAATATGCCAATATAATGCTGATGGTGTACAGCTTCTGAGACTATATTAATAGTTCCACAAGTTCTCGCGTTAACAAGATTTTCCAACCACAAAGGCTATTAGTGTTGGCTAAAAACATTACTACGAATACTTTTGGATCTATCAATAAAAAGGGATATACAATGCGTTATTCATAATACAACCAAGCAAACGCTATCCAATCTGCCTACCTGTTGAAGGCAGTGGGGGTTGACTGTATCTCTTAGAACAGGTTCAAGATCGCGCTGAATGGCGCTTTGCTGTGTTACAAGTGGACTCAAAATGCTCACATACTCCAGTATGCTGTGCTTTTTCGTCCACTTTTGCCTTGCACTGCATCATAAATCGAGATCTTGAAAGGGTTATCACTCCTGCCCTTGCCTGTTAAGCACCTGGATATCAGCACTGAGTGTGCTTGATTGTTGCGCTAGATGTCGAGGTTTTTTACAAAATTTCAAACCCACTCCATCTGGTGCCCAGTGAATGACTCTGGAAGCTAACGGGTGCACCCGAATCACTGATGTGTCCGGGTTCGTTACTGTAACAAAAACTGTAAATGTCGAGTTGACAGGAACTTCCAATCGTTCCATTTCGAGAAAAAGACCGCCCATGCTCAAGTTTCGAGCAACAAATCGGCGTATCGGGTTCTCACGTGAAGTTAGATAGACTTTGACTGATGTTGTTTTTCTTCTGTTTGATCGTCTTTCTTGTGAAGTCATGCGTGGCCTTTGTGTTCCTGTTTGATTCTTTAAGTATCGCTGAATTAAGTATCGTTATATAACTTTCAATGTAATAGATGCAATTACTATTCCTGTAACACGTGAATATCTATAACTATTAGCGGTAAATAGCTTTACAAAGTCACTTTTCTCTTTTTAAAACAAAAATGTAAATAATATTGACGTACTAATATTCAACGATTTCCGTATATAGTATCGGCACAAACAGTCACAACTTGAGGGTTCAAGTAGCATTTTTTTCAGTTGTAAACAAACGCTTCAAATACTGACCTGTATGAGATTTCTTTTTCCGAGAGACACTAACCGGAGTTCCTTCCGCAATAATTTCACCACCACCATCACCACCTTCCGGGCCCAAATCAATAATCCAGTCGGCTGTTTTAATCACATCCAGATTGTGTTCAATCACCACCACGGTATTGCCGCGATCTCGCAGACGATGAAGTACACGTAATAACAACTCAATATCATGAAAATGCAGCCCTGTGGTTGGTTCGTCGAGTATATACAAGGTTTGTCCAGTATCCCGGCGCGATAATTCTTTTGCCAGTTTGACACGTTGCGCTTCACCACCGGATAAGGTCACAGCATTTTGCCCTAAGGTCAGATAGCTCAGACCGACATCAAGCAAAGTTGTCAACTTTTTTGCCAGCGATGGGATGGCTTCGAAAAATACACTGGCTTCTTCAACAGTCATTTCCAAAATTTCAAAAATGGTTTTTCCTTTGTAACGAATTTCCAGCGTTTCACGATTGTAGCGTTGACCATTGCAGATATCACAAGGCACATAGATATCAGGCAAAAAATGCATCTCGACCTTGATAACACCATCACCTTTACAGGCAGAGCAACGCCCTCCTTTGACATTAAAACTGAAACGTCCTGGCAAATATCCGCGTGAGCGGGCTTCTGGCGTTGCTGAGAACAGCTCCCGAATCGGGGTAAACAAGCCAGTATAGGTAGCAGGATTGGAGCGAGGAGTACGCCCAATTGGACTTTGATTAATATCAATTACTTTATCCAGCTGTTCTAATCCAGAAATTGAATCACAAGCCGAAGGCTTAAGGCTGGCGCGGTTTAATTCCCGCGCTGCATATCGGTATAAGGTGTCATTAATCAGCGTTGACTTACCCGAACCAGAAACACCAGTAATACAAGTAAATAATTCCAGCGGCAGATTGACTGTTACATTTTTTAAATTATGGCCGGTTGCGTTACTGATACACAATTGACGCTCAGTATCGGGCTTGTGGAGTTTTTTGGGGATGGCTATTTGCAGTCGTCCAGACAAATATTTTCCGGTTAATGAATCTGGATGTTGTATGACTTGTTCTGGTGTACCCTGTGCGACGATTTGTCCACCATGGATGCCTGCTCCTGGACCGATATCGACAGCATAATCTGCACTTCTAATCGCCTCCTCATCATGTTCGACAACGATTACTGTATTACCCAGGTCGCGTAAATGAAACAATGTTTTTAACAGACGCTGATTATCCCGCTGATGCAAACCAATCGATGGTTCATCTAGCACATACATTACCCCGACCAAACCTGCACCAATCTGACTGGCAAGCCGGATGCGTTGTGCTTCTCCACCAGACAAGGTTTCTGCACTGCGATCCAGTGATAAATAATCCAGCCCGACATTAATCAAGAACTCTAGCCGTGCTTTGATTTCTTTTACAATAGGTGTAGCGATTTCTCCACGTTTACCAGATAAGTCCAGTGCTTCAAAAAAATCCAGGGTGTGTTTGATCGAGCGTTTGGTCATATCCGGCAACGCCGTGTCTTCAATAAAAACATGGCGTGCAGCAATATTGAGACGACTGCCATCACAACCTGGGCATGGCTTGCTAGATCGATATTTACTCAACTCCTCTTGTACAGAGCTGGAATCAGTTTCCCGATAACGACGCTCCATAATCGGTACCACACCTTCGAATGGATGATTTCTGCGACGGATACGCCCACGTGCAGTAACCTGCTCGAAACTAATAATTTCACTACCACTGCCGTACAAGACAATGTCTTGAAGATCTATGGGTAACTCCTCAAATGGACAATCTGGATCAAATCCGTAATGATTGGCAAGTGAAGTAATCAGTTGATAATAATAGGCGTTACGTTTATCCCAGCCACGTATGGCACCACCGGACAAACTCAGTTCCGGGTTTGGAACCACCAGGGAAGCATCAAAAAACCGTGTTGAACCCAAACCATCGCACTCAGGGCAAGCACCTTTGGGGTTGTTGAATGAAAAAATTCTTGGCTCTAACTCACTTAAACTATAGCCGCATTGATTACAGGCAAAACGATTGGAAAACAACAGCTTCTGATCGTCATTTTCCATCGACATGGCAATAGCAATGCCATCTGCAAGATTGAGTGCAGCCTCAAATGATTCTGCCAGCCTTACAGATAAATCTTCACGAATCCGGAAACGATCCACAATGACTTCAATGGTGTGTTGTTTACGCAAATCCAGTGATGGTGGATCATCTAACTCGTAGATTTCACCATTGATACGCGCTCGAATAAAGCCTTGACTCTGTAGATCTTGTAACAACTGGGTATGTTCACCTTTACGCTGATTGACCACAGGAGCCAGCAACATCCAGCGACTTTGGTCAGGCAGTGCCAATACCTGATCAACCATTTGACTGATGGTTTGTGCTTCCAGTGAAGTATTATGCTCAGGACATCTGGGTTCACCAGCTCGCGCAAACAATAAACGCAGATAATCATAAATTTCAGTAATAGTGCCGACGGTAGAGCGCGGATTATGTGAGGTCGATTTTTGTTCAATCGATATGGCTGGTGACAAACCTTCAATGTGATCCACATCCGGCTTCTCCATCATCGAAAGAAATTGTCGCGCATAGGCTGATAGCGACTCAACATAGCGGCGCTGTCCTTCTGCATAAATGGTATCGAACGCCAGTGACGATTTGCCAGAGCCCGATAAACCGGTAATTACAATCAGTTGATTGCGCGGTAAATCAATATCAATGCTTTTAAGATTATGGGTACGTGCGCCACGGATAGAAATCTGTTTCATAGTTCACTACAAGGTCAAATTAACCTGTTAATATATGCTGTTTTAGATAACAAACGCAAAGTGGATGGCTTTAAAAATTCTATGTTTGTGAGTTGCCTAAGATGAAATTATTTCGAGAACCCTTAAGGTTTATACGCTTAGAACCTGTTCAAGATCTTAAGGGTGTTTCACATGAGATCGTTTAAAAAGACAACAATAGAGAATTAGGTCTTGGCAGCTACAGAAAAAACTAAAGCAACAATGAGCCCATCAGAAAGAAAAGCAACCATAGGACTGGCAAGTATTTATGCCATGCGCATGTTGGGTTTGTTTATGATTCTGCCAGTATTTTCTGCGTTTGCACAACATCTGCAATCGGCAACACCTTTGTTGATTGGCCTTGCCATCAGCGCTTATGGTTTAACCCAGGCGATCTTACAAATACCTTTTGGTATGGCTTCTGATCGCTTTGGGCGAAAAAAGGTCATTGCACTGGGTTTGTGCTTGTTTGCAGCGGGCAGCATTGTCGCAGCACTGGCTGATTCAATTTATGGTGTCATTGCTGGTCGTGCTTTGCAAGGAAGTGGCGCTATTGCAGCAGCAACCATGGCATTGCTTGCCGATCTGACACGTGAAGATCAGCGCACTAAAGCAATGGCCAGCATCGGCATGAGTATTGGTCTCGCATTCGCGGTATCATTGATAGCCGGGCCAATCATTGCCAGTCAAGTCGGGTTATCTGGTATCTTCTGGTTGACTGCCTGTTTGGCAATCAGCGCAATTGTAATCTTGTTTACTCTGATTCCCAATCCGGTTAGAGAACGCTTTCACCGCGATGCAGAAACATTGCCTGCGCTGATACAGCAAGTTATTAAAAGCCCTGAATTGTTGCGTCTGGATTTCGGCATCTTTGTCTTGCATCTAGTGCTGACAGCTGGGTTTGTAGTCCTACCCATACTCATCATCAAAGCTGGTTTGCCCATAGTAGAACATTGGAAAGTGTACCTGCCAACGCTGTTATTATCGATCGGTGTAATGATTCCATTGGTCATTATTGCCGAAAGCAAACGTAAAATGAAAACTGTGTTTCTATCGGCCATTATGCTGGTCAGCATTGCTGAAATAGGCTTTGCACTCTTTCATGACAGTATTCTAGCAATCGGCATATCCATGTTTGTGTTTTTTGCCGGATTTAATGTACTGGAAGCTACACTGCCTTCACTGGTTTCCAAGCTGGCGCCAGCCGATTCCAAAGGTACCGCCATGGGTATTTATTCTACCAGTCAGTTTTTGGGCGCATTCTGTGGTGGCACGCTGTCAGGATGGATATCAGGTCAATGGGGAGCGAGCATCGTATTTCTGGTGATTGCTATTATCGTCTTGTTATGGGCAATGGTTGCTTCATCAATGAAGCCACCCAGACATATCAGCAGTCTATTATGGTCAGTTGATATCAAAAATAGCGAACAGGCAAGACAATTATCACTGGATGTCGCTAAAATAGCTGGTATAGAAGAGGCGGTTATCGTGCCAGAAGATGGAGTCGCCTATCTAAAAGTCAATAAATCAAAATTAAACATGCAAGTATTGGAAAAACTGCTTGGCACACAAGTTAAGTAAATCATCAGGAGAAATCTATGGCTTTAAACAAAGTAATGCTCATTGGTAATCTCGGAGCTGATCCCGAAGTCCGTTATATGCCCAGTGGAGGTGCAGTGACTAACTTGCGTCTCGCCACATCTGAACGCTGGAAAGACAAGCAGACTGGTGAAAACCAGGAACGCACCGAATGGCACCGAGTTGTGCTCTACAACAGACAAGCTGAAATAGCAGGTGAATACCTCAGAAAAGGCAGCAAAATCTACATCGAAGGCAGCATCCGCACCAATAAATGGCAAGGTCAGGATGGGCAAGATCGCTATACAACCGAAATTATCGGTCGAGAAATGCAATTCCTCGATAGCAAACAATCTGGGGGCACTGCAAATTTTGGAAATCAACAACAATCAAACCCGGTTCAAAATCAACCAAATCCAGCCCAAGACCAAGCATCTTCAGCGCCACAAAGCGCACCTGTGGATAACGGCGGTTTTGATGATGATATACCGTTTTAAACATCCAGCAAGAATCACCTGGATTATAAAACCTGACATGATAGCATCAGGGTTTTGGATGCATGCAGTATGGACTTAAAGAACGGTGTCTGGGTTAACCATCACGCCATTTGGATCATTTGCAGTGATCCAGGATAAAGACAGGCCAACAAGCCACTTGGCTAAATGACATTTGATCTTGATTTTAGATGACTGGTAATTAATTTCGGTTTCGGATTATTTTCAATTTACCCAAGAATCGATCAAACTTATTACCTAGTTTGAAGCAGGGGAAGCTACCACACCAACATTCGCAGTGTCGTAAATTACGTTGATTTTGTTCACTGGCAATATGCCATTTTGCGCCCAGCCTCCAACTGCATCGACCATAACAAAGCTGGTAGCGTCACCTGGTTGACCCACCACATTGAAGGTGATGGTTGCAATCTCAAAGTCACCACCAATACCAGTGGATGCACTGTTTCCAACCGAAATATTTAATGGATTCGGATTCGTATTCGCTCTAGTGTCAAACGAATTATCCCAGAGGGAATCGGCAATTGTGATGCCAGTAAAATTTACCACAGAATCATCCCAGGACAATTCAAATGATCCCCCATCAGTATTTGTTGTGAAATTCGAACCGACGATTGAAACTGTGAGAGTGTCTCCATTCACTATTTCCGAAACAGCAGGTAAAACACGCACAACTAATGCAGTTCCTGAGTTGTTGTCTTCATCCATAAAAGATGTTTTCCTGGCATCCAGCAAGCCAGTAATTTCAGTCTCTGTGGTGCGAGTTGCATTGCTACTGATCGCTCCCTGGATTAAAGCTGGACCACTAAACCCAAACAGGTATCGCATAGTCATAAGACCGTCTGTCAGAGCATCTCGCTGTTGGTCTCCATCAATATCAAAAAAATCCTGACATTCTGGTGACTCAAGAAAGGCAGAAATATCACCAGCACTTGAACGTTGTGCATTGGCACTCACTGCATTTTCTGTCAACGCATCACCGGTTGAATTGAAAAGATGACGCATCAACAGCAAGCCATCGGTAAGTGCATCCAAATTACCATCATTGTCAATATCCAACGAGCAGGTCAAAGCGTAGCTATTAGCACTAAACAATAGAGCACAAGCAAAAAAGAAACGTTTAGTGAAATGTAACAATACAGTCATACCAGTACTCGATAAGGTTTACTTTCTGTGGTTATATTCGTACGGAAACATTTCATCAAGGGCATGGCAATATTCATGCAGCCTAAGAAAAAACATTGTCTCGTAGTGTTGTTCTTTAGTTCAATTAACATTAAGTGCCGATGGACCTGGCTTTTTGCCAAAATTCAGTTTGAGTGTACTCAAATCTAATGAATCAACGACACCATTGCCGTCCAAGTCCTCATCAGGTGCCTCAGTACTTCCAAAGCGAGACTTTAACCTTGATAAATCAAATGGATCAACAGTTCCATTATTATTAAAATCAGCATCACAGACATTTCCAAAGCCATCTGCGTCTGAATCTAGCTGGTCAGCATTCGCTGTGTTAGTACAATTATCCTGCTGATCGCTTATTCCATCACTATCAACATCAGTGTTTCCGGTGATATCAGGCCAACGAAACAAATAACCATTCTGGTTAGTCGCGTTGTAAAGCACAAACGCTTTCAATGTAGGAGCGTAGGCAAAACGTCCATATGTTCCCTGCTCGTGTGCTACAGGAGCAACTTCTGCTTGTGGAGGCTGGACTGGATAGCTTTTAGCAGTCCATTTCGGTGGAACAGCGTCAAGATCGAGTACATACAGAGTATCTCCACCCGCCCAGGCAACAATTTTTTCGATAACAGGATCGTAGACCAGTCCAGGTGCTTCAGTACCTAAAAACTGGGTATCTCCAACTGCATTAAGATTTTCAGCCTTAAAATCACTACCTTCACTGATATCATAGATAATACTTTGACCTTCTCCATTCTCACCTCTGCCGATCAGAATAAACTTTTTACGTTTAGGATCAATAACCCCATTCATATGGACAAAAAGACCCGGCTCAAACATCGTTAACTGATCATATCTACCGCCTGATGCATCATATGTATATCGGTAAAGATTGCTCAAATTATGGAGCAATACAGTCTCTGTATTTGGGTCGTATGCTGAGACGGCTCCAATATTCGGCAATGGTATAACGCCAGATGGCTGTTGACGTTTCCAAGTGTTAAGCTGGGGATCAAACAGCCAAGTCGCGTCATCAGCAAAACCATTGGTAGCCAGCGAACCAGTCCATGCCCATAGTTTATCAGGACCAGGCAGGTAGACTATGCTATCGTAAGTTTCCCTGCTCTTTGGTTGAGTACCATCGAAAGGTGGGAGTTCTGATGGATCTGTAACATAGTCCAGAGGAGTAGCAGGATCAGTTAACCTGACCATTGACGGGGTATTATTCAATTCAAGTGCATAGATCTCATTGCCTAGATAATTCTTATGCCCACCACCCCAGATATAAAGTCGGTTGCGTGATGTATCAAAAGCCCCGCCACTCCATGCTTCTGTCACATTAACGCAATGAACCGAGAAATCGTATACTCTGGAAGCGTTGCCAATAGGAGCAAAGGTAGCACCATTAAAGCCGTTTTCCGGACACTGAGCATCGAGTCTTGTATTAGGTATTTCTTCCCAACCATCAGCGTACACAACTCGCATAGCTAGAATAATGACTAGCGTAGACGCAATAATCGAGTATATGATTCCTGAAATATTGGTATCCTTAAGCGCCACAAATATGCTCCTTCGCATAAGCCTATAAATTGAGAACAGTAACAAACATAAGGTCATTATATCAAAATGATTGAATACTATCGAATTTCAAAGATACCACTTCTATCTAATCAAAGGCAATCTACTTAATCTAAAAACCGTCATGCTCTCGTTAAAATATAGAGAAATCAGCATGCCCTGTTCGATAGAATAACAATATCTAGTTGAATAGTAAAAACAAAAATCAATCACCATCTGGCTATTTATGAATCATGCAACACATTGATTACGATGTATTTTTAGATAAAATTCTATATCGTTCTTTGATAATGAAATGAGAGCAACTGAACAATTCTAATCAGTGAGTTGATATGATCAACCAGCCAATATTATCTGACACAACCTGAATTGATATTGCTGATACTGTAAAAAACACTAAAATCACCGGTAATTCAAAAGGATGTCAGGTTAAGAAAAATCGCAGTAAAAAAGTGGTAAAATTAGACGTGGTTTTTGAAAAGTTATGCCGAATAGTGAATCATATTGCCGAAAATTTTCGGTAATATGAGTGATTTTACTGATTTTCAGTCGACTTCATTTTACACAGATAGCTCTTCTAAAGAAAACAGGGGAAATCAAACAATGATGTCTGCGAGCTAGTGTTTAGAGACGATTGTTACAAATAAGAGGACCATAACAATCTGGTACAGCGATCTGGATTGCATGTAAAGACCATTCACCCCAAATCAAAAGAAAATATCTTTGTTGCTTTAAAATACAAGTGTGTTCTTAATGCTAATCGAATACGGGAACTAAACCCATCAACAAAATCAAAGCTCCTCAATAGCAAACCCTTGTGCTTTTAATAATGCGGGGACTCCTTGCTTACCAACCAGGTGGGCAGCACCAACAACCACAAAATATTTTCGTTTATCTTGCGTAGCTTTTAGTATTTTCTGAGCCATTGACTGATTGCGATCAGTAATCATCACCTTATACAAAGAGGATTCCTTTTCGTCAATTCCCATACTTCCACGCGACAGTTTGTCGAGTACTTGATGATCACCGTTGCTCCATGCAGTCACCAGTTTATCGAATAAAACAGTTCCCTGCTTCATTTCATTCAAGCCATTGGATAACAAATTCAATTGTTCCTTGTCGCTAAAATTAGCAAATAATTGCATTTGACTGGTAATAGACTCGAGTTCAACGATTTCTTTATTGATTTCGGTGGCTTGTTTGAGAAAATATTTATCGATACCATAGTCGGCCTGATAACCACTTTTAGAAATCATTGCTGTTGTTAATGTCATGCTTGCCAACCAGGGTTTTTGGCGTTGAAACATAATCTCCGGAACATTCAGAGCTTTTGCAGTCGAAACAAGTTGCTCCCAAAGCTCTTCTGGTATCTGCTTTTCCAGAGTTATCCCTTCTGGATACATTCCAATTTCACTGACTTGCTGGGCAAGTTCTAACTGATTCACATCATGCGTGTTGACTTCAACCATTAACACATCAGATTGATTAAATGCCTGCATTACAGAGCCATGCAGAGGATACATATCAGGTCGTCCAACATGAATTGACCCCAACAAATAGACAGACTGGCCATTGCGTGTTGCTTTCCACAAAAAATGTTTTTTGTCGTCATCTGAGATTGTTCCGGTTGTGTCATGATAGCGATTATCATTCACTCCAGCATCTGCGCAGGGATGATCCTGAAATGCGACTTTTCCACTCGCATTCTTACACTGATAAATCGCAGCAGATGCAACCGATGAATAAAACAGTAATGCTGCGATCAACAACATCGCTCCACTTAAACGATTAACCAGAAATATTCTATTGGTATTAACGGAATTCAATATTTTCACCATAAAATCTACAATCAGAGCGCGTATATCAGCCCATTTACTCTGTCAAAACAACACATTTACTCACTCTTTAGTGTAGACCATTTCTCCTAACGTTTAAGGAAAAATCACTACTGTGTAATATATGTACAGTTCGTTGATTTGTGCATCACACTAAAAACCTGACTGATCAATCAGTATTGAATCAATCACTAAACAACATCAGGCGACTGATGACTGGTAAATTGAATGTTTAATCAAAAATTCGAAGAGACTCATACATTGGTGTACTCAACCAAATAAGCGCAAAGCCAGCTATATTACCGTTCGTTCAACCCAGAAAATGAACAAAAAGACAAGTTAGTAGCGGATGTTATACACTTCACGCTGCCTAGGGTTTATTACACAGCGCAATGTCGCCAAAATTTATCTATTTTCCCGAGATTGTACATTAAGCTTTTGGCAAGATTCTACAATATCTAGTTGAGATCTGGTCAATGAGCCTCCTACAAAAATTCAGTAAAAAAATCATTTTATTATTGTTGTTATGCATTATCGCAGCAGCACTCTATGTCTATTTGACCTTGCACGCTTCATTGCCTGCTGTCGAGGGATCAATTGATTTACCAGATTTAAAACAACCAGTACAGGTCGCTCTGGATGACTATGGCAATCCAACAATTACCGCCAGCAATAATCTCGATGCTTACAGGGCATTGGGTTTTCTGACCGCACGAGAACGCTTATTCCAAATGGACTTGATGCGTCGCAAAAGCGCAGGACGACTTGCTGAAGTGTTTGGCGAAGCCGCTGTGGAGATCGACATCGAGCAACGTCACCTACAACCCGAGCGCATAGTGCGTGCTGCTGTTGCCAACCTTCCTGCTGAGCAGATCAATGCCCTCAAAGCCTATGTTGTTGGCGTTAATAGTGCAATCGATCAAATGAACCGTTTGCCGTTTGAATTTGTTGTGCTGGGCTATCAGCCTGAGCCCTGGCGTCTGGAAGACAGCTTGCTGGTTGCATTTAGCATGTTTCAAATTCTAAGTGATGAACAAGAGTCAGAACGTATGCTCAGTGTCATGGAACAAGCGTTACCCAAAAAGGTCACTGCCTTTCTAACCCCTGATGTTGATGATTACGATTCAGTTCTGACGGCTGGAACTGAATCCTGGCGACCGAAACAACCAATTCCTGTTAAGGCACTTGCAGCGTTAGTCAACAAACAACAGTCTAAAACCGAGACGACTACCAATGATTTTGCCCACCAACAACCTTTTAATCAGATTGCATCAATCGATACGAATGATTTAGCACCAGGCTCAAATGCCTGGGTCGTTGCGGGATCAAAAACCAGCGATGGCAGAGCCATTCTTGCCAATGATATGCACTTGCCGCTAAGAGTCCCGAATATCTGGTATCGCGCAACACTGAAATATGCAGATCACCATTCAGATAACATCGTTTCTGGAGTCACATTACCAGGCTTGCCACTGATTATTGCCGGCAGCAATAACCATGTTGCCTGGGGATACACTAATTCCTATGTTGATTTGACTGATTTGGTCAAACTTGAAATCAATCCGAATAATCCCGAACAATACCAAACTGCTGATGGCTGGAAGAATTTCCTGCACATTAAAGAAGTCATTGAAATTAAAAATGGCGGGCAGCAAGCAATCGATGTGCGCTATACAGACTGGGGACCAGTCTCACCACAAAAGTTACTGGGCAAACCAGTTGCCTTGAAATGGACAGCGCTGGATCCTGCGGCAGTGAACCTGGGGCTGATCAATATGCACCAGGCAAAAACACTGGAACAAGCAGTTTCAGTGATGAATAACGCAGGAGCCCCACCGCAAAATGCAATGCTTGCTGACAAGCAAGGTCGTATTGCCTGGACTTTAATGGGCAAACTACCAAAACGTCGCGGTTATGATGGTTCTGTGAGTCGCTCCTGGGCAACCAATGCAATAGGCTGGGATGGTTATATCGATGCGCAACAGATACCCCGCGTGATTGATCCACCCTCTGGTTTTCTGGCAACAGCCAATAATCGAACTGTTGGCAAAAGTTATCCTTATCCACTAGGACATGATTATCAAGCCAGCTTTCGGGTATGGCGTATCAACCAGCGACTACAAGAAATGCAAATTATTAGCGAAACCGATATGCTGAATGTACAGCTGGACACCAGCACTGAGTTTTATCGTTACTATCAAAAACTAGCTATTTCTGTATTGACTCCACAAGCAATCGCCGAGAAACCGTCGCTTCAAGCACTCCGTAGCTATATCGCCAGCTGGGATGGTAAAGCTGAAACCACCAGCACAAGCTTCCCTGTACTGTTTGAATTTCGAAAAGCACTGGCACAAACAATACTTTCAGCCTATCTACAACCCTGCCAACAATTACAAAAGGATTTTGAGTTTGCCTGGTCGAAAAAGGAAACGCCACTACGTCAACTGCTCGATGCCAAAATCCCCACCACCCTACCCTTTCAAAAAACCTATGCTGATTGGGATTCAATGATATTAAACATTCTCGAAAAAACCACTCGACAGTTGCAAGAAAAACACAACATCACTGATTTGGCAGACCTGACCTGGGGGCGTATCAACATGACAAATAATAGCCATCCATTTAGCAGCAAACTGCCATTACTCAACAGTTTACTGGATATGCCACAAAATCCACTGGCAGGCTGCCCATATTGTGTTCGTGTGATCTATGGACTGTTTGGAGCCAGTGAACGCATGGTGATCTCACCAGGCCATCTGCAACAAGGCATTATGCACATGCCAGCAGGACAGTCAGGTCATCCATTATCCAGCCATTATAGAGATCAACAGCCGTTCTGGGAGCAAGGAAAGGCATTGCCATTTATGTCTGATGCTGTTGCAGAAAGCTTTGAGTTGCAGCCGATTAATAATTAGCTACGCCTGAAACTGTCATCGCTAATCAGCGATTCAGTTTCAGGACGCACACCACGCCAGATCAGAAATGCTTCAGCAGCTTGTTCAATTAACATGCCGATACCGTCAGCAGAGATCACTGCGCCGTGTTGTTTGCCCCATTTCACAAAAGGTGTGGGTTGGGTTCCATACGCCAGGTCGTAACAATTGCCATTTGGTTTTAGCGCGGTATCTGGCAGTGGCGGTAGTTGATTGTGTAAACTGGCAGCGGTTGCGTTGAGAATTAAATCAAATGACAGGCCATCCAAAGCATCGTAGCCGCAACCAGTCACATTCCCAAGATCATTAAATGACTCAGCTAATAATAGTGCTTTTTCAACCGTTCGGTTAGCAATCACAATGTGCTGTGGATCTTCCTGCAACAATGGCTCAAGAATACCTCGCGTAGCACCACCTGCACCCAATATCAACAATTTATTCTTTTTAATAGGTATATTAAGATTGTGAGTAATATCCCGGAGCAACCCCAATCCGTCTGTATTATCACCGTGGATAGTTCCATCTTCTTTAAACGACAAGGTATTCACAGCACCACAACGCTGAGCACGCTGGCTTAACTGGTCAGCGCGCTGAAAAGCCAGAAGTTTTAATGGAACAGTACAATTAAGCCCTAATCCGCCTTGTTGATAAAATTCGCTGATTGAGTTTTCAAACTGATCTTCGGCAACATCCATAGCTGCATAGGTCATATTGTGTTGTCCAGTTTGTGCTGCGAACAAGCTATGAATACGTGGTGATAAGCTGTGGGCTATGGGATGTCCAAAAACCGCATAACGCTGTTCTATTGATTCTGTTGTAGCCATTCAGCAACCTGCTTTGCATAGTAAGTGAGAATGGCATCTGCTCCTGCACGCTTGAAACACAGCAAAGATTCAAGCACTACTGATTTTTCATCAAGCCAGCCATTTTGAGCTGCTGCCTTAAGCATGGCGTATTCACCACTGACTTGATAGGCAAAGGTTGGCACACCAAACTGATCTTTAACGCGATGCACAATATCCAGATAGGGCATGCCTGGCTTCACCATCACCATATCGGCACCTTCTGCAAGATCCAGTGCAACTTCGCGTAATGCTTCGTCAGAATTAGCTGGATCCATCTGATAACTGTATTTATCACCACCTTTTAAATTGTCTGCAGAACCAACTGCATCACGAAATGGGCCATAAAAACTGGATGCATATTTCGCCGAGTACGCTAAAATCGCTGTATTTCGATAGCCATGTTCTTCCAGCGCTTGACGAATTGCACCAACACGACCATCCATCATATCTGATGGTGCAACCATATCGACTCCTGCTTTGGCGTGACTCAGTGCCTGTCGAATTAAAACCTCGACAGTTTCATCATTAAGCACATAACCAGCGTCATCAATCAAGCCGTCCTGACCATGTGAAGTATAAGGGTCAAGTGCAATATCGGTAATAATACCTAGCTTTGGGCAGTGTTTTTTGAGAGCATGAATGGTACGCGGAATTAATCCATCAGGATTATAGGCTTCTTCTGCATTGAGTGATTTGACTTGCATCGGCGTAACAGGGAACAAGGCAATCGCAGGAATGCCAAGTTGATCAATACCTTCAGCTTCAATCAGTAGTTGATCAAGGCTGTAGCGCTCAATACCAGGCATGGAGTCAATCGGGGTTCGAAGACCGTTTCCCTCTTGCACAAACATGGGATATATAAGATCATTGCAGGAAATATTATTTTCTTGACAAAGCATGCGTGAAAACGCCTTGCTGCGCAGCCGCCGCATGCGTACGGCTGGAAATAAGTTAGGCTGATTAATGGTTTTGGACATCAAAACTCCTGGCGAACTAGAACTAATCTCTATGCGCACATGTCTGAAAATATTAGTTGAATAGTAAAACAGAATTATACGAGATTACGATTGCAAGGTGTAAAGGATCAATAAAATGAAAAAATTACAATTTTCACACGGGTGTATTTACTTAATGTTCATTGCTGTTTTTTTCTCCGGCCAAGTGTCTGCTGAGCAAGAATTATCAGCGCCGCAGCTGGTTATCGAAAAAACATCAACCGAGTTAAAAGAACGCATTGGCATGAAAGCCTACAAGGGCAATTTAACTGAAACAATGCGTATTGTTGAAGAAGTGTTACGTCCTCACGTCGATCAACATCGAATTTCCGCGCTAGCGCTTGGAAAATACTGGAGAACCGCGACCCCGCAACAACGCGCTGCTTTTGAAAAAGAGTTCAAAGAAACAATGGTACGCCTTTATTCTTCTGCGTATGCTTCTTATAAAGAGTGGAGCATCGACTACCTACCTTTACGACTAAAAGCGGATGACAAAAAAACTATTGTGAAAATAAAAGTCAATCGTTCCGGTGGGCAACCAGTTGCAATCAGTTACCGCATGGTTAACAAAGCAGGTGAGTGGAAAGTCTACGATATTATTATCGAAGGCATCAGTCTTGTTACCAACTACCGCAATCAATTCAAAGAAATTATTGAGCGGGGTGGTGGCAAAGTTGAAGCACTCATCAATCATCTAGCAGAAAAAAATCAAGCGGCAGAAAAACGTGTTAACGCACCAGCCTGATAATTCAGAATCACTCACCTTGCAGCTTTCTCGGGTTTTAACTTAACCAGTCTTTGGGTTTCAGATAATCCTCATATAAATCATGCTCCGGGCTACCCTGCTCGGGGCTCCAGTTATAACGCCAGTTAACAATAGGCGGTAGCGACATCAGTATTGATTCTGTACGCCCTCCCGATTGCAACCCAAACATGGTGCCACGATCGTAGAGCAGGTTGAACTCCACATAACGACCTCTGCGATAAAGCTGGAAATCTCGATGACGTTGTGTATAAGGGTGATTTTTACGGCGTTGCACAATCGGTACATATGCCTTGCTAAAATGATTGCCTACACTTTGCATAAACTCGAAGCATTGTTCAAAACCCCACTGGTTTAAATCATCGAAAAACAAACCACCAACACCACGCGTTTCATCCCGATGTTTTAAATAAAAATACTCATCACACCATTGTTTAAAGCGTGGATAAACATCATCTCCAAATGGCAAACAAGCGTCTTGTGCGTTACGATGCCAATCGACCACATCATCTTTAAATGGATAATACGGCGTTAAATCAAAACCTCCACCAAACCACCAAACAGATGGCTCATTTTCTTTTTCTGCCACAAAATAACGGACATTGGCATGTGCGGTTGGCACATAAGGGTTACGCGGGTGAATCACCAGTGAAACGCCAAGCGCATGAAAGCTTCGATTCACTAATTCAGGTCTTTGCGCTGTTGCAGGAGCAGGCATCGTGTCACCATGAACATAAGAGAAATTAACCCCGGCTTGTTCAAATATATCGCCATCTGTCAAAACCCGAGTGCGTCCACCACCGCCAGTCGAACGATCCCACAGATCCTCCTCAAATTTAGCCGATAATTCTTGTGCTTCCAGGGCGCTACAAATGCTATCCTGCAAGTCATGTAAATAGGTTTTAATACGCGCGATTTCTTGCATTGTAAACAACAGCCTTTTTAAGTTGAATTATACTCTTCGCACATGAAAATCTAGCATTTTGCGTGCGTGATTTTTTGTGGAGAGCAAGGCGGAAAACCTTGGTTGTAGTCATTCTACAACAAGGGTTTCCAACGCAGCTATTCGCAAAAAAGCGCGCTCCATGAATGCTAAATCTTCATGTGCGGAGAGTGTAGTACAGTATCATGGCAAACTTATCGGCAGATGGAAACCCTGAAATAGTTTATGAAAACACAACACGACGATTTGTTTGCGCAAGCACGCCCATCCATTAGTGGGTTTGTATTTAATGATCAGGTTGCTGGTGTATTTGCTGACATGATCAAGCGCTCGGTTCCTGGTTACTCAACCTTATTAACCGGAATTGCCGCAATAGCGCATCAATATGCACAACCTGGCACTAACTGTTATGACCTGGGTTGCTCGCTCGGCGCTTCAACACTCGCAATGGGCAGCGCCATACCGCACCCAGATTGTCATATCATCGCCGTGGATAATTCTACTGCGATGATTGAGCGTTGTCGTGATTATTTGCAACAGGCCGAACTTCAATTGCCAATTGAAATCATCTGTGCTGACTTGCTTGATGTTACGATTGAAAATGCCTCTGTAGCTGTGATGAACTTAACCCTGCAATTTATCCCACTAAGTCATCGACAAACTTGCATCAACACGATCTATCAAGGATTGCAGCTAGGTGGTGTCCTGGTCTTATCTGAAAAAATAGACTTTGCAGAACCCCACGAAAATGAATTGCAACAATCTGTCCATCATACATTCAAACAATTACATGGCTATAGTGCCCTGGAAATCAGTCAGAAACGTACGGCACTCGAGAATGTTTTAATCCCGGAAACGCTCAAAATTCACCAGCAACGACTTGCCAGTGCTGGTTTTCAGTTCTGCACTACATGGTTCCAATGCTTCAACTTCATCTCAATCATCGCGATTAAATGACCTCTTTTAAAAATAGCTTATCTACGCTTGGTCGTCCAAAACTAAAAGACTGGCTAGTCTCACCACAAGTGCAACAATTACACCGCCAACAATTAGAATTGCATGGCAAATGGCAAACCTGGAGCAATGCGCTGCTTGAGCTACCGGAAATGACCACACAGTCGATCAATCTGGATGCAAGTACTGATATTGTTAGAGTTGGCAATCCTGAGCATCTTACTCTCGATCAACGCAACCAGCTTTGGGAAACATTGAAACAATTTCAACCTTGGCGCAAAGGTCCATTTGAAGTTAGCGGGTTAACCATTGATACTGAATGGCGCTCCAATTTAAAGTGGAATCGATTTATACACACCATACAACCGCTACAAGATCGAGTCATCCTGGATGTCGGCTGCGGTAACGGCTATTTTGCCTGGCGCATGCTAGAACAGAACGCAAAATTGATTGTTGGCATAGACCCATTCCCACTCTACGTTGCCCAGTATCATGCAATTCGCCATTTTACTGGTCAACATCCACTTGAAATACTGGCAATCCGTATGGAAGATTTGCCGCAACGAATCGAAGTCTTTGATACCGTGTTTTCAATGGGCGTACTCTATCATCGCAAATCAGCATTTGATCACTTGATTGAACTGCGCGACTGTTTACGTCCAGGCGGCGAACTGGTATTGGAGACCATTGTTATCGACGGTCCCAAAGGCATGACTTTACTACCAGAAAAGCGTTATGCCAGCATGCATAATGTTTGGCTACTACCGTCATGCCTTACATTGGAAAGCTGGCTACAACGTAGTGGGTTTTGCAACATCCGACTGATTGATATTAGTCGTACGACAAGCGAGGAACAACGTACAACACAATCAATGACCTTTCAATCACTGGTGGATTTTCTAGATCCTAATAACCCGGACTTAACCCGAGAAGGTTATCCAGCACCACAGCGTGCCATATTTATTGCGGAAAAAAAGTTGTAACTGTATTTCCTCTGATCTCCATTTCTTACAGGATATCTGACTTACTAATTTATAATCAATAAGTTACAAACAATACTTGAAACGATATACCAACCATTCATCAAATTATGGTTGTTAGATTACCAAGAAACTTCAACTCTATCGTTATCCCTTTGCTAATGAAAAAAGGAACTTTTCAAACAAGTGGCGGACTTATATTTAAGGTTGGTGCTGATAGAGGATTTACTCAGTTATAGATTGAGACAAACAACAACCTCAGAAACTCAATGCAAATACTTTAAAAAAAACAGTCTGAATACTGAGTTACAGTTTTGTGCAGAATGTATTGTCTATCAATAGCATTTCTGGTGATTTTAGTTGATTTTTTATTAACTTAAAGGATTTTTCATATATGCAGGTTTCCAATTTTCTCTTTAAAAACAAGAATATTATTTTTTTTGCTTCTTTAGTCTTTGGTTTTACCCATTTTCCATTAAATGCAGCGACACTGGTGGATAATGGCTTTGAATCAGCTAACTTAGATAGCTTTCGCTGTTCAGGGAATTGTCCAACGATAGCGACATCACCGACTAAAGAAGGTAGCTATTCTGGTGATTTTACTCTAACTCGAAACATGTCTACTAGTTATCGCACAGAAGTGGTTCTAACCGATAGAAAAGGCCATTTTGATTTTGGCAAAGAATACTGGATTACGTTCGACTACCAATATGAAGACTGGGCAAAGGACGAAAGAAGCGCAGAAGCAGCTCCTATGCAAATACATACGACACCCAGTGATTGGGCCAATTGTACGGTAAGGTCTCCAAGCGGCAGCACATCAGCAAGAGCCACAGCTCCAATATTTATGGCTTCGAAGAATAACGAGGTAGAAATAGTTACTTTTGGAGGTAAAGTCCGTTGGACAGGCCCCGTAGAAATGCGACAATGGCTTAATATCAAGTTTCATCTAAAAATCTCTACGGGTAGTGACGGCTTTATAGAGGCCTGGAAAGACGGTGCTAAACTGTTTAGGATTGACGGGGCAAACTCTCCCAGATTGGATGATTGTAATAAGCCTTTGAGAGCGCCCTATTTCAAGATGGGCGTTTATAAATGGGACTGGAAAACAGGAAGACCAACGACCGAATCAAGCCGTCGCCAACTCTTTATTGATAATCTTAAAATAGAGGAAGGCCCGGACGGTTCTTCACTTGATAGCCCTGTGAATCCACAACCAAGCACACCTTCTACACCTGAACCGACTCCTACCCCTGTCAGCAATATCGACGAAGGCTTGGTGGCTCATTGGTCAATGGAGACTGGCACAGACACAACTATTTCGGATGCGTCAGATAATGGGCATACAGGTACATTGGTCAATGGTGCCCAGTTGATATCCGGTGAAGGGGTTAAATTCGATGGTGTTGATGACTATTTAGACGTTGGGAAAATCAACTTATCTGGTAATGAGATATCTGTGTCTGCATGGTTTTTAACGGAAAACCTGTCTAATTGTTCCTATCGAGACTGCCGGATTATCTCCAAAGCGACAGGTACTGCAGAGCAAGATCACAATATTATGGTAAGCACCGTCAAAGTTGGCTCGGCAACTCGGTTACGTTTTCGTCTTAAAACTGACGGAGGAACATCTACTCTGATTGCTGATTCCGGGGATATCGATGAAAATGATTGGATTCATGTGGCTGCAGTCTATGACGGTGAGATGATGCGTCTTTATAAAGACGGCATTGAAGTGGGGAGTGTAGCCAAGCAAGGAAGCATCACAGCTGACAGCAATAGTTCTGTCTGGATTGGTGATAATCCACAGAGTGTCGGATCACGCCCCTGGAAAGGTCAGATCGACGATGTCCGAGTTTACAATTATCCATTATCAGATGTCGAGATTCGTCAGTTAGCCCAATAAGTTATGTGATCAATTCTTGATCGATGATTTTTTATTTTTACTATAAAGGTCTCTGGTGTTTAAATGTTTATTGCAAAAAAATATGAACATCAGAATCATTAGAACCTATTCAATATCTTGAACAGGTTCTAATGAATACAGATAAGTTCATACGGCATGTCATTCATCGAATGATCATGTTTGAAAACAGCCAAATCTTACCAAAAATATTTTTCGAGTACGATTTAGGAGGTTTTGAGAGTTCTAAAAACCCTAAGAACAACACATTTATTTCAACTTGCTGTATTGTAGAGTGTAGTACACCGACTACGTTATATTGACGCAGAAAAAAACCACGTTCTTAGAGCGTGGTTTTTTACTTTCCAGGATTTCTAATCCTCTGTCTCAGTTTTCAACAGATCGAAAAGTGACTCAGAATGGAAACACAACTCTTTGATGACATAACTCAGGGTCAATCTTATGATAATTTGTTATTAGCTTATTTTGACAGCAGGTGTAGACTGTTATTTATATGAAAATTAAAAAATTGAGGTGGCACGATGTATAGAATAAACAACAAACAGCAATCATCAATAAGATTAAAAAATATGCTGCTGTCTCTGCTAACAAGTTTCTTTGTTAGCGCTGTACTACTTTCAGCGACCGTGTTAGCGGATGAAACATGCCAGTCGCCTTATATGGCGAAAATAGTTGGTCAGGAAGATTATGTTTATGTCTGGACTTTGGGTGTGAAAGGTTTGGGCGATGAACAGGATAAGCTGGTGACAGTTGGTGCTAACCCGGAATCGCCCAATTACGGAAAAGTCATCAATACATTGTCTGTTGGTGGACGTAATGAAGCACATCATTCTGGTTTTACAGATGATCGACAATATTTGTGGGCAGGTGGACTGGATACCAACAAGATATTTATTTTTGATGTGCATACCGATCCGTCCAAACCAACGTTGAAAACTACTGTGACTGATTTTGTTGCGAAAAGTGGTGGTGTCGTCGGACCTCATACAACCTATGCGCTACCAGGTCGAATGATGGTGACTGGCTTATCAAATAATAAAGACCATAATGGACGCACTGCGCTGGTTGAATATTCCAATGCTGGAGAATATATCACCACACATTGGACACCAACCGATGAAGATTTACGCGGTGCCATCAAGACTGGGGAGCATGCCGATGGCTATGGTTATGATGTGCGTGTATTGCCGCGCCGCAATGTAATGTTAACCTCGTCATTTACCGGGTGGAACAATTACATGATGGATTTCGGCAAGATGCTCAAAGATCCTGAAGCAATGAAACGCTTTGGCAATACTGTGGTGCAATGGGATTTGCATACACGCCAGCCGAAAAAAGTGCTGGATGTGCCGGGTGCGCCTTTAGAAATCCGTTGTGCCTGGGATCCGAATCATAATTACTGCTTTACGACGACAGCATTAACTTCAAAAATCTGGTTGATTTTTGAAGATGAAGCCGGCGAGTGGCAATCAAAAGAAGTTGCTGATATTGGCGACCCATCGAAGATACCATTACCTGTTGATATTTCAATCCAGAGTAATGACGAAATGTTGTGGGTTAACACCTTTATGGATGGAAAAACGCGGGCATTCGATATTTCTGATCCATTTAAACCCAAGCAGGTGTTTGAGCAGCAAATTGGTAAGCAGGTTAATATGGTGTCTTCCAGCTGGGATGGCAAGCGTTTGTATTACACCACTTCATTATTAGCCAACTGGGATAAAAAAGGGAAAGACAATGATCAATTTCTCAAGCTATATCATTGGGATGGAAAAAAATTGACTCAACAATTTGAGATTGATTTTATCAAGGAGAAACTGGGGCGCCCACATCAAATGCGTTTTGGTGCAAATTCTTTGTATGCTGCTAATAAACCATTAGATTCAGCGTTGCTGGCTAAGCTCAAATAGAAACGATATCTCTGCACAGGGATGTGCTCTAGGGGGAGGCTGTCCGAGAATAGAAAGCCTACTGCGGAAAAGCGGATTTTGGCCCATTTTTCCGATTAAATTCGTTCAAGACAGCAAGTATTCGCCTCATTGAATCAAAAAATGGACTCAAAACCACTTTCCCTCGCAACGACTTCTATTCTCGGACAGCCTCCTAGTTATTCTAAATATCTGTTGTGTTAAATTGGCGATTGGTCGTCCTGTTCTTGACTGCCATTGGTTTGATCGATGTCAGGGCGGATGAATTTGAGTCTGTCACTCAAGAAATTCAGGCTCAGATTTCAGCCCCAGGATACGGTCATCTTGATTTTCCCGCGCCAGTTGTCGGAAGCTATCAACTTCCAGTTTTAGGACTGGCTGGCAATGGCCTTGCTGTGGATGTGGATGACAAAGACTTAAATCTTCACGATTTAATGGGCGATAAACTGATGCTACTCAGTTTTGTCTATTCAACGTGTAATGATACGAATGGTTGCCCTTTGGCAACAGCTGTTTTTTATCGTATCAAGCAACGACTGGCAAGTGAACCTGAACTTGCCAGTCAACTAAGGCTAGTCACTCTGAGTTTTAATCCACAGTATGACACGCCAGCAGTGATGCGCGAATATGGCAAAGGATTAACTGGTCGTGGGCTTGACTGGCGTTTTCTAACAACGCGCTCGGAACAAGTATTGCAGCCAATACTTGATCAGTATCAGCAAACAGTGCAGAAAGTCTTTGATGCGCAAGGCAAGTTTACGGGTGCTTTTTCCCATATTTTGCGCGTGTATTTGATCGATAAAAACAAGCGTCTACGTAATATTTACAGCGTTGCATTTTTACATCCAGATACCTTGATTAATGATGTTAAAACTGTCCTGCAAGAACAGGGACAGCACCAAACATTGATTGCATCCACTCAGTCTTTAACGAAACCAAGTACTCGTCACTTGACGGCTAAAGCTTTGACTGTCAATAGTAAAAAGACTGTTAGTCCTGAGCTAATCGATTTAATGCAATCAGTTCAGAATCCCCCGCTTGGATTGCCAGTTGTTCCCGTACCTGAAAATAATGCTGTTACCTTAGCGAAGATTAATTTAGGGCGAAAGTTGTTTTTTGATCGAAGATTGTCACTGAACAAGACAATCTCATGTGCCATGTGTCATGTGCCAAATCAGGGTTTTTCCAGCAATGAAATGAAAACAGCGGTGGGTATGGAAGGACGCACTGTGAATCGAAATAGCCCGACAATTTATAACGTTGCTTATTATACTGCGTTGTTTCATGATGGCAGAGAAACCACTCTGGAACAGCAAGTGTGGAGCCCATTGCTGGCGCATAACGAAATGGCAAATCCGTCAATAGGCTTTGTGCTGGCGACAATCAAATCCAGTGCTGATTATAATGGCTTGTTTGAACAAGCATTCGGCAAAAAACTGGGCATGGAAACTGTAGGGATGGCGCTGGCGAGTTATCAACGCACTCTGATTTCAGCAAATTCTAAATTTGACCAGTGGCAATTCGGCAATAACAATCAAGCAATGAATGCTGCTGAAAAAAATGGCTATGATATTTTTGTCGGCAAAGGTGGTTGTGCAAACTGCCATGTAATTAATGATGAGTCTGCCCTGTTTACTGATAATAGCTTCCATAACACAGGAATTGGCTTTGCTGAAGCCATGCAAACAACGCCTGAGAAACATAGAGTTCAACTTGCGCCAGGTGTGTTTACAGAAGTTGATGCAGATATTGTCGATTCAGTTTCAGAATCCACAGCGAATGACCTGGGGCGCTATGCTATCACGCTTGATCCACATGATCGCTGGAAGTACAAAACACCATCATTACGTAATATCGCATTAACAGCGCCGTATATGCACAACGGAGCATTTGAGACATTGCAACAAGTAGTCACTTTCTACAATAAAGGCGGGGTACGCAATCCTGAGATTGATTCAGCAATCAAACCATTAAAGTTGGACGTAGCTGAACAGGCTGACTTGGTGGCATTTTTGCGGGCATTAACCGGGGATAATGTTGATGAAATTATTGCGGATGCTTTGGCTGAATCGATTGGTGATCCAGATTAGAATCTGTCAAAGCAGCTCATCAAGTTCTCTATGGAAATTAAACAATGATGCTTTTTACAATAACCAGGATTGACAATGGCTATGGTCAATCTTTCTGTTTGCAGGTAATCCACTGCGATATCAGCAGCATACTTCGATGCGCACTGTAATCGCGGATTTTTCGTAACCATCCACTATTAGCAGCAGGTTTTTTAAATACCCCCACAGTATCGCCCCAGGCTTCGCTATCCGGATGTTCGCTCGGTTCCCAATCAGTTGTTACTTCCTGTAATTGCATATCACCAAGCCGCGCGAGCGCACGATAAGCATCAGGATAAAATCGCCAGCAATCAACCGGAAAACGGTGCTCAGGGCCACGTGAGGGGGCAATTAAAAAGATGTATCCACCAGGTTTGGTGGCACGTACCATATCTAGCCAACTGAGCCAGAAATACTCGATATGCTCAAATGCCTGGCCAGACACCAAAACATCTGCCTGGTGAGTTGATATTGGTAATTTATATGGATTGCTCATCACTTTATCAACGTTTGGCCCTTCACGCATGTCGATGCCGGTATAATGCCATTCCTTGTTGACGAATAAATCCTTATAACTACCGTTTACATCATAGCTTCCAATGTCGAATATCTGAAGTGGCTGGTTTTTTATTGGTGATAAATAGCGTTGCACCAGATCTTTTGCGTGTTCATATGAACTGATATGCACTGTGATTCCTTGTTATGTTGCTCATGTAGATATTTGTTTATTTGACAATTAATCTGTTTCGAATAACTATATGGTTTCGATTTCCAGACTGATTTTCGAAAGCGCTATAGTATAAACCTTTTGACAGGTTTGTATGCGATCAGATATGATTCTCAGGCTATGTCTGACCGTTTGCCTGTTCTGATAGACCCTGAATACCTGGTTGGAAAACAGTCAGAGCTGCGTGGGCAACTCTCTTTGTCTGGATTTTCACGGTTAGCTGAATTGTTGGCTGATGATCAGGGTAGTGTCGATATTACCATCTCTTTTCATCAAGAAGGTGATATCAAAACAGTCTTAGGTAATATCAGTGCTCAATTATTTTTGCACTGTCAACGCTGTTTAAAACCTGTTGCATTATCAGTTGATAGACAGTTCAGGCTGGGTATTGTTAAATCAGATGAACAAGCCGGGCGCTTGCCAAAACTCTATGAGCCGTTACTGGTCGACAGTGAACAAATTATGTTCAATGAATTGATCGAAGATGAACTGATTTTAGCGATACCCGATATACCAAAACATAAAGAATGTCAGCCTAAACAAGTGACATTTGGAACAATAGACATTGAAGAGCAAGCTGAGCCCAACCCATTTGCAATATTAGCCAAGCTTAAATCCAAGGAGAATTAGCGACTCATGGCAGTACAAAAAAGTAAGAAAACCCGATCACGTCGCGGTATGCGTCGTTCCCACGACTCTTTGAACGCCAGAGCGTTGTCACGTGACTCTGAAACCGGAGAACTACATCTGCGACACCATGTCACTCCAGATGGTTTTTTCAAAGGTCGTCAAGTTGTCGTCGTTGATGATATCGATATGGATGAAGAAGAAAACGAATAGTTAGTTCGACAGCAGTATTGACAGCTACAAACATGTTGACCATGCATACAATAATGTCATGTGGCTGACGAGTACTTAAAATATGACTAAATCTGTAACTGTTGCCATTGATGTAATGAGTGGTGATCACGGGTTGAGTGAGACGCTTCCTGCGGCACTCACCTGCCTGGCCGAAATTCAAGAATTATCATTGTTACTTGTGGGCGATGAAGCCTCGATAAAACAATATCTTGGCGACAATCTGTCGCGCTGGGGTGATCGGTTGAAGGTCATTCATGCATCCCAGATTGTGGAAATGGATGATACGCCATCAAAAGTGTTGCGCTCAAAACGTGATTCATCGATGCGGGTTGCTATTAATCAGGTTAAACAAGGTGCTGCTGGGGCTTGTGTTAGTTCAGGTAATACTGGTGCATTGATGGCAATGGCCAAATTTGTACTGAAAACCATCCCAGGGATTGATAGACCAGCAATTATTTCTACTTTACCAGCACATCATGGACATACTCATGTGCTTGATTTGGGCGCAAATATTGAATCCAGCGCAGAACAATTGTTACAGTTTGCATTGATGGGGTCAGAGTTGGTTCGTGCTGTTGACGGTATTGAAAGCCCAAAAGTCGGTTTGCTAAATGTCGGCGAAGAAGAGATGAAAGGGAGTCAGCAAGTGAAACAAGCCTTTCAACTATTAACCGATGCCCCGATTAACTTTATTGGTTATGTCGAAGGCGATGATATTTGCATGGGTAATGTTGATGTCGTCGTTACGGATGGCTTTGTTGGGAACATTTCGCTGAAAGCTATGGAAGGGATTGTCAATTTGATTGTCAGCTCGCTTAAACAATGTTTTAGCAAAAATCATTTGAGCAAACTGGCTGGTTTGATTGCCATGCCTGTATTAAAGTCATTTAAGAAATTATTTGATGTGAAAAAGTATAATGGCGCTAGTTTAATTGGATTAACAGGTATTGTGATTAAAAGCCATGGGGGATCAGATCGTGTTGCGATTGCCAATGCGATCAAAGTTGCGGCAATTGAAATTGAAAAGGATGTGCCCAATAAAATCAGTGAACGTATTGAAGCAATCATGACTGCCCGAGGTAATGGGTGACTATTTACTCACGAATCGCCGGAACTGGTGGTTATCTTCCCACGGAAATTCGTACCAATGGCGATATTTCCAAGTTGGTGGATACCTCTGATGAATGGATTTTCGAACGTACCGGTATTCATGAAAGACGCATTGCCGGAGCTGACGAGACAGCATCCAGCATGGCCGAAATTGCTGCGCGGCGAGCTTTGGATGCAGCTGATTTACAAGCATCAAAGATTGATTTGATCATTGTTGCAACCAGCTCTCCAGACACTATTTTCCCCAGTACAGCGTGTTTGCTTCAAAGTCGATTGCAGGCAGCTCAATGTGCAGCATTTGATATTCAAGCGGCTTGTTCTGGTTTCATTTATGCTTTAAGCGTTGCCGATCAATTCATTAAAACTGGTCAAGCTCGGAAAGCGCTGGTTGTTGGTAGTGAGATTAACTCGCGGCTTCTCGACTGGACAGACCGTCGTACTTGTATCTTATTCGGAGATGGGGCTGGTGCAGTGCTGCTAACTGCGTCAGAAACGCCGGGTATTTTATCAACCCATATTCATTCAGATGGTAATTGCAGTGATTTACTTTTTGTACCAAATCCAAATGGCGGAATTTGTGGTGGGGATCCAGTCATCCATATGTCAGGGAATGAAGTATTTAAAGTGGCTGTTAATACCTTGGGTCGTATTGTTGATGAAACCCTGGCAGCAAATCATATGCAAAAATCTGATATTGACTGGCTGGTCCCGCATCAGGCAAATATTCGTATTATTAATGCAACAGCAAAAAAACTGGGCATGGCTCTGGATAAAGTGGTGTTGACTATTGAACACCAAGGTAATACCTCTTCTGCGTCGGTACCTCTGGCGCTTGATGAAGCAGTTCGAGATGGGCGCATTAAACGCGGCAATACGTTGTTAATGGAAGCATTTGGTGGAGGTTTTGTGTGGGGTTCTGCACTTGTTAATTATTGATTTTGAATTTGTGTAACGACTCAGCTTGCCCCTGAATTGGTCCGATTACTGCGTCAACAATGCTCATTTACACATGTAAACTGCGCGTTTTTTTCTTGTACTCGGAACCAATCAGGAACAATCTGAGCCGTTACCGACGTTTTGCTGACCAGGAGTGTGCTTGTTTAGATTAATATGAATAATATTTCAAATAACTTAGGGTTTGTGTTTCCCGGACAAGGCTCGCAGTCGATTGGTATGCTAGCTGAGCTAGCTGTTGAATATCCACAGGTCAAACAGACATTCGAGCAAGCCTCTGAAATTTTTGGAGAGGATTTGTGGGCAATCAGCCAGCAAGGACCTGAACAACGTCTTAATGATACCCGTATCACCCAGCCTGCCATGCTTGCTGCGGGTGTAGCTGTGTGGAGAGTCTGGAATACACAGACAGACTTGCAACCCGTATTAATGGCAGGTCACAGTCTCGGTGAATACACAGCGTTAGTCTGTTCAGGGCAACTGGATTTTGAAGATGCGGTTAAGCTGGTCAGTGAACGTGCGCGGCAAATGCAAATTGCTGTTCCAGCGGGTGAGGGTGCGATGGCTGCTATTCTTGGTCTGGATAATGCTGTTGTAGAGCAGGCTTGCCAGTTAGCTTCATCCCAGGGGGTTGTTGAGCCAGTTAACTATAACGCGCCGGGTCAAGTGGTTATTGCAGGAAGTACAATCGCTGTCGAGTCAGCACTTGAGCAGGCCAGACAGTTGGGTGCAAAACGCGCAGTGTTACTGTCGGTCAGTGTGCCATCACATTGCAGTTTAATGCGCCCAGCAGCTGATGCGCTCGCCTCAATGCTGGATAATATGGCACTCAAAGAAACTGCCATACCGGTTGTGCAAAACACTGATGGCTTGTCTCATGATCATCCTGGTCAGATTCGGGATAATTTAAAACAACAATTATACAAGCCAGTTCTCTGGGTCGATTGCATCAATAAAATGCATAGCCAAGGTGTTACTCAGTTTGTAGAATGTGGTCCAGGCAAAGTATTAAGTAGTTTAATCAAACGTATCGTTAAAGGTGTGAATGTAGCCTCTGTGAATTCGCCGGACTCATTGATATCCGCTCATCCATTGCTGGAGAAATCAAATGTCGGGTAAAGTAACACTGATAACCGGTGCCAGTCGCGGCATTGGTCATGCAATTGCTTCTGTTCTTGCGTCAGCAGGCTACCAGGTGATCGGCACAGCAACAAGCACACAAGGCGCAGCGAGTATTAATGATTCAATTCAAGGTGCACATGGTGTCGTACTTGATGTCAGCGACCCTGCATCAATCGATCAGTGCATGCAAACAGTGAAAGATCAATTCGCTGCTCCTGAAATTCTGATTAATAATGCAGGTGTTACCAGGGACAATCTGATGATGCGCATGAAGGATGATGAGTGGGATAGCGTTATTCAAACCAATTTGAGTTCAGTATTCAGATTATCCCGTGCCTGTCTACGCGGGATGATGAAAGCACGCTGGGGACGCATCGTCAATATATCATCTGTTGTTGGTTCAACTGGAAATGCTGGACAAGCCAATTATGCAGCCGCAAAAGCCGGTATGATTGCTCTTGGTAAATCTTTGGCGAAAGAAGTTGGTTCACGTGGAATTACCGTCAATACGGTTGCTCCAGGATTTATAGAAACAGATATGACCAAAGGTTTAGCAGATGCACATAAAGACAGCTTGCTTGCAGCAATCGCTGTTGGACGTTTGGGTCAGCCTGAAGAAATAGCGCATGCAGTTAAATTTTTATGTTCAGTGCAGGCAGCCTATATTACTGGCGAAACTTTGCATATAAATGGGGGCATGTATATGCCATAAGCTATTGAAATAACTTAGACAGAGACAATCAATACTGAAAAGTCTTTGTAATTTTGTCAAATCAGCACTAGAATTGCCCCACTTTATTATTTTTGTACCATGAAAACTGAGGAAAGAAACATGAGTGAAATAGAAGATCGCGTAAAGAAAATTGTCAAAGAGCAATTAGGCGTTAAAGAAGATATCGCAGCAGATGCGTCTTTTGTTGACGATTTGGGCGCTGATTCACTGGATACAGTTGAATTGGTAATGGCTCTGGAAGAGGAATTTGATTGCGAAATTCCTGATGAAGAGGCTGAAAAAATAACCACCGTCAAACAGGCAATAGATTACGTCAATTCAAACTTATCTTCCTAACACGTTTGGGAATATCGGTGTTTAGTAATATAACGATTAGAAAATCACCGTTGTATGAAAACCAAAATCATTCAATACGAACATAGTTTTTTGTTCATTTGAGATAAACAAATAACTGCTAGATTATTCAGTACAATCAACGAATAATCAGAGATTTTTGAATGTTTGCCGGTGCAGTGTTTTTCTAAACAGCTTTTACATCAGTTATAACCGGACAAGTGGCAACGTGCTACTTGTTCCGGTTTTTTGTTTTTTTGTAGCTATTCGTCTAACTGCTGCTTGATGCAGGCTGCTAGAAAATTGCGAGCGATGTCTAAATAGCTGTGTTTCTATCAATCCACTCCATCTTTAAGGTGTCTTTTGTATAATCGCCGTGTTGTTGTTACTGGATTAGGGGCGCTTACGCCTCTTGGGTTAGACTTTGCTTCCAGCTGGGATGGCATCGTCAACGGTCGCAGCGGCATGGCCATGCTTGATTTATTTGATACGTCTGGTTTTGCAACCCGATTTGGTGGAGCGCTCAAAGGCTTTGATGTGAATCAATACATGTCGCCAAAGGAAGCGAGACGTATGGATGGTTTCATCCATTACGGCATTGCTGCTGGAACTCAGGCGTTTATTGATTCTGGTTTGGAGGTTACGGAACAGAACTGTGAACGTATTGGCGTAGCGACAGGCGCAGGAATTGGTGGAATTACAGGGATTGTGGAAGGTCACCAAAATCTGCTGGATGGCGGCTCCAGAAAAATCTCCCCATTCTTTGTTCCAGGTAACATTATTAATATGTTGTCCGGCAACTTATCGATGCGTTTTGGATTGATGGGGCCAAATATTTCTGCAGTGAGCGCATGTGCCACAGGGTGTCATAATATTGGTGAAGCGACTCGCATGATTCAATATGGCGATGCTGATGTAATGCTTGCTGGTGGCGCAGAAATGTCTACCAATTGTCCGACCGCCTTAGGTGGCTTTGTAGCAACACGTGCCTTGTCACAACGCAACCATGACCCTCAAGCCGCCAGTCGGCCGTGGGATAAGGACAGAGATGGCTTTGTACTCAGTGATGGGGCTGGCGTTGTCGTGATTGAAGAATTAGAACATGCACAACAGCGTAATGCTCAAATTTATGCTGAAATCATTGGTTATGGACGTAGTTCGGATGCCTATCACATGACCCAGCCTGCTCCTGACGGTAAAGGAGGAGCGTTATGTATGCGCAATGCTATGCGTGATGCAGGCTTGAATACTGACCAGCTAGATTACGTCAATGCCCATGGGACATCTACCGTAGCAGGCGATATTGCAGAAACAAAAGCACTTAAACTGACTTTAGGTGATCACGCATACTCAACTGCGATCAGCTCAACAAAATCAATGACAGGTCATATGCTAGGTGCAGCGGGTAGTGTTGAAGCTGTTTTTTCAGTGCTGGCGATTAGAGACCAGCTGGTTCCAGCGACCATCAATCTTGAAAATCCAGATCCTCAATGTGATCTCGATTATGTCCCCGGCAGCACCCGTGAAATGCCAGTCAATGTCGTGATGTCTAATTCATTCGGTTTTGGTGGTACTAACGGAACTTTAATTTTCAGTCGTTTTAACAGATAGAGGTTTTAACCGTTATCTGCTAGTATCAAAATTTCAATGGGTTGCTCAACATTAATTAATGGCAAACCTGTATCTGTGATCGATATCAGTGATCGCGGATTACAGTATGGCGATGGTGTATTTGAAACCATTGCGGTTAGTCATGGACAGCCTGAATTTCTAGTCAGGCATTTGCAAAGATTGCAAGCTGGTTGCCAGGCGCTGGGTATTGAATGCCCACAACATCATCTGTTATCTGATGAAATCCACATGCTGTGTTCACAGCAACACTCTGGTGTAGTCAAAATTCAAATCACCTCAGGACAAAGTGCGCGAGGTTATCGACGCCCTGGCCCATTGTCTCCTAACCGAATCATCACTTGTCAGGCTTCCCCCGAACACTCCCAGCAGCTCTATACGAGTGGTATCAAACTGCGCCTATGTCGACAACGGTTATCGATTAATCCTGCACTTGCGGGAATCAAGCATTTAAATCGCCTGGAGCAGGTGATTGGCAGAAATGAGTGGAACAGCGCTGATATTCACGAAGCAGTGATGCTCGATACTGATGGTTACGTGATTGAGGGAACCATGAGTAATCTTTTTTTTGTAGCGAATGGCTGTTTGAAGACAGCTTTGCTTGATCGTGCAGGTGTAGCTGGTATTATTCGTTCTGTGGTTATCGATCAGGCAAAACAAGCTGGTGTAGTCGTCGATATTAAACGGATTAAATTGAATGAATTACTCAATGCAGATGAGGTTTTTATGACCAATAGCGTAATTGGTGTCTGGCCTGTGCGCCAGTTAGAGACGCGAGCCTATCAAGTTGGACCAACTGCTTTGCAGGCGCAAAACTGGGTGACCAATGCGAGTGACAGGTTTGCAACATGATCCGTTGGCTACTACTGAGTTGTCTGGTTGTTGTTGGGTTAGTGTTAGGGTATTTCTATTCTGATTATCAACGTTTTCTCGATCATTCATCAGAAAACCCGGAAACAGTCGTTTTTGAGGTCAAGCAAGGCGACTCACTGGGAATTGTCAGTTCACGGTTGCACACAGCTGGTTTAATCACCAACGTACGCTGGTTCAAGCTGATGGCCTCTCGGGAAAAAGCCGAAACCAGCATCAAAGTCGGTGAGTATTCAATTGACACTGGCACCAAACCACTCGGTATTCTTGCGACACTGGTAACGGGTCGCGTGCGTCAGTATTCAATCACTTTTGTTGAAGGTTCGACTTTCAAACAATTGCGCCAAACGCTAAGTCAAAATTCCCGTGTCAGACAAACTCTGACAGGTTTGACTAATCAAGCGATTATGGAAAAACTTGGTCATTCGGATCAACACCCAGAAGGACGCTTTTTTCCTGAAACCTACTTTTTTGTTAACAATACCAGCGACCTGGGGATTCTTCAACGTGCTTATCAAAAAATGCAGCAAACAGTTGCCGAAGAATGGGCGAAGCGCGATAAACAGCT
Organism: Methylococcales bacterium; assembly: GCA_965224565.1. Taxonomy (GTDB): domain Bacteria; phylum Pseudomonadota; class Gammaproteobacteria; order Methylococcales; family DRLZ01; genus DRLZ01. The sequence goes on along the minus strand of CBDCZN010000002.1, from coordinate 689,423 downwards.
CCCCTTAGAAACAGCCGATCAAGCGCTAACCTTAGCGTCCATTGTAGAAAAAGAAACCGGGCAAGCCAGCGAACGCGAAACAATTGCCGGAGTATTTGTGCGCCGTTTGCGAAAGAGCATGCTACTGCAGACTGATCCGACTGTTATTTATGGCATGGGAGACAGCTACAAAGGTAATATTCGGCGCAAAGATCTACGTACAGATACTCCTTATAATACTTATACTCGACCTGGTTTGCCGCCAACCCCAATTGCAATGCCAGGGCGAGCAGCCATCTATGCAGCATTGCATCCAGCGCCTGGGGATGCGCTTTTTTTTGTTGCGAATGGCGATGGTTCGCATGTTTTTTCAGCAACCTTGAAACAACATAATCAAGCAGTCAACCAATATCAAAAAAAAATTAAAGCAAAGTGATGGCATACGGAAAAATGATCACTTTGGAAGGTGTTGAAGGTGCGGGCAAAAGCACTCAGTTAGTCAATTTGATAGATTATTTGCAGCAGCAAGACATTCCAGTGATTGCCACACGCGAACCTGGCGGCACAGCGCTGGGCGAGAAGATTCGTTCTTTGCTGTTGATCGATGATGGCAACAAGATGGTGCTTGAATGCGAGTTGTTATTAATGTTTGCTGCTAGAGCTCAACACATGCAAGAAGTCATCAAACCAGCACTGGAGAGTGGTCAGTGGGTTGTCTGCGATCGCTTTGTGGATGCCAGTTATGCTTATCAGTCTGGTGGACGCGGCATGGATATCGAGCGTATAAAGCAACTTGAGCAATGGTTATTAACCGGGTTTAAGCCAGACTTAACACTATTACTTGATGTTTCTGTAGCAGCAGGTTTTCAGCGCATTGTTAGTCGCGGCAAAGATCGTATTGAACAGGAAAGTGTAGAATTTTTTGAACGAGTCAGAAACACTTATCTGCAGCTGGCACAATCAGAACCCCAGCGGATTAAGCTGATCGATGCTGCGCAGCCAGTCAATGCGGTGACTAAACAGATTCAGTCATGTCTTAATGCCTTAATTGGCCTGTCTTAAACAGATCCAGCAGCGATTCTATGGAGAAAGCACTCTATCCCTGGCTATCGAAAGCTTCCAGGCAATTAACGGCATATATCGAAGCAGAGCGCGTTCCACATGCGCTGTTAATTAGCGGCGCAGCCGGAATTGGCAAAACAATGCTTACGCAATCATTTGCCAAGCGCTTGCTATGCGAATCTAGCAACAATGTCCAGTCGGCATGTCATCACTGTCAGAGCTGTCGTTTGTTTGAAGGGAGCAATCATCCTGATTTTTATTTGATACAGCCAGCAGAAAATGGAAAACAGATCGTCGTCGATGAAATTCGTCAGCTGAATCAAAACCTCAAACTGTTGCCGCAATATAACCAATTTCGGGTGGTGATGATTTGTCTGGCTGAACAATTAAATCCAGCAGCGGCCAATAGTTTTTTAAAAACCCTGGAAGAACCGGGACAACGCACGATTTTCTTATTAGTCTCAAATGCGCCTTCAGCGGTAATGCCGACCATACTGACGCGCTGCCAGCAAGTACGTATTCCGATGCCACCTATTAATCTCGTAAGCCAATGGCTAAGCGAGACGCAACACATTGAAAATGCACATTCATTGGCAGCTTTCTCAGGTTCTGCACCATTGTATGCTTTAGAACTAGTTGCGAATGGAGAATATGAGAACAAGCTCACAGTTTTGAAATTATTTAATGTGACACAGTTCAAAGATTTCCCTGCTATCAGCATAACTGAGATATGGACCAAGTATCCAGCTGAGTTTGTGATCTATATTTTGATCACAGGTACATTGGATATGATCCGTTTAACAATGGATTCTGAAATGCATGCAAGCGATTTGTACCATCCGGATCAGAAACAACAATTGAGTCATACGGCTGGATTGGTGCCAGTCAAGTCTTTGTTCGGATTTCTTGATCAGGTGTACAGGGTAAAACAACTGTTAGCGTCACAGGTAAACATGCAGTTAGTATATGAAAGCTGTTTCATCCAATGGCGATCAATGTTAGACAACAAATAGGTTATAAAAGCCATGAGTGAAGAAAAAAAGGAAGTGAAAAGAGGTATATTGTCGCTTTCCATCAAGGATAAAGATGCATTGTATGCAGCATATATGCCGTTTGTGCGCAATGGAGGAATGTTTATTCCAACCAGTCGTCCCTACGAGTATGGTGATGAAGTTTTTATATTAATCAGCTTGATGGAAGAAGAAGAAAAGCTTCCAGTGTCAGCAAATATTGTATGGATTACTCCAAAAGGCCCTGGAAACTATCGATCTGCTGGAATTGGGGTGCAGTTTAGTGATGAAGACAAAGGTCTAGTTCGAGGCAAAATCGAAACTTATCTTGCTGGTGCTCTTGAACGTCCCGAAGCAACCAATACAATGTAAACCGCCTAGACAACGATAGCCTTTCTGCCCAAGCAATATTTAAAGTCGAGTAACACACTCACACAAAAAATATCGACAAATTTATTTGCAGGCTGGTGTGCTGGTATCAAGCGTACTGACTGAGCTTGTAACATGATGGTGGTGATGGGCGGAATTGAACCGCCGACCTGCGGGTTATGAATCCGCCGCTCTAACCATCTGAGCTACATCACCAGCGTCGACAGCAGATTAGAATAAAGGATATCGCCAGATAAAGTCAATGCTTGATCTAGCCTACATTTCTCACCAGCCTGATAAGCCCTCGCTACCTATTTGAATCCACAAGAAATTTTATTCAGTCAGAAATACACACTGTTATTCCACTCTTTCATAAAATCCCTTGTGGATCCAAATAACTACCTGATTACCCATAAGCTTCCGCAACTTTACTCGGAATTTTCACTCTAATGGATATGTAACCACGGAGTCAAAGCCATGAGCAAAAATAAAGTGCAGTTCCAGGCAGGCTATAGCTTAATACAGCTATTTCAAGACTACGGAACAGAAAGCCAATGCCGCGAAGCCTTATTCAAATTACGCTGGCCGACAGGGTTTAATTGCCCTGAGTGTGGTGGTTATCAGTATTGCTTTTTAAAAGCAAGAAAGCTCTATCAGTGTAATCAATGCCATCATCAAACGTCATTGATAAGCAGAACCATTTTTGAGCAAACCAAACTTCCTCTAACGAAGTGGTTTTTAGCCATCTACTTAATCACACAATCAAAAACAGGTCTGTCAGCGTTGGCGCTTAAACGTGAAATCGGTGTGTCTTACAAGGCAGCATGGAGTATGAAACACAAGATCATGCAGGTCATGAAGGAACGAGATGATTGCAAGCGACTCAGTGGAACAATCCAGTTAGATGACGTCTATTGGGGTGGCGAACGCCACGGTGGAAAAAGAGGCAGAGGCTCAGCCAATAAGGTCCCGTTTGTTGCCGCTGTTTCACTCGATAAAGAAGGTCACCCGATTGCAATGAATATGAATGTCGTTAAAGGGTTTCGGCAGACAGAAATATCACGCTGGGCAAAACAGCATCTACAGCCTGATAGCACGGTTATTTCGGATGGATTGCCTTGTTTTTCAGCAGTGACTGATGCTGATTGTCATCACATCAGCATTGTAACAGGCGGTGGATACCAAAGTGTCACAAAAAAAGAATTTGCTTGGGTGAATACCATGATAGGCAATGTTAAAAATGCCATCACTGGCACTTACCATGCAATCAACCCAAAGCATTTGCCACGCTATCTTGCTGAATTCTGCTATCGCCATAACAGATGGTTCCAGCTAGAAGATATGATCCCTCGTTTTGCCTATGTTGCAGTCAGGACGACTCCTATGCCAGGCAGACTTTTAAAATTGGCGGAAGCTTATGGGTAATCAGGAATAACTATGCGATCATCTCATCAACTGCTAAGAAATGCGGACTACCCTCCCCCCGAAACATTTCAACTTAAAAGACGTGAACGCAGTCTATAGAAGTCGAAGCTAAAAACTCTTGAATTAAAAGCCATATTCGATGGTTCTAGATGACTCGTTATCTCTATCTAACGAAAAGTATCGGAACGAAATCCCTGCCCCCAATGGCATTGCAGTCGGCATAATTTTTGACCAAACAGCTTCTTGTTCTGGACTAAAGTAGCCAGAGAGCATACAATGAAAGAGATAAGCGATGCGCCCGTAGCTCAGCTGGATAGAGTACCTGGCTACGAACTAGGGGGTCGGGAGTTCGAATCTCTCCGGGCGCGCCATTTATCTAGCAAAGACCAAATCGATTTTCAATGAAAAGGAAATAGTTTATCGATCTTACAAACTGGTCTATTGTCCAATACGCGACAACACGAATTCATCAGGACTTAAGCTCTTATCACTAATGGCTACGGAATAGATATTACCACCCCATTGCTCACTGCCATTCCAGCCAACATTGCCAATACGAAACAAAGACCTTTTATTGAGATTGATGTCAGAAAACGTAGTATTTCCAGCGAGCACCCCATCTATAAATAAGTCAGCACGACTAGAAAATTGATCGAAAACGATGGCGATATGGTGCTCTTCTCTGTTCAACGCTAGCCATGGGTTACCTGAACTATAAAAAGTTTTTGAATGCGCACCGGGTACGCGCAAATGAAGAGCCTGAGAGGAATTGTTGAGTCCGAAAAAAAATGCATCGGCAACACTAAATTGACACCCAAAATTGCTACCGATCACAGGTGACCAACCAACCGAACCAGCCCAGTTTGCGACTAGCTCAATTGTAAAACTTTTATTCTGCTTGAGCTCGGAGTCGTAGAGAGAATTTAATGGAAGTGGCGTTTCAATATAATTGAGTTGATTCTCTGCACCGTCCAGGAAACTCAACCCGCCTTCGGCTAGCCAACCTTCACTGCTATTAAAATCACCTGCCCCGGCCGAAATATCACTAAACCCAACGAGCATACCATGGTTACCACGACCACTGATGTCAGAAACCATAGTCCCCTGACCATTATGGAAATCATAGTGTAATAAAATACTGGAGGAAATCTTAAAGTCGGTAGATTTCAAGCGAGTTGTCGCCTAAAGTTAAAAATTATGCCGCCCTATGTTTCTCACATTCTCTTTCTGTGTCTGTGTCTGTGTCTGGTTTTTCCGGATTGAGATAAACAACTGAAACCGGCTCCCAGTTTCGTATGTTTCCACTCTAGCGATCAGTGGTTTTTTGGTTGTGCATTCAAATAGACCTGCTTGCGTTCAGCCAGAATGGCGATGTCTTCTCCTCGGCGACGCTGTTCTGGCGTGACAAAGTTGATGGCACTAATACCGCTACCAGTCATGCTATATTTAATAATATCAAATAGTTGCATATTCACTCCGTGGTTTTGTCATCAACGGGTAATGCTTCGGTCTGCGCTTAACCACCCTGGGTTGGTTGGGTCTTTCCCGTTGCCCAATCTCTGTTTGAGCGATCGCGATTAACAGCGGTGAGATTAATCGCTTTAAAGTCGTTCCTGTCGCTGTGATACACACGCTTGCCGTATTGCGCATCAGTTGAACAGTCGCCATAAAACTAAGGTAACGTGGCTGCTGATCATTCAGGCAAGCAGCTCGAGCAAGCGTTGCTCGAACCAGGTTATAAGCCAATAAGTTGACTGCAATTTCTTTTTTAATCATCTCAGCTGTTTTGCAGCGTAACATGTCCATCCCCATATCGGTTTTGATGGTTCTAAAATTGACCTCAATGGTCCAGCGTTGTTGATAGAGTTGCGCTAAGGTTTTTTTGGGGAAAGTATTGGACTTGATGAGTGTCGTCACATAGACGATCCCTTTTACAGAACACTCGCGCACCACGATTTCGTTCGGTAACGCGTCCCATGCATCATCTGCCATCCACACCGGTTTTTTCTTCGGTTTTTGAACCGAAATCAGATGGTCTTTTGCACCGAGGCGTCGTCCGCGTCGAAAATCACTTTTGACAGTGCTACGTTGCCTGAAAACCAGCGCCGTGTTCTGTTGCATCAACAAGGCGATATTGGCGTAAGACGTATAATATCGATCTGCAAGCAGCAAATCCTGCTGACCAAGGGATTGAATTAATCGCGAAAACAAGGAGGTTTCACCACTGCCCTTGCCCTGATAAGGGCCAATGGCATAATCAACACAACTTCCGGTTGCTAGGGATAATAAGCCAACCAAGCGGACAATCGGAAACCCCAAGCCGGGCTGTTGTGCGCCTTGTTGCGGAAAGGTTGCTTGATTGTCCTCTGTATCGGGCATCAGCAAGGTTGTTCCATCGACTAGCGTCACGCGATATCCGTTCCATAACCATTGCTGAGAGGCTTGCTGGTGCAAGAGGCGACCGGATGATGTCACTGCTTGTTTTAAATGCGTCAGCAACAGTCGTAACCGGGCTTTGCAATAAGGTCCTGTATTCATGGAGTTCGCAGGATAATCCAGACCAATCCGTTCAATCAATATATGGGCAACGGCTTCTTTGCAAGACCCTGTGGAACTGAGCACCTGAAACAAGAAGGCTCTCAATGTAATCAAGGGCGTAAAGATGGTATTGCGACCATCGCCGGATTGATGAATCGCCTCAATTAAACGGTCAGGCAATACGTCATTAAAAGGCAGCTCCTTGCGCTGAAAGAAGGTATTTTTGAACGAGCGAATTTGAAAACGGAGTGGTAATCGATTAGACTTTTTCATCTGTTAAGCTTTTTCTCAGGATTCATTGTTTTATAGGAAATACAATGATATCCAATAAATAGTTAAAGCTTAACTTTAATTTATCTTAAAGTCCTTTTGATTCAATCGCTTGATGCGTGACTGGTAGCGGTATTAGTTGATGGCACTATGCAAGTGCTGTTGATTGTACCAATCCGCAAAGCCCTGCACCCAGACCGGCTGCTTGCAGATTAGCAAACGCTTGCTCAGGGTATTCCGGTCTGTATTTCAGGGTGCGAAACAACGCTTCTGAATAGGAATTATCATTGCTCACCGAAGGGCGACTAAAGGATGGAATCACTCCGAGTTGTTGCAATGTCGAGAGCATGGTTGCGCCTTTCGTTGAACTGCCACTGTCCGAATGCAAGGTGACCTGGTTACGTGCAATCCCTTCTCGTTAACAAATGTCAGTCATTAAATCAGCTGCCAGTGCAGCCGCCTCTTCCTCATCAACCTGCCAGCCAACGATTTTACGACTGCAGACATCCATAACGAGGTACAAGGACAAAAAAATACCGCGAACACGGGTTGGCAAATGGGTGATAATCCCAGCTATAGAGCTGATTGGATGCCGTTGCCATCATCACTCTGGGCTTTTTAATCGGTCGTGTCGGTTTTGCTTTCTGGCGGTGATTGAGCTGATTCTCTGCCTTCAGCACCCGGTAAAAACTTGATTCCGACGCGATATAGCCCCCCCCCTGATCAGCCCAATGTCACTAACTTAAGCTCAACTCATTGTAATCACAGCATTCTTTTATAGCACGGATGAAATTTCCGACGGGCACCACTGCGTTTTTTGCGTTCAAAGCGTCTGTCTGGCCGTATAATCGTCAGACTTTGCCTGATTGTTTCCACTAATTGTTCGTATCCCTGCATTGATATCAAACCGTACAAGCATTTTACGATGGTATCTTTCATCGTTGACAAGGCCTGTGCAAAATTAATCTGGTAACGGCATTTTCGGTGCGGTAGCGTCTGATCTGGATGTCGCTGTGCGGCAAACACCGCAATGGCTGTAAGATTCAAACTCAGGATACGCGCATGATAATCTTGTTGCACACTTAACACTGATTTGCCGGTAAAATTCTCGATCTCCAACCAGGATTTCTGGCGCTTATAGCCTTCTTCGATTTGCCAGCGCAGATGATATAACGCTTTAAACGCATGGACTGGATAACGTTGTGTGTTCAACAGATTGGTCATTAAAAAGTACACTTTCTTTTTCACTGTGATGTGGATTAGTCGCACTGTCTGTGATTCAACTGGCAAGCCTCTGCCGAGGCATTTGTGTCTTGCCTCATCGCTGGCCGTCAAGGTGACGATCTGCTGCTTGGCTCCAGAGGCAACGAATTGACTGACTTCGGTATTAAAGTCGGCTTTGACACGCATACACCAGTCACGTTGATAAAACTGATGTGCAGCCATCAACCAGAATGCTGGATAGCCTCTGTCGTACAGGATTAAATCACCGGCTTGCGTGGCTTCCAGGTGTTTGAAGGCAACCTCGCGTTCATCACTACGATAAGGAAACAGCTGTGCATCAATAATGATTTTCTGATGGATATCGTAGAGTGCTGAACCGAGCGCCATTGGCACTTCATCGGTATGCTGGTTCGATTGCCCACCAAATTCAGTATGAATCGCCTCCTCATTCGGCAAATGGTATTTCACTCCATCCACAGCCAGCACACGATGTCCATTCCAGGTCTGTGCTGTGACTGCTGGATAAAAGTGGTTGATCACATGCCTGTTCAGATCAACAAAGGCAGTTGCTGAGAATTTCAGGCGTGCTTTGAAAAAAGCGGCGGCTGTGACTTTAGGTGTCGGAACATCCAACTGGTCACGGATCTGAAAGAAGCGATTGAGCTCTGATTGAGTGTTGCCTTTGAGCATGTTTAAGCAATAACTGATCAAAACAGGGAGTGTCAGGCATCGATTACGTGTGAAGTCCTTGTCATCAATACGGTGAGTTTCGATGAAAGCGGCGCTGTTAGTTATTTTGGTTATAAGCTTATAGGTATTAGGAAATAAGAGTTGGGTCGATCATTGGGTGCCTCATGCGGGTTGTTTTGTGAGTTAATTATACGATATTTCAATCAGTTATAGGGGGTGGATGTAACTTCTCATTATTTACAGGCAATTACGAATTAAATGTAATAAACTACATTCAATGAATTCTGTAAAGCCGCTATTGCCACCCATTTCAGATGCTGATCGCACGCCACTAGTCGATGCGTTGCTTGAACTTCTCCAATGGCAATCAGATCGCATTGAGCAATTAGAAGATGACATTCACAGGTTGAACAAACAGACTCGAAAACCTAAATTCAAGTCCAGCGGGATGGATCAACAGACAGAACCAGAAGACGATAGTGCTCGTACCGGAAAAAAGAAAGGCCCCAAACGCAGTAAAACCCAGCATTTGACGATTCATGAAGAGCGCATCATACAGCCCGCCAATCTTTCGGAGGACGCACGCTTTAAAGGCTATCGAGACATTATTGTTCAAGATCTGATCATTTGTCCTCACACCATTCGTTATCGTCTGGCCGAATATGAAACCAGTGAGGGTTATGTCATTGCCCAGTTACCTGAATCGGTTCGTAGTGGCCATTGGGGATCAAACTTACACAGTTTTATCTTGTATCAATATCATCATCAGCACGTCACTCAGCCCCTGTTGCTGGAACAACTGCATGATCTTGGTATTGATATCTCCAGCGGTCAATTAAGTCAAATGCTGACCAAAGACCTTGACGTGTTTCACCAGGAAAAAAGCGATCTGCTGCGTTATGGACTGCCGCTGTCCAGCTATATTCACGCAGATGACACCGGGGCTCGCCATCAGGGCAAGACCGGTTACTGTACTCATATTGGCAATGAGCTGTTTGCCTGGTTTGAAAGTACTGAGTCTAAAAGTCGTGTTAACTTTCTTGAGCTGCTGAGCAGAAGTGGTTGCCAGGCCTACGTCATCAATGCGGGTGCTCTGGAATACATGCAACGCCAAAAGCTTCCGAAATTTCTATTGGAATCGCTTGAAACCCAACCAATTAAATTTGAGACACCCGCTGCTTTAGAGCACTGGCTGGAAGAGCAAGGGATCACCAATCAACGTCATCAGCGGATTCTCACCGAAGGGATGCTGGTTGGGCGCTTGCTCGATCAAGGCATTCCAATCAATCTTGGCATTGTGAGTGACGATGCGGGGCAATTCAATGTCTTTGATCATGTCCTGTGCTGGATTCATACAGAGCGACTGATGACGCGGCTCATTCCTGTGAATGATCTGCAAAAGCAAGCAGTCAGCTGGGCGCGGGATGAAGTTTGGTCGATTTATGCGGGTTTGAAAATCTATAAAACAGCGCCTGACCCAGCGCACGCAACGCGCTTGAAAGCGCAGTTCCATCAACTGGTATCGACGCGCACCGATTATGAAACGCTGAATCAGATCCTGAAACGCATGGGCAACAATCAGCATGAATTATTCCGTGTATTGGAAAGACCGGAGATTCCCTTGCACAATAACCTGAGTGAACGGGATATTCGGGATTACGTCAAGAAACGCAAGATCAGTGGGAGCACCCGCAGTGAAGCGGGTCGGCAATGCAGGGACACCTTTGCCAGTTTAAAGAAAACCTGTCGCAAGCATGGGATTTCGTTCTGGAGCTACCTGCTTGATCGTACGTCGAATGCGAAACAGATTCCTCCAATGGCGGATATTCTTCAAGCTGCTGCCTGTGGATAATGAGAAGTTACGGGTGGATTGCTTAAGTTAGTGACATTGACCTGATCAGCCAGCTTTGGGACAATTTGACTGTCACTCAGGTTCCTGTTTGTACGCATAATAGGCACTGGTGCTGACCTGCATCACCCGACATAAAACGGTCACTGGATACGTCTTCTCTTGCTCACGAATAAACCCTCACTTTAATCGACTTCGTTCACAAAGAAGACGACTGCCATTTTTAGAATGTCATGCTCCATTCGCAACTGTTTGTTTTCTTTTCGTAATTGCGTTAGTTCTGTATGACGAGACAGATTCAATCGTGATGTCTGATCAACCGTTGGTTTAACATCAGGACCACGCTCTACTCTCACCCAGCGACTTATGGCGCTGAGGAATATTCCCAAGTTGTCGGCTGCTTGTTGGTGGGTATAGCCTTTTTCAAGAACTAGCTTGGCTGCTCTTGCTTGAATTCAAGCGTATATTTTGGTCGTTTGTGTTGTGTCTGTTTGTTCATAGTCACCTCTGTATGACATTATATATCTGCCTCTAGAAATGTCCGGGTTTAGTAGACCATTACAAATAAAGCAGGCCGGCAATGCAGGGACACCTTTGCCAGTTTAAAGAAAACCTGTCGTAAGCATGGGATTTCGTTCTGGAGTTACCTGCTTGATCGTACGTCGAATGCGAAACAGATTCCTCCAGGCGGATATTCTTCAAACTGCTGCCTATGGATAATGAGAAGTCACCACAACACTTCATAACATGATGTTTTTATAGTGTTTTTTTAAATACTGATAATTAGCAACGAAAAACTGCGAACTCAGAAGCTATTTCGTTGTCTCACCAAAGTTCTGTCAGTGTTTAGGACTCAAAGTTTCATACAAAAAAGTATCCACCACTATTATAGTGGTGGATACTTTTTTGTATAATTTAATTTTATGATAATTAACCCAGTCATAAATAAAATCTATCATCTATGTAAATTAATAAAATTTCTCGAGACAGTTAACAATTGCCTATTAACCTAAAAATTATATAATTAGATAAAAATTTAACCCCTATCAACGTACTGATATTTACAATGCGATTAAAAACATGTAAATCAGTTTGTTACATTATTAAACTTTTAAATTTAAACCATATTCAAACTAAGGAGATAAATTTTATGGTTACAAAAACAAAAACATCACTAGTCAGTATATGCCTGACTTTATTTAGCTCTTTAGCATTATCAGCCCCACAGTTATCACAATCGTGCAGTGGTAAAGCTATTTGTACATTTCAGGTAATATACGGTGGCAAGCTATTTAACAATGCAGACATCGAAAAATTAGCTAAAAATAGCGTAGTTGTAACAGATAGACACCAATATCGCGCATTCCCAAAAATCAAAAGCCTAAACCCAGATGAAATTATTTTAATCTATCAAAATGGACCACAGGTTGCTGAAGACACTGATCACTTGCCACCACAATTTCTCAATAATATTGGTCGCTTTGATATTAGCAGGGGAAACACTAAGGGAAGTGTTAACGATCACCCAGAATGGTTTTTACGAAATGAATCCGGTGGTTTCGTTAGAAACAGCATTAACAAAAAAAGCCGTGTCCTAGATTATGGAAATCCCGAGGTCAGAGACTTTTGGATTGAATCTACACAAGAGGATCTTGTCAGTAAACCATGGAAAGGAGATGGCATATGGGTTGATAATTTTGAATCCTTTAATTCCAGTGCCATAAGCAAGGATCCATCTAGACTACCAGCTAAATATCCTGACCCAAAAACAAATGACACCGTAACAAATACTTTTATAGCCGACATTACCAAAGCCATGCATGAACAGGGACAATTAATCGTCCCTAACAGGACTAATTCAAGATTAGCTGATGGAGAATTCGCCTGGCTTGATTTAGATAGCAGAGCAAACCCACCAGACATGGTATTCGAAGAAGGAGCTTTTAGCGTCAGATGGGGATTAGGAGACGTACAATTTTTTTCGCCTGAAGATTGGAGTCGCCAAATAACCATACCATCAAAGTTACAAAACTCATCAGTTGCATTTTTAAGTCACACTGATTTGAGTCCAGGACAAACTGGTGTTGACTCAAAAGGTAATGCAGTAAACTTTAACCAGATCTTTTTCTATTCACTTGGATCATACTTGTTGGCAAAGAATGAAGAAAACCCAACGCTATTTAGTTTTGATTACAGTAGTGCTGCCAACGACAGAATCATCTGGTACGATGCCTATGATGAAATCGATTTAGGTGGGGCGATAGGAGAAGCCACTCCGGTAAGCACTGATAACAATCAAGTCTATATGCGAGAATTCGAAAATGGGTACGTATATGTTAATCCAGCATCAACCAAAGCTGGTAATATTCCCGCACCTTCGGACGATGCTCTTGAAGTGGCTTATGACTTAGATGGAAATCTTCTATCAATGAATGAGCTTTCAAATCAAACTTTATCAATTGGCGCAAATTCTGCTGCTTTTGTTTTGAAGTCACAACAGGTACTAGAGACCGATCCAGTTCCTACCGAAGAAACTGATCCAGTTCCTACCGAAGAAACCGATCCAGTTCCTACCGAAGAAACCGATCCAGTTCCTACCGAAGAAACCGATCCAGTTCCTACCGAAGAAACCGATCCAGTTCCTACCGAAGAAACCGATCCAGTTCCTACCGAAGAAACTGATCCAGTTCCTACCGAGAGGGAATACAGCCCCATACCTACAGACGAAAATGGTGTGTTACTGGATTGATATGAAATAATTTTTTTGAGAGATATCAGCCAATGTCTGAAAAACTCTTGGGAAAATTAGACTACAGCAACAAACCTTGTGGCATTGTGCGTCGCTAGACTCTGCGGTACCACTAGGATCACGTATCGACTTAAATAAAATCCGCGCTGATTCATGCGACCTCAAAAGTGGATATAACAACTGATATAGGCTCGGCAACATGTGTTTGCCGAGCCTTATCTAATTGCTTCATAAGCTTTGTCAGTTTGCTCCGAAGTGTTATTACAAAAAAGGATACTGAAAGCAAAAACTAAGCACACGAACCAGCAATTTCTCACAAAATCCAGTTCACATGAACTTGCAAATCAAAAGTTTCTGAATAAACGTCCTGCCCACCCTTTAGTACGCCTTGTCTTTTACCTTCACTATCGAAATTGGGTAGTGGGGCAAACCTGTAATTAGGCATGGATGTCTCGTCCAAATTCCACTTACGAGCTATGCGCTTGACGCAAGTAACCCCTATATGTAGTGTTCCCATACATGGGAACTTTAAAAAGCCCAGAAGGTGGCGTTGACCATCCTCGCAACTTTAATGAATTCGAAACTTTTTTTGTGAATAAGGCCGCATGCCGAGCATATGTCACAAAAATTCGCTGGAATGTGGTTCAAATGAAAACCCATGGAAACAGGTCGAGGATATGTTCACTGCCGGAGCTGTAAGCGAACGCTCTCGGTCACAGCAGGAACTATGTTCGAAAGAACCAAGTTCCCACTAAAAACTTGGTTTCTTGCAATTTGGTTTGTCACCAGCCAAAAGAATGGTGCCAGCGCATTAGGGTTACAACGTGTTCTTAGGCTGGGAAGTTATCGAACAACTTGGACACGGCTGCACAAACTAAGACGAGCAATGGTGCGTCCGGGGAGGGATCGATTGCACGGAAATGTTGAAGTAGATGAGTCGCTTCTAGGTGGAATCACTTCTGACGGAAAGCGTGGACGCGGTGCAGAGAAGAAGGAATTGGTAGTAATAGCGGTAGAAATGCATAAACCAAAGGGGTTTGGTCGTATACGAATGAAGAGAATAGATGATGCATCTGCCGATAGCCTCACTGAATTTGTCTCCGACGCAGTTGAGCAGGGAGCAACAATTCTAACGGATGCTTGGAAGGGTATAACGACCTTGAGAAACGAGGCTACAAGCACATTAAAGCCAATCTTTCGGACAGCGGTGATCCTGCTCATATTTGTTATGCCGGGGGTCCATCGAGCTGCATCGTTATTGAAGAGATGGATCACGGGGACTCATCAAGGTGCGATAAGCAAGAAATACCTAGACTACTATCTTGATGAGTACACATTTCGTTTTAACCGTAGGTCTTCACAATCAAGAGGATTGCTATTTTACCGTTTAATGCAGCATGCCGTGGCCGTGCAGCCGGTTTAAAATCAGAAAATAGTTGAAAATAATAACCACAAGATATAGTGGCGACTTGCGTTAAGTGCATAGCCCGTTATTGGAAACCATCGAAACACACATACACTGCTTTTTTGTGCAAGCCCTGCAAATTGACCCGAAGACATTGCGGCTTGAGGCGTTATGAATCAGGCGTGGATGCTTTTAGTCTGCAGTAAAATCAACTCCGAAACTTTAGTTATAAACGTCTACTTTCTTGTGCAAGGTCAGAAACAATCTTCTTTCAGTTCCTTAGATTTTAGAACAAAACAAACAGCATCAAGATGACAAACTAGTTTTTATACGCTCTATTTCATCGCGAATACTCGCTGCTTCTTCAAATTCAAGATCACGCGCGGCAGTGTACATTTTATCTTCCAGCTCCTTCATTGTGGCTGCGGCTTGTTTTGGACTGAGCGCTTGGTAAATCGCTTGTTGTTCTGCCACCTTCAATTCATCCTGGCGTTTTCCGACTGCTGCAAGCCCCATCACATCAGCGACAGATTTTTGAATCGACATCGGTGTAACACCATGTGTTGTATTAAATACGATTTGCTTGGCACGGCGACGTTCTGTTTCATCAATCGCCAATTGCATCGACTGGGTTATCTTATCAGCGTAAAGAATTGATCGACCCTCGGCGTTGCGTGCTGCACGCCCAATAGTCTGTATCATCGACACTCTGGAACGCAAAAAACCTTCTTTATCGGCATCTAAAATCGCCACCAGAGCAACTTCCGGGATATCCAGTCCTTCACGCAACAAGTTAATTCCGACCAACACATCGTATTTTCCAAGTCGTAGATCACGAATAATTTCAACGCGTTCGATGGTGTCGATATCGGAATGCATATAGCGCACTCTTACGTCATGTTCATATAGATAATCGGTGAGATCTTCAGACATACGTTTGGTCAAGGTGGTCACTAATACGCGTTGTTTTAATTCGACACAGAGACTAATTTCTGACAATAAATCATCAACCTGGCTAACGGCAGGCCGTACTTCAACAGTTGGATCAAGCAGACCAGTTGGCCTAACCACCTGTTCTATAGGCGCACCAGCATATTGCTCTTCATATTTTCCAGGTGTCGCTGATACATAAATGCGTTGTCCGACTTTCAGCTCAAATTCTTCAAATCGCAATGGTCGATTATCCAAAGCTGAAGGCAAACGAAACCCATACTCAACCAAGGTTTCTTTGCGTGATCGATCGCCTTTATACATTGCGCCGATTTGCGGAATGCTCACGTGACTTTCATCAATAATCACAACAGCATCATCCGGCAGATAATCGAACATGGTCGGTGGTGGCTCACCAGGTTTTCGATCTGACAAATAGCGTGAGTAATTCTCGATTCCCGAGCAATAACCCACTTCCATAATCATTTCCATGTCGAACAATGTGCGTTGCTCAAGGCGTTGCGCTTCAACCAGTTTATTCATTTCGCGCAGATGTTCAACGCGTTCGCGCATTTCCAGCCGAATTAGCTCAACTGCCTTAACCAGTTTTTCACGCGGGGTGACATAATGATTTTTTGGATACACTGTATAGCGTGAAATACGCTGCAGCATTTCACCTGTAAGCGGATCGAAAAGTGACAAACGCTCTATCTCATCATCAAACAGCTCAACCCGTAATGCTTCACGTTCTGATTCAGCCGGATAAATATCTATCACATCTCCGCGTACCCGATACGTTGCCCGACGTAATTCCACATCGTTACGTAAATATTGCAGCTCTGCCAGACGTCGTATTAATGCGCGCTGATTAATCAGATCACCGCGCACCAGATGCATCACCATTTCAAAATAGGATTCCGGTTCACCTAATCCATAAATAGCAGAGACAGTAGCGACAACAATGGTATCGCGCCGCTCAATTAATGCCTTGGTTGCAGACAAACGCATTTGCTCAATATGCTCATTCAGCGAGGCATCTTTTTCGATAAACGTATCGGAAGCCGGAACATAAGCTTCTGGCTGATAATAATCGTAATAGGAAACAAAATATTCAACAGAGTTCTCCGGGAAAAACTCCTTCATTTCACCATACAACTGAGCTGCCAAAGTTTTATTATGCGCCATAACCATTGTCGTGCGCTGCACCTCCTGGATGACATTGGCGATGGTGTATGTTTTTCCAGAACCCGTTACACCAAGCAAAGTCTGGTGTAATTCTCCGTCATTCAATCCATCAACCAGCAACTTAATCGCCTGTGGTTGATCACCAGCCGGAGAAAATTCAGAATGCAGCTGAAATGCTTTACCTTTCACAGGTGGTGCAATTTCTGTTTCACCTGGAGTATTATGTGCACTGAATGATCGGTTTAATGTTCGTCCCATATCCTTTGTTTTTTAACAGTTAAGGGTTGTAATAAAGCGAGGCAACCACACTATTCGCAAATTGAAGTTCAGCACATAGAGTGTCCGATTGTTATCAAGAAGCTAGGTGGAGACCTTGCTGTAGATATTCTACACCAAGTTTTCTAACGCAACCGTCACCCACTCAGCAAGTTCCTTGTCAACAATAGTCAGCAATAAATGCCATAACTTCATCTGTCGATGAGGATAAAATAGCACAAGAATTTTCTGCGATCTCTGCGGACTAAGTAATGTAACCAAACCATTATCAGGATAACCAAATTACTATGACAATCAAACTCGCGGAGCGTCTTTCCGCTGTAAAACCTTCGCCAACACTGGCTATTTCTGCGCGCGCTGCCGCCATGCGCGCTGAAGGCAAAGATATTATTGGACTTGGTGCAGGCGAACCGGACTTTGATACACCGGATCATATAAAACAAGCGGCCATAGAGGCGATTAATAACGGCTTTACAAAGTATACTCAGGTTGATGGCATCCCCAGCCTGAAATCAGCAATTATTGACAAGTTCAACAATGATAACGGATTGTCTTATCAAGCAGATCAAATCCTGGTTTCTGTTGGCGGCAAACAAAGCTTTTACAATCTGGCGCAGGCACTATTAAATCCAGGCGATGAAGTGATTATTCCCGCTCCTTACTGGGTCTCGTATCCAGATATTGTATTGTTAGCCGGTGCCAAACCTGTGATTCTTGAAACTGATGAATCAACTCAACTAAAAATCACAGCCCAACAATTACGCGAGACACTCAACGACAAAACCCGTTTGTTTGTGATTAACAGTCCATCCAACCCAAGTGGCATGGCGTATAATCTCGACGAATTGAAAGCACTCGCCGAGGTGTTGCTGGATTTCCCTGATGTCGTCATTGCCACAGATGACATGTACGAGCATATTCTCTGGAACAGTCAATTCTGCAATATTTTAAATGCATGCCCTGATTTATACGACAGAACCATGACATTAAATGGAGTTTCTAAAGCTTACTCTATGACTGGTTGGCGCATCGGCTATGCGGGAGGTCCAAAGCAACTGATCCAGGCAATGAAGAAAGTGCAATCACAAAGCACTTCCAACCCAACGTCCATCTCTCAAGTGGCAGCAGAAGCTGCAATACGAGGTGATCAAACCTGTGTAAAAACAATGGTGAAGGAATTTCGCAAACGTCACGATGTTGTGGTTGATTTATTAAATAAAATACCTGGTGTTGATTGTATGGCAACTGACGGAACCTTTTACGTGCTGCCCAATGTAAAACAAGCTATCTCGGCAATGGGCTTGAAAGATGATCTTGCACTATCAGAATATTTTATTGAAGGTGGCGTGGCTCTGGTTCCAGGTTCTGCGTTTGGCTGCCCTGGTCATATCAGAATTTCGATTGCAACCAGCATGGATAATCTTGAAACAGCACTGCAACGAATAAAAATAATGGTCGAGAAAAAATCTGTGTGATAAATCAGCGTTTCCTAAATAAAAAGGACAAACAACACGATGCAATCACTACTTCAGCGAAATTCTTGAAGCACTTCTCTTAGGCATTAATGTCGACCACACCAACTGCTAACCACCAGAAAGATCGAATAGCCATTGTTATTCTTAACTGGAATGCGCCAGAAGATACGATTGCATGTTTAGAATCGTTACTGCCGGAAGCCGAAAACCAACCAGCAACAATTATTGTTTGCGACAATAATTCCGATGACGATTCGGTTGCTATTATCAACCAATGGGCTTTGCTTCACTTTCCATATGAAGTTGATAACACTACTGATCACAGCCAATTTGTATTCTTTCAACTTGAATCGAACTCTGGTTATGCTGCTGGCAATAATGTCGGCATTCAGTATGCGATTGATAACGATTTCAAATATGTCTGGATACTGAATAATGATACTGTCGTGGCTAAAAACGCCTTGTCTGCTTTAATTAATAGTATCGAACAACATCCAGATGTAGCCTGTTATGGAAGTACATTAGTCGATTATTCAAAGCCAAATAAGGTTCAATGCGCAGGTGGGTGTCTATACAATCCACTCACCACTATTCGCTCAGAAATCTATCGTGACTGCGATTTGAACTGGGTTCAACGGCAGGAGCAGAATCTAAAACTGGATTACGTTTGCGGAGCAGCAATGTTTCTCAAAGTCGATGCATTGCGCATCATTGGTTTGATGAATCAACAATTCTTCCTCTATTACGAAGAACTGGATCTTGCTCAACGCCTGAAAAAAGCCGGCTACCAATTGGGATGGTGCAAAGCCAGTGTTGTCCATCACCAACAGCATAATAAAAAGGTTAACAAGGAACAACAACAGTTTTTGCATTACCATGAAAATTTGAGTACCTTGCTTTACACATGGTTGCATCACCGATCACTGTTTATATTTTCTGCCGCATTCAGATTCATTGCAAAAATAATAGTCTTGCCGCTCACAAACCGCAGCAGACTATTTCCATCTTTGTTCAAAGCATATTTCAATTTTTACAAAGAATGCCGTCTAGCAACTCAACAAGATAAGCGAGTGAGCATCAAAGCCAGCGTGTTATTGAAAAAGTAACTATTTTCAGTTATCAGTATGACAAGTTAAATCATCCAGAAATGTGATTATTATTCACGTACAGCCAAGCCCCAAACAACATTTCCTGACCCTGATCTATAAGTAAAACTCATACCCAACGACCCCATCTAAGACCCCCTCAGCTGGAGAAATTAATAATAAAAAATTCATCGTAAGTTTGTTGCCTTTCTCCCAACCGCGCAGGTAGTAATACCAATCCCAATAAGTTCTTGAATAAATTTACTCATCCTAAGCCCTTCTTTCTCATATAAGCATTGTATGAGAACTTATTGGGATTGGTATAATATATTTCGTCATACCCAAACAATTCAGAGCTATTGTCAAATCACTGAAGTTGATCTAATACAAACTAGACAAGCTAAATGGCTAAGTAACAATGGGTGCTGAAATTTTGGTATAACGAAAATATTTCTTTATGTGAAAATCCAACCATAAAGAACTTGACACAGTTTAGAATAAATAACTCAAAAACCAGAAAAATATACATACTCGCCTATTTTGTAAATTAAGTGTGGTAATGATATGCAAATCGGGCTATCATTGATACCGCTACATTTTCCAAAGATTAGTACATTCTACCTGTCACCTTTGTCAGAAGAGAGTTAAATCCATGAAAAGCAAATACTTAAGTTACATACCCGCCTCGGCATTATTGTTAACTTCGTTATTGAGCATCAATAGCACAGCAATATCCGCACCGATAACTTTTGATACATTACCAACAACTGTGATTTCAGAAACCAGTGGCCCGTTTAACGGTTCGATAAACTACACCCCTATTAATAGTCCTCCAGACATTCTGAACTCAGCAACGCTGAAGATCTACTTGAGTGATGATGTTTCAAGTACATTTCCTGGCAGTGTGATTGATGCACCTCGGGAGTGGGCAAGTCTGACATCAGTAACTGATGGAACAATGGCATTAGCTAATTTACCAGCTGATGAAGAAGTAGACCCTCAACTTTTCGATCCCAGCGAACACGGAGTTGTCCTTTCAGGCGTTGCAGCCGATGCGGGCATTGAAAACCCATCAGTATTACCTAGCACATCGCCTTATTTTAATGTAGATGTGACCGACCTAATCAGTGACTCCAATTCTGGAACACTAGATTTCTCATTAGAGGCGCTTGATTTGTATTCCGAGATTTCACGCGAGACTTCCCCTGGTGTTCTAAATCCAGTATACGCTCTAATCTTTGCTGATGCCTTGTTGGTTGACCCAAATTTAGTGCTGCCAGATACTATTCCAGTTTTTGAAGATTTCTTATTTAGCAGAGCGGAGTTAGAACTTGATATTACAGCTGTTCCTATCCCAGCTGCTATTTGGTTATTTGGAAGTGCATTCGGTTTGCTGGTTATCAGACGGAAAAAAGCATAATATTAAACTCTAATATTCATTCAACAGCTGTTGGTTTTGTACAAAACCAACAGCTTTCGTTGTGGCATAGAGTCCGCTGAAACAGTTTATTGGCAATGAGTGTTAAAAAAAAACCTCGCAGAAACAAGCATAGAAACACACTCAAAAAACACTATAGCCAATTAATTTTACTGATCATTATCGTTGTTTCATGTGTTTGGTTTTTTTATACCCTTTTTCACTTACAGCCAGCAAGTGATTGGTCAGAAGATAAAGCAAATGAAGTTAGTGAAGTTAGACTCCCCAAGGATGACGCGCCGCATCAATCTCAAATAGAATGGTGGTATTACAACGGTCATCTATCTTCTGAATCAGGAAAACAGTTCAGTTTTCATGATACTGTGTTTTTAGTCAATAGCGTAATGAACCACATGATTAGTCATGTTTCTTTTAATGACCATCAAACTGGCAAACATTATACCGATCAGCGCAAAACCGGCGGTAACTCCTCTGTAGACACAAAAAATCGTTTCGAATTTAATCAGAGTGACTGGCTAATGACAGGCGGAGACGGTAATGACAGATTAAAAGTTATTACCAAGGACTTTAGTTTTGATTTACAACTTACCAGCACCCTCTCCCCAGTATTTCATGGCAGCGATGGTATCATTTCATTAGCTGCGGCCGGCAGCAGTTATTATTATTCGCGAACACGTATGGCTACTTCAGGAACCATAACCATCGGAGATACAACCGAAAAAGTGACCGGCATTTCCTGGTTTGATCATCAATGGGGAGATTTCTCAATCGGCCGGTTATCATGGGACTGGTTTAGTCTGCAACTGGACAATAATGTTGACGCTATGATTTATCAATTACGTGATAAATCTAATAATCCAGTACTTTACATGGCCAGTATTACCCAAAATGGTCACACCGAAATGTTAATGAATACCGATTTCACCCTAACGCCAGGAAAGAAATGGCATAGTAACAAAACCGGATCTGACTACCCTCTAGAATGGAGGGTCAGCATCCCAAAAAAGAACATCGATATTACGACCAATAGTATTATCAGCAATAGCGAATTTGATGCGCGCTTGACGACATACAACCACTACTGGGAAGGTGCAATAAAGATCCACGGTACCCATACTGGACGTGGCTTTATGGAATTGAGCGGCTACACAACCGATAATCCTGGCACCTGAAAATAACTTTCTACAATCGAGTTATCATTTCATTCAATCAATCGAGATCTATTTAGCATTGTTTAATAATATACTCGTCGTTTGTATCGGTAACATATGTCGCAGTCCAATGGCTGAAGGGTTACTCGCAAATGCACTTAGTGAAAAAAAAGATTGCGTTATCAGTTCAGCTGGTCTCAACGCATTAATCGGTCACCATCCTGATGTGACAGCATGTAAGCTTATGCAAGAAAAAGGCATCGATATTACACAATACCAGGCTTGCCAGCTAAACGCAGAAATGATTAGAAAGGCTGATCTTATTTTAGTAATGGAATCATTCCATAAATCAGCAATTGAAGCTAAAAACTCGAGTGCTAAAGGTAAGGTTTATAAATTAGGAGAATGGAGCGGTATTGAGATTCCAGATCCTTATGGACAAGAATTAAAGGTCTTTGAATCAACATTGCAATTAATCGAACAAAGCGTCACCCAATGGTTAAAAAAGCTATAAAGATATTAGATCCCTCGTTAACTGCACTGGCATACACGAATGCCTCATTTAAGACTAGATAAGATTTTAATATTAAGGCACTGTTTTAACCTGCATAAAATTATACTGGAAAACCTATATACGACTTGTATTTAACACTTAAATATAAAAACAATGTATGTTGCACGAAAGAAGTACATGGGGACAATTTGTGATGCTTTTCCAGAAAAGAAAATAAAGGTATTGATAAATGCGACATAGAACACTAAGGAGCGAGGATTTAATAATATACGAAAGTTTGACGCAGGGTTTTTGTTCGTCTTCAAGGCGTAGAAATAGGCGCATAGCTAGCTACGCAACTGTTTCTACAACGCGGAAGACGGGTAAAAAGACAAGTCAATATTCGTATATTATTAAATCCTCGCTCCTAAGGGCGTGATCATACTCAATGTTCGCATGTTGATACAAATTCCATCTAAATTTGCAGGTGTACACCTGCAAAAGGAATTTCAACAAAACCAGAAAAGTTTAACATCGGAAGCTCCCTTGAGCTTATACAACCGTCATCAGACTTCCCACTTAGGGGGCCCTGACTACACAGATAAAAATCAGACGATGCGCAAAACAATCTTAATTTTAACTCTGCTTAGCTCACTCAACCTTACTGGTTGCTCTATCATTCCTGGTATGCATATGGGGCATTTTTCCAGTGAATCCAGCGAAGAAATGCCAGTTACTAAAAACAATGAAACCATTTTAAAAAAACTAAACATACAAAACATTACTGCCCAATTAATTATTGACTTGGAAAAAGATAACAATAGTCGTAGCTTAAGCCCTGCCAATGTTGCAAACCATTATTTTGATTACCGAATTGGATCGAAAACTAAAAAAGGTACTCCAGACCAGGAAACATATACTCAGTATCGTGTTGGCCCACGCGATATTCTCAATATCACAGTGTGGGAACATCCAGAATTAACCATACCCGCTGGTGAATTCCGATCTGCGGAAACAGCAGGTAATATAGTCGGGGAAGACGGAAATATTTACTATCCTTATGCAGGCGTTATAAAAGCAGCAGGCAGAACTGTAGAGGAAATTCGAGAAGAATTAACTCGAAAAGTATCTAACTATATTGAACGCCTACAACTGGACGTGCGCGTAGCATCCTATCGTAGCCAACGGGTTTACGTTGTGGGAGAAGTGGCACAACCAGGAATTCAACTCGTTAAGGATATTCCACTAACAGTTTTAGAAGCCATTAACAGTGCTGGTGGCGTTACAAAGGACTCAGATCAACGCAACATCACCTTAACCAGAGATGATAAAACATACAGCATTAATTTATTAGCCCTGTACGAAGGTGGGGACATTAGTCAAAATGTCATGCTTAAGCATGGTGATGTAATAAATGTGCCAGATAATAATTTCAACAAAGTGTTTGTGCTGGGGGAAACAGGCTCTTCTGGGACAGGTTCAGCAAGATCACGCAGCATATTCATGAACAAAGCAAGAATGACATTAACTGAAGCTATCAGCGATGCGGGTGCCCCAGATCAAACAACATCAGATCCAGCCAGAGTTTTTGTTTTTAGAGGGGGGCTTGGAAAACCTGAAATCTTTCATCTAGATGCGAAATCACCCGATGCATTATTATTGGCAGACCGTTTTCCTCTTCAACCGCGAGACGTGGTTTATATCGACCGTGCCGAAGGTATTCGCTGGAATCAAATTATTGCCCAGATTCAACCAACCATTTCTCTGTTAAATGCATTTGATGGGTCAATTAAAGTACAGCCATTCATCGGACAATAAATTTTAATATCCCTGATATTCTCGTTATAGTGCATAGGGATGCAGTATCTTTCGCGGGGTTATCAAAGTGTAACGTATCCAACACCAGTGCTTATTAAGTGTTGTTTGATCGACACACTTCTTTGTTGTCATAGCGATTGAACCTGATTCCTCATCGCTGTGGATATCTTGACTTGGATATTCTTATGTTCTGTGTTGCAGTGGTGCTATTCACTGCATTCCCTCAATGAACTTCACCACCATTCAGTTAAGATATGATCCATATTCAGCATGTTGGGCTAGATGCGCTAAATTGCATCAGCGTGGGTTTCCAAACCTGAAAATAAGTCATAATCGCCCGCCACGATAAAGCAAATCAGAAGGTTTTTTAATCAGATGTCAGACAATTCAAGTATTAATCAGACTTTAAATAGTTACCAAACTCAAGATGATGACGAAATAGATTTAGGAGAGATAATTGTCACTTTGTTTGATAATAAATGGCTGATTATTGCAATAACAACAATCGCATTACTCGTAGGAACAGCAAAGGCAATATTGGATACCCCTATCTATCAAGCAAATGCCATGCTTCAGGTTGAAGAATCATCGCAACCTTTAGGAACTCTGGATCCTCTGGCTGAATTAATAGAAAGCAAAGTACCGGTAGACGCGGAAATAGAAATCATTAAATCCAGAATGGTATTGGGCGCGGCGGTTAAAGCTCTAAATATGGAAATCACCGCTCAACCTAAATTTTTTCCACTGATTGGTAAAGCGATTGCCAGATACTTTCAATTAGGCAACAAAGATAAAGTTGCCGCCCCCTTGTTCGGTTATTCTGATTACGCCTGGGGAGGCGAGTTAATTAAAGTCGATACTTTAGTACTGCCTACAAGTTGGATCGGGGAAGAATTAACTCTAATCACAGGTAGAAATAAGTTATTTAAAATAGTCGATAATAACAACCAATTTCTAGCCGAAGGCGAAGTTGGAAAATTCATCAACAGACCGATTGCAGGCGAAGATGTCTCCTTTCGTCTCTTTGTATCCTTGCTTAAAGCCAGACCTGGCACACATTTTAAAATCAGCAGGCAATCACATATAGAAACAATTAGCTCATTACAAAAGAAATTATCCGTTTCAGAAAAAGGCAAGGGAACAGGTATTCTTAGTTTTACCATGGAATCAGCATCACCTGTTATGGCCATGGAAGTACTGAATAAAATCGCTAATATTTATGTTCAATTAAATGTAGAACAAAAATCGGCAGAAGCACAAAATAAACTAGAGTTTCTGGATAAACAACTACCACTAATCAAAGATCAACTAGAAGCCGCAACCGCCGCATTAAACGAATACAGACTAAACAAAGGCTCCATAGATTTAAATCTAGAAACACAGAGCATTTTAGGCGGTGTTGTTGAAAATAGAACCCAAATAACACTATTACAACAAAACCGCGAAGAATTACGCCGCAGCTTTACACCTTCACATCCATCCGTTGTAACAATTGATAAACAAATTAACAGACTTCGTACCCAGTTAAATGCTCAAAACAAAAAAATTGCTGAATTACCTGAAACTCAGCAAGTCATTCTCAGGCTATCCAGAGATGTCAAGGTTAATACAGAGTTATATACGACGCTGCTGAACAATTTACAAACACTCAAAGTCGCCAAAGCTGGAACCGTTGGAAATGTAAGGATAATTGATTATGCAGTATTGCCAACCAAGCCAGTTAAACCCCAAAAAGCACTAATAATTGCGCTGGCATCTGTTTTAGGTGTAATGCTAGGTACGGCTTTGGTCTTTATACGTAAGATGATGAGCCATGGTATAGAAGATCCAGACATTATAGAAAAACATCTCAACATACCCGTTTATGCAACTGTTCCCCATAGCGATTTTCAACAAAAGTTAAACAATCAACAGAAAAAAAACAAATCGACTGCTAATTCTCCTGTCATTCTGGCATTAGAGGATATTGAAGATATGGCGATAGAAAGTTTGCGTAGTCTGCGTACAACATTGCATTTTGCATTCCTGGAAGCAAAAAACAACATTATTATGATTACTGGCCCCAGCCCAAATGTAGGAAAGACTTTTATTTCAATCAATCTGGCCATTGTATTGGCTAATTCAGGAAAGAAAGTATTATTAATTGACGCTGATTTGCGTAAAGGTGTATTGAACAAATCACTTGGCGTAACCCGAGAAAATGGATTATCGGATCTGATTTCGGAAGAAATCACAATACCGGCTGAAGGGATACAGACTATTGAGGCAGGCGATATCGATTTTATTCCTACCGGAGCTATACCCCCAAACCCATCAGAATTATTATTACACGAGCGTTTTGGAAAATTGCTTGAAGTCTTAGATCGACATTATGATCATATTATTATTGATTCCCCACCAGTATTGGCAGTAACCGATGCTTGTATAATTGGTCGTATGGTCAGTGCAACGCTAATGGTTGTTAAAGCAGGTGAACACCCATTAAGAGAGCTTCAACAATGCGTAAAACGATTAAAGCAAAACGATGTTGATATAAAAGGCATTGTTTTCAATCAGTTGCCACTAAGTTCATCACGATATGGATATGGTAAATATGTTTATCAATATAATTACCAGAAAAACTAATGATGCCAGAGCAATCAATCCTGACACCTAAAGGCATAAAAGCAACTGATTTAGCTCCTGTTTCAAGTGGGTAATATCTATAAAAATCCTTACAAAGATTTTATGTTAGAGTTAGCGAATGCATTTGATAAATAGCGATGTGTAGAATAGGAAGCTAACTCTCTCTTATTTGGTAAGTTTTTTGTTTTAAGAAATCAGTGCCCTTAATTTTAGCCGTCAGCCTCAACCTGTTGCCAGATTAACATAATAGTAAAAGGAAATTTTATATGCAGTGGCAAGAAGCATGTGAAAATCAATACCTTAAAAATATTCCGTTCAAGATAGAACTCGATAACCAAGGGAAAGTATTGATGACTCCGGTCAAAGTTAATCATTCTATTCTTCAAGGAAAAATCATCGGCAACTTGTATCAATGCTTGACGGGAGGCGAGGCTTTAGCTGAATGCGCCATCAGCACACAACAGGGAACAAAAGTAGCCGATGTTGCCTGGGCATCAAATGACTTATTGGAAAAAATAAAAAATGAGGTTGAATGCTCAATAGCCCCCGAGATTTGTATTGAAGTAATTTCTTTTTCCAACACAAAAGGTGAACTAAATGAGAAAAAAGAATTATATTTTCTGCAAGGGGCTTTAGAGTTTTGGGTATGTGACAGTCTTGGTAATATGAGTTTTTTTGTAAAAGAAGGTGAGCTGGAAAGCTCAAATGTGGCTGTTAGTTTTCCATCAAGTATTTAATTTTCTGTTTTTTTTTTTTGCATTACAGTGATTTTTTCGTGCAATTAACACAAAAGGTAGAGAAAAGGTAACGGGGCAAGTTTGAGGCTAATGATATTTCACCAATGCAAAAATAAAATATATTTCAGCTTATTATATAGTTAGAAGTTATAGAAAATTATTAAATCCACAGGTTTGATCCAATCCCGGTAATTACTTAACGCTTATTTTCTTAAGAAAATATTATGATTGTAGAGGTGTAAAATGCAATGGTCTGAAGTCATCAACAACCCTTTACTACAAGACCTTCCTTTTAAAATTGAGCTGAACAAATTCGGCAACATTCTAATGAGTCCAGCTTCTAATCAACATGGTCGCATACAAGTACAAATTAGCATTAATTTAAATAGTAAGCTACCAAAAGGAGAAGTCATAGCAGAATGTTCTATCCAAACAGCTGACGGCGTAAAAGTAGCGGACGTAGCCTGGGCTTCAAATGATTTTATAAACAAATTTTCCTACAAAACACCTTACCCAAAAGCACCAGAGATTTGTGTTGAAATTGTTTCTCCATCCAATTCAAAGGAAGAAATAGCTACTAAAGTTAATCTCTATCTTGCAAAAGGTGCAAATGAAGTATGGATAGTCTATGAGAATGGAAGAATAAACACCTATACACATACGGGCGAAATTAAAGAAAGTAGCATTGCACCGACTGCGCAGACAATAAAAAAACAATAGTATTTAGCCCTATCATATAATGGAGCTATAGAGGTAAAGTCCTTAAATCCTGACCCCGCCTGAGACACAACTCCGTTTATTATGAGTATCTTTAGCATTAGCAACAAAATAGGAGAAAACATGCAATGGCAAGATGTTTTAGCAGACAAATCATTACATGATCTACCTTATAAAATAGAACTGAATGAAAAAGGTATAATAGAAATGTCCCCGGCATCATTTATTCATAGTTTGTTGCAAGGAAGATTAACTAAATTATTGGGTAATCAATTAGATGGCGAAGTATTTACCGAGCTTGCAGTGCAAACAACGCAAGGAATTCGTGTGCCTGATGTGGCGTGGGGCTCCAAAGAATATGTGCAAAAGCATATAAAAGATGTCTATGCATTATCAGCACCAGAATTATGTGTGGAAATTATTTCTCCCTCAAATACGCGAGAAGAAATGATCGACAAGGTTGTATTGTTTTTAGAAGCGGGCGCAAAAGAAGTTTGGCTAGTAACGGAGGATGGTCAGGTAACATATCATAATCACCAGGGTCAACAAACTCAATCAATTTTCAATATAGATTTAAAAGGCTTGGTCTAATATTATCAATTATCATTTTCCATACTACAATCCCACCCCCATGGATATACATAAGCTACTGAGGAAACAACTACACGATGAGTCGGCTATAGAATTCGCAGTATTGATCGGCAGCAGAGCAAATGGTACAGCCCAACCCGACAGCGATTGGGATATCGCCTTGCAATGGAATATGCAGTTAGACTGGCTAGAGCTACTTGGCAAAACCGAGACATTGCGTAGAAATATAGCGGAAGCAATGGGCATCGAATCAAATAAAATTGACCTGATTGAACTACGTCGCTCTAATCTCGCAATGCGTGCATCTGTTGCCGAAAATGGTATTTCACTTACAGGTGAAGAGACCTTGGCCTGGGCATATTTTTTAACCCGCACCTGGCGCGAACTGGAAGATTTCTACTGGGATCAAAGTCATGCGGCTTGATTTATATCAAGCAGAAACTGCGCGCATTGCCACAGAGCAAGCAGCATTATTAATACAGGCAAGAGAAATTATGGCTCAGCGTGGCACCTTGAGCTTGTTAGAACAAAGTGGTGTGCTGCATGCTTTGCAGGTACTAATCGAAAATGCAATAGGAAAAGCAAAACAACTCCTTAAAGCACATAACGAAGCTGTACCAATTTCGGCTTATGACGCATTTTCTGCGTTAGCACGTTGTGGTGAAATAGAAGCAACCACTCTTCCAGCATGGAATGAAGTCATCGGGTTTCGTAATCGTATCGTTCACGATTATATGAATATTGACATGAATAAAGTAATAGAATGGGTGATGTCTGATAGCGAACAATTTGTCATGAACTTTTTACTTAAGACAATTGAAGAGAATGGAAAAGCTAAGCATGAATGACCTCCACCCCTGTGCTGGCGAGGATATCTCGGACTAAAGCCACTTTAAGCAACGAGGATTGAAATATGGAATTAATTTATGCGGATTTAGAACTAGTAAGTGCTGGGGATTTTGAATTAGCGAGGAAAGGTTACATCGACAAGGAAGACATTAAAAAAGAAAATGTAACAGCATTAGTTGATAGTGGTGCATATATGATGTGTATCAATGAACACATAAAAGCTCAACTAGATTTGCCTGTTATGGATACGATGGAAGCAGAACTTGCTGATGGTTCATTGCAACCTATGAAAGTTGTTGGGCCTTTAATAATTAATTTTAAAAACAGAACGACTAGCTGTAATGCTGCTGTACTTCCTGGTGAGTCTGAAGTTTTATTGGGGGCAATCCCTATGGAAGATATGGATGTCGTATTAGTACCAAAGCTACAAACTATAGATGTCAATCCAAAATCAAAATATATGGCAAAAAAGAAAATCAAAAAATAGCTAAAGTAAAGGGCATTGAATTAGATAAAACTGACTTGATTGAACTGTGTCGTTCTAATCTGGCGATGCATGTCTGTGTTGCCGAAAACGGCGTTCCACTTATGGAAAATCAATCAAATCCGACCAGATTGGCTTTGGTTCAGTAACAGAAGCAAATATGCAAATAGCGATAGAATTACCCAATGACTTTATGACAATGCAGTCTGAGCAAAAAGTCAAACAAGAAACGCGTTTATCGTATGCACTAAGATTATACAAAACAGCCAACCTTACCCTCTCAAAAGCAGCAGAGCTAGCTAATTTGGATATCTATGAATTTATGAGATGCTGTAAAGAAGAACAAATACCAGTAATCAATGTTACAAAAGAGGAGTTACAGAAAGAACTTGAAAGTATGGTCAATCAATGATTTTAGTTGCTGATAGTTCAGCACTTTCAGTATGCGATGGTCTTATACTATAAGATCAACTTTTTAAAGAAGTGTTTGTGCCGGAAGCTGTCTTTCTGGAAGTAGTAAAAAGTGATAAGCCAGAAGCAAAAATACTTGAGAACTATCTACAAGAAAAAGTACGCGAAGTAAATATGCATGATTTTATCTACCTGGATGGAAATACTGATGCAGGAGAAACTGAAGCCATGTTGCTATACAAACAAAAATCAGCAGACATGCTTTTAATTGATGACAGAAGAGGCAGAAGAACTGCCAAAATTAATGGGATTAATACAATTGGCTCTCTTGGTATTTTATTCAGTGCAAAACAAGCAGGGCTTGTATCAAAAATAAAAACCCAAGTTGAAGATATCGCTGCAAGCAGGATATATCTATCTCAGTCGTTGATTGAGGCGGTGTTGAAATTGGCTGCCGAGAATGAGTAATTAGCTGTTTATTTACTGAAGTTTCCTGCTTATTAAAATCAAGAGTACGCAATAGCGGTGCGCTGGGATTGAATTTAAGCGGTGTTTGCCCTGTATATAGCAAACCCTAACGATCGCCTGAGCTACCTATACAGCGAAATTAGAAAACTGAAGGTAGAAGAAGGAAATAATCAATGACAACTGAAAAAGCAATAGAGTATTACACCTACGATGATTATCTTCTCTGGGAAGGAAAATGGGAATTGCTAGAGGGTATCCCTATGTCAAAGACCCCATCTCCAGTGATCAATCATCAAGCGATAGCAGGTAAAATATTAAATGAATTGATGAATTCAATAGGAAATTGTGAAAGATGCTTGGTGTTAGGTGAGGAAGATTGGAAGGTAAGAAATGATACTATTTTGAAACCTGATGTGGTTTTGATATGTGATGAACCAAATGATCAATACATCACAAAAACCCCGGAAATTATAGTAGAAGTTGTAAGTCAATCTTCAGCCAAGCGAGATGAAGTTTTCAAATTTGAAATATACGAAAGAGAGAAAGTTGCATACTACATAATCGTGTATCCAGATGACTGCAAGGCAAAACTGTATCGACTAGAAAATAGTAAATACTCCAAACAGGGCGACTTTTTTAAGGAAATTTATGAATTCGAAGATACTACGTGCAAGGCAAAAATAGATTTTGATAATGTGTTTAAGCAATTTAGAAAACAGGCATGAAGTCGCTTCAGACCTTAGGTGGATTATAAGAAATTATGGATATACATACAGGTACTGATAAAACCACTTAACAATGAGCCATCGAATTTGCGGTATTGATCGACAGCAGGCATCAAATCAGAGAACATGATACCCTCTTGGCAAACAATTGATAATTAATGTAATTTTCTTCAACAACTTTGTTTTTCCGAAACATTAAAATATCGGAGCTAGTGATGTCCGACAGTTAAAAAATCCTGATTACCTATGAAACTCAGTTAAGTCTTAAATTATGTATTCGTTATTAAACAATATGTTATGAGGATTAATCGTAACTTCTCATTATTTACAGGCAATTACGAATTAAATGTAATAAACTACATTCAATGAATTCTGTAAAGCCGCTATTGCCACCCATTTCAGATGCTGATCGCACGCCACTAGTCGATGCGTTGCTTGAACTTCTCCAATGGCAATCAGATCGCATTGAGCAATTAGAAGATGACATTCACAGGTTGAACAAACAGACTCGAAAACCTAAATTCAAGTCCAGCGGGATGGATCAACAGACAGAACCAGAAGACGATAGTGCTCGTACCGGAAAAAAGAAAGGCCCCAAACGCAGTAAAACCCAGCATTTGACGATTCATGAAGAGCGCATCATACAGCCCGCCAATCTTTCGGAGGACGCACGCTTTAAAGGCTATCGAGACATTATTGTTCAAGATCTGATCATTTGTCCTCACACCATTCGTTATCGTCTGGCCGAATATGAAACCAGTGAGGGTTATGTCATTGCCCAGTTACCTGAATCGGTTCGTAGTGGCCATTGGGGATCAAACTTACACAGTTTTATCTTGTATCAATATCATCATCAGCACGTCACTCAGCCCCTGTTGCTGGAACAACTGCATGATCTTGGTATTGATATCTCCAGCGGTCAATTAAGTCAAATGCTGACCAAAGACCTTGACGTGTTTCACCAGGAAAAAAGCGATCTGCTGCGTTATGGACTGCCGCTGTCCAGCTATATTCACGCAGATGACACCGGGGCTCGCCATCAGGGCAAGACCGGTTACTGTACTCATATTGGCAATGAGCTGTTTGCCTGGTTTGAAAGTACTGAGTCTAAAAGTCGTGTTAACTTTCTTGAGCTGCTGAGCAGAAGTGGTTGCCAGGCCTACGTCATCAATGCGGGTGCTCTGGAATACATGCAACGCCAAAAGCTTCCGAAATTTCTATTGGAATCGCTTGAAACCCAACCAATTAAATTTGAGACACCCGCTGCTTTAGAGCACTGGCTGGAAGAGCAAGGGATCACCAATCAACGTCATCAGCGGATTCTCACCGAAGGGATGCTGGTTGGGCGCTTGCTCGATCAAGGCATTCCAATCAATCTTGGCATTGTGAGTGACGATGCGGGGCAATTCAATGTCTTTGATCATGTCCTGTGCTGGATTCATACAGAGCGACTGATGACGCGGCTCATTCCTGTGAATGATCTGCAAAAGCAAGCAGTCAGCTGGGCGCGGGATGAAGTTTGGTCGATTTATGCGGGTTTGAAAATCTATAAAACAGCGCCTGACCCAGCGCACGCAACGCGCTTGAAAGCGCAGTTCCATCAACTGGTATCGACGCGCACCGATTATGAAACGCTGAATCAGATCCTGAAACGCATGGGCAACAATCAGCATGAATTATTCCGTGTATTGGAAAGACCGGAGATTCCCTTGCACAATAACCTGAGTGAACGGGATATTCGGGATTACGTCAAGAAACGCAAGATCAGTGGGAGCACCCGCAGTGAAGCGGGTCGGCAATGCAGGGACACCTTTGCCAGTTTAAAGAAAACCTGTCGCAAGCATGGGATTTCGTTCTGGAGCTACCTGCTTGATCGTACGTCGAATGCGAAACAGATTCCTCCAATGGCGGATATTCTTCAAGCTGCTGCCTGTGGATAATGAGAAGTTACGATTAATCCATTTCAGATTTCTAACTCTAGTTTATCAACACCTTTTTCATGATGTTTTTGAGCATCCTTTCTTGCCAAGTGAAAAAATCACAATAAAAAATCAGCCAGTTAGAATGCAGTTCAACGAAATACGGGCTTTTTATTAATATTCGACAGCCTGGCTCAGTTCCTTTTATTTAAATAACTTTTTCATCGCCTACTTATCGCAGAAAACGTTGCCTGCCCCTATTTTTTAACATGGGGTCTGGTTTTTTAATCAGAGTCAACTCGAAGAGTTGAGAAACTATATTTTTAGAACAAAGGGCTCATGTTATTATTACTCATGCAGATAAGCGTAAGGACAAACCATGGGAATACTAAAAACAGAAGACCTGCCAGCCTATACTTATGAAGATTACCAACACTGGCAAGGCGACTGGGAACTTATTGAAGGTATTCCCTATGCGATGTCGCCTGCGCCAGTCAAAACACATCAGATGCTTGTAGGCTATATTTTTAGTGAGATAAACAACAAAACAAATAATTGTCCAAACTGTGAAATTCTGATTGATGAAGACTGGAAGCTGGATACCTCCACTATCCTCAAACCTGATGTTGCAGTCGTTTGCAATGATGAAAACCCCAATTACATCGCCAAAACACCCGAAATTATTTTTGAGGTACTAAGCCCATCGACAGCCAAACGGGATGAAGGTCTGAAATTTGAGATCTACCAGAATCAAGGGGTTAAATATTACTGCCAGGTTTATCCAGATGATCTTGTTGCCAGAATCTATCAGCATAATGGCAAAAAACTATTAAAAGTCGCCGAATGCGATACTGAAGCCTTTGATTTCACCAAACTAAGTTGTCCGCTCAGTTTTGACTTCTCAACCATTTTTAAACGTTTTAGAAAATGAAAACCTGTGTATCTCAAATGAGGTGGCAGTTTAGCAGGGATTAGTGTCCATGATAAATATGGGTATCCTATAGATTTTTCATCCTGCGCACATCCGTATCACGCGTTAAATCGTTAAGTGGATCCAGGGCAAGCCATCAATCTCCCGAAAGTGGTTATCGTATGAGAGCAAATCCGCGCCCGTTTCCAGAGTATGAGCGGCAATCCATATATCGTTAGAAGACAATGGTCGTCCCTTCGCGCGTAATGCGGCAGCAATTCGGCCAAAACGATCCGCCGTCGTGAGTGTAGCCGGCACTAGCTCCACAAAGTGATTGTCGAGAAAGGCTTCCAGTATTCGATAATTCTTATCAAACTGATTGCCATTGCGAAAGCCGAATAGCAACTCGCCGATCACGATAGTGGAAAGGAAAACCCGCTCCGCGCGGCGGATACGATCGACCACTTCGTCGCGCCCCGACATGAAGACTGAATAGGCGTTGGTGTCCAATAAAAGTTTCATTGCCATAAAGTATCGTCAACAACCTCAAACACCTGAATGGCATCGTTAAATTGACGCTCTTCCTGGCTCGACCATACGCCAATAAACTCATCCAGCGCATTACCAATGACGTCGGGTGCTCGCTTTTTTCTGTCAAGACCGGCTGCTTGGCGTAGAAGTTTAACTGTTGCCTTATTCAGGGAAATATTTTCGTCTTTTGCCAGTTGACATAAATATTTCTCCAGTTCTTCATCAAACCCGCGAATGGTTAACTGTTTCATTGTGTTAATCTAGCATCAAAAAGTGAGTCATAATAACTCGCTATATGCCTCATGCTAAATTATGTCAAGCCGAAAACGGGGACGCCCAATAGGACAATACTGTGGTGAGTCTGAAGTATTATTGGGAGCAATCCCTATGGAAGATATGGATGTCGTGTTAGTACCAAAGCTACAAACTATAGAAGTCAATCCAAAATCAAAATATATGGCAAAAAAGAAAATCAAATAATACCAGTAAACCAGAACCAAGAGCAAAATCAGCATATTACTGTCAATCTATATCTTGGTGTTACAGTCTTTTCCAATCCAGAAATGAGCCTGAAGGTAAGAGAGTCTTAAGCCCTTATTTGGAGTCGCTCATGGAGTTGTTTAAATAAATAATCGCGTGCTGAATTCATTTGTTCAGCTGCCTCATTGTCTGTCATTTCACCAGCAAATGCATCCAGTATTTTAAGTGTGATCCCTGGCTTTAAGTATTGGCTAGGGCGAGGCAAGGATCGGAACTTTTCATACGGTGTCCTGATCTCTTTATAACGATACATTCTGCGCTGCTTGCCCTTGTTATCCGTGACAATGGTCGGGAAAAAACTGGGGCGGTGGAAATTGACGTAGCGGTAGACTTGCTGCCGATTCAGTTCTGTGAAGTCTGTGGCGTACTGCTGAGGGATGTGCGTATAGCCATAGAGTTTACGAATCACGGATCCATTTTTACTTTCAACCAGACCATTATCATTGCTGCGTCGTGGTCGTGATTTGGTGAATTCAATCCGCAGCTTTTCTAGCAACTGAGCCACGCTGTAGTTGATATATTCACCACCATTATCGGTGTGAAATCCCTTTATTTTAAACGGGAAAGCAGCCAGTATGTGTTGTAACGCGGGTAGCATAAAGTCCTCACTAATCCGCTCAAGTGTCACAATGATCTGGAATTGCGTCACCTCATCGACTGCATTGACGTGGTAAATCCCTTTGCGCTTATCCTGATCCCCCTGATGGACAGAATCAATACGAATATAGCCTGGTTGGTCATTTGGGCAAGGCTTACGGCGTTGTCCAATTGAAACGGCTTTCGGGCGTGTTTTTGTCAGAGTGCAACGTTGGCGCTGATAGGTTTTGGAGCCGCGCAAGTTATACAGGTGTGAGACCGAAATCCTTGCCAATTGTTGATACTGAGTTTGGTTAAAACGCTGGTACGCACGCTCACAAAGCTTTTTAAGGACTGGTCCGCTGGGTTGGCCGTGTCGTTCATCCATACTGGCTAGCAAACGAATATCCTGCTCTGAATAGGTTCGTCTGAAACCGTTGCCACGGGCAGGCTTAGCGATCACTCGACCCGTTTTGATGTATTGCTGTATCAGGCGTTTAGTCTGAGCCAAAGAATAACCCGTTACTTTCATCAGGTAGCGGATCACGATTCCCTTGTCGACCTTGCCAAGTTGTATGTAGCGGTGCTTCACCAGTGTTTTCTGCACCCAGCGATAACGGTCTTGCTTGTTCGTTGCCATCGTGAAGGCAACCGCTTGGGTTCCATCAAGAAATTGATAGATCGCTTGAATGCTCGTCAGTTGTTCCAGCCTCATGATCGTTTTCATCCTGTGATCATGAGCGACATTGATCGCTATTTCAGGCTCATTTTATATTGGAATCACCTTTCTTGCTTTCAGCATCATTTCATATTGGAAAAGACTGTTACTAGCAATTGTATACTCTTTGCTTTAAAATGGTCGGATTCGTTAATTTTTATCAAAATTCTATTGAATGTAAAAAATGCCCCCTAATTCTCGAGCATAAGTTATTGAGAATAACTATTATCAGGATGAGCTCAGCTAGTGAATTCACGATATTGATCGGTCGCAGGGAAGAGTATTACCGATGGTGATTCATCGATACCAAGAGCCTGAACGGCTATTCAGCGAGATTAACAAGCTGGAGGCAGGGAAGAAAAGTAAGTAATGACAACTGAAAAAGCAATAGAATATTATACCTACGATAATTATCTTCACTGGGAAGGAAAATGGGAATTAATAGGATGAATTCCTGTGTCAATGACCCCATCTCCAGTGATCAAGCATCAAGCGATAGCAGGTAAAATATTAAATTAATTGATGAATTCAATAGGTGATTGTGAAAGATGCTTGGTGTTAGGTGAGGAAGATTGGAAAGTAAGAAATGATACTATTTTGAAACCTGACGTAGTTTTAATATGCGATGAACCAAATGATCAATACATCACAAAAACACCTGAGATTATTGTAGAAGTTGTCAGTAAATCTTCAGCCAAGCGAGATGAAATTTTCAAATTTGAAATATACGAAAAAGAGAAAGTTCCATACTACATAATCGTGTATCCAAATGATTGCAAGGCAAAACTATATCGACTAGAAAACAATAAATACTCCAAACAGGGAGACTTTTTTAAGGAAACATACGAATTCGAAGATACTACGTGCAAGGCAAAAATAGATTTTGATAATGTGTTTAAGCGATTTAGAAAATTTTAAAGGCTCAGACCCCAATACCGAGTAACGTGTTAAATAATTGAATTATAATTATTTAAGACTAATGTTTCCCTGTTTTATAATGTTAGTGTCACCTTAAAAACAATGACTTGAACAATTGTATATTAAATTTAAAGTGCAATTTTTAATAAACGATCTTGGTAAGCTATTGTTTATTATTATGGTGTCAATTTGTAACCAAGCGTGAAATGCACATAACTTACTGATTAATTGATGTTTTAAGCG
Organism: Methylococcales bacterium; assembly: GCA_965224565.1. Lineage (GTDB taxonomy): Bacteria > Pseudomonadota > Gammaproteobacteria > Methylococcales > DRLZ01 > DRLZ01. The sequence continues at coordinate 651,040 of CBDCZN010000002.1, read as the reverse complement.
ACTGGAAGCGGCATTGGGCTCAGACCCCTTTTCTACACTCCCTTAAGACCAAATATTACTGGCAAGGTACTTTCCAACAGGAAATATCACAAATGTTATACCACAAAATATTGCTGAAACTCATCAGAACCCTTAAAATAGAATTGTATAAAATAGCAATGATATATTTAGTTGCATGATTTCTAACCAAATTATAAGCATATTCTTACACAGACATTGAATTCATATATTTTATCTGTTTTTTATCCCATTGTACTATAAACCATGAATTCAGAGACTATAAAAAATGTGAAATGAATCATAACCTACGCATTTTCTGTATAAATGGTTGATTGCATTAATGCTCAACATGTGGAAAACACAATGATATCAGAAACTACATTATTTTTAGAAAACCGCTTTGATGTAATCATAAAATACATGTACGCTAAAAGTTGCGAAATAAACACAGAATCTACTTGGTTTAAAGAACTGTATATTGAACATATTAGAGTATTCAATGGATTTATAGAGGAAAACAACACCAAAAAATTAGGCAAAGATGATTTCATCAAAGCTTATGAAATAATTTTAAATTCAATTAATGATAAAGGATTTGATCCTTCCTTTGGATCCATTCCATTAGGCATCGATAACACTCCGCTAAATGGCGCTCACCGCTTAGCAGCATGTTTATTTTATGGAAAAAATCCATTATTTAAAAAGGAAAAAATATCAAGCCCAGTCTACGACTACAAATACTTTAAAAACAGAGGTATTCAAGAAAAATATTTAGATTCAGTGGCAATTGAATATTGTAAATTGAATAAAAATTCATTTTTGGTGTTTATTTTTCCCTCAATAAATGAGCTTACAAATGAAGCCAAATCAATTATAAAAAATGCGGGAAAAGTATTCTACAAAAAAGATATATCATTGACTAAAACTGGGCAAATAATATTAATGCGACAACTATATAAAAATGAAAAATGGCTTGGTAATGATAAGGATGATTATGCAGGCGCTAAACGAAAAGCAAAATGGTGTTTCCAGGGTAAAGAAAAACTACAGGTATTTGTCATTCGGAGCCATCTTGAATCCCTGACAAAGGCAAAACTAGATATACGAAAACTATATGGCATGGGAAATCACACCATCCATACAACAGATACACATGAGGAGTCCATACGTCTAGCCCAACAAGTTTTTAATTTAAACAGCATACACTTTATGAACAATGCCAAAATCAAAAACTTTCCAAAATACTCAGAGCTACTAACACATTATAAAGTCTGGTTAAAGAGTCTGGCAATTAATGAAGAATTTTTGTGTATAGATGGTAGCTCTGTAATAGCCGCATATGGTATTCGGGATTCAAGAGATCTTGATTACATAAATTTCGGTGACTATGAAATTGATTGTACCAACCATGAAATTGACAATCATAATTCTGAACTTCACTTTCATCCTACATCAAAAGATGAAATCATATTTAATCCAGAAAACCACTTTTATTATGACGGATTAAAATACGCTTCATTAAATATTATTAAAAAAATGAAAAAAAATAGAAATGAAACAAAGGATCGTTATGACATACAATTAATTAATTCATTATTGGAAGGAAAAAAAGAACCTTTATTGCTGCTTATAAAGATAAAAGCACGCAAGGTGTTTACAAAAACATATATTTTATCTAAATTGAGAGATTTTAAGCTTTTTGTTAAAATGATATATCTCATTGTTAGTCATAGAATAATAAAGTTAACAAAAATAGTTTATCGTAATGAAAAATAACTTATACATAGTTCATAAACTACCTACTCCATATCATGATGATCTATTCAGAGCACTACATGATGACTATGATATAAACCTACAAGTATATCATCTATGGAAAAGAAGTAATCGCCGCCCCTGGAATACTGTCTTGGCAACGGGTTATTCAAACCATTTCATGAATACAATTTTTGGAGTCGACTGGACCTCATTTAATAAAGCGTGGAAAGATAGTAATAGTCTTTTTTTAATTGGAGATTGGGCGCATATTCCCTGTATAGTGCTATTATTTGCAAGAATAATAAGAAATTACCCAGTAGCATTATGGGTTGATACCCCGCAAGAACAATTACAGAGACCAGCTGTGAAGCAATATTTTCGAAAACGTTTTTTATACTGGTTATTAAACAATGTGGATTTAATTTTTGGCAGCGGTCAACCAGCAAAACGTGCGCTGCTCAAAATGGGAGCAAAAGAAGAAATAATTCATGACTTCCAATTTGTCGTTGACTTAAACAAGCCTGAGTTATTTAAAAAAAACCAAGTCAACCGTGAAAGAGCTGAAGCGTTACGTAAAAAAATCGGGTGCGAGAAAGACGGTCTAGTGTTTGGCATTAGCGGAACTATTGATTTCCAAAAAAAAGCTCAAGATATTGGATTAAAGACCTTTTTCGAATGTCAAAAGAAATCAACAAAAAAAGTAGGCTTGCTTGTTGCCGGAGCAGGTGATCAGTTACCAAAATTAATGAACCTAGCGAGAGAGATGGGTATTCATGAAAAAGTGGAGTTTTTGGGTTGGTTGGAGCCAGCTGGCATGATCGATTTCTATATGGCAATCGATGTGTTATTTCATCCCGCATACTATGATCCTTTTCCACTTGTAGTTATTGAGGCAATGAGCTGGGGGATTCCTGTCATTGGCTCGACTACCTGCGGCAGCATAGAGGAAAGAGTCATATCAAGAGTAAATGGTTTTACAGTTGAAGTTGGCAATGTGTCTGAAATGGTTGCTGCTATGCAGGCATTTGAAGATATAAATTTATTGAAGGATGCTAGCATTAATGCCAGAGAAACGGCTGAAACATGGCCAATCTCTCGTGTGGTAGAAATAGTTAAAAAAGCATTGAATAAATATGTGAACTGATTATATTAATTGCATATGAATAAATGCTTCATATATTTTAAGTGAAAACACGTAGCGTATCATTCATAACTAATGTAACTTGGATGATAGCAGGAGCAATTGCAACCAGGCTTGGTAGTTTAGTTGCACAGATTGCATTAGCAGCTCTACTAGTAAAGGAAGATTTTGGCGTTTACGCCATTGTTATTTCAATTTATCTACTTTTCAATTCGTTACGTGATGCAGGGGTTGCAAATTATTTAACACACAGGAATAAAAATAGTTTTGATTCTTTATCTGTATCAGCCTTCTGGTTAGCTTTAAGTTTCAATATTATTATTGCTATATTAATAAGTTGTGTTGCACCTTTTCTAGCTGACTATTATTTTGACGACAGAATTCTATTACTCCTTATCATATTAGCTGTCTCTATTCCACTAAGAACTCCTGCCAGTATTTTTATTACCAAGCTTTCAATAGATGGGAAATTTATTTTAATTGCTCATATAACAACTGTAACAGCATTAATAAAGTTTGGATCTTGGATCCTACTTGCATGGCTTGACTTTGGTCCTTACAGTTTTGTAATACCAATTCCTCTTATTGCCATCTTAGAAAGCATTTGGACTTATAAGCACACAAAAGTTTCATTGTGGAAGAATAGTTTAAGTTGTTTGCAATGTAGATTAATACTAGACGCCACTATTTGGATTATCATAGGACAATTTGCTGTGGCATTGTTACAATGTGGTGACTACTTAGTACTTGGTGTATTTTTTTCTAAAGGTATGGTCGGTATATATTATTTTTCATTTGAACTTGTAGCACAAATTGGTGCTCTGCTCGCGAACAATGTACAAAAAGTATTATTCCCATCTTTATCTGGGCTAGATGGAAAAAAAGAAGAACAACGAACGCAACTATTACAAGCATTAACAGCAGTTATGATGATCGGTCCTTTTTTAAGTATGCTAATAGCTATCTCAATAGAACCCATATCATATTTGCTTGGTTGGTCTGAAAAATATCCAGGTATCGAACAAATTGTACAGTTACTTTCTATATTTTTTCCATTAAGAATATTAACTATATTCACGAGCACAAGCCTAATGACATTAGGATTATTCCGAAGACTTGCAATGATTAATATAATTCAGGGTGTTGGTTTGATTCTGATTGCGTTATTAATGTCGACTAAAAGTGATGATATAAGGGTTATATCATTAGTAATTGGGATTTATCTAGGAGGATTCTCATTAATTTTTGCCGGTTTTTCTATGCGTAATTTTGGAATTAAATTATCAAAAATAGCTAACCATGTAATCCCTCTATGGATTATTATTATCAGCAATGCAATAATTGCATATATATTAGGAAAGATAAGCCTGAGTACAATTACTCTATTTGTTGCAGACCAAAACTCAATTTCCATTATTAGCATAATCATATCAGGTAGTATATTTATGGTATTATACAGCTTCACGATGTTTTCTATGCCTCAATCAAGAAAACTTTTTATAATCGCAGCTAGCATAGTACTTAATATAATAAAAAGATAGGTAAAATGAAACGAGTTATCAGAAAAATACCCATCATTCTATATAGTGCGCTATTATTAGTCATGGGATTGAGGACAAGCCTAGCAATTCCACAAGAACTAGCAAGTAGAATCGACTCATCGAAAATGATTATCCTTGGCTTTTTATTGCTAACATTAACTGTTAATTGGCTATGCATGAATGGGGTATTGAATAGAAAGATATTTATTAGTGCTTTAATATACCCAATTTATTACTTAGCTATAAGTTTATTTTATAAGAACAGCCTAAATATTTATACTTCTATATTATATTTTGTTTGGGTGTACTATATTTTTATATTGAGCTTTATATTTCTAAACGATGATATTAAAATAAGGGAGTACTTTTTATATACAATTGCAGCAGCTAGCTTAGTTTTATTATGGGGGCTCTATTCAACCTATACAAATATTTACACAGAGACGATCTTTATAAAAAGGTATACCATGGGATATGAAAACCCTAATTATTATGCGCAATATTGGCAGATTATTTTTATTTCATTAGTAATTTTATATAAAAGCATGTCAAAATGGGTCAGGATTTTTTCTATCCTTATAATGATTATTTCAATATACCATGTGTTTCTGGCTAATTCTAGAAATGTAATAGTATGGATGCTTGTTTTTATTTATTTGTTTTATATATATAAGCTACGAGGAAAGATTATATTACAGATTATGGGTGCACTTCTGGTTATTTTCACATTAAGCACTCTAAGCTATGATCAAGCAAACTCATTATCGAGTGGCAGACTTGTTATATGGGAATATAAGATTAATGAGATGTTAAGTCAGAGCACCATGTCTCTATTATTTGGTGCAAATGATATTATAGACACAAGCCATATGGTTAATCGATATTCGAGAGTCTCAAATGTTAACTCTATTCAAAAGCTTCATGCAGATAACTCATATCTAGAATTATACATGGAAGGAGGGCTTCTAGGGATTATAATATTCTTAATCCCATATTACTATGTGTATAAAATTGTTAAATATAGTGACCATTACAATAAAAGAATGTATTATAGTATATATGTGGCATATCTAGCTCAATCATTATTTATAACCACTATAACATCATTTTTCTCTCCACTTGTTATATTTATGGGTGTTGTACTGATTTTACCTTATATCAGATCAAGAAATATAAAGAATAGTTGTCATTATAAATATTATCAGAAGCTTTAGATAGTGTCCAAATTAAAATATTACTTGTAGGATCAAAATCACCACCAGTTAATGGTCAGTCATTGGCGTTTGAGAGTGCCGCTAAAGCCCTTAGTAAGCAAAAATAATGAGAGTAATAATAATATTCGATGATTTCTCGGATGTAAAAGTATCAGGTGAATATATAGCTGCAAAAAATAATGTATGTGAGTTAGAAAAATCAGGAGTATCAGTTAAGGTAATAAGCACCCAGAAATTAATTGGTAGTAACAAGAATAATTTGTTTGTACTTTTAAATTTATTCTTTTCGCTTCGTGCATTCTTTTGTCTCAAAAATGAAATAGCCGTATTCAATGCTGATATAGTCCATATTCACAACATAACGCCCTACCTTTCGCCTTCTGTTTTTATTGCCGCAAAGCTAAAATCATGTAAGGTTTTTCACACACTTCATCACTCTCGTTGGGCATGCATAGAAGGATCATTTTATAATAATGACACTCCCTGCACTGATTGTTTAACAAATACCTATTCTGGAATTCGAAAAAGTTGTGTTAAAGGCTCAAAGCTCGCAAGTATATTAATGACCATGAATAACCTCATATGGATTAAAACAGGTTTCATGCATAAATGGGTTGATAAGTATATTTCTGTTTCTTCATTTACAAAAACTATTCATACAAACTTAGGTTTTCCTGATAACAAATTATCAGTATTGGGGCACTGGAAAAATTATAATGAAGGAAACAGCCATTCTACTTTCGAGGAGAGGGATATTGACATTATTTTTACTGGAAGAGTTAGTGTAGCAAAAGGTATTGATATACTAATAGATCTTGCAGAAAACTCATCCTATAGTATATACATTTGTGGTGATGGTCCTGATATGAAAAAACTACATCGTATTAAAGACTTAGATAACGTTCGTATCCTTGGTAAGCTATCCCACACTGATATTTTAAAATACCTTTCAAGGTCTAAACTATTGATTATGCCATCAATATGTTCCGAAAGTTTTGGACTTGCTGCTGCAGAAGCTGTCGTACATGGAACACCTATATTAGTATCTGATAAAGGGGCTCTTCCTGATATTATTTCAGAATCAAAAGCAGGACATGTTGTTTCTGGTAATTCCTATAACGACTATTTGCATAAAATAAAGAAGCTACTAGACTCACCTGAAAATTGGGATATTTTACATCAAAATGCACTTCACTTTTCTAAAGATTTAGAATCAAAGTCATTTGGTCAATCTACACTACTCTCATTGTATAAGAGTGTACTATGATTATTACATATAGTGGTACTGATGGTTCTGGCAAGTCCACACAAATTGACTTGTTAGCAAAAAAAATCCAATCACAAAATAAGCAAACTAGATGTTTATGGGCTAGAGGTGGTTACACACCATTCTTTGTATCTTTAAAAAATATTGTACGCATTGTTTTTAGGGAAAAGTTACCCACATCAGGAGACAGCAAAAAAAGAGAAGATTTAATTCGTAAGAATTCAGTATCAAGCTTATGGTTAACAATTTCAACAATTGATCTTTTTCTCTATCTTGGTATTTATGCTCGCTACCTAAATTTAACTGGAAAAATAGTTATATGCGACCGCTATATCAAGGACACTCAAATTGATTTTAAACGTAACTTTTCAAGTCAATTTAATGAGGATGGTTTTTTATGGCGCATGCTTGTTAGGTTAGTCCCTGAACCTGATTATAGATTTTTACTTTACGTTCCGGTTAATGTAAGTTTAGTACGCTCAAAAATGAAAAATGAACCCTTCCCCGATTCTCCTGAAACACTGTATTTTAGACTAGAATCCTATATGGATGAATCCCTCTTTCCTTCTAACAAATATCACAAAATTGATTGTCAACAGTCTGTAGAAGCAATCCAAGAAGAAATACAAAAAGTCATTTTTAACACACCCTAATGAGAATAGCGTTATTAAAAAAAAGGGAAAACTTTAATGATATTTTCGTTTCCTCTGTAACCTGTTTTTTACAAGAGCAGTTTGAATGGCAAGGGAAGATAAAGTGGGAATCATCCAAAGGTACACGGTTTCTTTCTAATAGCTTCTTAAACGTTATTTACCCTACTGGCATCAAAAGAAGCCAGCTATCCGCATTAACGAGTGAGTTCTTATATCACCCGAAATTCTTACGCAGAATGGCTCAGACGTTATATACGTTTTTAGCGGTAAGAAAACCTTTTGAGTTTTTTTTATCAACTCCATCAATTACTATTAACGGCCTTCCAGAAGACTGTAATAACTGGGTTTTTATTCCAGGGAATCATAGTATTCGTGTAATTGATGTTATTCAAAATCGTTGTTTTGTTTTTGTTAAGACAGGCTTCAACCTTGAGTTTTTGAAAGCAGATTCAACGATAAGATCACAGTATGAATGGCTACCTTCTCCCTCTGTATTAAAACAAGGTAGTGGTTGGTATGAAGAGCAACGTGTGATTGGCCTGCCATGGAATCGCCTCTCATCTTTAGCACAGCGAACAACTATCCTTAAAAAGACAAACGAAGCACTTGCTAAATTGTATGATCATTCCAGACACTCATTGTCTGTGCAACATTATAGCCAAAAAATTGTAAATCATATCTTGGGCTTTCTTGATTCTACTTTGCACGAACTACCTACTCACGATCAATCTAACGTACGCCATTTTGTGAAAAACATGCAAGAAGCCTTGCATGTGTATGAGGGTGAAATCGTTCTAATGGCTATGACTCATGGCGATTTTCAACCAGGCAACTTACTCTGTGCAGATGATGATTTTTGGATCATTGATTGGGAATATTCATCTAATCGCTCTATTTTTTATGATGCTATTGTTTTTAATCTAGAAAGCCGATTTGTCAACGACTTATCTACTCGTTTTCTTTCTTTATTTAAAAAATTAATGAAAGGAGAAAGCTTTTATGATTGGACAGGGCACCCTCTTAGCTGGGAAAACAAATATTACCTACCTGTTTTTCTACTCGAAGATTTATTGGTTAGGCTTCAAGAAGTGGCTGTAGAACCCATCCACACCAAGTCAGACTTATTGGCTGATTACTTATCTGAACTTTTAAAAATTGAAGCCCCTTTATTACAATTTTTTTCTAACGATCATGGCTAAAATAAACAAATTTTTATTTTTAAATCAAATGGCAGGTCCCTTGTTTCGTGAGTTAGCTGAAGATTTAGCAAAGCAAATGCCAAGTAAATGCGTACTTTTAACAGGACACCCTGATACTTTGACATTAGCAGATTCACTACAACACCTAATGATCGCCAAGGCTCCTGTTTATAACAGATCTTCCAAACTTAATAGGGTACTATCTTGGCTTCATTACTCTGTTATTGCTTTTTGGTATATGCTAAAAGCAGATAAGCAGACATGTTTGTTTATTGTTTCGAACCCACCCTTTTTAGGATTTTTGGCATGGTTTGTTAAGTCTGTTAAAAAAACACCTTATGTTGTGTTGGTCTATGATATACATCCTGAAACATTAGTAAGTTTTGGTGTTCTCGACGAACAATCTTGGTTAACAAAAATTTGGCGAAAGATAAATAAACAAGTCTGGAGCAATGCTGTGGCTGTTTATACGATTGGAAAGGTAATGGCTGAAAAGTTAACCGTTCAATTCTCTGCCGAAAAAACTACATTAGGTGAAGTCGGGGTCATTCCTCCTTGGGCTGATACTAATAATATTAAGCCACTGCTTAAAAGTAAAAACCCATTGGCACAACAACTCAATCAGGAAGATAAGATTACGGTTCTTTATTCGGGGAATATGGGTATTAGCCATGATATTGAATGCATGCTTCAAGCCTCTAAGTCTCTTTCCCACCGTAATGATATTAATTTCTTGTTTATTGGTGAAGGTGCGAAATGGCAAACCGCAGTTGACTTTGTAAAACAACATAGTTTGAAAAATGTACGAGTTCTTCCCTTTCAACCAGAAGATCAGCTTCCTTTTACAATGACTCTTGGTGATATTTCATTAGTAACCTTAGACAAAGGCGCTGAAGGGCTGATGATACCCAGCAAGATGTATTACTACATGGCAGCGGGTTCAGCCATCATAGGCATCTGTCAAGGGAGGAATGACCTTGCCTTGACTTTACAAACCGAGTCTTGTGGTGTAATTGTTGACCCTGGAAAACCCGAAGCAATTAGCAAGGCAATCACTGATCTAGTTGATAACAAAAAGCAATTGAACATTCTTAGACAAAACGCAAGACGTGCTGCTGAAAAAAAATACTCTCGATCAATCTGTATGAGAGAATTGCTATTCTCTTTGAACACATCAGGTATTATCAATTTAAATAACAATCTATAAGAACTACTTATGAATTTATGGAATATGCGCTCATCAGGAAAAAAAATATTGGTTAGAAAAATAGTGAAATATTTATTTTAGAGATGGTCGAATTATTACAATTGTAAATGGACCTTTAAAAGGATATAAGTGGCTTTGTAATAAAGATCATCAGTATTGGATGCCTCTCGGATTATATGAAATAGAAACAGCCACATGGATTAAAAAAAATAAATTAAGGTGGAGATTTTATAGATATGGGCGTAATACTGGACTTTACTAGATAGAAAATATGTAGGTAGCCATGGTAAAACCATTGTTTTGTGCCTATCCCGAAGAATTCAAATGCATTTTATCCAATAGATGCAAATAGTATAAACAATGATATTGTGAAAAATAAGTCTTAAGATATAGATTAACACCCTATGAGAAGTTAGGATAGGAGAAAATGGAAGCACTAATATCATAAAGATATGCTGGAAAGCAACAGAAAATCATACAAAAGCACTTTATGACTGGATATTAAATGGCGGCACTAAACCTGATTTTATTCTGGACTAACCTATATGAGTCATTCAGAGTCGATATTACCTTATTTGTTTCTAAAACTTGAGCTAAGTAAAATTTGCTATGTTGTGTTAAGAGGGTTCGAAAACCTCCCTAACGCCTATTCTAACGACATTGACTTTGGCGTTTTAAAAAATGACTTAGATGATTTTATCGCTATTATTATAAGTATAGGTGAAGAATATTCATATACTTTAAACATAAAAGACATAAGACTTGATGTTTTAAAACTACGCTTAATTTCAAAAGCAGATTCTATAGATATCGACATATGGTCGACGTTTAATTATGCTGGTTTAGTCTATATGAATCATTATGTTATAATTCATGACTATAAGTACCACAATAGCATTAAAGTTTTAAAGCCGGAAAATGAATTAGCCTTATCCTATTTAAAGGAACTACTTCATATGGGTAGATTAAGACAGGACAAGGTTTTAGGGTTGAAACAAAAATTAAGCAGTCCTTACCGTACACCCTTCGAACAATATTTCCCACCTGCCTTAGTTGATCAATTTATCTCAAGCATCGAACATGAAGAATTTGATCTTAAATATCTGGCGATGATCGCAAGATTATCTCTTCTAAAAAAGAATATTTCAATAAGAGGAATATGGCCGACAATCTTTTCAGTTATTGCTTTTGTCATTGTTCGTCTTAATCGTATATACTTAATTAGAAAAAAAGAAGAACAATATTAAATAGAAGCGAATACATGTTTTAATCAAAAATAGTCACTTAATTATTAATTCCTCACTCTTTATTCGACAAATCACTAAATTCTCTTTCCTTCATTATCTTTATGTTCTTCACGGTTATCAATCAGGTCACAAACGGTCCACATAATAGACATTGTGCTGAATCAGCACCCGATTTCACAATCATTTGCGGATTTAGGTCTCTGACGTTTTGTGTTGATCATTCTTATGCTATGCTGTCAACCCGTTATTTCTTTGTTGCCATATTTAGGTGTTCATATGCTAGCTTATCATGAGCATTACACTCTTGCAGACTACAAGATTTGGGAAGGAGATTGGGAGTTGGTTGCAGGTACGCCTTATGCAATGTCTCCAACTCCATCGGTCTCCCATCAAATTGTTGCAGGCAATATCCTCACCCAGTTAAATAATATTATTAGAGATAAGCATGATCATTGTGCTGGTTGCCATGCGCTGATGGAGATTGATTGGGTGGTTTCTAACGATACCATTGTTAAGCCGGATGTTTTAATTCTTTGTGATGAGGTTGATGAAAAAGTCGTAATGGTTCCGAGTGTTATATTTGAGGTGTCTTCTCCATCAACTGCAAAACGAGATGAGTTATTAAAATTCCAGTTATACGAAAAAGAAAGTGTTGCCTATTATATCCTTGTTTATCCAGAAACAAATGTTGCTAAAGTTTACATATGGGTCAATGGATCCTACCAAAAAAAAGGGGATTTTTCTAAGGGTAAGCTTGAGTTTGAATTATCAGGATGGACCATTCCCCTTGATTTTTCTGCTATCTGGCGTAGCTGATGATTATTTTGAGGCAGGCTTATACTTCGCGCGGCTGCGGAATTGATAGCGTGTTGATTTTTTGCCGAGAGCAATACACTAAAACAGTCACGTAGATAGCTATGCGCCTGTTTTAGCGCCTTAAAGATAAACAATAGTTCTGCGCAATCATGACAAACAGCTATCCCCATTCCATTAATAATGGTCAAGTTGCTGCATATAACAAAGTTGAGCAAGGTGGGATGAAAGAACAAAACCTTGCGACACTAATCACACAAGGCGAATCACAAAGTACTGAGTTTAAAACCTCGTTCGATCGCAACACGATTGAAACTTTGGTTGCTTTTGCCAATGCTGAAGGCGGTCGCGTATTGGTTGGCGTTACTGACAAAGGTGTTGTTCAAGGCATCACATTAGGGAAAGAGACACTGAATGAATGGCTTGGTCAAGTTAAATCCACTACCAGTCCATCAATCATTCCTGACATTTCAGCTGTTGATATAAATGGAAAAACTCTAGCACTATTCTCCATAGGTGAATATCCGGTTAAGCCAGTCAATACTCGAGGACGATATTTCAAACGCATTGCCAGCTCCAATCACCAGCTTAGCTTAGGTGAGATTAATGATCTTTACATGCAATCATTGCAATTGTCGTGGGATACCTACCCAGCAATTAATGCGAAACTCGATGATTTGTCTGTTACAAAAATAGAAGTATTTATCACGCAGGTGAACGACGGGGGACGGTTTAACCTCGATCCATCACCATTATTAGCACTGGAAAAGCTTAAATATATCACTGAACAACAACCTAGCTGGGCTGCATTACTCCTGTTCGCACAAGAACCTTTGCGACACCACATCCATATTGGGCGTTTCAAAACACCCACCTTGATTCTGGATGACCGTCAAATCACAGACACTCTGTTTGAAGCAGTTGAACAAACGATGAAATTTATTTTGTCGCATATCAGTGTTAGTTTCGAATTCGCTGGACAATTGCAACGCCAAGAACGCTTTGCTTATCCACTGCCTGCTCTGCGCGAAGCACTTTTAAATGCATTGGTTCACCGTGATTACACTAGCCCATCTGATATTCAAATAAAAATTTTTGATCACAGCATCACGATTTTTAGCCCTGGTCGATTTTATGGTGGCTTAACGATAGAAGACATCAAAACGGATCACTATCAATCACACCTGCGTAACAAGTTAGTTGCAGAAGCATTTTACCTGACAAAAAATATTGAAAAATACGGCAGTGGCTTCATCCGTATTCGCAAAGTACTTCAGGATTATCCACACGTAACCTTCAAAATTGAGGAAATGGGCGATGGTGTATTGGTCACATTTCAGCAAGATGAAGAGAGGCATGGCGGAGTAAATGACGGAGTAAATGACGGAGTAAATGACGGAGTAAATTCCCTCTTGGCTTATATTGGCACTCATCCTGGGAAAAGAACCAGTGAGCTAAAAATGGTATTCGCTGTACCCCAGAGAACTCTGGAGCGCAGGCTGAAACAATTAAAAGATGAAAACAAAATCGAGTTTAGAGGATCACCCAAAACAGGTGGTTATCATGCAATATTGAATAAGAATCTTACCTGCGAAGAGGAATAAAGTTTAGCTTCCTAAAGACTATTATGCCTTTTAGCTAATTTATTATAATGAATAAAAATATTGATGCATTAGTCACTTATTGTTGGAATCGGGTCGGATACAATGTATTAAGATCATTAGCTGCGAAAGGAGTACGTGTAATCGTTGGGGATGCTAACAAGCTAGCAATGGCTCGATTTTCTCGTTATGGCGATGATTTTTTTCAATATCCATCATTTTATAAAAACCCAGCTTCTTTTGTAAATTCGCTTACACAACAGGTTAAAGATGATCATTCCAGGGTATACCTTCCTGTACATGAAGAGATATTTATTGCTGCTAAATACCGTGAACAATTAGAACAGTCTGGATTTATAGTTCCTATAGCTGATTTTGATGTGTTAGAACAATTGCACAAGAAAGAATGCTTATTTGATGTGTGTCAAAAGTACGGGATACCAACTCCAGAGATTTATAGAATTACTTCGTTAGATAACTTGCCCGATATATTTTCCAGCATGGCATATCCTGTTGTAATCAAAGATAGCCAGACTAATAGCGCCAAGGGTGTTCACTATATACATAACAGGGATGGCGCTGAAGCGATTTATTCAAGACTATGCGAAACCAAAGATCAGTATCCTTTTGTTCAACAATATGTGAAAGGAAATGGATATGGTGTATCTGTATTGATGAATCATGGTGAAGTTAGAGCTGTTTTTACACATAAACGCTTACGTGAAAAAACATACACTGGTGGAACAAGTACTGTAAGGGTCAGTGTTAGAGAACCTCTACTTGAAGAATATGCGATAGAACTCCTTTCGAGGGTAAAGTTTCATGGTGTTGCTATGGTTGAATTTAAATATGATAAAAAATCTAATACCGCAATGGTTATAGATGTTAATCCACGTTTTTGGGGATCGTTGTCACTTGCAATACAGTCTGGTGTAGATTTTCCCTATCTGCTATATCAAATGGCTACTGATGGTGATATAGATCCTGTAATGGATTATAAGCTTGGCGTAAAAGTTAAATGGTTATTAGGTGATGTCTTGTCATTGATGAGTGAGATGGGACATACCAAGCAGTTAATAACTCCGATTAAAGGTTTCTTAAGCGGCAGCGTTGATGGATATGATGATTTCTTTCTTGATGACCCAGTTCCATTTTTATTTGAAGGTTTATATTACTTTAATAAATTTGTAAGTACTCAAAGTGTAAATCCCAGCGATGAAGCTTTGTTAGATATAGACGCTATATGAATAAAGCGACTGTATTTGATTTTGATGGTACCTTGACCAACAGGGATACCTTGCTTCCCATGGCACTTTTTTTTGCTACAAATGGGCGATTTATTTCTTTTGGGAAGTTTTTTTATTACTACCTAGGTTTCAAGTTGACTTTTTTTTCTAATGAAGAGTTAAAAAGAAGATTTTCTAAATATTTTTTCAAGGGAAAGAGTGTTCATCAGATCAATAAGATCCTACTCAAATTCCTCCAAGAAAAAGTAGATCATAATTCAAGTGTGTATCATGATTTTCTTAACTCAAGAAGTGAGAATGACAGAGTAATTATTGTTTCAGCAAACTTTGATGTTGTTATAAAAACCTGGCTACAGTCGAATAATATAGGTGAATCTGTAGAGGTAATAGCCACTAATTTGGTTTGTTATAATGATATATATACAGGTGAAATACATGGTAATGTTTGTCGTGGCGCTGTTAAGTCTGTCGAACTCAAAAAAATCCTTGATGTAAAAAATTATTATATCGTGTCTTATGCAGATGAAGCATCTGATATTGATATCATGTCGCTTGCTGATGAACAACACTGGGTTTAAGTCTCTACAATATGTCTAACACTAAAAATTCGTTCCTATTTTCAATCGCTCAACTATTATCAGTCAATAAGAAGACAATCACGTTTTATTGGAAAGCACGTGTTGGCCTCTATGCCTTATTAAAGGCAATGGATGTACAAGAAGGTGATGAGATTATTCTTCCTGCATACACTTGTGTGGTTGTCCCAAATGCGATTATTTATTTAGGCGCGAAACCTGTCTATGTAGATGTGGCTGCTGATACCTATAACATGGATGTTGCTCAAGTAGAGAATGCTATTACAGATAAATCAAAGGTTATTATTTGTCAAAATACTTATGGTTTATCTACTGATCTTCAAGTGCTTAATGCATTAGCCAAGAAATATCATCTTTATACCATTGAGGATTGCACACAAGGCTTCGGGGGAACATATGATGGGATTGCTAACGGATTGACTTGTGATGCCGCCATTTATTCGACGCAGTGGAATAAACCTTTTTCAACAGGGCTAGGTGGTTTTTCTATTGCTAATAATAAAACAATAACAGATCATTTATTGTCCTTGAATTCTGAACTAATCGCTCCTTCGACTAAAGATTTATTGAATTTGAAGGTGTTGTATTTTATTAAGCGTTTTTTAATTAATGAAATTACTTATTGGCCACTAGTAAAATTTTTTCGTTTGTTAAGTAGAAATAATCTCGTTGTAGGTTCATCTTCTGGTGAGGAAATTATTTCTATTAACATGCCTGATGACTATTTTAAAGGATTTAGTAATATACAAGCGAAAGAAGGTTTAAGGACCCTACCAAATCTTTCTTCAGATCTTGTAAAGCGCAAACAGAACGCTGAAATATATACCAATTTTCTTATCCAACTTGGCAAAAATCATGTTGCTGAGAAATGGTTTGTAAATCATTCATTTTTGAAATATCCCTTGTTAGTTAATCAGCGTAGTGAATTCATGGCATTAGCGGAAAAGCACCGT
Source organism: Methylococcales bacterium (assembly GCA_965224565.1). GTDB lineage: Bacteria > Pseudomonadota > Gammaproteobacteria > Methylococcales > DRLZ01 > DRLZ01. The sequence goes on along the minus strand of CBDCZN010000002.1, from coordinate 634,603 downwards.
ATTAATCTGGGGGAATGGTTTACTTCTCCGTTACATCCTGTTGAAGGTGATTTATCAGCATGGAAATTTCAGCGTGAGAACTTTCCTGTTGCTCAATATTTATCTTCCCATGTTGTGAATTTACCTACGACTCCAGACAATATTGATCGGGTTCTTTCCTTTTTAGAGCGGTATTCTGATTTTATTGTTGACTGAGTTTATGAATGCTGTTATCTCTGTCATGAAAGACTTTCAACAAATGGTGCCAGGTATTTATTTTTAACTTTTCTTGATATAAACTAGTACTCTATTGAGTCATCATGACTGTTACTATCCATATGGCAAGACGAGTTAGAATAGAGGAAATAGGGTTTTATCACATCATCAATAGAGGAGTTGAGCACCGTACCGTTTTTCTCAGCGATGATGATCGGGACAAATTCATAGATATTATTGATGAGACTGCGGACCTTTATAAATTCATCATGCATTCATTTTGCCTGATGGACAATCATTATCATTTGCTTATTGAAATAACAAAGACTAACCTGTCTCTAATAATGAGACAAATAAACTCAAAATATGCTATCTATTTTAATAAAAAATATAATCGAGTAGGCCACCTTTGGCAGGGAAGGTTTCAATCTTGGTATATTTATGATGAGTCATACCTCTTTAGCTTGGTTAAATATATTGAGTGTAATCCGATTAAGGCTGGGATTACTCGAAAAATTGGTGATTTTGCATATGCGTCCTCTTTTTTCTTAACCAAACCAATCGCGCCCAAGATTAAAATGCACTGTTTAAATCTTGGAATTATTATTAGACTTGATAATACAACGGGTTTATTAGGATTATCTGAAAATATAGTTAATGAAAATGATAAAAACCAGTTGTCTGAGTTACATCAGGCTAAATTTAATAAAAAAAGCAATGGTATTGCTAGAGTTAAATGTAAACATTTGAGCGATTATTCTCTTTTTGATTGCAACGAGAAATTATAATATTGTAAAGGCTGTCTATGATGGTTATAAACAGAATGATATTGCTGAATACTTAAAAGTATCTAATGTCTTAATTTCAAAAGTTTTAAAACAACACAGAATTAAAGTTTCCTTGTTTGAGGTACTAAAAAATAAGGGGTTATTTTGGAGTTATTCAAAAGAACTCTCCTGTGAACAGCTGGGTGATGAAGCCTTGTGTGAGACAATTTTGAAATATGGGGATTTTGGTGATCTCAAGACTGCTCTTGATATTTTTGGTCTAAAAATGGTTAAGCAGGTTTGGTTAGAAAAATTAGTTGATGATAGAAGATTTATTCGCTTAAACCTTTTTATTGCAAGAGTATTGTTCTCTATGGATATTGAAAGCGGCTACTTTAAGGAAATCAAAAGTGCCAGACGTGAAAAACTTAGATTACTTGTTGTTTGACACACAGCGACTGCTGCTTACCTTAATAAATACGGCACCTTTTTTAAGTGATTATGTATTAGTGGGTAGCTCTGCTTTGGCGTTGCATTTACGACATAGAAAAAGTGAAGATCTGTATTTTTTTACTTATAATGACACTTTTGACAAAGGAGAAATTATTTCTTACCTAAAAAGATTTGATAATAAAGAAATAATCAATCAAACGGATGATCAAATCGATATATTGATTAATACTGTTAAAGTGACTTTTTTTAATGCTAAATGGGATTTTTTAAAACCAAAAAAAAACAGAGGATTTTAATTTATCATCGATTGAATCAATCGCTGCTATGAAAGTAAACACTCTCTTCTTGAGGGCTAAATATAGAGATTATTATGATTTATATTTTTTAGCAAATGAAGTATTTTCTCTAAAAGAAATATTTGACTATTCTATGTCTATTGTTGAAGGAGTTAATTTCAAGCTTTTCGCCATTGCCTTGATCTATATAGATGATATAGATGATGATAATATTTTACATCTTGAGCCTAAAGTTAATATTAGTAAAGAAGAGATTAGGTCTTGTTTTGAAAAAAAGTTGAAATCTATCACTTGAAAACTTGTCAATTAAACCAGCCTGCACATTAACGCAAATCGACTCGCGTAAACCAAAGTATCCTTTCCCAGCTTGTGTACACAGCCTCTATAAGCAGCATGAAGTCTGGATGATCGTCAAATCACAGACACCCTGTTTGAAGCGCTTGAACAAGCAATGAAATTTATTTTGTCGCATATTAATGTCAGTTTCGCATTCGCTGGGCAATTGCAACGACAAGAACGCTTTGCTTATCCACTGCCTGCTCTACGCGAGGATTTGCTGAAAAGATGAGCTCAGGTTCATTTCATGTTGAAGATAGCTTAACGTTTAGTGTTGTTCATTCTTATGCTATGCTGTCAATCCATTTATTAGTTGCTGTATTTAGGTGTTCATATGTTAGCTTATCATGAGCATTACACTCTTGAAGACTACAAAATTTGGGAAGGTGACTGGGAATTGGTTGCAGGTACACCTTATGCAATGTCACCAGCCCCATCAGTTTCCCATCAAATTGTTGCAGGCAATATCCTCACCGAGTTAAATAACGTTATTAGAGATAAGCATGATCATTGTTCTGGTTGCTATGCGCTGATGGAGATTGATTGGCTAGTTTCTAACGATACCATTGTTAAGCCGGATGTTTTAATTCTTTGTGATGAGGTTGATGAAAAAGTCGTAATGGTTCCGAGTGTTATATTTGAGGTATCTTCGCCATCAACTGCAAAACGAGATGAGTTATTAAAATTCCAGTTATACGAAAAAGAAGGTGTTGCCTATTATATTCTTGTTTATCCAGAAACCAATGTCGCTAAAGTTTACATATGGATCAATGGCTCCTATCAAAAAAAAGGGGATTTTTCAAAGGGTACGCTTGAATTTGAATTATCAGGATGTACCATTCCCCTTGATTTTTCTGCAATCTGGCGTAGATGAATATTATTTTTACACTGGATTCACTACGTGAGGTTACATTACCGTATTGATGGCGCATTAATTTTTTCCCGAGAGCAATGAACAAATACAGCCACGCAGTTTGATATGCGCCTCGTTTTCGTACCTTAAAGACAAACAAAAATCCTGCGCCCTCACGCGCAATTTACTTCATCCCCATTCCATAATAAGGTCAAGTTGCTGTGTATAACAAAGCTGAGTGAAATGGAATGGAATGAAAAAACAAAACCTTACGACACTCATCACACAAGGCGAATCACAAACTACTGAGTTTAAAACCTCGTTCGATCGCAGCACGATTGAAACTTTGGTTGCTTTTGCCAATGCTGAAGGTGGTTGCGTATTGGTTGGCGTTACTGACAAAGGTGTTGTTCAAGGTGTTACTTTAGGGAAAGAGACGCTGAATGAATGGCTTGGTCAAATCAAATCCACCAGCAGTCCATCAATCATTCCTGACATCTCAGCTGTTGACCTGAATGGAAAAACTCTAGCGCTAATCTCCATAGGTGAATATCCGGTTAAGCCAGTCAATACACGAGGACGATATTTCAAACGCGTTGCTAGCTCTAATCACCAGCTTAGTCTGAGTGAGATTAATGATCTTTACATGCAATCATTGCAATTGTCGTGGGATACCTACCCAGCAATTAATGCGAAACTCGATGATTTGTCTGTTACAAAAATAGAAGCGTTTATCACGCAGGTGAACGACGGGGGACGGTTTAACCTTGATCCATCACCATTATTAGCACTGGAAAAGCTTAAATATATCACTGAACAACAACCTAGCTGGGCTGCATTACTCCTGTTCGCACAAGACCCTTTGCGACACCACATCCATATTGGGCGTTTCAAAACACCCACCTTGATCCTGGACGACCGTCAAATCACAGACACTCTGTTTGAAGCAGTTGAACAAGCGATGAAATTTATTTTGTCGCATATCAGTGTTAGTTTCGAATTCGCTGGACAATTGCAACGACAAGAGCGCTTTGCTTATCCACTGCCTGCTCTGCGCGAAGCACTTTTAAATGCATTGGTTCACCGTGATTACACTAGCCCATCTGATATTCAAATCAAGATTTTTGATCACAGCATCACGATTTTTAGCCCTGGTCGATTTTTTGGTGGCTTAACGATAGAAGACATCAAAACGGATCACTATCAATCACACCTGCGTAACAAGTTAGTTGCAGAAGCATTTTACCTGACAAAAAATATTGAAAAATACGGCAGTGGCTTCATCCGTATTCGCAAAGCACTTCAGGATTATCCACACGTAACCTTCAAAATTGAGGAAATGGGCGATGGTGTATTGGTCACATTTCAGCAAGATGAAGAGAGGCATGGCGGAGTAAATGGCGGAGTAAATGGCGGAGTAAATGACCTCTTGGCATATATTGATGCCCATCCGGGGAAAAGAACCAATGAGCTAAAAGTGGTACTCTCTCTACCTCAAAGAACTCTGGAGCGCTGGCTAAAACAATTAAAAGATGAACACAAAATTGAGTATAGAGGATCACCCAAAACAGGTGGCTATCATGCAATATAGAGTAATAACTGATATTCTTGCTTAAACCAAAAAAATTCACAAAATGATCATCAAGCACACCAATATTACGGATAATGAAATAATTCAGATTGCATCTCTACACAAAAATAATATTGGCCAGGGGTTTTTATCAAAATTAGGCATTCAATTTCTCTCTTAATCTATACAAAGCCGTTAATCAACGTAGTAAAGGGCACCTCTAATAATTGCCTTTTTGCCCGATTTCAGCGTTGGATGGTTTTCTGCGATCCTCATGTATTCCATATACACTGCGGTTCTCGAAAATCATCCGCCTTGAACTCGAACAAAAATCCTAATTATTAGAGGCACCCTAAATTTATGGCTTTAGCAGAGAAGCACCGAATTAACCTGGGTGAATGGTTTACTTCTCCGTTACATCCTGTTGAGGGTGATTTGTCAGTATGGGGATTGCAGCGTGATCACTTTCCTGTTGCTCAATATTTGTCTTCTCATGTCGTGAACTTACCCACGACATCCAGCAATGTTGATAAAATTCTTTCGTTTTTAGAACAGCATTCTAATTTTATTGTTGAATAAGTTCATAGATGTTGTTTTTTGCAGCGGAAACTCTTAGAAATCAAGTGACATTGTTTTCTCATCAATGACAAAATGGATAGTACCCTGTAGTTTGCCTCTGTCGTTATAGCTGGAATATTTTTATGTGGAAAGTCCCATTATTTAAATTGAATTTTGATCATCAAGAGTCTGATGCTGTGTCTGCGGTTATTGAAAGTCGCTGGCTGACGATGGGTGAGCGTATTCAATCCTTCGAATCAACGTTTGCTGAAAATTTAGGCGGCGAGGTATTTTGCACTGCTTTGTCTAGCTGTACGGCTGCGTTGCATTTGGCTTTGTTGGCTTTGGATGTTGGAAATAGCGATGAAGTGGTCATTCCTGCCTTAACGTTTGTAGCCGATATTAATGCAGTAGAGATGGTTGGTGCGACCCCGGTTTTGGCTGATTGCGGATCTTATGCTAACTGGAATGTAACTGCAGATTCTATTAAAGCTTGTCTTACTGAGAAAACAAAGGCTGTTATTGTGGTGCATTTTGCTGGATATCCTTGCGAGATGGATGCAATTACTGCCTTGTGTAAGGAGCGAGGCATTCGATTAATAGAAGATGTTGCGCATGCTCCTGGTGCTTCTTATAAGGGACAAACGTGCGGCACGTTTGGTGATTTTGGCTGTTTTTCTTTTTTTACCAATAAAAATTTATCGATTGGTGAGGGTGGAATGCTTTCGGCTAAGTCGGCTGAGTTAAGTCAACAGGCACAATTTTTACGTTCTCATGGAATGACCACATTGACACTTGATCGACATAAGGGTCGTGCTATTTCTTACGATGTGGTTCGCCCGGGGTTAAATTATCGAATGGATGAAATTCGTGCGGCTATCGGACTGGTTCAACTATCAAAGTTACAAGCGGGTAATCTACAACGTGGAGTATTGGTGGAGCGTTGTGTTGCTGCGTTAAACGAGTGTGAAAAAGTCACTGTTCCATTTATTGGATTGCAGGATTGTGTTAGTGCTTATCATATTCTTCCGGTTTTGCTGGATAAGGATGTGGACCGCATTTCAGTGATTAACGCGATGAAAAACAAGGGAGTTCAAACTAGTATTCATTATCCCTCTTTCCGACAATTTAGCGCCTATAAAGATAGACATTTCCAGGCTACACCGATTGCTGATGATATCGCTGAACGTGTATTGACTTTGCCTTTGTTTCCTAGCATGTCTTTTGGGCAAATGGATTGGGTGATTGAGAGTTTATTGGAAGCTCTAGGGTGATTTTTTACCCCTGAAACCTATCTTCTTTTAGCAATTTGTCGATGGATTTCGTGACTGAAAATTAATAGAGCATTCCCAGTAACCAAAGAGGAATACGTGTGGTATTGCCTGTTTCTATATCATCAACGGCAAGAAATGCTTTTTTAGTGTTGGCAATTTGTTTGAAGGGTTTGCTAGCTCCGCCAATTTCAAATATTATATCGTCATCAATGATAAAATCGCCTTTGTCATGGTAGTGAACTGGGTGAGAGTAGGATACTTGTGAGATAAAGAAGCTTTCTCGAATTGACCCTATATTCGGCGTGGCACATAGTGTGTAGAATAGATTCGGGTTATCAAGTAACAGTTTGTCTGGCTTGTTTACGGATCGCATTCCTGTTCCACCTCGTATGATGTGAATTAAGCTGCCGGCATCCATGCGTTCCAGGTATTTGGATAGCGTGGGCCATGACGTTCCTACTGCACTGCTTAGTTTTGAAATGTTTAGTTCCACAGGATTGGTTATACACAACATGTAGAGAATCTTCTTTAACTTATCTAACTTGAGCGGCTCAATGTTGTAGATACCACAAAGGTCGGAATCAATGGTTATATTAATGATTTCTGTAAGTTTTTGTGTGTAACTTTTAATAGATTCCTTGTAAAATGGGTATGCTCCGTAAGAAAGGTATCTTTTGTAGTATTCGATAGGACGAATGCGTTGTGTAATGGTTGTGGCAATATTGACATGATCGTTCAGTATATCTTCCAATGTAGAACTTATATAAGTTTCTTGAGTTTCAATTTCCAGGAATTCCCGAAAAGACAGAACAGGCAGCTCAAATACAATGGCTCTTCGTGACAGGTCAACGAGTTCGTGTTCTATTCTTAACGCGGAAGAACCAGAAAAAATCACCTTTAATTCAAAGGTGTCATAAATAGCTTTCAGATGTGTTGCGAAGTTTCTGAATTTATGGATTTCGTCTAGTAGAAGAAGTTTCCCACCTTCCTGATAAAAGGTCTGGGCAAGATTATATAGATCTCCTTCTGCCATGGCTGGGTGATCGCAAGAGAGATACAAAATTTGAGAAGACTTTAGACCACTATTTTTTGCAAATTGCAATATTAGTGTGGTTTTTCCAGAACCGCGTGCGCCTTTTATCCCGATCAGGCGTTCGCTAAAGTCTATTTCTTTATAAAGAAACCGATGATATGCTGGTTGACCCTTGGCCAGAATAAACATCGATGCTTGCTGAAGAATGATTGGTATCATAAGATTGTAGATATAAAGAACGTTTTATACGAATACAACATTAGTCTAAAGTATATTTTACATCAAATAAACTATTTATTTAAAGTTCGATTTACAAGATCTTGTGCAATGCTTTACATTGGTCAATGGCGCAGAGGGTAAGAACAAGAGGCCAGTAATGATAATTGTGGTGAAGGATAAGGTGCTGGGAGCAAGTTACCTCGAAGAGTTATTTGCTATCTCGAACGCTGAAATGGCAGCTATTGGCAATTTAAACCATGACATTATTAATCGTAAAAACTCCTGCAGGCCCCATTTTAAGCAGCCTTGTATTCTTGGCTATATCAGCTTGTCATTTCTATTTTTTTAGGATGTTTTAATGGATTTTGTACTGGATTTAATCGGTCGTGAAGCTGAGTTGTTTACGGATGATATTGCAATCCATGATGCTGAAATGCGGAATATTGTGTCACGCAGTTCATTTCTGGTCATTGGCGGCGCAGGGTCAATTGGTCAAGCGGTTACCAAAGAGATTTTCCGACGTAATCCAAAGTCTTTGCATGTTGTTGATATTAGTGAAAACAACCTTGTTGAGCTGGTTCGTGATATTCGCAGTTCATTTGGTTATCTTGAAGGCGATTTTAAATCGTTTTCTCTGGATATTGGCTCACCAGAATTTGATGCAATGCTGGCGCATGAAGGGTCATATGATTATATTTTGAATCTATCCGCTTTAAAGCATGTGCGTAGCGAAAAAGATCCGTTTACATTGATGCGCATGGTTAATGTGAATGTATTTAATACGGAGAAAACACTAAGACAAGCAGCTCAAATGGGTGCTCAGAAGTATTTTTGTGTATCAACCGATAAGGCTGCTAACCCAGTTAACATGATGGGCTGTTCAAAACGGATTATGGAACATTATTTGATGCGCCGCAGTCTTGACATCCCGGTTTCGACTGCTCGCTTTGCGAATGTGGCTTTTTCTGATGGGAGTTTATTGCACGGTTTTAATAATCGCCTTCAGAAAAAGCAACCAATCGCCGCTCCAAATGATGTTCGGCGCTATTTTGTGTCGCCTAAAGAGTCGGGGGAACTCTGTTTGATGTCTTGCTTGCTGGGTAATAACCGTGAGATTTTTTTCCCTAAGTTAAGCGATCAATTACATTTGATTACTTTTGATGAAATTGCTCGACGTTATTTGCAGCAAATGGGCTATGAAGCTGTGGAATGCGAGTCTGAAGATGAGGCACGAAATTCTGTAGATAGCTTATCTCGTGAGGGGAAATGGCCTTGTTATTTTTCACCCAGCAATACGACCGGTGAAAAGGATTTCGAGGAATTTTATACGGGCAATGAAACGTTGGACATGCAGCGCTTTATTAACCTGGGCGTTATTAAAAATGATCCGGAATTTAATGCTGAGAAACTGGAACAGTTTACTGCTGAAATTGGTCAGCTGAAAAAATCCGGAAAGTGGAATAAAGCGGATATGTTGGCATTTTTCCAAATGATGGTACCAGAGTTTGGACATCTGGAGACGGGTGAGCATCTTGATAACAAGATGTAAAGAGTGGTGCTATGTAATAGCGTGACCGAATATATTTTACTTCAAAGGATAAAATCATGAAAGCTGTCATTCAAGCCGGTGGTCAAGGGACTCGGCTAAGACCTTATACGTTAATTTTGCCTAAACCCATGATGCCTGTGGGAGGAGTACCAGTCATTGAGAGCTTACTGAAATGGCTACGTCGCAATGGCATTGAAGAAGCTTATGTGACTACGGGGTATTTAGGACATTTATTAAGATCGTTAATTGGTGATGGCAGCCAGTGGGATATGAGTATTGCTTATTCTGAAGAGAAGGAACCAATGGGTACAGTGGGTGCTTTAAGACTGGTGGAAGATCAACTTGATGAGACTTTTTTGGTACTTAATGGAGATTTGGTGACTGATCTTGATTTAAATGCATTCAGAGATTTTCATCGTTCACATGGTGGGTTATTGAGCATTGCAGTCACTTCTAAAACAGTTAAAGTTGATTTGGGTGTATTGGATACTGATAATTTATCAAGAGTAACACGCTTTAGAGAAAAACCATCCATGCAATATCAGGTAAGCATGGGTATGTATTGTATGGAGCCTAAAATTCTTAAACATATACCGAAGGGTGTGGCTTTTGGTTTTGATGATCTGGTTCATATCTTATTGGAGAAGAATGTCCCTATTCATGTTTTCCAGCATGATGGGCTATGGATGGATATTGGTCGTCCTGAAGATTTTCAAAAAGCTCAGGAATTGGTTGATTCTAATGAAGACGGCTTTTATATCAGTAATAATGCAATTGATAAGGCAACATAATCTTCGGTCGTTTCTCTGGTTTTTTCTTCATCTGCCTTTTCGCAAAACAACTGACTGAATCTTCCCTCAGGCAGCTATCAACTGCCATCTAATACCAATCCCAATAAGTTCTCATATATACCTTTCCATACAGGAAAATGTATTAACGATGATTATTTAACTAAGAATATATTGGGATTGGTATAACATGTGTATATTTTCACTACTATTCCACCTTACAAAACAACGAATACTCACTATTTCATAGATGGTATCTTCTTTGGATATCTGAAAAACCTAATCATTTTGTGTACGTGTACAGTGAATGCACATCCTGCTTGACAAAAAACTGGCTTGGGTTCCTGGTCACATGTCTTTGAAATCAAACAGGTAGGCTTAATCCCTATATCAAGTCAACCAACTGGATTCATCCAGAGTACGCTTGCTCTATTTTGTTAAAAATCACTTCTTATCTTGTCAGTCGTTATTCGCGACTGGAGGTTTGGTGGTTCAGCTGGCAATTGACTTCAAATTTTATTAATAACTCTACTATCTCATGCGGGCAGATTTGATCACTTCTTCCCTTGTGAAATCAAAAATTTTTTCAGATGGACTAAACAGCTCTGAAATCCGCACCCATTTTATTTGATTTATAGGGGACAGGTCATATATAAACAAAATTACATACAAACTCTAAGTAATTAATTTTATTAAATAAAGCCACTTAATATTTATAACTTCAATTATTAAATGTATAGCGATAGTGATAGTAGTTATTATACAAAAAAATATAAATAAATATTATACAGATACCAAAACCACTTGTATTTTATCATTTTTTATTGTAAATTTACATCCTCCTTTTTTCGATAATTTTTTTACACAACCTATAGAATACGTAAAAAATCAGAAAACTGCCTGCAAAGACAAATCATCTAACAACTGAGTTATTATTCTCACAAAAATTTAGATGGGTTTAATATCAAAGAGATAGGACGAGTAGATTTGCAACCGTTTCATTTTATAGGCACATCATTATGATTTCATTTTTTCATACATACCTATATCGGAATAATCGCATGGTTGAGCCCGGTCAAATGTATGAAGTAGGGAGCAATTGAGTTTCATGAGAAATCAGGAAATAGTATTAGGGCTTAAACCGAGTTTTCATAATAAAAATAACTCGCTCCAAATCAGAAATGTTAGTTTTGGTAAGCGTTTTTTTGATATGACTTTGGCTACCGTAGGCTTAGTTTTAAGCGCGCCAATTATGCTGCTGATAACATTGGCGGTAAAACTTGAAAGCCCTGGTGAAATAATTTTTTCTCAACCGCGTTTAGGTAAAGGTGGAAAACCTTTCAATATCCTGAAATTTAGAAAGTTTCCGTCTAATTGGGGAAACAAAGGGCCAGGTGTAACTGTAGCTGGTGACGTCAGAATGACTCGAGTGGGGAATATTTTAGAACGCACCAAGCTGGATGAGTTACCCCAGTTATGGAATATTTTTATTGGGGAGATGTCATTTGTTGGACCTCGTCCGGAGTCATTGAGATATAAGCATTTATTTGATGGTGAGTATTCTGGTGTACTTAGGTTTGTTCCAGGAATTTTTGGCCCTAACCAGGTTGAATTTAGAAACGAGTCTGCTATGTACCCCTTAGATATTGATCCTGAAGTGTTTTACACTGAGAACTTGTTTCCAAGAAAAGCTAAACGAGACTACGCTTTTTTCTCCAACTCAAATTTTTTTAGTGAATTAGGATGGATTGTTAGGGGCTTATATGTAAGCTTCGTTGGGGCGATTAACTGGAAACAGATTTGCAAAGAACATTTACCTCTCATTGTTATTGATGGCTTTTTTATCAGCCTTTCCTGGACACTTGCCATTTTGATGCGTTACGGGAAGGAAGATTTTATTCTTCAGTACGATTATTTAATCGCTGGAATGTGGATGTTTCCGTTTATTTTAATGCCCCTATTGATTATAGGTGGTGTTTATCGTCGGACTCTACGGCATATTTCACCATCCGATGTTATACGCACAGTACTCTTACTTGCCTTGGGATGGGGAACGGCATTTTTAACTTTATTGTATTTCTTAGGGCGTGACATATCTTTTATGTTAGCCCCCTTGGGCTTTTTGTTATCATCTACTTTTATGATAACACCCAGAGTTATCTATAAAGAGTTCATTCGATTCAGTGCATTAAAACAATCAAGGAAGAATACAGATACATGTAAGCACGTCCTCATTTATGGCGTAGATGATCGTGCTGTAAAACTAGGTTCGCTTATTCAAGTGGGTTTCCCTGACGCAGAATTAGTTGGATTCATTGAAGATGAAATTACTCAACAAGGCAAACCGTTGTTGGGCGTTAAAATTCTTGGAAGTGAAAGAGATCTTTCCACTATTCAGCAACGCTATCATTTTGATCAACTCTGGTTTGTTCAAATACCAGATCCTGTTAAGTTATCTAGAGTCAAAAAATGGTGCGAAGAAAATAATGTGTTATTCGTGTTATTACCAGCTCTTGGGCCGTTTAGTGCCTTGCATGGTGAAAAGCTTGAAGACAAGTTTGAGGGTTCAATAAATTTTAGGTATAGCTAATAATCGTTAGCATCTGTTACCAATCATAGTCATACTCCAGTGGTGGGCTTGCTGAAATTATAGTGATTGATGATAAATAAACCATCATCAACGTGGTTTTCCGTCTCCACATTAGTTTGTCTTACTGGCCATCAAACCCATCAGCATAATAATTTATACCTTACTGACAGTAATCGACTTTTAATTTTCTATCGCAGCTCTGAGGCCAAACATTTGTGGACAATTCAATACTCATTGCGACGTGATTGCTTCTAACACAATATCAGCATTATTGTAATCAATCGCTATCGAACAATAGTTTCCATAGCCTAGCCAGATAAGACTTGGGAAACCTTGTGCGCCAATTGTTCTGGAATTAACGATTTCCTGTTCTAGTTGTTGTTGAGTTTGCTGAGAATTCAGGTCGATTTGGAATTGCTTGAGATCTAATTCCAGATTTTCTGCCAGACTGGATAAAACTTCATCGTCAGATGGATTTTCCGCATTCAGATAATAGGCTTGTTGAATGGCATAGATCATGACTTCTTCATATTGATGACCTTGATTACGAGCAGCGATTACAGCTCTGCACGCGGGATAAGTCGATCGTCTTGGCAGGCACATTTCCCAGAAATCGAAATTAAATTCAGTACCGGGGACAACCTTCTGAATACGCAGCCAGGTTTGTCGAATGGTCTTTTGTAAATCCTCTGGCATAGCTTTATTTGTATCAGCAGCCAAACCGCCGAGCAAGTATTTTATCTCAATGTGTTGCGGGAGTTGCTTGCGTACAACTTGCCACACTGGTCGAAATGCCCAGCACCAGCTGCACATTGGATCATGGATATAATATAGGGTTGATCGCACTTTGCCTTTCCTGGGTTCCGGGTTTGTTGAAATAGGCTTTAACAGTTTATTTTAGGCGCGATATCATTGAGTAACTTTTGAATCGGGGCAGGCATTGCCGGATGTGAATGACCAATCTTAAACCACCCAGTACGATTCGCCTCGCTAACCATCAAACATTGCTCCGATATTGCCAGTACTGGCTGAAAGTGTAAATGAAAATGCGAGAATGTATGTTTTCGCACAGGTAGCCACTGCAAGACAGATTCATCAACTAATCTTTCATTAAACCATTGAATAATACCATCTTGATCTGAATCTTCCGGTAAACTCCAGAGCCCTCCCCAGATACCGGTTGGCGGTCTTTTTTGCAAATAGACGCCTGATTGTGGATGAATCAAAACAGGCATTAAACAGTGTTTGATGGGGATTTTCTGTTGACTACGTGGTGTCGGTAATTCAGCGACCCGGTTTGTTTTTAAAGCGATACAATCAGTTGCAACAGGACATTGGTGACATAGTGGTTTATGGCGAGTACAGAGTGTTGCTCCTAAATCCATAATTGCCTGAGTGTATTCGGCAACTCGATGGGTGGGCGTTAGCGTTTCACTGAAATGCCACAAGATTTTACTGACGGAGGTTTTTCCCGGCCAACCTTGTACTCCATAAAATCGTGCCAATACTCGTTTAACATTACCATCGAGGATAGCGTGTCGCTGTGAAAAAGCCATGCTGAGAATCGCTGCAGCAGTTGAGCGACCAATGCCAGGCAGCTGGCAAAGTGTATCAAGCTCGGTGGGAAAATTTGCATTATGTGCGGTGACAACTCTCTGCGCGGTTTTATGCAAATTACGCGCTCTGGCATAGTAACCTAGCCCAGCCCAGTGCTCCAGAACACCGTCCAGCGGAGCCGAAGCCAGCGTTTCAATAGTTGGAAAACGTCCCATGAAACGTTGAAAATAAGGAACAACCACGCTAACCTGAGTTTGCTGTAGCATGATTTCAGAAACCCAAATCGCATAGGCATCTGGCTGCTTTGCTTGCCAGGGAAAATCTTTTCTCCCATGACAATCAAACCAATCAAGTAAGCGGCGCTGAAATATCTCCGGTGTCAAAATAAAGGACTATGAACACAGCTGACTGAATCAACAATCATTTGAACTTGCCCTACCCTAGGAGACTGTCCGAGAATAGAAAGTCTACTGCGGAAAAGCGGATTTTGCTCCATTTTTCCGATTAAATTCGTTAAATACAGCAAGTATTCGCCTCATTTAATCGAAAAAAAGGACACAAAACCGCTTTCCCCCGCAACGGCTTCTATTCTCGAACAGCCTCCTAGAAACCAAATCCTTTCAGTAGTTCACCCGCACCTTTCTCAAGATTTTTGCCAGCTTCACCACCAAGTTTTTTATTGAGTTTATCCATCACTTTTCCCTTGTTTTTATCAAAAGCAGCTTTGGCTTTTTCCTTGGCTTGTTTGCCAACCTTGGTTTTGAGTGCTTCTTGCATGGCTGCTTTGGTATCCAGCTCATAACGAATCTTATCCAGTGTGCCTGTAATCAACAATGGAATCGGGATTCCCGTTAAATCAGTCGGTGCGTTACCACCCTGCCCTTTCAGGGTATCGACCAGTTTGACACGGGTTCGATATTCGATCTTTTTGGTATTAAGATCCAGCGTGCCACTACCCAGGATGCGCAGTAATGGCGATTTCAATTCTAGTTTTTCTGTCGTCACTACCCCATTTTTAACTTTAGACAGCATATTGAGTTCGGAAAAATCAGTTTTGTTGACAGCTTCTTTATCTACGGCCTGACCTTTCAGGGTTGAAACTCCATCACGGATCATTTTTGGAATATTGACACCGTAAATTGCACCATCCAGAAAATTCGCAGTCACCTCTCCATTCAAGGTCGCTAGAATAGCCTTTTCTGTCGCTCCTTGCGATGTCAAATTTGTATTCATGTTGGCGGTACCAGAAATATAGGTTTTTTCCAACAACTCCTTAAGCAATGGTTCAATAGCTATATTTGCTACCTTATTGTTAATTTTCAGTGTTGGTTGTTGTTTTCTGGCATCAACAGTCAAACCAGCACTGATGTTTCCAGCATAAAATTTACCGATGGATGGTCGCGCATCGACCAAGCTATCTTTGCCTTTAACTGTAAACTTAACATCTTTAGCCTTTAAACCATTGACCAACATTTCACCAATCTTAAATACACCATTAATGTTCAGTTTGCGAATAGTTTCAACCGGTATTAATTCAGCAACATCTGAAGCAGTATCTTTTGGATCGGTATTACTGGCAGCGTCTGTGCCTTTTTCAGTTTCCGCTGGCACAGGTGCGCTTTGCTGATCATTCTCCTGCTTGGATTTTGGTGGCAGATAACGATCAACATTAATCTTATCCAGATTCAATTTGAAAGCGATGGCTTGTGATTCAAAATCGTTGACGGCAACCTGACCGTTTAGTTTGCTGTCATCCAGCACAATGTTCAGATTAGTCAAACGAGCCGCCAGCTTACTCACATAGACATCACTATTAAAACCAAGCTTGGTTAATGCATTGGTGTCTTGCATTTCCGGCAATGTAATCCCAAGATCACCAGCAAGTTTTCGGGCATTCATTTGCGCAAGCATCAAGTTTCCCTTAAATTCAGGGGCATCAATAATCTTGCTGCCTGTTAGCTGGCCTTTCACAGCCAGATCAGCCGCATTCAATTGAATATCAGACAGCGACAACACCTGGCTCGCCAAATCTCCGCTCACTTTTGTAGTCAGTTGAGCATCCACTTTTCCACCTGGAAATTGTTTGCCTTCAGCATGAGCATTCAAACTTAACTGACCTAAGTCAAACTTATCCTGGTTAGCAATAGAAATACTGGGCAACTTGAGGCTGGCATTAAATTTTTCCGGCAACTCTCCGCCGCCGCCATTGATATTAAGCGTTAACCCGGCTGGTAAATTAACTGACAGGGTATTTTTATTAAACTGGATTTCTGAGCTATTGAGAGCAATATCTACATTACCTTGTTTAATAGCTTCACCTTCAAGATGAGCGCCAAGTTTGATTTCTCCCAGATCAAACTGACTGAACTCTTTACTAATCGATGCTTTGGGTAATTGTAGGTTGGCATTGAATGCCGCCGGCAAGTCACCACCTGCGCCATTGACTTTGAGCTGTAACCCAGATGGTAATTGAAGAAACATTGTCTTTTTGTCAAATTGTATTACAGCACTACTTAAATCAATGTTAACCTTGCCTTGCTGCACCACACTGCCCTCAATATCTGTATTGAGTTGCAGCTCATCGATAGTAAACTGATTCATTGCCTCATTCAGCGTTAACTCACCTGACACTTTCATCGTATCTTTCAACTGAGGATGACTAACATGAGCGATAAAATCAGCATCAAAGGGAATTGGTTGATCAAAACTGACTTCATCAACATTTAAATTCAACTGATCAATAACAACTTTTTGCGGCGCGGTTCTATCGTCAAAACTAATATGCGCATCTTTCAGCGTAATGCCGCCGACAGACAATGCAGACACTGCAAACCCACCTTGCTCTGAACTCTCCGTGTCATCTTTTTCAGGGGATACTGACTCAGTTGGCGATTTCTCCGTTTGCTCGGACTGTTGATTGTCATTGCTACCACCAAGTGTTTCCCAGTTGGCAATTCCATCTTCAAGTTTAACCAGATTGAGTTTCAATCCATCAAGTACCACACGATCCACTTCGACCTTTTTAGAAATTAATGGCAGTAGTTTCACTTTAACATCGGCACTATTGATCGCCAGTAACTCCTGCGTACCGAATACCGGCAGCTCTTTTAGTTCGACCTTGCCAAGAGAGACACCTATCCACGGAAAAACTGAGAGTTTGATATCCCCATCAATCACAATATCTCGCCCCGTCTTCTCTTTTACAAGGCTAACAATTTTTGGTTTAAAATCGTTAGGGTCAACAAAACGTGGAGCCAGAATTACTGCGGCAACAATTAGAACAACCAAGAAGCCAAAAAAGTACAACAAATAGCGAACTAGTTTACCCATGACCCTGCTACCTTATTCAATGTGTCCAAAAAGAAATATAATATTTAAACCATAACTGGCACAGTTAGTATTCTGTTTAGTTGCGAAATATCATATATGTACAGCACATAACAGCATACTACATACTGCAATTCGACAGTGTTAAAAATTAATAATTCCTGGAAGAATCGTGACACGCAGTGTTCGCCTGCAAAACGATGCTTTGCGAAAACAGTCTATTGTTGGCAATTATTCTTTCGAAGAATTGTCATAACAACAATAATTTTCATGACAACAAGCTATCAAGTTATAATGAGCTGACAGCGCAGTAGGCTTATATAGTCTCCACATCGTCAACGACGATGAAATTTTATCTAGTGCTTTATCAAGAGCACAGCAATCAGTCATAACAGAATTATGACGCAGTGTTGTTTATCACCACTCTTGAAAAAGATCGGACTGGAAACAAACGGTAATGGAGATGCTAGACATCTAGAATTAACACTTGTCATGCCTCAGTTTGCTGCAAAATAACTCAAATAACTAGTCATCGTGGAGGAAAGAAAATGTCAGGATTATTAATCCCTTTGTGCATATCATTTGTTGTGGCTTACTGGTTTTACATCACTGCAAAACGTGCAGAGTTAAAAGAAAACTGGCCCGTACTATGGGCATTTTTGGGTGGACTCGGCTTTTACGCATCGGCTAAATTGTCGATGTTTCTGGCATCCCAAATATTTATTATTACTGTAATTACAGGAAATGAGCCCGACATGCCCAGGTTTCTCATTATTGGCTTGGGGTGTGCGATTGGATTGGCTTTTTCTATTTTTGTTCACGCTAAATACTTGCCGTTAAAAAGCAAAGAATAAGCGTCAACCATGTAATGCAAGTATTAAAAAGGCCCCGAATCAGAGGCCTTTTTATCAAACCTTATATAGCTGAATTTATAACTGATCAGCATTATTGCTCAGATAACTGGCTACACCTGCAGCATCTGGATTCATTCCAGATTGGCCTTTCTGCCAACCTGCTGGGCACACTTCGCCGTTTTCCTCGAAAAACTGCAATGCATCAACCATGCGAATCGCTTCATCCATATTGCGTCCTAGTGGCAAGTCGTTAACCACTTGATGTCGAACAATGCCGTCTTTATCAATCAGGAAGGTACCTCGATAAGCAATTGCAGCGCCATCCACTTCAACATCGTAACTTTTTACGATTGAATGGGAAACGTCAGCAACCATTGTATAACGTACCGGACCAATACCACCTTGATTGACCGCTGTATTGCGCCATGCACTATGCGTAAACTGTGAATCAACTGAAACAGCAATAACTTCTACATCACGACTGGTAAATTCATCCAGGCGATGGTCCAAAGCAACCAATTCAGTTGGACAAACAAAAGTAAAATCAAGCGGGTAGAATACTACCAATGCATATTTTCCCTTGCTTGCGTCTGCAAGATTATAATCGTCAACAATATCCCCATTGCCTAATACTGCAGCAGCAGTAAAATCCGGGGCAGGTTTACCTACCAATACACTCATGTTCAATCTCCTTAATTTAAATAAATAGAAGCCTGTGACCGCCATTTGAGAAAACAATCCCAACAGAAGTTCAGGCAATCAGAGTTTGTGAAAAAATTACGATACTAACCAGTGCTGATCTGTGTATGAAAAATCTATCTTTACAATCAACTGATTAGCTAAATTGTTCTCAATCGATCAATCTTTGTTGAACTACCTTCTAGAATTTGATGTCATCCATCAGATAAAGTCACGGTCAGCCAATATAAACACTATCGTGCTATATTATTGTTGCCTTAGCAGCTGACCAATATTCTACAACACTCCACGATCAAGCGCACAGGCTTATCATACAATTTTAATCTGAGAACTTTTAGAAACATGACCCGATTTTTAACATTTGCGTTATTCAGTCTTATCTCAACAATGTGCTGGTCTCTTGAGGATAATCCTGCCGTTTGCGCAGCATACGGAGAGCTTGAAACCAACTGGGCAAAAGTTCGTTATCAAACACCTAAAGATCAACGCATGAAAGCATTTGAATCCATGTTGATATCGTTCAAACAAGCGCCTAAAGATTGCCTTGCAACAGCCGAATACTTAATCATTGAAGCAATGATTAGAGGCTCCATGATAAAGTTAAACAGCAGTAGCTTTTCCACTCTGAAAAAAATTAATACAATTAAAAAATCATTAAAACAGGCGATCAATAAAAATCCCACCTCAATGGACGGACTGGCTTGGACTTTACTGGGTTTGCTTTACGATAAATCACCAGGCTGGCCGCTTTCGATTGGTGATGATGACAAAGCAGAGAAAGCGTACAAAAAGGGCTTGAAATACAATCCAGCTGGAATCGATGCTAACTTCTACTATGGTGATTTTTTACGCCGCAAAGATTTACCGCTACAGGCAAAACGCTATCTGCTAAAAGCCAACCAGGCCAAACTACGTTCTGGACGTGAAATTGCGCATCAAGGGCGGCTTAAAGATGTGCAACGATCGCTTCGCAAGCTAGCGCAATAGACTCATTCATATTGAATCAGACACAATCAAAAGACTGAATGCACCAAAAACCTGAGCCGAAACTAATTGCACCTCCGGTCGGCTTGTATGTGCATATGCCTTGGTGTGTTCTAAAATGCCCTTATTGCGATTTCAATTCTCATTCTTTACGCGGTGATTTGCCGGAATCAGCCTATATTGATGCGCTTGTGTTGGATTTGGAGTATGAAAAAACCAGGCTGGACTCACGTCACATTACCAGTATTTTCATCGGCGGTGGCACACCAAGTCTGTTTTCTGTTGAATCAATTTCTCAATTGCTACAAAATATCCAACAAACAGTGTCTTGTAGCAACACGATGGAAATTACACTTGAAGCAAATCCGGGCACTGTAGAATATGCTAAGTTCAAAGGCTATTTTGAAGCGGGCATCAATCGACTATCGATTGGCGTACAAAGCTTTTGTGATTCCCGATTAAAGCAATTGGGACGTATTCACGATAGTCAATCTGCTATCAAAGCTATCGATGCCGCCCATCGTGCAGGCTTTGAGAACTTTAACACTGATTTAATGTTTGGCTTACCCGGACAGAGTATCCAGTCAGCAGTGAGTGATGTACAACAAGCGATTGCCTTGAATCCATCACACATTTCGCATTATCAACTCACTCTGGAACCGGATACTCCGTTTTATTACTCACAACCAATTCTGCCAAAAGATGATGATATCTGGGCCATGCAACTCGCTTGTAGCGAACGATTAATGGACAATGGCTATCGTCAATATGAGGTATCAGCCTGGGCAAAAGACAATCATCGCTGCCAACACAATGAAAATTACTGGAAATTCGGCGATTATATTGGCATTGGTGCAGGTGCACATGGAAAATTAACCAATATAACCACGCAACAAATCACCCGTTGCTGGAAGCATAAAAATCCACGCCGATATATTAATGATGTGCAGAATTCCCAAGCTATTGAAGGCACATCAACGATAGGAATGGAAGACCGTGCATTTGAATTCATGATGAACCAGCTACGGCTCAAGGATGGCTTTCAGATCGACCAATTCAGTCAACACACCGGGCTGACTATTGATACGTTGGAACCTGTATTATCGAACTGTATCAATAACAATCTTTTATTTAGATCAAAAAACCAGATAGGCTGTACTGACCAGGGATGGCGATATCTGGATTCTATTCTCGAACAATTCTTACCTATCTAACAAGTAAACCACTATGCAAGACTATCAATCAGAATTTATACGCTTTGCTCTCGATTGTGAAGCATTACAATTTGGTCAGTTTAGCTTAAAATCTGGACGTATTAGCCCTTATTTTTTTAATGGTGGACAATTTAATAGTGGAGAAAAACTGGCTCGACTCGGAGGTTTTTATGCACATGCGCTGATTGCAGCAAACATTTCAGTCGATATCTTATTTGGCCCTGCATACAAAGGCATTCCGCTGGTGTGTGCTTTATCAATTGCGCTTGCAAAACATCATCAAATTGATTTACCTTACGCATTTAATCGCAAAGAAGTAAAGGATCATGGCGAAGGCGGTCAGCTGGTTGGTGCTCCTCTTCAAGGTAACGCTTTAATCGTTGATGATGTGATTACCGCTGGAACTTCTGTGAATGAATCCATACAGATTTTCAAACAGTCGCAAGCCACGGCTTGTGGCGTATTGATAGCACTGGATCGACAGGAACGATTGGAAAACAGTCAATCAGCCATCCAGATGATTGAAGACACATATAAAATTCCAGTGATCTCAATTATCAATTTCTCACATATCGCCAAATTTGTAAGCAATTTAAATGAATTCTCAGATTACCAGCAGCAAATACTCGAGTATCGTCAACAGTTTGGAATCAACTGACAGTCAATAAGGTGCTGTTTCCATGTGCTGTCATTTATTAACGATGCGGCATTCCTAAAGGGGCCTCTAATAATACTGACACCACACTGCGACATGACTGCGCTACTCTTAAACTCAGCCATTCATTGATCTAATCTATCCGCAGAACTTGACGTAACCAGTTCATCAACTAATCTTTTAGAGTGAGAGAAGCATCCTCCAGTACAAACTTATTGTTTTTCTAATCCTTTTTCTATTCAAACCAGTTAACAAAAAATTTATCCTAAATGAATCTTTTTTGTAAAAAAACCATTATTCAATTGCTTTCCATACTATTTATTTTAGTGTGTGCTTCGGCACAAGCAAATCAGGATAGTCTGCTCTATCGCTGGGTAGATAAAGCAGGGAACGTCCACTATTCGGATAAAGTTCCTCCCGAAGATGCTGGCTATCGGCGAGATCAGATCAATGATCAAGGGGTTACCGTCAGAACAATTGAGCGCCCCAAGACACCTCAAGAGTTTGCGAAAGAACGTAGACTCCAGAAGCTTCGCTTCCAACAAAAAAAATTAATCGAGCAACAAGCAGCTCGTGATCGTTTGCTGTTGTTTACATTTGAGGATGTCACCAACTCATTGGGCGACAAACTGGCTATTATTGATACCAAACTCAAAATCATCAAAAACAGCATTTCACAACTAAATAAACAGCTAAAGAAACAAAAAAAATCTGCTGCACAATGGGAAAAAAATGGTCGTTCAGTACCTCAAACAGTCGTCTTCAAAATCAGTGAAATAAAAAACCAGATCAATTCATATGAAGCTAGTGTTAAACAACATTCCGAAAAAAGAGAAGATTTACAAAAAAACTATGCAAGAGATGCACAACGTTATAAAAAAATAGTTGCCCACCAGCACAATAAAATCAATGCACAAAAACTATTACATGCTTCCCAGAATGATGATGAATTAAGCATTGCTACCTGTACATCTAACCAAGAATGCCTAAAAGCATGGCAACTCACAAAAGAGTATCTGATAAACAACCCAAGCGGCAAAAAGTTAATTACTGACTCTAACCTGGTCATGAGTACAACTGCTCCTGCAAACCAAAACGATATTGGTGTAAGTGCTGTTCTAATCAAGAAAACGATTAATCAATCAACAATATTTTTGGACATTCACTGCAAACAAACAGTTGTCGGTCAGGAACTTTGTAATAGCAAGGACTGGAAAAACTGGTTATACGGTTTTCGAACTTATGTCCATTCAAGATTAACGATCAGTAGTTCGACAAAGGATAAAACTTAAGTCAAATAGACTAGCTGTCTGTTTGACTGCAAAGCAACATAACTTACAAAGCTGTTTCGTTACGATTATTTGTACCAAAGAGCCTCAAACTTTAGTAACTTTCAAATTAGATTTTTACCAACAGTTCTCCACGTGCAATTTCTGAAATATCACCCCCATAGCGTCGTGCCCTATTAAACGCAATACCAGACTCTGCAAACTTTGAGTTTAGATGTCTAAATGATGCAAACAAGATCGGTAAAAAAGCCAGGCTATGCAACCCGCAATCATTGAATGTAGGTGGTATTTCAGGTTGTTGCCATAACAATAATGTGCCGCGACGCATGTTATAGCCGATGTGTTGTCCTGTTTTACCCATCACTGCAATCGTTCCGGCAATCATTCTGGAACCACAATAATCTCCAGCATCACCTTCGACTAATAAGATTCCGCGGCGCATACGGTCACCAGCACGATCTCCGACGTTACCTTTAATTAGAACAGTTCCACCTTTCATGCCTTTTTTATTACCTGGTAATGCCCCGCCAACAAAATCGCCCGCATTGCCATCAATTTGCAGCAAACCCTTGCTCATTTCACAGGCTGCATAAATTCCGGTGTTGCCTGAGACATTGATTGTTCCAGATTGCATGCTCATCCCCAGATAAGCGCCGACATCACCTTCAACAACGATTTCACCACCATCCAGTTCTTTACCAATGTAATCCAGTTTGTCGTGACTGTTTTTAATCACAATATGTGAGGTATCGTCACCGCTGAGATTAAACAATTCATCAACTCGAATCAGACTTTTTCCGCATTGCAAAGTGATTTTCCCAATATCAACGGTCTTTTTACCAGTCAGTTGTTGACAAACCAACGGAGACATATCCACGCGCTGAGCAGGTGTTTTTTTTACGTTTAACGTTAATGGCTTCATTCCATAATCTCCCGCAAATGAAAGTGATGAGGACCTAATTTACCACCATAATTTCCCGCACTAATGCGTTTGATGCCGTTGTATGCGCCGATGGAACAAAACGTCTCAATGCCAATACGCATGGCTTTGTTGATATCTTCTTCGGTTAATCCATCAATCACGATTTCCAGCACCGATTCAATATCAGCGGAGAGTTCAGATTTGGTCACGCCTTTTAATGTCGGACAAAAAGCATCATTGGTTGAAGCGTGTAGCGCAGCGTATTTGGAGCCAACTTTCGAGCCTGAACGTACCACGCCGCCTGGAAAAGGCAGGATGATATTAGGAATCTTTCTCATCGCCTCTACAGCTTTTTCACTGGCATCCAAAGCCACTTCCAGTGACTCGGCCATCACCAGCAAGTTACCACCACCAATCGCATTGACCTTACCTGTTGTTTCTTCGACAAGAAACTCACCATCCATCACTGGAATACGCCAATAACGTTTGTCATTAATCAATTTTGAAGTCTGAAAACCATCACCAAAATAACGCAGGTTTTTACCCAAGGGAATACGATCGCCGCCATCAATTCCGGCAAATAACGCTGATCCTGGCGAGGTTAATACAGTCTGTCCAGCACGCGTTTCTACCTGCTTCATTAAGGCTTTGCTGCCCATGGCAAATAACATGGCGGAGACACCTGGACGTCCATCCGGTGTTTCTGATGGATCAAGTTTGCGTTCAATATCAGCTTCACAGCCACAACCAATGACCGAGGTAGCAAAGCCGGTCATTGACAGTGCAGAATTCCACGCCCATTGTTCTGTGTGCGCGGTGATGATTACCCGCGTTGCTTTCATCGGAAACGCTTCAGCGAAGGTTTCATCAATGGTGACACCGTTGATAATCATTGCGCACCTCCAACGGTTGGATGCACGGTCAGGCTACCTCTGCCATCTTCGGTGATTTCATCATCGCTAATTTTGAAATTACCAACCTTCATGGTCATATAGCGTTCGAAATAATCTTTTAAATGCTTTTCCACGGATACATCATATTCCGGCCTGACAACATGGGTGGTTCCCCAGGTTACTTTGACAACCTCGCCATCTTCAACAACCAATTCACCATCTTTGAATACAAAATCAGGTGTTTCAAACATCGCCTCTCGATCAGCATTGTCTGTGTACACAGTAATATCTGCCCAGTCGCCGTCGCCCAAACTACCGCGATTCACCAGACCGGTTATTTTGGCAGCGCCAGCACGGGTTAAAATGGCAATTTCCTGCAATGAATACTCGCGTTCGATAGAAGCCAGGGTGGTCATTTTCTGCGCTTCAGGATGAATGGTTGCCAACATATCATTGCGGAAACTCTTATCCATCAGCAACCGGATCAAATGCGGATAGGTGGTAAACGGTGCGCCATTGGGGTGATCTGTGGTGAGAAAAATCCGCCATGGATCGTCAACCAGCAGGAAAATCTCCAGACCAATCGCCCATTGCAGCGCATTGACAAAGTTTTGATCTCTGTACTTAAATGGCACCAAACCACAACCAGCATCGCACTCAATATCCATACACACCCATTTATTGGGATTGGCAAAGCCGTGATTGGCGTATTGGCGCATATTATCGCCAGACGCTGTAATGGTCTGCCCGAACATGATTTGTCCCACATCCAGAGAGATGTTTTTATTGCCATTGATGGCTTCTGCGATTTGCGCTGCACCGGATGAAAATTTGAAATCACCCTCAGCTCCGTAACTATGGAACTGGATGTGGGTTAAATGCATCGGCAGACCATCGACTGCTTGAATCGAATTTAAGGTAGTCTCCATATTTCCCGGCACACCCAGATTACAGCCATGTACATGTAATGGATGTGGAATTCCCAGTTGTTTTACAGCTGTTGCCAATGTCCTCAGAATATCGCGTGGCGTCACCTTATAGTGAACATTATCTTCATCAAGATCCAGTTTGCGCTGGTTAAATTTGAACGCATTAATCCCGCCCGGATTCACCACTTTAATGCCGACCCCTTGCGCCGCTCGCAATGTCCATGCTACATAATCATTAATTGCTTGCTGATCTTTTTTGGCGGTCATCATGCGTAGCAAATAATCATCACTGCCAAGCATGACATAGCCGCCTTTATCAAGAATCGGGATGTCTGCCATTTCCATATGCGCTTGCCTGGCATTAACCGGCAACACAGCTGGTTCAAAACCTGCGGTATAACCCATTTCAGCATAACGATAGCCAGTGACATGAGTGCTTGGCATGGCATGACCAGTGCCAGAGCGGGTGATGCTGGTTCTGGCAACAGGGTCTTCGCGGTGATTTTCCGGCATCAGAATTCTGGCAATATTGCCTTTGCCACCACCGATATGGGTATGCAAATCAATGGCACCAGCCATCACCACTTTGCCATTGATGTTGTATTCTTTATCAACCTTGGCATTCTTGGGCTGCTTAACAATGCGCCCGTCTTTGATGTATATATCCAGCTTCTTGCCATCAACCCCGTTTGTAGGATCATAGACAATTCCACCTGTTAATTTTGTTAACATAGTTTTATTTTCCTACAAGGCTTGTTCGAGGGCTGTAAGTACATCTGCGGTACTAGGCAAACCAGAATCTCTGAGTTTTTTCAAGCGAATCGCCACTACATTATCCAGACGATAAGCATGACCGGCATGATCAATGCCCGGTGTGCCGATTGGAATAAATACATCGGGTTCTTTATCAAAGGTCATCCCGGAACGACCAACGACGATGGTTGGAATGGACGTCTCAGGTGGACGTGCTTGCGCATTAAATGCCTGAACCCAAACCAGAGCATCTGCTTCGCCATTGGCCAGCATTACATTAATATCATTTAGGAAAGGATCATATTCAGGAAAGCCACTGGAAAAACGACTACGTGCCGGATATCCGGTGATCCAGCCGCAAACCTGATTAGCAGTTTGATCACCTTCACGACCACCCAATGGAAAACCAGAGCAACGTGTTTCTGCATTCAAATCTTTAACCAGCTCACACACAGTTTGCACTGTCAATTCAGCATGATCATAATCCAATGCCCCTGCCGCCCAGGTAATCACGCCATAACTGGCTTTTTTTAATGTATCCGCCAATTGTTGTAAATCAGCAATCGCATTTCCACCCACCTCAGAAACCAATACAGGTTTGTCTTTAACCAAAGCCCTGAGTACGGCAACCACGTCAGGTAATACGGCATCAGCACACTCGATCAGCTTTGGCTGTCGCTTGTCAGGAGAAACAGCGGCTTTTCCGGCAGGTGCTTTCCCCAAAAAGATAATCTCACGCTGACTGGTATCATCCACAAACATGGATTCCTGGTTCCAGATAAACAAGTCAAAAAAACGCGGGGAAAACGCTTCAAGATCAACACCAATAACCAACAACACATCACAACGATTCTTAATTTCAGCCAGCGTGGTATTCATCCAGCCCGAATCCTGCATTGCCAGAATGTTACGGCGCGCAGCATTAAAACTCATGTTATCAACCACTGCGCCATTACGATCAGCCAGAGCCAGCAGCGATCGCATACCATTAACATCGGTTGCGCAGCCACCAATCACTGGTTGATTGGTATCTCTTAATATATCAGCTGCTTTCGCAACAGCTTTACCCAAGCTAACTTCTTTGCCATCAATTCTCGGGCTGGTATCTGTTATTGCTTGTTCAAATGCGGGTGTATTAACAGCACAGCCATTGTTGCTGACTGTCACCGACACACCATCAACCTTGATGGCCAGATCGTCAGTGCCTATGCCGCAAAAAGGACTGGGTACTTCTGTGAATTCAGTCATCTAGCGATCCTTCTAATAAAATCTTTTTTATCATAATTGATACACTTTCAGGTGTGTTTCAAATATCAAAGCATCGTGTCAAATAACATGCGAACACTGTTCTACTAGCTACTCAGACTTCTGCAAGTCAATTTGCACTTAGGGAATATTTTACCTTGTTTGCTGCTTAAAACCCATCCGATTGTTACTTTCGGAATGCTCGGGTTTCACCATCGAGCGGTATATCACTAGATGTGAGCAGTTACCAAGTAACTATTTCTAGAACACTGCAAGACTTCAACCGATGTGAATGCGTGAATATAATCAACACGGGTTTTTACCATAGGCTTTCACAGCATTGTAATTCCAATCAAACAATCCATTTTTCCTTCATTCCACATGGAAATGCGTGTTTAAAATCAGGTGTCAGTTCGATAATTTGTAGTTGCCAG
Source organism: Methylococcales bacterium (assembly GCA_965224565.1). GTDB lineage: Bacteria > Pseudomonadota > Gammaproteobacteria > Methylococcales > DRLZ01 > DRLZ01. Next base: position 606,367 of record CBDCZN010000002.1, on the reverse strand, counting down.
ACAAACATATTCGCCAAACGAAAATACAGTATTTAATTATATTTCAACGAACTACAATAAATATCTCTATATTTTTGACCCCGTTCTCTAATCATATGCTGAAAGTTAACTACACTTGTAATGTCTATACGTTTTTTGTGGGTGTATGCAATGATAAAAGTAGTTAGTCTCGGCTCGCTCAACGCGAGCACTATTCGCTTCAAAACCTGTTTTTTATGCGCTGTACTTCTGAGTATAACGGCATGTGGTTCTAGCAATCACAAACCGGATACATCTGTTCACTTGGCAAAGGCAGATACTGTTTCTAGCGAGCGAATGAGTAAATGTTTACTTCCCGGACAGCTTAGAAAGATTGGCTCAAATTTCACCTATTTAACACCGAGACGCACTGTGCAAACATCAGCGGTTAAATGTAAGATGCGTGGCGGGGAATTGGTATCCTGAATTTAGTCGTTTTGGTAGTTGTTTTTCAATTTGATTCTGTATTGCTTGTTTTGTAAGAACCTGTTCAAGATCTTGATCAATGGATGCAGCACAAGGCAAAAGTGGACGAGAAAGCACAGCATACTGGAGTATGTGAGCATTTTGAGTCCAGTTTTAACGCAGTGATGCGCCATTCAGCGAGATCTTGAACAGGTTCTAAGTCAACATCGCACAACTCAAGTAATATGTCACCATCAGTCTTGTTGAGCAATCTCGAATCAGTAGTTCTTACTTTACTACTGACTATCTTCCCTGAAGAATGCCTCGATATCTTCAGATTGCCGATAATTCACAATGTCGTTGAGCATCCCCGCTTTATTAATCCTCCCCCATACAACTCTGATATTTATCATCAGCTCAATTTTTCTATGTATTGAGTATTATCAGAATATTAAGAAGTTATTCAATGTCTCACTGAAGACAGCATTGTTGCGTAAAAAGTGGGCTCAAAAATGTTCACATACCCTATGGACTGGGAATAGTATTACATGCAATCTCTTCTCAATGAGACTGTATGCAAATCCTGGTGAATGATCTCCAAATGATTAATATCAGCATTATTAATCATAATTCTCTCATAAAATACACTTGTCACACCCTCCTCTGCCTTACACTAATATTGAAATAATCAATAAACAACAATCATATAGTGTTGTTTATAGCTGCATAATTGTGTTGTAAAATGTCAATGGTGAATATTCACGTGAATTCGTACATTGTGCATGTTAGGGTGAGCGACAAGATTAGCCTGATTTTTTTGACTTTTGCTGCTCACTGTATTATTTCATTGCATCGTAAAAAAATACAAGCGTTCAGAAATGTATAGACTCAATCGCTATCTTTGTCATTTTAAGTGATTGATCATATTAACAATATTAAAGTCTGATATGAAAATCAATTTTGTAGCGGCTTCTTCAAACACTATTCTTACTGTTTTAACATGCTTTTCAGCTAAAAAATGTCGCTTATAGATAACGGCTGATGTGTATGCTATTGATTAAATATATAGAGATCTAATATAAGGGGCTTCAATTCCGTTTCTTGACCAGCTGACATTCAACATAACGAACATAATTTTCAATAAAAACCATATCGAATACTACCGGATACACTTATGAAATATAATTTTGAGATAATAAAACTAAAATTCAAACTGGCAATAATGATTCTACTAATGTCAGTCTGGATAATGCCTTCACTCTCATTCGCTGCTTTCGAAGAGTTTTATTCAGCGAATGGAAAAATCTTTACATCAGTTGATGGAGCAGGCTCAGATAACATTGCTGGCCACACAATCGATGTAGCTAAACCGAGTACTGGAGCTACTGTGAGGAAAGCTTTCCTCATGGAATCTTCCAATAATATAAACATCAACGACGGAGATATTCAGCTCAACGGTGAATCCGTTAAATGGAATTTTTGTTCTGATCCAATCATCCCCCAGGAAAACCTTATTTCCTGTCGTGCAGATGTTACAGCACTGGTCAAACCAATTTTAGACGCTTCTCCTGCCGGCGTTATGAGCTTTACTATCACCGAAACAGAAACAATCAGGTTTAATATTGATGGTGAGGTTCTTGTGGTGGTTTTCGATGACCCAACCGAGACAAAAGAACAAACGATCATCTTGATGCACGGTGCACAATCGCCAAATGGAGATAGTTTTGAGATTGCTTTTTCAGGGCCTATTGATCAGGCTGATTCGAGCACAGTGGCTGATATGGGACTGGGTATTGGGTTTAGCCATCAAGAAGCCGGCTCACAAGGTGGCAAGCAGTTCAAAGTGATTGATGTGAATGGTAAACAATTAACCTCTTCAGCAGGAGGGAACAATGATGGTGGTATTCACGGAGGGCTAATCACTGTTGGTGGAATCGGAGACAGCAATACGAATCCAGACTTGCTACAGCAAGCTAAAGGAAATACCAGATTAGATGATGAGTTGTATACAATGCTGCCGTTTTTGGAATTGGGGGATACTGGTTTAAAAGTATCCATGAAAAACCCATCAGACGATGATCTGATGTTTTTCGCCTATTTTAAGTTATCAACTGTTGCGAGCGCTAAAAAGTCAATATTGTTATCCCCTGCGACGTCAACGAGACCAGTAAAAACAAAACATACAGTCATTGCCAGGGTGGCTGAGCCCAATTCCAGCGTTATAAATCGTGCTGTTGATTTTAACATTCTATCCGGACCCAATCGTGGTACAACAGGCTCAGGGACAACTGATGCACAAGGTAATGCTGTTTTTATGTATACCGATACACAGGGACCCGGCACCGATAAAATACAAGCGTCTATTCCAGCCCCAGATTCAGTCGGTAATTCTGAGGTGTCAAATATCGTAGAACAAGTATGGCGCGGTTCCAGTGGCATCGTACTATCTCCAGATACGGCAATTAATCCGGTAAAGACAGAACATACAGTGACAGCTTTGTTAGTTGACAGTACAGGTTCAACTGTTGAGACGGCAGGCCGTGGATTTGGATTTAATATCATCGCAGGACCCAATAACGGCAAGACAGGTACAGGGACAACAGATGATCAAGGCGAAGCAGTTTTCACGTACACCGACATAAAGGGACCAGGCAAGGACACAATTCTCGCTTCAACTATAAATTCAGCAGGAGACCCTGTTCTGTCAAATCCAGCAGAAAACAGATGGCGTGACGAGGAAATTGTGCTATCCCCTGAAATGGCGATTAATCCGGCAGGTACGACTGATACGGTGACAGCAAATGTTACTGATAGCAATAACAGCCCGATTCCAGAACGAAATGTTTTGTTTAGAGTTATTGCAGGACCCAATGACGGCCAAACCGGAACCGGGACAACTGATGTACAAGGCAAATTCACCTATACCTACAGGGACACGGAAGGACCAGGAACAGACCAGCTACAAGCTTCTTTTCTTAATGCAGCAGGAAAGCCTGTCGATTCAAAAATCGTAGAGAAAATATGGTTTGCAAACGGGGTCTTTCTATTTCCTGAGACAGTCACCATTCGGGCAAATACAACACATACGGTGAATGCCATTCTATCAGACGACAACAGCAATCCGATTCCAGATCTTGAAGTGTCTTTTTCTATCACCGATGGACCCAATAAAGATAAAGTTGAAACAAGAACAACAAATGCTCAAGGCAGAGCTTCTTTTACCTATACCGATGCGAATGGACCAGGCACAGACATGGTACGAGCTTCTGCTCTTATTGAAGGCAGTTCAGCCCTGTCAAATAATATAGAAATAGTATGGCGTGGATCAGACAAGATTGGACTAACCCCTGATACGGATACTAATCCTATTGGCACTGATCATACAGTAACTGCTTTGGTAACTGACAGCAACAACAGTGCTATTGCAGGTCAAAATGTTATGTTTTCTGCCATTTCAGGACCCAATAACGGCAGAACAGGTAGTGGGACTACCGATATAGAAGGTAAAGCAATATTCACCTATTCCGACACGGGCGGACCAGGAACAGACAAAATACTAGCGTCTTTTACTGATTTTTCAGGTAAAACTATTATGTCTACACTGGTTGAAAGCATCTGGGGAGATACTCCTCTATCTGAAAAAAATATCGAATTATCCCCTCTTACAGCAACGAGCCCAGTTGGTACAAACCATACTGTAACTGCTGTATTAAAAGACGGCGACAACAATCTTCCCGGGCAAAACGTTACTTTTGATGTCATATCAGGACCCAATCGTGGCAAAACTGGTTCAGGGACTACTGATCCTCAAGGAAATGCAGTGTTTACCTACACTGACACAGCTGGAGCAGGGACGGACGAAATACGAGCTTCTTTTGTCGATTCTACAGGAAACCCCCTTCAGTCAAATCCTGTAGAAAAAATATGGGAAATAGTTTCAGGATCGTCAACGATGTGTAATGTCACAAGCTCGTCAACGACGTGCGATGTAAACGGAGATTCATTGATAAACAGGACTGATATTGTTGAAATATTTATGAGTCGACATAACTCAGCTAAAGGACCTGACGATCCCTGTGACGTTGATGGCGATGGCACAATCACAGTTAATGATGTACGTGCGTGTGTCGTACGGTGTAATACATCAAATTGCGAGTAGTCCAATATCGATGAGCAAATTAGTAATCAGGGCAACACTTCGTTTGCTAATTGTCCGCTCTGCGTGTTTGAGGAAAAATGGATTGGGGTTGATCGACTAGTAAATAGTGGAGAAATATACGAGAACATACTTGATAAGCAAGCCCAGTCTTGATTCCCATCAAACATAGAATCAATGATATTTTGATAAATAATCTGTCACTGTTAAATACTAATTGACAAATGAAAAATAATTCTGTTTTTGCAGCTAATCGTGAATATTTACGTGAATTAGCTCTGTGTGCATGTTAAAGTTGATTTCAGGAGTGGCTCGTTTTTTGCGTGATGTCTGATCTCTAATTGATAACTGTATTCATTTGCATTGTTTTTAACAGATTCTACATCAATATTTGACGCTTTCTGAAATGTATCAGATCAAGCGCTAGCTTTGTCGTCTTAAGTGAATTTTTAATAAAGGTCGCTAGTATGAAAAATCGATTTGCAGGGGTTTCTTTAAATACTATTTTTGCCATCTTTGCACTCATTTTGGCTATCAGCTGTAACTCATCGATGGCTGCTGATGTGTGTGATGTTGATGGCAATAATAGTGTTGATCAAAATGATGTTAGCCTGATTTTTCAAGCTAGAAATCGACCACTCATCACACCGTTTGATCCAATGGATATTGATCGTAATGGTGTTATCAACACGGACGATGCCCGTATCTGCGTGTGTGCTTTACCGACCACAGCAGATTGTGAAACTCCATTAAATCAATCACCTGTTACTAATCCAGGATCTGATCAAACAATTACCCAAAGCACTTTTAGCTTAATAATGCTGGATGGTAGTGCATCGAGTGATGCTGATGGCGACTTGCTGACTTATCTCTGGACTTTTCAGCAACGACCACCAAACAGCCAAGCTGTATTGTTAAATGCTGATACTGTATCACCCAGCTTCACACCTGATGTGTTCGGGGTTTATGTGTTATCACTAACGGTGACAGATGGTTTTGGTGAAAGCAGCAGCAAAGTTGTTACAGTCAATGTTGTTTCTACTGTAGCTCCTCCCCCGACGACTCTGCAAGCCATTGCTGATAGTAATAACGTGCAAGAAGGTGCAGTTGCTTCGGGAAATATTCTTAGTAATGATCTCTCAGGCATTGGCACTATCATCATAAGTGCAATTAGTCATAATGGACAACCGATCACCTTGGGTTCGCCTTTTACAACTGCTACGGGTGGGGTTTTTCTGCTTCAAGCAGATGGTAGTTATACTTATACATCTCCATCAGGAATACAAGACGACATAGAGGAAGTATTTTCTTATACCATTACCGATGGCGTAAACGGTGCTAGCAGCAGTTCAACATTGATCATTACAGTATCAGCCGCTCCAGTAATACAGCCACCACCTCCGAATAAAATTCCTTTAGCACGAAACGATACTGCTCAAGCAATCGCTGGTGGACAAGCAGTTACCGGGAATGTTCTCAGTAACGATAATCAGGGCGATCAGCCTGCCCAGGTAACGCCTGTATCGATCGCATCCACTCCAAATGCAGGTTCTTTCAATCTGCTGGCAGATGGTAGTTTCACCTATACACCGCCCCCAACTTTAACCACTGAGGTTCAAGAGCCGTTTACCTATACAATTACTGACAGCGATGGTGAAACCAGTAGTGCAATCTTGACAATTACTGTTAGTCCGCAAGACCCCAGTCTACTGCAAGCGCAACCGGATGTTGCTGTGGCAACCGCTGCAGGTTCTGCTATTACAGGGAATGTATTGGCAAATGATCAACTGGGTAATCAACCTGTTAATGTAACACCAATTAACACCACGACTGTGAGCGGGGGAACGTTTTCATTACAGACTGATGGTAGTTATACATACATACCACCGCAAAGCCTGAATGCACCTGTCAATGAAGTATTTAACTATACAGTTACCAGTACAAATAATGTAGAAAGTAGTTCAACGCTGACCATTACCGTTAATCCCCCCAGTCTGATACCAGTCTGTCGTCCAGATGAGAATAACGTTACGGCTGGCAATACCGCAATTGCAGGTAATGTACTGGTCAATGATGATTTAGGTACAGAGCCGACTTTGGTTACACCCATTACAGCCACCAACACAGAGAATGGTGGAAACTTTAGCCTGATAGCCAATGGTAGTTTCAGCTATACACCACCAGCGACTGTCACTGGTGAAGTCACCGACTTGTTCACTTACACCATCACTGATAGTAACGGTGCAACTTGCAGCTCAACGCAGACCATTACCATTAGCCCACCATCTTTGACACCATTCGCTCGTGCAGATGAGAATAACGGTACAGCTAATGGAGATGTGGTGACAGGCAATGTTCTGAACAATGATGATTTAGGCAAAGAACCAACTTTGGTCACAATCATCGCAATAACCAGTACTGAGAATGGAGGAACCTTCAACCTGATAGCAGATGGTAGTTACAGCTATACACCTCCAGCAACTGTCTCTGGTGTTGTCACAGAATTGTTCACTTACACCATTACTGATAGCGATGGTGCAACCAGTAGCTCAACACTGACCATAACCATTAGCCCAACACCCTTGACACCACTCGCTCGTCCAGATCAAGATGAGGTCGCAGCTGGTGGAGATGTGCTAACAGGTAATGTATTGACCAATGATGATTTAGGCAAAGAGCCGACATTGGTGACTCCCATTGCAATCACCGGCACAGAAAATGGAGGAACCTTCAACCTGATAGCGGATGGTAGTTACAGCTATACGCCACCCCAGACTGTTGCTGGAGTAATCACCGAGTTATTTACTTACACCATTACCGATAGCGACGGAGCAACCAGCAGCTCGACTGTAACCATTATCGTTTCTCCTCAAGGTCTGGAAATAGTCTGTCGTCCAGATCAGAATAATGTTATGGCTGGCAATGCCGCAATTGCGGGTAATGTACTCAACAATGATTTGGGTAAAGACCCGATTTTCGTCACTGCTATTGCGATCGCCAACACCGACAGTGGTGGCGTCTTTAACTTGTTGGCAGATGGTAGTTACAACTATACGCCACCAGCGACTGTTCCTGGTGTAGTCACCGATTTATTCACTTACACCATTACTGATAGTGACGGTGAAACCTGTAGCTCAACACTGATGATCACCATCAGTCCAGCAACTTTGACACCATTCGCTCGCCCAGATGAGAATAGTGTCACGGCTGGTGGGGAAGTAGTAACGGGCGATGTATTGACTAATGATGATCTAGGTACAGAACCGACTCAGGCGACACCAATCAGCGTTCCCACCACTGAGAATGGTGGAACCTTCAACTTGTTAGCAGATGGTAGCTACAGCTATGCACCACCAGCGACTATTACAGGTGTTGTCACTGAGTCGATTGCTTACACCATCACAGATGGTAACGGAGCAACCAGCACCTCAATGCTGACAATTACCGTTAATCCAGCACCTTTAACACCCTTCGCTCGTCCAGATGAAACTAGCGTAACGGCTGGCGGAGACGTGGTAACAGGTAACGTATTAACCAATGATGATTTGGGTATCGAGCCGACTCAGGTGACACCAATTAGTGTCCCCAGCACTCAAAATGGAGGCACTTTTAACCTGACAGCAAATGGTAGCTACAGCTATACACCACCAGCAACTGTCTCTGGTGTTGCTACCGAATCGTTCACCTACACCATCACTGACAGCAACGGTGCAACCAGCAACTCAACGCTGATGATTACAGTGTCTATGATAGATCTACCGCTCGCGCGTCCAGATGAGAATAATGTCACGGCTGGCGGTGATGCAATAACAGCGAATCTACTCATCAATGATGATTTAGGTCAAGAACCTACACTGGTGACACCAATCAGCATCCCCAGCACTCAAAATGGAGGCACTTTTAACCTGACAGCAAATGGTAGCTACAGCTATTCACCACCAGATACTGTCTCCGATGTTGTCACCGAATCATTCACTTACACCATGACGGATAGCAACGGTGCAACCAGCAGTTCGACACTAAGCATTATCGTTTCTCCTCAAGGTATCGAGATAGTCTGCCGTCCAGATGAAAATAATGTTATTGCTGGCACTACCGCAATTACGGGTGATGTGCTAATTAATGATATAGGCACAGAACCGCTTTTGGTCACACCCATTGCGATTGCTAGCACAGACAATGGAGGAGTCTTTAACCTCTTGGCAGATGGTAGTTATAGCTATACACCGCCAACGACTGTCGCTAATGTGGTCACTGATTTGTTCAATTACACGATGACTGACAGCGATGGTGGAACTTGTAGCTCATCACTGACCATTACCATTAATCCATCGGATACCACAATTCCGATTAGTATTCCTGTAGCACAACCCGATACAAATACTGTTAACGCCGGTGGGGCAGCAATTTCAGGTAATCTATTGGCGAATGATGAGCTGGGTAATCAACCCACTCAGGTAACTCCCGTACAGACTGATACTTCAACAAATCTGGGAGGAGTGTTCTCGCTTCAGGCGGATGGCAGTTATACTTACACGCCGCCAGAAAGTGTGGACAATGTGGCAGAGGACGTTATTAACTACACCATTACAGATACCGATGGTGAAACCAGCACCTCTACACTGGCGATCACTGTCAATCCTTCAACCCCTGATAATCCAACTCCTATTGCCAGACCAGATAGTGCGAATACAAATGCTGGCGGTGCAGCAATCACTGGTAATGTACTCGCCAATGATGATTTAGGTGATGAACCGACACAATTGTCCGAGACTGTTACCAATGTGCAAACACAACAAGGTGGTGTTTTCACACTCGCAACAGATGGCAATTATACTTACACACCACCACAAAGCCTGGACAATGTGGCAGAGGAAGTGATTAATTACACCATCACAGATACCGATGGTGAAACCAGCGCGTCAACATTGACAATCACTGTCAATCCTGCGAACCCTGATAATCAACCACTTGCCCAACCGGATGTTGCGACTGCAAATGCCGGAGGTGCAGCAATCACTGGTAATGTGCTCACTAATGACGAGTTAGGTGATGAACCGACTCAATTATCCGAAATTGTCACCAATGTGCAAACACAACAAGGTGGTGTTTTCACACTTGCAGCGGATGGCGGTTATACCTATATGCCGCCAGCAGATATTTCCGGAGTTGTGAATGAGACTTTTGAATATACAATTACAGATAGTGATGACCAGGCCAGCAGTTCAACTCTAACAATTACTGTTGGTTTTGAGAGTCCTACACCACAAGCTTTCCCGGATACTATTAGTGTTACAGCAGGCGGTGCTGCGGTAACTGATAATGTATTGAACAATGATGACAAAGGCAATGAGCCAACACTGGTTACACCAATCAGTGTTGCTACAACAAACAATGGTGGAACATTTAACTTACTGGAAGATGGTAGCTACAGTTACTTACCACCAGCAACAGTATCCGGCGTAGTCACAGAGCAATATACTTACACCATTACTGATAGCAACGCTGAAACCAGCAGCTCTACGCTCACTGTAACTATTAATCCTCCGACTCTGACACCTGTTTGTTTTCCAGATGAGAATATTGTTACGGCAGGTGAAAGTGAGGTCATAGGTGATGTATTGACAAATGATGAGTTAGGCAATCAGCCGACTTTGGTGACACCTATTGTTATTACCGGAACACAAATTGGTGGAGCATTGGATCTACAAACGAACGGCGACTACACGTATACACCACCTGCGACTGTCCCAGGGATTGTTAGAGATAGCTTTAACTATACAATCACTGATAGCAATGCACAAACGTGTGAGTCGACGTTAACAATCACCATTAATCCACCTAATATGATTCCAATGGCGAGACCTGATGAAAATACTGCTACCGAAGGTGGAGATGCTGTAACAGGCGATGTACTTGAAAATGATGATAAAGGCGATGAGCCGACTCAGGTGACACTTAACGTCAACCTCAATCGCCAGACTCAAGGCACTTTGGATCTGCAAGACAATGGTGTCTATAGCTATACACCACCTGCTGAAGTCAACGGAGTTATTACGGAACAGTTCACCTATACAATCACTGATAGTGATGGAGAAACCAGTAGTTCTACGCTGACGATTACTGTTAATCCAGTAAATCTCATGCCGTTTGCTCGTCCGGATGAGTTGACTATAACAGCTGGAACTGCGCAAACAGGAGATGTATCGACTAATGATGATTTGGGCAATCAACAGTCTGTGATAACCCTTATCAATGACGGAAGCAATATTACTCCTGTTGGCGATTTGAATTTGCAAGGAGATGGTAAATTCACCTATACCCCACCTGCTGTAGTCGGTGGAGTGACCAAAGATGTGTTTACCTATACAATCACTGATAACGATGGTGAAACCAGTAGCTCTACGCTGACGATTACAATCAATCCAATTGTTGAAAACCAACCGCCAACAGTGGACGCTGGGGTAGATAAAATCGGGATACTGGACGATACCACATTGGACGGTACGGTGTCAGACGATGGCTTACCCAATCCGCCAGGAGCTGTCACCAGTCTCTGGAGCCAGGTCAGCGGACTAGGCACAGCAACCTTTGCTGAACCAGCAGCGGCAAATACCACCGTAAGTTTTTCTGAAACGGGTGTTTATGTTTTACAATTGAGGGGTGATGACGGCGAGTTGAATACTGTTGATGAAGTCACGATTACTGTCAATCCGGACATAAATCCAAATCAAAATGAACGGCCAGCAGTCAACGCTGGAGTCGATAAAACCGGAATACTGGACGATACCTTGTTGGAGGGCACAGTGACGGACGATGGCTTGCCCAATCCGCCACGGACAGTCAACATTTCCTGGAGCCAGGTTAGCGGACCAGGCACAGCAACCTTTGCCGATCCAGCATCGGCCAATACCACCGTGAGTTTTTCTGAAACAGGTGTTTATATTTTACAATTGAAGGGTGATGACGGCGAGTTGAATACTGTTGATGAAGTCACGATTACTGTCAATCCGGACATAAATCCAAATCAAAATGAACGGCCAGCAGTCAACGCTGGAGTCGATAAAACCGGAATACTGGACGATACCTTATTGGAGGGTACAGTGACGGACGATGGCTTGCCCAATCCGCCACGGACAGTCAACATTTCCTGGAGCCAGGTTAGCGGACCAGGCACAGCAACCTTTGCCGATCCAGCATCGGCCAATACCACCGTGAGTTTTTCTGAAACAGGTGTTTATATTTTACAATTGAAGGGTGATGACGGCGAGTTGAATACTGTTGATGAAGTCACGATTACTGTCAATCCGGACATAAATCCAAATCAAAATGAACGGCCAGCAGTCAACGCTGGAGTCGATAAAACCGGAATACTGGACGATACCTTATTGGAGGGTACAGTGACGGACGATGGCTTACCCAATCCGCCAGGAGCAGTCACTAGCTCCTGGAGCCAGATCAGTGGGCCAGGTACAGCGGCCTTCGCTGATCCAGCATTAGCGAATACCACGGTGAGTTTTCCTGAAGCGGGTGTTTACACCTTACAACTGAGTGCGAACGACAGTGAGCTCACGAGTACTGATGAAGTGACCATTACTGTGAATCCAACTCAGGCTTGTAGCCCAGATGTCAATAGCGTCAACGCTAGTGCAAGTGTATTATCCGGTGATGTATCTACCAATGATGATACTGGAGGAGTATATTCTAACGTTGCTTTTGGTAATCGTGGACAATTGACACTGGAATTAAACGGCACCTACAACTATTTTCCGCCTGCTAATGTCTCAGCTACTTTTGATGATGTGTTTAATTATTCAGTTACTTATTTTGACGCGAATGGAGTCGTTGATGAAATATGCACCACAGTATTAACCATTACTGTTACTCCATAACGATGTTCTTGTCATCAGGGAGTGACTTGCCAGCAGACACGAAATATATGATAGAAACGTGATACATTATCCTTACATAGAAATGCTATTTGGCTGATAACACACCTAATCCGCGTTACTGTGCATAGATGTGATCGCAATAACAGTAAAAATCTATTAAAAGTGAAATCCATACATTACCTGACTTAATCAGGAAAAGGATATGAATATGTATAAAACAGGCATCATAACAATCCCGGCATTGCTATTGAGTTCACAACTACATGCAGTTACCTTGGGTTTTTTTCCATCGACAGCCAATGTCACATCAGGAAGCCCTTTTTCTGTTGATCTACGAATCTCAGATATCGACAACAACACTGCAATTGGTGATTATGATTTCGACATCAACTTTTCATCTTCTGTCCTCAGCATCGGTGAAGGGGATGTGACGTTTGGTAACCAGTTGCAGCAATCAGGAGTTGCCAGCCTGCAATCAGTGAATATAGAAAACGGTCAACTGAACATTTCCGAGGTATCACTTAACGATCGGGGTGTACTCAACGCCTCGCAGGGTGATGAATTCACAGTGGCAACACTCAATTTTACTGCGGATGCACCAGGCGTTAGTCAGTTAGGTGTTTCAGTCAATGCATTGGGCAATCAAACTGGATCGCCAGTTGATTCGGTAGTTAGTCCTGCGACGATTAACGTACAAAACCTTACCGAGTTCACTGCGTTACAGAGAGAGTCGGGGCAGGCTTTGAATAATGTCTGTCTTGCTAATCAAGGTACCGTTGCAAATGCTGATCAACAAAATTTGGCAGATGTTTCATGTGCATTGGCCAGCAATACTGGTGGATTGGAAAGTGAAGCATTGGGCAGTGCTTACCAGAACCTTGCTGGTGAAGAAACCACTGCCCCAGCGAATCTGGCTCTGAAAGCTGTCATTAGTCAAACCAACATGCTCAGGTCTCAGTTGGCTAACAGACGCCTCCAAAACACCAATAAGACAAGCAAATCTATTTTGAATGCTTTGCAACAGGGCAATGGTTTCTTATCGCTTGCGGCATTAGATTTGGAAGGTGCTTCCGGTGGGAGTGCCGGTGATGATGAAAGTCTTGCATCCTCCGAACGTCTAGGCGTGTTTATTGACGCGACTGCAAATTTCGGTGAGACGGATCAAACCGATCGGGAGGATGCCACGCATTTTAACAAGGAAGAAGTCACGCTTGGTGTTGATTATCAATTTACAAACCAATTTGTTACCGGATTAGCTGTGACTTATTCCAACGCCAACGCCAATTTTCAAAAATCCATTAATGTTTCTGGTGGCAAGACGGCGGAGGAAGGCATTAGCGGCTCTGTTTATTCTACTTACTATCTGGATGACTTTTATGTGGATGGTATTTTTACCTATACCAAACGCGACTATGATATTGAGCGAAATATTGTCATCCCCAGTCAAAATCTACGTCGAAGAGCAAAAGGTGATACAGAAAGCGATCAATATGCAGCTAGTCTCGGCTTGGGCTATAACCTGCAAATGCAGGGTTTTGATTTAAATCCTTTTGCCCAGGTGTCTTATACCAGGCTTGAAATTGATGGTTACAATGAAAGTGGTGCTGGCGGGCTCAATCTCAATATCGATGATCAAGATGTCGAATCACTCGAATCTGTATTAGGCGCTCGGCTTGCGTATGCATGGAGTCATGCATACGGAGTATTGATGCCACAATTCAGAGCTGAATGGCATCACGAGTTTAAAGAGAATAGCCGCACCATCAATACCAGCTTTGTTAACGACATTAACAGCAATCAAAACGTGATGCAGATTCGCAGTGATAGCCCGGATCGGGATTTTGCCATCATAGGCGTTGGACTTTCAGGAGTTTTTCAAGGCGGCTTGCAAGTATTTGGGGCTTTTGAAACATTGTTGGCACAACGCAACACATCAAGCCATAAATTTACTGCAGGGTTACGTCTCGCTTTTTAAAAAATCGACTACAGCCAGTTTTGAAAAACGGCAAACCCAATTGAGGTGTAGTCACACTAAAGAAACGACTAGAAATATTAAAATCGACTGTGGTTTTGTGCTTGAGTGATGAGCGATGTTCACCACCTCATGCACGGGGACATTAAGCCAATCCGATAGTGGGTCAAACCTGTAGGAGCGGCTTTAGCCGCGACCTAAGCTTCTGAGTGAACAGTCGCGGCTAAAGTCCTCCTACAACCAATGGTTATTTTCTGGAAAACACCAAGTTTGACCCCCGACCCAAATTTCTATACAACCAATCTCTTGCAGTATCTTTTCACATCACAATCTGGTTTCAACCTTTCCAACAATGTTGGTTCCTTTCCCTTGTAAATTTCCAGACCACTGAATCGTCAAACCCGCTGTAATGTCATCTAAAACCTCTCTCCTGAATACAGTCAACCTTTGGTTTCTGAGAACCTTTATGGGTATTTGGGGCCTGTTTGTCATCCTCGACTACCTTCAGAGAACCCCGTATTTTACAAAATCCCTAGCTTTTTTTGCCTACTGGGATGTTGTTATCATCCTTCTAGCTTTTTCTATTTTGTTTGTCTACCTGTTGGCCAAAAAGAGGCGAATCGGCTGGACTGTTGTATTGGAAAAATTAACGGGCTGGAAGATATACGCTATTTTACTGTTTTTCATGACGGTTATTTTTGCAGCCTTTGGTTTGAAGGTTAACCTGTTTGTAGATGGGGCAGTGAAAAGTATCGGTCACTTGTTATTCTTTTCTGTTTATATACAAGCTGCTGTCTTTTTTATTGTTCTGCTTGCATACGGTCTTGGTAACTGGTTACTGGACGGCCTAAATTTGAAATTATCTCGCCCTTCCCTGGCGTTAATTGAGATCGTCACTGGTTTTTCAATTTTGGTCTTCATATTGTTTTTTGCCGGAATGTTACACGTACTTAATCCTTGGGTTACCTGGATTGGTGTACTGGCAGGTATGGCTCTTTTATGGCGTCGGATTCTGCCTTTTGGCAAAAAGATGCTGATCCAGGAGATTCATACAGTTGAGATTCCCATTTGGCAACTGATACCGGTAATGATTTTACTGATTTACGTAGCCATGAACTTGATGGCAATGATCCGACCGATTCCCATCGGTTTTGACGCATTGAACCTCTATATGAATACGCCCAAACTCATCAGCAATTACCAAGGGCTTACCCAGGGTGGTCACGCCTACAACTGGTCGTTATTAATGAGTCTGGGCTTTATCCTGTTCAACAGCACACCGATTACCCTGACCCTGTCCATTCTGCCGGGTGTATTATCTTTGTTTGTCCTTTACCGCCTTGCCCGTAACTTTGTGGATGAAGGCTGGTCAATTGTTGTTGTCGCTCTGTTTTACACCATGCCGACAGTGCTTTGGCAATCCACCAGCGAAGCAAAAGTTGATCTTGCAGCGTTGTACGTTCTGCTTTCTGCCATTTTGCTCATTATCGAATATGGCTCAAGGACTGGAAAACAGATCGATTCTAATCAACAGAATCAGGAAGAACATGGGCCTCTGGCGCGGCTTCGGTTGTTCAAAGATGTGGATTTACTGCACTGGTCTCTTGCTGGCTGGCTGATGGGATTTGCCTTTGGTATTAAATACACCAGCCTGTTTGCCATACTGTCTTGTATTTGCCTGATATTTTACCGATACCATTCTAAATGGGCTTTCTGGGCTTCATTCTTTATGTGTTTTGCACTGGTTTTTGGTCTGGATCTGTATCAACTATCTTCTGCAACAATCGATAAAAACAGCATTTCGCTGTTGTTGATCCTACTCACTTGCCTATCCGTCGGTTTATTTGTCTATTCGTGGTTAAAAGACAATCGCTCCTTGCTGCTTGCAGGTAAATTGGTACTAGTCTTTGGACTTTCAGCTGGTTTGACGTTTTTGCCTTGGGCAGTAAAAAACATATGGGAGGTCGGTGAGCTTTCGATATCTGCCCTGACCAACGGAAAAAAAGCACAAAAACCCCTGAAATTTTATCAGCAAAAACCCGCTGGGCAATTAAGCATTCCCGATAATAACCCTATAGCCAAGACCAGTATTTTGCCCAGGGTTTCTTCTGAAATAGCAAAAAAAAATGGACTGTCCCAAAAAAACAAGAACGTCAACAAACAAACGCAATCTAAAACAGAGAGAAAAAAGCAAGCCGCACCACCTGAAACTACTGGTCGGAAAAAGGGTCAACAACGCAATAGAAGCGGCGCCTACGAAGAAATAGATCGGTATATCGGATATGAGCAAGGCGTGATCCGGTATCTGTCCCTGTTTTATGATTTGACAATCAAAAGCAACGTTAATGGTTTCATCGTCGATGTCGGATTTATACTGTTTCTTTTCCTTCCACTGTGTGCGTTTAGCCGCAAAGACAATCATTTTGCCTACAACATAGGCAAGGCAGTCATTTTCAGTCTCGTACTGGTCTTTTCAGTTTGGTCTGTACATCGCGCTTCGGACAATGCGGATCTTTCCTCTGGTTTAACAGCAGCGGGGAAAATGAATTTTACGGAAAGCACCGCTCTCAACCAATTGGCCCAGCCCCTCTTGTCATCCATGCACCGAGTCCTGCTTTACGCTGGCAACGCCTTGTCAGGGGCTTATCACTACCTGACCATTCAGAGCACTATGGGTGTCTATTGTATCGTCATTTTTTCAGGACTTATTTTTTATCTCATTTATCGGCAAGCTGTGAATGCTTTGTCGCAAACTATGAAGTGGCTCCTGGCCTTTTCTATCACTTATTTTATGCTTTGGCTGGTATTTTCCAGCGGAATTATATGGTACGGAATCGCTGGCCTGGCTCTTGCTCCACTTATCATCATTGCCATTGTACAAGCTCAAAACGGAGCTTTTGCAAGTGACAAAGCGAGCCGTGGAATGGCCATCGGATTTATCGCGGTCTGGCTGTTTTTTTCCCTGGTTGTTCGCTTCACCAATATATCCAAAGCCGATGTATCGAAGTCTTTTGCCAAGCAGCTTTACTTCAATAACTTTGCCAACTACAAGGCGGGTATTTATACTCAGGAACAGTGTCTAAACACCATGAATCCAGCTTATGCTCCCGCTCTAAACGAAATAAATCGCAACGAAGAAGCTGGCATCCTGCGTATCGGTACCTATATCAACTACTATATTAGCCACAATGACAAGCGGGTTTATATGGATAACCAGCTGGATATTTTCAACAATCTAGCTAAGCAGCTTTCATCCCAGCAAGACATTACAGCTGCGTTGAAATCTGCTGGGATTCGTTATATTGTTTTTGATTTTAACACTGCTACCTATGATGATACGCCGGAGAAATCCCTCGAGGCCAAAGTAACCACATTTTACAAATATTTATACAACAACCCCCATATAGAACTGATTTCTACAGATCGTTTAGTTGTGGATTCTAGCAGTAATAAGTATGCAAATATTAACAACCAAAAAATTCCGGTGAATAACCAGGTTTTTGGAAAAGAAGTGGTGCATTGGGGGATAATAGCGGTTTACCGGATTACCTAAGAAAGTAGCCGGCTATTGAGAATTTTGAGATAGAAGATCGGTCAAGCCTGATCTGAGCGATATGCTCAAGTTATTCCCAGACAACTCCTGGCTATCTCTTATACGTTAGTTCATAACGTCAAAAAGAATTATCATCAATCCGACCTACAATCAAACTAAAGGATGGACAATATAGTATGAATCACATTATAAGCGCAGTTAAATCATTAATTCCTGTGAACAGGTGTTACTTATTTTTCCTGTTATTATTTCTATATGGATGTAGCGACAATCCTGAATTTAAACCACTTGATCAATATGATCCTGTTTCGATAAAAATTGGTAAGGCCTATGTGCAAAATCTGGTGATCGATGAAGCGAGTGATCAACTGAATCCTGACGTTAATCTCGACTTTAAAAAAACCTTCAAAAACATGTATGGAGTCAATGTCGAGAATGCTGCAATTGCCTGTGCGGAAAGAGATGTTACTACAGTTTTAGCAGAGGATAACAAGAGCGTTATTAGTGAAAAATGGGTAAACAAAGCGATTGATGATAGCGAGCTTAATTTATCCATCGGAAACCACACAATAAGAGATTTACTCTCAGACTGCTTAACACCGATGGCGAAAAAGGCATATAAGAAAATCAACAACTATTAAATTAATTGATAGTATCAACTACTAAATAACGTTAATACTCACGAAAATACATCACAGCACATCATGTCAGGCACAGAGTTATCAACCCATCTACAAGAGGTTAAGACAACTGGATCTTTTGGAGAGACTATAATCATGCCAATTGACCCTTGATTCGTTCGGTAATATTCACATTTTAATCGGTTTATATTTCTGTTCTAATACCGATTGAGTCCATGAGTTTGATTTATTAAGTTTACACATGATGTTATCTGTAAATGTTTATTATGTGTTATTTGCACGTTATCCCGTTTAGAAAAACAAGGATTGAAAGATAGTCTTCGTCAGTGCTGGACAGAATTCTATCTGGATATTTCAGATCAGCGATACAACCATCCAGTCAAAATATGACGTATTCATAAGTATTTACAATAAATATGTCATACAAAACAATTGGTTATTTTTATGTTACATTGTAATGGATCATAAATGACGTAAAAAAATACGTCATTTATGATCCCTACTAAGCGTTAGCTGTTAATAAAATGTCATCTTCGTAAATATAAGTCGTCGAAATATTATCGTGTAAAATACAATTTATATTTATGGTGTATCAAGTTCTGTGGGGAAAAGCAGTTATTATTTACAAAATCGTATGGCGTTAAGTTGTGTTCTACGTTCAAGCTGAAAAGTTGGCAACTTAATCCACAAAGTTTCTAATCGCAGCTAATCTTGCGTTGAGGCAGTGAATTTGTTTTAAGTCCAAGCCATACAAAATCAAGGTATGTTGTGTTCGAGAGAAAAGTGGTTAAAATGGTTGTTTTATAACTGAAATTAAATATGCATGTATTTAAAAACCATGTTGTTGGTTAAAACAGCTAACAAGGCGTTGCAGGTGACCCAAAAAGCGTCCTTTATTTTGTGCATTGCGCTACGCTCCATTTTTGCACAAAACAAAGGTCACTTTTTGGTCACCTGAACTTAGCGTTATGTTTTAATGTCATTTTGAAAGAATATTTTAGAATATTAATCTCTATATTTTTGGCGTCACTGATCTTGGCACTGCTATTTTCCGCAATTTTTGGTTTTGGAATGGTTATATCCGATGGAAATGATATTCGCGTTGTAACACTTCCATTTATATTCGCGTGGTTTGGTTTTCTATTTTTCGGGTTACCTGGTTCTATAATTTGGACTTGTATATATAAATTGATGTACTTAATTAGGTGGGGTAATCCCCAAAAACATTTAGCATCTGCAATCCTATCAGCGCTCATATGTACACCGTTGCTAACTCTTTTCAGTGAAGGTCTAAGAGGTTCTGAAATTTTTGAATCGTATATAATGTTACTATTAGTTTTTCCTGTAGCATTGGCTAGTGCACTAACCCATTGGTATATATACTTGCGTAGCAAATAATAAACATAACCAGGCGTTGCAGCTGACCCAAAAAGCGTCCTTTGTTTTGTGCATTCCGCTGCGCTTCATTGTTGCACAAAACAAAGGCCACTTTTTGGGCATCTGAACTTAGCGTTAGGTCTTTATAAGCTCGGATCAGGAACATATCTATATAGAACAATGGTTGTGATAACAAAAGGAAAAATGAATTCATGAAAAATATAATAATAGCTGTATTTTCAATCACTCTTTTATCTGGATGCTGGGGGAAAAAAGAAATAGATGTTATCTATGACTCATCAATATCTTCACGCTCAGTTGAAATAAAGACTTTATCAGAAATTCGTTGGCGTTCTCAATGGGCTGATGCTTTTAATGAGGCATCTAAAATTCAGTATAAAGAAGGGAGTTTAGGAGAAAAAGGAGAAATTATATTTCCTTTAAAGGAAGCTGCTTACCCCGATTTATTAAAAGCTTTAGATATTAGTGATATAGAACTTAATGACCACTCTGACCTTTCTGAAGGTGGTGTTTTTAAACAAAAAATAGAACTAGCTGAGATAGCAGGTAAATTAGAACATAGTGCTCAGAAATTATTAAAAACATGGGTTTCCGAACATTATAAAAGTGAAATATTAGAGTTGATTTCTCCTAGTGTTTATCCATATATCAAAGATATTGACTTTAACGTATCAGCTTTAGCAAATGGAAGTCAATCAGCACAAACTAAGTTTGTTGCCACACTATTGGTTCCTGAAAAAGTAAAAGCCTCTTATGAATTTAATGACAGTACTCAAGTTAAATTTGAAGAAGGACAGCCTTTGTTATTTGATGTTTTATATACCTTAGAATTAGAAAAGATTCCAGAGTTATTCAATGATTACAGTGGACGGAACAAGAAATTGAGCTTAGAGAACATGCCTATGAGATTTTATTATTTTCCTAAGGTTATTTGGATGATCAACTCTAACCACACTTTATCTGCTAGTGATGTAAATGAAAAAGTTGCAAAAGGCTCATTACAATATACGGAAATAGAAGATAAAACTTTAAGTTTTTCAATTTCAAACCCAGTACCGATACCTAAATCAGATGCGTATTCATTATATTTTGATAAAAATAGTACTTTAGAGGAAGGTGCTAACTTTAAAAGCTTTGGGAAAGGTCTAAAACTGAGTACTGATGATTATTATCCACCATTTTTAATGAAACTAACAAATTCAGAAATAATACTATCTTCTGGATTCCAGTTTCTCGTAAGAGATAATCAAAATTCTAAGTTAATTGGTAATGTTATTAAAGTATCAGATATTTCTGACAAGCTCTATACTGTTATTCCTGAGCATCGTCTTTTTTCTGATCCTACACGAAACGAATGCCCACAAGATAAATTTGTTAAGCCAATCTCTTTTATACAGTTTATAAAAGATAAAAAAACCTCTAGCGTTAACTTCAAACAGCTGTTAGTGATACCTTATACAAAGGTTAGTAAAAAATCTGAAAAAATACGGCCTTTAAAAGGAGCTGGAATTAAATTACAAGTAGAATGCAAAACCTAACAATAGCTTCCAGCGGACTACCATAAGCGTCATTTTTTTTGCGAAGCAAAAAAACCGCCCCTTATGGTAGCCGCTGAAGCTGGCGTTAGCTGTTAATAAAATGTCATCGTAAAAATATAAGTTATCGAAATATTATCGTGTAAAACACAATTTATATTTATGGTGTATCAAGTTCTGTGGGGAAAAGCAGTTATTGTTTACAAAATCGCACGGCGTTAAGTTGTGTTCTACGTTCAAGCTGAAAAGTTGGCAACTTAATCCACAATGTTTCTAATCGCAGCTTATCTTGCGTTGGAGTCGTGAACTATCTTTTAGTCCAAGCCATACAAAGTCAAGGTATGTTGTATTCGAGAGACAAGTCGTTAAAATGGTTGTTTTATAACCGAAATTAAATGTGCATGTATTTAAAGACCATGTTGTTGCTATAAACAGCTAACAAGGCGTTGTAGGTGACATTTGCCTGCGCCCTTCTTTCGCTGTCGCTCCAGTCGGTTGCCGGCAAATGCACCTAAACTTAGCGTTATGTTAAAAAGTAAATGTTATCTAATGTTTGAGTATAGAATGGGATATCCCAGCGAGTCTTCTGATGCTGTTAAGATCGCCTGATAAATAACCCTATTACTTTAGCGTGGAAAAAACATTTAACTTGTGAGTAAAAAATGGAAGAGAAATTAAGATATTTAGAATATATAAGCAATCAGGGAATAGATTTTTTTGCCAGCCATTGGGCTTTTGGTGGTACGTTTCCAATATCTGCCAATCAAGTTCAGAGTTTTACAAATGATCCTGATCAATACGTGGCAGATTATTTTTCTGTGAACAAAGAACTTTTAAACCAGTGGGGGAATTTTAGAGCGACACTGAAATGCCATGGAAAAACAAAAAAAGGATATCCATGTAAGAATAAAGCTAATTTTTGTTCTAGAGTGGATAAACCACACTTGTATAATTTAAATAATTCAGATTTATACTGCACCCAACATTTTGATCAAGCTAATGATTATTAACAATAATAGTAAATTAGGAAATAATATAGCAATGAACAAAGACATGTCATGAGTTTTTTAACAAGAAAAGAGCACATAACAATCGCATGCACTAGGACTGCCGTAAGCGTCACGAATTTTGCAAAAGAGCAGCAAAATACGCGCCACTCACGGCAGCCTGTGATGCGGGCGTTAGGTATTAAATCGCACGATATTTATGCCTCAACAAATTCAACATTTTTTTAGCTTAGGGAAATTGATAAAATAGACTACTGAATTCGATGATAGTATTGAGGTGGAAATTTTTATTCAAAAATATAAAGCACTAGGAGTAGATAGTGATATGAAACAATCTTGTATTTTTATGGTTTTTATGAGTTTTATGATTGTATCTTTTCTAATTAATGCTCAGGAACAACCACCCCCATTGCCGAAGCATAATAGCGATCAGACTCCACCACCCCTTCCGATAGAGTCTCAGAAGCAATATTACTTCGAAAAGAACCACCAAAAGGTTGGGCCGCTCAAACTTCAACAAATCCGTGAGCGCATAAAAAATGGCAGTATCCATCGGCATACTCTGATCTGGATGACTGGAAAAACCAACTGGTCCAGAGCTGACTTCTTAACGGAACTCAGGGATACGTTCTCGCAAGAAGCTCCGGCACCTGAATTACCCGGTGATTTGAAATATAAAAAATATATGGTAGGTGTGTGGGAGGTGCATTCTGGTAACGAAAAACAAAGAGCGTTAGGGGTAACAAATACTATGACAAATACATTCAAAAGCAATGATTCATATTCTTCTGTAACTACACGGTATAATCCTTTTACTAAAGGTCGAAAAACCGACGCGCCAACTACCGGAAAATGGTATGTAACTCCGATTAGCGATGGCATATTTACTTTAACAATACATAGGGATCAACACAACCCTCCCTGGCTAAGACAACAAACATTTAAACTGAGAATTCTTGATGAAAATACCCTAATCGATGAGGATACAGGCGGTCAGGCAATACGGATTGCTAACGACCAATGATAATTCGCTTTGAAGCGGCCATACCTAACAAAACGTTGCAGCTGACCCAAAAAGCGGCCTTTGTTTTGTGCATTACGCTGCGCTCCATTTTTGCACAAAACAAAAGCCACTTTTTGGTCACCTGAACTTAGCGTTAGGCAATAAAAACTCAGGAGAGTGAAATGAAACCAATAATCCAAAGTATTTTTCTTATTGTCCTTTTGTTGACATTACCTTTCACGGCTAGTGCCGATGAGTATTTTGGTAAGTTTTTAGATCAACTTAAAGGAGTATTTATCGCTAATGCAAAGCCAAGGCCTCAATTCAAAATTGACCAAGATTTTAGGTTTGAAGACCCTAACGGCCTTCTTTGGTTAACACCTAGTGGTACACATGTTGATGGAGCATCTATTCCTCAGTTCTTTTGGTCAATAATCGGCGGACCGTTTGAAGGTCCGTATATTAATGCATCAGTAATACATGACCATTATTGTCGCACTAAAGAAAGGACGGCACATGACACTCATAGAAATTTTTATTACGGAATGATGTCCTCAAAAGTACCGGAATGGAAGGCGGACTTAATGCATTGGGCAGTGTCTACTTTTGGCCCATCATGGAAGCTGGAGATACGAGTTGTTATGAACCAAAAATGTATAACTACTGGTGCAAATAACAAAACTTGCACAAGCGTACCAACTATTGAAATGGTAACAGTAAGTGAACCGCCAGTTGATCTGACAAATCCTGAAGTTTTGGCTTTGGCAATCAGTAAAACAAACGCTGTAGCAAGAACACTTCTAACCTCTAAAGGAAAAGTGCTAGATGTTTCCTCTGGAGGACAAGTAAATGCAACTTTGGCATCCATAGAATCTAACGCGGCAAATTATCGGAAATTATTTCAGAAAGAAAGTATCGTAAAGCAAACTGATGGCTTGGGGCTTCTCTCGCAAGCTAATAAAACCAGTTTGGCATCAATCCAACCTTGGGCTAATAATAAGATACCGAGCTATGCTCAAACGAAAGTATTAACACATGATTTTGCTACATCAAAAACCAAAGAATTACCATTTAAGCTCGACGCAGGTAGTCGAGCTGCAATTTTTAATAATGTTGATTTACAAGCTATTGAGTCTAATTCGCGTGTGATGATACATATTCAGTAATAGTGCCTAACAATTGCTTGCAGCTGACCGTAAAAAGCGTCACGGATTTTGCGAAGAGAAAAAACCGCAAAAACCGCGCCCCTTTTTACGTCAGCTGAAGCAGGCGTTATACCCGCCGTGCATAGTTAAATTATCTTGTTTGTTATTAGAAGGCACAAAAATCATTGGTAACAATTGAAGCAAGATGAAGTGATAGGCTGTGGTTTTTAAAGGCGTCATTGAAGTACCGTTTAATCAACGGATGCATGAAAATATCTAACCGTGATTCCACCAAGAATTTTCTCAGAATATCCGAGTAATTCAAGGGTGCAATTAACGATTATCCTCTTCTGTATTGGTGTCAATAGAAGGTTTAGAAAAATAGCCAATCATGGTATAACAAGCAAATGCACCGGACGCCAAACAGCGGGATCGTTTTATCCAATGCTTCTGTGGCGACCGGTGATTTGCGGCGTTATATTTTTAAAACAGCCACATGAGTGAATACAAGAAACTCAAATATTACTTTGATAAAGAGCTTGGTTTACTGCTTGGTAAGAAAATCAAGCCGTACTACCTAAAGTTTAATGTAGATACTTTTGTCAAAGAAATTGAATCTGCTGTTCATGAGCAAGAATTGAAACAGAGAGTTGAAACAATTACTGATGCCCTTTTTCATCTGCTTCCAGCTGATTATTGTAAGGCTATCAGTATTCTAGAAAAAATATTAGGCCCTGAAAACAAGAACGAAACCGGCATGTTTACAGAAGGTTATTGGCTGATGCCAGTCGCTTTTTTTGTCGAGAAATATGGTATTAGAAATTTTGAAGAATCAATAGAATTTATCAAAGAAATTACAAAAAGAAATACAGGAGAATATGCAATACGCCCTTTTCTACTGAAATACCCTGAGCAAACGTTAGCTGTTTCAATTGAATGGTCAAAAGATAAAAATTTCCATGTTCGCCGGCTCGCAAGTGAAGGTTTGAGACCAAGGCTACCTTGGGCAAAGAAAATAGGTCTTTTTTCAGAAAATCCCTCACCTGTTATCATGGTTCTTGAGAATTTAAAATCAGATAAATCTGCTTATGTGAGAAAATCAGTTGCAAATAATATAGCGGATTTACTCAAAGAAAATTACAGTTACACAATTGCTATAATCAGAGCATGGAAAAAAACTGCAAGCAAAGAAACTTTGTGGATTATTAAGTACGCCCTTAGAAATGAAGTTAAAAAGAAAATGGGTATCCAGTTTACTCAACCAACTACCATATGTTGTGGTTCACCACCAATTATTTTAGGGCGAGGCACCGGCGCGCATTCTACCGCATGCTCCATCAAGCAATAGAAGAGCAAGCCACGCGCTTTTGAATTTCGGCGATTGAACCTGAATGTAAACTCATCAAGATAATAAGCAAGTTGCACCGGACGTATAGCTCCTTGATGAGTTCCAAGCCACCAACGATCAAATAAGGATGCAACTCTATGGACACGAGGCATGACGACATGTGCAGGATCACCACTTGCGGTAATATTGCTTACAATATGCTTATAGCCAACGTCTTCAATACCGATATATCCTTTCCATCCATCCGTGCGAACTGCCGCACCTTTTTCAACATTATCCGAAACAAACTGATGAAGACTGTTCGCCGACACATCTCGAATCATAGACATTCGTATTCGGCCTGAGCCTTTCCCTCTGACTTCAGCGGCAATAGCAACAATCACTTTACGCTCGGCACCACGACCTCTGATTTTTTTTCCTACGCCTCCAACATAGGTTTCATCGACTTCGACAGCGCCTGTTAGATGGTCGCGACCAGGACGTATCATTGCTCGACGCAATTTATGCATCCAGGTCCATGCAGTATCGTAACTGCCAAGACCAAGAACACGCTTCAGTCCAAGTGCGCTGGCTCCATTCTTTTGGCTCGTTACAAACCAGATAGCAAGGAACCAGGTCCTCAGCGGCTTGTGTGTTTTGTGAAACAATGTTCCAGCAGTAATGGATGTTTGCCGTTTGCATTTGCGGCACAGAAAAAGACCCCTGCCCATAATCGACGGGTTTTCTTCAAAAACTCCGCAAGAAGGGCAACAAAAACCTTGAGGCCACCTGAGTGTCAAAATATATGCAAGGCAAGCCTCTTCGGTGCTAAACCACTTATCAAATTCCTGGAATGTTCCAGGATAGTCAACGTTACAAACCGGATGCCTTTGCTCTTCCATCGCTAGATACTACATGTTGTGGATGGTTGAGTATACTAGATACCCAATAAAAAGAATAACCCTGAAGCACTTGAGCTTATTTAATGAAAAATATAACAAAAAAATCCAGCTGACCGTTTAAAGCGTCATGCCTTTTGCAAAAAGACACAAAAGTCCTGCCACTTTAAACGGCATCTGATTTAGGCGTTATAAGTATTAAGGTATTAATTTGAACTGGATCATTTTTACAATTATCGCTGCAATAGGGTTTTTATATGCTGCTATTTTTGTAGCACCCGGCTTCTATAGTATGAAATATTCCTGGCCTATAAGGACGTCACATAAAATGCTTTGGTTACTTAGCCTATCTAATTTTGTTATGAATATTTCACTCATTATTGGACTATATTGGTTTGTTATTTTTAGTGAACCTTGGGATACAAATGGTATAGTAATATTATTTGCTTGGCTGGTAGTTCCACTTTTTACGCTACCATTTACCTTGCCCAGTTATTATTTATTACGTAGACTTGCTAAATCTAAAGGTGTTTGGCCGAATGTTTAATCAACATACTTATAACAAAACGTTCCAGCTGACCCAAAAAGCGGCCTTTGTTTTGTGCATTTCGCTACGCTCCATTTTTGCACAAAACAAAGGCCATTTTTCGGTCAGCTGAACTTAGCGTTAGACCTTGGTGCAGCTCTCTCCAAGGATCTGGCACAAATAATCCAGAGAGCTAAAAGGAGGATGTTCCAATGAACCAAATTAATGTGCAACCATTGCAGTGGAATAGACTACAAGACATCGATTCAGTACGACCGATAGATGAGTCTGATGCAGAGTGCTTGGAGGAAATTCGTTCCGTACTCCAAAAGCATAACTGTTTAAGCAGATTTGGTGTTTCTTTACTGCACAGCCACTTTGATCTGAAGGAAGATGAAATTCTGCTAGAAACAACCGATATTTCAAAGAGGGAACATTGGGTTCGCCCAGTAACGAAAAAATATATGAAGGAGGTTGGTCTTGAACCACAAACTACGGTTTTGAGGTTTGATGAGGAAGGTTATTCATTGCAATGCGGTTGTGCTAAAAGTAAACACGGCCATACGGGAGGACATACTCCCTTGATTAGTTAACTAGTAAAAGGTCTAACAAAACGTTGCAGCTGACCCAAAAAGCGTCCTTTGTTTTGTGCATTACGCTACGCTTCATTATTGCACAAAACAAAGGCCACTTTTTGGGCATCTGAACTTAGCGTTATGCAGAATTGAACATCCCATAGCCATATTCAAAGAATACGATGAATGAGAATGCAAAAACCCTACTTGTGGAAATGTCTCGTGGCGCTCAATTGACTTATACTAATGCTGAAGAGCTTTACGCAGAAGGTGACCTTTTAAGACGCAACGGCTCAATGAACAGGGCTCTGCTATTGCATCAGATCTCACTTGAAGAGTGCGGAAAGATAGAGATTATCGGTGTATGGGCTATGAATATTTTCCTCGGAGGGGACGTTGATATCTCGAAGATGACGAAAGCCTTCAGGAGTCATAAAACCAAGAATTATGTAAACGCCTACTATGCCAGCCGGAGCCCAGATGAGCACGATGCGATAACTCGTGGCGACACAAAATCGGCTGTCGAAGCCTTTAAGCAGTTTCAGAAAGAGTTCCATGGTGAGCTAAACACCAATAAGAACGCATCACTCTACGTGGACTTTAAAAACAATAGATTTTCGGCTCCAAGTGAGATAATTTCCGAAGAAATGGTTATTGAAATGAAGGCAATTAATACATACTTCCTGGGCTTAACTGGTCCAAAAATTGAATCGCTCGATAGGATGGTTAATGACGATGGTTTCCTACAGAGAACAATGGAGTGGTTTGCAGAGCGTGTAGCAAATTTGAAGCATCAAAATTTGGATAATATAGATAACCTGATGGAAGAGCTTATACAGGAGATGTTCAAAAAGTATTTAGACGAAAAGGATGCTACATGATTCGAGTGAATTTCGAAGCCCTGAGGCAGATTAACATGTCTTCCAGCGATGTATTGCATAACAAGGCGTTGCAGCTGACCCAAAAAGCGTCCTTTGTTTTGTGCATTACGCTACGCTCCATTGTTGCACAAAACAAAGGCCACTTTTTGGGCATCTGAACTTAGCGTTAGCTGTTAATAAAATGTCATCTTCACAAATAAAAGTCATCGAAATATTATCGTATAAAACCCAATTAATGTTTATGGTGAATAAAGTTGCGTAAGGGGAAAAGTCGTTATAATTTACAGAATCGCACTATACTAAGTCGTGTCCTGCGTTCAAGCTGGTAGCTTAATCCGCAAAGTTTCTAATTACAGCTTATATTGCGTTGCACAGCAAACTAGCTTTTAGTTCAAGCCATACAAAATCAAGGTATGTTGTGTTTGAAAGAAAAGTGGTTAAAATGGTTGTTTTACATCCAAACTAAATGCACATGTATCCAATAATCATGTTGTTGGTTAAAACAGCTAACAAGGCGTTGCAGCTGACCCAAAAAGCGTCCTTTGTTTTGTGCATTGCGCTACGCTCCATTATTGCACAAAACAAAGGCCACTTTTTGGTCAACTGAACTTAGCGTTATGCAGAATTGAACATCCCATAGCCATATTCAAAGAATACGATGAATGAGAATGCAAAAACCCTACTTGTGGAAATGTCTCGTGGCGCTCAATTGACTTATACTAATGCTGAAGAGCTTTACGCAGAAGGTGACCTTTTAAGACGCAACGGCTCAATGAACAGGGCTCTGCTATTGCATCAGATCTCACTTGAAGAGTGCGGAAAGATAGAGATTATCGGTGTATGGGCTATGAATATTTTCCTCGGAGGGGACGTTGATATCTCGAAGATGACGAAAGCCTTCAGGAGTCATAAAACCAAGAATTATGTAAACGCCTACTATGCCAGCCGGAGCCCAGATGAGCACGATGCGATAACTCGTGGCGACACAAAATCGGCTGTCGAAGCCTTTAAGCAGTTTCAGAAAGAGTTCCATGGTGAGCTAAACACCAATAAGAACGCATCACTCTACGTGGACTTTAAAAACAATAGATTTTCGGCTCCAAGTGAGATAATTTCCGAAGAAATGGTTATTGAAATGAAGGCAATTAATACATACTTCCTGGGCTTAACTGGTCCAAAAATTGAATCGCTCGATAGGATGGTTAATGACGATGGTTTCCTACAGAGAACAATGGAGTGGTTTGCAGAGCGTGTAGCAAATTTGAAGCATCAAAATTTGGATAATATAGATAACCTGATGGAAGAGCTTATACAGGAGATGTTCAAAAAGTATTTAGACGAAAAGGATGCTACATGATTCGAGTGAATTTCGAAGCCCTGAGGCAGATTAACATGTCTTCCAGCGATGTATTGCATAACAAGGCGTTGCAGCTGACCCAAAAAGCGTCCTTTGTTTTGTGCATTACGCTACGCTCCATTGTTGCACAAAACAAAGGCCACTTTTTGGGCATCTGAACTTAGCGTTAGGCGAACAGCGAAGTGATAGAAAATGATTGAGCCACATATACAAGAAGAAATCATCCGAAGACTTGAGGCGGCAGAAAACGAACATGCAGTAAGAATTCTATATGCTTGCGAATCTGGTAGTAGAGCTTGGGGGTTCGCATCGCCTGATTCTGACTACGATGTACGGTTTATCTATATAAGGGCACAGGATTGGTATCTATCGTTTGATGTCGAGCGTCAACGTGATGTCATCGAATACCCCATTGTTGATGAAATCGACTGTAGTGGTTGGGATATTCGTAAGGCACTATACCTTTTTACACGCACCAATGGCGCATTGCTAGAGTGGCTAAATAGTCCCATCAAATATATAGAGGCTGGTGATTTCACTCGGAATTTACACGCACTCGCTCTAAAATCACTTAACAGTACCGCACTGTGTTACCACTATAGCCATATGGCACGGAGGAATGCCCGTGAATATTTGTTAAAAGATCAAGTTCGCTTAAAGAAATATTTCTATGTCTTAAGGCCTCTGTTAGCTATTCGTTATATTGAACAAAATGAAGCACCTCCACCTGTTGAGTTTGAGAAGCTTGTTGAAAGTGTGGCACCAAGCAAAATCCGCCCCGGAATTGAAAAGCTTTTAGCTTTGAAGCGTAGCTTGCCCGAGATCGGTCTTGGAAATCCAATAACTGAGATCAATGAATTTATAGAATCTGAGATTGAAAGGCATGGTGTGTCATTCAAGGGTCAAGGCAGGCCAGATTTGTTAACGAACAAAGAAATTCGTAATAGTCTCAATCAAATATTTCAATCTGCAATTCAAGAGCAATGTCATGATATCGCCTAACAAAACGTTGCAGGTGACCCAAAAAGCGTCCTTTGTTTTGTGCATTACGCTACGCTTCATTATTGCACAAAACAAAGGCCACTTTTTGGTCACCTGAACTTAGCGTTAGGTTTTCAAGAACACGGTTATGAGGATTCAATTTTATGTTAGAAGCAATAGATCAGATACACTGGAAGGAAGTTCTGCTTGTGCTAATGGGATCAGGAATAACTATTTTATTGTTTTTATATAGGGTTGTTCAGGATTATCTAAAAAAATATAAATTTGTAACGCCTCTGCTGGGGACTTGGTATACATATCATATTTCCAGGGCTAGATATAATGTTATCCTCAGAAAGGAAAAATGGAATATACATAGACGTCTTACTGGTATAACAATTAAAACATCAGATGACGAAAGATCTCTTCTAAAATACAAAGGTCGAGTATCTTTTGATTCAGGGCACACTATTTTATTTTTAGAGGGTACAGATCATCCTGAGACCACTCAATATAGACTTACCATGCCAATACCTAGTGAAGATACTATAATGTTGGGCTTTCATATTGCGAAGGACTTTGATCACGAACTTTATTCAACTATCAAATTGGTTTGCAAAAACAAAAGAACGGATGATGAAGCAAAAAAAATATTATCTTCATCTATTGAGTGGTTTAAAGAAGAATTATGTATTCGGTTGAGTAAAAAGCCTATAGAGTCTAATAAAGTAGATATATAAAACCTAACAAAACGTTGCAGCTGACCCAAAAAGCGCCCTTTGTTTTGTGCATTCCGCTGCGCTCCATTTTTGCACAAAACAAAGGCCACTTTTCGGTCAGCTGAACTTAGCGTTAGCTGTTAATAAAATGTCATCTTCGTAAATATAAGTTAACGAAATATTATCGTGTAAAACACAATTTATATATAAGGTGTATCAAGTTGTTCGGAGAAAAGCAGTTATTATTTACAGGATCGCACGTCGTTAAGTTGTGTCCTACGTTCAAGTTGATAACTAAATCCGAAAATTACTATCGCAGCATATCTTACGTGAAGCTGCGAATTTTCTTCAAATTCAAACAATACAATATCAAGGTATTTTGTGTTCGAAAGAAAAGTGGTTAGAATGGTTGTTTTATAATCGAAACTAAATGTACATGCATTCAATAACCATGTTGTTGGTTAAAACAGCTAACAAGGCGTTGCAGGTGACCCAAAAAGCGTCCTTTGTTTTGTGCATTACGCTACGCTCCATTATTGCACAAAACAAAGACCACTTTTTGGTCACCTGAACTTAGCGTTATACCCCAAGGCAATAAAAGTACACGAGCGTACTTTTATTGCCTTGGGTGGTTGGGTCTTCCTTTGTTTCGTAATCAAGGCTTCACGTAAACAAAGGTTTGTCCATTTCCAACCCTAGTTTTAAAATGTTAGTGTGTTTTGTACAAACAAGCATTGTCTTCATAGGTTTGTCGTAATAATCGCTTTCAGACACATTGCAGTTAGCAGCTGTACATTTGTCAATAAATACGGTTGGTTTTACTAGCGCTCCCATCAACAATCGGTATCGAACGTCTAGGGTTTATTCAATTGTTTGTGGTATAACAAACTTATGCACCGGACGCCAAACAGCGGGTTTTTTCTTTCAATCGCTTCTGTGGCGCCCGTGATAAGAGCGTTAGCATTCAAGTATGGATAAATAGCCATATTTTTGCTATTCTCGTTACTTATGAGTGAATCAGACTTCGAATGGGATGAGGAAAAGAATATTGAAAACAAGCGAAAACACGGGGTTTCGTTCTACGATGCTCAATTTGCGTTTTTGGATGAGAGTCGTGTAATCGCGGAAGATTTAACCCACAGTCAAGATGAAAAACGTTTCTATTGTTTTGGATTAAACCAAGAAAGGACAGGCATTTTAACAGTTCGATTCACCTATCGCTCGGAACGTATTCGAATATTTGGAGCAGGTTATTGGCGTAAAGGTAGAAAAATATATGGACAAAGTAATTCAATATAGCGATGAAACAATTGGAGAAATAAAAGTGGTAGCAGATTTTTTACCATCTCCTTCTGAGCTAAAAACGAAAAGTCAAAATACAAAAGTAACGATTTCACTAAGCACTGAAAGCGTTGTCTATTTTAAGGAAATGGCTGAAAAACATCATATGCAGTATCAAAAAATTATTCGTCAATTATTAGATGAATATGTTGCACATCAGAAAAAATGCTAACAAGGCGTTGCAGCTGACCCAAAAAGCGTCCTTTGTTTTGTGCATTACGCTACGCTCCATTGTTGCACAAAACAAAGGCCACTTTTTGGGCATCTGAACTTAGCGTTATATTTAGGTTGTCATCCCCATTGGTCAGCCATCGCATTTGCAATACCTTGATAAGTTGTGCTTCTTAATTTCCATCGTTCAGGCGACGGTGGCAAATAATGCAATCTTTCCCTCTGGTTTTTTGGTAGTTTCATCATTTCCTCTTTTACGTTATTAGTTTCTGTAAGAGTAGGCAGTCCTTTTATCCATAAGCATGTTGCTTTTTGCTCTGTGTGCCCAAACATCCACGGCTGAATCACCTGGCTTTGTTTAACGTCGCCAATTAATTGTTTTCCATACCTGTGCATTATGGGGTTTTCAACAACAATTTTCGGTATATTTGAATCAAGTAATTTTTTAAAGAATTTTCCTGCTTTGAATAATTCAATCCATCTTTTTGGGTCTTTGTGCAAATGATATACGCCCGCATTAGTCATATATGTACATGGTGGGTGTGCAATCATCATGTCCCAGTCATTGTTAATAATATCCATAACGTCCCCTTTGTAATGATTTCCAGTTTTTTCGGTTGGTAATAAATCGCAACTTATCGCTTCGTGTCCTTTAGCAATAAAAGCGTCTCTAACAGTTCCAGAATATTCACAGGCTATTAAAATCTTCAAATTTTTGTTTGTAAAAAATATAACAATAAAATCAACAGCGACCACAAATAAGCGTCACGGTTTTTAAAGTTCTGTTTTGGTTAAAATTCATTGCCACAAATGTAGTTCATCGTTTATCATTTGTGGCACGTTATTTAGGCGTTATAAGTGAAAAAGGCATGGCAAATACTAAATCTAAAATTAAAATCATGTTTGAAGGTGAACTATTGCAAGCAATGAGAGCAGTAGTTTCAGAGTTCGAGCAATGTGGAAAAGTAAGTGGTATTCTTTTAGGTGCGTATGGGGAAAATAAAAAAATAAAACTTACAGACTCTGATTTTGTATGTGTTTATAATGGCGTGTTGAATGCGCTCAATAGTCATCGATACCCATCTAAAAAAAGTAATGAGTATATGGCTATACTCAAGCTTAAAATTCTTCTAGAAAATGAACATTTTATACAACGAGGTTGTGAAGTTCACTTATAACAAAACGTTGCAGCTGACCCAAAAAGCGTCCTTTGTTTTGTGCATTGCGCTGCGCTTCATTTTAGCACAAAACAAAGGCCACTTTTTGGTCACCTGAACTTAGCGTTATATTTACCCAAATGTATTGGCTGATCTACGAATTTTGCTAAAATAAAACTCCAATATGAAATCAACAATTGAATTTTTATATCAAAAGAGATAATGAATCAAAATTTTACAGAAAAACTAGCAAGTGCCAGAGATAAAGAGTCGTTAATACAGCTTATGAATGAACTCGATGAGGAGAAGCGTCGAATTAAAACTGTAATGAGCAAGTTTTCAAATGAAGATGCAGAGAATGGTGGTTTAACTGGAAAAGAACGCCAAACAAAATTACGCAGAATGAAAACGCGGCTTAGTTTCTTAATTGAGGAACGAGAAGCCACAAGGCAAAAACTTGGAAAGTTAAACGGAGATAAAAAAGCACTAAACAAAGCAATGAATCGTAAAATTGAATTTTGTCACGCATTTTTGGCGGTTGCTGAAAGAGAAATGTCAGAGGAAAGATTCATAGATTTAGAGATGAAAGCTATGGAGTTGCTAGCTGTATAACCAAAGAAATACAATTTTCCTGAAATAAAATCAAGAGCGGTTTCCATTATTTTCGTTTGCGATACAACTATGACTAAAAAATCTAACAAAACGTTGCAGGTGACCCAAAAAGCGTCCTTTGTTTTGTGCATTACGCTGCGCTTCATTTTTGCACAAAACAAAGGCCACTTTTTGGGCATCTGAACTTGGCGTTAGCTGTTAGTAGAATCTTATTTTCGCAAATAGATATCATCGAAATATTACCGTATAAAACACAATTTATATTTACGGCGTATAAAGTTGTGTAAGGGGAGGGAATCAATCGTTATTTTCGGAATTGTGCGGTGCGAAGTGATATCCGTTTCTCAATCAGAAAAGTTTGAAGTTTAATCCACACAATGAGTAATCAAAGCTAATTTTGCGTTGAGGCAGCGAATTTGTTTTAAGTCCAGGCATTACAAAATCAAGGTATGTTGTATTCGAGAGAAAAGTCGTTAAAATGGTTGTTTTATATGTTTTATAACCGAAATGAAATGTGCATGCATTTAAAAACCATGTTGTTGGTTAAAACAGCTAACAAGGCGTTGCAGGTGACATTTGCCTGCGCCCTTCTTTCGCTATCGCTCCAGTCGGTTGCCGGCAAATGCCCCTGAACTTTGCGTTAGCTGTTAATAAAATGTAATCGTCGCAAATATAAGTTATCGAAATATTATCGTGTAAAAAAGATTTATATGTAAGGTGTATCAAGTTATGCGGAGAAAGCAGTTATTATTTACAGGATCGCACAGCGTTAAGTTGTGTTCTAAATCCAAGCTGAAAAGTTGATAGCTCATCCACACAATTTCTAATCGCAGCTTATCTTGCGTTGAAATGGCGAACTGGCTTTTAGTCCAAGTCTTACAAAATCAAGGTATTTGTATTCGAGAGGAAAGTGGTTAGAATGGTTATTTTATAATCGAAATTAAATGTACATGCATTTAAAAACCATGTTGTTGGTTAAAACAGCTAACAAGGCGTTGCAGGTGACATTTGCCTGCGCCCTTCTTTCGCTACCGCTCCAGTCGGTTGCCGGCAAATGCCCCTGAACTTAGCGTTATGTGTAAAAACTATGCCCTATGCCAAGTGAAGTAAAAATATTATCGCCTAAAGAGCTAGAAAATATGCATACTGGCTCATTAATGAGTAGAAGGAAAAAATTACTAGCTTGCGAAGAATCATTTGAAGTATCTGATAGATACGAAAACGAAAATAAACCAATCCCAGAAGAAACAGGATATATTGAATTTAAAAATAGTGTTGAATGGCAAAAAGCATACAATGAATTAAAAACGGTTCTTTCTACGCGAGAGCATTATGGTAAAAAAAAGCAATAAAAAGCCGTTATATCGTAAAGTCAATACTAAAGCTAGAGGTGTTCATCACTTGTTTGGCACTGACTTCCGAAATTCTCGTCACGCTTTAAATACTAGAGGGACTAAAATGGTAAGAGGTAAGCAGAGAGGCTTAGATTACACTCCTCTTTTCAGGTTCTTATTATCAAAAGTCGGTGAAAAATGGGACACAGTACATAGCGAAGCGGTATCAAGGCTTGATAATCAAGAACCTATAACTTGGTTGGTTGCAACAAGTCGAGATCAAGCACAAGATTATGTTTTAATTGGTGAGTCGTCATATTTCAGTGGTTTGTTCGTAGATGAGAATGGTTTTCTAAAAGTTTCAGCTCCAGAAATTGGTTGCACATCAATAAAACCATCTTGTAATTGCTGTACACATACTTTCAATGGTGTACCATTTACACAGAAATTTGGAGATTCATGAGATTAATACACATAACAATTGCTTGCAGCTGACCGTAAAAAGCGTCACAATTTTTGCGAAAAGAAAAAGCCGCAAAAACTGCGCCCCTTTTTACGTCAGCTGAAGCAGGCGTTAGCTGTTAATAAAATGTCATCGTAAAAATATAAGTTATCGAAATATTATCGTGTAAAACACAATTTATATTTATGGTGTATCAAGTTCTGTGGGGAAAAGCAGTTATTATTTACAAAATCGCACGGCATTAAGTTGTGTTCTACGTTCAAGCTGAAAAGTTGGCAACTTAATCCACAATGTTTCTAATCGCAGCTTATCTTGCGTTGAAGTAGTGAACTATCTTTTAGTCCAAGCCATGCAAAATCAAGGTATGTTGTGTTCGAGAGAAAAGTGGTTAAAATGGTTGTTTTATAACCGAAATTAAATGTGCATGTATTTAAAGACCATGTTGTTGGTTCAAACAGCTAACAAGGCGTTGTAGGTGACATTTGCCTGCGCCCTTCTTTCGCTGCCGCTCCAGTCGGTTGCCGGCAAATGCACCTAAACTTAGCGTTATACTTTAATGGGGTATGCGGTTAGCTCCTGTTAGTACAACATATAGAGTTGCGATATAGTCATGCTTGTTGTAGCAAGTTATTAATTAATATGGTTTTCATTAAAAATGATAACCAATATCATAATTTTCAATACCACAATATATAGTACCAACAGGAGCTAACCGTATACCCCTTATACTTTAAATAAATTGGTAGGTCTTAATAATGGAATGGCTTTCTGATGGAAATGTATATTTTAGTGATAGACCGTTTGAGTTAGCGGTGGTGGCAACTTTAGTGCCATTAGTAATTATTTATATAGTTTTCGAAGCAATTATTGATTGGCGCTGGAGAAAAGTACGGAGACAGATAGTACTCAAAATGCCATTTTCTTTATATTCCATTCTGATAGAGTATTTCAGAATATTTCAATTTATAGAGTCACTTCTTCGTTTAGAGTTAAAAACAAAACTTAAGCTGCAACAAATCCAACAAAAAATTAATAAAATTAAAAGTGGTGAGATTTTATGCGTGGATAATAACGGTAAGCAGATTACAGATGAAAAAGTGATGAAAACACAGATAATCAGAAATAACCAAAAACTTATCAACGATAGACGAATTTTTATTTTTGAGGAAATTTCAAATAGCATCGACCAAACGATATGTAAAATCAAGAAATGTG
The DNA here is from genome assembly GCA_965224565.1 of Methylococcales bacterium. Lineage (GTDB taxonomy): Bacteria > Pseudomonadota > Gammaproteobacteria > Methylococcales > DRLZ01 > DRLZ01. The sequence continues at coordinate 568,084 of CBDCZN010000002.1, read as the reverse complement.
CTAACGAAGTCGATAAAATGTCTCAGGCAGTAGGAACAACAACTTCTGCTATGTCACCAAAAATGAAATTATCTCAAATTAATTTCGAGCAGGTTCTAGATGAGTTTGATATGCAGATTCGATGTTTGCGCCATAAGGTTTTTATTGAAAAAACAGAGTCTGGAGAAATTTTTGCACGTGACTTTTCAGGCGTGGATATGGGAGAAATAGCAAGCATTTATATACTGCTGATACGTTCTTATGGAGGAGCTGACAAATATCTAGAAAAACAAATTAATAGTCAAAAAAGTGGTTTCCTACGATTTGGAAAAGACGAGCAAGCCGACTTGGCTAAAAAGTTGATTCGAGAAAAAAATAGTCAGCATATGAGAAATTATCGTATAACAAAAAATTCCAGTTGACCACTGGCAGCGCGGTTTTTTTTCAGAGGTCATTTTTTATCAAAGTTCAGTGCGTTTTCAGAGTTCATCGAACATCTGCCAGCGGCCACTGAATTTGGCGTTAGCCTACAGAATCTCGTATTCAGAAAGCAAGTGCATCGTTTAAAATTCTATAGAAAATATAGAGGAGACGATGTTTTGAGAAGAAATTATAAACAAATAAATCAATTAGAACGAGATCAACTAGCGATCCAACGATCAAAAGGACACTCCTTTTCGGCTATAGCCAAGGTGTTGGGACGAAGTGTAAGTGCTTTGTCCCGAGAATACAAAAGAAACCTAAATCATGCAGGGAATTATCTCCCATCAGAAGCAGACTATAAATCCAGAAGAAGGAAAAAAGAGGCGGCAGAAACAGGCTCTAAATGTGAGTCTTATGAGGACACTATCTATTCTGGATTATGTGAAGGCTGGACACCCGAACAAATAGCAGGACGGTTGAGTATGGAGGAAGAAAGCTTTACCGTCAGTCATGAAACGATCTATTGTTTTATCTATAAATTTCATGTTGATTGGACTTCGTTATTACCCAGAAAGCATGCACCACGCTGGCATAAAAAAATGGGTAAGAAGGCATCAAAGCGAGAGATGATACCGAATAGAATCAGTATATTAGAGAGGCCAGATGCTATTAATAAAAAAGAATCCTTTGGTCATTGGGAAGGTGATTCAATCGTGTGCTCACAAAGTACGGTATCGCTTAATGTGATGGTAGAACGTCAGACACAATATGTCAGTATAAGGCGAGTAGAGAATCGAGGGGCCGAAGTTGCAAATGAAGCAATGAAAGATTCATTAAACCGTTTTAAAGCAGAAAGTAGACAAAGTATCACGATGGATAATGGCATTGAATTTAAGTACCATGAGAAGCTTAAAAAAGCGCTTAATATTAAGACCTATTTTTGCCAGCCATACCACAGTTGGGAAAAAGGATTAGTTGAGCAAATCAATGGACTGATTAGACGCTTTTTACCTAAAAAAACAGATCTATCAAAGATCACAAAAAAGGAAATAGGCGTGATCGAATTTTTATTAAATTCACGCCCAAGAAAGTTGTTAAAATGGGAAACGCCAGCCGAGGTTTTTGCTCGGAAATCTGGAATAAATTTAGTAGGTGGTGCACTTGCTACCTGAACGCGGCAATAAAAGTACGTGCGCGTACTTTTATTGCTTGGGCAGTTGGGTCAATCTTTGTTTCGTAATCGAGGCTTCAGGTAAACAAAGTTAATCCATTTCCAATGCCAGTTTCAAAACACAAGCCTATTGTGTGTCAACAATCATTATCTTCAAAGGTTGGTCAAAATAATCGCTTTCAAGCACATTGCAGTTAACAGCTTCTCATTTATCAATAAACGCAATTGGCTTTACAAGCGCTCACAACAACAATTGGTATCGAGCGTATAGGGTTTATTCAATTGTTTGTGGTATAACAAACTTATGCACCGGACGCCAAACAGCGGGTTTTTTCTTTCCATTGCTTCTGTGGCGCCTGTGATAAGAGCGTTAGCTGTAAGAAAAAGTCATGATTTTCAGTTTATGGTAAACTGTCTTGTATGACTGTTTCTGCACACGCTATTGCCAATAAATTTATTGAGATTTCTCAAGGTGAAAGTAAGCCTGTTACTAATATGCAGTTGCAAAAGCTTGTTTTTATTGCCCAAGGCTATGGCTTAGCAATTCTTGGCTATCCTCTTTACTATAATAATACTCATGCGTGGCAATGGGGGCCGGTAGTTCCTAAGCTCTATAAACCATTACAAAAATATGGCCGGGATTTTGTTACCGACAAAATCAAAGCGGAAGATGAATTTTGTAATGATGGAGAAGAACTCGAAATAGTTCAAGCTGTTTGGAAGGCGTATGGTCATATGTCTGGCGGTCAGTTATCTACTTTGACTCATAAGCCCAATACACCTTGGAGTGTAACTTGGAATAAAGATCAATTCGGAGTTATACCCGAACAATTGGTTGCCGATCATTATAGAGCAATTGTTGAGTCCTCTTGAGTACAAAACTATCTCCTGAAGAATTAATTTTAAAAGCAGCATCAAAAGAAAAAGCTGACGTATCTTCATCTCTTCAAGAACCTGAACCTGATTTGTCGCTTGATTTAGCAGAGCACCAGCTTTTCTATCAAGTTGCGGTGTTAAAGCAAGAGTTAAAAGAATCTCAGGATACCCACGAGCTTCGTCTAGGTTATGCAGGACGGATATTTTGGCTTGTATGTGCATGGCTATTCTGTGTGGTAATTGCAGTGTTCATGTCTGGGTATAGCTCTAATGAATTTAATTTATCTGATAAAGTTTTAATAACATTTATTACATCAACAACAATCACTGTTGTTGGTTTATTTGTTGTCGTTGCAAAGTGGATGTTTCCAAATAATGGAAATAGTAGTAAAAACAGCTAACAAAAAAATCCAGCGGACAGTTTAAAGCGTCATGCCTTTTGCAAAAAAGACGCAAAAGTCCTGCCCCTTTAAACTGCGCGCTGATTTAGGCGTTATACCCCAAGGCAATAAAAGTACACAAGCGTACTTTTATGAATGAGGTGGTTGGGTCTTCCTTTGTTTCTTAATCAAGGCTTCACGCAAACAAAGGTTTGTCCATTTCCAACCCTAGTTTTAAAATGTTAGTGTATTTTGTACAAACAAGCATTGTCTTCATAGGTTTGTCGTAATAATCGCTTTCAGACACATTGCAGTTAGCAGCTGTACACTTGTCAATAAACACGGTTAGCTTTACAAACGCTCTCATCAACAATCAGTATCGAGCGCCTAGGGTTTATTCAATTGTTTGTGGTATAACAAACTTATGCACCGGACGCCAAACAGCGTGTTTTTTCTTTCCATTTCTTCTGTGGCGCCCGTGATAAGAGCGTTATAATTTAGAGAAAATATGTATACACCTCAAGATTTTGAAGTAACAGATAAAGAAGAATTATTAGCATTTATTAAGGCTAATGCTTTTGGTCAGTTAATATCTTTAGTTGATAATCATCTATTTTCTTCTCATATTCCTTTTTTATTGAGTGTTGATAAACGGTCATTAATTTGCCATGTAGCTAAACGAAACCCTCAGTGGGAAAATATTGAAACACAGGAAGTGCTAATAACCTTTCAAGGTTCTCATGACTATATTTCCCCATCTTGGTATGAATCAGGAGGTGTGCCAACTTGGAATTATCAGGCAGTTCATGTATATGGAAAGCCAAAGTTAGTAACTGGGTCAGAAAAACTAAAAGTTCTTGTCGAAGAACTTACCGAGGAATATGAATCAGCATTTGAAAGTCCTTGGAATCCCGAGTATAAAGAATCATTAATTAACATGATTGTCGGTATCCAGATCAATATTACTGAAATCCAAGGAAAATATAAATTGAGTCAGAATCGCTCTAAAAATGACCAGTTAAAAGTGATAGAAGAGCTAAGGAAAAAAGGCTCTATTGAATTGTCAGGTACAATGAAGAAAAAATTATAACAATCGCATCCAGCTGACCGTAAAAAGCGTCACAATTTTTGCGAAGCAAAAAATGCGCCCCTTTTTACGTCAGCTGATGCGGGCGTTAGCCTAAAAAAAATAGAGTAATTCCTTTGTAAAATTATTTAGAAACTGAAAAGTTATTTTGCTTTTCCTTTTGTGCTTATTTTCAGCCTTCAGCACTTTGAAAGTTTGGGTAGGAAGTAACAGGGTAAATCAATCAATTATTGGAAATCACACTTGCTGTTTAAAACCAAAGTGTATTCCTGTCTGGGTTATCTCAATACAAAAGGGTATCAAATCCCTCAGGTTCAAATATTTAATAGAGCTGTCTGCTTTCACAGGAATACTCCCAAAGTGATTAGCTAAAAACCCTGTTACAGTGAGAGCATTTGAAAAAAAGAAGGGCTTCGTACTTATCGCCAATTCAGCCATTTTTAAGGTTTGGGTTGGTAGTAACAGAGCGGGGTTATCTCAATAATCAATTCATTTTAATCCCAAAGGCAGTAATGTATAGAGGGCTTTAGTATTGTTGTAATTTTTCTTATCCCCAAACCTTGCAAGCAGTATTTTTTTGAAGAACAGTTGTAATAGTAAAGTGCAACTCAGTAATAGAAATCAAACCAAACTTGGCAAAGTTTTAAAAAAGTTCAACAGCTCATTTCGCTATGTTACAGTAAGAGCATCTAATGCACTCATGCAAGGATAGAGATGGAAATAAAAACCAACAAGTATCGTAGGCTAACAATGCGCTCCAGCGGACGCCAAAAAGCGTCACGGTTTTTGCTGTCGCAAAAAGCCGCGCCCCTTTTTGGCGCGCGCTGAGCTTAGCGTTAGATTCTCTATTGGAATGGTAATATTTCACATACATTAATTATTATTATTGGTAACCTAATCTGTGAGGAGAAGCTGAAATTATTAGGACTCAAGTCTATTTCCTTTAATTTCTATTTTTGAGAAAATGGGGCTTTTCCTTTATCTTGATATTTCAATATCTTTTGAAGGAGAATGCTATGACCAAAAAAAGTAAAACACCAAACAAATCTGGGCATTGTGACCCACTTTTTCCACCATGCCCAGATAATGTTCCTGAGGCTACAGAAATTCTGGCGAAGCCTGAGCAAGCGGATGTGTATTCCGAGTTTTTAGAGAGTCAATGCGGAACAACAGATGATTCTCAAGCTGTAGAGCAATATGATGGTAGTTTAGGAGTAACATCGACATTTGTTAATAACAACCAACGCCCTGTTGGGCAGACACAGTGGAATAGTAATCTAGGCGCAATATATACAGATTCCGGAAATGTATCAAATGTTCGATGGTGTACAGGTACACTAATTTCAAATGACTTGTTTTTAACGGCTGGTCATTGTTTCGACCAAGCAGCAGGTGAATGGAGACTTCCAAAGGATAATGCAACAGGATCAACAATTCCATCATCTGAAATAGCAACAAACCAACATGTCAACTTTAACTATCAAGTTGATTCTAGTGGTAATCTACGTGTTGAACAAAGCTTTCCTATTCTGGAATTAGTTGAATATCGGTTGGGAGGACTAGACTTTGCAATAATAAGGTTAGGTGGAAACCCTGGGGCAACTTTTGGTACAACTGCTGTGTCAACAACAGATGCTAATGTCGGTGATATGGCTTGTATTATTGGACATCCAGCTGGAGTACCCAAAAGAGTTGAGGCTGGCCCTATAACTGATCTACATGGAACTCTCATTGGTTATAATGACATTGATACTCTAGGAGGAAATTCTGGTTCAGGAATCTTACGTGCTTCAGATGGGAAAATTGTTGGGGTACACACAAATGGAGGGTGTAGGCCTACTGATCCTAACAATGATTCTTCACATAATCATGGTGTTCGCATCACCTCGATAATTGCTCAATCTCCCACATTGCAAACATTAACAACACCAAAATTAAAATTTATTGATGACGGAGGTACGCTAAAGTTTGTTGATGATGGCGGTGGCGGTGGGACGCTTAAATTTATTGATGATGGCGGTGGTACACTCAAGTTTGTAGATGATGGCGGTGGGACGCTTAAATTTATTGATGATGGCGGTGGTACACTCAAGTTTGTAGATGATGGCGGTTCACTAAAAGCTTTTGACGATGTGAAACTACCTGCTTTAGATAAACAATTTGGAGATCAAAAAATACCGGGTACTGATAGTCAATCACCGATTCAACCTAGTGGATTTTTAACACAACAAGGGCAAGGGTCAGCGATGGCAAAAGGTGGACGTCCATTTATTCTTGCTACTCCCCACCATTCCATGGCATGGGCTAAAGGTCGAGAAACTTCGAATTTTACTGAAGAAAAACAATTTCTGGAGCAATATGAAACAGCCATTACTCAAATTTTACAATTAATTAAAGATGGTTCAGCGGAACTTGAGCAATTAAACCAACAATATCAACAGTTGGTAGCTGAATATCAATCATTGATTTCTGGTTAGCAATAATAAACATTTAAAATTGTTGCTGGAGTTTTTTTAATGCTCCAGCAGCTCTATTTGTTAATCTAAGGAGTTATAATGATTCTACTAATATCATCAAAAAAAGATAGTCATGCAACTGAGGTTCTAAAATATCTAGAACTAAAAAAAAGTAGAGCTATGTTGTTAGATTTATCAGATTTTCCACAAAAAAGTCTTCTTTCTATCGAGTTTAATAACGACGATAAACAAGCGTATGAACTTGTCAATGACGATATAAAAACATGTTTATCTGAGTGTAACGTTATTTGGTGGAGAAGACCACAACCATTTCAGCTCCATACTGATATTAATTCTAGTGAAGATCAAGGTTTTGCGTATACTGAATGCTATTCTGCTTTTTCTGGTCTTTGGCTTTCTTTGAACCCATTTTGGATTAACCACCCAACGCGTGATGATGAAGCTGCAAAAAAAGTATATCAACTGAAATTAGCACAAGAGATTGGTCTGAAGATACCTGATACATGTATCACAAACAATTCTCAAAAAGCGGATAAGTTTATTATTAAGCATGGAAGAGAAAATATAATTTATAAGGCGTTTTCAGGTACTGAACATGCATGGAGAGAAACCCGCTTGTTAAAAGAAGAAGAGCTTAGTTTAATCGATAATGTGAAATATGCCCCCGTGATATTCCAAAAACATATCCCTGCTCAAGCAGATTTAAGGATAACAATGATTGGGGAAAAGGTTTTTACAGGTGCAATTTACACTAGCAATACAAGTTATCATGTTGACTTTCGTATGGTAATGGACGAAGCTAGGATGGAGCCTTTTGAAATTCCAGATGAATTAAAAATACTACTTATCAAATACATGAAACGTTTAGGGTTGATATACGGCGCTATAGATATGCGGCTCACTCCTGATGGAGAATATGTGTTTCTTGAAATAAACCCATCTGGGCAATGGCTTTTTGTAGAACAAGGTACTGGGCTTAGGATAACTGAAGCATTCGCAGATCTCATGATTGTAAATGATAAAAAAGCATGCTGAGAAAAATCTAACAATAAAATCCAGCGGACAGTTTAAAGCGTCACTTTTTTTGCAAAAAAACGCAAAAAACGCGCCCCTTTAAACTGCCGCTGAGCAAGGCGTTATACCCCAAGCACTCGTATTCAGAAAGCAAGTGCATCGTTTAAAATTCTATAGAAAATATAGAGGAGACGATGTTTTGAGAAGAAATTATAAACAAATAAATCAATTAGAACGAGATCAACTAGCGATCCAACGATCAAAAGGACACTCCTTTTCGGCTATAGCCAAGGTGTTGGGACGAAGTGTAAGTGCTTTGTCCCGAGAATACAAAAGAAACCTAAATCATGCAGGGAATTATCTCCCATCAGAAGCAGACTATAAATCCAGAAGAAGGAAAAAAGAGGCGGCAGAAACAGGCTCTAAATGTGAGTCTTATGAGGACACTATCTATTCTGGATTATGTGAAGGCTGGACACCCGAACAAATAGCAGGACGGTTGAGTATGGAGGAAGAAAGCTTTACCGTCAGTCATGAAACGATCTATTGTTTTATCTATAAATTTCATGTTGATTGGACTTCGTTATTACCCAGAAAGCATGCACCACGCTGGCATAAAAAAATGGGTAAGAAGGCATCAAAGCGAGAGATGATACCGAATAGAATCAGTATATTAGAGAGGCCAGATGCTATTAATAAAAAAGAATCCTTTGGTCATTGGGAAGGTGATTCAATCGTGTGCTCACAAAGTACGGTATCGCTTAATGTGATGGTAGAACGTCAGACACAATATGTCAGTATAAGGCGAGTAGAGAATCGAGGGGCCGAAGTTGCAAATGAAGCAATGAAAGATTCATTAAACCGTTTTAAAGCAGAAAGTAGACAAAGTATCACGATGGATAATGGCATTGAATTTAAGTACCATGAGAAGCTTAAAAAAGCGCTTAATATTAAGACCTATTTTTGCCAGCCATACCACAGTTGGGAAAAAGGATTAGTTGAGCAAATCAATGGACTGATTAGACGCTTTTTACCTAAAAAAACAGATCTATCAAAGATCACAAAAAAGGAAATAGGCGTGATCGAATTTTTATTAAATTCACGCCCAAGAAAGTTGTTAAAATGGGAAACGCCAGCCGAGGTTTTTGCTCGGAAATCTGGAATAAATTTAGTAGGTGGTGCACTTGCTACCTGAACGCGGCAATTTTCGGTTTAAATAAATCTACTATTTTTAAAAAAAGTTCTTGAGAAAATTTAACAAATGCCTACAATGTATAGGCATGTTTTTGTTAGGAGTGATTATGAAAGCTTCCATTGTAGATTTAAGGTACAAAACAAGTGATATTCTGAAAGCACTTGATAGAAATGAAAGTGTTACCGTGCTATATCACGGTAAAGTTAAAGGCATAATCAAGCCAGCCCGAGAACAATCAATGTCCAAAGTCAAAGACCATCCATTCTTTGCGATGCACAAAGACTTTGAGCAAACGGTATTAGAAGAAGTAGAGAGCCTAAGAAAGCCCAGATATGATTTATGATACAGATATTCTGATTTGGGTTCAGAGGGGAAATGAGAAAGCTGCCAAGCTTATTGAAAAAGACGAAGAAAAATATCTTTCAATCCAGAGTTATATGGAATTGCTGCAAGGTGCAAAGAACAAGACGCATCATAAATACGTGAAAGACTTTATCTCTGAATTTGAGTTTTCTATATTACCATTGACAGAAAATATAGGGCACAGGGCATTGATATATGTAGAAGAGCATGCTCTTTCATCAAACATGAGATCTGGAGATGCTATTATTTCTGCTACAGCGATTGAGAATAATATGACACTTGTTTCAAGTAATGTAAAACACTTTAAAGTTGTGAAAGAGCTGCAACTAAAGGCTTTCAAGCCATGACACACATAACAAAACGTTCCAGCTGACCCAAAAAGCGTCCTTTGTTTTGTGCATTACGCTACGCTCCATTTTTGCACAAAACAAAGGTCACTTTTTGGTCACCTGAACTTAGCGTTAGCTTTTAAATTAAATAATTAGTTATTTTTCTAATCACGATAGATAAAATCATGGTTCCACAAGCAAGATTAGGAGAAAGAGACTTCAATATCTGTTATGTCTATAAAGCAGGAAAACGTCCGACGGCCATTCCCAAAGAAATAATCGGATTTATTGTAAGTCTTCACTTTGGAAGAAGACTAGAACTTCAATTAACATTAGAAGCTTGTTCTAAAGATTGGGTGCCTGTTGAAAGAAAGTGTTTTAACTCTATAGAGGAGTTATTTTTGGTCGCTCATATTTTCTATAAAATAAAGCAATGTTCTTGGGTTGGTTGTCACCCATTAAAAGGAGTTGGTTTATATAATAAGCCACGAACAAAAATTGACCGTCTACATAGACAATTTATTAAGGAAGTAAATGTCATTAGAAAAAGCAGGTCTTTAGTAATGCAATATAGAGATAGCGCCTATTGGGCTGGTATTTCGTCAAATTCATAGTAAGAAAAAAAGAAACTTATTAGTTCAATTATTCGTTGTTGCAAAAAGTTTATTTTCTCTTACGTAGATTTTTTAAACTCTTTAGAGTGTACCAAAGCTAACAAGACGCTCAAGCTGACGCTTAGCTTAGCGTTAGCTGTTAATAAAATGTCATCTTTGTAAATATAAGTCATCGAAATATTATCGTGTAAACGCAACTTATGTTTAAGGTGTATTAAGAAGTGTAAGGAGAAAAGCAATTGTCATTTAAGGAGTCGCGCAGTGGGAAATGATGTCCTTTGCTCAAACGGAAAAGCTGAAAACTAAATCCGCAAAATTGCTAATCTAAACTTATCTTGCATTGAAGCGGCGGATTTGTTTTTAGTCCAAGTATTACAAAATCAAGTTATTTTGTGTTCGAGAGAAAAGTAGTTAGAATGGTTGTTTTATACCCAAAATAAAATGTATTTGTATGCAAAAAACATGTTATTGGTCAAAACAGCTAACAAGGCGTTGCAGGTGAACTTAGCGTTATGCATAATAATCTCGTATTCAGAAAGCAAGTGCATCGTTTAAAATTCGTATAAATATTTACCTATAATCTATATAATATTAATGTGTGTTCAATGTGAATATTGCGGTGCAATTAAAGAAAACTTAACTAATACATGCAGAAACTGCGGGGGAGCCGCAAGATGGTATGCCAATATAAATAATAACGAAAATAAACCATTATATTTGCCGCATAAAAAGAAGTTGTATGTTATTGTTTTGGCTTTAATTGTTTGTTTAGCCAGTGCTTTTTCTTATTATTCTAAAGGGAAAGATGAAATCTCGCTAGATATTTCTGAATTGACAACTTCAGTTGGCAAGCCACCAGAATTATGGTCTTGGTTCAAAGACTTAAATAAATCAAAAAATGCATGCTTGATTCAAAGCAATCATATATTACAATCACTAAAAACAAAAAACCTAATTGAAACAAAATATGGAATATATGGAACAATCAAAAATAATAGAGTTGTTGTAAAGTGTATTGCAATGTCAAGTATATCAAGCAAATTACTTGTCGCGGTAGCGGGTAATAATAAACACTCGGTTGAGGGTGTTCGTAATATCATCATTAAGGAAATTAATTAGGTATAATGCATAACAAAACGTTGCAGCTGACCCAAAAAGCGTCCTTTGTTTTGTGCATTGCGCTGCGCTTCATTGTTGCACAAAACAAAGGCCACTTTTCGGTCAGCTGAACTTAGCGTTAGCTGTTAATAAAATGTCATCGTAAAAATATAAGTTATCGAAATATTATCGTGTAAAACACAATTTATATTTATGGTGTATCAAGTTCTGTGGGGAAAAGCAGTTATTGTTTACAAAATCGCACGGCGTTAAGTTGTGTTCTACGTTCAAGCTGAAAAGTTGGCAACTTAATCCACAATGTTTCTAATCGCAGCTTATCTTGCGTTGGAGTCGTGAACTATCTTTTAGTCCAAGCCATACAAAGTCAAGGTATGTTGTATTCGAGAGACAAGTCGTTAAAATGGTTGTTTTATAACCGAAATTAAATGTGCATGTATTTAAAGACCATGTTGTTGCTATAAACAGCTAACAAGGCGTTGTAGGTGACATTTGCCTGCGCCCTTCTTTCGCTGTCGCTCCAGTCGGTTGCCGGCAAATGCACCTAAACTTAGCGTTAGTGCCAGGGCCACCGCATTAAAAAGCATTTGAAAACATGATTTTGGCGCGATAAGCATCGTTCCAAGCGGCTTTTCTCTTTTTCTTTGCAAGGCTGAGAGAAGAAGCTTCCTGTTGAAACAAATTCAGGCAGAGATGACGAATACTCGTCATGATCGTAGCAGCATTTCCTTTGATTCGGCTCGCGTCGTCACCAAAGATGACATCCAGTCGCCAATGAAGCGGATTTTCAACGCCCCAGTGCCCACGTACAGCATTTGCGAAGGGCTTGGCAACCGCAGGAATCGAGTTGATGAAGTAACGACGCTCGAGAGATTTAGTCTTCCCTTGAAGGCATTCGCGCTCGACCATGCCAATGCTTTTTAATCCCTTCCATTGGTGGGTATTAGGAAGACTCAGCAAATCATCACTCACCCAGTATCGTCCTGTCTCCAACCTGCCATGCGCCTTATCGAGTTCTTCCTCATAGTCGTAATTGATACCTCTGAAGTGGTTGGCTTGCGCGGTGACAAAGAAATCTTCAACCGCTTCATGAAGCTTGCTCTGATTACCTTTCAATCCCAGTACATAATCCCCATTTTGTTCAATCACTTGTTTAGCAATCGCTCGTTGACAACCCATCGCATCAATCGTGATGATACAGCCCTTGAGTTCGAGCAATTTAAGTAGTTTCGGAATGGCTGTAATCTCATTAGATTTATCATCCGTTGCTTGTTGACCCAAAACCATGCGGTTGCTGCACGCCCATGCACTCACCATATGCAGTGGATTTCGGTCGTTCTTGCGGTCACGTGAACCGCGAGCTGTTTTGCCATCGATGGCAATGACTTCTCCACCTGTTACGGTCAATACCGATTGTGTCCAACTCATAAAACACTCGCGAAAACCGGTAGGTGATAGTCTTGAGAGAACATAGGCTATACAGTCGTGCGACGGGACTCCGTTCTCAAGTGCAATATATTGACGGAGCCAACTTAATTTTTCTTGACCAAAGTCTTCTATCGCTTCCCATCCATCTGCGCCGCTGGCAACCGCAGATAGAGTAAGGACAATGATGTCTATTAACTTATGTTGCTTGTGGCGTTCTATCCTCGGGTCTTTTAGGGTGGAAAAATGATCTATTATGCTGGCTGTCATGAGAAATCCTTATGTAAGCTCTCATAATGATCTCCTAATCAATTGCATTCAATCAAGTTTTAATGCGGTGACCCTGTACATCAAGCTGTTTATCCAGCTTATCTTCGGTATAGATGTTATCTTTGCTTGTATCGCCCTTGAAGAAACTCCCATCGACAGCGATTTGTTCTCCTCCAAAGAGTGAGAGTTCTTTGCATAACAGCATAAAGTCTCGATTTGTCGCTTTCAGCGCGGTACTGTTATCTTTACGAAAATCAGCAATGGTTTTATAGCTTGGCAGTAAGCCTTCAACTAACCACATGACTTCTAAATTACGTGTTGTTTCACGCTCTAATTTACGGCTACTTCGAATACCTTGCAGATAGCCATAGAGGTAGAGTTTCAATAATGCACAGGGATCAAAGGGAGGCTGCCCTGAAGAAAAAACCGATTGAGTGTGCTTAAATCCGAGCGCGTGAAGTTCAAGTGTATTAACATAAGCATCAATCGCTCGAACTGTATTGTATTGGCTAACATAGTCTTCGACACGGGGAGGCAATAACATGTCTTGCTGTCGATTTAAGCTGGGCTGATAACGGCGTATGGGCATTGTTATTTTTACTTGGCTGACTGACACCGCTATTGTCTCATTATTATGGGGCGAATACTTTCACAGTCTCTGAAGCAAAAAAACCGCCCCTTTTTACGTCAGCTGATGCAGGCGTTATGTTTTAAAAGACAGTCCAAGCCAAGGGAAAGTAAAACTCAAAAGCAAGAAGTATGGTATTAGATTAAATATTATGAATGGTGAAGCACTAAATAAACTTTTTCTGCTGTATAAAAAATATGTACCTAACAGCAAACCGGATGCAAACTCTCAGATGTGTTTGTTTTGGTCAACTAAGAATCCTCCAGATATACTGGAAAATACAAAACAGCTGGAAGCAATTGAAAATGAATTTGAAATCGGTATCAATGAAGTTGAGGCTGTAGAAATGTATGATATGAACTTATTAGAAGCTAGTAAATATATTCAGGAATTAGTCGAAACACAACAGTAATTCAAAGTTGATTCAAATAGAATGGTTAAAAAATTTACGGATAAACAAGGTCAATATTTATCATTTATTCACCATTATATAAAGTTAAATGGTCAGTCGCCTGCGGAATCCGACATGCAAAAATATTTCAAAGTTAGTCCTCCAACTGTTCACCAAATGGTGGTTAAATTAGAGAGTATTGAGCTAATTAAAAGAAAAGCTGGCGTAGCAAGAAGTATTCAAGTTTTAGTCGCTCCAGAAAATATCCCTGACTTACAATGAAAATAAATCGTGAATTTCGAAGTTCAAAAACATAACAAAACGTTGCAGCTGACCCAAAAAGCGTCCTTTGTTTTGTGCATTACGCTACGCTTCATTTTTGCACAAAACAAAGGCCACTTTTTGGGCATCTGAACTTAGCGTTAGCTGTTAATAAAATGTCATCGTAAAAATATATGTTATCGAAATATTATCGTGTCAAACACAATTTATATGAAAGGTGTATCAAGTTGTGCGAAGAAAAGCAGTTATTATTTCCAGGATCGCACGGCGTTAAGTTGTGTCCTACGTTCAAGTTGAAAAGTTGATAACTCATACACACAATTTCTATCGCCGCTTATCTTGCGTTGAAATGGCGAACTGGCTTTTAGTCCAAGCCTTACAAAATCAAGGTATTTGTATTCGAGAGAAAAGTGGTTAAAATGGTTGTTTTATAATCGAAGTTAAATGTACATGCATTTAAAAACCATGTTGTTGGTTAAAACAGCTAACAAGGCGTTGCAGGTGACATTTGCCTGCGCCCTTCTTTCGCTACCGCTCCAGTCGGTTGCCGGCAAATGCCCCTGAACTTAGCGTTAGCTGTTAATAAAATGTCATCGTCACAAATATAAGTTATCGAAATATTATTGTGTCAAACACAATTTATATTTAAGGTGTATCAAATGGCAAGGAAAAGCAGTTATTATTTACAAAATCGCACGGCGTTAAGTTGCTTTCTACGTTCAAGCTGAAAAGCTGGCAACTTAATCCGCAAAGTTTCTAATCGCAGCTTATCTTGCGTTGAAGTAGTAAACTATCTTTTAGTCCAAGCCATACAAAATCAAGGTATGTTGTATTCGAGAGAAAAGTCGTTAAAATGGTTGCTTTATAACCGAAATTAAATGTGCATGCATTTAAAAACCATGTTGTTGGTTAAAACAGCTAACAAGGCATTGTAGGTGACATTTGCCTGCGCCCTTCTTTCGCTGCCGCTCCAGTCGGTTGCCGGCAAATGCACCTAAACTTAGCGTTATGTTTTCAAGCTGGCGGGTATTAGTCCAAGATGATCAACAAATGGTATAAAGTCACGATCTCTAAAGAGAAGGGGTAGATTATTTTCAATGCAGAACGTAGCAATTATCACATCATTTGTTTTTCTGATAGTGATTCCTTTTTTGCGAAGAAACCGAAAATTCTCTGCACATGTTTCAACCATATTATTTCCAAACATTTCATATTGCTCTAAGAGCGCAAGGACTTTCCTTGTTTTGTTGTACTCTCGTTCGGCTTTTATACCTTGTAGAATTTCTAAAAGAATTAAGTCGCCTATCGAAACTAAGCCATCAATTAAAGCCTTATCCAAAATATTTGTCAGTGAACTTTCTTTACCGTTCAAATAGTCAATCCAAACGCTGGTATCAACTAATATCATTATTGGTTCTCATTTCATCTAGGTTCCCTTCCCATTTAATTTTTCCACGTAAGCCTCTTATTGCTTGCTGTTTTTGTCGGAGTATTATTAATTTAAGACCTTGCTCAACAACATCTCTTTTTGTTTTCAATCCCGTTGCTTTAAGAGCGTGCGTCATTAAATCATCATCAATTACAATATTTGTTCTCATAAACTTTATGTGTATAATTACTTAAAAATTACACAATAGCATGAGTAAAAAAACATAACAATAAAATCCAGTTGACCGTTGGCAGCGCAGTTCGTTTTCGAAGGTCATTTTTATATCATAAAGTTTGAGCGTTGTCAGAGTTCATCGTATATCTGCCAACGGCATCTGATTTTGGCGTTATACCCCAAGGCAATAAAAGTACGCGAAAGTACTTTTATTGCCTTGGGGTGGTTGGCTCTAACGTTGTTTCGTAATCGGGGCTTTATACAAACAGAGGTTTGTACACTTCCAGGCTTGGTTTCCATACACTCGCATATTGTGTGCAAACGAGCATTATCCTCATAGTGTTGTCAAAATAATCGCTTTCAGGGTCATTGCGCAGTCAGCAGCAATATATTTGTCAATAAGCATGGTTGTTTTAACAAACGTTCACATCAACAATCGGTATCGAGCGTTTAGGGTTTATTCAATTGTTTGTGGTATAACAAACTTATCCACCGGACGCCAAACAGCGGTGCTTTTTCTTTCAGGCGCCTGTGATCAAAGTGTTCGATGTCGAGGAGAAGACCAATGCGAAAATCCATCTATCTGATTGAGCTAAGCATCTATAGCACTCTGGGGGTACTGCTTGGACTCACCATGACGATTGGCGGCCGGTCTTGGGACTATTTCGCGGGAGGGATTGGGATCTGTCTAGCCTGGTACTTCGCTTATCTCATCTCTGTCCAGATACTACGAATCTTCTACGACCCTGGGTTCCGCATCATAGGAGTCATCGCATCTGCGGTATTTGGAGCATGGATGGTGTACGTTCCCGGCGAAATTGCCAGACGGATGGCGCTCAGTATATACGAGGGCGATCGACCTGTGGAAACCTTGTTCGGTAGGGTCAGCCGCTGTGGCCGAAGCCCCGGAAGCAGATAAATCCGATGCACAGTCCCTGGAGGATGAGGGTAAGGACACGTGAGGGATCGAACCACTCCATGCACCAGAGGCCTACGCTGCGCTCCGGCCACTGGTGATGGCTCCCTTATACCCAAGGCAATAAAAGTACATGCATGTACTTTTATTGCCTTGGGTATAAGGGTTTATCTTTGTATTATAATCAAGGCTTCGTACTAATAAAGATTTGTCCATTTCCAAACCTGTGTTTAAAAAACTAGCGTGTTGTGTGCAAACAATCATCATCTTCATGGGTTTGTCGTAATAATCGTTTTCAAACAGATTGCAGTAGCCGCTTTACATCTGTCAATCAACACGGCTGGTTTTACAAGCGTTCATATCAACAATCAGTATCGAGTGTATCGGGTTTATTCAATTGTTTGTGGTATAACAAACTTATGCACCGGACGCCAAACAGCGGGTTCGTTTTTTCCAACGCTTCTGTGGCGCCTGTGATAAGAGCGTTATACCCCAAGGCAATAAAAGTACTCGAAAGTACTTTGATTGCCTTGGGGTGGTTGGGTTTATCTTTGTTTTGTAATCGAGGCTTTATGCAAACAAAAGTTTACTGACTGACAACCATGGCTCAAAAATACTAACGTCTTGTGTGCAAATAAGCATTATTCTCATCAGGTTGTCGTAATAATCGCTTTCAGACACATTGCAGTTAGAAGCTGCACATTTGTCAATCAATACGGTTGGTTTTACTAGCGCTCACATCAACAGTCGGTATCGAGCGTCTAGTGTTTATTCAATTGTTTGTGGTATAACAAACTTATGCACCGGACGCCAAACAGAGGTGTTTTTTCTTTCGGGCGCTTCTGTGGCGCCTGTGATAAGAGCGTTAGCTGTTGATAAAATGTCATTTCACAAATAGACGTTATCGAAATATTATCGTGTAAAACACAATTTATATTTATGGTGTATCATGTTTTGTGGGGAAAAGCAGTTATTATTTACAGAATCGCACGGCGTTAAGTTATGTTCTACGTTCAAGCTAAAAAGTTGGCAACTTAATCCACAAAGTTTCTAATCGCAGCTTATCTTGCGTTGAAGTAGTGAACTATCTTTTAGTCCAAGCCTTACAAAATCAAGATATTTTGTGTTCGAGAGAAAAGTCGTTAAAATGGTTGTTTTATAACCGAAATTAAATGTACATGCATTTAAAAACCATGTTGTTGGTTAAAACAGCTAACAAGGCGTTGCAGGTGACCCAAAAAGCGTCCTTTGTTTTGTGCATTGCGCTACGCTCCATTTTTGCACAAAACAAAGGTCACTTTTTGGTCACCTGAACTTAGCGTTAGCTGTTAATAAAATGTCATCTTCACAAATAAAAGTCATAGAAATATTATCGTATAAAACCCAATTAATGTTTATGGTGAATCAAGTTGCGTAAGGGGAAAAGCAGTTATAATTTACAGAATCGGACGGTACTAAGTCGTGTCCTGCGTTCAAGCTGAAAAGTTGGTAACTGAATCCACAAAGTTTCTAATCACAGCTTATGTTGCGTTGCACAGCGAACTAGCTTTTAGTTCAATCCATACAAAATCAAGGTATGTGTTTGAAAGAAAAGTGGTTAAAATGATTTTTTTATATCCAAAACTAAATGTACATGTATCCAATAATCATGTTGTTGGTTAAAACAGCTAACAAGGCGTTGCAGGTGACCCAAAAAGCGTCCTTTGTTTTGTGCATTGCGCTACGCTCCATTATTGCACAAAACAAAGGCCACTTTTTGGTCACCTGAACTTAGCGTTAGCTGTTAATAAAATGTAATCGTCACAAATAAAAGTCATCGAAATATTATCGTGTAAAACACAATTATATTTATGGTGTTTCAAGTTGCGTAAGAGGAAAACAGTTATTATCTACAGAATCGCACGGCGTTAAGTTGTGTTCTACGTTCAAACTGAATAATCCACAAAGTTTCTAATTGCAGCTTATCTTGCGTTGAAGTAGTGAACTATCTTTTAGTCCAAGCCTTACAAAATCAAGGTATGTTGTGTTCGAGGGAAAAGTAGTTAGAATGGTTGTTTTATAACCGAAATGAAATGTGCATGCATTTAAAAACCATGTTGTTGGTTAAAACAGCTAACAAGGCGTTGTAGGTGACATTTGCCTGCGCCCTTCTTTCGCTACCGCTCCAGTCGGTTGCCGGCAAATGCACCTAAACTTAGCGTTAGGCTTTAAAAAAATTGGTGACATATATGAGTCCTCTAATTGCACTCACAATCTCAGTATTTTCAGCTGTAGTGTGTAATGGTCTTGCAAAGGCAAAAAGGAAAAAACCATTGTTATGGACTTTAATGGGATTTATATTTGGACCAATTCCAATTGTCATTCTGTTTTTTTCTCAACCAGTTGAGGCTCAATCAAATGAGTCGTTTGTTGATCGTGTGAAATATTATTATAATCTAGGGCTACTGGACGATAAGAATAAAACATCATTAGAAGCAGTCATATCAAATATTCGTCAAAAGTATATTGAGGATTGGGGTGAAAAATTTGAGACTGATCGTCCTCTTGAT
The DNA here is from genome assembly GCA_965224565.1 of Methylococcales bacterium. Classification (GTDB taxonomy): domain Bacteria; phylum Pseudomonadota; class Gammaproteobacteria; order Methylococcales; family DRLZ01; genus DRLZ01. The sequence goes on along the minus strand of CBDCZN010000002.1, from coordinate 548,996 downwards.
GATATGTATATTATTGACTATGGAAGCAATAAAAAATGGTGGAAAGACACAGAAGCAGATGTTTTAAAGGGAAATAATGTTTATATAAACACTGTTAAGGAATGGAGTACTATTTCAGAAGGAGTGTTTTTACCTAAAAATATCAGAGAAAATTGGAAAACAGACGATGGTTCCATTGAAATTAGTTTTGAATTGAATAATGAAAATCATACAATTATTTCAAAATATTCACATGATTATATTGATATGGATATACTGGTAAAAATAAATAAGTTGCTTCCTAGTTCTGAGAATAAATTTGAAATGGTTGTTCCATTTGATCAAACAGCATTTGTATTATGGCTAAGCAAAAATGAGAAAGAGGCTTTAAACAGCGTGGTTGGAGATTTTCTTGGTGACAAAAAGCCTAACCAGGCGTTGCAGCTGACCCAAAAAGCGTCCTTTGTTTTGTGCATTCCGCTACGCTCCATTGTTGCACAAAACAAAGGCCACTTTTTGGGCATCTGAACTTGGCGTTATGTGTTTAATTTACAAAGGGCATCAAATGCTTTTTGCACATTTGGCATGTTAGTTTGCCATGCGTCGTGCATTTCTTTTGTCCAAATCTTTGGGTTCATTAATTTTCGCATCCTTTGAACCTCATCCATTAAAGAAAAAATAACTTCGTCCTCATCGCCGCCAATCATTTTTCCTGAATCCCACAATTCTGCAATATTTAAAGCATAGTCAGCACTGTATTTTCTTTCTTCGCCAGTGTAAGCGCTAATTTTTTTAATCATAATCATTTACTCCGTGGGTACACACATAACAATCAAATCAACCTGACACATACTGCGTCCTCGTTCTCTCCAACGTTCATTTGGTGCAGGTTATTCAGGCGTTAGCTATCATACAGTCTCAGAAAATTCAATATCAATAGGGAGAGAAAAATGACCAGAAAATTTATATTATTGTTTTTTATTAGCTTTAACGTGTTTGCATTTGACATTGACGAAACCATGACAGGGTCTTGGTTTGATCAAAACAATTCAGGTCAAGGAATTAATATTGAAGTTTTGTCAGGAAATAGGATGTTAGTATACTGGTATGCTTACGATAATGGGCAACCGCTTTGGTTAACCGGAGTCGGTAGTTATTCAGGTGATACAGCAGAAATTGAACTTTCTCAATTCGATGGAAGCGAGTTTGGTGTTAATCACAATGTTAGTTTGGTTTCAAGCAAGGTTTTTGGTTCTTTAACAATTACTATTGATTCTTGCGACAGCGGTAGCATGACTTATAATTCCATCCAAGGAATGGGAAGCGGTTCAATTAACTTAAATCGTCTCACTAATGTACTAGGAATACAATGTACAACACCTTCAACACCCACGATGCCATTTAGTCAGAATACAATTGATCTTAATGGGCTCAGGTTTTCACCAAGAACATGTGATCTTGTTGGAGACAAATTGACATGTGAATTTACAGTTACTGCTTTAACCGAAGATATCAACGCTTTGCTAAGTCCATCAAATGTAAATATTAATGGCACAGTTTTTATTTCAGAGTCTGTTTCACTTGGGTCATCAACCAGCAGCCTTGCTGGTAGGACTATCAGTCAATTACTTACTAAAGGTGTACCAGTAATTGGTAAAGTTATATTCGAAGGAATACCCGTATCAACTCGAACATTGAATCTCCTACAGTTAAGAGCACAAAACTTTGATCTTTTTGTACTGGTAGAAAATATAGATTTCTTTGATGCTGTAGTCGTCAATAATAATTAATACTTTAAAAACGTAACTATTGTCTATTAATAGCTAACCAAGCGTTGCAGCTGACCCAAAAAGCGTCCTTTGTTTTGTGCATTCCGCTGCGCTTCATTGTTGCACAAAACAAAGGACGCTTTTTGGGCATCTGAACTTGGCGTTAGCTGTTAATAAAATGTCATCGTCACAAATATAAGTTATCGAAATATTATTGTGTCAAACACAATTTATATTTAAGGTGTATCAAATGGCAAGGAAAAGCAGTTATTATTTACAAAATCGCACGGCGTTAAGTTGCTTTCTACGTTCAAGCTGAAAAGCTGGCAACTTAATCCGCAAAGTTTCTAATCGCAGCTTATCTTGCGTTGAAGTAGTAAACTATCTTTTAGTCCAAGCCATACAAAATCAAGGTATGTTGTATTCGAGAGAAAAGTCGTTAAAATGGTTGCTTTATAACCGAAATTAAATGTGCATGCATTTAAAAACCATGTTGTTGGTTAAAACAGCTAACAAGGCGTTGTAGGTGACATTTGCCTGCGCCCTTCTTTCGCTGCCGCTCCAGTCGGTTGCCGGCAAATGCACCTAAACTTAGCGTTAGCCATATAAAGGAATAGCTATGAACGAACACATTAGGAAAATAAATTTGGTTTTTGAAAAATATGAAACTTTATTTGGAATATTTAAGAGTTTTTTGAGTACCGCCAATAATAATCTAGACAGTATCAAAAGCATATCAATAATTGAAGAAAAAAATAATGTGCTAGTAATCCAAGTACTTGGTCAAAAGGTAAAGATTAAATTCAATATGGTCATGCATCGTTCTAGTCCACGAGGACAAATTTCAGCGATACTAGTGAAGAATGAAGGAACAGTCATGGAGTCTGAAAGTACAATCTTGACACGGTGGTTTGATCACCACGGAAATGTATATGGTGACACAATAGAAGATTACACAGATGAAAATATTAAGACGAATAAGGATTACTTAAAAGTCTTTATCTATAATGTCGTTGACAAACTATTTGATATCTGAACACGTACAACCTATCACAAATAATGGCTAACAAAACGTTGCAGCTGACCCAAAAAGCGTCCTTTGTTTTGTGCATTACGCTACGCTTCATTATTACACAAAACAAAGGACGCTTTTTGGTCACCTGAACTTAGCGTTAGCTGTTAATAAAATGTCATCGTCGCAAATATAGGTTATCGAAATATTACCGTGTAAAACACAATTTATATTTACGGTGTATCAAGTTCTGTGGGGAAAATCTGTTGTTATTTACAGAATCGCACGGTGTTAAATTGCGGCCCAAGTCCAAGCTGAAAAGTTGGTAACTCATCCACACAATTTCTAATCGCAGCTTATCTTGCGTTGAAATGGCGAACTGGCTTTTAGTCCAAGTCTTACAAAATCAAGGTATTTGTATTCGAGAGAAAAGTAGTTAGAATGGTTGTTTTATAACCGAAATTAAATGTGCATGTATTTAAAGACCATGTTGTTTGGTTAAAACAGCTAACAAGGCGTTGCAGGTGACATTTGCCTGCGCCCTTCTTTCGCTACCGCTCCAGTCGGTTGCCGGCAAATGCCCCTGAACTTAGCGTTATACCCCAAGGCAATAAAAGTACACAAGCGTACTTTTATGAATGAGGTGGTTGGGTCTTCCTTTGTTTCTTAATCAAGGCTTCACGCAAACAAAGGTTTGTCCATTTCCAACCCTAGTTTTAAAATGTTAGTGTATTTTGTACAAACAAGCATTGTCTTCATAGGTTTGTCGTAATAATCGCTTTCAGACACATTGCAGTTAGCAGCTGTACACTTGTCAATAAACACGGTTAGCTTTACAAACGCTCTCATCAACAATCAGTATCGAGCGCCAGTCTTTTCCAATCCAGAAATGAGCCTGAAGGTAAGAGAGTCTTAAGCCCTTATTTGGAGTCGCTCATGGAGTTGTTTAAATAAATAATCGCGTGCTGAATTCATTTGTTCAGCTGCCTCATTGTCTGTCATTTCACCAGCAAATGCATCCAGTATTTTAAGTGTGATCCCTGGCTTTAAGTATTGGCTAGGGCGAGGCAAGGATCGGAACTTTTCATACGGTGTCCTGATCTCTTTATAACGATACATTCTGCGCTGCTTGCCCTTGTTATCCGTGACAATGGTCGGGAAAAAACTGGGGCGGTGGAAATTGACGTAGCGGTAGACTTGCTGCCGATTCAGTTCTGTGAAGTCTGTGGCGTACTGCTGAGGGATGTGCGTATAGCCATAGAGTTTACGAATCACGGATCCATTTTTACTTTCAACCAGACCATTATCATTGCTGCGTCGTGGTCGTGATTTGGTGAATTCAATCCGCAGCTTTTCTAGCAACTGAGCCACGCTGTAGTTGATATATTCACCACCATTATCGGTGTGAAATCCCTTTATTTTAAACGGGAAAGCAGCCAGTATGTGTTGTAACGCGGGTAGCATAAAGTCCTCACTAATCCGCTCAAGTGTCACAATGATCTGGAATTGCGTCACCTCATCGACTGCATTGACGTGGTAAATCCCTTTGCGCTTATCCTGATCCCCCTGATGGACAGAATCAATACGAATATAGCCTGGTTGGTCATTTGGGCAAGGCTTACGGCGTTGTCCAATTGAAACGGCTTTCGGGCGTGTTTTTGTCAGAGTGCAACGTTGGCGCTGATAGGTTTTGGAGCCGCGCAAGTTATACAGGTGTGAGACCGAAATCCTTGCCAATTGTTGATACTGAGTTTGGTTAAAACGCTGGTACGCACGCTCACAAAGCTTTTTAAGGACTGGTCCGCTGGGTTGGCCGTGTCGTTCATCCATACTGGCTAGCAAACGAATATCCTGCTCTGAATAGGTTCGTCTGAAACCGTTGCCACGGGCAGGCTTAGCGATCACTCGACCCGTTTTGATGTATTGCTGTATCAGGCGTTTAGTCTGAGCCAAAGAATAACCCGTTACTTTCATCAGGTAGCGGATCACGATTCCCTTGTCGACCTTGCCAAGTTGTATGTAGCGGTGCTTCACCAGTGTTTTCTGCACCCAGCGATAACGGTCTTGCTTGTTCGTTGCCATCGTGAAGGCAACCGCTTGGGTTCCATCAAGAAATTGATAGATCGCTTGAATGCTCGTCAGTTGTTCCAGTCTCATGATCGTTTTCATCCTGTGATCATGAGCGACATTGATCGCTATTTCAGGCTCATTTTATATTGGAATCACCTTTCTTGCTTTCAGCATCATTTCATATTGGAAAAGACTGCGCCTAGGGTTTATTCAATTGTTTGTGGTATAACAAACTTATGCACCGGACGCCAAACAGCGTGTTTTTTCTTTCCATTTCTTCTGTGGCGCCCGTGATAAGAGCGTTATAAGTTCAGGAAATGTATGAGTGAAACGCAACATTACTTGCATCAAAATGGCTTTCATATGCTTACCAAAGCTATCAGCCCATCTGACGTAATAGCATTAATCCAAAACACAGCTCCCTTAGCAAATAGCTCTCCTCATGGAGTAAGAAATTTATTAAAAAAATCGCGCTTCGTAAAAAGTTTTTTTCAATCAAAAGCTATAAGAAACATTATCGAACCCATTGCAGGCAAAACTGCATTCCCAGTTCGAGCTATTTATTTTGACAAAATAACAGAGGCAAATTGGAATGTGGCTTGGCATCAAGATACAAAAATAGCTGTTAAGGAGAAAAAAGAGGAAAAGGGGTATTGTTCTTGGTCTAGTAAGGAAGGTGTTGTTCACGTGGAACCACCAAAGGAAATTTTAGAAAATATCCTTATATTGAGAGTACACTTAGATAGTACAGGAGAGAACAATGGCGCATTACGTGTATTATCAGGGTCTCATTTAAACGGACGAATTAAATCAAATAAAGTTATTCAGCTTGTAAATACCGGAAAACCAAAAATATGTACTGCCGAACCAGGAGATATTTTATTAATGCGTCCATTGTTATTTCACTCTTCAAGAAAAAGCCTTATGCCAAGCCATAGGCGAATCATCCATGTGGAATACTCTTCAAGTGAATTACCTGAGCAATTGGAATGGTATGAAAGCATATCGTGAAAAAACTTCTAACAAAACGTTGCAGCTGACCCAAAAAGCGTCCTTTGTTTTGTGCATTGCGCTACGCTTCATTTTTGCACAAAACAAAGGTTACTTTTTGGTCACCTGAACTTAGCGTTATGTGTAACAAACGAAAATAGCATCGGATCTAATTAATAATATGAAGAAAATTATAATAGTATTAGTTGGACTGGTTTTTGCCAGCATTATTTTCCTGGCAATTGGAGGAAGTGAAGTGCAAGAAATAAAAACCGAAATCGAAATCTCAGCACCACCATCTAAAGTTTGGTCGATCATAATGGACATTGACAATTGGCAGGAATGGAGCCCAATCATTAATGAATCAAATGGTACAGCCTCTGTTGGATCAAAACTCAATATAACTATGATAGGTAAAGAGGAAGGTAAGGACGGTCCGAAATATAATCCAATAATCACTGAGCTTGAAGAGCCAAACTATTTTCGTTGGCGTGCTCATATGTTGGCTGGATTTATTTTTACTAATGACAAGATACTTGAGCTTGAAGAAACCAACTCAGGCACACGACTAATTCATAAAGAAACGTTTAGTGGATTACTAGCTCCGATCTTTTGTGGTCAGATGGAAAAAGGTGTTCCCCCGATGCTGAATTCAATGAATAAGGCATTGAAGGATTTAGTTGAAAAATAACTGCCATATGTTCGGCGTAGTGCTAACAACACATAACCAGGCGTTGCAGCTGACCCAAAAAGCGTCCTTTGTTTTGTGCATTCCGCTACGCTTCATTTTTGCACAAAACAAAGGCCACTTTTTGGGCATCTGAACTTGGCGTTAGGCATTCAAGCAGTTACCTTGAATATTTATAGAAATGCTGGCCTTATTCCGCATGCGAAAAATATGATAAAATGCAAGCTAATCAATAAAGGTAATATCAATGAATTTTGAAGATCACATTATAATTGACCCAGATATTCGTAGTGGTAAACCTTGCATTAAAGGTACGCGTATAACTGTATATGATATTCTCGAATATCTTGCAGGTGGCATGTCTGAACCTGAAATTCTAGAAGACTTTCCAAGCCTTACTCATAAAGATATACAAATGGTTTTTGCTTTTGCTGCTGCTAGAGAACACAGGCTTGCAACTTCATTTGTTGCATGAAGCTACTCTTGGATGAAAATATTAGCTCAAAGCTGGTTAAATTCTTCACAAATGATTTTCCGGAAAGCAGTCATATTGATTTTTTAAAAATGAAAGGAACTACAGATACTAGTATTTGGGAGTATGCTAAAACTGAGAATTATATTATCGTATCAAAGGATAATGATTTTCGACAAAGATCGTTCTTATTCGGTTCGCCACCCAAAGTAATTTGGCTTTCTGTCGGAAATGGTAACACTAGAATAATTAAGGATCTTCTACAGAAAAATATCATGATAATACAGAGTTTTTCTCAAGATCCAAATGAAGGCTTGCTTGTATTAGAAGCAAGAATATGAATTTCTTCTATCGTAAATCAAATCATATGCCTAACAAAACGTTGCAGCTGACCCAAAAAGCGTCCTTTGTTTTGTGCATTCCGCTACGCTTCATTTTTGCACAAAACAAAGGCCACTTTTTGGGCATCTGAACTTAGCGTTAGGTCTTTCAGGCTCGTATTCAGAAAGCAAGTGCATCGTTTAAAATTCTATAGAAAATATAGAGGAGACGATGTTTTGAGAAGAAATTATAAACAAATAAATCAATTAGAACGAGATCAACTAGCGATCCAACGATCAAAAGGACACTCCTTTTCGGCTATAGCCAAGGTGTTGGGACGAAGTGTAAGTGCTTTGTCCCGAGAATACAAAAGAAACCTAAATCATGCAGGGAATTATCTCCCATCAGAAGCAGACTATAAATCCAGAAGAAGGAAAAAAGAGGCGGCAGAAACAGGCTCTAAATGTGAGTCTTATGAGGACACTATCTATTCTGGATTATGTGAAGGCTGGACACCCGAACAAATAGCAGGACGGTTGAGTATGGAGGAAGAAAGCTTTACCGTCAGTCATGAAACGATCTATTGTTTTATCTATAAATTTCATGTTGATTGGACTTCGTTATTACCCAGAAAGCATGCACCACGCTGGCATAAAAAAATGGGTAAGAAGGCATCAAAGCGAGAGATGATACCGAATAGAATCAGTATATTAGAGAGGCCAGATGCTATTAATAAAAAAGAATCCTTTGGTCATTGGGAAGGTGATTCAATCGTGTGCTCACAAAGTACGGTATCGCTTAATGTGATGGTAGAACGTCAGACACAATATGTCAGTATAAGGCGAGTAGAGAATCGAGGGGCCGAAGTTGCAAATGAAGCAATGAAAGATTCATTAAACCGTTTTAAAGCAGAAAGTAGACAAAGTATCACGATGGATAATGGCATTGAATTTAAGTACCATGAGAAGCTTAAAAAAGCGCTTAATATTAAGACCTATTTTTGCCAGCCATACCACAGTTGGGAAAAAGGATTAGTTGAGCAAATCAATGGACTGATTAGACGCTTTTTACCTAAAAAAACAGATCTATCAAAGATCACAAAAAAGGAAATAGGCGTGATCGAATTTTTATTAAATTCACGCCCAAGAAAGTTGTTAAAATGGGAAACGCCAGCCGAGGTTTTTGCTCGGAAATCTGGAATAAATTTAGTAGGTGGTGCACTTGCTACCTGAACGCGGCAACCGGGGCTGGTAAGTATGGATATTGAAGATCTGAAAATGACAAAACACCAACAATTGATATCACAGTTGATTTATCCTGCTTTTTTGGGTGCTTGTTTTGTATGGTTTGCGCAGCATTTAGCTGCATTTTCTGTTGAAGGAAACATATACGAGTATACTTTAAAGCTTCTGCTCGGGCTGTGGCTTATTTCCTATAATTCTGTTCCATTCCTGCTGTTATCTTCGGCGCGAAATGATTATGGAGGACAAATTTTTTCTGCTGATTTGATTGATGTAGCATTGATTTTTCTCTCTTTTTTATCATTGGGTCTAATAGACGGTAGAACTCCAAGTTTTCCATGCGTTTATATATTTATTGGGCTAATTCCATTATCTGCGATTATTGGACAATGCATTCTTCCAAGAGATAATAGGCAAACAAAACCTCGTATTTTTATCTACATTGGTACGTGGGTCATAACTCTTGCTGCAACAATTTTGCAAGATAAAAGTGATTGCGTTAACTTTGTTGCAGTAATCCTTCTTTTTTTGATATTGGGTTACTATTTAAAAGTTGTATTGGAGGAAATATGACAACTAACAAAACGTTGCAGCTGACCCTAAAAGCGCCCTTTGTTTTGTGCATTACGCTGCGCTTCATTTTTGCACAAAACAAAGGCCACTTTTCGGTCAGCTGAACTTAGCGTTATGCAATCAAAAGACCAATCACGCCGCCGACCATAAATTACTTGATAGTATATACTTAATAGTAATATACTATCAAGTATGAAAGTAGAAACCACAAAGAAACTAGATTCAGGTGCAAATGTACTAATTTACGGGCATAGATGTTTTCGGTGCAACCATGAGTGGAAGCCAAACAATATGAATAATCTGCCCCGTGTCTGCCCTAAGTGCAAATCTCCTTATTGGGACAAGCCAAGAACGAATGGAGAAGCAAAATGAGTGAAGAACTAATTCAAAAGGATTTAATTAATAACCCTGAAAAAATTGGCAAATGGGATTTTTACAATATTGGAGCTACGACGGTAAAGCAGCTAAAAGAAAGCGGTATCGTTAGAAATGTTGATTATGGAAAAGAAGAAAAGAAAAAGGTAGACGGACTTATTGTACTAAAAAAGAATGTTATAGCTGTTATTGAATATAAAAAACCGTCTGAATTCAACACTAAAACAAAAAAACAAAAAGCTATTAAGCAAGAACTTGAAGTCGCTAAAAAATTAAAAACAAAATTGCTTATAGCAACTGACACAAAAGAAAGTATTTGGGTTAATGTTTTAACTGGAAATATTATTAAGGATGAGAACGGGATTGAAATTAAAAATAATTTCAATCCTAAAGAAGAAAGTACCCCAATGCTTATACAAAGCATACTAGATTCCATCAACGAAAAAAACAATCAAATAAAACCAAAAAGTCTTGTTAATCCTACAAGTTTAGCAAAACAGATTTGGCAGGATATTTGGTCAGTTAGTGGAGCCACCCCCGAGAATTGTCTTTATACTTTTGTAGAGCTTTTTATCTTTAAGTATCTTAGTGATTTAGAGGTTTTGAAAGGTATATATAATTTCCACTCGCTTTTAAATATGTATGAGGATAATACGGAAGGTGAGGTATTAGAAACATATGCGGGGACAATACGCCCTAAAATAAAGGACTTATTCCCCGAAAATGTAATTGATAAAACCACAATTATAAATGGGACAATATTTGTTAGTAAAGATCAAAAAGCAGTTAAAGGCTACAGCACTGTATTTAAAAAAGTGTTATTGAAATTCAAAAATTATGGGAAGCTAGAGAATATTGATTATGATTTCAAGAGTCAGCTTTTTGAAAGCTTTTTAAAAGAAAGCATAAGCAAAAAGAATTGGGGGCAATTTTTTACGCCATTAAAAGTAGTTCGCTCTATAGTTGAAATGGCGAAAGATGATATTAAAGATGGAGTTAGTATTTGTGATCCAGCTTGTGGTGTTGGTAAGTTTCTTTTAGAACCTATTAAAACTCGACTAGATCATTTTTATAAGATAAATAAGAGCGGCATTGCTTCAAAAATAACAATTCATGGATATGACAAAGGCTTTGATAAGGATGAACAAAAAACTATCATTATGGCAAAAGCTAATATGCTGATTTATTTCTCTGATCTAATCAGAGATAACGCAGGGGCAACAAAAGATTTTGCTAAATTATTTAATGAAAGTTTTATTTTAAAAACCAATTCAATTTTAGGGACTTTATCAGAACCAGTTGAGAATAAATATGACTTGATCTTTACCAATCCACCATATGTCACAAGCGGGAGTAGCAATCTAAAAGAAGAAATAAAAAAAGATAGCGACCTTGAAAATTATTATAAAATTAATGCGATGGGTGTTGAGGGGCTATTCATGGAATGGATCATAAAAGCCTTAAAGCCTAGAGGAAAAGCATTTATTGTTGTTCCAGACGGGATTTTCAATAGACAAAATGATAAAACTTTACGTAAGTATTTAATAGATGAGTGCTTTATTGATGGCATTATTTCACTACCCGAAAAAACATTTTTTACTACGCCTAAAAAAACATACATTTTAGCCATCCAAAAGAAAAACAAAATATCAGAGATACAAACTGATCCAGTATTTACTTATCTTGTGAGCGAGATAGGGGAATCGAGAGATGTCTATCGCTTTGATATTGAGCAAAATGACTTGCAAGAAGCCGTAACATTATTTACTTTTTTTAAAGGCAATAAAAAACAATTTAAAAAAATAAATAATGACAAAAGATGTAAAATTCAAAATATTGAATCTTTCGTGCCGGATGAGCATTGGTCTATTGACAGGTGGTGGTCAAAGGAAGAGAAAATAGAGATTGGAATTATTGAACAGGTTAAGAGTATAAACACTGAAGAATTCGGCGATTTAATTAATGATATATCGTCCACACTAGGTGAATCTAGCGTTATGGTTAAAGAGGCATCATTGCAGAATAAAGCTGTAACGAAGTTTCAAGAAATAAGCCTTAATGACAGCAATTACTTTCAGTTGTCAATTGGGAAAAGAATTGTAAAAAAAGAAATAGTAAATTTCACAGGTGAAATTCCTATTTACAGTGCTAATGTTTATAAACCTGTTGGTTATTCAGATAAAAGCAATATCGAAAATTTCAAAAATAATTTCGTTTTATGGGGTATTGATGGCGATTTTGAATTCAATGCAATATCAAAAAACACACCATTCATTACAACCGATCACTGTGGAGCAATCAGAATACTTACAGATGATATTCTACCAGAATATTTAATGATTCAGCTTGATAGAGTTAAGCATGAATATGGATTTGATAGAGAGCTAAGAGCATCCTTAAAAAACATGTCAAAAGTCAATATTAAAATACCATTTAATGCTTCTTCTGAAATTGACATTGAAAAACAAAAAGAAATTATTAAAAAATATAATGTGATACAGGAAGTAAAAAAGCAGATTAATGATTATAAAATTAAAATTGATGAACTAAGCATTGATCTTGAATAAAAATGCATAACAAATTGCTCCAGCGGACAATTTAAAGCGTCACTTGTTTTGCATTCGCAAAAACGTGCCACTTTAAATTGCCGCTGAGCAAGGCGTTATACCCCAAGCACTACGTTCAAGTTGAAAAGTTGATAACTCATCCACACAATTTCTATCGCAGCTTATCTTGCGTTGAAATGGCGAACTGGCTTTTAGTCCAAGCCTTACAAAATCAAGGTATTTGTATTCGAGAGAAAAGTGGTTAGAATGGTTGTTTTATAATCGAAATTAAATGTACATGTATTTAAAAACCATGTTGTTGGTTAAAACAGCTAACAAGGCGTTGCAGGTGACCCAAAAAGCGTCCTTTATTTTGTGCATTGCGCTACGCTCCATTATTGCACAAAACAAAGGCCACTTTTTGGGCATCTGAACTTAGCGTTAGATTTTCTAGGCAGATTTCTAATTCATTGCAAGAAAGCGTATCCAAGTCTATAATATACATTACTGTATACACCGTCCTGGAGTGGTAGCATGATACGTAGTCAAATATATTTAACTGAAGACGAAAGAAACTTCTTAAAATCACTCTCTAAGGAAACAGGTAGAACACAGAGTGATTTAATTAGAGAAGCTATTGATTCACTGATTAGCAAAAATAATAAAAAAAATAATAGTAAAAAGCGGCAAGAAGCTTTTGGAATCTGGAAAGATAGAAATGACTATCCAAATATAGAAGAACTCAGAAATGAATTCGATCGTAACTTTTAAAAATTGTCACAATGAAAAAAATGTTATTCGATACTGATGTTTTGATAGAGTATTTACGTGGAAAAGATGAAGCACAAGCATACATTGATAACATAAAAGATGCAGTCTATATGTCATCTATCACTATGGCAGAGCTTTATGCAGGTGTTAGAAGAGGAGAAGAATTAAAGAAGTTAGAAATTTTTATTGAAACCTTTGAAGTGACCAATCTTAATAAAAGCATTGCAAAGATAGGCGGGCTTTATCGTAATCAATATAAACCCAGTCATGGTATGGGTTTAGCTGATGCACTAATTGCAGCAACAGCGAAAGAAATAGATGCTCAACTTATAACGTTTAATACCAAACATTTTCCAATGCTTACTGATGTTATTAAGCCCTATGAAAGGTCGTGAAAAACTACATGCCAATTAAAATACGAATGAAAAATCTAACAAAACGTTGCAGGTGACCCAAAAAGCGTCCTTTGTTTTGTGCATTACGCTGCGCTTCATTTTTGCACAAAACAAAGGCCACTTTTTGGTCACCTGAACTTAGCGTTAGCCTTTAAAATATGAATAAATTAATTTATGCTGACTTTAATGGGGTTCGCTGTTTCGATGATGTCAGCTATGAGTATATTGATTTATGTGGTTATGGAACACTTTCAAGTCTAAGTTACTACAAAATCAAGTTAGAAGCAGGGTTAAAAATCACATTCTTCGAACCTGGAGATATTGAGGTAGATGCTATAGTGAAGTTCATTCCCAATGAAACGGACAAGTATAATCATTTAGGTAAATGGTTCGGAAAATATGAAGTGGGGACAATTAGAAATAGCAAAACTAAAAGAGTCTATCAATGCCCTCATCTTTGTTTTAAATGTAGATATAACCTAGAAGAATATTTAAATAGAGAAGGTAGGCAATATAATGAGTCTTGTCCAGTATGTAATACATCAATCATGTACCCACTTCTACCACCCAAACAAGGCTAACAATCGCATGCAGCTGACCGTAAAAAGCGTCACAATTTTTGCGAAAAGAAAAAGCCGCAAAAACTGCGCCCCTTTTTACGTCAGCTGATGCGGGCGTTAGGCAAGAACAGAAATGACTAGTATGAATGAAAAAGTATATCTTGACTCTACCATTCCAAGTTACTACTTCGATCAAAGGGAGTCACTAGCAAGCTTTATTGAAGTGACAAGGAAATGGTGGTTTGAGATGTCTGGTACTTACGATATTTTCATATCAGATTCAGTTCTTCAGGAATTGAATGATGGAAATTATCCACAAAAGGAAAAAATAATTGAATTCGTTTCAGTAATTCCACTGCTCCCTATCGCCGGTGATCTTGAACAAATTGTTCAGTTTTATATCGACAATTATGTTATGCCGAAAACACTGATAGGTGATGCAGTTCATCTTGCATATGCGAGCTACTATGACATCGAGTATCTTCTTACCTGGAATTGCAATCATCTCGCTAATGCAAACAAAAGAAAACACATCAGAATTATCAATGGTCGTCTTGGCTTATCAACACCCGAAATTATTACACCTCTTGAATTATTTAAAGAGGAGGATGAAAAATGATTCAATCAGAATTACTTAAAGAAAAACACAGAATTCAAAAAAACCTTTCTGGAGAAAGTGCATCAGTTCATGAATATTTAAAACGCTCTCAGCTTGCTGCCAAAACAATCGCAAATTCATATGGTTTTTCTCTTCAATACGTTGAAATGCCAAATTATGCAACTAAGCAGGATGCAAGAAAAGCCTAACAAAACGTTGCAGCTGACCCAAAAAGCGGCCTTTGTTTTGTGCATTCCGCTACGCTTCATTTTTGCACAAAACAAAGGCCACTTTTTGGGCATCTGAACTTAGCGTTAGGTCTTTCAGGCTCGTATTCAGAAAGCAAGTGCATCGTTTAAAATTCTATAGAAAATATAGAGGAGACGATGTTTTGAGAAGAAATTATAAACAAATAAATCAATTAGAACGAGATCAACTAGCGATCCAACGATCAAAAGGACACTCCTTTTCGGCTATAGCCAAGGTGTTGGGACGAAGTGTAAGTGCTTTGTCCCGAGAATACAAAAGAAACCTAAATCATGCAGGGAATTATCTCCCATCAGAAGCAGACTATAAATCCAGAAGAAGGAAAAAAGAGGCGGCAGAAACAGGCTCTAAATGTGAGTCTTATGAGGACACTATCTATTCTGGATTATGTGAAGGCTGGACACCCGAACAAATAGCAGGACGGTTGAGTATGGAGGAAGAAAGCTTTACCGTCAGTCATGAAACGATCTATTGTTTTATCTATAAATTTCATGTTGATTGGACTTCGTTATTACCCAGAAAGCATGCACCACGCTGGCATAAAAAAATGGGTAAGAAGGCATCAAAGCGAGAGATGATACCGAATAGAATCAGTATATTAGAGAGGCCAGATGCTATTAATAAAAAAGAATCCTTTGGTCATTGGGAAGGTGATTCAATCGTGTGCTCACAAAGTACGGTATCGCTTAATGTGATGGTAGAACGTCAGACACAATATGTCAGTATAAGGCGAGTAGAGAATCGAGGGGCCGAAGTTGCAAATGAAGCAATGAAAGATTCATTAAACCGTTTTAAAGCAGAAAGTAGACAAAGTATCACGATGGATAATGGCATTGAATTTAAGTACCATGAGAAGCTTAAAAAAGCGCTTAATATTAAGACCTATTTTTGCCAGCCATACCACAGTTGGGAAAAAGGATTAGTTGAGCAAATCAATGGACTGATTAGACGCTTTTTACCTAAAAAAACAGATCTATCAAAGATCACAAAAAAGGAAATAGGCGTGATCGAATTTTTATTAAATTCACGCCCAAGAAAGTTGTTAAAATGGGAAACGCCAGCCGAGGTTTTTGCTCGGAAATCTGGAATAAATTTAGTAGGTGGTGCACTTGCTACCTGAACGCGGCTAGAATCTTATCTTCGCAAATAGAAATCATCGAAATATTACCGTATAAAACACAATTTATATTTACGGTGCATAAAATTGCGTAAGTGGAAAAGCAATCGTTATTTCCGGAATCGAGCAGCGCGAAGTGATATCCGTCGCTCAATCGGAAAAGTTTGAAATTAAATTCGCACAATTGGTAATCAAAGCTAATCTTGCGTTGAGGCAGCGAATTTGTTCAAGTCTAGGCATTACAATATTAACGTATGTTGTGTTCGAGAGAAAAGTGGTTAGAATGGTTGTTTTATAATCGAAACTAGATGTACATATATTCAATAACCATGTTGTTGTTAAAGCAGCTAACAAGGCGTTGCAGGTGACCCAAAAAGCGTCCTTTGTTTTGTGCATTACGCTACGCTCCATTATTGCACAAAACAAAGGCCCCTTTTTGGGTCACCTGAACTTAGCGTTAGCTGTTAATAAAATGTTATCTTCACAAATAAAAATCATCGAAATATTATCGTGTAAAACCCAATTGATGTTTATGGTGTATCCAGTTGTGTAAGGGGAAAGGCAGTTATTATTTACAGAATCATATGGCGCTAAGTTGTGTCCTACATTCAAGCTGAAAAGTTGGTAACTTAATCCACAAAGTTTCTAATCACAGCTTATCTTACGTTGAAGCAGCGAATTTTCTTTTAGTCAAAATCAAGGTATGTTGTGTTCGAGAGAAAAGTGGTTAGAATGGTTGCTTTATAATAGAAACTAAATGTACATGTATTTAACAACCATGTTGTTGGTTAAAACAGCTAACAAGGCGTTGCAGGTGACCCAAAAAGCGGCCTTTGTTTTGTGCATTGCGCTGCGCTTCATTTTTGCACAAAACAAAGGCCACTTTTTGGGCATCTGAACTTAGCGTTAGCTTATAAAGCATCAGCTTAATTTTATATTTAGTCATTAACTATTGGTGAAGAACAATATGCAAATTTTCAGGCATTTGACGGTAAATGATGTTCAGTTAAAAGAGTTTCCCTTTAAGCGAGAATTATCAATGGAAGCCTATTTAATAGAAAATGAAGGTGTTCTTTGTTTGGACGAAGATACATTCAATAATGTGGAAATTGTAGAAGCAGAATTAACTTTAAAACAAGGTAGGAAAAGTAAAGACACTGATGGACGAATTGATATTCTTGCAACATATTCTCAGGACTATATTGCAGTAATAGAGCTAAAAATTGGTGAGTTAAAAGATATACATTTAAAACAACTTGAGGATTATTTAAAAGAGAAGGAGCAAATATTGGAGCAATACCCTAATATCATAAATAAAGAAGTCTCTCCTATTCCAAAATAGGTTGGGGTTTTGGTAGGCAATTCTATTGAAGCTAGTTTAGCTACAAAAATACAAAATGGTTATTTAACAGAATCGAGAGTTCAAATTGCTGCTCTTACAATTAAAAGGTTTCGAGGGTCAGATGGCAATATATTTGTAACAACAGATACATACTTTAATAATACAAACTCTTTAAAAGATTCGACTAAATATATTTTTAACGGTATTACTTATGGAAAAGGAAAATTAGTTTTGGCAGTTCTAAAACAGCACTGTGAAAGGAATCCTACTATTTCGTATGTTTCATTAGAACTAGATTTTCCAAAAAAATGCCAAGGCTCGAAAGGTGTCTTTGCATCGTTAAAAAAGGCGAAAGAAATAGCCTCTACAGATAGAAAAAGGCATTTTATTAATCCCGATGAAGTAATAAAAATATTTGACGATTCTATAGCTGTCAGTAATCGGTGGGGTATAGGAAACATAAATATCTTTATTAAAAAAGCCATTGAACTTGGCTATATTATCGAAACAAAAACAAGCTAACAAGTGACTATGGTGTCAAATGTTAATTATTGAGTCTGCTGAAGCTCCCATTTTTTGCCGTCTCTGAGCATGGAATTCAAGATCACAATCATTTTCCTGACGCAGGCAATCAGAGCAATTTTTTTTGGTTTACCATCGGCGACCAGCTGCTCATATTTGGCCTTAAAAACGGGATTACACTGTATCGCCGACATCATCGCCATAAACATCACGGTTCGGACTTGATAGCGTCCTCCGCGTATTTTACGTTGTCCTTGATAAGAACCACTTTCTCGATTAAAGGGAGCAACACCGACTAAGGCAGCGGCTTGTTTGCTACTAATATTACCCAGTTCTGGCATATCAGCTAATAAGCTAAAAGCGACCACATTGCCGATCCCAGGCATACTTTGCAGAATCTGATTTTTTTCGTAATAGTCAGGACATTCCTCAATCAGATTGATGAGACGTTGATCGACCTTTTTAATTTGTTTTTTCAGCACAGTGAGCACCGGATTAATCGTCCCTAATATTTTTTTAGGCATGATTTTCAGCCTATTTTTTTCCATGGTTTGTATGCGTGTCAGCTGTCTCCTGCGTGAGAGCAGATCACTCATCAAGCGCATACTTTCAGGCTTTAACTGGGATAAGTTAGGTTTAATGGCCTCCCCATAGTGCGCGATTAATTCAGCATCAAGTTGATCTGTTTTCGCTAAACGACCGATCGCCCCAGCAAACTTTTTAATGTGTAAGGGGTTAGCAACAACAAAGGGTAAATTGGCTTTAGAACAAGCAAGGATAAACGCATGTTCCAAGCGTCCTGTTGCCTCAATAACAATCCGTGTTGGGTGATGCTTTTTAATTTCAGCCATTGCTTTTTTAACACCGGGTTCATCATTTGCGATTGAAAAATAAATGCTTAAGGGACGGATATAAATATCGAGATGATATTTGCCCGTATCGACACCGATATTGATTTCTTCTTGAGTATTCGTTGTATTCATAATAAGCTGACTCTGCCTTGCAAATACGGGTTCGAGACCCAGTTGACTATTCGAGTTGAGTGCTTGGAGTCTGGTACAGCGTTCACACTTGTTATCGGTCTCTCAATAGAGGAGCCATGCATCCAGTTTTTACGTCAGCTGATGCGGGCGTTATAACCCAAAGGGCCGCGTTCAGGTAGCAAGTGCACCACCTACTAAATTTATTCCAGATTTCCGAGCAAAAACCTCGGCTGGCGTTTCCCATTTTAACAACTTTCTTGGGCGTGAATTTAATAAAAATTCGATCACGCCTATTTCCTTTTTTGTGATCTTTGATAGATCTGTTTTTTTAGGTAAAAAGCGTCTAATCAGTCCATTGATTTGCTCAACTAATCCTTTTTCCCAACTGTGGTATGGCTGGCAAAAATAGGTCTTAATATTAAGCGCTTTTTTAAGCTTCTCATGGTACTTAAATTCAATGCCATTATCCATCGTGATACTTTGTCTACTTTCTGCTTTAAAACGGTTTAATGAATCTTTCATTGCTTCATTTGCAACTTCGGCCCCTCGATTCTCTACTCGCCTTATACTGACATATTGTGTCTGACGTTCTACCATCACATTAAGCGATACCGTACTTTGTGAGCACACGATTGAATCACCTTCCCAATGACCAAAGGATTCTTTTTTATTAATAGCATCTGGCCTCTCTAATATACTGATTCTATTCGGTATCATCTCTCGCTTTGATGCCTTCTTACCCATTTTTTTATGCCAGCGTGGTGCATGCTTTCTGGGTAATAACGAAGTCCAATCAACATGAAATTTATAGATAAAACAATAGATCGTTTCATGACTGACGGTAAAGCTTTCTTCCTCCATACTCAACCGTCCTGCTATTTGTTCGGGTGTCCAGCCTTCACATAATCCAGAATAGATAGTGTCCTCATAAGACTCACATTTAGAGCCTGTTTCTGCCGCCTCTTTTTTCCTTCTTCTGGATTTATAGTCTGCTTCTGATGGGAGATAATTCCCTGCATGATTTAGGTTTCTTTTGTATTCTCGGGACAAAGCACTTACACTTCGTCCCAACACCTTGGCTATAGCCGAAAAGGAGTGTCCTTTTGATCGTTGGATCGCTAGTTGATCTCGTTCTAATTGATTTATTTGTTTATAATTTCTTCTCAAAACATCGTCTCCTCTATATTTTCTATAGAATTTTAAACGATGCACTTGCTTTCTGAATACGAGAGGCGTGTTGAGTATTGATTAATCAAATAAAAAATTATGTTCAGTTTACTAAAAACATTTCAACGTCGGGTCAACCGACAGAAGATCAGCTTAGTGAAATATCTCAGAATGGGTTTAATGCAGTCATTAACTTAGCAATGCCAGATTCTAGTTCTGCAATTGAAAATGAAGGCTTCATTGTAACTTCCCTCGGAATGGCTTATTTTCATATTCCAGTGCCATTTGATGCTCCTGAAAAGAAACACCTCATTCTATTTCTAAAGTTACTGACAGCAGTGGAAGATACAAAGGTGTGGGTTCATTGCGCAAAAAATTACAGAGTTTCTGCTTTTATGTTTCACCATCAAAAGTTGATGTGTAAGCTTACGGGGAATAGACTAGAATCTACCGTATTTGAAAAATGGGAACCAAATGGCATATGGCAGCAATTCTTGGCAATCGAAGTAGAAGGGTATGAAGTTGGGTTATAACAAAACGTTGCAGCTGACCCAAAAAGCGTCCTTTGTTTTGTGCATTGCGCTGCGCTCCATTTTTGCACAAAACAAAGGCCACTTTTTGGTCAACTGAACTTAGCGTTATACAAGGACAATAATGGCTAAAGAAATTAGTGATCTATCAATTTTTGGTGAATATAAACAACCAGAAAATAGAGTTACCGCTGCACTGTTGCAAATATGTAAAATTGGAGGCGAAAGCTTAATCAGGCATATTTTTACAATTGCAGGGGTGCAATTGCCTAATAGTGAAATTTCAATTATCACACAGCCTTCAAATCATTCAGGAAATAGTGTTCCAGATGGTTTGCTTAAAAGTTCATTTTCATTCAATTTATATATTGAAAGTAAAATTGTTCCAAACTCTATAGATACAAAGCAGCTAGTAGGGCATCAAAAATTAATTGATAAAAAAACTGATTTCCTTATTTACATTACACCTGATAAAAGCAAACCAGAGATTCTTAAAGAAACTGCTTGGATGGAATGGACAACACTTAGAGATGCTTTAAATTCTTTTACAGATAGTACTTCAATAGATAATTATGAGTTGTTGAGTTATCTCATCGACGAATTCATTAAATTACTTGATAATATGGGATTAACCAGTTTTGGTTGGTCACTTGAAAATGAGCAAGTTCTTATTGTTGCTTGGGCTGAAGGAATAGCAATAAAGCATGGTTATTATATTTGTCAAAACAAACGCTCTTTTAAATCGTCAAAATACTTAGCATTTTATATAAACTCAAGGATTAATCATCTTTTTGAAATAACTGAAACTCCTGTTGATGATGAGAATTTGTTAGATATAGAGGAATTAAAAGTCTATTTAGATGAAGACGAAAAAGATTATGATGGTGGATTAAGAAAAATATTTAAAGTATCAAAAATTCAAAGTTTAAATATTATTAACGATAAAGTTGATAAAAATGGTAAACCTTGCCCATATACTTATGGACAACCTCGGTATACAACTTATGAAAGAGTCCGAGAAGCGAACAAAACATCAGAACTATAATGTATAACAAATGCTTGCAGCTGACCCAAAAAGCGTCCTTTGTTTTGTGCATTCCGCTGCGCTTCATTGTTGCACAAAACAAAGGACGCTTTTTGGGCATCTGAACTTGGCGTTAGCTGTTAATAAAATGTCATCGTCACAAATATAAGTTATCGAAATATTATTGTGTCAAACACAATTTATATTTAAGGTGTATCAAATGGCAAGGAAAAGCAGTTATTATTTACAAAATCGCACGGCGTTAAGTTGCTTTCTACGTTCAAGCTGAAAAGCTGGCAACTTAATCCGCAAAGTTTCTAATCGCAGCTTATCTTGCGTTGAAGTAGTAAACTATCTTTTAGTCCAAGCCATACAAAATCAAGGTATGTTGTATTCGAGAGAAAAGTCGTTAAAATGGTTGCTTTATAACCGAAATTAAATGTGCATGCATTTAAAAACCATGTTGTTGGTTAAAACAGCTAACAAGGCGTTGTAGGTGACATTTGCCTGCGCCCTTCTTTCGCTGCCGCTCCAGTCGGTTGCCGGCAAATGCACCTAAACTTAGCGTTAGCCATATAAAGGAATAGCTATGAACGAACACATTAGGAAAATAAATTTGGTTTTTGAAAAATATGAAACTTTATTTGGAATATTTAAGAGTTTTTTGAGTACCGCCAATAATAATCTAGACAGTATCAAAAGCATATCAATAATTGAAGAAAAAAATAATGTGCTAGTAATCCAAGTACTTGGTCAAAAGGTAAAGATTAAATTCAATATGGTCATGCATCGTTCTAGTCCACGAGGACAAATTTCAGCGATACTAGTGAAGAATGAAGGAACAGTCATGGAGTCTGAAAGTACAATCTTGACACGGTGGTTTGATCACCACGGAAATGTATATGGTGACACAATAGAAGATTACACAGATGAAAATATTAAGACGAATAAGGATTACTTAAAAGTCTTTATCTATAATGTCGTTGACAAACTATTTGATATCTCCTGAATTCAAGTCATAAGTGCATAACCTGTAAAAACATCCATGTTAATTCCTGTGAGTTCTCTGAAGACCTCATAAGGTGTTTTAAATCCCAGACATTTCCGCGGTCTGCTGTTAAGGTTATCAACGGCTTCGAGCACCTGCTTCATGGTCACATCGATTAACTCCATTGCTTTTGGGAAATACTGTCGGAGCAAGCCGTTTGCATTCTCATTTTGTCCACGCTCCCATGAATGATAGGGTTTAGCAAAATAGGTGTCACAACCCAGTGTATCTGCAATCGATTCATGGCAAGCGAATTCTTTCCCATTGTCAAAGGTGATGGTTCTAACCCATGACTGGATCGGTGATAACAAGGTTTGAATTGCCTGTGTCACCAAACTCGCTTGTTTCCCTGAGACCGGGGTTGCCAGGCGAAGCTTTGATTTGCGGTCATCCAGCGTCACAATCACTCCTTTGTGGTTTTTGCCAATGATAGTGTCGGCTTCCCAGTCGCCCACACGTTCACGCTTGTTGGCCGCCTCAGGACGTTCATCAATATCCACCCGGTTTGGGATCCCTGTCCGGTTGTGTGCTGCCCCATAGCGTTTTCGATACGTCTTGTTTTGATGCCGCAAATGTTGATAAAGCACACCACCCGCTTGTTTGTCTGCCAAGACATATTGATAGATCGTTTCATGGTGCAGCTTGATTACTCCATCCAACTCCAGCCGTCCTGCGATTTGCTCAGGACTCCAGTCTTGCTCAAGATAGCCATCAATAAGGTGCTTGATTTCATCCGTCAATTTCGTTACTTTGCACTTGCTGTCATGACGCTCGTTTGCGAATCGATTCGCCTGGTTGTGTCGATAGCCGCGTTGTCCTGTATTGCGATTGATCTCGCGCGACACCGTGCTCTGCGAGCGATGAAGCGCTTGTGCAATCTTGTTCAATGAGGTGCCTGCTTTGCTTTCAATTTCGATATAATGTCTTTCAGCAAGACTGAGATGGTGATAGTTCATTGGTATCCTCTGTCAGTGGCTTCGTAACTGTTGACAGTGTACATCGATGTCTTGCTTCTAAACACATCGTGCCATGCTTCCAGTTACATACAGAGGTTATGCACTTATGATACGAATTCAGGTCTGAACACGTACAACCTATCACAAATAATGGCTAACAAAACGTTGCAGCTGACCCAAAAAGCGTCCTTTGTTTTGTGCATTACGCTACGCTTCATTATTACACAAAACAAAGGACGCTTTTTGGTCACCTGAACTTAGCGTTAGCTGTTAATAAAATGTCATCGTCGCAAATATAGGTTATCGAAATATTACCGTGTAAAACACAATTTATATTTACGGTGTATCAAGTTCTGTGGGGAAAATCTGTTGTTATTTACAGAATCGCACGGTGTTAAATTGCGGCCCAAGTCCAAGCTGAAAAGTTGGTAACTCATCCACACAATTTCTAATCGCAGCTTATCTTGCGTTGAAATGGCGAACTGGCTTTTAGTCCAAGTCTTACAAAATCAAGGTATTTGTATTCGAGAGAAAAGTAGTTAGAATGGTTGTTTTATAACCGAAATTAAATGTGCATGTATTTAAAGACCATGTTGTTTGGTTAAAACAGCTAACAAGGCGTTGCAGGTGACATTTGCCTGCGCCCTTCTTTCGCTACCGCTCCAGTCGGTTGCCGGCAAATGCCCCTGAACTTAGCGTTATGTAAGAGCAGCATATTTGAGAAATTAGGAGTGCAATAATTTATCTAGCCAGATAGAATAAACGTATTTGAGACAACAGAATATGAAATGCTACATTATTGCTGGTCCAAATGGTGCGGGTAAAACGACATTTGCAAAGACATTTTTACCAGAAGAGGCATCATGTTTAAATTATGTAAATGCAGACCTAATTGCCGAAGGGTTATCACCATTCAAGCCCGAAGCAGTCGCCCTCGAAGCGGGTAAATTATTGCTAAAAAAGATAGATAATTTAGTCGAAAAAAAGGAATCGTTTGCTTTTGAAACGACATTGAGCGGATTAAACTATATTCGTCGTATCGAAAAGTGGAAAAAACTTGGCTATGAAATTATTTTGTATTTTTTAAAACTACCAAATGAAGAAATGGCTGTTCACCGAGTTAAATTAAGAGTAGCAGAGGGTGGGCACAATGTACCAGAAAATGTAATCAAACGTCGATATAAAAAGGGATGGTATAATTTTCAAAACCATTATAAGCATTCCGTTAGTGCATGGGTTGTTTTTGATAACTCTGGGGAAGTACCTCTAATACTAGAAGAATTATTATGAAAGAAAAAATATCATATTCTAAACTCGCCATAGGTGCTATGCGTAGGGCTTCAAAAATAGCTCAAAGAAAAGCAACAGAAAATGGTTTAAAAGTACCCATTTGGAAAGATGGAAAAATCATTTATTTAGAATCAAAAGAAACATAACAATAAAATCCAGCGGACAGTTTAAAGCGTCACGTTTTTTGCGAAGCAAAAAAGCGCGCCCCTTTAAACTGCGCGCTGATTTAGGCGTTATGTTCTGAAGGACTCAACAATCTAAGTTAAACACAAGAATTTTAAATGTTAATAGTACGAAAATGACGAATAAAACTAGCAAATACAAGTGCGGTGATAAAATCAGTATAACTACGGGAGTTATCGACCCAGATTTTGCGATCAATATAGAGGGTTGGTCAGGAGAAATAGACGAAATTGAATTGCTCGATAATGGATCATGGATGTATCGCATCGTCTGGGACAAAGCTACTTTGGTAATAGCTGGTGATGAATACATTTCAAAATGTGAAGAAAAAAATTTAGATTATGAAAACATTTATCTTTTAGAAAATGAACTGGAGCCTATAGAAAACAATGACCGTCATATTAAATCAGGTGTGTTTGTTGCCTAGTTTTAAACATAGATTTTATCGTATCTAAAGCAATCTACAACTGAAATAAAACGTGAATATTACAGTCAAAAAACATAACAAAACGCTCAACCTGACGCTTGACCGCTCCCTTCTTTCGCTGCCGCTCCAGTCGGTCGCCGTCAAGCGCAGGTTAGCTTAGCGTTCTCAGGGTGCTCCGCTGCGCTACGCACCCTGAGAACGCCGAGTTGACAGGAGACCTGTCGAACGACTGGCCCTCAGTCCGCTCCGCTCCCTGAGAACCAGTCGTTCGACAGGACGATTTAGCCTGTCAACTCGGCGTTATGTTTTTGTGCGGTCAATCCCAATTATTCACAAATATATTCATTTGTGAATAGATGCTTCTAATAGCAGTTCTATACTAGATGTAGAACAAGCAATGATATGAACAATACATTTAAAATTTCAAGAGTTTATCAGAATGAGAAAAACACTATTATCAATAGTTCTATTGTTTTCAGGGATTGTAAATTCAGAATCATTTAGTTTTTGCAACGGAAAACTAATTTCATCAAGTGACTGTTCTATTCAAAAAGTAAATCGTGAATTAAGAAAAAAGCATAGAAACAAAGAACCTGAATTCGTATCATAAGTGCATAACCTCTGTATGTAACTGGAAGCATGGCACGATGTGTTTAGAAGCAAGACATCGATGTACACTGTCAACAGTTACGAAGCCACTGACAGAGGATACCAATGAACTATCACCATCTCAGTCTTGCTGAAAGACATTATATCGAAATTGAAAGCAAAGCAGGCACCTCATTGAACAAGATTGCACAAGCGCTTCATCGCTCGCAGAGCACGGTGTCGCGCGAGATCAATCGCAATACAGGACAACGCGGCTATCGACACAACCAGGCGAATCGATTCGCAAACGAGCGTCATGACAGCAAGTGCAAAGTAACGAAATTGACGGATGAAATCAAGCACCTTATTGATGGCTATCTTGAGCAAGACTGGAGTCCTGAGCAAATCGCAGGACGGCTGGAGTTGGATGGAGTAATCAAGCTGCACCATGAAACGATCTATCAATATGTCTTGGCAGACAAACAAGCGGGTGGTGTGCTTTATCAACATTTGCGGCATCAAAACAAGACGTATCGAAAACGCTATGGGGCAGCACACAACCGGACAGGGATCCCAAACCGGGTGGATATTGATGAACGTCCTGAGGCGGCCAACAAGCGTGAACGTGTGGGCGACTGGGAAGCCGACACTATCATTGGCAAAAACCACAAAGGAGTGATTGTGACGCTGGATGACCGCAAATCAAAGCTTCGCCTGGCAACCCCGGTCTCAGGGAAACAAGCGAGTTTGGTGACACAGGCAATTCAAACCTTGTTATCACCGATCCAGTCATGGGTTAGAACCATCACCTTTGACAATGGGAAAGAATTCGCTTGCCATGAATCGATTGCAGATACACTGGGTTGTGACACCTATTTTGCTAAACCCTATCATTCATGGGAGCGTGGACAAAATGAGAATGCAAACGGCTTGCTCCGACAGTATTTCCCAAAAGCAATGGAGTTAATCGATGTGACCATGAAGCAGGTGCTCGAAGCCGTTGATAACCTTAACAGCAGACCGCGGAAATGTCTGGGATTTAAAACACCTTATGAGGTCTTCAGAGAACTCACAGGAATTAACATGGATGTTTTTACAGGTTATGCACTTATGACTTGAATTCAGGGAAGTCGAAAAGTGGATAAAGCAGATAGAGGCAAGAAAACACACAATAAAAACAGCTGCTCAGGTCAAACAAGAAAAAATTGAGCAACAAAAACTTGAGCTTAAAAAACGTTTAGATACACAAATTACTATTAGGCAGAATAAGCAAACAAGAATAACTATGGCATCGTCTATAGAAGGTGAAATTAGAGAATTTGCAAATCGAAAGTACCCAAATGACTTTAAAATGCAACAATACACGTACAAGAAACAGATTGCGGCATATCATTATTTAGTAACCATCAAAGACTTGGAAGTAAAAGAGTTCGCGTCAAGGAAATACCCATTTGATTTCGCAATGAATAAATATACGTATGATAAACAACTGGCAGCAAAACGATATATGCAGACGGTTAGAGATACAGAGGTAAAAAATTTTTCTGTTAGGAAGTATCCTTATGACTACACAATGCAGAAGTATACATATGACAAGCAATTATCTGCCAAAAGATATATGAATAGCGCAAAAAATCAACGGGCTAACTACAGAGCTGTTCGAAAATATCCATACGATTTCGCTATGCAAAAATATACATATGACAAGCTTGCATACTAAACTTGAACATAACAAGGCGTTGCAGCTGACCCAAAAAGCGTCCTTTGTTTTGTGCATTGCGCTGCGCTTCATTATTGCACAAAACAAAGGCCACTTTTTGGGCATCTGAACTTGGCGTTAGCTGTTAATAAAATGTCATCGTAAAAATATAAGTTATCGAAATATTATCGTGTAAAACACAATTTATATTCCATCGTATAACCACGTCCTGAGGACGTGGGTAGGTTCGTAGGCTCTGGCCTGATGAATTTGATGATGTAAAGTAATCCAAAATATTGTATAGCCACCATAAATAATATGGAGCTTGGCAATCAGCATATTGAATCAGTGAGCACATGCTCTAGATCACTATCAGTATAATCGGTGTAGATTAAGGAAGTATCATGATTGTGTCTCAAAGAAAGAAGTAAAATTTCAGCAATATGCTTAGGTTATGCAGAAGCCTAAAACACCCTTCTAGGGTGAGATCAAAACCACGTTCTAAGAACGTGGATATTTACTTTATGGTGTATCAAATGGCAAGGGGAAAGCAGTTATTATTTACAGAATCGCATGGCGTTAAGTTGTGTGCTAAATCCAAGCTGAAAAGTTGGTAACTCATCCACACAATTTCTAATCGCAACTTATCTTGCGTTGAAATAGCGAGCTGTCTTTTAATCCAAGTTTTACAAAATCAAGGTATTTGTATTCGAGAGAAAAGTGGTTAGAATGGTTGTTTTATAATCGAAATTAAATGTACATGCATTTAAAAACCATGTTGTTGGTTAAAACAGCTAACAAGGCGTTGCAGGTGACCCAAAAAGCGTCCTTTGTTTTGTGCATTACGCTACGCTCCATTATTGCACAAAACAAAGGTCACTTTTTGGTCACCTGAACTTAGCGTTAGCTGTTAATAAAATGTCATCGTCACAAATATAAGTTATCGAAATATTATCGTGTAAAAAAATTTATATGTAAGGTGTATCAAGTTGTGCGGAGAAAAGCAGTTATTATTTGCAGGATCGCACAGCGTTAAGTTGTGTCCTGCGTACAAGTTGAAAAGTTGATAACTAAATCCGAAAATTACTATCGCAGCACATTATACGTTGAAGCTGCGTATTTTCTTCTAATCCAAACAATACACAATATCAAGGTATTTTGTATTCGAAAGATAAAGTGGTTAGAATGATTGTTTTATAATCGAAACTAAATGTACATGCATTCAATAATCATGTTGTGGGTTAAAACAGCTAACAATGCGTTGCAGGTGACATTTGCCTGCGCCCTTCTTTTGCTACCGCTCCAGTCGGTTGCCGACAAATGCACCTGAACTTAGCGTTAGCTGTTAATAAAATGTCATCTTCACAAATAAAAGTCATAGAAATATTATCGTATAAAACCCAATTAATGTTTATGGTGAATCAAGTTGCGTAAGGGGAAAAGCAGTTATAATTTACAGAATCGGACGGTACTAAGTCGTGTCCTGCGTTCAAGCTGAAAAGTTGGTAACTGAATCCACAAAGTTTCTAATCACAGCTTATGTTGCGTTGCACAGCGAACTAGCTTTTAGTTCAATCCATACAAAATCAAGGTATGTGTTTGAAAGAAAAGTGGTTAAAATGATTTTTTTATATCCAAAACTAAATGTACATGTATCCAATAATCATGTTGTTGGTTAAAACAGCTAACAAGGCGTTGCAGGTGACCCAAAAAGCGTCCTTTGTTTTGTGCATTGCGCTACGCTCCATTATTGCACAAAACAAAGGCCACTTTTTGGTCACCTGAACTTAGCGTTATGCATAATAATATGGTGAAACATGCTATACTTATAAATTATTTAAAATTCGTATAAATATTTACCTATAATCTATATAATATTAATGTGTGTTCAATGTGAATATTGCGGTGCAATTAAAGAAAACTTAACTAATACATGCAGAAACTGCGGGGGAGCCGCAAGATGGTATGCCAATATAAATAATAACGAAAATAAACCATTATATTTGCCGCATAAAAAGAAGTTGTATGTTATTGTTTTGGCTTTAATTGTTTGTTTAGCCAGTGCTTTTTCTTATTATTCTAAAGGGAAAGATGAAATCTCGCTAGATATTTCTGAATTGACAACTTCAGTTGGCAAGCCACCAGAATTATGGTCTTGGTTCAAAGACTTAAATAAATCAAAAAATGCATGCTTGATTCAAAGCAATCATATATTACAATCACTAAAAACAAAAAACCTAATTGAAACAAAATATGGAATATATGGAACAATCAAAAATAATAGAGTTGTTGTAAAGTGTATTGCAATGTCAAGTATATCAAGCAAATTACTTGTCGCGGTAGCGGGTAATAATAAACACTCGGTTGAGGGTGTTCGTAATATCATCATTAAGGAAATTAATTAGGTATAATGCATAACAAAACGTTGCAGCTGACCCAAAAAGCGTCCTTTGTTTTGTGCATTGCGCTGCGCTTCATTGTTGCACAAAACAAAGGCCACTTTTCGGTCAGCTGAACTTAGCGTTATGTTTTCTAAAAAATATATGAGTCCCGAAGAAAAACAAGTCCGTATATTTTACGAAATAATTTGGAACCAGCATGACAAATCTGTAATTCCAGATGTAATAAATGATCCATTTATTTTTCGTGGCTCTCTTGGTCTTGAAAAAAATGGACAGAGTGGGCTTATTGAATATATCGATATGATTCATGACGCATTAGGTAACTACACATGTACGATAATAGAAATGGTGGTTGAACAATCAAAAGTGTTTGCTAAAATGGAGTTTTCTGGGGTGCACCAAAATGAATTTCTGGGTTTTAAACAAACAGGCCGTAAAATATCTTGGCAAGGTGCAGCACTATTCCACTTTACAAATAATAAAAAATGGGTATCCAGTTTACTCAACCAACTACCATATGTTGTGGTTCACCACCAATTATTTTAGGGCGAGGCACCGGCGCGCATTCTACCGCATGCTCCATCAAGCAATAGAAGAGCAAGCCACGCGCTTTTGAATTTCGGCGATTGAACCTGAATGTAAACTCATCAAGATAATAAGCAAGTTGCACCGGACGTATAGCTCCTTGATGAGTTCCAAGCCACCAACGATCAAATAAGGATGCAACTCTATGGACACGAGGCATGACGACATGTGCAGGATCACCACTTGCGGTAATATTGCTTACAATATGCTTATAGCCAACGTCTTCAATACCGATATATCCTTTCCATCCATCCGTGCGAACTGCCGCACCTTTTTCAACATTATCCGAAACAAACTGATGAAGACTGTTCGCCGACACATCTCGAATCATAGACATTCGTATTCGGCCTGAGCCTTTCCCTCTGACTTCAGCGGCAATAGCAACAATCACTTTACGCTCGGCACCACGACCTCTGATTTTTTTTCCTACGCCTCCAACATAGGTTTCATCGACTTCGACAGCGCCTGTTAGATGGTCGCGACCAGGACGTATCATTGCTCGACGCAATTTATGCATCCAGGTCCATGCAGTATCGTAACTGCCAAGACCAAGAACACGCTTCAGTCCAAGTGCGCTGGCTCCATTCTTTTGACTCGTTACAAACCAGATAGCAAGGAACCAGGTCCTCAGCGGCTTGTGTGTTTTGTGAAACAATGTTCCAGCAGTAATGGATGTTTGCCGTTTGCATTTGCGGCACAGAAAAAGACCCCTGCCCATAATCGACGGGTTTTCTTCAAAAACTCCGCAAGAAGGGCAACAAAAACCTTGAGGCCACCTGAGTGTCAAAATATATGCAAGGCAAGCCTCTTCGGTGCTAAACCACTTATCAAATTCCTGGAATGTTCCAGGATAGTCAACGTTACAAACCGGATGCCTTTGCTCTTCCATCGCTAGATACTACATGTTGTGGATGGTTGAGTATACTAGATACCCAATTAATAAAATATCTAGTCTTTGGGTGCTTGGTGATTTAAAGTCACTTGAACAACAATTGTATGTGTAAAAACATAACAAGGCGTTGCAGCTGACCCAAAAAGCGTCCTTTGTTTTGTGCATTGCGCTACGCTCCATTTTTGCACAAAACAAAGGTCACTTTTTGGTCACCTGAACTTAGCGTTAGCTGTTAATAGAATCTTATCTTCACAAATAGAAATCATCGAAATATTACCGTATAAAACACAATTTATATTTACGGTGCATAAAGTTGCGTAAGGGGAAAAGCAATCATTATTTCCGGAATCGTGTAGTGTGAAGTAATGTCCGTCGCTCAATTGGAAAAGTTTGAAATTAAATCCGCACTATTGGTAATCAATAGCTAATCTTGTGTTAGGGCAGCGAATTTGTTTTAAGTCCAAGCAGTATAAAATCAAGGTATTTTGTATTCGAGAGAAAAGTAGTTAGAATGGTTGTTTTATAATCGAAATTAAATGTACATGTATTCAAAAACCATGTTGTTGGTTAAAACAGCTAACAAGGCGTTGCAGGTGAACTTAGCGTTATGCTAAAAACACTCGTATTCAGAAAGCAAGTGCATCGTTTAAAATTCTATAGAAAATATAGAGGAGACGATGTTTTGAGAAGAAATTATAAACAAATAAATCAATTAGAACGAGATCAACTAGCGATCCAACGATCAAAAGGACACTCCTTTTCGGCTATAGCCAAGGTGTTGGGACGAAGTGTAAGTGCTTTGTCCCGAGAATACAAAAGAAACCTAAATCATGCAGGGAATTATCTCCCATCAGAAGCAGACTATAAATCCAGAAGAAGGAAAAAAGAGGCGGCAGAAACAGGCTCTAAATGTGAGTCTTATGAGGACACTATCTATTCTGGATTATGTGAAGGCTGGACACCCGAACAAATAGCAGGACGGTTGAGTATGGAGGAAGAAAGCTTTACCGTCAGTCATGAAACGATCTATTGTTTTATCTATAAATTTCATGTTGATTGGACTTCGTTATTACCCAGAAAGCATGCACCACGCTGGCATAAAAAAATGGGTAAGAAGGCATCAAAGCGAGAGATGATACCGAATAGAATCAGTATATTAGAGAGGCCAGATGCTATTAATAAAAAAGAATCCTTTGGTCATTGGGAAGGTGATTCAATCGTGTGCTCACAAAGTACGGTATCGCTTAATGTGATGGTAGAACGTCAGACACAATATGTCAGTATAAGGCGAGTAGAGAATCGAGGGGCCGAAGTTGCAAATGAAGCAATGAAAGATTCATTAAACCGTTTTAAAGCAGAAAGTAGACAAAGTATCACGATGGATAATGGCATTGAATTTAAGTACCATGAGAAGCTTAAAAAAGCGCTTAATATTAAGACCTATTTTTGCCAGCCATACCACAGTTGGGAAAAAGGATTAGTTGAGCAAATCAATGGACTGATTAGACGCTTTTTACCTAAAAAAACAGTAACTTCTCATTATCCACAGGCAGCAGCTTGAAGAATATCCGCCATTGGAGGAATCTGTTTCGCATTCGACGTACGATCAAGCAGGTAGCTCCAGAACGAAATCCCATGCTTGCGACAGGTTTTCTTTAAACTGGCAAAGGTGTCCCTGCATTGCCGACCCGCTTCACTGCGGGTGCTCCCACTGATCTTGCGTTTCTTGACGTAATCCCGAATATCCCGTTCACTCAGGTTATTGTGCAAGGGAATCTCCGGTCTTTCCAATACACGGAATAATTCATGCTGATTGTTGCCCATGCGTTTCAGGATCTGATTCAGCGTTTCATAATCGGTGCGCGTCGATACCAGTTGATGGAACTGCGCTTTCAAGCGCGTTGCGTGCGCTGGGTCAGGCGCTGTTTTATAGATTTTCAAACCCGCATAAATCGACCAAACTTCATCCCGCGCCCAGCTGACTGCTTGCTTTTGCAGATCATTCACAGGAATGAGCCGCGTCATCAGTCGCTCTGTATGAATCCAGCACAGGACATGATCAAAGACATTGAATTGCCCCGCATCGTCACTCACAATGCCAAGATTGATTGGAATGCCTTGATCGAGCAAGCGCCCAACCAGCATCCCTTCGGTGAGAATCCGCTGATGACGTTGATTGGTGATCCCTTGCTCTTCCAGCCAGTGCTCTAAAGCAGCGGGTGTCTCAAATTTAATTGGTTGGGTTTCAAGCGATTCCAATAGAAATTTCGGAAGCTTTTGGCGTTGCATGTATTCCAGAGCACCCGCATTGATGACGTAGGCCTGGCAACCACTTCTGCTCAGCAGCTCAAGAAAGTTAACACGACTTTTAGACTCAGTACTTTCAAACCAGGCAAACAGCTCATTGCCAATATGAGTACAGTAACCGGTCTTGCCCTGATGGCGAGCCCCGGTGTCATCTGCGTGAATATAGCTGGACAGCGGCAGTCCATAACGCAGCAGATCGCTTTTTTCCTGGTGAAACACGTCAAGGTCTTTGGTCAGCATTTGACTTAATTGACCGCTGGAGATATCAATACCAAGATCATGCAGTTGTTCCAGCAACAGGGGCTGAGTGACGTGCTGATGATGATATTGATACAAGATAAAACTGTGTAAGTTTGATCCCCAATGGCCACTACGAACCGATTCAGGTAACTGGGCAATGACATAACCCTCACTGGTTTCATATTCGGCCAGACGATAACGAATGGTGTGAGGACAAATGATCAGATCTTGAACAATAATGTCTCGATAGCCTTTAAAGCGTGCGTCCTCCGAAAGATTGGCGGGCTGTATGATGCGCTCTTCATGAATCGTCAAATGCTGGGTTTTACTGCGTTTGGGGCCTTTCTTTTTTCCGGTACGAGCACTATCGTCTTCTGGTTCTGTCTGTTGATCCATCCCGCTGGACTTGAATTTAGGTTTTCGAGTCTGTTTGTTCAACCTGTGAATGTCATCTTCTAATTGCTCAATGCGATCTGATTGCCATTGGAGAAGTTCAAGCAACGCATCGACTAGTGGCGTGCGATCAGCATCTGAAATGGGTGGCAATAGCGGCTTTACAGAATTCATTGAATGTAGTTTATTACATTTAATTCGTAATTGCCTGTAAATAATGAGAAGTTACAAAAAACAGATCTATCAAAGATCACAAAAAAGGAAATAGGCGTGATCGAATTTTTATTAAATTCACGCCCAAGAAAGTTGTTAAAATGGGAAACGCCAGCCGAGGTTTTTGCTCGGAAATCTGGAATAAATTTAGTAGGTGGTGCACTTGCTACCTGAACGCGGCGCAATAAAAGTACGTGCACGTACTTTTATTGCTTGGGCAGTTGGGTCTATTTTTGTTTCGTAATCGAAGCTTCATACAAACAAAGGTTAATTCACTTCCGATCCTGTTTCAAAACACAAGCGTGTTGTGTGTCAACAATCATTGTCTTCAAGAGTTGGTCGAAATAATCGCTTTCAAGCACATTGCAGTTAACAGCTTCTCATTTATCAATAAACGCAGTTGGTTTTACAAGCGCTCACAACAACAATTGGTATCGAGCGTTTAGGGTTTATTCAATTGTTTGTGGTATAACAAACTTATGCACCGGACGCCAAACAGCGGGTTTTTTTCTTTCAAGCGCTTCTTTGGCGCCTGTGATAAGAGCGTTAGCTGTTAATAAAATGTAATCGTCGCAAATATAAGTTATCGAAATATTGTCGTGTAAAACACAATTTATATTTATGGTGTATCAAATGGCAAGGGAAAAGCAGTTATTATTTACAAAATCGCACAGCGTTAAGTTGCGTTCTACGTTCAAGCTGAAAAGCTGGCAACTTAATCCGCAAAGTTTCTAATCGCAGCTGATCTTGCGTTGGAGTCGTGAACTATCTTTTAGTCCAAGCCATACAAAGTCAAGGTATGTTGTATTCGAGAGACAAGTCGTTAAAATGGTTGTTTTATAACCGAAATTAAATGTGCATGTATTTAAAGACCATGTTGTTGGTTAAAACAGCTAACAAGGCGTTGTAGGTGACATTTGCCTGCGCCCTTCTTTCGCTACCGCTCCAGTCGGTTGCCGGCAAATGCACCTAAACTTAGCGTTAGGTTTTTTTGAAAAAACATGTGGTGAATCAACAGATTAAATTATATTCACATGACGTGCATCATGTTTTCCTGAGATAGCATTTATTAACCTGTTGAGATATTTTATAGTATGGGCTGTATACAAGAAATAGGTACTTATCCAAACAAATATATTCTGCTTATACTTTTTTTTCTTATTGCCTGGTCAATTCTTAAGGTTCAAAAAAAATGGTATATTGTAAATTTAGCTTGTATAGTGCTATTTTTATTAAGTGCGGTCTTTCCATCTTATTGTCCAAATCCTTGTTCTTTCCCATGCAACTTAGATAAAGTTATACTTGTCGTGGCGTTTGTTATTTTAGTATTATTTATATCGTTTCAAATGATTCGATGGCTACTTAAAAGACTTAATAAGTAATTTATCAAATATATTTTGCAGTACAAAACCTAACCAGGCGTTGCGGCTGACCCAAAAAGCGTCCTTTGTTTTGTGCATTACGCTACGCTCCATTGTTGCACAAAACAAAGGCCACTTTTTGGGCATCTGAACTTAGCGTTATACCCCAAGGCAATCAAAGTAATCGAAAGTACTTTGATTGCCTTGGGGTGGTTGGGTTTATCTTTGTATCGTCATCGAGGCTTCATACAAACAAAGGTTTGTCTACTTCCATTCTTGGTATTAAATGCTGGCGTGTTGAGTGTAAACAAGTATTATCCTCATAGGTTTGTCGTAATAATCACATTCTGACACCTTGCAGTTAGCAGATTCACATCTGTAAATAACACGGTTGGTTTTACAAACGCTCACATCAACAATTGGTATCGAGCGTCTAGGGTTTATTCAATTGTTTGTGGTATAACAAACTTATGCACCGGACGCCAAACAGCGTGTTTTTTTCTTTCCATTGCTTTTGTGGCGCCTGTGATAAGAGCGTTAGGCATCAGAATATGCACGAATTAAACGAAACAAAGGGGTTGCAATGGGAGCCGAAGTAATTCTGCCTGGAGTACTTCTTCTCTTGGCTTTTTTCTTGAAGCTATCTATTGATAGAGAAGTTGATATTCCTAATACCATATACGCATTTTTAGAATTGCCTGTTGACGTATCGTTTCTAGCAACATCATTCATTGCTGCTTTCACGATTACCGCAACCCATCCAGATAGTGAAAAAGGATTCATATACTTTACTTGCTATCTCTTGTTTGCTGGTTTGGTTATTTTTCTTTGGAGAAAATCCTGTCGATTATTTGAAGCAGAAAAGTACAAAACAACAATAGCAATAAGTTTGGTTAACTACACTATTTGTTCGGCGTGCCTTATACGCGCAATACAATTGATTTAGGGGTGCGTAATGTCGAATTTTAGTAACTCAGAATTTCTATCGTTATTTTTAACTGTTGGGATAATGTTTCTAATCCAGATTGTGGCTTTCTACCTATACAAACAGAACAAAGATAGAAAATATGACGAAGAAAAAAGACGATCCGAAATGGGAAAACTAAGGGAGTCTTTGGAAAAAAGGATATATGATTTAACTGAAAGGTTAATATCCAAAGAAGATAGGTGGCGAGATGTAAATCACTTGCTAGTGGAGTCAAAAGCTGTAAACCGAGATTACGAGAAAATTGAACGTGAAGTCGCAAAAAATTCTTTTCTAGTCGCATCTGGATTGAAGGAAAAGGATTATAAAATAGATAATAATCTCGTTTTCGTACTTACACCGTTTAATGAGAAGTACGACGAAGATTATGAGGCTATTTCAAACGTTTGCAGTGAAGTTGGTCTCAGGTGTGTAAGGGGAGACGAAGAACATATCAAGGGTGATATTCTCTCACATATCTTAAAACATCTAGTCAAGGCTCGTATTGTCATTGCTAATATTAATGGGAGAAACCCAAATGTATTTTATGAGCTAGGCATCGCTCATGCTTTGGATAAACCAACTTTGATAACTTCAAAAACTGTAGATAATATTCCTTTTGATCTCAGATCGAAGCAACTTGTTATATACTCAAATCCAGAAGAATTAATGGTGCAGTTGAGTAAGTCGCTTTTAAAAATAACATTGAAAAATGCCTAACCAAACGTTGCAGCTGACCCAAAAAGCGTCCTTTGTTTTGTGCATTGCGATACGCTTCATTTTTGCACAAAACAAAGGCCACTTTTTGGACATCTGAACTTGGCGTTAGATTTTAAGAGAGTACAATAGGCAGACATTGTGCTATAGTTGCTACATGAAAGGTTATAATTGGGATCGAGAGAAGAATGAAATTCTGAAAGCAGAACGAGGTATATCATTCGAAGAAATTATTTTTCATATTGGGAATGGCGATGAATTAGATGTATACCCACATCCAAATTATTCACGTTATCCAAACCAAATGATTTCCGTTGTAATGGTCAAAGATTATGTTTATATTGTTCCTTATGTAGAATCTGAAAATGAAATTTTTTTAAATTGGGTATCTAGTATACTCAACCATCCACAACATGTAGTATCTAGCGATGGAAGAGCAAAGGCATCCGGTTTGTAACGTTGACTATCCTGGAACATTCCAGGAATTTGATAAGTGGTTTAGCACCGAAGAGGCTTGCCTTGCATATATTTTGACACTCAGGTGGCCTCAAGGTTTTTGTTGCCCTTCTTGCGGAGTTTTTGAAGAAAACCCGTCGATTATGGGCAGGGGTCTTTTTCTGTGCCGCAAATGCAAACGGCAAACATCCATTACTGCTGGAACATTGTTTCACAAAACACACAAGCCGCTGAGGACCTGGTTCCTTGCTATCTGGTTTGTAACGAGTCAAAAGAATGGAGCCAGCGCACTTGGACTGAAGCGTGTTCTTGGTCTTGGCAGTTACGATACTGCATGGACCTGGATGCATAAATTGCGTCGAGCAATGATACGTCCTGGTCGCGACCATCTAACAGGCGCTGTCGAAGTCGATGAAACCTATGTTGGAGGCGTAGGAAAAAAAATCAGAGGTCGTGGTGCCGAGCGTAAAGTGATTGTTGCTATTGCCGCTGAAGTCAGAGGGAAAGGCTCAGGCCGAATACGAATGTCTATGATTCGAGATGTGTCGGCGAACAGTCTTCATCAGTGAAAAGATATATTGGAGAATAATTATGGTTGAATACAACTTAAATGAAGAGGAGCAAGAAATTCTAAATGCATTTGAATCTGGAAGGCTCAAATCTGTTCCAAATGTAGAGGATGAAATAAAAAAGCATCAGAAAATTGCAGCGGCAACATTTAAAAAAGATAAAAGAATTAATATTCGTATTGCTAATCGCGATCTTTCTGAGCTTCAAAAGTTGGCTTTGGTTGAGGGGATTCCTTATCAAACGTTTATCACCAGTATTTTACATAAATATGCAGATGGCAAATACATAGAAAAACAGCATTAATATCAAATGCTTTTCAGTAAAAATCTAACAAAACGTTGCAGCTGACCAAAACTATCTGTCATCGAAGAGCCGATAACAAATAGCTTCAATCAGATATTATTGAGATGATAAAGCTATCTCAAAAATACTCCTGAGCTCGGTATTATACCCCAAGGCAATAAAAGTACACGAGCGTACTTTATTAATGAGGTCGTTGGTTTTATCTTTGTTTCGTAATCGAGGCTTCATGCAAATAAAGGTTTATCCACTTCCATGCTTGGCTTCAAAACGCTGGCGTGTTGTGTGCAAACAATTATTATCCTCATAAGGCTTGTCGAAATAATCGCTTTCGGGCACATTGCAGTTAGCAGCTGCACATTTGCCAATAAATACGGTTGGTTTTACTAGCGCTCACATCAACAATCGGTATCGAACGTCTAGGGTTTATTCAATTGTTTGTGGTATAACAAACTTATGCACCGGACGCCAAACAGCGGTTTTTTTCTTTCAAGCGCTTCTGTGGCGCCTGTGATAAGAGCGTTAGGGCTAAAAACCAGAGTTGCTTGACATCTGGCAAAATGTAAATACAATGTATTTATGATTGAGTTCGAATGGGATGCGACTAAAGCCGCATCAAATAAAAAGAGACATGGAGTCACCTTCATGGAGGCTAAATCAGTATTTTATGATGACTTCGCCATCCAATTCTTCGATGATGAAAATTCAGAATTAGAAGACAGGTTTCTCATACTAGGTCACAGTAATCAATCAAGGATTCTACTTATTTGTCATTGCGAAAAAGAATCTGGGAACCTCATTCGTATCATATCTGCACGTAAAGCAACAGCAAAAGAGCGGAAGCTCTACACAGGTGAAACATAATGAAAAAAGAATATGATTTATCTAAAATGAAGTCGCGTAGAAATCCCTATGCATCAAAGCTGAAAAAGCCAGTAACTATGAGACTCGGTGAAGATGTAATCAATTATTTTAAGGGCATGGCTAAAGATTCAGGCGTACCTTACCAAAGTTTGATTAATTTATATCTTCGCGACTGTATCTCACAGCATCGGAAGGTTGATATATCGTGGAATCAAAAGCCCTAACCAGGCGTTGCAGCTGACCCAAAAAGCGGCCTTTGTTTTGTGCATTGCGCTGCGCTCCATTATTGCACAAAACAAAGGCCACTTTTTGGGCATCTGAACTTGGCGTTATGTGTTTTTAAAATTGTCAGTTTAACTTGATTAAAACAGTATTTTTGCTTACAATTACTCCCAACTAGGGAGGTAAGTCGAGTTATGCGAGTAATTGCAAAAAACACATTGAAAAAATTCTTTGAAAAACCTGCTTACAATGATGCAAAAGGCCCAATAGAAAGCTGGTACGAAGAGGCTATAAAAGCAAACTGGCAATCGCCACAGGAAGTAAAGGCTCAATATGGCAACGCAAGTATCTGTAGCAATAATCGTGTTGTTTTTAATATCGGTGGCAACAAATACCGATTAGTTGTTGAAATTCAGTATCAAGCAGGAATTGTCTGGGTAAAGTTTATTGGAACCCATACTCAATACGACAAAATTAATGTAGAGGACGTAAATGAATATTAAGCCAATCCGAAATGATGAAGATTTACAAAAATCCTTTCATCGCCTTGAAGGAATATTTCAAGCAAAAGACGGTACGCAAGAAGCTGATGAAATGGAAATTCTTGTTACCTTAATCGAAGTTTACGAAAATAAGAACTACCCAATTACACCACCAGACCCAATTGAAGCTATCAAATTTAGAATGGAACAGCAGGGACTTACTCCTAGAGACTTAGAGGTCTTTATTGGAAGTAGTGGGAGAGTTTCTGAAATACTTAATCGTAAACGCCCTTTAAGTTTGAGAATGATAAAACGTCTACATAAGGAGTTACATATTCCTTATGAAAGCCTATTAGCAGAAGTTGCGTAAGATGGTTCGGTTAATTACAACAAAACACATAACAATCGCATGCACTAGGACTGCCGTAAGCGTCACGGATTTTGCGAAGAGAAAAAGCCGCAAAAACCGCGCCCCTTACGGCAGCCTGTGATGCGGGCGTTAGGTGATAGAGTTATCACATCAAGAGGTCAGCTCTTATAGTTCAAATTAGAGAATAATAAAATGAATCTTAATCAATATACAGACAAGATAATAAAGATTCTCAAAGAAACACCTGCTAACAATCAACATACCATTTGGGAAGTATTTGTTAATAACAAGGAAATTAAAAGTAGAAGAGAATTTTCTAAAATTAATATTGAATTACTAGATAAAGTATTTTTATCTGATCTTAAAAAGATGAAAAAAGAGAGTGTTGTCGACCTCTGGAAGCATACAGAAAATTGCTATATACATGAGTTATCCTCACCTTTCATGGAAGAAACGTCAAGATATGAGGGTGATATTATTCTTGATATAAAAAATGAATTGATACAGCTAATCATTATGGATATACAAGGACTACATTAATTATAATGGGTATCCAGTTTACTCAACCAACTACCATATGTTGTGGTTCACCACCAATTATTTTAGGGCGAGGCACCGGCGCGCATTCTACCGCATGCTCCATCAAGCAATAGAAGAGCAAGCCACGCGCTTTTGAATTTCGGCGATTGAACCTGAATGTAAACTCATCAAGATAATAAGCAAGTTGCACCGGACGTATAGCTCCTTGATGAGTTCCAAGCCACCAACGATCAAATAAGGATGCAACTCTATGGACACGAGGCATGACGACATGTGCAGGATCACCACTTGCGGTAATATTGCTTACAATATGCTTATAGCCAACGTCTTCAATACCGATATATCCTTTCCATCCATCCGTGCGAACTGTCGCACCTTTTTCAACATTATCCGAAACAAACTGATGAAGACTGTTCGCCGACACATCTCGAATCATAGACATTCGTATTCGGCCTGAGCCTTTCCCTCTGACTTCAGCGGCAATAGCAACAATCACTTTACGCTCGGCACCACGACCTCTGATTTTTTTTCCTACGCCTCCAACATAGGTTTCATCGACTTCGACAGCGCCTGTTAGATGGTCGCGACCAGGACGTATCATTGCTCGACGCAATTTATGCATCCAGGTCCATGCAGTATCGTAACTGCCAAGACCAAGAACACGCTTCAGTCCAAGTGCGCTGGCTCCATTCTTTTGGCTCGTTACAAACCAGATAGCAAGGAACCAGGTCATCAGCGGCTTGTGTGTTTTGTGAAACAATGTTCCAGCAGTAATGGATGTTTGCCGTTTGCATTTGCGGCACAGAAAAAGACCCCTGCCCATAATCGACGGGTTTTCTTCAAAAACTCCGCAAGAAGGGCAACAAAAACCTTGAGGCCACCTGAGTGTCAAAATATATGCAAGGCAAGCCTCTTCGGTGCTAAACCACTTATCAAATTCCTGGAATGTTCCAGGATAGTCAACGTTACAAACCGGATGCCTTTGCTCTTCCATCGCTAGATACTACATGTTGTGGATGGTTGAGTATACTAGATACCCAATTTATTTATAATGATAATTGGTTAAATGGCGACTAGGCAAGTTGCAAGCTATGAAAAAATATAAAACCGTGATAATTTAAAGTACCAGCCTCGCTAAGGAGGTTAAGTGAAACACAAGATTAAAACCATGAAAAATGGTACGGACTGTTGTATATCAACCTTCGTGCCAGATCTTCACCTAACCAGGCGTTGCAGGTGACCCAAAAAGCGTCCTTTGTTTTGTGCATTGCGCTGCGCTTCATTTTTGCACAAAACAAAAGACACTTTTTGGTCACCTGAACTTAGCGTTATCGGACGTGCTATCGCACGTCCGATAATACCGAGCTCAGGAGAATCTGACCAAAACTATCTGTCATCGAAGAGCCGATAACAAATAGCTTCAATCAGATATTATTGAGATGATAAAGCTATCTCAAAAATACTCCTGAGCTCGGTATTAGAATCAAAACAAATGCATCAACACTAATGGAGGAAAGAGCTTGTAAATTTCAACAGGTAATACTACAATGGTATTACATTTTTTGTTGGAGTTTCATTTATGCGAGTAACTACGAAAGGACAAGTCACCATACCCAGAAATATAAGAGAGGTTTTAGGGATCATACCCGAAACGGAAATAGACTTTAAGGAAGATAAAGGAAGGTTCTATATCGTTAAAATTGATGAACCAGAGATAAAAGGTAAATTCAAAAAACTTCGAGGAATTGCTACAGCAAACATGTCAACTGACGAAATTATGAGTCTGACAAGAGAATCATAATGAATGGTGTTTTTATTGATTCATGTATACTTCTAGACTTGTTTACGGATGACCCTATTTGGGGTGATTGGTCAGAAAGCATACTTGATAGGTATAGCCAAACTAATTCTTTATATATTAATTCAATTGTTTATACAGAAATATCAATTGGCTTTACCAATATCGAGGAAGTTGAAAAGGCTATTTCTGCACTTGATATTAAAGTATTAGAAATGCCACGTGAGGCACTTTTTCTAACAGGAAAGGTATTTTTAAAATACAGAAAAAACAAAGGAACAAAAAATTCACCATTGCCAGATTTTTTTATAGGGGCACATGCATCTCTATCAAAGTTAGATTTAATCACCAGAGATTCAGCAAAGTATAAAACCTATTTCCCTTATGTTAAACTTATTCATCCTGATAGTTTTGAAACGCATTGAAGCTTTTATTGTTTCTCGGGGTGAATTTATAGTTGG
This sequence comes from Methylococcales bacterium, assembly GCA_965224565.1. Classification (GTDB taxonomy): domain Bacteria; phylum Pseudomonadota; class Gammaproteobacteria; order Methylococcales; family DRLZ01; genus DRLZ01. The sequence goes on along the minus strand of CBDCZN010000002.1, from coordinate 505,356 downwards.
TTTAGCAAATAATTCTAACAAAACGTTGCAGCTGACCCAAAAAGCGTCCTTTGTTTTGTGTATTACGCTACGCTCCATTTTTGCACAAAACATAAGGCCACTTTTTGGTCACCTGAACTTGGCGTTATACCCCAAGGCAATCAAAGTACTCGAAAGTACTTTGATTGCCTTGGGGTGGTTGGGCTTAACTTCGTTTCGTAATCGAGGCTTTATGCAAACAAAGGGTAGTCCACATCAAATCCGTTTCGAAACGCTAACGTATTGTTGCAAACAAGTATTACCTTCATAGGTTTGTCGTAATAATCGTTAATCGTTGGGTGCTGATTTAAAATAATGTTACCCTACATACATACTTGTGCGCCATATTGTTCAATATTCCCCCAAAATTGTTGCCAGCGCCCTTTTGATTGAACAAGAGCTCGTAAAGACAAAATCACTTTGGCACCTTTGTCTTTCCAGCGCATTCCAGATCCACAAAGACGTTGCTTCACCAATGTTTTGCAAGCGGCCTCAGTCACACCCGACCCAATGGGTAATTGTTGGTTCACCTGTGTCGCATAATCCATCATGTGACGATGGTTGATAAAATAAGTCAACGCCGCCAATAAATCGTCTTTGATTGTTTTTGTCAGGCTCGTTTTCTTGGCTAATTGCTCCATTTCTGCAATCAGTGCTTCGACGGCTTTTGAGTCATGCTTGAGCTGTGTACACCGTTCATTGAGCCAAATGTCTCGCTTGGGTTTATCGGTTTTTCCTGGGTAAGCCGCGTAAGCAACGGTTGCCAGGTATTCAGTCACATGAAAAAAATCCAAGAGCTGGCGACTGGTGTGTGTTTCCAGAAATGTCCAATTGCTTTTTGCGCCATCGGCGATGCCTAAGTAGAGTGCATTTGGGTAATGTTTTTTTACCGTGCTAATTTCTTTTTCCAGGCGATGTAAAAAAGTCCCTTTACCATATTCAGGGGCTTCTCCGATGTAGATGGTGTGTTGCCGTTTTCCGGTGACATCATACAGTGAAATATTACCCACCATGGCTTCTCTGTATCCATCGTCTCGCATCAGGATGTAGGCACCATCTGAGCTGACAACAACGGTGCTAATCGCTTCATTGAGTGTTGGTGTTGCATAGTCCCAGATCTCTTCTTTCGCCTGTGCAATACTGCCAACCCAATCACTGACATCTTGCAAATAGGAATGGGCGATTGTTCGGTGATGATTGTCATGTAAATCCTGACAGACGGCCGGGGCATTCATGTTCGCGTATTTGTGTGAGATTTGTTGCGCAAATTTTGGCGTCGCTCCTCTGATTATCTGAGCATTATTTTCCAGCGGGCAATCGATCTTTCCGCCTTTTGACGATTGATACACATAGCGTTGAATGGGGACACCACCATACGGTGTTTGGTAAATTTTATTGGTTTTATCGCGCACTGTCAGTTTGACCTCACCCAGTTTGATTGGGCTGCCGTCGGTATCAAATTTCTGGAGGGCTTGTGCGGTGGCTACGCTTCCCATCTCATTGCATCCATCCAGGATCGCTTTTTCCATTTCCAGTAAACTACCGGTGAGTGTGACAGTGACCTGAAGAGTGAATTGATTCCCTTCGTGAGCGACGACTTCAGCCATTTCCTTTTCCTCTTGATATCAGCAAGATAAGGTATTGATCCTCGTTTTTACTTTAAGTTCCACATTATTTAAAATCAGCACCCTAATCGTTTTCAGGCACATTGCAGTTAGCAGCTGCACATTTGTCAATCAACACGGTTGGTTTTCAAGCGCTCACATCAACAGTCGGTATCGAGCGTATAGGGTTTATTCAATTGTTTGTGGTATAACAAACTTATGCACCGGACGCCAAACAGCGGGTTTTTTCTTTCCATTGCTTCTGTGGCGCCCGTGATAAGAGCGTTAGCTGTTAATAAAATGTCATCTTCGTAAATATAAGTCGTCGAAATATTATCGTGTAAAACACAATTTATATTTATGGTGTATCAAGTTCTGTGGGGAAAAGCAGTTATTTTTTACAAAATCGCATGGCGTTAGGTTGTGTTCTACGTTCAAGCTGAAAAATTGGCAACTTAACTCACAAAGTTTCTAATCGCAGCTTATCTTGCGTTGAAGTAGTGAACTATGACTGGGTAAATCGTCCAGCCAAGTTGATCACGGCTGACGAACTAATGCTTTATCGGCGCATCAAAACGCTGTTTAAAGAAAGCCGAGAGAGCTTGGGTTCCAGGCAAATGATGAAACGATTACGCGAAGAAGGCTACACGATTGGTCGTGATCGAACGCGCAGCATGATGAGGCGTTTAAAGTTGGTGGTGAAACAGCGTACGGCGTACGCGTGAAGGCTGGATGTATCTGGCCATCGTGATGGATCTGTATTCTCGACGGATCATCGGTTGGGCGCTGGATAAACGCATGACAGGAGCCTTGGTTAAGCGTGCGATGCAAATGGCGATGAATCTGAGGCAGCCAAAGCCAGGACTCATTTTCCATAGTGATCGAGGTTCTCAGTACACCAGTGGTTCTTTTGCCAAGCAGTTAAAGACCCGCAAGCTCAAGGCATCAACGAGTGGTAAAGGTGCGTGCTGGGATAATGCTGTTGTTGAACGATTTTTTGCAAGTTTGAAATATGAATGGTTATTTCATGTGATCCATTTAACCAGAGAGACAATGAAAAAGGATGTTGAAGCCTATCTCAAATATTACAACCAAGAGCGGCTTCATACGACGAATGGGGATTTGTCGCCCATTCGATTTGAAAATCTAAAGTGAATATGCCCAGTTTTACTTGACCAGAACAAGCAGGCGTGGGCGCATGAAATGAAACAACTGCAGTGCTTGAAGACATCAACAAAGCAGTTAATAATGCGGGAGGTGTATTACTCCACGAAGAAGCTAAGGAATGGAAGGATCAATATAGAACATTGCTGGAAAAAGCACAGACTGAATGTCCACCACCGGACAAGCCTGAAAAAGCAAAACGGGGGCGAGTGAAAAGGAGCAAAGCCAGAAATTTGCTGGAAAGGCTGATTGATTATGAAGACGATGTCTTGCGTTTCATGACTGATACGTGCGTACCGTTTACGAATAATGCCGCTGAAAATTCAATTCGAATGACGAAAGTCCATCAGAAAATATCAGGCTGTTTTCGGAGTATGGAAGGGGCTGAAATGTTTTGTCGTATTAGAGGTTATCTATCAACTTGTCGTAAACAAGGGTTGAGTGCAACTCAGGCAATGACGCTTGTATTTGAGCAAAAATTACCTGAATTTGCTTTGTGATTTTAGTTGGATCTCTGAATTCGCTGAGTAGTTACGAATTATTTACATCAATTTGTAGCTATACCCCTACAACCAATGGTTATTTTCTGGAAAACACCAAGTTTGATATGCCATTGGCTCATTAAAGAGTCTGGTTATTTGGCATTTCAAGCTCTAGAGCCACTTGCAAAACTATGAGATCACAACCGACTGAGATTGTGACTGAGTCGTCTGTTACGATTTTTTCACGGAATGGCTGCCATGTCACAGATGAACACCAGCAAATTCTTGTCATCTTGATGTGTTTTGTCAATTTAGAGCATACCGATCCTCCTGTGGAACTCAATTCCCTTTCTTTCTCCTTCAGTAAACTATCATTTACTCAAGAAAGCACAGCATCTGATTCACTGTCAGCGCTAGAATCCCAAACATTAAATGACACATCACTTTTGCATGCCCACGCACCCGAACCACACGTCCTCCAAATTCATCTTTCAAGCGCCCGTTGACGCGCTCTACAGTGCCGCGCTCTCGGTATCGTATGGTTTCAGAAGATTGATGACCAATGATCCGGCTGCGTTTGTTTTCAGCGTGTATTTCATCCTTGAGCGTTTTATCGCGCCGTGGGTTTCGGTCAATCAACGGGACATGGCCTAACTGTCGACTGGTTGCATAGATCTGAGGCACATCATAGGCAGCATCCATTAAATCATAGAGATTGGTGACACGTTGATGACTGATCATTGCCAATGGAATCGCCACTTGGCTATCATGCGTTGAAGCCGAGGTTAAGACACAACTGATTGGAATACCACCATCGGCTGAATCAATATGCAGCTTATAGCCTGTCCAACTGGTTTTGTAACCTTTGCTGTTTTTCTTGGTTCCCACATCACAGGCTATGGGCAAATCGTCAAGCATCTCCTCCAAGGGGATCCCTGTGGTCTGCTTTTCAATCCGCGTCAGTGTTTTCTCGCGAACTTCGCCTTTTTTTGGGCGTCCACGTTGCTTGGGGTGTTTGACAATGGGTTTCTTTTTGATCGGTTTTTCACGTGCATTGATCGCGGTTGAGTCGCGCGAATTATGTCCGACGATTTCACTACGATAGTGTTTTTTGATCAACGCTTCATGGATACGTTGCGGCAATTGCGATTCAGAGAATTCGGCAAATGCGCGAGAGACTGTCCATTCCTTTGGAATATCGCTGACACGTTCCCATCCACACAGACGCCTTAATGCGATGTCGGTGTGTAATCGATCTAACAACAGGCGCGTTGTTGGCATGTGATACACCATCTTTGCAACAAAGGCACGTGCAATGGCGACTCGATCCTTGGGTGGACGTCCAGGATATCCTTTGCTGGAATCAATAAATGCTTCAATGTGGAGCATTTCTAGCGTCGTTATCAGCTCCTGTTGTTTTTGAGTTAACGGGCCGAGTTCTTCGATCATTCGAGGAAATAATGTGTCTTGAATTGTCCACCAGGACTGTGCTATTGTTTCTCGTAACTTGCTCATTTTCAGATATTTTTAGAGTGTTTAGACACCTCTATTTTATCATTTTTGAGCAAGGTTTTTCTTTTTTTGCTATTCAAGCAATTAAATCCCCTCGCTTTTATGTATTTTGCAAGTAGCTCTCTAACTAAAAGATTCTTAGACTTCCTAGCCACCGGTGTAGAGCGATGAGGTGATTCCATCCCCCAAAGCATACTATACTCTCCGCACATGAAATTTTAGCATCCAGTGCACACGCTTTTTCGCGAATAGCTGCGTTGGAAAACCTTACTGTAGAACGAATAAATGAGTACTTTCAACGCGGCTATTGAGCAAAATAGAGGGTAAGCTGAGTAGTTGCAAGATTCTTAGACTTCTTAGCCACCGGCGTAGAGCGATGAGGTGATTTCATCCCCAAAGCATACTAAGAAGCGGTCGGGATAATAGCCAGTGTCATAACATTAAAGCAACTCCTTTCTGAGATACTGGTTCCAGTTATGTCACTGTTCAAGCCCCCAATCAACGATTGGTCAGAGCCAATGGGAGTCTATTAGTTTGATTACTAGGGCTGGCAAGGTATCGAAAAACTCAGTCGGCAATAATCATCGAGTAGGCCTTGCTTTAATTGACGTGGTGCCTAAATCCAGGGCAATCATTGAGTTATCACTGCAACCATTTTTGCATGCAATAATCGACTTCGGTATTGGTTCTGGTTTCATCCCAGCCTAAGAGAATAGCAGTAATTTTGGCTAAATCTCGTAATTTTGATGGCCTCATTTTGGTCAGAATTAATATCGGAATGCGTCGTCGCAGTAAATCCTCTAAATGTACAACCATTTCTTGCTGAGCACAAAAAACTAAATCAGCGAGAATAAATGGCGTATCAGTTGTTATTCGCTGAACCAAGTCAGGTTGATTTTCGATTAATCTGAATATTTGTGCCACTCTGTTGCCATGTCGCTGTAACAACCAATGCGCACTGTCACTGTCGATATTCAGATTGACAGCCTTATCCATATTGGTTTTGTGCCATTGAGAATAAGATTCAGGCGGTTTCCAGGGAAAATTTCTGTCTTGGGTTTGGCAGCTTTGGTCAAGCCCTAAACGCATCATTACCATATCGACGATATCTGCTGCATCCTCACGTGCTGAAGTAATTTTTCCACCCAGTGAAATATGCAACCCGTTTTGCAGGGTTTTGAGTTCCCAGTCTCGGCTAATCGAAGATGGTGATGATTTTTCGCTTTGTTGTAACACTCTTAAACCGGCAAATTGCCCCAGGATATCATCTTGTTTCCAGTTAGCGTCAGGGAGAAAATGATTGGCTTCATTCAACAGATAATCGATTTCGTCCTGTTCAACATTGAGCTGAGCAAGGTTGCCAGAATAATTAGTATCTGTGGTGCCAATGAGTGTCAATCCATACCAGGGAATGATGAAGAACACGCGCCCATCTGATTTAGCAGTTAACAACAACGCTTCATCATCCAATACTTTAGGCAGGACTAAATGCACACCTTTGGATAACCTGCACCAAGGGTTTACTTCCTCCAGTTCAGTCATCCAGCGACCGGAGGTGTTGACGGTTTGCTTGGCATAGACTTCAAGGCTTTCATTGCTAATCAAATCGATTACTTCAGCACCACAGATCTGGGCGTTATTTTCCAGATAACGGCTGATTTCGCAGTAGTTTAAGCACACTGCACCTGCTGAAACAGCACCATCAATCAACTCCAGCACCAGCCTGGCATCATCAGTCTGGGCATCAGTATAGGTAAACCCGACAGTCAGATTTGAACGACTCAGACTGGGGAATTGTTGAATAAATTGGTGTCGATTAAAGAAACGATGACTCTGGCTTGAATTCTTATTACTGCCTAGCAAGTCATAGAGCATCAAACCAATTTTTAGTTGTAGCCGACCAACACGAGAATCTGTATAGACGGGAATACCGAAGCGCAAGGGCCAAACCCGATGCGGAGCGATTTTTAACAGCAATTCACGTTCGGCTAAAGCTTTCTTAACCAGTTTGAAATCCAGTGTTTCCAGATAACGCAAACCGCCATGAATCAATTTGCTGGAAGCTGAAGAAGTGCCACTTGCCCAGTCGCCTTGATCTACGATTGCGACTTGCAATCCGCGTAGTGCCGCATCATACGCAGTCCACGCGCCGTAAATGCCGCCCCCACAGATCAGTAAGTCGAACTGCCTATCTTTTAGATTGGAAAATTCACGTTGCATGACTCTCTCATGGTTAAAGCCTTTTGAGGATCGTCAGTAATTAATACATCAACACCTAAATCCAATGCTTTGTGGATATGCGTATTGCTATTACACGTATAAGTTAACACCTTCTTGTCCTGGTCTCGAAGCACTTGCATCATTGATTTGTCGAGTATCTGTATTGGCAAACACAAACCGGCTAGAAAATGATGATCAGCTAACACTTGTTCAACAGCAGTTAAATGCTGCGTTTTATCTAAAGCATAAAACAAGGGAATATTGGTATTAAACTGGTCGGCAAACACCATGCTCTGGAGATGAAAGGAAGAAATAAATACATCCAGATCATTTGCCGAACCCAGGATATCCAGGGTTTGTTTTATCTTGATTTGATGTCGGACAACAGGTTCCCATTCGCGGTTTTTTATCTCGATCTGCAGTCGGCAACGTCCCCGATATGTCGTGATAAATTCTTTCAAACTTAGCACGCCTTCTGCTTGAATTTCAGACCTGAACTGACCAGCAAAATTCATTGCCTCAAGCTCTACAAAATCAAAATCATCAATGTGCTTACCGGGATGACCGAGATTATCCGTATGTCGATCATGCCAAAGCACAGCAACTTCATCTCGAGTCAGCTGCACATCGGTTTCTATACCATCAATTGTATATAGCAAAGCTTTATCAAAAGCAGCCCGAGTATTTTCAGCTGCTTCACGATTTGCGCCACGATGGGCAAAAATCAGTGTTTTATTAAAGTTGTTATTAGACATGAGTTCCAATCCTGGATTGAACATCAATAGCAGGTAGATAAAATTCCAGTTCAATCATCAGTAAAATAACCATAGTGTAAATAGTTAACAGATATTAATTTAAACAACAGCTATATTAGCTAAAAAAAACGGCATCGAGAATATAGAAATCATTAGCAAATACAAAATAGTTAATTCCCATATCATAACCATATAAGGTGAAACCAATGAAAAAACTTAAATACTCAAAACCAGACCCTGCAGGATGCGAACGTGCCAAATTAGCCAAACAGCAACGTGATCTGGCAACCGAAATATCCAGACTACATCCACAAGCACAAACGCAAGCTAATGGAGAAGAAGGCGATCATGGTCCAGAATATCCGGCTAACTTTACTAAAGGTCTGGCTCACGATGATAATGGATTACTCGAGTTTCCAGAAGATTACTGGACTTTTGTTGAGGCAATCAATTCCTCAGACCGAACACTGTTTGATACACATGTTCAATCAGCTGCAGACCGAGGTAAAACCTTTTCCTGTAAAATCAATAACAAAGAAACAGAATGGCGCGGTTGGGAAAGCCCTCGTGCTGGACACGCTTACGAACTTGAAGGACCCGATTCTGGCGCACTAGGCATGGCTCCCGCTCCGCGTGTTGGATCAAGTGAGTTGGCAGCAGAAATGGCTGAAGTCTATGCGCTGGCTATACTGCGCGATGTACCGTTTACAGAAATTGTTGATGGCGGTGATAACAAGTTATGTGAACAAGGAGGAACATCACAACTATCCAGTAATCAGATAACCAGCCTTATCGCCGATATGCCATTTTATGATGGCAATGACATTACCTCATCAACACCACTGCAAACAGACCAATCCGGGTTAAATGCTTTCGAACGCAACAGACGCGAGGCACGTACCGGGACTTTAACTGGCGGCTTGACTTCACAGAATATATTTCGTGGTTCTGACGGTGCGCAAGTTGGCCCCTTCATCTCGCAATTTTTATTAGCAGGTACTAACAGTTTACTCGGTGGAACAGGTGGCACTCCAGGCTTTCCAGGCATTCAAGCCAATTTTGATGCAGAAGACGGCTTTATTCCTTATGGCGCACAAACCATTGATCAACGGATGATCACCCATAAAAACTGCCTTGATCACATGACCGACTGGACTTCATGGCTTGATGTACAAAACGGAGCAAATTTAAAAGCTGGCAATTTATTTGAAGAAAAAAAACGTTTTATTACGACTCCACGTGATCTCGCAACTTATGTGCATTTTGATGCCTTATATCAGGCGTATTTGAATGCATGCCTGATTCTACTGTCTACTGGCACACCAACATCCAGAGGCTTTCCTGAACCAAGTTTGAGTGGCAAACGCACTGCGTTCGCAACTTTTGGTGGGCCACATATATTAACTCTGGTAACAGAAGTTGCCACTCGCTGCCTGAAAGCAGTACGCAGACAAAAGTTTAATTACCATCGCCGAGGTCGGCCAGAAGCGATGGGTGGACGTTTATCTTTAGTTTGTGCCGGATCAGCAGATGTGCTGGGTTGTTCAAGCGCTGCATTCGAAAATATGTACAATGAAATTCCTGAAGAAATACGGCAAGCGATTATCCAACACAATATGGAACAAAATACCGATGCCATGAATAATATGCGTCTTGTGGACTGCGCCGGTGGCGTTTTGGCGCCAAGTGGCATCAATGCTAACGATTTCAATGATTGTAATCTGTTACTACCGATGGCTTTTCCCGAAGGCTCCCCAATGCATCCGGCCTACGGTGCTGGCCATGCAACTGTTGCAGGAGGCTGCGTCACCATGTTAAAAGCCTTCTTCGAAATGTATGAAGATTGCGATAGCGGCAAATTACGCACGCTTAAATTAGGTGACAAAGACTATTTTGTACCAAATAACAAAGGAACCAAATTAAAAAATATCGCTGATATTCCACTGACTATCCAGGGCGAACTGGACAAGCTGGCGGCAAACATATCAATTGGCCGCAATATGGCAGGTGTGCATTTTTATTCTGACTATTATGATTCATTACGTATGGGAGAACGTGTGGCTGTCGGAATTCTACTCGAACAAAGCCCGACTTATGGTGATGAAGTTGAAATGACTTTTGACAGTTTCGATGGTGACCGGATTAATATTTACGGTGAAGCAGGAACCTGCCCATCATTATCAATCGTCGACAAACAAGGTGCAGCCGTCTCACCGCAAGACTGGTGGCTAAGACATACTATGGGGCAGGAATTGAGTCAGGATTTATAGTTGATAATAATGACCAATAAAAAAGGTCGTTTACTGTGCAGGGAACCTTATTGATTTGACTTTAATATCGATAAGGTTCGCCCCCGCCCTTTCTGGTTCAATTGCCAGGATTCCTCGTCTAAATTTGCTGCTGGCATTGAAGTTTACTTTTAAAGCTAATACTCTGACCTTAGGAATGATGGATAGATGGAGTTAAAATCAAAAGGAGTCAAATCAATTACTCTGGTCGAGTACGAAATTCAGCATAAAGCTGTGTAACCGTGTGTCCGGAATAGTGTTGACACATTACTCATCAAGGGAGTGGTGAGTAAGGATCATATCCACATGCATATAGAATATCCACCAAAGTTGTCGATGAGTGATCTGGTGAAGCGCATGAAAGGGCGAACATCCCGATTACTGCAGCAGGAATTTCCAAGCTTAAAGAAGCGCTATTGGGGACGACACTTCTGGGCGATAGGTTATGGAGGTTGGTCGACAGGCAATATCACAGATGAAATGGTTCAGGAATATCTGGAGCATGATCGGCACCCATCGAATAAAGGGTAGTGGGTCGAACCTGTAATTAGGCATGGATGTCTCGTCCAAATTCCACTTTATTAATGAGTAAGCCAATCACAATATCATGCATTATTTCCAACTTAGAAAAGCAGATTGTTCGACGTGTTAAGCGTTTAATCCAGGTTCTAAAATTAAGATTTTTTCGTTCGATTTTTTGTGTGTTTGTTTTGCCAATTTCATGCGTCTCTGGTTTAAGATAGCGCTCATATGCGCCCCAATCATCGGTGTAATAACGACCAATATTGAATGGTGCAAGCAATGCTTTCAATTCTTGAAAAACAGTGTCTTTGCGTTTGCCAAAAACATAAGCGATCACTGTCTTGGTTGCATGATCAACGGCATGCCATAACCAACGTTGATTTGACTTATTGCCGAGCAAACGACCACTGTTCATCCAATTCAGCAGCGTCGCAAACCAGTTCCAACCTGACGTCCAGCGGGGTTTCCGTATTTAAGGTATGAAATAAGGGGTTTACCTGGACGATGCAATTCTGTTTTTTTTAAAGTACGGATGACTGTGTTTTTATTAATCTTGAGAACGCGTGCAGTCTCTCGAATACCACTGCTATTGATTGCCATGTCAACGATTTTCTCTTTGATGCCTGGTTCGTATGCTTTATAACGATATTCCTGCATGAACGTTTTGGTCGAACAATCCTGCTGTTGGCAACGATAGCGTTGAATATCCCGCACACTCCGTCCTGATTTCATAATGTTGTTGCTGCCACAAACTGGACAGTTGACTTCTTGATAACAGGTCATGTGATATCACCGCAAAATCATTACTTTAACACAGTATCCTCAGGTTAAGTAACAAGTTAGACCCACTACCCAATGATCTTGTATAAGTCTCTTGTACGCTCTTCAGATTTAATGAGTTCGCTAAACCCAAGAATATCTATGTAAAGTAGGAATTTTTCTTTCATTCTAAAGTAGCAACTTTTGGATGGGTAACGCTAAGTTCAGATGCCCAAAAAGTGACTTTTTTTGTACAATAATGAAGCGTAGTGTAATGCACAAAAAAGGGCGCTTTTTGGGTCAGCTGTAACGCTTTGTTATGCCTTAGAGCCACTTGCAAAACTATGAGAACACAACCGACTGAGATTATGACTGAGTCGTCTGTTACGATTTTTTCACGGAATGGCTGTCATGTCACAGATGAACACCAGCAAATTCTTGTCATCTTGATGTGTTTTGTCAATTTAGAGCATACCGATCCTCCTGTGGAACTCAATTCCCTTTCTTTCTCCTTCAGTAAACTATCATTTACTCAAGAAAGCACAGCATCTGATTCACTGTCAGCGCTAGAATCCCAAACATTAAATGACACATCACTTTTGCATGCCCACGCACCCGAACCACACGTCCTCCAAATTCATCTTTCAAGCGCCCGTTGACGCGCTCTACAGTGCCGCGCTCTCGGTATCGTATGGTTTCAGAAGATTGATGACCAATGATCCGGTTGCGTTTGTTTTCAGCGTGTATTTCATCCTTGAGCGTTTTATCGCGCCGTGGGTTTCGGTCAATCAACGGGACATGGCCTAACTGTCGACTGGTTTCATGGATCTGAGGCACATCATAGGCAGCATCCATTAAATCATAGAGGTTGGTGACACGTTGATGACTGATCATTGCCAATGGAATCGCCACTTGGCTATCATGCGTTGAAGCCGAGGTTAAGACACAACTGATTGGAATGCCGCCATCGGCTGAATCAATATGCAGCTTATAGCCTGTCCAACTGGTTTTGTAACCTTTGCTGTTTTTCTTGGTTCCCACATCACAGGCTATGGGCAAATCGTCAAGCATCTCCACCAAGGGAATCCCTGTGGTCTGCTTTTCAATCCGCGTCAGTGTTTTCTCGCGAACTTCGCCTTTTTTTGGGCGTCCACGTTGCTTGGGGTGTTTGACAATGGGTTTCTTTTTGATCGGTTTTTCACGTGCATTGATCGCGGTTGAGTCGCGCGAATTATGTCCGACGATTTCACTACGATAGTGTTTTTTGATCAACGCTTCATGGATACGTTCCGGCAATTGCGATTCAGAGAATTCGGCAAATGCGCGAGAGACTGTCCATTCCTTTGGAATATCGCTGACACGTTCCCATCCACACAGACGCCTTAATGCGATGTCGGTGTGTAATCGATCTAACAACAGGCGCGTTGTTGGCATGTGATACACCATCTTTGCAACAAAGGCACGTGCAATGGCGACTCGATCCTTGGGTGGACGTCCAGGATATCCTTTGCTGGAATCAATAAATGCTTCAATGTGGAGCATTTCTAGCGTCGTTATCAGCTCCTGTTGTTTTTGAGTTAACGGGCCGAGTTCTTCGATCATTCGAGGAAATAATGTGTCTTGAATTGTCCACCAGGACTGTGCTATTGTTTCTCGTAACTTGCTCATTTTCAGATATTTTTAGAGTGTTTAGACACCTCTATTTTATCATTTTTGAGCAAGGTTTTTCTTTTTTTTGCTACTCAAGCAACTAAATCCCCTCGCTTTTATGTATAATAGGTATCCAGTTTACTCAACCAACTACCATATGTTGTGGTTCACCACCAATTATTTTAGGGCGAGGCACCGGCGCGCATTCTACCGCATGCTCCATCAAGCGATAGAAGAGCAAGCCACGCGCTTTTGAATTTCGGCGATTGAACCTGAATGTAAACTCATCAAGATAATAAGCAAGTTGCACCGGACGTATAGCTCCTTGATGAGTTCCAAGCCACCAACGATCAAATAAGGATGCAACTCTATGGACACGAGGCATGACGACATGTGCAGGATCACCACTTGCGGTAATATTGCTTACAATATGCTTATAGCCAACGTCTTCAATACCGATATATCCTTTCCATCCATCCGTGCGAACTGCCGCACCTTTTTCAACATTATCCGAAACAAACTGATGAAGACTGTTCGCCGACACATCTCGAATCATAGACATTCGTATTCGGCCTGAGCCTTTCCCTCTGACTTCAGCGGCAATAGCAACAATCACTTTACGCTCGGCACCACGACCTCTGATTTTTTTCCTACGCCTCCAACATAGGTTTCATCGACTTCGACAGCGCCTGTTAGATGGTCGCGACCAGGACGTATCATTGCTCGACGCAATTTATGCATCCAGGTCCATGCAGTATCGTAACTGCCAAGACCAAGAACACGCTTCAGTCCAAGTGCGCTGGCTCCATTCTTTTGGCTCGTTACAAACCAGATAGCAAGGAACCAGGTCCTCAGCGGCTTGTGTGTTTTGTGAAACAATGTTCCAGCAGTAATGGATGTTTGCCGTTTGCATTTGCGGCACAGAAAAAGACCCCTGCCCATAATCGACGGGTTTTCTTCAAAAACTCCGCAAGAAGGGCAACAAAAACCTTGAGGCCACCTGAGTGTCAAAATATATGCAAGGCAAGCCTCTTCGGTGCTAAACCACTTATCAAATTCCTGGAATGTTCCAGGATAGTCAACGTTACAAACCGGATGCCTTTGCTCTTCCATCGCTAGATACTACATGTTGTGGATGGTTGAGTATACTAGATACCCAATTTTTTCTATTCAAGCAATTAAATCCCCTCGCTTTTATGTATTTTGCAAGTAGCTCTTTAATTTGTCAATTTATTCGAGATTTCTATATCTTTTTTGAGAAGCGAATTCACAACTTCGCCAAGGGAAGATTGACCACTTTTATTACGCATTTTTTTTATAAAGAAATCCTTTACTTCTTTATCGAGATAAATGGGTATATCAAGCTCCTCTAGTGGCCTATAGAATTTACCTTGCTCAGCATCTGTGAAATCGTATTCATCTTTCATGTTGGACACCTATCTTGATATGTTTGTTTTTCATGCTTTGTTGCTTTTCTTGCGCTAATAACTCTGGCAAATTCAATTCCATCGTTGTCTCTGAATGTATGCGCAACAACAAGTATGACTTCATTCAGTGATTTTCCAAGCAATAGCCACCGATCTTCATTTTGAGAATGCTCTTCATCGTACTTATTCAAGGCATAGGGATCAGAAAAAACATAGGATGCCTGTTCAAGGGACACGCCATGTTTTTGGATATTTATTCTTTCCTTTTCCGGATTCCATTCAAATTTCATTTTATCAGATAAGTTACTTTAATTATATCGCGGGGAAATTCAGCCGCCGCGTTCAGGTAGCAAGTGCACCACCTACTAAATTTATTCCAGATTTCCGAGCAAAAACCTCGGCTGGCGTTTCCCATTTTAACAACTTTCTTGGGCGTGAATTTAATAAAAATTCGATCACGCCTATTTCCTTTTTTGTGATCTTTGATAGATCTGTTTTTTTAGGTAAAAAGCGTCTAATCAGTCCATTGATTTGCTCAACTAATCCTTTTTCCCAACTGTGGTATGGCTGGCAAAAATAGGTCTTAATATTAAGCGCTTTTTTAAGCTTCTCATGGTACTTAAATTCAATGCCATTATCCATCGTGATACTTTGTCTACTTTCTGCTTTAAAACGGTTTAATGAATCTTTCATTGCTTCATTTGCAACTTCGGCCCCTCGATTCTCTACTCGCCTTATACTGACATATTGTGTCTGACGTTCTACCATCACATTAAGCGATACCGTACTTTGTGAGCACACGATTGAATCACCTTCCCAATGACCAAAGGATTCTTTTTTATTAATAGCATCTGGCCTCTCTAATATACTGATTCTATTCGGTATCATCTCTCGCTTTGATGCCTTCTTACCCATTTTTTTATGCCAGCGTGGTGCATGCTTTCTGGGTAATAACGAAGTCCAATCAACATGAAATTTATAGATAAAACAATAGATCGTTTCATGACTGACGGTAAAGCTTTCTTCCTCCATACTCAACCGTCCTGCTATTTGTTCGGGTGTCCAGCCTTCACATAATCCAGAATAGATAGTGTCCTCATAAGACTCACATTTAGAGCCTGTTTCTGCCGCCTCTTTTTTCCTTCTTCTGGATTTATAGTCTGCTTCTGATGGGAGATAATTCCCTGCATGATTTAGGTTTCTTTTGTATTCTCGGGACAAAGCACTTACACTTCGTCCCAACACCTTGGCTATAGCCGAAAAGGAGTGTCCTTTTGATCGTTGGATCGCTAGTTGATCTCGTTCTAATTGATTTATTTGTTTATAATTTCTTCTCAAAACATCGTCTCCTCTATATTTTCTATAGAATTTTAAACGATGCACTTGCTTTCTGAATACGAGGAGTTCGAGCAATTTAAGTAGTTTCGGAATGGCTGTAATCTCATTAGATTTATCATCCGTTGCTTGTTGACCCAAAACCATGCGGTTGCTGCACGCCCATGCACTCACCATATGCAGTGGATTTCGGTCGTTCTTGCGGTCACGTGAACCGCGAGCTGTTTTGCCATCGATGGCAATGACTTCTCCACCTGTTACGGTCAATACCGATTGTGTCCAACTCATAAAACACTCGCGAAAACCGGTAGGTGATAGTCTTGAGAGAACATAGGCTATACAGTCGTGCGACGGGACTCCGTTCTCAAGTGCAATATATTGACGGAGCCAACTTAATTTTTCTTGACCAAAGTCTTCTATCGCTTCCCATCCATCTGCGCCGCTGGCAACCGCAGATAGAGTAAGGACAATGATGTCTATTAACTTATGTTGCTTGTGGCGTTCTATCCTCGGGTCTTTTAGGGTGGAAAAATGATCTATTATGCTGGCTGTCATGAGAAATCCTTATGTAAGTTCTCATAATGATCTCCTAATCAATTGCATTCAATCAAGTTTTAATGCGGTGACCCTGCATCCGATAACCGCCTATTTCTGGAAGCGGTCTTGTGGATTGCCAGAACAGGCGCCCCTTGGCGCGATCTGCCAACGTGTTTTGGCCACTGGCATCGAGTCTATGTGCGCTATAACCGCTGGGCACACAAAGGACATTGGGTTTGCATTTTTGAAGCAATCGCCAATGATCCCGATCTTGAATACCTAATGATCGATGGCAGCATTGTTCGCGTTCATCAACATGGTGCGGCAAAAAAAACAGCAGGAACATGAGGCGATGGGTAAGTCACGTGGCGGATTGAGCACCAAGATTCATGCAGCGGTCGATGCATTGGGTAATCCCGTCCGCTTTATATTAACTGCGGGACAGCATTCTGAAATAAAGCAAGCAAATTCGCTGATAGAAGGGTTTTCAGCAGATTATATCATTGCCGACAAAGGATATGATGCGGATGCTTTTATTGTTGCTATTGAGATGGGTGAGGCTGTTGCGGTGATTCCGCCAAAGAAAAACAGAAAAACCGCAAGAAAATATGACGAGCACTTATATTGTGAGCGAAATTTGGTAGAGAGAGTCTTCCAAAAGTTAAAACACTATCGCCGAATTGCCACTCGTTATGAACGCTTGGCGACCACATATCTGGCGATGGTGAGATTGGTGGCTACTATCATTTGGCTTAATTGAGAACGCCCCCTAGTACAACGTCCAGTAAAAACTGATCATATAATTCTTTAAAAACTGGAAAGATACACGCATAATCTAATCTTTGTTGTTAAGAGGTGGATTCATGGGAAAGCGAATTTATATAGTGCGCTTAAGTATGGAAGAGCGCATAGATCTTCAAACACTTGTAAAGACAGGAAAGGTCGCTGCTTTTAAACGACAACGTGCTCAAATTTTGTTGAATGTAGACCAGGGAGACACTGGCCCCTGCCTTAAAAACACGGATGTTGCCCGAAAACTGGACATCGGTATCAAGACCGTTGAAAGAGCATGCAAGAAGCTCATCGAAGACGGTTTGCCAACCTGCCTGGAGAGAGTCCCACGTCAATCAACACCGCGCAAAATGGATGGAGAAAAAGAAGCACAGTTAATCGCACTTTGCTGTAGTGATTCACCCGAAGGCACCAACCGTTGGACATTGCGCTTATTGGCTTCACGTTTCGTTGAGCTCAGTGAGATAGACAGTATTAGCCCTGAAACTGTCCGTCAAGTTTTAAAAAAACACCATCAAGCCTTGGCAGCGTAAAGAATGGTGTATTCCTGCACAGGAAAATGCTCGTTTTGTCTGTGCCATGGAGGATATTCTTACCCTGTACAAGCAAGACTACGACAAACAATATCCGATTGTCTGTATGGATGAGAGTAGTCAACAGCACCGAAAGGATGTGCGGAAAGCACTCCCGATGGAGCCAGGAAAGCCCGAACGATTTGATACCGAGTATGAACGTAACGGAACCAGCAATCTGTTTATCTTTTTTGAGCCTCTGCGTGGTTGGCGGCGCATTGATATTACAGCAAGACGGACGGCTGTTGATTGGGCATTACAAATTCGTAAGCTTGTTGATGAAGATTACCCTGAAGCCCAAACAATTCGATTGGTGATGGATAATTTAAATACGCACATTGGAGCTTCTCTGTATCAAGCATTTGATCCCACAGAGGCACGTCGTCTGCTCGATAAGTTAGAGTTTCATTACACCCCGAAGCATGGAAGCTGGTTAAATATGGCAGAAATTGAATTTAGCTTGCTGTCTCGGCAATGCATGAAAAATCGAATGGCAAACAGAGCGTATTTAACACAAGAAGTCACGGCATGGACCAATAACCGAAACGCTAAGGAGAGTGAGATGAATTGGCGTTTCACAACTGAAGATGCAAGAATAAAACTAAAACATCTTTACCCGACTCTTTAGACTGGACGTTGTACTAGTTCTTCTCCAGGGTTTTTCGAACTGGTCTTTAAATTGGCGATTGAGATGTTCGACAGAACCTGGGAGGTCAGCCAACTTGATCTTTTGGAGTAATCAATCAAGTTGGCCGACCCTTTGATGTGATGCATAAAGTTATCGTTTTAGTCTTAGCCGTATCCTAGGTTTAGTAGTTGAAAGTGAAAGGACCCTGTTCATAAAAGGGATTTAGCGGCGGTCCTATTTCTGGTTTGAATCCATCATACATAAAGTTGTGAAAGTCGTAGTTGAACGATGTGAGTGGAACCGAGTAAGAAAAACCGGTGAGCAATGGTGTCATATCGGCCGAATTGAAGGAGACTTCTCCTTTGAATCCAAGCAATGTTCCGTTGAATATCATAGCAGTATCACCGGTTCCTAAGTTTTCGGCAAATGCTATTCCTAAGGCGGCGAACGAATCAAGGGTGAAACCTAGATGGGTTTTTTCGGTGGTTGATAATTGCTCGCCAGATTGCGGATCGAATGCCAAGGTGAAGGTGTGTTGATAGCCGATGCCGAGGTCGAGACCAATGACGGCTTTGGCTGAAGTGAAGAAGCCGTAGTTAAAATGAGCGGAAGCGTTTTTAACTCCAAAATCCCACTCCCCACTAACGGGGTTTTCGAAAGCTTGAAACGTAAGTGTGCTTCCTCCACCAGCGCCGATCACCCCACCGGTTTCGACGAACTTTAAGTCGAACTTCAGGTTTGAGAACTCGGTGTTGGTTATGGCGTTTGGGTCGCCAATGGCTGAGGCTATGCCAACGTCGATGCTGTGGGTTGGCGGCCCACCCACCTCGCCTGGTTTCTGTTTCGGCATGCCTTGAGCGCCAATTGACGCTTCGTATTGGTCGACGGCTACTCCTTCGCCGTTGTTTGTGATTTCGATTTTTCCGAGCGATTCGAGGTTCAGGGGGATGGATCCACCGTTGATCCACAGTTGGTCACCGAATCCAAAAATGTGGCCGTGATCCTTGACGAGAACAGCAACAGACGGCCCGATCAGGATATTTTCTCCACTCCTGATCCAGTGCCTGAACCCTCCGGCGTTGAAGAGCCCTTCGTTGCGCCGAAGCGAGAAAATTACTTGCATCATGGCATTTGCTTTTTTCTTGGACCATTCTGAGGCGGGAGCGAATACCCATTGGAGTGATCTGTCGGTATCGAGGACGTTGTAGAGCATGCCGTCGTAGGCACCGTTGTCCTGGCGGTATATTTCGATTGCTATAGAATCGATATCTTCCGCCTGTCTGAGGCCACCTAGGACGCTATCCTTGCTCATATACATGACTTGTTCTTTCGGGTAGAGGAAGTCCAGGAGTATGCCGCTACCGAGATCTCGCAGTAGAGAACCTTCGTTTCGAGACTCGCCGACTTTCGCTCTAACCGCAGCCGAGCGCTGCAATCTACCGTCTTTATATTGAGTCGAAGCCTCCGAAGCAGCAGCGGCTTTAGCCGCAGCAACAGCAGCCGGATTCTTCGCTGAAGCTGGCCACGAAACCGCTGCACTCTGTGTACTCGCCAATTTCGCGGCCCCCTGCATTTCACTTGATGCGGCAGAGAACACGCTGCCCGTCCCACTAGATGCATTCACCGCGGTGGCAATAGCACTTAAGGCGCTGAAGGCACACACTACAACAAATAGCCGTCTCCTCCAGATTTTTAGAATGTTTGCAAGCATGGTGCCTCCTCTCGATTGTTTTTTTAACAGTATCATTGTCGAAGAAATGGCACAAGAAAAATCAAAGGGGTCGAAGGGATCGGAGTTACTAATTGATGAGATATCAGTATTAACGCAGCAAATATCAACAACTCGACCCCTTTAATTCAGAGTGTGTGGCAATATACCTTCCGCGTTCAAGAATACCCCATTGATAGCACACCATCTTTTACGAATGACGTTGTTGCAAAGCCTTCCAATAGCCTGCTATTACTGCGTCTTTGCACCTAGCCTTTCACAAAAACCGTCGCACTCTGAATGAGATATTCTTGAACGCGAAAGGTATACAAAGATCAATCATATCAAATGGTCAGATACTATCTTAAATACCAAAAAAACGGGGATAGCTTTTGCTCATCTCTGTTTTTTTGTCTGCTTTTTTTGTAATCTTCAGAACAACAGTGGAAAATGATTGCAGGTGGAAATAGCAATGTCAGGAAAAGATATCATCATGACAACAGACCTCACAAAATTTTTCAGTATCAATTTCTGGCAACAGATCTTTCAGGCATTTCTCACCACCTGCCAGCGCTTTCCGCTGGCAATATTAAGTCTGATCATCTTCACACTGCTAGCCTTTATTGAAAACCATCATCTTGATTTATTGACAGATCTACAATGGCAGCGGGGAATGTTGATCGCGGCTACTGGAGCATTCTGGTTTCTTGCTGCAGGGTTATTCGCTGAAAGTCATGATTGGTTAGGGTTAAAAAAATATGGTTTTTCATTAGCAATTTATACCATCATTTTCTGGCAGATATCCAGCAACGATTCATTGGCCGTTTCTTCTTGGACTTTGCTTCTGACTGTCGCTCTGGCAGTCACTTTTGCAGCCTATCTCTTTCGTAACAATGATAACGCCTCGATCTGGTATTTTAATTTTCAGTTAGCGAGCGGAATTTGTTTTGCAATATTAACAGCGCTGATCCTTTGTGGTGGTTTGAGTCTGATTTTGAAAAGTATCGAATACTTATTCGAAGTGAATATAGACCACAAGTTCAACACAGATATCTGGTTAATCGGCTGGTGTTTTTTCGCTCCCGCTTATTTCATGACCAAGGTACCAACACAATTCGATTATCAACGGTCAGATTGTGAATTCCCACGCGGTGTATATTTTATTCAAAATTATGTACTCGTACCTCTATCATTGGTTTTCATGGTGATCTTGTATGCGTACTTCATCAAGATCTTACTGCAATGGGAGTTACCACGCGGCAACCTCGGCAAGATGATTAGCGTTTTTGGTGTAATCGGCATCTTCACTCATTTGACAATCTATCCAGTCTATGATCACGGAGCGCCTCTACTGAATTGGTTCTATCGGAATTTTTATAGCATGATGATCGTGCCGTGGGGACTATTGATTCTGGCAATCACTGTGCGTCTCTCACAATATGGGCTTACCGAGCCACGCTATATCGTGGTGATTTGTGTGATCTGGTTTGCATTTTTGATTGTCTACTATTTGATCAACAGTACGAATTTTCAGCTCAAGAATGTGTTTGTCGCCCTAGCTATACTTTCCCTGATCGCATCCTTCGGTCCGTGGCGGATTGACAAATTACCAGTACAAAATCAGTTTGCCCGACTACAGAAATTATTGATCAAAAATGATTTGTTGATCGCGAATCAATATACTGCTCCCAAGACCCAACCAGGTTTTGAGACAAGAAAATCCATCAGTTCAATGGTTAACTATCTTGTTGCTTACGGAGGATCAGAAAAAATGCGTCCCTGGTTTTCTGATCAGACAGCTTATGACAAAGCTATTGATTGTCATGAACGCCCATGCAAATATTATGATGGTTCATACTTGGTAAAACTGATGGGAATTGATTTCGTAGATCGACGGCAAAACACAGAAAAAGCCAGTTATTTCCATATCAAAATCAAAAATTTGAAAAAACATAGAGCTTTTGGAAACTACAATAGAAGAGTTTCAGTGAAAGGTTTTGACTATATGATATCGGTATTCGCTCACCAGCGTTACTGTGGAAAAGAATGTGCTGACTCTGTCGGCCAGACCATCAACACCGAAGAGATAAAAACCCTACTGAAAAAAGGGAATCAACTTGAAATTGTATCTGGTGATTTCCCTTCTGTCGGTTTAGATTTGAACATACTGTTAGATCAATTTGGACAGGGAAATACTGAACTACCACCAGAAGATGCCGACAAACTTGTTCTTGATCAAACATCGGATGGGATCAAATTCAGATTGATAATCAACAATATCCATGGAATTATCAAAGATAACAAAAAGCAAATAAAGCACATTGATGCTGTGTTGTTGTTGAAATTATACGCTGAGCGATAACCCATATGTTGTCATATATGGTAGCGCCATCCAATAATGAAGTCCTCACCCTCACACATCGTCTCAAATAATGGCAAAATTACAATAACAGTTTACTAACTACATTATGTTGTATTTCATAAGACGATTTTTATCTACAAATCAACAAAGTCGGTCTAGGTGCTTGTACCTGATTTGCTGTTCATTCGTTACTGGCTGCACTCAATTGTCTCTTTTTGTTGTAAATGGATTGGCTGGTTTTGATGACTATACAATCGTTAAGGGAATTCAATATGGCCCGACTGAGCTCAACCATCTGGATATTTATATTCCTTTACACACCAATGAAACGCCACCCATCAATATACCCGTTATTGTGTTTTTTTACGGCGGGTGCTGGGGTGGATGTTATACAGGATTTAAGGAAGATTATCTGTTTGTAGCACAGGCATTAACCAGCCAGGGTTATATCGCGGTATTGGCTGATTACCGACGCTACCCAGAAGTAAGATTTCCTGAAATAATCAACGATGCCAAACAAGCGACAGAGTGGGTACAAAAGAATATAGAACACTATGCAGGAAATTCTAACAGTATTTTTCTGATGGGACATTCTGCAGGAGCACATCTGGCAGCCATGCTAACCTTGGATGAAACCTATCTATCCATGGAAACACGACAAGCAATCAGAGGCTTCATTGGCTTGTCAGGTCCTTACGACTTCTTACCCTTGACTGAACCTTATCAATATGAGGTTTTTGCTCCGGAAAAGTCGTATCCGAAATCTCAGCCTATTAACTTTGTTGATGGAACAGAGGCGCCTTTGTTATTGTTATACGGTAACGGTGACGAAACGGTCAAACCCAGAAATATTGTCAATTTAGCGAAAAAAGCCCATCAACTAGGCGGCAGGGTTGAAACTCGATATTATGATGATATCGATCATATTGGCATTCTGGCCTCTCTTTCTATTCCCTTGCGCAATAGAAGACCAGTACTGGAAGACATCAACAGGTTCATCACTCTACATCATATCGAGAATGATCCGCAATAGTCTCTTCTAGTGACTAAAAACGAACCAAGGAAACCAATAACAAAGGGGTCGGGAATCAATGATGAGATATCAGTATTAACGCAGCAAATATCAACAACTCCGACCCTTTTGATTTGTGTCTGATTCTATCTTTAGGTTTAGGGTAAAGTGAAAGGACCCGGGTCGTAAAAGGGGTTTAGCGGCGGTCCTATTTCTGGTTTGAATCCATCATATATAAAGTTGTGAAAGTCGTAGTTGAACGATGTGAATGGAACCGAATAAGTGAATCCAGTGAGCAGTGGTGTCATATCGGCCGAAACGAAGGAGACTTCTCCTTTGAATCCAAGTAATGCTCCGTTGAATATCATGGCAGTATCACCGGTTGCTAAGTTCTCGGAAAATGCTATTCCTAAGGCGGCGAACGAATCAAGGGTGACACCTAGATGGAATTTTTCGGTGTTTGATAAGTGATCGCCAGATTGCGGATCGAATGCCAAGGTAAAGGTGTGTTGATAGCCGATGCCGAGGTCGAGACCAATGACGGCTTTGGCTGAAGTGAAGAAGCCGTAGTTAAAATGAGCGGAAGCGTTGTTGACTCCAAAATCCCATTCCCCACTAACGGGGTTTTCGAAGGCTTTAAACGTAAGTGTACTTCCTCCACCAGCGCCGATCACCCCACCGGTTTCGATGAACTTTAAGTCGAACTTCAGGTTTGAGAACTCGGTGTTGGCTATGGCGCTGGGGTCGCCAATGCTTGAGGCGATGCCAACGTCGATGCTGTGGGTTGGCGACCCACCCACCTCGCCTGGTTTCTGTTTCGGCATGCCTTGAGCGCCAATTGACGCTTCGTATTGGTCGACGGCTACTCCTTCGCCGTTGTTTGTGATTTCGATTTTGCCGAGCGATTCGAGGTTCAGGGGGATGGATCCACCGTTGATCCACAGTTGGTCACCGAATCCAAAAATGTGGCCGTGATCCTTGACGAGAACACCGACAGATGGCCCTATGAGGATATTATCTCCTCTCTCGATCATCGCCCTGTGCCACTGGGAATTGAAGATCCCATCGGCTCGAGTCGGGAAAAGAACTCTCTCTAGCAAGGCGTCTGCTTTTTCCTTGGACCATTTTGAGGCGGGAGCGAATGTCCATTGGAGTGATCCGTCGATATCGACGAAGTTGTAGAGCATGCCGTCATAGGCACCGTTGTCCTGGCGGTATATTTCGATTGCTATAGAATCGATATCGGTCGGCTCTCTGAGACCCGCGGGGATAACATCCTTACTCAGATACATGACTTGTTCTTTCGGGTAAAGGAAATCCAGGAGTATGCCGCTGCCGAGATCTCGCAGTAGAGAACCTTCGTTTCGAGACTCGCCGACTTTCGCTCTAACCGCGGCCGAGCGCTGCAATCTACCGTCTTTATATTGAGTCGAAGCCTCCGAAGCAGCAGCGGCTTTAGCCGCAGCAACCGCAGCCGGATTCTTCGCTGAAGCTGGCCACGAAACCGCTGCACTCTGTGTACTCGCCAATTTCGCGGCCCCCTGCATTTCACTTGATGCGGCAGAGAACACGCTGCTCGTCCCACTAGATGCATTCACCGCAGTGGCAATAGCACTTAAGGCGCTGAAGGCACACACGACTACAAATAGCCGTCTACTCCAGATTTTTAGAATGTTTGCAAGCAAGGTAACCTCCTCTCGACAGTTGTTTTCTAACAGTATCATTGCCTAAACAATGGCGCAAGCAATCTAAGACTTGAAATTATTACTGCAGGTTGCTTGGGAATAATTGTATTTGCTTGAGGGCTGGTTCAATCGGCATACAATAAAATTTCACCTTTATTCAATTCCAGCGAATCCCCACTCCAGCGTTGATATTTGCCATTGATGTGTCCTTTCTCAATGGAAAATCCGAGTTTGCTGAAATAGATGAGGTAGTTTCTTAAAAAACTGGGCTGAAACGTGGTGTTGTAGGTAAATGTTGGTAATAATTCTGCTGATTGTGTGGAAATAATACTGCCTCTAACCATTCCTGCACCCGGTCGTTGTCCGAGCTTGCCAAGTACGAAGATGGTTCCGGCCTTCATGTTAACGCCGGTAAAATCACCGCTGTTGCCACCAATGGCAATCATGCCACGGCGCATGCCGTTACCCACTTCATTTTTGGCATTGCCGTGGATGATGATTTCTCCACCTTGCATGCCTGTGGAGCTGCCGCGCACAGCGCTGCCGACCATGTGTCCGGCATTGCCTTTGATGATGATACGGCCATCAGACATTTCGCGTCCGACCCAGTCTTCGGCATTGCCTTCTACCAGAATTTCTCCGCCGGTCATTTCTGCACCCAGGTGAGTTCCGACATCGCCTTTGATGGTTAAGCGTCCGGAGGACATTTTATTGCCTAGCAATTTGACTTTGGATAAGTCGCCTTCAACGTCTAGTTGGTCGTTGTCGATTTCACCTGTCACTGTGAAGAACGTACTTAATGGTACTTCGTTATTGCCATGAAATAACGTGAGAGCAGCGACTTGATCAGCTGTTTTACCTTGCAGATAATTGGGACATATAACGTCTGCTTCCAGTGGTACTTCAGGTTGTGTATGTAATACCAGCTTCATGATCAGCCCCGTAAAATTTCATGTAATTTCATATGATATTGACCCAGATCACCACCGTAGTTACCTGCTGTAATCTGTATGATGCCTTCACGGGCTGCGGCATTGATACCAAGTCGCATGGATTCGGCTACAGCGGTTTCGTTCAGGCCGTCGATTACAATTTCAAGCACACAAGTGACTTCTTCAGGTAGTGCGGTTTTCGGTGCTCGTCCTCTCAGGCTTGGGCAATAAGCATCGTTGGTCGATGCAGGTAATTCTTTGTACTTGGAGCCGATTTTACTACCACTACGCACCACGCCGTCAGGGAATGGCAGGATGATGTCTGGAATGCGCATGACATCGACTGCTGCCTCGACTGCTTCCAATGTAACGCCAAGATCTTTACCCAACACCAGAAAATTGCCACCACCTACCGCTCGTTGCACACCGAACGATTCATCAATAAAAAATTCGCCTTCCATGACTGGAATGCGCCACAGTCGCTGACCACCAAGTTGTTTGCTGGACTGATAACCGTCACCAAAATATCTGAGTTTACCGCCAACAATAACAGTCTCATCAGATTCAAGGCCATTAAAACAAGCAGTGGTTGGACAGGTCATCACACATTGACCAACCCGTTCCACCAGTCGGTTGCCAATGCCTTTGGCGCTGCCTGCGAATAAAAGTACACTAACACCAGGTCTACCATCTGGTGTGTCGTCAGCTGCTATTTGCTGTTCAATTCCGGCCTCACATCGACAGCCGATCACCGAAGTTGCAAAGCCGGTCATTGATCGCGCTGCTGCCATCGCCCACTTTTCGGTTTCGCCGGTAATGATGACGCGGGTTCCCCACATCTCAAAGGCTTCGGCAAAGGTATCTACAATTTCAGTTGTTTGAATAAGCATAGAGGCTGTTTTTGATTATTTTTGAGTTGATAACGACGTTTCAACAAACAATTACACGGAGGTCGTTGGTATAATTTCTGCGCCGTGGACATAGGAATCGTCAACTGCATAATTATCAAACTGGATGGTGTAGTAATCTTCAAAGAAGGGTTTGATGATGTCCTCTACCTTGTTGTCATATTCAGGCGCTACATGTATGAAACTGCCTTGAGAATCAGCACAGAATTCATGATTGTTGATAAACATTTCGCCACTTTTAATAACGTAGCGCGCCATATTAAACATTGCCTCTTTATCGTCCATTTCATCATAGATTGTGACATCTGCATCGGCGCCGATGCCAATATGCCCCTTATCTTTCAAACCTAACAATTTCGCTGGCCCTGCTCTGGAAACAATGGCAATTTCGTAAAGGCTGAATTCACGATCAAGATCCAGTAATCCGGTTTTGGCAATGGCCTTTTGATTGACCAGGCCAGCTTGTTCACGGCGATAGTCTTTATCCATTAACAGGCGAATTAATTTTGGATAGTTCATGAACGAACCACCGTTGGGGTGATCGGTAGATAACACCATACGCCAAGGATCTTTTGCCATCAGGAACAATTCCAGACCAATTGCCCATTGCAGTGCATGGGTATAGATTTGTTCTTGATAGGAAAATGGCAATATGCCGCAGCCACTTTCGCATTCCGTATCGGCATTGACCCACTTACTTTTAGTCATGTTACGCAGTGTCCAGGTTAGGGGCGCATCACCCGTCATAATGGTGGCTTGACCAAACATGACTTGACCCACATCGGCACTGATATTGTCGTTTTCATTGATAAAATCGGAAATTTCTTTCGCCGCTGAAATCGGGTTTTTATTCAGTTCACCACCATAGCTGTGAAACTGGATGTGGGTGATATGGGCGCGACGACCTTCTGCTGTGCGCATGGTTTCCAGCGTTGTTTGATAGTTGCCACTGTGCCCCAGATTATTGCAGTGAATATGTGCTGGATGTGGCAAACCGAGATCGTTGGTCGCATCAATCAGGGCTTTGATGATTTTTCGGGGCGTTAAGTCGAAACCACTGATTTCAGAATCCAGATTATCAACGTTTGAGTTTTTGCGTCCTTTCCAGGGTTCGTCACCACCGGGGTTAACCAGCTTGACTGCATAGGCTTTCGAGGCGTTCATCCACCAGGCGACGGCTTCTCGAAATTCCTCCATGCGTCCTTTTTCAAGCAATTGGTTCAGGCAGACATTATTCGCCAGCAATACATAAAAACCTTTGTCGACCACTGGTGTATCATGCAATTCTTCAATGGTATGCCGAGCGCCCAAAGGTGGAACGGCTGCTTCCATAGCAGTTGTGTAACCCAGTGTGGCGTAACGATAGCCTGTGGTAAATGTTGAAGGTACGGTGCCACCAGTGCCTGATCTTAATGCGTTAACACGAGGTGAAACATCGTGGCGTTTATCTTCGGGCTGAAATTTACGTGCAAGATTAACCTTGTGACCGGCGATATGACAATGAATATCAACCCCACCAGGCATGACAACCATGCCATGAGCATCAATTTCTGGGGCATCAGCGGACACTTTTTTAACAATTTTGCCGTCCTTGATGCAAATGTCCATAACCTTCCCATCAATAGCATTGATAGGATCATAGACTTTGCCGTTTTTTATGCGAAGCTCGGAAGCCATGTTTTCCCCTTAGTTGTCAGGCAGCGGTGGTTTTTGTTTGATTCAAACCACGCAATTCACAAACGCGCTCTTTGATTGCTTTCAGAACCATTTGATCACTCGGAAATGGAGAATCAAATGCAGGGCGCAGACTGAGTGCGACATTATCCATTCGATACACGGTTCCAGGTGAATTAATGCCATAGGTGGCTGTTGTAAACGCAACTTTCGCTAGCTGGCTGGTATGTGTTGGTTTTGGGTCCAGGGTGATGACTGGAATTGTCTTGATGTGCTCAATGGCTTTTGCTGAAAAATTTGAAGCTGGATCGCTGGCAATCACGCACAGCGCATCGGCTTCACCTCTGCCGAGCACATCCGAAGTAGTAAATTCACCTGGATTAAAGCGTGGATAACCGCGATTGAAATTGACTCCAAATGGAAATCCGGTTTGCCAGGAAACCACATTATCAGCACCGGTGACATTGCCGTGTCCGCGTGTCGGTAAGGCAACAAAATGAGTATATTGGTTGAGATCAGTGGTCAGCTCCAATAGAGCACCAGCGTTAAAATGACGACCGCGGGTCATGGTTAGTCCCATACCGAAGAAAATCACCCCGAACTGACAGCTTTTCATACGCTCGACCAGTTCTTCAAGCACCGCCTTGGAAATTCCGGTACGCTCTTCGATGGAATCATCCAGTGCAGCGCCTTTGACCATGGCACGCATTGCCCAAAGAAGTTCAAAGTCGCTACCTGGCTTAATCTGTAAAAAGGTATCGGCTATCAATGAGCTGGGTGTTGGACGAATATCGACCATGGCAATGTGACGATCATCCTTGCCATTTGGAGTGTTCATGCCTTTGGCAGTGACAGCGTAACGCTCGAAATGACGTGGGTGCGCTTCCGCTGGATTGCCGCCCCAATACATCACAAAATCAGCCCGGTTTTTAATTTCGCCCAAGCTTGCGGTGCTTTCACCGACACTTTGAAATGCCATGCCAGTCGGGCCGTGACAAACCGATGTCGTGGTGTCGATATTACCATTCACATAATCGGCAATGGCAACGGCTTCTTTCTGAGCTTCACATGTGGTGTCACTCAAACCATAAATGGCCGGAAACTTTGCATTCACAAACACCTGTGCAGCAGCTTCCACAGCATCTTTTAAAGACGCTTCCTTGCCATCAATCAATGCTACTGGGTAATCTTCAACCTTATGTTCAAGAAACCATGCTTTCCCCAGCACACAGGCATTGGTTGCTTTGGTGATGTGTTTTTCATCTGCATCAACCGTTAATTCGATATCATCACAAACACAACCGCAGAATGTACAAATGGCGTTTTTGATGACTTTGGATTCTTCGCTCATCGCTTCATTACCTCAAGGTTAATGTTTCATGAAATCCTGGCGTATCTTTTACTATTTAAAAATTTAACAACATGCTTTGGGTACAATTACCTTTACCTATTGAACTCCACAAGGTTGTCCAAAAATAGAAGCCGTAGCAATAAAAAGTCTCTCAGTCAGGCTTTTCGATCATTTTCGTTAAGATAGTATACTATTTAGCCAAAATGATCGAAAAATGTGGGCAAAAGATTCCCTCGCTACGGTTTCTATTCTCGGACAGTCTCCTAGGAGGCTGTCCGAGAATAGAAAGCCTACTGTGAAAAAGCGGATTTTGGCCCATTTTCCCGATTAAATTCGTTAAATACAGCAAGTATTCGCCTCATTTAATCGAAACAATGGACTCAAAACCGCTTTCCCTCGTTACGACTTCTATTCTCGGACAGCCTCCTAGAGGTAAGCTACCCAACTTTGTGGTGAAACTATGGCTTATTCTATTCCCAATTTATTGATTCAAGCAATCAACAATTTAAGTTGATAGCAAATAGATAAAGCTGGTGTAACGACTCAGCACAATCTGTAACTGCATAAATTGCCCTCTGTATTTGTTCAAGAGCATGGCGAAAACGTCCAATTAACAGGTGTTTATAAGCACTTTCACCATGGCTATTGAACAAAATATACTCTTCGCACATGAAAACTTAGCATGTAGTGTGCGTGATATTTTGTGGAGAGTAAGACGGGAAACCTTAGCTGTAGTAGTTGTTCTACAACAAGGTTTTCCAACGCAACTATCTGCAAAAAAGCGCATGCACAGGATGCTAAGTTTTCATGTACGGAGAGTATAAAAGCCGCGTTACTTAAAAAGAAACCTCCACACCCACAACAACACGATCATTCCGATCAAACTGCCCAAACACACCTTGCTTGTCACCATAAAAAATATCAGCACCAATCCAGGTTTTGATATTATCCTGCCATTCATAACTGATTTTTGGCCGAATGATGCCGTCCCCATTATTGGTGTTGGCGATCACCAACACTTCTGCAATGAGTGTGTCATACATAAAGTTGCGTCGAATTAATCCGGTTATTGTGGTGTCCAGTCTATCCCGCGTTGTTTGGTCTGCATCATGAATGACCCAGCTTTGTATCAATTGACCACTTAGCAATACATCCCAGGGTGCGTTCCAGTCCAGCCCTAACACATACTGAAACTCAGGGCTCTTGACCACACCCAAGTTTTTCAAAGGGTTTTTGCCGATAAAATAATGCTCGGTAAAATAGACGATCTCACCACGCACTACCCAATCGGAAAAAGCATTACTAAAGGTTGTCGCGATCACATGTGTGCGTTCATATTCAGGTGTTACGGTGACTACAGGATTACCACTTGCTACTGATAAGCGTTGTCTCAATACTGGCAGGTTGTTGTATTGGTACAGATAGTTAAAGGTAATATCCCAGCCATTCCAGAATGTCGTTGCACGCAGGCCAACATCGGAATCCAAAACAATATTATTCGGACGTCTTGGCTTTCCAAGGTTTACCTGCACCCCTGGTGGTGCTGATGGTACTAATTCTGGTGAAGTAAAAGCATAGGTTGCACCTTGTTCAGGGATGGCATGATAGGTTTGATCTGGAATCCAGATAAACTGAAAGTCCCAGTCGGCAATGCTGCGTTCTATATTTGCTGTCCATAATGGAATGCGGGAATTGTCAAAATCATCCAGAATGAATTCTCGGAACGACTGTGGATTAACAATATCCAGTACGTGCAATCCATCTGCCTTACCCCAGACAATTTGCTGTTTTCCGAGGGTCAGATAAGTGTCTCCGATATCACCTTGTAAAGTCAGTTCGCGCAACTCCAGCGCCACTGCTCCGTTCAACTGGGCTGGTTTGCTGTACCCGCTATAACTGTTGCGATTGATATCATCGATTTGCATGCCATTAATGGCTTCTGTACGCAGTCTTACTGCAGATGTGATTTGCCAGCCATTTTCAAAACTGGCATCAAATTCCGGTAACAGCGTTAAACTCAATGACTGGCTAGAACCATTACGTGTGTTGACCATCCATTGCGCAGTTGCGGTGATAGAAGTATCAAATTCTACCGCACTTGCTACCGAGCACCCTATGCTGAATAGACAACAGCAATAGAATATCTGCAAAACAAGATATTTTTGGTTAAAAACAGCAACCGATTTAGACAGCATTTATAAACCACGTTTCAACGCATTTTGAGTAAAGACGTTATCACTATCAGCCTCGCTATAGTCAACGTCAGAAAAGCTAAAGACAGTTTGATGTCCGGTTTTGTGGTTCTCAACTTCAATTTTATGCGCCGTCCAAATACCTTGAACCTTGGATATATCTGTAAAATGCGTTGTTTTTAACGGATTGTTTTGCAAATCCCAAAACCGACTTCTGCGAACAATCCAGATCGTGTCATCGACACAGCTCTCTCGCCGTGAATGACCCAGTTCTTCAGCTGTTTCATTATCAATCGCTGTCTCTTCTACAACATAACAATGCACCCCATCGACCTCATCTTCGCCAATGGTTTTGCGTGTGTAGTCTTTCATCGATACGCGTGTTTCCAGCTTGATATCTTCATAACTCAAATCTGTGCCTAAAAAATAATCACCCCGATCAGATGCTGATATGCGGCGAACCTTGTGCATCGCTGGTAAATATAACCACTGGTCATCGTCTTTTGCTTTATCGGCATAGTCATAAGTTAGAAAAGCAGTATCTTTGATATTTTTAGGTTTGAGATAAAAAATTGCGGTGCGTTTTTCATCACCAAAATATTTTCTAAACGCCCGCGTTTCCCGAACCCGCACTTTTCCGTGACGATCTGTCATTTCCATTTTCAACAGTCTGGCAACTGCGATGCCTTCATCGCGTGCGTTTATGTTCTGAGCAATTTCATCTCCTGTCGGTAGTTCTGAACTCACCGCTTGATTACAAATTAGAGAGAATACTGTTGCTGTTAGTGTGATTATCAATTTTAAATAGTTCATAATAATTCCTCTATAGTTGTTTAACCTCTTGCGGGGAAATGCTGTTGCTACGATCTCGTTGATACCCTAAAAAATTAGGTCTCAAAAACTTTATTAACGCTGGCAACACCGTCATGCTGGAAATAAAACTAAATAGCACAGAAAAAGCGATCAGCATGCCTAATTTTGATAACGGAGGTACATAACTGAGTCCCAAAACCCCAAAGCCAATGAACACCGCAAAAAAACTGAATAACAAGGCCCGGCCTGTGGTGGGATAAAGTTGGCGTAGCGCGGTTTCAGGCTCAAGCCCTTGTTCCGCAATTAATAACTTGATTCTATCTAAGGTGTGTATGGAAAAATCAACACCAATGCCTAATGCGATAGCAGCGGTCATCGACGTACCGACTGCCAGGGTGATCCCAGCCAAACCCATAAAAGCATATACAGACAAACAGCCTAATAAGACGGGGACAACGGCTAACGTGCCACCATAGATTGAGCGCAGGCTAATACAAACGATGAGCCAGACCAGTGAGAATGCAAACAGGACGCTTTTAAATTGTGTTCCCAATAAAGTTTCAAACCAATGGTAATCAACATTAACCCTGCCGGATAGCGTGGCATTAATATCACAATTATTAAAGACTTCATCAATGTATTGTTGAGTCGATTCCACCACCACCTTATCTTGCTGATAACGCGCAGAGTCCATGCGTGCTCTGACCAATGCCATTCGATAGTCATAATCAATTTCTTCTTCCAGATCGGTGGGGTCACCACTGGCTGAATAGAGCAAGAAAAATTGTGAGATTAAATCAGCATTATCCGGAATCACATACGCAGATGGCTTATTTTCATTTAACGAGCGATTCATCTGTTTGATGTAATCGACAATCGATGTGCTGCCATTCACATGCGGTAACGTTGCTAAAAACGTTTGCAAGGCCTCAATGCGATGCAGATTATCAGGCTTAAAAAGATCTTCATTGTTGGTTGTTTCTATGACGATATCCAGGGTATTTGTGCCATCCAGTGTTTCATTGATGGCTGTATCAGCCAAAAATATAGCTTCAGAGGTGCGAAAATTTTCCACCCAGGATTCATTCACTTCTAACTTAAGCGCACCCATCACACCCAGAATACCGACGATGACTGCCAACCCTAATACCTTGCCTGTATTGCCTAAAACCCAGCCACCGAAGCGATTCATTATTTTGCTGAAATAATCTTCTTGCAAGCTTTGGCCACTCGATTTAAATGCTGAGCTGTGAACAGGTTTTAATAACACTAAAGCGGCAGGGACAAACGTCAGCGAGAACAATCCGGCAAAGCCTAATCCGATCAATGAGAACAAACCATATCCTTGCATCGGCGGCATAAATGAAGAAACTGCGATACCCAAAAAACCAACCATGGATGTTAACGTAGTGATCAGTACAGGTCGCCACATCAACACCATGGTACGAACCACTAAATCACGCTGATTATGCGTTGGGTTATTCGCCAGTTCTTCATAATATTGACTGAGCACATGAATGGAATCTGCAACGGCTATACCAACTAATAATATCGGCATACTGGTAGTGATGACATACACAGGGACACCTGCAGCAGCCATCAAACCAACTGCTGATGCAACCGCTGATAAGATAATCACCCCAGGAATTAACACACCTCGCCAGGTACGAAACGATAGCAAACAAAGCAAGGTGATAATCACCACAGAAATAGGCACCAGGCGCGCCGCATCCGCATTGATATACGTCACCAGGTAGCCTGAAACTGCTCCATCACCTGCCAGATGTATTTCTTCACCATTATGAACAGGCGCACGTTTAATTAATTCTAATAAATCCTCATAAACTTTTGGTCCATCCTCATTATCAAACATTTCTGTCACAATCAAAGTCGCCGAACCGTCACGTGCCACCAAACTACCCAAGTACAGAGGAAAATCCATAACCGCTGCACGCACACTGTCAGCTTCATTTTGTGTGGCAGGTAGACTGTCAAAAAAAGCCTCAACCAGCATGCCTTCTTCATTACCGGTAATATTATCCTCGGTTGCAAGACTGACTACACGATCTCGATTAACCTCGGGCATTTTCATCACTTCATCGGTTAACCACTGAACCAGCTGCAATGTCTGAGGATTAAATACACCGTGTTCGCCCTTATTGATGACTGCAATCACCATCGGATCTTTTAACCCAAAGATTTCCTCGACCTGATCACGATATAGAAGTGCGGGATCATCAGGTGGCAGGAAGGATTCTGCTCTAGAGTCAATCGTCAGCTGTGGAATAAAAGCAGCGGTCGCGATGAGAATCAGAAAAGCCAGTGTAATAATCGTTTTTGGAATCGCGGTAATACTGGTAAAAAACCGATGCGGTAATGAGTGATCAGTTTGCATCATCCACCTCCTGTTTTGGCACTGCCATACCACGTTGAACAGCAGGTCTTTGTTTAAGTTGTTGTAGCCAGCGAGTAAGATTTGAATACTTCTCTAGTTTTTGCTCTTGGGTAATCACAGCAGGTAAAACGGTGATATCGGCAATGCTATACGTGTTACCTGCCAAAAATTCTTGTTCAGCAAGTTGCTGATCAAAAAAACGGTATAGCTCATGGACTCGCTGTCTTAATTGTTCTGCAGCTTGTTCTTGTGAGGGGGTGGTGCGCTGCTGTAGATAAAATGCACTGAATAATGTTGAACCGATATCGACTGCATGAAAATGCATCCATTCGTAAACTTTGGCTCTTTGGGCTAGTGATTCTGGAAGTAGTTGCTGCGTTTTTTCTGCCAGGTATTGCACAATGGCAACGGATTGAGTCAAAACCAAAGGAGATGATGAACCACTATCATCATCAACCAACACTGGAATTCTGGCACTGGCGTTTAGTTTTAAAAAATCAGCTTGGTATTGCTCATCTTTAGTTAGATCAACCCGGTGCGCTGTATAAGCCAATTCTGTTTCCTCCAGCATGATGGAAACACGCTGGCCATTGAAAGTGCTTGCTGTATAAAGGTCTATCATTATGTGCTCCCATAGTTATTTGAAGAGTAACGACTCTGCTTGCTCTCTAGTTTGCCCAATCGCCGTCTGGAAAGTGCTCATTTATAGTTATAAACTCCGCGCTTTCGCCTTGCTCTTGAACAAACTAGAGAGCAAGCAGAGCCGTTACTAAGTTTTGCCGAGTTACATTTGAACTCATTGACAAACCAACTAGTCTGTTTAAATTAACAATAGCAAAAACCAACCAGTCTGTCTATACTATTTTTATAAATATTTTTGAGAAAAAACATGACTACGAAAAGCAAACCAGAAGACACGCGTTTGAAAATACTGAACGCCGCTTTTAAAGAGCTACACAAACATGGCTATCAAGGCATGCGAATCGATCAGGTATTAAAAAATATCGACTTGAAAAAAGGCGCTCTGTATTACCATTTTTCCAGCAAACAGGAATTAGGTTATGCAGTGTTAGAAGAACAGATACAGAAAAATATGTATAAATTGTGGATCGAGCCGCTAAACAAATTTACCGATCCACTAGAAGCGATTCATTCAATCTTTACAGAACGTGATCAATGGAGTAATGAATTTTTTAATCTGGGTTGCCCATTAAATAATCTTGCCCAGGAAATGTCACCCATTGATGAAGGCTTTAGGCAACGCATTGAGAAAATTTTTCAAAACTGGCAAACAGCGATATCAGATACATTAAAAAAAGGGCAGGAACAAGGGATTGTCGATAACTCAATCAACCCGGATGATTGTGCCTGTTTTATTCTGACTTCTATGGAAGGTGCGCTCGGTATGACAAAAAATCATCAGAACAAGGAAGTTTTTTACAGTTGCGGTCGAGAATTAAAACGTTATCTTGATACGCTTAGGAGTACAGGCGGCAATGTGTGAACAAGCATTTTCAATGGCAGTGATTGAATAAAATAGAGGCAAGCTGAGTAATTAGCATAGATTATTGGGTTATGTGACTCCAATTAACCACATACAAATGCAATCTTTGCTTGAATAATTGGACGGTATTTTTTATGCTTTCCCCTAGGAGGCTGTCCGAGAATAGAAGCCGTTGCGAGGGAAAGCGGTTTTGAGTCCATTTATTTGATTAAATGAGGCGAATACTGGCTGTATTTAACGAATTTAATCGAATAAATGGGCCAAAATCTGCTTTTCCGCAGTAGGCTTTCTATTCTCGGACAGCCTCCTAAACACTGCCCGATATACTTCGCGTGGTCACGGATACGGAGCAAAATAACATGTCAGACACACTACTTCTGGTTCCTGTACGCACCAGTCGACAGGGTACCTCTCTCAATGCCGGAAAATTGAAAGAGGATTATCAGGATGAGACATCGACAATCGAAATGCACCCAGACGACATGGCCAAACTTGGATTGCAAAAAGGCGATAAAGTCCGCATGCAATCCGTCAACGGGGGGGAAGCTGTCGTTGATGTGAAAGCGCAGAAGGGGGCAGATTCCATATCTGGTTTGGTATTCATGGCGTATGGCCCGATTTCCAGTCGCTTTATGGAAGCCGATACAGCTGGTACTGGCATGCCAATCTCAAAACACATGCCGATTACTATTGAAGGGCCACTGGCAGAGGACGGTTCAGTTATGGACGTTGCTGCTTCATTGATGGCAAGCGATTCTTCTCTGGCCGCAAGTCCACTGTCTCCAACTCAAATCAACCTGTTAAACAGTCTCAATGCTACCTCATTGAATGCGGTACAAGCGATCTGGTTGAGTGGTTATTTTGCTGCTCAAAGCGGAGCAGGTCTTGGTTCAATGGAATTTGGTGGTGCAGCCAACGCTGGTGCTGATGTTTCTAATCTGCCGCCACTGACCATTCTGTTCGGGTCGGAAACCGGCAATGGAGAAGAACTGGCGGACGAATTGTTTGAAAAAGCCAAAGCCAGTGGCTGCAATGTGCGTCTGGAAGACATGATGGACTATGACACCTCGAAGTTGCAGAACGAAGAAATTATGGCTGTCATCGTCAGTACCCAGGGTGAAGGCGATCCACCGCTAACAGCAGGAAAACTGCATAGCTTCTTCAAAAATGGCGAAGCCCCGCAACTTGAAAATCTGAAATTTTCGGTGTTTGCTTTAGGTGACAGTAGCTACGAATTTTATTGTCAGACTGGCAAGGATTTTGATGGCTTTCTGGAAAACCTGGGCGCGACCAGAGTGGTTGATCGGGTCGATGCAGACCTCGATTTTGAAGAACCTGCCGAAGAATGGATGGAAGAAGTGCTGTCTTTCTACTCAGGACTCGCAGAACAGGCTGGCGGAACAATGCAGTCAGCAGGCGGAGCGGTAAGTAAAGATAAATCAAAATTCTCCAAGACTAATCCTTATTTCGCTGATGTCTCCTTAAATGTCAATTTGAGTGGTGAGGGATCTGCCAAGGAAAACCGCCATATCGAAATCGAATTGGGCGACTCAGAATTGACCTACGAACCCGGTGATGCACTCGGCGTTTATCCGCTGAATAACCCAATCTATGTCGATGATTTACTGGTCGCGTTGAACATGGATGGTAGTCAACCAGTCACTGTATCCAAACAAACACTGTCACTACGTGATGCTTTTCTACACAAACTGGATATTACCGCGTTAAGCCGGGTCAATATGGAAAAGTATGCTGACCTAGTCGGTAGTGATGCAATCAAACACTTGTTGGAAAAACAGCAAAGCGAACAACTGAATGAATACACCTGGGGCCGTGAAATAATTGATCTGGTCAAGGATTATACGCCAGGTGATATCAGCGCCCAGGATTTTGCCAATGTCTTACGCAAAATGCCTGCCCGCTTGTACTCGATTGCATCCAGCCTCGCAGCGCATCCAGGACAAGTCCATTTACTGGTTGGCGCAGTCAGATACAATGCTTTTGATCGCGACCGAGAAGGTGTGTGTTCAACATTCCTTGCCGGAAGAATCGAAGACAATCAACAAATCGGCATCTATGTACACGCGAACAAAAACTTCGCCTTGCCAAGTGATCCCAATACCCCGATTATCATGGTTGGCCCCGGAACCGGACTGGCACCATTTCGGGCATTCCTGGAAGAACGCCAGGCAACTGGAGCAGCAGGTGAAAGCTGGTTATTCTTTGGTGACCAACATCAAGCCAGCGATTATGTTTATGGAGATGAACTCACCAAAATGCATGAAGATGGCTTGCTAACCCATCTTGATCTTGCATTTTCCAGAGACCAGAAAGAAAAAATCTACGTCCAGACCCGCATCATGGAGAAATCTAAAACCATGTATGAATGGCTGGAAAAAGGCGCTTATTTCTACATCTGCGGTGACGCAGAACGCATGGCACATGATGTGCACAAAGCGTTAATTGAAACGGTTGCACAGGAAGGGGGCAAAAGCCAGCAAGAAGCAGAGGCTTATATTGATGGATTGCTGGAAAGCCGTCGATATCAACGTGATGTGTATTAATTCCAATCAATACTACATAACCACATTATCTTGTCAACACAATATACTTCGCACGGATGTGGTTTTTTATCGGTTTTTTTACTACATAGACTGTATTGCATTAATAGTTGTGTGGTCAACTATGTGCTCTTTTCAGCACCTTGCTATAAAATTCGTATCTGTCTCGCGAAGTAAGGAAACTATTTGTTAAAAAATATGTAAGGAACACTTAACGCAATATGATTGTTTATCCAAAGAAACAAAAAATCCACCTTTTATTGGCTTATCTGTCAAATAACAATAGAGAAAATCAACAGAATTAAACACAGCCCTCATTATTCTGGTACGCTTAGAACGACTGTCCCCACAGGATGAATACAAAGACACATTTCATCTTATATGATAGAAAAAAGCAACCAAAGGGATTTTTCGCAGCAGACTTTACTATTCTCGGACAGTCTCTAATCAAACACACACATTGATTTTGATGATATAAATTTAGCCATTTCTTAATGGTATACCAGAAATTTTAAGCTTGATTTACGGGTTTATATCTCATTCCATATGTTTGTAACAACATGACGTCGATTTTGGGGGCATATGTATGCGCTCCTCATTCAACTGGAACTTTATCGGAATATTAGATGAAAACAAATCTGTTTTTTTTATTACTTATTTTCAGCAGCGTAGCTTTGAGTGAACCTTTAAAAGTGGTCTTTCATATCAATGAATTCGAGAAAGCCAATTTATTGATTTTTAGTGTAAATGAGCTGATTCATGCTAAGAGCATCATTGATATTAAATTGGTGATGCATGGCTCTTCGATACTTAAACTTTCAAAAAAAGACAGCTTGCGAAAAAAGTTTGAACAACTTATGAAGCAAGGTGTTGAAATAGGAGTTTGTAGTCAAGCAATGTTGCAAAACAAGCTAAAACCAGGAATGATAATTGACGGAGTTAATTTCTTAACACAAGGTGGACTTATCAGGATCATACAGTTACAAAACCAAGGCTATCGATATATCAAAATATAAGTGCAACCAACAGTATTGGGACTACGTTTGAATTAAACTATTATCTTCTGACATGGTTGTTTTATCGTTGATCTCTGTACATGACAAAAATCACTAAATGTCCCGTCACACCCTTCCTGATACGGAATTATCCGACTTGAGCGAAGCCCATGCGGAGCTTCGAGGGAAAACGCGATGCAGACCGAGTTAAGCCACCATCCTTTTAGGATCAGGCTGGTCAGCAACGGACGTTGCTGAAGCACTCCTCATAAATCGCAATACAATGCGCACCGACTACCGAAAATATAAGAAAGAAGGAAAAACAGGCGGAATATCATCGTAATTTAATAAATCAAAATTCTAGTCGACCTCCAAAGGTAACACGATGACTATCAACATCTCGATAGCCAAGCAGTGTGTTGTAAGCTACAAAAGCTGTGATGCCATGCACAAATGTGGCATTAAGTGATGCTCCAACTGTATAGTAATCTCGGTCTGGACCTTCGGTGACGATTGAGAATTGATTCGGTGCTGCCGCGCCATCACCTAGAAAGCTGGTAGTAATTGTGCGTGAATCATCTTTAAATTCATGATGCCAGGTACCATGTGCTTGTGGTATTAACACGCCCCAAGGCATGCTGAACGCATTACTCAGACGAAGACCAACAGATGTTGGCAATGAGCGAATACGTTGTCTTGAGAAGCGTTCTCCCCAACCCTGTCCCCCACTCTCAGTATAAGAATCAATCTCATATTCCTGATAGTCAGCTCTGGCAAAGGGTTCAATGGTTGAGCTACCAACAGCGAATTGATAGCCAACACCCATCCCGAAAGAGTATTGTGAACCATTGGGATCCCCTTCTGCAGTAGTATCCACAACATCTGGAGCTGCATCTGTAGGCAATGTATATTGAATTCTGCGTGAAATTTCGAAATCGCTTGCCCCGTACGATGCTATACCATCGACATAAAAACCACTTTGATGAGAATAAGTGGCATAAATTGAACCAGTGTATGAATCTGATTCAACATTACCCGCAGAACTGTCGACATCAGCATCTGTATTCAAATAGGTGAATGCCAATCCAGTAACCAGATCATTCGTGATCCGATAATCAACACCCAGGGTTCCACCCCAGTTATCAAAATCAAAACCCAGTTGATTAGTCGCTGTGTCAACGTCGCCAGTAATAAAAGTCCCATTACCCCATATGCCGAGTCGACTGGTATCCCCGATACCAGCTGCACCACCTCGTGGTATTGGACTGGCAGCAAACACAAAGCGACCAGATTCCACTTGTGAACGGTTCGCCAATTGCGTCGTCGAATTATTCAAGGAGGCACGCAAAGTATCCAACCGCGATGTCACAGCAACATTGGCAATACTGGTAACACTTTTCATGGTACGTGTTGCTTGCACACCAGGAACAATTAGCTGCTCAGGAGCGACTTCGTTAATCGAGTTAATCAAATCAGTGTTTTGACCGTCTGCACTATTGGTAACAGATGAAATAAATCCATCTGGGCCACCGCCAGCACCAACGACTGCGTCACACCGATTCTGAAAATCCGCGCTATTAACAGTTGGCCCTTGAACACAAGCTCCTAGGATGGCAGTTGACATATCGATCTTGGTTTGATTAATAGGCGTTTCTGCTATCGCCCATGGAATATACCCGGAGACCACTATGACCAGACCAAGCGTTTTCAATTTATGATTGACCTTAATGTCTAACTTGTTATTTATTATTTGCATTTCCATCCTCTTCTTCATGAGTCATTGGGTTCTTCAAGTCAGTACTATGTATCATGAAAGCGATAGACCATGGTAGCCAGACTTTTACAGTGTCTCCCAGATAAAATTAAATTTACAAAGCAGGATAAAAGAAAAATTCTCCTGCCGCATGACCTGCATGGCGTATTGGTGAAAATTCAGGCACTTGGTTAAAATCTTGATCATTGGCTGCATCGGCTACCAAGGCTGACACGTTTC
Organism: Methylococcales bacterium; assembly: GCA_965224565.1. Lineage (GTDB taxonomy): Bacteria > Pseudomonadota > Gammaproteobacteria > Methylococcales > DRLZ01 > DRLZ01. Next base: position 463,006 of record CBDCZN010000002.1, on the reverse strand, counting down.
GATAGAGTGCCTGTGATTCCAGCAAGTCAGTATTTTCAGAGAGTGTATCAATCAAAGCTTTGGCAAAAATAGAATGATTCCCTCCGCCACCATCCAGCACTGGCTCTAAACCACCAGACGATAACGCAACCCGAGACCTGGCATTGACCATCAACTTAATCCAACGAGCACGTTTTTCTGTTGTCATCCCAGCTTCAAGCCTGGCAATAGAACTTCGGGTTAATGCACCTGAGTAGCAGGAATCGGCAACCACCAGGACATGTTTAGCTGCTATGATCTTCAACTGATCAGTGACATTCTGAACAGAAATCCAGTTTGCCGAACTATCTGGCTCAGCATCAACAGGTAGCCAGTGACCACGATCATTCACTTCATCCAGAATCCCGTGGCCAGCATAGTAGATTAATAGATTATCTTTTTCTGTTAAAGTCTTACGATACTCATTCAAGGCTTTCAAAATATCGTATCGGGTTGCATTCAACAGCACTTTGGTTTTAAACCCATATTGCTTTTTCAACACTTCAGCAATACCTTTTGCATCATTAATTGCAGTATCAAGATGAGGTAATTTCTGATAAGTATTGTTACCGATTAGTAAGGCATGATAATCACCAAACATGTCGCGAGGTAACATTTTGGCGAGAACAGCTTGTGGCTTTTTATATGTGTTATTTGTATCAGCTGTTGTTGTGGTTTTTGCAACAACAGTCTCCTGAAGCTTCTGGTTGATTGTAAAGCTCAGTTCCGAACGCCTGCTGTTCTTGTCAACAGCAACAATTTGTATCGGAGTTGAAGCTGAAACAAGAGGGATATTAACCTTGAACATACCGCCATCATCGACCGCCTCTTCTACATCATTGACAATGAGAGAAATCAATCCACCTGGAGCATGCACCTTCCCAAGAATGGTTCGTGATTTAATCCCTGGTAGAGCAGTAACAGAACGAAAACCACGCTGTTCAATTAAAACTGGATCGATTATTTCTATGCGCGGGGCTGTCATTTTGGAAAGTTTGCTGCTCGCACTCTCAGCTAAGGCTGCTTCTTCTTTTTCCCGGTCAATACGTGCTTGTAGCTCAGCTATTTTATTGCTCTGTGTTTGTAGTTCTTTCTGTTTTGTTTGATCCTGACCGGATAATGTTTCCCATTGATCATTTAATTGCGCAATCTGATCGCGCTGAGTTTGTAGTTCCTGCTCGCGTTGTGTCAATGCCTGGGTTAGTTGAGTAATTTCAGCATTTTCCTTTGATGTTTTAGCAAGCTTTTTCTTATTCTTCAGTTTTTCGCGCAAGGCTTGCAAATCCCTTTCACGATCACGCAAATTTTCTGTCTGTTGTGTAATGATTAGATGTAATTGATCTAATTGTTGATGTGATTGTTTTAATTCAATCTCCAGTATTTCCGAATTAGTATTGCTTGAGGAGAGTTTTGTGCGCAGTTCACTGAGTTCAAGACTGGTTTCTTCAGCAAAACGTTCTGCGCTTTCTTTGAGGATACTCAAAGCCTGCTTTTGCTGAACAGCTTCGCCCTCAAGTGTCGCAATCAATTGTTGCTGCTTCAGTAATTCCGTTTGTTTTTTGTTAATTTCTTGCTCATAGCGTGTTATTTCAGCAGGAGAATATTGCGAGCCGGGCTGCCCAGATGAAGATGCCTGCTTTTTCTCTTGTAATTGTTTGCGCATCTGCTGTACAGATTGGCGTTCTCTGGAAGCTTTTTGTTTTTGTTGTTCTAATTGCTGCTGGGTGGACTGCAACTGCTGTTTATTGTTATCAAGCTTCTCACGCAATTGAGCCGATTCCTGTTGATATTGTTCTGACTCTTGCTGATATTTGGCTGATTCCTGACGCAATGATTCCATTTGTGTCTGCGTTTGCTCCAGAGCAAGGCGCTCGGAACCTTGTTTAAGACTAAGACTATTCAAAGTCTGCTTTTGTTGAACAGCCTCACCCTCAAGTGTCGCAATCAATTGTTGCTGCTTCAGTAATTCGGCTTGTTTTTGTTTAATTGCTTGCTCGTAGCGTGCTATTTCAGCAGGAGAATTTTGCGAACCAGGCTGCTCCAGGGGAGCTATCTTTTTTTTCTGGAGCTCTTTCTGCATGCGCTGCACAGATTGACGATCTCTGGAAGCTTTTTGCTTTTGTTGTTTTAATTGCTGCTGGGTGGATTGTAACTGTTGCTCGGTGTCATCAAGTTTCTGGCGCAACTGAGCAGATTCTTGTTGATATTGTTTTGACTGTTGTTGGTATTTGGTTGCTTTTTGACGCAGTGATGTCATTTGTGCGTTGGTTTCTTCCACGCTTGCAGCAAATGCGACATCGGTATTTTCCAGACCAGCTGCTTTGCGATACCAGTTTAGCGCTGCAATTGAATCTTGTGGAACCCCAAAACCTTTCTCATACAAATAACCAAGATTAACCATCGCTGCAGAATATCCTTGAGCAGCCGCTTTGCGATACCAAAGAGCAGCCAGATCATAATCTGGTGATATTCCAAGCCCCTTTTCGTAGATTTCGCCTACATAAAATTGTGCTTCAGCATCACCTTCGCTGGCTTTTGGTTGCCATGTTTTTAAGGCAGTTGCATAATTTGCACGATCAAAGGCAACATATTCACCACCTCTGACTTCACAACTAACTGCTGTTGTACGCACTGGTTTTCTACTTGTTAGATAGGTGAAGCTCTGTCCCAGCTGTCTGATTTGCCCTGGTAATAAACAATCCACAATTTGCAATTTATTTACATTTTCAGGGGTGATTTCTACTTCATTCTGGAGTCCACTTGCACCATTACTGGCGCAACCAGCAAAAAGTACTGTTAACAGTACTGTAGTAAAAAAACTGGTGTACTGGCTGCCAGAAAAACTTGATATAGAATTGAAAAACCTGGCGACATAACACATGATTAAAACCTCTTTCAGTGCTGTAACTTTAAGACAACACCTTTTGCAGATCACTTAAATATGAAACTGACAATCAAAATTCTGTTTTGTTATACAACACTGTTAATGCTGAGTTGCACAACACCAAGCGTCAGACTTGAGGACCAGGCAAAACAGCTTGGCTTTACTCAACATCAACACGTCAGCAATAGATTCTTGTTAACTATATTCAATAACAAACCTCTATGCAAAAACAACAAACTCAATGTCTACATCGCTGGTGATGGTAGACCTTGGCGGAACCATACCCAGATCGCCCTCGACCCAACACCGAATCACTTGTTAGTGCTTGATTTAATGAGCCTGGATTCGGAAGCATCTATCTATCTCGGACGACCTTGCTACCACGGGCAACATCAGTCAGTCGCCTGCCAACCGCTGTACTGGACTCATTGGCGCTATTCGCCTACTGTTGTTGACAGTATGGTCGCTGCCCTACAACATCACCTAAAACCTCACCCTGCTTGCACAATCACTCTAATTGGTTACAGCGGTGGAGGCACTCTGGCAATGTTAATCGCACCAAAACTGACCAACACTCATCGAGTCATTACTATTTCTGGCAATCTGGATGTGGATGCCTGGACAAAACACCATAATTACAGCCCACTCAAAGGCTCACTGAATCCCGCCACTGAACCAGCATTGCCATCAACCATCCAGCAAATGCATTTGATTGGTAATGCAGATGACAATATCCCTGCAAATCTTGTGCTACCGTCTCTTGATTCTCAAGTTAATCCGATGATTCTTCGCTACCCGAATGTAGACCATCGTTGTTGCTGGACATCGATCTGGCCAGACATACTTCAACGGCTGGACCTAGAAGATTCTCCAGCCAACCCCTCTATAGACTAACACCATCATGTCGTAAACACTCAGCAAACACAAGAATATCCAGGCTAAGCGACACTCTTCGCATTCTTCATTTCTGAATATACCAGATTTCTTTCGCCTGTTGATTACTTACCAACACTGCCCAGTTGTCACACGTCCATACCTCATCAGCATCCATTTTTCGTTTGATTAGTTCATGCTTGCAATAAGTACTCATTTTATTGATATTCGCCACAGGATTACCTTTTAAAACCTGTATTTGAATAGCCTGATTCATCTCCAGCATTTCAGTATCTCCATCATTACGTTGATGAATATAACCATGCAGATCAGCTGATGCCCAATCAAAGCCAATTGAAGACCAATCAACTCGTAATTTTTCCCGATGCTCCGCAGACAATGGTGTTGAACTGGTCGTAAAAAGCCAATTCCAGTTAGGTGTGGTAATCTTTTTTTCCTTAACGAGCAAACAAGAAGCAAGTGAATCTATCGTTTGCTTGCTACAAAGCTCCTGTCGAATCTCGACAGGCAAATGATCAGTTTTAGCTCGTAAACGATTCCAGATATCTTGCGCTTGCACTTTCCGTGGACGCACTGATAGTAAACGAGCGTGGTTGTATAATAGGTTCAGCGATTGATCAGTTTTCTCCAATCGTGTCAGTTTTTTAAGTGCTGTCGCCCAAAGATCAATATCGGCATCAGTTTGTTCATACAATGCTATTGCATCCAGCATTTCAATCTGTGAATTAGTCTCAGATTGTTGCCTAACCCCAGCAAGAACCGCTCTGACTTGATGGGGCTTTCCTTGATACAGATAAGCAATTGCCAGATTAATTTTAGCCGGAACATACAACGGATCTTTTTCAACAGCCAGACTCAGAACATTCACTGCATCCTCTAAATAGCCAGCGACATCACCACTGTCTGCTTTGTAATTTTTCAGAAATTGTTTTGGCGCACTAAGATTAACGACACTGCCTCTGGTTAATCCAGCAGCTCTACTGTGCGTATCTAAAGACAGTGGCAACCAATAAAAAGTCAACTGCTGTTCAGACATGTGGGAACGTGCTTGTTGAAGAAAACACAGTCCCAGATTATTTAAAACTGACCGCCCCGGAAAGACTTTTTGAAATTCTTTTAGAAAATAGATTGCGTCATTACAATAACCAAAATGCGCTAATCGAGACCCAAATCGAAAAAAAGCCAGTTTCTGGTTGAGATCATGGAGGCGTTGACGTAACAATTCTGCCCTGTCATTCGCTTCAGGATGCGAAGGTGACATATGAGCATTGGTTTGCTGCATCCAGAATGTAAAAAAATCTTGATTGGAAGTTTGTTTGTTGCTTCTGGATTTTTCTTGTTTTTGTTTGTTCAATAATCGATCCACTGGATAACCGGCCATTGCAGCATAAATATAGCCTTTATCATCAGCCGCCAATTCCGCCTGCTTTTCCTCAGAATGTTGATTGAGATACTCAGCAATTTTCTGGGCATCTGAAGTATTTTGCATAAAGCTCTCAACCTCGTGATGCCAAAAATCATCATTTGCCAGGTGAGCAAGCTCATGACCTAACACAAAGGCCAGCCGGGCTTGTGCCAGATCAATATCAGCATCGCGATGAACAATATCCAGCACCTGCCTGGATAATACAATGTGCCCCGCAGGCAAGGCAATTGCCCAGGCATGTGTTTTATTATTAATGACAACCAACTTGGCCAGGCGTTTACTGTTACGGTCTGCAACTGACAGAACTTTTTTAAAAACACGCTGAGCATCTGCTACCCTGGGGTCTTGCTGTGCACTCAGCTCGCCGTAAGTATCAATGTAAAAAGCGACTTCATTGTTGAGTTTGGCATGAACTTGAAGCGTTGATAACATCAGCGCCAGTAGCATGACAACTCGGAACAGATTGACGATTAAATTGGACTGTATCATTCGCATTATGTCATTGCGTGTTAAAGAGATAATTTCTGCAAACCTAGCTCTATCTCACGTAACAACGCTTTTTGTGCCATAAGATCGGATTTTTTGGATAAATGATCCAGGCTGGTTTTCATTTTATCAATGGTTTGCAATGCAATTGTTGCCTGGTCCTCAGATTGTTGACGTTGTTGCAAACCAGTTTCCAGTGTCTGCAAAGATTCCCTGAGTAAAGCCCATTGCTGGGGCTTTACATATTGTGCATTACCCAATATCCAGGCATCCAGAATCCATATCCCAAAGGCATAGTAATCATGGTATTCCGAATCCCGCCAGTTGATCGCTGGCTCAGAAACCAGTTGAACTGGTAATGGATCTTCAGAATTCATTAAAGATTTCCTGGCAGTCCATATACCAACACCAAGCGCTTTTGCAGGCGCAGTAAAGGCTGATTTATTAAATCCAAACGTTTGATCTTTCCAGGGGACTGGTAATTGATTAATCACATCAGCCAGTGTGTCAGCATCGAGTGTCGTAGCCGCTATCGATTGATCTGAATAACCAGTCTTATAGCTATCAGGCAGGTTGACAACTAATGCAATCGCCAACGTAGCCAAGGCGATACCAGGAACAGCTATTTGCCAGGAAAACCCTGAATCAAACCAGCCCTCCAGACGCTTTAATAACCCCACTTTTTTAGCTGTGTACTGTTCAACAACTGGTGCATTAGTTTGCGCTAGAAAAATACTCGTTTGTTCCCAGGTAAAGTAACAATCTTCACACTGATTGACGTGAGAAAGCATTTTTTTACGCATCTCTGAATCCAGGCGACCTTCAATAAAAGCGCTCATGATATTCTCAGGCGGACATTCCTGATCCAGAGCTTTTTTGGTCGCAGCAATTCCCAGCAATGCTATATTCTTATCTTGATTGTCTGCCATTAGTTATCTCCAAATCAATCCACAAACTCAATTTAATTCCTTAGAAGCTGTCTATGCAGCAACCAAGCCTGATTGCTGACACGCACTTCTTAAATCATCAATCAACCCATTGATACGTTTATAGGGGTTTCCTTTTAAATGTAGAATTTGGCTGATTTCCTTGATTTTCAATCCTTCACAAAACCTGAGCCGGAGTAATAAACGATCTTCATCACTCATCTCAATATGTGATTTTAAATGGTTCAATAAGTCTTTAACCGTATTATCAGCGATCACGTCAACAGCTGTCGTATCAGACTGTATATATTCAACTAACACCTCAATCAACTGTTTATCGTTTATATCAATATTTTCTGGCATAATATTATCCGTAGAAGACGATTCCACAATTTGATCAATCCCAACATTACCCTCGGAAAATCGTGCTTGTTTCGTACATTTCGCATACACAGTATGCACAATCTCTTCTATTGCATTCCGCTTCATCTCTGAGCTCTCAGAACACAGGATTTCAATCGCTTCCCTGCGTTCATATTTGTCAACAGTGCACAATTTAAAAGCCTTCTGCCACATAACATCTTGCTTCTCTTGCAACCAGGTTGGTGGTCGATGATATCCAAACCTGGATCGCACGAAATCTGTCATTAAACGGGTTGCGAGTACTGCAACAAACGTTGCAAAACTTCCAGCGCCGTCCCAGCCTCTAATGCGTTTCCAATCGTTTTCTTCCAGTTTATCCAATACAAAATTAAGTGCTTGATCACCCATATCACTATCATTAGGGAAACGTTTGCGAGCCAAACTAGTCAAAAAGTTCCAGTGATCAAACACCAGGTTTTTTGCTGTTTCAGAAGTCAGAGTGTTCTTGGTATTTTTTTTTGTTTGCATTTCTCTTCCTCACCTACGAACGGCTATTTCTTCACCTTAAGCCACTTAGCTACCAGTGTATATATAGAAATATCAAACATCATAATCTACTGTTTCATACACTAATTCAAGGTGAATATTTACACTTGAATTAAAACAAATCACCGTGCTTAATAAGTGTGGAAAACCCTGCAACTCCACCAGCTTGAAAGATTGCAGTTCACCACAAAACTCAACTACAAATGAATTTATGGTCAACAGCTCCAATCACTTAATTCCTTCTATTTTCCTCAGCGTTTCTCGCACATATTTAGATATATACTCTCCGCACATGGAAATTCAGCATCCAGTACACGCACTTTTTCGCGGATAGCTGCGTTGGAAAACCTTGCCGTAGAATAACTACAGCTAAATGTCCCGCCTTACTCTCCACAAAAAATTACGTACACTAAATGCTAAATTTCCATGTGCGAAGAGTATATTTTTCAACCTCATTTAATCTTCAACTCTATTAAACGAACATATCTCCATAATTTTCAACTTACCTGAGTTAAGAAGCTGTTTGGTTAAAAAATGTCCAAGCGAAAAGTTCTTGAATCGATTGGACTTTTTCGCTGCTTCGAGGCGAATAGTTGAGCTATTTAACGAGGAGCAGCGGAAAAATACAACGATTTCAAGGGCATTGCAGTGGACATTTTTTAACCAAACGGCTTCTAATGATTTCAACCATTTTAAAAATCAATGTGTTTTATTGTTTGCGATAAACAAAGCAGCGTCGGTCTTTCGAAATAAATTGTGGTTGTTCGTTTATACAGATTGAGCCTGGACGGTTCAAAACAAATAAACCACTGTAACTCTGAGGAATCAATGTGAAATCAAAAACCAAATGGTGCCATCAAGATAAGAAACCGTTTCCTTATTTGATGAATCGTAGAAAGCAGCTACAAACTAGCGAATTACTTTCAAAAGACTACAGCCTTGATGCTGTTATCTATTGTGAGCTTGTCGACCACGTAGCAGAATCACCCACGTCCTCTGCTATTAATTCTAATAGAGTTAATAAGGGGTAAGAAGATGCGATGGATCCAAGCTACAATCTTACCAATCGCACTAATTGCAACGATGCTTGGCGGTTATTCAATAACTGCCATACTCACCATCGAAGCCAGGTACGATGCAAGAATCAACAACCTGTCTAACCAACTGACTAGATTGCAGAACAGCTTAACGGAAGCGACTGCACAAAAAAAATCTCTCTCTACAAACCACTCCGGTTTATCAAACAGTGATGAAACCATGTCTTCATTACGTAAGAAACTTGATTTATTGCGGGATCAACTAAACTCTAAAATCAATGAAACGGTTGATAACAATACTACTTTAGAAACCGCTGTGTATACAGAAACTACTACAGTCGAAATACAAGCTTCCCAAGTCGCACAAAATTTTGATTCACAAATATTTGATTACACCTGGGGAAATCAAGCAGAACAGGAAATTCAGACTGAACTAGACAATGGTGTTCTAGAAGGTACCTATATAACCAATACACAATGTCATTCAACAATTTGTAAAATCGAGATTGATTTCATCGATACGATAGCAAAACATGAAGGCATACAATCGATAGCGATGCTTCTTCCATGGTCTGGAGAAACCATGTTTCTAAACAACGATTCTATAGGAGAAAATGGTGTTGTAGTCTATATTGCACGAGAAGGTGAATCGCTCACTGATGAGCCATACTAATAGTAGTGATCAAAAAAACCAGAATACATATACTCACTAATAGATAAGGTTTTCAATCAAACAACTTCTAAACACCTGCATTAAATAACTCCCGAAACTGACGGGTCTATTTATCCCATTTCTTACTTTAAAAAAATTGTTGTGAGCTCACGACTCAGCTACTCGGCAACGAACTATTGGCAAAAATCAGCCATTAGAACACCGCAAAGCATCCTCGCGCGAAGTATATGTGTCATTCTAGATAATCCAGACATAAATTAAAATACAGAACAATTTTTGTCTATTTATTCCCTAATTATCTGTATCCAGACACGTTAACAACAGAACATCCTAAACAAACTTTATTTTATCATGTTCAGGTATTTTATTTGAAAAAATATCATTACTGTTCGTTTATATAAACTGAGCCTCGACGGTTAAAATTAAATAATAGTAAATTATTAACAAAATACATACCAATACTTCTCTAAGCACTTAGAATATTTTAAAAACACATAAATAATACTAACAATAACGACCAGAAATTGATCGCTGATATCAACAGAGTTTTTCGGTAGATTCAGCGTTGAATAACCAACATCAGGAGTAAACAATGAATATTTATAGAAACTTGACAAAATTAATATTACTGGGATGTTCAATTATTTTCATTTCTCCATACACCGTCAGTGCCCATGACCTAGATCGAACCGTATACCCAGGGCACATGTGTCAATTCTCAGGTATCGCCATCCCTGGAGCAACGAAGAAGGCGATGTGGCGCCGTTTGGGAAACGGTCTCTTCAATATGGATAATCGGAATTGGGTCTATATCTGTCCTATCCTGCGAACCCATTCTCCCACCGAAGCAATTGAAAAAATTGTTGCCGTGGTGGAAGATTCTCATGCTAGCGAAGATCCACGTTGCCGCTTGATTGCCTCAAGTGGACGTGGTTTTAATGAAGTAGGGATTTCACCCTATAGAACTGCTATTGGATCAGGGAGCACTAAGGAAGTAACTATTCAAATGACTGATCTCCAATCCTCAGCGAGGAACTATCCAGTACTACAATTGGAATGTGTTATACCAGGATATACTGGTGAACCAGGACGTTTTTCTGGAATATTATCATATCGTGCTGAACCTTTTAATTGCGGTCCCCTTGGCGAGGGTTGCGTTTCCACTAATCCTGGACCAATCGGTGATGTAATACTCAACAGACCACGGTAAATAAGGATCAGATATCTGGAAGCACAATACTATAACATGTAAACAGATAGCAATACATATTAAGTATTGTGTCTTCCAATATTAATTACTCTTCCTCTCAAATATTAATTCTATTTCACTAGCGGTAGATTAATCAGTATTTTCGATTACTATTCGTAGTTCCTGTTGATTACTAGAGCCTATGAACAGTGAAATAAATTATTAGTTACCCACGACCCAATGTATCGACTCAGCACTGCTATAAATTGTGAATTCGAACATATCTTATTCACGCGTTGGTCATTCCTCACCACAAACCCTGCATGCTTGTCATCATGCCTTGTACTTGGGAGAATGAAACAGATTAGATTTTTACAAATCTATTGCTGTGTTGAGTATCATCAAGAAAAAATCAACTCTTTTCAAAAAAAATTGATTGCTGTTCGTTTATATAGATTAAGTCTGGGCAATTCAAAACGACTTAAACATACGAAAATTTATTTACAAGTAGCCTGCCCTAAAGAAAACTCTACTGTATGTATCCACATAGGAGGAATCTCGGATAAATGAATTATCCAACATAATTCATTCTGGCGGAATTACTGTATTTATACTCTTCGCACATGAAAATTTAGCATTTAGGGTGCGTGATATTTTGTGGAGAGTGAGGCGGAAAATCTTAGCTATAGTCATTCTACAGCAAGGTTTTCCAACGAAACCATTCGCAAAAAAGCGTATGCACTGGATGCTAAATTTTCATGTGCGGAGAGTATAAACATGGATTGGTCACCAAAGCTTATAGTACTTATTTTAGAAAGGCACTGGAAAAAACCCAGTCCTGGATCTTCGTGAGCAGACTAAAAGTCTCCATCGCGAGTATTACACTTGATTTAAAGCTGATAGATTTTTATACTTTCACTGGTATGCTGATGTGCTCACAATCAATAATATCAATCACATTATGATGCCCAAGCTAGGAGCCAATACAAAATACCAACTGATTATTGCTAGATTTTCATAACAAACAAGAGCATCTGAAAACATCGATACGATGCTGGAATTAATCCTGTCACTGCTGGAAACACCCGGACATGATGCAAAATACTGCCATATTGATTCGTAGTGGAAATTTTCAAGGAGTTACAAAGCAACAAGTCTGGGTAGCATGGGGACAACCTTGCTATACCAGCCAGGACACCATCAGCAGAATCCCGGAAAATAGCCACACAAGTTATGTTTTTTGATTCCATAAGGAATAAAGTGGCATACCAAAGCAAATTAGTAGTCAGCATTATAGAAAATAATCAGTATAATTTCTCTGACTCAAAGAATACCAAATCGAATAGCGACCAACAAAGTGAGGTAGTCATCATGAATAAATTGAATCTACAACCAAGATGGACAACCAGGAGTTTATGCTCTTCTATTCTGGCAATCATCGCACTGCACGTAACTCTGATCGTACAAGCAGAAGAGGTCAAAATGTATAGCTCTGTTCCATCTGCAAAGGAAATGGCGAACCTGTTGTTTCCTGAAACATCGACAAGACCCAAAACACGGTCGATCAGTTTTGATCCTGCTGCAAACACGCCTACACCTGTTGCACAATCTGTTGGTGTTGGCTTACCAATTCAATTTGCTTTTAATTCTGATGAGATAACCAGTGATTCTCAGCCTTATATTGATGAACTCGGCCAAATGCTTTTATTGAAAGCTCTTCGTGATAAAAAAGTAGTCATTGAAGGACATACAGATGCGATTGGTCCTCAGCAATATAATCAACAGCTTTCAGTTAAGCGTGCGCTAGCGGTCAAACAATACCTTTTCAATAATTATGGTATCGATAGCAATCGCCTGGTTATTTCTGGAAAAGGTGAGTATGCACCGTTGAGTGGAAAGGATCCGTCTTCAGCAATCAATCGACGTGTGGAAATTCATAAATACCTATCACAATAACATCGGGAGTATAGGATGAGAGATGAATGTTCAGCATCAATTTATTATTAATCGCTCTAATCGGTTTTTCCGGTATCGCTCCAAGCGACGTAATCACAAGTGTAATAATTATTGATAGGCAAGAATATTCATCAGTATCATCCAATAAATAGTAACGGCGTACGCAAAGAATTAAAATTTCACAATTGCGCGGTCAACCCTTTGCTTTCTGTGAGGAGTATAATAGCACTGTGACTAAGTAAGATTCACTGAGCTAGTATCTAATGATCAACAACACATTTTATGCGGATTTGCCTGTTAGTAACAGTCTCGAAGCGGTGTTAGCCGATAACCAATTCTACCAGCTGCCCTCAGACTGGTGTTTGATTGTAACTGATGTGAAGGCATCAACAGATGCTGTATTGCGCGGAGAATATCGACAAGTCATTTTGCTTGGCGTCGCAACCATTGTGACTGTTCTCAATTCGATTGAAGATCGTTTCGAAATCCCCTTTGTATTTGGCGGTGATGGAGCTGTGATCGCTTTACCTGAAAGTGCTGCTGATAGAGTACTGGCCGAATTAGCTAAGTTAAAACAACTTGCCATTAGCAACTTTAACTTTAAGCTAAGGGTCGCCGCATTTCCTATCCATGAAATAACCCGGGCTGGTCATGAAGTTTTAGTTGGTCGTTATCGCTTATCTTCGAGTAATGATCTTGCTGTATTTGACGGCGGTGGTGTGCAATATGTAGAAACCAAAGTCAAAGAAAATGACATCCTCCTGGCTGACAATGAGAAAACCGCACCACCAATTCGTAATCGTTTGCAAGGACTGGAGTGCCGCTGGCAGCCACTGACTAAAACGAAAGGAATGTTTGCTTCGCTGCACGTGCGTGCGCTTGCAACAGAACAGCAGCAACGTGTGCAAACTTACAAGCAATTATGGAGCGAGTTGCGCACAATCTATGCAGCACCTCAACTGGAACACCCGATAGAAACCAGTGATCTTAAACTGACAATAACGGAGAAGCATCTACAGGCAGAAAGCCTGGCACTCGCTCCCAGTCGATCCTGGTTAGCTCAACAACGCTATCGTTATTGGCTGCGTGTGCAAATCATCCTCGGCATGTTGTTGATGTATTTTAATATTAACGCAGGTGGTTTAAAATGGGGCCAGTATACTGGGCAATTGGTCAATAACATCGATTTTCATTCATTTGCCGATGGTTATACACGTGTCTTGCCAGGTACAATCTCGCAACATCAGGAACTGATCGATTATCTTGATCGGCAGTGCCATGATGGTAACCTGGTTTATGGTCTGCATCTCACAGAAAAAGCATTGATAACCTGCCATATTACTCACTACTCAAATCAGCACATCCACTTTCTGGATGGTAATGACGGTGGCTTAACACTCGCTATGCGGCAAATGAAGTGGCGAACATTAGAACAGACAAAAACTTGACTCGAGAGCGACCAGAATCAGATCATTACTAAAAGAAAATCTGTGTTTAGCCATATTTATCGATACCCTTCCTAAAAACCTGCTCAAGATCTTGAACAGGTTCTAATAACTCTCCGCACATGAAAATTTAGCATCCGTGCGCTCATGCGCCTTTTTGCAGATAGTTTCGTTGAATAACCTAACGATAGAATGGCTACAGTTAAGATTTCCTGCCTTACTCTCCACAAAATATCACGCACTCTAACTGCTAAATTTTCATGCATGAAGAGTGCAACTAATATCGTAAATTGTATTCTGTATGTCTTGCTTCTAGGAACAATGTGAATATGCACGTATATATTTTTCTAAAGTGCAGTTTTTTTGATGTAAAATTTAGGGATAAAAAAATGTTGACTTAAATATTTAACACTCTACTTTTGGAGCAAAAGAACGCGTATCAGAAATGGCAATAATACATGAAACTTGGTAAATACAAGATTGTTACAGTGCTTGGTGAAGGCAGCATGGGAGTTGTCTATAAAGCTATTGATCCGGATATTCAGGAGTATGTGGCTCTCAAGACGATCCATAAGAAATTACTGGAGAACAAAGATCGGGCAGTTGTACTACAGCGTTTTATCAATGAAGTAAAAGCAGGGCGCATGCTAAGACACCCGAATATCGTCGCTATGTACGATTACCAGGAAGACGAAGACACTTGTTTTCTTGTAATGGAATATGTTGAAGGCACAACCCTGAAAGAAGAAATGTGGGAAAACCCAAAACTGAGTCAACAGGTGATTTTCAGAATTATGGATGAGTTACTTGATGGCCTGCAGGCAGCTCACAAACAAGGTGTGGTTCACCGCGACATTAAGCCTGAAAACCTCATTTTGAAAGACAATGGTGATGTGCGAATTGCTGATTTTGGTGTAGCGCGTCTGGATAGCTCAACAATCACAACGGATGGCTCAATCCTCGGATCGCCTGCGTATATGTCGCCGGAACAATGCATGGGTAAACAAGTCGATGCGCGTTCTGATCTATTCTCTGCAGGCGTTGTTCTCTACCAAATGCTGACCGGCGAAAAACCATTTTCCGGGATAGCATTTATGGAAACCATGCAGCAGATTCTGAATGTCAGCCCCGATCTACCGTCGACGCTAAACCCAGCGGTGGGATTGCAATGGGATAGAGTTGTCACTAAAGCTCTGGCAAAGCATCCTGATGACCGCTATCAATCAGCAACTGATTTTCAGCAGGCTTTGAAAAGTTGTGTGGTTATAAAAAATAACGAAAAAAATAGAAAATCAGGTCGGATTTTTAAAAAATCGAGGCGAATAAGTCGCATTCTAACGAAAAATTTCGTAACGATGGGCAAGATTAGAGCTTTTGCCGCCCATTTGTTTTTAGATAGACAGCTTTTTAGGGTTTTCGGAGCGTATCACAATATCGATAAGCCACACAAAGTACGTCGATCGCTATTGTGGCAGGGTTTTGGTCTTGTGTTAGCAGTAGTTGCTGCTGCTGGATACTGGATCACTCAATCGCAAACGGCTATTGGCGATAATCAAAATTTAGTTGCTGCAACCACGATTACTTCAAAAGATGATCTACTGGATCAGCAATTGGAACAATTACTCACTGACTATGAATGTGATGAACTGTTATACACAATTGATTCGAACAAAACTATCAATGTATCTGGTTATATCTCAGCTATTAACGAAGTGGCATTGGAAAAAGATTTAAGCAATTTGGCTACCACTTCGAATCAGCAGTTAGATATGCAAACCACCCCGCTAGCAGCTCAAAACTGTAAGCTGCTAAGCACCCTTCAAAAGTTTAAGCAGCGTAACCGCTTGCAAAAACATGGTTTACAGATTGAGCCAAGTCAACATGATTCAGTGTTTGTAGAAGGAGAGAGGCCTATTTTTGAGGTCATTACACCAGATTTTCCAGGTTATTTATATGTGGATTATTTTATGGCTGATGGCAAGGTGTTTCATTTATTACCGACCAACAATAAATCGCAGCAGAATACCAACGCTAAACAGATGATATTGATTGGAAAAGAGGGAACAACAAGACAATGGGAAATCGTCAAACCATACGGCAAGGAAATTATGTCGGTGATTGTTAGTAAAAGTCCGCTGTTTGAAACAGCCCGTGATGAAATAGAAACTTCAGAAGCCTATTCTTCAGCATTACGTCTGGCATTAGTTAAAAACAAGGACACAGTAATTATTGCAGATTATTTTGTGATAACAACGATGTCTCTGGCTGATGCAGAATAAAGCTACAATCTTATGCTCTAGCCTAGTATGTTGTATTGATTTCATATAATCTTGGCAGTTCTATGCTGTTTAGTTGAATATTTTATTAATAAGGTAAATCAAATGGAAAAAATATTGTCAGTCATTATATTCATTGCAGCATTTGGAATAAGCTGGTCCGCTAATAGTGATACACAGCAAACACAAGGTGTTGTACAACAAAATCCAAGTAAGGATGAATTTATCAATAGCCTGGATCCTAAAAATCACAAGCCCAAACCCCGTTCTCGTGGTATTGCGTTGGTTCCAAGTATTCCATTGAAAAAACCGAAGCCACCAGAGCCTGAAAATAAGGAAAATGTTTCAGAGCCTGGGACAACGATTCCAGCAGAAGTTTCAGTTCCTGATATCCCTCAGATTAGTGTAAATATGACTTTCGAGTTCAATTCCTCACTACTCACTGATGCTACCAGGATTACACTGGGTAATTTGGGGCAAGCAATGCAAGATCAGAAACTTAAACCTTATAATTTCATCATTGAAGGACATACCGATAGTATAGGTGGTGCCTCTTATAATTGGGAATTGTCGTTACGTCGCGCAGCTGCCGTGAAACGTTATCTAATTGAGACTCACCAAGTTAGTCCCAAACGATTGAAAATTATTGGGAAAGGCGAGGCAGAGCCGATTTACCCTGAAAACCCGAAAGCACCACAAAATCGACGGGTTATCATCATTAACGCAGGAACAAGTTAGATAAAGGGTCTTGCTAAAATAACATCGGATACTTTAAATATCCTGGAACCTGTCTGAGATCTCGATCAAGGGATGTAGCGCTAGGCAAAAGCACAGCATACTGGAGTAGTGGGCATTTTCGTCCGCTTTTAACAGTGATGCGCCATTCAGCCAAGTCTTGAACAGGTTCTTAGAGGTTGGCTCGAATAAAGAAGGTGAGGAACTAAAACTCGAACACTGATTTTTCCTGGGTTGCTCACAACCATAAAGCAACCCCTTCACGGGTTAGATATAACTTAGAAGCTGTTTGGTTAAAAAATGTCCAAGCGAAAAGTTCTTGAATCGATTGGATTTTTTCGATGGTTCGAGGCGAATAGTTGCGCTATTTAACGAGGAGCAGCGGAAAAATACAACGATTTCAAGGGCTTTGCAGCGGACATTTTTTAACCAAACAGCTTCTTATTAACGATCCTCTTTAATCACTTAGCGGGCGCCATAAACTTCAAAGGAGTTGTACCGCGCACATGGTCAGGCGAAACCCACCAGTCACCACTTATTCCAAGTTTGACAATATCTATCGAATTCTTTTCCGAACCTGTAGGTACCGTTCCTATTAACGACAGCCCTCCGGTTATACCCAATATGAGTGCACTGGCAAATTTTATCGGTGTATAAAGCAAACTGCCAAAGCCGGATCCTGCGATAGCGAGATAGTCTACTACGGTAGAGCCGTTGCTTGCTTTAGAGGCTTCAGCTGGTTGTTGCTTATCTTCAATGGCTTCAATTGCTGCCTGGCTGGCTCCGATCGATATAAGTGTTAGTGAACAGGTAAGTGAGAGTAGAATAATTAACTTATTATATTTTTTCATGAGTATCAGTTTTTCAGGTTATACAATCTGGGTTATGACAGATTGCGGTGATTAAATGTTTTGGTCAGAAGACTGGTCGCCTTACATATACGTTTTTTAGAGACTATTGTTCAGTGGAAAAAGCCACACGAGCTTGCAAAAAACTATGATCCCTCAATCTAGCAAAGGTTCATAACGAAATTGTCTGCTCAATACAATCTAGCCATCCATATCAGTAGGTGTGCGACATAACTATTCTTACTCTTCGCACATGAAGGTTTAGCATTTTGTGTGCGTGATCTTTTGTGGAAAATAAGGCAGAAAACCTTCGCTGTAGTCGTTCTACAACAAGGTTTTCCAACGCAACTATCCGCAAAAAAGCGCGTGCACAGGATGCTAAATTTTCATGTGCGGAGAGTATATATCCCTCATTCGATCATCGAGAGGGTGCAAAAAATCTTAACGGTCTAGTGCCACTCAAATGGTCAGGCGAAATCCACCAATCACCGCTCAATCCAAACTTTACGATCTTGATCGATTGTTCCTCAGCGTTCGCTGGTACGGTTCCCAGCAACGATAATGCTCCTGGTATCCCCAGTGCGAGAGCGCTTGCAAATTTCAATGGTGTATAAATCAAACTGCTAAACCCTGATCCTGCAATATAGCCAATTTCTGAAGCTTCCATAGCTTGGCTGCTGCATATTGGTGCAAGTGTTAGTGAGCAAGCAAGAACGAATAATACTATTATTTTGTTTTTTATCATGCATAAAGAGTTTTTCAGAAACATGCAGTTAAGGCTACCACAAATAATGTTGTGTTTAAGTTAGTAGATCTGAGAAATAGCTGCATAAATTTAGTTTTTTGAGAATTTTCCAGTAACAATTAAAGATATATCAAGATTTTCAATGTCAGTTTGAATTCTTCATATCGCTAATCTCGATCAAGCTTACACTTCCACTGCAAATCGATCAACCAGATATTACAGGGGGTCTACTTCACAAAACAAAATTAAGCTTATCCGTCAATGGTAATATTCACAGTCTCTCAGATTTGCTTTTGCTATCAACTCGTAATACGATCGTACACACAACAAGGAAATTTAGTATTTATTGAATAATGATACCAAATCATAAGGGATTAGCGTTATGGCTGGAAATAATCACAACAGCTATTTAGTAAGTGCGTACGTTCTTTTGGCAATGGCGATACTTGGCACGACAGTATTCGCATCCCCACCTCTTCCACAATCAGGTGAAGACATGCATTTGGGGGTCGCCACCTGTGCTGGCAGCACCTGTCATGGCGCAATTGAGCCCTTCGCCAATTCCCCTGTTCTGCAGAATGAATTTATTAGCTGGCAACGCAAAGATAGTCATTCTGAGGCCTATAATGTGCTACTCAACGAACAATCCAAACGTATTGCCCAGAATCTGGGTTTAAAATCAGCACAGACAGCAAAAATTTGTCTGGATTGTCATGCTGACAATGTTCCGGTTGATAAGCGCGGAAAGCGTTTCCAGATTTCCGATGGTGTTGGCTGTGAAACTTGTCATGGCGGAGCACAGCGCTATCTTGGATTGCATGTATCAGGACAAGCGACACATCAACAAAATATTGATGCCGGTTTATTCCCCTCTGAAAATCCTTTCGAGCGTGCCAAACTATGTTTGTCCTGCCACCTTGGGACTGATGACAAGTTTGTGACCCATCGCATTATGGGTGCAGGTCATCCACGATTGAGTTTTGAACTGGATACTTTCACCGCTATTGAGCCAGCTCACTTCCAGGTTGATGATGATTATCGCGAACGCAAAGGTTCCTGGTCGAACGTGCAAACCTGGGCATTCGGTCAGGTAATGGCAACGCAACAATATCTGAAACAATTATCCAGTAGCAAAAGAATGGATAAAGGTTTATTTCCTGAAATGGCTTTTTTTGATTGTCACTCCTGTCATCACTCGATGAAACAACAACGCTGGGCACCCCGACAATCAATTAATCTGGAACCTGGTTCGATTCGTCTTAACGATGGAAATATCTTGATGATGCGCGAATTGGCAATTGTAATTGATGCTGGATTAGCAAATCAAATCAGTCAGCAAATGCTCTCATTGCATCAAGCCAGTCAACAAAGTAAGTCGCTAATTCAGGCTCAGGCTAAAAGACTGTATACGCTGAATCAACAGTTGTTGGGTAAACTGGGTACATTTAAATTCGGCAAAAAGACAACATTAAAAATCACTAACAATATTATTAATCAAGGAATTGCAGGTCAATTTCGTGATTATTCTGGAGCCGAACAAAGTGTCATGGCACTGGATGCGTTATTTAATTCACTTAAAGCTCAAGGTGCGATTGATTATGCCCCCGGCAGCCCCATTAGCCTGGTCATGGACAAACTCTATAATGCACTTGCGGATGAAGATGGGTATGTTCCTGAACGCTATATCTCCGAATTAGAAACTCTGCGCAAAGCTCTATAGATTTTCCGGACTCCGGAGATCAAGCTGATGCCAGTAACCGATCAATTTAACATTGTCATCGTTGGCGCTGGTCCAGCAGGACTGAGTGCTGCTGGCCGTGCGGCAGAGCTTGGCATTACATACCTGTTGCTAGAATCCGCTCCACATCTCGCCAACACAATTCATTCCTACCAAAAAGGCAAATATGTGATGGCTGAGCCATCGACATTGCCTCTGCGTAGTCCATATCAATTTTCAGCAGGAACGCGTGAGTCAATTCTAGATGACTGGCAACAGAGCAGTGATCAGCTCAAACTGAATATTCGTTACAGTGCTGCAGTGGCTGCGATTGAAGGGCAGCAAGGTCGCTTTATTGTTAGTTTGCACAATGGTGAGCAGATTGCAGCAGAGAATGTTGTTCTGGCTATGGGGATGCAGGGAAATCTGCGTAAACTCGGTACACAAGGCGAAGATTTGCCGTTTGTCCAGTATCAGTTGCTGGATCCTGATGAGTATGAGGATGAAACCATCGTCATCGTTGGCGCTGGTGATTCGGCAATCGAGAATGCATTAGCACTGTCCGAACAGAATAGTGTTTATATCGTCAATCGACGCGATGAGTTTGCGCGTGCCAAAGAGCGTAATATTCAACTGATTACCAATGCTATCGAAGATGGAACGATTCATTGTTTCTACAGCTCAACCATTAACCGCGTTGAGAGTTTGCCGCAAGCTGGCACCAATGATGAACATGGTTTGCTAGTGCTAAATACTGCAGAGGGCGAGACGACCTTAGAGGTTCATCGTATCATCGCTCGCCTCGGAGCAATTCCTCCACGTAAATTTCTGGAAGCCTGTGGTATTCAATTACCCAGTGCCGATCCATCAGCTGTTCCTGCTGTCGATCAATATTATCAATCCAACATTCCAGGTTTGTATGTGATTGGTGAACTCAACGGTGCACCGTTGATTAAGCCATCCATGAATCAGGGATACGAGGTCATTCATGCTATCAACGGCAACCCTGTTGATCCAGTTGATGAAGAATTACTATGGGAAAAGTTAAAGCAGTTGTCTGGTGTTAGTAATGTCGCACAAGGGTTGGATTTATTGCAGCAAGGGATTGGTTTTTTACGCAGTCTTACGCACTTGCAAATGCGTGAATTCATACTCGATAGTGATCTGGTGTTTCCTTCTCCCGACACTGTAATTTATCAGAAAAACGATTATAGCGATGAGTTTTACTCGGTTTTTTCAGGTGATGCTAACCTTTTGGCAAATGTCGATGCCCCTTATCAAATAATGTCTTTGCAGCCCAGCGAGTTTTTTGGGGAGTGGAGTTTGATTTCTGGTCGACGTAGAGCTGAAACAGCCACTGCAGGTAACAATTGTGTATTACTGAAAACCAGCCGCAGAGCCATGCGCAAGCTCATGTTATCACTACCAATTGTCCAGCAGGAAATAGATCGCATCGTCGTCCAGCGCGCTTTACAACATTTTCTAGTGCCCGGGGTTCCGCCAGAACTACTCGAACCTTATGCTGAGCGTGCCACGATCGAACATTTCAAACTGGATGATGTGATTGTTCATGCAGGTGATGCACCGGATGCATTTCGGCTGATTCGATGTGGCTCAGCAATGGTCAAACGACATTTGTCCGGTAAGGACGTGGTTGTTTCGTTTTTACCGGTTGGTAGTTATATAGGCGAAGTGCCTTTGCTAAGTGAAAAGCCCAGCCGAGAAACAGTAGTGGCGACAGTGAACACTGAAACTATTCGGCTGGATCGCGATTTACTGATTGAATTGATGGAGCAATTTCCTGCTGTGCGCGGTCGCCTGGATATATCGGTACAGGAAACCTTACGCAAAGAAATCCAGTTCACCAATCATCCAGAAGCTGGCGACTTGGTGGCTTTCATGATGGATCAAGGCATTGGTGAAGGCACTGATGTCCTATTGATTGATGAGAGTTTATGCGTGCATTGCGATAATTGTGAAACGGCTTGTGCAGATACTCATGGAGGTGTATCGCGCCTGGATCGTGAGGCCGGGCCTTCTTATGCTTATCTGCATATTCCGACCTCTTGCCGTCATTGCGAACATCCGCACTGTATGACAGATTGCCCGCCAGATGCTATTCATCGCGCACCGAATGGCGAAGTTTATATTGAAGACAGTTGTATTGGCTGTGGTAACTGTCAACAGCATTGTCCATACGGGGTGATTCAAATGGGCGTGGTTGAAGAAAAGAAAAATAGTTTGTTTTCCTGGTTATTGTTCGGAAAAGGTGATGCGCCAGGGTCTTCGGTGCAACAATCGCCAAATCATAAAACAGACGATGCTGATGAAGATACGGTGACTACTTCCAGTATCGCTCAAATCAAAAAAGCTGTGAAATGTGATATGTGCATGGATGTACAGGGTGGTTCTGCTTGTGTCCGTGCTTGTCCAACTGGAGCAGCGATACGTCTTGCTCCAGAAAAAATGGTTGATCTACTGCGGGAGAGAAATCGTCGTGCCAGCTAGAACCCGTTCAAAATCTATAGCACATTGTAATCCCGTTGGTTCGTACTGATGCATGAATCCTTTTTCAGATATCAGAATTTCTATTGGCTTAAAGTTGCACTGGGTCTGTGTGCAATCTCCATTGGACTGTATGCGTGGCATTCGCCCCAAGTCGTTCCCAATGGTGGAACCTGGCTGGGTTATACATTGGGTACAATTGCAGCGGCATTAATTGTCTGGTTGGCATGGTTTGGTGTGCGCAAGCGAAACTATCGTTCTAGCTCCACCATGGTCAGTGGTTGGCTGTCTGCTCATGTTTATCTGGGCTTGGCGTTAATTGTGGTAGCGACCTTACATACTGGTTTTCAGTTTGACTGGAATATACACACCTTTGCATACGTGTTAATGATGGTGGTGATAGTTAGTGGACTGTATGGCGTTTCTCTCTATGCGCTATTGCCAAGCCGTCTGGCCAACAACCGCAAGAGGCTGACCCGCGAGCAAATGCTCCATGAAATCCGTGATCTGGATGAAGCAGCCTTGAATTTGGCAGATCAGATTGATCCGCGAGTGCATGATGTCATTCTTCGTTCAGTGGAAAAACCCGGAGTAACATTAACTTTCTGGCAGCAGCTAACAGCAGGAAAACTGGGCAAGGATCCATTGGAATCTGCCGAAAGATTCCTGAAGGGCTATCAAAACGATTTTGTCGACAAAACACTGTTTCTGGATGCTCAGCCACAATCCGGTGCCCAGGCAACGATGATGTATATCAGCAATGTTATGGCTGGTTTGGAAGCCGAAAAAGTCGATAAGTTACGCGCATTAATGGAAACAGTGGGACGCAAGAAATCACTCCTGAAACGCACCCGCCGTGATATTCAGCTCAAAGCCTTGTTGCAACTCTGGTTGTTTTTCCACGTTCCAGTATCGATGGCATTGCTGGCAACATTGTTGATTCATATTATTTCAGTTTTCCTGTACTGGTAAAACGATGCGCGTTCATATTGATTCAATTAAACGGCGCAAGAAAGGTGGAGTAGTCCGCAAAACTGCTGAATTCAACGGCGACATAGTTACGATTGGGCGTGGTACAGATCAAGTAGTGTTTATTCCGGAATTGCGTGCCGCTTATGATCATGCCGAAATTTATCAAGCGCGCAAAGGTGAAATTTTAGTCCGTTCACAAGCCTTGTCTGGCATCAAACTCAATGGTGTATCGACTCAGAAAAGCGTTTTCAACCTGGCAGATTGTATAACCATTGGTCGCTGGGAAATACGCCGAGTGTCAGCCAGTGATGACTATGATTTGGCCTTAGAGCTGGAAAAAGTAGTTAGTCAAGCTAACAGTGATAGCATTGTTCAACAACAAATTAAATCCACATTGGCACTGGTGGGACCAAACAAGCGACACTGGTCATGGATTCTGGTTGCCAGTGTACTGATCTGGTTTCTGGCGTTGCCTTTGTTGGGTAAGGTCATCCCCGGGTTAGAGAACGTATTGAAAAGTGTTCCAGGATTACCCAGTGATACTGTCTGGAACACCGGTGATTTGTCTTCTGCACATCATTTTTTTCGTCAAGACTGCACAACATGCCACCAAAACTCTTTTATCAGGGTTGAAGATCAGGCTTGTATCGATTGTCATCAAAACACACATGCGCATGCTGATCTCAAATTTAATGAAGTCGATGAGTTAAATGAAATGCGCTGTGCCAGTTGTCATGAAGAGCATAATGGGTCATTAGGTCTGGTGATGCGTGATGATAGTTTTTGTGCTGATTGTCATACTTCACTACAGCAGTTTACGAATAACCAAACCAGATTACTTGATGCCAGCAATTTTGGTTCCGATCACCCCGAATTTCGAGCCTCCATCCCGCATCTTGAGAATGGCAAAGTGATTAGCAGAAGAGTCAGTCTGGATAACAAGGATCAACTTAAAGAACAACTCACCATCTATTTTTCCCATAAAGCTCATTTGAAGCCAGAGGGTGTGCATCAAACTTATGATTCTGATCGCCAAAAAAATAGTGGTTTGCTGGACACAGTTTCAGAAGACGCAGACCGGGTAATTATGCAATGCGCTGACTGTCATACGTTTGATCGCGGACAAGTGGCGACTAAACAGATTAATTTCGAGCAACATTGTAGTGAATGCCATCGTCTGGATTTTGAGACGAGTGATAAACAGCGAGAATTACCCCATGGTGATGTCATGGAAGTGTTGTATTACTTGCAACAATATTATCAAAACAAGGCTCTCAAAGGTATGATCGAGGACCCTCAAGCTCCGCTAGTGGCACGAACCCGACGCCGACCGGGGCAGGTATTGAGCGTCAGGCAGCGTCAGACTGCCATTGCCTGGGCTGAGGGTAAAACCCGGGATGTGGCCATGGAAGTGTTTCAGTTTCGGGTGTGCAAAACTTGTCATGATGTACAGTATGCCAGCAATGGGAGTCCACCCTGGTCGATTCCACCTGTGAGTATCCCTGAGCATTGGATGCCATTGGCAAATTTTTCCCATCAAAAGCATGTCACAGTGGCTTGTGATGATTGCCATCAGGATATCGATCAATCTGAAGATGGTACAGATGTGTTGTTACCTTCAATCAAAGTTTGCCGGGACTGTCATGCTGGTGAGGATGATACCAGTCGATTATCTTCAAATTGCGTGGATTGTCATGGCTTTCATGTTGGTGAACAATTACTTGGTCAACAACAACAGCTAAAACAGCAAGTACCGTCAGTTAATGAGAAAGCTGATGCTGTTTCGAATACAATAGTTCCAGATGACTCCTTAAATCCAGCAGGCCTGGAGGGAAGTAAATAATGATGACCCAAGTTCCAGATCGTCAGCAAATAGTCAATTCAAATGACAAGTTACAGCCATCCATAAAAAGCATCTATTGGATGGTAATCATATTACTTTGTACTGTTTTTTCGATAAGCAATTCCCTGGCAGCTCCAGCACAGCCAGACATCGGATTATGGTGGAATCCTGCCAAACCCGGACGTGGTTATACACTGGATATCGTGAATGGCAATCTGACATTGATTATCTATGCTTACGATCAGACAGGAAAACCTGAATGGACAATGGCATCTGGACTATTATCGGAGTCAGATTGGTCGCAACCATTACAACGTTTTACCTTTACGCCAAAAACTAATCTGATTACCAGCCAATCAGTCGGAAACGCAACATTAAGTTTTCAGGACGCAACACATGCAACGCTAAATTGGACGATGGGCTCAAACAGCGGCAGTGAGTCTATCGAGCTGTTTTCAGATACGACATCCAATACCCCAGAAGCACGAGCGGGTTTATGGTATTCCCCATCACTCAATGGGTCTGGATTCACTTTTTTTAATCAATCCGGAAAATTTGGCGCTGTCCATTATTTTTATGATGATTCTGGTATGCCCACCTGGGCACTGGGAGTCAATTCTACCGGCAACTCAAACACGCAACAGACACTGGCAATGGATGTTTTTAAGTATGGCGCATGTCTTGGGTGTCCCCAGAAAACTCCAGTAGCATCCAGTATTGGTCAGTTGAATTTAGCGTTAACCAATGCTCTACACGGAGTCGGGGCATCACAGTATGCGCTAACATCACCTTTGCCAATAACTCAGAATAATACATTTCACCCATTATTGCGTTTGTCCAGCGAACAACAGGCGCTACAATTGGCATCCGGAGCAGATCCTGCATTTGTGCAAGCCAATTCACTCACTGTCAGTGACATTCAAACCATCATCGCGCAAGCTGTTACGGAAGCCAGCGCTCGTGGCTCACGGGGAACAATCGCAGTGGTTGATCGGGTTGGCAATGTTCTAGCGGTGTTTCGTATGAATGGCGCGAATACAACAGTCAAAATCTCATCAGAACGTGATCCGCTGGTGACAACAGGGCTGGAAGGTATCGAGCTGGAGGGGCTGGATGGCGCAGCTGCGATAGCCAAAGCAATCACTGGCGCGTATCTGTCTTCCGCAGGAAATGCATTTACCACCCGCACAGCCAATCAAATTATTCAGGAAAATTTTAATCCATTGGAAAAAGGCCAACCTGGTGGGCCTTTGTTTGGAGTGCAGATTAGTCAGTTACCTTGCTCTGATTTGAGTGCGCGTTTTGGATCTGATGGTCTGGTTGGCCCTAAGCGTTCACCACTGGGACTTTCTGCTGATCCTGGTGGCTTACCATTATATAAAAATGGCATTGTAGTTGGTGGTGTTGGTGTTATAGCGGATGGGCTATATGGTATCGATCGCACAATCACAGATGTCGATACAGATCAGGATGAGCTGATTGCAGTTGCTGCAACATTCGGTTTTGAGACACCCGCAGATCGTCGAGCGGATCGAATTACAGTTGAAGGGAAATTATTCCGTTATGCAGACAAAGGGTTTGAGGGTTTAGCTTCAAATCCTGCGAATTCTCCTGCATTTAATACACTTCCAGGTAATTTAATACCAGTACGTGGTTATACCATGCCTGCAGTGAATGATGTGGTACAGATTATTCCTGGAACAGTGTTTGGTTCAGCAGCGTCTGGTGTGCGTGCCGATGCTGATGAAAATTTTCCTGGCCAACAGGCTTTCGTGTTAGTCAACGCGTTTAACCAGCCACGTTATGCACCAAAAGCCGGACAAAATTTAAACATCGGCGAAGTTCAACAAATACTCTCCGACGCATTGAGTGTTGCTGAGCAAGCGCGAGCACAGATTCGCCGTCCTCTGAATACTGCAGCTAGAGTGACCATTTCGGTTGTGGATGTCAATGGCGATATCCTGGGTGTGGTGCGTTCTGCAGATGCACCAATGTTTGGTACAGACGTTTCGCTGCAAAAAGCCAGAACAGCCGCATTTTTCTCAAGTGCAGATGCAGCGTCTGCCCTGCTCAATGCCAGCGATGCTATTTATTTGGGATCGAAAACCAGTAGTTCTATCGCAGATTATCTTGGTGCTGCTCAAACTTTTCTTGATGATCCTGATGTGTTGACCGGACAAATCGCTTTCAGTGATCGAGCCGGTGGCAACCTGTCACGACCATTTTATCCAGACGGTTTGAATACTACAGAGCATGGACCATTCAGTAAGCCATTTGAACAATGGAGTCCGTTTTCGACTGGCTTGCAGGTCGACTTGGTAGTCAATGGTGTGTTGTCGCATGTGGCCTTTGCGCTGGGATTGGCGGATGGTGATATCGGAAAAAGTTGTACCGATGTTCCAACTGCAACGCTGAATGTATTGGCATCGGAACCATTCGCCAACCTTCCTGCGGGAGCATTAACAATTGGAACCCCTGTTTCAACGTTAGCCAATGGAATCCAGATATTTCCGGGCAGTGTCCCAATCTACAAAGGTAATCAGCTGGTTGGTGGAATTGGAGTTTCCGGTGATGGTGTTGATCAAGATGATTTAATCGCTTTTCTGGGTTTGCATAATGCCGGGGTTAAGCTGGGTAGCATGGGCAATGCACCTATCGAAATGCGAGCGGATCAACTATTGCCCAAAGGAGCGCGCTTACGTTTTGTTCAATGCCCGATTGCACCATTCCGCAATCAGGACGACCAGAATGTCTGCCAAGACAAATAAGGTGATAACAATGAACAAAAAATCGCTAGTCACTCTCAGTATCTATCTGATTTGTCAGGCTAGTCTGGCAGAATCAGACATGCAGCTGGAGCAGCTGATAATAGCAACTGACAATCAATACAATGTCTTAAATAGTCGTTCTCAGCGCAGTCGGCCTGGGGGCAAAAAACGTCCGACTCGTACAACCCCAACTCGTACAACAGAGAAAAGAAAACAAAACGATAACAACACAACGCCAACAGACCAACCACAAGTAACAACACAAAAGAAAGTACGTAAAAAAAGCCGTCAACAATACCAGGTAGCGAAGCCTGCGACTCGGCGCCAGCGTCCTGGAAATAAATCAGCAATGCCAGGATCAACTCAGCAGGCTATTCAACCTCAACCGCCTGTTTCCGGGAAAGGTAATCAGCTAGTCAAAGACAAATTATCAAGGCAGCGTCCAGGCACAGTATTGAGTACCGAAACTCAACTTAAACAATTGGATCCAAATCGGGCTGGTGGACTGGACAGAGTCATTCCACCACCGAGACAGCGTATTCTTGATGACAGCTTTTTACCAGTCAGTGATCGCTGGCGCTTGGGTCTCGCCATCGGCAAACCTGAAAGCCTGCTCGATCCCTATAACCGCAACCTGATTAAAGCAGATCGTCCGATTTTCGGCGATGATATTTTTCTCAGTTTTAGTGCGATTTCGGACAGTGTGGGCGAATATCGTCAGTTACCGACTCCGGTTGGATCTCAATCCAGTCGCAACCCTGGCTCACTTGATGTGCAAGGTGGACGCAATCAGGGTTTGTTCAGTCAAACGTTGATTGTGCCGATCTCGATTTACAAAGGTGATACGGTGTTTCGTCCACCGGATGTAGAATTCCGTATCACCCCTGCCCTCACCTACAACTACACAGATGTTGAAGAAAAACGTGCGCTGGTGATTGATCCAGGAAATTCATCCAATCGGCATGATAAACATTTAGCCTTGCAGGAATTGTTTCTGGATGTGCATATACGCAATGTCTCTGATCGCTATGATTTTGACAGTATACGCGTCGGCATTCAACCAATCACCACTGATTTTCGCGGGTTTTTGTTCATCGACAATCAACTTGGTGTGCGCTTGTTCGGAACCCGCGACAATAATCTCTGGCAATACAATCTGGCGTGGTTTCGCAGAATTGAAAAAGATACCAATAGTGGTTTGAATGACATTCGCAAAGAGTTGCGTGATGATCATGTATTTCTGGCTAATTTGTATCGACAGGATTTTCCGGTACGCGGGTTTACCTCGCAAGTATCGGCAGTATATAACCGCAACCGTGAAGGCAATGACAAGCCATTATTTGACAAGAATGGTTTTCTGGCGCGCCCGGCCTCACTGGGAACAGAACGCGGTCGTAGTTACGATGCCTATTATGTCGGCTATAACGGTGACGGTCATTTCGGCCGCACCAATCTGACAATATCCTCCTATTATCTGTTTGGGCGAGAATCACTGGGTACGTTTACAGATCAGGATACCGATATTCAGGCTTTTTTTGTTGCCGGAGAAGCATCATGGGATTTTGACTGGGTGCGACTAAGAGTTTCCGGCCTGTGGGCTTCAGGTGATGATGATCCGTTTGATAACAAAGCTGAAGGCTTCGATGCCATCGTTGAGAACCCTCTAATTGCGGGAGCCGACACCAGCTTCTGGATCCGTCAATCAATACCATTTATTGGTGGCGGAGGCGTAGGATTGTCCGGTCGTAACGGTGTATTAAATTCCTTGCGCTCCTCCAAAGATCAGGGGCAATCGAACTTTGCCAATCCAGGAATTATTCTTGGCGGAATTGGCGCTGATTTTGATATTTTGCCGGAATTGAGAGTATCAACCAACGTCAATCACCTGTTTTTTGATGAAACAGCAGTGCTTGAAGTCGCACGCAACCAGGGCTCTATTAACCGTGATATTGGTTGGGATTTGTCAATATCAACAATATACCGGCCTTTTCAGTCGCAGAATATTGTATTCAGATTATCTGGTGCGATGTTGTTACCTGGCGCAGGTATTGAAGAATTATATGGCGACGATATCCTGTACTCGGTGTTGGGTAATCTTATTTTGACGTATTAAGCTATGTGTAGGTTGGAACAATGAAAAAAAATAATCCTCGACAAAAACACTTGTGCTGCAATTGGCCTCTTCAGATAGTTCTGATTATTATTTGTTGTTTTGCTGCTGCACTATCAGCAGATGTTGATTCAAGCACTGATGTTAATGCTGATGAACCAGTCCTTGCTCATCAAGCACCGCGTTTCCAGACCATGGAAGATGCACAAAAAAAATCTGCTGGTTGTCAATCCTGCCATACTGAAGTCGATTCGATTTCCATGCATCAATCCGACGCTGTTTTTCTTGGCTGCGTTGATTGTCATGGTGGTAATGCTGAAGTTTTTGTTCCATCTGCAATCCAGCCTGGCAGCGTAAGCTACGATGCTGGATTAAAAAAAGCACATGTTTTACCGTTGCATCCTGAACAATGGAACTGGCCTTCAAGCGCCAATCCGGAAAGCGCATATACATTATTGAACAAAGAATCCAGTGAGTTTATCCGTTTTGTCAATCCCAGCGATTATCGTGTAGCACGTGATGCCTGCGGAGCTTGTCATTTACCAATTATTCAGGCTGCTGAGCGCAGTTTAATGGCGACGGGCGCAATGTTTTTTGGAGGCGCTGCGTACAATAATGGCATTGTTCCCAATAAGCGTTATCTGATGGGCGAAGCGTATACGGCCGATGGCGATGCGGCAGGTATTAAGAATCCAGTTGATCCTGATGAAGCCATGTTAGCCAAAGGCATCTTGCCCGGTTTAATTCCGTTACCACATTGGGAAAACCTGGAGCCAGGTGATATTTTTCGTATATTTGAACGCGGTGGACGCAATATTGGCAATCTGTTTCCTGAAACCGGATTGCCCAATCCGATTCCTGCAATTCAGAGATTGGAGGAACCTGGGCGACCTGATTTTCGCCAATCCAATCGTGGACCTGGCACTGGAGCACGGATAGCAGTTCCAGTCATCAATTTGACCAAAACCCGCTTGAACGACCCCTTTACCTGGTTTTTGGGAACCAATGACCAGCCAGGTGATTATCGTTCATCCGGTTGTGCATCGTGTCATGTGGTGTATTCCAATGATAACGATCCAAAACACTCAGGTCCTTATGCAAAATTTGGACATGATGGAACCAGTCACAGTAAAGATCCAACCATTGCTAAAAATGAATCAGGGCATCCTTTAGAGCATTCGTTCACACGCTCAATACCAACCAGCCAGTGCATGATTTGTCATATGCACCAGCCCAATGTTTTCGTGAATAGCTTCATGGGTTACACCATGTGGGATTACGAATCTGATGCGCCGTTTATGTGGCCAGAGAAACAGCGTTACCCCAGCCATTATGATGTGCGTTCTGGTGCGCATCCAGAACCAGAGCAAATTCTGGGTCATGCAAAAGTACGTGAAATCAACAAACGTAATCCAGAAGAAGCAGCGGTTCGTGGCAAATGGGGCGATCCAGAGTTCCTGGAAAAAGTCAGTGAGTTGAATCCAAAACTAAAAGACACCCAGTTTGCTGATTATCACGGACACGGCTGGAATTTCCGGGCGATATACAAGCGAGACCGCAAAGGCGCTTTACTGGATAAAAAAGGCGATGTGGTTGCTGATGATGATCCGCACAAATTCAAGAAAGCTGTCCACATGGCGTCAATTCATATGGATGCCGGAATGCATTGTGTCGATTGCCATTTTTCCCAGGATGCGCATGGCAATGGACATATTTACGGCGAGGTGGCGCAAGCCATCGAAATTGATTGTGTTGATTGTCACGGCACTGCCGAAGACTATCCAACCTTGTTGACCAGCGGCCCGTCCGCTCCGCCAGGAGGCACTGACTTGCGCTTGTTACGTAATCAGGATGGTCAACGCCGCTTTCAATGGCGTGATGGCGCATTGTATCAACGTTCGGCGGTCGAAGAGAATAAGGAATGGAAGGTCTCGCTGGTTAAAGACAGTGTTGATAAAAACAATCAGGATTATAATCCCAAAGCAGCCCGTGCCAAGCTGGTTTCAACAGGAACAGAGCAACAATGGGGTATGGATGTAGCGCCTAAAGATCGGGCTCACAGTAATGAAAAAATGGCATGCTTTACCTGCCATACGTCATGGATGACCAGTTGTGCCGGTTGTCATTTACCCATTCAGGCCAACTGGAAAACAGAGCGCAATAAATACGAAGGTGGCGAAACGCGCAACTATGCGACTTACAACCCACAAGTGGTTCGCGATCAAATGTTTCAGCTTGGTAAACATGGGCCGGCTAAAGGCAATCGTATTGTCCCAGTACGCTCGTCATCGGCATTGCTGCTGTCTTCAACCAATGCGAATCGTGAAAAAATATATATCCAGCAACCACCCGTTGCAGCTAGTGGATACAGTTCGCAGGCATTTGCACCACATTTTCCACATACGGTGCGTAAAACTGAAACCAAACAATGCACAGATTGCCACTTGTCAGATGAAAATGACAATAACGCAATTATGGCCCAGCTTCTGTTGCAAGGTACCAACTTCGTCAATTTTGTCGGCTACAATGCCTGGGTTGGAACAGAAGGCGAGATTAATGCAACTCGTGTTACCGAATGGGATGAGCCACAAGCAGTGATTGGTAGCTATTTGCAAAAATATGCCTTCCCTGATTGGTATAAAGACCATCAAGAAAATAGCCAAGTGCTCACAGAAACCTATGCGCATGATACTGGCCCGGTTGGCTGCTTGCAGTTAAGAGGCGAATATTTATACGTTGCCGAGGGCAAGAAAGGCATGCAAGCCTATGACGTTGCCGGTATCGCCAACAAAGGTATTTCTCAACGAATTATCACTGCGCCATTTTCTCCATTGGGGCATAACTCTCGTATCGACAGTAAAAACGCGACTTGCGTCGTGTTGCCAACCAATCAACCGATTCATCCAGATCGTCAGAACTCAGCAATGTACGGGCTGGATGCCAAGGCGATGAAAAAATTGATGCAAGAAACCAATCTTGAACAGGCTTTCCATCCGCTTTATAACTACGCATTGATTACAGATGCTGAAGAAGGTTTGATTCTCACTGATATCAATACCTTATCTGATGGTGAGCCGCGCAATAACTTCCTGGAGCGCAAACTCACCTGGAATAAAAATGGCATACTCAATGGTGCACGTCATGCAACCATTGGCGGTCATTATGTGTATATTGCTGCAAATGCCGGTTTGGTGGTGTTGAATCTGGATAAACCGACTCAACCTGAATTAGTGACAGTGATACCGTTACAAAATGTACGCGCCAGCGCCCTGCAATTTCGCTATCTGTTTGTAACGGGTACTCGTGGGTTGAGTGTTGTTGATGTCACTGATCCTGAGCAACCCAAGGTCGTTGAACAAGCGAATGTTAAACTTGAGAGTGCTAATCGTATTTATGTGGCACGTACTTATGCTTATATCGCAGCCGGAAATCAAGGCATCGCAATTATTGACGTTGAAAATCCAGAGCAGCCAAAATTGGTTGAACTGTTTAATGCAGATGGACAACTCAATGATGCCAGAGATATCACTGTTGCCAGCACTAACGCCAGTTTGTTTGCCTATGTTGCTGATGGTAAAAACGGACTCAAAGTATTGCAACTAACCTCGCCGGATAGCCAGCCAAAATTTTATGGCTTTAGTCCGCAACCCAAACCTGAGCTGATTGCATCATACAAGACAGCAGATCCGGCGTTGTCAATTTCAAAAGGGCTTGATCGTGACCGGGCTGTTGACGAAACAGGTCATCAAATCGCTGTATTCGGGCGCATCGGTTCACGACCATTAACATTGAAGGAAATGCAAAACTTGTATCTGGATGATAAAGGTAAACCCTGGTTTGTGAATAATGAAGTGAAATAAGCTATAGCAAAACACAGGCGATATTTCACATTCGAAGATTCCTCTAAAGAGACTTCTTATGGGAGTAATATATATACTAATTATACAGCTAAACTATAAATCATAGTACTTGACTCAATTTCTTTAACCACAATTTCGTTTTTCTGTAATTAATCGCTATCAATATAATTTTTATGAATAATTTTTAATTTATTGGTAGTAGTTTATGTGTGTGATATTGATAGAAATAATGAAGAGTTAGACACGATTAATCATGATCTCGTTAAACTAAATACGTACTAAATTAATAAATTATGTAACCATGAAAAGAATTGCTAATTATCAACTTATTTTAATTGCGATTGCAATTGTGGTTGGATTATATGGGTGCACAACAAAAAACAACCCACCTCCTTCTCAATTTATTGCGCCTACTTTTAACTTGGAGGCTATATCAAAACCTCCGTCTTATCCAAATAATAAACTTTCTGATAAGGCAGTAAAAATTCCATCTGACGTATCTATAAAAGATGGAGTAATATGGTATGAAGAAGACTCGATTGCATTTATAGGCGGCGATATTTATATTTATAAGTTAGGGAGTAAAAAATTTCACAAGCTAGAGAAGTCTGGACTCATTAATGAAAAAATCAATAGATACCTGAATAATACGAGAATAGAATGGATTGAAGATACATCAACCTTAATGCGTGCATGGGATATTACGTTGTTTACTCTAAAAATGTCGGCAATAGTGCTGAATACATTAGCTTCTCCAGGTACAGCTAACCTTAGAGACACAGAGATGTCAGTACATGAATCCTATTATGGATATTGTAAAAATTTAAGTGGAACATCAAAGTTGAAAATTGAAAAGACAGTTTACAAACTATCTGCATCATACTTCATTAATGGAAAGGAAATCGAAGGC
Organism: Methylococcales bacterium; assembly: GCA_965224565.1. Lineage (GTDB taxonomy): Bacteria > Pseudomonadota > Gammaproteobacteria > Methylococcales > DRLZ01 > DRLZ01. The sequence goes on along the minus strand of CBDCZN010000002.1, from coordinate 427,874 downwards.
GCCTCATTAGACTCTGGCGTAATGAATCTAATGCCTGGAGGTCGATATATAAACTCTGGAAGCAACTTTATTGAGATAGAAACGGGAAAGGTAGTTAACTCGGTAGTGCTAAGCCAGGAAGAGAGTATTCCCCCAGTTATTGTAGGCGCATATTTTAATCCAGCTTTTTCACAGGTTCTCTTATTATATCAAGATAACAATAGCTATAATGTTTATTCTGATTCAGATAACTATAAAAACAAGCCGACATATTCAATTGAAATAGTAGATTATAACTTACCTGAATTGAAATAGATATTTAGATTATCGCTTAATTATAATGCAATATATCTGGCTATGAATTTTACTCACAATCTACCAAATAAGTGGCTATATGTTAAGTATTTAATAATATTAATAAAATTTAAAGTTCCTATATTAAAATGATTTTATTTTATGTGAGAAACTCAATAGATAAATTTATGAAAATTAAATCCATTGGAGTTTTATTCTCCGCTATTTTCTGCGTTTAAAGAGCATTGCGATAAAATATTTTATTTCGTGCAATTCGTCTTAATGCCCCGCCTGCTTGCGGTAGGAATGTTTATTAAAAATAAGTTGCATGTCTGATATTATTTATTAAGTTAATTATGATTGCTAGAATGATTGAATTTTTAAAATTGATAAATTATCTCTTATTGATTATTGATAATTATAAAGTCAGGCTATTGTTTCTCGCCTTTATTGTTGCATTATCAGGTTGTATGCGTCTTGAGCAAATTAAGAAGGCTTCTCAAGAAGGAAATGTTGATAAGTTAGGTGAGTATACAAAGGAAGGCAATATCAATCACCGTATAGCTGCGATTAGAGAACTAGTGGTTCTAAAAAATAAAAACGGGATTAAATATCTAGTTTTAGCTGCGAATTCCTTTGACCCGAAATTAAAAAAAGTAGCTATTAAAGCATTGGCAGATTTTTACTCTTTCCCAGAAGCTAAAAAAACACTAATTAACAAAGCCAATGATCCTGATCCATTTATCAGAAACTATTTATATGACACAATTTTTATCTATCTTAATATAAGTGACGATGAAAAAAAACTACTTTTAAAAAAGGGATTAACCGATGACGATATTGGAAACCAGTTGTCAGCGGCAAAAAGTTTGAGAAAATTACATGATTACAGCGGGTTTAGTATTATATATAATTTATTAAACAGTAAGGAATTTATATTATGGCGTGAAACCGCAGTCCAAGAAGCTGTATATTATAATGATGAGAGAATGACTTCAAAGCTCAAGTCTCTTTCTAGATCTGATAATAACAATAGGATTCAAAAATACGCTGCAGATGTTTTAAAAAACTCTAAGGGTAATATAAATTCAGAAACAACAATAGAATCAATAAATGAAAATAGAAAAAAAGACATTCTCAAAAAAAACAAATTACATAAGGAAAAACGCTTGGCATTAGTTATCGGAAATTCTAATTATAAGAGTAATATAAAATTAAAAAACCCTGTTAATGATTCTAGGTTAATGGCAAAAACATTAAGAACGCTAGGGTTTTATGTGATTGAGCATGAAAATACCAACAAGATGGTGATGGCGACAGCAATTCGAGATTTTGGTAGAAAACTCCAAGCTTATAATATAGCTTTATTTTACTATGCAGGGCATGGAATACAAGTTGATGGCACTAACTATCTAATTCCGGTAGATGCAGTTCTTGATACAAAAAGAGATGTCAAATACGAAGCTGTTGAAGTTGAATTTATAGGAGAGGAACTAGAAGGTTACCCAAATAATACAAACATCATCATATTAGATGCATGTAGAAATAATCCTTTTAGATCTTGGGGTAGGGGAAGTGAACCAAATGGATTTACAGCAATGACGCCGCCTAGTGGTACGATAATTGCGTTTGCAACGTCAGAAGATGCGATTGCTTTCGATGGTGAAGGAGAAAATGGGGTATTTACGGAAGAACTAGTGAAATATATGCTTGAACCTCAAGCGATAGAAGGCGTTTTTAAGAAAACTAGAGTAAGTGTTGAAAAACGTACCAAAGGAAAGCAGAGCCCGCAGGAGTGGTCAAAATTAAAAGGTGAGTTTTATTTTAAATATTAATATATTAGTGATGTAACTCCTTGTCATATAGGTCTTGTAATTATTTCTACAACGAAACTGATAAAAGAAAAAGCTAGTTGTACAAGTTATTTAATAATGTTACTCACTGGTTTTCCATTCACTTAATCAACGCATTCACACAATCAATCTAAATCACCAACTAATAGGTGTTTGTTATAAGAAGTAGTTAGGCGCAAACAGTTTCATTCAATCTGAACGAAGGAGACAGACAATGCATTTTCTAACAAAATTTTATTTATTCGTTATCCTCAGCTTTGCAATTGTAACAACCAGCCAGGCTGCCGATCATTTCGATTCACCTCTAACCTCAGCTGACCCAATCGCCGATCTGGCAGATACCTACGCGTTCATTAACCCAAATGATGCACAAGAACTCATCATCATCTTGACTATGAATCCTTTTGCTAACACCGGCTCCAAGTTTTCCGACGCAGTGCAATATAAAATCATGCTGGAGAACATGGGTGGGCAATCTTTTGACATCACCTGCAATGCAACAACAGAACAAGTCGTCAACTGCAATGGCCCTGGCAACCAACAGATCAGTGGCATTGTTGGTCAAACACACAGCAATGATGACATGCGTCTTTATGCTGGTTTGAGAGACGACCCATTCTTCTTCGATCTGGCGGCATTTAATGAAACAACATCAACTGCTAGCGTAGCATTCACTGATCCAGGAGTGGATGCACTAGCGGGTGGTAATGTATTAGCCATTGTACTCGGCATCAAGATTAGTGCACTGGTTCCAGATACCAGTAACCCTGACAATTTCAACATGAAGCTTTGGGCATTAACCCAGCGTATTACTGGAGCCGGAATTGGCGGTGGCATCTCCGGGACCTGGTGGAATCCGGAACAAAATGGACAAGGCTGGGTATTGGAGACCATCAACAATTCAGGCGATGGTTCAGCAGCGACCACCCCTGACTCTGTAGAGCAATTTGTGATGTATTTCTTCAGCTATGCTGATGGCAACCAACTGTGGCTAGTGGGTAATGGCAGTAATATCACTGGAAATACTGCAAGTGTGGACGTTGTGCGTACCAATGGAGCAAATTTCGGAACTGATTTTGACCCTGATACTGTACAACGCGAAACAGTTGGCACAATGAACTTCACCTTCGCTACCTGTGACAGTGGCAATGTCAGTTTTGTCCCGGCATCCAACTCTGGTCTGACTGCTTTTTCCACTGATATTGAGCGATTAACCACTATCTCCGGACTCAATTGTAACTTGTTAGCAGAAGGTCAAATCGACCGCGAAGGTCGACCTGCGGTTAACACTGCACTGATCCCAAAGGGTAAAAAAGATGCTTACAATCAAGCAGCAATACCAGCAGACTGGGCAACACTATTTGCAGCCGATATCAGTACCAGCATTCTATTTGTTGATGGGCTGGATGGGGTAACAGGTAACTTTCTGACTGGTGATGAAACAGCGCTGGCAAATCTACTTGCGGATGATCGCATCCAGATTAATCTCAATATTCCCAACTGTGGAGTCTATCTTGCGCTTGAATCCGCGGGACTTACCGGGGCTACACCAACCGCATGCGGTGGACGCACGCTGGATGCAGATGTTATCGACGATACACTGACGGTACTGGTTTCTGGCGGAGCTTCTCCAGTGAGTGACGGAGTCGATGCTAACGATGTGCCATTCCTGAATAATTTCCCATTTCTGGCAGAACCGCAGTAATTCACGCCGATATGCGACACTTACCCTATAACCATGCAATTCTGGTAGGTTATGTGTTATTGCTGATGATGCTTGTTGGTTGTAGCCAACAAGCATCATCGCTAAAAGGGCAGCAGAATGAAAAAGAAATTGCAACTGAGCAAGTAATCCCCAACGTACAACCACTCACCATTCATCAATATCGCACAACGAATGGCGATATTTATCTGGGAAACCTTAACAGCAGAATCCAGTCGCTAACCCAGTTAGCCAATAATACCGCTACACATCGACTGTTACTTGCATCCAGTTTATATCACCGCTACCAGATTATTGGCAAATTCGATGATTTAACTGAAGCACAAGTGCAGCTATCGACTTATCTGCAACAAATTGATCATAACAGCCAACAAAGTGATGCTGGCTTCATTCTCCAAGCCAGTATTTATTCTGCCACACATCAGTTTGATCAAGCACTCGCGACTCTAAAAAAACTCACCAGAAAAGCCAGCCAGCCTGCTCAGATATCGAAAGCAGAGATACAATTTGCTCAAGGCTTGTATGAAAAAGCCAAAACAACAATCAACTCACTCGCAGCTAATTCAGAACCAGCAATTGATTCACAAGTGCTGTCGTTACAAGCAAATCTGGCAATTGAGCAAGGCAACCTGGCTCAAGGTTTGCGATTATTCGATCAAGCACAACAACAGTACACAAACACTAACCCAGTCACGCTTGCCTGGCTACAAACCCAAATGGGCATCGCCTTACTTAGAAATCAAAAGATTGCACAAGCACGCACATTCTTTCTAAGCGCACAGCAGCGCTTACCTACATATTCCCTGGCAACAGAACACTTGGCCGAAAGCGAACTCACACTGGGCAACCTGCTCAGCGCAGAAAAATTATATGCAAGTGTTAGCCAACAAACGAAGAATCCGGAATTCTACGCAATGCTTGCCAAGACACAAAAAAAATTGGGTAAAAATAGCGCTGCAGCACAGAGTCTACGAACAGCCGAGCAAGGCTATTCGGATTTGCTGCGTGAACAACCACAAGCATTTTCCCAACATGCAGCACAATTCTTTTATGATACAGGCAAACTCCCGCAGGCTTTAGAACTGGCTGAATTGAATCTGCAAAACAGAGAAGATATTCACAGCTGGTTATTACTGAGCCACATCAGCAAAGCAATGCATCAACAAATCAAAGCTTGTGACGCACTCGCCAAAGCCAACAGCCTAAACATGCATCCACCGGAACTGAAAGCGGCTAACAATACCAGTGATTGTGAGCATGCTTTTAGTGACTGATGAAAATATACGGAGCAATAAAAGATGTGTTAACTTGTAATCAACACGGTAACGTGCTGTAAAAACACAATCGTAGGATGTCGGTGAGGTACGAACCGCATCTAATGAAGCGAATGGATTTAACTTTTGCTTTGGTCAACAACGAGACAACACACAGAGTTTTTGACATATTTTCAATGTAACCCGATCTCATTCATTGATGCGGTTCGTGCCTCACCACATCCTACCAATCTACCGCAAGTTGCCGCGTTGGGTCAATGTGCAGAGAAAAAATGGAGGCAACTGCGTGGTTTTAATGACTTGGGAAAAGTGATTGCCGAGGTCGAATTCAAAGATGGAATTGAAGTCACTGAAGACAGCCAATCAGATACCGCTTGAAATTTGCCTAAACACCAGATTTGACAATACCTCTATCCAAAATACACACCCCTCTTAATAGGACGAAACCGTGCAATTCCGACTAATTCGTAGTATATTGCGGAATAGTCAAGACTAATTCGCAATATACTACCAGAAAGTCAGTGATGCAACGTTTACAACACAGCCTGATTCTAAAAGACCTCTCCCGCAAAATGGTCTTTCTAACAGGGCCCAGACAAGTTGGGAAAACCAGTCTGGCGCTAGCAATTGCAGAGGAATATGAGCACGCTGTCTATCTCAACTACGATAATTTGACCACCGTGAAGTCATCCGTAAAGCAGCCTGGTTACCTGAAACCAGCTTATTGATTCTGGACGAGCTGCATAAAATGGACAACTGGAAGAACTATCTGAAAGGAGTCTATGACACGAAGCCGAAGCAGTTGCAATTACTGGTGACAGGTAGCGCAAGGCTAGAAACATTCAGACAAAGTGGCGATTCACTGGCCGGTCGTTTTTTCCGCCATCGCCTCAACCCGTTATCGCTCACAGAAATTCCCGATGCATCAGAACACAGTCTGGAACAGTTACTCGAACGCGGAGGATTTCCGGAACCCTTTTTGGCAGAGTCGCTTGATGATGCAAATCGTTGGCGTTTGCAATATGTTGATGGACTGATCCGTACCGATATTCTAGACTTTGAAAAGGTGCATGATTTTAGAGCAGTGCAGCTAACATTGGATCTACTGCGACAACGAGTCGGCTCACCGCTATCCTACTCATCGCTTGCCAGAGACGTGGGTTGCTCGCCCAATACAATCAAACGTTATATCGAGATATTTGAGGCGCTCTATATCATTTTTCGGGTAACGCCTTATCATCGAAATATCGCCCGTTCTATCCAGAAAGAAGCGAAAGTGTATTTTTATGATACCGGCATGGTGATAGGAAATGCAGGCATTCGTTTTGAAAACCTGGTGGCTGTCAGTCTGCTCAAACACCTCAACGCGATTGAAGATTATCAGGGCAAGAAAACCAACCTCAAGACATTACGCACCAAAGAGAAAAAAGAAGTCGATTTTGTTCTGGTTGTCGAAGGAAAGCCTGTCAGTATGCTGGAAATCAAGCTATCAGACTCAGAAATCAGCCCAACTTTACGCTACTTTTACAAAAAATACCGGATACCAGCCATTCAGCTGGTTAAAAATATGCGGTTGGAGCGTGTTGAAAATGGTATCGAAATACGCAAAGCTTATCGGTATTTACGAAATCTTGAAATGTAGCGGAGGTTATAACTGGTTGGTTAACCTTTGAGGCGCTAGACAGGTTCTGGCTATATAATTTCGCTCGAGTCAGAACCGAGAACAGCAAAAAGACTATAAATCTAAACTTGGTATTTTGTACTTTCGTTGGATCTGGTTTTCATGATTAGGTTGGCTGACACCTTGAACTTGTCAAGTCTTATTAGGTTTTAGCTGTAAGTGTCTGAACGGTTAAGACTTATCTTATTGTCCATCTTCAATATTGCCGCAACTTCAATACATTGAGCATCCAAGCCGAACGCAACGCAATTAACACGCGGCATTACAGCTCAACAGTAGAAAGCTTGTGAGAAATGTGCTACTGATTCATTTGTTGCTTTATCTAAAGTTCAACATTTTCTCGCTTGAACCGCCAGCTTCCTCCTACTTTGAAACCGGCAACTAGCCTGACACATAGGCAGGGCTTGTTTTTTTATCATCGTTCATGGTAATCGGCTTCCCAGCCTGTACCGAAAAACCATCATAAACCCATCAGCTTCATTGCAATGCAGTCGCTCGTTTCTTATCTCAAGCAATCATTGATCAAACAAATTAGCGTGTGATCCGGTTCGAGTAAGGTGCAACAGGTTCTTGTCCTTATCAACATGATAAATCAACAACCAGTCAGGTTCAATATGACACTCGCGGAATCCGCTCCAGTTGCCTGTTAAAGGATGATCTTTATTGCTGATCGGAAGTTCATTCAACTGCTGGATTTCGTTTACAATCCATTCGATCTTGTCGATCTCTTTACCCTGTTTTCCACACCGCTTGAGATCACGCTTAAAACGCGTTGTTGGAACAATCTCTAGCAAGATCAAACGCCTTGTTCTTCGCGGATATCTGCAAATGTTTTATAACGTTTTTGATTGGAGTCATTTTGACTTTCTTCCATCGCAGCCATTGTTTCTGCATTGGGTAATTGCACAGGAAACGGCAACCCACCATTCAATTCGACCTGGCTATAAAATAGCCTGATGGCTTCGCCGGATGAGAGTCCTAATTGACTAAAAATCGCTTCAACAGATTGTTTTAAATTATGATCAATGCGAGCCTGTACACGACCTGTTTTGATATCCATGACATAATCTCCTTTTCTCTATTGTACTTCATTTGGAGTACAATTCAAAGAGATTATATCAACATTAAAATAATGTTATAGCTGACTACGGGTTACGCGTTGGAGGTCATAGAAGTAGATTCATGCTGGTACAACCCTGAGAAATCATCCAATTATTCGATATTTTTGTAACAGGGTTGATAAATCACTTAGCATACTGTCTCAATAAAAGCACGGTAATATTCACATATTAATTTGATTGTTATTTTGTTCTAATGTCGATTAACTGCAACAGGGAAACTGTAAATTCATGTTTGAAAAGAAGACTTAATTTTACTCCGACCCCGAATATTTTACTTAATAAATCAAAAAGTCGCATAATCACACACATTCTTTCTAAGCGCACAACAACGCTTACCTACATATTACCTGGCAACAGAACACTTGGCCGAAAACGAACTCACACTGGGTAATCTGCTTGCTGCAGAAAAATTATATGTAAGCGTCAGCCAACAAACTGGCAATCCAGAATTTTACTCAATGCTCGCAAAAGCACAAAAACAAATGGGCAAATACAACGCCGCAGCACAGAGTATTCAGACAGCCGAGCAAGGCTATATAGAATTACTGCAAAATCAACCACAAGCTTTTGGCCAACATGCAGCACAATTCTTTTACGATACAGGCAAACTTTCTAAGGCACTAGAACTAGCAGAATTGAATTTGCAAAACAGACAAGATATTCACAGCTGGTTATTACTGAGCCGTATCAGCAAAGCGTTGCATCGACAAACCAAAGCATGTAATACACTCGCCAAAGCCAACAGCACAAACATACAACCACCGGAATTGAAAATGGCAAACAAAACTAGTGATTGCTGACATGTTTTAGTATACGATCTATTTTCTGGTAAGTTTTAACGGGGTAGTTATGAGACGAACAGAATGTAACCAGCGTGCAAACCGACAAAGTTGTAACTCAGTTGTTAACTCGTGCGCCATGTTTCATGTGATTTGTATCCTAGTAATAGCCAACTGCGGATATGATCAGTTTATTCGACAGGCACATGCCGAAGTCATTACCGACGGAACGGTAGGTGCGGCGCAAAACCTTGGCGGGCCTGATTTCGTCATTCCACAATCGTTAGGTAGCACCAAGGGAACCAATTTATTTCATAGCTTCCAGAATTTCAATATTGCCAACACCGAATCAGCGACTTTTACTGGCGCTAATACGCTACAGAATGTCATCAGCCGGGTCACCGGTGGTCAGTCTTCCAACATCAATGGGATGTTGCGCTCTCAAGTTGGTCAGGCGGCATTCTACTTTATCAATCCTGCAGGCGTTGTGTTTGGTGCCGACGCGGTAGTCGATGTGCCCGGCGATTTCCATGCCAGTACAGCAAGCGAGCTTCGCTTTAGCGATGGCGCTGTATTCAGCGCGACACAGCTGGATGAGAGCACATTGAGCATGGCTGCGCCTGTTGAATTCGGATTTCTTAACGATCAAAGCAGTGCAATTCGTGTCGAAGGAAGTAACTTAACTTTTATACCCGGCTCAAACACATCGCTCAGCGGCAGTGAGCTTGTCATCAAAGGCATTTTCGATAACAGTGAATTTTTCATCGAAAGTGGTGGATTGTTTAACGCAGGCGGGGCAATTCGTCTGACAGCGGTAGGAGAAGGCAACTACACATTGCCGATCGGGACCGATCCCAACGCTAATGCGTCCGGCGATATGGTAATTACCGATTCTTCAATATTAGCAAGCGGAAACGGTGCCGGTCAGATTGTGATCAACGCCGGTGACACCGAAATTAATAAAAGTTCTGTATTTGCAGATAATGACGGAGCCATCGCACCTGGGTCTAATGCTGGAATTACGATTGCAGTTAATTCATTGCAAGTGGGTCAAGATTCTTTAGTGAGCAGTGACTCATTAGCTAGTGGCAAAGCTGGCGATGTCAAGGTATCAGCGACCAATGAGCTTAATATCCTTAATGGTGGACGCATCAGCAGTATTACTTTTGCCACAGGCGATGCCGGTTCCGTAGACGTTCAGGCTGGCAACCTGACTATTGATGGTGATGGGCAAACCGGTGATATTTTGACGGGTATATCCAGTGATGCAAATCCAGGTTCTTCAGGTAATGCCGGTAGCATTGTCGTTAAAGCTACAGAGACAGCTAATATCCTTAATGGTGGACGCATCAGCAGTATTACTTTTGCCACAGGCGATGCCGGTTCCGTAGACGTTCAGGCTGGCAACCTGACTATTGATGGATCATCTGGGGAATTCTTTTCGGGCATATTCAGTGATACGGTGGGTTCAGGTTCTTCAGGTAATGCCGGTAGCATTGTCGTTAAAGCTACAGAGACAGCTAATATCCTTAATGGTGGACGCATCAGCAGTATTACTTTTGCCACAGGCGATGCCGGTTCCGTAGACGTTCAGGCTGGCAACCTGACTATTGATGGATCATCTGGGGAATTCTTTTCGGGCATATTCAGTGATACGGTGGGTTCAGGTTCTTCAGGTAATGCCGGTAGCATTGTCGTTAAAGCTACAGAGACAGCTAATATCCTTAATGGTGGACGCATCAGCAGTAGTACTTTTGCCACAGGCGATGCCGGCTCCGTAGACGTTCAGGCTGGCAACCTGACTATTGATGGTGATGGGCAAACCGGTGATATTTTGACGGGTATATTCAGTGATGCAAATCCAGGTTCTTCAGGTAATGCCGGTAGCGTTGTCGTTAAAGCTACAGAGACAGCTAATATCCTTAATGGAATCATCAGCAGTGATACATTCGCCACAGGCGATGCTGGTTCCGTAGACGTTCAGGCTGGCAACCTGACTATTGTTGGATCTAGGGAATTCTTTTCGGGTATATTCAGTAATGCAAATCTAGGTTCTTCGGGTAATGCCGGTAGCGTTGTCGTTAAAGCTACAGAGACAGCTAATATCCTTAATGGTGGACGTATTAGCAGTGATACATTAGCCACAGGCGATGCTGGTCCCGTAGACGTTCAGGCTGGCAACCTGACTATTGATGGATCATCTAGGGAATTCTTTTCGGGTATATCCAGTAATACGCTTGGTTCAGGTAATGCCGGTAGCGTTGTCGTTAAAGCTACAGAGACAGCTAATATCCTTAATGGTGGATTCATCAGCAGTGATACCTCTATCACAGGCGATGCCGGCTCCATAGACGTTCAGGCTGGCAACCTGACTATTGATGGGCAAACCAGTGATATTTTGACGGGTATATTCAGTGATGCAAATCCAGGTTCTTCAGGTAATGCCGGTAGTGTCGTTGTTAAAACAACAGAAACAACTAATATCCTTAATGGTGGACGCATCAGCAGTAGTACGTTCGCTACAGGCGATGCTGGTTCCGTCAACGTTCAGGCAGACAGCCTGACTATTAACAGACAAAACAGCACTGTCGACACAGGCGTATTCAGTGACGCAGATAAGGACTCCTCAGGAAATGCTGGTAGCATCGTTGTTAGAGCAACACAGACAGCTAATATCCTTAATGGTGGGCGCATCAGCAGTAATACCTCTGCCACGGGCGATGCCGGTTCCGTAAATGTACAGGCAGGTAGATTGAATATCAGTGGGCAAGCCAGCACTTTCGACACTGGCATATTCAGTGACGCGAATCCAGATTCCTCAGGAAATGCTGGTAGCGTCTTTGTTAGAGCAACACAGACAGCAAATATTCTAAGTGGCGGAGCCGTAAGCAGTGAAACATCAAGTCGAGGCAATGCCGGTACGGTGAACGTTCAGGCCCGCAACCTGACGATCAATAGCCAAAACAGCGCTTTAGACACAGGCATATTCAGTGACGCAGAGAAAGGTTCCTCAGGGGATGCCGGTAACATTGTTGTAAAGACAACAGAAACAGCAAATATCCTCAATGGTGGACAAATCAGTAGTAATACCTCTGCCACAGGTGATGCTGGTTCCGTCAATGTTCAGGCTGACAGTCTGACTATTGATGGGCAAAACCGAGCATTTGCCAGTACAGGCATATTCAGCGCTGCGCGTTCAGGTTCTTCAGGAAATGCCGGCAGCGTCGTTGTCGAAGCAACAGAGACAACAAATATTCTTAATGGTGGACGTATCAGCAGTAATACATCCGCCGTAGGCAATGCTGGAACCATCAGCGTTCAGGCTGACAACCTGAGTATTGACGGACAGGATTCTGGCTTTGCAGGCATCAGCAGTGATGCTGCGCCAAATTCCCAGGGTGACGCTGGCACCATTGAGGTTTCAGTCACCGATACACTGAATATCGCGAATGGAGGAACCATCAACAGCGATACTTTCGGTGAGGGCAAAGCCGGCACTATCGATGTTGCCGCCGTTGGCCCATTGGCGATCACTAATAGTGGACGCATCAGCAGTGGTACTTCCGCCTTGGGCGATGCCGGTTCCGTAAACGTTCAGGCTGACAGCCTGACGATTGATGGACAAGGCAGTGACTTGACCGGCGTATTCAGTGATGCGCGATCCGGTTCATCAGGTAATGCCGGTAATCTTGAGGTTACGGCAGCAGAAACAGCAACGATTGTTGATGGCGGACGTATCAGCAGTAATACCTTGGGTAAAGGCAATGCCGGTGTCATTACCGTTCAGGCTGACAACCTGACGATTGATGGGCAATCCAGCGATGTTGCAACAGGAGTATTCAGTGACGCGGATTCAGGCTCATCTGGGAATGCCGGTAGTGTTGCAGTGACAGCAACAGAGACAGCGAACGTTCTGAATGGTGGAACAATTAGCAGTAATACATCCGCCTCGGGTACTGCTGGAAGTGTGAACGTTCAGGCTAACAGCCTGATTATAGATGGGCAAGCCAGCGACCTGACAGGCATCTCCAGTGATGCGCGTTCAGGTTCAACAGGCAATGCGGGTAGTGTCGTTGTTAATGCAACACAGAAGGCAACGATTGTTAGTGGCGGAGCCGTCAGCAGTGAGACATCTGGTCGAGGCAATGCTGGTACCGTGAATGTTCAGACCGAGCTGTTAACGATCAATGGACAAGCCAGCAATTCCGAGACGGGCATATTCAGTGACGCACGTGCAGGTTCCTCAGGAACTGGTGGCAGCCTGGTTGTTACAGCAACAGAGGCAGCCAACGTTCTGAATGGTGGTCGTATCAGTAGTGGTACGTCAGCCACAGGCGCTGCAGGTTCTGTGAACCTTCAGACCAACAGCCTGACCATCGATGGACAAGCCAGCAATGTTGATACAGGCATCTTCAGCGATGCGCTTTCTGGTTCATCTGGGAATGCTGGTAGCGTTATTGTTAACGCAACAGAGACAGCAACGATTCTAAATGGTGGACAAATTAGCAGTGACACATCCGCCACGGGTAATGCCGGGTCAATTACCGTTCAGACTGACGACCTGAGCATTAACGGACAAGGTTCCGGCTTTGCCGGCATCAGCAGTGACGCAGCGCTAAATTCTCAGGGTAACGCTGGTACCATTGAGGTTTCTATTACTGATACTCTAGATATCGTCAATGGTGGCACCATCAACAGTAATACTTTTGGTCAAGGCAATGCCGGTAGCATCGACGTTTCTGTCACTGGTCCATTGGATATCCTTAATGGAGGCGCCATCAACAGTAATACCTTCGCCGAGGGTGGTGCAGGTAATATTAATGTAAGCGCTGACGATCTGGTTATTGATAATCAAAACAGCGATATTCAAGGGGGGATTTTCAGCACAGCCGGAAGCGACTCACTAGGACAAGCGGGTAAAATCAATTTAAATACCAATGCACTGTCAATTTCCAATGGTGGCCAAATCAGCATAGCATCGTCAGCCACTGTTGATAGTGCAAGGCTGGCTTTGCTTGAACCAGCAACCATTGACATTAGCGCCGACAATATCGCGTTAAGCGATTCGTTTATTTCGACAGCGAGTTCCGGTAACGTACCCGCAGGTTCAATTATAATCGCTGTTCCCAACCGCCTGTTTTTAGACTCATCGAGTGTTAGCACCGCTGCCAACAATGCCGATGGTGGTAATATTACACTTTCCAGTGATGTCGCCATTTTTGAGAACAGTCAAGTGACTACCTCAGTTACCGGCCAGGGCGATGGCGGGGATATTGAGTTAAATTTTACCAACCTTATTCTCGATACCGGTTTTATTCAAGCGAACACGGCTGGTACTGGTGCCCAGGGTGGTAATATTGCAATCAATGTTGGTGCATTAACCGCCAGTGGCGGCGTATTATTGACCGGCAGTAATACACCGTTCACCTTCGAAGCAGGATCTGGAAATAATGTCATTCAGGCTGCGGCTCCTGATGGTGTTAGCGGTACTATTAACAACAGTTCAGCAGAACTCAATATCAAAGGCGATTTAGCTGGTCTCACCTCAGATTTAACCGACGTAAACACCGTTGTGCAAGACCCTTGTTCCATAGGTGGCTCGCAACAAAGTGTTTTGGTCACCGGACGCCGGGGAGGGCTTCCCGAAACCGCGCAAGATGCCCTAGTTGTCCCATTGAACCGGGATCGGTTGCAGCAAATTATGTCATCTCCAGATATCTCTGGAGAAGGAATAACACCCCATCAACCAGATGTTTTTCTGGATAGTGGGAACAACCGTCCAACCCTGGCACTTGCCACACTGGAACACGATTGCAGGAAGCAGTAATAATGCGTTTAAAACACCTTATTCGTCTAGTTGTGGGTTTTACCGCCACGAATCCTGTGTTGGCAGCACCACCCGTTAATATTACGGCACCACTCATCACCGACCGGCCCAGCACAACACGCCCTGAGGCACCCAAATTCAAGTCCAAAAAACCACAGCCGGGCTTGACTGTACCCGCTGCGCCCGTCGAAAAAAGCGCTTCTGACGACACCAGCCCGATGATTTTCGCCAAAGGCTTTCGCTTTAACGGCCATACAGTATTTAGCGACGCCGAACTGGAGGCAATAGCGGAACCCTATACCGGACGGGCAGTGAGTATTTCTGAGATGGAACAATTGCGTTATTTGTTAACTCAACACTACGTTGACCACGGCTATCTCAATTCGGGCGCTGTGCTACCCAGTCAATCATTTAGCGACGGCATGATTGATTTTAAAATCATCGAAGGCACGCTTAACGACATTAGAATTACAGGTACCGAGCACCTTAATCCCAATTATGTGAAAGATCGGTTAATGCTCGGTGCAGGCCCGCCATTGCATACCGGGGAGTTGCAAGAGCGTTTCCAGTTATTATTGCAAGATCCGTTAATTGAACGTATGGAAGGTCGGCTATCGCCTGGTTTAACACCCGGCCAAAGTCTGCTGGATCTTAGTGTGACTCGTGCCAAGCCTTATCATTTGACCCTGAGTACCGATAATCATCGGCCACCCAGCACCGGCGCTGAGCAAGGTCGGCTGGATGGACTGGTGCGTAATCTAACCGGTTTTGGTGATACGCTAGATTTATCACTGGGTTATAGCGAAGGCTCGTTTAACTATGGAGGTGGTTTTTCCATCCCGATCAACCGTTACGATACCAGACTCTCTTTCAGAGCTTATGCCAGCCGCTCATCGATTGTCGAAGAGCCGCTTGAGGATATCAACATCGATAGCAAATTAAGAGGCTATGAATTTGGTATCGACCAACCGCTGTACCGATCTCTCGAACGGTCTTTTTCTGTTGGCGTCAAAATCGCGGTGCGAAAAAATCGCAATACCTTGCTGGGCGATCCGTTTTCATTTGAAGAAGGAGATGAGGATGGCGAAAGCAAAGTCACCTCGCTGCGGTTTTACCAGGACTATAGCGAGCGTAATCCCCAACAGGTCTTCGCCGCACGCTCGACGTTTAATGTTGGCATCAAGGCATTTGATGCCACCTGGAACAGCGACGGTTCAGCAGACGGCGATTTTTTTAGCTGGCTGGGGCAGGTACAATACGCCAGACTGGTGATGGACAATGGAGCACAAATTCAGTTTCGTGGTGATATTCAGCTCAGCAATGATGGCTTGCTCGCCCTTGAACAATTTGCACTGGGCGGCGCAAACAGCATTCGAGGGTATCGGGAAAACGAATTGGTTCGTGACCAGGGGTTTGCATTATCGCTTGAATTCCGCTACCCGCTGTTAAGCGGCACAGATTTTCCCGGCAGCCTGACAGTGATTCCGTTTATGGACTATGGGGGAAGCTGGGATGTGAGTAAAAGCAATGACATTGAGTATTTGCACTCAGTCGGCCTCGGATTAGTGTGGGCACCGATACGCCAGGTTACTGCGGAGTTGTTTTATGCCCACGACCTGAATACTGCGCGGCGCAAACCGGAGTATGATCTTCAGGACGATGGTGTTCATTTTCGCTTGTCGTACCAGATTTTGTAAATTCATGCAATCAATGGGTTACGAATTTACCCCGGAATTTCATATGAGACTAATTTGGCGTAGGTTGGCACTGAGCTTGCGAAGTCCAACGCGGACAAGCAATAAAATGTTGGGCTTCGTTGCTCAGCACCAACCTACACTATTTAGTTTGGTATCAAGTTATATCCGCGAAATCAGGTTATCTGATGTTAGGAACGATTTGAAGATAACACAGCAGAGTATTATTCCATGAACTATTTCTCAATCTTATCCCGGCTTTTTCTGTTAGTGCTTCTGAGCGTAATCTGCGGACTCAATGTTGTGGCCGAAAGCCTTGAAGATATTGCTCAAGCCGATAAAAACCCTAATACAACCAAACCAGCTGTGGTCCCGATCCAGGATCTGATTATGCAGGGAGAAACATACCGGGCCAAAGGACATTTGATCGAAGCGGGAAATAGTTTTCGCCAGGCTCTTGAGCTGGCGAAACAATCGGGCAATGCCAAAAGTCAGTCGCTTGCCACTGGCTTGTACGGGTACAACTTGTTTTTGCAGCAGGATTATGCTCAGGCAAGACCTTTGCTGCTAAGTGCGCTTACGCAGGCCAAAAGTGTGGGATCGCAAGTTCTGGCGGCGATCCACGGCAATCATCTCGGCAATTATTATTCGGCACGAAAACAAACAGTTGAGGCGGAAAGTGCTTATAGCGATGCTTTGGCAGCGGCCAAACAAGGCAAGGATACGGCATTGATTGTACGCGTTCAGATTAACCAGATCAGACTGGACTCTATGCGCAATCCAACGGCGGCGTGGAAACGCTTGCAGAGCATCAAAAGTCAACTAACCACAGTTGAACCGATCGCTGAGCGCATCCCCTTATTGCTAGCGGCTGGTTATCAGGCAACGAAAACAATTGATTACCAAGCTGACAATCAAAACCAACACATTGAATTCGCTGGCCAGTTGCTCAATGAAGGCTTATCGCTGGCCAAGCGGTTGGGTCATGCCCGCTATCAATCAATGGCCCTCGGCTACCTTGGAAAGATGAATGAGAACAGGGGACTGAACAAACGGGCGTTAAAACTGACAGACCAGGCCGTCAACGTATTACAAGGTTTTGGTGACGATGACTTTTTGCTGCAATGGGAGTGGCAGCGTGGGCGGCTGTTAAAAGTGCTAGGCGACCATTCTGCTGCATTAATTGCCTATCGCCGCGCTGTAAATCATATCGAGGCGATTCGTGGAGACATTCCGGTGAATTATCAGGATGGGCGCTCATCGTTTCGCGAGACCCTCCAGCCCGTTTATTTGGGATTAGCTGATCTGTTAATTCAACAGTCTGAGGCAACAGAAGATAGAGAGGCGGCACAGACGTTATTAAAGAATGCACGAAACACCGTCGAACTAATCAAAAAAACTGAACTTGAAGACTATTTTAACAACCGTTGCAACATTGAATCCTTACCCGAAATTGAAATAGAAACCATTGCTCCAAAGACGGCGGCGCTGTATCCCGTTGTTCTTGAGGATCGTCTGGAATTATTGATCAGTTTACCAGATGGCATATTTCACAAGAGCGTCGCAGTTCCCAGTACGCGTGTCGAGAAAAGTGCCAAACGTTTAGCTACCGGGCTGCGTAACTATTCCAACGATTTCAAACAGCCGGCAACGGAATTGTATCAATGGTTAATTGCCCCAATCACCGAGCTTTTGGAGCGTCACCAAATCAATACCCTGGTGTTTATCCCGGATGGGGCGCTACGCCTGGTTCCACTAGCGGCGCTTTATGACGGGGAACACTACGTTATCGAAAACTACGCAGTGGCGACATCACCCGGACTAACGCTTTTCGATCCCCAACCGCTATCGCGACAAAATACCCACATGCTGGTGGCTGGCCTGAGTATACCTGGAGAGGTGATTAACACGCTTCCAGATAAATATTTGCAAGCTCTTGTCAATGTGGCCGAAGAGAATTCCCACACGCCTACTCGTTCTGCTAACAAATCACGGGATCTTACCAGCAAGCTGTTTGGTCGTGGAGTCGCCGATGAAGCCAAACAAATGCATGTAGATCCAAACATTCGGAGTTTGTTAAATAAGCCAGCGATTTACGCCAGCGTCAAGGATCTACTCTCACTTCCCGGTGTCAAAACTGAAGTTGATAAACTGTCACAATTGTTTTCGGGAACGGCCCTGCACAATGAAACATTCAAACTGCCACGTGTACGGCAAGAGATTGGTCAAGCATTACCTTATAATGTGGTTCATCTGGCTTCGCATGGGGTGTTTGGGAGTTCTTCTGATGACAGTTTCATCATGGCCCACGATCAGATCATCACTATTGATGAATTGGAGGTGCTGCTCAGCTCGGAAAGCCTAAAAAACAATCCGATTGAATTGCTGACTTTAAGCGCCTGTCAAACAGCTGAAGGAGATGATCGTTCACCGCTTGGAATTAGTGGGATTGCCATTCGAGCCAAAGTCAGAAGTGTACTTGGATCCCTATGGTCGGTTGATGATAGTGCCACGCTTGCGTTCATGGAAAGTTTTTACCGGCAGCTGCAAGATCCCGACGTATCCAAAGCACGGGCAGTGCAACTCGCGCAGCAGAAACTTCTGAAAAACGACGATTACCAGCATCCTTATTTCTGGTCTCCGTTTCTGTTGATTGGAAACTGGTTGTGAGTTTAATCATTTCCAATCGCCAGTCAAAATAAAGCCCTCCAATAGACAGGATGATCAAAACATTGCAATTTTAACAGGGCTAATTGTGCTTTCTGCAAGGCTTGAATCTTTGTCATGCGTTGTGTGTAATAATTTTTATAGAAATTAGCACAGACTTTCTGAGCAGCTTCATCAAATACTTAGGTTCACTCAACAATCCTGCGAGTTGACAAAACTGCAAAGACATCTTTTATCTTTTTGGAAATATGGGATTTGAGTTGCAAGGTCGTTTCAACAAACTCAACAGCAGCACCCCGATCCACTTCTACCGACATCTAAATTGACTTCAAGAATTCACTGACATCACTGACTTCTTGATCCGATAATTTCAGTTTAAAAATCTTGTCATAATGACGAATAACAGATGTTAGTGTTGGAAAACGACCATCGTGGAAAAACCCACCTTTCATGTGTGTCCACAGCCCCTTTAGTGGTGAAGTCCGATATCCTCCTTCTGGTGACCGATCCGCTTGAAAACTATCAATACCCATCTCTTTTGGTGAATGTAAGTTCCACCCTGGTTCAGTATATATCGGCGGTACGTGACAATTAGCACACTTCGCTTTGCCATTAAAGAGAGTCTTTCCCCGATCTGCTGCTGCGTTGTCATAACTGTCTTTAGGTGGTATTGGGGCTTTAAGGGCTAATTGATACAGGTGAAGATCAGGCAGTTTTTTTGTGACCAGGTCAGTCTCAGGCCTGATGGCATCAAATCCGTTGGCTGCTGCAATTGGGAATTTTTCGGCATCCTTTAGACGAGAATCTATAAACGTTCCCTGACCGCCCATTTCCAGTACGGCTACAAAAGCATTCCAGTGGGAGACTCCACCCCAACCTGTCCAGGTATGCAAGTTAACTCCAGCCAACCCAAATGCAGGTGGAATCAGTGTCGCTGCTGCACCGCCATCTGGTCGAAATGCTTTTCCGTCGATATTTAATTCAGCATCAAATTTGCCCGGTCCCCAACTCGCCAGTACTGCTTTTACAGTTTCCAAATCCACGCCAAGCAGATCGACAAAGGGTTGTAGATTTGGAGCGAGACCGATAATCGCACCTACATTCAGATCTCTGTTCGCCCACCCATCCAGGCGTTGACCGATACCAGGCGCGAAAGAATTATCAACCACTGAATGACACAAAGCGCATTGAATACCAACTGACTTTATATTGCCGGAATCGTCGAAAAAGCCTGTTATACCAACAATTGCATCAAGTTGGAGCAAGGCTAAGGTCGTTGCTGGGTCGTCCAAATCGACGTTCCCGCGTCGAAGCTCCTTTTTCAGTCGCCTGGGTAATGCTTTAACATCAACCTTCAAACCAACAGCTAAAGCTTGTATGGGGCTTAATCCAGGACCTACGCCACCAAAGCGCTCGCCGGCAATTGCTAAATGTAAGCCTATTCCATCTCCCCAGAACAATTCATCCCCAAAAGTATCGTAACGAAAAGTTTTTCTACCTTTGTTAATCATCGCTAGTGCATCCCTATAAATCTTTCTATCGTTAGTATTTTTCAAATGTTTTTGTTTTTGTGAATCTGCGTGGACAGTTGTTACACCGACTGACAGATTAATGAAGGTAAAAATGACAAACAATATGACAGGAAAACTCCTAATAACTTTCAACCTCAAATTAGTCTTCATACTGACCTCCCAGTAATTTATTTATTAAATGTGTTGTTTTATGAAACCCTGATTCATAAAGAACAACAGGATCTGTATTGGTAGATGCAAGCACAGATAAAAAGGTTACAAATGTAGATGTCGATTGATTGTAAAATTTCAGTGGATGATGCAGAAATGAATCAGTCGAAACTGATAAGGAGCGAGAATATAATAACTTCCGGATATTGAGGCAGGATTTCTGTTCGTATTCAAGGCGTAGAAACGGGCGCATAGCTGGCTACGCAACTGTTTTTACAACGCGGAAGACGAACAAAAAGACAAGTCAAAATCCGGAAGTTATAATATTCTCGCTCCTAAGTGGGATTGTGAACCAACATTTACAGAATTATTTGAAATTTCCTGTCACCTTTTCGACGTTCAAGCATCATTAAAGGTGGATTAAGAGCTAAAAAATCCCCTTACTAAAAATCAGAAGCTTACTAAGATTGGTTTTCCAGCGTGACTAATCTTAAGTCTTTGGTTTTTTTGTTCTATTTAGCTCTTAATTCATATTTGAGTCAGTAGTATCTAGTCAGTTGATTATTGCTTCATTCAAAGACATTGGAGACTACAATACGTGATGATAATCAACAGGTTTCAATATTAGATAGGGCTTAACCTGTTTACCAACAACCTGTGGGTTAGCGTTATCAGGCAGAGCAATTTTACTTTAATCAGTGCATGCGCGACTGTCGTTACGAGTCGCAGTGTAGCCCGATTAAAAGAAGAGTGAACGTGCTAACATTTGTAAAAGATTCAGGTGTTATCTGGATAAAAGCGTCGCTAGAACTATTTTTGAGTGAGCCACTAAATAATGATACCAGGCAACAGTACAGGTTTTGTTGAGATTGTATTGTCGCGAGAATGCTGTCAGTTAATTACTTCTCTTATCACATTAACTGAAGAAACGCTTTGTACAGGTGATTATCAATAATGGAACTACAATTCTATTCACGTCCAAACAAAGCTAAGAAAACAATGCATTCTGCGACGGATAGTGAGTTGGTTACTCAGATACGATGTGGTGAAATACAAGCCTTTGAAACAATCATGCGACGCCACAATCAGCGTCTTTACCGACTTGCCCGTAGTATATTGCGAGATGAACATGAATCTATGGACGTGGTGCAGGAAACCTATGTTAAGGTCTACTACAATCTGCATCAATTCAAAGGGCCTAACAGTTTCGCCAGCTGGTTATCGCGTATTACCTGTAATGAAGCTTTGATGCGAATTCGAAAGCGTAAACGTATTCAGTACACATTGGATGATCCTAACAGCACTCACCAGGATGTAAAATCTGCTAATCCCGAACCGATGGATGAAATTGCCACCCAACAACTGCGTATGTTTCTGGAAGAAGCCATTGATACACTATCCGTTGATTATCGCTGCGTCTATGTGATGCGAGCTATACAACACCTCAGTACAATTGAAACAGCTAACTCACTCGGTGTTTCCGAACAAGTTGTAAAAACCCGCTACCTACGTGCTAAACGAGCTCTGCGTAAAGTTTTTGAAAAACAGATGGAGCAGGCAAAACTAAATGTACATGAATTTGCTGAGCAGCGCTGTGACACTATTGTGCAGCAGGTGATGAAGAGATTGCATAGCTGATCTCTAAAATAATGAAAACCTTCTGTGATTCGATACTGTAAAACGTAGGAATGGCATGATCAGTATCATTGGACAGCCTTTATTGTCTAAATAGCACTTACAGTGCTTAGAGTTTTTCAAGTGATTAATTTGACTTGTCTTTTTATTCATCTTCGGTATTCCTTTCATCCCTGATATCCTGACGCCATAACTGCAGATAGCATATCTGGTTAGTTCTAATTCTCAGCCTGATAAGAATAAGTCAGCAATTAAATCTCTAGAGATATAACTACATATATTGCTATTATATGCAGATGCTAGAGGATTTCTGGTACATCGTTGTCGAATCAACCAACTTTCGGCTAAAACCATTAGGAGCAAACGTTTTTGGACGGAGTATCGTTCTGTTCCGCGATGGCTCTGGGAATCCAGTAGCACTTGATGACAGATGTCTTCATCGAAATGCTCCGCTTTCTGAGGGTCATGTCTGCCAGGGTAAGATACGCTGTCCGTATCATGGGTGGGTCTACGATTCAAACGGGAACATTTCAGAAATACCGGCAATAGGGAATGATGAGCACGGCGAAAGGATTTCAGCGTCCATAACGCGCTATCACTGTATTGAGAAACAGGGCTATATCTGGGTTTGTCTTTCTGAAACCCCTACCAATGCAGAACCTCTGGAGTTTCCTTATCTGGATCAGCCAGGTTGGGTCAGCTTTCGCATGAAAACGCGGTTTAATGCAAATGTAGAAGCCTGTCTTGAGAATTTTCTTGACTGTCCGCATGCAGCCTACGTGCATAAAGGCTGGTTCCGGTCGCATGTGTACAAAAAGGTGCGGGCCATTGTGAGAACACTGGAAGATGGTGCAGAAGCGGAGTATTTCGACGAACCACGAGAAAAAAGTGCAGTCTGGAGTTTGTTGTCTCCTGGAAAAACGACGATGAAGCACGTTGATCGATTTATTGCTCCTGCAACATCCAGAGTCGATTATGAATTCAGCAATGGAATGACGTATACCATCACTTCTTCCTGCACACCGATAGACCCGAGCCAGACAGAAGTGTTTACGGTGATCTCTTTTCGGGCGAAATGGTTTGGTCAATTAATCAAGCTCTATTTCAAACCGCTAGCAAAAAAAATAATCCGGCAGGATGTGCAGATATTGAATCTGCAATCTCGTAATATTGCTCGATTTGGTGAGCCTGATTTTATGGTGACAGACGCAGATTTACTGCATCATCATATTCGCAACTGGCGAAAGGCTATCGAGAACGGGGACAATCCACCCAAGGCGGGAATAGAGAAAAACGTTGAAATATATCTCTGATTTAACCCGATTAAAGTCCTGGCTGCTGGTTTGGATTCTGTTAATAATCGTGGCAGTTTATTTTTACTGGCTGCAAAACTCCGGACAACTGGAAGGTGGAAAAATCGCCTTACCAAAATTGATCTGGCTGGTATACGCAATCGTTTTATGGTTTCTGATTCCTGCTTTCATTATAAAAGACAGACAGGTTTTAGAGCACTGGAAAACGATTTTTCGGATCTTTTTGATCAATATGTTGCTCCGTGGCGTAGTGGAACTGTATTTGATGTATGTGACTGTTAGCTGGAGTCCTTATTACGGTATTTTCCACGATGTTTTCTCAATTGTCCTGCTGATTTCACTCTTGCTGTGGTTCCGGGGGAATATCCAGAAAGATTTATATTTCGGTTATGCCGGTGTCGTTCTAATAACACTGATTATCGAAATAGGCTTTGTGTTCTATATGATCAGGAATGTTAGCGGCAACGTCGATAGTGTTTATTTTGTGCCTAATGACCCATCTCATTCGGTTATTTTGTCGATAACATGGGTGGTTGTGGGATTGTTGACCATTTATCTGTTTGAATTTAGCAGGAGATTGTTGCGTGGGAGAGTTGTCGGCCCAGGTCGTAAAGTGTAGTGATTTGAGTAAAACCGATGAAGCGTCGATTTGTGCTCTGTATCAGCAATATTATGAAATCTGTGCTGGGAGTGTAACCGATGATTTGCAGGAAAAAGACTATGTCATCTTGCTGCGCGACGAGGCAGGGAAAATCCAGGGGTTTTCGACTGCTCTACTGATCAAGTTTACCTATAGCGCCGTAAAAAGAGTCGCCATATTCTCTGGGGATACCGTGATTCACCACGACCACTGGGGCACTCAGGCTTTGTCACTGTCCTGGTGTCGTTTCGCCGGGGAGATTAAAGCGACTTATCCTGACCGACCCCTCTACTGGTTTCTGATCGTGAAAGGCTACCGAACCTATCGTTACCTGCCATTATTCTCAAAAATATACTATCCCAACAGGCGCTACAAAACCCCGATAGCAACACAATTAATGATCAACTATCTGGCAAGTGAAAAATTCGGCGAATCTTATCTCCCAGACAAAGGCATCGTAAAGTTTCCTGAGTCAAGGGGACATCTGCATGAACAATGGGCAGAAATTCCTTCACACGTGCAGAATCATCCTGACGTTAGATATTTTCTTGAACGAAATCCGGGTTATTCTGCAGGGGATGAGCTTGTCTGCTTTACCGAACTTTCGGTGGATAACCTGCGATCTTATGCATTGCGCGCTTTTAAGGAAGCAATGGTTTGATGTCTGCCTGGGAAAGAATACAGACCAGGGCAAAACAGCCAGGCCGTGATTTTTTTGACATGCTTGTTGACCCTGCCAGCATTCAGACACAGTTGCTTAAAAACATTCTGAAAAAAAACGCACGCTCCAGAACGGGAAAGTTACGAGAATTTAACACGATTACTTCTATCAAAGACTTCCAGCAACGCAATCCGATTATTTGCTACGACGATTTGCAGAAAGACATTGGTCTTATTCAGGCCGGTGTACAGAACATACTGACTCAGGAACCCATTGTGGCATTTGAGGAAACTGGCGGAAGTAGCGGTGGATCAAAGCTGATTCCTTTCACTGCGACCGGGCTTGGTGCTATTCAGAACGCAGTGATTCCCTGGTTGCACAATCTGTTGACGCATAGACCCGGAATAGCAACCGGAACCGCATACTGGTCAATCAGCCCGGCAACACGATCGCCACGATTGGAAAGCGGCGGTATACCCATTGGATTATCGAGTGATGCAGCTTATTTCGGGCCTGAGTTCGGACAGGACATCCTCGATACACTGGCTGTTCCTGTGGAAGTCGGAGCCATTGAGAACTTCGCAGACTGGCGGCGCCAAACCTTGAGGTATCTATTATCCAGAAAAGATCTCACATTCATTTCAGTGTGGAGCCCGACTTTTTTGCTTGATCTGGTTAAAGCAATACCCGAAGAGTTGGATAGAATCTTTGATGGCGTTTCAGCAAACCATGTTCCGTCTTCATCTTGTCATGCATTACCAATTTTCAGTAAGGACAGAATTCGGGAAATTCAGAGTGCCGTACAAGGCAATAGCATCGATACAAAAACACTGTGGCCAATGCTTGATACCATCAGTTGCTGGCTTGATGCGAATTCAACGCGATACCGCGATGAATTAGCCTCCATGTTTTCAGGTGTCTATCTTCAAGGGAAAGGACTGTTGGCAACAGAAGGAGTCGTCAGCATTCCGGTCTGCAAAGCAGACGCTGAAGAAGGTTCGGTGTTAGCGATTAACAGCGGATTTTTCGAATTTGTTGACGAAGACGATCGAGTTTTTCTTGCTCATGAGCTTAAGCTGAGCAACACCTATCGTGTTGTTATAACCACCTTTTCCGGGCTCTATCGATATGATCTGGGTGACCAGGTAATAGTAAGCGGATTTCTTGAAGCCACGCCTTTAATCAAGTTCTGTGGACGATCAGGGCTAGTCAGCGATCTGTGTGGTGAAAAACTAACCGAAGCGTTCGTTTTGAAACAACTCTCTCGCTTGCCTGGAAGCGCAATGTTGTCTCCATGTATTAGTTCCAAAGCGGGGTATGTGATTTTTCTTGATGCAAAACACTTTGGTTTGAGTTCCGCGAAAAGCGTGACAGAAGAAGTAGAACAAGGGTTATGCTCAAATCCGCAATATGCTTATGCTACCCGAATTGGTCAGCTTGATCGTCTCTCTTATTGCAGAGTCGATAACCTGTGGGAACAGTACATCGGGTATCAAAGAAGCTGTGGTCGGTTAATAGGCGATGTTAAACCACCCGTGCTTTCATTAGATACTGCCCTGTTCAACGCACTCTCCAAAGCACGCGCTGCCGCCTGATCATTGTGATGAGGGGAGCACTTAAATTCAAACTTGCGAATGCGGAGGACGATACCGAGCTACGTGCGCGTATGGCTAATGACTGGATGCCTGGAAATATCAGTGTCAGTTTTCGAAGAGAGCCCAGTTTTTTTCATGCAAGCAGGGTGCAGGGTGAAACCTGCGAAGTCATCAAATGTGTCGATCAAGAAACCGATAAACTTGTTGGACTTGGTAGTCGTCTGACCCGCAAAGTATACATTAACGGGGAAGTTCAGCAAATTGGCTATCTGGCAGATTTGCGCGCTCATCCAGACTATCGAGGCGGCACAGGCTTGCTAAGAGGATATCGATTTTTGGAAGAGCTACATAAAAACGACCCAGTCCCCTTCTACTATTCCATGATTTTAGAGGACAATCTCAAGGTGAATGCATTGCTTTCTTCGGGGCGTTGTGGACTTCCTGTATACAAGGATATTGGTCGTTTTGTAACCCCTGCGGTTTACCTTGATCTACCACGTCGTAACCTGAAAATGACAGGGATCGAGTTTCGCCGTGCTAGCTGGGAAGATCTCACAGATATTATTGATTTTCTGAGCAACACTGCACGAGACAAACAGTTAACGCCAGTCATCAACAGCGACTACTTCGATACGCCACAGCTTAGAGATCTGGATATTGGAGATTTTTATCTGGCACTCAGGAATGGTCGAATCGTAGGGGTCGTTGCCGCATGGGATCAAACCCATTTTCGCCAGACACATATAGAAAAATATAGTGGTGGTCTGGCTTTGATGCGCCCC
Source organism: Methylococcales bacterium (assembly GCA_965224565.1). Classification (GTDB taxonomy): domain Bacteria; phylum Pseudomonadota; class Gammaproteobacteria; order Methylococcales; family DRLZ01; genus DRLZ01. The sequence goes on along the minus strand of CBDCZN010000002.1, from coordinate 400,674 downwards.
GTCTACAACTTTGTGTCCAAATTTACACCATTAAAACCACTACCCAGAGAAGGCAGCCAAATCCCGTACTTTTATCTAGCGTTTGTGACAATAGAAATGAATAATCCAGAAATATTCAGAGGGCTGCTGCGTTATCTTTATAATCAGCGGCGCAATGAATGCTGGCACTATTTTATTGCCGGATTTCATGAAACAGATCCGTTACTGGAGGTCTTGCGCGACTATCGACGCATTGATGTCGCCGGAAGGCTCTATCTTGTTTATTACAAAGATGGAGAGAGTGCAATTGCAGGGCTTTTGAATAGAATCCCCAATGTTGAGATGGCGATGATATGACTATGATCTGGGATCATTTTCCGCAGCGCAACGATCCACGCATCGTCATATTTGGTTTGCTTGTCACTTATATCGTGGTTGGTACAACCTTGCTTGGTTTTAACCGAAGTCCTGGTCAGATATTGTTAACCATCGGATTTGCCTGCTTTCTCGATATGCTGCTGCACCGTCTCTTCAAAAACAAGACTTTACTATTTCCTCTTAGTGCCGCAATTACCGGAGCATCGCTTTCCATTCTGGTTAACTATGCCCACGGTCCCTGGTTCCCACTGGTTCCTGTATTTTTTGCCATTAGCTCCAAATACCTGGTGACATTTAATGGGCGACATGTTTGTAACCCGGCATTATTTGGCATTGTGGTCAGTTTGCTGGTCGCGGACGGTATGATCAGCTCTGCTCCTGCTTATCAATGGGGCGGGTCGATAGCGGTGGTTGTCTTTATGGTCACCGCAGCACTCTTACTGTTTGTATTTAGAATTCAAAAGTCGGTATTAGTTGGTGCATTTCTGCTGTTCTATTTTATTGCATTGGCGGTCAGGGCATGGATTACTCAATGGTACATGCCACCTGAAACCTGGTTTATGGGAGCACTAACCTCTCCGGCATTTTATCTGTTTGCCTTTTTTATGATTACGGATCCTGCGACATCGCCTGCCTCCAGGAAAGGTCAGGTATTGATGGCATTCGGCATTGTGCTGCTCGATTTTATTCTGCATAAGCTACAGGCATACAACACGCTGTTTTACGCGGCCTTTGGTTTTTTTCTATTGCGTTTTCTATGGCTGCATATCAGCCATTTGCGTTTTCATCCAATTAACAATACTGGTCGCGTTAAAACCAGTGCATATCGCTGGATGGTCGTGGGTATTATCGCAATGCTGGGTAGTTTTATGTATCGATCCGCAGTGGTTCCCGAAGCAATCGCCAGTAGCGGACTATTTTTTTCCGAGATTAATTCAACAGATGCTGGAATTCAGTCGCGTCCAGGTGATTTACTTGATCGGGTTGATCCAAAGCTAAGGCATGTCGGGAAATGGCTGCTCTCGGTGGGAGATTCTGTCACGGTCAACGATATCAATCATGATGGACTGCCAGATCTGTTTCTCACCAATTCAATGAAACAGGTATCAGACAGGGCAGCGCTGTATTTAAATAAAAGCGGGTTTCAATTTGAACGCGTGCCACTGCCCGCTCTTGAATCTGTTGTTGTGGATCCGGAAAATCAGGGGCTACCATCTGGCGCCGTGTGGTTTGACTACGACAATGATGGTGACGATGACCTTTATGTCGTTGTCAGTTTTGGTTATCCGCGTTTATTGAAAAGCTTATGGAAGGAAAAGGGCAAGGTTCAGTTTGTTGACGTTAGCGAGAAGCAAGGTCTGACTGACTATGTCGTTGGAGTTTCGGCTAATGTGCTGGATTTAAACAATGACGGTTATCTTGATTTGGTTGTGGGCAATACCATGCCGCCTTATCTCCAGGGCTACGACAAAAAAATAAAATTTAACATCTTTCGGTTGCCTGACCCTGCATATGACGGTGATCGCCGCATGGTCAACATCATGCACCGCACCTGGCACAATGCTAATAATGGCGGCGACAACTATATCTATCTCAATTCCGGTACAGATTTTACCAGACAATCAACTCAAGAAATGGGCCTGCGCGAAACACGATGGACCCTGGACATTGGTACTGGCGATCTTAATCAGGATGGCTTGACTGATCTATATTTTGCCAATGACTTTGGCCCGGATTCACTCTACATCAACCAGGGAAATCTGCGTTATAAAAAAGTATCGGGCACTTTTGTTGGCAGCATTAGCCGGGATACCTATAAAGGCATGAACGCATCCATTGGGGATCTGGATAATAACGGACATCTCGATGTGTATGTGTCAAATGTTCACGAAAAACTTCAGGCGGAAGGCAGCCTATTGTGGATGAATCAAGGAACATTGGATCAGGAGGGTGGCAAAGCATTTCAAGACCAGGCTGTGGCGAGGAATGCACTCAACGAAAGGCGTTTTGGCTGGGGTGCCGCGCTGGGAGACCTTGATCTAAACGGCTATCTGGATATCGTCCAGGCCAATGGAATGGTGGATGATGCCTATGACAAAACAGGCGAAGAATGCAAGGATTTTTGGTACTGGAATGCCAGTATCGGACTGACTGGTCCTGATGTTCACGGTTATGCAGATCGATGGGCAACGCTGTATGGCAGGTGTATCTTTCCGGATGAAATGAACCGGCTCTACCTAAACATTGGAGGTCAGTTTGTTGATGTCGCTGCAAAGGTTGGGCTAGATGAACTTGGCACAGCGCGAGGTGTTGCATTGGCCGATCTGGATAATGATGGCGATCTGGATATATTGATTAGTCGGCAGTTTGCCCCTTTGTCCATCTATCAAAACAACCTGTCAGATAAAAACTGGATTGGACTTGAGCTAAAAGGCAACGGCGACAACTGTAATACCAACGCAGTGGGAAGTAGAGTAGAACTGCTTGAACGCAACGGCAATACTCAACTCAGGGAAGTACAGGCATCCAATGGGTTCTCTGCCCAGGGGGAATACCGTTTGTTGTTTGGGTTGCCGCATGCAGAACAGAATGCCAGGCTCAAAATATATTGGTGCGGAAATCAGTTACCCCAAGAGCTTAATTTGAGTGCCGGTCGTTATCATTTAATTCAACAAGGAGCATCCTAGATGCAGTTGGTCAAATACCGCGAGGATTGGCGCAGCATTTTGTTTGTCGCTGTTTGCATCGGGCTGCTGGCTGCACCCTTTTATGTTGAATTCACAGGCATACTAATACCAGTCTGGATTTTTTTAAGCGGCATGTTTTGTTTTAGTGCCTGTGTGATTAACCATAATCATGTGCATCAATCTATATTTAACCAACCCGTTCTCAACAGGCTGTTCGGAATTCTGCTCACCTTGGTTAAAGGCCATACCTCATCCGGTGTAATCCAGGCCCACAACCTGAATCATCACGTACACAACGGCCAACAGAAGGACTGGATCAGACCAGCGTTAGCCGGAAAAAACTCAGGACTAATACGTTTAATCAGTTATATCTTTCATTCATCGGTCACCATGGCAAAAGGCAGGCGCAGTGAGCGCAATCACGGATTACCATCTGCAGTTATTTTTCAAATCAAATTGGAACGTACTATCTTATTGGTTGCCATCCTTGCTTTGGTCGTCATTGACCTACACACGTTCGCTTTGTACATATTGACACCTTGGATAATAGGAGTCGTCATGTTAGTGGGCGTCAATTTGCTGCAACATGATCAATGCGTTTTCGACTCCAAATATGACCATTCCAGGAATTTTACCGGAAAACTAGGTAACTGGTTTTTCTTTAACAACGGCTACCATACAGCACACCATAACAATCCGGCCCTGCATTGGAGCCGTCTGCCAGACTTTCACAACAATCATATTGGTCAACATATTGATACCCAGCTAGAGAAGAAATCAATACTGAAGTTTTTACTTAAAAACTATTTTCCATTCACTTAAGCAACGAGGAATAAAGATGAAGAGACTGATGGTGTTATCTATTCTGTTATTTTCTATGGCAACACATGCGGAGGATGATCCCCATAAAGCTGACAGGGAGCAGCTGCGCACCATACTTGGTGATATGGAAAAAGCACTTAATCAACAGGATTTTAGCCAGGCAGCTAAATATCTTGATGAAAACGGGGTGATCACCTACTACAACGCTGAAGTGACGGTCGGTTATGATCAAGCAAAGCAGTATTTTGATAGGATGCTCAATCAATCCAACGGCATCGTCAAGGAATACAGTCTAACCGGAGAGGTGAGTGCGCCTGCATTTTTTCATGGCGATACTGCTGTTGCATACGGAACCACTGAAGAAACATTCAAGCTTACCGAAGGACTGGAATTTATCCTGAATGGTCACTGGAGTGTAACGTTGCACAAGAAAGCGGGTGACTGGAAAATTGTAAACCTGCATTTCTCAGCAAATCTATTTGACAATCCGTTACTTGGTGCAGCCAAGAAAATGCAGTGGATCATTGGGGTAGTCTCATTTCTAGCCGGTATCATCGGTTTTTATCTGTTTACAAGATTCATCCAGAAAAGCTAGACCAACGCAGCGGCTATTTTAGATGGACGATAATAAAACCCCAGGCAATTTGAACATAGCGATTTCAATTTTCGTTGTTTTCTGTGTGTTGCTACTGCTATGGATCGCCTCTCGAGTTGAGCTTATCTGGTCGATTCCATTGGGTATGGTGTTCTCGTTTATTATGCTGACAAACTATGCGTTGATGCATGAAGCTGCCCATGAAGTATTTCATAATGATGGCAGCATAAACCATCTCTTTGGAACCGTGCTTAGCTGGTTGTTCCCGATGTCTTTCACTATTTTTAAAGTGTCCCATGTTGTTCACCACTGCTGTAATCGCACCGATCATGAGATGTTCGATTACTATTATGAAGGTGATTTAAAGATAGTGAAGTATATTCAATGGTATGGGTTATTGACTGGTCTCTGGTGGATTTTAATCCCGATTGGTAATCTGTTGCTGGCTATACATCCCGGGATACTGAAAACCAGGCCATTTCGCAACGCACGAAGTACGGCGGTGGTATTTGACAACTATGATAAAAAGCTGACGAAACAGTTACGCATGGAGATTGTGTCGGGAATAGTATTCTGGTTGTCTGCGAGCTTATTGCTCTCGCTAAGATGGGAGACGGTACTGATATTTTATGGATTTTTTGCCTTTAACTGGTCGACAAGACAGTATGTTACCCACGCATTTACAGTTCGGGATGTTACTCAAGGTGCATTAAATCTGTCTGTTGCGAAGCCGATGCAGTGGATTTTGTTACAAGGACATTGGGATCTGGTCCATCACCAACACCCTCATGTTTCATGGATTCATTTACCGACTTTTTCTGATCAAACGGAGAAACCCAAAAGCTACCTAAAACAATATCTTGGTCTTTGGCTTGGCCCCCGGCTTTGCACAGAAACTGCACCCGATATTCTGCCGCAAACAGACTACCAGGTAATGTAGCGATGGTGAAAATACTGCCTTCAACAGATAGCTTTCAATCCCAATCACAAACACCGGATTGTGCTTTTAAAGTGCGTTATTCGAAAGCTGACAAAAGCAGATTGTTTATTCCTGAACAATACACTCAGCTATACCACTGTGACGCATATTCATTGCTCAGCGAGCAACAAAAGATTCGCTATAACCAGTTGTTCGCTGCACGCACCAATGAGCAATTTATGTTGTTCGAAAGCGGATTTACCAAATGTGTTATGGAAAGTCTGCTGCGGGCTGGTGTTTTCAACAACGTTGATTCAATATCAGACTCTCTGATTATACTGCTGAAAGACGAAGAGAGACATTTTGAGATGTTTCGACGACTCAATCAGCACTGTTTACCTGAGCTATATGTCAGCGAGCATTATCTATTTCTAAAAATTCCTAAGCTGGAGAGGACACTGCTTGAACTGTTTTGTCGATATCCGCATCATATCCACGCACTGGTGTGGCTGGTGTTGTTAATGGAAGAACATGCGGTACGTTTTTCCAGAGACGTCATCCAAAACACTGACTCAAGCGACCTGGGTTCTTTGGAAAATAACTTTGTGAATGCACACAAGGCACATTTAAAAGATGAAGCCAGGCACGTACATATTGATGCCGATGTGCTGGATTACCTGCTTACCCAGAGCACGCCCAGGAAAAGCGCAATCAATAGTTGGTTATTAAAAATAATCTTGCAGCAAACCTTGAAACCCAAACAAGCTGGGTTGAATGTGATTAAGCGTCTGGTTGTAGAGTTTCCGGAATTGTCGAATATTTCAAAACAACTTATCAACGCTGTTCGATCATTTAAATACGATCCCTGCATGATGCCAATGTTTGCGGATCGAAATCTAACCCCCGTTTCCAAGGCATTACTGGATTTGCATCCGGATTTTGAGAAAGCACTGGTTTTTTGATCTTTAAGCTATGTTGATAGACAGAACAAAATGAACAATCGTAACGGCGCATTGATATTGATCATCAACTATTATAGCGGGCTATCTATTGTCCTCGGAGTTGTATTAGCCATCTTGCTTAATCCGACTGGAGCCCAGTTAATTCTGTTTACTCTATGCTGGATTTACTTGTTACCAGCACTTATTTGCAGAGCCCTTATCCTGGTGCTGGGTCGACCAGTTGGTACGGTTGATGACTCCTCTCCAGTATTCCTGTATTGGTGGTTTTTAACCCAGCTTCAGATGATTTACGCCAGGTTGCCGTTTCTTGAAGAAATCCTACGGTTTTTCCCCGGCCTTTATAGTTTGTGGCTAAAAATATGGGGGGCGAAGGTCAGTTTGTTTGTCTACTGGTCTCCCGGCATAACCATTGCTGATCGCTATCATATCAATATTGGTAGTCGTGCGATTATTGGTGGCGGCTGTCGCATCGGTGCCCATCTGATAGCACTGGATAAAGAGCGAAAACAACGTTTAACACTAGCACCTGTCACTATTGATAGTGGCGCAATGGTCGGGTTGCATGCCGCTGTTGGTCCGGGTTGCCATGTTTATGCGGGTGAGATTGTACCTGCGGGAAAACTGTTAAAGCCGTTTTATTCGATTAAAGATGGTCGTATCCATCGACCTGCAACAGATGCTTAATCGGTGATAGATTTATTTTCACACAAAGATATGCCAAAGCTAATCCACTGAAGATATCGGCAATGTGGTGCTGGTGGATCAGCAATACAGAAAAAAATAGCAGCAACAGCCAAACAGAATAGAATACTTGTATGCATTTACCAGCACCGTTGGTTACAGCAATAACAACCAGCGTACTCAAGGTGATATGCAAGGAAGGAAACAGATTATGCGGTTTATCGAGCACATACAGCATAGAGAACAGTTCCTGGAGAAAAACCGGGTTACTCGGGCGCTCAAAACCGGAAATTGTGGGCACAAGTACAAAAATAAGACTTGCCAGACAGATTGCCATCGCCAGTCGTTTCGCCAGAATAATCAGTTCGATACGATGGCAATGAAATACAGGCGCAATGAAAAGCAGCTGTAACGACAGATAGACAAGCATCATCCATGGAATAAATGGAATTCCAAGTTCCCATTGAAAATAGAGATGAAAGTGATTGTCTCTAGACCCGTTTATCCAGTTGGAGCCTCCATAAAACACGACAAACAAAACGCCTAAGATTATCGAAAGCTTCAGGTAGAGCCGGATATTCTCGTTAAAATACGTCATTATGTTAGTTGCAGAGAAGCTTGGTTACAGCTTTATCTCTCGAAACAATCACCTTGGTTTCAGGCCAATGGTATTAAAAATTTGTCAGCCAATAAAACTGATAAGGGGCCAAAACCAGACGTTCCCCATGCTTAGGTGGGCAACGCCCGGTATTTAAATCAGAGAGTTGTCCATAAAAACCAAATCCTTGTTCTTTCAAAGTCTGTAAATCCAGATATTGGTTGGTCGCATCAAAATTGCAGACTACCAAGACCCTGTCGGTGAGATTCTCGTGATTGAAGCGGATGAATGCAAACAAGCAATCATTACCCAGATCGACAAGCTCGCGATTATTAAAATCAGCAAACGCTGCTGTTTCCTTACGAATCGCAATCATTTTCTTTAAGCCGGAAAATAATGCATATTCGACCGTTCCTGGCTGCATTCTGTTATCGGCTTTTTGCCAATCGATCATTGGTCGATGTATCCAACGATTATCACTGGCTTTTTCAGCCTCATCAAGATAGCCCCAATCATTGGTTGTGCCAATTTCGTCGCCGTAGTAAATAAGCGGAATACCACCAAAAGAAAGAATAAGACTATGCAACAGAAGAATTCGGTTTTGTGAATGCTCAATCTCTTGTTGATTGCTTTCAGCGATGGCTTTTTCAAGACCCGCCAGAGAAGCAAGAGTGCCAGAAATGCGTGCATCACCACTTTTTTCATTACGCATAAACGTCAAACCATTGGCAAACGAATCTTCGTAGCCACCAGTAAAATAATCAATCAGAAATTTTCTGTGCGGATACGGTTCGTAACCCACGGCATGGACATCACTATCATCAAAACCCAAACCAATATCGTCGTGGCAACGAGCATAGTTTAACCAGGTTGCACGTTCCAGTTTATCCGGCAGGCTTTTTAAACCCTGTTGAAGCAGTTTGCTGTTTTTTGTGGCGATGGCATCCCAGAGCAATGCCATAAATGTCGCGTTATAGGCAATCTCACATTCTTTAGCGATGACTGCGTCTTCACCAAAATACTTGATGATTTCGGATGGCGCAACGATTGCCTCGGCAATAAATAACACACCTGGAGCAGTGACCTGGCAACAATCTTTCATTAACTGCAAAATCAAATGAGCTTCACGTTCGTTTTGGCAAGTGGTTCCCAATTTTTTCCATAAAAACGCAACCGCATCCAGGCGTACAACATCTGCGCCACGGTTGGCCCAAAACAGAATGATATCGATCATTTCAATAAATACGGCAGGATTGCTGTAATTCAAATCCCATTGATAATCATGAAATACCGTCATCACCCATTGTTGCATTTCCTCGTTCCAGGTGAAATTTCCCGGGGCTGCTTCCGGGAATACTTCCGGCATGGTTTGTTCAAAGGTATCGGGTACTTCGCGACTCTCAAAACAATAGAAATAATCCTGATATTGCTGTTCTCCACGAATCGCCTTTTGAGCCCACTCATGCTCTCCTGAAACATGATTAACGACAACATCCAGAACCAGCAGTATCCCGTTTTTGGCTAACTCATCTGAAACTTCCTGCAAATCCTCTAACGTACCAACTCGGTTATCAATCTCCCGAAAGTTACTGATTGCATAGCCGCCATCGCTCTTACCTTCAGGACATTCAAGAATTGGCATGATATGCACAAGATTGATGCCGAGCTCCAGAAAATAAGGGATTTTTTCCTTTAAGCCTTGCAAATCCTCAGCAAATCCGCGGCTGTATAAAGCCATGCCGACCAATTGCTGGCTTAAAAACCAGTTATGGTCATTTTCACGAATGATATCAGTTTGCTTAAGGTTTTTTGAGCGTTGGGTATATTGCTTAGCCAGGGTTTCTACCAAACGCAGCATTTGTTGGTCGAAATCTTCTCTATCCCCATATAACAACTGAAACAAGGAATGAATCGCATAAAAATTAGCACCCAGGCGGGTATAGAAATGCCGCAAGTCCCGTTTGCGTATTTCCGGTTTAAGGTCATCGAGTATTTGATTCAACAACGAATGCGAAACCTGTTCGTACATGGTTATTTTCTTCTTAAGCTGGTAATTGGGGAAAAAACTGACGTTAGTCTACGAGATATGAGCAATGATGCTTTGGTACAAAAAATACACCATTCGGATTAAATCACTCAAAACTCCAAGGAGCATATAGTAAACCGATGAATTTTTCTGTCAAATACAAGCGTCTTCAAGAACAGACGCATTAAAAAAATAAAATTGATCGTTTATACAAATTGAGCCTGGACTGTTTTGGTCTAATAAAACGTAAGGCGGACCGTAAGTTGGAATAGCGATAGCGTTTTCCGACATCCGACTAACATGTTGCTACATACTAACGACACAGAGTTATTAACCCATCTCCAGGAGGTTAAGCCAACTGGATCTTTTGGAGAAGCTATAATCAAGCCAATTGACCCTTGATGTGTTTGGTAATATTCACATTTTAATCGGTTTATATTTCTGTTCCAATACCGACTGAGTCCATGAATTTAATTTATTAAGTTTACACATGATGTTATCTGGGTATGTTTATTATGTGTGATTTTCATGTTATCCCGATTAGAAAAACAAGGATTGAAAGATAGTCTTCGTCAACTGAGCCAGGTAAAGGGATGATAGCCAGGTCTGGTCAGCAACTTGATCGGAAAAGAAATTTATTATTGAAAGAACAGAAGTTGAGTGCTGTGAATTTAGGTTCGATGTGAAAAAGCTAACGCGGACGTGGAAAACATAAGCCTGCGAAAAAGCAAAAGCGAGTTTTGATGTTTGCCAAGATGAGTGCGGAGAAAGTAAGTTCGATGGAATGCCAAAGGATTGAGAAAGAGCAAAAGCGAAATTCTGATGTTTGTGAAATTGAGTGCTGAGAAAGGAAGCTCTGACGACTCCATGCGACCAAAAAAGCAAAGAGCAGAAGAAATAGGAACTTGCCTAATTTTTCTTATATGTAGTTTATTGCGGTGAAAAAAGTACAGTAAAATCAAGTTAACATTTCGATCCCATCGCACAATGGCTGAAATGAAACCGATACTCGACAACAAGCAAGCAGCGTGAATTAAATCCTCCGAATTAGGTATTTAGATCCAACCTTACATCCAAATTTTTAAACCAATGTCTTTTAGGTGCGGTAGAATTTATTAAACGAGACTAAGATGTTCAGGAAAAGGGTCACCTAACGAGTATCTAATGAATACCAAAGAAGATATAAAATTGAAAAATACTGTTGTCATCACTACGGTGCACGGTACCTGGGCGAAGAACGCAAAATGGACCAAGGAATACTCTTCCACCATGTCCCAACTCAAAGAAGAAGTACCGGACGCGGTTATAGACCAGTTCAATTGGAGTGGTAACAATCGCCAAACCTCGCGATTGCACACTGCTGATGAACTAGCGATACATATCGATTCCGTACAACGCAAACATGGTTCAAACGTAGATCACTTTCTGGTGTCGCATAGCCATGGGGGTAACGTGGCTCTACAGCGTGCAAAGATCGCACACTTGCCGATCGCATAGCCGGCGTGATTTGCCTTAACACGCCATTTCTACACTTTCGCACAACCAAGAATCCCCTAACCTACTCAGGGGCTATTCTTGCCTGGGTGGTTTCTCTTTATTCGCTCTACTGGGCAGCTACCTACAGCACCTTAGTTGCATCTTCTACTTTGTACTGGTGCCTCGCCTTAATGATAAGCACCCTAGTGCTGCTGTTTAGAAAACGAGAAAGCCCACGAGGGGAGGTGCAACGAGTTAACCTTGGTAACACGCTAACCAGCAACAAGTTATTGATTGTAAAATCTGTAGGTGATGAAGCAAACGGTGTACTGGCGGGTGCGGCTGTTGGCAACTGGCTCATCTTGTTCTTCATCGATTGTTTCACGACCAAAGCCCGCCTCACCTGGAGTGTTCTCATTGGGCTTTCTCTGGCAGCGATTAGCGCCAGCTATCTATTCGACTTGTCGACCCACATCACACAAAGCTCACAACAACTACCGAACTTCATCGCGATATTGATTGAATGTATATTACGGGTAATCGTCTTCTTCTGGATGCTGCGAATGTTCCTGTTGAGCGCTTCTCTAGGGTTCGATGTACCATTTCGTTGGGGATATTTCATGGTAACGGCAGAACCTACACCACACCCCGGCGACTACAGTGTCACTTTGGTACGCCGAAGTGAGCAGCGCAAAGAATCTCTAAAGCACAGCGAAATCTATACCGATCCGGATGTTCTGCACAAGGTTACTCAATGGATCCAGGTTCGTCGAGAATCTCATTCCGAAAAAAAAATCGAATGGCCTTTCAAACTATCAAGACAATTCCGAAGCCCCCCACGCCTTCATAAAAGAGAAGAAACAGTGGAGATAAGGCCTGATATTTCGGCAGCGGCAGAAAAAACTTTTAATAACTCGGATGAATCGATTGGCAAAATGATTCTCGCAGGATTGAGCGCCGCGATCCCCATTTTCGCTGGTGGTACGATGGGAATGCCGGTACCTGAAGTGGTGTTAGTTCAATCTCTGGTCGATCATCCTCTAGATCTTGAGTCAGCGCTCGATTTACAAAATGAAGATATATACGAATCAAAGCAAATTACCAAGGCCGATTTGCAGATGGGTCATTTGTCTAATGAGGGTATATGCGAATCAAAGCGAATTACCAAGACCGAATTGCAGCTGGACCATTTGTCTACCGAGGAAATCCGGCAACTCATACAAGCTCTAGACAACGTTATCAGCGATGAAGCAACTTTGGAGACATTAAATGTAGATAACGGCCTAAGCTTTGTGCTCAGAAACGCACGCATATCTACCGTCCTAAGAACATTAGGCACGCTAGGGCTAGCAATCGGCTACTACACACAATACCTCGACGAAGAAAGCGAAGAGATGGATGCTCAATTTCGTAAGAAAAATGACGGTTCGAGAGGTGGTGATCCTTTGAGTGATATCGCTAACAGCAAATTAGTAAGCGCAAGGGTTACGCTTGAGTTCGATTCGATTGGTGTTCAAATCAGTGTGACCGCTTTCGGTCCGTTGCGCTTGCCCGATGTTGTGGATATGCTGCACACGGAATTGCGCAAGTACTCAGTGCAACTGGTCACCTTACCAGAAAACTAACGACATTCATTACCATCAGAGGTAATCAACACGTAAAATTTAATTTTGGTGTGGAAATCGAATATGGTGCTTTTCCAAGTTTTTATAACTTGGCATTCAACCAGCCAAATTCTTCTTATGCGGAGTTTATTGCGGAGAAAATAAGCCAGTGGTTTACCAAGTTTCGGATGTGAAACAGGCTGGTTAATTCATGGTTATCGGACGTGCTATCGCACGTCCGATAATACCGAGCTCAGGAGAATCTGAGCTCGGTATTAGAGCACAAAATGGAAAATAAGCATGTGTGAATCCACAGACAAAACAGAAGATAACGAAGAGGCTATTGAGGAAGAAGTAATTCATCCTATAGCTTCAGTTATAAATGAATATGTGCATTCTGTATTAGACATACGAGAATGTGTCGAGAGGCTGGTGCCGATTGCGGTAAAACAGCTAAATGAAGAAGCGGATAAAATAAATAGCACTTTAGATAGAGGCTATAAGCTTCTTGATGGTAATGACGATGATAAAAAAGAAATTCTTGCGATAAAAACTATAGAAGAAGGTAGGCGATTAGCAAAACGATTTAAAAATTCTCACTTAATTGAAATACTGATTGAAAGCTTATTTATAAATTTATTTAGTGCATTTGACAAATTGACAGGGAATCTAATATCAATTCTCTACTCAAAAAGATCTGATCTGTTTAATACAATAAATAAAGAAATCCCTCTTTCTGAAGTGCTTCAGATGGATTCTTTGGATAGCCTTAAAGCCCAAGTTTTAGGTAATGAAATAGAGTCAATAAGAAGGAAGAGTTATGTTGATCAGTTTAAAGACCTGGAAAAACGTTTCTCAATTAAGCTAACTAAATTTAAAACATGGTCTCTATTTGTTGAAGCATCCCAGAGAAGAAACCTATTTACACACTGTGATGGAATCATTAGCCAACAGTATTTAAAAGTATGTGATGAGGTTGGTCATAAGGGGCATGAGAGTAAGAATGTTGGCGATCAATTGGAAATTGATCCACAATATTTTTATATGGCATGCATAGTTCTGACTGAAGTAGGTGTAATGCTTAGCCAAACTTTATGGAGAAAAGTACTTCCCGATGAATTAGCAGATGCTGATAATCATCTTCAAAGACTTATTTATGACTTTTTAGAATGGGAAGACTGGGGTGTTGCCATAAGGTTAAGTCAATTTGCAAAAAATCTTCCTGAACACTCTGATGAAATGACAAGAAGAATAAATTTAATTAACTATGCTATCGCGTTGTCTGCCATTGATAAAAAAGATGCGGCTATTAAGTTACTTGAAAAAGAAGACTGGAGCGCGATGATTCCAGACTTTAAATTGGCTATTTCAGTTTTAAAAGAAAAAGATGGCGAAGCGGTTAAAGTTATGGAACAGATTGGAATGCAAGGTCAAATTATAAACGAATTAGCGTACCATGAATGGCCATTGTTTAAAGAGTTTCGAAATAAAGATTGCTTTCTAAATTCATATGAAAAAATATATGGCTACCCTTTCACTGAAAAGCTTAATGAATTAGCCGAAGAAAGCAGAGAAGATAGCGAAGTTAAGCTAGCTGAAGAAGCTGGTGAAAGCTCTAACAAAAAGCTCAACTCAGACATTCAAAAGCTTCGCGATGCTTCGCATTTTAATGCTGGTTAGCTTACGTGTTATCGGACGTGCTATCGCACGTCCGATAACACGTAAGGCGGACCGTAAGTTGGAATAGCGATAGCGTTTTCCGACATCCGACTAACATGTTGCTACATACTGGCGAAAAGGTGGAAGGCGCTATCGCTTTTCCACCCTACATTTTGTTCATATATCTTGCCTTTTGGAATATAATATTTTTGATATGGCATATACTTTTGTTATGCCTAACTATCTTCGCTATCGCATTCCTGGTGGGTGTTATTTTTTTACTGTAAATTTGTTGGAAAGAAATAATACCTTACTGGTCGATCATATTGATTTGCTTCGAGAATCCGTTCGGGTATGTAAGAAAAAACGTCCGTTCCATATTGATGCATGGGTTGTGTTGCCTGAACATATGCATTGTATCTGGACATTACCAATAGGAGATGATGATTTTTCAAATCGTTGGAAAGTAATTAAAATACACTTTTCTAAAGGTTTGCCTAAATTAGAAAGACTTTCGAAAGTTCGGATCAAACGTGGAGAGCGAGGTATCTGGCAACGTCGTTTCTGGGAACATGCTATTCGAGATGACAGTGATTATGAAAAGCATATGGATTACGTACACTTTAATCCTGTGAAACATGGGTATGTTGATAAGGTAATTGATTGGCCGTTTTCAAGTTTTCATCACCATGTAAAAAAGGGAACTTATTCTAAAGATTGGGCAATGATGTTGAAATAGGTTAACGTAAGCCGGAATAGCAATAAGAAAAAGGTTTATAGCAGCACGCTTGATCTATACCATTAAAAAAACATGTGTTTTTCGTTCCCACGCTACGTGCTAATTTCATCCAGGTAAACTCAGATTCCTGACTTTACCGACTAAGTTAATTATTGTCACATCTCTCTGTCTCAATTGGTTTTATTACTTTACTATTCGGGTATATTTCAGAGGGTCTAGCAGCTTTTCTTTGTTTTTTCAATTCGGTAATAAATTGTTTATCGCCTTCATTCTCACGAGATAGCCACACCTCAAAAGACGATTCATCGTCTTCGGTAATGGTTACTACAGTAACCTCATCATCCGATGTAGACCAAACAACTGAAATATTTTCAATATCTTCATAGTATGAATAGTTAATAATTAATTCACTATTTTCTGAATCTTTAAAATAAGAAACAATACAGCAATTAGAGATAAACTGGCCGTCATCAGCAATCGATAGCAACTCAGTTGTATAGAAGTATAGTATTTCTTCGTTTTCATCCAAAATCTCTTCTTTTCTTAGAAAATCGATATCTTTATTCCACATTTGGCTACCTGATACAACAGATGTACTAGGTAAGTAATTAAATGAAGATAATATTATAAAAGCAAATACAGGAATTCCAATTAAAACAACAGGAATCGTCCAAACAATGTTGTGACCTCTACTCGTATAACAATCGCCATCTTTTGCAAGAGCCAATACTGCGGGTAATAATGGTAAAGGAATTAATAACCAAAGCATCATGAATGGAACAGACGATTCCGATAACATGTCTATTATGACGTATGAAGCTGTTAGGAAAACTTTAATTCCAATATTTTTTAAATAGGGTGTAGAACTGTGTTGCGCAATATTACTTAGTAAAGGATAGAACCAGAGAAGATGAAATATAGCCCTCCAGAAAGGAGAAATTGAAGATTGTTCTCTTTCTCTTATATAGCTCCAATTTTTGTAAGCCCAATATATGTTATAAATTCCAAATGTAAACGCTGAAAATACAATAAATCTAGCAGGAGAAACCAGAAAATAACCTTTATTCATTTTGTGTCTTCTTATAATTTTTATTTTACTTAATCCCCTTAATTAAAGGGATTTTTAAACATTTAGAATCATTTATTTTATCATCTACATCAATAACTAATCAGCAAAGCCTTATCTCATTCTTTCAGCTCCAACCACTTAAAACGCTAAATGATCAAACACCACATGATGCTTCGAATTGCATTATCAGAGGAGAATCAATGAAATAATTTTTCGTTATGGTCCTGAACAAACAGGAGCGTCTGATGAACAGCTGTCACCACTGCGCGTGGAGTAATTGTGGCACCTGTAAATTGATCAAATTCTCCATCATCGCGTATAACCCGCCAGCCATGACTTGAGACATTGTTCAGGGATTTGTCAATAAAAGAGTCTATCCAGTCTGAACGATGTGCCTCAATTTTATCACCCAAACCCGGGGTTTCATGATGCTCGATAACGCGTGATCCAAGCACGACTCCATCTGCACGCACTGCGACCAATAATCTGATGATTCCGTTATACCCACTGTTAGTCGCCACTTCAATCAAAACAGCAGACGATTGTCCGTTTACCATGATTGCATCAATCGAGGACACAGTAACCGCTGATGTTAAGTTGATTGGCATTTCGGAAGCAAGTTTCACATTTACCAAAATATCGTAATCCATGTCGCGTAAAATATCGTTGGCTATTGATTGCTTATGATTGAGTAAACTACGTTCGATTTTATCTGCGGTATTGATTAAGACTCCGCTGACTAAAAGCAACATACCGAACGTTATTAGTGCGAGAGCAACCGAACATTTAACAAAACTATTTGCTTTCAATTTTTGCTGCTCAGCCATGACAGAAGGGATTTAATGAAATGCATACTCTCCGCACATGAAAATTTAGCATCCAGTACACGCACTTTTTCGCGGATAGCTGCGTTGGAAAACCTCGCTGTAGAATAACGACAGCTAACTTTCCCGCCTTACTCTCCACAAAAAATCACGTACACTAAATGCTAAATTTTCATGTGCGAAGAGTATAACCAAGGAACTGTCCGGAAAACCCTGTTTGAGCGACTGCACTTTAATTTTGAAATTACTTACGTTTCTAAAAACATTAGAATTATCACCTTAATTCATTTTTCTACATTAATGCACAGATGATTATTGATTGGCTTCAAACAAGTCATTTAAATCCTGAAAACTAACTGTGCCAATGGTATTTTGCTCATCATCGAGCACTTCATATAATATTCCACTACCACGAAGACTGAATAATACAACAGCACCGTCATCTCCTCCACATTCTCGGTGAGGTTCATCAGAGGCAGGACTGGAGGTGTAACTCCCAACCGCACGAACTTCTTTTAGTTTACCATTGGCTTCATACAAACAGTGCTCACCTTGAACGACAAAGGAGTTATTGTGTTCCTTATGCTTGTGAAGGACAATTTGTTGATGCGCATCAAACTTGACCAGCACATCCATAATTGAGTTTTTTTCATCAACATCAAGCACGGAAATGACGAAATGCTCAAAATCACCAAGTTTATACCACTTAATGTTTTTGTCGTCGAAATTGTAAATTGTCATGTTGTTTCTCTTTAAGTTAAATGAATATCAGGGTCTGGCTATGGTTTTTTAGGTAAAACATCTTGTACAACATCAAGTGTTTTCCATTCAGGAACAGGGGTTTCACAGCCTTGTTTAGGTACATACTCCGATGTATCAATTTTTTTATATCGATGAATATATCTTGGACAATTAATGAACAGATTTCGTACAGAAATTCGAATAATGAAATGCGCATCAATATATTCATTCAATAGTGAATCATGCTTATCAATCGTTGCAGAACCATGAAGCCGTAAGCGCTTGGGATTTTCAAAATCGATAAAAAGCAATCCCACATCATTATTTGTGACGATATTACCTGCAGTCATAAACATGCCATTTCCATCGTAACTGGGAAAGGCGATGGTTTTTGCATCAATCACACGCACAAAACCAATATCCCCACCTTTGTAAGAGACTGTTGGCCTCCCTTCCACATCAACCGAGCTTATGAAAAACATGTCGCGTGATGTAATTAATTCACAATCTTCTTCTGTCAGCTCGTTATGAACAATGAGCTCTTCAACCCGGTCGCCTAATTTGCGTGAATCAAATTGGTCTTGAAACTCACGATTACCTTCATGGTATATTTTTGACATAAATGACTCCTTTGATTTGAGGAAATGATTTAGATTTAAAACTATGCATGCACCCATGCCACTTGCATTTATGGTTAATGTCCGAATACTATTTCTCTTATTATGCAGAGCATGCTAATTTGTTAATCTTGACCCAATCGTAACAAGGAATCTTATGAAAAACTTGAACGTTTCGGCTATTTCTATCGCTAATGTCATACGCACAGGAATTTTCATGTGGCCCAATAAAATAGTCTTTTTTGGTCCGATAGAACAACTTGATGCGCATAAATACGGAGCCGTTGCACTGCAGATTGGGCTGTATAGTCATTTTTATATTCGTTTCAAAAATACTCACTGGCTTCCAACCAGATGCGCCATCGTACCAGCGGGTATAAAACATGAAATTCGATTCCCAAAAGGTGTTTTTGGGAAACTTTTTATTGAACAAGGTTGTTCAGAATATTTGTGTTTTAAAGAGCGTTTTCCACACAGGAACAACATACCAACGCTTTTTTTTGATCAGCAAGCAATCCAATCTTTTCAAACCATGTATGAATCAGCTTTTAATAAAAACAGCATCCATCAACATGTCAATTCACTCATTGAGTATAAGAATCGGGATAACGCAGGGTTTGACTGTAGAGTACAAAAAGCAATTGAGATTTTTAATTCAGATATAAGCAGAAATTACAGCATTGATAGCTTAGCCAAAGAGGTTGACCTTTCTCCATCACGGTTTCGTCATTTATTTGTTGAACAAACAGGAATTGCTTACAGCCAATTTAGAATATGGCAACGATTGCGTACAGCAGAAATGAGTTTAAATAAGATTGATAGCCTTACATGGGCTGCTATTGACGCTGGTTTTTCTGACCTTTCTCATTTTAGTCGGCATTATAAAGACGCTTTTGGGATAAAGCCTTCTTCCGTTTTCAAAACATTAAATAATTTTGAGATATAAAAAACGCACATTAAATATACTTCACTTGCTTTCTGAATACGAGATTGAGTGATTAAGCCCTTTACTATTGGGAACTCTTTAGCAAAATAATGGAAAAATCTGGTCAACTTCAGTTCAGGCTTGAACACCGCAATCCACATGCTCAATTCTTATCCAGACATCACTACCCAATCCTGGCTCCAGACAATTCATATCATTATGTCGTTGCCAGACTTGAAGCCGCTCACCTTCAACATCAACAATCACATTGATATATCCGCGCTGCTGAGTTAGCCCAACAACGCGAGCTGGAAAATAATTCAGCAGTTCTTCAAAACCAGAATCTGGTGTTTTAACAATCACAATGGCTGTTGGATCAATACTGATCGATGTACATGCGCCATGTTGATCGGGTAGTTTTATTCTTAGCTGTCCTGTTTCAAACCAGTTATCAACTGTTTGCCCGTAGAGTGTATTTACTGACTGATTGTTCGTAATGCGGCCATGTTCCAGCGTGACGATATGATCAGCAAGTTCAGGCCAGAGAGCATGATCATGTGTGCTGAAAACAACTGTGCCTTTGTCTTGTTTAACAAAGTGGTTGATAACGCTTTTAATCATTTTTACCGAGAATTGATCTAGATGGGAAAAGGGTTCATCCAATAGCAATACTTCAGGCTTTGTTGCCAGACAACGAGCCAATGCTACGCGTTGTGCTTCTCCGCCAGATAAGCTGTTGGCTGGTCGCGCTGCCAGGTCAGAACATCCCACTTGCCGTAATGCCTGCAGTGCTGTGTGTTTCGCTACTGAGGCGGTTGCTCCACGTAATTTAAGCGCAAGCGCTGCATTGTCTAATACTGAGCCACGAAACAGGTAAGGTCTCTGGTGTAATGTCGCGATGCGTCTGCGTAATGACAGGTTATTTAGTGTAGAAACTTGCTGTCCACAATAAAGAATAGTTCCTGAAACTGGAGTCAAAATAAAACCGAGTAACGATAGCAATGTTGTTTTACCGGCGCCATTATCGCCTAGAATAACAGTACAGGCTTGTTCTGGAATAATGAGTTGATCGATATTGATTACATTGGTTACATCATGAGAAAATCGCACATCATTGAGCTGAAAAATGTCAGTCATGGACGCGACCCTTGCAGCCATTGCAATAGACCATTGAGCAGAAAAGCGATAATCAATAACATTATCCCCAAGGCCAGACCCATCTCGAACTCACCTTTACCTGTTTCAAGCGCGATTGCCGTGGTCATGGTACGCGATACACCGGCAATATTGCCACCCAGCATCATTGCCGCTCCGACTTCTCCAATTGCTCTGCTGAAAGCGAATACAATTCCAGCGATAATTAACAATTTCAGTTCTTTGAGGATCAACCAGATTTGTTGATTTGTGCTCGCACCCAGCGATATCAATGTGGGCAAAAGCTGGCGATCTCCAGACTTAACAGCAGATAAAGTAATGCTCAACAGAATCGGTAAAACCAATACAATCTGTCCGAGAATAATCGCTGTTGGTGTATACAAAAGCTCTAGTTCTCCCAATGGACCACGGCGACTTAATAACCCGTACAAAATCAAACCAATCATCACGGTTGGAACCGCCATTAATGCGTTTAAACTATTATGGAGTAAGCGTTTACCTGGAAATTGATGGATTGCCAGCCAGACCCCAAGCGGGATTGCAAACAGCGAACAAACCACGATGGCAGTTAAGGTAATGCGTAATGAAGTCCAGATAATAAACCAGATATCTGCATCGAAACTTAGCAGTAAGCGCTGTGCTGCGAGAAGTGATTGAAAAAAATAATCCACGATTGTGCTGCGTAAGTTGATAACTCTCGATAGAATAACGGCATTCTATCGATAATGACAGTTGAGATTCAATTCCTATGAAAACCAGTCAATTTCCTTTAAACACTGTAAAAGAAACACCTGCTGATGCCGAAATAACCAGTCATCAGCTGATGATTCGCGCCGGTTTGATCCGAAAACTAGCAGCCGGTTTATATACCTGGCTACCGCTTGGTGTTCGCGTGTTACGCAAGGTCGAAGCAATTGTTCGCGAGGAAATGAACCAGGCTGGTGGCCTGGAAGTTTTAATGCCAGTCGTGCAACCAGCCGAGCTGTGGAAAGAATCTGGACGCTGGGAGCTGTATGGTCCCGAACTGGCACGCTTGAATGATCGCCATCAACGTGAATTTTGTCTTGGCCCGACTCACGAGGAAATTATTACTGATATGGCGCGCAATGAGATAAGAAGTTACAAACAGTTACCGGTTAATTACTACCAGATTCAGACCAAGTTTCGTGATGAAATACGTCCACGTTTTGGCGTAATGCGTTCGCGTGAATTCATCATGAAAGATGCGTATTCATTTCATATTGATGATGCCTGTCTGCAACAAACCTACGATGTGATGTATCAAGCGTACACGCGTATTTTTCAGCGTATTGGGCTAGAGTTTCGCGCAGTGGATGCTGACTCTGGAGCAATTGGTGGCAATGTCTCACACGAATTCCATGTACTGGCTGATTCTGGCGAAGATGCCATCGCATTCTCGACAGAAAGCGATTATGCCGCGAATATCGAGATGGCAGAAGCAGTGACTCTACCCCAGTCGAAACCAGATAAGCTGGACACCATGGAGCTAATCGATACTCCAGAAAAACATAGTATTGAAGAAGTAAGTTCATACTTGAACGTCACTCCTGATCAAATCCTGAAAACGCTATTGGTAAAGGGTGTTGATGACAGCATTGTTGCATTACTATTGCGCGGTGATCATTCACTCAATACCGTCAAGACTGAAAAACTTGCTCAGGTTACATCACCGTTAACCTTCGCAACCGATGAAGAGGTTGTCAAAACTGCTGGCTGTGCGCCTGGATCTGTCGGTCCAATCGAACTTGATATTGCCATCGTTGTTGACCGCAGTGCTGCCGAATTGCACAATTTTGTCTGCGGTGCAAATCAGCAAGGCAAACATTATAGTGGTGTCAATTGGAATCGCGATTGTCCTCAGCCAGAAATTGCCGATATACGCACCGTGCAAGATGGCGACCCTAGTCCGGATGACAAAGGTACATTAACCATTGCACGAGGCATCGAAGTTGGACACATCTTTCAACTAGGCACAAAATATAGCGAAGCGATGAATGCAGTGATACAAAATGAAGCAGGTCAGTCACAAACCATGATGATGGGGTGTTACGGCATTGGAATCACCCGAATCGTGGCTGCGGCAATCGAGCAAAACCACGATAAAAACGGTATCATCTGGCCAATCAATCTGGCCCCGTTTCGTGTCGCATTATTGCCCATGAATATGCATAAATCTGAACGTTTGCGTAAAGCTGTAGAAACACTGTATCGCCAAATGCTGGATGCGGGACTTGATGTCTTGTTTGATGATCGTAAAGTGCGGGCTGGCTTTATGTTTGCTGATATGGAACTGATTGGAATACCCCATCGTGTTGTGCTTGGTGATCGGGGTCTGGACAATCAAGTTGTAGAATACCGGAGACGGACTGATTCAGAAAGCAGGGAAATACCAATCTCTGAGATTATCGGTTTTTTGCAGGAACAAATATCTGCTTAAAAATCTAATTGACTGAGTTCTGCCTTACCAATTGGCTAACACTCGCATATCTTTGGCACCTAATTGAATAGTAAAGAATTACTTTTTGAATAATTTTTAACGAAATGTTAACCTGAGATATGCTGGCATAATTTTTGCCGTTTGCCCTGCCGGATGAAACACTTTGGAAGTATTTCGAAGTCATATTCCTAACTTACTCTATATCTTAAGGAGAGAGCATGTCTATATCAGAGAGATTCACAGAAGATGAGATATTTTTACTCAGTACCACGCCATCAATGATTGGCTCATCCATGGCTTTTGCAGAAGGGAGTGGACTTGGCACAGTTAAAGAGATTTTTAGCAGTGCAAAATCGGTAATGTCAGGAATTAAACAATATCCAGATAACCAATTGATTCAAGGAATTCTACCTAATCTTGAAGATCGCAAAGAAGCAATGGTACAAGCTAAAGCATTTCGAGAAAAAGGTGTCGCTAGAATGAAAGAGCTAGGGGTTAATTCACACGAAAAAATGCGTGAGCTATTGATTAAAGATTGCAAGGAAGTTTCGCGAATCTTGACAGAAAAATCTACAGATAGCGAAACAGCAGAATATAAGGAATGGGCCATGCAGGTCGCCGAAAATGTTGCCAAAGCTGCCAAAGAAGGTGGTTTTCTTGGTATTGGCGGTACTCAGATCAGCCAGGCTGAGGTTGAGCTGTTTAATCAGATTGCTGGTGCACTGGGAACAACCAGTCAACTTGCCTGATATGATTACATTGTATTGACATAATCTGACCTTGTTTCTCGATTAAACGGAATATTAATTAATACCGTAAAACCAGGAATCAAGGTCGATTAATGATTAATCTAACTATATTCAATAGTTATGTTGTGCCACAATTTTCTGAACCTGGCTAATAAATTGTTTATCACCAAGATAGCTTTGCTGTACAACTCGCCCTGAGATATTAGACCCAACACCTTGTTTCACATAGTTTTTATACTGTTTTACTGCAGATTGTTTACTGCTGTCAAAACTACCCAGTAACTTATCAACAACCAGCCAGGCGGGAGCTTGTTCCATACCAGCCGTAGCTCGGTAACTACTCCACTTATAATCTTCTGGGTAATCAACAAGATCAGCCCTGAGCGGATTAAGAATAATGTGGCGTGATACCTCGCGTAGGTATTTCTCTTTCTGGATAACAACAGATTTAAATCGACCGCGAAAAATTGCACCTGATTGATGATATTCACGATTGAAGTATTGCGTATACCGTCCATTCAGGCTGCGCATCATTTTCGATAGATTCGTAGTCGCTGTCTCAAGTAACAAATGATAATGATCATTCATCAAGCAATAAGCGTAACAGTCAATTTGATGATGGACTAGCAGCTCATCAAGCAATTCTATAAACGCCCGACGATTAGCTTCTTCAAGAAAGATTCTTGACCCTTCATTACAAAATGATTTGACATGAGTCAATGCCCCTGGGTATTCAATTCTGATTGGTCGTGCCATAATATTTCCAAGTTTTTGTTAGTACCCTGAAAATATAGTTAATGATCTCGACAAGCATTGGTTCTTGACACTGTTAATTGTCGATAGTGCTTCTCAGCTCACACTATTGAGGAAGATTGACCGTCACAATTAAATATCTAAAACAAAAAACCTTTATTTTTAACTGTCTCCTGCGTGTTTGTTAAAAAATCAGATATTGCAATAATGTTGTTTTGTGGATTTCTCTATGTCCTATTGAATTATGTGCGACTAACTTTCGATAATAAATCTATGCGCTGTCGGAAACACTGATTTAACAAATACTTGTCTAATGACAAGTTGTGATCACTAAACTTTATTTTCCTCAATAGACTTGTTAATCTGAGGATGCAACCCCATGAAAGTAAGTAGGCAACAACAACCTGTTGCAAAATCTTGCGATTGGGTGCATCGTGACGCTAAAGGTTGTATAAAATGCTCATAGAGATGACAATTATTCGGTGCATTTTTTACCCACTTTAAATGTGAACTGTGTCGATTTTTCGAAGTCTTGAGCTGGTTCTAAAAATAATTTTTTCGCTATGATCCGCAAGTTTATGGTGAACTTTATAACTAAAGACATGCCGAAGAATGATGTGATATTTGCACTCAATACTGTTACGTCACCATGGGCGTTGAGCTGAGCTGTTAAGTCGACAATTACTTTCTAAAACAGGTCATTCACCTTGACATATTACGGTATGATGATAGAAAGTTATAACATTCTGCCCTTAACAAAACACTGCATTTTCAATGGCATCCCATGCCTGCGAAGTGAATTATCTCTGTATCAAGGAGGTCTCTAAATGAGAACAATGAAATTTGTCGTACAATTTATAGTCAGCACCATACTCCTTGTGATGCTGGTAGCGTTTTTCACTAACAGCCCAGGACCGAACCAAAGAGGGATGCAAAAACTCCCATACTCGGAATTTATCCAGGAAGTCAGGAGTGGCAATGTCCAGTCTGTTGATATCCAGGAAGAGACTATTCGCGGGAATATGCAAGGCGGGCAAACATTCATTACTTACAACCCCAATGACTCACGTTTAATAGACGACCTTCTCAACAACAAAGTTTTAATCAACACAGAACCGGCTAAAACCGGTGGTTTTTTTGATCTGATCCTTGGTTGGCTACCAATGTTATTGTTTTTGGGTGTATTCATCTATTTCATGCGCCGTGCTCAATCACAAGCTGGAGGTGGTGGCGGACTCGGACAGCTAGGCAAAAGTAAAGCCAAGGTATTGGAAGAAGATACGATTACAGTCACTTTTGATGATGTTGCAGGTGTTGATGAAGCCAAACAAGATGTTGGAGAAGTTGTTGATTTCCTTAAAGCTCCTGAACGATTTAGCAAAATCGGCGGTTTGATACCAAGAGGTATTTTACTGGAAGGGCCTCCGGGAACAGGTAAAACCTTACTAGCTCGCGCGATCGCAGGCGAAGCTAAAGTACCATTTTTTTCAATTTCAGGCTCTGACTTTGTTGAAATGTATGTCGGTGTTGGTGCTGCGCGGGTTAGAGATCTATTTGTGCAGGCCAAGGAAAAAGCGCCTTGTATTGTTTTTATTGATGAAATAGATGCTGTCGGACGTGCCCGTGGACAAGGGATAGGCGGTGGCAACGATGAGCGCGAGCAAACACTCAATCAGTTATTGGTTGAAATGGATGGTTTTGAAGCCAATCAAGGCGTTATCGTTATTGCAGCAACAAACCGTTCAGATATACTCGATAAAGCCTTGCTTAGACCAGGTCGATTTGACCGAAAAGTTGCTGTTGACTTACCGGATTTAATTGGTCGCCATGAAATCCTCCAGGTCCATGCCAAACGCATACCTTTGGCTGAAAATGTTGAATTGAATGATGTTGCTCGTGGTACACCGGGTTTTTCTGGGGCAGATCTTGCCAATTTATTAAACGAGGCAGCTTTGTTTGCTGCACGCAGAGACGGTCAAACAGTTGAGGCCAGCGATATAGAACACGCCAAAGATAAAATCATGATGGGCGCTGAACGTGGCTCCAACATTATGACTGAGGACGAAAAAAGGTTAACTGCATATCACGAAGCCGGTCATGCAATTGTCGGCATTTTAGTGCCAGAACAAGACCCTGTTTACAAAGTCAGTATTATGCCGCGTGGCAGGGCTTTAGGTGTTACTTTATTTCTGCCTGAAAGAGATACCCATAGCGCAAGTTTTGAAAAACTCGAAAGCCAGCTGTCTACCTTGTATGGTGGGCGTATTGCCGAGGCTATCATTGTCGGTGACAGACAGGTGACGACTGGTGCATCGAATGATATCGAGAGAGCAACTGACCTGGCACGCAGTATGGTAACACGCTGGGGGATGTCAGAACGACTAGGCCCTTCAACCTATGGCGAAGAAAACTCTAACCCCTATGCCGGAGGTGGAGGACCATCAAAAGCCGTCTCTGAACAAACTGCAATTATTATTGACGAAGAGATTCGTATCTTTCTCGATCGGAACTATGCGAGAGCAGAGAAAATCCTGAGAGAGAATATGGACAGACTTCACGCGATGGCTGCAGCGTTAGTCAAATGGGAAACCATTGATAAATGGCAAATTGAAGATATTATGAATGATAGTGATCCGCGCGAACCAACATTGAAGCCGCTGAAGAAAAAGGTCAAAGCCAAGCCCGAAGATGGTGAATCTGGACAGACTGAAGAAGAAGTTGTAACACCATCTGATTCTCCAACGACTACCGATGGTCCAGGTGCTGTTCCTATGTAGTTGAAAGTCATTATTGATCATAAGAGACACTGTTTAAGATTGATTGCCAGCCACTAAAAAACTGGCAATCAATTTTGAACAGAACCTTATATTATGTTGCAGCTAAACTTCCCATGTCTGTTCAAGCTAATCTTTTCAAATTGTAATCCATTAGAACCCAGAGCCAATATCTTGGCAGAATCTCCCCAATCACCTAATACATAACGCTCAAGAATCTGGTCGTCATTGATTATCGAATGCTGGCCAGGACGATGAGTGTGACCATGAATCAATTGTGAAACAACATAGTGATTTACATATTCGCAAACAGTTTCCGCATTGACATCCATTATTTCACTCGTCTGCTGTTGTTTGTGTAGATAACTTCTAAAACGATACCAGCGTGCTAATGCCAATCGAAGCCATAAAGGTTTAGCCAGGACGTTACTGCGCCATTCCTTGCCACGAGACAACCTTCGGAAAGCCTGATAGGCAGTATCATCCGTGCATAATAAATCACCATGCATCAGCAAAGTTGATTGACCATTACAATCAATAACAATACAGTCATTGAGTATTTTTGCTCCACACTCACTGGCAAAACGTTCAGCAAGTAGAAAATCACGATTACCTTGTATCAGATTGACCTGGGTTCCTGCATCAACCAGTTGGCGCAAGCCTTTAATCACATCAATTCTTGGTGGCGTTGGATCATCATCGCCAACCCAGCAATCAAATAAGTCGCCAAGAATATACAATACACCAACGCCTGATGCGCGTTGCTCTAGAAATGATAGAAAAAGGGATGTGATGTGCTTGCGAGAAGGACTTAGGTGAAGGTCAGAGATAAACAGCATCTGTTCAACCCGGAGTGTGGTCAAATCTTCAACTCCGGATTAAACATATCGACTAGGAGGCTTTATTTTGCCGCAGATACAAGGCTAACTTTATTAATAACAATTGGGGTCTTTGGAACATCTTGATGCTGGCCATTAGAACCTGTTGGTTGTTCAGCCATTTTATCAACGATGTCCATTCCATCAATCACACGCCCAAAAACGGCATAACCCCAGCCTTGTGGTGTTTTTGATTTAAAATCCAGAAAGGCATTATCCTTCAAATTAATAAAAAATTGCGAAGATGCTGAATCTGGATCTGAGGTTCTTGCCATAGCCAATGTTCCACGCGTGTTTTTCAAGCCATTATCCGCTTCGTTTTTGATGGCGTCATTCGTAGACTTTTGTTTGAAATCCTTGTCAAAACCACCGCCTTGCGCCATAAAACCGGGGATTACGCGATGAAAAATGGTTCCGTTGAAATGACCACTGTTAACATAATCGATAAAGTTTTTAGCAGATACAGGTGCTTTTTCTGCATCAACTTCAATAATTATATCGCCAAGTGATGTTTCCAGTTTTACTTGTTGGTTTGCTGACATGGTTTTTTTGTCCTCTGCATGTGCAATTGATCCGAGTGTCAGGAGTGTCAAGATAGAAATCAAAAATAAACGCATACGTTTCTCCTGGTTTTCCTATGAATTAAAAACAGCTATTATAAGGGGTTTACCTTTGCGAATAAAGCAGCAACTCTAACCGAATACTTCAAAACATTCATCTGCCCTGAATTCAAGTCATAAGTGCATAACCTGTAAAAACATCCATGTTAATTCCTGTGAGTTCTCTGAAGACCTCATAAGGTGTTTTAAATCCCAGACATTTCCGCGGTCTGCTGTTAAGGTTATCAACGGCTTCGAGCACCTGCTTCATGGTCACATCGATTAACTCCATTGCTTTTGGGAAATACTGTCGGAGCAAGCCGTTTGCATTCTCATTTTGTCCACGCTCCCATGAATGATAGGGTTTAGCAAAATAGGTGTCACAACCCAGTGTATCTGCAATCGATTCATGGCAAGCGAATTCTTTCCCATTGTCAAAGGTGATGGTTCTAACCCATGACTGGATCGGTGATAACAAGGTTTGAATTGCCTGTGTCACCAAACTCGCTTGTTTCCCTGAGACCGGGGTTGCCAGGCGAAGCTTTGATTTGCGGTCATCCAGCGTCACAATCACTCCTTTGTGGTTTTTGCCAATGATAGTGTCGGCTTCCCAGTCGCCCACACGTTCACGCTTGTTGGCCGCCTCAGGACGTTCATCAATATCCACCCGGTTTGGGATCCCTGTCCGGTTGTGTGCTGCCCCATAGCGTTTTCGATACGTCTTGTTTTGATGCCGCAAATGTTGATAAAGCACACCACCCGCTTGTTTGTCTGCCAAGACATATTGATAGATCGTTTCATGGTGCAGCTTGATTACTCCATCCAACTCCAGCCGTCCTGCGATTTGCTCAGGACTCCAGTCTTGCTCAAGATAGCCATCAATAAGGTGCTTGATTTCATCCGTCAATTTCGTTACTTTGCACTTGCTGTCATGACGCTCGTTTGCGAATCGATTCGCCTGGTTGTGTCGATAGCCGCGTTGTCCTGTATTGCGATTGATCTCGCGCGACACCGTGCTCTGCGAGCGATGAAGCGCTTGTGCAATCTTGTTCAATGAGGTGCCTGCTTTGCTTTCAATTTCGATATAATGTCTTTCAGCAAGACTGAGATGGTGATAGTTCATTGGTATCCTCTGTCAGTGGCTTCGTAACTGTTGACAGTGTACATCGATGTCTTGCTTCTAAACACATCGTGCCATGCTTCCAGTTACATACAGAGGTTATGCACTTATGATACGAATTCAGGTGCTTTAATCTCACCCGCAATCATTAAACAACAGGACAACACATTCCAATGCTGGAAATATACAATACCTTAACGCGTTCCAAACAGGTGTTTAAGCCAATTATTCCCGGGAAAGTTGGTATTTATGTTTGCGGTATGACGGTTTACGATTATTGTCATCTCGGACATGCACGGGTAATGATTGCTTTTGATGTTGTGGTTCGCCACTTGCGCAAACTTGGTTATGAGGTCACGTACGTGCGCAATATTACTGATGTTGACGACAAAATAATCGTGCGCGCGCAACAAAATGCTGAATCAATCACAGTGCTCACCGAGCGTTTTATTGATGCGATGCATGAGGACGAACGCGCACTTGCTGTCTTGCCTGCTGATAGTGAGCCGCGTGCAACACAATCAATGGATCAGATTATTACGATGATTTCAGTATTGCTTGAAAACAATACTGCTTATATTGGTGATAATGGCGATGTTTACTATTCAGTGAATCAATTCTCAAACTACGGCAAACTATCCGGTAAACGCATTGAAGATTTACGTGCTGGTGAGCGGGTTGAAGTAGAAAGCACCAAGCGCGATGCAATGGACTTTGTACTCTGGAAAAGCGCTAAAAAGGATGAACCTGCATGGGAATCTCCATGGGGTCTTGGGCGACCGGGGTGGCATATTGAATGCTCTGCGATGTCAACAGACTGCCTGGGAAACCATTTTGATATCCACGGTGGTGGTATGGATCTTCAATTCCCCCATCACGAGAATGAAATCGCTCAATCAGAAGCAGCGACAGGCGAAACATTCGTCAACTTCTGGATGCACAATGGCTTTGTGCGTGTGGATGAAGAAAAAATGTCAAAATCACTGGACAATTTTTTCACAGTACGCGAAGTGATTAAAACAGTACGTGATCCGGAAGTCATTCGCTTTTTCATCCTTTCCAGCCATTATCGAAGTCCGCTGAATTACTCACAAGATAATTTGAAAGATGCCGACTCCGCTTTGACCAGACTGTATACAGCCTTGCGCGGTTATCCATCCTCGGAATTGGAGACTCTTGAACAAACTGATTTTGCCACTCAGTTCGATAACGCCATGAACGACGATTTTAATACACCATCGGCCTTGGCAGTACTGTTTGACCTTGCCAGAGAAATCAATCGCAACAAGACAAAGCATCCTGGAATTGCTGCAACGTTGGCGATACAGCTGCGTCAATTAGGTGATTTATTAGGTATTCTGCAACAAGATGCCGATGAGTTTTTAAAAAAACAGGTTCCGCAAACTCTCGATATGCCTGGTGTGGAATTTATTGGTGGCCTTGAAGTCACCGTGAACCCCACTTTCGATAAACCTGACTCTAAAACCTTATCAGATGACGAGATCAATCAACGCATCCAGCAACGTACCGATGCCCGTAACAATAAAAACTGGGAACTCGCTGACAAGATTAGAGATGAACTGCTGGAACAAGGTATCATTCTCGAGGATGTCAGTGGTGATACCACCTGGAGACGAAAATAAGTATAATTGTTAAACAACAATAGCAAAGTTTCTAATTCAGAGTACCTTCTAATTTACAAAGTACATGCTTGTCCCAAGCCACCTTGGGATAAATAAGCATTTTGAATACCATCCCAACCTTACGCTCTCTTGCGCAATACTAAGAAATCAATCCTGTATTTGCCTTAATGCGATTGATTTTAGTACTTCCCCATATCTCCTGAAAAATGTCAGACAAATTGGTTTTTTGGAATCAGGCAATCTCAATCACCTTGATAAAATGTCATAAAAGAGTCATAAGGTTTTAATAGCATAGAGTTGAAAATTTTTATGACTAACTGATTTAGGAGAAGAAATGATCAACACCTATCTTGATTCAACCATCCATTCAGCAAGTCTCTTGCTTGATCTCATGGATATACCGACAATCACCCCTGGAGCCTTGGTATTTGTTTTGCTACTGCTGGCATTTTGTATACTGCTATCCTTGGAAATACATTTTCCCAAAGAAAAATGCCCCATCAAAAAGCTGAGGCAATCTTGTTTTACAAACATTAGCTTGTTCATGTTTAATAACGCCGTGCTTTCTTTGCTATCGGTTTCTGCTCTATTAGTGTTAACAGAACACTATTCCAATCACGGGCTATTGAGTGAAGTAACCAATCCTGGATGGAAAATCTTCCTGTCATTTATATTGCTGGATCTGGTCGCCTATCTCTGGCATGTTGCCTGTCATCAATTTAATTTTTTGTGGATGTTTCACAAAGTACACCACAGTGATCCCTATTTGAATGTATCCACAGCATTTCGACTGCATACTATCGAACTTGGCATGTTCGTCGTTATGAAAGCGGGATTAATCATTATCTTAAGTGTCGACAAAACCTCAGCACTAGCCTGTGAGGCGATAACAACTTTGTTTATCATGTTTCATCATACCAATATTGCATTTCCTGGCGAAACACAACTGAGTCGTTTGATTATTGTCCCAGCACTACACCGACTTCATCATTCAATAAAACGTATAGAGCATGATCAGAATTACGGTGCAGTGATGTCCTATGGGATCGACTATTCGGGACGTTAACAGAAGGTGAGCCATCGACAATTGGCATCAAGCATAATAGCTCGTTAGGCTTTGTTGGTCAGCTCAGATTAGGTTTTACCCCAAACTACCCAAGACCTGATAAAGCAACCGTTACAGCAGAACTTAACACAGACTCGATGATTGCCGTGGCTGCCTATTATAAAGCACTACATCGCGAGTTTTCACCCGGCAATGAGATGGATGATTGGTTACAGGCTGAAGCAGAAATCAGCAAAACTTTTCGTATGTAGCAAGAGTTCTCTGCCATCACCCACCTGCCCCCTAAAAAACTCCACTTGCCAAAATAACTTCTTCCTCAATCGACAAAGTCTAGTTTGATCTGTCTTTTTTACCAAACTAACCAGACCCTATCCCGCTAACTCCCAGTTGCTTTTTTTATCGGTAGTGCAGTGAAATACATTGCTTTTTCCCCGAAATTCTCAATCTAGCTCTTTAATATTAGCTCAGATTCATCGATTACAACCATCTTGATTATTGGTATAAATCACTATCTCAGTCCAGGTGATTTCACAATAAAACACTATAAAACAATATATTAGAATCCATTTGATGCATTGAACAATATAAATAGCATGCTAAATTGACGGCATCGTGTAACTGACTTTTTTGTATTTTTTTGACACATATCTCATTTTTTTTGTGAAGTCAACAAAAAATTACTCAAATTGAACTAATCTTTAAAGGGTAATCAACAAAAAAAGGTATTTAACACATGATGTATTTTAGGACAAATAGTAAGCACTTGTTTCTTATTATTCTTATTTTTCTAACATTTTTATCCAGTAGTATTCAAGCAAAATCAGTTCCGGTCAACTCAGCTTCCGCGGGTATATGGCTTGATTTTGATCTTGAAGCGAAGCAAGCAATTAATAGTGTCTCAATCGCCTGGAGTCAGGGCAACCAGAAATCGGTTGATTTTAATATTCAAATGTCTCTTGATGACGCAAACTGGAAAACTGTCTATAAAGGCGTCAGTTCTAGTGCAAAACTTGAGCAATATAACCTTTCATCTACGCAAGCACGATATATGCGTATTCAGATCAACGATCTTACCAAGAATTATAAGACACTGATCTCAGATCTTAGATTAAATGAACATCTTAATATCACTGCTGCAGTGGAAGAGTCTACTGTAACTCCTGTTGCACAAAACCCGGCAGCACAAAATCCTAATCTATCGCCTATTCGCAATACTAAAAACATGATAGAGATTGGGTTTGAGCAGCCTGACTTACTCAGCAATGGGTTAATTGCCTCCGGCAATGTTGCAAAAGTGGTCAGTAATAACGTGCCTGTATTTGAAGGCAAACAATCACTAAGTGTATTTCTTGACAAAAACAAAAGCAGAGTACCGAGCACTACAGAATTTACTCTGGGCACAAAGAAATATGGCAAGCAATTCAGTGAATTTGAATATGGCAAAGATTACTGGGTTGGCTTTGCTGTCTATCTCGATGATGATTATCAAATGCCTGAATTCAGAGATACTATTTTCAAACTGAACAGCAGACCTGATAGACATTTGGGCGAAAGCTACAGACGTCCAAATATATCATTATCAGTCAGTGGTAAAAGAGAAAACTCTAAGTTTGGAGTTAAAGAACCAAATTGGTTAATAACTATTAATGGCGATGATCGACGAGTTTTACCAAAATCTGGTGCTAAATATCGTACATCAGTAAACGCCGGTCTATCACCAGCTGCAGGAGATACTGGTCGTTGGGTAAGTTGGGTAATCCATTTCAAACACACCTATAATTCTGATGGATTTATGGACATATGGAAAGATGGTGTTCAAGTTTATAGCAAAAATGGAATCAGTACATCGTTTAATGATGCTCGTGGTCCATATGTGAAAATGGGCAGCTATAAATGGAGCTGGAATACTAATAAATACGCAACTATTAACCCAGCAAAACGCCAGAGTTATCTGGATGCAGTTCGAATTGCACAGGGAGCAGATCGTTATAATGATGTTGCTCCAGTTAGCAAGCTTGATATAAATAAACAACCTGTAGTTGTGAAACAGCCTGTAGTTGTGAAACAACCTGTAGTTGTGAAACAACCTGTAGTTGTGAAACAACCTGTAGTTGTGAAACAACCTGTAGTTGTGAAACAGCCTGTAGTTGTGAAACAGCCTGTAGTTGTGAAACAACCTGTAGTTGTGAAACAACCTGTAGTTGTGAAACAGCCTGTAGTTGTGAAACAGCCACCTTCATCGTCTTTCCGCAATACTAAAAACATGATGGAGCTTGGATTTGAACAACCTAACTTAGTGAGCGCTGGATTACTAATCTCTGGGAATGAGGCGAAAATGGTTCGTAGTAACAAAGGACCTGTTTTTGAAGGAAAGCAATCATTGAGTGTATTGATCGACAAAAATAGCAGTCGAGTACCATACCGTACAGAATTCGCGCTTGGCACATCCAAATTTGAGAAGCAGTTCACTCATTTAGAAAATGGTCAGGAATACTGGGTTGGTTTTGCAATCTATCTCGATAAAAACTATAAAGCACCGAAATATAGTGATATTATTTTTCAGACACATGGTCGGGCAGATAAAGGGGAAGCCGCCAGGAATCCAGCCATGTCAATATCTCTAACCGGTTCAAAGCAATATAAAGGCGCAATGAGTTGGCAAATCGGAGTTGCAGGTGACTCGAAAAAACTCACCTCCAGTAAAAATTATACTTCAAAATATCGAGCTCAAATCTCCCCAGCAAAAGGTGATACAGGTCGCTGGGTGAAATGGGTCATCCACTTCAAAAACACATACAATAAGGATGGTTTTATCGAGTTATGGAAAGATGGCAAAAAGATCCATCGCAAGACTGGGATCGCAACTGCTTTTAATGATGTTCGAGGCGGATATTTTAAGATAGGTAGCTATAAATGGAGTTGGAAAAAATTCCATAATTATGAGACTATCAAACCAGCAAGACGCCAGAGCTATTTGGATGCAGTACGGATTGCAAAAGGTCCAAACCGTTACAATGACGTTGCACCGTAGCATCTAATGTCTTTCAATAAAAATGTCATGTAGTTTAGGTTTTGAATCACTCTCTCCGCGCTCTAAAGATCAATAGATCTTTCTACGCGGAGGGAAGAGTTCAATTCAATGCGTAAATGACACAAATGAGCGCATCGAAGATAGAAAGGATTAAAGGTTTTATACATAAAGCCTTTGAGACTATCATCTTCGATGCGCTTTTTTCGTATTGTTAGTCTGACCTGAATTCAGG
This sequence comes from Methylococcales bacterium, assembly GCA_965224565.1. GTDB lineage: Bacteria > Pseudomonadota > Gammaproteobacteria > Methylococcales > DRLZ01 > DRLZ01. Next base: position 364,915 of record CBDCZN010000002.1, on the reverse strand, counting down.
TCCTACGATTTATTCCGAAATACCATTTTGATGGATGCGGTGAAACGGCACCAAGGCGACTATCGCGTTCGCCATTTGAACTATTGAAGTCAGTTTATTCCATGCTCTATGCTCAATTATACGATTGCCCATCATTGAGACACCTTGAATCAACGTCAATAGCCACAGTAATCATCATTACCATCTGGGCGTTAAAGGAATCCATCGTTCAACCTTGGCCGATGCCAACAAAAAACGCCCTCTCGGTATTTATAAAGAATTGTTCTTTTCACTGTTAGGCCAGGTTCAGACAAAGATCGCTAAAGAAGCCCAGCAGGCGATTCGTCTGATTGATTCCACCATCATTTATCTGAATAAACAGAATTTTTCATGGGCTCATTTTTGTTCGAATAAGGCCGGCGTCAAATTACATTTCAACTATGATCCTGAACAGGAAGTGCCGACTTCTTTTCGATGACCCAAGCCAAAGTTAATGACCGTAAAGCGACCAATACGTTACCCATTATGACTAACGCAACGTACGTGTTTGATCGGGCCTATACGATTATGGCTGGTACTATGAGCAAATGCACCTCAAGGGCAACCGCTTTGTCGGGCGCATGAAAGTGAATGCTCAATACGTAGCCACAACGGATCAACCCGTACAAGATAATATTCTGGAAGACCAAACGATTCGGCTCACGTCCGAAAAAGGGAAAAAATATCCAATCCCCTTGCACCGTATACGCTTCATTCGTCTGGAAGATGAAAAAGAAATCATTCAGATTTCCATGATCTGACCCACCCTGCTGAAAAGATAATGGCTTTGTACAAGCAACGCTGGCAGATTGAATGTTTTTCAAATGGATTAAACAAAACCTGAAAATCAAACGTTTCTTGGGCACTTTTGAACAAGCCGTTCACCTGCAAGTCTTGATTGCGATAATCATCTACTTGTTACACAAACTCGTAAATAATAGTCTGAGCACTCTTCAAGTTTCTTTGCAACAACCTAACCCGGCTCATCTCAGCCAATGTATTCCAGCGAAAATCGGTGATTGAAATTATTGCCTCGACTCAACACAAACGAAAACCACTTAAACCCAGGCAGTTCGTGCAATCGAAACTGCAATTTTCTTAACCGGACAGTAGTGTCATAAAGTAAATAATAGCAACCTCTGCTTACAGGTTGCTATTATTTGGAGATAGATAGACAGATTATTTATTTGATAGCCAGTAAGTAAACTCTATCTCACTGACATTATGGAGAAACATCTTTAATACGATTTTCACCTTTTGCGACTCGGAATGAATCCAGATGGCTTAGACGTCTTGCTGACTTGGTCGTTGCATAAGTACGATTATGTTTTTTTCTCCAACTCCATTTATAACTACCCGCTTTGATATAAGGACCTTCAGAGTCATTAAAAGCTGTCGCAATTCCATCTTTGCGATGTACCTTTTTTCCATCTTTCCAAATTTCAATAAACCCATCCTTGTTATAGGTATTTTTGAAACGAATAACAAATGTTACCCATCGACCTTTGTCTTCGACTGCAGAACTAAGTGAAGCAATATGTTCTGAGGTATAGCCTCCACTCGTTATTTTTTTCGAATCACCATTAACTGATATTCCCCAATGCGGAGAATCAACTCCAAATTTTCCATAATTCGACTCACCTATTAATCGTAGTGATATGGCCGGGTTTCTGGATTTTTCTCCAGAATCAGGTCTACCGTGCGTTTGAATGAAAATGTCGTCTTGTATAGGCATTTCAAAATCATCGCTGAGTTTAACCGCAATACCAATCGAGTATTCCTGATTAAACTCCAGGTGAGTAAATTGCTTGTCATATTTAGCAGTACCAAGTGTGAATTCTGTGCGATATGGCACTCGACTCCCACCTCTATCAATTAATACACTCAGTGCTTGTTTGCCTTCAAAAACATCCGCTTTGTTACTGGTTACTTTAGGTGTATTGCCTGAAGCAAGTAATCCAAGACTAAAAATGTCTGATTGCTCAAACCCAATCTCTATTAAGTTATCAGTATTTCTCGATGACTGATTTGGCTCTTGCTCTTCCTCTGATACATCTTCTTCCTCAGGTGCGACCTCTTCTACAACTTCATCCTCAGGCACATCCTCTTCTGAAACTTCTTCCTCTGGCACATCTTCTACAACTTCTTCCTCAGGCACGTCTTCTTCTGAAACTTCTTCCTCTGGCACATCTTCTACAACTTCTTCCTCAGGCACGTCTTCTACAACTTCATCCTCAGGTACATCCTCTTCTGAAACTTCTTCCTCTGGCACGCCTTCTACTGTGACTTCTTCCTTTACTATCACTTCCTCGACTGGGTCAGTTGTATCAACGTTTAGAATACTAAGGGGTGGTTGCACTGGATTGCTGAGAGATTCATCCGGAATTGGATCGACATCAACAAGGCGATTTGACCCTTGTGCCATTCGAAAGCCATCCAGAAAGCTTTGTCGTCTTGCTGGGTTAATTGCTGCGTATTTATCAGACTTCCAACTCCACTTGTTACTTCCCAACTTCACAAAAGGACCTCGAGCATCATTAAACGATGTGTGTATCCCATTTTTGCTGTAAACCTGGACACCATCTTTCCAAATCTCGACAAGCCCATCAGCATTAAAAGTATGTTTGATGTGTATAACCCAACTTACCCAACGACCTGTATCACCTGCTACTGGAGTCAGTGCAGCAGACTCTGATGTAGCATAAATTACATCATTAGCTGGTAAAATTTGCCGATCATCACCATTAATTGCTACAACCCAATGAGGTTCAGTGAGTCCACGCTTGTTATTTTCTTGTTTGCCGCTGACTGTTAACACTATATTTGCAGCCCGATTACCCTCACCCAAATGTTTATCTGGTCTACTGTTCAATATAAAGACGTGATCCCCATATTCTTGCATTTGATAATCATCATTAAGGTAAATTGCAAAGCCAAGCCAGTAATCTTTGCCAAATTCTAACTCAGTGAACTTTTTGCTATAAAGGTCTTCTCTGAGTGTAATTTGTGAGGAAAAATTATCTGGACTGTTATTTTTGTCGATAAAAACACTCAGTGACTGATTACCCTCTAAAACAGGGGCATCATCGCTAACCACTTGTGGTGGGTTTCCAGAGTGATTTAATCCATTGCTAAGTAGATCTGGATGCTCAAATCCAATTTCTATCAAATCATCTGTATTACGTATAGGTAACAAACTAGAATCTTGAGCGTGGATGCAACTACTAGATAGTAGTGTGAGTAAAACAAGAAAAAAACAATTACTATATATTCGAATTAGTGACATCGTTTAAAAATCCTTTTTTGACTGATAATAAGGTCTATTATTATATTTCGGTCGCATTTTTTTGGTTGAGAAGCGCAAATAACCACCTGAAATGCGATCGTTGCAACACAGTTTTCAGGTCTGCTAACACAAATCTAGCAACTATTACTCTCTAGTATGTTTTACCGAAAATCCCGTACTACGACCTGTAACAGAAGATGAAAGTTCATAATGCCAACATAAAAAATTGCATCGCTAAAAACGACAATATTTCAAACTTGATTGCCACGTAAAAAACGAATATGTTCCGTAGGATTGCATTTTGATTCCTGTTGTCACACTTATGTGTCTGAGAAAGTGGATATTTATTGATAATAGCATGCTAGGTTTACCCATGCTTTAACGGTTATTTTAAGCGTGGATTAGCCTGTTATAGAATTATTTCTTTAAACTCAAGAACCACCACTTGTAAATTCTTGGCTCATAAGCGACAGAAATTGAGACTAGATCGTAGCATCACATTTTTTTTACTGGATTATCTTCATGCCTACTTCGATAGACAGCAATAAAATCGATTCACTGCATGAGCCTGATGTTTATCGTATGGGTAAGGGTAAAGACCACAAGCAATATGAATACGGCAACAATGTCTCGATTGCTGCAACCGCAACAACCAATATTATTAGCCATGCAACGAACTGCCATGACAATCATACACTACCAAGTGTTCTGACACAGAACAAAACCACGTGGGGCAAGCCCCACCCAGAGTTACGGATGCAGTGTGTGATCGTGGTTACAGAGGCAAACAACCAGAGGGAGAAACGGCGATCATTCTTCCAGGCCATCCATTGAAACGAGACAATCGTTATCAGCGCGATAAAAAAACGCTGTCGCAGACGCGCTGCAATTGAACCCATCACTGGATTCTTAAAAGGCACCACAGGCGACATCATTAACGTGTTGATGGCAGCGTGCTTGGAATTTAAACTAATGGCTGAGACAGCCTTTTTGTTTCTATTGACGCTGCCATTTTGAAGAAAAGAGTCACCGAGACGGCTTGAACACACCAATCCTGACGTATTTCAAGTGTCATTTTGATAAAAAAGGAAAAAATCGGAAATGCACCAATCGCTCCAAAAGACTTTTTAAGGGCTGACTACAGAGTCAAGAAAAATTGAAAAGAAGTGCTTCTGAATTGAAGACTTTTTTCGATGGTTTGAGGGGAATAGTTGACACTGTTTAACGAGAAGAAGCGGATAAACCAAACAATTTAAAAGACTTTTCAGATGGCTTATTTTTGACAAAAAACCTCTAAATAACGATCGTTTAGCTCAGAAAGCAACACGAGGCACACTACGCTTGGCAACATCTTCAATCTGCAATAATTGTGCTTCCATAAATTTAAATTTTCCTGCAATCAAATTATTCGGAAATGCTTCACGCAAAATATTGTATTCCATCACCGCATCATTAAATGCCTGTCGCGAAAATGTCACTTTGTTTTCAGTTGTAGTCAGTTCTTCCGTAAGTTGCATCATATTTTGATTGGCTTTCAGATCAGGATAGGATTCTGATAACGCAAACAAACGACCTAGCGCCCCAGATAACCCTTGTTCTGCTTTAGACAGCTCAGTCAATGCTCGCGCATTGCCTGGGTCTTTAGCTGCTTTTTGTAAACCGTTAATAGCACCTTGCCGAGCGGCAATCACTGCTTGCAATGTTTCACGCTCGTGACGCATATATGCCTTGGATATTTCCACCAGATTGGGAATCAAATCATAGCGCCTGGTCATCTGCACATCAATTTGAGAAAATGCATTTTTATAACGGTTTTTTGCCTGAATCAAGCGATTATAAATACCGATGAAATAGAAAAGAGATGCGACGATTAAAACCACCAAAACCAATGTTGTATTCATCCTCATTCCTCACAATATCTGGTGATTATGCTTGTCTAACCGTACAACAAATTGTACAACTCAATTCTCACCTTCTCTTTCGCTTAAGTTTAGTGGAAACATGGGAGTTGACAGACCAACAGCAAGAATTTACCAAGAATAGTGACTGAAAGTGTGAACTTATTCACAGTTTCAGATTGAAATAACCCAACTTTGTGAAGTCTCTGTCATCTCTCGACTTTTACCATTTACGTTTTCAGCATAGCAATATCTACGAATAGGTTCTGTGAACTATTCACACTAAATATCACAAGGGCACCTCTAATAATTAGGATTGTTGTTCGAGTTCAAGGCGGATGATTATCAAGAACTGCAGTGTATACTCTTCGCACATGAAAATTTAGCATTTAGGGTGGGTGATTTTTTGTGGAGAGCAAGGCGGAAAACATTGGCTGTAGTCATTCTACAGCAAGGGTTTCCAACGCAGCTATCCACAAAAAAGTGCGTACCCTGGATGCTAAATTTTGATGTGCGGAGAGTATATTATGGTATACATGAGCATCACAGAAAACCATCCAACGCTGAAATCGGGCAAAAAGACAATGATTAGAGGTGCCCACAACAGAATCAAACTTGATCCACAGTTAACCGCAGCTATTATGACTATCATCTACTCGCAACTTGCCTGTCCAGAATGGCACTAACTCCTATGGCTATTATTAAACACAGTATCGGAAAACTTGGCGCTGACAATCTCCAGCCATAGCCCCATGGAAAAATTAATACAAGCGGTGCATTGATTGAAACCACCCATCCCCAGAGCAACCAATTATCAGACTGCCGACAACCCTTTCGAACTGTCAAAAAAGTCACAATAATGGCGAACAACCAAAGAAGAAACACGCGTACTTTGACTTCTCCTTTTTTTAAATTTACACCAAAAACATAAGCTAGTTTTTTTCCAGTACGCTGAAAGAAAGCAATCGGATCATCAAAGATATAATTCTTTGCTAACGACAGCAAGTCAGCATCGCGCGGCACTCGTGTCGTAAAATAGGTTGGACCATCAAATTCTGGTGGATGATTTCCAATCCACAAGTTCAATCCACCACTAGACGGCAATAATACAATGTCATTCGCAACGATTTGATTACGTATTCCAACAAAGGAAAACATGAGGAGGAAGCTAAGCAAAAAAATCAGCAAGTTACGACATGCAACCCTCGATGAAGGAGAGTATAAAACAAGCCATATTGCGGCTACTGGGACAAACGCCAGAAAATTCATCCGCACTAACGTTGCAATCCCAAGTGCCAATCCTCCTAGCAGAAGCCACATTATGCGAGATTGCCTTACATATCGCAGTAAACAATAAATAACACAGAAACCAATACTAATAGCGAATGTTGTATCAAGAAGTACTTTTGAATACCCAATGATTTTTGTTACTGACAACAACACAAACATAATGACAGCTGGCCTGGTTCCATATAAACGATAGATAAGCCATGTCATGAAAATCAACATCCCGCTCATCAGCCATTGCTGAAACCAGATGGCCTGCCCGACCGACTCTCCTGCAATCAAATGCATGGCTGCAAGTAGATATGGATAAGCTAGATTCTGGTATAAAAGTTGTCCTTTATTGTTATCCCACCAGTGGCCAAGGAGCAAATCTCGTGCTGAAGACTCATAGGTAAGGTCATCATTGCCAACATTCAGTATAGAGCTACCAAATTGCTCACCGAATTGTTGAACGTTACCAACAACAATGAGTGATAAACCGACAAATACACTCCACAAAACCAAATTAGTAGAAGGAGGTTTCCAACGTGGACGCACCAACCATATAAAAGCAAGCAATGCAGCAAACCAAATTCCAGCTGCTAGATAACTAACTAATTGTAATGTGTGTGAATCTTGATTTTGTGTTGCATTCGATTTTAGTGCTGTGGATGGCACTGTCTCAAGAATTCCAGCTCTCAACCATTCTAACTGTAGACTTGGTGGTTGCGCATTCGAACGGGAGAATCGGATTTGTATTGGAAGCCATTTTTTCAAAGAACTATTAATTGGTTTTGCTTGACCAATTACCTCTTTGCCATCAAGAAACCACTCAAGCGCACCCCCAGTGTGAATGAGTGAAATCTGTGAAACGGCATCATTAACAACAATATACCCTTCCCAGATCGCACTAAACTGAAAAGCAGCAGGAATGTCGGTTGAATCTGCTGTCCAAAATCTCAGCAAAGCGTCGTTAGCGAAATAAAGCGGAAATGTTTGCTCGAAGAAAGAAAAACCGTCAGAAGAAAAATCAATGGGTTGATCAAGGCGAACTGTCGAGTCTGTTGATGCTCTGGTGACAAACTCCGCTGCTGGTTCAGAAAAACTCGAATTCGGATAATATGTAGCCGACAACCCTGTGGAAGTACGATGAGTATGATGAACAATACCAAGGAATGCAGGCACTAAAAAACAGAGCGCAAGAATCAATAAGTGCCATTTAAGCACTCGAGTCCAATGCATTGCAAACACTGGAAACCAAAGTAGGCTGATAATCAATGTGTTGAGAGGATCAAGGATTGCCGGTTGATTTGACAATAACGCAGGATGACAGGGCAACAGCCAGAACAAGGCGGCGGCAAAAAAAATTAGTGCCTTCTGTGCTTTTATCTTATTGTTGTCTATATCAGGTTTGGATTTATACTTGGTCGACATAAAACCAGAAACGTAATCAATATGGCATTGCTAATTAAATCTCCTGTTTTTAACATCAAGTGCCTAACAGAATATTTAAGAAACAACTAACATGGTTAAAGAACTTGCATGAAATAACTTCGACAACTGACTTGTCTTGTTGTCCGTCTTCGGTGTTACCGCAACAGTTACATAGCTAAGTAAAAAAACTGACAACCATCCTATCCATTCAAGTAAAAAGTCGATTATCAACTGAGATGGGCTTTTCCATCTACTACCTACAGTTGTGTTAGACCTTATCCATTCATGCATAATACGGCATATTTTCATCCAGGGTTACTCGTAATGCAAGAGTAGTTGGGTATTACAATCACTCATTCATTAATCTGAACACTTCGATTTAGCAAGAAAAGAGCGAACACATCCTTGTTTATGCCACAGATTGCGCGGTTAATACCCTTAAACTCATGGGTTGTGGGTCAAACTTGGTGTTTTCCAGAAAATAACCATTGGTTGGAGGGGCTTTTAGCCGCGACTGTTCGCTCAGAAGCTTAGATCGCGGCTAAAGCTGCTCTTACAGGTTTGACCCACTACCAACTCATGAATCAAATCAAACTGTTTGATGCTAAGCTAATATTTAGATTCAACTCTTCGCATTCATTGGCTATTCAGCGCAGTGTTCATATTATCTTTGAAAAGACGGCATTGACTTTAATCACTTAGGAACCCACATGAAATCACTTGAATATTCTGACGTGGGATTTTTGTTTCTGATGTACCAATCTCGATCGTTGCATTCAGACGACTATGTTCCTCTTGAACGAGTTTAGCCAGGATAAAAGAGAAGCGTCAGCATATTCAAGTGATTTCATGCACGATTCAAAGAAAAATAATTAATACATCAATGATGTCACAGATAAATAAGGATAGTATTATGAAAAATATCATATTTCTGGGGATGATAATAAATATCTTAATTGGGTGTGTTGCAAATGGTCAGGCAGGATATCCACGAAGATCCGATCACAGAAACTACCAAGCTAGGGTTGATGTATTGATTGTAGATGATAGAGGCCAGCGCTTTTCATTATATCCGCTTCAAAGCTCGTTCCGTCAGCAAAAAGCATATATTGAAGCCCATGAAAACCAACGTTATAGCATTGAAGTCATCAATCGCAGTCATGAGAGAGTCGGTGTTGTCATTGCGGTAGATGGTCATTATCTCTGGGAAATATTCAAAACTACGCTCAAAAGAACGTATGTATATTCTTGGCCCCTATCAACGGCAATCTTTTAGTGGCTGGCGTAGCGGAAGAGACCGCATCAATCGGTTTTATTTTACCGATGCGGGTAATGCATACTCGGCGTCGTTTGGTGATTTCTCTGCCATGGGAGTAATCAGTGTTGCAGCATTTCGCGAGTACTCATATGCTGATTATCGCTCAAACGATCGGTACTACTCTAATAAGCGCTCATCCCGTTCAAGGCCATATTCATCTCGAGAATCAGCTGGAACAGGATGGGGAGAATCAGAATATTCACCAAGTCACAAAACCGAGTTTCACGCCGAAAAAAGCCCCTTCTCTACTAATCTTATCAAGTATGAATGGCGAGAAACTTTGTGCGAAAAAAGAATTATTGATTGCTATCAATCTCCATCTACACCACACAATCGAATGTGGGATGACGATGCCGAATATGCTCACCCTCCAGGGCGTCGTTTCAGAAAATATAATGAGTAGTAAAAAATACTTCCATGGGTTTTAGGTGTTGTCATGCTGGCGCATAGAAAACCCCTACGCCTCAGATAATCTTCTTTTATTGGGTGCCTCTATCATTAGAATTTTTGTTCGAGTTCAAGGCGGATGATTTTCGAGAACCGCAGTGTATATGGAATACATGAGGATCGCAGGAAACCATCCAACGCTGAAATCGGGCAAAAAGACAATGATTAGAGGCGCCCTATTGTCTGTTGTTATGCAATGTACGCTCTTCGCACATGAAAAATTAGCATTTGGCGTACATGCTAACTTATGGGGAGCAAAACGTGAACCTTTAGCTGGAGTTCTTTCTACAACTACATTTCCCAATGAAGCTATCCACATAAAAGCATGAGGATTGGATACTAAATTTTAATGCTCGAAGAGTCTATGAAGAATTTATTGATAGGTTTCCAATACACACTGACTGGATATTGACCGTTTAACTACAGTTAAGTATTGATTTAGGATCGGTTAAGTCATCACATGATAATCTGTGGCCGAATTTGATTTATACATTGATTTTTAGTAATTAATCGTTTAATTGAAATAAGGTCATCACAATGTGATGGGAGGATATTATGAAAAATAAACTAATTGGTTTAATGACAGTAATATTGAGTTCACAATTATTAGTGTCATGTGTAGCTCATAATCCACGAGCATATCAAGGTGCAATGGCTGGTGGTGGCATCGGAGCTGTTGCTGGCGCTTTAATTGATCGACGTAATCGCTGGCGTGGTGCCATGCTTGGTGGCGCGCTAGGCAGTGCTTTTGGTGGTGTGACAACTGGAATTTCTTCACGCGCACGTGAAGAAGCAGCACAGTCCAACCAGCGTATCTCATATCAATCCAACGATGGCTGGGAGCGTGTTCAAGCAACACCAATCGATTATAATGAGCAAACCCAATGTCACAAAGTCTCCGAGCGACGCTGGCAAGGTGGACGCTTGGTGGATGACAGTATTCATGAGATCTGTGAAGGTGATAAAACAGAGTATCGGTACTAAAATCTGTACGAAATAACGCGCTCAACTGATTGTCTTTTGCTGAATCATCGGCATTACGAAAACTAGTTATACTCTTCGCGCATTAGAATACGCCAATAGAGAGTGTGAAATTTCGCGGGGAACAAAGAGGGAAACACTGGCTGTAGTTCACTCTGCAGCATAGTTTTCCAGCCTGGTTGTCCGCGAAAAATGCTTTCATCTCTGTTAGGTTTTCAAGTGTAGATAGTATAATTCACTTATGGGCCACCTATGGGGATTGCGAAAAACTGTCGTGAGCGACTAGGAGGCAAGGCGGACGGAACACAGGAACCGCAATGTATTGATCGAGCACTGCCCAACGCAGTGATCAGGATGCACAGCAGGTTTTTAGAAATCTTCTTATTGTCACCAGTGGCTATTCCGGCACGTTTTCGACAATAAGTTGTAATGGTTCTGGTCCGAGCAAGTTGATGCGTTCATTGTGCTTCAAATCAAGCGATAAACCGACAATATCTGCCTGGATTGGAAGCTGTCGACCATTACGTTCGATTAGTGTTACAAGAGTGACTTGTGCTGGTCGACCATAATCAAATATCTCATTGAGAGCCGCTCGGATTGTTCTACCTGTATACAGAACATCATCAACCAGTATAATATTTCTGTTATCAACATCAAAAGGTAATTCACTGCGTTTTACTTGCGGATGCAAACCAGCCTGGGAAAAATCATCACGATAAAAAGTAATGTCCAATAAACCCAATGGTTCTGCCAGACTCAAGCGTTGATGGAGTAGCTTTGCAATCCAGGCCCCGCCTGAGTGGATGCCAACCATTAATGGGTTGGCGAGTTGTCCATCTCCAATATGTTGTTGAAGCTTGTTTGCCAGCTGATCCAGTAAATGATCAATGTCGCATAAATAAGGCTTCATCTTGCAATTCTCGATGTTTGTTGATCAAGCCAGGTTTGCAAAATTAATTGTGCGGCAAGTTGGTCTTGCAATTTAAGTGCCTTGGCATGGCTGACGCCAGCCTCTTCATAGAGCAATTGCCATGCTTCGCGACTGCTTAGGGTTTCATCAACTTGAGACACTGGCAAAGCAAAGCGCCCTTCCAGCTGCCTTGTAAACTTTTGGATAGCGCGAGTCACGTCATGATCACTACCGTCCATGTTGCGTGATATACCGACGACTAGAGCAGAAGGCTCCCAGCTTACAATCAATTTCTGAATAGCTTGCCATCGGGTTTCCTTTGGGATCGAAACAATTGTGGTTAAACCACTAGCAAGACCTGTTTCTATGTGGCCAACTGCAACGCCTATTTTTTTCAATCCAAAATCAAAACCAAGATAAGTATCAGTTTTCTGTGCTAATTTTTTGGAAGTTTGTAGCATGCGCAGATATGATTGATCTAGACAAGTGCAAGACTATGCATGACCAGCTTGAGTTGTGAGGAAACCGAGATCGACACCAAGATTAGCTGCAGCAACTTTACTGCGCTGCTCCACTGGTGTTTCAAACAGAATCGATGAATCACCAGGAACATTTAACCAAGCGTTTTCAATGATTTCCTGCTCCAGTTGCTTGGCATCCCAACCAGCGTACCCCAGTGCTATCAGAAATTGTTGCGGACCTTGCTTGATTGCAATCGCTTCCAGAATATCACGCGAGGTTGTTAGAGAGATTGAATCGGTCATTTTCAATGTAGAATCCCACTCACCAAATGGTTGATGAAGAATAAATCCACGTTCAGGTTCAACCGGACCACCATCTAAAACAGGTAGGTCAATAATTTCTTCATTGACATCCTCTATGCTCATTTGTTGCATCACTTCACCCAGGGAAATATTGCTGCGACGATTGATCACAACACCAAACGCACCTTCTTCTGAGTGCTGACACACATAGGTCATTGAACCTGAAAACTCTGAACCATGCAGACTGGGCATGGCAATCAGAAACTGATGAGCAAGTGATGCTGTCTGGTTTTCGTTAATTGTTTCGTTTATATCCATTGCTGTTTACCAAGCACTTTTGTTTGCAAAATTTCGCAGGAGTATCTTAAAAAGATTATAGAAAACAAATACTAACGCTTAGACCCAGTTGTCAACTGGTTCTGAGTAAAAATCCATTTACGTTTGATAAACAAAATATCAACTTCATCGCGCACACCTTCCGGCAATTTTGCATAGGGAGCTGCCAGTTTTACAATATTCATCGCTGCGTCATCCAACTCTTTATGCCCTGACGAACGTAATACATCAACACGATAGAGTGAGCCATCAGTATTAATTCCTACACTTAACTCAAGAGTGCCAGATAGCCTGCCATCTTGCGCTGCTTCCGGATAATTCATGTTGCCAATACGTTCTACTTTACTCTGCCAGTTTTTTTCATAAGCAGCTGCTTGATACTTGTGTGCATTGATCGTGTTCACATAGGCTACTCGTTTATTCGAAACCTGCTGTGTCATCAATTCAGTTATTTCCGAGCTGACCTGGGAGATTTGCTGTGACAACATTTCAGGGGTAAATTTCTTTTCTGGATTGGTTGTTTCTTCAATAATCTGTGGATTAACTTTAACGTTCGACTGCCGATCTGTAACGATCTCTTGTTGTTCCTTGAGCACGACTGTTGGACTAGCTTTTCTCTCAACCTGCTTGACATCAGGTTGTACCGGTTGAAGCTGTGCTTCTTCAGCTGGTGGTGCTTTGCGCGCTTGATCTGCCTCACCTTTAATACCAGAAGCCGTCTGATCTTCCTGAGCAAATACATCAGCTTTATCGGGGCGCTGCTGATCAGCTGTCGGTATCACCAATGTGACTTCAAGTGCTCGTTTATTCGGTGCTTTAAATGGTAATTTAATATTCCAGCCAAACAGAATGATCAAGTGCAAAATAACAGCAACAATCAGTGCGAATAAAAAACGATCTGCCGATGGCAGCTTGTCACGTCGTATCAGATCTGCAGCATTCATTCACTTACCTCTTTTCTCAAACGATTTTCAATGCCATCAAAAAAATCACCCGCAATATTGAGTCCATACAAAGCATCCAGTTCTCTGGCACACGTCGGGCTGGTCACATTAATTTCTGTTAAATAATCGCCAATCACATCGATTCCCACAAATAACAACCCTTTTTCTATTAAGGTCGGGGCAACCTGCTCCACAATCCAGTGATCACGTTCACTCAATTCCATGCCCTTCGCAGTCCCTCCTGCTGCCAGATTTCCACGACTTTCACCGGGAGCAGGAATTCTTGCTAGCGCATAGGGAACAGCCTTGCCATCCACCACCAAAATACGTTTATCACCCTGACTTATTTCAGGTAGATATTGTTGCGCCATAACCGACCGTGTACCATGCTCGGTCATGATTTCCAGAATTACCGAAATATTTGGGTTATCTTCGGTCATTACAAAAATTGAAGCGCCTCCCATTCCATCCAACGGTTTGAGTACAATTTTATGGTGCTCAGCCAAAAACTTGCGAAACTGTTGCTGACTGCGACTCACCAGAGTTGGAGGAGCACACTGTGGGAACCAGGCAGTATACATCTTTTCGTTCACATCACGCAGTGACTGTGGTTTGTTAACCACCAGAACCCCAGCAGACTCGGCACATTCCAACAAATAGGTGGCATAAATATATTCCAGATCAAATGGTGGATCCTTACGCATCAGGATGACGTCCAGATCCTGCAATCGAATATCGTTTTGCTGATGATATTGATACCATTGATGCGGGTCTTCAAACAATTCTACAGTTCTTGATGTCGCAAAAGTTACACCATCGCGCAGGTACAAGTCATCCATTTCCATTACATGGATTTCCCAGTGACGCGTCTGCGCCTCCAGCATCATCGCAAAAGTGGTATCTTTTTTGTACTGGATCCCCTCCAAAGGATCCATCACTACACCAAGTTTAATTGTCAAATTGTTTGCTCATTAGTTATGTTAGAGATATGCAATAAAACCCATCAACAACTGATTTATATAATAGTCAGCGGGCGAAAAGTATTGTATAACGTGATCTTCTGCCTTGAATATAATCAATCCTGTGACTTCTCTTGATAAAATCTTGTTTCAATTATTAAGTTTAGTCGTTTTTCAATCACGTGTAACGTCTACTTGCAGTAAGATCTGACACAAAAACTTGTCAGTGCACAAGGCTCATCTGAAGCCAGGGATGGTAATGAATATCAATTATTAATCAATTTTACCACTGTTGAGGCTAAGTTCAGCAATTACTCACTGCTTCTATACTTTTCTGACAAAATCAGGCAGACAGATGCAGCTTATAGTGTACGCTTTCTGCTAAAATTGGTTAAAAATGCTTATTCAAGAGAACATCAAGTTAGAAGTAAGGGCGCCTCTAATAATTAGGATTGTTGTTCGAGTTCAAGGCAGATGATTTTCGAGAACCGCAGTGTATATGGAATACATGAGGATCGAAGAAAACCATCCAACGCTGAAATCAGGCAAAAGACAATGATTAGAGGTGGCCATAAGAGAATACTACACAATCAACTTTTATCTGTATGAACAACCACTCAATTAGGAAATAACACCTCATGCCGCGATTTTTCAGCTGGGCAAGCACTGAACCAGTAACCGATAACTTTATCAAACTGTCTACTGCAACTCTTGATATCAAAAAACCTGAACATTTTAAGCATAGCAATCGGGCCGGATTGTTTAATACCAAAAAGCCCCCACTTGCTGCTAATAATATACTGGCTTCCGTCAGTGGGCATTGTAAATGGCTGGATTCAGCATTACAGAAGCAAGCCAGTCAACAAGGCAATGAAGCTGCATTGCTGGAAGCCTGGCAGCGCTATGGCACGGATCTGTTAAAACATTTTATAGGACCATGCAGTGTAGCAATTGCTAATCTTGAAACTTCTGAGCTTTTTGTCAGCACAGATCGCGTCGGAATTAACAATTTTTATTATGCAACTCCGGCTCAAGGTGGCATCGCCATTGCGGATACAATCAAGCCTATTATTAACCACCCCGGTGTTGAGGCCAGCATTTCACCACAAGCTGTTTATAACTATGTTTATTTCCACATGGTTCCCGGCCCTGATTCAATCTACCGTAACATTCAAAAGCTCCCACCTGCACATTATCTTCATTTCAACAATGGCAAAACTGAAATCAAACAGTACTGGATGCCAGAATTCAGTGAAAACACAGCCGTTTCTATGGAAACCATGCAAGCCGAACTCAAGGATTTACTGCGCGATATTGTAGCAGACAGAGTCAAAAAAGCCGACAATCTCAACATAGGTAGCTTTTTAAGTGGCGGACTGGATAGTTCAACTGTCACTGGTTTTATGGCGCAAGCATCGGCTACAACTCCCACCAGCTACACCATTGGTTTCGATGCGGAAGGTTATGATGAGGTGGAATATGCGCGCATTGCAACAAAACATTTCGGCACTAAAGGCATGGAATATTACCTGACGCCGGAAGATATTATTGACGCTGTGCCTAAAATCGCTGCTCTCTATGACGAACCTTTTGGCAATTCATCTGTTATTCCAACGTATTATTGCGCTAAATTTGCCAAGGACAATGGAGAAAACATTTTGCTGGCTGGTGACGGGGGTGATGAACTGTTCGCTGGTAACGATCGTTATGCCAAACAACAGGTTTTTGAATTTTATAACCTGATTCCCGGGGTTGCTCAGAAAGCATTGCATGCTTCACTCGGTCATTCGGAAACAGTCGATAAAATCACACTGCTGCGTAAATCAAAAAGCTATATTGACCAAGCCAGCATTCCTCTCCCTGACCGATTGCAAACCTATAACTTCCTGCATCGACATAATCCAAGGGAGGTGTTTTCAAATGACTTTCTTGGACAAATTAATAGCCATCTACCGTTGGATTTACAACATCACTGGTATCATCAACCTCAGTCAGTGACGGCTTTGAATCGCATGCTGTACATGGACTGGCACTTCACACTGGCTTGGAATGATTTACGCAAAGTTAGCCGCGTATGCAATTATGCCGGAATCGAAGTTGAATACCCAATGCTGGATGAACAACTCATTGATTTCTCATGCCGCATACCCAGCAATTGGAAACTCAACAAATTGCGATTGCGTCACTTTTACAAACAATCCATGCAAGGTTTCCTGCCAGATGCCATCTTGAAAAAGCCTAAGCAGGGATTTGGATTACCATTTGGTATTTGGGCAAAAAACCACAACGGACTGAAAGAATTAATACACGACAATATTGAAAAATTAAAAACACGAGGGTTTATCAATCCTGAATTTCTTGATACAGCGCTGAAGATGCACGACAACAGTCATGCTGACTTTTACGGAGAATTATTGTGGGTATTAATGATGCTTGAGTTGTGGATGAGTGCTCATGAGAATCCAGAGAACAACAACTTGAAAATATAGGTACAGCGTTTCTATTTGTTAACAATAAGAGCAGAATTTTGATCTTAAGAAAGAGTACGGTGCCAAAAGAAAAAAAAGATATCAACGAACACACATGACGTATCAGATTGTCTCGAAATCAAACAAACACCGTCAACTTCATTTGCGAGAGTTTGAAACAGGCTCTAAGATGTTTGCGGTGGACTATAACCTTCTGGCAGCTCAACACCGGCACCAAACAGAAACTTTTCACGCTCTTCGGCCAGCATTTTTTTAGCTTTCGGCTCAAACGGAGTCAACCTGTTTTCATTAATCACCATCGTTTGGTGATCCAGCCATTCTTGCCAAGCCTGGCGAGATATCCTCTCGAATATCTCTTGACCTTTATCGCCAGGAAACGGAGGTTCATCAAGCCCTTCCGCCTGTATTCCCAGTTTTACGCAATTGATTATTCGCGCCATTCAAAAACCTCATAGATGAGTCAAACAATGCCTGTATTCTATCAGAAAAGACCGTTATATTAGATATTAGGCTACAACAAGATCAGCAGAGCATAGATTACACAGCTAATCATTTATCCAACCAACTATGATAGACTTTTCGTGGAAAGCTTCATACATCCATGCAAATAATTCGCTGTTCGAAGCTATTTTCTCTAGAAACAGAAAGTATGATATCGGAGGAACTAAAAATGAAAATGAAATGGAAAAGACAGATAAACCCGTTTTATCTGATAGTTACACTCTTGGCAATCTTTTTGATCAAACAAGCATATTCCTTATACACTAATATGCCTGTGGAATAATACACACGGTGAACAGAATCAACATCCCCGCTACCAACAGACGGGGATATTAAATGAATTCGAAGTCAAAAATTTCATTGTCATGAAGTCAACAGCGTTATGATTTGCTAGAAACGCATACTCATATGTGCTGTGCCCTGATGATAATCAACATTATTCTCAACAATCTCATGCCTGTATGCGACGCCAACCGAAACGACTTGATTAACGTTGTAATCAATTCCGACAGTGATAAACACCAAGTCTCCGCCATCTGCCGGATTCGGTAATTTATCCTCAACCACAACACGTTCGTACAAGCTATCGAAATAAATCGATACATTTTTGATTGTATACGCTAACCTGCCTTGCGCATACAAAGTGTTTGTATACGTTGTTGCATTACCAAAATTTGGAATATCAAAATCGGAATACGCGAATCGATACCCCGCTCTCGGGTTTAAGCTCAGTCCGGATATAATCGGAATTTCACTGTTCAGCGAAATATCTGTGAATGCAGTATTCACATTAAAGCTATCCTTACCAACACCTTCCTTACGGATATATCCACCCATTGCAGTCACATGCAGGTAAGGGTTAACAATGTAATCGACATAAGGAGTGAAGCCTGGGAGATTACTTTTTTCGGATGAAAAGAATCCTGACTGCTCTAACCGTGCATATGTGACAGCCACCCCGACATCAAGATTATTCCAGCGTTGATCGACCCCCAAAGTGGCTTGATACAGATCACTGTCACCTCGTACACCAGCATCGATGCTGGTATAAGACAGTGCATCCCAGACATTGGATGCTTTTTCCGGTACAGATGATTGGCGTGCATTCTTGAAGTTGACATCCAGACGATCAGCAATAGCCCTACTAATTTGACGTGGAATTTCTAATGTATAGCCTTGCGCACTGATTGATGTCAATAAGCTTGAAACAGCGAGAAACACTGATGCAATTGTTCTTTTTTTAATCATTTTACTCACCAAAATCATCCTTAACTCAGCGGTTAATAGTACATTGTTTTCTAATTACCTACAAAGAATTACCTTTCGCTTTGCTTACTCACAGGCAGCTAATGTTACTGTGATATTGTCGTCACCACCTTTTTTATTCGCTTCCGCGACTAATGACTTGCTGACTTGATCAAGCGTCTGCTGCCCTGATACATATGTTTCAACCAGCTCACCTATCTCATCATCAGTTAACATTCCGTTTAAACCATCCGAACAAGCCAGTAAGACATCACCTTTTTTCAAACCATACACTCTCATGTCAATCCGCAATTTTTCATTAATACCAACCGCGTTCATAATAATATTCTTGGATGGTTCCGGGCCAATTTTCCCATAATCCAGCCATTGCTGATGTAAAGAATGATCTCTGGTTAACGCGACGATTTTCTGCTCCCTCCAGAGATACAAACGGCTATCGCCAATATTAAAAACCACTGACTCACGTAATTCTGGTTGCATCCACACACCAACCAGGGTGGTACCCATGCGCTGCCTTGCCTTGTGCCCGTTTTGATGATTCGAATCCAGGATCAGCCTATTAGCCTGGATTGCTGCAAGTTCAACCAGCGACAACAATGGGTTTGGTAGATCCAGCCAGGTTTTATCTTGATCGTTGCTCTCACCTTTCACATCTGAAACATGTTGCATGGAATACTGCAGACAAGAATATAGCCCCTGCCTGAAAGCAGTCGCTGCAAAACAACTGGCAAGCTCTCCTGCTTCGTGCCCACCCATACCGTCAGCAACCAGCATGAGGCTTAGCTTTTCATCAACGCAAAACGAATCCTCGTTGATTTTACGCAAACGACCGACATCGCTCCAGCTAGCCATTTTAATTTTTAGTGGTGATGACACTCAAAGTCCTTTTGTTCATTCTGTCCGCAAAAATATTAGTGATAAGAGCTAATTTTTCGCATAATTTTCGTCTTTTACTGTTATTGAAAACGATAGTCGTTTCGAGCACTTCGAGATAATTATACAGGTGTTTGAATTATATTGGATACCAGTCACATAATTGTAGTCATAAATAACGTAATTTTGCGACTATCATGTAACCAGTTAAATAATATATGACGCAACACACAATAATATTGACGTTTTATGTGACACAACACATATCGATGATGAATATTTCTCTAGCATTCAGCTCCACAACAAACTAACCCGAAAAATATTGTTGTATTATTGGGTTTGAATTGCAAGCTTGAATAATGCTGCAACACTGATTGCATCGGTGATTTCTCCTTCTAATGCCATATTGATGGCTTCTTGCAAAGGAATTTTTTTCACCGTGATATCTTCACTGTCCTCAAATGCTGTTTCACCCATTTGCAGGTCTTCAGCCACATAAACATAACCCTCTTCATCGGTAATGGAATTTGATGTATGCACATGCAAAAGAGGTGTCCACGTTTCAGCAGACAAGCCGGTTTCTTCTTTCAATTCTCTTTTAGCCGTGGCAAGCAATTCTTCACCGATTGGAGAGCCTCCCATTGGGATTTCCCAGGAATAGACATCTGGAACATAACGGGTTTGACCAACCAACCAAGTGTTGCCTTCACCATCAAGTGGAACAATTCCGACCGCAATATTGCTTAACAAGACTTTCCCGTAACTAACCTCATGCCCGGCAGGATTGAACACCTGGTCTTCTTCAACCGTAAACCAGGGATTTTCAAATAGCTTGCGACTGGAAATCAGTTTCCACGGATTTATATAGGTCATCTCAGACTCCTAACACGATGGGAAGCAACCATTGAATCAATACACCTATCACGATGATGGCCACCAGATTCATCACGATACCTGCACTAAGCATTTGGCTCATTTTCACCTGCCCACTGCTAAAAACAATCGCATTCGGTGGTGTGGCGACGGGAAACATAAATGCACACGAAGCCGCTAGCGTTGCAGGAATCATTAACCATTCAGGTTTAATCTGCGTTGCATTTGCAATGGATTGAAGAATTGGCAACACCAACTGGGTTGTCGCTGTATTCGAGGTTAATTCAGTCAGCGCAGTCATCAAGCCAGTCACCAGCAATAGCTGTGTCATTAACGATGTCTCTGACAACTGCCCAACCTGTTGCGCCAGATAGCTGGATAATCCACTCTCTACAAAGCCCGATGCAAGCGCAAAGCCACCCCCAAACAGCAAAACTACAGACCAGGGTAATTGTTGAAATACATGATGATCCAGAACCCGTGTTACAGTACCATCGCTATTGCGGGCAGGAACCAGGAACAGAATCAACGCCATGCCAATAGCAACGGTACTGTCATCCATCATCGAACCATTGGGAACCCAGTCTTGCCAGCCGGGAATAGTCAATGAGTCCATTTGGATTTTTTTACGCGTCACCCATAATAACGCTGCCAGAGAGAACACCACTGTTACAACTTTTTCTTCAAAGCGCATAATGCCAAGATCTTGTTTTTCTTCTGTGATAAATCTCGCAATCGATGTCTCTGTTTTAATGCCTCGACAATATCGAAACCATAAATAAAACATTAAAAATACCAGCAAAACAATACCAATCGGCATGGTTAACAACATCCATTCTGTAAAGCCTATCCCGCCAGTGTCTGGGTGACTGATTTCATAAAGACGCAGAAACACCAGATTTGGCGCAGTTCCCACTGGTGTCATCATCCCTCCAATCGAGGCAGAGTAAGCAATTGCAAGCATAAAACCTGTGGTAACCCGCTCAGTGGCCTGGGCTCCTATCACAGCATCAAATCGACTTAATATAGCGAGTGCGATTGGTAACATCACTAGAGTTGTTGCGGTATTGGATATCCACATTGACAACCCGGCTGTTGCGAGAATAAATCCTCCCAGTAATTGTATCGGCTGTGAACCAAAAACAGACAACACAGCAAGTGCGATGCGACGATGCAGGTTCCAGCGCTGCATTGCCAGAGCAATCAAAAAACCGCCAATCAAAAGAAACACCGTGGAATTCATATACTGGGCTGCAACCAGTTTTGTTGGCGCAATCCCTAGCACAGGAAATAATAATAATGGAAGTAAAGCTGTGGCGGATAATGGGATTGCTTCTGTTACCCAAAGCAATGCCATCATCAGTGCAATCGCAGCCATTGCAGGTGTTTTTGGGTTATCGCCAAAATCACCTGCGAAGAGAATACAGGCTGGCGCAACGATGGCCAGGATCAGACCAATTTGCCGAATATTGCATGTCATTATTTCAGCGATGATATTGCCGACTGAATTTGTGGACGGCTTCCACCATTGCTTCTACATGTTGAGGATTAATATCAGGCAATATCCCGTGTCCGAGATTAAACACATGCCCACTGCCTTCGCCAAATTCTTGTAGCACATGTTGAACCCGTTGTTCTATTACAGCAGGAGGCGCATACAATGCCATGGGATCCATATTGCCTTGTAATGCAACGCGATCTCCAACCCTCGCACGTGCGCTGGCTATTGAGGTTGTCCAGTCCAGTCCTAGTCCATCAAAACCTGAATCAGCCATTGATTCCAGCCATTGACCACCACCTTTTGTAAACAACACTGATGGAACATCCTGGCACAAATCATGTGCAATCTGTGCTGTGTAATTCAGGGAGAACTTTTGATAATCTTCAGCGCTGAGCACGCCACCCCAGGTATCAAAAACCATCACCACTTCTACACCTGCGGCAATTTGAGCGTTGAGATAGGCAGTCACAGCTGTCGTCAGTTTGCTCAATAGTTGTTCCATCAATTGCGGTTGCTCATAAAGCAAACCTTTAACTTTACGGAAATCTTTACTACTGCCCCCTTCTACCATATAACACGCCAATGTCCAGGGACTACCTGAGAATCCAATCAGCGGCACGCGACCATCAAGGGTTTTGTGGATTAATCGCACTGCATCGCAAACATATCCAAGTTCTTGTTCAGGATCAGGAATCGGCAATGCCTTGATGTCTGATGAGGTTTTTACTGGATGATGGAATTTAGGTCCCTCACCTTCCACAAAGTGTAATCCAAGACCCATTGCATGGGGAATCGTCAAAATATCAGAAAACAAAATCGCGGCATCAAACCGATAACGATCCAACGGTTGCATGGTCACTTCACACGCTAGTTCTGGATTCATACACAAGCTCAAAAAATCACCAGCTTGCTCACGCACTTTCCGATATTCTGGTAAATAACGTCCAGCTTGACGCATCATCCACACTGGGGTTCTTTCCACAGGTTGACGCTGCAATGCACGAATTAACAAATCATTTTTTAACACAGCAAATCCTTATTTGGAGAAAACCAGAAAGGGTTTTTCAGTATTGTATACTCTTCGCACATGAAAATTTAGCATTTTGTGTGCGTGATCTTTCGTGGAAAGTAAGGCGGAAAACCTTCGCTGTAGTCGTTCTTCAACAAGGTTTTCCAACGCAACTATCCACAAAAAAGCGCGTGCACAGGATGCTAATTTTTCATGTGCGGAGAGTATATTAGGTTCTTCGGGCATGGAAATGCCGGGATTTCAGCTGATACTGACTTGTAATAAGCAAGACCAGAAATTTCTGCTGGAATCAGTTCTACTAGAAAATTTTCAGCACAGCTATCTGCGAAAAGTCACTATTGTCATCCAGTACAATATTATTCACTGATAATCTTGTATTCTGGACTGTACTTCATTAATTGGTAGCATATATGGTTTCCCAAGAGATTTCGGTAATTGCTTAATCGCTTGCCTGGCAGCCGCAATCGTTGGGTAAACTCCATAAATCAGACCGTACCAGTTTCTGCCTTTCAGTTTCATTTTGTAATAAGCTGATTGATCGTGAAGCTCGGAAGATTGGTTAATATAACGTATCATTGATTCTTTGTCTGATGATGCCATTAGCTGCAAAGTAAAACTATCTTTATTCTGCGATAACACCCAGTCTGGCCCGTGAACACCTTGAAATTGCTCTTGCTTTTCTTGTTTGGTCGGGATCTTCTCAATATTAGCTGGCTGATCAATGACTGTTCCAATTTTCGATGCTTCTTTAATCGCTAATGCCGCTGCTTGCTTCTTGGGTACTGAAACGATAGGGCGTCTCTCTGTGATGTCATTTGACCGCGCTTTTTGTTGAATCGGCTTAAAACTAGCCTTTACTTTTTTTTCAGATTCGACATTAGACTCTGTTTCTGCAGAATAATCAGATAACGAGACAGCATCATTTGCCAAGGTTGAATTCAAAATATCTTCAGTCGTTGGTAGCACTGAACTTGTTGAATAATCTGGTGTTTCACCTACAGTTCCGCCAGTCTCTGCAGTTGCTTTCAATTTGTTATCAGTCTTAGCGGCTTTTGGTGCTTGAGTTTGCTTTGATGATTGATTACTTCCAACCAGTGGTGGGGGCGCATTATTCAGATCAACATAGTTATTATCTGCAGAATTATTATCAAGTCTGCCTAAATAACTCAACCCTCCCCAGATTGACAATCCAATGAACCCTAATAAAGCTAACCACAGCAAACTATTGAATTTGTGTTCTCCAGATAGACTCTGTGACTGCGGTGCCATCTTCGAGATTCCCTGCAAGATAACCCCTGGATTTCCTTGTGACTCGCGATAGATTTCGTCTGTGAAATTCTCAGGTATCGTTTCAAACTCTAAGTGTTGTTTATTTTCCTGGAGAGCATTGAGCATAAAGTTTTCAGTCTCTTGTTTTGTTAGTGGCGGTATTTCCACTACATAACAATCATCAATCGCATTATCGGTTGATCTTTTAATAAACAGCTCATCGGGTGTAATCGCCAGAATCACCTGTAATCCTTGGCATTGCCTGGCAAACGCAAGGAATTTGGTCAGTACTCCAGCTTGCAAACGCCCAGCATTATCCAGAACGAATACCACTGTGTGACCATTTTTAGCAATCTTGTTTAATTGACTTGCCAGTTTCTGCGCTCTTTTTGACAGTGTGTTTGTACTGCTCCGCTCTTTACTCACAGACAATACTGATGACAAATGCATAACAAGCATGCTAAAACGTAATGAAACATTACATTCAACATACTTCCATAATTGTCTTGTGTTATTAGATTTGGCAAGTCGTTTGAGTATTGTCGTTTTACCAATACCCTCAGGACCACAAACAATCAATGATTGCTGTTGCGTTTTGATCAGACTGGCTAGCAACTCAAGTTTTTGCTTTCTTGCTGGTGACAGCAGGCTCTTATGTGTATTTATATTCTCTCTGCCCGCTCTACCCAGATTGGTTTGCTTCCTGTCATCATTACTCAGTTCTGATAGTGCCATATTCTTCAATTGTTTTTCTTAGTAAAGCGGAATCAACGGAGAGCGGCAAACCTGCACAACCCATTTTTTCCAGCACAATAACACGAATTTCGCCATCAATATTTTTTTTATCGACTGCCATTAACTGTAAATAGTTTTCGACTGATAACTGTTCTGGAAGACTAATTGGTAAGCCGCTGCGCTCAAGCAATTGAATACCTCGAATCAGTTCATTGCGTGAAATATTACCCAGCCGATATGATAATTCAGCAGCCAGACACATACCGATTGAAATCGCTTCACCATGCAAATATGTGCCATAGCCACAACCAGTTTCAATGGCATGCCCAAATGTATGTCCAAAGTTGAGAATAGCCCGGATACCTGTTTCTTTTTCATCACTGGCAACAATCTCAGCTTTGATTTCGCACGAACGTTGTATCGTATAAACTAAAGCTTGCTGATTATGATTAAGAATTTTATCAAGATTCAGTTCCAGCCATTCAAAAAAAGCTACATCATAAATGAATCCATATTTGATCACTTCTGCAATACCAGCTTTTAATTCGCGATCAGGCAGGGTTGCCAACACTGAAGTATCTGCGACAACACCTTGTGGCTGGTAAAACGCCCCAATCATATTTTTACCCAGTGGATGATTAACTCCAGTTTTACCACCAACCGAGGAATCCACTTGTGCCAACAAGGTTGTCGGGATTTGAATAAAATTAATTCCGCGCTGATAACAAGCAGCAGCAAAACCAGTGATATCGCCAATCACGCCACCACCGAGCGCAATCAGTGTTGAATTTCGACTAAACCGATGTTTCAGTAAGGCATCGAAAATTTTTGTCACTGTTTCCAGTGTTTTATAGTGTTCACCATCAGCCAGCTTCACAGCTATTGGATCAAAGCTATCTAACTGGGTCAGTAACTTTTCAAGATACAACGGCGCAACAGTCGTATTGGTTACAACCATCACTTGACGACCAACCACCAGATCAGCAACTAATCCGTGCTCTGCGAGTATGTTATCACCTATATAGATAGAATAGCTTCTATCAGCCAGTTCAACCCTAACAGTGTTCATTTCATATCTACCATGTGAGTTCAATACTCTTCGTATCGAATTTCAGGATTCAGAGCGGGTGATTTTTCGTGAAGAACAAGGTTTATCAGCACAGCTATTTGCGAAAAGACGCAAACACTGTGTGCCGAAATTTGATGCACGGAGAGATAATCAGGAACAATCACTGGTTTTTATCGTTATATAAACACTGTAACGAAAATGAAAATGCAGTTAGTGGTCATTATGCGCTTCGAAAGCTTCTTGCGCTTCGAAAGCTTCTAAGATTAATCTGACAGCACTTTTTGTTGGGAATTCACCAGTATTCACCACAAAATGAGCACATTGTTGATACAACGGCTCTCGTTCTCGCATCAAATCATCAATGCGCTGACGTCGATCGCTGGTCTGCAACAGAGGACGCGATGAATCCGTGCGCGTTCTACGCAGTAATTTATCCACTGAACAGCTCAAATAGACGACAAAGCCATTGGTTTGTAAAGCCTCTCGATTACTTTCACTCAAAACAACTCCGCCACCGGTTGCCAGAACAATTGGAGATCGTTTGACTTTATCTTCAATAACCTGCTGTTCGCGTTTTCTAAAACCTGACTCGCCTTCATACTCAAACACAGTGGCAATCGACACCCCGGTTCTGGCTTCAATTTCGCGGTCACTATCAACGAAAGAACAATTCTGGGCTTTAGCAAGCTGTCGACCAATCGTCGATTTACCGGCACCCATTGGTCCAATCAAATAAATGTTGTCATCGTGTCTTGAGATAGTCATCAACTGCCATTTATCTTTCAGTCTGCTTGCTCTCCCTCAAAAAACAACAACACAGAAAATAAATTGTGCGTACGAAGAGTAAAATTCCAAACAAAAAGAAAACCTCCCGAAGGAGGTTTTCATCTGGCTTTCCAACCCCTTTAGGGAATAA
This sequence comes from Methylococcales bacterium, assembly GCA_965224565.1. Taxonomy (GTDB): domain Bacteria; phylum Pseudomonadota; class Gammaproteobacteria; order Methylococcales; family DRLZ01; genus DRLZ01. The sequence goes on along the minus strand of CBDCZN010000002.1, from coordinate 337,832 downwards.
AAAGCTATTAAATGTACAGTCTAGATGTCTGTCAGCTTTTCATCAAGTACTTTTGGTGTAATGAAAATCAACAACTCTTTCTTGTCATCGGTAACATTGGTCTTTCTGAACAAGAAACCGATGCCAGGCAGATCACCCAGGATGGGGATTTTGTTAACAGTGCGACTTTTTGTATTTTCATAGATACCACCGAGTACGATAGTTTCACCATTTGCCACCTGCACTGTAGTTTCTATTTCTCGTGTATCAATCGCAATACCATCCGGAGTTAAAGCACCACGTGTATCTTTAGTGATTTTTAGTTCCATAACAATCTGGTTGTCCGGAGTAATATGCGGCAACACTTCAAGAGCAAGTACTGCTTTCTTGAACTGTGTGCTGGTTCCTTCCAGACTTACTGTTGCATAAGGAATTTCAACACCTTGCTCAATTCGTGCTCGGGTTTTATCCGATGTAATCACACGTGGACTGGATAACACTTCACCACGATTTTCAACCTGGAGTGCTGAAAGTTCAAGATTGAGCAGAAAACTACCAACCTTAAAGATAGTCAGCCCAAGTGCACCACCACTTCCCAGACCAACAGCAGCTGGTAGGTCAGAAATCAAACCATTGGTACTCGCTCCGCCAACATCAAAACCTTTTTCGCTACCATCGCCAGGTGTGAAGTTACGTCCATTCGCACCAAACCGAACACCAAGCTCACGAGTAAAGTCATCAGTTGCAATCACGACACGCGACTCAATCAACACTTGTCGCACAGGTTTATCAAGTTGATCAACCAGTTTACGAATCGCTTCCAGGTTTCGAGATGTATCTTTAACAATCAGTACATTGGTACGATCATCAATGGTCACTGTGCCGCGTTCCGACATCACTGAGCCACTAGCAACAGAACCACCGCCATTGTCATAAATCGATGTTTCAGGTACGTAAGCAGGTGTCGTTGAATTAGCATTATTTGCTGATTGATTCGATGATTGAACACCGGTTAATACAGCAGCAACCTGTTGTGCATCAGCGTAATTGATTTGAATAATCTCGGTTCGCAATGGCTCCAGTTTTTCTTTGGTTGCCAGTGCTTCCAGTTCAGATTTTTCCATCTTGTTGATTTCTGCAGATGGAGCAACCAAGATTACGTTGCCTTCCTTGCGCATTGCCAGATCTTTAGATTTTAAGACCACTGCAAGCGCCTGATCCCAAGGAACATCGCTTAATCGTAAAGTGATTTTCCCTTTAACAGTATCGCTGGCAACCATATTCTGGTTGGTGAAATCTGCAAGCACCTGTAATACTGAACGAATATCGATATCCTGAAAATTCAAAGATAGACGCTCACCTTCATACTTAAACGCTTTCTTTTTCTGAACTTCTTTTTCAGCCTTGGTTAAAGGTCTAACCTCTATAGTCAAATTTTTATCTGACTGATAAGAAAGATAATCGTAATCAGTTGTTCCAGGAACGATGGTTACTTTTGTTCCACGACCATCTGTGGTTGCTTCGATCGCTTTTACCGGCGTTGCAAAATCACTGACATCAAACTGTTTTGCCAAACGTTTAGGTAACAGTGTATCGGCAAATACCAACACAACACGCCCACCTTCTTCGCGCATATTGACAATCGTATTCGGGTCACCCAACGTAATCAGGATTCGACCTTCACCTTTAGTGCCGCGTCGAAAATCGATATTCTCGATTGATTGAGGCGGTAAGGCTGCAGCAGTTATTTCTCCACCTGCAGCTTTCGATGATGGATACACGGCATCATCTTTCTTAATCGATTTTTTAGAATTAAGCGTCAAAACCACTTTAGACTGTTCTGTATCAACATCAAACCTAACCGGCTTGAGAAGATTAAACACCACCCGTGTGCGACCTGCCGCTTCAACAACGCTGACATGGGTAACTACCCCAGTGTTAACCTTAATTTGCTTTTTCTTTAACCCGGATAAGGCACCTGGAAAATCCAGTACCAATCGTGCCGGATTATCCGTCTGGAAAGCTTTCGGACTAATGGCCTGTGCATCAAAACCCATTTCAAACTGGAGTTTCGCCCCGGGCAATGAAGCATATTCAAACGAAGTAAGATGCTTTGCGGCTGCCATTGCTTGCGATTGTCCGATTACAACAAACGCAACAAGCAACAAGCAGGATAATATATTTCTGCGTAGTGCCATTTTCTTTATCTCATAATAACTCATAATCTGTGCCTTATCTTTATCCTGCTATAACCAGGAATGCCTGTTGTTCACGCCATGCACCCGGACCATCCGGAACAATCTCTACTAACTCCACTTTGTCTTCCGTGATGCGCAGAATCCGGCCATCACTTTTACCTAAATAATTTCCTGCGGAAACTCGGTGAATCTTGTTTTCAGAATCCTTTACCAGCGCCCACATCACATTATTTTGTTCCAGGGTTCCGGTCATTCTCAAAGCATCCAGAGCAAACGTCTCAAGTTCTTCCTTGGGACGACTGGCATCTGGTCGCACTCCGCTATAAAGCGTCATGTCAGCCGCAGTCACTTCACTCTTGAACGGTACAAACGGATTACGCAAACCGTCAGGAACAAATTCATAAGCCATTACAGGCTGCATTTCAGGCAAAGGTTCCAGAGGAACAGGGGATCTTGCCTTAACCTTATTCACATATTGATGAAGGTCAGAATATTCTTGTTGCGCACATCCACCCATGGTTATCAATGAGCTGGCTACAATGGTTGCCAATAGGACACGAGGCAACCGGCTTAATCGAGCGTTATCTCTAGACATTACTGTTTACCTCTTCTTTTTGCGTTTTTTGTTGACCGCTGCTGCTGCGGCTATTTCATCGTCCTCAAGATAGCGATAGGTTTTAACCACGGCTTGCATGGCTAATTTGTTGCTTTTCTTGTGTGGCACAATATTGACATTCGAAATAGTTACGATGCGTGGGAAAGCTGCGACACCGGAAACAAAGTTACCCAGTTGCAGATAATCCCCGACTACGCGGATATCAATTGGATATTCAGCGTAGAATTCTCTCTTTTGTTCACCTTTTGGCTTAAACAATTCGAATTCCAGACCATTTCCCAAACCGGTTTGAGAGACATCAACCAACAATTTGGCAACTTCTGTTTTGTCTGGTAGTTGCTTGAGCATGACAGAGAGCGACTCTTCTATCTGAGCCAGTTGTTCCCGATAGTCGTCAAGCTGTGCAGCTTTTTTCTGTTTGATTTCAAACGTGCGCTTATGATCAAGCTCTTTTTTTTGTGCTGCCTCAAGCTCAACCCACTGATGTTGGGAATCGAAGTAATACCAAGCTCCGACAACCACTAGAGCAGCCAGCACAATACTAATGATCCTGACTGGCGCCGGCCAGTTTCCAACATCATTAAAATCCAAACTAATTTCTGAGAGATTCATGAGTTAACCTTTACTGTTTTCTGATACCTGGGGGCTAACCTGGCGTAGTTGCAATTTAAAGTCTTGCACACGCTGGGAGTCACCTTTCTTAAACGCTTTCTTGTTAGCAGTAATCACTTTCAAATCTGGACTATTTAGCCATTCAGAAGCGTCAACGTTTCTCATATACTCTGAGACTCTGGAATTAGCCTGAGCAACACCACTCACTAAAAGGTTGCTACTGGTTTGCTTCATGTTCTCAAGATAAACGCCTTCCGGAATCGTCAATGCAATCTCTTCAAATAAATGTACAACTTGAGGACGACTGACTTGTAAGGTCTGAATCACTTCCATGCGCGCAACCATACTGGCTTTCTTGGTATCCAGCTCAGCAATTTCCTTGATCTGAGTATCCAGGTTTGCGATTTCCTTAACGATAAATTGATTCCGTCCTTGTTGTTCTGATATCTGTCCACTGATATGCATGTGCAGATAAAACATTCCTGCTGCGGCCAACAACATGCCTAACCCAATTTGAGTAACAAAATCTTTTTGTTTTTGCTTCTTGAGTTCTTCACGCCATGGTAATAAATTTATTTTAGCCATTAGTCAAAGCTCCTTAAGGCAAGGCCTGCTGCGATCATCAACGTTGGCGCATCATTCCCCAGACTCTGGGAACTGACCTTATTGGATACACGCATATTAAGAAAAGGGTTGGCTATCACCGTCTCCAGCTTCAATTGCTGTTCAACGGCACGATCAACCTGTGCAATCGACGCACAACCTCCAGCCAGAATAATTTGCTCAAGATCGCGGTGTGTATTTGAGGATGCAAAAAACTGGAACGCCCGTCCAATTTGTTGAACCAGTGCATCTTTAAAAGGCTCAAGAACCTCTGCGGCATAATTGTCTGGCAAACCGCCATGTTTTTTAGCCAAACCAGCTTCTTCATAAGACAAGCCATAACGACGCTGAATTTCTTCAGTCAACTGCTTGCCACCAAAGCCTTGTTCGCGGGTGTAAATAATGCGACCTTTATGCATGACGTGAAAAGTGGTCATGGTCGCGCCGATATCGACAATGGCAACCGCACGATCCAGATCACTGCCTTCAATTTGATCCTCTAACAAGCTGAATGCATTTTCTACTGCATAAGCTTCTACATCTACAATCATCGGCTTCAATCCTGCCATTTCCAATGCAGCGACTCTATCTTCGACATTTTCTCGTCTGGAAGCTGCGAGCAGAACATCAACCATATCTGGCTTATCGTCGGTTTCACCTTGAATCGCGAAATCAATATTCACTTCATCCAGAGAATAAGGAATATACTGGTCAGCTTCCAACTCAATTTGTTCTTCCATCTCCTTATCACTTAAGCCGGCAGGCATGGAGATAACTTTGGTAATAACGGATGATCCAGCTACAGCTACAGCAGCATGTTTGACTTTAGTTCCGGATTGCTTGATAACTGCAGTAATGGCATCAGCCAATACACTGATATCTGTAATATTTCGGTCCACCACAATATCTTGTGGTAAAGGAGCGACTCCGTAGTTCTCAACCTTTAACCGCGATCCGTTCTTACTAAATTCAAGCAGCTTGACTGCCGCAGAACTAATATCTATTCCAACCAGTGCTTGTTTTTTTCGTGTTAGCGATAACATCTAAAAGACTCTTCTTGATTTAATATTCAGCATTACTGACAAGCATTAATGCCCCAGCTATTGCAGGTTCAGATAAAGTATAGTAAGGATTTTGAATTTGCCTATGGTATCGGCAAAGATTGGTTGATAATATTTATTAAAATTACATGGCAAAATTATCTACAAGCTAGACTGTCGTTAGAATTAGATACTCATTCGACAATAAAATCTGATAGTGGAAAATGAGTAGTTTCGATGATTGCTTACAATCTGTTAAACTGATCGCTCACCGCTGAACCCGCTTCTACTTGACTGATTAATAACACTTCTCCTCACCTATGTTTAAATGGCTGAAACTGACCTTTTTTCTGCTTGTTATCTTGGCAATCCTGGCAAGCATTTGTGGCTATGTTCTGTATCGCCACTACGCATCAGAATTACCTGATATCAGTCGTCTGAAACAAGTTAAATACCAGTTACCCCTGAGGGTTTACACCCAAGATGGAAAATTACTCAGTCAATTCGGGGATCAAAAACGAGTGACTGTTGCATTCGATGAAACTCCGGAAAGTCTTATCAATGCTTTTTTGGCAGCAGAGGATGATCGTTTTTATGAACATCCCGGGGTTGACTATCAAGGTTTGCTTAGAGCGGGAATTTCATATATTCGCACCGGACGAAAAAAACAAGGTGGTAGCACGATTACCATGCAAGTTGCTCGCAACTACTTACTGACGAATGAAAAAACTTTTGAACGTAAAATCAAGGAAATTATTCTTTCGCTGAAAATAGATAAGCAATTTTCTAAACAGCAGATTCTCGAGCTGTATCTGAATAAAATCTACTTAGGCCATCACGCTTACGGCATTGGCGCTGCTGCTTATATCTACTTTGGAAAAAAGGTTGCGGATTTAAGTCTGGATCAAATGGCTATCCTTGCCGGTTTACCCAAAGCGCCATCGACTGATAACCCGGTTTCCAATCCGAAACGAGCCAAACAGCGCAGAGATTATGTACTGCGTCGTATGCTGGAACTGGGTCATATCGATCAGCAAAATTATCAACAAGCACTGCAACAACCGATTATTTCAAAAAAACACCGCGAGCGAACCAAACGGTTGGCGCCTTATGTAGCTGAAATGGTTCGTAAATTCATGGTGGACTGGTATGGTGAGGATGCTTATAGCAAGGGCTATCATGTTTATACAACCATCAATTATGAACGCCAGCAAATGGCTGAAGATGCACTGAGACTGGCATTACATGCGTATACAGAACGGCATGGTTATTTTGGAGCAATTGCTAAAATTGATGATTTCGACACGAACAACGCTGAGCAATGGAATCAGGCGATCGCAAACTATAACCCGATTGGAGATACTTATCCTGCAGTCGTTGTCGCTGTTAAACAACAATCGATCACCGTGTATACACGACCTAATCAAATCAAAACAATTGACTGGAAAGGACTGGCATGGGCAAGACCTTATCTGTCTCAGGATGAGCTTGGAAAAAAACCAGTCGCAGCGAGTCAGATTACCCGTGCCGGAGAAATAGTTCGTATCAGACAAGATAGCAACGGTATCTGGAAGCTGGCTCAAGTTCCCAAGGTCGAAGGTGCTTTGGTTGCAATCGATCCTGTCAATGGTGCCATTACAGCTTTACAAGGTGGTTTTGACTTTTATAAAAGCAAATTTAACCGGGTCACTCAAACCCAGCGCCAACCGGGTTCTGGATTCAAACCGATTGTTTATACAACAGCATTGGAACGAGGTTTTACGGCTGCCAGTGTGATTAATGACGCTCCAATTGTTCATGATGCCAGGCACGACGGTGATGAATGGCGTCCGGAAAATTTTGGTCACAAATTCGCCGGACCAACGCGTTTGCGGGTAGGATTGAGAACTTCACGGAATCTGGTATCAATCCGTTTAATGCGTGATATCGGGATTAACAGGGTGCGCAACAAAGCGATTAGTTTCGGCTTACCCAAACAACAACTCCCGAAAAGCCTGACCCTGGCACTCGGAAGTGGAACAGCTTCGCCTTTGCAAATGGCGAGAACCTTTACTACATTTGCTAATGGTGGTTACCGTATCGATCCATATTTTATTGAACGTATAGAATCTGCCGATGGCGAGGTGTTATTCCAGGCTGAACCAAAAATAGCCTGCGATTCATGCCCCATTCCAGCACAACGGATTATTGACCAGGATGTTCATTATATTATGCACTCAATGTTACAAGATGTTGTTCGTCAAGGTACGGCACGCAAAGCCAATGCCATTGGTCGTTCGGATCTTGCTGGAAAAACCGGCACCACAAATGATCAGCGCGATGCCTGGTTTAATGGCTTCTCCCCCGAGCTAGTCGCAACTACGTGGATTGGTTTTGACTCATCCAAACCACTTGGATCAAAAGAAACCGGTAGCCTAGCTGCATTGCCAATGTGGATCAGTTTTATGCAACAAGCACTCAAAAATATTCCGGAAAAACAGTTCCAACAGCCAGAAAACATTGTGCAAGTTCAAATTGACCCAGAAACTGGTCTACTTGCACCTGAGTCAGCATTGCATTCAACGACCGAGATGTTTCGTTCTGAATTTGTACCATTAGAATATGCGACTCCCGAGTACACAGTTCCGTCAGACACAGACACGACTAACCCTAAGAGGGGCAATAATAATGAAGTTGAATCATTATTCTAAGCGTTCTGAGCAAAATCTACGTGTACAAATCGCGCAAGAAGCAGCGCGGCTGATTATCGAAGATGGTATTCTGGATTATCAATTCGCAAAACTGAAAGCAGCGCATCATATTGGCATGTCAGACACAGTCAATAGTCTGCCCGGCAATGAAGATATTGATCACGCGATGCTGCAATACCATCAAATTTATTCCGGAGAGCAACAACAGTGCTGGCTAACCCGGCAAAGACAAGTCGCACTTGAAGCAATGGAATTTCTTGAGCTATTTTCGCCTAGATTAACAGGGTCAGTACTAACTGGCGTGGCAGGACAGCATAGTCCGGTGATTTTACAAATCTTCGCTGAAACACCGGAAGCAGTGATCATCACTTTGCTGGATGCTGATATCCCTTTTGCTGAGAAATCACACCAGATCACTTCTCCGCAAGACAAGCCAGAATCATATTCACGACTGGTCTTTCAGGTCGATGAAATTGCTATTGAGTTATGTCTACTGCCGATAAAATACCTTCGCAACCAAACTAAAACCAAAGGCTTGTTAACAGAGCGGGCAACGATTCAGCAGGTTCGCAAGTTGTTGGGCTTGCAGAAAATAAAAAGCAACGAGTCGTTTCAGTCTGTGTAACACAGCTCGCGCAACCACAATTGCGAATTTATGGGAAAATTTGTTGTATTAAACGAACACAACAACGTAAACCATACAGCTTACGTTGTATACTCTTCGCACATGAAAATCTAGCATTTTGTGTGCGTGATATTTTGTGGAGAGCAAGGCGGAAAATCTTAGCTGTAGTCACTCTACAGCAAAGTTTTTCAACGCAGTTATCCGCAAAAAAGTGCGTGCACAGAATGCTAGATTTTCATGTGCGGAGAGTATAACACCATTATCAGAACATGATGGCATCACCGTCTTCACGCGGCTGCAATCAGGAAATAGTTATTTTGCGTATTTACGACGAAATTTATCAACACGTCCGGCCGAATCAACAATCTTCTGCTTTCCTGTATAAAAAGGATGGCAAGAAGAACAAACTTCGACGGTTAAGTCACGACCAAGCGTTGATCTGGTTTCAATAGTTTCGCCACAACTACAGGTAATTTTAATAGTATTGTATTCGGGATGAATGCCTTGTTTCATAACTGTGATCCTGTGACAACTTGCTAGCAAAAGAGAAAAGAGCGTAATGATACGAAATATACAACCACACTTCAAGCCAAAAACACAAGTCAGCCATTTATTTAAAGCGATTTCATCATAACCATGTTAGTTGCAACCCTTAATCTTAACGGCATTCGCGCCGCTCAACGCAAAGGTTTTTTTGAATGGCTGGCAGAAGTCAAACCAGATATTATCTGTCTACAGGAGCTGAAAGCACAGCTTGATCAACTCCAAGCCCCGACTTTCTGGCCAGCAAACTATCATTGTCATTATCAACCCGCCGAAAAAAAAGGCTACAGTGGTGTTGCTGTTTTCTCGCGTAAGCAACCAGATCGTATTATCGAAAGCATGGACTGGTCTGTTGCTGATAGCGAGGGTCGCTATATTGAAGCAGTGTTTGGTGATTTACACATCGCTTCTATCTATCTCCCATCTGGAACATCAGGTGCAGAGCGACAAGCGATTAAGTATCAATGCATGGACAAGTTACGCAATAGGATGCAACAACAACTGGCATCTGGCAAAGACTATATCTTGTGTGCAGACTGGAACATTGCGCATACAAAAAAAGATATTCGCAACTGGCAGTCCAATCAAAAAAACTCCGGATTTCTTCCTGAAGAACGCGCCTGGCTGGATCAATTGTACGATGAAGATGGCTGGATTGATGCTTTTCGTGTAGTTAATCAGGAACCGTATCAATATTCCTGGTGGTCGAATCGAGGGCGATCGTGGACTAATAATGTCGGTTGGCGTATCGATTATCAGCTGATTACTCTCTCACTCAGGGATCGGATTCAACATGTTGAAATTTACAAGCAACAACGCTTTTCCGATCATGCTCCAGTATTAATTGAATACGATTATGCTTTCTAAAAACAATGATTGAAAAAAAACCGACTCAGCCAACCACATTTCAATCTATTTTCAGTCTGCGTATGCTCATTGCTGGCGTGATGGGTTTTTATGCAGGATTGCCGCTACTGTTAACTGGCTCGGTTCTACAAGCCTGGATGCGCGATTCTGGTGTTGACCTTGCCACGATTGGTCTGTTTGCATTAGTCGGATTACCTTATACATTAAAATTTTTGTGGGCGCCGCTGCTTGATCGATTTTCCATTAGCCGATTAGGACGACGGCGCAGCTGGTTATTGATTGCTCAAGTTCTGCTCGTAGCATCGCTGGTCGCGCTAGCGTATGCAAATCCAGCGATATCCCCGGCAGTTGTTGCCGGATGTGCATTAGCAATTGCTTTTTTTTCAGCAACCCAGGATGCGGTCATTGATGCTTATCGTCGCGAAAGTCTGGCAGATACTGAGCAAGGTCTGGCTGCATCTTTTTATGTCAATGGCTATCGAGTTGGCATGTTGCTGGCTTCAGGTGGTGGTCTGATTGTTGCCGATTATACTGGCTTTCATACCATGTATCTGGGAATGGCTGCGGTAATGGCAACTGCCATTCCAGTCACCTTGCTGGCAGCAGAACCAACGCCTCATCCCGATCAACCAAAAACCTTAAACCAGGCCATCGTTCAACCCTTTGTGGAATTTTTAAAACGTCGAGATGCCTTGCTAATATTACTATTCATCGTGCTGTATAAAGCTGGCGACACCATGGCAAGCCATATGACCATGCCTTTTTATCTGGATATCGGATTTAGCAAAACAGAAATCGCTGCTGTGGTTAAACTGTTTGGCTTTTGGGCAACCATTTTAGGTGGCGTACTCGGTGGCATTCTAATATTGCGTATCGGTATATACGCTGCTTTATGGTTATTCGGAATACTGCAAGCGGTCTCTACAGCTGGCTTCGCAATACTCGCCAATTTGGGTGCGTCGATGAGTGGTCTTGCTGCGGTGATCAGCTTTGAGAATATCTCAGGGGGAATGGGAACAGCGGCATTTATTGCCTATATGGCAAGTCAGACGGATCGGCGTTTTTCAGCGACTCAATACGCATTACTGTCCAGTCTGATGGGCGTTCCGCGAGTTTTCATTGCAGTTCCAACTGGCTGGATTGCCGAAGCCTACGGTTGGCAACAGTTTTTTATTATCTGTACACTGGCTGCAATTCCAGGGTTGTTATTGTTGATTCGATTGAGACCATAGCTACTAGACTTTACATCCTGGCTCAAACAAAAAAAACCGGTGTTGAATACACTGCAAGCAGCCCATCCAACACCGATTATATCAATCAGTGAAGATTTAACTAAACTTTACTGATCAAGCTTTCTGAGTTGTAACAACTCATAGAGATTACGATCATCTTCATTTCGATGAATCAGCTCAGCTTCAAATACAGAACCATTAAACTCCAGTTCCGGAATATGAATAATATTGGTTGAACTATCAAAACTAGCGCGTACACGCTCTGCGACGGACTCATCCGTACCTGGTGTATGTGGTGCCAGGTTGGTACGTCTGATACTAATCGCATATTGATCGTCACTGAAATCCTGAGCAACTACAAATGGCCCTTCAGTCACGACAGTCTGCTCAGTAGTCGGCTCAGGGCATGGAGGAGAAAAATTTGCACATGGAACTTGTACCACCTCGGTTGTAACATGTGTATCGATGGAACCAGTACCACCACGTGCTAATTTGCTTGCAACAACAAAATAATAGGTTCCAGGCTGATCTATTCCAATTTGCAAATGGTTCTGCTGGCCGAAATCCGGGTGAATTTTGCCAATCAAAGCATCTCCAAGCAGTCCTTGTTCACCTAAATATTCTATAAAAGGTGCGATTGTGCCCGCAGGTCCATCACGTTTAGTTGAATCGTAGACCAGAGCGCGACTCTCTAACGCACGTTGGACAGCAGCATCCATTAACTCTTTTTTCAAAACCATAACAATTCTGCTAGTTTGACCAGCACATGGAGTCAACGGCCCACAAAAATTAATATCAACGATCTCATTACCTGGACTGTGGATTTCAAACCAATCTTCATCACCACCATTTAATAACTGACCAAACAGTACTTTTCCTGATGCCAGTGGATCAGCAATGGCTGGTCCGCTATTGGGTTCTGTTTCCAAATCATTAAAATTTGAATCAACAACCGGATTGTCTGGATTTGTTGGATCCGACACAGTTACCGCCATATGGTAGGTTTGAGATGAAAAGTCTGTAAAAGTATTATCACCTTGCAGGCCAAATGCGTCAGGTGCTGGACTGACTATAACGTAATAGGTGCCAGCTTTTTCCACAGTCAATGACATTTTAAACTTGTCAGCCAGATCTGGATTAGTCGCATCCTGAGAAATAACACCATCAGAATCATTATTGATTGAGCTCGCCAGAATATTTCCGGCTCTGTCTCTGACAGTAAACAACCATAATGAATTGGCAACAGCGGTTTGCACCGTGAGTATCTCGTTATTTTGAGTGGTATCAATTCGAAACCAGTCTTGATCTTCAGGCCCAAATATCTGCCCGATATATTCGACACCAGAGTCTATTGGATCTGCACTTTCCGCAGAGTTGTTAGGCTCACTTTCGCCACGTAATGTTTCACTTGCATCGCCAGGTGCTCGAGTTGACGGTGAGTTATTGTCTGTATCCAGATCCGAAACTGGTTCATTATTAGATGACACAGGCGTATCAAATATCGCCTTGGCGTCTTCAAAGCTCAGCGCCTGAGCTGAGCTGTGTATACCAAGTACGCTGAGTACAGCGACTGTTAATAGTAGCTTTTTTCGCATTACTAAAACCTCATATTTTTAAGGCGAAAAAACAATCGCCATCGTTCACTATCAAAAAAGTTCTTATCTGGAAATATAGCTGAAGATTGCAAAACAACCAGCTGCTGATAAAAAAATGTGAGACAGTTCCGCTTTATTCTTAATCAATAAGGTTTTAGTAATAATCTGGGTAGTGGGTCAAACCTGTAGGAGGGGCTTTAGCCGCGAACTAAGCTTCTGTCTGAGCAAACAATCGCGGCTAAAGCCCCTCCTACAACCAATGGTATACTCTCCGCACATGAAAATTCAGCATCCTGTGCACGCACTTTTTTGCAGATAGCTGTGTTGGAAAACCTTGCTGTAGAGTGACTACAGCTAAGATTTTCCGCCTTGCTCTCCACAAAATATTACGCACACAAAATGCTCATGTGCGGAGAGTATATTGTCTGGAAAACACCAAGTTTGACCCACGACCATAATCTGCTTAACAGATAACGCGCGTAAAAAAGTGTGTTTGTTTGAGGTGAGTACTGAGCAATCCAGAATGGATTTATTCAGTATATTAAAGGAATAAGTTGATACGATTATTGGCCACCTCTGAGCCTGAATAGCTCAAAGGTAACGAATGATATAAGGATCTACCAATCAACCATTAATCAAATAATGGGTAAAAATACTGGCGACATAGCCCAGAAAAATAACCGGCGTCCAGCGCATGTGGCTAAAGAAGGTATACATGCCCTTGGATTGTCCCATCAGCGCAACACCCGCTGCAGAGCCAATCGCCAGCAATGAACCACCCACACCGGCTGTCAGTGTTACCAGCAACCATTGATAGAGATCCATTTCATGTCCCATATTGAGCACTGCAAACATGACCGGAATGTTGTCAATAATGGCAGACAATATGCCAACCAAAACGTTAGCACCGGTATCGCCTAAAGTACCATACATAGCATGAGAAGCCAGTTGTAGATAGCCGATATAACCCAAACCTCCAATTGCAAAAACAACTCCGAAGAAAAACAGCAAGGTATCCCATTCAGAATTTCTCACAACATCAAAGATATCAACCTTATCTTCCTCGATTTCATGGTTGGCTTGCGGAAAGATTAAAGCAATGGGTCGATCTCTGTTCATGCCATAGAAAAATAACATGAGTAACGATAAACCAGTCATCATTCCCAAAAATGGAGGGAGATGTAGAAAATTCTCAAAACTGACAGCCAGTGCGATAGTTACTATAAACAGCGCACATACACTCAATGCTCCGGGTTTGAGTTTGACTTCCTGCTCGGTTATTGCAACCGGATGCTCGTCAGGAACAGCTCTAATCATAAAAACAGCTGGAACAATATAATTAACTACGGAAGGAATAAACAATACAAAAAATTCGAAAAACTCAACTTCCCCTGATTGCCATACCATCAATGTTGTTAAATCACCAAAAGGACTAAACGCACCACCAGCGTTTGCGGCTAACACTATATTAAGCAAGCCAAGAGTGACAAACTTAGTATTTCCTGCACCAACAGCCAACACAACAGCACCAACCAGTAGAGCAGAGGTTAAATTATCAGCTATTGCTGACAGGAAAAAAGTAATTACACCAGTAATCCAGAACAACTTACGGTAACCAAAGTTTTTGCGCACTAGCCAGGAGCGCAAGGCTTCGAAAACGTTGCGTTCTGTCATCGCATTGACATAACTGATAGCCACTAACAGAAACAGCATCAACGATGCATACTCTTCAAGATTATGCATTACAACCAGCTCTATTTCCTGGCTATCAACACCTTTTTGCTTAGCCATATATGCCACGCTAGCCCAGATAATTCCAGCTGCAAGCATCACTGGCTTGGATTTACTTAAATGGGTGAATTCTTCGGTGGCCACAAGAACATAGGCGATAATGAAGATTAAAACGCAGTAAATACCACGTTCTGTTCCTGTCAAATCCAATATTGGTAAATCTGCTGCCAACGCCAGCTCAGGCAGTGCCAGACCAGCAAGTATTAATGTCAGTATCTTAAACAAAGCGTTTTCCTCTTCATTATTTTAACTTTCCCGCACAACCTGTGTCATACGTATGCATTCATCCCAATAGCCTTAAACAAACAGTATTTCCCATCAAACTCGAGACTCTTGGCTACAATAAAACAGACTAGTATAATTCAAAATCACCCCACCCATGAAAGTGAATTGATAAATTCTGCATACCAAATGCAATCATACCGTCTTTACAACAAGCATCTGATAGAGTGATTCAGCCATTTTTATTCTATTTTCACATAAAAAATGTTTTTTTAATTGTTTTGAGTTCTTTATGGTTTGTCGTTATAGTACGATTCCTTACTATATTTGCTGATGCCGAAAAAAACATCGGCATGGTAAACTCTATATTGCTGTTCACCCCTTGGAAATCGAATACAACCATTAACACATGTACCAATACGACACCCTAGACCAAACAATTATTGACGAAAGAGTCGCTGAATTCAGAGACCAAACCAAACGTTTTTTGAACGGGCAACTCACTGAAGACCAATTTCGTCCTTTGCGGTTGATGAACGGCCTCTATATACAAAAGTATGCACCCATGCTGCGTATCGATGTCCCTTATGGCTTGTTGTCATCAATTCAGATGCGCAAACTGGCGCAGATTACTCGTGATTATGATAAAAATTATGCACATGTCAGCACACGACAAAATTTTCAGCTTAACTGGCCCGAACTTGAACGCATCCCTGATTTACTGGCAGAGTTAGCAACTGTACAAATGCATGCCATTCAATCCAGTGGTAATTGCATTCGCAACACCACATCCGACCCGATGGCAGGCGTTGCACCAGATGAAATGGAAGACCCTCGCGTTTACTGCGAATTAATCCGTCAGTGGTCAACCCTACATCCTGAATTCATGTATTTACCACGTAAATTTAAAATTGCTGTCAGTGGTTCTGAAAAAGATCGGGCTGCGATTCAAGTGCACGATATCGGTTTGCAAATGGTTAAAAACCAGCAAGGTGAAACTGGGTTTGAAGTCCTGGTTGGCGGTGGTCTGGGCAGAACGCCGGTGATTGGGCAAGTGATTCGTCCTTTTATTGAAAAACAACACCTGCTGTCTTATCTGGAAGCAATTCTGCGCATCTATAATTTGTATGGTCGCCGTGATAATAAGTACAAAGCCAGAATTAAAATCCTGCTCAAAGAAACCGGAATTGAAACATTCACAAAACAGGTCGAAGAAGAATGGCAACAGATCAAAGATGATTATCTGCTGACAACCGAGATGATTGAGCGAGTACAGCAGCGTTTCTCAGTACCTGAATACGATACCCAGCTAGAGATTGACGAGCAAGCCTTGTCAAAGCAACAAACCGATCATCCTGCCTTTGCCACTTGGCTAAAACACAATACAGCTGCTCATAAAATAGCTGGTTACACAGTTGTCTTTGTTTCCCTGAAAATCCCCGACGAAGCACCGGGTGATATTTCTGATCAACAAATGGATTTAGTTGCAGACCTGGCAGACCAATACAGTTACGGCGAGATCAGAACAACACATCGTCAAAATCTGGTGCTCGCCGATATTAAACAAAGCGACTTGCTTGAAGTATGGCAAAAACTTGACGCTCAGCGGTTGGCAACCCCTAATATCTCAACTACAAATGACATGATTTGCTGCCCAGGACTGGACTTTTGCAGTCTTGCCAACGCCAGCTCTATCCCCATAGCCAAAGATGTCTTCAAACTCCTGGACGACATGGATTATGTTTATGACCTTGGCGACATCAAGCTCAACATGTCTGGTTGTATGAATGGCTGCGGCCATCATAGCGTAGGCCATATCGGCATTCTGGGTGTGGATAAAAAAGGTGAAGAATGGTACCAGATAACCCTTGGTGGCTCATCTGAAAATGATGCACAGCTTGGTCAACGTCTTGGTCCGGCAATTGCCAAGGATGATGTAGTGACATCAATTGGCACAATATTGGGAACCTATGTTGAGCAGCGAGGAAGCAATGAAGAATCTTTTCTGGATACAATAAAACGCACTGGAATCAAACCATTTAAAGAGAAGATCTATGCTAGTTAAAAACGGGGAAATCTGCGAAAACCAATGGATCCATCTCACCACTGAAACGATCCCGAACAGTGACCCAATCACGCTTCCATTAGAACGCTGGATAGCAGAACAACAAGTGCTTACAGCAAGACCCGAGCCTGTTGGCGTGCGTTTATTACCGGATAGCAATCTTGCCGAAATCAGCAATCATCTTGCCAATCTTCAATTAATAGTCATTGAATTTCCTGTGCTTGCAGACGGTCGGGTGTTTTCATTCGCACGATTATTGCGTCGCAATGGATATCAAGGCGAAATCCGTGCGATAGGAAACTTTGTAACAGACCAGATGTATTACTTACAACGTGTCGGGGTTGATAGCTTTGAACTACCAGAAACTGTTTCTGAACAAACTGTTCGAGAGACATTAAATCGCTTCAGCGTTAGTTATCAATAATTCGGATTAGCGAAAGTAAAACAAAAAGCCTGGAAAGAACTGAGAAACTTTTTGGTCAAAAACAAACCTGTTACGTAGCCCTTGGACTTTTCGCGACTTTGTTTGACCAGACAGCTTCTGATGTTGTGAATAGACATACCATCAAAATGTTTTTACATCTCAAGGACAATATTAATGCCTATTTCTCATGCTGTGCTGGAAAATATTATTCGTGAAGCAGGCAGTCTTGCACTTGTTCAGTTCAAGAATCTCAGCACTTTAAAAGTGAGTAAAAAAAGCCCTCGGGATTTTGTTACAGAGGCTGACATTGCTGTTGAGGCGTTTCTAAAAAAACAACTTGCGACCCACTACCCCCAATTCGGATTTTGGGGTGAGGAAAGTGGTAAAACAGAGTATCAGAGTAATCGCTGGATTGTTGATCCCATCGATGGCACACACTCCTTTTCGAGAGGACAGTATTTTTGGGGAATCAGTGTCGCATTGGAAATCGATCAGCAAATTGTATTCGGCGCAGTCTATGGCCCCGCTCTGGATGATTATTATTCTGCCGAAAAAGGTAAAGGAGCCTGGAAAAACGGAGAGTCAATTCATGTTTCCTCAGAAAACCAACTCGCTGATGCGATGATATCAACGGGTTTTGCTTGTCTACGCAATTATCTACAAGATAATAATCTCAAACGTTTTTGCCGCATTGCTGAGTGTACAACTGGGCAGCGTCGTTTTGGATCAGCCGCACTGGATTTATGTTTGGTTGCGGATGGGCAAGTCGATGCCTTTTGGGAACAAGAGTTAAACTTATACGATGTTGCTGCTGGAGCAATTATTGCCGAGGAAGCAGGTGCAACAATGACTGACTTCAAGGGTAACCCAGGTATTTTTCCTAAACAGATATTAACCACAAACGGAAAGATTCTTGAACAGTTATTGCCGTTAATGTAAACAGGCTGCAACAATCTTAATTAACGACCCAAACATCAATATAGAAACCATGACAGAACCGTGTATTTATGCGTTGGATTTTGACGGAGTTATTTGTGACAGCGCTATAGAAACCGGGATTACCGGATGGAAGGCAGCTTCCCAGCTGTGGGATGATATGTCTGGTGAATTGCCAGCACAATCATTTCTGGACGATTTTCGGCGTGTACGTCCCGTTTTGGAAACTGGATATGAAGCGATTTTAATCATGCGACTGTTATTTCAAGGAACAGCAGCCGACACATTACTGGGACACTTTTCTGAACAAATCCAAGCGATTATTCAAAAAGAAAACCTGGATACAGATCAGCTAAAACATTTGTTTGGCGAAACCAGAGACCTCTGGATTGAAAAGAATCTGCAACAATGGATCGCGATGAACCCATTGTTTCCGGGAATTGCTGCGAAACTACAAGCATTAAATAAAAACTGTCTGTGGTATATCATCACCACCAAGCAAGAACGTTTTGTAAAACAAATTCTGAACGCTCATAATCTTGAGTTAACAAATGAGCGTATTTATGGCCTTGATCGCAACATGAGCAAGGTAGCTGTTTTACAACAATTACTAGAAACTCACCCAGATCAATCGATCTATTTTCTCGAAGACAGGCTACCAACTCTGCAAACTGTAATGCAGCATCAAGAACTGGCTATGATTAAACTATTTCTGGCGAGTTGGGGATATAATACTGATGAGGATAGAAATGCAGTCACTAATAGCCCTATCACCTTGATTAATATTGAACAATTTACAGAGTGAGTCTATCTCTTACCATTATTAACCGCTTTGTTAACTGTAAAACAATCAGTTACTAGGATAAATCTATGAAAGAGATTGTGGGAATTAATCATGTAGGAATAAGAGTAACAAACCTTGAGCAGGCAAGGGAATTCTATGAGCAACTAGGGTTTATATTTATCGTTGGCCCAATTGGGCCAGAACCAGTTGCAATAATGGAGCATCCATCAGGCGTTAATATCAATTTTATTCTTAATGCTGATTCAGATGCCACGAAGAATATACTCATGGACATGTCTGAAAAGTATCCTGGATATACTCATATTGCATTGGATGTAACCAATATAGAGTCGATAAAAAAGACATTAAATAAATTGGGAATCAAAATCACGGAGGGGCCAATAACACTGCCCGATGGCGGAGTAATGCTATTTATTCGCGATCAAGATCAAAATGTTATCGAATTTCACCAGAACGCATAGCAGTTACAGATAACAAGGCGTTGCAGCTCAAATTAACTGAAAAAACTAAAGGCTGGTTAAACCAATTTGCTTCGAAACCTGTTCAAGATCACGACCAAGGGATGCAGCACAAGGCAAAAGTGAACGAAAAAACGCAGCATACTTGTCGTATGTGGGTATTTTGAGTTCACTTTTAACGCTGCAATGCATCGTTCAGTGAGATCTTGAACAGAGTTCCTTAGTGGGCAACGACTACTTTCGCACCTTTGGTTTGGCCAATATCAGACAGAATTTGATTAAACCAGGACACATCAGTATCGAAAGCTTTGCCGCCTTTAATGCGCGGGAATTCAATAGCGCGTAAAACATTTCCACGTTCTTCATCGTGACCGATAAGGCCCGATTCATTGCGCAGTGCACATTCGACAGCGAGATCCGCACAAGATTTGATCAGTCGAATGTCCTCAATATTTGCAGCTGATGCCCGAGCAAAATATCCGGATTTCTGAATCAAAGTCTTTTCTGCCCCAATCATTTCGGCAAACTGTTCACCAAACCACTTTCCTGGATTTACAGCATCAAGCTTGACATGCCCAAAAGCATCACGCGGAACATCTTCTCCTTTCGCTTGCATTTCAGCCACAATAGACTCAACACCCGCTCCTTCAGAAACAAATAGATTGACACAATCAACGCGATCCATCACCTCGCGCAAGCGTTTGGCTTCAGCCGCAAGATCGATTTCCATTTCCGGTATAAATACACCATGCACTTCAAAAGCATCTCGATCAAGTCCCAGCTCAGGCAACCATTCACTGCGATCAAGTAGCTTGCGGTATTCCACAGCTGTTGCAGCCGTTAGCCAACCACAACTGCGTCCCATTACCTCATGAATAATCAACATGCGCGGATTGGAATTATTTTCTGCGACAACATTCTTAAAGTAATGAGCGCCTTGTTCAGCAGCAGTCCAGGCTCCCAAAGACTGTTTGATAGGAATAACATCGTTATCTACTGTTTTCGGTAAGCCGATAACGGTTAGACCATAATCATTTTTTGCAAGAAATGCAGCTAGATCTGCAGCAGCAGTATTGGTATCGTCGCCACCGATGGTATGCAAAACATCCACACCGTCTTTGACCAGCTGATCAGCGGCAACCTTCTGTGGATCTTCGCCATTTTTTACCAACCCACGTTTCACGCAATCATCTACATTGGTCAATTTGACACGGCTATTCCCAATCAAGGAACCACCAAAGCGATGTAACAATCCTGCCTTTTCGCGAATCTGTGGTGTTACCTTGTAAAAATCTCCGAGCAATAGTCCTTTGTATCCACTGCGATAGCAAATAATTTCTATAGAAGGATCAATTTCAGTATAACGTTCAATTAGGCTTCCAATAGCCGAATTAAGGCACGGGGCAAGACCGCCTGCTGTTAATAGTGCAACTTTTTTTGGTGTTTTCATAAGTAAATTTATTATCGATGGTTAAAAACTAAAAGCAAGAATGCTATAGGCAAACAAATGTACACTATTTTGCAAAGCGCGTCAGGCGTTATTTTTCAACTAAATGTGGTTTGAAATTCAGCTTTTGTTTGCAAACAGTATGTTAAAAAAACAGTCAGATTTGTTCAAATCACATAGTTATGAAAACGTACATGCTTAAAAACATGTCTATTCGCACGTGCAATCTAACGATGCACTGGAACACTAAATTTACACGTAAAACATATAACCTAATGTTAAATAAATAGAAACATCATTGAAACCACATATAATGTTATAACATAGAGTTGTTCCTGTAATAATATATAATTGTAATATTCACATTTTACACATGAATATCCAATAAACGGCGCATGTATTCTGCTGTAGTTTTCACCATGCAACAACGATATGAAGAATCTATCTTTTCACTATCAGCTACAGTAAATTAGTTATTTCTAAAAATACCAGTAAAACAAGGTATAGAAAATTTCACAAGCACTTAATTTTATTTAACCTATTGATTTAAAATAATAATTATGTATTTAGAACAAAATACGTATTGCTGGTGACAATCGAAAATATCAACTATTAATAATTAACATGTAACTAGAATATTACTAGAAAAAATTAATAAAATGTGATATAAGTCATGGTTATGATTAGACATCCTGATTTAGTAAAGACATACAATCATCATACTCAATGAAAACGTGTGATTGGTTATAAAAAAAGTTTTGTACACCACCGAAAAACGGAAGCGCAATAGCATGAATACTAAAAGAATTTCAGCAAACGAAATACATATTTCTGTCAACTACAAGAATCTATTTTTATTGTTGTGCATGTGGCTTACGCTGCTTGGTTTCAGTCGACTTGCTTTTGCCCTGCCACCACAATTTCAAGATCAACTAGTCAGATCAGGCTTGAATTTCCCTACCTCAATGATTCAAATGCCCGATGGACGCATGTTAGTCACTGAAAAAACAGGTCGTATATGGATTTTGGATCCCAGCATAGAAAATCCAGTGTTAGCCTCTTACATGAACATTACAAATATCGATACTGTAGGCGAACGTGGATTACTCGATATCGTTTTAGATCCAGATTTTACCAACAACCACTATATTTATGTCTCATATCATCGCAGCTCGGAGAGAAGAATTTTTATTTCACGCTTTACCGATCAGGGCAATACAGCGAGTTTGGCCACTGAGTTTGTTGTCTGGAAAGAGCCTCAGCTGTTTCCAGATACTCATCAATTTCATCATGGTGGTGGTTTGAGTTTTGGTCCGGACGGACATCTTTATTTGACGACTGGTTATCATACCAATACTTTTGATGCACAAGATTTGACCAGCCCACGCGGAAAAATCATCCGTGTTGCCAAAGATGGCTCTATTCCTGCCGACAACCCATTTGTCAATGCTCCGGGACTGGATGAAATCTGGGCATACGGCTTGAGAAACCCTTGGCGTGCTCGGTGGGATTTACAAGGTATTGGTTCAAATGGGCCACGTTTGTATATTGGAGAAGTTGGCAACAATAACAACAATACATCTAACGAAGATATACATATCGGTCGAAAAGGTGCGAATTATGGCTTTCCGATTTGTGAAGGGAATAATGATTGCAATACCTCGCATGCACTGTACGACCCCAATCAAGATTATGACGCTCCAATATTTACCTATGAACATGGCGGTGGCGAGGCTGCAGTCATGGGTGGTATCGTTTATCATGGCTCACAATTTCCTGCGCCCTTTACTAATGCATACTTTTATGGCGATTATCCGAGCCAAAAATTGCGCTATTTAACTTTTGATAACAATGGTGCAGTAACAAGCGATAATGATTTCCTGAATGCAGCAGGACTGGTTGTTGACATCAAGGAAGGTGCTGATGGTGCTCTTTACTACATCCAGATAGCCAGCGACTTTAATAATTTTCCAACTAACTCTGGTGCTTTAAGACGCATTCGTTTTAACAATGGCAATCAGCCACCACAAATTACCACAGCAACTGCCAATCCAAGAGCAGGAGTCTCACCACTAACTGTTCAATTTAATGGTGCTGCGACTGATCCGGATAACGATCCTCTGGAGTATCTGTGGCTTTTTGGTGACGGTGTTCAAGCTCTAGGAGCTACTGTCTCTCATGATTATAATCAAAGCGGGTCATATCAAGCTCGCCTCCAGGTGAGTGATGCTGAGAATACCACCACATTAGATCCACCAATCACCATTACTGTCGGTTCTGCCCCGCAGGTCACCATAGACGAACCACTTGATGGGTCATTGTTTCGAGCCGGAGACACCATCAACTTTGCTGCAACAGCAACTGATGCAGATGGAGTTTTGACAGACAGCAGCTATAAATGGACAGTTAATCTCGCCCACAATCAGCATATTCATCCTGAAACCGGGCCGATCACTGGTACTTCTGGTAGCTTTATCGCGCCTGATTCAGATCATTCATATTTTGACGACACTGGTTTTTTGATAACCGTTGAAGTAACAGACGCAGATGGAATATCAACAACTAAGTCAGTACGTATCGAACCAGAAGAAGTTGACATCACCTTTAATACTCAACCTGCAGGTATTGATCTCATCATCGATGACGAAACACTGACAACACCGTTTGTGTACGATTCTGCGATTGGTTTTAATAGTAGCATTACGGCTCCACAAACAACCTGTATCAATAACACACAATATAGTTTTACCAGCTGGTCTAATGGTCAAACAGCGTCTTTCACCTACACTGTACCCAATCAGAATACAACCTTAACTGCGATCTATGCAGCTGGAGGAAGTTGTGGTTCAGATGGCGAACCACCAGCAGATGTTTGCGGTCAGAATCTCGAATTTGATGGCACCACTGACTGGGTCAACATACCGAACATGTCCTTTGCCAATGATTTCACCATCGAAGGCTGGGTCAAATTAGCACCAGGAATTGATTTCAAAGATGCCTTTATTGGTCAAGAAGGTCGCGGGCCCGATATTAACTTTCATGCCGGACTGGCACGACTCTATGTCGGTTCGGATGCGGTCACGGCGACCACCCCGATGCAACCCAATACCTGGACGCATTTAGCCATCACCCGCTCAGGTTCAAACCTGTCGCTGTATCTCAATGGCGTACTCGATGCCACCGGCAATTGGTCTGGAACTTTGCCTGTGAAAGCGTTGGGACGTGGCAACAGAGTATCTCTCGGCTCGTTTAAAGGTGAGATGGATGAAGTCAGATTCTGGAATGTTGCGCGCAGCGGCACTCAGATCAATCAGAACTACAACCAAAGCGTTGCGCCAGGCAGCGCAGGATTGGTTGGTTACTGGACGTTTAATGAAAGCGGCCAGGTCGTGGCTGACTCTAGTGATTCGGGTCAAAACGCATCATTGGGTGCCAATACCAGCGTGGGTAATGATGACCCCGCACGCATCGCGACAACTGCGCCTTTCAATGAAAATTGTAGTGGTGGACCTCAAAACAACGCTCCAATCGCACAAAACGATTCTGTGGGTCCACTTGCAGTCGCTGGAACAACCACGATTCCAGTGCTTGATAACGACACTGACAGTGATGGCACATTAGATCTCGCCAGTGTCACCATTGTCAATCCTCCAGCCAATGGTACAGCAACTGTTCTAACATCAGGTGTTATCAGTTACATCCATGATGGATCGACAACCACCAGTGATCAACTGACGTATACGGTTGACGATAATAATGGTGCAGTGTCAAATCAAGCCACTGTATCGATTACAGTGGCAACATCGAATGCCAATCTACCGCCATTTGTACAAAACGACTTGGCAGGGCCAATTGCATCGGGAAGCACAACAACAATTCCAGTACTCGATAACGACAATGACAGTGATGGCACGCTAGATACAAATAGTGTCACGATTGTCACACCTCCAATCAATGGTATCGCAACTGTTCTGGCATCAGGTGCGATCAGTTATATCCATGATGGATCAACAACCACCAGCGATCAACTAACGTATACGGTTGACGATAATGATGGTGCAGTGTCAAATCAAGCAACCGTCAATGTAACAATTACACAACAGACAGCCAGTTGCGGCATAAGCACAGCCTTTGATGGCACCACTGACTGGATCAACATCCCCAATCAGTCCTTTGCCAGTGATTTCACCATCGAAGGCTGGGTCAAATTAGCACCAGGAATTGATTTCAAAGATGCCTTTATTGGTCAAGAAGGTCGCGGTCCCGATATTAACTTTCATGCCGGGCTGGCACGACTCTATGTCGGTTCGGATGCGGTCACGGCGACCACGCCGATGCAACCCAATACCTGGACGCATTTAGCCATCACCCGCTCAGGTTCAAACCTGTCGCTGTATCTCAATGGTCTACTTGATGCGACAGGCAATTGGTCTGGAACTTTGCCTGTGAAAGCGTTGGGACGTGGCAACAGAGTATCTCTCGGCTCGTTTAAAGGTGAGATGGATGAAGTCAGATTCTGGAATGTTGCGCGCAGCGGCACTCAGATCAATCAGAACTACAACCAAAGCGTCGCGCCAGGCAGTACAGGACTGGTGGGTTACTGGACATTTAATGAAAGCGGCCAGGTCGTGGCTGACTCTAGTGATTCGGGTCAAAACGCATCATTGGGTGCCAATACCAGCGTGGGTAATGATGACCCCGCACGCATCGCAACAACTGCGCCTTTCAATGAAAATTGTAGTGGTGGTACTCCAAACACAGCACCCGTCGCCCAAAATGACACCGCTGGCCCGATTGCATCCGGCAGCACAGTGACCATTCCGGTGTTAAACAATGACACGGACAGTGATGGTAATCTAGACTCCGCAAGTGTCGCGATTGTCGATGCGCCAAGTAACGGCACTGTCAGCATTGATCCACTCACCGGCGAGGTTGATTACACTCATGATGGATCGTCTACAACCAGTGACAGTTTTACCTACTCAGTACAAGATACTGACAATGCTGTGTCGAATATTGCAACGGTCACGATTACAGTGACTTCGACAACGAACAACACGGCACCGGTTGCCCAAAATGACACAGCAGGTCTGATTGCATCAGGCAGCACAGTGACCATTCCAGTGTTAAACAATGACACCGATAGTGATGGCAATCTAGACGCTGCCAGTGTCGTTATTATCGCGGCTCCAGGCAATGGCACTGTCAGTGTTGATCCAATCACCGGCGAGATTAACTATACCCATGATGGATCATCTACTACAAGTGACAGTTTTACCTACTCGGTACAAGATACTGACGATGCTGTATCGAATATTGCAACGGTCACAATTACGGTGACATCGACAACGAGCAATACTGCACCTGTCGCACAAAACGATACTACAAGCCCGATTGCATCCGGCAGCACAGTAACGATTCCAGTGTTAAACAATGACACCGATAGCGATAGCAATCTAGACGCTACAAGTGTCATTATTGTCGCCGCTCCGAACAATGGCACTGTCAGCGTTGATCCACTCACCGGCAAGATTGACTATACCCATGATGGATCATCTACTACAAGTGACAGCTTTACTTACTCGGTGGAAGATACTGACGATGCGGTGTCGAATGTTGCGACCGTCAACCTGACGATTATGCAAGTCACTGGCAGTTGTGGCCTGAGCACTGCGTTTGATGGCACCACTGACTGGATCAACATCCCCAATCAGTCCTTTGCCAGTGATTTCACCATCGAAGGCTGGGTCAAATTAGCGCCTGGGATCAGCAACAAAGATGCCTTCATCGGTCAAGAAGGTCGCGGTCCCGATATTAACTTTCATGCCGGGCTGGCACGCCTGTATGTCGGTTCGGATGCGGTCACTGCAACCACACCCATGCAACCCAATATCTGGACACATCTCGCCATCACCCGCTCAGGTTCAAACCTGTCGCTGTATCTCAATGGTCTACTTGATGCCACTGGCAACTGGTCTGGAACCTTGCCAGTGAAAGCACTGGGACGTGGCAATAGAGTGTCCACTGGTTCGTTTAAAGGCGAAATGGATGAAGTCAGGTTCTGGACTGTTGCGCGCAGTGGCACCCAGATCAGCCAGAACTACAACCAGAGTGTTGCGCCAGCCAGTACAGGATTGGTTGGTTACTGGACGTTTAATGAAAGCGGCCAGGTCGTGGCTGACTCCAGTGGTTCGGGTCAAAACGCCTCATTGGGTGCCAATACCAGCGTGGGTAATGATGACCCCGCACGCATCGCAACAACCGCACCGTTTAATGAAAATTGTGGCGGTGGCACTCAAAACACGGCACCGATCGCCCAAAATGATACCGCAGGTCCGATTGCATCCGGCAGCACAGTGACCATTCCGGTGTTAAACAATGACACGGACAGTGATGGTAATCTGGACTCCGCAAGTGTCGCGATTGTCGATGCCCCAAGTAATGGCTCTGTCAGTATTGATCTACTCACCGGCGAGATTGACTATACCCATGATGGATCATCAACAACCAGTGACAGTTTTACTTACTCGGTGGAAGATACTGACGATGCTGTGTCGAATATTGCAACGGTCACGATTACCGTAACATCGACTACAAATAACACTGCACCGGTCGCACAAAACGATACCGCAAGCCCGATTGCACCCGGCAGCACAGTGACGATTCCGGTGTTAAACAATGACACGGATAGCGATGGCAATCTGGATGCGACCAGTGTCGCAATTGTCGATGCGCCAAGTAACGGCACTGTCAGCGTTGATCCACTCACCGGCGAGATTGATTACACCCACGATGGATCGTCTACTACAAGTGACAGCTTTACTTACTCGGTGGAAGATACTGACGATGCTGTGTCGAATATTGCAACAGTCACGATTACCGTAACATCGACTACAAATAACACTGCGCCAGTCGCACAAAACGATACCGCAAGCCCGATTGCACCCGGCAGCACAGTGACCATTCCGATATTAAACAATGACACGGACAACGATGGTAATCTGGACTCCGCAAGTGTCGCGATTGTCACTGATCCTGGTCATGGGACTGTCAGCGTTGATCCACTCACTGGCGAGGTTGATTACACCCATGATGGATCGTCTACAACCAGTGACAGTTTTACTTACTCAGTCCAGGATACTGACGATGCCGTGTCGAATACTGCAACCGTCAGCCTGACGATTATGCAAGTTACTGGCAGTTGTGGTACGAGTACTGTTTTTGATGGTAACAATGACTGGATCAACATCCCCAATCAGTCCTTTGCCAGTGATTTCACCATCGAAGGCTGGGTCAAATTAGCCCCTGGGATCAGCAACAAGGATGCCTTCGTCGGACAAGAAGGTCGCGGGCCCGATATTAACTTTCATGCCGGACTGGCACGACTCTATGTCGGTTCGGATGCGGTCACGGCGACCACCCCGATGCAACCCAATACCTGGACGCATTTAGCCATCACCCGCTCAGGTTCAAACCTGTCGCTGTATCTCAATGGTCTACTTGATGCGACAGGCAATTGGTCTGGAACTTTGCCTGTGAAAGCGTTGGGACGTGGCAACAGAGTATCTCTCGGCTCGTTTAAAGGTGAGATGGATGAAGTCAGATTCTGGAATGTTGCGCGCAGCGGCACTCAGATCAATCAGAACTACAACCAAAGCATCGCGCCAGGCAGCACAGGATTAGTTGGTTACTGGACGTTTAATGAAAGCGGCCAGGTCGTGGCTGACTCCAGTGGTTCGGGTCAAAATGCATCATTGGGTGCCAATCCCAGTGTGGGTAATGATGATCCCGCACGCATCGCAACAACCGCACCGTTTAATGAAAGTTGTGGCGGAACTCCACCAACAGATTCTCCAATTCAAATTTTGCCCCTTGGTGATTCAATCACAGATAGCATTAATGGTAATCCAAGTTATCGACGTTCACTCTGGCAACAATTGAACAGTGCGGGATATAACGTAGACTTTGTAGGCAGACCAAGCTATAGGCACACCACAGTTCCTCCCGAATTACTGGATTATGATATAGATCATGAAGGACATTCAGGCTTTGCAGCAGATCGGATTGAGGACAATATCTCATCATGGTTGAACGACTTCTCTGCTGATATAGTACTACTTCATATAGGAACCAATGATTTAAACAGAGGTCGACTAAGAGGTGAGAATGTAGCTGGTACTGTCGATCAAACATTGACTGAAATTGATGGCATTATCCAGAACCTACGAGCACGGAACAACTCCATTATCATAATATTAGCGAAGATTATACCGATGAGAAACTATGATACAGCAGTATTTAACGATGAAATGGATGCTTTTGTATCAACCAGAACAACGACTGCTTCACCAATAGTTATTGTTGATCAATACACTGGGTTTGACCCAATTGCTGATAATTATGATAATTTTCATCCTAATGCAGGTGGTGAGACTAAAATGGCTGATAAATGGTTTCAAGCACTTGAACCGTTTTTGTAAAATAAAACTTGTTTATAAGATAAGTCTCGAATATTTTGGTGAACTATAGTAGATATCAATGACCGATTGATTTGCTATCATTAGGCAGCAAATAATCATCTTCCCAGATATAGCAATTGTTGGTGGGTGGATATGGTTTGGAACACCTCGGCAGTGAAGTGATCCTTAGAAGTTGTCTGGTCAATAATAAGTAAGCTGCATAGGCCTTGGAATTAGCCCGATTTTCTGATATTTCTCGTTAAATAGCACCAACTATTTGCCTCGAACCATCGAAAATACGCACTCAATTCCGGAACTTTTGCTTCGACTTTTTTTGACCAGACAGCTTCTTATATTCCTCAGTTATACCAGATGGGAAATGCCACGCACATTCGCGACATCTCCATATGCCTTCTCCTGCTTCGGCCAGTCGGCAACGGTAACGTGAAAAAAGGTGACAGATTCATTTAATTAAAACTATCGTAACTAAGTTGGCTTATCTCTATTTCAGTATGATCGAGTTTTTTAAAACACCAATTCCGCACCAACAACGACTCTGTCATAATGAACTCTCTGAACGACTGTGGATTCACTACATCCAGAACTTTTAACCTATCGGCTTAGCCCACAGCACTTGCTTGTTTACCAATGGAAAAGTAGGTCTCTTACCATTCAACATCCAAAGTGGCCGACTCCGCCAAGCAACATCATTTTGCTCATAGATTGCCTCGTTTATTCATTACCATTGCGGTATCCCAACCAGTTTTGGAATCTCAGTGCCAAAGCGTTATTCAAGTTTAAGTTTGATACGTTTGGATTCTGTCGTCAGCTCAAATTTAGCATCATCATAATCAGGAGGACTTAACAGGTTTCTAGCGCCCAGACTTGCACCATAAGGCTCTTGTGGAATACCAACCAGATTGGTATCCAGCTCATCATTATTGTTAACATCATGATACCCAGCCACCGCATATTCACCTGGTAGCAGTAATTCAAATTTAACTGTCGCTTTACCATCAACAATGTCTGCTGCTGAAACAGTTCGCCCTTGTATAAACTGATGTTCATCAGGAAAACCAGCCATCTTATCATACAAACCTATATGCACAATTCCTGCTGGATCATTAATCCAGGGTCACCGCATTAAAACTTGATTGAATGCAATTGATTAGGAGATCATTATGAGAACTTACATAAGGATTTCTCATGACAGCCAGCATAATAGATCATTTTTCCACCCTAAAAGACCCGAGGATAGAACGCCACAAGCAACATAAGTTAATAGACATCATTGTCCTTACTCTATCTGCGGTTGCCAGCGGCGCAGATGGATGGGAAGCGATAGAAGACTTTGGTCAAGAAAAATTAAGTTGGCTCCGTCAATATATTGCACTTGAGAACGGAGTCCCGTCGCACGACTGTATAGCCTATGTTCTCTCAAGACTATCACCTACCGGTTTTCGCGAGTGTTTTATGAGTTGGACACAATCGGTATTGACCGTAACAGGTGGAGAAGTCATTGCCATCGATGGCAAAACAGCTCGCGGTTCACGTGACCGCAAGAACGACCGAAATCCACTGCATATGGTGAGTGCATGGGCGTGCAGCAACCGCATGGTTTTGGGTCAACAAGCAACGGATGATAAATCTAATGAGATTACAGCCATTCCGAAACTACTTAAATTGCTCGAACTCAAGGGCTGTATCATCACGATTGATGCGATGGGTTGTCAACGAGCGATTGCTAAACAAGTGATTGAACAAAATGGGGATTATGTACTGGGATTGAAAGGTAATCAGAGCAAGCTTCATGAAGCGGTTGAAGATTTCTTTGTCACCGCGCAAGCCAACCACTTCAGAGGTATCAATTACGACTATGAGGAAGAACTCGATAAGGCGCATGGCAGGTTGGAGACACGACGATACTGGGTGAGTGATGATTTGCTGAGTCTTCCTAATACCCACCAATGGAAGGGATTAAAAAGCATTGGCATGGTCGAGCGCGAATGCCTTCAAGGGAAGACTAAATCTCTCGAGCGTCGTTACTTCATCAACTCGATTCCTGCGGTTGCCAAGCCCTTCGCAAATGCTGTACGTGGGCACTGGGGCGTTGAAAATCCGCTTCATTGGCGACTGGATGTCATCTTTGGTGACGACGCGAGCCGAATCAAAGGAAATGCTGCTACGATCATGACGAGTATTCGTCATCTCTGCCTGAATTTGTTTCAACAGGAAGCTTCTTCTCTCAGCCTTGCAAAGAAAAAGAGAAAAGCCGCTTGGAACGATGCTTATCGCGCCAAAATCATGTTTTCAAATGCTTTTTAATGCGGTGGCCCTGATCATTAATCCCAGAAACGTCTACTGCTAACGAAGCCGCTTGTAGTGAAGACGCCATTAAAGTCACACTGAATAATACGGTTAACACAGCTATTTTTCGATTAAGCACTCGCATAATCAACTCCTTGTTTTATTATGATACGTTTGAAAACCCAAGGAACTTCGGCTTTACTGATTTGGCTAGCACAAGCCAAGGTTAAACTGGTGAAAAAGCTAGTCACAATCGCCACAGCGACTAATACGCTAAATTCTTGCCCCCACTTTACTGCTGATTAACACCCCAAAACCCAGCGCCAAAGCCAAAGCCAGAGAATTAAACAGCAATGCACGACCCGTTGATGGATAAAGTTTTAACAAGGCTTCATCGACACTGCCCTGTCTTGTTTTCAATAAAATTTGCAGGCGCTCCAAAGTCTGAATCGAGAGATCGACTCCCAGCCCAATCGAAAGCAATGGTTTGCTCTTGCATAGCAAGGCGGGATAATCCTATGGGATAACGCATCCGCCCGCGTGTCTTTGTATAAATCAGGGAGAAACATGGCAAACAACAGTATCAGCACAAAACCCAAAGTAATGACAGTTTTAGGCCATGCAGTAATCTGTTCTAAAATGTGGGTTGGCAAGTGTGGATTGTTCTGGAGACTCATACAACCTATTTATGTGTATATACACGTTTTATTGTAATATACGCTTGTAAGATCGAATGTCAACCGCTGTTTTCAAACGCACCGTTCAATTGTTTACCAAACTTATTCAGCGTTGCCAGTAATTGTTGCGCGTTCTCTAGCCCAACTTTCTGCTGTAATGATTGGTGGGCTTTTTGCCAAAGCGGAATGGCCTGCAACAAGCGTTGTCTACCTGCTTCAGTCAGGACGATATGGCGTAAACGTTTATCCTCTCCTGCAACAATACTGAGCAAACCATCACGTTGTAGTGGTTTGACATTACGTGAAACAGTGGTTCGATCCATCGCCAGAGTCTGAGCCAAATCAGTAATCAGTGGCTTGTCCATCAGACAGGCAGCCACCAATAAAGAAAATTGGGTATTGCGTAATCCGCAAGGTTTCATCACCTCTTCATAATGTTGTGCAGCAATGCGGCTGGCCTTACGTAAATTGTAATCCAGACAACTAGAGGGTATTTCCAGCAGTGGTTGTTGGTTAATCACAGTTTGTTCAGCCATGTGGATAACTTATAGCAGACAGAGTTTTCATATGTAACAGAGAGTACTTATGATACCTCAACAAAATACGGAAAAATAATCACACATTATTAAAATACATATTTAAAATAGTTTTTTAAAATGATAAAATGAATAATCATGGCAAAAGATACTCCACAACGATTACTCAACGCTGCGTTGGATGTGTTTGCAGAGCAAGGCTATCGCTCTGCAACTATTCAGGAAATCGTCAAGCACGCCGGTACAAACATTGCCGCTGTTAATTATCATTTCCGTGATAAGGCTAATTTTTATGCAGAGGCGGTTATTTTTGGCTGTGAAAAAAACAGCAGCGGGCATCTAAACATTGTCGATGAGAATGATGCTCCGGATGAGCAGCTCTATGCGTTTATTTATTGGTTTTTGCACCGTAACCTGGGTTTTGGCGCTGATTCATTGATGGATCAAATCCATATGCAGGAGATGATGCAACCCAGTCCTGTGCTGGACAAGGTGGTGGAGAAGCTAATTCGCCCAGTGCATATGAAACTGCGTGAGATTGTCAGCGCTTTGCTCGTACCGGATGCTGCGGAAGATGTCATTCGTAATCACTGTTTCAGTATTATCGGGCAATGTAATCTCTACAAATTAGGTAAACCCATCATCACTCGGCTTTATCCAGATATGCATCTTGATGAACAAAAAGTTGAAACGCTGGCCAGGCACATTACCAAGGTTAGTCTGGCTGGTATTCAGGCTGAACAAACAGATACTGCAACAAGCGAATGACCATGCTCAGGTTATTGTTTCTACTTGCTGCTATCTGTATTGGACTATTATCAGCGTGCTCATTAACGCCAGAATACGAGCGCTCGGAGATCAATAATCTGGTTAGTCAACCGTTTGTACAAAACAAAAATAATCAACCTTTAGCAACAGTTGCAAAGCTGGATGCTTCCAAGGCATGGTGGAAACAACTGAATGATCCACTGATTAATGACCTGGTTGATCAGGCACTGAGCCATAACTATGATATTAAATTGGCACTGGCAAACCTTGAAGAAGCGGAAGCAGTGCTGCGTTCCAACGTAGGCGATCGTTTGCCAAAAATAGATTTGAGCTTATCTGGCAATCGTCGACATTTTGGCAACGCTGGCCCAGGTTTTTCTGGTCAACGCGATCTTGTAACCAGTTATGAGGGTGCTCTGGCATTTTCTTGGCAACTTGATTTGTTTGGTCGTTTGCGCAGTGCGCAAAATGCAGCCGCAGCGGATTTTCAAGCTTCTGCGGCAGATC
The DNA here is from genome assembly GCA_965224565.1 of Methylococcales bacterium. Lineage (GTDB taxonomy): Bacteria > Pseudomonadota > Gammaproteobacteria > Methylococcales > DRLZ01 > DRLZ01. Next base: position 303,830 of record CBDCZN010000002.1, on the reverse strand, counting down.
GCGATGCAGTATTACAAACAGTGATTGCTAATGTGATTCGTCAGCGGGCTGCGCTGGCTATAGCTCGGCAACGACTTCAGGTTGCAGAGCAAATAGCAGATAGTCGTCAGCGCACTTTGGCTACTGTAGAGCGGCGCTATCGGCGTGGTGTGATTAACAGCTCAGCAGTGGATATACGACTTGCTCGTTCAGATTTATATGCGGCATTGTCCAGAGTCACCGAATTTGAATTGAATGTTGATTTGGCTCAGCATGCACTGGATATTTTGTTGGGCAAACCGCCGCAGCTAGTGAGTACGCAATGCCATCAACTGAACAGTTTACCCATTTTGGACGCAAAAATTGCAGGTATCCCTGCCCAATTGTTGGACCGGCGACCTGATTTACAAGCCTCGGAATTTCGCACGATTGCCAGCAATGAACGAATTGGCGTGGCCATTGCCAATCTTTTTCCAGATTTAGTGTTAACCGGACGACTGAGTCTTAACGAGGGCAATTTATCTCGGCTTTTTTCATTGGATAACCTGATTGCAAGTGTTGCCGGAGAGTTGGCAACAACTTTGTTTCAAGGTGGTAAGTTACAAGCAGAGGTGGATGCAGCAAAAGCACGACTGCAAGCTCAGGCAAGTCAGTATGCTAACACTGTTTTACAGGCAATTCGTGAAGTTGAAGATGCACTGACACGTAACCGCCAGCTTGCCAAACGCTATACTCAGATTGAACAACAAGTCACAGAGTCAAGAATTGCCGAAAGTTTGTCACAACAACGCTATGGTCGGGGTATAGAAACATTGATAACTGTGTTGGAAGCAGAACGACGCAGACAAGAAGCCGAGGATCTGGTCTTGCTGGTAAAGCAACAACGCTGGGACGCATATATTGATTTACAGCTTGCTCTGGGTGGCCAATGGCTGGGTGACACTTCACTCAAACTAACACAGACTGCTCAATGAAGTACTGGTTTTCTAAACTCTCAACAACCTATCGCTGGATTATTCAACCGGCACTGGTGATTGGGATTTTATTGTTTGGTTTTTTTGGCGCGATGGGGCTGTCCCTATTCAAGCAGGAACCAGAACGAAGTGAACCCGTTATTTATGCTCCATTGGTGAAAACCATCGTCACTCAGCCTGAAAACAAAACTGTATTGATTAAAGGCAATGGCAGTATTGAAGCGCGAACTCGAATTAATATTGTCCCGCAAGTTGGTGGACGTATTGATTACATTCACCCCCATCTAAGAGCTGGTGGAAGCTTTAATGCTGGCGAGGTATTGTTAAAAATAGAACAAATAGACTATGAGCTGGCAGTAACCCAGGCCAAAGCCGATATTGCAGCCGCTTATAATGATTTGCAAACAGAAACAGCAGAAGCAGAAGCTGCGGTTCTGGAATGGCAAGCCATCAATCCTGAAAGCCCTGCGCCAGCTCTGGTTGCGCGTCAGCCTCAAATTGCTTCAGCAAGAGCCAGTTTACAATCGGCTAAAGCGCGATTACAACAAGCACAGTTAAATTTACGCCGTACTCGCATTAGCATGCCGTTTTCCGGACGTGTGGTTCAATCGACGATGGATGTTGGTGAAGTAATTTCCGCCAATAACACGATTGGTGTTGTTTACAGTAATGAGTTGTATGAAATTCCGGTACCTCTGGAAATAGACAAATTAGCCTGGCTGGATATTCCTAAACAAAACAATACACACAGTGCCAATACAGCAACCATTCTGGTGGTGATTGCTAGTCAGACCCATCGACTTAGGGGATGTGTTATTCGTGTTGAAAGTGAATTGAATAGTATTTCTCGTCTGGCTCGGGTTGTCATTGGCTTAAAGTCCAATGACATTCCTCAAACATTGCGCGAGGAAGTGATTCCGGGTTTGTTTGTAGACGTCGAAATAGAGGCAAGTCAACTCGAAAACATCAGCGTGATACCAAAATCTGCAAAGCATGATGACGGGCAATTATGGATACTCAAAGATCAACATCTGCAATTTGTGCCCGCTGAGATCGCTTATCAGTCAAATAGTGAACTGTGGGTACGCAATTTGCCAGCAGAAACCCAGATCATTACCAGTTCACTAGAGGTTGTGACGAATGGTATGCAGGTTCGAACTGAGCAACAGAAAAAATGATCGTACACTTAACATGCCTGCACACATGATCATAGATTGCCTTGTATATTGCCAGCACGTAACACAGTGTGAATACTGATAACCATGAGTGAAGAGCAAAAACATATCGATCAAACAGGACTGCTGGCATGGTTTGCATCAAATCATATTGCCGCAAATCTGCTAATGGTTTTGCTGTTATTGAGTGGGCTTTTGGCTGCAATGTCAACCACCATAGAGATCTTTCCAGAAGTTGATCCACATACCATTACCATTAATGTACCGTATCCCGGCTCTACACCCGATGAAGTAGAAGAGGGAATCAACCGTCGCATTGAAGAAGCCATAACCGGCATTAATGGTATCGAGAAAATACGCTCTGTTGCAGCAGAAGGTGCTGGAGCGGTCACCGCTGAGCTGGAAGATGGTGTTAATGATCGTGAAGTACTTGACGATGTCAAATCTGCTGTAGAACAAATCCAGAATTTCCCACCAGAAGATGCCGAAGATCCGAAAATTTCCGATACTGAAAATATTTCTGCAGTGATTACCATTGCATTGTATGGCGATGTTTCCGAACGTACTTTACGAGAACTGGCTTTTCGGATTCGAGATAAAGTGACTTCTCTCGAAGGAATTTCAATAGCCAATGTTAAAGGCGTACGTAAATATGAGATCGGTGTGGAACTGAGTGAACACGCATTACGCAAATACGGGCTTAATTTTGGACAAGTGGCAGATGCTGTGCGCAATTTTTCGGTTAATTTGCCAGGTGGAATGATTCGCAGCAAAGACCGGGAAATTCTGTTAAGAGCGGATGGTCAGGCTTATCGCAGTGCTGATTTTGCAGCCATTACTATCCGCACAAATACTGATGGCACAATATTGCGTCTGGGTGATATTGGTGAAATTAATGACGGCTTTGAATCAGTTGATCAAGTCAATCTGTTTAATGGAAAACCAGCCGCCTTTATTACCGTATCACGAGTTGGCGAACAACAAGTCTTGCACATTGAAAAGGCCATCAAACAATACACAGCTCAGTTAGCTTTGCCAAAAGGCATCAAGGCGACCACCTGGTCAAATCGTGCCGAAAGGTTGCGCGCCCGAATCGATTTACTGGTGCGCAATGGTTTAATGGGATTGGTGTTGGTGTTTGGTGTACTGGTGTTGTTTCTGGATTTACGTCTGGCATTCTGGGCAACAATGGGTATTCCTATTTCATTCCTGGGTGCTTTTTTGATTATCTATAGCACCGGCGTCACCATCAACATGATTAGTTTGTTTGCGTTTATTCTGGTGCTAGGAATTGTTGTTGATGATGCAATTATTGTCGGCGAGAACATTTACGCTAAACACGAACTCGGACTCCCGCCCATGCAAGCAACACTGGAAGGTTTGCGTGAGGTCATTGTTCCAGTCAGCATCGGTATTTTGACCACTATTTTTGCTTTTATACCACTCTTGTTTACCACTGGGTTTTTGGGTCAAATCTTATGGGTAATTCCTGTCGTAGTCATCAGTGTATTATTGATGTCACTGATAGAGGCTAGTTTGATATTACCCGCCCACTTGTCAAATGTTGGTCATCAACCTGTGAATGGCACAATTCCATTGGTTCAGAAAAAATTTCGTAATCAGATGCAATTGCTGATCGAGAAAGCGTATACACCGGCGTTAAAGTTTGCAATCAAACAGCCGTATATTGTCGTTTCGATTGGTATATGCCTATTAATTCTTACAATAGGAACAATGTCTGGAGGGCACCTTAAAACAGTATTTTTCCCGGAAATCAATGGTGACAGCATTGCCGCAAAAGTAAGAATGCCCAGCGGCACACCGGCAGCTGAAACAGAGGTGGTTATCCTGCATATGCTGGCAGCTGCAGAAACAATCCGCAACAAATATGATGAACAATTGGCTCTCGACTCATCATCCATTATTCGAAATATTTCATCCAGTGTCGGTTCAACACCGTTTTCAGGCAGAGGTAGTCCAAAGGGGGGGGCTGAATCTTCAACAGGAGCACAGTTTGGTGAAATAAAACTGGAATTACTTGAAAACGAAAAACGCACAATCAAAACTTCAGCCATTGAATCTGACTGGCGACAACAAGTGGGTGAAATTCCTGGTGCTGAAATTACATTTAAAAGTAAATTACTGTCCGCTGGTGATGACATTAATGTAGAGCTGGCACATGCCGATTTCAATAAATTACTGAAAGTTGTCAATGCTGTAAAAGCAGAATTAGCTAACTATAATGGAGTCAGCGAAATTCGAGACTCATTTGAACCTGGAAAACCTGAATTACAGCTGGCATTAAAAAAATCCGGTATTGTTGCAGGATTGACATTGAATGATCTTGCCAGGCAAGTCAGACAAGCATTCTACGGAGCTGAAGCCCAACGCGTACAACGCGGGCGAGATGACATCAAAGTACTGGTACATTATTCAGATGCCGAACGTCACCAGCTAGGTAGTATCTACGACATGCGCGTCAGGCTTAGATCCGGCGAAGAAGTTCCATTCCATACCGTAGCCACTGTTACCGAAGGCCGCGGATATGCAACTATTGACCGGGCTGACAGACGGCGAATCGTCAGTGTCAGCGCTAAAGTTAATGAAGAACTTGCTAACTCGAATGAAATTAACGGTCAATTACGCGATCATTTACTGGTTAAATTGGCGCAAGATAATCCAGGTTTGTTTTATTCTTTCGAGGGCGTTGAAAAAGAACGCAAAGACAGCGTTGCTAGCCTAACTAATGCATTATCATTCGCGATGATCGCAATCTATGCGATTCTTGCAGTGCAATTGCGCAGTTACACTCAACCGCTCTTAATTATGTCAGTGATCCCTTTGGGTTTTGTTGGTGCAGCCATTGGTCATGCAATACTCAATTATCCAATCAGCTTTTTTTCCATGTTTGGTTTGGTTGCATTATCTGGCGTTGTGGTCAATGACTCGTTAATACTGATGGACATGATCAATCGCTTGCGTGCAACTGGCATGACTGTCGATGAGGCTATTATCGCTGCGGGCCAGCGGCGTTTTCGCCCGATCATGTTTACCACCTTAACCACTTGTGTAGGACTTGCCCCGATCATCAGCGAAAAAAGTACACAAGCTCAATTTCTAATTCCGATGGCTGTCAGTCTGGCATTTGGAATCGCCTTTGCCACCATGATAACCCTGGTTATTGTTCCAGCTTTGGTGAAAATTCGCTCACATATCGGTGCATTGCTACAAAGAAGGACAGTGATGAAATCAGAGTTAAGTTGAAGGTTTTCTCTTCTCGGGCAGCCAGTAAAGCCACGGTTGTGTTTTAGAAGCTGTTTGGTTAAAAAATGTCCAAGCGAAAAGTTCTTGAATCGATTGGATTTTTTCGCTGCTTCGAGGCGAATAGTTGCGCTATTTAACGAGGAGCAGCGGAAAAATACAACGATTTCAAGGGCTTTGCAGCGGACATTTTTTAACCAAACAGCTTCTTATTCAGAAATCTGCAAGATTAATTGTACCTTGAGTGAATGTGGTATTATACTCTGCTTGGTTTTCCTGCTATGCGCCCGTAGCTCAGCTGGATAGAGTAACCGGCTTCGAACCGGTTGGTCGGGGGTTCGAATCCCTCCGGGCGTGCCATCTTATTGATGATAATCCAACCCATCATCAAGTCACTGCGTAGTCAGAAGAGTCTATATGCTAACGTTCTCTCAATCCTTCGGCGGGTTCAATATGTGCTGAACGTATCCCTGCGAACATAGCAACAATCAAAGCTGCTGCACAAGTTAATAGTAACGATAATGCGTAGTGTTCTGGTAACAGATAACAGACCTTGCGACCAGCTTCCAGCTGGCTAAGCATCATGTTGTTGATAACCGCTGCAACTCCATGAAAAATAATGATCGCCAGTAACCAGCCAAAAACAGCGGTTAATATGCTTTGGATCATTGGAAACCAGATAATATCCTTAGTTGTATAACCGACCAGCCGTAATACTGACAGTTCTTTGCGTTTTCGGTCAATATCTACCCACAAACTGGCACCAAGAGCGAGTGAAAATCCAATCAGTCCTATCACAGCAATGACCCAGAAAATGTATGATAGAATTCGGTTCATGCGTTGCACAGTAGCGATTTCGTGAGCACGCGTGCTCACCTCAACCCCTTGTTTATTAAGCCGTTCTTTTAGCCTGGCGACATCATGGATGGTACGAGCGAATAACCGAAAACCACTAAAACTGGAGGTAAAATCACTGTTATCTCCAGGCCATTTGAGAGCAGGAACTGCGTGGCCATCACGATAACTTTCAAGTGCTTCAAGAAGCTCTATAGATGCAAACGCACCATCTCTTTCAAATGCGTTGACTGGTGCAATATCAGTAATTGTCAACGACAAATGTTCCCGTTGGACCTGTTCTTGGTAACGCCTGGAAATACTGGCGTCAACCGAGTCTCCTACTTGCACTGAAAGTTTGCGAGCTGCCGATTCTGATAGTATGAGCCAATGAAATCCTTCAGTCGGTACACTAATACCTGGTAATAAAGGATCGTTTTCTGCTGTGGGAATTAGTTCTGAATGTAGAATGCGACGCGCAGTCTTGCTTTTCAAATCAATCGTCGCTGCAATATTGCGGGTGCGTGGGACTAAAAAACTAACACTGGGTTGTTGGCGTAACTCTGATATCCAATCCGCATCAAACTGTCCACTATAAACTGTTCGTAGCTCTCTATTTCTGGGCTCTTCGACCAATTCGCTGATCATCCCGCTGACAATCCCGTGTTTTATGCCAAACACGATCAACATAGGACCAAGGACCGCTGCAAGCGCCAGCACAAGACAACCTGATGATTGCCAATCATGAAAATAATTTCTCACAGCCAGCTTTGATAATCCGAGCATATGCAGTCCTTATTATCCGGATATCACTGTATGCATGGTTTTCGTGCCGGGTGCTCGTTCGCTATTATGAGACAAACGCCGCAATCCAAGCTTCTTGACATGTTGCCAGGAATGACTTGCCAAAATCAGTGTTGTGTCTAGCTCGTCAACTAAATCAATAAACATTTCCAACACTGTTTCAGCGCTGAATGGATCCAGAGACGCAGTGGGCTCATCAGCGATCACTACATCTGGTTGATGTGCCAAAGCGCGACAAATCGCAACTCGTTGGCGCTCTCCCAACGAAAGCGTAGTCGGAAGTTTTTTCAGGTGCGTGGAAATATGTAGTTTACGCGCCAACTTCTCAGCTGTACCATCTTCAGGTAGCCCGAGAACCTCGCGAGAAATGTTGATGTTCTCCTGAACTGTCAGAAACGGCAGTAGACCACCCATTTGCATTACGTAACCAATATGTTTTTTGCGCAGGTTACTGATTCGATTAAGCCCTTTGCTTTTGCTATTCCAGTTTTCAGAAATTTCGACAGCATCTGGTATTTCGTGGGGATGAAAATTAAAAATCTTAGCGGTTGTTGGTTGGGAAATTAGAGCCAGCACGTCCAACAGCGTGGATTTTCCACAACCACTTTCAGCAATCAATAAAATCTTTTCGCCACAAGCAATCTGTAAGTTGGGAACCGATAGATGAAAAGCAACACCCTTGGCCACCCTTGTTTTAGTAACATCAGACAAACTATAAATCAGTTCTCTGCTATTTTCAGACTTGGGTGAGACGACAGGTTCCATTTCCTTGTATTATTAAGGCAGCATTTCCAATGGAACAGGAAAAACAGAATCACCGTCGATAGCCCCCCCCGTTAAACTCACCCAGAGATCAACGTGGTCGTGCAATGCTTGATAGTAAGTAATTTTTTCCTCAAGCCTCTGTAAAAACTCAGTTTGCTGAATAACAGACCAAGTCTGCCAATCTTCCAAAGACAAATTCATCACTTCACCGGTGTACGGCAAATCCTCAATGTACTCACGTAAAAACCCAAGATCCGCCAAGCTGTTTCCACTTCCAGCAGTCGTTGCGGTTGTGCCTCCTATTTGAGCAGGGTCACGCGAAATTGTTGCTGCCAGGCTTTTTAGTTCACCAAGAAAATTATCGGGCGACATGAGCCCTTGCTCTCCAGTTTCCAAAACCTTCTTGAGTACGTTATAGAGGTCTGAAAGCTGGTCTCTGGTTAATAGAACACAAACATCGATTGTTGATTTTTCTGTGTCATGAAAACTCTTATCCAGCAACCAGGCATTAAAAACATCTGGTGCTTTTCCATTTTGGGTTTTTTGTAAATACTGCATGCGTAACGCGTAGCCCAGCTTAGCCACTTTCGCTTGCAGATCAGCTATTTGAGGGATTTTCGATGCTTTATGTTGACTGTTATTGGCTACCCCAACTTGAGTTAGCGTTTCGGTAATCTGGCTCGCAAGACCATCGAGTGCCTCACCAAACTCCTGCACATTTCCGGTTGGTACCGAATAGTATAGATTACCGATATCTGGATATTGTGAAAGCCGACGATATTGGCGAGCAGCTCGCTCATGATCGGCCATTGGATCGGGGGTCAACAGATGAAGCACAAAAATCGCAACATTTTTTTCCTGCGCCAATTGATTTAGCCTTGCCGCATCGAGACCAGTCTTTGCTAATGGGTCATCTTCATCACGCGCGCCGGCATCGGTAATGAGTACAATAAATCGTGCAGCATCAGGCGCCCAATCCATTTCGTTTAAAGCAGCGGCGATGCCGGCATAACTATCTTCGACAAAATCCTTGGTTGGCGACTGAGCTGATTTTAATGACTCCACACTTTTCATAAAACTTGAAGCATTGCCGCCTTGCTCCAGGCTAACATAACGTCGTGTCAGATAATCAATATTCAGCGCTGCACCCGGATTATCGCGAAAGGCAATCAGCCCAAACTGGACGGCACCCAGTAAAGATTTTTGTTTCAATCTATCGTAAATTTTTTGAACAGCTTCGTGCGTTCTTTCAATGTAGGGTTGCATCGAAAATGTCGAATCGATAGCAAATACAATATTCGCTGTATAAGAGTCTTTTAAACCCGCCATCTGCGGAGTTTTGTTTTCCTGGTCTTGACTTTGAAGAGGAATACTGGAAACCTGCAGTAATCGCGCTGTAGAGTTATTTAAAAAAATCTCTTCATAATCATGGATCGGTAACAAATAAAAGTTTTTACGGATATCTATATCCGTTAACGGCTGGATGGCAACCACAGGTGAATGGTCAAGTGTTATTCCTTTGCTAGCCGAAGCGTATAACTGCTCGTATCGCTGTTCATTATAGGTTTCCGCAATCTCCTTAATTGACTCCATGTCTCGAAACAGCAACACACGACCCTCGTTTTCAGAGGGTTTTCGGAAAGTCAGGGTCAAACCATGATTCCATTCGAATGTCTTATCAGCTGCAATCCAGCCAACAACATTACCTGTTTTTCCCAATCCCACCTGTAGCCAATAACGATGGGCATCGTCTTTTATCCGATTATAGATATAATACGGGGAAAAAGACGGCAAAGGGATTGGATTTTCCAGCGATAGTTTTTGTTGCGGGTAGAGAATCGCTCCAGGCAGAGTAAGCACCCTTTGATAGAGATTTTGTTTCCCCGTCATCAGCAACGGTTTTTTTGCTGATGACGGTACCATTTTGCCTGCCACTGCAAGCGGATTCCACACCAGCAGTACGAGCCATAAAACAATAGAAATTCGATTCATCGTCTAGGTAACAAAGTTTGGCCATCCTGGAATTGCAGCACCAGGCGTTGTGCTTTTTCATTGCCGGTTGCTGCTTCGGTAATTACTCGGACACGCATCTCTTTTAAATAGCGCGCTGCTTTTGGATGTCCTGCTAGTGCAGCTTGTGAATACCACTTGTTTGCTTGCGTCACATTCGCCTTATTAAACATCAACATCTTGGATCCTTGAGAAAATGTGGCCGGATCGGCCATTTGGGCAAGCCGAAACGCAGCGTTAGCATGACCACGTTTGGCCGCGTAAAAATTAAGTAAATAATTGTCTACAGGTTGATTCTGTTTGTTGAGTAATTCAGCCTGATCAAAAATGACATCCAGGTCGACATCACCGCCACTATCTTCGAGATCCGCGATATAAGCACGAGCCGCACTGCCAGGTTGTCCTGCGCTGGCATTCAAGTTCGTGGAGGAATTTTGATCGGGTTTGCCAGTAACGAGTGGACTCGTAACTAATGCTGTCTCTGTCAACTCTGCTTGTTTGGTGTCATCGCCAAGCGATTCTTCCTCATCGAGAAATTCCTCCACTTGATCTGCGATCTGTGGGTTTTCATCGCTAGATGAGGTATTTGATCGATATACGAATATTGCCGCTCCCAATATGGCCAACCCAGTCATTGCCCAGATGAGTCTTTGTATTGTTTTGAAGTCCATAGTCGATTGTAACCTGTCTTCCTTACTTTCTAAGTAAGATTTTTCAGCCAACGGCAAATCCGACTGGTTTTTTAATCCAGTCTCCACTTGAGGCAATGCAGAGCGTTTTATCAGTTGCTCACTTGCAATCCCGCCAATATTATCATAAACATCTGGCTTAGCTAACGACAACTTATCCGGACTATCAACTAAAGCAGTGTCATTTGCTTCCAGTAAATTGCCCTGATCAACGTTGGTATCTGATGTTTCTGTCGATACAAGCAATAGATCTTTAGCGACATACTCGATCAGTTTTTCGGTTATCCTAGGCGATTCTGGAGCACCAATCGCAGACAATGCCGATTCGCAAATAATTTTGATCAGGCGAGGTATTCCGTTGGAACAATCAGTAATCGATGAAATTGCAGCAGGTGTAAACAAATCGATATTACCGTAATCCCCAGTACTAAGATCATGCTTGATAAAGTCAGCTACTTCTGATGGTTCGAGTGTTTCGAGTTGATAACATGAAAATATGGACTGTTCGTTGCGAGGTCGTTTGCCTTGGTAGAATTTGGCCTCAAGTTCAGGCAAACCGCTCAGTATTACCTGTAATGATGAGCTAGTCTTTGACGGTGCGACTGAAAGCAACAATAGTTTATCTAAAACACCTGCTTGCAATTGGTGTGCATCATCAATAATCAGGGCGATACGCGGATAAGTTTGTTTTTGTTTCTCAAGATATTTATTGATCGATTGCAGTGCAACAAGAATAATTTCCTTACCAGTTGCCAAACCAAGATCTTCACATAGTCCAGTAATCAGACCCTGAAAATCCTGATCTTTGGAGGGTAAGAAGATAAAGTTAATTTCGCTTGCTAATTCAGTGGTAATCCTTTCTAGCAAAAAGGATTTACCAACTCCCGCTTCACCGGTCAGGCACAAAATTCCACGACCCTCCCGGATCTTCTCTTTCATCTGACTATAAACCAACTCTGCGCTGTGGCTGTGGTAATAGGCTTTTAGCTCATGAGTCATCTCGAATGAGCTTGGTTCGAAATTTCTGCTATGCATACTATTGTTACCGGATTCAGAACTGATCGCCTAAGTCAAGATAGATCGATTCAATTATGATGCTTGGTAAATCGATGATTAAAGTTAGTTTTATCATTAGAAGAGAGTAATGTCGAGACAAATAACCTGTTATTTTAGCCAAATTTTAACCCAAAACTGAAGAGATTAGCTATGCTCTTGGGAAGTCGTCCCAAAATAGAAGTCCTGACGAGGGAAAATTTAGTTTGAGCCAGTCACATTAGTCAACACTCTTAATCTGCGCATCTGGCGAAGTTTACAGTATCAGATCAAACATAACGATCAATTAGCGGCACAGTCAGATTCATTAATAATACCGCGAAAGCAACACCCTCGGGATAGCCTCCCCAGCTGCGAATAATAAACACCAGCATGCCAACCAGTGCTCCAGCGATTAATCTTCCGTTTGGTGTCATTGGTACAGTCACTGGATCGGTCACAATGAAAAATGCCGCCATAATAAGGCTGCCGTGTAATAGATAAAATAATGGCGTGGCTTGTACTGAGCCTATGAGCCAATAGATTCCACTGAGTACAGCGTAGCTGCCCAAAAATGCAGTTGGCAATTGCCAGGCAGCAATGCGTCGGTAGATTAGCCAGAATCCTCCAATTAGCCAGGCACTGGCGAGAATCCACACATGTTCATGAATAACGGCGAGTTGCTTAATATTGGCAGCACTTGCATTGCTGCGTGTTGCTGTGCGTAACAAATCGAGCGGTGTTGCGCTGGTAATGGCATCCAGCTTCATTGCTGTCGGTAGCTGGTTGTTAAATTGCCAGTCTCGTGTTTCATTCAAACTCAATCGTGGTAATTCTAAATCCGGCCACACTGTCATTTGCAGGGGAAAAGAAATCATCAATACTGCATAGCCAACCATTGCCGGATTAAACACATTAAAGCCCAATCCGCCATACAAGTGTTTGGCGACAACAATTGCAAACAAGATACCAATAATGATAATCCACCAAGAAGTCAATGGTGGAATACTCAGTGCAAGCAGAACGCCGCTGAGCATTGCGCTGTTGTCTTTTAATGCGCTGATGATTGGTCGTTTGCGGACAGCTAACATTGCTGCTTCCATAACCACTGCGCTAGTGATTGCCAGCATTATGTTAATGATAATGCCGAAGCCAAATACCCAGGTCATTGCTGCAATGCCAGGTATTAGCGCTAACAATACTTGCAGCATCAATTGCCCGGTATGGGTAGATTGAGACAGGTGCGGGCCGGATGGGGCTTGTTGCATGATTAAGAGCTTTAGCCTACTAATTCAGTCTTTTTCAAATAGTTACAGATTTTTCAGCTTCGAGATATCTATCAGATCAGGTAGGAGTTATACTCTTCGCACATGAAAATTTAGCATTTAGTGTACGTGATTTTTTGTGGAGAGTAAGGCGGGAAATTTAGCTGTCGTTATTCTACAGCGAGGTTTTCCAACGCAGCTATCCGCGAAAAAGTGCGTGTACTGGATGCTGAATTTCCATGTGCGGAGAGTATAGATTATCCATTAATCAATAAATGCGCATAAATACTGGCAACGTAACCTAAAGCGATTGCTGGAGTCCATTTCAGGTGACTGAAAAACGTATAGCTGCCACGCGCTTGACCCATCAATGCTACTCCTGCAGCCGAACCAATGGATAGCAAGCTACCACCGACTCCTGCAGTCAAGGTTACTAGTAACCATTGGGTCTCAGACATTTCAGGATTCATAGTCAGAATAGCAAACATCACTGGAATGTTATCAACAATGGCTGACATAACGCCCACAAGTACATTGGCTGAAGTTGCACCCATTTCACCGTAAATAAATTCTGAAGCCAGGCCTAAATAGCCAATAATGCCCAGTCCACCGACTGACATAATCACGCCGTAGAAAAAGAACAAAGTATCCCACTCTGAACCGGCGATGTGATTGAAAACATTGAATTCCTTACTGGCACCATGATGAGCCCCTGGTGTTCTGTCAAAATTGGCGATTTCGTGCTGATAGGTCTGGCGTAGATAAAAACCAAATAGCTTTAAGTAAGCTAGACCTGTCAACATGCCGATAACGGGTGGCAAATGCAGAAAACTGTGGTAACAAATTGCTGTGGCGATGGTTAGCAAGAACAATACAACAATGGTGATACCGCCACGTTTAATGAGAGTTTTTTGCTCTACAGGTACGACTTCTGGTTTACCTTCTGACATAAATTGATGCATGATCAACGCGGGAACAACAAAATTAACCACGGACGGAATAAATAGTTTGAAAAAATCAGTAAATTCAATGATGCCTTTTTGCCAGACCATCAAGGTTGTAATATCTCCAAATGGACTGAAAGCACCACCTGCATTTGCAGCAACGACAATGTTGATGCAACACAGTGCAATAAATTTAGGATGGTTGACGCCTACGCTCAACACAACAGTACACATAATCAGCGCTGTGGTTAAATTGTCTGCGATCGGAGAAATACAAAATGCCAGAATGCCGGTAATCCAGAACAAAGTGCGGTAGCTGAAACCTTTCACCACCAACCAATAACGCAATGCATCGAAAACATTTCTTTCAATCATGGCATTAATGTAAGTCATTGCCACCAGTAAAAAGAAAAACAGTTCTGAATATTCAAGAAAGTTGTGACGAACCAGTTCTGCTGTGAGATCTTGTAGACCATGCGTTTGATACACAATTCCGATCATTAGCCAGATAATGCCAGCTGCCAGCAAAACAGGTTTTGATTTATGCATACTAATGCGTTCTTCCAGGAAGACCAGTATGTAAGCAATAATAAATACTACTAATGCCAGATAGCCAACAGGGTGTGTTGTGAGGTCCAATGCCTGATGTGGTGCAGATGAACACCAACCTTGTTTAGCAGGTATGAGAAGACTTAGGAGTATGACGCTGGCTGATGACAGCTTTTGCATAATTTGTGCTTCCAAAAAAATAGTCAATTATAGCATGATCACATGCAAATTTAGCCTGAGCTGAAAGTGCTTTTGCGGTCTCAACGCTAGATCAAGAGTTGTACTTTAATGAAAATGGCAGAGATATGCTTGGTGATGATATTCCACCGGATGAACTCAACCATGCGCCAAAAACAGGGTTGCATTTTGGTTTCCCCTATTGTCACGGAGGCACTATTGCTGACGCCAAGTATAGAAAAGGCAAGTCTTGTAATGACTATGAACCACCTGCCTGGAAATACCCCGCTCACATTGCTCCACTAGGACTTTACTTTGATCGTGGAAAGCATTTTCCAGCCAAGTATCATAGTCAATTATTTGTTGCACAACATGGCTCATGGAGCCACAGTATTCCACACGGATATCGTGTTGCCAAGTAATCGGAGTCAAAAGTAACATTTATCGAGAAGAGCCAACAATTTAATGTTACTCTGACCCCGATTATTTCAATTATCCTATTGGCTTATAGTAAAGTAATGACGTATCTTTACATTATATTGTTTGAAAGTATATAAAGAGGAGCAAGTGATGCCAAGAGTTAGTGTGAAAAGACAGGAAGAAAAGCATGATAGAGGCCAATGCCACGGGGGATTACACAATGAAGGAAATAGCAGCGCATTTCAATGTTCACTATGCAACTGTGAGTAGAGCAATCAAGAAAGCTGAAACAATTGATGTGTGATTGCAAGACCTGACGCCTTCTTGTGACGTTGACTTCGACCCCTTTCATTTTTTTACCCTGTGTTCTCGGAAATATTTGAATAGTTACACGACTTAGTAATTGGGCATTCATAACACTTGGGGTTTGTCTTTAAGCAGAATTCTCTACCAATATTCCACGAAGCAGCATCGAAATCTGCTGGGGATTTTAGTCCTAATTCCTCAACAGCACTGATAACATCCTTGGTTTTTTGGCTACTGGATATCCCTGTTCTATATAATACTCGCCGAACAAGGATATCAGGCTTTATTTTCATTTGCTTTTGATTGTTTTTTCCTCCAGCAACGCCATAATTTCTGACTAAAATGAATTGTGCCATTTTGGCTAATGCGTCACCTATACCTTCAAACTCTGTAAATCGATTATAAATAATTATTACATCTTCTGAAGATTTTATATTCCATATATTTCTTACGTCAGAATCATATTCTCTGACAATTTTATTTGCGGCTGATATTAACCGTTCTGGGAATGTATTGAATGTAAAATTAATCGCATAAGATTTACCATTAAATCCTTTTTGGCATATGTTCTTAACTTCATTAGTAGAGGTTTGAACTATGTTGTTCCAAAAATTTTCATTGTTGTTGAAATGGTTTTCAATTAGGTGTTTAGCACCGTCCCAAGCTCTTTCAGCCTTTTGCCCCTGATCAAGCATAACACCAACAAAAAATTCATTGGCCTCCTGTGGGGAAAAGTCTCGTTGCTTTTCTGACCATTTAGCCCAATCATAATCATCAGAATTAACGAGATCTTGATAATAATTCATAATGGGTATCCAGTTTACTCAACCAACTACCATATGTTGTGGTTCACCACCAATTATTTTAGGGCGAGGCACCGGCGCGCATTCTACCGCATGCTCCATCAAGCGATAGAAGAGCAAGCCACGCGCTTTTGAATTTCGGCGATTGAACCTGAATGTAAACTCATCAAGATAATAAGCAAGTTGCACCGGACGTATAGCTCCTTGATGAGTTCCAAGCCACCAACGATCAAATAAGGATGCAACTCTATGGACACGAGGCATGACGACATGTGCAGGATCACCACTTGCGGTAATATTGCTTACAATATGCTTATAGCCAACGTCTTCAATACCGATATATCCTTTCCATCCATCCGTGCGAACTGTCGCACCTTTTTCAACATTATCCGAAACAAACTGATGAAGACTGTTCGCCGACACATCTCGAATCATAGACATTCGTATTCGGCCTGAGCCTTTCCCTCTGACTTCAACGGCAATAGCAACAATCACTTTACGCTCGGCACCACGACCTCTGATTTTTTTTCCTACGCCTCCAACATAGGTTTCATCGACTTCGACAGCGCCTGTTAGATGGTCGCGACCAGGACGTATCATTGCTCGACGCAATTTATGCATCCAGGTCCATGCAGTATCGTAACTGCCAAGACCAAGAACACGCTTCAGTCCAAGTGCGCTGGCTCCATTCTTTTGACTCGTTACAAACCAGATAGCAAGGAACCAGGTCCTCAGCGGCTTGTGTGTTTTGTGAAACAATGTTCCAGCAGTAATGGATGTTTGCCGTTTGCATTTGCGGCACAGAAAAAGACCCCTGCCCATAATCGACGGGTTTTCTTCAAAAACTCCGCAAGAAGGGCAACAAAAACCTTGAGGCCACCTGAGTGTCAAAATATATGCAAGGCAAGCCTCTTCGGTGCTAAACCACTTATCAAATTCCTGGAATGTTCCAGGATAGTCAACGTTACAAACCGGATGCCTTTGCTCTTCCATCGCTAGATACTACATGTTGTGGATGGTTGAGTATACTAGATACCCAATTAATTCATAAATGACTCGACTTGCACCGATTTCGTTTGTGGGAGATTTCCAGCTTGTATTTCTTGCCAAGACACTTCTTTATTCTTGTTCGCTTGATTAGGTGCTATCACATAAGATATGTCTGACATGGCTATCTCCCCACAATTGATTGGTACTACCTTCAATAAATTGTAGTGGACTTTTTGTATTCAACAAGTGTGTTATACCAATCCAAATAAGCGAGAATGGGGTCTGGTCTTGCAATATAGCATAACGCATTGTATCTTTTCTTCACGCCCTTCAAGCTCTTCATGGTGAAAATTAATCAAATCACATGAAATCAGTACCCGACCAGATCATGTCGATTGTTCCAGGCTGTTATCTTTAGCACAAATATGTTTTTTAACCGTTCTTCGGTCCAACCCACTAATGCGCGCAACTTTCTCATAAGTACCGTAGCGTTGGTGGAGTTGATAGCAATAATCATGTAGTAATGTCTGGGCGCTGGGTTCTTGCCCACTAACGTGCGATGCATTGTCAGCTTGTTGTTCTGATGAACACGTGATTGGAAAATATTTCCCGGTTAAACAAATACTTCTTACACATTGCTCAAGCTCCCGAACGTTTCCTGACCAGTGATAATCTCTTGGTAAGCTGTCGTGGATGCGTTGCTCCACGATTGAAACCAGGGTGTCATCAATGATACCAATGCTGCGTTGTAATAGGCTCTGTAACAACAATCGCAGTTCTTCTGTCGGACTTTCTAACAAGCGTTGTTGCAAAGTCGGTAAGGTGATGACATCTGAACAGAGCCGATAGTAAAAATCCTCACGAAATGATCCGTCTGCCAGTAATTTTTCAATATTCTGATTAGTCGCGGCGATGACTCGCCCCTGAAATTGTTGTTTGTCTGCGCTACCGACAGGAGTAAAAACACGATCCTGCAACACATTGAGCAGTTTGACCTGAATCGCATCATCTATTTCACCAACTTCATCGATAAATACAGCCCCATGTGCACTGCAGCGTGCAAACACACCTTCGCGATTGTCAATGGCTCCTGTGAACGCACCTTTTTTATGTCCGAACAGTTCCGCCTCCAGCAGAGTAGCTGGATATTGCGATAAATTGATCGATTGAAATGAGCGCGTAAAACTTTCTTCGTAGCATTTTTTATGTACGTCAAAGGGAATGTAGTTTGAACGACCGATGGCTTGAGCGATACGTGTTTTCCCGGTTCCGGTAGCACCTAGCAGTAAAGTAGAAAATTCCTGCATGTGCTCACAAAAATAGGCGAGATACCAATGCGAATCCACTGTGAATAAATTGTTCCACAAATGTTTGCGCAAGCTTTGCATACACTCACTAAGTCCCAATATATCGCGGCTGATAAAGTAATAAGCACGCCGCGTTTGATAAAACAGACCAATATATTTGACCGCGAGATGTTGTTCAATATCATGCTTGTGGAAATCTGCGAGCAGCGCTGCCGCAAAAGGCAATACGATTGGTTTATCTCCTGCGGCAATTTGTTCTCCAATAAAATCATCAAAACGTGTGTGGTAAGTCAGATAAATACTGTAGAGCCTGGCTTGTTCTAATAAACGCGCATCGTCTTCATCCAGATTGTGTTCTGTTTTAACTTGTTTGAGTTGAGTCTCAAGTCTGTTGTTTAATTTTGTCAATATCGCCTGATTCAATGCCTCCTCTGACTTTGTGCGTCCTATCTCTGCTAGATCCAGTTTTGTTTGGCAATAACTTTCGTCGAATGGATTGGTGAATGCTGCTGCATTGATTTTCTGGAAGAAATTGCGATGTTCGTCGTCGAATCTATCATGCGCCATACTATTTCCTGATTACCTATAGATATACATTTTAAGTATGTTATGTATTCATTAATTGTACATTAATTCTGACTATGAGTTGTTCAATTTTGACTTTAATCCTCTATCTTTATGATAAATATATATATTTTTCTTTAAATCAAAACTGGCATGATCACTGCAATATCAATACTGAAACAAGCAGATTGATACAAGCATGTTGAAATCTGAAATTAGAAACATCCTAAACATTTGGAGAATATTATGAACACAGTAAAGCGTCTTTTTATCTCAATCAAACAACAAATCGAAAATGTGGCAGAGGATTTTGAAGATCATCAAGCATTAATTAACGCTGCAATTGTCGAGCTGGATGAAGTGGGCGCAACCACACAAATACAGCTCAATCGAACTCGTAACGAATTAACCAATTATGAAAAACAGATCAAGGAGATTGAAACTGAAAGCACACTCTGGGCTGATCGCGCCAGAAAACTACACACTGAAGATGAAAACAAAGCGCTTGATTGTGTAAAGCGAATCAAAGTGTTGCAAAACCAATCACAGCGACTGGCTGAACAAATCGATCATTCGATTGAAGTCGAGCGACATTTAATCAAAAATCTGAGCGCGATCAATGACAAACGCAGTGAATTGAAAATTCGCAAAGATAATCTAAATTCACGACAAAACAGAACGGTTGCAGATCAGCTAATGGTTCACTCCGAAAATGGTGTAGTAACTCAGGCGGACAAGATTCTGGATCGCTGGGAAAACCGGGTAGTGTCAAAAGAATATCGTACACAACAAACACAACATGCAGAGCACCTGGATACAGTTGATTCACTTCAGGACCAATTTGAGCAGGAAGAAGAAATGGAAAGTTTGAAAAACATGCTCGATCAATTAACCAAACCAGCTAATCAGAAAGACCAATAACGCGATGTCTTGCTTGAGATTAATAGGAGAAATACGATGGAAACCTTAGTTGAACAAGAAATACAACCTGAACACCGCAATCTGGCAAGTACCTTTTTGCGCTGGAGTGGCGCGCTGATTCTAGTAGTATCTGCCGTCCATTATATGCTGCAAGGTTTGAACATTACCTCAGAAGCCTTGCGTTTCTGGGTAATGCCGGGGTTTATCAGCTTCCTGGCGATTTGTGGCTTACTCTGTGGCTACTGGTTAAAGGATGCAAAAAATGCGCGGATTTTCTTTGGTCTGGGTACGGCTTTTGTTGCAGCGCAATTGTCACAAGTTGCTGCAATGGGGCGTGCTTTTATGATCAAAGGGCAAGCTGGTGAATTACTTCTGGATATGTGGTGGGATCTGGATCGTCTGTCACCGCTAATTTTAGGCATGAATATCGGGGTGAGTGTACTCTTGGCAATACCAGTTGCCTATGCAGGATTTACTATTCTGGCGCGTCAGCACCGCACAAGTTTGTTAGTCGGTTTTATGCTGGCGAATATAGCAATGGTTTTACCGACTCGTGAGCCGATAATAATTACAGCACTTATTCTGAGTGGGTTTGCACTATTACGCTTCCGTGACATACGCTTATATCAACCTGATCGGGCAATGCACTCAGTGAGTGGATACTCAGCGCGTTTACTGGCATGGATTCCACTATTTATCCTGATTGGACGCAGTGCTTTTTATCCCATCACAGAATTGCAGTATGCTGCAATAATGGGCTTGGGCTCCTGGTTAATGATCAAGGAAATCCCACGCATGGTTGGTAAGGCTGAATTTATTCCACTGTTACAGTATTTTGGAATAATACTAGCAATTGCCGCCTGGTTTGTAGGAGCACATGATTTTATCGACAGTTTTGCACCCAGGACTGAAATCTATGTCGGTTTATTACCAATGATTACCTTCATGTTTGTGATTTCATTTCAAGTACAAGACGACAGCCCGGCAACACGCTTTGTAGCAGCAATCATTGCGATGCTGACTGTAATCTGTGTAATGCTACTGGACAGACATGATTATGTCTCGGCATTGATGAGTATAGCAACAGGGATTGGACTCAGCGTTGTTGGATTGTATTTACATGAAAAACTGGTACTCAGCTGCGGAGCAATCAGCTTTATAGGTGGGCTCATGTACTATATGGGGTTCTTGCTCGATTTCTATCATGCAATGCCTTGGCTAAGTGCTGGACTACTTGGAGTCGCAGCACTACTATTAGCATCCTGGATTGAAAAACAGCAAGACGATATGAGTGGAAAGATTGGCTCAGCATGGCATGTTGTGAAAACATGGTGAAGATAAACTTGAAACTTTGATCATCAAGTTATAAAAAAGTGAGCAAAAATAATGCAGAGAACTGATTTCGAAGGATTGAACAACACCTCGACGAATCTCGTAACTCAAGGTATTCATCCATAACCCGCAAAACTGAAAAGGACATGTTTGAGACCGCTACAACGTTTTACAGTTATTCCGGTTTAAATAGAGCCTCAGCTCGTTTGTTGACTTCCTCTGGAGTAAGGTCTTCTTTATGTGTAGCGAGAAACCAAATGTGTCCAAAAGGGTCTTCTAACGTACCTGTGCGGTCACCATAAAACTGATCTTCTACAGGTTTAATTTCTGTAGCACCTGCGTTGATGGCTTGTTCAAATAACATATCCACATCGTCAACATAGACATATAAGCCAACTGGCGACCCGCCCAGTGCCTGAGGGCTTGGAATTGGGCTTTCTTCACACTGGTCAGACAACATAATATGGGAATTACCAATTAGAATATCGGCATGCCCAATATCACCATTTGGCGCTGGCAATCGGAACATTTCCTTTGCGTTGAACGCCCGTTTATAAAATTCAAGCGCTTCGGTTGCACCTTTAATGCTTAGGTATGGCGTTACACTATGAAAGCTTTCCGGAATGGGTTTTACTGTCATAATTCTATCCTATTTAGTCAATGAAACCTTAAAACTGCCTAAGCAAGTGTTTAGCAAACCATTATCAACGCCGAACCCTGTTCCAATGATAGCTGAGTCAACTGTCATTGGAGCAGGGTCAAGCCCTTTGTGTTTAGTTTTGCGCGTGTAGCGTGTTTTGTCAGCAAAAACCACGCTTCGATTAAAATTGTGGGCATGTTTGGCAACCGGATTCTGAAACGACAGTTTACCTTTTGTCACTTTCTTTTTTTTGCTCATTGTTAAACTCCATCTATAATGTTCACTACGATTATACTATTAGTTTCTGAACAGTAGCAATCTGAGCAAAAAAACCCTGTCTATTCAAGAAGATCTAATGTCCGGAATTAATGCTAGAGATTGATATTTGATAGAACATCTTTTAAAAAAAAGATATCTTGCTCATCGCTAATAACTGTTTTTAGTTGTAGACACATGAACTGAGCGTTATTTAAAATTCAAAGATATTTTGAAACAAGGATCAATCAGCGATGGAACATAAGGATTATTACAAAATTCTCGGTATTAAACGTTTTACTACGCAGAATGATCTTAAACGTGCATATCGCAAATTGGCTCGTAAATTTCACCCGGATGTCAGCAAGGAATGGAATGCTGATGATAAATTCAAAGAACTCAACGAAGCTTATGATGTTTTAAAAAATCCTGAAAAACGTGAAGCTTATCATCTAGACAATCCTGATATGCATACCGGATCAGATGATTTTCAACCACCAACCGATTGGGAACGCAGCTTTGGTTATAAACGTAACAGACATACTCAAGGCAACACTCAAAACAACACTGTTGGTTTAAGTAGCTTTTTTAAAGGCGTATTTGACGGAGATTCTGGCAGCACGAGTAAACGAACGAGTAAACGAAGAGGTACTCAGAGTGTTAGCAAGAAGGGTAAGAATATACACTCCAAGGTGATGATTGATCTAGAAGACTCAATCAATGGCGCAACGCACTCGATGAGCATTCAAATCCCGGCTATCGATAATCAAGGTGGTGAAAACAAGCAACGCACACTCAGCGTGAAGATCCCTAAGGGTGCAAGACAGGGGCAAACTCTTCGTCTTGCCGGACAAGGCGGCCCTGGTGTTGGTTCTGCTCCGGCTGGTGATTTACTGCTACAGGTGGAATTTAGAGATCATGAACTTTATCGGTTAGTTGGTCAGGATATCTATCTGGATCTGCCAATTACTCCCTGGGAGGCAGCGTTAGGCACATCCATACAAATCCCAACACCATCAGGAAACGTGGATATCAAAATTCCTGAAGATTCGCAACATGGACGAAAACTAAGACTTAATGATCGAGGTTTGCCAGGCGAAATTCCAGGTGATTTTTATACCGTATTAGAGATTGCCTTGCCACCAGCAACAGATCCCAAAGCAAGAGCATTCTATGAACAATTACGCGATCAGCTGGATTTTAATCCACGCAGTGACTTGTTTTAAGCTGTTGCCAGACAACCTCCAGTCGTTGCTTAAAGAGTTACTGATTCCTCAATCTGTAACTTCTTCACGAAAACCACACAACTACTTGATCCTTATGCGCTATTTTCTCCCTCGCGAATCTCAAAAAGTCTTTTTGCTCGGTTGATAATTAGCTCTAATAATCAATTGGTTGCACACAAAACCCAAGTTACAGTCACGGATTCAGGTTATAATCTGTTCACAAAATTCAACACTGTGTTTATAGATATCAGGAGATTTATTCAGTCATGACCAAACAACAATCTGATTTACATGCCGAGGTGCTCGTTATTGGCGGTGGCCCTGGGGGTTACACAGCGGCTTTTCGGGCTGCAGACCTTGGCAAACAAGTTGTACTGGTTGAGCGTTTTCCTGAGCTGGGTGGTGTGTGTCTGAACGTCGGTTGCATTCCATCCAAAGCGTTATTACATTCTGCACAAGTAATTCATGAAACCCGGGAAATTGCTAAAGCAGGCATTCATTTTGACGAGCCTAAACTGGATCTCGATGCGATCCGCACACATAAGACCAAAACCATACAAACACTGACTAAAGGCTTGTTAAAACTTGCCAAGATGCGCAATGTCACCGTTGTTACCGGAACAGCCGCATTTGTTTCTGAGCACACTGTTGAAATAAAAAGTTCTGAGTCGACTCAAACGATCAGTTTTGATAACGCCATTATTGCCGCGGGATCTAAACCTTCCAGTCTTCCCGGTATTGATATGGACAGCCCCAGGGTAATGGATTCAACGGATGCGCTGGAACTTGAGGAAATCCCGAAAAAACTGCTGATTATCGGTGGTGGAATTATCGGGCTTGAAATGGCGACAGTTTATCATGCCTTTGGCTCCGAAATTACCGTCGTAGAATACATGGATCAACTGATTCCCGGCTGTGACAGAGATTTGGTGCGTCCTCTACATCTACTACTCAAGCGTCAGTATAAGAATATTTATCTCAACACCAAAGTAACCACCGTTAGCAGCTCTGCAAAATCCGTCAAAGTTTCATTTGAGGGTACAGATGTTCCAGCCAGCGATAAATTCGACCGCGTTCTGGTTGCTGTCGGCAGGAAACCAAACGGTGATCTCATTGGCGCCGATCAAGCCGGGGTAAATGTTGATGAACGTGGATTTATTGCAGTCGACACCCAACAACGCACCAATGTTTCACACATTTATGCAATTGGCGATATTACTGGAAATCCAATGCTCGCTCATAAGGCAACGCATGAGGGCAAGGTCGCAGCAGAAGTGATTGCTGGTCTTGCTGCGGGATTTGATGCAAAAACCATCCCTTCTGTCGCCTACACAGACCCGGAAATAGCCTGGATGGGGCTAACAGAAAACCAGGCAAAAGCACAGAACGTTGACTATGAACTTGGTGTTTTTCCTTGGGCAGCCAGTGGGCGTGCAATCGGTATTGGGCGTAAAGAAGGACTCACCAAGTTGCTTTTCGACAAGGAAAGCGGACGCATTTTGGGAGCAGGCATGGTTGGGCCCAATGCCGGTGAGTTAATTGCTGAAACAGTGCTCGCTCTGGAAATGGGAGCCGATGCTGAGGATATCAGTTTATCCATTCACCCACATCCGACCTTATCTGAAACCGTCGCGTTCGCAGCGGAAATAGCACTTGGAACTATTACTGATCTTTATATGCCCAAGAAATAATGATTCACCACCTACAAGGAATTCAAGTAATGAAAAACCAATACAACTGGACAGCTATCACTGCTGTTATCTGCCTTGTACTAACATTATCAGCTTGTAGTACCTATTCGGATCGAGTCGCTCCCGTACCACTGCCTTCTCTACAGCCGGATCATGTGGAAGTCGATGGTGTTTTAATCAGTGCTTATCCTTATGTGGATGACGATGAAGCCGAAGCAGCGTTGGGTTTTGATGCACGTGATGCCGGAATGCTGCCAGTTCGCTTTGTAATAGACAATCAAAGTGATCAGCGAGTGCGGGTTAATCCTGAACAAACATTTCTGATTGATCAGGAAGGACAGGCCTGGCCACTACTTTCTACAGAACAAGCATATAATCGTGTTAAAGACAAAGTCGAGATTGGAGAGACTTTTAAAGGTGCGGCAACATCTGCTGTACTTGCCGGTGCAGCTGGAGCCGTCGCTGGTTTAGCCATTGGCATCCTGTCTGGCGGAAATATCGCCAAAATAATGGGCAAAGGCGCTGCAGTTGGTGCTGGCGTTGGAGCGATTGCTGGTAGCGCCAGTCGTTACGGAGAACTGGATAACGAATTAAGCAACGACCTCTATCAGAAAACACTGGAAAACAAATCCATCCGCCAGGGTGAACTGGCATACGGATATTTATTTTTTCCAGGCTCATCAGATGAGTCTCAATCAGCCAATGCATTACGCTTGAGTTTGCGAATAGGAGCTAGAAATAAACCGCCTCGAATTGTAACGCTATTGTTAAGACAATCTGCCCAATAATATTGGTCATACAAGTAAAAATAATTTGCACAATTTGCTTGTCTTTTGCGCTGTTGAAAAGACTTGCACACAGAAAGTATGCGCTTCTCTCTTAAAGGCAATTCTGCCCGTTCTTGATTCGCGTACGACCCCTAAGCACTCCGTCCTGTCAAAATTGTCGGTATCAGTGTGCCTTCAAGGAAAAACGGGGCAAAGTTTCTTAAGATCCCTGGTATTTGGTACAGGAAACCAATCACCCGAAGAATTCATCTGAAGGGCTATGCATAAAAACCAGCAATCTGCAGTGACCCGGATCACAGACAACCCCATAAGTGGGTGCTAGCATTGAGTCCTCCAATGAAAAACTGAATTGAATATTCAGAACATTGATTCTCTATAACAATTTAGGAAACAATCATTGGTTTAAAAATAATCGATATAAAACCAATAACATTACCGCCCTTCCTGGTTTAATTTGAATATGAAGGAGAACACAAATGAAACGATTAATCGCACTACCCACAATGATTATTACAAACTCAATTAAAGCGTTTTTATTGATACTAGCTGTCTCATCAGCCACATATGCAGACACAAATTCAGTTGATGAGTCATCAGATATCAGCACGCAATATATCGCTGGAGATATCGTATCAACAGAAGGAGAGATTCAAATAGAAGTCCTTGAAAATTCAGAAGACAGAATTGAAATTGGCCTCTTCAATCAAGAGGATCAAATAACCGCTATGTTGATCTGGGATGTCAAGACAGAATCAGCAAACGTGATATTGAACTTCGACACCGAAAACGAGCAAACACTGCCCATACAGATCTCGGAACATATCAATCCGGAAAATCGCATGGAAATACTTGCAGACGGTCTACTTTTAATGGAAGCCCATACGTCTGAGTCAATTTTGCCAGAGGAAACAGAGTCGGAACCAGAATTAGACACTAAAACTAACATTGGTGTAATCGCCAAAAACGCTATATCGAATGTAACTACATCTGGAAGGATGGCGCCTACTGATTCAAGACCGAATCCTTCACATCCTTTTTACCAAGGTTCTGGCCGCGA
Source organism: Methylococcales bacterium (assembly GCA_965224565.1). Taxonomy (GTDB): domain Bacteria; phylum Pseudomonadota; class Gammaproteobacteria; order Methylococcales; family DRLZ01; genus DRLZ01. The sequence goes on along the minus strand of CBDCZN010000002.1, from coordinate 277,072 downwards.
TAATGTCACTAGACAATTAAACGGTCGAGCTCGCTTAGATCTTGCAGATGACGATCCATACCAACGCCACATATGGGTTCGTTTGCTCACGCGCAACTCCGATGGTAAGTGGAAGATAATGGGATGGGCTCATGCGAACAAAGCCAACAATGGTTTTAATTTCACCATTCCTGAACTTTATGATGTAGACCGCACATCAAACGACCTAAATATTACTAATCTAGAAAGAGTCAGAGCCATAGCTGGTAATAAAATAGCTTACACTTATACCAGACCGTATATGGCAGATGCTTGGTCAGGAGATGGAATGCGTACCAACTTTGCGTGGGTGGAACTTAAAGTGGTGTGGGTAAGACCTGGACCTATCGTCAACCCCCCAGTCCCAATTCGATAAAATCAAAGGTAATCTCTAACTCGTTGACATATTTTCAATATGTGCAAATGATAAAAGTTTCCTTAGGTAAACTTAAACTGATGTAATTGTTTAGGATTTTATGGTTGTTCCGGTTTAAGAGGTGTATAGCTTAGCTACACACCTCTACCTAATGATGATGGTTAGAATGACATTCTCTTTGGAGAAACGGCGTGATTTATTGGGGCTCATCATCCTACCAATTTATCGCACGTTACCGCGCTGTTCAAGCAAACATTAAATTTCAGATCATCCCCTGGTTGTCTGCTTGGGTCAGGGGTTTAAAGCAACTCCCAGCGCGTTCTTGCCAGTAATTACGATGCAAAAGCCTAAGGTATCAAGTTTTGAAGATAGCCTTCAATCTCAATTGCAGTGCAACGAGTACAACCATCGCCCACGGATCCATTTGTAAGTGCTGCGCCTCTAACATCCAATAAGTAGCGAATAGTTAACAATCCATCCGAGAGTGCATCTATTTTTCCATTGCCGTCAATATCCGATACGCCTGAAGCTGCACAATTTTCGATAATGGGTTCAATTTCAGGGCCACCGCATTAAAAAGCATTTGAAAACATGATTTTGGCGCGATAAGCATCGTTCCAAGCGGCTTTTCTCTTTTTCTTTGCAAGGCTGAGAGAAGAAGCTTCCTGTTGAAACAAATTCAGGCAGAGATGACGAATACTCGTCATGATCGTAGCAGCATTTCCTTTGATTCGGCTCGCGTCGTCACCAAAGATGACATCCAGTCGCCAATGAAGCGGATTTTCAACGCCCCAGTGCCCACGTACAGCATTTGCGAAGGGCTTGGCAACCGCAGGAATCGAGTTGATGAAGTAACGACGCTCGAGAGATTTAGTCTTCCCTTGAAGGCATTCGCGCTCGACCATGCCAATGCTTTTTAATCCCTTCCATTGGTGGGTATTAGGAAGACTCAGCAAATCATCACTCACCCAGTATCGTCGTGTCTCCAACCTGCCATGCGCCTTATCGAGTTCTTCCTCATAGTCGTAATTGATACCTCTGAAGTGGTTGGCTTGCGCGGTGACAAAGAAATCTTCAACCGCTTCATGAAGCTTGCTCTGATTACCTTTCAATCCCAGTACATAATCCCCATTTTGTTCAATCACTTGTTTAGCAATCGCTCGTTGACAACTCATCGCATCAATCGTGATGATACAGCCCTTGAGTTCGAGCAATTTAAGTAGTTTCGGAATGGCTGTAATCTCATTAGATTTATCATCCGTTGCTTGTTGACCCAAAACCATGCGGTTGCTGCACGCCCATGCACTCACCATATGCAGTGGATTTCGGTCGTTCTTGCGGTCACGTGAACCGCGAGCTGTTTTGCCATCGATGGCAATGACTTCTCCACCTGTTACGGTCAATACCGATTGTGTCCAACTCATAAAACACTCGCGAAAACCGGTAGGTGATAGTCTTGAGAGAACATAGGCTATACAGTCGTGCGACGGGACTCCGTTCTCAAGTGCAATATATTGACGGAGCCAACTTAATTTTTCTTGACCAAAGTCTTCTATCGCTTCCCATCCATCTGCGCCGCTGGCAACCGCAGATAGAGTAAGGACAATGATGTCTATTAACTTATGTTGCTTGTGGCGTTCTATCCTCGGGTCTTTTAGGGTGGAAAAATGATCTATTATGCTGGCTGTCATGAGAAATCCTTATGTAAGTTCTCATAATGATCTCCTAATCAATTGCATTCAATCAAGTTTTAATGCGGTGACCCTGGGTTCAATTTCAGGAGTCATACAGTTAGTGCAATTATCTGCTATAGCATTATTCATAAGGCTTTCATCACGAATGCCAAACATATGTCGAATGAATAACAAACCATCTGTTAATCCATCAATATTGCCATTTCCGTCGACATCCAGTGAACATTCTTTGTCATCATTGTTTAAAAAATCATCACAAAGGTTACCAATGCCATCCTTATCTATGTCTTGTTGGTCAGCGTTAGCGACTGCCTGACAATTGTCCGCATGATTAACAACCCCATCATTATCAGTATCCGGTAAACAGATGTTTGCATCTAAAATCCAATTGTCAATCAAAGTTGTGGCTTGTGTGTCAACTATTGCAGTGCCAACGGGGCAATGTCACTAACTTAAGCTCAACTCATTGTAATCACAGCATTCTTTTATAGCACGGATGAAATTTCCGACGGGCACCACTGCGTTTTTTGCGTTCAAAGCGTCTGTCTGGCCGTATAATCGTCAGACTTTGCCTGATTGTTTCCACTAATTGTTCGTATCCCTGCATTGATATCAAACCGTACAAGCATTTTACGATGGTATCTTTCATCGTTGACAAGGCCTGTGCAAAATTAATCTGGTAACGGCATTTTCGGTGCGGTAGCGTCTGATCTGGATGTCGCTGTGCGGCAAACACCGCAATGGCTGTAAGATTCAAACTCAGGATACGCGCATGATAATCTTGTTGCACACTTAACACTGATTTGCCGGTAAAATTCTCGATCTCCAACCAGGATTTCTGGCGCTTATAGCCTTCTTCGATTTGCCAGCGCAGATGATATAACGCTTTAAACGCATGGACTGGATAACGTTGTGTGTTCAACAGATTGGTCATTAAAAAGTACACTTTCTTTTTCACTGTGATGTGGATTAGTCGCACTGTCTGTGATTCAACTGGCAAGCCTCTGCCGAGGCATTTGTGTCTTGCCTCATCGCTGGCCGTCAAGGTGACGATCTGCTGCTTGGCTCCAGAGGCAACGAATTGACTGACTTCGGTATTAAAGTCGGCTTTGACACGCATACACCAGTCACGTTGATAAAACTGATGTGCAGCCATCAACCAGAATGCTGGATAGCCTCTGTCGTACAGGATTAAATCACCGGCTTGCGTGGCTTCCAGGTGTTTGAAGGCAACCTCGCGTTCATCACTACGATAAGGAAACAGCTGTGCATCAATAATGATTTTCTGATGGATATCGTAGAGTGCTGAACCGAGCGCCATTGGCACTTCATCGGTATGCTGGTTCGATTGCCCACCAAATTCAGTATGAATCGCCTCCTCATTCGGCAAATGGTATTTCACTCCATCCACAGCCAGCACACGATGTCCATTCCAGGTCTGTGCTGTGACTGCTGGATAAAAGTGGTTGATCACATGCCTGTTCAGATCAACAAAGGCAGTTGCTGAGAATTTCAGGCGTGCTTTGAAAAAAGCGGCGGCTGTGACTTTAGGTGTCGGAACATCCAACTGGTCACGGATCTGAAAGAAGCGATTGAGCTCTGATTGAGTGTTGCCTTTGAGCATGTTTAAGCAATAACTGATCAAAACAGGGAGTGTCAGGCATCGATTACGTGTGAAGTCCTTGTCATCAATACGGTGAGTTTCGATGAAAGCGGCGCTGTTAGTTATTTTGGTTATAAGCTTATAGGTATTAGGAAATAAGAGTTGGGTCGATCATTGGGTGCCTCATGCGGGTTGTTTTGTGAGTTAATTATACGATATTTCAATCAGTTATAGGGGGTGGATTGCTTAAGTTAGTGACATTGGCCAACGGGGGGCATCCTATCGCTTCCAAGTGTATGCATAAGAATGGAAATAGAGGATTTTGCAGGGTCACCAGGCTCGATGAACTTATTTCCTACATTCGTTGACGACGCAACATCACAAATATTCTCCCCCATAGGGACGTTAAACCTAAGATCAATAATACCTTGAGCGGGGCCGTCCGGTCTATGACATCCTGAACAGTTAGAATGTAAATAACTGCGCGCTCTGAGATGTTTCGATACCCAAGTGTCTCCTATTCCATGAAGTGCTGGAAGATTCATTGGCAAGCTGTCCAGCCCTCCCTGGAATAGCTCAATATTTTTCCATGTGGTTATTTGATTGGATGTTCGATTTGTAGATGGATAATGGTTTGTCTATTGATTTGTGCAATTTCAGGGCCTAATGTAAAACCAGCGACTTCTGTATGACATTCCATACATTGTGTTTGGCTTGGATAATCCCAATTAATACCATTAGCTAGAATTTTACTCTTACCTCCTGGGAGTAGAATTGCGTCTGATAAATCCTCTAACCATTCATAACTGTATCCAGCCCATTCTCCATTGGGGGTGACGCATAAAAAGTCTTGTCTCAAAAGGTTTGCCATCGAAAGAAAAATTTTTCATCAACACAGTTCCCGTAGGAAAATGAAAATCTCCATTCTCATCAATGCTGATCTGTTCTCCTTCAGGCAAACCCAACCAGCGATGCTTTACCGCCCCATCCGACCAAAGAGGTGTGTTGATCGCATACGGAATCATGCCATTGGCAGGCTGAGCAGGGTTGTTAGGATTAACGCAACCAGTTTCTGATAAAAGATTAGCTAGAGTATTAGGTGCTCCAGATGGATCAGTATCAGGTGAAATCTTACGAATACTATTTTCAATTTTGGCATGGAAAACATATAACTCACCTTCGTTATCTTCTGCGAAAGATGTTGGTGTAAAAGGTAACAATTCCTCTCTAACCCAGTTGTTATTCCCATCATTCTCAAGTTTCCAGGTTCCGCCTGTGAAATCTCCAAATATATAAGCCCCTTGCAAATCTGGTATAGCTTGTCCTCGGTAAACAAAACCTCCAATAACTGATCGACCTACGTTATGTAAGTACTCGTGAATAGGCGGGGTAAGACCAGTTTTAATACATCCTTCTTTCAGACATTGTGTGCCCTCTACGATTGGCCAACCGTAATTTTTACCTGACTCAATGATGTTTACTTCCTCTGCCGTGTTCCATCCGACATCACCAGCAAACAAAGCTCCTGTTTCTCGATCAAACGAAAAACGTCATGGATTACGAATACCCCAGGCAAAAATTTCTCCTGCGCCACCGCCTGAAGCAAAAGGATTACCCGCTGGTATTGCGTAAGGGGTTCCACCATGCACATCGATGCGTAAAATTTTCCCGTAAAGATTATCGATATTTTGTGCATTTGTATCAGTGCCTCCATCACCCAAACCAATATAGAGAAACCCATCTTTCCCAAATGCTATTTGCCCTAGATGATGCCACGGCCTATTTTGAGGCAGACTTAGAATGGTTTTTTCTGTTGATAAATCGAAAGTTTGTGTACCACGAGCTAATGTGTAACGTGACACAAATGAAGACACTGGGTCATTAACTTCAATTCTAGTATTATACGCAACATACAAATACCCATTTAGATCAAAACCAGGGTCAAGAGCAATACTTGTGACGCCCCACTGTTGTGATTCAGTCTCAGGTCCACTGTCTGCATGGCTTATATTGACAAACTTGTGCTCAAGATTAAGAGCAACGACATCATGGTCAACTTGAGGATTGTGTTCAATAATCTTAATTTTCCCAGTTCTATTTGCATAGACCCAAATAGAACTATCAACTGATGGTTGTACCATTGCTGCGGGTTGCTCAAGCTCCAAATCCCCAAACACTGTTGCTAGCTTAGCCGAACTGACAGTTGCAGGTGGCTCTGGAGCAATACATGTTAAATTGACCGGTCTCTCATCAAGGCCTGACGCAGCATTTTCCGCACGAACAGTATTGCTCTGCAGAATTAGCAACAAGAAAAAACAAGAGAAAGTCATACTAAATGCTTTAAAATTCATTCTAATACCAAACTTTTGAGCCACTTGGCTAAACGCATAAAAGTGAGGATAATTCATAGCTTGAATAGCCAAAAAAAGAAAAAACTTGCTCAAAAATGATAAATATAGAGATCGTCAAGGCAATCTAAAAATATCGACAATTGAGCAGATTACGAGAGACAATAGCACAGTCCTGGCGAACGATACAAGAACCACTGTTTCCTCGGATTGAAGAAGCGTTAGGGCCGTTAACTCAAGAACAACAGGAGCTGATAACGACACTAGAACTGCTCCACATAGAAGCCTTCATTGATTTCAGCAAAGGATATACTGACTGTTTATTGAAAAGTAGTCATTAACATTGGACAAACTTATACCAAATAGCCAACCACGAGCAGCTGAGGCACCACCATTACCGTCATCTCCACTGGCATTCTGTTTTCGCTATCTGAACTTTTACCGCCGGGGTTTATTGCTGATAATGTTGTTAGAGGCCGGGCAAGCGGCTTGCACGATCCTGTTGCCCTATGCCATTAAGCAAATTATGGATGCAGTTGCTGTCGCGCAAGCACAAGCAGCTCCAATCTGGAATTTTGTTGAAGAACCTCTCTGGCTGTTTGGTTTATTGAATCTGGGGGTTTTGTTGTTTTCCCGAGCAAGCGGCGCTGCTCTAGTATTGATTGGCCCTTCACTCAGAAAAACGGTTCGTCGAGAGTTGTTTGCTTATTTGCAACATCATTCGCAACGATTCTTTATGAGCCATTTTGCCGGTTCGTTGGGGAATCGTATTAGTGAAGTTTCGATGAGTGTTGCGCATACCACATGGACAGTGCTTTTTGATTTCTGGCCGTTAGTCATTTCGTTTGGTGTCTCGCTGGTTTTGTTGCTGGATGTCAACACCCGTCTGGCTTTGACATTAGCTGGCTGGATCAGCGTTTATGTGATGATCTCTTTCTTGTTAGCATTGAGGTGTCGTGACTACGCACGAGAGTATGCTGCTTCTCGCAGTTTGGTGAGCGGAAAAATTGTCGATTCAGTCACCAACATCATGAACGCCAAGATTTTTGCCCGACGCGATTACGAGCGCGCTTATCTGGAAGGCTTTCTCAATCTTGAAGTCAAAAGTGCGCGCAAAACCTTTTGGTTTATGGAGCGTATTCGCTGGTTTCAGTTTATCGCTGCGATGGCGTTAATGTTAGGTATCATTGGCTATGCCTTAAAAATATGGGGTGAGCAGGGAATGAGTGTTGGTCAGTTCGCGATGGCATCCAGCTTGTCTTTAATGCTAATAGAACAAGCCCGCGGATTAAGCCGTCGTTTTCTGGAGTTTTTTGAATACGTTGGCAATATTAATGATGGTATCAGCCTGATTGTAGCCCCACACGAAGTAATCGATCGGGATAACGCCCATGTGTTAAAAATAAAGCAGGGATCAATTCATTTTCATCATGTTGATTTTAGTTACACAGCCGGAAAACCTGTTTTTCAAAATCTCAATATTCGGATTCAACCTGGTGAAAAAGTTGGCCTGGTTGGTTTTTCGGGTAGTGGTAAAAGCTCATTACTCAACTTAATGTTACGCTTGTTTGAGCCGCAGTCAGGCAGTATTCTGATTGACGATCAAGATATCCAGAGTGTCTCCCAGGAAAGTTTGCGTGCAAATGTGGCAATGATTCCTCAAGATCCAATGCTGTTTCATCGCACTTTAATGGAAAACATTCGCTATGGGCGATTGGAAGCGAGTGATGAAGAAGTGATTACCGCTGCCAAACAAGCGCATGCGCATGAATTTGTAATTGAAACCGAAGATGGTTACGATTCATTGGTTGGTGAGCGTGGGGTCAAGTTATCTGGCGGGCAACGGCAACGCATCGCACTAGCGCGAGCCATTCTAAAAGATACACCAATTTTGCTATTGGATGAAGCAACCAGCGCCCTCGATTCGGTAACTGAGCGCCACATACAGGAGAGCTTAAATAGCTTAATGCAAGACAAAACGGTGATGGTTATCGCCCATCGATTATCAACGCTGGCTCATCTGGATCGCATTCTGGTTTTTTACGATGGCAAAATTGTTGAAGACGGTAATCATGCTGAACTATTGAGCCTGGATGGACACTATGCCAAAATGTGGTCAATGCAAGCGGGTGGTTTTTTACCTGACCGGGAAGCAAATACTCTCCACACATAAAAGTCTTTTCAAATACAGATCTGGTAAATGACTTATAATTTGACTCAACGTTTATGAATACAACATATCATGCGCTGGTTTTAAATTTGCACCAGCCTGCTGGAAATCTACAAGAACTACTCGAATATCAACCCTGGGATACCGAACAGATTTTATTCGCAATGGATAGAATGCCGCGCACCCTGTTGCCCTATCAGGATATCGCTCGAGTCCATTTATCCATGTCCGGGACCTTGCTGGAAACTTTAGCTGACCCCGAATTTCAGCAGTGTGTTTATGGTACTGTGGATTGTGGTTCACTGCTTTGGCAATTGCAAAATAAACGCATCTTCAATATTCTTGGTAGTGGTTACTATCATCCGGTACTTCCGTTGATACCGGAAGCTGATCGTAAAGAACATTTATTGCGCTGGCGCGGTATTGCTGAACACCAGTTTTGGCGTACCGACTTCGAAGGTTTCTGGCCACCGGAAATGAGTTTCAGCATGGAATTAATCCCGCTGATCAAGCAAATGGGTTATCAATATGTCCTGGTTGATAGTGCTAATGTTGAAGCAGTCACGCCGATGTCCTGGACAGAATTACGCTATCGCCCCCACATAGCGAAATATGGTGATGACGAGATTATTGTGGTAGTACGCGACCGTGAATTGTCTGATGCCCAGGAATCAGGAATGGATTATGGCTGGTTCGCCAACGAAGTCTACCAGCGCACCAAAGATTGTGATTTTCCACCACTGGTAACGACTTGTACCGATGGCGATAATGGTGGCTGGTTTCGCAACGCCACCGAAGGCAGTAATTTCTGGAGCGGATTTTATACCGATTTGTTAAATGCTGCCCAAGCCAGTCAAGAAGCTGTTCAACCGACCTTTATTCACGACTACATCGCAGAACACGGAGTACATGGTGAAGTCAGTGTTGCTACTGCTGCCTGGAATACAGGCTGGCACGATGGCAAAGAATTTGTACAATGGACTGGCTCGCAAGCACAAAAGGACGCTTTGGCGCGAGTTAAGCAAACCAGCCTGGCTATACAAAATGCCAGTCAGAAAGCAACGCTTCAGCCAACAAATAGTGAGCGCGATTTTCAATTAGAAGAGGCGATGTGGCATCTATTGCGCGCTGAAACCAGTTGTAATTTTTACTGGGGAGAAGCCTGGGTGGAACGCTGCCATAAAGATCTCGAAATCGCCTGGGGCGCGTTGGGTCAAAGTCAGTCATGCTAACTTTTAACCTAAGTTTGCCCAGCATAATAGTTGCCAGAAAGAATGCTGATAACACGCAATATCTATCAAGCTAACTGATGACTTTATTGATTACCTTGAAGGAAATCACATAGAATCAGTACCTGTCTGAATAGTCTTAAATTTTTACTTTTTTTATTTTTTATCTGTAACGCATTAACAAGGAAACAAACCAGATGAGTCAATTAGAACTCTATATCAATGACATTCCCAATATCTGCGGTTCCGAAGAACTGATAGAAGAGACAATCAAGAATCGACCAGACACTGTCTATTTATCCAATAGCGACATCGATTTCAATTCCATCCGCAGCGCGTGTGCAATCGCCTTGCATATGCATCAGCCATTAATTCCTGCTGGCGGCGGCGATTTACAAACTGCAGCATTAATCGGCAATTTGCAAGACATGATGGAACACCCTGATATCGGAGACAATCACAATGCATCCGTATTTCTCTGGTGTTATCGACGCATGGGCGAACTGGTTCCGCAACTGGTCGGAGAAGGCAAGAGTCCGCGAGTGATGCTGGAGTATTCCGGCACTTTGTTGCACGGACTCTGGCAAATGGGTCATCAAGATGTTATCGAGGATCTGAAAAAAATCACTTGTGATCCAGCTTATTATCCAAAAGTCGAATGGCTTGGTGCGCCTTGGGGACACGCCGTAGCCCCGTCTACGCCAGTACAGGATTTTCGTCTGCACGTGAAAGCCTGGCAACATCATTTTGCTGCCTTGTTTGGTCTGGAAGCATTACAACGAGTCAAAGGTTTTTCACCATCGGAAATGGCACTACCCAATCATCCAGACGTTGCGTATGAGTACGTTAAAACGCTGAAAGATTGTGGTTATCAATGGCTGTTAGTGCAAGAACATACTGTTGAACATCCCGAAAATGGTCATTCACCAGAACAGCCACATGTTCCGCATCGTATGGTTTGCACCAATTCAAAAGGCGACAGTGTTAGCATCATTGCCATTGTCAAAACCCAGGGCAGCGACACCAAACTGGTTGCCCAAATGCAACCTTACTACGAAGCCCAGGGACTGCAGCGCCAGCAATTGGCAGGACATTCGATCCCACCAATCGTTACCCAGATTGCCGACGGTGAAAATGGCGGTGTAATGATGAACGAATTCCCGCCCAAATTCCAGGAAGCCGTCAACAGTGCCAGTGGCAGCGATACTCCATTGGTTAATGCATCTGAATATCTCGAATATCTTTTCTCCATCGGCATTACAGAAGATGATTTACCCGTCATACAACCAATCAAACAAAAACAGATCTGGGATAACTATACAATCGGTGATGGCGCTGAAAAACTCGAACAAGTCATCGAAAAACTCAAAAAAGAAGACCACCAATTCCACATGGACGGGGGTAGCTGGACCAATGATCTGTCATGGGTAAAAGGTTATGACGACGTTCTGAGTGAAATGGAAAAAACCAGTAGTGTCTTTAACGAAATCGCATTAAAACCTGGAGTTGATACCAACAGTCCAGTGTATCGCAACGCCTTATACAATTTGCTCAGCTCTCAAACCAGTTGCTACCGCTATTGGGGACAAGGCTTGTGGACTGACTATGGGCGTGAAATCTGTCGCCGCACACGAGAAATATTACACAATAGTTTTCCTGATTACGTATAAAACATCAGTTAGCTTTAATGCATTTATTCGTAACTTCTCATTAATTACAGGCAATTACGAATCAAATGCAATAAACTACATTCAATGAATTCTGTAAAGCCACCATTGCCACCCATTTCAGATGCTGATTGCACACCATTAGTCGATGCGTTGCTTAAACTTCTCCAATGGCAATCAGATCGCATTGAGCAATTAGAAGATGACATTCACCGATTGAACAAACAGACTCGAAAACCTAAATTCAAATCCAGCAAGATGGATCAACAGACAGAACCAGACGATGGTTCTCGCAATGAAAAAAAGAAAGGCCCCAAACGCAGTAAAACCCAGCACCTGACGATTCATGAAGAGCGCATCATCCAGCCCGCCAATCTTTCGGAGAACGCACGCTTTAAAGGCTATCGAGACATTATTGTTCAGGATCTGATGATTCGTCCTCACACCCTTCGTTATCGTCTAGCCGAACATGAAACCAGTGAGGGTTATGTCATTGCCCAGTTACCTGAATTGGTTCGCAGTGGCCATTGGGGGTCAAACTTACACAGTTTTATCTTGTATCAATATCATCATCAGCACGTCACTCAGCCCCTGTTGTTGGAACAGCTGCATGATCTTGGTATTGATATGTCCAGCGGTCAGCTCAGCCAGATGCTGACCAAAGACCTTGACGTGTTTCACCAGGAAAAAGATGATCTGCTCCGCTATGGACTGCCACTGTCCAGTTATATTCACACAGATGACACAGGAGCTCGCCATCAGGGCAAGACCGGATATTGCACCCATATTGGTAATGAGCTGTTCGCCTGGTTTGAAAGTACTGAGTCGAAAAGCCGTGTTAACTTTCTTGAGCTGCTAAGCAGAGACGGTTGCCAGGCCTACGTGATCAATGCGGGGGCCCTGGAATACATGCAATGCCAAAAGCTTCCCAACCGTTTATTGGAATCGCTTGAAACCCAACCCATCAAATTTGAGACAACCGCTGCTTTAGAGCAATGGCTGGAAAAGCAAGGAATTACGAATCAACGTCATCAGCGGATTCTCACCGAAGGAATGCTGATTGGGCGCTTGCTCGATCAAGGCATTCCACTCAATCTTGGCATTGTGAGTGACGATGCAGGGCAATTCAATGTTTTTGATCATGCCTTGTGCTGGATTCATGCAGAGCGACTGATCACTCGGCTCATTCCTGTCAATGACTTACAGAAGCAAGCAGTCAACTGGGCGAGAGGTGAAGTTTGGTTGATTTATGCGGGGTTGAAAATCTATAAAACGGCGCCTGACCCAGCGCACGCAACGCGCTTGAAAGCGCAGTTCCATCAACTGGTATCGACACGCACAAATTATGAAACGCTGAATCAGATTCTGAAGCGTATGGGTAAGAATCAGCATGAATTATTCCGTGTATTGGAAAGACCGGAGATTCCCTTGCACAATAACCTGAGTGAACGGGATATTCGGGATTACGTCAAGAAACGCAAGATCAGCGGGAGCACCCGCAGTGAAGCGGGTCGGCAATGCAGGGACACCTTTGCCAGTTTAAAGAAAACCTGTCGTAAGCACGGTATTTCGTTCTGGAGTTACCTGCTTGATCGTACGTCGAATGCGAAACAGATTCCTTCAATGGCGGATATTCTTCAGACCGCTGGCTGCCTGTGGATAATGAGAAGTTACTAAAGTTTATTTCAAGATGCTTATTTTAAACAAAAGAGCCACTTGCAAAATTATGAGATCACAAACGACTGAGATTGTGAATGAGTCGTCTGTTACGATTTTTTCACGGAATGGCTGCCATGTCACAGATGAACACCAGCAAATTCTTGTCATCTTGATGTGTTTTGTCAATTTAGAGCATACCGATCCTCCTGTGGGACTCAATTCCCTTTCTTTCTCCTTCAGTAAACTATCATTTACTCAAGAAAGCACAGCATCTGATTCACTGTCAGCGCTAGAATCCCAAACATTAAATGACACATCACTTTTGCATGCCCACGCACCCGAACCACACGTCCTCCAAATTCATCTTTCAAGCGCCCGTTGACGCGCTCTACAGTGCCGCGCTCTCGGTATCGTATGGTTTCAGAAGATTGATGACCAATGATCCGGTTGCGTTTGTTTTCAGCGTGTATTTCATCCTTGAGCGTTTTATCGCGCCGTGGGTTTCGGTCAATCAACGGGACATGGCCTAACTGTCGACTGGTTTCATGGATCTGAGGCACATCATAGGCAGCATCCATTAAATCATAGAGGTTGGTGACACGTTGATGACTGATCATTGCCAATGGAATCGCCACTTGGCTATCATGCGTTGAAGCCGAGGTTAAGACACAACTGATTGGAATGCCGCCATCGGCTGAATCAATATGCAGCTTATAGCCTGTCCAACTGGTTTTGTAACCTCTGCTGTTTTTCTTGGTTCCCACATCACAGGCTATGGGCAAATCGTCAAGCATCTCCTCCAAGGGGATCCCTGTGGTCTGCTTTTCAATCCGCGTCAGTGTTTTCTCGCGAACTTCGCCTTTTTTTGGGCGTCCACGTTGCTTGGGGTGTTTGACAATGGGTTTCTTTTTGATCGGTTTTTCACGTGCATTGATCGCGGTTGAGTCGCGCGGATTATGTCCGACGATTTCACTACGATAGTGTTTTTTGATCAACGCTTCATGGATACGTTGCGGCAATTGCGATTCAGAGAATTCGGCTAATGCGCGAGAGACTGTCCATTCCTTTGGAATATCGCTGACACGTTCCCATCCACACAGACGCTAATACCGCTACCAGTCACGCATCAAGCGATTGAATCAAAAGGACTTTAAGATAAATTAAAGTTAAGCTTTAACTATTTATTGGATATCATTGTATTTCCTATAAAACAATGAATCCTGAGAAAAAGCTTAACAGATGAAAAAGTCTAATCGATTACCACTCCGTTTTCAAATTCGCTCGTTCAAAAATACCTTCTTTCAGCGCAAGGAGCTGCCTTTTAATGACGTATTGCCTGACCGTTTAATTGAGGCGATTCATCAATCCGGCGATGGTCGCAATACCATCTTTACGCCCTTGATTACATTGAGAGCCTTCTTGTTTCAGGTGCTCAGTTCCACAGGGTCTTGCAAAGAAGCCGTTGCCCATATATTGATTGAACGGATTGGTCTGGATTATCCTGCGAACTCCATGAATACAGGACCTTATTGCAAAGCCCGGTTACGACTGTTGCTGACGCATTTAAAACAAGCAGTGACATCATCCGGTCGCCTCTTGCACCAGCAAGCCTCTCAGCAATGGTTATGGAACGGATATCGCGTGACGCTAGTCGATGGAACAACCTTGCTGATGCCCGATACAGAGGACAATCAAGCAACCTTTCCGCAACAAGGCGCACAACAGCCCGGCTTGGGGTTTCCGATTGTCCGCTTGGTTGGCTTATTATCCCTAGCAACCGGAAGTTGTGTTGATTATGCCATTGGCCCTTATCAGGGCAAGGGCAGTGGTGAAACCTCCTTGTTTTCGCGATTAATTCAATCCCTTGGTCAGCAGGATTTGCTGCTTGCAGATCGATATTATACGTCTTACGCCAATATCGCCTTGTTGATGCAACAGAACACGGCGCTGGTTTTCAGGCAACGTAGCACTGTCAAAAGTGATTTTCGACGCGGACGACGCCTCGGTGCAAAAGACCATCTGATTTCGGTTCAAAAACCGAAGAAAAAACCGGTGTGGATGGCAGATGATGCATGGGACGCGTTACCGAACGAAATCGTGGTGCGCGAGTGTTCTGTAAAAGGGATCGTCTATGTGACGACACTCATCAAGTCCAATACTTTCCCCAAAAAAACCTTAGCGCAACTCTATCAACAACGCTGGACCATTGAGGTCAATTTTAGAACCATCAAAACCGATATGGGGATGGACATGTTACGCTGCAAAACAGCTGAGATGATTAAAAAAGAAATTGCAGTCAACTTATTGGCTTATAACCTGGTTCGAGCAACGCTTGCTCGAGCTGCTTGCCTGAATGATCAGCAGCCACGTTACCTTAGTTTTATGGCGACTGTTCAACTGATGCGCAATACGGCAAGCGTGTGTATCACAGCGACAGGAACGACTTTAAAGCGATTAATCTCACCGCTGTTAATCGCGATCGCTCAAACAGAGATTGGGCAACGGGAAAGACCCAACCAACCCAGGGTGGTTAAGCGCAGACCGAAGCATTACCCGTTGATGACAAAACCACGGAGTGAATATGCAACTATTTGATATTATTAAATATAGCATGACTGGTAGCGGTATTACACACAGACGCCTTAATGCGATGTCGGTGTGTAATCGATCTAACAACAGGCGCGTTGTTGGCATGTGATACACCATCTTTGCAACAAAGGCACGTGCAATGGCGACTCGATCCTTGGGTGGACGTCCAGGATAGCCTTTGCTGGAATCAATAAATGCTTCAATGTGGAGCATTTCTAGCGTCGTTATCAGCTCCTGTTGTTTTTGAGTTAACGGGCCGAGTTCTTCGATCATTCGAGGAAATAATGTGTCTTGAATTGTCCACCAGGACTGTGCTATTGTTTCTCGTAACTTGCTCATTTTCCGATATTTTTAGAGTGTTTAGACACTCTCTATTTTATCATTTTGAGCAAGGTTTTTCTTTTTTTGCTATTCAAGCAATTAAATCCCCTCGCTTTTATGTATTTTGCAAGTAGCTCAAAATAATTATTTTACAGTAGTTTTAAGGCGAACCAACAATACAGTTTTCACTGATAATATATCGCAACAAACGTGGATATATCATAAGCTGAGAGCAGACAATCAGATGTGAAGGGTATTCAATTATCAAGCGTTGCGCTTAATTCCAAGTTTGTTGATCCGGGAACGTAAGGTGCTGGCATTCAACCCAAGTAATTCAGCAGCCCCATTGTTGCCGCTGATTCGCCAGTTGCTTGCTTCTAATACTTTTGTTATATGGTGACATTCAACTTCTTCCATGGTTGATATTAAACCATCACCCGGGTTTTCACCTGCAGGTTGAAACCAGTCGCCAAAGGCCAGTTCTGTTCCGGAACTTAAAATCACTGCGCGCTCTATCAAATGTTGTAATTCACGCACATTCCCCGGCCAATGATAGTTATGCAATGCAGCCATTTGCCTTGCAGGAATCATGTCGACGGATTTGTTGAATTTATTTGCATAGGTTTCCAGGAAATGCTGCGCCAGTGCTTCAAGGTCTTCTTTGCGTTCGCGAAGCGGTGGTACTGCAATCGGGAAAACATTGAGGCGATAATATAAATCCTCCCGAAAACTACCTTCTTTAACACATTGAGCCAGATCACGATGGGTTGCGGCAATCATCCGTACATCAACTTTAATGGTTTCAGTGCCTCCTACGCGCTCAAATTCACTTTCCTGTAAAATGCGTAGTAACTTGGATTGCAGATTAAGTTGCATTTCTCCAATTTCATCCAGAAACAAAGTGCCGCCATTGGCCAGCTCAAAACGTCCAATTTTACGAGATAGTGCGCCGGTAAAAGCGCCTTTTTCATGGCCGAATAATTCACTCTCAATCAAGTTTTCAGGGATGGCGGCACAGTTTAATTTTATCAAGGGTTGATCTTTACGTTGACTTAATTGATGAATCGCCTGAACCACAACTTCTTTCCCGGTTCCGGTCTCTCCTGTTACAAGCACCATCGCATCGGTTTTAGCGACCTGTTGAACAGCAGTCATGACTTCTTGCAAGCCATGAGATGCGCCAACAAGTCCTTTTATGCCTGGTGTCGTTTGTGCTTCTTGTTGTAAATATCGATTGATATCTTGTAATTCTCTAGCCTGTTGTTCCACTTTTTGGCGTGCTTCGATGTCACGCAAAATCATGGTATGCATTGTTTTGCCATCCACAGCTGTACTGGATAAAGTCGCTTCAATGGGAAAAACCTGTCCATTGCTGCGTAACGCGAGATGACCTTCAGGAATCCAGATAGCTGATCCGGCTTGTGTATCTTGTTGAGTATAATCATCAAACAAGCGATTCAATGAATCAGAAAACAGCGTTTTGACGGGCTGTCCCAGAATATCATCTAATGAATATTGAAACGTCTGTTGCGCGGCATGATTGAATACCTGAACACTGCCATCGGCTGTCACTGCAATAATGGCATCCATTGCACCTTCGATGGTTTGGGATAAGCGTTGTTCACTCTCCTGAAGTCTATTCTTCAAGCGTTGTAAATTCAGATGGTTCTCAACCCGAACCAATACTTCTTCAATCTGAAACGGCTTGGTAATATAATCAACTGCACCTAATCGAAAACCATTCACCTTTTTTTCGGTGTCTGACAGCGCGGTCATGAAGATAATCGGGATTTCGCGTGTCTCCGCTTGTTGTTTAAGTTTTTGGCAAGTGGCAAACCCGTCCATTCCTGGCATTAGAATATCCAGTAAAATCAAGTCAGGAGGTAATTTTACTGCTTGTTTCAACGCGCTTTCACCATCTTCGGCAATCAATACCTTATAACCTTCTTCAACCAGTAAATTGAACAGCATGCTGATATTTGCGGGCGTATCATCAACAATTAATATATTCCCCGATGAATCTTCAATTGCATTGCTCATCTATTCTCGCCTTCTTTACTGATAGCTTGTTTTAATAACTGGCAAATTTTATTGATTTGAAAGTCATCTGTTAGATTATTCAACTCCTCTAAAAAAACCAGATAGCTGTGATCCATTTGTTTAAGCCCATCAACCTGCTCACGGACAGCCTGAATATCACCTTGTTCTGCCGAAATCAGCAAATGTTCCAAAGCAGCTTTTGGTGGAAAACCACACTCTTGATCAAACTCGTTTGATTCTGGAAACTTTGCTGTTTTGCTGGTTTCGTACACAGGTTCTAACCCAGTATGTTGGGCAATCATTTGTAGCAGCTGATCTAACTGTAATGGCTTGGCAAGAAAATCATTTGCGCCTGCATCAAGACAACGCTGACGATGATAGTCATAGGCGTTAGCTGAAATAGCGATAATTTTGATATCTTTGATATCTGCATTACTACGAATTCGACCACAAGCTTCCAGACCATCGACAATCGGCATTTTTGAATCCATCAGGATCAGATCGGGCTTCCAGTCAAACGTTTGCTCTATACAATCCTGTCCGTCAACAGCCTGATGAAGTTCAAAGCCAAAAGGGGTCAACATATCCACTAGTAATCTGCGATTGTCAGCTTCATCGTCAGTAATCAGGATTTTTCGCTTGTTACCCTTCATGGCAGTGATGATTCGATTATCAGTCGAAGATGTTTCAATCTGCCCCGCTTGATCTGCTACTGGTAAATCCAGATCAAACCAAAATCGGCTACCTTCACCAAGCTGACTGGTTACCTGTAATTGCCCACCCATTAATCGCACCAGCTGTTCGCTGATGGCAAGTCCTAAGCCGGTTCCTTCAATATAGCTTTGGGTTGTCATATGGAGTTGATGAAATGAAGTAAAAATATCATCCAGATGTTCCTGGGCAATACCTATGCCGGTATCTTCTACTGAAAAACGATACTGCCCTGCAATCATTTCCACTTTAAACAAGACATTGCCTGATTCTGTATACTTGATGGCATTATCAAGCAGATTAATTAATATCTGGCGCAATCTTGTTTCATCAGCCACCAACCATTGTGTACCTGTTAAGGAAAAATCACACACAAGTGCCAACTGTTTGCTTTGGGCGCGTGTTAACATCGTCGTTGTTAAACTATCCAGCATCTGGCGCAGATCAAATGATGCTAGCTGCATCTGTAACTGGCCTGATTCAATTTTACTTAAATCCAGAATTTCATTAATAAGACCCAGCAAATGCTGACCAGACTGTTCGATGGTCTCCAGCGATTTAATCTGTTTATTGACTGGCAAACTGTTTCTTTTGAGTAATTGTGCGTATCCCAGAATACTATTTAGAGGGGTGCGCAATTCGTGGCTCATATTGGCTAAAAATTCACTTTTAGCCTGACTGGCACTTTCCGCAGACTCCTTTGCTTGACGTAACGCTTCCTGTTGCCCTTTACGAATTGCCATTTCATTAAAGGCCAATCCCAGTTCACCAAGTTCATCTGCGCTATCCACCGTAATACGGTAATCATATTGCCCTTTACCGACTTGTCGGACACCTGAAACCAGTTTTTTCACAGGCTTGCTAACAGAACGTGCAACCAGCAAACTGCCAATAAAAGCCAGAAATAAACTGGTCAAGGCGATAGCAAATAAAAACCACTCCAGGCGTTTAAAAGGAACAAGTTCCTTGTCTAAAGATTTTTGTAGTACTGCAATAATCGATACTTGATCATTGGATGCTAAATCTGTAATCGAGGTGATATATCGCGTTTGATCGAGGCTCAATGCTAGAGAATTCTGACCACGCCAATCAGTCGCTGGGAATTTGTTTAGTAAAGCCTGACTCGTGGAATCAGGTAACGAAGAGGTGAGCAATGATATCTGATCTGGATGCCAAATTTGTAACAGTGAAACATGGGCCTGCGTGAGTTTCTGTAATTCATCGACCAACATATCACTGATTTTAAAGTTGACACAAAGCCAGCCAATAACATCAGGAGCCATGATAGGGACAACAACCATCTGGTAGGGTTTACCATCCATCAACACAATCGAATTGGCTTTGCCTGTTAACTGTGCTTGTTTAACCACGTCTGCAGCGAAAAAAGCACCGCTTTTATTTGGATGTGTGGTGTCTGCTTGTAACAATAAATCCAATGAAACCAACATGACAGCATCAGCACCAATACGCTGCTGAAGGTTTTCTAATGCGGAAAGAATGGTTTTGTTATCCTGGGTGGCAATGACCCTTTTGAAGCCGAAATCACTTGCCAAAAAGAAGGCGCTTTCTGATAAACGCTGCGCTTGCGCTTCGATAAGGCGGTTAAACACACGCTGTGCAACACCCAAACTAGATTCAATTTGCTGATGCGCATTCTGTTTATACGCCATATTGACGATAATGAACGAGCTGATCAAAATTGCACTCAGCAAGCTCAGTGAAAAAAACAGGATCCGGTTTTGAAATTTACGGAACCGAAAAGGAAAAAAATTAAACTTCAGCGGTATCTCCCTCGATTAAAGATTGAAAGTGGCGCGCGCCCCGAAAAACTGGTTGATTTTAGGGTCATTTCAGCGCTTGTATTACCAGCTTGTCCTGTCATGATTTTTATTGTTTGATTGCTGTTTGTCGTTTCCTTATCGGCATCCCGATGCCAAAAACGCAATTCATAATCACCCACTGGCAGAGTTAATGAAGTCTGACCCTGTTCATCTGTCGTTGCAAAATAAGGGCTATCGATAACCACAATATAAGCGGACATCCAGTCATGAATATTACAACCTAAAGTGACAACACCTTCTTGTTGAAAAACTATAGGGGCAGCAGGTAGCCCTTTGTAGAGTGGAATTTCGAAGGTTTTGGCTGGTGAAAATGAATAGACATGATGGCGAATCTGGTCATGATTGGGAAAACTGATCGCAGTACCCACTTGAACCGGCGTGACATGATTAACAAATTTTTTATCGACTTGGTCGATAATGACGGTTTTATCGGGTACAGAGGGTGAATGACTAGCTGTGCTCCTGGAATAAGCACTCACCACTGCATTGTTAACCGGATTACCTGAAGAATCAGTGACTGTTACGTTTAGTAGTTCTGCAGATGCATTGGCAAACAAGCATGACAGGCTGGTAACTAAAACTGCGACAACGACTACATACCATGAATCTCTCATTCGCATTCAGCCTCAAAAATTATACATAAAGTTAATTCGATACGAATTAGTGCGGTAAGTAAATGATTTAGCATGTGCTCCTGTATGTTGATAACCCAGATTAATAGACGCATGACCATCCATAAAGGCGTAGCTGGCATTAACAAAGTAAGTATGAGAAATACCATCCGCTCGATAAACCCAATCCCCCGGAAACGCATCATCCATAGCAATCGCGTCAGTAATGCCTGCAAGCCTGGGAGCAAGTGATGTCATGTTGGTTGAAACTATATCACCGCTACGAAACGTATAGCCCAGATTCAATAATAATTGCTTAGTGAGTACTGCGTTGAATTGCAGTTCAACAGAATGACCGGTTAAATCATAAACAGAATTGGATATTTCTGGATTCAAGCCAGCTTGTACCAATCGTTGTCTGGGAATAGCGTTGCTATTCCGGCTTTCCCGATGATCAAGGCGATAGCCGAGCTCAACGTCAATTCGTTCATGTAGCGGCTTACCCAGGCTGATACCGGCATGTGTCAGAACACCCTGCCTGATTTTACTACGCGAAAAAATATGCCCAGAACTCACATACCCTCTTACCCAGGGTTGATAAGGGCCAAGTCCTAATTTATGGCGAATCCCTAATCTTAAGCCAGGAGTGAGTTGGTTTAATCCGGAATATTTATGGTGAATCCTGCCATCTAACTGTGCGCTGATATCCATTCGGGTAAAACCGGAAAAATGATAGAGTCGGCCCAAAGAAACAAAGCCACTCCAGAATTGATCGCTTTTGGACTCACCACCATAGATTGAGCGATTGATGTTATCTTCTGCTGAAAAAGAAATATCAGTATCCAACAGCCATTCGTCCCACTCAGCATAAAGCGGTTTTATCAGGCATAAACCAAGCAGCATGCTTGATAGAAGCAATTTCAGTGTTTTCTTGAACTGTTGTGGTAGATCCATATTGAATCTCTAATTTTGTATTGTCCCTCAGTTACATTGTATGACTATCCTTCTCAAAAAAGTAGTATGTTTTCATGATGAAATAATTTTACAAAATCTTATGTTTTATAAAGACTAACTAATTACCTACTACTTTTTTGTTTGTGAAATACTTTTGAAAGATGGGAGCAAGCAGCGATGCTCCATATTCAGAAAGATGATCTCCATCCGCATAAACAAGTTTCCCTTTGATCAGCAGTGGGCAATAGCCATTCGAACAAAGCACCGACTGAACCTGAATATACTGCGGGTGATGCTGATAACTCGCTAACATGTGTTCAAATTCCCGAGCAAAAGATTCATGCTCTAAATCAAATTGCAATTCTTTCGAAGATTTTCTTCCCAACCAGGTGCGGCGTACAAAATGATTCGCCACTGACTTACCGAATTGAGATCCTATTTCCGGCACATCTTGAATAATAACCGGGTCGAATTCCTTGAGTACTTTCAAGGTTCTTTCCATCCCGCGTTTAAACACTCTTCGATTTTCTTCGGGTGACCTGGAGACAGTTTGATCATCTACAATCAAAAAATTACTGTTGTCATAACCTTGTCCTGTAAATGGAATACGCCAATAGCCTGCAAGAAAAACATGTTTAAGCGATGCTTGGCTGTGAATGTATTTTACAACCTGATTATTGAATATCTGGCAACGATGCTTGCCTTTGCGGTAGACACCGAGTATTGCTCGACATCCATGGCTGGTGATGACCATACCTGATACGCCTTTAGCTTGTCCTGTAAGGTGCAGCGCATTAGCAATTGCTTCTGCATGCGAATCTCCCCATAGGACAAAACTGGGTGGTGTGTTTTTACTGCCAATGACACAGATAAAAGCATCCAGTTCATTATTGTCAGTAAATTGTTTGCAATCCTGTTTTCCAACTCTCAGATCGTCTGCAATGACTGCCTGCCATGCAACAGCAGGGACACGGGCCGACAAACCATCGTTTGATAAAATATAGACACTAAGCATTGATACCAATAACGCAGCGGCACCTATCTCTTTCAACTTTCCACTAATAACAGGAATATTAGAGCGTTTTCGAAAACGCATTTCTATAGAACGGTACGACACATATGCCAACGCCAAAGAAACAGCGACTATAAATGGCTTATTAAGGTCAGACTCCCAATACATGTTGGTATAAACAGTCACAGGCCAATGCCATAGGTATAGAGAATAAGAGATTAGTCCGATGGCAACAAAGCCCTTAGTTCCAAGCATGCGCGATATCAAAGTGTTTTGATGGGTACCGGAATAAATAATCAACGCTGTCCCTAAAACAGGATAGATGGCATTAATCCCTGGAAAAACAGAGTTTTCATTAAGCTTAAGCATTGCCAGCAGAATCATTCCTGCTCCCAATAGTGAAACCAGGTTGGCAATGGATGATTTTTGTATTTTAGGTAAAACACTTAAACTTAAAACAACACCAGTGAGCAATTCCCATGCGCGTGTAGGAATCATATAGAAGGCAAATTTAGGATTTGCAGCGACTTCGACAACCAGAATATTAGCGATCAATGACAAAGCAAGTAATATCAGAATGACCGAAACAACGATTTTTCGTTGGCAGCGTGAGATCAGTACATATAAGATGGCGGGAAATACGATATAAAATTGCTCTTCTACACCCAACGACCAGGTATGCAACAAAGGTGTTGTAACAATATCAAGCCCAAAGTAGGTGCTTGATGTTTCCCAGAAGTAAATGTTGGGAAAAAATGCAGTCGCAGCTAAAGTGGATTGCGCAAGAGTCGTATATTCTTCGGGAAGAAGAAAGAAATATCCAACAATGATTGTTACTAGCAATACGGCAAACAAGGCCGGTAAGATTCGCCTAATACGCCGTTCATAAAACTTGATAAACGAAAATTTCTCGCGCGACATTTCATCCAGAATAATCGAGCTTATCAGGTAACCAGAAATCACAAAGAAGATATCAACCCCAATAAATCCACCTGAAATCCATTCGTAACCTGCATGGAATAAAACAATGGGGATGACTGCAATCGCGCGCAAGCCATCGATATCTGCTCGATATTTGATCATATGTTCAATACTTGTTTCTGGTAACTACAACGCCTGATCTGGCGAAATACTGATCCGAATGGATCTTTTAAAGGCTAAAGTTTCTGTAACAACACTAATCAATGGGAAACAATATCATAAAAAAATAACTGGCTGAGTTTTGCATTCAAGGTTAGCTGATGAATTTACGGTCTTTTATATAAGAAGCTGTTTGGTTAAAAAATGTCCGCTGCAAAGCCCTTGAAATCGTTGTATTTTTTCCGCTTCTCCTCGTTAAATAGCTCAACTATTCGCCTCGAAGCAGCGAAAAAATCCAATCGATTCAAGAACTTTTCGCTTGGACATTTTTTTAACCAAACAGCTTCTAAGCTCCTTGCTCAGCTACTGACTAATTTATATTAATAATTTATCTCATCACAGTGTTATCCCTATCGATTAGATTAAACTACCATACAAATCCGTAAGTTCAGACTCTATTCGTGACATATTAAATTTTTGTTTGGCAATTTCGCTGGATCGAAGGCTTAATTTTTTCCATATGTTATGATTTTTGCTTAAGAACAAAATTTTTGAGGCTAGCGCCTCACTATCTCCAGGCTCAATTAAATAGCCATTCTCACCGTCAGTCACTGCATCCGGAATGCCGCCAACTGGTGTTGATATAATTGGCAACCCCGCCGACATCGCCTCCAGGATACTGATCGGGAGACCTTCTTGATAAGAAGGTAAAATATAGATATCTGCCTCTTTTAACAATACTAGTTTTTGATCACCACTAATCCAGCCTGGAACCGAAACTATTTTCTCAAAACGCTTTTCTTTAACAAATTTTCTCGTTCCTTCAACATCACCATCACCTGCCAAAACAAAAGAAATATTCTTGTCTGCAAGTATCTCAATCGCTTTTAAAATGAGATGTATGCCTTTTCTATATTCAAGTCGACCCAGCAAAAGAACGTTTACTGGATCATGAATTTCACGATTATTCACTTCATAATCTTTCACATTCACTGTATTCAGTAAAATTTTAATTGATGCACGTGGTTCAAGTGTTTCTATCATTTTTTTACAGTTAGAAGATAAAGCAATCACCACATCTGCATGTCGTAGCACGAATTTAATGATGTATTTTTCTAGTAAAGATGAATCGGCATAATACGTAAGCATCTCACCAGTGTGTACATGCCATATCGTTTTTTTTCTAAAAATTTTAGCCAATACAAATATCATTGACAATCTGATGTAACTCCAGCCTACCGATGTATGAAAATGCACTATTTTATATGATGGCATTTTAAATAAAATAACGAGAAACTGAGATGTAAAAAATAATAACTTACCTAATTTTGTACCATCTTTATGCGTTGCGTAATAATCAATTCCGAGCTTCTTTAGAATACCGTAAATATTGTAATCATTGACCACAGACGAAATACCGCCTTGATTACCCATACCAGTACCCAACATCATGATATTATTAGTCATTTTCTCCACCATTAATTGATAATGATATATTTATCATTCAAACACTTAAATTTACACCCCCTACAGATCCCCATAATGAGAAACAGGATAAAATTCGCGCGACAAACTATTAAATAATATTCAAATGAAAGTTTCTTTAATATTCGTAAGTGACATAATTCCGAGTAAATTTAACAAATTTCAATCAGATCGGGCTCTACCAAAAAGCTAATTGTGATGATATGTACCAATTATTTTATTCCGCTAATAATGAATTTTACCAGTGGTTACTCAACTGATAATTATATAATCGATATTGTGAATGATTTCACTGCTTTTTTGAACAAAAATAGGTTGCGTTGTTAAAGCGGATTTGTAAAGATCGAGGATTTTTCTTTTGATCGAGAAACTTTTCAGCCTCCACTGCTGTTAAATCTTTCATCATGTATTCTGCAATACACATGCAAGTCTTTTCTAAACTTTTCCGATTGTTTTTCGCCTCAGGAGTGCGACGGATTTCTCGTTCTATGCACTGATCAGCAAACGCATGCTGAAATTTATGCTTTTCCATGTTTGTAACTGTTTCATCGTGAGGATGATCAAAAGAATATGACAATTCACTGGCTTTTGAAGATGAACTGGATTGAGTCTGCCCTGGTTGATTACTTTGCTGAGTGTCTTTTTCAGATTCCGACGAGCACCCCGCCAGCACAGAGATTAATACAATACCAAAAAATGCAATCGAAGTAGTTCCAAGGTTTTGATTCAGTGTTTTCATTGTTTAATCCATCAGTCTTTGTCAATTTAGATTGCAGTTGAATTTGTTAGGCACTATTTTTAAGTAGACGTTCCAGCTTAAGTGTGGATTTCCTGAGCACTTTCCCAAGAGGATTCTTATGCAAATTCCCTAACCAGTGCAAACTTTAGCATTGAATAGACAATCAATCTATAGTGAGATTTGTCTATAACAATCCTCATTCAACAACAGCATTGATTGACAAACATCACTAGAAGCGTTAGAAATTAACCAAAGAACAAGCTTTTGCACAAACGCAAGGAGGTAAGATGTTAGTCTTTCTCGCTGGTCTTGTTTGTTTATTACTAGGACTTGCTTACTTTAGAGTAACGTTACAGTTCTGGTCTGTTAGTCTCTTTTCCTATCTTCTGGTCAGTGTATTGTTACTGCCTGTTTTGACTACAGGTTTTTTCATCATTGTCTTTGCAATACTTGGCATTCTATTCGTACTTAATCTACGCATATTGCGTAAGCGATTAATCAGCAAGCCGGTGCTCCGCTTGTTTAAGAAAGTGTTACCGCCGTTGTCCAATACAGAGCGCGAAGCCATGGAGGCAGGTGAGGTTTGGTGGGATGCCGAATTGTTCACTGGCAAACCGAATTGGGATTTACTGCTCTCCACTCCAAAGCCACAATTAAGTGATGAAGAGCAAGTCTTTCTGGATGGCCCGGTGCAAACCTTGTGTGAGCGTCTTGATGATTGGCAAATCTCGCATAGAGATAAGGATTTATCACCAGAAATCTGGGAATTCCTGAAGCAAGAAAAATTCTTTGGAATGATTATTCCCAAGGCATTTGGTGGACTGGAATTTTCTGCATTAGCACATTCCAGTGTAGTGATGAAAATTGCTACACGCTGTATCACCGCTGCCGTCACAGTAATGGTGCCTAATTCACTTGGGCCAGGTGCATTACTATTAAGTTATGGCAGCGAGCAACAAAAGCAGCATATCTTGCCAAGACTGGCGGTTGGCGCTGAAATCCCCTGTTTTGCTCTAACTGGTGCGGAAGCAGGTAGTGATGCAGGCGCGATGACTGATTCCGGTGTTGTCTGCAAACAGGATTTTAATGGCGAAAAAAATGTTCTTGGTATTCGCCTTAACTGGGAAAAGCGCTATATCACACTTGCCCCTGTAGCCACATTACTTGGTCTGGCATTTAAACTGTACGATCCAGATCATTTGCTTGGTGACAAAGAAGACATTGGCATTACCCTGGCGTTAATTCCCACCGATACACCGGGAGTCACCATTGGTCACCGCCATCTACCGATCGATATCCCATTCCAGAATGGCCCCACCTCCGGTAACGATGTATTTATTCCCATTGACTGGCTAGTTGGTGGTCAAGACTATGCCGGTCAAGGTTGGCGCATGTTAATGGAATGTCTGGCTGAAGGTCGTGGCGTATCCTTGCCAGCGTTGAGTGCTGGCGCAGCCAAACTGGCCAGCTTTACAACGGGGGCCTATGCAGCCATTCGTCAGCAATTTCATTTACCGATTGGTCGTTTTGAAGGCATACAAATTCCATTAGGACGGATTGCTGGTTTAACCTATCTGATTGATGCATCAAGAACGCTAACTCTGAGTGCGCTGGATCAACATATCAAGCCATCGGTAGTCACTGCAATAATCAAATTTCATCTTACAGAAAGTATGCGTATCTTGATTAACGATGCTATGGATATACATGGTGGCAAAGCGATTATGATGGGACCACTGAATTATCTGGGCAGAATCTATCAATCAATTCCGGTCAGTATTACAGTGGAAGGCGCGAATATTCTAACCCGCAATATGATTATTTTTGGACAAGGCGCGGTGCGTTGCCATCCCTATGTTTTCGATGAAATGAAAGCAGCAGCCAACCCGAATCAAGTAGAAGCACTGGAACAATTTGATCAACTGTTGTTCAAACATCTTGGCTACTTTGGAAGCAATAAAGCGCGAAGCTTTGTGCTTGGTCTCACCAATGCACGCTTGGTGCAAGCTGCACATAATGGGCCGACTAAACGCTATTATCAACAAATCACCCGCTTTAGTGCAGTGTTGGCAATGGTAACTGATGTGAGTATGGGTTTATTAGGTGGACAGTTGAAACGGCGAGAGAACACTTCTGCCCGCATTGGCGATGTACTAAGCTATTTGTATCTTGGCTCGGCTGTCTTGAAACGTTTTGAAGATCAAGGACGGCCCCAACAAGATGAAGTGTTGATGCATTGGGCGAGTCAATATTGCTTGTATCAATTGCAAGAAAATTTGTTCGCACTGTATGCCAATTATCCTGTTCCAGTGATTGGCACATTGTTACGCATAGGTACTTTTCCAACGGGTCGTTGTTTTTCTATGCCATCAGATGATTTACACCAACAAGCAACGCAATTGTTAATAACACCGAATGAAGCACGCAACAGATTATGTGCCGGAATATTTGTTCCAGAACAATCCGATCAACCAATCGCCGAATTGCAAAACACACTGGAATTAGTGGCCATAACAGAGCCAATCGAAAAGAAACTAAAGCAAGCAGTCAAATCAGGAGAAATTGAAGCAAAAGGCGATAAACCGCTTTATGCGAGAGCACTGCAAGCTGGATTACTATCGGATATTGAAGCACAACAAATGCAAGCAGTTGAGTTGGCAAGGCGCAAAGTTATTGCAGTTGATGATTTTGCAAAAGAGGAAATATGATCGATAGTATTATCATAAGATATGAATGGTCACAAGTCTCCGTGGAAATTCATGTGAGGACGCTCCTGCGTCCCGTAACGCAAGAAAATCACTGCCATAAGTTAAGAGAAATATTTTTTCGTAGGGTGCACTCCATGCACCAAAAATAACCGAAGTGCTGCATCATTTGGTGCATTGAATGCACCCTACAACTGTTAATTTTCTTAACTTAATGGCAGTGACACAGGGCATGGGAAATGAGAAACAGAATCAGCAGCAGCCCCTCATAAAAATTAATCCTAACCGCTGAACCCAAAACAACACTCATTCGCTTGAGATCACAGCAAAATAGACTGGTTTGAAAATCACCTGCAAACAGGTCATAATGACCGTTATTGAAATAATCAGGAGCAAACTATGACAACCACATCCGTTTCTGTAGCAAAAGCCAAATCACATATTTCTGAACTCATCGCCAAAAGTCAGTATTCCCATGAGCGATTTATTATCACTAAACGTGATAAGCCGGTTGCCGCTTTGGTTAGCCTTGACGATCTTGCAGTATTAGAACAACACGAGGAACACCAAGGCCTCGCATCAATTGCTAGAAAATGGCAAGCATTCAATGAAGTAACCGATGCGATGGGTGATATAAAAACTCTACGTGCAAGTGGCGGAAAAGGTCGCGATGTATCTCTTTGATACGGACACAATTAGCAATATTGTAAAACCGCAACCATCGCCAACCCTGTTACAACGACTCGGAAAAACAACAAAAAACCAACAATACGTTTCCACAATTACTATTTCTGAAATTGTCTATGGTGCTGAAAAAAGCAATCGTCCTGACTTTCACTTAAATAATTTGGAAACAATATTACTACCAGCCGTTAATATCATCAGCTTTGATAGCAAAGCAGCTTATGTTTGTGGACGCATCCGTGCAGAACTTGAAAAACGCGGCACACCGTTAGATTTAGCAGATCTGGAAATTGCATCCATTGCAATTGCTAATGATTTAATCCTTGTAAGCAATAATCTACGGCATTTTAAACGCGTACCCTTGCTTCAATACGAGAACTGGTTGTGAACAAAGCCTTTGCCTACGACGTCTTTAATCTCAAAAACAGCTTTGTGAAGAATTTTTCCTAACTTACGATAAGCCTCCAATGCTATTCAACCATGTCTAAAAAACCCATTGCTCATAAACTCGATGTTTACCATGTGTTTCTTGCTTCCCCTGGTGATATGGATGATGAACGGCAAACGGTCAGGAAATTTTTTATAAAATACAACCAATTAAGTGCCAATCCACACAATCTGGAATTTAAAGTCGTCGATTGGGAAAATTATTCGGATATTGGTCTGGGGCGTCCGCAACAACTCATTACCAAACAAACACTGGAAAAATACAAAGATTCTCTGGTGTTATTTATTGGTTTACTTGGGCAACGTTTTGGCACACCAACTGGTGATAATGAATCTGGTACAGAAGAAGAGTTCCAAATCGCACTTGCCTATCGTAAAGAACACGGTGATTACCCCGAAATAAAGTGGTTTTTTCGTGAACAGTTTAATATCCCTGAAACTTCCAATCCCGATGAATTAATCAAAGTAAGCGAACAATGGAAAAAAGTAAACGCCTTCAAAGCCTCATTATGGAAAGAAGGTGAACAACAATCCTACACCCAAAGTTTTCAAACCAGCGACGACTTTCCAGTTACTCTTGAACAAGACTTGCAGCGTTGGCTACATGACTCTGATCGACCCTGGAACCAAGCATCTGACGAAAACACACCTGAAAACAATCTACCTGTAAGTACCACACCAGTTCCACCATCACCTTACTTCAATGCTTGGCAACGCCATCTGGCGGTCGAATGCGCACGCTTGCCGCTAGAAGTACTGGATCCACGACAGGGACAAACAGCAAACCCGATTCAATTGCCTGATATATTCGTACCTTTAAACGCAATCGCTCCAACCAAAAAATGGCAGGACGCTAAGCACTCAAACCAGCAACTGATACGGGAAATGAGTGCTGCTCAACGTGATGACTCAGCAGCACAACCTGAACCGGTGATGGCGTTATTGGAACACCATCGTCTGGCAGTACTACTCGGTGATCCGGGTTCAGGCAAAACTGTCATGCTCAATCAACTCTGTTGGCAGCTGATCAAAAACTCAAGTGAATTACCGGGCTATTTGCGTGATTGTCTGCCAGTGCGAATTATCCTGCGTCGTGTCGCGATACCTGCGACTGCAACAGAAGGTAAAGCAGCATGGATTTGGGATGCGCTGCAAGCTGATATTGCAGAGCATCTGGATAACAAAGATAACGCAGCTGCTGTCATTACAGATCTCAGGCAACGCCTGGTAGAACAATCAACTGGATTGATTTTGCTGGACGGATTAGACGAAGTGTCTGATTCGGAGACAACCAGCAAACAACACAGCCATCGCAGCTTGTTATTACAAGCCATTAACAAACTGATCACCGAGCTACCCGATACAACCCGCTTTATTGTTAGCGCCAGACCCTATGCCTATACCGACCCACGCTGGCGACTCCCCGACTTCACCACCTTGATTCTCACCTCATTCGGCAAAGACCAACGCCAGCAGTTTATTGAAGGTTGGTATAACGCCGCCAAACAGCGTTTTGGCTTGCGTGATGAAATATTAAAACAACGTGTTCCAAAACTAATGCAACAAGTGGAAAACAAAGAGCATTTACGTGAACTGGCGGAACGCCCGTTGTTGTTAACACTTATCGCCACGCTCCACGCTAGTGGCAAACGCATGCCAGAAGATCGCGCAGAACTATATGAAGAAAGCGTTAATTTATTGCTCTATCAATGGCGCAACGCCAAGGATTTTACTGAAAATACCGAACAAAGCCAGCACATTGATGAAACTATTTTACGTGGTTGTTTACAGAACCTGGCTTATACAGCACACCATGAACAAAGCTTACAAACCAAGCAAAGTGATGACAGCGCAGATATTAACGAAAAGCAGCTACTCAAAGCGTGTGCGCCTCTGCTGAAAACCATGGGAAGTGAGCAGTTATTAACCTATTTGCAGCAACACTCCGGCATTCTTATTGCCAGAGACAACGATCAGTATGCTTTTCCGCATCGCTCCTTTCAGGAATACCTGGCAATGGGTTGGCTGACTGCACAGTCTGGTGATGAGTTGAGTCTAACAGTCCGAGCTAACCCGCTGTGGTGGCGCGAAGTGTTTCTACTGGCATTACTCAATCAACACAAAACTCCGAAATTTGCGATTAGCTATATTCAAGAGTTGCTTGAAAACCAGACACCACCAGCAAACGATAACCAGCAGCGTTTACTGGTGCTTGCTGGTTTAGGGTTAGTTGAACTGGGTTTGACTGGTTGGAATAACACTGATTTTCAAGCTCAGCGCGACACGACCCGTCAAGGTATTGTTAATCTCCTACACACTCCTGAGAGTTTGAATATTCCTGAACGCGCCGAAGCAGGGCGTGTACTGGGCGACATTGGTGATCCTCGCCCTGGAACAGGATTAAACGCAGAGGGTGTTCCAGACATCGACTGGAAACTGATTCCAGTAGGTGAAATCACACTAAAAGATACCGCTGGAATATTCCGAGTTGAAGCATTCCATCTGGCACGTTATCCAGTCACCAATGTCCAGTTTCAGGCTTTTATTGATGACCCTGATGGATACAAGAATGCTCAATGGTGGGCTGGGTTGGATCAGCAAATTGACGAGCCAGGATCACCAAGCTGGGATAATCCCAATCACCCTAGAGAAACTGTTTCCTGGTACGAAGCTATGGCATACTGCGGCTGGCTGTCTCAACGAATGAACAAAGATATCCGTTTGCCAACCGAATGGCAATGGCAACAAGCCGCGTGTAGTAACCATCTTGGTTTTGATTATCCGTGGGGAAAAAATTATCAAAACGGGTATGCCAATATTGATGAAACTGAGAATAAAAGTGGTCGTTATTATCTTCAACGCACCACAGCTGTTGGCATTTATCCGCAAGGAGACTCTCAGCAAGATGTTGCTGATTTAAGCGGTAATGTTTTTGAATGGTGTTTGAATACTTACGGGAACTCCAACAATAGTTCAGTGTCAGGCGACTGATAGTCGCGTGGTTCGCGGCGGTTGCTGGATCAACAATTCAGACAACGCGCGTGCTGCCTATCGCAACAACAACCATCCTGACAACCATAACAACAATATTGGTTTTCGGCTGTGTTGTTTTTCTCACATCGCTCCTGTTCTTCAAAGGTGTTGGAGTCAATTACTTCATCGCGAACTGCGTAGACCACACAGGATTGCGTCAGTTTCCAGAATTGCTTGCCGACTACGGTTTGCAAGACGAGGCGAAGAATTGAATGATGGCGCGGGTGGATCCTGTCCGCACAGTTTTATATGTGTAACGCTGTCGGGCCTATATAAAAAACAGGGTGCTGTCTGGATTCGTCCCGCAGCACCCCTTTCATGTGAAATAGAAAACCTGTTAACCCGAGTTCTGTCGTGTCTGGCGAATCCATCCCCCCAATAAACGTCCAATTTCGGCTACTATTTTACTAACATGCAAATACTGACCTTGATTTAACCAGTGCCACTGATTTATTAACTTCAAATAGACCCGTAACCGAGCCAGACATGCATCTGCACTTTGTAAAGCCTTTAATCTGGCAGCGCCACGCTGACTTTGTGCTTCACTTAATGCTTCCTGCTAATCAAGCGCAGAATCCATTAGGCGTTGCGTTAAGGTATTTCGATAGAGCTTGGGAAAGTGTTGACACATCAATTGATAGCGGTGATGGTGTGT
Source organism: Methylococcales bacterium (assembly GCA_965224565.1). Lineage (GTDB taxonomy): Bacteria > Pseudomonadota > Gammaproteobacteria > Methylococcales > DRLZ01 > DRLZ01. Next base: position 243,401 of record CBDCZN010000002.1, on the reverse strand, counting down.
TGGATTCTGAATACTCAATGCAGTATTTCCCAGGAGACGATCTGTTGGCAGCTTGTAGACCGCGTGGATTGCCCATTGGTAATTTAACGTCTCAATTTTGGTCGAATTGTTATCTCAATCCCTTTGATCTTTTCGTAAAACGCGAGTTAGGATGTTGTGCTTATTTGCGTTATGTTGATGATTTTGCACTATTTAGCGACAGTAAAAAACAACTCTGGGTGTGGAAACAGGCAATCATTGAACGACTGCAACAATTTCGATTAGTGATCCACGAATCGACAACCCAGGTTTTACCAGTGAGTTGTGGCATTCCCTGGTTAGGTTTTGTGGTTTATCCAACACACCGAAAACTGAAGGCTCGTAAAGTACGTTATGCCAGTCAGCATTTAATTCAACGCGTGAATGCTCTGCATTCAGGTCAAATTAGTTGTGCTGAACTGAATATGAGCATAAAAGGCTGGGTTAATCACGTCAGTTATGCGGATACTTGGGGTTTGCGATTGTTTGTCTTTAATCGTTTAAAGAAACAGCATCAAAAAGCAAGCCATAAAATAATTTTAACCAATAATTAAATAGTGGTATCAACCATTCATAAAGGCGTACACTGAATGTAGACAATGATTTTGATGAGGAGAAATCTGATGAAAAAATCACAACGTGTCTCCATGACAGGTCAACCAGTGTATGTGATTGATGGGTGCCGCACGCCTTATCTGAAAGCAACGAAGCCAACCAAAGCATTCACGGCTGCTGAACTGGCTGTTAAAGCCGGGCAGCCATTGCTATCCCGTCAACCCTTTGCAGCAGATGCTTTTGATGAAGTTATTTTGGGCAATGTGATGTCGCGAGTTGATGAGGCCAATATTGCTCGTATTGCTGCATTGAGGTTGGGTTGTGGGATTCATGTGCCAGCCTGGACTGTGCAGCGTAATTGTGGTTCTGGGATGCAAGCTTTGGATTGTGCTGCGCGTAACATTGCTGCGGGACGAGCTGATTTAATACTTGCTGGTGGTGTTGAATCCATGAGTCATGCGCCAATCTTGTTTTCACCGGAAATGGCAAGTTGGCTGGCCGATTTTTCGCGAGCGCGAAAAGCTATGGACAAGCTGCGTTGTATCGGTGGATTCAGGCTTGCTTATCTAAAACCTGTGATTGGCTTGTTATGTGGTTTAACAGATCCTATCGTCGGCTTGTCAATGGGTAGTACAGCCGAAATTCTGGCAGACAAGTTTAGTATTAATCGCAAAGAAATGGATGCTTATGCAGTGCGCAGTCATCAACGTTTGGCTGCTGCGCATGATGAAGGGCGTTTGAGTGAAATTGAAACCATCTACGACAAGAATGGGCAATTTTACGACCATGATGAAGGCGTGCGACGCGATTCATCTGAGGAACACCTGGCGAAACTGAAGCCAGTGTTTGAAAAACCATTTGGCTTGGTTACAGCTGGCAATAGTTCACAGATCACTGATGGTGCCGCCTTGTTGATTTTGGCGAGTGAAGATGCTGTCAAAAAATATCAGTTAGATGTAATTGGTCGAATTGTCGATTGTGACTGGGCGGCAAATGATCCTAGTGAAATGGGGTTAGGGCCTGTTCATGCCAGTGCCTTATTACTGCAACGCCATCAATTGTCCCTACGCGATATTGAATGCTGGGAGCTCAACGAAGCTTTTGCCGCGCAGGTGATTGCCTGTTGCCGCGCATTTGCTGATCAACAGTATTGTACTCAACATCTGGGATTGGATGCCGCTCTGGGCGAAATCGACCCACAACGTCTTAATGTCGATGGTGGAGCAATCAGCACCGGTCATCCAGTGGGTTCCAGCGGAGCGCGCATTGTCTTGCATTTACTGCATGTGTTGCGTCAACGCGAGGCTAAAATTGGAATTGCAACTCAATGCATCGGCGGTGGGCAGGGCGGAGCCATGTTGCTGTCAAGGAGTTAAGCGATGAATACAACAAATCAATCCAGACTCGAAAACACGCTGAAAGAAACCAACCACTGGAAGCTAACAATCAGTGATGACAGCATTGCCAGCCTGCATTTTGATACAGCTGATAGTTCAACCAATGTCTTATCAGCACAAGCTTTGGACGAATTCGAACAAATGCTGTTGCATGTTCAAGATGCTCCGGCAAAAGGCTTGATGATTGTGTCGGATAAACCCTCAGGTTTTATCGCTGGTGCCGATATCAGTGAATTCACGACCATCAAAAATGAAGATGAAGCATTGACGCTGATTCAACGAGGACAACGAATTTTTGACCAGCTTGAAGCGTTGACGATCCCCACTGTTAGCTTGATCGATGGTTTTTGTGTCGGCGGTGGACTGGAACTGGTATTGGCGTGTGATTATCGCATTGCTACTGACCAACCCCATACTCGCATTGGCTTGCCAGAAGTCAAGCTGGGCATCCACCCCGGTTTTGGTGGCAGTATGCGCCTCAACCGTTTGATTGGTGCGATGGCTGCCATGAGTTTGATGCTCACCGGGCGTACTGTCGATGCTCGCCAAGCACGTCGTCTCGGTATTGTGGATTACGCTGTCGCGCCGCGACATTTGCTAACAGCAGGGCTGAATATTTTGCAGACCAAACCTGTGCCTAAACGTGCTGGTAAACTCAAAGCATTGGCAAGTCACAACCTGGTCAGGCCATTAATGGCGGGACAGTTTCGCAAACAAGTCGCTAAACATGCGGCCAAACAACATTATCCTGCACCCTATGCGCTAATTGATGTGTGGCAAAGCCATGCGAGTGATGATCGTGCCATGCTTGATGCTGAAGCCAAATCCGCAGCACAATTGATTGTGACCGATACTTCAAAAAATCTGGTACGCGTATTTATGTTGCAAGAGCGCCTTAAATCGCTGGGTAAGCAAACATCAGCAGTAGCGAAGACTGATCAACGCCGACTACACGTTATCGGAGCAGGAACCATGGGTGGTGATATTGCTTCCTGGTGTGCTTTGCGTGATTACACGGTGACCTTGCAAGACAGAGAGCCGCAATTTATCGCTCCGGCAATCAAACGTGCCAGTCAATTATTCAAGCGTAAACTGAAACCAGCGCGTCTGGCTACAGCGGCAATGGATCGAGTCCAGCCTGATTTAACGGGTAAAGGCATAGAAGATGCCAATGTGATTATTGAAGCCATTGTTGAAAATGCCCAGATCAAGCAAACCTTGTTCAAGGATATCGAAGCACGCTGCCCTGCAGATGCAATTTTGGCAACCAATACCTCAAGCATCCCGCTGGAAACATTGAATCAAGTGCTCAAACAACCTGAGCGATTAGTCGGTATTCACTTCTTCAATCCAGTGGCTAAAATGCAGTTAGTGGAAGTGGTCGCAGCACAGAATACCAATACTGATGTGGTTTCCAAAGCAGCCGCTTTTGTGCGTAGCATCGACCGCTTGCCGCTGCCGGTAAAAAGCTCTCCAGGGTTTCTGATCAACCGTATTTTAATGCCTTATTTATTGGAGGCGGTTGAACTGTTGTCAGAAGGTGTGACTGCTGAAACCATCGACAAGGTGGCAACTGACTTTGGGATGCCAATGGGACCCATCCTGCTCGCTGATACAGTGGGACTGGATATCTGTTTATCTGTTGCCAACATTCTTGCCGAGCAACTCGATATGCGTGTTCCATCGGTGCTAAATGAAACAGTGGAGCAAGGTCATCTCGGCAAGAAATCTGGCCAAGGTTTTTATCAATACAAACAAGGCAAACCACAAAAGAAATCAGCGAAACAGATTGAGACGCCAGATAATAAGAAACGCTCTGAAATAGAGGATCGCCTGATTCTGCGCCTGCTGAATGAAAGCATTGCTTGTTTGCGCGAAGGCGTGGTTGAAGACGCTGATTTACTGGATGCGGGCATGATCTTCGCTACCGGTTTTTCTCCGTTCACAGGTGGGCCGATGCATTATCTGGAAACCCGAGGGCGCGATGCAGTCTTGCAACGATTATCAGAACTTGAAGAAAAATTTGGAGAACGCTTCCAGCCGGATGCTGGTTGGGCGCACTCATAACAAGGCGATTGGCAACACAACTACTGTCAGAATTAAAAATGACATCAGCGCTTATGCTCCCCACTCTATTGACTAGTTCCCACGGTCTCCGTGGGAATTCATACAGGGACGCTCCTGCGTCCCGTGACGCAGGAGCGTCACACACTGCATTCCCACGCTGGAGCATGGGAACGAGAATAGCATCCGTCTATTTATCCATCAAAGCTGTATCGATGAAGCACTAGCATGAGCGCAGCCAGAATAGAAAATGACATCAGCCTGACACTTCCAGCTCTGTTTCGGGAAAGAGTCAAACGCACACCGAATGCTGTTGCATATCGCCAATATGAGCCAGCCGGGAAATTCTGGCGCGACTATACCTGGCAACAAACAGCAGATGAAGTGGCACGTTGGCAAACTGCTCTTGGAAAGCATCACTTAATAGCAGGTGATCGCGTTGCGATAATGCTCAATAACCGCCGTGAATGGATGTTGTTTGAGCAGGCGGCTCTGGGACTGGGGCTGGTCGTCGTCCCGCTCTACAATCATGATAGCGCAGAAAACTCAGCCTATATTCTTGATCATACCGAAACACGGGTGTTAATGATTAAGGGCAACCAACAATGGAATGAGTTGGTTAAGCAAGCTGGGCAGCTTAGTCATCTAATCGCCGTCATTAGTCTCAACCCGATACGCTCGATGACAGATTCCCGTCTTGTATCGTTGGCTCAATGGTTGCCAGCGGGTCGACATGAGTTACAACAAATTGATGGACACCCAGAAGAATTGGCAACCATCGTCTATACATCAGGCACGACTGGTCAACCCAAAGGGGTGATGTTGAGCCATCAAAATTTACTGTCCAATGTAGAATCAGGTCTACAAGCTGTTGATATCAGAGCTGATGACTTGTTGCTGTCGTTTCTGCCTCTGTCACATATGTTTGAGCGGGTGGTGGGTTATTACCTGTCTATGATGGTTGGGGCAACCGTGGCTTATTCGCGCAGCATAAAATACCTTGGTGACGACATGAAAATGTTGCAACCGACAATGTTTCCCTCAGTTCCGCGTATTTACGAACGTATTTATCAGCAAGTACAAGAAAGGCTCAGCGAACAATCCTGGATAAAAAAGTGCTTATTTCATCAAGCTGTTGAGACTGGCTGGTACCGTTTCCAATATCAACAACACCAGGTTAGCTGGCATGCAAAGCTGTTACTTTGGCCATTATTCGATCAACTGGTTGCCAAAAAATTTCGACAACAACTGGGTGGCCGAATCCGATTGACTGTTAGTGGAGGTGCTGCATTGTCATTTGAGATATCCAGGTTGTTTCTCAGTCTTGGAGTTCAGGTTCTTCAGGGATACGGGCTGACAGAATGCAGTCCCCTAGCAAGTATCAACAGGCTGGATAACAATGATCCGGCAAGTGTGGGTATAGCGTTGCCCGGAATTGAAGTGCGTCAAACAGATCAGGGTGAACTACTGGTTAAAGGCCCGAATGTTATGCTCGGCTACTGGAAAAACCCACAAGCCACATCAGAAATTATTGACACTGATGGCTGGCTGCATACTGGTGACATTGTCGATATCCGTGATCAACGGATTTATATCACTGGGCGCATCAAGGAAATCATTGTACTTTCCACAGGTGAAAAACTGTCACCGGCAGATATGGAATCTGTTGCTATACTCGACCCATGTTTTGATCAAGTAATGATTTATGGCGAAGCCAAAGCCTATCCGGCTGCCTTAATTGTTATTAATCTTAAACAATGGCAACTAACAGCCAAACAACACGGACTGGCTCAGGATACATGGGACAACCAAGCACTTAACGACCCCGCTGTAGAAGCAATACTGCTGGAAAAACTTAGCCAGGATCTGAGTCAATTCCCAGGCTATGCTCACATTCGAAGAATCGCAGTTACAATTGATCCCTGGACTGTAGAAAATGGAATGATAACCTCTACATTGAAAATCAAGCGAGGCTTGATTGCAGAGTCACTGCAAGATGATTTGCAGCGGCTTTATGAAGGACATGAATAGACAGGCAGACCTGAACATTCACCCTGCACAATGATGCCATACAAAAATATTACTCTTGAATCGAGTTCGTAATCGTCAATCAATAATGATGATGATGATGTCCAAAGCTTAATTCTACTTTGTCATATTGGGTTTTCTACTTCACTCAGTGGCTTTTAATATAACAACAACCGTTCGGCGTTGTGTGGCGTAAGTCCAATAGAATCTTCTTCGGGAAAAACAGTAACATCGGTTCAATCGAGGTGGATCAAGAAACGAAAAGACCATCAAGCTGATTGTTTGTCATATAGAGCGATTGCTAATAAAATATGTTGGATCCGAGCGACAAATTCATACATAATCAGCGAAACCCGCTACCTTCTTTTCGTTAACAGTGTAGCCTGTGTATCTAATTGTTGGATAATTTGTGAAAATAATGATAGTAAAAATGAACTTCTATCACTGCATATCTAACAGATAGCAATGTTCAGGGTCATGCCGAAAACCCTGTGTAGATAGATTGTAGATATTGACTACTCTTCTGAATTTGAACTAATCCATATACCTGATTGACCACAGACCATAACGATGGACATAAAGACTCAAAGAGTAATTGCTGTCCTGGGTATGCACCGAAGTGGCACTAGTGCCATCTCACGCGCAATGCGTGTTTTTGGTATCGAACTCGGAGAACGACTCATACCTCCGATCAAGGACAATAATTCCAAGGGTTTTTGGGAAGACTTCGACATTCTCGCTATTAACATCGAAATTCTGAATCAACTCGAATGGAGTTGGTACCACCTAGGTCCAATCAATGCTGGTCATGTCGATTTTTTGCGCAAAAAAGGAATTCTCTCCCGAGCTGCCAAGGTACTAGAACAGAAAGTGGGTGATGCTCCGGTTTTTGGGTTTAAAGATCCGCGTGTCGCAAAACTATTGCCCTTTTGGCACGTGGTGTTCGAGCAATGCAAGTTTAATGTCAGCTATATCATCACCGTGCGCCACCCACTTAGTGTTGCCATGTCACTGACCAAACGCGATGATCTTGATCAAACGTCCGCATACCTTTTATGGCTAGGGCACGTCATCCCCAGCCTGTCGAGCACAGCAAATTCAAGTCGTGTACTGGTAGACTTTGACCGCCTGATAGAGCAGCCCGATCGCGAACTGAACCGGATTGCAACGCAACTGAATCTGACTGTCAATTCAAGGGAGTTACATGAGTACAAATCAGAATTTCTTGACAAAGGCTTGCAGCACACTGTCTATTGTACAAAAGAGTTGGATCTTGACAATCAATGTCCGCAGCTAGTACGTGAAGTCTATACAACATTATTGAAAGTAGCCTCAGATCAGTTACAACTCGATGACTCAAAGCTATTGAGTCTAGTCGATTGCTGGACACAAGAACTGGAAAGGCTTTCACCAATTCTGAATTTGACAGATGATCTCACACAGAAATTAGCCATTGCCAGCAAGAATCTCAATGCTCGCAACGAACACATCAATAGTCTTAAGCAGAAAGTTACACTACGCGATGAAAGGATCGCTGTTCTTGAAACTGCGGTTAACGGTAGAGACAAGCAAATCACAAATCTCAAAGCAGATATTGATACTCGAGATGTCCGTATTGCAGAGCTCGGTAACAATATCATTATTAGAGACAAACGAATTGAGATCCTTGAGTGGGCTGTTTCGGGTCGAGACGATAAAATCGCCGTCTTTGAGAAAAAAGTTGCCACTCTTGATAATAGAGCTTCTCGTTTAGCCACAGAAATTGAGACAATCAAACAATCAATGACAGGAAAGATTTTACAAAAAGTTGCCTGGGCAAAAAATCTGCTTGGACATCATTGAACTCAACCATGTATGGTCACGTAATATCCTGCGAGAATCACTAATAGCAACAATTAATTATGGGCTCTGCCAGTAATGAAAACGCATTCATTGTTTTTTCTCAAACCCAGTGCTTTAAAAAATGAACAATATCCTGAATTAAGCTCTTAATCTTCATGCGCATGAAGATTAAGAGCTTAATTCAATGACATCAAAAACAAAATCAGTTTCCAAATGTACGCTTGATTTGACTGTCAGTTGGTCTACGAGATGGGTTAGATTTCCAGCTGCAGCTCAATAGCAAAGATGTATGCAAACAAGTCACTTGTGCAAACTCAAGACTTATACTGCGTTTTTTTAGTGAATCTTCTTGAAAAGCATTGTAATTCTTATCAAAGTAGCGTTAAATTCCACTCAATTTGTATTAGTTTCAACAGCATTGATAGCTAGCCTCTGCGACCGAGTACATCCGCAAACTCAAAGGAATGAACATGCTCCGATTATCCAGAAAAAATCAGGCTAAAAATCAAGGCGGGACAATCGATCATAAAATCGACGGGGGTTTCTCTGGCTGGGCTTACTCAGCAAAGTGGGAAAAAACCAATGTCCCGCGCACAATTCACATTTTCATCAACGACAAAGTAGTTGCTTCAGTCGAAGTCTCCATCTATCGCCAAGATGTTATGTCAGCTGGTTATGGTGATGGTCATCTTGGTTTTATTGTGAAGATCCCTGATTTACAAGAGAATCCTGCCAACGCGTCAGTCATCGCATCCTTCTCGGAGAATATAGCAGATAAATCCGCACATTTTTACAAAACGACATTAGAGGCTATTGCCAAAATAAGTAATCCTCTGGTTACGGGATCTATTGATGAACGTAGTTGGGGCACAATAAGTGGCTGGGCTTTATTGAAGGAACGTCCATACGGTGAAGCAGTGCATTCCAACATCATTCATCTCTTCATTGCAGGAGAAAAGGTGGCCAGTACCCCGGTCAACAGGCTGCGCAAAGATCTTTTTGACAAGGGTATAGGTGATGGTGGTGATGGCTATATTTTCGAGATTTCACCCAATCGATTGACTCAGCTCGATAAGGATGTCGTGGTCTCGTTTTCTGAAAATCTTGACAGAAATGAGTTCATTGTAGGATCGATGAAACTCTCGGAAATACCATTTAAAGAGGCTGATCCAAGAGAAAGTCATCCCGAAGCATTTGAATTCAATCTCAAAAAAGGTCATCCAAAACATCTTGATGATCTGCTGCGCCAACTGTTTCAAACGGATTATTTTGTTCAACAGTTAGACCAAATATCAACTCCTGAAGATCCGCTCATCTACTATCTTGAAGAAGGCTGGCGACTTGGTCTAAACCCTCATCCTAATCTTGAAACACAGCATTACACTCAGATTCTTGAAGGAGTTGAGCCTTTTCAACACTACATTACCCGGGGATGGGCGCTGGGTTTCGATCCTACGCTGGAACTATCTACCAAGCGTTTTCTCAAAAAGCATCCTGATGTGCATGAAGGAGCTGAAATTCTGGAGTACAAGTGGCTCAGCCCTACGCACACACCTGTGGATGATAACCCCGAAGATGAAACAAACTCTTTACCTAGCGACGAGGAAGAGGCCATGTTATTGGCCTGTTTCAACAAGGACTATTACATCCGTAACAACCCAGATGTGCTGGATTCTTCAATACCTGCCTTTGCTCATTTTACTTCAAGTGGATGGCATGAAGGTCGCGACCCTTCTCCTTTCTTTTCCACTAATTACTATCTTGAGCAAGCTCCTTACTGTCGTACAGAAGGGATTAACCCGCTTCTTCATTACCTGCGTTCCGGCTGGAAACAGGGTCTTGACCCTTCGGAAAGATTCCTGACTCAACGGTTTCTAAAGGCGTTCCCTGAGGCTAAAGAACATCCTGGCGGCCCGCTCCCTTATGTGATGAAACATCTCAAACAGATTGAGCGATTGGAAACGAAACCAGGACAGAGTCTTTTTGGTAAAAATCATCATTGCGACCTTACATTTCGCACGACTCCTCCCGCTGGAGCAAACCTCATCCGAACAATCGCCTACTATCTCCCGCAATTCCATCCCATCGAGGAAAACGAGAAAACCTGGGGTCGCGGTTTTACAGAATGGACCAATGTAAGCAAAGCAAGCGCTGAATTCCTGGGACATCATCAGCCTATGCTCCCCGGCGAACTAGGTTTCTACGATTTAAGAGTAGCGGAGGTCATGGAGCGGCAGATAGAACTTGCCAAGCTCTACGGTTTGCATGGCTGGTGTTTCTATTACTACTGGTTTAGCGGAAAACGCCTCCTTGAAAAACCACTGAATATGTTCCTCTCAGATTCTGATCGTTTCGATTTTCCATTCATGGTTATGTGGACGAATGAAAACTGGACCAAGCGCTGGGATGGAGCAGAGCACGATGTCATCATCAAGCAAGATTACCACAGGGACGACCCGTTACGCTTCATTCAGGATGTAGAGGAAACGCTCCTCGACAAACGTTACATCCACATCGATGGAAAACCGGTACTAGGTGTTTACAAAATCGATCTTATTCCCGACTTCCACTCCGCAGTGAAAACCTGGAGGAACTATTGGCGTAAAAAGCATGATAGTGAACTCTACTTACTTTTTGCCAACACCTCAAAGATAGGTGATCCAGCTGAGGTCGATTGCGATGCGATAGTCCAGTTTCCGCCCAACGGTGTGGCGTTGCAACGCCGCCCGCATATGCCAGACTTTTTCCGCAAAGATCGAGGGGGCTGTGCTTTTTCCTACGATGAAACCGCAGAAGTTTTGAGTTCAACAAAGGAAACTGCTTTTCCCTATTTCCGTTGCAGCTTTCCAGCCTGGGATAATAGTGCGAGGCGACCGAAAGGAGGGGACATGTTCATCGGATCAAATCCAGACAAGTTCCGCAGCTGGACAATCTCCAATATTCGTCACACCCTTGATGCCCATTCTGGAGATGAGAGGCTGGTTTTTATCAATGCATGGAACGAATGGGCAGAGGGGGCTACACTTGAGCCAAGCCTGCTTGAAGGCTATGCGAACCTAAGCGCCCTTTCAGATGCAATTTCTGCGGAACATTGCCGCCTGGAATTTACAAGCGCAGAACGCCAGAAAGATACAGCTGTCATTCTTCACCTTTTCCACACTGACCTTCTTCCTCTCTTCTGCAGATACCTGCAACCATACATCCCGTTTGTCGATATCTTTATTACAGCCCCGCATGAAGGTTTTGCTGACCGCTATGCTGCCATTAAAAAAGCTCTACCTGATGCCAGTGTACTTGCGGTAGAAAACCGTGGAAGGGATCTTGCTCCTTTCCTGACTGCGATGCAGGTTATTAACCGCCTTGGTTACCAGCATGTCCTCAAGATTCACAGCAAAAAATCAACACACCGCTTTGATGGCTCAGCCTGGTTGCACGATATTCTTAGCAAACTCCTTCCGGCTGATAATCCCCAGGCCTTCATTTCCGGGATACTGGAAGAAAGTAATACCGGCATGATTGGACCAGCACGGCATGTGATTTGTGGACGCGAGTATCTTGGTAGCAATCTTCACAAAATGCGTGATTTTGCCAAAATACTCAAAGTCGATGAAAATTTACTCACTATCCCGTATTTTGCTGGCACCATGTTCTGGTTTCGCCCCAATGCACTGAAGAAACTATTGGCAAAAGACTTCAAGCCCTGTTTCGAGATGGAATCCGGACAAATTGATGGCACTACAGCACACGCACTTGAACGATTATTGCCCTCCATTGTTCTATCTTCACGCTTTACTGTACACGATACAGATGGTCTCAGCCTTGGCACTCGAGTCATTAACAAGTATTTTTTTGCTTCCGACAACGTCAAGTTATTCGACAAGCAACTGTTCAGCGATCACCAGCTCACCTTTCTGCATAACGATAGCGAGGTTTATGCTACAGATAAACCCCGTAAGGAATATCTTCAGCTTCTCGCAAAACATCATAAACTTGCTATTGTTGCGATGTTTTTTCATGGCGAAGGCGGTCTGAAATTTCGCAAACATCTTCTCAACAAACTCCGTCAGGATGGATTTGGAATAATTTGTGTCAATCCAGCACTAGCAACAACCGAATGCTGGTTTCCTCTCAGCAGTGAGGCTGATCTCTCCATCGTGCGAAATAATGAAGGCTACGACTTTGCATCCTGGTTACTCGCAGTACGCGTTCTCACTGACCTCCTCCCACATGTTGAACAGCTTCTTCTCATTAACGACAGTTGTTATGGTCCCATCGGTGATATTCCCTGGGATTCCTTGCCCGATGCAGATGTAGTCTCTCTTACCGAAGGCAAACAATTTGCCCCGCATATGCAGTCAAATTTTCTCCTGTTGAAAAATCTCGCCAACTGTCTGGAAGCGAGACTCTTTGAGGAATTTGCTCATCATTATGATGGTAAAGGAGATAAGATACAGATTGTTCTCGACGGAGAAATAGGTTTCAGCAGCCTCATTCGGGAACTCGGCCTGGAATGGAAACCAATGTTTTCCTATGAGAAGATTGCAACAGCCACATGCCAGAAATGGGCAACGTCTAAAGACTCCTGGGAAGCATCTGTGGTCTCTGCAGTGCGCCAAGATAGCCTAAATCCTCTTCACTACTTCTATAAGATTCTTATCGAAGACTACAATTATCCTTTCCTGAAACGAGATCTTGTTCGAAACAATCCTTCGGATGACACCGGGCTGGATCTTTTTGTCAACAAGCTTACAATGGCTGGTGTACCGATTTCAGAATTCATTGAGGATGATGAAGGTTACTCCAGAACCAGCGGTGCAAATGTAGAAACAGATGACATTCTGCTAAATCCATGAAAAAATTGACTATATGCATATCGCGAAGGCAGGAGGATCATCTGTCAACGAGCTTTTCAGTGAACTGCCTGGCAAGAAACCCATCTTTAGATCCACCGTAGGGCGTACTGACAGATTCGAATTCAATAATTGACTTATACCAGAGGTGAGGGGATTATTATCCGGAGAAAGGCGCACCACCCATCCTGAGATATTTTTAATTCTAGTCGTGAAAGTTTAGAAAAACGGTTTGAATTAACAACTTGTCTAAAAATTCTATTATCATGGATGCCGCGTAATACAAATGCAGAGAAACACATTTTTATTGGTTTATGTGTGCAATTGATTTGAGCAGTGAAGATATACTGGTTTTAAATTGCACACCAACGAGCACACTCACTCTCTAAGCAGAAAGACAAATCGGCAAATTAATTAATGAGCATCACAGTTAATCCTGACGGAAGCTTTTCAATCAACGGATATTGTTCCGTCTGCGCTTCGCAAACATTATTTCAGGCGGCAAACGACTGGTTCCGGGATCAACTTATCTGTACAAATTGCGGGAGTGTGCCGCGGGAACGAGCCTTGGCTATGGCTATAGAGAAATGGTTCCCTGCTTGGCGTGAGTCTGCAATCCACGAGAGTTCTCCTTCCGAGCGTTTTTTAACTCGAAAATTCAAAACAGAATGTGCCGGTTACATAGCTTCGCAGTTCTATCCAGAAATCCCTACAGGCACGGATCACATGGGCTTCAAATGTGAAGATCTCAGAAATCTTTCGTTTGAAGATGAAAGTATCGACCTGCATATCACCCAAGATGTTATTGAGCATGTTTTTGAAAACGAGAAGGTTTTTCTCGAGATTGCTCGAACACTAAAACCCGGTGGTGCTCATATTTTCACCGTCCCTTTAGTGAATGGTTCCAGAAAAAGTGAGGTTGCGGCTAGTCTTGATAGTGATGGCAAGCTTATTCACCATCACGAACCCGAATATCATGGCAATCCAGTCGCTGACGAAGGTGCCCTTGTAACCATGAAATGGGGCTTTGATATCGTAGATAAAATCTCAGCTGCCTCAGGTATGCACTCAATCATTGTGGACTATCATAGTCCTTACTTTGGAATCCTGGGAGAATACCACCATGTTATTATTTCTATTAAGCCGAGCGAACCCGCAATGGACAACTAAACAGGATATTTCTGCTATGGAATTAAGGTGTAAATTACAATAGTTACATTCTCAGCTTTAGATAATTTACTGTTACTTAAGAATTGAAACTATTGCTCAATGCACGGGAAAATGATCCTGAATGAGAGAATAAGAGGAAAAACCAACGAAGAGAAACACCCTGTTCTTCCTGTAGATACACTGTTTAAGATCAAGTCAATTTATTAGTCTATTGCCTATCCTTTAGATTCTGGAATTGCATAGAATCGAGTATTATTGAAAGACTTGCCATGTTTCTGCATGCCATAGATCGCATGAAGCAATATGCGCAGACAGTTTGTAACAGTTTCTTGCATTGCCCTCAAGATGCTGGAAATAAGCTTTAACGTATGGATCAAGACCTGCATACTTCACCAATTCTCGATGGGTCCCCTGTGTCAGGATAGTTGTCATGAGGGGGTAGCAATACACCCATAAGTGCAATCGCACTGGCTTCAGCAATGCCTTTGGTGCTGTCAGTAACTGGAGTATTCGCGTGAGTTCAGGATACTCACAAATCAAGAGTAACGCCTCAGTCGTTAAACGCTGAATACATTTTTCTAATTGAGTGTTTGCCAGTATAGTGTCACGCACCGCTTTTAGTGTTTATTAAGTGGCGCAGAACGCATGCAAATCATTTTTTTCGGCTGCTTTCGCTTTCTGTCTGGTGAGTGCGTTAATATGACGCACGAAACAGTGCAAGTTATGCAGCTCATTGACTGGACGAACCCAAGCAACAAAATCCATCCGTGCGGCATATTCTGCCAAGGTGTTTGCATCGACTGCATCTGTTTTGCTATTTTTCATCAACACCTTTGCAAAGTAATACACCAGGTTAAAACTATGAATGTATTGTTAGCTGTTACATACAGAGATAATACACTTATTTATATGAATTCAGGGAGTACAAAACGCATGAATAGAAGAGACAGAATTTTAGCGTTCATTGACAAAAGCCAGCCAGGCATTGAAATAGGATCCAGTCATGCTCCAATTGCCCCGAAGAGTGAAGGCTTTAAAACAGAGATAATAGACCACCTTCCCACTGAAAAGTTACGTGAAAAGTACAGTACCTTGGGTGATGCCGTGGCAAATATTGAAGAAGTTGATTATGTTTGGTCGGGAGAAAACTACAGGGAATTAGTTGGACATGAAAAATACTATAAGTGGATTATTGCTTCCCATGTAATCGAGCACACACCGGATCTCATAGGTTTTTTAAAGGGCTGTTCCCAGTTGCTTGAGAATACAGGCCTACTTGTTCTTGCTATACCTGACAAACGTTTTTGCTTTGATCGGCTCCGTCAACCTACTTCATTGGGGCAGGTCGTAGATGCACACCTCGAAAGTCGCACAAGGCATAGTTTGGGTACTCTGTATGAATACTATTCACATGTGGTTACCTGCAATGGCGATCTTGCCTGGTCTCACCAGGCAAACTCTGACCTGGCTCAAATTCATTCCAAGGAACACTTGTCTGAAGCCTTGAAAAAGCACGAGAATGGTGAATATGTCGATGTACATAGCTGGTGTTTCTTTCCTCTACATTTCACCCAACTAGTCCACCGTTTAAATCAATTGGAATTCACAGATTTTAAAGTCTCTACATGTACCAAAACGTTTGGACATGAGTTTTTTGCCGTTTTGAAAAAAGGCTCTATTGAAGAACAGGAAATCAATGCTCTTCTGTTGCCTAATTAATCCATGGATCAGAGATGATTGCGAGCCTCAAGCTTTTGGATATTTCCAAAAGCTGGCTCAATTCAAATTGACTACTAAGTTAGACCTCCTAGTAATATTCTCATCGAAGTCTTTTAGGCAGGTGAATTTCTTCACTTAGTGCTATTACTTTCGAAATCATTCGAAAAACACGGTGATATACAATCTCCGCATTTTTTTATCCCCATGCTATTCATTTGATTCTTAAAGCTGAGGCATTACATGACACATTTCTAGCGGGCTTCTACGTTCTTACCAACCCCTCGGAAAACAGGTCAGCGATCTTATATTCTTCAAATAATTTAGCAGAAAATCATGCTATTCTAACCTCAATATTGATCTGACAACCACGCTACCAAGACGGCGGTTGCAGTAAAAATCGCCGCAAACGCCTAAACAACTACTCAAATTAACCTAAGCTAATCAGGAAAAATATATGGAGATAATTCAAAAAACCGGGTTCACAATTTTTAGACCTAGACTACTGCAACAAAGAATAAATACAAAACATACCACTGTGATTGCCGGTTCTTCGCGTGGAGGTACATCGGTTATTGCCTATGCATTAGCACGAACGGGTTTTAATCTTGGGCAGACTAATGATATAAATCATGAAGACACTGAAATATTAAAAGTTTTTAGAAATAAATCAGCATTACGAACAATATTTAATGAGCGCAATGCTGCATATGATGTGTGGGGATTTAAGGTTCCTGAATCGACCTATTATTTCGATTGGTTGGACATTCAATTAAGAAATCCAATATTTATTTATGTAGTAAGAAATCCGGCATCAATAGCTCGTTCTATTTTTCAACGGCATCCAGTATATGGTAAGGGATTAGATGGTTATGTTAATTCATTCGAACATGGATTACGATATTACAGTTATTTTGCTGAAACACTCAGGCGAATGCAGTCACCTACTTTAATTATTGAGCACGAAGCTATAGTTCATAACCCAATTGATTTTTGTCAGAATTTCTATACATCTTTGGGAATAGAGATAAATTCGGATTTACTTTCTGATATTGCTCAAAACATATCGACACCAGGGTACAAAAAAATAAAATAGTACAGATCGAGATGAAGGTTGAAAATGATATAGGGAGTCACTGTAACACGTGTTTTCCGAAATAATTAAATTATTTAACTAGGGCTATAATTAAATGACACATAATTTTTTACCAATAGGATAAGTATTCATGATTACTAAATAATATTTTTTATTAGCTCCAAAATAAATACAAGCAACTAAATATGAACAGTTATTATTGGGGTTGTCTTTTGATAAACAGATTAGATTTAATAACAATTATATTCAGCCTAAATTAAGATTTAGTTAAAATATAGACCAATAGTATATGTGATATTGAGACAAACGAAAACTACACACAATGCCTAACAAACAAAGACCAAGCATGAATTGATTGATTCCTGACGAATAAAACCAATGAAATAAATATTAACCTCTTAATAACTCTATGGACTGCACTCTATTATTATAGACAACAATCAATGACAATATACAGAATTATAAAAAAAATATTTTATCCACCAATTTATGGACATGTTGATAACGTGAGAGAAGGTGTAGTTAATGGCTGGGCATTTAATTCAACCAACAATGACAAGAAGGTTGCAATAGAAATAATATGCAATGGAAAACTAGTAGGTACAACAATAGCCAATCGATATAGAAAAGATTTAAAAGAGTTAAGTATAGGAGATGGTTATTGTGGTTTCAAGTGCTTAATTGACGTACAATCATCAATAAATGGAAAAGTAACTGTACGAGCTAATGGTAGAACACTTAAAAAAAATAACTTATTCCACAAAATAAATAACTATAAACAAAATTATGTTACAACTTTTATAAAACGCATTAAACACGCTAATAACAGAATAATTATTAATATAGATAATGCTAGCATTATAGATGAAAATATTATAATTATCAAAGGATGGGCTTTAGCAAAATCTAATATCAAAAAGATAGAAATATATTATGGGGATGAATGTATCGGACTAGCGAATTATGGGCAAAGCAGGCCAGATGTTGCCAAAGCACATCCGCGTTTCAGCAATGCAAATTATTCTGGCTTTTACTTTCTAAGAAATATTTCATTTTACGAGAGCGTTCATAGAACAACAATCCGGATTTGTAATAAAACAGAACAATCTATTGAAAAAACAATCATATTGAAGAAAAATGATTATTCTGAACTGAGTCTAGATGAGCAATATCTAATTTTCCTTGAACAGAATAAGCTATTCAGTAAAGATGTTAGTCGTATCAACAATAAATGCAATGGCTTTAAGTATCAGCCACTTATTTCTATTGTAACTCCTGTATACAACGTAGCGCCTATATGGTTAGACAAGTGTATTGAATCAGTCCTTAATCAATATTATCAAAACTGGGAACTCTGTTTACATGATGATAAATCAACCTCTCAAGAGACTATAGATTGTCTAAAAAAGTGGTCAAATATAGATAAGCGAATAAAAATATCTTTTGGAGAAAAAAATGGAAATATATCTTATGCTTCCAATCAAGCTATCAAATTAACAACTGGTGAATTTATAGGCTTACTAGATCACGACGATGTACTTACACCTGACGCATTGTATGAAAATGTAAAAGCATTAAATAATAACAAACAGCTTGACCTTATCTATAGCGATGAGGATAAGCTTGAAATGAATGGAGACAGGACGGGTCCATATTTTAAGTCCGATTTCAATATCGATCTTCTTCGCTCGAATAATTACATCTGTCATTTTACAGTTATTCGCAAATCTGTAGGCGACAAAGTGGCTTGGTTTACAGAAGGTCTTGAAGGTTCTCAAGATCATGATTTGTTTCTTAAGGTTATTGATCAAATTAATCAAAAGAACATACACCATATACCGAAAGTAATTTATAGCTGGAGAAAAGTCCCTGGTAGCACTGCTGCCGTATACGATGACAAAAATTATGCATTTGAAGCAGGAAAATTAGCACTAGAAAATCACCTGTTAAGAAATAATATAACAGGAGAAGTACAAAAGACCAAAAGAGGAGGTGTATACCGTATTATCAGAAAAATAGAAACCCCTAAGTTAGTAAGCATAATTATACCATTCAGAGATAAAGTTGAATTATTACAAACCTGCCTTGATAGCATAAAAAATAAAACAAAATATACAAATTATGAAATATTATTAGTTAACAACAACAGCATAGAACAGAAAACACGCGATTTTCTAAAAGAATTAAAATATAATCAGCACATTCTAATCCTAAATTTTAATGGTGAATTCAATTACTCGAAAATAAATAACTGGGCTGTAAAACAAGCAAAAGGAGATTATATTCTTTTTCTAAATAATGATACTGAAGTCATCACAGATGGATGGTTATCAAATATGGTTCAAGATATTCAAAGAGATGATGTTGGCGCTGTAGGATGTAGATTATTATATGCAGACCACACTATCCAGCATGCTGGGATAGTAGTCGGGATCAATGGTGTTGCAGGTCATATATTTAATGGATTAGATAAGAGTTTTATCCACCACTTTTCATATGGAGTACCTAAAAATGTGACTGCTTGTACAGCAGCATGTTTACTGACTAAAAAGGCTTTATTCACTGAACTCAATGGTTTTGATGAAGACAACTTAAAAATTGCTTTTAATGATATTGACTACTGTTTAAAAATCAGAAAACACGACCTTTTGATTCTTTATACACCACATACAGAATTATATCACTTTGAGTCTAAATCAAGAGGTTATGAAGATACCGATGAAAAGATTTTCAGATTTAAGCAGGAAATTGATTTTATTAAGAAAAAGTGGAATCTAAATGACTACAGGGACCCATACTATAATATAAACCACAGCAAACAAAGAACTGATTATAAAATATACTAATACAACTATTGATGAAAAAAATACATATTAATAATGAATCGACAGCAATCAGAACGGGATATATCGATGAAATTACACCTCATATCATAAGAGGCTGGGCATGTGATGGACATACAGACATTCCAGTTGAAGTATCCCTGTACATTAACGATGAGTTTATTGAAAAAACAAGAGCATTTCATTATCGAAAAGGATTGCTTTTAAAAGGAATACACTCCACTGGTAACTGCGAATTTAGATTCGACACAAAAAAACATAGAGCCAAATTTAAAGGCAATGACAAAATACGAATAACAATTGAAAAATTAAAACTAGAACTTAATAATAGCCCTATTATTGTACAGGAAAAGTTGGATTTTTCAGATCATGAGAAATTCTTTTACATGCACATTGCCAAAACTGGTGGTACAACTTTTAATGATTTTATAAGTTCTAATCTTACAAATTCTGAAGTTCGCACTCACTTAGAGGCAAATAGAGTTTGGGATAATACTACTATACAAAATATAAGAAACCTAAAGTTTATTTCAGGACACCTGAGGATTAAAGATTTGAATAGGTTGATTGATTTACGTGGCCATGTAAAGATGACAACTTTTAGAGAACCATTTTCACAGTTAATATCTCATTTAAGTTGGCTTTTATCAATCAGCAATGACATATCGAGCGGTTTCTATAAAAATCATCCCGATTTTATTCAAAAATTATCATTGAAACTAAGAAATATTGACTTAGAAGATATTAATTCACTTGTATATTTTATTGACAACATGGACAAGTACGAAAATATTTTATTTAATAATTGCCAAACTAGATATTTAATAAGCAACCATGCAAAAATAATTCTAAATGATAAAGACTTAGAAGAAGCATATACTACATTAAACATGTTTGACCATATAGGTTTTCTTGAAAATATTGATCAATTTATCAAAATAATTTCTCTACAATACAATTTAAAAACACCTGACATCAATGAAAAACAATTAAACAAGAATTCAAACAAACTAGCTATTGATTACAATAATACTGTTATTAGAGGTATATTACATCCATTAGTCAAGTATGATTTATTGATTTATAAAAAAGCAAAAGAACTAACAAATCTCAATTAATACACAACAGTATTCAATACCCATATATTTATCTGATTACCGATGAAACTCAGATGGCTTGCAGAATGAACTGGAATCTAAATGACTGATTTTATATCTTGATTTTTCAGTTGACAAGACAAGGATGCTCAAATAACCATAAAAAAGGTACTTTCTAAACTAGAGTTAAAAACCTAAAATAGATTTAATTTTCCTAAGTCATCGTTTAATACAAGCTATTAAATTCACTATTTAACTGATTATCAGTATGTAATCAGGTGTATTTATTGACATACTAATATCCCTGTTTCTCTGTATTACGCCAAATAGCCAATACGCAATTCTATGCCGTTAACTGTGTCCAATCAATATTTACAACCGTATATAAATTTTGTGCAAAATAAACACCTATTTATAACCGTGACTTGAAATTCTACTCAGTATTTTATCGGCAAAAAAAAATGACAGTATGATCATCATAATTCGACTATTATACGGCGGATAAGTAGAAGTTAGATATAAATAGCGCTCATATTCATACTAAGGAATGAACTACACGCCAAGATGAAACGCAATATTCCTCACTTATATAAAACATTATTCCCATTCATGATAATTATTAAAAATATAAATAATTACTTTATATTAATAAGCGGATACATATGCATACTACAAAAAATAAATGGGTTAAAAAAATCACAACAAACCTTTTGGGAAACAATTACTGATACCCCACAATTTGAGCTTGATAACTCAAAGATTGATATATTAAAAGGCTGGTACTCGATTCAATTTTATTCAGAAACATTAAATAATAATTCCACACTCTACCCAGAAATATCAATTGACTATGGCAATGGATATGTCGACAATGAAAATATAGCTCTTGAACATAACAACAGCCATTATCATATACAAATATACTTTCATAAAAGTCCGGTAGGTATTCGAATTATCCCCTGTCGACAAGCAGGATTAATTTTTAAACTCAATAAAATAAAATTAAAAAGAATACCACTACCTTTATTTATTATTTCTGCAGCAATCAATATTTATAAAAGAGACACCAAAAATGGTCGCAACTTCTGGGATATTATTCAAGAAAAATTAAAGTTAATTCATGATTTTGGCTTAATTTACACGATTAATAACTTAAACACTTTAATTAGTAATAACGAGGATGGCCTGGATTGGGGTGTAGACTACACAAGATGGATATCTGAAGTCGAAACCAGATATCACAGAAACATAAAGACTAAATTAGAAAAATTACAACAAAATTCAAACAAGAATAATCATTGTATTCTTATTATTTCAAACTCACTAACCGATACCAATATTGATGTATCTCTCAATTCAGTTAAAAATCAATTACTAGCACCTTGTGAAGTTTTAATTCTACATAAAACCAGCAAAGTTTACTGTTACTCTACGACTGATAAAAATATTTCCAAGAAGGTTGTTTTTAATACATGGAAAAGCACAACCCATTCTAACATAATAACTTTATTGAAATCTGGAGACCAGTTATCAGAATATTATCTGTTAGCCCTGGAGAATTGTCTACATGAATCACCTGATTGCGATGTCATTTACTCTGATAACGATGAAAGATCGGCTGATGGTAAGCGTTGCAACCCCCACTTCAAACCAGATTGGAGCCCAGATTTTCTTATAGAGTCAAATTACATCGGTGAAACACTCTCAATCCCGTTACACCATCTCAAAAATTTTTTATACAGATACAAGCAGCCTATACAATTCTTAACCCTCTATATCTTATATCATTTTTCGCAAGATAATAATGCTGATATAAAACACATCAATCAGATACTAATCCACTGCAAACATTCAAATGAAAAACCAACACCGCACAATGGCAATCTTGCTGCTCTAAAAACAATTCTAGCCAAGAATCACAATACATCTATCAGCGTTAAAAATGATAATAAACAATATAGGGTTAAACATCCTCTAACCAGGTCTTTACCCACTGTATCAATTATCATACCGACCAAGGATAAGATAAGTTTACTTAAGGTTTGTATTGAGTCACTACTAACAATAACTGATTACGAAAACCATGAAATAGTTATCGTCGATAATCAGTCTATCAAATCGGAGACTCATTCTTATCTTAATGAATTATCCAAGAATCCTCTTATACGTGTTATTTCATATAACAAAGAGTTCAATTATTCCGCCATTAATAACTATGCGGTTTCAAAAACACAATCTGACATCGTGTGTTTTCTCAACAACGATATCGAAATTACTCACAGCGAATGGTTATCAGAATTAGTTTCTCATGCAATCAGGCCTGCTGTCGGTTGCGCTGGTGCAAAACTTTACTACCCAGATGGTCGCGTTCAACACGGTGGAGTCATAATGGGTATCGGTGGCGTTGCCGCTCATGCATTTTATGGTGAAGAGGGAGATAGTGCAGGCTATCTAAATCGATTATCCTCTGTACAAAACTACAGCGCTGTTACAGCCGCCTGTTTAGTAATGAGACGAGAACTATTTCTTTCTATCGGTGAGTTTAATCACAAACAATTACCAGTAGCATTTAATGACATCGACTTATGTTTACGTTTGAGAGAACAAGGTTATTCTGTGATCTGGACTCCTTATGCAGAATTGATTCATCATGAATCAGCAACTAGAACTGATGATATAAGGAGAAGCAATGAAATCAAAACTGAAGTTCAATACATGCAGATACGCTGGCGCAAATGGATAATCAATGACCCAGCTTACAATCATCATTTATCACTGACTATTGGCAATGATTTCGAATATTCACTACGCCAAAAAAACCTTTCATCGATAGATGCTCGTACATCTATCGACATCAACCCAGCACAATACCCTTATCTCATTGAAAACAATGAAGATAGAATTGCCGCAATCGTAACAGATGAGATAAAAATTCGACCAGATAAAAAAGCGGAAAAACCAGGGCTATCAATCATAATACTTACTTTAGAAAAGCCAGAGTTAATTGAACCTTTATTAAAAAATCTAATCATTGCAAAAAAAGAACTTTATAACAGAAAAAAAATAAATATTGAAATTATCATTGGCGATACAGGATCTACTTCACCTGAAATTAATAGCATCTATAAAACGCTAATATCTGATGTTACGATTGTACGCGATCTTACCTATCATTTCTCCCAGTGCAATAACCTATTATTCTCTGAGTATGTTAATTTTGATAGTGTTCTATTTTTAAATAATGACATTATATTTGAAGATACAATCAATGCACTCTACCGTATGTATGTCGCTTTAAACGATGATCAAAAAACTGGTATTGTTGGATCTTTTCTCACTTATCCAGATGGACGCTTGCAACATGGTGGGGTCAGCATAATAGAAGAAGGCGATAGTAAAGGTTTATGCTACCACCCAGGACATGGAACTGTGTTTAAGAAACCTGCAATTGATAGTGTCATACCCATACCCGCTGTCACGGGTGCTTGCCTTTTAATACGCTCTGATTTATTTGTTAGCTGCGGTATGTTTGATATTCAGTATGAAATAGAAGCTCAAGATATAGATCTTTGTTTTCAGGCTCGCAGATTAGGCTATCAAAGTCTATTGTCTTATCCAGGGGAAGTTCAGCATCTTGAGAACGCGACTCGCCCTAAAGGTGAAGAAAACAATCAAGATCGTGCACGTTTTGTAAGAAAATGGGCTGTTTTTTATAGTGAGATGATGTCGTGAAACATATTTTGTTTTTAGCCGAACGCATGTCAATAGGATTTGGGGTTTCTGTTGTTATAGGTGAGCTGACAACCCGCTTGGCAAAAAAAGGCTGGCTGGTTTCAGTTGGATGTAGACAATTTGATAGTTATTTCTCTGAACGCTGTAATGTTATAAAACTTGAACCAAACAGTCGTGCTATCGATAGCTATGCATCAAAACATAATGTGGACTTTGTCATCGCTCATACCACACCATATTTTGAAATTTTGCCGAAGCTAAATGGCTCATTTGAAACGTGGGCATGGGAACATGGAGACCCCACACCCTCGCTATTTCCTTTTGACAGAGATCAACGACAAAAATTTATTGATTATAAGAGGAATCATGTGTATCCACATGTTGATCATGTGATTGCCATCTCAAAATTCGTTCAGCAAGAAATTAACTGGCCTTTGGCTGAAGTCATCTACAATGGATGCGGTCATATAGAAATAGGGCCTCCTAAAAAAAACCTGGATGAGCCATTGAATGTCGGTGCTTTAATGCGATTAGGCGAAGGAGAGCACTATTATAAAGGCGGGGACCGATACATTGAATTTGCAAAACAATTTGCTTTGGAGAACATACCCATGAATTTTGGAGTGCTTGGGCGTGGCACGCCGGAAGAGGGAAAGATCTTTAAACAAGCAGGCATCAAAACCCACCTAAATGCTACAGAGGAAGAAAAATCAAAATACTTGCAGGATCTGGATGTTTTTCTCTCATTAAGCTTATGGGAAGGATTTAACTTACCATTGGTTGAAGCGCAAGCATCTGGAAAATTAGCGATTGCATTTGATACAGGCGCTCATCCAGAAGTCACACCATTCATAGTAACAAATTTAAATGAACTCAAGACTCTTTTACTCTCTCTCGACAAAAACAGAGAACGGCTCTACCAATACACAGTAAAATCACAGCAATTTTGCTTGAAAAAATTTAATTGGGAAACAACGATTGATATGACATTAGAACTTTTATCGAATAAAACTCAGCGACTATAGACTGAAAATCATCCCAATGTCTTGATAAGAGTATCTAGGAACGTGCATGGAATAACTTCGACAACCGACTGGTCTAGTTGTCCGTCTTCGGTGTTGCCGCAACAGTTACATAGCTCACTATACGCCTGTTACGGCGCCTTGAAGACAAACAACAATCCTGCGTCAGTTGTCTAACTTATTCCATGCACGTTCCTTAGCTAAAAACATAATTTTCGCAAGCCAATTTCTATATCATTTAACAAAGTTTTTCGCGCTGAGTGATTCGATTTTCGTGACAAACGCGTGAGACTTACTTTCATTTTATCAATCATTTGTAATGCAATGCTTGCTTCTGGCTCAAATTGCTGGCGTTTCTGAAAACCTATTTCCAGCGCCTGCAATGATTTTCTTAATAAAGTCCATTGCGCTAACTTAACTTGTTTATTAGCATTCGCAAGGACCCATACATCCAAAGTCAAGCGTCCAAAAGCATGGTAAATGGACCATTGAGAACCTTGCCAATCAATTGTTGACAGCGAAACCAGTTGAGCTGGTAACAATTGATTGGCACCCAATAATTCATTTTTTGCGCTCCATATACCCGTTCCAAAAGCTTTAGCTGGTAGTGAGTATGCTGAGCTGTCTGGCCCAGATAATTGGTTTTTCCAGGGGACAGGTAATTGATCAATGTTACTGGCCAGCACGTCTACATCAAATGTCGTTGCAGTATCCATGGAAGGATCTGAAGTGATCGTCAAAAATGACGTAACAAACATATAAACAGCAAATGTAATCAATAACGACACCAAGACTAACCATGGAGATTTTTTTTGCAAGGAAGAACTTGAATTACCCCTCCTCTTTGAACGCCGATGAAACCAGACTTTATCAGCTTTATTTTTTTTGATAGTTTGCAGGTTATCTTGCACCACAGAAATATTCAGTTGCTCCCAGGTCAAATAACAAATCTCACACCGATTTAAATGAGAAAGCATCATTGCACGAGTTTTAAGATCGATGCGATCTTCTATAAACGCGCTCATAATATTCTCAGATGGACAAGGTTGATGCAGAACTTCTGTGGTCGCAGCAATACCCAACAAGGCTAAAGTTCTATCTTGATAATCTGGCATTCATTATCTCCACATGGCTCCGACATAGCATCTTTAAAAATACAGACTTGTTTATGTAACAATCACTCCGTCTTGCTGACATGCTCTTTTCAGATCATCAAGCAGCGCATTGATCCTTAAATAAACGCCACCCTCCAAATTTAATTTTTGAACAATCTCTTTTATTTTCAACCCTTCACAAAACTTTAGCCTAAGAATCAGGCGATCTTCATCACTCATATTGATCTGTTTTTTCAGATGGCTCAACAAGTCTCTTACTCGATTATCAGTGATTGCATCGATCGATGTTACCTCAGATTGAATACACTCCATCAAAATCTCAATCAACCGATTATCATTAACAGCAGTGTCTGCCAATTCAGTATCCACAGCAACTAATGCTCCAATGTGATCAATCACAACATCATCCTCGGAAAACCGTGCTTGATTGGTACATTTAGAATACACCGTGTCTACTATCTCCTCTAAATCGTCTAAGTTCATTTCTAAGGCATCAGCATGCAAGGCTTCAAGCGCTTCGCTGCGATGATATTTTTCGACAGCGAATAATCTAAAAGCCTTATCCCAAAGAGGATCATTTTTTTGCTGCAACCAAACCGGAGGTCGATAGCAACCAAATCTAGAGCTCACAAAATCTGTTATTTGACGCGCTCCGAGTACTGCTAAAAAAGTTGTAAAATTGCCTTGACCATCCCAGTCTCTAATGCGTTGCCAATCCTGTTCTTTTAATTTATACAATACAAAACTAAGCGCTTGACCACTCATTTCAGTATCATTCGGAAAGCGTTTATATGCCAAGTCTGTCAAAAAACCCCAGTGTTCAAAAACCAGGTTTTTAGCAGTATCAGCAGTCAATATATTTTTAGAATTGATTAAAGATTGCATTTTTATTATGTACTTATAAAACCGCCGCTTAAGCTCCAAAGCCATCGTTAAGGTGGACATGGACACTTATTACAATATCATCATCTAATTTTCTACAATGTATTTCAACGTGAATATTACCGAGAAACTAGAAGGGGGATTTTGAGACTTTATAGATTAGTTTTGATACAACCAACCCGTCAAGATCAGAACCATGATTTAGTGAGCAAAATAGGCCGCAATGCTTATCCTGGCTTATTATTTTTACGACTATTTTCAATAGCTTGCTTTTTTTTAGTCTCTGCATAGGACTCAAGCTTCGCTTTTTTGCGTTCTGCAAAGGGGTTTAGGCTGGCCTTGAAGATTAATTTCAACGGTGTACCGCTCAAGCCAAACTCCTTGCGAAACTGATTAACCAGATAGCGTTTGTAAGCCGTTGGAACCAGATTGGTTTGATTGCCGTGAATGACAATACTGGGCGGGTTAATGCCGTGTTGATGTGCAAATTTTAACTTGATTCGCCGACCTTTAATCAAGGGTGGCTGATGTTGCTCGACTAATTTTTCGAGGGTTCTTGTAACCAGTGCCGATGGAAACTCTTGAATTGAAGAATCATATGCCTGGCATGCTGCATCAAACAAATCTCCAACACCTGTGCCATGCAATGCTGAAATACGTAGTTTTGTTGCATAATCCAGAAAAGTTAATTTTAAATCGATTTTGCGCTGCATGCTGGTTTTTTGATCTTCCGACATGCCATCCCATTTATTAAATCCGATGACGAGCGCTTTTCCCATATTTTCAACCATGCCCAGCAATGTTGCATCCTGGTCTGTCACTCCTTCCCTGGCATCGATCAGAAAAATGATGACATTGGAATCTTCCATGGCTTGCAGGCTTTTAATAACACTGAATTTTTCAACTCCACGTCCTACTCTGGCACGGCGTCGCACGCCTGCTGTATCAATTAACACACAGTGCCGACCATCTCTGTCAAATGGGATATAGATACTATCGCGGGTAGTTCCAGGTTGATCAAACACGACGACTCGGTCTTCACCGAGCAAACGATTAACTAATGTGGATTTTCCAACGTTGGGACGCCCAATCACTGCGATGCGCAATCGACCATCCAGCGCTTGCTGATAGTCAGATTCGCCTTCTGCTGGAAACTCTTTTTCAATTGTGTCTAGTAAACGCGGCACACCATGACCATGCGATGATGAAATCATTACCGGATTGCCAAAGCCCAGCTCTAAAAAATCCAGCCCGGCAGTATCACTGCTCAAACCATCACTTTTGTTGGCAACCAGAACTAACGGTTTTCCACCTTTACGCAACAGATCGGCAATCATTGCATCAATACTATTGATTCCTTGACGCGCATCAACCAGAAAAACGATGACATCGGCCTCATCAAGCGCATGTTGTACTTGCTCAAGCGCATGTTGCTCCATTGCGTTGGGTTGATCGGTAATACCACCCGTATCAATCAGCCAGGCATTATAACTGCCACGTTTGATACGACCATAGTTGCGATCACGCGTTAATCCGGGAAAATCAGCAACCAACGCATCCCGGGTTTTGGTTAAATAATTAAATAAGGTGGATTTACCAACATTGGGGCGTCCAACCAGTGCAATTGTTGCCATGTGATAAAGCTGTTACTTAACAGTCATTGCAGTGAGCTGACCATCTGAGGCATAAATATAAATCACCTCATCATGTACCAGTGGTTTTACTAAAATGCGTTGATCACTGATTTTCTTGCGATCCAGCAACGTCCCGTCTTCTTGTGATAACCAATGAATATAGCCTTCGAAGTCACCGACAACCAACGTGTCACGATACAACGCAGGTGTGGTTAATTCCCGAAAATGTAATGCATCCTGTTTCCAGAAAGGTTCACCAGTCTCGCGCTTCAAAACCCAGACATCTCCATTTTCATCACTCACATAGAGTGCTTGCCAGTCCAGAGTAATTCCTGATTGAACCGAGACATCAGTTTGTTGCCATAAAGGTTCGCCACTAGCCAGGACAAGAGCGGAAACGCCACCTTGAAAACTGGCGACGTATATCGTCTCATCCTCAATCACCGGATCAGCATCAAGATCAATCAGTCGAGAGAGTTCTGAGCGTCCACGCGGCACAGAAACGACTGTTTCCCAAATTGGAATCCCTTCGTCTATACGCAAGGCAATCAAGCGCCCTCGTGCAAATCCGCAAATTGCTGCACCTTCAAAAATGGCAGGCGTGCTGGTTCCTCTTAAGCTCAACGCTGGCACTGGTTGTTTGTAAGTCCAGCGTTGTTTACCAGTCTCTTTGTCCAGCCCGATTACCTGGCCATCAATCGTGCGCACAACAACGATACCATCTTCTGACTGTGGAATCGCCAGTACTTCACTGGGTACAGACACCTTCCACACAACAGATCCATCTTCCTGGGATAACGCCACCACGTAACCATTACTGCTACCAACAAATAAATATTGAGTGTCAGCACCAACCGCCGCTGAAAGCGGTATGTCCAGTTCTTTCTCCCAAACCAGTTTTCCTGATTTAAGTGTGCGCAACTGTACCATGCCTTCCCTGTCTGCAACGACAATCGACTGATCATCAATGATCGCCGGTTGCAAATTAACGCGTTGGCCATCATTACCGATTCCGGTATCTTCTTCCCAGATAACGTGTTTGTCGAGTGAGGTTTTCAGTGGCTTCAGTTTATTGGGCTTGCGTGGATCTTCCTCGTCATCAAATAATCCGGTAGCATCTGAAAATGATTCTTTCAGTGCATCCATTGTTCCACAGGCAGTGACTGTTAATGCCAGCAATAATAGCAGAACTAATCGCATTATTTTGCTGATTCCAATACCGCCACAGGCTCAGCCAAATCATCCAGTTTCATACGCACATAGCCGGATTTCAGCCCCAGTTCCTCTGCACGTTGATAAGCTGTAATCGCTTCATTCGGGCGTTTTAATTGCAACAGTGCATCACCTTTGATTTCTTCAAACTGAGGTTCGAATTTTCCAGCTTTTGCCTGATCAATGCTTGCCAACACCTGCATCGCTTCTTCAGCCTTATTTTGAGCTAACAAAAGACGCAACATACGCAACCGTACCAGATTTTCAAACCCCTCATAAGGAGCTTGTTTAAGTGCAGTTTGCAATGTCGTCATCGCTGCAGGCAAATCACCGGCATCTGCTTTAACCTTAGCTAAGAACAATGCAGCAAACGCTGAATATGCAGTCGATCCATAGTCTTTGATTAACTGATTGGCCAGTTTTTCTGTGGTTGCAGTTTTGGACTCATCCAGCGACGTGGAGAGAATTTCCTGGTAAATCACAGATGCTTGTTCGGCTTGTTCTTGCTGATGTGCTTTCCAGCTATTCCACCCAACAACAATCGCCACACCGGCAATCAGACCGGTGACAACCGATCGTTTGTTATCTTTCCACCACTTTAACAGTGCTTCAACGCGCTGTTCCTCTGTTTCAAACTCTTCAGCCATAACATCCCTTATTTGTTTTTACCCTAAACAAA
The DNA here is from genome assembly GCA_965224565.1 of Methylococcales bacterium. Classification (GTDB taxonomy): domain Bacteria; phylum Pseudomonadota; class Gammaproteobacteria; order Methylococcales; family DRLZ01; genus DRLZ01. The sequence goes on along the minus strand of CBDCZN010000002.1, from coordinate 212,449 downwards.
ACTTCCACTGCTTTTATAAAAAAAGATTCAATAATATCTTTACTTGTTAGAAGCTTAAATTCTGTTGCAGCTGCTCAATCAATGCCGACTCAGATAAACTAAGCTGGGGCAAATCATCACGCAGTGCTTTGAAACCGTATTGGTTTTTCCCCACTTCATCATCGCCAACAATCAACGCATAGGTAGCGCCACTATTATCAGCACGTTTGAACTGACTTTTAGCACTGCCAGCTCCACAGTTCAATGTTAGCCGCAATGCTGGAAGCGCGTTCCTTAAACGTTCTGACAACTGCAAACCATGTTGTTCTCCCTGCTCCCCAAAACGTATCAGATAGAGATGAGGCTTTTGTGGTTGTACCTCATTGGGTGCAACGGCTTCCATCAGCAAAATAATACGCTCTAATCCCATGGCAAAACCAACTGCAGGAATTTCACGTCCACCAAGCTGAGTGACTAGCCCATCATAACGTCCGCCTGCGCAAATGGTACCTTGGGCTCCAAGATGCGTTGTCGTCCACTCAAAAACCGTATTGCAATAATAATCCAGACCACGGACTAATCGCGGATTGAGAACATAATCAATCGCCAAATCATCTAGCGCAGTAGTGATCTGTTGAAAATGATCACGCGATTCAGCTTCAAGACATTCAGAAAATGCTGGTGCAGCGTTAATGACTGATTTTAAATCTGGATTTTTACTATCCAGAATGCGTAGTGGATTGCGTTCCAGTCGATCCAGACTATCATGATCCAATTGATCTTTGTGCGCCTGAAAGTACTCAACTAGCAGGTCACGATAAACTGAGCGTTCCTGGGCTGAACCCAAGGTATTCAACTCTAATTGAACGGCATCGCGCACACCCAGTTGCTGCCATAATCGATGGCTAAGCGCGATCAACTCAACATCGATATCTGGCCCAGCCATCCCGTAGGTCTCAACACCAACCTGATAAAACTGTCGATAACGTCCTTTCTGAGGCCGTTCATGACGAAACATTGGCCCGCTATACCAGAGTCGTTGTTGCTGATTGTGCAATAAACCATGCTCTAAACAAGCACGCAGACAACCTGCTGTTCCTTCTGGACGCAAGGTTAGCGAATCACCATTTCTGTCATCAAAGATATACATCTCCTTTTCGACAATATCTGTCACTTCACCAATAGAGCGCTTGAATAACTCTGTTTTCTCAACCACCGGCAACCGCAATTCCTGATAACCATAGCCAACCAGCAAATTGCCCAACACTGCATCCAGGTGTTGCCAACGAAAAACCTCACTGGGTAGAATATCGTGCATACCGCGCACGGCTTGAATTTTCTCAGCCATCGCTTTAGAGGTTTTCCAGATCTGCAGGCGCTTTCAAATGTCCAGGCTGTGGTGACCCTGGGAACTGCTTGCGTAACTGTTGTGTATACTTCCTGGCAGTCTCGTTATCACCAAGTGCTTGTTCAATGTTTACCGCCAGTAAAAGTTGTTGCGCATTCAGTTTTTGAACAGATTCGAAGCGTTGTAAAAAAGCACGTGCTGTTCGATATTTTTGTTGTTGATAACTCAGCTGCGCCATAGCCATCAATGCTGGGGCATACGTCGGATTTGCCTTCAATGCGATACGAAAGTCCTGCTCTGCTTTGTCAAATTGATTGGCTCTTTGCATACATTGCCCGGCATTGGTCAATGGCACCCAGGTTCTAACATACAACGGTGTGTCCGCAGCCTTTCTGAAATAACTTTCAGCCTTTGCATAATCTCCATTATTGCAAAGATATTTTCCATAATTATTAAGCGTTGCCGGGTTATCAGGCGCCAACTCTACAGCTTTTTTATAATGCTGTTCAGCAATTGTTGCTTGTCCAATGCTTTCATAAAGGTTAGCAATTGCCGTATGGGCATCATGACTATTCGGGTCAATTTTCAAAGCTTTATTAAATTGATCCATCGCCACTTGATTTTGACCACGCTTCACATAAGCCATACCTAAATTGATCAGCACATTGGATTTTCTGGTAGCGACTGCTGCCGGGTCAGGCTTAACCGATTGAGTCGTCGAAGTGCTTGTACAACTAATTTGCAACATTATCAGTATTAACCAGCTCAATCTGTTAATAATTCGCATTACGCCTCCTTTGCCATTCGCAGTGATCTACGAGTACGGTCACTGACTTTACCAACCAGTTGACCACATGCAGCATCAATATCATCACCTCTGGTTTTACGTGTCATGGTAATGATGCCTCTCTGGTGTAATTGATCCTGAAAGCGCATGATTGCATTGCGGCTGGAACATTGATAAGGAGCACCCGGAAAAGCATTAAACGGAATTAAATTCACTTTGGAAGGGATACCTTGCAGTATTTTAGCGAGTTGTCTGGCATCATTCACAGAATCGTTGATACCGTCCAGCATCACATATTCAAAGGTCACTTTGCGACGTTTTTGATCACCTATATAACGAACACAGGCATCCAGTAATTGTTCAATTGGATATTTTCGATTAATCGGTACCAGCTCATCACGCACTGCATTATTCGATGCATGTAATGACACAGCTAATGCTACATCACAGACCTCGCTCAAACGATCAATTCCGGGGACGACACCAGCAGTACTCAGTGTGACTCTGCGTTTAGACAAACCAAAAGTGAAATCATCACGCATCAAATTCATCGCTCTGACCACATTATCAAAATTCAACAGCGGTTCACCCATTCCCATCATCACCACGTTGGAAATGCGTTGATCATCACCAACCAAATGTTGGGCAAGCCACAGCTGACCAATGATTTCTGATGTATCAAGGTTACGGTTAAAGCCTTGTCGTGCAGTCGAACAAAACGAGCAATTCAACGCACAACCAACCTGCGATGATACGCATAAAGTATTGCGTCCTTCTTCCGGAATAAAAACTGTTTCGACTCGGTTTCCGCAAGATAATTGCAACACCCATTTGCGTGTTCCATCTGCAGATATTTGCTCGGTAACAACTTCAGGAAAACGAATTTCAGTGAGCCTGCTGAGTTTCTCTCGCAACACTTTACTGAGATTAGTCATGCTGTCAAAGTCGGTGGTATTGCGTTGGTGAATCCATTGCAATAATTGACTGGCACGAAACGGCTTTTCGCCAAGCTCGACAAAAAAATCCTGCATCGCCTCACGATCAAGGCCAAGCAGGTTAACAGGCTGAAAATCAGCCTGTGAGATCACTTCAACGTGATCGGGCACAGATTTCATAGTCAGCAAAGAAAAAGCTGATTTCCTGACGTGCTGTATCTGCAGCATCAGATCCATGCACAGCATTTTCGTCAATACTCTCGGCAAAATCAGCACGAATGGTTCCTGCATCAGCTTCAGCAGGATTAGTCGCACCCATCAATTGACGATGTAAAGCGATTGCGTTCTCACCTTCCAATGCTTGCGCAATCACAGGGCCCGACATCATAAACTCAACCAGATCATTAAAAAACGGGCGTTCTTGATGCACTGCATAAAATGCTTCTGCCTGTGCGCGTGATAAATGCATCATTTTGGCGGCAATCACTTTTAAACCCGCTTTTTCAAAACGACTATAGATTTCACCAATTACATTTTTAGCAACTGCATCCGGTTTGATAATAGAAAGTGTACGCTCAACAGCCATGAAGACCTCCTGAAATAAGTGAGCTGTCATAATAACAATTAACCCACTATCTTATAGGATTTTTCAGGTTATCACCAGTAATAGTCTTTTCCAATATGAAATGATGCTGAAAGCAAGAAAGGTGATTCCAATATAAAATGAGCCTGAAATAGCGATCAATGTCGCTCATGATCACAGGATGAAAACGATCATGAGACTGGAACAACTGACGAGCATTCAAGCGATCTATCAATTTCTTGATGGAACCCAAGCGGTTGCCTTCACGATGGCAACGAACAAGCAAGACCGTTATCGCTGGGTGCAGAAAACACTGGTGAAGCACCGCTACATACAACTTGGCAAGGTCGACAAGGGAATCGTGATCCGCTACCTGATGAAAGTAACGGGTTATTCTTTGGCTCAGACTAAACGCCTGATACAGCAATACATCAAAACGGGTCGAGTGATCGCTAAGCCTGCCCGTGGCAACGGTTTCAGACGAACCTATTCAGAGCAGGATATTCGTTTGCTAGCCAGTATGGATGAACGACACGGCCAACCCAGCGGACCAGTCCTTAAAAAGCTTTGTGAGCGTGCGTACCAGCGTTTTAACCAAACTCAGTATCAACAATTGGCAAGGATTTCGGCCTCACACCTGTATAACTTGCGCGGCTCCAAAACCTATCAGCGCCAACGTTGCACTCTGACAAAAACACGCCCGAAAGCCGTTTCAATTGGACAACGCCGTAAGCCTTGCCCAAATGACCAACCAGGCTATATTCGTATTGATTCTGTCCATCAGGGGGATCAGGATAAGCGCAAAGGGATTTACCACGTCAATGCAGTCGATGAGGTGACGCAATTCCAGATCATTGTGACACTTGAGCGGATTAGTGAGGACTTTATGCTACCCGCGTTACAACACATACTGGCTGCTTTCCCGTTTAAAATAAAGGGATTTCACACCGATAATGGTGGTGAATATATCAACTACAGCGTGGCTCAGTTGCTAGAAAAGCTGCGGATTGAATTCACCAAATCACGACCACGACGCAGCAATGATAATGGTCTGGTTGAAAGTAAAAATGGATCCGTGATTCGTAAACTCTATGGCTATACGCACATCCCTCAGCAGTACGCCACAGACTTCACAGAACTGAATCGGCAGCAAGTCTACCGCTACGTCAATTTCCACCGCCCCAGTTTTTTCCCGACCATTGTCACGGATAACAAGGGCAAGCAGCGCAGAATGTATCGTTATAAAGAGATCAGGACACCGTATGAAAAGTTCCGATCCTTGCCTCGCCCTAGCCAATACTTAAAGCCAGGGATCACACTTAAAATACTGGATGCATTTGCTGGTGAAATGACAGACAATGAGGCAGCTGAACAAATGAATTCAGCACGCGATTATTTATTTAAACAACTCCATGAGCGACTCCAAATAAGGGCTTAAGACTCTCTTACCTTCAGGCTCATTTCTGGATTGGAAAAGACTGTAATCTGTTGTTATCGGGTGTGATTAAAAGTGAAGTAAAGTGTAAACTATATTCCATATAACATTGAAATATAGTAGAGCATTGAAAAAATCAGACAGCACTTCATCCGACTTCATGGAGCGGATAGAAAAACAGCCAGCCTTATTAAAACGGTTTGAACAGCTTCTTAATATTGTTGAAAACAGTACAGGAGATATACAAAAAGCGAATGAGGCCGAGATGAGAGTTATAAAGGAACTTCGAGGCATGGGTAATGAAGCATTGACCGCTTGGGGAGAACAGCAAGTAAGCACACTAACAGAAAATTACAAAAAGAAAGAAGGCTGTTATCAAGCAGGTAAAAAAACTCTGCTGGCATACGACCTATGGGCAAATCACAGTAAACGAAGTGCTGTTTCGGGAATCACATCAAACATTACGCCCCTTTTCTAGCAATGCCAGTGTCAGTTGCCGGAGTTATTCATTGCCACTCCAGCGTGTCGTGACAGACTTTGCGGCCGACTTGCCTTACGCCAAAGCGGTTACCAAAGTGAAAGAACATTATGGCATAAGCTTGAGTGCAAGCAGTATTCGCCAGACGACGATGACACATGCTCAAGCTTTATACGACAATGACGTCTTAAATTGTTTACCTGATTATTGTGAGAAAACGGAAACGATCATTGCTGAAATGGATGGCTGTATGGTTCCCGTTGTCCAGGTCAATGAAGAAAGTCATGACAAACGAAAAGGCAAAACGCTGATATGGAAAGAATTAAAACTCTGTCTTGCTCATTCTGTAGGGTCGAACGACCCTTTTTTTGGAGGAACATTTTCAGGAGGAGTTGATAAAGCAGGCGACCAATTGCACCACTGTGCCAAACTTGCAGGCTTTGGAGAAAAAACCAAGTTACATGCAGTCGGTGACGGTGCAAAATGGATAGCCGATCAAATCGAAGAACAATTTGGTGCTAAAGGAAGTTATCTGATCGATTTTTTTCATTTATGTGATTATTTATCAGAAGCGTCTCCACAAAATGAAGAGGTTGAAGGTGAGTGGTACAAAGAACAAAAAGCATTATTAAAAAGTGGGAAAGCTAAACAAGTTATTGATGCACTGAAAACAAGAATTGAACCGGATAATGAAGAAGATCCCGTTTATAAATGTTATCGATATATGACTAATCGTAAAGAGCAACTGTTTTATGAAGAGGCACTAAAGAAGAAACTGCCTATTGGCTCGGGCGAAATAGAAAGTGCTCATCGTTATGTTGTCCAGCACCGTTTCAAACTTGCAGGAGCATGGTGGAAAAGTGAGAATATGATTACATGCTGTCACTACAGCTCAACAGAGCAAATGATTTTTGGGGTGACTACTGGGATAATCTGACATCAATAGCTGCTTAATAGGTTTACTTCACTTTTAATCACACCCGTTGTTATCCTGCCACACTGTCAATGAGGCTATAGAAGAAACTCAATCAACAGGCAAAAAAAAGGGAAGCATCAAGCTTCCCTTTTTAATGACCTCAATCGATGTTATCGACTGGTAATATTCAGATCAACCCGCCGATTGGATGCGCGTCCTGACTCTGTTTTATTATCTTCTATTGGTCGAGTTTCGCCAAAACCAACAGATTTCAAACGACTAGCATCAGTGCCTTTACGAACCAGATAGTTCATTACTGCTTTAGCACGACGCTCTGACAATCCAAGATTATAGCTCTCCGGCCCGACACTATCTGTATGACCTTCCAGAGTGACTTGCATGTTTGGATTACTTCTGAGTATGTTAACAATGTCATTCAATTCTGGATAAGCCTCTGCACGAATCTCAGCGCTATCAAAATCGAAATTTACATTACTCAAACTCCAGCAACCTTGCGAGTTAACCTTGGCACCTTTAGGAGTATCTGGACATTTATCCATGTAATCCGGCACACCATCGCCATCGCTATCTGGAGGACAACCATCAGGACCAACTGCAACACCTCTTGGTGTACCAGGGCATCTGTCGCTGTCATCAGGAACTCCATCACCATCAGAATCAAGTACTGGCTGACCTTTTTCAAATATCGCATCTGCGATAAAAGCGGACATTCCACCTGCGTCAGCAACTTGATCACCGCTAACAGCAACACCACATCCACTGGCTTCTGCGATTGCCGCCATCACTGATTTACCCGCTGGATTGTTACCAGTCCAGACTGTATGTATACAAAGCTTATCACCAAATTCTGCTTTCAGTGCTTCGGCATAAAGCACTGGATCGGAATCCGTGCACAAGCCATCACCCATCATAACCATCGCAACGCGTCCTTTGGCATTACGGATATCTTCCTCAGTCGCAAGCATTGCAGTAGCCATTGGTGTTCCGCCGCTTGAGCATGGAATTGAATCAATCGCTTCAGACATTGCTGTTTGACTAAACGGCGCCATTGGCATGTTGACACTTGTTGCCTTCCAGCCCTGACAACCACCATAACCAAACGAAGCCACTTCAGCATCAACGCCAATTTCAGGCATTGTACTTGAGAATAATGTGGCAATCTGTTTTTCAGCAATAAATTTTGATGCTGATGAAAACGCTGGCGTATTATAAATGCTGCCCATTGAAGATGAGCCATCTAAAACCATCAATATAGACTCTGCTCGTGGTACCAGCTCACCTGAGCTAACACCTGCATTCAAATCAACAGGAGATAATGTAGAGCCGGCAGGCGGCACCCCACTGTCAATCGCACAACCGCTAAACAAGCTTGCGGTAAGCACTGCTGATACAGCCCCCCAACTACGTTTGTTATCTAAAATACCCATATTTTCCCTCCTGAAAAAACAACTATTATCCTACATAAAGTGATTAGATCAACATAAACCCAGACTAACCCTACCATAATTTCATCTTATGTGATTCTACCGCGAGTTGATGTAAAGACGCAACTTATTGCTATATATTATTGAATATTCAATATTTATACATTCAATATTTTCCTTTCAACCCAACTTTAGCTTTATTTTCACGAACATTGAAGATCTAACATGCCATAGCTTAGAAACTGCAGATTACTTTTTTGTAATTCTCCATAAAAAATAGTGTTAAGGAGCTACTTGCAAAATACATAAAAGCGAGGGGATTTAATTGCTTGAATAGCAAAAAAAGAAAAACCTTGCTCAAAAATGATAAAATAGAGGTGCCTAAACACTCTAAAAATATCTGAAAATGAGCAAGTTACGAGAAACAATAGCACAGTCCTGGTGGACAATTCAAGACACATTATTTCCTCGAATGATCGAAGAACTCGGCCCGTTAACTCAAAAACAACAGGAGCTGATAACGACGCTAGAAATGCTCCACATTGAAGCATTTATTGATTCCAACAAAGGATATCCTGGACGTCCACCCAAGGATCGAGTCGCCATTGCACGTGCCTTTGTTGCAAAGATGGTGTATCACATGCCAACAACGCGCCTGTTGTTAGATCGATTACACACCGACATCGCATTAAGGCGTCTGTGTGGATGGGAACGTGTCAGCGATATTCCAAAGGAATGGACAGTCTCTCGCGCATTTGCCGAATTCTCTGAATCGCAATTGCCGGAACGTATCCATGAAGCGTTGATCAAAAAACACTATCGTAGTGAAATCGTCGGACATAATTCGCGCGACTCAACCGCGATCAATGCACGTGAAAAACCGATCAAAAAGAAACCCATTGTAAAACAACCCAAGCAACGTGGACGCCCAAAAAAAGGCGAAGTTCGCGAGAAAACACTGACGCGGATTGAAAAGCAGACCACAGGGATCCCCTTGGAGGAGATGCTTGACGATTTGCCCATAGCCTGTGATGTGGGAACCAAGAAAAACAGCAAAGGTTACAAAACCAGTTGGACAGGCTATAAGCTGCATATTGATTCAGCCGATGGCGGCATTCCAATCAGTTGTGTCTTAACCTCGGCTTCAACGCATGATAGCCAGGTGGCGATTCCATTGGCAATGATCAGTCATCAACATGTCACCAATCTCTATGATTTAATGGATGCTGCCTATGATGTGCCTCAGATCTATGCAACCAGTCGACAGTTAGGCCATGTCCCGTTGATTGACCGAAACCCACGGCGCGATAAAACGCTCAAGGATGAAATACACGCTGAAAACAAACGCAGCCGGATCATTGGTCATCAATCTTCTGAAACCATACGATACCGAGAGCGCGGCACTGTAGAGCGCGTCAACGGGCGCTTGAAAGATGAATTTGGAGGACGTGTGGTTCGGGTGCGTGGGTATGCAAAAGTGATGTGTCATTTAATGTTTGGGATTCTAGCGCTGACAGTGAATCAGATGCTGTGCTTTCTTGAGTAAATGATAGTTTACTGAAGGAGAAAGAAAGGGAATTGAGTCCCACAGGAGGATCGGTATGCTCTAAATTGACAAAACACATCAAGATGACAAGAATTTGCTGGTGTTCATCTGTGACATGACAGCCATTCCGTGAAAAAATCGTAAAATACGATTCATTCACAATCTCAGTCGTTTGTGACCTCAACGTTTTGCAAGTGGCTCAGCTTTATAAAATAATAAATATTTGCAGCTACTCTATCGCTTGGTGTTCTGCAAAATAAGAGGAGCGAACCATCGGGCCACTAGCGACATATTTAAAACCCAGGTCTTTTCCGTAATCGGCAAGATGATCAAATTCATCAGGTGTTAAATAGCGTTTCACTGGTAGATGGTGAAGGCTTGGTTGCAGGTATTGACCCAGCGTTAACATGTCACAATGATGCTGTTTCAAATCAGTAACCACCGCTTTAACTTCTTCAATGGTTTCTCCCAGGCCCAACATTATTCCTGACTTTGTTAACAACCGTGGGTATTTGGATTTGAATACTTCCAGCAAATCCAGCGATTGTTGATAATCAGCACCGGGTCGACATTGGGAATAAAGCCGAGGCACTGTTTCAAGATTATGATTAAAAATATCTGGAAGATGGTTTTCGAAACATTGCAATGCCACAGCAACACGTTTTCGAAAATCTGGTACTAAAACCTCAATGCGCACATCGCTATTTTTCATGCGAATATGTTCAATACACTGTGCAAAATGTTGTGCACCGGCATCACGTAAATCGTCACGATTTACCGAAGTAATTACCACATGTCTAAGTTCTAGTTGATTGACTACAATTGCAAGTTTTTCAGGTTCTTGTGCATCCGGTGGTTGTGGGCGACCATGTGCCACATCGCAGAATGGGCAGCGTCGCGTACATAAATCCCCCAGAATCATGAATGTAGCAGTGCCGCGATTGAAACATTCACCAAGATTTGGACACGCCGCTTCTTCACAAACGCTATGTAATTGATGTTCGCGTAAAATACTTCTGACTGCAGAAACTTTTGAACCAGTTGGTAGTTGAGATCGTATCCATTCAGGTTTGCGCAGCTGGGTGGTGGTAGGTTCAACTTTAATTGGGATGCGTGCCATTTTGCGCTGATTACGCTGGTGAGTTTCTGGTGTTGATCTGGACGGTGGTAAATGATTACTGGTATTAGGCATTTTGGATGGGTAATCGTGACTTGTTATGCAGATGCGCTGTTTGTTTTGCACTCTGTCTATTGTAACAGTGATTCTGTACGCCCTGTCGCAGTAAACAGAATCGCTGAGTCATTTAGGTAGGAATTTGTAGAACAAACCCCTATAGTTCCTTCTTTTTATCAATATGTCGTAACTTCTCATTATCCACAGGCAGCAGCTTGAAGAATGTCCGCCATTGGAGGAATCTGTTTCAATCTGAGGGCTAAATTTGACCGCCAGAACATTGCTAAAACAAATGCGGTGAAAATTGTACAGATTTTGTACTTGTGGATAACTTTGTCGGTTTTAGGGGTGTATTCTCGGACAGCCTCCCAACAAATCAATAAATTGATCCACATGATCAGACTTTGTTGCAAAGCTGGTGACCAAGCGAATTAAAACTTCACGCTCATTAATTAAATTCTGTTTGGAACGGGGTGGATTCCATTCATGAAAAACTGCGCCACACTCTTTGAGCTGTCCAGATAATGTTTGGTCAACAATGCAAAATACTTCATTGGTTTCTGGCTGCCAACCCAAACGTGCATGATTAGAATTAATAATCCCTTCACTCAATCGTTTTGCCATTGAATTTGCATGACCCGCCATATGCAGCCACAAATCATCTGCGAGATAGGCATCAAACTGGCTGGCAATAAATCGTGTTTTTGAGAAAAGCTGAGCTGCTCGTTTTCGAATAAAGGGTAAGTCTTTCGCCATTTTTGGGTCGGTAAACACTAACGCTTCTGCACACCAACAACCGTTTTTAGTGGCACCGAAGGAAATAATATCAACTCCTGATTTCCAGGTCATTTCAGCTGGAGTAAGATCAAGAGCAGCCAGTGCATTGGCAAAGCGCGCGCCATCCATATGCAGAGGCAAGCCTTTATCTTTAGCAACAGCAGCGATCGCAGCGATTTCAGCGGTTTGATAAACCGTTCCGATTTCGGTTGCCTGGGTAATCGAAATTGCCATTGGCTGCCCAGCATGAACAAAGTCAGCCGGAAAGCGAGCAATTTCAGACATCAGGTTTTGTGGATCAATTTTGCCATTTTCACCATCAACCTGGGCCAGACGAGCACCGTGTGTGAATAACTCCGGGGCACCACATTCATCTTCAATCATATGTGCTTCGCGATGACAAAAAGAAACGCCCCCTGGTCGATTGACCGCCGCCAACGCCAGTGAATTTGCCGCTGTTCCTGTCGCTACAAAGAATACTGCAACTTCACGTTCAAACAGTTGATTAAACTGTTGTTCGATTTTCCTATCCAGCTTACTGGCTCCATAGGCAGCAGAAAAACCTCCCGCTTCTTCAGTAAGTCGTTGTGCAACAGCCGGATGAACACCAGCCCAATTATCGGATGCAAAAATCATTTTTGTTCCTAATAATGCCGGAAAAGACATTGTTAATTTAATGAAGTTACCAAATTACTAGTTCATTTTAGCATCAAGAGTTGACCGAATCTCTCAGTCCACCTTTGTCTGTTTTACATAAATCACTGATTAACCAGAATTAGCCTTATGTAACAAGTCTTCTGCCAAACATTACCATTTTCACGTCTAAAAGATTAGTTGACGTAATCTTTTTATACACCAGGTAATGTAAATGCAAAAAAACGTATATCGTTGGATATATATTGTTGAATTAATTCTATGCTTGATTTCTGCTTCAGCTCAGGCAGCGACTCAAAACGGGAATTTTCAAATCAATATTCATAGCCGTGAAAACGTACGCAGTTTCTATAATGCTGTCTATCATTCTTCTGATTCCGTTAGAATAGCAGCTGATTGGAAAGGTGATGTTTCCACATGTAATCCAGGAGATAGTTCGCAAGCACACAAAAATGCGACGTTACGCAGAATAAACTTTTTTCGCGCCATGGCTGGAGTACCTTCATGGGTTACATTTAGTCAAACAGCAAACGCAAAAGCAAGACTGGCTGCGTTATCAACCTCGGCAAATAACGCGTTATCACATTACCCACCACAATCCTGGAAATGCTATTCATCAACAGCAGCGCAAGCTTCGTCAAGCGCTAATCTCGCGTTAGGCAAGACCGGGGCAAATGCAATTACGGCCTACATTGAGGATGCTGGCAGACATAATTTATCACTCGGACACCGTCGCTGGTTATTGTATCCTCAGACTCGAGTAATGGGGGCCGGGGATATTGCTCCAGAACCTGGAGCAGGCCAAAAAGCCAGTGCGATTATTATATTTGATAACCAGTACGGTCTTACACGCCCCCAAACTCGCGATCAACATGTCAGTTGGCCGCCAGCTGGATTTGTTCCATATCAATTGATTTTTCCTCGCTGGTCATTTTCTTTACCAAATGGTGATTTTTCCCAGGCGATTGTATCGGTTACTCTCAACAATCAGGAAATTCCACTAGAAGTCTTTCCAGTCGAAAACGGTTATGGCGAAAATACCATTGCATGGGAAATCGACAAATCAGAACTGATCAAACCTGGTACAGACCGAATCTACCACGTGAGTATCCACAATGTATTAATCAATGGGCGCTATCCAAAAGATTTCAACTATCAAGTCAAAGCATTTGATCCAGCAAGAGAAGGTGCAGATACTGTATTGCCAACAATATCCGGTGCTACTCGCGTAATCTCTGGAAACAGCAGTCAATATCAAATCAGTTTTGTTCCGAATGCCAGTAAACACCAAGTTTTGACAGCACAAGCACGACCATATCAAGACATTGCTACAGCAGAATACGGCCTAGAACAATTAACAACCAATGCAAAATATGCTGACAACATTGTCTCGGATTTTACATCAAACAGTGGGGTACATTCATACCATCTTTCACATAGCACAGGATCTAATCAACAAGTTAGTTTTGATCAACAATTTCTGGTTAATCCAGATTCCAGTCTGGTATTTTATAGTCGTATTAGTTGTGCTTCGGTGGATGAAGTTGCAAGAGTTCAGGTATCTTTGGATGATGGCAGTTCATGGCAAGATATTTATACTCAAGCCGGTGTTGAGTATGGTTTACGTGAATCACAATTCACATCTAAAACCATTAGCCTCGAAAACTTCGTTGGTAAAATTATCCGATTAAGATTCAATTATACGTCTCAATTAGGATGGTACTGCAGTATCGCAAACAGTGGCTGGTATCTGGACGATATTGTACTCAATAATGTCGATGAGTTAACGAATTCCCAGCTGAAAGATATTACAGACAATGTATTTGAATATACTTCCGGCAATACTGCTAATTATGTACTCGCCACTCGTGGAATACTATTCAATGGCTTTGCTGGTCAATGGGGACCAGCGTTTTCTATACAAGTTGTTTCTTCTGGGTCGTCGCTTTCCTCTGATGGCTCGCAATCAACACCCTCACCGAATGAGAGTGAAGACAACACATGCTCATTGGATGTCGACAAGAATGGAAGCTTGGATGCTTTGACAGATGGCTTGTTGTTGATTAGACATATGTTTGGCTATCGTGGTGACAGCCTGATCCACAATGCACTTGGGACTAATTGTATTCGATGTACGTCTAGTGCAATTGAAGCCATGTTGAATCAATGTGCCGCTTTAGCTGTATCAGATATCGATGGCAATGGAGAAATTGATGCGCTAACAGATGGGTTATTGAATATGCGTTTTATATTTGGAATTCGCGGTAACGCTCTGATCAATAATTCTGTGGGGAATAACTGTTCGCGTTGCATAGCAACTGAAATCGAGGCCTATCTAACCGAGAAAGTAGCACGATAATTAGGAACGAACAAGAAATAACGTCCAAAATTGACGCAGTGTGTTTTCTCCAGTACAAGGCAGAAAAATAGTTGGGATACCAGGTATACAACTATTTCATAACACCAAAATAGAACACGAATACAAGTCAATTTTAGTCGAAAAAATTGACTTTGTAAACTGGCAGTCTTTTCCAATATGAAATGATGCTGAAAGCAAGAAAGGTGATTCCAATATAAAATGAGCCTGAAATAGCGATCAATGTCGCTCATGATCACAGGATGAAAACGATCATGAGACTGGAACAACTGACGAGCATTCAAGCGATCTATCAATTTCTTGATGGAACCCAAGCGGTTGCCTTCACGATGGCAACGAACAAGCAAGACCGTTATCGCTGGGTGCAGAAAACACTGGTGAAGCACCGCTACATACAACTTGGCAAGGTCGACAAGGGAATCGTGATCCGCTACCTGATGAAAGTAACGGGTTATTCTTTGGCTCAGACTAAACGCCTGATACAGCAATACATCAAAACGGGTCGAGTGATCGCTAAGCCTGCCCGTGGCAACGGTTTCAGACGAACCTATTCAGAGCAGGATATTCGTTTGCTAGCCAGTATGGATGAACGACACGGCCAACCCAGCGGACCAGTCCTTAAAAAGCTTTGTGAGCGTGCGTACCAGCGTTTTAACCAAACTCAGTATCAACAATTGGCAAGGATTTCGGTCTCACACCTGTATAACTTGCGCGGCTCCAAAACCTATCAGCGCCAACGTTGCACTCTGACAAAAACACGCCCGAAAGCCGTTTCAATTGGACAACGCCGTAAGCCTTGCCCAAATGACCAACCAGGCTATATTCGTATTGATTCTGTCCATCAGGGGGATCAGGATAAGCGCAAAGGGATTTACCACGTCAATGCAGTCGATGAGGTGACGCAATTCCAGATCATTGTGACACTTGAGCGGATTAGTGAGGACTTTATGCTACCCGCGTTACAACACATACTGGCTGCTTTCCCGTTTAAAATAAAGGGATTTCACACCGATAATGGTGGTGAATATATCAACTACAGCGTGGCTCAGTTGCTAGAAAAGCTGCGGATTGAATTCACCAAATCACGACCACGACGCAGCAATGATAATGGTCTGGTTGAAAGTAAAAATGGATCCGTGATTCGTAAACTCTATGGCTATACGCACATCCCTCAGCAGTACGCCACAGACTTCACAGAACTGAATCGGCAGCAAGTCTACCGCTACGTCAATTTCCACCGCCCCAGTTTTTTCCCGACCATTGTCACGGATAACAAGGGCAAGCAGCGCAGAATGTATCGTTATAAAGAGATCAGGACACCGTATGAAAAGTTCCGATCCTTGCCTCGCCCTAGCCAATACTTAAAGCCAGGGATCACACTTAAAATACTGGATGCATTTGCTGGTGAAATGACAGACAATGAGGCAGCTGAACAAATGAATTCAGCACGCGATTATTTATTTAAACAACTCCATGAGCGACTCCAAATAAGGGCTTAAGACTCTCTTACCTTCAGGCTCATTTCTGGATTGGAAAAGACTCTGGCTGAAGCGACATTTCTCGCTTTGCAACCCGTGAAATAAAATTTTTTTTTCATTAATAAAAAGGGTCGCTATAAGCGACCCTTTTTATTAATGTTACTTCTGAAAAATTTCAGACTCAAAAATTTGCTTCCCCCTTGCGCCCAATGTCACTAACTTAAGCTCAACTCATTGTAATCACAGCATTCTTTTATAGCACGGATGAAATTTCCGACGGGCACCACTGCGTTTTTTGCGTTCAAAGCGTCTGTCTGGCCGTATAATCGTCAGACTTTGCCTGATTGTTTCCACTAATTGTTCGTATCCCTGCATTGATATCAAACCGTACAAGCATTTTACGATGGTATCTTTCATCGTTGACAAGGCCTGTGCAAAATTAATCTGGTAACGGCATTTTCGGTGCGGTAGCGTCTGATCTGGATGTCGCTGTGCGGCAAACACCGCAATGGCTGTAAGATTCAAACTCAGGATACGCGCATGATAATCTTGTTGCACACTTAACACTGATTTGCCGGTAAAATTCTCGATCTCCAACCAGGATTTCTGGCGCTTATAGCCTTCTTCGATTTGCCAGCGCAGATGATATAACGCTTTAAACGCATGGACTGGATAACGTTGTGTGTTCAACAGATTGGTCATTAAAAAGTACACTTTCTTTTTCACTGTGATGTGGATTAGTCGCACTGTCTGTGATTCAACTGGCAAGCCTCTGCCGAGGCATTTGTGTCTTGCCTCATCGCTGGCCGTCAAGGTGACGATCTGCTGCTTGGCTCCAGAGGCAACGAATTGACTGACTTCGGTATTAAAGTCGGCTTTGACACGCATACACCAGTCACGTTGATAAAACTGATGTGCAGCCATCAACCAGAATGCTGGATAGCCTCTGTCGTACAGGATTAAATCACCGGCTTGCGTGGCTTCCAGGTGTTTGAAGGCAACCTCGCGTTCATCACTACGATAAGGAAACAGCTGTGCATCAATAATGATTTTCTGATGGATATCGTAGAGTGCTGAACCGAGCGCCATTGGCACTTCATCGGTATGCTGGTTCGATTGCCCACCAAATTCAGTATGAATCGCCTCCTCATTCGGCAAATGGTATTTCACTCCATCCACAGCCAGCACACGATGTCCATTCCAGGTCTGTGCTGTGACTGCTGGATAAAAGTGGTTGATCACATGCCTGTTCAGATCAACAAAGGCAGTTGCTGAGAATTTCAGGCGTGCTTTGAAAAAAGCGGCGGCTGTGACTTTAGGTGTCGGAACATCCAACTGGTCACGGATCTGAAAGAAGCGATTGAGCTCTGATTGAGTGTTGCCTTTGAGCATGTTTAAGCAATAACTGATCAAAACAGGGAGTGTCAGGCATCGATTACGTGTGAAGTCCTTGTCATCAATACGGTGAGTTTCGATGAAAGCGGCGC
Organism: Methylococcales bacterium; assembly: GCA_965224565.1. Classification (GTDB taxonomy): domain Bacteria; phylum Pseudomonadota; class Gammaproteobacteria; order Methylococcales; family DRLZ01; genus DRLZ01. The sequence goes on along the minus strand of CBDCZN010000002.1, from coordinate 195,050 downwards.
TGTTAGTTATTTTGGTTATAAGCTTATAGGTATTAGGAAATAAGAGTTGGGTCGATCATTGGGTGCCTCATGCGGGTTGTTTTGTGAGTTAATTATACGATATTTCAATCAGTTATAGGGGGTGGATTGCTTAAGTTAGTGACATTGCCCTTGCGCCAACGTCTATGCTGAACCAGTGCAGTCAAACCCATTAACGTGACAAGGATAATTCTTGCCCACTCACTCAGAGTTGGGATTTTCTGAGCCGGATCTCCAGGCACTACCGGAATCACTGGCGGTGGCGGTGAAACGCCACCTAATGGATTCAGTGGAATGTGGTTATTAAACACACCTGGATCGCCGGCTCCCAATTCAATTTGTATAAAATAAAGTGGAATACCGTTAATCGGTGCAGCTATTTGATTACTCACTTCACAAGTAATGCCAGCAACCGCATCAATCGTACAATTATCTGCATCCAGCACACTCGCTTGTGGCAAATTTCCCGATGCCTGAAAACCAGTCGGTGGCACTACCACCAATTCATATACCGTATCTTCTGCAGGACATGCTGAATCTGCACCTGGATTGACGAAGAACATATAGGCTCCATCCACACCAGTGATCTGACCTTGCTCACCAGCACCAACACAGGCCGCTGGCACAGGCGTTCCACCACTGGTCAGAAATACCTGTACACTGGGAACACCCGCGCCAGTTACCTCATCATAAATAACACCTGCAGGATCAATCGGTTGTGGAACAAATGCTTGATCTCCATTGGTTAGAGAAACTTGCTGTTCCTGCATAATCAAACCACCCGGACTAATAAACTGCACAGTAAAATCACCTGTACCCAGACTAGGTTGTGTAAAAGTGCCATCTGCTTGTGTCGTCAACGTTTCAACCACACTACCAGCACTATCGAATATTTTGATTGTCCAGCCACTTTGTCCGCCCTCTCCCGGATCCTGAACACCATTTTTATTCTGATCAATAAAGACAACGCCATTAACCCCTGCATCATTTGGATCAGTTACTGCACAGATAAAACCGACAGCTGTTGTATCGCCATCATTAACAGTAACCCCTGCTACTGAGTCTCCATTTTGAATGCCCGCACCGTTGGTGCTTGTTACCGTGTAGCCGGATTTCGCAGTCAACGTTGCGATATATTCACAAACCTCTGATGTACCATTCACTGGTAAATCGCTTATTGTTGCTATGCCACCTGCTGCTGGAATCGTAAATGGTGAAGCACCACCTGGGATCGTGCAACCTGCTGTCGAAGTTGTCAGGCTATATTGCCAATCCGATCCTGGCGCTGCGGTTCCCGTCGACAAACTCTTGGTGATCTCAATTGTGCCCGTTGGACTTGTATCTTCCGAGCAGGTGAAACCCACTGCTGTGGCGCCTCCATCTGTGACGGTGATGCTTTCAACTGAATCTCCGTTCTGAGTGCCTCCTGTAGTGCTGGTCACAGAATACCCAGCCTGAGCTGTCAACGTTGCCGTGTATTCACAGGCTGCTGATGTGCCATTGACTGGTAAATTACTGATTGTCGCCGTGCCCCCGGCTGCTAGAATCATAAATGGCGAGACTCCACCTGGAACAGTGCAACCTGCTGTCGAGGTTGTCAGACTATATTGCCAATTCGATCCTGGCGGCGTGGTTCCTCCCGACAAACTTTTGGTGATCTCAATGGTACCCGTTGGACTTGCATCTTCCGAGCAGGTAAAACCCACTGCTGTGGTGCCACCATCTGTGACGGTGATGCTTTCAACTGAATCTCCGTTCTGAGTACCTCCAGTGGTGCTCGTTACCAAATAACCGGCTTTCCCTGTCAACGTTGCTGTGTATACACACGCCGCTGATGCGCCATTCACTGGCAAATTGCTGATTGTCTTCGTGCCACCAGCTGCTGGAATCATAAACGGCGAGGCTCCATCGGGAATAGTGCAACCGATTATCGAGGTCGTCAGGTTATATTGCCAGTCCGATCCTGGCGGCGTGGTTCCTGCCGACAAGCTTTTTGTGATCTCAATCGAGCCCGTTGGGCTCGCATCTTCCGAACAGGTAAAACCCACTGCTGTGGTGCCACCATCTGTGACGGTGATGCTTTCAACTGAATCTCCGTTCTGAGTGCCTCCAGTGGTACTCGCTACTGAATACCCGGCTTTCGCCGTCAACGTTGCTGTGTATACGCAGGCTGCTGATGTACCATTCACTGGCAAATTACTGATTGTCTTCGTGCCACCAATTGCTGGAATCGTAAACGGTGAGGCACCACCGGGAATGGTGCATCCTGCCGTCGAGGTTGTCAGGTTATATTCCCAATTCGATCCAGGTGGAGTGGTTCCTCCCAACAAGCTTTTGGTTATCTCGATTGTGCCTGTCGGACTTGCATCTTCCGAGCAGGTAAAACCCACTGCTGTGATGCCACCATCTGTGACGGTGATGCTTTCAACTGAATCTCCGTTCTGAGTACCTCCAGTGGTGCTCGTTACCGAATAACCGGCTTTCGCCGTCAACGTTGCTGTGTATGCACAGGCTGCGGATGCGCCATTCATTGGTAAATTACTGATTGTCTTCGTGCCACCGACTGCTGGAATCGTAAACGGTGAGGTGCCTCCTGGAATGGTGCATCCTGCCGTCGAGGTTGTCAGGTTATATTGCCAATCCGATCCTGGCGGTGTGGTTCCTCCAGACAAACTTTTAGTAATCTCAATTGAGCCTGTCGGACTAACATCTTCCGAGCAAGTAAAAGCAACTGCTGTGGTGCCGCCATCTGTGACGGTAATGCTTTCAACTGAATCTCCGTTCTGAGTACCTCCAGTGGTGCTCGTTACCGAATAACCAGCTTTCGCCGTCAACGTTGCTGTATATGCACAGGCTGCTGATGTACCATTCACTGGCAAATTACTGATTGTATTTGTGCCACCTGCGGCTGGAATTGTAAACGGTGAGGCGCCGTTGGGAATGGTACAACCCGCTGTTGTGGTCGTCAGATTATATTCCCAATCCGATCCTGGCGAGGTGGTTCCTGTTGACAAGTTTTTTGTGACTTCAATCGAGCCTAATGGTGTTGTGCTACTGGAACAAGTTGGTAAATCATTGCCTATAAAATCGTAGTTATGGAATTCAGAACCCCCAAGATCATGAGTGATATTTCCGCCCACAATGATACGACCATTTAATCCAGGCACTGACATTGTCAAATTTCCATTTGGGATAAGAATAGAACCCTCAAACTGTGCTGAACCAGAAAGAACCACTTCGGTTGCATTTGGAAAATTCCATAAAATCCTTTGCCGAAGATCACCAAACCCTGCTCCAAAACCTGCTGAAACCCCTGCAGAATTCATGTGACTGTTGCTATTAACAGTGACTGTTCCACTACCCGTCATGTTAATTAATACCGTCGCACTAGCTGGAATATTTTGATATCTAATTGGCCCGGTAATATCAGTATTGCGTTCAAATACAACAAGATTTGTTTGATTTACTCCATCAAATATTGCATTGCCGCTGGTTGTACCATTTGGTGTTTCAACTGCATAACAAGAAGTACTGTTTGACTTCTGTGTATCGAGAATAGTCGTAAAACTGGCTGTTTTACTAAGAGCAGTTGCGTCATTGGGCTCAAATACAGTGACATTGGGTGAACCATTAAGCGTCCCATTATTTGCCAATGCACCGCCAATTCTTAGATTTCCTGTTGTTACTGGAATATTCAACTCAGAAATTCTAACGCTACCTCCAGTTCCAATATTCATATCACCACCGACGATCACTGCGTCAGTCCCATTGGGAGGAACTACGCAAGCTCCCGCCCCCACAGACGCCATGTTATATGTGCCAGCAGTACCCTCGACTATTAAATCATTGAGAATCACAATTAAACCTTCAGCTTCGGCACCATTGCGAGCAATAAAGTCACCTCCAACTAATATAGATACAGCTTCATCTCTGAAGGTGTTTAAAAAACCCCCGGTATCCTGGTTAAAACAAACGCCTGGCTCTGAATAAGTAGATCCATTGGTCGTGCGACAACCAGATCCCTCACAGGCACTCAAGCCAGCGCCCAAGTCTGCAGAAAAAACGGTATTTGGCAATAAAAAAGCAAATATCAGAATCAATCCAACAGAAGACAAACTTGAATGATTATATGCACTAAAAGCAAGTGGCAGATAAGAGCTTAGCCACCCTCCGCTTCGACAAGTGTTCATATTTACAGACACAGGTAAGTTTTTTGAGGAAGTGGCATTACGAGCTGGCGATTCTTGTATTTGTCCAAAAATCCGTCGAATGATACCCTCTCTGTTCACTTTCAATAGTTCCAAATCAAACATACACCACCTTATAAACCCCTATTAATTGAACTTACCAAATGATTAATAAAAATCATCGTTACTACCTTACTGAAATCTCAATTTTCTCAACAAAATCCTGCATTACACTGAAAAAATTATTAACATATTTTATGATGTGTAAATTATACCGACACGTCGAGTCTGGAATGTACATTATTTAATAATATTAATCAAGTATTTTAAACGCCAGAATATACATAATTTATTTTTATTTGAACTGCCCCCATAATACAAATTTATTCCTGATTACCTATGAAACTCAAAACTCCCCAGCTAACTTGAGGAAACGCCCCGGCATTGACGGTGTTCTCGCTGCAATGTAGTCTAAGCCTAATCTTGGCAACATGGCCGTCATATCGACGGTTAAACCGACAATTAAATTCAGCCCGCTGGATGCTTCCAAAGTCATACGCGATCAATAGACGAACAGCCATTTCAGGACTTATGCCGACTTTTTCATTAATAACATTAAGACAATGTTTTGCGACTTACACCTAGAATCTTAGCAACATCAGTTACTGTTATTCCTAAAGGCTCTATACAAAGTTTTTTTATACTGGCCCAGGATGTGGGTTAAAAGCGAGGTGCTAAAACAAGCGCATAGTTGACTACGCAACTGTTTTAACAACGCAGCTATCGGTAAAAAAAAGCGTTGAGTTGTTTCATCAGCATGGGCGAAAAGAAAAATCTAAATTGGTAACCAATAATGCGAAGGTTATGCTCCAAAATATCTGCGTGGTGAATACACTACAAGATGATTGCAGATTAAATATATCTGACTCAATAATAAGTAATAATTTAATACGTCTTCAGGTCTTGTTATGCAAACTAAATTAACACTTCGGTTAGAAAATGCACTAATGCAGCAAGCGAAAAGCTATGCCGAACAACATGACAAACCCCTTTCCCAGGTTATGGAAGATTACTTTCAAATACTGGCGCAGCAAACCAAAAAACCAGCAATATATCCGATTACCAAGTCATTGATTGAAATTTTGGACTCTAGCGATATTGACGAAAAAGATTATAAAAAGCATCTAGAGGAAAAATACCTTTGAAGATAGTATTTTATACAAATATTATCCTTGATGTTTTATTAAACAGGGAACCTTTCGTTGAGCTATCAGCTCATCTTATGAACTCAGTCGAAAATAATAGTATTGAAGGCTACCTATGCGCGACTACTATTACTACATTAGACTATCTAATATCAAAAGAAAAAAACAGAAATAAAACCAAAACTGAGGTGCGAAATTATTAAGTTTATTCAAAATATCAGAAGTCAACTTAAAGGTACTTGAAATGTCAACCAATTCAGAGTTCAAAGACTTTGAAAATGCAATTCAATATTATTCTGGAGAGTGTCGTCATGTAAACGGCTTGGTTACCAGAAACATCAAGAATTACAAACAAGCAACATTACCTATTTATACTCCTGATGAGTTATGGGGAATTATTTCAATCAGCTAACATAAAATACATTACGTGCCATAAACGTAGGTGCCAGAGGTAACCCAGAATCTGCACACAGCTCCTGGCAAAACGACCCCCATACAATCCCTGCGTTTATTCAGCAGACATAAACGCAACTACATTATCGGTAAAAACCAGCAAGTCATCCAGCCCGGTTTCTATCACTGACTGGATAATAGCCAATTGCAATGCCTGGTATTGGTGGACAGCGATATTTCTAAAACCAATCATTCCGCGTAGTTTATCAACCAGTTCATGACTGATAATGGATTGATTTGCCAACAGCTCGAAACTCTCTGCACTACTATTGGGTACACCCAGTTTCTGGTATTTAAGCAAATGATTTGCCAGATCGATTGATTGTTCACAAGCGCGAGTAATATTAAGAATCGCTGCATCCTGACAACTGAAATCATGGGCAAAATCATCTGCTTTGGCATAAGCACCTGATCAAATTAATTTAATATTTTTCTTGTCTTTTTTCTCATCTACGGCGTTGCATAAATAGTTGCATAGCTCACTATGCGCCTATTCCTGCGCCTTGAAGCTGAAAAAAAATCCTGCGCAAAATTGTTAAATTAATTATGATCAGGTACTTATTCCTCGCGTGCGCGTTTAATGCAGCGCTGAATACTCTGGATTTTATTAATAACCACGTCCTGAGTCATACGTTATAGGCTCTCGCTGTTTCCCAGAAGTCTTGCAGTATCTCTTTGCGCTCTTCGTTGAGTTTTTGATAAAACGAACTTGTCAGCATTTCAAATTCAGCAAGTGCATATTGATCCTGACTATCAAGTACTTGGCCATGCTCAATCACTTGTTTTTGCAACACGGTTGAAACCAGGCGCAGGTTAACCAGATCAACTGATCGTTTAAGCTGTTTTTCAAGCGTTAAATGCAGCTCTGAAAGATAGAGATTGCGGTGTTGTTTTGCGATTTGGTGCGGTAATAACACAGCAATATCGACATCACTCGCTGTGCTGGCAGATGCTGTCGCAAACGAGCCGAACAGGTAAATACCCTGCACTGTTGGAAAACTTCGCCTGATGGCTGTTACCAGTTTATTGGTTTCAATGGTCTGCACATGAGTCACAAAGCTAATTTTAACATGTTGAGAGCAATGAAGGTTTGAGTATATCACCGCCTGCACATTTGTGAATGCCATAAAAAAGGCTGAATGGCAAGACAAGTAGTATTTTTGAATTTCACCATGAAGAGCATGAAGAAAAGACATGGGGCGCGTTGTATACTCTTCGCACAAGATGCTAAATTTTCATGTACGGAGAGTCTATACATCTTTTTTGTAACGTTTTGCATCCAAAACAGAATTGCCCTGCTACTGTAATTGGCTATATTAAGGCTAATTTACGGTTAAATATCTTGGCTTTTTATCTTGATTTTCGGCTCGTTATCGGCTAATTTATGGCGTATGTCATGGATGCCTAAATACACTATTACTGATAAGTTATTAATGACCATTCGCGAGACTGGAGAAGCTATCGGTGAGATTAAGAGTTATCGTTTAACAGGCAATGCACTCGCACAATTAGAGCTGGGCGCCAGACAACTATCCAGTTATGCCTCAACCAGCATCGAAGGAAATCCGCTTCCTTTAACGGATGTGAAGCAGTTGCTTAAAAGCAAAAAAAGGCATATTAGAGATACGGAACGTGAAGTTCTTAATTACAATCAAGCCCTTCAATCACTTTATAACGCTGTTCGCTCTAAGACTTTTAAACTGAACATTGCTACGTTGGAAAATGTTCAGGAACAGGTTGTTGATGGTTTGATGGACAATTCGGCGGATTGCGGACAGTTGCGCCAAGCCCCAGTCATTATCAGTAATCCACGCAAAGTCGATGAAGTTGTTTTTATTCCACCTGATGCAAAAGATGTGAGGATATTAACCACAGATCTCATGCAGTTTATCAACCAGCATGTTGGTAAAATTGATCCCGTTATTCTTGCAGGTTTATTTCATCGTCAATGCGTTATCATTCATCCTTTTATTGATGGGAATGGGCGCACGACACGCTTGTTGACAACATCTATTCTTGGCAAGGCCGGGCTTGATCTATTTGAGATATTCAGCTTCGAGAATTACTACAATCAAAATATTACACGCTATTTCAAGGCTGTCGGACTTGAGGGCAATTATTACGATTTGAAAAATTCGGTTGATTTTACCAACTGGCTGGAATATTTCGCGGACGGCATCTTAGATGAATTAAGTCGTGTGCGTAAAATGCTGCCAGACTCGTTAGAACCAGAGCCACGGTTAGAGTCGCACCACTATAAAATTCTTGACTATATCAATGAGCGGGGCAGTATTACACAACGGGAGTACGCAACAATATCCAGCCGTAGTCTGGCTTCTCGAAAACTGGATTTTGAAAAACTAGTGAAGTCGGATTTAATCCAAGTCAAAGGGCGGGGGCGTGGAACATACTATACTCTCCGCACATGAAAATTTCGCATTTAGGGTGGGTGATATTTTGTGAAGAGCAAGGCGGAAAACCTTGGCTGTAGTCATTCTACAGCAAGGGTTTTCAACGCAGCTATCCGCAAAAAAGTGCGCGCCCTGGATGCTAAATTTTCATGTGCGGAGAGTATATATCACCGCTTGCACATTTGTGAATGCCATAAAAAAGGTCGCCAATAGCGACCTTTTTTATCCTTGCTATACTGAGAAACCTCAGACTCAGCGATCAATTATTCCCTTGCGCCGCCGTCCTTGCTGCGCCAGAGCAATCACCCCAATCAACATGACCAGAATAATTCTTGCCCATTCACTCAGGGTTGGAATTTTCTGAGGTGGAGCCAGTAGCAGCGGTGGCGGCGGTGGTGGTGGTGGTGGTGCAACACCACCATCTGGAATAGCTGGTCCAAATGGATCTACAATGGTATTCACATCGCTATCGCTATCTCCTTCGCCATTGTTGACAACAGAATGTCTGGTTTCATTAGTCGCTAAATCAATCGTTGCTGACGACGGTTGAAACCAGGTATTTCCAGCACCTGCACTCGCAGGACCGTACTCCCAAAACTCAGTTCCTGTCAGGAATGTAGCACCTGGCCAGCGCACTGTCACTTCAACCACCGCTCCAGGTGCACATTGAGTCAATGTGAACCCTAACAATCCATGTGCGAATTGATTGGTGGTAGGGGCACTTGCGGCAACTGAATTGACTGGAACAAAAGCTGTATTGGCAAGATCAAATCCACAGTTAAGCCCACCGCCATTGATGGTTGCTATAGCGACACCTGTACCCGTTGCAGTGTCACCGGAAAAACTCAGTATTGGTCCACTACCACCAGCTCCAAATCCAGCATCATTACCGTCTGCATTATCGGGGATGCCATCACCATCTGCATCAGTGGCATCATCAATCATTCCATCGCCGTTACTGTCCAGATTACCAAATCCGTTTTCATCGATATCCAGACTGCCATCATTGTTGCTGTCAGTATCCAGAAAATCCGGAGAGTTATCGTTATCGGTATCGATCAAACTGTCGAGTGTTGGTGCACCAAAAGCATTCGGTGATTCATCAACACTGTTTGGCACACCATCACCATCGGTATCCACGGCTGGGTCGTCTGCAACACCATCACCATCGTTGTCTGCGGCTCCATTACCGCTTTCGACAATGTCGTTGATGCTATCGTTATCACTATCCAGATCATGAAAATCCGGAACCCCGTCATTATCGGTATCATTAACCGCCGGGCCTGCGCCTTGTGGATTACCGTAGCTGGCTGGTGAACTATCTCCACTGTCTGGAATACCATCATTATCAGCATCCATCAATGGATTATCCAGCACACCATCGTTGTTGGTATCAGCCGTTGCTGGATCAACCGTACCACCCTCAATCAAGTCATGGATACCGTCATTATCAGAATCCAGATCACGGAAGTCAGCGACGTTGTCATTATCACTGTCATCAGGATCATTACTCAATCCACCAGGTTGGTTATCGTTACTGTCGATGCTATCCGGGATACCATCGTTATCAGCATCAGTGCCATTATCATCAATCACACCATCGTTGTTGCTATCGACTACGGCTGGATCCAGTCCACTGCCTTCAACCAGATCCGGGATGCCATCATTATCTGCATCAAGATCCTGGAAATCTGGCTGACCGTCGCCATCGGTGTCGGCTGGACTGTCTGGCGAGCTGTCACCATCTTGATCTAATGCAGCCGAGGCACTGTCATCGGTTTCAATCGTGTCGGCAAGTCCATTCGCTCCAACAGCTGTATCAATAACACCATCGTTATCAGTATCCAGTGTTGCAATCTGTGCTGGCGTTAACCCACTTTCTTGCAGATCACTGATGCCATCACCATCCGCATCCAGATCACGATGATCAGGAATACCATCACCGTCGGTATCTCCAGCATTTTGTGCACTTAATTGCTCAACTGTATCTGGAATGCCGTCGTTGTCGTCATCAAGATCAATATCATCAGTAATACCGTCATTATCCAGATCCGGTACATCACCAAATCCGCCGTTGTTACCATCGGTGACATCAGGAATTCCATCGCCATCAGTATCCGCCGGATTATCAATCACACCATCATTGTTGTTGTCGAGATCACCTTGATTGTTATCATCAATATCCGGGGTTCCGTCATTATTACTGTCAGTTTCCTGAACATCTGGAATGCCATCACCATCAGCATCCGGCAATCCAGCAGCATTCGGGTCACCAAATCCTGTGTCTGCATCATCAACACTATCGGGTACACCATCGCCGTCTACATCGACAGTCGAATCGTCCGCTACACCATCGCCATTTCCGTCTGCAGCTTCATTGCCGCTTTCGTCAATGTCGTTAATACTGTCGTTGTCGCTGTCCAGATCCTGGTAGTCAGGAACTCCGTCATTATCAGTGTCGGTGCCAACTGATCCAGCGCCTTGTGGATCGCCAAAACTGGCATCGTCGCTATCTCCACTATCCGGGATGCCATCATTGTCAGCATCCACCTGTGGATTGTCCAGCACACCATCACCATCGCTATCAGCTACACCAGAATCCACCGTACCACCTTCGACCAGATCTGAGATGCTGTCATTGTCGCTATCCAGATCACGGAAATCGGGTACTGCATCTCCGTCAGTATTAGTAACTGTTGCAGTTTGCGGATCTCCAAAGGCAACGGCAGCGGTATCGCCACTGTCTGGCACACCATCGCCGTCACTGTCGACTGTTGGATTATCGAGCACGCCGTTATTGTCTGTATCCACCGTAGCTGAATTAACCGTACCGCCTTCCACTAAGTCGTGCAATCCATCGTTATCGCTGTCAAGATCGCGGAAATCAGGAACTGTGTCGCTATCGGTGTCAGCCGGGTTGTTGGCAAGCCCACCAAACAGATTATCGTTGATGTCAATGCTATTAGGCACTCCATCGCCATCGGTATCCGAGGTGAGGTTGTCGATGACACCATCACTATTGGTATCCACAACCGCAGAATTAAAACCACTGCCTTCCACTAGATCATGAATACCATCGTTATCGGCATCGAGATCCTGGAAGTCTGGCCGTCCATCGCTATCGGTATCCACTGGACTATCTGGCGTACTGTCGCCGTTTTGGTCAAGCTGTGCTGCCGCAGTGTCGTCGGTTTCGATTGCGTTGGCCAGACCATTGGCACCCACGACAGCATCAATAATACCGTCGCCGTTACTATCAAGTGTTGCGATTTGAGCGACTGTCAAGCCACTTTCTACAACATCACTGATACCATCGCCATCACTGTCCAAATCCTGAAAGTCAGGGACACCATCATTATCAGTGTCACCACCATTCTGTGCAGTCGCTTGCTCTACAGTATCTGGAATACCATCGTTGTCGTCGTCGAGATCAATATTGTCGGCGATACCATCGCGGTCAAGATCAGGAATGTCTCCAAAGCCGCTGTCGTTACCATCAGTAACATCTGGAATACCGTCGCCGTCGCCGTCTGTCATATTGTCGATGACACCGTCACCATCACCATCGAGATTAGCGAGTCCGTTATCAACGATATCGTTCGTACCATCATTATCACTGTCGGTTTCTTGTGCGTCAGGCGTACCATCGCTATCAGCATCCGGTGCTGGCGCTGGATTCGGGTCGCCATAGCTATTCGTGGCATCGTCAATACTATCCGGCACGCCATCGCCATCACTGTCGGTCGCCGGATTGTCTGCAACGCCATCACCATTGCTATCAGCTGCACCATCGCCGCCTTCATCAATGTCGTTAATGCTGTCGTTGTCACTGTCCAGATCGCGGAAATCGGGTATCGAATCTCCATCAGTACTGGTGACTGCTCCGGTTTGTGGATCACCGTAGGCAGCATCAGCAGTATCGCCACTGTCCGGTACGCCATCGCCGTCGGCATCGACTGTCGGATTGTCGAGCACACCGTCATTGTCTGTATCCACTGCCGATGGATCAACTGTTCCACCTTCAAGCAGATCATGCAGACCATCATTATCGCTATCGATATCGCGGAAGTCAGGAACGGTGTCGCTATCAGTATCTATTGGGGCGTTGGCTAACCCACCGAGCAGGACGTCGTTGCTGTCGATACTATTCGGTATTCCATCGCCATCGGCGTCAGTGCCATTGCCATCGATGACACCATCATTATTGGTATCCACAAGTGCAGGATTAAAACCACTGCCTTCCACTAGATCGTGAATGCCATCGTTATCGGCATCGATATCCTGGAAGTCAGGTCGTCCATCGTTGTCAGTATCGACCGGATTATCCGCAACAGTGTCACCGTTTTGATCAAGTTGTGCTGCCGCAGTATCGTCGGTTTCGATTACATCGGCGAGACCATTAGCACCCACCGCGTCATCAATGACGCCGTTGCCATCGCTGTCAAGTGTGGTGATTTGCCCAACTGTCAGGCCACTTTCAACCAGATCGCTGATGCCATCACCATCACTGTCCAGATCCAGGAAGTCCGGGATGCCGTCGCCATCTGTATCGCCCCCGTTTTGTGCGGTGGCTTGTTCGACAGTATCCGGAATACCATCATTATCATTGTCGAGATCGATGTCGTCGGAAATGCCATCGCGATCAATATCTGGAGTGTCTCCAAAACCGCTATCGTTACCATCAGTAATATCTGGTATACCATCACCGTCGCCATCCGTCATGTCGTCAATAACGCCATTTCCATCACCATCGAGATCAGCAAATCCGTTATCAACGATATCGTTTGTACCATCGTCATCACTGTCGGTTTCTTGTGCGTCAGGCGTACCATCGCTATCAGCATCGGGTGGTGTCGATGAATTCGGATCACCGTAGCTATTAGCGGCATTGTCAATACTGTCCGGCACGCCATCGCCATCACTGTCGGTTGCCGGATTGTCAGCAACACCATCACCATCGCTGTCGGCTGCGCCATCGCCGCCTTCGTCAATATCGTTGATGCTGTCGTTGTCGCTATCCAGATCACGGAAATCAGGGATGGTGTCACCATCTGTGCTGGTGACTGTTCCTATTTGCGGGTCACCATAGGCTACATTATCGGTATCACTAATATCGGGTACGCCATCGCCATCGGCGTCAACTGTTGGATTGTCAAGCACACCGTCATTGTCTGCATCCACCACAGCTGGATCAACCGTTCCACCTTCAACCAAGTCGTGCAGTCCATCGTTATCACTGTCTAGATCACGGAAGTCAGGGACTGTATCACCATCGGTGTCCACTGGATTACTGGGCAAACCACCACTGGCATCAATACTATCGGGCACACCGTTGCCATCGGCGTCAGTGCCATTGTCGTCAATGATGCCATCGTTGTTGGTATCAACCACCGCTGGATCAAAACCACTGCCTTCTACCAGATCGTGAATACCGTCGTTATCGGCATCAAGATCCTGGAAGTCTGGTCGTCCATCACCATCGGTATCCACTGGACTATCTGGCGTACTGTCGCCGTTTTGGTCGAGCTGTGCGGACGCAGTGTCGTCGGTTTCGATTGCATCGGCCAAACCATTGCTACCTACTGCGGTATCGATCACGCCATTGCCATCGCTATCAAGCGCAGCAATTTGCGCTACAGTCAGGCCGCTTTCAGCAAGATCACTGATGCCATCGCCATCACTGTCCAAATCCAGGGAATCCGGAATGCCATCGTTATCCGTATCACCACCATTCTGTGCAGTCGCTTGCTCTACGGTATCCGGAATACCATCGTTGTCGTCATCAAGATCAATATTGTTACTAATGCTATCGTTATCGTCATCCGGAACCACTGTTAGGGTGATTGCGCATAATTGTGCTTGTTGGTTATCGTTATCAACCGCCTGAAAAATCATAATGCTGCTGCCAAGATTCGCCGCGGTCGGTGTAAATGAGAAAGTCGACGTGACTGTACTTGGACCACTTGCAACACTACCAGTACCTGTAGTTGGCAGTGCCGGCGTTAAACTGACACCAGCGGGAACACCAAACCCGTTGAGTGTCACTGTTGATATATCCGCAGGATTATTTGTACCCGGATCGGTGGCCTGGATGGGGAAAGTTACAAGCGCGCCAATGCCAGCTGCGATAGTAGAACCACAGTTGGGCATTGGGCCACCATTGGCCACATCATCAAATTCCGGTGGTGGTGGCAAGTCTGGTACCAGGCTAATAAGAAAATCGACAGGTGCTTTATCTGTGCCATCTTCAACCATCACTTGAGTCGAGTAGAAGCTGTCACCACCACCATTGAGTGTCGCACCGGTGGTATCCCAGGAATAAATACCGGTTAGCGGATCAACGACCGCAGCATTGGGCGCTTGGGGTGGTCCAGGTTGTGTAAATGTGCCAGGACTTCCAGCCTCCGCCGAGGTTGCAAAACGGAAATTCAATGTGTCACCATCGGGATCCACCGCATTCACCGGAAACACACAAACATCGTCAATCGGGCAAAATACAATCGGTGGCAACAACGTCTTTGGCGAGCTGTTACCGCTGCCTACACTAACAGTGGTTTCAGTCGGATCATCGCCATCGGGGTTGTTGATGTGGGTTGGAGTACCAATTCGACAACAAGTCGTAAATAACGCAGTAAAATTACCTGCAGCCGCATAGGTGTGATCAAAAAATGGACTCCCCCCCACTTCAGCGACCCCGAAAACCACATCATTGGCTGGATCTATACTTGTAACTCTGAGTGTTAAGGGCGCAGTACCTCCATCACCAAACGTAAAGTTGCCAGTGTTTATGATATCGCCGACAGCAGGATCACCGTCAGCTGCAGTTCCCGAATAGAAAGTGCGTCGCCACGCCTGCTGCACTGTAAAACGAATCGTGTTGCCAGTCGTTGGCTCCCAGGCAACCGTACCGAAACGAAAATGGGAAGCCGAAGCAGTATCGGCGAACACGCCAAGGATGATCAGCAACAGACAGGCAAAACTCAGCGATGAAAGGAAATTAGATCGCAATCGCTTTAGTGGATGTGTCTGTTTGGTTTTGAACTGAACTGTATCAGACAATTCATAAGTCTGTATCGCGTCGAGTGATTGACTCGCATGTTGACCAGCGATGATCACATCGCGCTTAATATTACCCTTGTTCATAACACTCCCCATGTTCATGTGATTCCCGTTACACGTATACACTCAAACAACTTACAATTTCTTATAGATAATTTTTCATGGTATAAAAATAACCTATCTCAGATATCGGTTCTTTCCTACAATTACTTATGATGTTTATGAATAATCTCGATGCGTTTGCTCTTCTGCTCTATTAATCGAAATACCGTGCTTGAAATACCCGGTACATTTGCAATACCTGTTTTAGTGACAACCATGCTCTGCCCGAACAACAGATTTTCAACTGCATAAAGAGCATTGAGTATTGGCAGTTAACCAGCTGTATTTGCTATATCCAATTTTTGATTTTATTTTCAAATACTTCCCGATGACTTAATGCTTAATGAAATGCATATTCGTAAATAATCGTTGTCTCACTGGAAAGTCCAGTCCACATTAAACAATACTCTTGCATGGATTCGAGCGTCATTGTATGTTTGAACGCTGGTAACGATTGCTTGGGAATCAGTGGAATGAGAGTTACTGCATCATGATAATGAAGATTAAAATTAACAGGAATGTTTGCTTTATAACGCAATTCTAATGATTGTCCTTTAGACATTTCACTACATATTTCCACAACCTGTTCTGTACCAATTTCAAGTGACCCTGCATGCTTGCTTTTAGATTCAGACTGGCAACCACTCAAGAGAAAAATTGTTATTGTAATAAGGGTGGTTTTTTTAAATAACATTCAGTAAGGTTCCTCTTGTCAACCAGTTACTATTAATCAATAACATCGCGGAATATTAACAAACTAAAACATCAACATGAATAGCCAATCTTGAGTACTTCTGCACCTTCGTATCGCATTGTTCCTGGTATCTGTAGCATGATAGAGGCACTTCTAAAAAAAAATTTTACTACTCAACGAATAGCATCGAGCTTCAAAAAAAGCCTGCACCAAAGTTAAAAAAGTTAACATGCTTTTTGTGTATGTAAATTTTACTGACATCATTTAGCAAATAAATTTACATTATGTAACACTATAATGCAAGCATTTTAAGTACCAATAATACAAATATAGTTTCATCGAATCTGTCCTCACTGTTTATAAACTTATTTAGACATCTATAATATTTAAACCTGTCACTACTGGCATCTTTCATGCTTCACTTGACTTACTAACATGCGTGAAGTCTTGAGATAGAAGCATCCAGTACTTAACAGTTGATAAATTATTATGAGTCGTAGATTATTAGCACAGAGCTTCCAATCAAAAGTTTTAAGACTCTGTTTTTTTATAAGCTAAATATCTTTATTCCTGGTCTTAAGAGAAATTGCATCACTATTACACTTGCCTGGCACACAAAACAGGTTTGGCAAATCTCACTGTATTCAATATAAATGGCGCGACAACAAATACAATCGACTGCGATAAGCGATACTACCTATTACTAGTCAGGAGCGAAAACTCAATGAAAAAACTGGTGTTATATCATCATGGAAAAGATAGTATTCCCTGGGGCGAAAAAACCTATGCGATGGCAGAAGTCGCAAAGCAACAAGGTTATGAATTTGAGAGCGTCGATTACACAGCGACCAATGACCCAGACTTGCGGGTAAAACAACTACTGGCGATGGATTTATCAGGCTATGCTGAACTGGTTTTTGTTGGATCAAGCATGGGGGCATATGTGTCGACTGTTGTGGCAGAAAAGTTTAAACCACGTGCGTTGTTTTTAATCGCACCAGCGTTTTACTTGCCCGGATATGCGCAAACAGAATTTAATCCACCCCAAGAAACATGGGTGATGCATGGCTGGCAAGATACGGTAGTACCACCGGAAAATGCCTGGAGATTTTGCCAGCAATACCGTGTCAGATTAATAATGTTTGATGCTGATCATCGCTTGATCAGTGAATTATCCAGTATGGCTCATGAATTTGAGCAGTTGTTGTTGCGTTTGAAAAATCAGGATGCTATCGAAGGAACGTGCACGAAATAACTTGGTCAACTGACTTGTCTTTTTATCCGTTTTCCGCGTTGCAGCTACGGTTGTATAGTACATATAACTCACCCTACATTAGTAATAGGACAACATTAATTAAAAATTTCTGCTTCACAACAAAAAAAGGCTGCCTTCCGGCAGCCCTTTTATCAATTCTGAGTCATAGCAGACTCAGTATTCTGCGACATCCTTGCGACGTCGCCCTTGCTGTATCAGAGCGACCACTCCGATTAACATCACCAGGATAATTCTTGCCCATTCACTCAGGGTTGGAATTTTCTGCGCTGGTTCACCAGGCACTCCGGGTATCACTGGTGGAGCAACACCACCGTCTGGAATTGCCAGACCGATTGGGTCAACAATGATATTTGGATCACTATCGCTATCGCCTGCTCCATTATTCACTACGGAATACGTGATCTCATTCGCTGCTGCATTAATCACCGCTGATGCTGGTTGAAACCAGCTATCCGCTGCACCTGCACTGGCTGGACCAAATTTCCATAACTCTGAACCTGCCGGAATTTCACTACTTGGCCATCTGATTGTGACATCAACGGTTGATCCAGGTGTACATTGAATCAGCCTGAAGTTAAATAGCCCATGGATAAATACATTACTGGTTGGCGCACTTGTGGCGACTGAACTGGTTGGCACAAATATTGTACTGATCGGATCAAACGCACAGGTAGCCCCACCTCCACTAATGGTTGCCGTCGCAATTCCTGTTCCCGTTGCAGTACTCCCAATAAAGCTCTGACTTGAGCCACCAGCAACCGAATCAATGACTGTTTGAATCTCCGCTACAGTGGGATTAGCTGGGTCGACATAAGTGCCTGCGGCTAGTGCTATTGAATAGTCAATTCCGTCGAGTGCACCTCCAACCCCTGGTATCGCATTGAGCTGTATTGCGGTAACCGGAATCGTGTTGGTATTACCGGCAATATCTTCTACCACTTCGGCTAGTGCAAGTGAGCTATCCGAATTAACAGCATCAATCACTGCCTGAATCTCTGCTTTAGTTGGATTAGCAGGGTCTGCATAAGTCCCTGCCGCAAGCGCTGATGAATAATCAACTTCATTAATTGCGCCTTCGACACCTGGGATCGCATTGAGTTCTGCGGCTGTCGCAGGTACAGCGTTTGGATTCCCTGAGATATCTTCAACCACTTCGGCAAGCGCCGCTGCATTAGCAGCATTCACTGTATCAATGACCACTTGAAGCTCAGCAGCTGTTGGATTTGCAGGATCGGCATACGCTCCTGCGGCAAGTCCTGCTGTATAGTCTGCACCGTTGATGGCTCCGCTGACACCCGTAATATCATTGAGTTGTGTCGCAGAAACGATAATACCATTTGTATTACCTGCAATATCTTCAATCACCTCTCCAAGCCCCGTTGTACTGGCTGCATTGGCTGCATTAACCGCATTGACGACCGACTGAATCTCAGCGGCAGTTGGATTTTCAGGGTCAACGTAAGTGCCTGCTGCAAGCGCTGTCGTATAATCAACACCATCTACCGCTCCACTAACACCCGGAATTCCATTTAGCTGTATCGCCGTCACTGGAGTTGTGTTTGTATCACCAGCTATATCTTCAGCCACTTCCGCCAATGCAGCAACAACCGCTGCACTCGTTGCATTGACTGCATCAATCACCGCCTGAATCTCTGCAGGCGTTGGATTCGCTGGATCTACATAAGTCCCCGCTGCCAGTACTGTCGCATAATCTTCACCATCAATTGCGCCGGTAACACCCGGAATACCATTCAGTTGCGCCGCTGTTACTGGTGTCGTGTTGGCATTGCCTGCAATATCCTCAACCACCTCTCCAAGCGCTGCTGTGTTGGCTGCATTGACAGCATCAATCACTGTCTGGATTTCGGCGGCAGTTGGATTCGCAGGGTCAACATAAGTCCCTGCGGCAAGTGCTGTTGCATAGTCTGCACCAGCGACCGCTCCACTGACCCCTGGAATACCATTGAGTTGCCCAGCGGTGATCGGTACAGCGTTTGTATTACCTGCAATATCTTCAACTACTTCGGTAAGCGATACCCCATTGGCTCCATTGACGGCATCAATCACCGCCTGAATCTCAGCAGCAGTTGGATTTGCCGGGTCTGCATAGCTGCCTGCAGCAAGTGCTGTCGCATAATCCGCACCGGCTACTGCACCTGTGACACCTGGAATACCATTGAGTTGTGCCGCTGTCGCCGCTGTCGTGTTGGTGTTTCCTGCAATATCTTCAACCACCTCTCCAAGCGCAGTTATGTTAGCCGCATTGACGGCATCGATCACCACCTGTATCTCAGCAGCTGTTGGATTGGCTGAATCTGCATAAGTGCCTGCTACCAATGCTGCTGTATAGTCTGCACCGGTAACCGCTCCACTAACACCTGGAATGCCATTCAGTTGCGCTGCTGTTACAGGCATCACATTGGTATTTCCTGCAATATCTTCAACCACTTCTCCGAGGGCTGAGGTATTGGCTGCATTAACAGCATCAATCACCGCCTGAATTTCAACGGCTGTTGGATTGGCTGGGTCTGCATAGCTACCTGTTGCAAGTGCTGCTGCATAGTCTGCACCGCCGATGGCTCCACTGACACCCGGAATACCATTGAGTTGCGCTGCTGTCACTGGTATCGCATTGGTATTGCCGGCAATATCTTCAGCCACTTCGGCAAGTGCAACCGTGTTCGCTGCATTCACTGCATCGATGATAGTTTGAATCTCGGCTGCAGTGGGGTTGGCTGGGTCTGCAAAAGTTCCTGCTGCAAGTGCTGCTACATAGCCTGCACCCGTCACGGCACCATTTACACCGATAATCGCATTCAATTGCGCCGCTGTCACTGACGTGGCGTTTGAGTTGCCTGCAATATCCTCTACGACTTCATTAACACCTGCTGCACTGCCTGCATTGGTTGCATTGACTGCATCAATCACTGCCTGAATCTCTGCTGGCGTTGGATTCGCAGGGTCTACATAAGCCCCTGCTGCAAGTGCTACTGTATAGTCAGTGGCAGGTAAAGCACCACTGACACCGATAATCGCATTTAATTGAGTAGCCGTAACTGGACTAGCGTTTGTGTTTCCTGCGATATCTTCAATCACTTCTGCAAGGCCAGCCACATTCGCTGCATTCACTGCATTGATGACTGCTTGTATCTCCGCTGCAGTCGGATTGGCTGGATCTGCATACGTCCCTGCTGCCAGCGCTACTGCATAGTTTGCACCGACAATAGCACCACTCACACCAGGGATAGCATTGAGTTGTGCCGATGTTACTGGTGTCGCGTTGGTATTGCCTGCT
The DNA here is from genome assembly GCA_965224565.1 of Methylococcales bacterium. GTDB lineage: Bacteria > Pseudomonadota > Gammaproteobacteria > Methylococcales > DRLZ01 > DRLZ01. Next base: position 174,350 of record CBDCZN010000002.1, on the reverse strand, counting down.
ATATCTTCAACCACTTCGGCTAACGCTGTTCCGTTTGCTGCATTGACAGCATCAATTACTGCCTGGATCTCGGCAGCTGTTGGATTGGCTGGGTCAACATAGCTTCCTGCTGCAAGCGCTGTTGAATAATCTGCACCACCGATGGCTCCACTGACACCCGGAATACCATTTAGCTGTGCCGCTGTCACTGGTGTCGTGTTGGTATTGCCTGCAATGTCCTCAACCACTTCGGCTAACGCCGCTGTGTTCGCGGCATTCACGACATTAATCACCGCCTGAATCTCCGCTGCAGTGGGATTGGCTGGATCCACATAAGTTCCTGCTGCAAGTGCTGTTGTATAGTCTGCTCCGTCGACGGCTCCACTGACACCCGGAATACCATTCAGTTGCACCGCTGTCACTGGTGTCGTGTTGGTATTACCGGTAATATCTTCAACCACTTCGGCAAGCGCTGTTCCGTTTGCTGCATTGACTGCATCAATTACTGCCTGGATCTCGGCAGCTGTTGGATTGGCTGGGTCAACATAGCTTCCTGCTGCAAGTGCCGTTGTATAGTCTGCGCCGGCTATAGCACCGCTAACACCTGGAATACCATTCAGTTGTGCCGCCGTCACTGGTGTCGTGTTGGTATTACCGGCAATATCTTCAACCACTTCGGCAAGTGCTGCTGTATTGGCTGCATTGACTGCATCAATGACCGTTTGTATCTCGGCAGCGGCTGGGTTCGCCGGATCAACATAAGTCCCGGCTGCAAGCGCTGCTGAATAGTCTGCACCAGCTATCGCACCGCTAACACCCGGAATACCATTCAGTTGCGACGCTGTTACTGGCGTCGTGTTGGTATTACCGGCAATATCTTCAACCACTTCGGCAAACGTTGCTGTGTTGGCTGCATTCACTGCATCGATGACAGTTTGAATCTCCGCTGCTGTTGGATTGGCAGGGTCAGCATACGTCCCTGCTGCCAGGGCTGCTGAATAATCTGCACCAGCAACGGCTCCGCTAACGCCTGGAATTCCATTCAATTGTGCCGCTGTCACTGGCGTCGTGTTGGTATTGCCGGCAATATCTTCAACCACTTCGGCAAGCGATGCTGTGTTGGCTGCATTCACTGCATCGATGACAGTTTGAATCTCGGCTGCTGTTGGATTGGCAGGGTCTGCGTACGTCCCTGCTGCCAGGGCTGCTGAATAATCTGCACCCATAACGGCACCACTCACACCGATAATCGCATTCAATTGGGTGGCTGTCACTGGTGTGGCGTTGGTGTTTCCTGCAATATCTTCAACCACTTCAGCAAGCGCTTCTGTGTTAGTGGCATTAACGGCATTGATAACTGCCTGAATCTCTGCTGGCGTTGGGTTGCCCGAGTCAACATAGCTACCTGCTGCCAATGCTACTGAATAGTCTGCACCGGCAATGGCTCCGCTCACTCCGGGTATCGAATTGAGTTGTGCCGCTGTCGCTGGTGTTGCATTGGTGTTACCTGCAATATCTTCAATAACTTCAGCTAGACCCGCACTAGTAACAGTGATATCAAATGATGTGAGACTGTCGCTTAAACCACCACCGTCAGTTACGGTTATGACAATACTGGCGTGGGTGCCGACGTCACTCGCGCCTGGTACGCCGCTGAGTACTCCAGTTCCGGTGGCAAAACTTGCCCAACTGGGCTGATTGGTAATACTAAACGTATGGGTATCACCAATATCGGCATCCGTAACTGCTGGTGTGAAACCATAGGCAACGTTTTCCGCTGCCGTCGTTGCTGGCGTACCGCTAATCGTGGGCGGTTCATCGGATACGCTGGAAAATGAAATCGTTGCCGGTAACGGCGCGGTTGGCGAATTCGTACCGTCGGACGCAGACACATCATAACTGGGTGCGATTTCGCCGCCATCGTGGGCAAAAGCGATTTGGCCCAAGGTCACTTGATTTTGCGTGAAGCTAGTTATAGCGCTTCCCGGTGCGCTTACCAGTTCAAACTGGCCATTCGTGACATTGCTGACAGTTAAGGTCACGGTGTCGCCGAGATCCGGATCTGCGTAGTTCAGATTTTCAGCACTGAGCGCAATCGTTTGGCCTTCGACAATCGTTAAGTTATTACTGGCTTCAACCGGACCGCCGCCTGGAGGGGGAGCGCTCGGGTGGGCTTGCACATTAATAAAGAAGTTGTTCGAGTTGCTCAGACCATCCGGATCCTGAAGAAAGGTGGATAGGCTGCGGTCACCTACGGCGCGCAGGGCAAATGTGTCCTCGTATGTCAGGCTGCGAATAAGGGCCTGCACCGCGGCCAGGGTCGCGTCATTTGTAGTGAAATCGATGCGCAGGGCGACGCCCACTCCATCTTCGGTGGCATCAGTGCTGCCAATTAAATTGCCTTCGTAGAAAATGTCGGTGCCGGTTAGGCGAATTTCGCCAACGCCATCACCCACCGACTGAACGTTCAGTATCTCGAATTGACCATCGGTAAAGGTAACGTTGAATTTTAGGAAGCCGCCATTCAAATCGGCATTGTTGACATCTGAAACCACTGCGTCGAGATTTTCATCGACTAATTGCGCCACGGTTGCGGCATAGATCGTACGATCCGCTTCGATGTTAGCGATCCGTGGAGCATTAGGGTCCGGAACGATAAAGTTGATAACTAGATAATTCTTTATGCCTGTTCCCGTGGTATCGAGAATCTCAAACGTAATCGGATAGGTAGCCGGAATCAGGCCACTGCCGACCACACCGGGATCAAACACAAAATTGCCTTCCGTCGGTTCCGTCAATGCACTTTGAATATCACCCAGACTCGTCGTGTTAATCGAAGTGCCACTGACGCTAAAGCCAAACGTGGTGCCTTTGTCGACTATGACATTCCCTGTTTCTGGGATATTGGCCGAGGGTGTAAAGACGACTGTTCCTTTGGGCTGAAGGTCGAGAAAAATATCCACGTTGGTTTTGGATTTAACATTCCCAAGGATATCGACATCTTCGGCTACGATACCGCCGCTGTACAAACCGCTCGGCAGAGATTCGGAGCCAGTCCAGGTAAGCGTACCGGTGTTTGGGTTGATGGATAGGCCCGGCGGATTCGTTGATGAGCCGCCGCCTAACTCCGTAAGATTAGCCAGGCGGTATCGGAGTTTATCGGCATTCGGATCCGTTGCACCGATGTCGAAAGTCCAGTCGACGAAAGGAGTGACACCATCGGATAAAAACTGGGGGACTTCAACAATGATCGGGAAATTTATTTTGGGCGCGAGATTGCCATCGATGAGATTGATGAGTGTTTGAATGTTCCAATTCCCACCGGCATTGTTTAGCAAATTGCTAATTCGGTTACCACCTGTATAGTTGACGAGATATTGCGTCGACAGGCTCAGATCTCGCGCTTCAAATATCGTTGTTTGCAGAGTGTAATCACCACTAGCGCCACCGGTAACGTTAATAATAGCGTTACTAAGCTGTGTTGTGGTGAAACTTGGTGAGGTCGAGAGAGAAATTGGATTTTGTGCATTCAAACGCCAGGCCGTTTTTACGGTAATCTGGACGTCGTTCTTTATACCATCGGAATCGAGCGCCAACCCCTGCCAAGTAATCCCCCCGCCTCTGAAATGACTGAGCGTGTGGCGAAATTGATCGAGCCGCTGCGCGGCAAACGGCGTTTCAGCCTCCACCGTACCAACCGTATATTCAAGCTGCCAGTCGGCGCCAAGATCACGGTGTCCGGTGGCATTGACCGAGGCCGCGACATCGGCTCCCGACAGATCCGCTAAGGTGCGGACGAACGCTTGCCCCTGAGACGTTGCCGCCACATTGCAGCCGTAGAGTCGGATATCACCCCCATCGCCCAGGGCGCGACGAATCGCGCCGAGTGACTTAGAATCATTCAACAGGGCTTGCTGATCGACCCGTTGGCCGCTCAACAGCAGTTCGCCAGCGGCGCCGTGCGATACAATGTGAATTGCCTCGACCGCATCCATGCCGGACAGCGCCTCCGCGATCGCTCGCAGCGGCTCTTGCCCATGGTTAAGCCGCACAACCTCGTAACGAGTCTGAGCACCCAATAACAACTCCGGTTCAGGTACACCCGCATCCAGAATGACGACCTCAGATCCGGTTCTTTCAGACCGGTGGTCGAAATCATCAGAAGTCACCGCATGAGCGTGCTGTGCCGCCATCATCACTACTAGAAGCAGCGACACTAGTGAACTCGATTTTCTAAGAGTTGTTTTGAGTATACCCATCATAATTTTGTCCTAATATCTCGTGTAGATTGAATCGGTTACTTGCTAAATACTTGGTAGTCTAATTGATTATTAAATGCGGCTTCTCTTTGTTCAGGATTGTGCCACATTAAACAATATTCACCGTTGGAATTAACTGTAAGCTCATGCGTTCTGTGGCTATCGAGCCAACTCTTGTACTGGAAATTCCGTACTGTTATCCAAAACTATTGTTTTAAAGGTAAAATTTACAAGGAAAAACGACCATAATTAAACATATAAATGTTTTAATACAAAGACTTAACGTGTCACTGGAAGCGGCATTGGGGTCAGACTCCATTGATTTCATTTGTAGACGAAACCAGGAGCGAACCGAAAAGCTGATTAAACCGCTCAAAAACATAAATACACACGCGCTCATCATCAGAACAGGTGTCGTTATGAATACTGGAGTCGAAAGACCCATTATGAGAGGCAACACTAACAAAAAGGTCAAAACCAGACTTAAACCAGCTAATCGTTGTGAAAAACAGCATTCTGTAAACTTTAATATTCTTTTAAAAATCGTTATTTCACTCAATCCCCTGCATGATGACGATATAAATCCATGGTTTGATTGTCCTGTTACTCCACACTTGCCGCTCAACTGTATTTGAGACAGTGCCTGGCTTGTTTTGCTGGAGTTCGGTATATTTAACATGGTCAATCCTTGTGTCTTGATCTGTTTTCGGTTTGATTCTATAACTGCTTAAGGACTATCACTTCCTATTGAGTACTACTATTGACTAACCCGGGAAGCCAATCTCGATTGATGCAAAAAGTGGGTAGACAGACAGGTTGTAATCTGTGAACAATGTTTAATTGGGAATAAAACGAAAATTTGATTGTGCCTGTTCATTTCAACAAGCCCTACCGGATGGCAACTGTCTTCGATAATCGATAGATACCGAGTTGAATACCTGAAAAACTGAGTATAAACACCGCATGGCTCCCGAATATCCAGTGGGTGATAGTGGGTGATGATACTTATTCGCAAAATTAGTGTTAGCCACACGTGAAGCTGAACTATTTTTCATCAAGAACCCCTATACTTGGATGCATCACTAGTGATGTTTTTGTTGTTAAAAACAGTATTCTGTTGATCTCTACCGGAGAAATATGTAAGTAATTGATTCCCCAGAACTCAATTACTTACAGTCATACAAGTTTTTTTGATCGCTATCAATAACTTCCTGAATTTGCATAACTAGTCAATGATCTGGCTGTTTCATGAACCATTGCATCTGCCCACCTTAAGGGTTCGAGCGCCCAACCAAAACTCGAATATTTAAATTTTTATTAACATAATAATTAAAATGTAAATTATTATGACTAATAATCGGACAATTTACATCATTCAAAAACACTATGCAAGCATTTTAAACACCAAAGATAGATATAGTTCTTGTTTTACCTAAAACTGTCCCTCTTTAAAATTTCATTTATCAGCAATAATATTGATACCTGACCTTAAAATTGCGTCACTATTACACTTGTCTAGCACACGAAACAGGTTTGGTGAATCTCATTGTATTCAATATAATTGGCGCGATAACAAATACAATCTACAGCAATACTACTATTGCTAGTCAGGAGCGAGAACTCAATGAAAAAACTGGTGTTATATCATCATGGAAAAGATAGCATTCCCTGGGGCGAAAAAACTTATGCGATGACAGAGGTAGCAAAACGACAAGGCTATGAATTTGAGAGTATCGATTACACTGTTACAAATGACCCTGATCAGCGAGCAAAGCAATTACTGGAAATGGATTTATCCAACTACGATGAACTGGTATTTGTTGGATCGAGCATGGGCGCATATGTCTCCACTGTTGCAGCAGAAAAGTTTAAGCCACGCGCATTATTTTTAATGGCACCAGCGTTTTACTTGCCCGGATACGCGCAGACAGAATTTAGTCCGCCCAAAGAAACATGGGTCATGCATGGCTGGCACGATTGCGCTGTATGATCATGACGGCGAACGCTTGCATACGACCCATATTGGTGTCCCGCCAGAATACGGGAAACACACATTTAAAACGCGACTGGCGCGAGAAATTGAGCATGTGAAGCAACTGTATCCCGATGCACTGTATATTGGTATTGCCGATGGAGCGACGAATAACTGGCCATTTTTAAATCAGTACACATCGATTCAGGTGATCGACTTCTGGCATGCAACAGAGTATCTGGCGAATGCTGCCGAGGCGATCTTCCACGGGAAGACACAACAGGCTAAACGGAAAGACTGGTTGAAACAACGTTGCCACGAACTCAAAAATGCCACCGGCGCTGCCGAGCTCATTCTGACCGAACTCAAGGATCATGCCCAGAATAAACACCCTCCGAAACGTCAAGAGCTCCTCCATAAAGCTATCACCTATTATAGCAATCAGGGGGTTCGCATGCATTATGCTTCGCTGGTCGCGCAGGCTTTACACATTGGCTCAGGGGTGACTGAAGCGGCCTGTAAAATGATTGTTAAACAACGCTTGTGTCAATCGGGAATGAAATGGCGTCACAAAGGTACCTCGATTATTCTGAGTTTGAGAACATTAGAACGCTCGAATCGATGGGAACAGTTTTGGGATAAAGTCAGTCAATATGGAACAATTTATTGTTAAGTTACATCGTGTTGTAGCTACACCCCATTAGGACAACTGAAGCAGGGCTGAGTTTTATAGGTAATCAGGTAAAATATTGTTTTATATGGAAAACAATTATATATAAGAGTTGACTGAGTTTCATGCGTAATCATGATGGTTTTTGATATTTATTGGTTGACAAGATCTGAATCGATTTTTTGTATGAGGCTCGTGCTGATAGACAATAGGCCTAGTGTAGAGATTACATATTGAGCAACAAAGAAACGAGAATCCAAAACAGGAAATATAAGATAGTGCGAAATAATATAACCTAAAGATAGCAAGGTTAAGGTAAGTGCTGAGTTTTTTACTAACTTTGAATACATCTTTGATATAGAACATTCTTTCTTTTTAGATAACCAAAAAAGTATTAATTGAAGCAAGGTTATAGTTTCAAATAAAAGAATGCTTCGATTGGAAACAAATAATCGTAGATTATTGATCACTACATCTAAATATTGTTGAAAACTTACGCCAACATGCGAGTATTCTGCAGGATGTGTAGCTGACATTCCCGAGAGAAAAACAAAGCTAAATACTGTGCTCCATCCATAATTCCCAACATAGTTGTTAATTAATAGATATAAAATTAATGACACTAAAAGACTGGCGGCAGCAATGATACGCTGGCTTGGTCGAAATAGCATGAAATAGCATGAGAATATAGCGACAAAAAAAATCAGTTCTGTACGAACTAATATAGAGGTTACCAATAATAGAAAAAATGTTTTCCAATGAGCATTAATAAATGAATAGCAAAGCAAAGAAATCCATAAGAAAGCAAGTGAATCTGCAGTAACCGTTTGCGTCAGGTTAATGATATTAAAGATTATCGCAAACAATGGATAAAACAACCAAAAAATTGGATTAATCAATTTTTTATATGCATGATAGAACACATAGTATCCAATGGAAACCAAGGTTGCTGAAAGCATATGTGATACCATGAACATATTAAAACCTAATTTAGATAATCCTAGTATTAAAAAAACAAAGATGATACGCATTTTATAAAAAGGGATTTGTTGATTAAACGCATCTTGATCTTGAAACATTACTTTTCGATAGTTATATGTGTTTGTAAGATTTTCAAATTCTTCATCGGTAGAATATGCTCTAAACTCTTGATAAACATAATTATGCATGTAGCTTACATCAGCTTCTTCGATGCTGACAGCAGAACCAACATAACCAAGCATGTCCCAATTTTGCTCCACTGTATTAACGCCATGTAAAAACAGCACAAGACTCGTGACAATGATAAACCAATGTGCCATTTTTAAGTGATACGAATCTTGAAAAGCATGATTTAAATATTGAAAGTTGACAGACATAATATTATTTAATTCCAATTATTATTTTATTGTATGTTTTATATTACAAGTTTTCTATTGTTTCTATTCTAAATTAAAGTCATACATTTCCTGTCCAGCGTTTATTAATCCAGGATCGCATTGGTTGTTCAAAAAAATAGTAAGACAGCGCACCCACAGCAATTGATAGTAATAAAAATGATATTTTAGAGCCTGGCACAAGCCAATTGTACATATAAAAAGGCTGTTGCCACAAATATATAGAATAAGACCAAATCCCCATTAAACGAATTATCTTCAGCTCTAAAAAACCACAGAATATCCATGCCGCCTCTCGCAAATGATGGATAGTAAATGCTAACAGCAACGGAGATAAAGAAAAACTTAGCCAATCCGGCATAATTTCCAGGTAGCATCCAACGGCCACTAAAAAAGTAATCCCGGGAAGAATAGCATATATTCTGTTATTCAAATTATGTTTAAATAAAGTGTAGCCAGCAGACAAAAAGATAAAGCTTACTGAGGATTCAGTTCGAATTCTGTATGCCTCTGGTGCATATTCTTCGTTAAAATAATAGTAAAAGCAAATTCCTATTGAAATTAACCCCAATGCAATTAGCATGTAACCAGCTTGATTTTTGCGAAAAAACAACAAAGTCAGCAAACTCATAATAACATAAGCATGTTCTTCGATATTAAGAGACCATAGGTGCTGTACAGGAACATCAGTATCCCAAATATGTGGATTTTGTGGGTAATAGGTACGAAAAAAGGTAAGATTGGCAATAAATTCTTTTGTTTCAAACTCTAGGCCAGTAATCATTGCAAAAGAATAAGAAATCAACAAAAACAGTGCTAATCCCGGTATAATACGGCTGAATCGACGGATATAAAAATCCTTCAGATTCATCTCCTTATCAAACAAAATTGTACTTATTAACATTCCAGAAAGCACAAAAAAAGCATCTACGCCAAAGCGATCTTCCCAAATCCATGGGGTATCAACAAAATGCCCGCAAAGCAGGCATATGATCGCCATGCCACGCCAACCATCCCATATGTTAACTCTATCCATACCTGCAATAACTACTGATATCTCTTAAATCTGTCCTTGGTGTACTCATTTTCTCCACCTCCGTGTCTCACACTTTGGGTGCAAGAACGCCAACTCAATAAGCTCCACACGTCTTACAATGGCATTGCGGATGACCACACCTCCGTTCGCGGCATTTTCGACTGCTGTATACCTTCGTTTCAACGATCATGGCCACAAGCCCTCGATTCAAGATTCAAGATTCAAGATTCAAAGTAGACTCTATCATACTGAAAAAATGATATATTTACCACCACCCAATAGAGATGGAAATAATTTGCGCCAGAACCAGCTTTTGAGCAGATAACACGACTTATTCAAGAAGAATGCTTCAACTGTTTGATCTCAGAAGCGGCAAGGTCAAAAAATATCAAAGCAAAAAGTTATTGAATTGAAATCGTTTTCTCGATGCTTCGAGACAAATAGTTGATTTAATACAATTTAAAGAGAAACATCGGAAAAAAGCTCCAATTCCAAGGGCTTTGCAGTGAATCTATTTTTGACCAGACTGCCTTTCAAACTCAACCACCCCGCGATCAAACAAACCTTGCAAGAGTGTGACACCATGTGCAAAGGCTTGATCTGGTTGAGGATGGTTTAATTGTGTAACGACTTGCTTCAAATGCGCCTGGCATTCTAGCCCAGGATTGTTTTCTATTTGCCCAATCAACGCATAAGTGACTGCATTAATTTCCATAAACTGTACGTGATCATCATGATCACGATACACCACGAGATAAGTTGGGTTTTCCGGGCAAAGTTCTGGTTGAAATTCAGGACTAATTTGATGGACAGGATAGCGATAGGCGAGTGGGTAAGCAAGATCTGATATCTGAGCAACACTCGACAGCATTTCATCTATCTCTATGCTATTTGGCTGGTGAGACTCACCTTCTGCGAGTTCCAGAACCATTTCTATCCATTCATAATGAGCAAGTTCTCGCATAAATGGCAAATCACCCGTACTTCCATCACGATCAGCATTCAGAAATTCAATAAAATGTTCTGGAATAGATGAAAAATAAGGAGAATCGCTACGATTTTTGCAAAAATAGTCTTGTACTAGATCTAGCCACTTATCTTCTTGCAAAAGACTTTTTAATACTGGGAAAGTACTGGATAGAAAGCCTTCTACGTTATTGAAAAAAAGCTCTCTATAAACAGCCATGCGTCTGGGTTCAACATCAGGCGGTGTGGGATTATTTTTGGGATCACGAATAAAGGCCGAAAATTCGTATTGCTTCTTCTTAAAAACAGGAATATCAGGCATATTGCAATTGTGAGCGATTGGTTTGCTCAAGGGCCTGTATTTGGGTGATGGTTAGTAGTTCTTGCATTAAGTCGGGTACGGAAGGGATATTAAAATCACGTTCCAGCAATGTAGGAAAAACCCCGTGGTATTGATAGGCTTCCTGTAGTAACTGCCAAACCGGGTCAATCACGTCCGAGCCATGCGTATCAACCAAAAGATCTTCAGCCTCAACATAATGTCCCGCAACATGGATATAAGCAATACGTTTACTGGGAAGAGCCTTTAAATAAGAGCTTGCATTATAATTATGATTGATACTGTTGACATAAATGTTGTTAACATCCAGCAATAGTTCACAGTCAGCTCGTTCCAGAATTGCAGACAGAAAATCGATTTCATCCATTTCCTTGCCTGGAGCAGCGTAGTAGGAAACGTTTTCTATGGCGATTCGTTGCTCTAGAATATCCTGTACACGACGAATTCGATCGGCAACATAGTCTACTGCTTCTTCGGTAAATGGAATTGGCATCAAATCATAGAGATGCCCATCATCACTGCAATAACTAAGATGCTCGCTATAATAGCGAATATTATGTAGTTTGAAGAACTGTTTTAAATCTTCAATAAATACTGTATCTAGTGGTGTTGGACCACCAAGTGAAAGGGATAAACCATGACAGATAAATGCAGTCTGTTCAGTCAATTGACGAAACATTTTTCCGTAGCGTCCAGCAACACCAATCCAGTTTTCCGGAGCAACTTCGTAAAAGTCTACCTCGGCTGAGTTTATCTTGATAATGTCCTCTATAAAAGAGCGACGCAACCCTAAACCTGCACCTGTCACAGAGATTTGGCTCATATTCTGGTCTCTCTCAAAATTCTGGTTGTAGATTAGCCCTCAAAGTGACTGGACTGGTTCAACAATACAACGCAGGTAAGTAAGCAGCCCAGGCGATTAACCTGAGCTTCTCTCAATTTATTTCACAGATATATTGAACTTTATTGCCAAATAACAGTGTTTCTTATCGTGTTTTCGTATTAGAAATAAAGTTAAAGGGATAAATGCTTTTTTTATTTCAACAGTGAATCTTTTGCAGCATCAGAAGCAGAATCGATTGCTTTTTCTTTAGCAGAATCAACAGCATCACCAGCCGCATCGGTCATACTATCACCTTCAGCTTTGTTGCCACCACATTTACCTTCACCACATTTACCCTCGGCTTTTTTAGCTTTATCACCTGCGCATTTGCCTTCTTTTTCAGCTTTGTCACCACCACACTTACCTTCGCCACATTTGCCTTCCGTTTCTTTGCCTTCCATGTCCATATCTTCCATAGCCAGGGACATGTATCCACTAGATAAATCAGTCATACCAAATGGATTTTCACTTGCATTTGCACTGGTAACAGATAAAGAGCCAACAACAACTGCACCTAAAGCAACTGCTAATGGTTTTTTGTTAAATTTATTCATTTTTGTATCCTCATTTTAGTTAGTTAAGATGTTTGTATTTGTAACATATTTCCATGCTATTGTTCACGGTCAAGTCTAACTTCTAACTCTGAACATCTACTGAATTAGTAAAGCAATTACCAGGAACTGGTCAAAAAAACCATACCAAAAACTCTTTATGAGCCTGATAACAAGGGTAACCTCAACAGCCCCGCTAAAGATTAAGCAAACACGTTCAACATATTTTGACAATACCCTGCTTGTCAGGTTCAACGGCTGGAATCTCAGTATTTAGAAGCTGTCTGGTCAAAAAACAAGTTGAAGCAAAAGTTCTTGAATTGAAAACGTTTTTCAATGGCTCAAGGTGAATAGTTGACACTATTTTTCACGAGAAGCATCGGCTAAACACACCAACTTCAAGACCTTGCCGCCAACTTTTTTGACCAGACAGCTTCTTAAATTTTGAACACTCAAACTCCGCGCATAAAAAAAGTCTCAAACACTGTTTGAGACTTTTAAGTTGGAGGGGCAAAACTATATCAGGGATTTAATTCCATTGTTGCACTTCAGTCTTCCAATCTCCATTTCCTTGATATTTTAGAACATTTTGGATATTTCCATTGTAATAATATTTAAAATCATCATTACTTGAAAGCTGCTTGGAGCCAATGGATGCAAGTTGTGCCGTCATTACGATATTGTTCCCATCGCGATGTGCTTCAGTTAAATTAAATTCATAATCACCTGGTGCAGCAACGATATTTTTCCAAAAGGCACGAATTTGGCCAACATCATCGTGAACCTTTCCGTTAGACTGAACTAGCATCGCATTTTGTGTATAAAAGCGCATAATAGCATCTACATGTCCACTTTTTAGCGCATAATTCCAATCTGCAATATTTTTCTTTGCTACTTTATCAACCATGCCAGCATTGGCATTAATTGACAATATTCCTAATGTACATATTAAAGCTACTTTAACTATCTTATTCATTACCATATCATTCTCAATTTTTTTCGAAACAACAACCACTGCACAAACTGTTACAGACAACCATCTTCTGAGACAAAAGCGAAGAAATCGAAACAATGATTTCAGCGACCCAACCCCAAATAGCAATATGCAGTAGTGATTGAACAGGCTTTAAATCTACGTCAACAATTCTTAAAGGCTGTCTGATTAAAGACGTAAATCACAAGTACTATGCCGTGTAGACAAAACTATGCTTCTCAGGTTCAATTGTTTTAATTCATGGCTATAATTTAGACAGCTAAAGAGTTTTCTCACAAAATTAAACACGCAAAAAAAAGCCCCAAACAATGTCCGGGGCCTTAAAGGAGGAAACTCTAAAATTGTGTTCGTATCGTTAACAATCTATCTGTAAACAATCTTTTAATCTATCGCAAGCGCGCTTTTCAACAGCTAACTGCTACATTCTATCCGTCAGAATTAATACTCATTCCACTGATGGACAACAGTTTTCCAATTTCCATTCCCCTGATCTTTAAGAACAGTCTGGATCGTTCCATTGTAAAAGTATTTCAAATCCTGATTGGTGGAAACCTTTTTTGATAACACTGACGCAAGCCTGGCAGTCATGACAATACTGTCGCCATCTCGATGCGCTTCTGTCAGATTGAATTCATATGCACCCGGTTCAGAAACAATTTTTTCCCAGAACGCACGAATCTGATCAGCATTGCCATAAATGTTTCCATCAGACTGCACTAACATAGCATTTTGTGCATAAATGCCCATAATGGCATCGACATGTCCGCTTTTTAGTGCATAATTCAAATTTTCAACATTTTTATTTGCTATTTTGTTAGCTTTGCCAGCATTGGCATTAACTGATAATAACCCTAAAATACATACTATAATTACCTTAATAATCTTCATTTTCGTCTCATGGCTAAATGTTACAGAGCGACAACCACCGTCACTCATTGGATGCTTATAACTATAGATTAGATTCTTTATATTTACAATATAGCAATTATTCTATACAGTGTTTCTTTTTTAGAAACAATCAGACAATAGGCGCCAAATGGACAAACTGAAGTGCATGCAAGTATTTGCCAAAGTCGCCAAAGCTGGCAGCTTCGTAGCTGCCGCCAACGAGCTTGGTATATCAAAGGCAATGGCAACAAAACATGTTGCTCAACTGGAAGCTCACCTTGATGCACGGTTAATGAACCGCACTACGCGCAAGCTAAGTCTGACTGAAACAGGGATCGGCTATTTAAATCGTTGCAGGGAAATCCTCGATGACATCGAGGAAGCAGATGCGACAGTTGCACATTTACAACAAGAGCCAAAAGGCTTGTTGCATATCAGCTCACCGCCTTTTTTTGGGACGTATCATTTAATACCAGCGATCGCTGCCTTCAACAAGCTACATCCTGATTTACGTTTCAATGTAACATTACAAGGAACAACCCCCGACATCATCGAGCAAGGACTGGATCTATCGATTCTGCTGGATTCGTTACCAAATTCAAATCTAATCGCACGCAGAATAGCCAGTTCTGAACTTATGATCTGTGCTTCACCTGAGTATATTGAACGCGCAGGTCGGCCAGAGGCCCCGGAACATCTACCAAGTCATTCTTGTTTATCAAGCTCAACTTTAGCTTCCGGTAATCGCTGGACATTCATGCGTGATGGTGCTTCTATAGTGGTTAAAGTCAGTGGTCCAATCAAGTGCAATATGGTTGGCGCAATTCGATCTGCTGCTTTAAACAATATGGGTATAGCGATTTTACCTTCCTATATCATCGGCCCTGACATTCGTGCCAATCGATTAATTCCCTTATTTGAAGACTATGAGTCTGCTTTTCTTGATATACATGCCGTTTACCCACATCGAAAACACTTATCTGCAAAAGTTGTGATGTTTCTTGATTTTTTATGCGAACGGATTCGACCAGAATCATACTGGGAAAACTGGATCACACCTGTTGACCAGATTTAATCCTAAAAAAAACAATGGAAACCTGTATTAAACGGATTCGTATGACATTGTGATTACCCTAAAATAGCTATATAACAACTTTTGTCTAAATAAATAGCGATATAGCTATTTCAGGATGATCAAGACTTCGATACAATTGACTGATGGAAATAATTGTGTCATTCATTTTGAGAACTAGCCTTCTGGAGCACAGACCCGCATGATGATTAAAATCTTCAAACAACTGATGTACGCTGGATTTATTCTTAGTGTAAGCCTGCAAACCAGCTTTGCCGAAGGGGATCCTGAAGACGGTAAAGTCAAGTTTCTTGTGTGTGCTGGTTGCCATGCAATTCCAGGATATTCCAATGCATTTCCACGCTTCCAGGTCCCAAAACTTGGTGGGCAACACCCTGATTATCTACTTTCGGCATTGAAAGCATATGCAAGTGGCGAACGCAAACATGCGAGTATGAATGGTACTGCCATGAGCATGAGTGAAGAGGACATGCTTGATATCACTGCTTATCTATCGGAAATTAAATTTTCTGAAAATATTGACCAAAGTGAAATATTTGGCGATCCTGTCGCAGGAAAAAAGAAGACTGAAAATTGTGTTAGTTGCCATGGCAAGAAAGGCAAAAGCGCAAGTCCGGGATTTCCTAACCTGATCGGTCAATATGAAACTTATTTAATTCATACGCTGAAACAATATAGAAGTGGTAAACGTACAAATGCTATGATGACAGGAATGGCTGCGGCGTTGTCTGATGAAGATATTGAAAATATTGCAGCATTTTATGCCAGCCAGAAAAAAGGCTTGACCATCCCTGAGTGAAATAGCTCATAATCACCATTGATTAATCTAAAAAGCTGTCGGGTTAAAAACCATCTCAGTGAAAAGCGGTAAGATCAAGCCATATTTTCGAAAACATGGATAATTTCACTGGTTTAGCAACCGATTTTATATTAACCAGACATCATCTAAACTTTATATGTAGAACAGTTGCATCTACAGCCTGATTAAGCGCAAAAGATTGCGTACACTAAGTGCTGAAATATATTGACCAGAGTATAAACCAGTAAAAAAATGTTGCTAGACGCTAGCAATTTCTGGTAAAAGAAACCTATCATCAATAGGTTGAAGGGGCCTTTAGTCCTACAGTTTTGAAAGAGTTGGCCAGGCAGTCGCTGCTCATTTAACGATGGGTGGAGGAAAGTCCGGGCTCCACAGGGCAGGATGCCAGGTAACGCCTGGAAGATGCGAATCTATGGAAAGTGCCACAGAAAATATACCGCCCGACTACTTTCGAGTAGCCGGGTAAGGGTGAAATGGTGCGGTAAGAGCGCACCGCGCTACTGGCAACAGTAGTGGCAGGGTAAACCCCATCCGGAGCAAGACCAAATAGGGGAACAGTGGCGCAAGCCACGGGTGCTGCCCGTACAAGTTCCCGGGTAGGTCGCTTGAGGTACGCGGTGACGCGCATCCCAGACGAATGGCTGCTCACGACAGAACCCGGCTTATCGGTCAACTCTTTCATTTTAATTTAAAATAAACCAAGCGAAAGAAAAGACATTACCCTATAAAAACATCAGCCAAATCAGTAATCTTTAAAATGCCTGGCTTGGTTTTGACTGCTTTTCCAGGCAACTTGCCATGTTGTAGCCACAACATAAATCCCTTCCAAAGTAATTTCTCGCTTAAATACCTGCCTGCACACCTAACCCAGATCAAGCTTCTTTAGCCGATAACGTAACGCCCTGAATGAAATCCCCAGATTTTCTGCTGTCGCTGTTTTATTCCAACGATTATGCTCAAGCGCTTTATTGATGACACGTCGCTCAATACCTTCCAGATAATCTTCGAGATTCACATTGGCTGGCATACTATTTTCAGATTCAGGAGAAATCGCTGGTTTGGACTGTTGCTCCGGAAGACTAAGATCTTCGGCGCTAATCACTGAACCATCAGACCATGCGAGTGCGCGCTCCAATGTATTTTCTAATTCACGTACATTTCCGGGAAAAGAATGGTTGACCAATTTATCGATTGCATCTTTGCTTAATTCAGGTCTATCAATGCCGTCACGTTCAGCCAGTCTGCCAAGCAAGTGTTTGGCAAGATATTCAATGTCACCGACGCGTTCACGTAGCGCTGGTACTTTTAATTCAATAACATTAATGCGGTAATATAAATCCTGTCGAAATTCTCCATCCTCGACCAGCTTTGCCAGATTTTTATGTGTTGCACTGACAATTCGTACGTCAATCGGGATTTCTTGTTCTCCACCAACAGGTCTTACCGACTTCTCCTGAATCGCACGCAATAATTTAACTTGCAGCGACAAAGGTAATTCAGCGATTTCGTCCAAAAACAAAGTACCACCATTGGCGGCTTGAAACAATCCTGCTTTATCGGCTACCGCTCCGGAGAAACTGCCTTTTTTATGACCAAAGAATTCACTCTCCATCAATTCATGCGGGATCGCTCCGCAGTTGATTGGGACAAATGCTTGATTGCTGCGTGGGCTTTTTTGATGAATTAGTGTTGCTACCAATTCTTTACCGGTTCCTGATTCACCATAAATCAGGGCAGGCGCCTGGGTACGCGCAACTTTGCTGATTTTTGACCGAATCTCACACATCTGCGGTGACTCACCTAATAAAGTATTACGTGACCGCCGATCTGTTGAAGGTGAGTTCAACTTTAATGCCGATTCTACAATTGCGCGCAAGTGGTGCAGATCAATTGGTTTTGAAATAAAATCGAACGCACCAGCTTTCAACGCAGTAATGGCGGTGTCCATGTTACCGTGCGCGGTAATCACTGCGACTGGAATTTCGGGGTAATCGCGCTGAATCTCTGTCACCAGCTCAAGTCCACTGCCATCGGGCAGTTTCAAATCAGTCAAACACAAATCAAACACTTGGTTAGAAAGCAAAGCTCTGGCTTCTACCAAACTTTCTGCGGTTGAAACTGTCAGTTTCATGCGTTCCAGAGTCAGGCGCAACAAATCACAAATATCCGGCTCGTCATCAATCACTAAAACACGCTGTTGACTCATAACGAAATCACCTGTTCACGCTGTAGTGGAAAATTCAATCTAAAAATACTCCCGCCTTGTGTTCGTGGAAAATAATTCAGCGAGCCTTGATTCAGTTCTGACAGCTCTCTGGATATATATAGACCGAGTCCCGTACCTGTCTTGCTGGTAGTGAAAAATGGTTCAAACAATTTTGCCCTGTTTGCCTCGGGGATACCTGCACCAGTGTCAATCACGTCGATATTAATACTGTCCTCGACAACGTCCACTGTTAACTCGACAATCTGATCCGCTGAACTTGCAGAGTGCTTGATAGCATTACCACATAAATTAGTCAGTATTTGTTTTAGCTGACTTGCATCAACCCTGATATTAAGTGTAGTTGGGAATGACTGATTGTCGAACCGAATGATGTGATTGTTATATTGAAAATCCTTCAGAAACTGAGCAACAAAATCTTGTAACCAACTGTTCAATTCAATCGTTTCCAGACAAGCCGGCTTGCGTTGAGCAAGCTGCAACATATTGTCGATAATTTTGTTGACCCGAGCCGAATGACGCACAATTAATTCGCTGAGCTGTTGATTTTCCTGGTTTTGATCGGGTGCTTCCTCCAACAATTGACTGGCGTGAGAAATAACATTCAGTGGATTACGAATTTCATGCGCGATACTTGCAGCCAAATGCCCTAGAGATGCCAGTTTAGCTTGTTGAATACGTTGTGTTTCCACAGAAAGGTCCTCAAACCAAATCATGTGATAGGGTTTTCCAGCTGTCTGCAACGCCATTATTCGGGTGAGAATCTGGTGGTCATGCTGTCCATCCAAAACAAATGAGTCCTGGTGTGGATCGACCAACCAATCTTGATAGCGCTGTGAAAGTTCAGCAGATGCGTCAGATATCCTCGCAGGCATTTGTGCAAGACCAAAGAACTGCAATGCGGATTGGTTGATCGATTTTATGCCCGTTGCTGGATCAATAATCATCACTCCGGATTGCAGGTTTTGAATAATATGTGCATTGAGTTTTTCCAGACGTTCAATATCTTGTCCACGCTGTTGTGCCAAACGCTCACTATGCTCAGCCCGGCGCCCCATTGAGTGTGCAAACAATGACACTGCAAAACAGCAAATACCCAGTACAGATGCTTCTGTATAACGCGTATTCTCGAAAATATTATACAAATCGGAATAAACCACATCGCCTAAAAATACCAGGGAACATAACGCAGCATAGCCAACCGAATAAAGCCCGCCAATTAACAGGCCACTGGCAGCCACCGACATGAGTAACAACGCTTCCAATCCGCTACCAATACCGCCACTGGAATGAATCAGCAAGGGAATACAAATTAAATCAAGCACTAGATGAAACAGAGCGTGCAATCGATTATCGAACTTGCCGCTATGCAGCGGGATTGCAGACAAACCCAACAACACGGTATAAGCAACAATGGCGTAAGTAAAAACAGTCACGTTATGCTCAGCAAGCATTGACGGGCCTTTACCCGTAAATATCGCCCATGTTAGAAATAGCCCTAACGCAAAGCGGTAAAAGAAATAGACACGTAATGCTTGCCACGCTTGACTGTGCTCCAGATCAGGATTGTTTGCACCTGAATCTGCGAATAAAGAGTCCGATTGCAATATTTCCCGTTGATAAACCGTTGGCATAAATTCAGTTATTAATATTCACAAATAATAATGGAGCCAATATGATTGGCTAGGAAATAACAGAAGAGACTAGGAGCGATACGTTATAAATACGCATTGGTTTGTACCATCACGGTATTCGATTAAAGAATAAACCTCACCATAAAAAATAAAACGCCACATCCACATTCAAGTATAGTCGGGATCTAATATTTGCATACATGTCAACAATAGCAGTCACACAGTCGCTTCTGGATCAGACTATATAATCAGTGTATGTATTTGAACTGTAGAAACAGTAGTCAATACCTGACAGTTCCGATACAGTAAGCTAATCACCAACAACACTGTCACCCCATGTCTTTCCAATCACGCCAGTCATTCCAATCTTCAGCGCCGCAGGAAAAGCTCTCTGGTGCAATTGAGCGTCTGACTTTTCACAGCCAGGAATCCGGCTTTTGTGTAATTCGTGTTCGCGTCAAAGGTAAACGTGATCTGGTAACTGTGGTTGGATCAGCGCCTTCAATTTGTCCCGGAGAGTTTGTTGAATGCGTGGGATTCTGGATTAATGATCGTCAACATGGTTTGCAGTTCAAAGCAGTCACTCTGAATGTAGTGCCACCATCAACCCTGGAAGGTATCGAGAAATATCTGGGTTCGGGCATGGTTAAGGGCATTGGCCCTCATTTTGCCAAAAAACTGATCCATGCATTTGGTGAAGATGTATTCGATGTGATCGAGCAGGACCCCGATCGTTTGCTTAAACTGGATGGCATTGGTCCAAAACGTAAAGCAACGGCAGTTGCTGGTTGGAATGAACAAAAAGCAGTGCGCGAAATCATGGTGTTTTTGCAATCCTACGGAATTGGAAGTACGCGTGCAGTACGCATCTACAAAACCTATGGCGATAATGCCATCGAGAAAGTCCGTGAAAACCCATACTGTTTGGCGCTGGATATCCATGGTGTGGGCTTTAAAACGGCAGACGCGCTGGCTCAAAAACTGGGTATTCCACGCGATTCCATTCTAAGAGCGCGAGCTGGTATGCGTCACGTATTAAAGGAAATGTCTGGGCAAGGACATTGTGCTGCATACCGCGATCAATTGATTGAAGCAGCTGAAAAATTACTGGAAATTAACCCCACAGTTCTGGAACAAGCCATTGCCGATGAAGTCGTCAGCAATCAACTGATTGTTGAAATGCACGAAGGACGGCAAATGGTTTTTCTGATTTCACTGCATCGTGCTGAAACCGGTTGTGCTGCCAATATCCTGCGACTGGCAGCCAATGTCTTGCCGTGGCAAGACATTGATCCGGTCGAGGCAATTCCCTGGGTGGAACGTGCTACTGGTCTGGAATTGTCTGAATCTCAGCACCAGGCCATCGCGATCATGCTGCGCTCAAAGCTCACCATCCTTACTGGCGGCCCTGGTGTCGGAAAAACTACCATTATCAACAGTTTGCTGGCAATCCTCGCCAATCAGGACACAGAAATAATGCTCTGCGCACCAACTGGTCGTGCCGCTAAACGATTGTCTGAATCAACCCGGCGCGAAGCAAAAACAGTGCATCGACTGTTGAGCTTCGACCCACGCACATTTGGTTTCAAACATAACCAAGACAATCCGCTCGATACCCAATTGCTGGTGATTGACGAAGCATCGATGATGGATATTACATTGATGAATCATTTACTCAAGGCACTACCAAGCCGCGCAGCATTGTTGCTAGTTGGCGATATGGATCAACTGCCTTCGGTAGGACCTGGCTCAGTATTGGCAGATATGATAGGTTCTGGATGCATCCAGACAGTTCGCCTTACTGAAGTTTTTCGTCAGGCCAAAAGCTCAGATATTATCTTAAACGCTCATCGTATCAATGACGGAATTATCCCGCAATTACCAAAGCCCAATGTCGATAGCGACTTTTATCTCATTCCAGCTGAGACTCCAGAAGAGATTTTCAACAAACTGATTCACGTAGTCACCCAGCGTATTCCTGAGCGTTTTGGTTTTGACTCGGTTCGAGATATCCAGGTACTGACTGCAATGAATCGAGGCGGAGTCGGGGTGCGCTCACTGAATATCGAGCTACAAAAGCGCCTAAATGACAATCGCACTCAACAGATCACTCGCTTTGGAGTCACTTTCGCACCGGGAGACAAGGTGATTCAGATGGTTAACAATTATGATAAAGATGTCTACAACGGTGATATTGGTCTAATTGAATCCATTGATGCCGAAGAAAGTCTGCTGCAAATTGAATTTGATGGTCGCTCAGTGCAATATGAATTCAATGAACTGGATGAAATTCAGCTCGCCTATGCAGTCAGCATTCACAAGTCTCAAGGCTCTGAATATCCTGTGATCGTGATACCGCTTGCCATGCAACACTATATGCTGTTAGAGCGCAATCTGATCTATACAGCGATTACCCGCGGCAAACAGCTGGTGGTAGTCATTGCTCAAACCAAAGCACTGGCAATGGCAGTCAAAACCCAGAAATCGCAACACCGCCTCACCTTGCTGGCTCAGCGATTACAAGCTCAACTGGCGTTAGAATCAGCAGTGGTCAGTGATGAAAACGCATAGACCAGGACGCGGTTCAATTACAAACCCGGCTAACCGCTACCACTCAGATCACAACCAGGCGATTGATGATGGCTGGGATCTGGATGATGAACCAGCACCCGCCTTGAAAACCACGGTAACCACTGACAACAGCAAAACCATCATCAACCGAGTACGCTCACCAGACTTACCGTTCGACCGCACAATCAACCCCTATCGCGGCTGTGAACATGGTTGCATCTACTGTTATGCACGACCAAGCCATGCCTATCTGGATTTGTCACCAGGACTGGATTTTGAAAGCCGTCTGATCGCCAAACCCCATGCAGCTGATCTACTGCGCAAAGAACTCAACAAACCACGTTATCAATGCCAACCAATCGCCATCGGTACCAATACCGACCCATACCAACCGATCGACAAGGAATGGCAAATCACTCGTCAACTTTTAGAAGTGTTACGACAATACAAACACCCAGTTTCCATCGTCACCAAAGCCAGCCTGATTGAACGCGATCTGGATATTCTGACAGACATGGCCTCTCAAAATTTAGCACTGGTTTTTATATCAATCTCCAGCCTGGATCGCAGCCTCACCCGCACAATGGAGCCTCGGGCTGCAGCCCCACAACGTCGCCTCAAAACCATTCAAACACTCACTGAAGCTGGCATTCCAGTTGGTGTATTGGTTGCCCCGATTATCCCTTTTCTTAATGATGCTGAAATGGAAACAGTACTCACCAGATGCCAACAAGCTGGCGCAATCAGTGCTGATTACGTCATGCTACGTTTGCCACAGGAAGTTGAAATATTGTTTCAGGAATGGTTGCAAATCCACTACCCACAAAAAGCCAATCGCATTCTGCAACGCATCCGCGATCTACGCTCCGGAAAACTCAATGATTCAACATTCGGACAGCGTATGCGGGGGCAAGGTCAATATGCAGATTTAATTGCTCAACGCTTTCGGTTGGCCTGTAAACAACTCGGGCTAAGCAAGAGTGGTCACCAGCTTGATACCTCACAATTCAAACCGCCACATATACCGGAACAAATGGAATTATTCTGAGGTTGTCTTTGCTAACACTCCATTATGAGAAACGAACCTTGACTAAACATGTATCGTTTGTAGAAAAACACTGATTAATAACCATAGCGAGTTCATCTTCCCAGGATTTATTAATTCATTTTTACCCAGCCATTGCTTTCATTTAGAACTGTTTCAAAAACCAGTCAAGCCCAACAAATGTTACTTATCTATAACAACAATAACGGATAATCAATGCAAGAGTTTTGGTATGATGAGTTTGTCTCTTGTGTGTCAGTCATATCAAATATACATCTAATATTTATATATCACTCGGCTACAGATAAATACCAGACTTCAATATTAGACACATCGTTAGAAACATGCCGGTTCTGTCTATAGATATTCAGGCTCTAGTATCAACACATTCAAAAAGGAGAAACTCCGGTGCTTTTTTGTGTTAGCATTTAGCCTACCAGCAAGAACAGTACCATACTGCGATCCTTGCCTTGAATAATAACAAGATTAATGTTCAAAACACCACTGAACCACTATGGTAATCCTGGATTTAAATTTGCGGCAAAACCTCATTGCACAGGCATTAAGACATAAAGAATAGATGTTTTAGAACAAGAAACTTTATGTTGGCAATCATCCAGTTATTACTGTTGTCAACAGTTAGCAATGAGTTATTGTGTGTACAACTGAGAAATTTAAATTATTACAACTTAATTCAATTAAATTCAAATTATGAAACCAATCAAAAATATGCTTGTTCTTTTGCTTACTTTTATAACATCTGTTGTTTTTAGCGTAACATTTGCTGGAAATCAGACACCTGTTAAACAGGTTGAACTCGCGGGGCATCCTATCAAGCCCGATCGTGTTATTGTCCGCTTCAAAAACAATAATCAGCGGATAACATCAACTGCAGCGCGACAGACATCTCTGTTTTCTGAGCTTGGGGTTAAAACAACTAAAACAATCAAAATTAACAAGGGATTGACAACCCTACGCGGCGCAAAACAGGATCTTACATTTAACATACTGTCTTTGGACGGGCGCAAGGATCTTAAAACAGTCCTGAAAAAACTGAATGAGCATCCAACTGTTCAGTATGCTGAACCAGACTCTATTTTATCAACCAACGCCCATCCAGGCGATCCAGACTTTTCACAACTCTGGGGTTTGCATAACACAGGACAAGACGGCGGTCTGATTAATGCAGATATTGATGCTCCTAAAGCCTGGAATACAACAACCGGCTCGTCTGACGGCGTCATTGGTGTCATCGATACAGGCGTTGACTATACCCACGAAGATCTGGCTGAGAATATGTGGGTCAACCCAGGCGAAACTCCGGATGATGGCATCGACAATGATGGCAATGGTTATGTTGATGATATTCATGGCATAGATTGTGGGGACGATGATTCTGATCCTATGGATGATGATGGACATGGAACTCATGTGGCAGGAACCATTGCTGCTGTTGGCAATAACGGTATTGGCGTTACCGGTGTTAACTGGAATGCTAAAATTATGGCGCTAAAATCTCTTGATGCCAATGGAAATGGAACAACTTCAGATGCAATCGAGTGTCTGGCTTACGCTATTAAAATGAAAAATGAACATGGAGTTGATATCCGCATTACCAATAATAGTTACGGTGGACCAGATTTTAGTCAGGCCATGCATGATACAGTTCAAGCCTCAGCCGATACAAACATGCTGTTTGCTGCTGCTGCCGGAAATTCCGCAGAGAATACCGATACCGATGGACATTATCCCTCAGGATATGACCTTGATAATATCATTTCTGTTGCAGCAACAAATCGAAAGGATGAATTGTCGTCGTCTTCAAATTTTGGAAACAAAACAGTTGATTTAGGCGCTCCAGGCGAGGATATTTTAAGCACCATCCCGGGAAACCAGTACTTGGTTGACAGTGGCTCCTCCATGGCATCACCCCATGTTGCTGGTGCAGCTGCGTTATTGTGGGCAGATAACCCTTCTCTTTCAGTTTCAGAGATTAAAAACAGATTGATGTTTCTGGGAGATCGTGTAGCGAGCCTGAGTGACGGGATTACCGTAAGTGAGCGGCGTCTTAATATTAACAACGCTTTAAACTGTGTCTCTGGCTCACCTGTACTCGAAATATTGACACCTCAGGATCAGTTTCTTCTGGGCACTGAAAACAAAACGATTGTTACTGCTTACATTCATGATTGCGGCAACCCAATAACAAACATCGATGTTCTGACAGTACCGGGAAATGAGGATGCTTCTTTTGCCTTGCTTGATGATGGGCAAGGGGAGGATAAAGCAGTGAATGATGGTATTTACACAGGAGTATGGCAACCACAAAATCCTGCTGAAACAATGACATTAACTTTAAACGCTGATTCTCTGGGACTATCTGATACTATTGCAGGTGTCGTGTTAAAAAACTACAACCAAGACCCTGGACACATTTTTGAATGGATTAACGCTACTTCCGGAACACAATTAAGTATCAGTGATACTGATGATGGAACAGAAACCATAACCATAGGGTTTGATTTTGAGCTTTACGGAGTTTCTCATTCACAGGTAAATATAAATTCAAACGGTTACCTGACATTCGAGGATGATTCTATAACATTTGATAATATATCTATCCCAGATAACAGCCAACCGAATAGCCTTATCGCACCCTATTGGGATGATTTAAATCCTGTATCATCTGAGACAGGTAAAGTATACACCCTCCTGGAAGGCACTAGCCCAAATCGTAGTCTGACCATTGCCTGGGTAGATATTCCACTGTTAGATGATACTTCCAGTGATAGTCCGGTTACCTTTGAAGTTACACTATATGAGGGAACAAATGATATTGTTTTCCAGTATGACAGAGCCTATTCGGCAAATAGTGCAACTATAGGTATAGAAAATCAAACTGGAGAGATCGGGGCTCAATATCTTTTCAATGGTAAAAATGATGGTGAGTCGGTTCAAATTCAAAATGAACAAGCCATCCGATTCTTTTTGGATACTCCGGACACCCCGGATACTCCGGATACTCCAGATGCTCCAGATGCCCTAGATACTCCAGATACTCCAGATACTCCAGATACTCCAGATGCCCCAGATACTCCAGACACCCCAACTACAACGGTTATAGAATCCAGGGTTTCTGCCAGCCGTGACGATGCAGAAGAAAAAATTACCACCGGTAAAATCAATCGAGCCAGTAGCGATCTTGAACTGGTCGATCAAGGTACAAACAATCAATTAGTGGGGATTCGTTTTAACAATCTGGCAATTCCACAAGGCGCCACGATTACGAATGCTTACATTCAATTCCAGGCTGACGAGACAGATTCAGTGGCGACAAACTTGATAATTGGGGGGCACGTTACTGATAATGCCCTAACACTTACCAATGCCAACGGAAACATCTCTTCCCGTACCCGTACCGAGGCAAAGGTTAATTGGCAACCCGCACCTTGGACTACAATAGGCGAAGCAGGAGCTGATCAGAAAACCCCGAATATGTCCTCGATCATTCAGGAAATTATCAACCAACCAGGGTGGTCAACTGGCAACTCGCTGGCATTGATTATTAGCGGCACAGGCCGGCGAGTTGCAGAAGCATATAACGGCGATCCGACTACAGCGCCTTTATTGCATGTGGAATATCAATAACAGTCAATAAAGAAACACTATGTGAGTAAACATAAATCCACGTTCTAAGAACGTGGATTTTTACTTTCAGCAGCCATATATACTCTCCAGAGGCATGATGATGTTATTACACCTTGCTCTTGGAGAATAGAGCATATTATATATTTCACAGAGAGCGTATCTCCCCACTTTTTTCTAAATTCTTCGAATATTTGTATGCGTAATCTGTTACATAAAATCAAACTGTACGGCACACTCACTGCTGTTTTTTTTCTCCCTTATGAAAAACGAAAGCACATTGAGCGCCGCATTCGGGGCAAGGAGGAATATCGCAAGCTCACCCAGGCTGATTGGGTGCTGATTTCCTGGGCGAAAAGTGGTCGTACCTGGTTCCGTGTCATGTTATCTCATTATTACCAACAACGCTTTAATATCCCTCAACAGCATTTGCTGGATTTTGATAATTTTAAAGTCATGAATGCTCAAGCACCTTCCATTTTTTTTACCCATGGTAATTATTTAAAAGATTACACTGGTCATAAAAAATCAAAGGTAGACTATTACCAGAAAAAAGTTGTCTTGTTAGTAAGAGACCCAAGAGATGTGGCTGTCTCTCAGTATTTTCAGTGGAAGTTTAGAATGAGTCCTCGCAAGAAAGCCTTAAATGATTATCCACCTCATGGGGCAGATATTTCCATGTATGATTTCGTTATGAATCAGAATTGTGGATTACCCAAGGTGATTGATTTTTTTAATTGCTGGGTAAGTGAAACAAACAAGATGAATGATTTTTTGATGGTGAAATACGAGGATATGCGCTCCAAGCCGGAACAGACAATGCGAGAAATTCTTGAATTTACTGGCTGTGCAGGGTCAAATCAACAAATACGGGAAACTGTAGAATTTGCAGCGTACCAGAATATGAAAAAACATGAAGAGAAAAAAACTTTTTCTATCAATTTAGGACGTCTTGGCGCCAAGCATAAGGGCAACCCTGATTCCAACAAGGTTAGGCGAGCCAAGGTTGGCGGGTATCGGGATTATTTCGATGAGCAGCAAATCGAGGCAATTGACACTTATATGCAACAACAGCTCTCACCAGTACTGGGTTACACATTCAACAATTAACTCGCGAGCCAACGCCAACATGTATTACGCAAGACTATTTGCGTTGTTAGAAGAACCTAAGAAGCTGTTTGGTTAAAAAAAGTCAAAGCGAAAAGTTCTTAAATTGAGAGCGTTTTTAAGGTTCGAGGCGAATAGCTAACACTATTTCGGGAAACATCGGAAAAAGCACCAACTTCAAAGGCTCTGCAGCCACCTTATTTAACCAGACAGGCTCAGAGTATTACACTTCAGGCATTCCACTCAACAAGGTATTAAACCATTCTTGATCATGGGCTTTTGCCAGATCGGGATCATTTTCCAAATGGGCTTTAGGAGGTAAAAAACCTTTATCCCGAGCCTCAGCCAGATACTTCTGGCATTGTTCCAAGTCACCTTGCGTACCGTAAATACATGCCAGATTATATGACGCAAGACCTGGTTTACGAGCCCCAGATTCCTGAAATTTTTCGAGTGCTTCTTGCTTTAGCTCTTTCGCTTTATCAGGGCTGGCGTTTCTTGATTGGGCAAGCAAAGTAGCGCCCCAATCATTGAGGATTCCAGCATTTTCAACATCAATGATTGCTGCTGAACGATATTTATCGCTAGCTTTCTTGTACAGCTCTTTGGCTTTTTTTCCTTCAGAAACTGCTGCCAGTTCATATAAAGCCAAGCCCCATTCGTGCAACGTGGCTGGATCATCTGGGTTAAGTCGATTGGCTGTTTCAAAATGTCGACATGCCATTCTGAGATGACGAGCAGATTCACTGTCAATAAGTTTGTGGGCAATTTTGACGTTGCGCATGCCCTTGGAAAAATTTGCTTTGGCTCTGAATGTTGCAATTGCCATATCTTCGTTCCTATTCCTTGGATTATTATTGTGACATCTAAATTGTAGATTATAGAGATTGATGCTCGGCTTAGTCTAGACAGTCTATCTGACAGATAGTAAAAGATTCAACAAGGATTCACAACCCCAAAACAAGCTTTAATCGACTCTATAGTAGCTTTCTGGTAAATGTGGTATTGATTAAAAAAACACAAAAAAGGATATTTTTCGACATCCTTTCGTTAAATTAATCAACTCTTCGCTTCAAATATAAAGATAAAAACTATTTCACTTTGGATCGTTTTCTCCGCAGTCCCCTTAAACCTGGCAGTCATTAAATCGCTTTGTAAGCTATTTTAAAATCAAACCTTTTGATAGATATCTGCACCTTTTTGTCTAAATTCTGTGGATTTTTCATCCATCCCCTGCTGCAAAGCATCTTGATCACTAATGCCTTGTTTAGCTGCATATTCCCGCACATCTTGACTAATTTTCATCGAGCAAAAATGTGGGCCGCACATTGAGCAAAAATGGGCAACTTTTGCAGAATGTTGCGGCAGCGTTTCATCATGGAACTGGATAGCTTTTTCCGGATCAAGTCCCAGATGGAACTGATCTTCCCAGCGGAATTCAAAGCGTGCTTTGGATAACGCATTGTCGCGTACTTGTGCACCTGGATGGCCTTTTGCCAAATCGGCAGCATGAGCTGCAATTTTATAAGTCACGATACCTTCACGCACATCTTCTTTATTCGGCAAACCCAAATGTTCTTTCTGTGTCACATAGCAAAGCATCGCGCAGCCATACCAACCAATCATGGCTGCTCCAATCGCCGAGGTAATATGATCATAACCGGGTGCAATGTCGGTTGTGAGTGGACCCAACGTATAGAATGGGGCTTCATCACATTCTGCCAGTTGTTTTTCCATGTTCTCCTTGATGAGTTGCATGGGAACGTGCCCAGGGCCTTCAATCATGGTTTGTACATCATGTTTCCAGGCTATTTTTGTAAGCTCGCCAAGTGTTTCAAGCTCGCCAAACTGTGCCTCATCATTCGCATCAGCAATTGAACCTGGACGCAGCCCATCACCAAGTGAAAAGGAAACATCATAGGCTTTCATGATTTCGCAGATGTCCTCGAAATGTGTATACAGGAAACTTTCTGTATGATGTGCCAGACACCACTTCGCCATAATTGAACCACCTCGCGACACAATTCCAGTCACACGTTTTGCAGTGAGTGGCACATGATGCAGGCGCACACCAGCATGAATTGTGAAATAATCAACACCTTGTTCCGCTTGTTCAATCAGCGTGTCACGGAATATTTCCCACGTCAGCTCTTCTGCCTTACCGTCTACTTTTTCCAGAGCCTGATAGATTGGGACTGTCCCAATCGGAACTGGAGAGTTGCGAATAATCCATTCGCGGGTTTCGTGGATGTTTTTACCCGTAGACAAATCCATGACTGTGTCGCCACCCCAGCGTATTCCCCACATCATTTTTTCGACTTCTTCCTCAATGGATGAGGTGACAGCTGAATTTCCCAGGTTACAATTGACCTTGACCAGAAAATTACGGCCAATAATCATTGGTTCCAGCTCAGGATGATTGATGTTTGCAGGAATGATGGCACGCCCACGAGCCACTTCATCGCGCACAAATTCAGGGGTGATGTGTTGCTGAATATTTGCACCGAATGATTCCCCAGGATGTTGCGCTTGCTGCATTTCAGCTAACGCGTCAAGCTTGAGATTCTCGCGAATCGCGATGTATTCCATTTCCGGGGTAATAATGCCTTGACGCGCATAATGCATTTGCGAAACATTTGAGCCTGCTTTTGCACGCACTGGCAGTCTGTGTAATGTCGGAAAGCGAATTGCATCCAGTTTAGAATCTGTTAATCGCTGTTGTCCGTAACTGGAGGATAGACTATCTAGCTGATCTGTATCACCACGTTCAGAAATCCACTTTGAGCGCACGGGTGCTAATCCACTTTTTAAATCAATCGTGACAGCTGGATCAGTAAAAGGGCCTGAAGTATCGTATAAAAAGACAGGGGTATTTTGTTCTGCGCCAAAACTGTTCGGTGTCTCAGAAAGTGAAACTTTACGCATAGGAACACGGATATCGGGGCGACTACCTGTTATATAGACTTTCTCCGATGCTGGATAAGATGTCATATCAACAGTTTTTTTGCTGATTGAGGTGCCGGATCGTTCCTTTACTGCGCTCATTTTGTTCTCCGCTTGTACCGTACTGTTGTATTGTTAAACTGATTCAGGAATGTGCATGAAATAGCTTGTGCAATTGTCATAGACCCTTTCTTTGTGTTGGTTTTCATCGCGAATTATCAGCTATTACAGCAACACAGAAGACTGACTAAACCAATCCTGCTGGGCAGTTATTTCATTCATATCACTGAATTATCAGGTTGCTTTTAAATCATCTTGCACTAAACCAGGTGTAAAGACAATGCAAACCAGACTGAGCCAGCAGAAAATAACCACTGATTTGATCGAGGCATTCCCAAAAGAATAAATCTAAAACTATAGAATACACCCATATTTTGCAAGTAGATTAATGCAAGTGCTTCAATTAAATTCACAACATCAGGTATAATGATCTGCTTTTTGTCACGCCTAGGAGGCTGTCCGAGAATTGAAGCCGTAGCGAGGGAAAGTGGTTTTGAGTCCATTTTTTCGATTAAATGAGGCGAATACTTGCTGTATTGAACGAATTTAATTGGAAAAATGGGCCAAAATCCGCTTTTCCGCAGTAGGCTTTCTATTTTCGGACAGCCTCCTAGATGTTATCAAAGCTGATATAACTCCACATGAATGACATGACTGAAATTACATCCGATGAATCCAGACACTATGGGTAATCTCTACGACACAGATGATCTTCGCATCGTTGAGATGAAGGAAGTCGTAGCTCCAAATCAATTACATCAGGACTTCCCGGTGACTGATACAGCATCAGCTACCACCTTTGATGCTCGCCAGTCGATCCATAATGTTTTGCATGGAACTGATGACAGATTGCTAGTCATTGTCGGACCGTGTTCTATTCACGATGCCAAGGCAGCGCGTGAATATGCAGAGAATTTAACCAAAATTCGTGATCAATTAAAAAACCAGCTGATTATTGTAATGCGGGTTTATTTTGAAAAACCACGCACGACTGTGGGCTGGAAAGGTTTGATTAACGACCCTGATCTGGACGAGAGTTTTGATATTAACAAAGGGTTACGATTGGCGCGCAGTTTGTTGCTTGATCTGAATGAAATGAACATTCCGGTTGCGACTGAATATCTTGATTTAATTACACCGCAATACTTATCAGATCTGGTGGCATGGGGTGCGATTGGTGCGCGTACCACCGAAAGCCAGGTGCATCGAGAACTCGCATCAGGACTTTCTTGCCCGGTAGGATTTAAAAATGCCACCGATGGATCAATTATGGTTGCAGTAGATGCGATTCGTGCCGCACAGCGTCCGCATCATTTTTTATCTGTCACAAAAGCGGGTCATTCAGCCATCTTTGCAACCACTGGTAATAAAGATAGTCATTTAATTCTGCGCGGAGGAAATCAACCCAATTATGGCGCACAACATATAGCATCTGCGACAAAAACCATGGAATCCAGCGGATTGTCTGCAAATATCATGGTGGATTTCAGTCATGCAAACAGTCAAAAGCAATACAAGAAACAGCTTGAGGTTGGTGCCAATATTGCAAAACAAATTGCTGCTGGAAATCGCAATATTATCGGCACAATGATCGAAAGCCATCTCGTTGCTGGACGACAAGAAAAAAAACCCGGAAAAATTCTGGTTTATGGGCAAAGCATTACAGATGCTTGCCTGGGATTGGATGATAGCCAGGCTTTATTAGAAATCTTGGCTGATGCAGTTGAAAAGCGACGTTCCAGTTGATAAACCTAATACACATTTCGGTAATAAACGATCATGAGTAATTCTTCAATTCAGATTTCAGTCAACGGTGAAACAAAGCAAATCAATGCAACGACATCTTTGCAACAACTGATTGGCGACTTAGAATTATCACAGCAGCGTATCGCTGTGGAACTGAATCATGAAATTGTTCCACATTCAGATTATCCATCACATCAACTGCAAGCCGGTGACAAAATTGAAATTGTGCGTGCGATTGGCGGTGGAGAAGCTGATGATCTGGTGATTGCAGGCAAA
Source organism: Methylococcales bacterium (assembly GCA_965224565.1). Lineage (GTDB taxonomy): Bacteria > Pseudomonadota > Gammaproteobacteria > Methylococcales > DRLZ01 > DRLZ01. The sequence continues at coordinate 141,272 of CBDCZN010000002.1, read as the reverse complement.
CATTACCAATCTCGGTTATTGGTGGGCACTGGAAAATACAAAGACATGAAGCAAACTCGCTCGGCAATTGAAGCTAGCGGAGCCAGGATTGTCACTGTAGCGATTCGGCGCACAAATATTGGTCAGAATGCAGATGAACCAAATCTTCTGGATGTAATTTCTCCCGATCACTACACTATATTGCCGAATACAGCGGGTTGTTATACCGTGGATGATGCAGTGCGGACTTGTCGTCTGGCTCGAGAATTATTAGGCGGACATCGCTTGGTGAAACTGGAAGTATTGGGCGATGAAAAAACCTTGTATCCTGATGTGCCAGCAACATTGGAGGCCGCCAAAATATTGGTTAACGACGGCTTTGAAGTGATGGTTTATACCAGCGACGACCCGATTGCTGCTCATAAGCTAGAGCAGATCGGTTGTGTAGCCGTAATGCCATTAGCCGCCCCCATAGGGTCAGGTCTTGGAATTAGAAATCCTTATAATATTTTAACGATTGTTGAAAATGCCAACGTGCCGATATTAGTCGATGCAGGAGTCGGGACAGCCTCGGATGCCAGTATTGCAATGGAATTGGGATGTGATGGTGTGCTGATGAATACAGCAATTGCCGAAGCCAATAATCCAGTATTAATGGCTTCGGCAATGAAAAAAGGCATCGAAGCTGGTCGTGAAGCTTTTCTGGCCGGACGGATGCCGCGAAAACGTTATGCATCTGCCTCATCACCTGTTGATGGTTTATTTCTCTAGCAATGAATGCATTGTGACCGCAAAACCACAATCCAATCCGCCAAAGAAGCGACATATACGTAGTTTTATCCGCAGAGACAGCCGTTTAACCGTTGGGCAACAGACTGCTATTGATTCTAGCTGGGATCGTTACGGCCTGGATGTCACGGATCAACCAGTGGATCTATACACTGTATTCGAAAATACCACTCCTGTGATTCTCGAAATAGGCTTTGGTAATGGCGAAGCGTTAGCTAAAATGGCAGCTCAATATCCGCAATATAATTTCCTTGGCATAGAGACACATAAACCAGGCGTAGGACACTTGCTGATTGAGTTGGCGCACCGCGAACTTAACAATGTGCGAATTTACAATACAGATGTTATCTCTGTATTATCTGACTCGATAAAAGACCACTCTATTAGCGGCATACATATTTTTTTTCCAGATCCCTGGCAGAAAAGACGCCACCACAAAAGACGCTTAATCAACAAGGCATTCATAGAAAGAATCTCTCTTAAGCTGTGTACTGGTGGATATCTTTTTCTTGCAACTGACTGGTCTGATTATGGACGGTGGATGGAAAAAGTTCTGTTTGCAAATGCTTGCCCGTTAGAAGAGATAAAACAACCAGGTCAATCTAAAATCATCATCCCTGAACGCCCGCTAACCAAATTTGAATCTAGAGGATTACGCTTAGGTCATTCAATCCGCGAATTCAGATTTTTCAAACAGCAATAAAAAAAGCCCTGTAAAACAGGGCTTTTTAGAAAAATACAACAATTAATCAGGTTTCTGATAACTGTTATCCAGTAGCGCTAATGACTGACTCATCATGATTCGTATCGTTCTCCAAATCCGCTCCATCCATGCGCTGCTGAAGATCATCTTTAATTTCCTGTAATTCGTCCAGGCGACCCTGTAATCCAGTTAAAGCGTTCTGCAAGTCTTTGAGATCACTATCAACACTTTCATTGGCACTATTGACTTTGCGTAATACCACAAGCCTGTTTTCAATATACTTTTTCTGCTCTTTAATCTGGTGCAGAATAGGTGTCATGACAGATGATGCCCAGTTAATAGAATCTTGATGTGCTCTTTCAAACATCTCTTTGGCTTTATAGATAATCGAACCATAGAATCTGTCTATAACAACACGTTGTTCTAATAAAGTGGCTGCCGCACTACCACGAAAAACTTCCGCTTCATCAAATATCTCTTCTAATTCAAATTGGTATTTTTTAATGGAAAATAATTGAGGTTTGATGTCTTCAAAACCTTCTTCCTGTTCAAACTTTCTATAAATTGCTTTTACAAGACGGCGGGTTTCTTCCGTTGAATCAACTGCATCTTGTAACAAGTATTGAAGGTCTTCCAGCAATACTTTCATTACATTTTTCATGCCCATCGTCGTTGCTTTAGAAACCATTAAAGGTTTCGTTTTTTCCATAATATCTACGCAACGTACAGGGTCAAGTGACTCGACGAGTCTTTTTGCTTGTTGGGCAAAAACACGGCGACTGGATTGAAATGCATCTACATTACCCAGGTATCGGCTTTGTTCTTCTCTAGCCTCGACCATTAGTTTATTATTAGCGCTTTGGCTTTGACCATCAACTTTACGCAACTCATCCAGTTGACGCTTGATATTCAACATTTTATTGGTAACCACTCTTGCTGAGCCATCCACTAAATACAAGACATTATCATTGACTGATGTTAAAAGAATTTCCTGACGCTTGTTCAGTACAATGTCTGATAGATAGGCTTCAAAAGCCGGTACACCACTTTTCTGCAGAGCACGTTCATCATCTTTTATTTTAGATAACAAGCCACCTTTTGCAGTAAGTGGGAAGATCATCTCTTTAGATACATTTAAAATAGAACAGGTGGATTCCACTTGCGATTGAATGGAATCATTAATCATTTCATCGCTATTGATATCATCCCATAAAGTATCAATCTTGTTCATCACCACAGCAAGCCCATGCTGTTCACTGGAGCGAAAACTCTTGACATAATTGCGCCACATATCAAGATCACTCTTAGTAACACCAGTGTCTGCGGCTAGAACAAATACAATTGCCTGGGCGCTTGGCAACAAGCTTAGGGTCAATTCTGGCTCGGTACCCAGCGCATTCAAACCTGGTGTATCCAGAATTGCCAAGCCCTGCTTTAATAGAGGATGAGGGAATGAGATCATCGCATGACGCCAGCGAGGAATTTCTACCATTTCATCAAGTTGACTTTGGTTGCCATGCACTTCTTCATGATAAAGGCCAAGTTCTTTAGCTTCATCAACAGTGACTTGTTTAACTGCAGCAACTTCGCGAAACGCTTCCTGCATTTCTTCCGGAGAATCTGCTGAAAATTCGATTTCCGACCAGGCTTCAGGTTTGTTCCTGAATCCAATCAGCGGCAATGGGTCTAATCTGGTTTCTATCGGTAACAAACGAACGTAATTACCACCATCATGATCGTAAAACAACTCTGCAGGGCACATGGTTGTTCGACCAGGTGTTGAAGGCAATAATCGCAACCCTGTTTCTGCAAAAAACAAGGCATTAATCAGCTCTGTTTTTCCGCGTGAAAATTCAGCGGCAAAAGCGATGGTAATTCTGTCATTTTGCAGGTTATTCAGCGTATTTTGAACGATTTCTTCAATCTTAGGGTCGGTTAGATTCAAAGAATCCAGCCAGGATTGATATCGTTTTACTGCTTTAGATAGATTATGTCGCCACTGCGCATAAGTCTGCAACTGATCCTGGAATTGCATGTTACTCATAATTTTGCATCTCTCTGCCTGCCACTCTAAGGTGGGTTTAACTCATTAATTTGTTTACTGCTTCTGAAAGTGTAGACTAATTTTAACAATCGGTGAATACATCTCAATATTTGTTACAAATTGTGAATACCAAAACCCCTGTTCTAATTCAGTATTAAAAACCAGGACTAGATGATAAACGTTATTTTTTCTCGTCAGCCTCAATAAACTGAGGTTTCATATTTTCTTCTAATGGTTCCACGGGTTCAGGCTGAATTAATGCAATCACAGTCCAGCCCGATGTTAACACTAAGTTATCGTTTGGGACAAATATACGTAAGCGACTATCAGGTGTTAACGCAAATAATAAAATTGCACGTTTTCCATGTTTTTTACGATACTCTTCAAACGTAAAATCATCAGACAATCGGGTACTTCTGATTTCTGCTTTTTTCGATAACAAACTTGCAAACTTTTTGTAAGTTAAATCCTCTGCAGCAAATATATTGCCACGTAGTTTTGACGCAGCCTTATGTCGCGAACTGGATTTTTCATTGTCTGTTTGTATAGTATAGACCCGATTTCTACCAAATTCATGACGATAGCGCAATACTGCCAATGAATTTAATTCAGAGTCAGGGGAAACCGCCAACAAGCGCCCTATTCCAACCAGATCCAATTCTTGCTCTGCTTCTTCAGATACTGGGTTTCCATAAAAAACAGGCAAACCAGCCATGCGTGCAGCTTTGATATATTCTCTGTTGGAATCTGCCAATATGGTGCGGAAGCCTGCTTCAGTCAGCGCTTTGGCTATTGCGCGGGCTATTGAATTAGCGCCGACGATCAAAAAACCTCTTGGTTCAGGTTCTGAAACAGCCAGCAACCGAGCTAGCGGTGCTGTAATTATGCTATAAATCACCACACTACCAATAATCACAAAAAAAGTGAGTGGCACCAGGCGCTCAGCTTGTTGATACCCAGTTTCAGCCAGACGTATCGCCACCAGAGCAGCAACCGCAGCCGCGACAATACCACGTGGAGCAAGGGTGGCAATAACCATACGTTCTTGCCATTTAAGGCTGGACGCTAGACATGATAAAGCCACACTGACAGGACGTATCAATAAAATAAGGACCGCAAGCAAGATGACTTCGGGCCAACCGATGTTGGCTAAGCTTTCTGGTGATAGTCGCGCTGCTAACAGAATAAATAATGCAGAGATTAACAGTGCAGATAGCGTTTCTTTAAAATGCAAAATATCCTGTATATCAACATCATCCATGTTCGCCAGCCAGATTCCGAGCACAGTGACAGCAAACAAACCGGATTCTTCCTGTAACTGATTCGCAAAAACAAATATTGCTAACACCACGATCAACGTCGCAAAGCTGCGCAAATGTTCTGGAAGTGAATGTGTTCTGAGGACAATACCCCACACATATCCGGCTAATGCGCCAGCGGCCCCACCAACTCCTAATAACTTGAAGAATGCGAGCACACTATGCATGAATGGATAACCAACATTAGTGGCAATAATAAATTCATAGACCAATACCACGAGAAGAGCCCCTAAGGGGTCAATTAGAATGCCTTCCCACCGCAAAATATTTGCAATTGATGCGTTCGGTCGAATAGCACGCAGCATGGGTATTATTACTGTTGGGCCAGTGACTGACACCAATGCTCCGAATAACCATGCAATTGGCCAATCAAGTATTAACAGATAATGCGAAATAATCGAGGTGAGTATCCATGTTATCAACAGCCCAATAGTCACTAGATTCCTAACCACGCGACCATGCTCGCGAATCTCCCTCCACTTCAAGGTCAAACTGCCTTCAAACAAAATAATAGAGACAGATAATGAGACAAAAGGAAACAACAAATCACCGAAGATTCCATCCACATCTATTAGATTAAACACCGGCCCTATCGCCAAACCAGACAGTAATAGCAATAAAATGGCAGGAAGTTTAATTCGCCAGGCAAGCCATTGGCTAACCAAGCTGATAATACCGACTGAGACTAATACAAGACTAATGTTATGCAAGGAAACATCCTTATCGAAAGTTAGCGAAGCTCTCTGGCTAAAAAATAAGCGACGAGCAGTGAAAACCAGGTGTGATAAAACAATTCTTGCGTAGGATTCTACAGAGTGTGACGAAGTAAGAAAATCCTAATAGTATTTTATGTCAATTTTGTGCAGTGTCTGGAGGATAGATTGACACATCATCATAATCCAGAATTCTATAACGTTACTCTTCTGTCAAGAAGATGGGGGGTGATTGGATAAAAGACTTATCCATTGGAGCGATTGCTGAAATGTCTCAACTGTTCTGGAACTTGTTGAGCAGCAATAAGTAATATGGGCAGCCAGAAATAGAGCCACATTGGTCTTGGGTGGTCAATCAGTTTGTTGCCATCTGTGAGCCCGCAAATCACTCCAAACAGTAAAAATGCCAGGAATTTAACCTGCTGATCGTGCTTGAATTGCCTGAAAGCAATCATCATGCTGTGAACCAACAATATGGTTAACACTAGTAAACCAAGTACACCACCATAGAGCATCGTCGCCAGAAAGATATTATGCGGATGCGGAATGCAGCTGCAAGCTGGGAAAACAATAGTTTCATTTGCACTCAGTCCCAATCCATACCACGGCGAGTCGAGAATGCGTTGCCAAATATATTGCCAGATTTGCAAGCGATAAGTGTCACCGCCATTGCGGGAAATCAAGGCTGGGGTCTCGATCGCATCAACTAACATCAATATTCCAGCTGAGATTGATGCGATGATAAAAACGATCACTAGCTTACGATGTTTCCCATGTAATAGTTCAACAATACAAACAGTCATGATTAGAGCAAGTATTGGTCCACGACTTTGTGTTAATAGCATATCCAGCACCAGAATTGCCAATCCACTCAGTTTTATCCATAGCCAATATTGATGCTGCAGCTGACAGCCATACAACAACACGATTGCAGCGAATCCATAAGTCGACGCACTAATAATTTCATGCTCTAAAATACCAAAATTCTTGAGTCGGTCTGGAGGTGGATACAAGCTACTATCATATAAAAGCATCGATATAATCGCCATCACCACAGCAACACTTGCTATCACTTTGCAGAGTTTACTCAGATATTCCGGGTTGTAATAAGCCATTATCATGCATACAAACCCGAACATATAAAGTAATCGCTTCGCGTATTTTATCCAGTCGTTGATCGTGGTTTGTTCTCCCCAGGCAAGTGATAACGTGAGATAGGCCAGGAAGATGATCGTCAAACGAAAAACTGAAGATTGCCAGAAAGCAACAATATCTTGTCGACGTAATGACAACAGGAAAGGTAGCAGAACCAGCACATAATAAGCTGTATTGTGCGGTTTTGATTTGGGAAAGAAATAAAATCCAGCCAGAAAAATCAACAATGCCCAATAAACGAATCGTCGTAAGTTTTCTTTTCCGGGCAATATTAGTTGCACAGAATTAACCCTTTATATGGTTAATTACAGTTAATAGTTGTTGTTGGAACTGCTGGTCATTAAAATTGTTTTGTAGGTGCTTATAGGCTGAAATCCCCAATTGAGCTCGCTGGACGGCATCCAACTGCATAATGGTGTTAATCGCACGAGCCATCTCCGCTGGACTTTCCGGGGGTACAACTAACGCGTGTTGATCAACAATTACTGGAATACAATCGACACTGGTTGCTACGATTGGTAATTTAGCGGCCATTGCCTCTAGCAACACCAAACCAAACGGTTCCACTGTTGATGACAATACAAACAAATCAAAAGCACTCATCATGCGTGAGGCATTTTTGATATCGCCAGCAAAGATGACAGATTGTGTAATATCTAATGACTGCGCTTGCTGCTTGAGTTGAGCTTCTAATTTTCCTGTTCCAATAATGACCAGTTTTGTGTTGATAGCTAGCTGACTGTCTGCTGTGATTATTATAGAAAAAGCTGTCAATAGGTACTGTTGCGCCTTGTCTGAAACCAGGCGTGCTACATTACCGATGACAAAATCATCAACAGCGACGCCAAGTTGTTGCCTGGCATCAATACGTCTAAGTTGATTGCTCACAACCGTATCAATATCAATAATATTATCAACGGTGAGAACTGAGCATGGTGGACTGTTATGAAAATCCTGTTGAATATTGCTGTTTACAGCTTCAGAAACAGCAACAATGCATGTTCTATTCTCATTACTGGCATACATCATTCGAGCATGAATGCGCCGATTTTTGCGTTTGAATTGTCCGAATGCATGGACAACAGATAACATAGGTGCATGCTTTAAACCCATTCGCGCCAGTGAAAATACAAACGATGGTTTATGACGATGACAAATTGCCAGATCAAACTGTCGATCCAGCCAGATTTTCCGAACTTCGCGGCTCACCGTATATTTGTTTTTTCTGAGCTGTCTTACTGTAAAACCACAAAATTCAATGTGGTTGGCAACAGTTGCTTCAATTGTAACCTTGTCTGCTGACCCCGTTAAAAAAACAGCGGTTACTTCGTGACCCGCACTCATTAATGCTTTGGCGTAGCTATTGAACAAAGGCAATAAATGATCAGGTTTATAAATAAGATGAAGTACTTTCAATGGTTACGCTGCGCTCATTGGGTCTTAAATTTGAAGTGTTGGTTAAATACACCGCTAAGTTCAGTTGCCCTCAGGACAATAGTTTTTGAAAAAATAACGGTGTATAGCGACTACCACAAAAACAGTGCTGCAAATCAAGCTATACTCTTCGCACATGAAAATTTAGCATTTTGTGTGCGATCTTTTGTGGAAAGTAAGGCGGGAAACCTTAGCTGTAGTCGTTCTACAACAAGGTTTTCCAACGCAACTATCCGCAAAAAAGCGCCTGCACAGGATGCTAAGTTTTCATGTGCGGAGAGTATAATACGCTTATATGGCTAATATCGATTAAAGTAGCCACACAACTATTCATTGATTTACTTATACAGTGTAAGTAGACGATGCCGTTTTACCACCATGCCCTGTCCAATCTGTATGAAAAAATGTACCGCGCGGTTTATCCGTGCGCTCATAGGAGTGCGCGCCAAAATAATCGCGTTGCGCCTGTAATAAGTTTGCCGGCAATCTTGCGGTTCGGTAGCCGTCGAAATACGCTAATGCAGAAGAAAACGCAGGTGTCGGTACATTGAGTTCGATACCCAGAATCACTGCTTTACGCCAGCCGGCATCCGCTTTCGTCATCGCTGCTGAAAAATAATCAGCGAGTAACAAATTTTCCAATTCAGGATTGTTGTCATAAGCCTGCTTGATGTCACTCAGGAATTGACTGCGAATGATACAGCCACCACGCCACATTAATGCAATATCACCATAGTTAAGTGTCCACTTGTATTCTTTTGCAGCTTCGCGCATTAATTGAAAACCTTGCGCGTAGGAAATGATTTTGGAGGCATAGAGCGCATCGTGAATCGCATCAATCATTGCTTGTTTGTCACCAGAAAATGCTGTTGCCTGTTTTGGCAAACGTTGTGATGCTTTGACTCTTTCATCTTTCTGGGCTGATAAACAACGCGCGAATACAGATTCGGCGATCAATGTTAAAGGGATACCCATATCAAGTGCGTTTATACCTGTCCACTTGCCTGTGCCTTTTTGCCCGGCTGTATCCAGGATGCTGTTGATGAGTGGCTGGTCATTCTCATCTTTGTAAGCCAGGATGTTGGCAGTAATTTCTACCAGATAAGAATCCAGCAAACCTTTATTCCATTCAGCAAAAATACTTTGAATCTCATCAACTCTTAATCCCAATCCCTCAGACATAAGCTGGTAGGCTTCGCAGATCAGTTGCATATCGCCATATTCAATGCCGTTGTGTACCATTTTGACATAGTGACCGCCACCGTTGTCACCAACCCATTCACAGCAAGGCGCACCATCAACTTTGGCACTGATTGCCTGAAAGATTGGTTTAACTGCTTCCCATGCGTCTTTGTTTCCACCCGGCATAATTGAAGGTCCATGTCTTGCACCTTCTTCTCCACCTGACACGCCTGTGCCGATGTATAAAATATCTTTCTGTCTTAGATAATCTGTACGGCGATTAGTGTCAGAAAAGAGTGAATTGCCGCCATCGATTATAATATCGCCAGCAGATAATAAAGGCAGTAGTTTTTCAATATATTGGTCAACCACATCGCCCGCTTTAACCATCAGCATGACCCTGCGTGGTGCTTCCAGGCTATCAACCAGCTCTTCAAGTGAATGACTGCCAATAATTTCAGTGCCTTTAGCAGGTCCTTCGATGAATTCATCTACTTTGCTTGTTGTACGATTATAGACGGCGACTTTAAATCCGTGGTCATTCATATTGAGGACCAGATTTTGTCCCATTACAGCAAGACCAATTAATCCAATATTTGCTTTCATTGTTCTCTCTTGAGTTGAAGGTTGAAAACCTTTAATTTTACCATGCTATGGTTTTTATGACTGCAATAAAAATTCACATTGAGTTCCAGGGACTGTATAGTTGGTTCGGTTATACTTTCTAGAAATCATATCGGAATTCTGTAATAGCTGATGCTCTATGTGCATGATAACTTGTAGAATTTAGATCAGACGAATACTGGAGTTAAATTTAGATGAGAAATCAACGATGAGTATGGATATTAAAAACAAAATAACTCAAATGATGGCCGCAGAAGATTTGCCTCAATTGTGTGCCGACGTATTTTTGTCTCAATATGCAAAGCTGGCAGCCGGTGAAGAAAGTGTAATTCGCGAAAACGAAATACAACCCGTCTCAAAAGTTGATGACCTGGAAACCTTGCCAGACTTCAGTGAAAAAGGAGCTTCCGTTCTCAGCCAAGCCCTGATGCTTAAGTTAAATGGTGGTTTAGGTACGGGAATGGGGCTCGAAAAAGCCAAGTCTCTACTTGTTGCAAAAGATGATCTGAGCTTTCTGGAAATTATTATCAAACAAGTGCTGTCTCAGCGCAAAAATTTTGATAGCGATTTACCACTGGTCTTTATGAATTCGTTCAGTACTGAGACTGATACACGTGAGGTGTTAAACCAATTCCCGGAATTATTAACAGGGCAAAAAGGCATTCCACTTACATTTGTGCAAAATAAAGTGCCTAAACTCTTGACAGAGAACCTGGAACCCGTGGAATGGCCAGCAGATCCATCTAAAGTTTGGTGTCCCCCAGGACACGGCGATATTTATACTGCACTGCAAACATCGGGCATTCTGGATCAGCTTTTAAATGAAGGTATTAAATACGCCTTCATTTCTAACTCAGATAATTTAGGCGCCAGCATGGATCTGTCAGTTCTTGGTTACTTTGCAGAACAAGACGCCTCTTTTATGATGGAAGTGGCGGATCGCACTGCAGCGGACAGGAAAGGCGGACATCTGGCTCAGTATGCTGATGGACGCTTAATGCTGCGCGAATCAGCGCAGTGCCATGACGATGATAGCGAGAATTTTCAAGATATCAATCAATACAAATATTTTAATACAAACAATCTCTGGATTCGTCTGGATCGCCTCAAACAGCGATTGACTGAGAACAATGGTATTCTCGATCTACCCTTAATCCAAAATACCAAAACAGTCGATCCACGTGACCCAGACAGCCCCAAGGTTTTTCAACTGGAAACTGCAATGGGAGCAGCGATATCCAGCTTTGATGACTCAATTGCTCTACGTATTCCAAAAACACGTTTTGCACCGATCAAAACCACTAGCGAGTTACTGGGACTTTGGTCGAATGCGTTTGTGCTGGATGATAATAATTTAGTGGTTAAAAACCCGGAACGCTCAAGACAGCATATTGTCATTAAATTAGATGATCGCTACTTTAAGAAAATTGACGATATGCAAGCTCGATTTCCTGATGGGATCCCCGATTTACTCGAGTGTGATCGCTTAACGATTTCAGGCGATGTGAAATTTGGTGCGGATGTAAAAGTCATTGGGAATGTTGTCATCACCAATGATTCTGATCAGCAGTTAGTGATTAAATCAGGGTCTGTTTTAAGAGGCTGATTAGACCACACGCTGGGGCACTATTGGCAGTCTCTTCAGAAAGAAGGCAACGACTAGCCTGCCGGTTAAATCGATCCTCATTTTATCCGAAAACTTATAGTATGCTCTGTTGCTCACGAAACGCCTGCACCAAAAAATCGATACTCAGCCGTACTTTCAGTGAAACAAAGTGACTGTAAGGATAAATCGCAGTAATTGGCGTGTCCTGATAATAGTCATCAAATACGCGACAGAGTTTATTGGCCGCCAGATCATCAGCAAAAAATAATTCTGGTAAATAAGCCAGCCCCAACCCATTTCTTGCGGCAGCTCCGATTGCTTCACCATTATTACTGACAAAAACAGGATTGATACGATATCTCTGTTTTTTTTCTGCATTGGTAAACGTCCAGCTCATTTCCTCTGCAATGCCATAGTGTCCATAACTCAGACATACATGTTCGACTAATTCTTCAGGCGACTTGGGTGTTCCATATTCCTCAAGATAATCTGGACTGGCACAAACAATCCAGCGTGTGTCACACAATCTGCGCGCCATCAGGTTGCTGTCTGGCAGACGACCGATACGCACGGCCAAATCCATGCCTTCATCAAAAAAATCGATTGTTCTGGTAGAGATTTTAACATTGAGCTTGAGCTGCCTGTTTTGCAACATAAAATCAGTCAGTACTGGAACGATAAACTGCTCGCCTAATGTTGCAGGCAAACTGATATTCAACACTCCTTGTGGTACCTCTTTTGATTCGAGTATTAATGCATTTGTATCACGAATTTCTTCCATAATCCGCTTGCAACGTTGATGATAGATTACTCCAATTTCAGTCAATACCAATTTTCGGGTTGAGCGGTGTAATAACTGAACACCCAAACGCTCTTCCAATTGAGTGACTTTTTTACTGACATGGGATTTTGATACACACAATTCCAAGGCTGCCTTGGAAAAGCTGCCTGTTTCCACAACCGCGACAAATTCAATAAAGTTAATAGTCTGTTTCATTGTTTCCATATAGAAACGATATGTTTACAAATGCCTATATTATCAAACACAATTAAATAAATTAAGCTGTCCCCAGGTTATTGCTTAAAGATTATTTTTCTTAAATCCAAAAGCACTGACCTGTCTTTCAGCACTGACTTTTAAAAAATCAACAAGTCGGTGTCAATGAAATTCTGTAACTATTCAGCGTAATCAGTAACTGCTCAGATTGCCCTCTAGTTTGTTCAAGAGCAAGGCGAAAGCGCGGAGTTTACAGGTGTAAATGAGCACTTGCAACGCAGCTATTGGACAAAATAGAAGGCAAGCTGGGTAGTTACGACATTCTTAACTTATTATTTGGAGAACAACCATGAAAATATTATCCATCAACAAACAAAATATATCACTGAAACAGATGATCAGTATCAGTTGTTTCAGTTTAGGACTTGGTTTTTTGCAACCTGCTGATGCCATCGTCTATACCTCTAGCAATGAAGCTGCGAGTAATCGTGTGCTCGCGTTTGATATTAACCTGGCCACTGGAAACCTGATCGAACTCGACTCATTTCCAACAGGTGGTACCGGCACCGGTGCCCCGCTTGGCAATCAAAGTGCGATCACAACCGATGCGAGTGATCGCTGGATGTTTGTCACCAATGCAGGTGACGGGTCTGTAACTAGTTTCAGGTTGCAAGAAGAGGGTCTGCAATTTGTCAATAATATTGATTCCAGAGGCCATTCTCCGATTAGTGTCACTGTCTTCGGTACGCTGGTGTATGTGTTAAACGAAGGCAGTGGATTGCGATCTGATCCACCGCGTCTACGTTATGACAACATCAGTGGATTTCGTTTTAATAACGTTGGTGAGCTGAAATTTATCAGAGGTTCTGTGCGCATCATTGATCGTACACAACTCACCTCTCCCGCCCAAGTTGGGTTTAACAAATCAGGAACAGTGTTGCTGATTACTGAAAAAGCCACCAATACGCTGACTACCTATGTTATGCGCAGAAATGGTCGGCCGGAGAGAAATCCACTCAAACGTCCATCCGCGGTACCAACTCCTTTTGGATTTGAATTTGGTGATCGGGATTATGTGTTTATTACAGAAGCGAATGGGGGTGGTCAAGGTGTAACAGCTTCCTATCGGATTGATCGCGCAACAGGTGAGGTTTCACCGCTTGTCGATACCATTGAACAAGGCGCTGCAACTTGCTGGACTGTATTAAACAGTGATCAGACCATTGGTTATTCAGTCAATACAGGGAGTGATTCTGTCTCACTTTACAACATCAATTTTGATGGAACGATTGACCCATTTATTGTCGATCGTACGCCTGGCGAGGTATTCACTGGTGCTGCCCCGCGTGATGCAGTCATTACTCAGAATAATCAATCGCTGGTGACTCTAAACAACGGTGATGGTGAAATACGCGCCTTTGGAGTGCGCAGAACCGGTTCGATATCACGTCGCAATACAATGCCGGTTCCCACTAGTGTGACTGGATTAGTTGCACGATAATCGAGATTAAGATGAAAAAAATCACTGAACCTGGAGAACGTGTATTGCTGAAAGCCTTTCCATCACTGGATATTCTAGCTTTCGATCATGTCGGCATCCGGGTCAGTGATTTACAAATAGCATTAAAATTTTATCAATTACTGGGGTTTATAGCTGACCCGGAAGAAAACCATCCTGAACACAAGGCAACCGGTTTAATCAATCAATACGGACTGCACATTAACTTGATCGAAGGTGCCGAAACAGCAAAGACCAATCAATTTAACATTTTGATGGATACGCAGAGAAAATTCCCTGGCTTGACTCATATTGCACTCGTCGTCAACAATCTACAGAACACAATACAGTTTTTGAGTGCCCACGGAATCAATATTACCGAGGGACCCTTGGTGTTGAGCAGGCGCAAAATTTGTTTTATCCGGGATCCAGATGGTAACGTGATTGAACTCGATCAATTGTTATAATTCACGTTCCACTGGCCACCAAGGTGGCAATGTTATGAGGCTGCAGTAAGGGCGGATTAGATATCCGTCCTTAGGGTTTGTAAATAAATAACTCATCGTTTTCGCATCCCAGCTTCAGACCACCTTCGGTCGATCCTCAATCACAAAATCCTCAACGTAGCCCACTACGCCTGCGGTTTTGCTTAATCAGACCAACCGAATCTGACCTGAATCTGGGCGCGAATTCCAATGACTGATTTATTTCCAGTCCCTTACCTATTTTTATTGTGTGCTATTAATCTTGCCTGCCATAGATGGCGATTGATTTCCTGGATGTGTTGATTTTAGTTTGCACAGAATACTCTTTTTGAAACCAGTCAGTTTCTACCATTGCTTCGAATACTGGCCGATGCGGATGATCGAACATTAAATAATCTGGTTTGTATTGATGAACATACCAGCTGTAATCGCGCTCTTTCACATGCTCAGCTACTTCTGGAGTTACCAAACCAAGAGCATCAATAATCGGACCATTTGTATAATAATATCTTAGAATACCAATCTCGTTGGTTCCAACACTCGAGCCTTTTTCTACATTGGCGTTAAGCCATTCTGCTGCTAGTTTGTAGATTTCATATTTATCCGTGACATTACCTGACAATTTTTTTAAAGGGAGCGTTATGCTAATAACCAGTAATAGCGAAAAAATCGCAGCAAGAATAATCTTGTCAGAAACTATGTTTTTTTCGCTCAGAAACTGATAAAAAGCTTGTATCGCAAGCGTAACAATAATCGCCATGCCTATTGATAAAGGAGTGTAATACCATGGATATCCTGGTGGATTAAGAATAAATCCATAAGCGATGAGATAGGCAAGATTCCAGAGTAAAATCACGTGCAGCACAGGATGTTGCAGAATTTTCCATTGCCTGATCTTTGCCACAAAAACGCCAATACCGAGTAACACCATAATCAGCGCTGGGTACATGAACATTTTTCCGTTCCAATTCGCCTTAGATACTAAACCCTTGAGGAAAATTAGTCCTGTCCCCCAGCGCCCAGACTCTGTTTGGCCCAGCTTGGCTGACAATGTTGTAGGAAGTAAATCACCAAAATACATGAAACTGAATGAAAACCATATAACAATCGGTAAACAAATCAGCAAGACCATGGCAATAGATGGTAAACGACGATTACGAATAAAATCATAGGTGGGAAGAATGACTGCCAACAAAGCCATATCAGGTCTTGTTAATACTGCAAGCGAACAAACCAGGGATGCGGCGAGTAAATTACCCCGATTCCATAAGTACAGCGAGCTGACCGCGAGCATCATCGCCAGAAACGTTTCCATTCCCACTGCATTTGCCAATAGTGGGCTAGCTAAAAATACTAGCGGAAGAACATAGGGGAAAACCGAGTATTCCTCTTTATTAAAGCATTTCAGCAATAATACAGAAGTCACAAGAAGACTAATTGCACCGATACAATGCCCGATGACAGGCAAGGTTATCCACGAAAAATATTGAAAAATCCAGGCAAAAAGTGACAGAAGAAGTGTATAAAACGGAGATGTTGTGGCATTAATACGTTCCCCTGTATTAAACACATAGCCATTATCATTAACTATATTATTGGCATATGAGTAAAAAATATAGCTGTCATCTTGCTGAATGTTCCAATAGCTCCACAGCATGACCAGAGTAACCATTAATATGCTTGAGAAAATCACGATAACAATATTGCGTTGCTGTTGAGTAGAAATAATTTTTTGATTCATAAAGATATTTTCCTGCAAGGAAGTTACTTATCAAACAGCTAACAAGGCTGTAGAAAAACCCAAAATACGATAATTTTTTCTACTTTATGAGACAAAATTAAACAATTTAGGATAATAAAGTTTGGTGCTAAACAATGATGGTTCTTAACAATCAAGAGTAGCTTTTATAGACGGACAAAATCTGTAGAACTGGCTTTCATCTGTAAAAATGCCTCACACAGACGCTTTTGCTGGTTTGTTGGAGCAATTGTGTAAGTTTAAATAGTGTGTCCTATGGGGACAAGTCCCTGGTTGGAAAACCGATATTGATTGATATAAAACATTGGGTGACAATTATATCGACTAGCCAACGATAAGGACAATAACTGTGAAACAATAACCACGTGTTTTGTCTGAAATACAGGCTGTATACTAAATGTATTCGCACACAATCCACATTATAGTTGAAGTGATCTATAAATACCGTCTGTAATATGAAAACATCTCTTCACCCAATACCAACCAACCATCAATGACTACGTCAGAATCAATCAGGCCAGCGTTAAACCAAAATAAGCTGGTAGAAGACATCAAGTCGTGGGGTCAAGAATTTGGTTTTCAACAGATTGGTATAGCAGATACCCAGCTGGATCAAGCTGACAAACGTTTACAAGCGTGGCTGGATGCCGGCTTTCATGGCGAAATGAGTTATATGCATCGTCATGGCAGTAAACGCAGCCACCCTGAACAATTGGTGCCAAATACTATTTCAATAATCTCAGCGCGTATGGATTATTTACCTGAAGATCAGGAAATAGCCATCTCATTGCTTGATAAGCCTGGCAAAGCTTATATCTCGCGTTATGCACTGGGACGAGATTACCATAAGTTAATTCGCAAGCGTTTGCAGCAACTTGCCAAACAGATTGAACAGGCTATTGGGCCATTTGGTTATCGTGTGTTTACGGACAGTGCTCCGGTCCTTGAAAAACCACTGGCTGAAAAAGCTGGGCTAGGCTGGATTGGTAAGCATACGAATCTGATCAATCAACAGCAAGGTTCATTTTTTTTTCTCGGTGAAATCTATACCGATTTGCAACTACCAGTAGACAAGCCAGTGCCAAATCGCTGTGGGTCTTGCTCTGCTTGTATTGATGTGTGTCCAACTCAAGCGATTATTGGTCCCTACCAGCTTGATGCGCGACGCTGCATTTCTTATTTAACCATTGAGTTACGCGGTACTATTCCTGAATCTTTACGTAAGGGTATTGGTAATCGTATTTATGGGTGTGATGATTGCCAATTGTTTTGTCCCTGGAATCGTTATGCAAAACTCACTGTAGAAAGTGATTTTCACCCGCGACATGGGCTGGAGAAAGCTGATTTAATCTCTTTATTTGAGTGGGATGAAGCGACTTTTCTGTCGCGTACTGAAGGAATGGCGATTCGCCGCATTGGTTATCAATGCTGGCTAAGAAATATTGCTGTTGCTCTGGGCAACACAGTAACCTCGAATACAGTAATCAACGCACTGCAACAACGTAGAAATGATGATTCAGAATTAGTTAGAGAACACGTGGAATGGGCGCTGCAACAACATCAAGCTTGAATAAAATGCTGTCGATAATGACGCAGCTCATCAATCGACTCGATGATGTCATCCATCGCGCGATGAGAAGCCTTTTTTTTGAAACTGGCTTCAGCTTCGGGTTTCCAACGTTTGGCGAGTTCTTTTAAGGTAGAAACATCCAGGTTGCGATAATGGAAATATGCTTCCAGTTTTGGCATTTGCCGCGCCATAAATCGCCTGTCTTGACAAATACTGTTTCCACACATGGGAGAAACACCAGCAGGCACCCATTGCTCAAGAAATTCAATTGTTTGTTGCTCGGCTTGCTGCATATTGGTAGCACTTTGCCTAATCCGTTCAATCAGCCCGGAATTACCATGATGTTTTTGGTTCCAGTCATCCATTCCGGCAAGTACTGTATCTTGATGATGTATTGCGATTACCGGTCCTTCAGCTAACACCGCCAGATCCTTATCTGTAACGACCGTGGCAATCTCGATAATAGTATCTTCAACAGTATCGAGGCCGGTCATTTCAAGGTCAATCCAGATTAATTGCTCAGAATCCTGTACCATCGTTTAATACTCTTATATTGTTTCAGGGTAGAATAGCCGTTTAATGTGGGCTATTCCGCTTTATTTTAATGAGAATCACTCTAAATACCATGAATACTTTTACTAGCATTTTTCTTGTCGCGCTTGCACTGTCATTGCTGGTTCAACTCTGGCTGATATTTCGTCAGAGCAGCCACGTAAGCGCACATCGAGCTGCTGTCCCAAACGCATTTAAAGACACTGTAACACTAGATGATCACCAAAAAGCAGCTGATTATACCATCGAAAAGAACCGTATCGGTTTGATCGATCTGGCTATCAGCAGTGTTTTTCTGCTTGCAATGACCTTAGGCGGTGGTATTGATGCCATAGCCAATGTTTGGAATAGCTGGGATTTTGCATCAATAACAACCGGCATTGGTATTATTTTTAGCGTATTTTTTATCGGTTATCTGGTCGATATTCCTTTGAGCTGTTACCAGACATTTAATATTGAACAGCGCTTCGGATTTAACCGCACTACAATTCGTCAATATCTCACCGATCAACTCATGCAGCTTTGCCTTGGACTGGTAATTGGAGTGCCGCTGCTGGCATTGATTTTATGGGTTATCGAATCGGTAGGTTCACTTTGGTGGATACTGGCCTGGGCAATTCTGGTTGGTTTTTCATTACTCATGAGTTGGGCATATCCAACCTTGATAGCGCCATTGTTTAATAAATTTGACCCTCTAAAAAATGCAACACTGCAACAGCGCATCGATGATTTATTAGAACGCTGCGGTTTTAACAGTAACGGGATTTTTGTGATGGATGGTTCACGTCGTTCCGGTCACGGTAATGCATACTTTACCGGAATGGGTAAAAGCAAGCGTATTGTTTTCTTTGATACCTTATTGGATTCACTGAACGGCGATGAAATTGAAGCTGTACTGGCTCATGAACTAGGACATTTCAAACATAAACACGTGACTAAAATGCTGATCAGCAGCTCGTTAATGAGTTTCGTCGGATTTGCCATTCTCGGTTGGATATCAAATCAGAGCTGGTTTTATCAGGGACTCGGTGTTAGTCATGAAAGCTATGCAATTGCTCTGCTATTGTTCATGATGGTTTCACCAGCATTTACTTTTTTCTTGCAACCCGTCAGTGCATTTTTTCAACGTAAATTCGAGTTTCAAGCCGATGACTACGCAGCTTCGGTAACACGCTCCAGCGCATTAATCGATGCATTGGTCAAACTGTATAAAGAAAATGCCAATACTTTAACACCAGATCCACTCTATTCAGCGTTTCATTATAGTCATCCTCCTGCAGCCATTCGTATTGCTAATCTTGAAACCAGAAAACAGAGTTAGCCTCATCTATGGAGGTTAGTTCCAATCAACCAGACCAGGCTGAAGTTAAACTACAGGAAGGTCTGGTCATTGGACATCGAGGCAAAGGCTTATTAGTAGAAGATAAACACAACAAAGTATTCCTATGCCATACCCGCCGACGGCTGGGATCGGTTACAGTTGGCGACCGGGTTATCTGGAAAGCTGAAAGTGGCGACACCGCTGTAGTCGAGAGCATACTGCCTCGCCAATCATTATTATCACGCCCTGCTGCACGCGATAAACAACGTCCATTTGCTGCAAATATCGACACCATGTACATTGTCAGTGCACCCGAGCCAACGCCTGACTTTCTGCTAATCGACCAGTGTGTTGTCATGTGTGAGCATAATAATATTACTCCACATTTAATTCTCAACAAGATCGATATCGCGACAAAACTACAGCTGGATTCCCTAAATCAGGCATTTCAAGTCTATTCTGATATTGGTTACACGATATTTCAAACCAGTGCTGATAACGGTCTGGGAATCAAACAGCTTGAAACCGCGCTGAACCATCATGTAAGTATTCTTACCGGACAATCCGGGGTTGGTAAATCATCACTCA
Source organism: Methylococcales bacterium (assembly GCA_965224565.1). GTDB lineage: Bacteria > Pseudomonadota > Gammaproteobacteria > Methylococcales > DRLZ01 > DRLZ01. The sequence continues at coordinate 120,954 of CBDCZN010000002.1, read as the reverse complement.
CATCAACGCTGCTTCCTCAGCGTGAAATCCGTATTGGAGGGCTTTCAGAAACCAGTGGTCATGGCAAGCATACAACGACTGCGGCGACCTTATATCACTTGCCAAACGGAGGAGACTTGATTGATAGTCCCGGACTCGCAGTATTTGGGCTCGCGGGCCTATCACAGCAACAACTAGCCTGGGGATATCGCGAATTTCGTTTGTATATAGAACAGTGTCGATTTAATGATTGCAAGCATCATCAGGACAAGGGTTGTGCGGTTACTAAAGCAGCACAAACAGGCAACATCAGCCAAGGTCGCTATCAACGATATTTAAAACTTTGTGAAAGAATCCCATCCGCTTAGGGAAAGAGATAGCAAATTGCTTTTAGAGGTAGCGCATAAATACCACGTCACATCATTACTTGAGAGAAATTGATTTTACACGTCGAAAATAAATGTGTTTGATTCAGGTGCTCATTAAAAAACCCTGAACGGATTGATGCAGTACTTCTGCAACCAGCTATCAATGACTTGGAACAAACTTATACACAATACAAAGCAAGTTGATTGCCTTAATCTACATTCAGCAAACAGGGTCAATCTATAAAACAATAGACAACTATAACCAATTGATTGTTAAATAATTATATAAAGCTGTCCAAAATCCTTACAATTTAACGACAAGCCATTAACCACGCTTGCTGGAGCCTACTCTTCACAATCTATCCACAGAGTTATCCACAACATTTGTGGAGAAAAATACTTGTATTTATAGAATTCTGTGTATCGCTATTTCTAGTATTATTTGATTGACTTATCTACGATATATAGTTCATTGGGGTCAGCTATTTAAGAATGTCGTCAACACCACGATTAGCAAGTTGATCTGCGCGTTCATTCCCTTCGTGGCCTTGATGCCCTCGAACCCAGCTCCAGCTAACTTCATGTATTTGTGTTGCTGTTTGCAACCGCTTCCATAAATCTGCATTTTTAACTGGTTTTTTCGCTGCTGTCTTCCAGCCTCGCTTAATCCAGTTAGGTAACCATTCTGTGATACCTTTCATCACATATTGGGAATCTGTGGTGATTTCCACTCGACTCGGTGTCGTGAGATTTTCTAACGCCTCAATTGCAGCCATGATTTCCATACGATTGTTGGTGGTTTGTAATTCACCTCCCCACAGCTCTTTCTCTTTCCCGTCACAGCGCAATAAAACCCCCCAACCACCTGGTCCGGGATTACCACGGCAAGCTCCATCGGTATATGCGGATACAAGTTTATCCATAATTTCAAGTTGATCAATTAAGTTTTTGAGGCTAAGAACCAGTTCAAGATTTTGATCAATGGATCCAGTGCAAGACAAAAGTGGACGAAAAAGCACAGCATACTAGAGTATGTGAGCATTCTGAGTCCACTATTAACGCAGTAATGCGCCATTCAGCAAGATCTTGACAGGTTCTAAGGAGTTAAGTGACTGCATTAATCCGATTGTTCGCGCGAAGCATCCTGAGGTATGGGCAGTGGTGCTGGTCGGTGAATTAGCGAACGAATACGCCAGGGTGATGTACCAGTCAGCAAGCAATAGCGTTGTTTGCGAGCCCGTATTGCATAGCTAACAGCACCAACTGACCAGTGTCTGGATTCATAACCGGTTGATTTCATTTTAGCTTGGCCTGGATAAAAGCAAACACTTTTGTCTGCTTTAAAATTTAACGCCTGAAGCACTCTCATGACCGTATCGCGACTTAACAAGCCTTTACACTCTGGAAAATTACCTCTTCCTCTGCTTACAAAATGTGTCAGATGAGGCAAGCACCAGGGGTTAAACCCCAAGACAAACAAAGTGCCTTCTGGCTTCAGGATGCGCTCAGCTTCCTCCAATACAATTTTCCAGTCAGATTCATATTCAAGACGATGCGGAATGATCACCCAGTCAGCGATCTCACTGGTTATCGACAACTCCTGATAGTTACTGTAAATGCTAATTTCAGGTTCGTTTGTATCTGACACCAATGGTTCTTCAATGATATGCAAGCTGGGTAACCAGTAATCATCCAGGAAACAATGCTCCCACCTCAGAACACCGAGCTGAATGATTGTCTGCCCGTAATAAGGGAACAATTGTGTTTTCAGATATCCTGCTTCCAAATCTCGAACACGTTGACCAGCTGGCGATGAATACCACTTATCTAGTACAACTCGAGGACTTTTGTTAACAGAATTCACTTTCGATACAACAGTGTCAAAAAATGTAAAATTACAATCTATTAAGCAACCCTATCATGCATTAGAGCATTTTCCAATTCATGATTATTGCTTTGTCTTGTCTGCCCCTATGTCAGAACGATTGCTTTGCTCACTGGTGGATGCGCAGATGACTAATCCAAAAATAGAAAGCCTACTGTAGAAAAGCTGAGCGGGGTTAATACCAAAATTTAATTTCGTTAAAACCAGATACAGCTATCTGTAATTTAACCAGTGAGCATGATTTTTAGATTTTTCTTTATTTTTGCACTGGACGTTAATCGAACCAACACACTATTCACAAGCCATACTTGAAAAACGACAATGCATGTGGATACAACAAAAACACTAACATATTTTACAGCGAAATCAGCATGGATTATCTTGATCAATGGAATATGCCATAGATAAACCCAAATAGAATTTTGAGCGATGAATAAAACAGCATTCTTTATTATTTTACTCTTTTCTATTTGCTTCCAAATTCCTCCACTAATAATCCAAAGAAAAACACAAACCGCTATCGCATATGATAAATAATAAATTGATGGCGGGTATTTATAGGCTTGTGTTGGAACAAAGTTTCCAGTCTGATACCTAAGCAAGCAATACAAACCTGCAAAAACCATCAGAAAAAACCAGAACAGCCGATGCGTCTCTTTAGAAGAAATTTTTGGAAGCCTTAAACCGATAGCGAATAGTACTGAATAAGGGATCATATAAAAAATTATCAACGATATGTGTCTCCCAAAGCCTTTTGAAATATAGGACATAGAAAAATATCGACAGACCTCATATGTCAGCAGCACAAGCAATAATTTTACAAAATAACCACTATTTGATTGTGTGTTTTTATCAAAAGAGTAGATCAATGGCGAAATCATAGCGACCAGAACAAAAACTCTTATAATCCATACGTATCCAATTCCCTCTATGAACAAATAGCTATCCATCATTAATCGATAACTTAAGTCTTCAAGCGAGGATTTGAACAAAAATATAATTAAAAAATATAGCGTTAGAAAAATCCATACTGGAAACACCAAGCGCTTGACTCGTTTCCAAATGTATTGCGAATATGATTCACTCTTAAAAGCCAGGCCAAAAGACATACCTGATACCAGCACCATCAGTGGAACATCAAAATTTCTTAGCTGAAAAATAAGATCAGGTGGTTCGACATGCGCCAAAATAATCATCGCCAGACCAATAAATCTTAACAAATCTATTTGATGATTTCTCAATTGGCGATTCCTGTTTCGTACCTAGACGAGGCGATAGAAAATCCACAGTCAGACCTGATGGCATCAGTTATATGCTATACGAGGCTAATATCCTGACGCTTTTGGTAGTGGATAAATTTGGTAGCACGATTGAACCTAAAAACTGAATGACTAAAAATACAATCGGCATATTCAGAATATACAGACTTATTCAAAAAACACAAAAACAATGTGTTTGAATTGAGTGTTGTTTCTAAAATCTAGATTGAAAATATTGGTGATAACAGGGGTTTTTGTTTAACACATAGCCGAATAGTTTTGGAACATTGAACTGACGCTTAAACTCTCTTGATGTGAGCAAGAACAATCAATACACTCACTTTTCTCAGAATAGCTGAATTGATATTTCTTGCGACTACTAGAACCAAGCAACGCTTAGGAAATTAACATATAATTCAATAAGTTAATATAAACACATGTTATTTCAGTAGCAGTCTGGTCTCTAAGGAGACGCTGAAAAAATCAACGCCTCTAGAGCTACCAACTATTATTGTCTGCGTTCTTTCCAGCCTCGAATACCAGTGGCGACTTTGTCATTAATGCGAAATGGTGTATTGATCTCAACGTCATTATCTTTATTTTGATCCGTTAAACCATAGCCAAGCATAAACTCAGTACTTGGCATATCAGCAATACTGACCCGCGATGGATCACCATAACCCAGCGCAATATTAGTACTGATTTTACTGGAATCCAGATTCATTAATTTATTGTCAGGAAACACGCCATTCGTGAGATTGTAGAGGTAAAAATAGGCTTTGCCAAAACAACTTCCAGCGGCTTGCACACTAACCGGAAGAATGACATTATTCGCCACAATTTGTGCAGCGTCGGTAATTCTTGCATCGGCAGGCAAACTTTGAATACCATTCGCTGTAACATTAGTAAAAAAACCATCACCATCAACATCCGTGGGAGCACCACTGTTATCGGCGGCATAAATACCAGAAGTATTCCAGCTGCCAGCGCCACCAACATAGCTGGTCCAGCGTTTATCCCAGTTGGTAGAAGAGCTGTTGTATTCCAGAAGCGTTAGTCTAGATTCTGACTGAGCACGCAGATAATACTGTCCGCCTGTATTTGAACTTGACGCACCAAGAAACAGGATTGGTTCACTCGCATATAAATCACCAACCGAGCTACCTTCCAGTGCCGATTTAAGATTGGCAGCGTTATCCAGTGACCCACTATCGAGTAATGCAGTGCGTTGGATATTTCCACTGTCATCACCCAGATAGAGCGTTTTGGCTGCAGGGCCGTTGGAATCATTAAAATTCTGAATCACAAATGGTGTCGCAGTGGCATTAAAATTAAGTGTAACTTCGGTATTGGTTGATGCAGTAGTGATTTCTCGCAATACCAGTGTCGATTGATTGCTACTGTCAGTGACGACATAAGTGACATAAGTCTGTTCAGCACCATCACGAAAAAAATCTATCTCGCCATGATTGGGGGCCGTATTAAAACTAGCGCTGTAGTCCTGATCCCAAACCACAGAATCCAGTGCACCGTTACTATCCAGTTTTAGCGCATAATGTCCCAGACCATGCTTGTAACTGCCAACCACATAGGTGGCATAGTTTCCTGACAAATCTTTGGCATCGATGATATTAAGTTTGCCGCGCATTAAGCGCTGGCTTTGAAATGACGTATAATTTTTCAGTTCCCCTGCCAATGAACGTGGCATCCAGCCCCAGGACAATTGACCTGTAGATTGATCGAAAGCATATAAAAAACCATCATCACTACTCACCAGTATTTTTTCGCTGCGAGATGATATTGTGCCGTTATAAAAAGAACGATAAGCACTGTCAGTCAGAAACTGGCCCATATTGTTCATTTGAGTCAGCAAGGCAACATCGTTACCACGACTCATCGGGCCTAGCCAGGAACCACTGGCGCGACCTGCCAAATAAACGCCACTATCGACTGATGGCTCAATTGTGTATTCTTTAATTTTAGCAACTGTCGGACTACCTGAACTGCTAAAAGCCGCCGCATCAAAGCTACCACTATTGAATAATACTTTAGTACCAGAAGCATTGGTTGAATAAAGCCCGGCTTCTCGTTTTGTAGTATCCATCAAGGTGGCTGCATCCCAAGCTACGGAGGTTGCAATTGCACCATTCGCCTGCACAGCATAAGCCTTTAGATGGCCTGCGCTACTGGGAAGTGGCGAGTTGGAAGCAACGAAAACCTTGTCTCCAGAGGCAACCTGGAAAGGAATTGCTGCTGCTATTTCACTAACATCACCTGTCAATGCTGTACACATTGGGGTGTCATCATATGTAATGGTGCAAGTAACGTTGTCACCCTCTGCGATGGTCACCGTTCCACTACCCAGAGTAACTAATTCCAGTGATCCATTGCAGCTCCACAGCCCTTTTGTATAATTGACAATATCGTTTCCAGATAAGTTGTAGCTGCCTCCGTTGATCGATAGTTGAGTTGAAGTATATGTTGTAGTATCGCCAGATGTTGTACCTGCATCAAAAGTGAGATTACCCGCACTGGTAGCAACACCTAGATCATTGATAACAGCTGTTCCGCCATCATCATTGGTTACCTCGGTAATCAATGTTAGAGAAGTAGAGCTAGGACTTCCAGGGAAATTACTGATCTCACCACAAGGTGCTATATCCGCTGTTACCAAACCAGTTGGCACCCAATCACAACCGCTTGAATTATGAATATCCGTGCCAGTTATTGCGGAATTGCAATAATTATGTGCACTAGACGTTAACATTGTACTCGAGCCTATTTCTATATAATCAACTACATTGACAGGATCACCGATTTGTCTAAAATTAGAATTAACTGCCCCCCTAAGAATAATTAAAGGATGCTTGCTTTGATCCAGGCCTGTCAGGATTGTAGATGAAATGCTAGTATTTGGATCTGGATCTGAGGACCATGACCCACATATCTCCAAACCTGAATTTTCATCCAGTTTTAACGATGCTTGACCTCCAAAAAGACCTGTTTGTGTATATGAGCCTGTTATCGTTACCCGCGCACCCTCACAAATATTAATTGAATTACTGGATGATATGGCCTGTTGAAAAAAAGAGCCGCTAAAGTAAAAGTAAACACCGGGAGCTATAGTCAAGCTTGAATTGCCTCCAAACTGAAGAAAAGCTCCGCTTGCACTTAAATCTTCAGCAATACAATAATCTGTGCCTGCTGCTAAATTAGCAGTAAAATTTGATGCATTTAATATTGTTGATCCAGCGGGACAAGAGCAGGTGGGATTTAATACACCAGTTGCGTCTGCTACATTAAAACTTCCTAGGCCAATTAACATTCCAGAAATAACCAATATATTAAATATTACTTTTTTACAAAAGAGTAAAAATAAGTTTTCTTTAATAATATCAACATCACTAATCAATTCTTTTTCATGAGAAAGATGCTGGATAATTTGACTAGTATTTTTCGTGATGTTTGTTGAGTTCATCTGTTTGGTATCTTCTTGTCTATTTGTTAAGTATTAATATAATTCTGGTTATTTTGTTTAATCCATTTCAAATTATTTAACCGCTGTATAACAACTAAATTTTGGTATTACTTTTAATTCAATAATCACCTGGCTGCTATCAGTGCTGCCTTTTCCGGCTCCGGCAATGGTGTATGGAATACAATATTTGTTTTCACTGCCTTTACGTAGCACAGGTGCGTGCATACCAGCTACAAACTGTGGCGCGGCAGCCAATTGCATCGGATTTGAGTTATCAGTAATAAAGCTTAAACTGCTGGTCGCAACTGTATTTGGCATTGCTGCGCGTTTAATCGTGTCACTCCAGGGCCAATTATTAACACTATAGATTGCATTCCAGTTGGCCGTCAGTTTGCTTCCTGAAATTGGATCAAAGCCACGTAAGTCGTAAAGGCCGCTTTTAGACGTATTGGTAATAAAATCACTCTCTTTATAATTAGCAGTTCCAAGTATTGACCATGCATAGCGACTGGCTGATTCTGCTGCTTGTAATGCCTTGTTACGTTCCTGTGTGTTGAATGCCATTTTTTCCTGGAACGTCGTTGTCCGGGCGGCAGCCAGTGCAACCATGGTTAATACAAAAAGCATTACCAACCCTATAACCAAGACAACTCCTGTCTGTGATGATTTTAGCGAAGGCTGTCTTGTATTAGAAAAAACGTTTGATATCTTCATAGTGATCATTACAAAGCGCGATTTCTCAGCGCCATAAAACCAGTGAATGTGCGCCGTAATCTGCGGTCTGCGTTTGCTCCCGCTAGATCGTCTTTGGTAAAACTAAATGTGTTGTCATCGAAACTGTATGACTCTGCATTTTCGATCAAGAAATCATTCTTGCTAGCAAGCAACAAGGCCATGCGAATACTGATGACAGCTTGCCAGTCTGTTACTGCAGCAGCATTTTGATACACATCAACATCCTGGTCATCGTCATTATCTACACCATAGTGGATTTGCATGTTTTCCACATTGCTCACCAGTTGATTTTCTTCCAGGGCAACCGTATCACCACTGCTGTTAACGCTGAGACTGGACTGAAATAATCCAGCAGTTCCCGAAGCATCATTTTTTATGTAGTAAACAGTGGAAGTCAGTCTGGCGATTTCAGCGTCTGTTCCAAAACTGTTGCTGACAGTAGCAGTACTATTGCCAGGTGTTATCCCAGACGCTGTATGCAGAATTGTTGTAACACCACCGGTGCTAGCAACACTTGATGCTTGAAACATGGATGCTTGCTCACAATCAGCAACGACTAATATTTCACCGGTATTTAAATTATTCAGTGATTCAGTGATGGTGAATGTGGTGTTATCCGGGTTGCTGCTAATCGGTACACCATCAGCCATGCCTTTAATCACCAGCACATCGGTACCTTCAACGATGCTGGAAATAACGCCACCACTGTTAGCATCACTCACCGTAAAACTGGCACTGACATTATTAAAACCCTGGACAGTATTTGATAAATCCCAGGCAAAACTAGTCGGGTTGTTCAGCGTATTTTCCACACCATCGGAAACATCATTGAAACAACCACTATAATCGGCCATTCTGATATCTGAAGAAAGCAGATTGATAGCCAATCGACCATCGTGCTGAATTTTGGATAAGGCAATTTGCAAGCTGTTGGTCTGTTTGTTGGAGAGCAACACGTCAATAGATCCAACCATTAGAACCAATCCAATCAGCATAGCAACCAATATTTCTACAATAGAAAATCCTTGCTGTTGCATATTTGTATAATGAATTTTAGCTAAAATCATAATTGTGCATTCAATACGATGTGTTTGGTTGATGTGGTGGCTTCTGCACGTGTATCATCCCATTGCACTTTTACAGCGCAAATACCACTAGAATTACAGTTGATTGCAGCTTTAGCACTGGGCACATTATTGTTAAGCTTTTGGAACCAGTGATAACGGTCAGTTTCAGGGATACTGTTTCCTGAAGGCGTTGATAAATCGCTGAATGCGCTCAGGCTGATGTTATAGTCTCCAGCAATCGCGCTTTCGCGATTTGCCCGAATGTAATCCATCATGTTGTAAGTAGACATAGCGCTCTGGGTACGATTATAAGTGCTGTCATTGGTTTTAAGACTGGTAATCTGGACACTGGCCACACCCAATAATCCAACTGCCATAATAACAGCAGTCACCAACACTTCGATCAAAGTGGAGCCACGATTCTGTTCTAGCGAGGAGTATCGTTTTGATTGTTTTTTAAAATGAAAGAATGTCATCAATAAAACCAGTCATATAAAATCAGTTGGTAGTCGCTGCCTAATGCAAAATGCGTACTACCCAAACATTAAGTCTAGATCAGAATTTATATTGTATGTGGGCCACATAAATGATATGTCACCGATAAAAACTCAAAAAATCCGCTATATCATGGGATAGAACAGGTTGTTGACTGATTTATTGATTACTGAAACTGCTCAGACTGTTAAGCACGTCACAGTTTATTGAGTCGGAACAGGCTATTAATATGTGGATTGCGTTATATTGGAATAAGACAGTCGTAGAGCTGCTAAATCTACATTGCAGGGAATCGGTTTGGCATTGAACGAGTTTAGAAGCTGTCTGGTCAACAATAGATTTTGATCTTGGGTTACAAGAGCAGTCAATATTAAAACGGCTTGACTGTCGCCAGGATAATCACCACCACCAGAAACAACACAGGAATTTCATTAATCCAACGGAAAAAAACATGACTATGTACATTATCGTCACGTTTAAAGGCTAACATCCATTTCATACAAAGAAAGTGATAGACCACCAGTAGTGCAATCAGCGTTAATTTAACATGCAACCACCCGCTGGTTTTATAGAGATCCCAGGCATAGTCGCCGAGCATCCACACACCAAAGACCAATGTCAGTATCATTCCTGGAGTCATAATGCCGAAGAAAAGTTTGCGCTCCATGATTTTAAAGCGTTCCTTACCAGCCATATCTTCTGTCATTGCATGGTAAACAAACAGTCGCGGCAAATAAAACAAACCCGCGAACCAGGTGACCATAAAAATTAAGTGCAGTGCTTTTAACCAGAGCATGGTCAGGTTTCCTTTAAGAGCTGATTAATTTGGGTACGCAAGGTGTCTAGATTCATTTGACCAGTGGTTTTATCAATAATCATTCCCTGCGCGTTAATTAAAAAACTGCTGGGTGTGAATCTTACATTATTGAATGCTCTGGCAACAATATCGTCAGGATCGATAGCCACAGGATAAGGGATATTGAGTTGTTTTGAGCGTTGCACGACATGACTGGGGATGTCGTAAGGCATTGCCACACCAATTATTTGCAGCCCTTTCCCTGATAACTCTCGATATAATTCAGCAAGATGTGGCATTTCCTCAAGACAATACCCACAGTTTGATGCCCAGAAATTAACCAACACTGGTTTGCCTCGCAGGTCGTTCAATGGAATTTTCTCACCGCTAATCGTTTTAAACACGACATCGGGTGCTGGGCGCGGAGTTGATGTGACAAATAGTACTGTCCAGGCAAGTGCGAACAATACACAAACGACACACAAGCCGACGATAAAACGTTGAGTGCTGGCGGTCATTGTCCTACGATTCCAGGTTGATCAAGTTTGGGCTGACAGTGCTTATCAGCTCTGTATAAAAAAATTTGCATGGGTACGCTCAGGATAATATCAATTTCTATTGGACAAGACTAGACATGGCAGATCAACTGAGTTTATGGCAGTATTCAGGTGGGCTTCCTGATTAATAACAATGCAATTCATTGGAAAATCATTGAGTATTTCAGGAAATCAATATAATTACAACAAGTTACGATGCACTTATGACGAGCACACACTCCGACATGCATTCGAGTAACACCATCATTATAAGTTCACCATTGGAGGAAATTGTATGAATATGGATTTTTTTGCTGTCGTGGGGCCATATTTTGGCGTTGCAGGTTTAATCATCGCTTTTATTATTTATCGAATGATTTTGTCGTTTGATGCTGGATCAGAAAAAATGAGTGACATTGCGGATCTCATCCACGATGGAGCAATGGTTTTTTTGAGGGCAGAATATACCATTTTGTCTGTTTTTGTTCTGCTTGTTGCAGCGTTGATTTTTTTCTTCATAGGTCACGCAACGTGTTATGCGTTTTTAGCGGGAGCAGCTTGTTCAATGTTTGCCGGATTTTTCGGTATGAAAGCTGCCACACGAGCCAACGTGCGAACTTCAGCGGCAGCCAATCAAAAAGGCATGGGGGCAGCATTACTTGTCGCTTTTAGCGGTGGTTCGGTAATGGGTTTGGCGGTCGCATCGCTTGGTTTGGCTGGTGTTTCCATCATATTCGGGTTAATTGATGGTTCCAATGTTGCTAATTATTCGGCATTAACTGGTTTTGCCATGGGTGCATCTTCGATTGCTTTATTTGCCCGTATTGGCGGCGGTATTTACACCAAGGCAGCCGATGTTGGCGCAGATCTGGTCGGCAAGGTTGAAGCAAATATTCCGGAAGATGACCCCAGAAACCCGGCAACCATCGCAGATAATGTTGGCGATAACGTTGGCGACACGGCAGGCATGGGCGCGGATATATTTGAATCGTATGTTGGTTCTGTGATTGCGACGATTGCTATTGCAGCAACATCGACAAATTTTGTCGATATCACCAGCATGCAGTCGAAAGCGTTATTGTTGCCGATAGCTTTGATTATTTGTGGTTTGCTGGCATCCATCATTGGTGTGCTGGGCATGCAATTGCTGAAAAACATTAATCCTGCACATGCGCTGGAAGGTGTTACCTGGATTGCTGCTGTGTTGTTTTTAATGTGTGCCTATCTGGTGATTGATAATTTTGCAATTCAGTTTAATTTGAGCAATGGTCGGGTTTCTTCTGTCAACGGTCCATTCTTTGCGGTGCTCGGCGGAACCCTGGTTGGAATATTCATCGGCAGAGTGACTGATTACTATACATCGAAGGCACCGATTGAAAAGATTGCCGAAGCGTCCAAGTTTGGTCCAGCCACCAATATTATCGCCGGACTTGGTATTGGTATGCGCTCAACAGTCTTGCCGATTGTGGGTATTTGTACTGCAATCTGGATCGCTTATCATTTTGCAGGTTTATACGGCATTGGTATTGCGGCAGTCGGAATGCTGGCAACCACAGGCGTAACCATGTCGGTTGATGGATATGGACCAATTGCTGATAACGCAGGCGGCATTAGTGAAATGGCTGAGTTAGGCCCAGAAACACGAAGCATTACCGATTCACTGGATGCTATTGGCAATACCACAGCGGCTGTTGGCAAAGGCTTTGCGATTGGTTCAGCTGCATTAACTGCGTTGGCGTTATTTTCGGCATACGCAGCATCAGCACAGTTATCACAAATTGATTTGCTTAATCCATTGGTTGTTATCGGCTTATTCATTGGTGGTTCTGTTCCATTTTTAGTGGCTGCGATGACCATGGACTCTGTCGGCAAAGCTGCACAAGCAATGGTTGAAGAAGTTCGGCGCCAGTTTCGAGATATTCCTGGTTTAATGGAAGGGGATGTGCCGCCTGATTCTGCACGGTGTATAGAAATTTCCACTAAAGCATCGTTACATGAAATGATTCTTCCTGGTTTTGTAACCATTAGCACACCAGTGTTGGTGGGCATTTTTCTTGATAAAGAGGCGCTTGGCGGTTTACTGGCCGGATCATTATTAACCGGTGTGTTAATGGCCTTGTTTATGGCGAATGCCGGAGGAGCCTGGGATAACGCTAAAAAACTCATTGAAGGCGGAGCGCATGGCGGAAAAGGCACCGATGTTCACAAAGCTGCTATTTGCGGTGATACTGTAGGCGACCCGTTTAAGGATACTTCAGGCCCTTCATTGAATATCGTTGTCAAATTAATGGCCGTTGTGTCGTTGGTGATTGCTCCATTGTTATAAAAAGCTGTTCAAGATCTTGATCAATGGATGCAGTGCAAAGCAAAGCAAAGCATGTTTGACTAATGAGCCGAATAATTGCTATTATTCGGCTCACTAATTGAGTCGAATACAGACATCTAATCGGCTCATAAACGCTTCAACAAACATTACCAGCAAACCTTGTACATCTGGCAAACCCCACATTGGCCATATTTTGTTTATCAGTCCTCGGCAATAAGAGCCAGACTGGAAAATGTGTTGACCAAACAACAGCAACTGATCGGCAAAACACTAAACCTGCCCGAAGGTCTTGATCGTCAGGCCGAAATGGATGCCTTGATTGAAAATGCCTTACAAACATCAGAAATAGAAGGAGAAAAACTTAATGTTGGCTCGGTGCGCTCATCGGTAGCCAAGCATTTAGGTTTGGAGCAAGCAGGTTTGCCACGCGGCACACGCCAGACCGAAAGTTTAATTGCCATGCTGGGTGATGCAACGAATCAACTGGAAACACCGATTAGCCTGGAACTGCTCTGCCAATGGCAGACAGCCTTATTCCCGGAACCACCCATATTGCACGACATCACCATTGGTAAACTACGCGGGGAAGCACCCATGCAAGTCGTGTCACAAAAAGGCCATCGGGAAATTATTCATTTTCAAGCGCCGCCCCGCTCACAATTAGCAAAACAGCTTGCTATATTTATTGACTGGTTTAATGGGGATACAACCGAACACGCCATGGTACGCGCTGCGATTGCACATCTATGGTTTATCACCTTACATCCATTTGATGATGGTAATGGCAGAGTAGCACGTGCGCTTACTGATAGGGCCTTGGCGCAAGCGGAACAAACCAGTATTCGTTTTTACTCATTAAGTGCAGCGATAGAAACCAATCGCAGCACTTATTACGATCATCTGGAAAATACCCAGGGCTGCAAAACAACAGTACAGATTAATACAAAAAACCCAATTGATATTAGTATCTGGATAGGCTGGTTTTTAGAGGTATTAGCAGAAGCGATGCAACAAGGTATCAACCGCATAGAACGAGTGGTTGCTAAAACCCGTTTTTGGCAAATACATAGCCAAACCGTATTAATTGAGCGCCAAATTAAAGTATTAAATCGTTTGTTAGATAGCGCAGGCGAAGAATTTTTGCAAGGAATTAATGCTAGTAAATACCAAAGTCTGGCCACAGTGAGTAAGGCTACAGCAACTCGCGATTTAACAGAATTAGTTGCTAAAGGTTGTATTAAACAACTGCCTGGTGGTGGTCGCAGCACACGCTACACAATAACTTGTTAGGTTTATGGGAAAATTAAAGTATGAAATATTTATTGACTTCTATATTAAACATTTTGTTATTAACAACTCCTGTTCATGCCGTAGAAAAAGCGAGTGAAAAACGACTTAACGAGATAGTTCAGCGAGGAATTCATGTGATGCCATTTGATTTAGAGCAAACAACCCATGTTTTTTCTAAATCAGTGAAAGGAGGTATACAAAAAGTTATGGTTAATGATGTTGCTAATATTAAGCAAATAAATCTAATTCGTGAGCATTTAACTAAAATTTCACATGAATTTAAGCAGGGCAATTTTTCCAATCCTGAAAAAATTCATGGCAATGCTATGCCAGGTTTAAAAGAATTACGGCAGGCAAAACCAACGGAGATTAATATTGAGTATAAAGACTTGCCAAATGGAGCGGAAATTACTTACTCAACAGAGATACCCACGCTTATTACTGCCATTCATCAATGGTTTGATGCTCAATTAAGTGATCATGCTCGTCATGCTATTTCTGGACATTCTAACCATCAAATACATAATAAATAAGGGTATCAACCATACAAGGCGTTCCAGCTACCCCATAAGCGTCCTTTGTTTTATGCATTGCGCTGCACTCCTTTTTTGCACAAAATAAACGCCACTTTTCAATCAGCTTTACTTAGAACCTGTTCAAAATATCGAACAGGTTCTAAGCGATAGGTCCCAGAAAATACCAAATGACCACATCTAACCAATTGCAAAAAAAAATCCTCAGTGGTAAGCCATTGATCATGGGTATTCTCAATGTAACACCGGATAGCTTTTCCGATGGTGGAATGTTCAGCAACCCGCAACATGCAGTTGACCACGCGCTGTTGATGGTTAAACAAGGCGCGGATATTATTGATATTGGTGGAGAATCAACTCGTCCCGGTGCTGTCCGCATCACACCAGAAGAGCAGATTAGACGTATTATTCCGATTATTCAGGAGCTTAGCCAAACATTGGGAAATCATTGTGCAATCAGCGTTGATACCACCTCAAGCAAAGTCGCAAGCAACGCTCTGCAAGCTGGCGCAACCCTGATTAACGATATTTCAGCGGGAAGCGAAGACCCTGGGATATTAAAACTGGCCGCGCAGAGCCATGTCAGCATTTCACTAATGCACATGCAAGGCAAACCGGGAACAATGCAGGAAAACCCCTATTACCATGATGTCGTAAAAGAGATTCTCGATTATTTGCAACAACGTATTGCTGTCGCTCTGGAAGCTGGAATCAAGCCTGACCAGATTATTATCGACCCAGGAATCGGATTTGGAAAACGCCGTATCGACAACTTGCAATTACTTGCCAATCTCGATCAATTCGTTGCGCTTGGTTATCCGCTATTACTTGGCACCAGCCGGAAACGATTTATGGGTTCACTCCTGGAAAATCCATCTCAGCAACAACTTGCCATTGCAACCGCAACGACGACGGCACTTGGAGTGATGTCTGGTGTCAGTATTTTTCGAGTACATGATGTTGAAGAAAATCGGATTGCAGCTGATACTGCTCACGCAATCAGGCAGTCTACAGATTGATACGGATTATTAACCGGAAGATTTTACACAAAACACTGGATACCAGGCTGAAACAATCTAATCAGCCCTATGTTATAACTGCTCAAGTCTATTCATTAGTAGTTGTCTCTGGCTATATAAATTACAATACATGCTTTTGCTTTTTGAAGAACCCGATGATTGGGTGTTTCATTCGATCAAAATTTAAACTCCAGACATTGTAAATTGATGAGCACTCAGCAAACTGAATGATGAAATTAAAAGACTCTATGAATACTCTCGTCGGGTTGATTATGGGTTCCAGCTCAGACTGGGAAACGATGCAACATGCTGCAGATATGCTTGAGCAATTGCAAGTGCCTTTTGAAGTTAAAATAGTATCTGCACACCGCACTCCGGATTTATTATTTGAATATGCCCAAACAGCCGAACAACGCGGTTTGCAGGTAATTATTGCAGGTGCCGGTGGTGCCGCTCATTTACCTGGTATGATTGCCGCCAAAACCCGACTTCCAGTTTTGGGTGTGCCTGTCCAATCAAAAGCTTTGAATGGAATGGATTCTTTATTGTCGATTGCGCAGATGCCAGCCGGTGTGCCGGTTGGTACTTTGGCAATAGGCCGCGCAGGAGCAATCAATGCTGCTTTATTGGCAGCAAGAATATTAGCCAATCACGATCAGACAATTCGTCAAGCAGTTGAGCAATTTCAGCAACAACAAACCCAGGCAGTGTTGTCACAACCAGATCCACGAGAGACTACTTAATGAAAATTGGGATCCTTGGTGGGGGTCAATTGGCGCGTATGCTGGTATTGGCTGGTTATCCATTAGGTCTTGAATTTGTGGTGCTGGATCCTTCTGCCGATGCTTGTGCAGCACAGGTCGCCGAATTAATTCTGGCCGATTATGATGATCAAGCTGCGCTCCAACAATTGGCGGAGCAAGTTGATGTTGTCACTTTTGAATTTGAAAATGTTCCCGCAAAAAGCCTGCGTTACTTGCAGGATAATTGCCCAGTATTTCCACCTCCAATTGCACTGCAGACAGCGCAGGATCGGCTAAATGAAAAAAACATGTTTCAACGACTTGAGATTCCAGTGCCTGAGTTTGTGGCAATTGAGACTCAACAACAACTAGAACAGGCAACGCAACAAATTGGTTTTCCGTGTGTTTTAAAAACCCGCAGCATGGGTTATGACGGAAAAGGACAGATCGTGTTAAAAGATGAACAGGAGATTGATTCCGCCTGGCAACAGTTGGGTGGTAGACCGCTGATTATCGAAAATATGGTGGCATTTGATCGAGAAGTGTCTATTATTGCAGCGCGCAATCGTCGTGGTGAGATCGTCTATTACCCGTTAAGTAGAAACACCCATCATCAAGGCATATTGCATTACGCGCAAAGTCTTCCGGATGATCAATCACAACAGTTAGCGCAAGATTATATTCAGCGTATCCTCGATGAACTGGATTATGTCGGTGTGCTTGCGTTGGAGTTGTTTGATGTGAATGGTCAATTGCTAGCAAATGAAATTGCGCCACGTGTTCATAACTCCGGGCATTGGAGTATCGAAGGTTCTGAAATCAGCCAGTTTGAAAATCACCTGCGTGCCATCCTGGACTGGCCGCTGGGAAGCACTCAAACAGCAGGATATGCGGCAATGGTTAATTTTATCGGGACTATTCCAACTACAGCGACAATTTTAGACAACGCAATTGTGCATCTTCATGACTACCATAAAGCGCCAAGAGCTGGACGTAAAATTGGCCATGCAACAGTCAGATCGGAGACCCAGTCTCAATTATCAACTACTCTGGAAAGCTTAATTGAAGTCGCCAAGATCGTAAAACAATAAGCAAACTAACCAGAACCAAGAATCTCAGAAGAAAACGTATTCAAAAAACGACTACAGTGTATTTAGCACTGATTATCCATATTAAAACGAGGAATAAAATAAACAAGCATGAAAATTTTTGTAGCTGACAAAATTTCGGAAACCGGGGTTGATTACTTACGCACGTGTGATGGCATTGATGTTGATTTTACACCTGGATTATCACAACAAGAAGTGACTGAACGATTAGCCGATGTTGATGGTTTGATTGTGCGTAGCGCAGTAAAAGTGACACGTGAAATGATTGAAACCGCTCCTAAACTGAAAGTGATTGGGCGAGCTGGAATCGGTGTTGATAACATTGATGTTGAAGCCGCAACCGAACATGGAATCGTGGTGTTGAATACTCCAGATTCAAATGCGACAACCACAGCAGAGTTGGCGGTTGCGCATTTATTTTCACTCAGCCGCAATTTGCCGGAAGCAAGCACCTCAGTGAGAGCTGGTGAGTGGAAGCGTTCACAGTTTATGGGGCGAGAAATTACCGGTAAGACCATGGGTATTATCGGTTATGGCACAATCGGTCGCATCGCTGCTTCACGATTCAAGGGCTTGCAAATGAATGTGGTAGCGTATGACCCTTTTGTAACTGCGGAAAGATTTGAGCAAGACGGGGTTGAGTCCAAAACGCTGGAAGAGTTATTGAGTATTGCTGACTACGTCAGTCTGCATTGCCCATTAATACCACCAACACAGAAATTAATGAATACAGAGCGTTTTGCAATGATGAAGCCAGGCGCACGTTTGATTAACTGTGCGCGTGGTGGTCTGGTTGATGAAGCAGCATTAATCGATGCGTTAACCAATGGTGATCTGGCGGGTGCAGCTCTTGATGTTTTTGAAAATGAACCACCTGTCGATTCGCCGCTATTGAAACTTGATAACGTCGTCTTTACTCCACATCTTGGTGCATCTACACATGAAGCACAGGTTGCTGTTGGTGTAGCAATCGCACATCAGGTTGCGGACTTTTTGATTCATAATGAGGCGATCAATGCGCTCAATTTGCCGAGAATTTCAAAGGACGACAGGCATAAGTTACAACCCTATCTGGACTTGGGACGCAGCTTGGGGCGTCTTCTGGCGGCGATGGCTCCAGGGCCATTAAGTGCGGTTAAAGTGGCTGTCAAAGGACAGGCAGCCAGCCTTGATTCTCATCCGATTGCAGTCGAAACACTGGTTGGATTACTGGCCAATACCATGTCTGTTCCAGTCAATAGTGTCAATGCTGTGAGTTTAGCAAAACGCCAAGGTATTAGTTTGACTGAATCACGTAGCGAAGAAGTTCATGATTACGTGTCGCTGGTAACCGTCAGTGGTCATTTTGAAGGTGGAAAAATTCTTTTGACAGGGACCTTGCTGGGAGAGAAATACCCAAGGCTTGTAGCAGTCAATGATTATGAAGTCGAGTCTATTTTGAAAGGCACTATCTTGCTTACTCAGCACTCTGATCAGCCTGGCGTGATTGGCGCTATCGGTGATATTCTAGGTGATGGGAATATCAATATCACACGCATGCATGTTGGTGATTCAACAAAGGAAAACAAAGCCATGGCAATTATCGGTATTTCTTCGCCACTGGATGATACGACGTTTACAGCAGTCGAAAAAATCCCGGCCATTGAGCATGTGTGTCAGGTTGAACTGTGAATACACGCCCTTTTAATCAGGTATTTTTCGATTGCGACAGCACACTGACTCGCATCGAAGGCATTGATGAATTAGCACGCAACGCAGATGTTGCAGATCAGCTGATCCCACTCACTGCTGCTGCCATGAATGGCGATATGCCCTTGGAAGAGGTTTACAGTCGTCGCCTGCATGTGATTCAGCCAACTAGTCAGGATGTGCAATGGTTGGCTCAACGCTATCAGGAAGAAGTCGTTGATCATGCGGTTGATGTGATTGCCAAACTACACCAGCTGGGTAAGGCTGTACATATTATCAGTGGTGGTTTACGTCAACCGATTATCGAGCTGGGAGCATTGCTGGAAATTAAGTCTGAAAACATTCATGCGGTCGATATCAATTTTGACGCGGATGACAACTATAACGGCTTTGACCAGACAAATGTATTGGCATCAAATGGTGGAAAAGCTAAAGTCTGCAAGATGCTGGCTAAAGCAAATGACCGCAATGTATTAATTGGCGATGGGGTGACTGATCTTGAAGCCATTGATGTTGGTGTTGTAGTCATTGGATTTGGTGGAGTTGCGCGACGAGAGGAAGTCGTCAAACGTGCCGCTGTTTTTATTGATGGGCCTGATTTCTCTGACATTCTGGAAGTTATTTTAACACCTGAAGAGAAAACAAAATTGCAGATTAAGACAGGCGCATAAAACGTTGAAGTAAATACTTTGTCGAGCGTTAAAAAAACAGAGTGAATGGATAATAAGAGGATAAGCCGATGATCAAGCAGTTCAAAACAATTCTTAATTATTTTCTGATCGGTGTTCTGGGTGTAATACCGATTGTATTTATCCTAAAGATATTTAGTGTCGTCAAGAACATGATCTCGAGTATGTTCTTTATGGTGCACGGCTATGTTGATAGTTACACAAATACTTTCGCCGTATTCTTAGTCAGTTTTTCCTTATTGGCATCCATCGGTTATTCCCTGGCGAAATACCGAAGCTCCTTGGTGATTGGGACATTTGAACGGGTCATCAATAAAATCCCGATTGTCAATACTGTTTACAGAGTCACTAAAAAGATTGTCAAGATGTTTTCAAATCATGAGCAAGATGATGATCGTGAAGTCGTCTATATCGAATATCCCAAAGATGGCCTATGGGTTCCAGGCTATGTGACCAACAAACAAGGTGAAATGTATGTTGTATATATTCCAACCTCACCGAATCCAACTTCAGGGTTTACTGTGATTGTGCATGAATCGAAACTGGTGAAATCACTACTCGACCTGGAACAAGTCACCAGCTTTATAGCAAGTGTAGGTTATGAATATCCGAATAAGACACAAGAGATTGGACGACTGACAGAGTTTAAACCAGCTCAAATAGCGAGTGAATTAACAAAAGAAGCAAAGAATTCACCAATACCCTAATTGTTAAGCCAGCCTGTTGCTGGTATACCCATTAATCCAGTTGCCAAAGATACATTGTGTTTTGATGTATTTTTGCTCAAACTAAAATTGACAAAAAATACAAGCCAATTAATTAAGGTGACTGTTCACCAAGTTCAGTGATTTCCTCAGTGGTGTATCTTGGCGTAATGTGCTGCGGACAATTTTTATCCCAGGTTTCCACTCGAATGATAAAAGCGCGCTCCGATTTTCCTTTATAGTCGGAAACTGACAGTTGATTAATAAGCGCTTGATCATCTTCGCTCACCTCAGCCGTACCCCATATTTTGATTCTGATTCGGTTTGGGTAATCCATGAGGAACAGGCAAACCTTATCATTTTCTTCCAGGTTTCCGTATGAAATATATTGGCGATTACCCCGAAAATCGGCAAAACCCAGGGTTCGCTCATCAAGCACTTTTAGAAATCCTTTTGGCCCACCGCGATGCTGAATATAAGGCTGTCCTTCACCATTGACTGTTGCCATGTAGAAAGAATCGCGTTCTGAAATAAAGTCGGCTAACTCTAGTGTAATGCGATCTGGCCACCAGTTTTTCTCAACTCTCGCATAAGAATCTCTGGAACCGTATCGTGTTTGTATGGCTTTAACACTCTCTGTAAATGCGATATCACTGGCATACTGTTTCATGATGGTTCTCCAAATTAATATAGTTCCCACGCTCCGCGCGGGAATTTATCAAGGGACGCTGAGCGTCACAAGCAACGTTCCCACGCAGAGCATGGGAACGATTAGAATTAGAAGGCTTATTTCAAAAACATGAGTAAAAGGCTATCCTATTGATTCTCAGTTTTTTCACCAAGAAAGCGTCGAATATGCTCAGCTATCACCTCACTATCTTCTTCCAGTGCAAAATGTCCGGTATCCAGAAGATGAAAATCAACCGTTTTTAAATCCCGTTTGTAGGGATAAGCGCCTTCTGCCGGAAATATCTCATCGTTTTTACCCCACACAATCAGAGTAGGCGGTTGATGTTTGCGTAAATAAGCCTGCCATTGTGGATACAGTGGCGGATTCGTACCATAGCTGTAAAACATTTGAAGTTGAATTTCCTGGTTACCCTTGCGATCCAAAAGTGGTTGCACATGATTCCAGGTATCAGGGTTAATGAGTTCAACATTGCGCACACCATTAGTATATTGCCATTTTGTAGCACCTAAAGTCAGCAGAAAACGCAGCGCTTCATCATTGGTCATATTTGGTTTTTTGTAGGTAGCCTTAACGTTTTTCCACCAATCATTATCCAGACCCTGGTTAACTGCACCACGATCTTTCCAATAGGCTTTAATAGGTTCCCAGAAGTTATTATCGATACCTTCAACATAGGCATTTCCGTTCTGAATAATCAGCGATTCAATCCGTTCCGGATGTTTAGTTGCGATACGAAAACCAATTGGCGCACCGTAATCCATCAAGTACAAGCTATATTTCTTCAAACCAACTTTATCGATAAATTTATCGACGACGTTGGCAAGATTATCAAAGCTATAGTCGAATTGATTGACAGCAGGCATTGAGCTATAGCCATACCCTGGATAATCCGGTGCAATAAGATGGAATCGATCGGCTAATTCCGGAATCAGATCACGAAACATATGTGACGATGTTGGAAATCCATGTAATAGCAAAATCGTTGGATGCTTCGGGTTGCCCGCTTCACGATAAAAAATATCTAATCCATCAATTGTGACAGTTTTATAGCTAACTGCATTGACTGGCTGCGCGGCAAAAGAGGTTGCTGCAAACCCCAGGTTAAAGATCAGACTGATTAAAAGAGCCTTTATAATGTTGATTGCTTGTGTTTTCATGATTATTTCTCCTTGGTAAGCTGCATTCAATTTAAAGATTTTATGTCAGTTAACTCAGATCTTGTTACTGAGTAATTTCGATAATTCAGTAAAGCCTCCTATCGGTGTTTCGTTAATAAATATTTGCGGTATAGTGCGTTGTCCGCTTTGCATTAAAAGCTGTTGCGCCTGTTCGCCACCCTTGATTAAATCAACTTCTACATAAGTGATACCTCGTTGTTGCAACAGGTTTTTAGCCGCGTGACAATAGCCACAAGTTGGGTTGGTTAACAGTGTTACTTGAGTCATTTGAATCTCCTGATGTGTTATGGTTATGGTTATGGTTATGGTTATGGTTGTGGTTAATTAAATTCGCGTTCCGATACACTGATCGGCTTGTCATTAATACTGGCAATACGCCGCTGCATTAAACCGTTATTAGCAAACTCCCACAGTTCATTGCCATAAGAAAGATGCCATTGCTCAGAATCGTCATGCCATTCATAGCGAAAAGTTACCGCGATACGCTTGTCGGAAAAGCACCAGAGCTCCTTTTTTAACTGATAACCCAGTTCTTTCTCCCATTTTCGGGTCAGAAATTCGATAATTTTTTCTCTGCCTGAAAATATCTCTGCGCGATTACGCCATTGGCAATCAACGGTATATGCACTGGCTACTTTTACGGGGTCTTTACTATTCCACCCATCCTCAGCCAGTTGTACTTTTAGTGTTGCCGTTTCTAGCGTAAACGGGGGAAGTGGTGGTCGGTTTTCCATCATCATCTCCTTCTGTTAAGTTATTCCTATGCAGTCACAGTATTTTGGTTATCAGGAATACCCGATAAAAAATTCGCATCAATCGGTGTGTCGTTGATGTGGTTAACGTAATTACTAAGAGTTTTAAAACTGATACCCAACACTACTTCTAATACATGCTGCTTTAGATAACCGGCTTGATAAAAAGCTTGCAAAACGTCTTGTTTAACCCAGCCATCAGCTTCCAGCACTGCACGGGTAAAAGTACGCAATGCCTCTAGCTTGCTATCAGCCAGTGGTTGGTTGTAATACACGGCATGGGTAATTTCTGCAGGTATTTTTTGCATCTTGGCGACAGTCCCGTGCGCTGCCAGACAATAGCTGCAATTACGGTAACGGCTGATGCTCAGCAGAACCAATTGACGTTCAGTCGTGGTGAAGGCAGTTTTTTCGAACAGCTCAGTCAGGAGTTGATTGGCTTGCAGTGTGACCGGTGATTCGGCAAAAACAGCATAGAGATTCGGGATAAAGCCCAGCTGTTTTTCTGTGTTTTGTAATAACTGTCTGGATGCCTGCGGCGCAGTATCCAGTGTATGAATAGTAAATTCTGACATTGTTTTAGCTCCTGAATCGTTAAGTGACAATATAACGACTGCAGGAGGTGTGCCAGAATCAAGATGGAATACTTAATTCATGTTAAAACAGGTGCTTGCGATTATTTATGAGAAAGAACGATATAACCACAACGGTGATTTAATAACGATATATCGTGAATAAACGGGATTTTGTTACCCATCAGGGATAACAAAGCGAATGCCGTGTTGATTGGTGCGGAAGTTAAAAGTTGTTTTATGTATTCTTGAATCTTTGCAGTCAAGCTGCACTTTTTCAGACTGTCATCACTACTTTGTCACGCTGCTGTTTGGATTCCAGATATCGGTGAGTATCGGCAATAGCGTTTTCAAATTGTTTAACAGATGTAGTGCTAACACTTGGTACACCGCCTTCCACTGACTATAAAATGCTAAATGGGTTACGAATAGTCATGGAATCGATTAGCAGACCATCTTGCATATCCTCACTGAGTAATTGTGAACACCCTGATTTTAAGGCAGCTTCCACAATCAAGCTGTCCCAAAAAAAAAAATCTTGCTTTGATGACGCTTCATTGCGAGTGAGATCATGAGCCTATCCACCTGTACCAATGGAAATTCAGCAAAATCATTTACAATATCCTCAGCCTGCTCTAAAGTAAGCATTACTTTTCCTACTTTAGTCACAACAACATAAAATTCCTGTAAGACCTGCGTACTCAACACCAGATTGCCATCAGTACCAAATTCAGCAATTAATTGTCTTGCGATAATACTTTTTTCAGGTTCACTTTGGTCAAAAGCATAAACCAATACATTGGTATCGAAAAAGACCTTATCGCTCATACAACTCGTCTCGCGACCATTGTTTGCCATTACCATCAAATTGAGAATGTTCGGCTTGCTCAAGAATACGCTCGGTTATCTGTTGGTAGCGTTGACTGCTTGCAATATAGTTTTTTAGAAATTCACGAATAACCGCATTCACAGATGTGCCCTGTTGCAGCGCCCGTATACGAGCTTGTTTAAGATCTTCCTTATCAATAGACAATGTAACATTGATCATTTTAAAAACCTCACTCGATTTGCACCATATAAGTGTAGCACATAACCCGTGTTAAAATGACAGCAGAGATCGATTTGAAAGCGTATATACGGGAAGTGGGCGCAAACGTTCCGTAACAGTGTAAAAACTGTTAGTGATGACAGCATCAAACTTCCTATTTTCTATATACATGACAATTCAGCATTGAGTCTGCTTGATTTTTGTGGGTAGCAAGGCGGGAAATTTTAGAAACTCTGCGCCACCTAACAATAAAACCACCACACACCCAAACCACCGGCTTATCAGTAAACACTTCCTATTCAGCAGTCTTAGCGCGGCGAATGTCCAGTTTACTAATTCGTGAGCGCAAAGTATTTGGGTGAATTTCCAGAAAAACCACAGCAGCTTTTATGCTAGAAACCACTCAAGCAGTGCTTTTAAGAACTATAATAATTGAGATTTTCTATCTCAGCCGGTAATAGGCCATTTTCTCAATGTGAGTGAATGTTTTGAGCGTGAGAAGTATATATACCCAAAATCTTATTTGCATCGTTAGGAATAAAGCAACTTTATGTTCGAACAAACCTTCAAAAATATAGACGATATTCTGCACAAAGATGCGGGCTGTTCCAGTGAGCTAGACTACACCGAACAAACTTCCTGGATGTTATTTTTAAAATACCTTGACGATTTAGAACACGAAAAATCATTAGAAGCTGAGTTGCTGGCAAAAGATTACCAATACATAATTGACCCACAACACCGCTGGGGAACATGGGCTGCGCCTAAAAATTCAGCAGGACAGTTTGACCATAATAATGCCTTAACCGGCGATGATTTAATGAACTATGTGGACGGCGAATTATTCCCCTACCTAAAAGCCTTTAAACAACGTGCGCCTAACCCGAACACCATTGAATACAAAATTGGTGAAATATTTGGTGAAATAAAAAACAAATTGGGTATCTAGTATACTCAACCATCCACAACATGTAGTATCTAGCGATGGAAGAGCAAAGGCATTCGGTTTGTAACGTTGACTATCCTGGAACATTCCAGGAATTTGATAAGTGGTTTAGCACCGAAGAGGCTTGCCTTGCATATATTTTGACACTCAGGTGGCCTCAAGGTTTTTGTTGCCCTTCTTGCGGAGTTTTTGAAGAAAACCCGTCGATTATGGGCAGGGGTCTTTTTCTGTGCCGCAAATGCAAACGGCAAACATCCATTACTGCTGGAACATTGTTTCACAAAACACACAAGCCGCTGAGGACCTGGTTCCTTGCTATCTGGTTTGTAACGAGCCAAAAGAATGGAGCCAGCGCACTTGGACTGAAGCGTGTTCTTGGTCTTGGCAGTTACGATACTGCATGGACCTGGATGCATAAATTGCGTCGAGCAATGATACGTCCTGGTCGCGACCATCTAACAGGCGCTGTCGAAGTCGATGAAACCTATGTTGGAGGCGTAGGAAAAAAAATCAGAGGTCGTGGTGCCGAGCGTAAAGTGATTGTTGCTATTGCCGCTGAAGTCAGAGGGAAAGGCTCAGGCCGAATACGAATGTCTATGATTCGAGATGTGTCGGCGAACAGTCTTCATCAGTTTGTTTCGGATAATGTTGAAAAAGGTGCGGCAGTTCGCACGGATGGATGGAAAGGATATATCGGTATTGAAGACGTTGGCTATAAGCATATTGTAAGCAATATTACCGCAAGTGGTGATCCTGCACATGTCGTCATGCCTCGTGTCCATAGAGTTGCATCCTTATTTGATCGTTGGTGGCTTGGAACTCATCAAGGAGCTATACGTCCGGTGCAACTTGCTTATTATCTTGATGAGTTTACATTCAGGTTCAATCGCCGAAATTCAAAAGCGCGTGGCTTGCTCTTCTATCGCTTGATGGAGCATGCGGTAGAATGCGCGCCGGTGCCTCGCCCTAAAATAATTGGTGGTGAACCACAACATATGGTAGTTGGTTGAGTAAACTGGATACCCATTAAAAACAAAATCCAGAGCGGTTATTCCCTGCGTGATGCGTTAGAAAAGGTGGATGAATTACGCTTTCGTTGCCAGAAAAAAAAGGACGAACTTTCTCACCTGTACGAAAGCAAAATTAAAAACATGGGTAATGCTGGGCGTAATGGCGGTGAATATTACACCCCACGCCCATTGATTCGCGCAATGATTGCTGTGACCAAGCCCAAAATAGGTGAAACTATTTATGACGGGGCGGCAGGTTCAGCAGGATTTTTATGTGAAGCCTTTGATTATTTGCGAAAACGAGACGGTTTATCCACCAGTGATTTAAAAACCCTGCAAGAAAAAACCTTTTACGCCAAAGAGAAAAAATCATTAGCCTATGTGATTGCGATTATGAATATGATCTTGCATGGCATAGAAGCACCCAATGTATTGCATACTAATACACTGGCAGAAAACCTTGCCGATATTCAGCCCAGCCAGCAACACGACATCGTTTTAGCCAATCCTCCTTTTGGGGGTAAAGAGCGCAAAGAAGTACAACAAAACTTCCCGATTAAAACAGGTGAAACCGCCTTTTTGTTTTTGCAGCACTTTATTAAAATGCTTAAAGCCGGAGGTCGTGGTGCGGTGGTGATTAAAAACACCTTTTTATCCAATACCGACAATGCCGCCATTGCTCTGCGTAAAGAACTGTTAGAAAACTGTAACCTACATACCGTGCTGGATTGTCCTGGTGGTACGTTTTTGGGGGCTGGGGTAAAAACTGTGGTGCTGTTTTTTCAGAAAGGTGCACCTACTCAGAAAGTTTGGTATTACCAGCTGGATGTGGGGCGAAATATGGGTAAAACTAATCCGCTGAATGATGGGGATTTAAAAGAGTTTGTTGAGTTGCAGAGAAGCTTTGCTGACAGCCCAAATTCATGGACAGTACCGGTGGCTGAGCTTGTCGAAGCCGATTTGTCAGTGAAGAATCCTAATGGTGAGGAAGAGGTTGTTTTGCGTGAGCCTTCTGTGATTATTGAAGAGATTATTGCTTTGGATAAAAAAAGTGAAATTATTTTGTCCTCTATTAAGGCTACTCTATGAAATCTAATGACTCTTGGGGATTGCTGACATTAGCCAGGGTCACCGCATTAAAACTTGATTGAATGCAATTGATTAGGAGATCATTATGAGAACTTACATAAGGATTTCTCATGACAGCCAGCATAATAGATCATTTTTCCACCCTAAAAGACCCGAGGATAGAACGCCACAAGCAACATAAGTTAATAGACATCATTGTCCTTACTCTATCTGCGGTTGCCAGCGGCGCAGATGGATGGGAAGCGATAGAAGACTTTGGTCAAGAAAAATTAAGTTGGCTCCGTCAATATATTGCACTTGAGAACGGAGTCCCGTCGCACGACTGTATAGCCTATGTTCTCTCAAGACTATCACCTACCGGTTTTCGCGAGTGTTTTATGAGTTGGACACAATCGGTATTGACCGTAACAGGTGGAGAAGTCATTGCCATCGATGGCAAAACAGCTCGCGGTTCACGTGACCGCAAGAACGACCGAAATCCACTGCATATGGTGAGTGCATGGGCGTGCAGCAACCGCATGGTTTTGGGTCAACAAGCAACGGATGATAAATCTAATGAGATTACAGCCATTCCGAAACTACTTAAATTGCTCGAACTCAAGGGCTGTATCATCACGATTGATGCGATGGGTTGTCAACGAGCGATTGCTAAACAAGTGATTGAACAAAATGGGGATTATGTACTGGGATTGAAAGGTAATCAGAGCAAGCTTCATGAAGCGGTTGAAGATTTCTTTGTCACCGCGCAAGCCAACCACTTCAGAGGTATCAATTACGACTATGAGGAAGAACTCGATAAGGCGCATGGCAGGTTGGAGACACGACGATACTGGGTGAGTGATGATTTGCTGAGTCTTCCTAATACCCACCAATGGAAGGGATTAAAAAGCATTGGCATGGTCGAGCGCGAATGCCTTCAAGGGAAGACTAAATCTCTCGAGCGTCGTTACTTCATCAACTCGATTCCTGCGGTTGCCAAGCCCTTCGCAAATGCTGTACGTGGGCACTGGGGCGTTGAAAATCCACTTCATTGGCGACTGGATGTCATCTTTGGTGACGACGCGAGCCGAATCAAAGGAAATGCTGCTACGATCATGACGAGTATTCGTCATCTCTGCCTGAATTTGTTTCAACAGGAAGCTTCTTCTCTCAGCCTTGCAAAGAAAAAGAGAAAAGCCGCTTGGAACGATGCTTATCGCGCCAAAATCATGTTTTCAAATGCTTTTTAATGCGGTGGCCCTGCACTTTTCTGCCTATTTGATAAATCCTGTTAAAAATAGTGCTAAACACTCTCAAACCTATTTTTGTCGTTGTTTTTTCGATTAATTCTTTAGCGAACTCATGGGTTGTTAGAATCATTCCTTGTAACGAGCGTGTCATGTGTGGAAACAATCGATGCTCAATCGGATTCCATTTCGACGTGTGCGGAGGATAGTGGGCAATGCGTATTTCAATACCAATCTTATCCACTAATGCCTGCAAATCCTGCTTAAAAATGTAATGTCTGGATGAATTACTACCGCCACCATCCATCAGCATTAAAATAGAATCGGCATCTGGATAAAACACTTTTCCATAATGTTCCCACCAGTGTTCAATGGAATCACACGCAAACTCACTGGTGTCACGACTTGTCCCAATGTTGACATAGCCCTCATTGCGGGTCACGTCATAGAGAGCATGTGGAATGGTAACGCCTTCGGCTAACGAAGGAAAGTCATGATCAAAAACCTCAACGGTTTCAGTGGTATAGATCCTACCTTCGCGAAACAGGTTGCCTATCAGCTGTTTTTTCTTCGTATCAACGCTGATGACAGGATGACCTTGCTCTTGATAGGACGCCTTTAATTGGGCAATACGCTCAAATTGAGCATTGCGATTGATATGCGCGCCTGTCGACTTTTTTTTAACGCTTTGCGTTTGACGTAACCATGTTTTTTCAACAACTTCCTGATGATATTGCGACTCACCTTGAAGCCTTTTGTTGCTAATAAATCAGCAATCTCTGAGCAACTCAAGTTTGTCCACTTAACCTGCTCATCCATTGGGTCTCCCGCCGTATGCTCTTTTAAGAGTTGTAGAAAAACAGTGTTAATATCAGGCTGTTTTTCAAGCACGGATAGTCGGCCACCTCCCGTTTCTCGATTACGGTCTTGCAAAATATCCGCTTCACTCAGTTCTTGGATACCACGTAGAATGGTTGTGCGCGAACAATTAAAAAGACGGCCAATATAACTCACACCGCCTCGATCAAGTTTTGACGCTTCAACTCCTGCGTATAAGCGTCTGTTTTTTTCTGGTAGTCGAGTGTAGAACTCTTGCATTTGGCTTTCGGTTTCTTGCGGATAAGGAAATGGCATAGGTTAACTTTTTTATAAAAGAATCTAGGTTCAGTTTGTCTGCTAACTAGACTGCTTTTATTGCCTTTTTGTTCAAGTTATTTCGTGCACGTTCCTAAGCAGTCAATATTTGAATAGATTGAGGTCTTTTATAATCGTGAAAGAACTCATTCTGCGAATCACTATTTGTCGCCCGTCGAGTACGAAATTCAGCATAAAGCTGTGTAACCGTGTGTCCGGAATAATAGTGTTGACACATTACTCAGCCACCAGCCTTTCGACAAGCTCAGCCACAACTACCGACTCAAGCGCAGCCACCGAATTAGAAGAAATTGATGATATTGAAGTTGCTTATGGATATATGTATATTTTGCAATGCGCTGATGATGGTTTTTATGTCGGAAGCTCAAGGAATCTGCGTTATAGACTGAAACAGCATAAATCTGGTGATGGTGCAAACTATACAAAACGAAACCTACCAGTTAAGTTGGTCTATTACGAGGTTTTTGAAAGAATAGATAATGCTTTTGAAAGAGAAAAACAGATTCAAAAGTGGAGTAGAGCTAAGAAGCTTGCATTAATCAAGAGTGATATTAAACGGTTAAAAGAATTATCTTCTGGGCGTGTCAAAGGAATAACTCCAGAACCATTTGAAGGAGTTATCCAGAACCCTGGGCCTGCCGAAGAGATGGTCCCTGAGCTTGCCGAAGGAGCGGTCCCTGAGCCTGTCGAAGGGTATTTTGGGGAATACCCTGAAGACTTTTTTGATTTTATCATCATTGACGAATGCCACCGTGGCGGAGCAAATGATGAAAGCAGTTGGCGCGATGTGCTTAATTATTTTAGCCCAGCGGTACAGTTAGGTTTAACGGCAACACCTAAACGTAAAGATAATGTAGATACCTATGCATACTTTGGCGAGCCAGTGTATAGCTATACTTTAAAAGAGGGGATTAATGACGGGTTTTTAACGCCATTTAAAGTGTATCCGATTGTGGGGACGATGGATGAGTATGTTTATACACCGAATGATGGCGTTGTTGTTCAGGGTGATCCAGAGCCAGGGCGCGTGTATTTAGAAGGCGACTTTAATCGACTGATTACCATTCCAGCGCGTGAGCAAAAGCGTGTGCATTATTGGATGGATCGTATTAATCCACAGCAAAAAACCATTGTATTTTGTGCCACGCAAGCCCATGCAGGGATGGTGCGAGATTTTATTAATCAATATGCGGTTAAAAATGGCTGGACGACTAATTCTAGTTATTGTGTCCGTGTGACGGCAAATGATGGTAAAGCCGGTGAAACGGATCTTAAAATATTTCAAGATAATGAAAAAACCATCCCGACTATTTTAACCACCTCTCGTAAATTATCGACAGGTGTTAATGCGCGGAATATACGCAATATTGTGTTAATGCGCCCTTGCAATAATATGATTGAGTTTAAGCAGATCATTGGACGGGGTACGCGGATGTTTGATGGTAAAGACTTTTTTACGGTGTTTGATTTTGTTAAAGCCCACCATAATTTTGCTGATCCTGATTGGGATGGAGAGCCATTACCACCAGAAGAAAGTTGTAATCGTTGTGGTGATGTTCCTTGTAGTTGCGAGACCCCTCCTCCTCAACCTTGTACAATATGTAATAACAGTCCTTGTAGTTGTACAACAGGCCCTAAACTTTGCACTAATTGTGGTCAAATACCCTGTACATGTCAGAAGAAAATTGAGATAAAGTTAAGCGATGGTAAGATACGTCAAATTCAGCATATTTCGTCTGTGATGTACTGGAGTACAGAAGGCAAACCGATTACGGGTAAAGAATTTATCGAACGGATGTTTGATGATTTGCCGTAGTTTTTTGAAAATGAAGATCAATTGCGTGAGATATGGAGCAACCCTGAAACACGCGAAAAACTGTTAAACGATTTAAGCGAATCTGGCTATGATGCTGAGAGGCTGGAGAATATGAAAGCATTGATTGATGCTCGTGATAGTGATGTTTACGATGTTTTGGCACATGTAATGTGTCAACACTATTCCGGACACACGGTTACACAGCTTTATGCTGAATTTCGTACTCGACGGGCGACAAATAGTGATTCGCAGAATGAGTTCTTTCACGATTATAAAAGACCTCAATATATTCAAATATTGACTGCTTAGCATCGGCACGGGTCTGATACTGCTCATGGTGTACCAGTTCAGTTTTCAATGTATGAAAGAAGCTTTCAGCAACAGCGTTATCCCAGCAGTTTCCTTTGCGGCTCATCGATTGAGTGACACGGTGATCGTTTAAAATATCCCTGTGGCTATCCGATGCATACTGACTGCCGCGATCCGTATGCCAAACCAGTCCTTGAGCGGGTTTACGTTTCCAAAGAGCCATTAATAAGGCATCATTGACCAGCTGAGCTTTCATACGGCTATCCATCGACCAGCCAACCACTTTTCTTGAAAACAAATCAATGACAACAGCCAAATAGAGCCAGCCTTCCTGTGTCGCAATATAGGTGATATCACCGACATAATAGCGGTCAGGTCGTGAAACCGTGAACTGTCAGCAGATGAGGGGCGATGGCCTGATGATGCTTAGAATCAGTCGTTGCTTTGAATTTTTTCTTGGTTTTACACCACAATCCAGCCTGTCTCATGAGTCGAGCAATACGCCGACGGCTCACAACGATGCCTTGTTCAGCAAATTTATTTTTTAGACGGCGTGTTCCATAGGTGCCACGGCCTTGTTCAAAGAGAACGGTCAGTGTTTCGATCAATTGACCATTCTCTTTTTCCAGCACTGTTTTCGGTGCATCAAGCCATGCGTAATAACAACTGCGTGACACCGTCATGAACTGACACAGTGTTGTCACCGAATCATCGACGCTGTGTTGCTTGATCCAGGCGTACTTCACACGATGTCCTTCACAAAGTACGCTGTGGCCTTTTTTAGCAAATCGCGCTCCTGAGTCACTCTCGCGAGTTCTTTTTTTAAACGTTTGTTTTCATCATAAATATGTTCATCCGTTCTTGCGACAGGCATTTTCAGTGATGAATATTTGCTAATCCAAGTATGAATTGTATTCGGATTGACACCCAAATCCCGTGCTGTTTGAGCAATCGGTTGATCGGAGTCAAGCGCTCGCTTAACCGTCGATTCTTTAAATTCTGATGTGTAGGTATTTGCTTTTTTCGTTTGATCATTCATGATGAGACACACTTTATCCTTTTCTGTTTATTTTAATGTGTGTGTCCGGTTTAGTGTAGCCACATTACATGTTGCTTATGCGACAAGTACACGCAGTCGTTCAGATCGAGTCAGCCAAGCCAAACCTGCTATTGCAAAGGCCTTTGCTGACTACAAACAGCAAGAGTTTATTGCGTTTATATTAGATAAATATATCGCAGACGGCGTTGAAGAATTGGCGGCTAAAAAAAATGCGTAGTTTAGTGGAGCTAAAATACAATACCATCAGCGATGCAACGGCTGAGTTTGGTTCTGCATCGGTGATTAGAGAAACTTTTATTGGGTTTCAAAAGCATTTGTATAATATATAGGGTTTGGTCGTTGAATATAGCCTTTTCTAGGAAAAAATGAAGAACAAATCCCAGCTGATTCCAGCATTCACTATTCAGCCTTATTAGCACGGCGAATACCCAGTTTATTCATCCGCGAACGCAACGTATTCGGGTGCATTTCCAGAATGGACGCTGCACCGTGTTCGCCAGAAATCAACCAGTTGGTATTTTCAAGCACATTAATAATATGGGATTTTTCCATATCAGCCAGTGATCTCAATGATTTGCCATCATCTCCGGTATTACTTTGCGGGTTTTGAAGCGCTGAAATCTGTAACGTTTGATCAGGAGATAAGATTACGGCACGTTCAATCACATTTTCCAGCTCTCGTACATTACCCGGCCAGTTGTAGTTAAGCAGGTTATCCATCACCGTTTGCGGGATATGGTTAATCTGTTTACCCATTTTCTGTGCATATTTATTGATAAACCATTGCACCAGTAACGAAATATCGTGTCGGCGATCACGCAATGGCGGCAATGTTAGTGGAAACACGCTGAGCCGGTAGTACAAGTCTTCGCGAAAAGTTTTGTCGCTGACCATTTGTTTTAGGTCGCGATGGGTAACTGCAATGATTCTGACATTGATTTTGATGGTTTTGGAATCTCCCAGTCGTTCAATTTCACCTTCTTGCAATACGCGCAGCAGTTTGGCTTGAAGCTCCAATGGTAATTCGGCAAGTTCATCCAGAAAAATAGTGCCATCATCGGCTAGCTCAAAACGACCAATGCGGCGAGCAGTTGCTCCGGTAAAGCTACCTTTTTCATGGCCGAACAATTCGCTCTCGATTAAATTAGCAGGCAGAGCTGCACAATTGACTTTCACCAGAGGACGATTTTTACGTGAGCTGAGATTATGTAGCGCACGCGCAAACAGCTCTTTACCGGTGCCAGTTTCGCCAAGAATCAAAACCGTAGTATCAGTGGGTGCAACCTGCTCAACCTGGCGTAATACAGTTTTCACCGGCTGACTTTGTCCCAGAATATCCTCAAACGTGTGATTGAGATTAACTTGTTCTTGAAGATAAACATTTTCCGCCTGTAAACGGTTTTTCAGCTGTTCAATTTCAGACAGTGCGTTGTTGAGTTTTTGTTCTTCCCGCTTGCGTTCAGTGATGTCTCTGAAGACTACAACCACCCCTTGTAGCTGGTTATCTTCCAAAATAGGTGTACTAACAAAATCCACTGGAAAACTGGAACCATCACGACGCCAAAAGCGTTTATCACAGGCCTGATAGCGTTGTTTTCCACGGATGATACTCTGTACAGGACAGTATTCATCAGAATTGGGGTCATTACGTCCAAAAATAGCGTGGATGTTTTGACCGTTAATATTCTGATTCTGCCAGGCCAATAGGCTGGACGCTGTCGGGTTGATGAAAGTCACTTGTCCTTCACAGTCAAAGCCACAAATGCCTTCACCAGCTGCTGATAGCACAAGTTGATTACGCCGTTGCAATTCGGCTAGTTTTTCTTCTGCCTGTTTGAGTTTGCTGACATCTTGAAATACAACAACAGCGCCAACAATGATGCCGTTTTCCCAAATGGGAGTGCTGGTGTAATGGACTGGAAAACTACTTCCGTCCTGGCGCCAGAATACTTCATCAGTAACATGATGCACAGCACCATCTTTCAGCGCTGCATAAATAGGACATTCAGTTTTCGGATAATGGCTGCCATTGGCTTTGCTATGGTGATGCTGTTCATGCATTGGTTGACCAATGACATCAGCTTCTGTCCATCCAGTCATCGCGATTGCAGCTGGATTAACAAACGTGCCTTTACCTTCATGATCCAAACCATAAATACCTTCACCGGCAGAGGTCAGGATCAGTTCGTAGCGATGCAGGATTTGTTTGGAATCGGTCATAACAAAAGCAGTCAATAAGGCATGGTTTTCTGGGTTGAGTGATTTCAACAATGCCTTGTTTACAACTTTTAATCAACACCGCTGCCAGTAATACCGCTACCAGTCACGCATCAAGCGATTGAATCAAAAGGACTTTAAGATAAATTAAAGTTAAGCTTTAACTATTTATTGGATATCATTGTATTTCCTATAAAACAATGAATCCTGAGAAAAAGCTTAACAGATGAAAAAGTCTAATCGATTACCACTCCGTTTTCAAATTCGCTCGTTCAAAAATACCTTCTTTCAGCGCAAGGAGCTGCCTTTTAATGACGTATTGCCTGACCGTTTAATTGAGGCGATTCATCAATCCGGCGATGGTCGCAATACCATCTTTACGCCCTTGATTACATTGAGAGCCTTCTTGTTTCAGGTGCTCAGTTCCACAGGGTCTTGCAAAGAAGCCGTTGCCCATATATTGATTGAACGGATTGGTCTGGATTATCCTGCGAACTCCATGAATACAGGACCTTATTGCAAAGCCCGGTTACGACTGTTGCTGACGCATTTAAAACAAGCAGTGACATCATCCGGTCGCCTCTTGCACCAGCAAGCCTCTCAGCAATGGTTATGGAACGGATATCGCGTGACGCTAGTCGATGGAACAACCTTGCTGATGCCCGATACAGAGGACAATCAAGCAACCTTTCCGCAACAAGGCGCACAACAGCCCGGCTTGGGGTTTCCGATTGTCCGCTTGGTTGGCTTATTATCCCTAGCAACCGGAAGTTGTGTTGATTATGCCAT
Source organism: Methylococcales bacterium (assembly GCA_965224565.1). Classification (GTDB taxonomy): domain Bacteria; phylum Pseudomonadota; class Gammaproteobacteria; order Methylococcales; family DRLZ01; genus DRLZ01. The sequence goes on along the minus strand of CBDCZN010000002.1, from coordinate 84,396 downwards.
TGGCCCTTATCAGGGCAAGGGCAGTGGTGAAACCTCCTTGTTTTCGCGATTAATTCAATCCCTTGGTCAGCAGGATTTGCTGCTTGCAGATCGATATTATACGTCTTACGCCAATATCGCCTTGTTGATGCAACAGAACACGGCGCTGGTTTTCAGGCAACGTAGCACTGTCAAAAGTGATTTTCGACGCGGACGACGCCTCGGTGCAAAAGACCATCTGATTTCGGTTCAAAAACCGAAGAAAAAACCGGTGTGGATGGCAGATGATGCATGGGACGCGTTACCGAACGAAATCGTGGTGCGCGAGTGTTCTGTAAAAGGGATCGTCTATGTGACGACACTCATCAAGTCCAATACTTTCCCCAAAAAAACCTTAGCGCAACTCTATCAACAACGCTGGACCATTGAGGTCAATTTTAGAACCATCAAAACCGATATGGGGATGGACATGTTACGCTGCAAAACAGCTGAGATGATTAAAAAAGAAATTGCAGTCAACTTATTGGCTTATAACCTGGTTCGAGCAACGCTTGCTCGAGCTGCTTGCCTGAATGATCAGCAGCCACGTTACCTTAGTTTTATGGCGACTGTTCAACTGATGCGCAATACGGCAAGCGTGTGTATCACAGCGACAGGAACGACTTTAAAGCGATTAATCTCACCGCTGTTAATCGCGATCGCTCAAACAGAGATTGGGCAACGGGAAAGACCCAACCAACCCAGGGTGGTTAAGCGCAGACCGAAGCATTACCCGTTGATGACAAAACCACGGAGTGAATATGCAACTATTTGATATTATTAAATATAGCATGACTGGTAGCGGTATTAACCGCTGCCAGGTTCTTTTCAGAGAATATCACGGCGACAAGCTAGCTTGGTTAGATTATCACTTTATATCAAGTTGGTAACACCTTGCTACGATTGACCAATATACATGCACACCCGTTATCATCTGATATCCGGAATAATTGCATCCCGAGTCTCCATTGAACAATGAACCACCAAACCTGTGTCGATATGTTGACTGACTGGAGGTAAAGTGGTTCAGGTTCAAAAGGAACTGGGTTATGGATTCACAGAGTTATCTAAGAGAAGAACCGTCTGGACCTTCCACTATTTTAAGATTATCAATAAAAAGTTGGCGGCGACTTGATTCGGTTGCTGGCTTTCCTTGTCTCCAGTTCCATTTATACACGCCCATTTTGAAATAGGGTGCTCTAAGAGGTTTTCGACAACTATCCAGTCTGGGAGAGTTTGCACCATTAATTCTAAAAAGCTTAGCGCCATCTTTCCATGCCTCTATAAACCCATCACTACCTGTAGAGATTTTAAAATGGAACTTGATATTAAGCCATTGTTGCATTTCTATAGGTCCTGTCCAACGGACTTTAGCTCCATAAGTAACAATTTCTGCTTTGCCATTCTTCGAAGCCATAAATATTGGAGCTGTGGCTCTTGCTGATATGCTGCCACTTGGAGTTCTTACTTCACAATTGGCCCAATCACTAGGCGTTGTATGTAACTGCATAGGAGCTGCTTCTGCTTTGCTGTCCTTTGCCCAATTTTCATATCGGTAGTCGAGTCCAATCCAGTATTCTTTACCAAATTCAAAATGGCCTTTACGATTTTCCAGAACCACTTCTGTACGATAACTCGTAGGCATATTTCGAGTTAAGTTAAAATTACCTGAATATCTTCCTTCTTTAGTAGGATATGTCGCTATCGCTGGACAATTCCCAGAACAACGAAAGCCATTCAGGTTGGCTGATTCAAATCCATTATTAACCAGTGTCGCAGCATTTAATGGAAAATGGGTAAAGCAAAAGAACAGTGAAGCGATAAAGACGCTGTTCTTGTTTAAATTTCTTGAAATATACATAAATACTCCTTTAATATTTTGTTGATTGTATGTTTAGTCCATGTTTCTCAAACTGTTACTGAATCAATTTTTTCAATATGTCATTCAGTTCTTCATTTGAGGTTAAATTCTAGCATGCACTTATCAAGTTGCCAGTGATCCAGATCACTGCAAATTATTGCTTTGTATGCATACCCCTCGGATAGATTGCCTAGGGAATTTGGTTTCCTGAGTACCTTTCCAAGCGCGGCATTATCATGCGAGCAAGAACAGATCAGAACACCAAAGTGGGAAATGATAAGAAGTGGTAGAAGCCATTATTAGTAGGGAATGAGCCGATTGTTTTAGTTGTTCGTCTCTACAACAATATTTGACTGATTGGCTCGCTATCGTAATGGTGGCTAGCAGGCGTTCATAAAAGACGTCCATCAAAATATCTGGGGCAGGCATGAAGTGGCTTTATGATGTAATTACGATGGGTGTGATGAGTTTTTTATAGAAGCAAAATTGATACGCAAGAGACTGTAAATTAAATTGTGTATCTGCCTATCATTACACCCATAATGGGAATATAAGGGTAGGCATGATGAACAAACAAGCACTAGAAGCCTTTGCACGCGAAGCAGCCAAAGGGATAAAAACAGAAAAAGACCTCGCTGACTTTAGTCAGACATTGACTAAAATCAGCGTTGAAGCCGCGCTTAATGCCGAATTAGCCACACACCTGGGCTATGAAAAGCATCAAGAATCGGTAGTACAAAATAGCCGTAACGGCTTTTCAAGTAAGCGCCTTCAAACCGAAGAAGGTCAATTCATCATTGATGTTCCTCGTGATAGAAACAGTGATTTTGAACCGCAGTTAGTCAAAAAAAACCAAACGCGCTTTACCACCATGAATGATAAGATTCTCAGCCTATACGCCAAAGGCCTGAGTACACGAGATATCGTGGATACCTTTAAAGAAATGTATGACGCAGACATTTCACCAACGCTTATTTCAAACGTCACTAACGCTGTACTTGAGCAAATTGTAGAATGGCAGTCTAGGCCGCTAGATGCCATCTATCCCATCGTCTACCTCGATTGCATTGTGGTGAAAATACGCCAGGATAAACAGGTGATTAACAAATCCATTTATCTTGCCCTAGGGGTGAATATGGACGGGCATAAAGAACTCTTAGGCATGTGGCTGTCTGAGAATGAAGGCGCTAAATTTTGGCTAAACGTGCTGACAGAGCTCAATAACCGAGGCGTTAAAGACATCCTTATTGCGTGTGTCGACGGATTAAAAGGCTTTCCTGATGCCATTCATGCCGTTTTCGCCGATACCGACATTCAGTTATGCATTGTCCACATGGTACGTAACAGCTTGAAATATGTCTCATGGAAAGACTACAAAGCCGTTACCGGTGATTTAAAGCAGGTTTATACCGCCAGTACCGAAGAAGAGGCGTTATTGGCGCTCGACCAATTTGCTGAGCGGTGGGATGATCAATATCCCCAAATCAGCAAAAGCTGGCGTAGCCATTGGGAAAACCTCAATACCTTCTTTGATTATCCGCAAGATATCAGGAAAGCCATCTACACCACCAATGCCATTGAATCATTGAACAGTGTTATCCGCAAAGCGATTAAAAAACGGAAGCTTTTCCCGTCGGATCATGCCGCCAAGAAAGTGGTGTATTTAGCCATTATGGCCGCATCCAAAAAATGGACGATGCCGATCCATCACTGGAAAATGGCGATGAATCGTTTTATCATTCAGTTTGAAGACCGATTGGCGGACTTCATTTAACTAAAGTTTCGGAGTTCGTAAAAACACATCAAGCCATTGATTATAAAAGATAAATTCGTCCTAAAAGCGTATAATATAGGTTGACTTGAAATCACCTAAAACGCAAAAGGACGCCGATGCATCATCCCTCAAAATTGCCAACATTACCAGCGCTAACCATTGATCTGCTACAAGAAAGCGGGCTATTGATTGACAATGTGTTTGCCACACTCTGGAAGCAGATTGGAATGAATACCATCCTGCGTCGTGCAGGATTTCACAAACGCTCCGGGTCTCCGATTGACACAGTGGTTTACACCTTATCGCTGTGGTTATGGCTCAAACAGGATTCAATCGGCATGTTTGCCCGAGACAGCCTGCAAGGAATGGGGAAAGATGTGTTGTATGACACCATGAATCGAGAAGACCTGAACTGGCGACGTTGTCATACGCTGATTGCTGATAAAGCCGTCAAGTCATTGCGTCGCACGATTAAAAAAGCCTTTGTGGTCGATGACTCAATCGTCCAACGCTTTGGAAAAAAGATGCCTGGCCTTTCCAGCCACTTTGACCACACCACAGGGCGGCACATGATGGGACAACAAGTGCTGACGCTGGGGTTAAGCTGTGAAGACGGGTTTGTACCGCTGGATAATGAACGCTATACCAGTCAAACGAACGCGCAAGCATTAGCGCAGCCGTTTAACGATGGGCGCAGCACCGCTGCCAAGCGTTATCGCGTGGCTGTTCAACAAACCAAGCCTGCGATGGTTGCCACGATGATTCGGCGCGCCTTGCGAGCCGGTATTGACGGTCGTTATCTGCTTGCGGATGCCTGGTTTGGAAGCAAAGCCATGATTCGCCTGTGTCAGGAAACGAATTTGGTCGCTATTTTGAGAATGAAGAAAAGCAAATTGAAGTATCGGATCAGTGAATACACACATGGCAAAATGATTCGGCGCGCACTGGATGTCAACGCTCTTTACCAACACCGCATTCGCAAGCAATGGAAGACCATCCCCGGTCAACGCTACCAGGCGAAGGTGGTTGATGTCGAACTCAATCTCGCTCATACGCCTAAAGACGATGCGCAATGGATTACGGTTCGTTTATTGTTTGTCCGTGGTGCAGACCAGTCAACCAAAGCACAGGTTGGCAAACACGACTGGGCAGTCTTTTTATGTACGGATACAAGCCTGACAGCTACAGACATCTTGGAATTGTATGCCATGCGCTGGGCGATCGAAGTGTATTTTAAGGAAGCCAAGCAGCATCTCGGTTTGTTGAAAGAACAAAGCAATCATTATGCGGCTTACATTGCATCCATTCATTTAACTGCGATTCGATTTTGTCTGCTGGTCATCGCCAAACAAACAAGCGGTGGTGAGACGATCACCAAAATACGCCAGACGCTGTGTAGTAACAGTGCCAATATCAGCTTTGCAGCCAAGTTATGGCAGGTGTTTCGAGCCATTATTACTGGGGCGTTGAATGACTTAAAAACAATCTTGGGCGATACAGTGACGTTAATACTGGAAACCATCGAAACACACATACACTGCTTTTTTGTGCAAGTCCTGCAACTTGACTCAAAAACATTGCGCCTTGAGACGTTATGAATCAGGCGCGCACCTTGCAATTTGGACGTAAAATGAACTCCGAAACTTTAGTTATAATTATTACTCTATTCCTCCTTAGCTGCTCCTATTCAGAAATGCTAAACATAGCATCTCCTGATAGAGAAAAATTCACATATTTTGATGAACTTAGTAAAGAAAAAAATATCTATTTATGCAAAAAAAGAGTAACTAAACAAGAGACTCAGCAAGCTTCAATAGAAGCCCATGAATATTTTTCCACAGAATTAGATGAGTATATAGAGCCACTTGCAAAACTATGAGATCACAACCGACTGAGATTGTGACTGAGTCGTCTGTTACGATTTTTTCACGGAATGGCTGTCATGTCACAGATGAACACCAGCAAATTCTTGTCATCTTGATGTGTTTTGTCAATTTAGAGCATACCGATCCTCCTGTGGAACTCAATTCCCTTTCTTTCTCCTTCAGTAAACTATCATTTACTCAAGAAAGCACAGCATCTGATTCACTGTCAGCGCTAGAATCCCAAACATTAAATGACACATCACTTTTGCATGCCCACGCACCCGAACCACACGTCCTCCAAATTCATCTTTCAAGCGCCCGTTGACGCGCTCTACAGTGCCGCGCTCTCGGTATCGTATGGTTTCAGAAGATTGATGACCAATGATCCGGTTGCGTTTGTTTTCAGCGTGTATTTCATCCTTGAGCGTTTTATCGCGCCGTGGGTTTCGGTCAATCAACGGGACATGGCCTAACTGTCGACTGGTTTCATGGATCTGAGGCACATCATAGGCAGCATCCATTAAATCATAGAGGTTGGTGACACGTTGATGACTGATCATTGCCAATGGAATCGCCACTTGGCTATCATGCGTTGAAGCCGAGGTTAAGACACAACTGATTGGAATGCCGCCATCGGCTGAATCAATATGCAGCTTATAGCCTGTCCAACTGGTTTTGTAACCTCTGCTGTTTTTCTTGGTTCCCACATCACAGGCTATGGGCAAATCGTCAAGCATCTCCTCCAAGGGGATCCCTGTGGTCTGCTTTTCAATCCGCGTCAGTGTTTTCTCGCGAACTTCGCCTTTTTTTGGGCGTCCACGTTGCTTGGGTTGTTTGACAATGGGTTTCTTTTTGATCGGTTTTTCACGTGCATTGATCGCGGTTGAGTCGCGCGAATTATGTCCGACGATTTCACTACGATAGTGTTTTTTGATCAACGCTTCATGGATACGTTGCGGCAATTGCGATTCAGAGAATTCGGCAAATGCGCGAGAGACTGTCCATTCCTTTGGAATATCGCTGACACGTTCCCATCCACACAGACGCCTTAATGCGATGTCGGTGTGTAATCGATCTAACAACAGGCGCGTTGTTGGCATGTGATACACCATCTTTGCAACAAAGGCACGTGCAATGGCGACTCGATCCTTGGGTGGACGTCCAGGATATCCTTTGCTGGAATCAATAAATGCTTCAATGTGGAGCATTTCTAGCGTCGTTATCAGCTCCTGTTGTTTTTGAGTTAACGGACCGAGTTCTTCGATCATTCGAGGAAATAATGTGTCTTGAATTGTCCACCAGGACTGTGCTATTGTTTCTCGTAACTTGCTCATTTTCAGATATTTTTAGAGTGTTTAGACGCTCTCTATTTTATCATTTTTGAGCAAGGTTTTTCTTTTTTTGCTATTCAAGCAATTAAATCCCCTCGCTTTTATGTATTTTGCAAGTAGCTCTATAGAAGAAGGATATCAAAAAGACCTCGGTGAAGTCTCTTCTAGTGAAAATGTTGATAAATATACCTGATTACCTATGAAACTCAGCCCTATTTCAGTTGTCCTAATATTCAGGCAAGTGATTGAGTAAAGGGAGAATAATCGATGGCTAAAAACAAGGTTCAATTTCAAAAAGGGTATAGTTTATCTGCATTCATAGCTGATTATGGAACCGAGGCTCAATGTCAGCAAGCGCTTTTTCAATGGAAGTGGTCATCCGGCTTTTGCTGTCCGCAATGCGGTCATACCCAAGCACATCGTATCAAAACGCGTCAATTGTATCAGTGCAAGCAGTGTCGTCATCAAACCTCATTAACAGCGAACACAATTTTTGCGTCCACAAAATTACCCCTAACCACTTGGTTTCTAGCAATCTACCTGTTGACACAATCAAAAAGCGGGGTGTCTGCTTTATCGCTGATGCGTCAACTTGGCGTGTCTTATTGCACCGCATGGATGGTGAAACAGAAATTAATGCAGGTCATGCAAGAACGTGAGGATAAGAAACGCCTAAAAGGTCTGATCCAGCTTGATGATGCGTACTGGGGTGGACAGCGTCATGGTGGGAAACGTGGACGTGGTTCACCGGGGAAAATACCGGTTGTCGCTGCGGTCTTCAGTAACTGAAGATGGGCGCCCTGTCGCCATGAAGTTCAAGGTGGTGAATGCGTTTCGATCACACCCCATTGAATACTGGGCCAAGCAATCACTTGAACCAGGGGCTTACGTTGCCTCCGATGGCCTTGCCTGTTTTAAAGCGGTGACAAAGACTGGCTGCAAACATCAGTTCATCGTGACTGGCGGTGGCCCTGAGAGCATGACTCTGGAAGCATTCACCTGGGTGAATACCATGATCGGTAATGTAAAGAATGCCGCAACGGGAACCTATCACGCTGTTTCGGGAAAACATTTACCACGCTATCTGGCAGAATTTAACTATCGGTTTAACCGTCGGTATGATTTAGCAGCCATGTTACCAAGGTTACGTTGCAGCAAGAACACCACCAATGCCCGGGCGTTTGCTCAAGCTCGCTGGGGCGTTCTGAGTTTCATAGGTAATCAGGAACTTTTATGTCTATAGCATCAGGTGTTGCTCACAGTTTTAGTTCGATTAATGAAAACAAAATATGCCTAGCAAACAATCCAGCGGAGTTACAATGTCTTTCCTCTGAGCTTGATTTCATTTGGTCTTATGGTCCTCGTTCTACCCTCCGTATAGTGCGAACACAGTTTGGATAATAAGGGTGACTGTTTGAGGCTCGCTACCGATTCATAGACCGCCTGACGTATGTCAAAGGTAGAGTGGGCTGCTCCTCAACTAATGTTCTGGCCTTCACCGTGTCCCAACCATTGCGTCAGGTCTTTGGCTACTATGCCGTCTGCTGACTTCTGTTCAAACATCTGCAAGATTACCCACAGACGCTATGTGTCGTTATTGCGTTGCTATCATATTCGCTCGTTCACCGATGGATAGCCATCGGGACTCCTGGACATTTCAATCAGTTGCCCGCTGACTCATTCATACAATAAAATCACATCGCTTGTTAAACAGATCTCCCCAGATAAGACCGCAAACGTTCACGACACTGCCTTGCCATTTACCGTATCTCGCGAACCGCTGGGTTTCGTTATCATTAGCCAACTCACCCCTGAGACTCAACCTTCTATGACATTCTTGTCCATAGACTCGTCGTTTTGCACTCGGGCTTCCTTCTCACAATTCCTCACGAAATTGCAATTGCCGTCGGCTAGTCGTTATACTTGCTTAAAATTCAAACAAGGTCGGTTCTCCGACAGAGGACTTTCACCTCATAAGTTCACGCCCATGCTGGGCGTACCAATGCGTTGCAGCTGACCCAAAAAGCGTCCTTTGTTTTGTACATTACGCTACGCTTCATTATTGCACAAAACAATGGCCACTTTTTGGTCACCTGAATTTAGCGTTATGTGTAAGAGAATTGTAAATAGATACTGTAGAAATTAAAGCAAATAGAGTAAAAGAAATTGTTTATAATCTTCCGCTTTTAATTTTAGCAGTCGTTGGAAGTGTCTATGCTATTTACATGCAAATTATAGACAATACTGGTTGCGAAAAAATATTCGGGGTTAATGCTTCGTATGTAAGCTTGCTTATGTTGTCGTATATCATCCCAATACTTATTTTAAGTGGTTCTTTTCCTTACACATATAGAGGCTACAAAGTTCTAAGTAAAAAACCACGTTCTTAGAACGTGGTTTTGAGCTCACCCTAGAAGGGTGTTCAAAGCTAGCCCTCTGAGAAGGCTAGCCTCAATTGTTGTCGCCTTTTAATGTCACTAACGTGTGAGATCTAACTCTAACTGTTTTTCATGCGCTTCCTGATACTTTACATACTGACGTATCATTTCAGCATCTACTCCGACTGTATCTACACAATACCCTTTTGCCCAAAAATGATTTCCCCCCAATATGGTTTTTGCTTTAAATATGGAAATTGTCTAAATACCTGTAACGCCGTTCTTCCTTTAACCGCCCCCATCAACTTCGAGATCGATACCTTCGGAGGAACCTTGATTAACAAGTGCACATGGTCTGGTTGAACGTTCAATTCTACCAATTCACAACTCATACGCTCCGCATAAACCCGAATGCTTTTCGATACCTCAAATCCAACTTGATTCATCAATACTCGATAGCGATATTTCGGAACCCAGACTAGATGATACTGACAGTGCCAGATAACATGTGATAACTTACTAAATCTGCTCATGATGCTCTCCTATTCGTGTGTTGTAGCGACAACACGTATCAGCATACATGAGCAGTTCTTACATTCGTTAGGCCATAGCCTACGAACCTACCCACGTCCTCAGGACGTGGTTATAACGATGGAATATAATTCCAGCATGGCAAATGGCTGCATTGCATAACTATCATTGGCCGGGAAATGTCCGTGAATTACAACATTTGATAGAGCGCGCAATGATTTTAAGTACCGGAACAGAACTGGCCTTTGGCGACTGGTTTCAACCTGCAGGTGAAAACCCGGGTGATGGTTTAATATCAACCATGGAAGAAGTTGAATATCGCCATATAACAAAAGTATTAGAAGCAAGTAACTGGCGTATCAGTGGCAACAATGGGGCTGCTGAATTACTTGGGTTGAATGCCAGTACCTTACGTTCCCGGATCAACAAGCTGGGAATTAAGCGCAACGCTTGATCATTTAATGCCTCTCGTGTTCAGAAAGAAAGTGCTCTTAATTCAAGAACATTTCACTTCGACTTTTTTTGACCAGACAATTTCTAAAGTATCTGATATTCGCTGACAACTTTACCACCAATCAGGTGCTGTTGAATAATCAGCTCAAGCACTTCAGGGTGGCAAGAGTGATACCAGATTGCATCGGGATATACCACAGCAATTGGTCCTTGTTGGCAAATTTGTAGACAATTTGCTTTGGTGCGATAGATTCCGCCAGTCCCATCAAGTTCGAGTTCTTTTAAGCGTAGTTTGAGAAAATTCCAGGCGAGTAGACTGGACTCCTTACCGCAACATTTCGGCTTACTTTGGTCGGCACACAAAAAAATGTGACGCTTGATATCTGGGATACCCAAGCGGGCTGATATTAGAGAGAGTTCAGTTGTCATTTGCTTTATCTTTTAAATGGGTATCCAGTTTACTCAACCAACTACCATATGTTGTGGTTCACCACCAATTATTTTAGGGCGAGGCACCGGCGCGCATTCTACCGCATGCTCCATCAAGCAATAGAAGAGCAAGCCACGCGCTTTTGAATTTCGGCGATTGAACCTGAATGTAAACTCATCAAGATAATAAGCAAGTTGCACCGGACGTATAGCTCCTTGATGAGTTCCAAGCCACCAACGATCAAATAAGGATGCAACTCTATGGACACGAGGCATGACGACATGTGCAGGATCACCACTTGCGGTAATATTGCTTACAATATGCTTATAGCCAACGTCTTCAATACCGATATATCCTTTCCATCCATCCGTGCGAACTGCCGCACCTTTTTCAACATTATCCGAAACAAACTGATGAAGACTGTTCGCCGACACATCTCGAATCATAGACATTCGTATTCGGCCTGAGCCTTTCCCTCTGGCTTCAGCGGCAATAGCAACAATCACTTTACGCTCGGGCACCACGACCTCTGATTTTTTTTCCTACGCCTCCAACATAGGTTTCATCGACTTCGACAGCGCCTGTTAGATGGTCGCGACCAGGACGTATCATTGCTCGACGCAATTTATGCATCCAGGTCCATGCAGTATCGTAACTGCCAAGACCAAGAACACGCTTCAGTCCAAGTGCGCTGGCTCCATTCTTTTGGCTCGTTACAAACCAGATAGCAAGGAACCAGGTCATCAGCGGCTTGTGTGTTTTGTGAAACAATGTTCCAGCAGTAATGGATGTTTGCCGTTTGCATTTGCGGCACAGAAAAAGACCCCTGCCCATAATCGACGGGTTTTCTTCAAAAACTCCGCAAGAAGGGCAACAAAAACCTTGAGGCCACCTGAGTGTCAAAATATATGCAAGGCAAGCCTCTTCGGTGCTAAACCACTTATCAAATTCCTGGAATGTTCCAGGATAGTCAACGTTACAAACCGGATGCCTTTGCTCTTCCATCGCTAGATACTACATGTTGTGGATGGTTGAGTATACTAGATACCCAATATCTTTTAAAATGAATAAACCAATTCGAAACCGTTTACTGCATATATTCTGAGGAATAGGATTTATCAGTCGAGTGCTTGCATTCTTGAATCATGTTTTTACAATATCACGTTTGTTGGCCTTGATTCGAGTCGACATTTGCCTTGCTTGAATCCATTGATCAAGAGTTTGATCAGTTGCTAAGGGTTATGATGCTTGAAGTTTGAATTAAGTATCAGTGTCTTTTGGTAAATACTGGGTTTAGATGCACCGATTTAGCTTAATCATTGACACAGTATATTGATTTCATAGTTACAATCAATTTTACTTTGTAAGTTTTGGAGATAGACTGATTGTGTATCATGTCTAAAGCAGATAATTAAGGTGAATAGTCGCAGATTTTTCAATACATGCTTCAGGCAATGATTCCGTTAAAGCTGAACGGCTGTGGCTTGATTGTTAACCTGAAAATACGGTTTTTGGTCTGCTTGCCGTGGAAAGAACAGTTGTTTTGAGAGTGAATTAATTGATGTTTTCTCATTAAAATATCGATTAATTTTCAGTAATGTTTTGTAACTCAATGTAATAGTGACTTTTAAGTCAGGAGAAAAATATGTTTTTGAACGTACCCAATGTTATTTTTAGAACCCGTGTCCGCGATGAAGGTATTGGTGGAGACAATCCTTTTCGCTGGCAAGATGTCAGTACTGAGGATATTTTTAAAGGTAAAAAAATCGTTGTTTTAGCGCTTCCAGGCGCATTTACACCCACTTGCTCGAGTACCCATTTGCCGGGATTCGAAGCAAAATACAACGAGATTATCCAGTTAGGTGTTGACGAAGTGTATTGTTTAAGCGTCAACGATGCATTCACTATGTTTCAGTGGAGCAAACATCTTGGTATCCAGAATGTGGAAATGTTACCAGATGGCAATGGGGATTTTACGCGTGGAATGGGTAAGTTAGTGAAGAAAGAAAATCTGGGATTCGGTTATCGTTCCTGGCGTTACAGTATGTTGGTAGATGACCAAAAGATTGTTAAATTATTCAGTGAGCCAGGGCAGATTGATGATTGTCCAGATGACCCATTTACTGTAAGTGATGCCGACACCATGCTCAGCTATTTAAAACAACAGTAACAGTATTAATCGGACAGCTTCAGGTCTACGTTGTTAATTGACTACTGATAAATAGCTCAATGTTGAGCTATTTATCAGTACGCTCTTGGTCGGATTCCAGATCAGTGAGTCTATTGCTTAACTCAATTTTCTTCATGATATCTAACAATTAGTCTAATCCATTTGTGCGATTAGTGATTTTCATTGATTACAACACCGATGCCGAGATGGCTGAGCTGAATATTACAGAGATAAGGTCCTTGTCTCGTTTTAGCTAGAAACAGCTGCTAATGCCTGTGCGTAATCGGGTTCTTCAGCGATTTCGCCAACCAGCTGGGTATAGGTTACCTGGTCATTTTCATCAATAACCACAATTGCCCGACTGGTCAAACCAGCCAGCTTGCTGTCGACTAGTTCGATTCCATAATCCTTGGCAAAACTGGAGCGAAAACTGGAGAGCGGAACGACATTGTCGAGTCCCTCGGTGGAACAGAAGCGATTTTGAGCAAATGGCAGATCAGCTGAAATCACCAATACCACTGTATTATCCAGTGCCGCAGCTTTTTCATTAAAAGTCCGTGTGGAAACCTGACAGGTTGGGGTGTCCAGACTGGGTACAATATTTAGGATTTTTTTCTTGCCAGCATAATCGCCTAAACTGCTATCAGCCATCTTCACATCGGTTAATACGAAAGCTGGCGCACTACTGCCGACCGCAGGTAAACTGCCACAGGTATTGACTGAATTGCCTTTCAAGGTAACACTTGCCATGATTTTTCTCCTCTTGATGGAACAGTTATCAGTTGGGTTGCGAACTCCGCTGCTAGGATTGCTTGCTTGATCGGTGCAACTAGTTGATTATAACATCACAGATTGTCATGCATGATGACTTTTATGCGGATGTTTGCATTGCTCATCGCTTAGAAGCTGTTTGGTTAAAAAATGTCCGCTGCAAAGCCCTTGAAATCGTTGTATTTTTCCGCTACTCCTCGTTAAATAGCGCAACTATTCGCCTCGAAGCAGCGAAAAAATCCAATCGATTCAAGAACTTTTCGCTTGGACATTTTTTAACCAACCAGCTTCTTATATTTTATTGAATTCTCAGTTCTTAATGTTTACACAGTTCTCGTATATGTTGATAATTCACATTAGTTAACACTCCTATGATATTGAAAAAATTCAAATGGTTATCGGGTTCTGGTTTATTTAAAAAGCATTCTTCTTGACAAAACCGAGTTGTCGATTTAAATAGAAGGTAACTTTTGCAATACAGCGAACTATTTCTTGAACGATATTCCGATAAGTATGCTTTTTGGTCTGCTCGCAGGATTAATCCTTCTGTCAGCTTTTTTCTCTGGTTCTGAGACAGCTCTGATGACTTTAAATCGTTATCGGTTACAGCATCTAGTTAAATCAAAACATAAAAGTGCAATTCGTGCGCAAAAGCTGTTGCAGCGCCCAGATCGGTTGCTGGGTTTAATACTGCTGGGCAATAATTTTGTGAATATCCTGGCTTCATCACTGGCAACGATTATTGCAATCCGCCTTGCAGGACAAAATGCCATTACTGTGGCAGCGTTATTATTAACCATGGTGGTGCTTATTTTTGCCGAAGTTGCACCTAAAACCTTTGCCGCAATACACCCGGAAAGGTTGGCTTTCCCAGCTGCCTGGATATACACGGGGCTGCTGAGAGTGCTTTATCCTTTGGTCTGGGTGGTCAATACAGCGGCAAATTTACTGCTTAGGTTGTTTGGTATTAATCCTGGCAGACATCGTCGCACAAACCTTAATAGCGATGAACTGAAAAGTGTTGTTTCTGATACCGGCACAGTCATACCCGAGCGCTATCGCAATATGTTGATTCGTATTCTTGATATGGAAGCAGCAACTGTCGAGGATATTATAGAACCGCGCAGTGAAATTATTGGTCTGGATCTGGAGGATTCAATACAGATACTGAATGAGCAAATTCGTACCTCTCGCTATACACGTCTGCCGGTCTATAACAAACATCTTGATCGGGTGATGGGTGTGCTGGATGTGCGCCGCGCCATTCCAAAGCTAATGGATTCCACGCTGTCTAAAAAAGATATTACCGAACTCATTGATAAACCTTATTTTATTCCTGAAGGAACTGCTTTACATAAACAACTCAGTGATTTTCGCAGACAGAAGATCAAAATGGGTTTTGTGGTCGACGAATACGGAAATACTTTGGGCCTAGTGACATTGGAAGCATTATTGCAAGAAATTGTTGGTGATGTTACTGATGAGTCGATGGAAATTGAGCGCCAACAAGATGGTAGTTGGTTGATTCATGCGGGCATCACAATTCGAGAACTGAATCGCATTTTAGGGATTATGTTGCCGATTGAAGGACCAAAAACCTTAAATGGATTAATCATGGAAGTGATGGAAACCATTCCAAAACCCGGTACAAGCTTGAAAATACAGGGTTTTCCAATAGAAATTATTGAATCAACAGAGCATGCTATCAAGCGTGTGCGTTTTCTTGCCATACACTCTAGTTGAGAATCTGGTCTATACTTCAGAACAAATCTATTTGTTATTATCCAGGCTATGCTGTTAGTGCGTTTCTGGCTTTGATAGCAACTGAACCGAAACCATATCAACTACATATAAAAGCAGAAAAATGGCAAAGCTAACATTGAGTTTTAAGTCAAAACCTATCCAGGCCTATTTTTTTGAGATTGGGCAGTCAATCTCCGTTGGGCGTGATGAAGCAAACGACATTTTCATTGACAGTCTGGCAATTGCTCCGCAACACGCCAAGTTCACCTTTGGAAAAACTGATACAACGATAACGTTTGTTGATGCCGGTGCTGAGATCTATGTCAATGAAGATAAAATCACAACAGCGCAATTGCAGCATGGCGACAGAATAGACATTGGCAAACATACTCTGGAGTACTCTGAAGAAAAACCTGCTATAGAGAATGCTTTTAAGCACTCAGATTCGGATTTAGTAGAGGAACACCCAAAATCACGACAAAAAAAACATACCAAGCCAAAAATAGGTAAGCTACAGATTTTAGGCGGGCTAAAGGCTGGTGAAATAATCCCCTTAAGTCAGTCACAAGTTAACATTGGCAAAGAAACTGCGAGTATGGTTGAGTTTATCCGCTGTAGTGATGGCTATTATCTTTCCGCAACCAAAGAGCTTGAAGCAGGCGCTATTCAATTGAATAATCAATCGATTAGAAAACAGACTTTGAAAATTGCTGATGGAGATTATCTGAAAATTGATCAGACAGAACTGATGTTCTTTATGGAATAGCTTCGGCAAAGGAATAAATCTTTCATTCCTGTCAAATCAACATTAGGAAGAGATTGTGTAGAGCCAGTCAAGAATGTCTCGCCTTGCTAACGAGTCTGATCAGCCAAGGATACTAAAGGATACCTCTAATACTTGTCTTTTTGCCCGATTTCAGCGTTGGATGGTTTTCTGCGATCCTCATGTATTCCATATACACTGCGGTTCTCAAAAATCATCCGCCTTGAACTCGAACAACAATCCTAATTATTAGAGGCATCCTAAAAAGAGCGCTGACTCTGCTTGGAATCTGATGATATTGGATTTGCCAAATAACCATCTGCATTCACTGGTACAGAGTCAGAAATTAAATATCGACCGAGTTCTGTTAAAGCATGCTGGTAGACTTCACGTTTGAAAAATACGACATTACTGACCGGTGCCCAATAGTCAATCCACCGCCAGTCATCAAATTCTGGTGCGTGTGAGCAATCCAGGCAGAATTTACTTTCATCTGCTACCAATCGCAGAAGATACCATAATTGTTTTTGCCCGACACAAAGCGGATGGCTGTTTTTGCGAATATAACGCTCTGGCAAATCGTAGTGTAACCACTTGCTGGTACGCCCAATCACTTCAACATGATCCTCATGCAATCCTGTCTCTTCATGCAATTCACGATACATTGCTTGCTCAGAATTCTCGTCCTTTTTAAAGCCACCTTGCGGGAATTGCCAGGAATCTGAACCAATACGACGCGCCCAGAATACTTTGCCCTGGTCATTACACAGTACAATACCTACATTTGAGCGATAACCGTTTGAATCAATCATTATTTGTGTACATTCTCGACAATCTCTAAATTACGATATCAACTTTTAGCTTATATTTCCATCTCCCATATTGCGAATTATCATTGACATGGTTTTTAAATATCTAGCTACATAGAAATACAAGGCTTAATATCAGGGATGAGAATCAATGGTGATGATGGTGAAATAGACTCTTCGCACATAAAAAATTAGCATCCTGTGCGAAGAGTATAATTCAGAAAATAGTAAGAATAACGCAAAAATAGAGTGATAGCGGTGAGGGGTTTGTTGCATATTACAAAAATATGTATGCCATTGATTTTAAGTATAAATGAAATTTTATATATCAAATAGCCTAAATAAATTTGACATTTCATGAAAAATTGTAAATAATTAAAAAAGAATTGTTAATTCATGTTACTGCATAGCAATTCAATGTTTTAAACAATCACCATATGTACAATTTATTTTGTATTTATTAGCCAAGGCTGGTAAGAGTTGCCAGTCACTGTCTTAATTAACAACAAGATTATCAGCTATCGACAACTTACTTCTCTTGAAGTTTCACATTCAAGCCAAGTTTTCCTGGAAAACAGAGTCTCCTCTCTGGGTTTTAAAACAAAAAACGTGGCAAATCCTGAAGAATTGTTCCATGAAAAAAATGGAGCGAAAAGGAATTGCACTCGTTTAAAGACTCATCCTATAAAATCAGTTGGTAAGAATTGTATGATTGACGATCTCACCTTATCTGGCTTTTAACAAAACAATTACTTTTCTCTTAAGCGCAACCAGCTTTCTAGTCCAACATTTCAACAACCAATTGAATGTTATTTCTTTTTACCTAGAGTAAATGCCATGTTGTTTCGGCACCTATTTATTCTAACGCCCTAATTAACTAAATCTAAACAAAATATGCCTATGATTAAAATATTCTTTACTGTTTTTTCCAAACTCACTGTAGCGTTTGTTTCTTCAATATTGTTGACAACGACAGCATCAGCAGCATCCCCTTCCTTCACTGATGATTTTAAAGGCGGCCTTGAAAGTGGCTGGGAATGGATTCGTGAACTCCCTTCGGAATGGAAAACAACTTCCGAAGGGCTTGAAGTATTATCGAACGGCGGTCACCTTTATAAGCACCGACCTAACCCTAGCCCCAATATCCTGGTGCGTAAAATTGACCCCGATGGCTTGGTTGATATTTCCGTGAATGCCAAAGTAACTACTGGCTCAGGAGTTCAAGGTGGGCTTATTCTCTATAATGATGATGATAACTATATAAAATTAGTTATCGAAAAAATCAGCCCTCCCAAGACAACACATTTGGTCATGCTGAGAGAATACAAGGGCAAGGTCAAGCATTTTCATCACGAGCTCAGGGATGATGCTGGGGATGACGAAATTAAGGTCTCTATTGGTGCTGGAACAGATGATACATACGAGTTTGATCTTCGTCTCGTGCTTGAAAATGACCGGGTAAACATGTATTGGCGTTCACCAGGAGCCAGCAGCTGGAAAAAGATCAATGAATCCATGCCTCTACCGAATAAGGGTGGTCAATGGTATGCCGGTATTTTAACCAGTGGAGGACCTTCTTCCTCGAAGCAGTGGCAGAAGTATAGGAATTTCTCGCTCAATTCAGAAGGTACTAATACACCTTCAGCTGATGAGACTTCGGATGAAGAAACTATTCCAGAAACTGAAGTGACCCCTGAAACTGAGGAGAATCCGGAGACAGATGATACACCGGAAGTTCCTGACACATCAGAAACTGATGAGGCTCCGGATGAAGAGATTATTCCAGAAACTGAGGATAATCCGGAGACAGATAACACTCCGGAAGTTCTTGACACTTCAGAAACTGATGACACTCCAGATGCTGAAATTATTCCGGAAACTGAAGGGAATCCAGAAGTTGAGGTTACTTCAGAGACAGATGACACTCCAGAAACTGATGATACTCCAGATGTTGATGACATTTCACTAGTCATTACTTTAAATGGTGAAAATCCCGTTGCTGTATTACAAGATACTGAATACACTGATGCTGGCGCGAGTGCTTCAGTTGCAGACAATGAAGAGGAATCTATCAATGTGAGTGATGATGCTTTGGCTGTTGTCAACACAGCTGTTGAGGGCAGTTACACAGTAACTTATACTGCAACCGATGCAGCAGGAAATACTGCGACGACGACACGTATTGTCAATGTTGTAGAAACACTTGTCACTGCAGGGCTGAGTGGACAATGGTCCTTGGATGAAAACAGTGGACTTGTCGCAAATGACCAATCTGATAATGGTAATCACTTAAGCCTGTTGAATATGTCCGAAAGCAATTGGGTCGATGGACAATTCAACTCAGCATTAGATTTCAATGGTTTTTCTCAAGATGCTTTGATTTCTAACGCAACGCAGGCATTACAAACCGAATCGGTAACTTTATCGGCCTGGGTCAATCCTGAGCAGACCTCTGCCAATTGGGAATGGGTTTCAGCGCAAGGAGATAACTATGGGTTATTTCTTAGACCTGGTAATCGATCTGTTGTTTTTTATATCAAAAAAGCAGGCAGTGGATGGGATAGCATCTCTTCATCAAGTAATAGCTTTGAATTCAATCAATGGCAGCATATAGCAGGATCTTTCAATGCGACGACAAATACATTGAAGCTATATATAGACGGTAGCGAGGTAAAATCAATGACGATAGATCAGGGTATTGAATATAGTACCGGAGATGGTTTTACCATAGGATCTATGCAAGGTGGACGCTACTTTGATGGTGTGATTGATGAAGTTCGCGTTTATAACTCAGCACTCACTGATGAAGAGATTTCCCAACTGGTGCCAAAAAAGCCTCCTTTTGGAAAAACTCCATCGTTTGATGATTTAGTCACTAATGATTAATAGCCGTTATTGATAATCTTTGTCGGGCTATAGCAACAATTGATTCCTGTCTGAGAATGTAGGCTCGTTATGGTAGACAAAGCCATAGCTAGATCATCGTTATTGGTTCATATCAGCGCTTCTGCAGAAATTGGCTCAGAAGCGCTGTGGGTCGCAATTGGTGTTTCACATGCCATTTGTAGTCAACACCAGCGCAAAAGCTGCGGCAATGCATAGCAAGCGAATTTCAATAGAGATGTTGTCTATCTCTGATTCATATGGAGCCATTCTAATTTGACTTGGCAATTGTGGTGCGCTTAGATGCATTGATTCATTTCCTCTATCTGCTTGATAGACAGCACGACTATTTTCATCATAGTTAATCATTTTATCTCTCCATTCCTGATTTAGGATGTTGTTTACAATTTAAATTTATCTGAGTAATCAATAATAATCTGTTAATTATTCACAAAATTTTTGTCAAATATTCACGTTTTTAATCAAACCGTTCTGCGAAACTGGCATTGTTTCCAAAGGAAAGCTGTTTGTTGCAAACCACTGTTTTGAGCGATATGCTGGATCGAATAGGGCTGCACAAACTAGTCAATTCTCAATATACTCTTCGCACATGAAAATATAGCATTTTGTGTGCGTAATATTTTGTGGAGAGCAAGGCGGAAAATCTTAGCTGTAGTCACTCTACAGCAAGGTTTTCCAACACAGCTATCCGCAAAAAAGTGCGTGCACAGGATGCTATGTTTTCATGTGCGGAGAGTATAACTACTCTAATTTTTTTATCGACTACTCATGCATTTTCTGTGATTGTTTCCAGTTCATTTAAACCTGCCTGGTGGTTGCCGCATGCGCATTTGCAAACATTGTGGCCTGCTTTGGTATCTCGTGGCAAAGAGATTGTTAGACTGCGCGAACGTATAGAAACGCCGGATAATGATTTTCTGGATGTCGATTGGTGTGGTCTGGAATTAGATCCTGGCAACAGTCCATTGGTGATTATTATGCATGGTCTTGCTGGATCCTCCCGTTCAGCCTATGTTACTGGATTACAGGAAGCGCTAGAAAAACAAGGCTGGAGGAGTGTTGCGCTGAATTTTCGTGGTTGCAGTGGGACTCCAAATCGTGCTGTGCGAGGTTATCATTCTGGTGAAACCGATGATATTCACTTCCTTTATCAATTGCTGCGTGAACGTGAGCCACGGACTCCTCTATTTGTGGTTGGATATTCATTAGGTGGCAATGTGTTACTCAAATGGATGGGTGAACAGAAGGCTTTGGATATCGTTGGTGCTGTTGCGGTCAGTGTGCCGTTTCGTCTTGATTTGTGTGCAGACCATATGAATCAGGGCTTTTCTCGAAACTATCAATACCGTTTACTGCGGCACATGCGACAATGTGTTAACCAGCGTCTTGATTATTTTCAGCAGAATGGCTTGTTGCAGGAAGCTGAACAATTACAAGCACTTGGTCAGCTGAGCAATTATGTTAGTTTTCGTGATATTGATCACTATGTCACTGCGCCACTTCATGATTATCAACCTGCAGAAGATTATTATCGGCGTTGTAGTAGTCGTGCATATCTGGGGTTAATCAATCGTCCAGCTTTGATCATTCAGGCGCAGGATGATCCATTTATGACCAAGGAAGTAGTGCCAAATGACTCAGAGCTTTCTGTCACAACAACTTTGGAGTTGTCTGCAAGCGGGGGACATATCGGTTTTATTGGAGGCTTCAGTCCAGCGCGACAAACATACTGGTTAGATCAACGCATTCCGGAGTGGTTGGGTCAGCTAATTGTTTAGTTCAGATTTCATGTGTCTATTGTCTCTAGCGCTGAAATTTCATGCTCTGTTTTCCTTTAGAACTTATTCAAGATCTCGCTGAATGGCGCATCACTGCGTTAAAACTGGACTCAAAATGCCCACAGACTCCAGTATGCTGTGCTTTTTCGTCCTGTTGTCTTGCGCTGCATCCTCAAGATCTTGATCAGATTCTTAGAATAACCCGCCTATTAATACTGAATTTTAATGCCAGAAGAGCATAGTTTATGTTTGAGTTATAGGGCAATCTGCAAATATTTTGATTCAGAAAATATGAATGAGAATACTTAGGTCTTAGTCAGGTTGGTTGACACTAGTTTTCTGGGCTGACGTACAAATGCACATTTTTTTCAATGTTAATTTAATAAATTATTTGCATTAGCTTTAGTTATTAACTAATTGAAATATAATGTTAAATAATGTTTTTATTCAATTGTTTATGATTTATTTAACAGTTATGGTTTTTTACTTTGATGGTGAATATCTTCTATAATCTAGTTAAAGCCAGCTTGGCTTCTAATTCAGAGGTTCTGTTTGATTCGGGAATAATCAATGACATCGTATTTTAATAAGCAATTCACATGTTTAGTACCAATGGTCATCTCGCTATTGATTATTGGCGGTGTGGTTTACGTGCAGGGCTTTAAGCACCCTTTGCTGGTTTCCAGTGTCGCCTCAAGCCATGAGGATTCTTTCGCCGATCAACAGGAAACTGATGAAGAATCGGAATTCCTGGATGTTCTTTCCAGCACTGAGATTATTCCATCAGCAACCACAACCAATATTGCTCAGCAGCAACAAGTATCGGTCAGTCTTCCTCAGATTCTCAATAGTTTCAACTCTTATGTGAAAAGCTTATCTGGGCAATACAATGTTTTGGCTCCCTACTTGCAGTCCCATAATAGTGGTGAGCAGAGTGAAGGTGTCTATAGTCTTTCAGAACTACAATGCATGGCACTTAATCTCTATTTTGAGGCGAGAGGAGAAACCAGTGCTGGACAAAAAGCAGTTGCACATGTTGTTCTTAATCGAGTGAATCATGCCGGTTTTCCAAAATCGGTGTGTGATGTTGTTAAGCAGGGTGGGCAAGACAAACGTTATCATTGTCAGTTTAGCTGGTGGTGCGATGGCTTAAGTGATAAGCCAGGCAATAAGCGTTCATGGAGACAGAGCGTGGTAGTTGCTGCTGAAGTGTTGCTTGAAAAGACCAATGATCCCACCAATGGGGCGCTTTGGTATCATGCGGATTATGCGAGTCCTTATTGGAGACGCTCAATGGAGAAGGGCCCTACAATTGGCAAGCACATTTTCTACTCGAGTAAAAAGACCAGACCGATTCTGAGTGCTTCTACCTAAGAGCACCAACCCAGCAATGATGATTGTTACTTTGAATTGGTTTCTGAGTACAGCCTCTCTGCTAGCTGAGCTGCGTAACCAATATAGTTGTCTGGTGTTAAGATCAACAACGATTGTTTAGCCTGTTCCGGTATTTCCAGTGTTTCAATGAATGCTTGTATTTCTTGTTGACCAATTTTACGACCACGAGTAAGTTCTTTCAGTCGTTCATAGGGTTTTTCAATTCCATAGCGACGCATGACCGTTTGTATTGGTTCTGCCAGCACTTCCCAGTTTGCATCCAGATCATTTGCCATCGTTTGAGTATTGATTTCAAGTTTATTGATGCCTTTAAGCGTGGATTGTATGGCGATTAGATGATGTGCCATGGCTACTCCGACATTACGCAGTGCAGTTGAGTCACTAAGATCGCGCTGCCAGCGAGAGATCGGCAGTTTTTCTGCAAGATGAGCAAATAATGCATTGGCAATACCAATATTTCCTTCTGAATTTTCAAAATCGATGGGATTAACTTTATGTGGCATGGTCGATGAACCAACTTCACCACTGACTGTTTTTTGTTTGAAATAACCCAATGAAATATAACCCCAGATATCGCGGTCAAAATCGAGCAAGATGGTATTCCAGCGAATGAGTGTGTGAAACAGTTCTGCTATGCAATCATGAGGCTCAATTTGTGTTGTATACGGATTCCATGTCAATTCCAGAGATTCCACAAAACGTTTGGAGAACCCCTGCCAGTCAACTTCTGGGTAAGCGGTATGATGCGCATTGAAATTGCCAACAGCACCATTAATTTTTCCGGTCAATTCGACTTGTTTTATTTGTTTTATCTGTCGTTGTAAACGGGCAGTTACATTGGCTAATTCTTTTCCCATGGTCGTCGGTGATGCGGGTTGACCATGCGTTCTGGATAACATGGGTTGATTTTTTAATTGTTTAGCAAGATGATTCAGCGCTTCAATCACTGTTTCTGAAAACGGTAATAGCGCTTGCTGACGACAATCTCTGAGCATTAATACATGGCAAAGATTGTTGATATCCTCGGATGTGCAGGCAAAGTGAATAAATTCCTTCACTTTGGCCAGCTCGGCATTATCGGCGATCGCTTCTTTTATAAAATACTCGACAGCTTTAACATCGTGGTTGGTCGTGCTTTCTATTTGCTTAACGCGTGCTGCATCATCTTCTGAGAAGTTTTTGACCAGTGCATCAAGTTGCTCCAATGCTGGCTGTGACAATAAAGCAACTTCGGTGATTGTTGGTTCGTTTGCTAGTGCTTTTAACCATTCGATTTCAACATACACTCGATAACGGATTAACCCGTATTCACTGAAGATTGGTCGCAACAGATCAACTTTATCTGAGTAACGACCATCAATTGGTGAAATAGCGGTGAGTGAAGACATGGTCATACAGGTAACCTCTTAAAATATGGTAGAAATGAATGATGGGAAAGCTTAAGTGACACTACAGTGAGGTGATATGCAGGATAGGCTCTATTAGCCGACTGATTGTATCACGCCACCACCGATACATTCGTCATCGCTATAGAACACAACAGACTGTCCAGGTGTTAATGCACGTTGTGACTCTTCGAATGTTACCAGGCAAGTCGATTGGTCATCATTCAGTTGCACAGAACAAGCCTGATCTGTTTGGCGGTATCGACTTTTGGCTGTGCAGCTGAATTGCTGATTTGGGGAGTCACCACTCAACCAGGTTAACTGGTTAGCCTGGAGCTTTTGCGCATACAGAAACGGGTGATCATGACCTTGTGCAACGATCAATTGGTTATGTTGCAAATCTTTTTCAACAACGTACCAGGGTTCTTCACTACTCGCACCACGCACTCCGCCAATGCCGAGACCTTGACGTTGTCCCAAAGTGTAATTCATCAAACCCTGGTGTTCTCCGAGCAAACGATCATCAATACTGCGAATTTCACCCGGCTGAACAGGAAGAAAACGTTGTAAGAATGGTCGAAAATTGCGTTCACCAATAAAACAAATGCCTGTACTGTCCTTTTTAGCATGATTTTCAAAACCGGCTTCAACAGCCAACTGGCGTATCTGGGGCTTGTGCATTGTTCCGAGTGGAAACAGGCAGTGAGATAATGCAGCCTGGTTTAAGCGATACAGAAAATAAGTTTGATCTTTGTTTTGATCAAGCGCTTTCAGCAAAGCATAGTGTCCATCACGCTGTTCAATGCGAGCATAATGACCTGTTGCAATTAAATCAGCGCCGTTTTCCAGAGCAAAATCAAGGAACGCTTTAAATTTAATATGCTGGTTACATAAAATGTCGGGATTTGGAGTGCGCCCGGCAGCGCTCTCACTCAAAAAGTTTTCAAATACTTTCTCCCAATATTCATGAGCAAAGTTAACTGTTTTCAGGGTGAGTCCCAGCGTATCACAGACTTGCTGAGCATCAGCCAGATCAGCAACGGCAGTACAAGCCTCAGTGCCATCATCCTCTTCCCAGTTCTTCATGAACAGGCAATTGACATCATAGCCTTGTTCGATGAGCAATTGTGCGGATACTGAAGAATCAACTCCGCCAGACATACCAACGGTGACTTTTTGTTTCATTTGACCGCATTCAGCTAACTGGGTGAATTCAAGTTGCAAGTGCAACACCTGCTTATGTGGAAGCTCTACATTTTTCATCATTGTTTATGATTTTTACTTTCAATAACGCATCAAGAATTTTTTTTGAATTGAGTTGGATGCTACAGTACATTTGTAACCGTTCTGACTCCCAATCAAAAACTCTGGTTCCCACCGTCTCCGTGGAAATCCAGTCTTGAACGCTCCTGCGTTCCGGGACGCAGGAGCATTGGAACGAGTACAAAATCACTCATCTTTATCGTGTGGATTTTTAGTTATGAAATTTAAAAAAAGCATCATATTTCCTTTCCCGATTTTGCTTTCTTTATCTCGTCTCATTTTCTATGTTTCCAATAGTCTGGAAAACGATGAAGATGCATTACAGCAATAATGTAGATTCCACTCTCTTCTTCTGAATATAGAATTCCATATGGAAAACGTTTTACTAATGATCTCCTAATATCTCCCTCAATAACTGACCATGCCTTTGGTAAAGAGACAGTACGTTTGATTGTGGAATAAACCTCAATAGCAAAGTCATACCCAAGCCCTAATTCTAGCCTTTCATAATAACCAATCGCATCATTGAATTCTATTTCTGCCTCAGGATGAAATGCAAAACTCATTTTTCAAATTTTTCCCAAATATTTTTAAATACTTGTTCCCCAGGAATTGGCTTGGTTTTTCCAGACCTCATTTCCATAAGCCTTTTTTGTGCGACTTCATTCCATTTTTCATCAATTTTAGAATTCGGTTGATTGAGACTTTGTAGTAAAGAATCAACAATTAACACTCGTTTTTCAACTGGAAGTGAAACCACTTCATCTATTAGTTCATCTGTATTCATTTCATTACCTAAATTGCATATCCTGCTAATTATTAAACATGAGTGAACTAGCAACTTATTTTCTCATTGTTATTTTCAATGGTGGATAGTTTGATCCATTTGGATTATCACTTTTCCAATCTACGCCTCATTGAGAGGAACCATTCAGACCCCCATTACAAAACTCTGGTTTCCACGGTCCATGTAAATCCAGTGTTGAGTGCTCCTGCGCTCCGGAGCGTTCAATACTGCATTCCCATGCTGGAGCATGGGAATGAGTACACAACAATTTCTTTAGTTTTATTACTGAGATAAGCTTCCAATATATGCTTCTATTTCATTCTCAGTACAACGTTGACAATTGGAAGCTACGACACCGCTTGTTAATGACTCTCCCCGAGAACCAAAAGCATATCTTAGTATTAATAAACCATCAGTCAGTGCATCGATTACGCCGTTACCATCAATATCCAGAATAAGCGTTCCTTCACCACCTATAACAGGGGGTTGAGGGCTAGAAATTCCATCGCCACTGACCGCAATGGAATCGATATAAATGCCATCACTTCCAAATTCACTAAAACCATATTGTTGAAATCGTATAACTGACTGCTCCGTAAGTGTTAAACCTAAATCAGCAACCAAAGTATCAATATCTA
Source organism: Methylococcales bacterium (assembly GCA_965224565.1). Lineage (GTDB taxonomy): Bacteria > Pseudomonadota > Gammaproteobacteria > Methylococcales > DRLZ01 > DRLZ01. Next base: position 57,349 of record CBDCZN010000002.1, on the reverse strand, counting down.
GGACTATTTTTTGAAACTCTCCATCAGGTAAATCTTGTGGATCAAGTTGGTGGATTTTTCTAAAAATTTGACCACCATTATTGCTGAACCAAATTCCATCCTGCTCTTGAGTGTTATCTTTAGTATCTTTTATCCAAAAGCTAAGTTCAACCTGAGTATGGTTTGACAGGTTTAAATGTAAATCCAGAGCATTCGAAGTAAATATTCCTCCAACCCTTCTGCCCATAGCTACACCATATATGCCTTGTTGAGGGACTTCTATCCCATTAATATCAGATAGAACACTAACAATTCCTGATGGTGTAATAGATTGTGGTGGTGCGGTAGACGAAGGTGTACTCCATTTCCATGCACTACTGAATTCCCCTGACTCAAAACCATCTTGAAAAGGAAGATTTTCATACGTAGTCGGAGTTGGCGATGTTACCAAAATATCATCTAAATAAACCCCATCTGACCCAAATTCACTAAAACCGTGTTGTTGAAATCTTATTACGAAATTATTTGTAAGGCTTAAACCATTGTCTGTTGCTAATTGATCGATATCAATAGGAGGAAGTCTTCCGTATACATCCACCCAGCTCCCAAAACTAAAATTATAAACTTTTTTAAAATTCACTCCACCATCATCACTAAAGTAAATGCCATCCTGATCATGAGTATTATCTTTAGTATCATATAACCAGAAACTTAATTCTACTTGATTATGAGTAGACAAATCTAAACGCAAATCTAACGAATTAGTTGTAAAATTACCACCGATGTTTCTACCCAGAGCCGCACCAAATGAACCTAAGTGGGCAACTTCGACACTATTGACGCTAGAAATAACGTCAACAACGCCTCCAGAAGCGCCTGGTCTTGCCACCCAATTCGAATTAAAGCTGCCGCTTTCAAAATCATCAGAAAATATTATAGTTTCAGAAAATGCATTGGTACACGTTAAAAGTAGTATTGTTACTATCGTCACAAATTTGATCATTGATTTATCCCCTTTATAAAATAATAATACTTATTATCACGAAATTCAGATTCTATCACATACTTAGTTTAACGTTATGTTCAGCATCGAAAAGTGGTGTTTATTTTGTACCAAAATGGAATGGAGCGTAATGAATAAATCAAACGACGCTTTTGAATAAGCTGGAAAGTTTTATTAGACAACATCATGAACTTGTTCTCTAATCGCTGACTGAAATATTTGATTCTTGCTTTGTAAGTAAGTGGTCTGCCTTACCCCTTAGATGGTTCGCCATGCCTTTCGATCTCAGATACTATAAATTCTTGATTAGTGCGCGTAAAGAAAAGATATACCGATTTATGAATATCCTACACCACAATCGATTTCATCAATAATTGGGTATTCAATAACATCACGTTGGCGCACAACATCGAAGGATAGATACCAATCAGACGTATGAGCATAGATAAACCGTACATCATAGTCCGAAATCTGGAGATGTGAATCGCCAGGCCCTACTGCGTGATTCACAAGCGTGCAGAAATTTTACATCATGTTCGTTTTCTGCTGCTTCAAGCCTTCGTAATATCTCTTCTCGTATCTGAGGCTCTATCATCGGCATTTTCTCACCTAATAACCAACAATATGGTTACTTGACTGAACTAAGAATATCCAGTGAAAAACGCTTGCCTTGCAAATAGTCCTCGATACAAGTTAGCACCAATGGGCTGCGCAATTGATTTTGACTATCTTGCAGTTGCTGCGCACTAAGCCAGACAGTTTCATCAATGTCGGGATCAATTTCAGCATTTTCAGAGAATGTTTTGCAATCACAGGAGAAGGTGACTCTTAAAAAGGTCAAGTCCTCCTGTGGATGATGCCATAGATAAATCCCGACTACGGATTCTGGCTCAACGACCCAACCAGTTTCTTCCAGTGTTTCACGTTTAACTGCTTCAAGCAGAGTTTCTCCTGGTTCCAGATGTCCCGCTGGTTGATTGATGACTTGTTTGCCAAGAATGCTTTCTTTAACACATAAAAACTGCTGATCACGCTCGACAATCGCAGCAACGGTAACCCGTGGAGCCCATACCATCTAATAACAACTCCTGATTTTCAACAAATTATCGTTACTATTTGATTATCTCAGCGTGTTCAGCCGTTATGACTTGGTTATTCGCAAACGAACGGATTGTTATTTTTATGCTTTTCAAGATCACTGACATAAGCATCAATCGAATGTGATTTCACCAAAGCATTATCAAGTACATTCTTCGTGGTATTCAGGAGACCTTTGGGTTCTTCAGTAAGAAGGTTTCCATCGTTATCCAGAAATAAGAGTAATCCCACATGTTTTAGACTATCGTTAGGTTTTAAACGTGGCACAACATCTTTGTGGTTGACAAAACGAAAGGTTTTTTCCAGCAGTTGCGCCTCATAACACTGTCTAAATTCTGAATCACCAATCGGCGGTTGTCCGTATGTGTAGACGCCTTCAATGTTAATTGCCTTGTTTTCTGCTGAAAAATAAGCCATTAAAGTGCTCAGCGCGCCTCCCAATGAATGTCCTGTAATATAAAATTTACGACCTGTTTCTTGTAGTTCAGCAATACGCGCAAATAAGCGGCCATCTTTGGTAACTGATTTTACTGCACTGTGAAAACCCTCATGTACACGTACGTTTTGATCGCAGTTAGGTGTTTTATTAATCTTGTTTTCCCAGACCTGGGCATTGCTAATCCAGTCTTTAAAATCTTCAGTTCCACGGAAAGCAATCACTACCATATCGTTGTTGTAAGCTAAAAACCCTTGTGTTCCAGTGTTGGACTCTTTGACGCGGACATCATCCAGGGTTAAACCCAAACCGGATAAAGTATCATTTAATTTATCACTGTCACTTTCATAAGCGGCTGAGGAAACTTGTGCCATGAAATAGGCTAATGATGGTGCGTATACTGGGCAGTTTTCGAATTTTGTAGAGGATGATGTGCCAAAGCAACCAGTGAGTAGTATTGAGATGATAAGACTTATTGATAGACCAAGCTTGTTCATGAATGCTCCTTGTGATTCAATGTTATTTTTAGGCATAAATAATAATCGATAAGCGTTTTACACTGAGCATTATACTCTTAGGAACCGGAATTAAATAACTTTCTAAATTGGCACTGCATTGTTTCTTGATCCGTTGGGGTTGTTGAATAAGAGATGTGATTTTTCAATATGAGAGAAAAACTAGACTAAACGAAATCCTGCGAATATAGGTAATCTGTTTTTGCTTAACTCCGCAGAAAGCTGTTCAAGACGTTAGCTCAGTCACTGCTTCATACGTGCGAAAAAAAACTTTGCCAGGGGATAATTTTTTTAGAAAGCTGGTTTGTTCCAGTTTATCCATCACCGGGCCCTTTACTTCAGCGAGGTGCAAAGTAATCTCATTGGTTGCCAAACTGGTTTGAAGATTTTCCAGGGCTTCCAGGGCAGTTGTATCAATATAACTGACTGAAGCAAATATCAGTACGACATGCTGTAGCTTTGAGCGTTGAATGACTTGGTAGTGAATATAATTTTCTATATATCCGGCATTGGCAAAGGTCAGGTTTTCATCCACTCGAATCAGCAATAAATGCGGCCATGTAGTGACATCATGCCTTTCTATATTGCGAAAATGTTCTGTGTTTGGGACTTCGCCAACCACTGCCATATGTGGACGACTGGTTCGCCATAAATAGCTTAATAACGTGATCGCTATTCCTAACCCGAGTCCTTGTTCGATTCCCAAGGTTAAAACACCAACCAAAGTAAGTCCCGCCGCAACACCATCGCTGCGATCATAGCTCCAGTACTTTATAATTGCACTAGGTTTAACCAGTGGCGCAATTGCTACCAGGATAACTGCTGCCAGTGAGGTTTTAATAATGTTCTCAAATACGTCAGTAAAAAACAACACTGAGCATGCAAGTATTCCAGCAGCAATCAACATTGCCATCTGGGTGACTGCACCTGCAGAAAAGTTAACCATGGTGCGACTAAATCCACCAGCAACCGGCATGCCGCCAGTGAGCGCTGCTGCAAGATTTGCTCCTCCTAAAGCAATCAGTTCCTGATTGGGTTCGATACGTTGCCGCCTCAAATTGGCGGTTACTTTGGCAATTGCGATACTTTCTACATAGGCAATCAATGCAATAAACATGGATGCAGGAAGTAGCAGTTGCCACGTATCAGCATAAATTAACTCAATACTGAAACCTGGCAGACCTGCAGGAACAGATCCAACAGTCGGTATAACGATTCCATTCTCAGTCATTAGTTTTGATGCAACAAATGCTCCTGCCAAAACTACCAGCAATGGCCCGCTTTTACTAAGAGCCGTTGCCTGGACGGGGCTGATCTTACAACTCTTCAATAGGCGTGGCAGTAAGTTGCTGAAAAAAATTAACATGGCAACACTGAGCAGGCCAATGGTCATTGCGGCTGGCTTGATGCGTTGTAACATCTCTTCAAAACAATGAACATCCAGTCCGCAACTTAGCTTGCCGATGCCGAATAAATGTCCAAGTTGACTATACATAATCAACAAGGCGGCACCGCTGGTAAAACCAACCAGCACAGGATGACTAATAAAATTAACCAGCGTACCCATGCGAAATACAGATAACAACGACAAAATAACACCAGTCTCAGCTGCCAGAATCATAGCATTCGTCACTGGATCACCTTGATCAATAATCTCAGGAGCGGATAAAGCACTGGCGATCATAATTGCGGCTATTGAAACCGGACCAACGGATAATGTACGACTAGTTCCCAATAGCGCATAAATTGCGGGTGGCAATATGCTTGCGTACAACCCAACCTGGGCCGGTAATCCTGCCAGCATGGCATAAGCGATTCCCTGTGGCACCAGCAGAATTGCTGTGATAATGCCTGCAATCAGGTCACTACTAAAATCAGTGCGCTGGTAATCTCGTATCCAACTGAGAATAGGCAGTAATGCTGTCAGGCGCGAGCCAAGTGTGGGCTTATTTGGTGATACATTCATATACGGGATCGATAGTTTTTAGCTTTAAACTTGTTCAAGACTTTGATTAATGGGTGCAGCGCAAGGCAATTGGGGCAAAAAAGCACAGTGTATTGTCTTATGTGAGTATTGTAAGAACGCTTGTAATGTCACGATGCGCTCTAAGAGCGAGATCTTGATAGGTTCTTAGAAGACTTCATCATAAAAATGCTCTGCATTTATTCTTCTAGAATATATATAACTAGTTTATATTTAATTATTACTTAAACGAATATAAATTGGAAGCACGATTTACGATTGCGTATCAATTTTGCTTCTATAAAAAACTCATCACACCCATCGTAATTACATCATAAAGCCATTTCATGCCTGCCCCAGCGCCTTCCTGGAAACACTCAAGCTTCCGATTAACACAGAGAAAAGCCAAGTTGTCAGTAGCAAGCAGCTCAGTTTTCTCGGGTTTGTTTTCAAAGGCAAGAAGATTGTCTGGAGTCCAAAAGTTTAGCTAACTTCAAGCATCGCATTCGTGAATTAACGGGGCGGTCGTGGGGAGTGAGCTGGGCGTATCGGTATACAAAACTCAGACACTACATTCAAGGCTGGGGAAACTATTTTGGACTGAGTGAATACTACCGACCGGTTCCGCTGTTAGATCAATGGATGCGACGACGTATCAGGATGTGTTATTTAAAACAATGGCGCAGGATACGCACACGTATTCGAAACCTGATGCGACTAGGCGTATCCAAATCAGCGGCAATCAGTCTGGGTATGAGTTCAAAGGGGTATTACCGACTTGCGAAAACCAAGGCGGTACAAATCGCTTTAAATAACGACTGGCTAAACTCGCAAGGTTTAGTCTCGGTTGAAGAGCAATGGGTGAAGTTCCATTATCCAAATGGCTAATGAACCGCCCTGTGCGGAGCCGCATGCAGGGTGGTGTGGGGAGGGCTGGAGAAAAACTAGTCCTTACCCGATTTAGGCATATTTATCCCAATTAACTCTTAGCCTGTGTCAGGATAGATGTCGTCTAAATTAATTTCATAATACAACAGGGAGCGGTAAAATTGAAATAAATGAAATATTGGGTATCTAGTATACTCAACCATCCACAACATGTAGTATCTAGCGATGGAAGAGCAAAGGCATCCGGTTTGTAACGTTGACTATCCTGGAACATTCCAGGAATTTGATAAGTGGTTTAGCACCGAAGAGGCTTGCCTTGCATATATTTTGACACTCAGGTGGCCTCAAGGTTTTTGTTGCCCTTCTTGCGGAGTTTTTGAAGAAAACCCGTCGATTATGGGCAGGGGTCTTTTTCTGTGCCGCAAATGCAAACGGCAAACATCCATTACTGCTGGAACATTGTTTCACAAAACACACAAGCCGCTGAGGACCTGGTTCCTTGCTATCTGGTTTGTAACGAGCCAAAAGAATGGAGCCAGCGCACTTGGACTGAAGCGTGTTCTTGGTCTTGGCAGTTACGATACTGCATGGACCTGGATGCATAAATTGCGTCGAGCAATGATACGTCCTGGTCGCGACCATCTAACAGGCGCTGTCGAAGTCGATGAAACCTATGTTGGAGGCGTAGGAAAAAAAATCAGAGGTCGTGGTGCCGAGCGTAAAGTGATTGTTGCTATTGCCGCTGAAGTCAGAGGGAAAGGCTCAGGCCGAATACGAATGTCTATGATTCGAGATGTGTCGGCGAACAGTCTTCATCAGTTTGTTTCGGATAATGTTGAAAAAGGTGCGGCAGTTCGCACGGATGGATGGAAAGGATATATCGGTATTGAAGACGTTGGCTATAAGCATATTGTAAGCAATATTACCGCAAGTGGTGATCCTGCACATGTCGTCATGCCTCGTGTCCATAGAGTTGCATCCTTATTTGATCGTTGGTGGCTTGGAACTCATCAAGGAGCTATACGTCCGGTGCAACTTGCTTATTATCTTGATGAGTTTACATTCAGGTTCAATCGCCGAAATTCAAAAGCGCGTGGCTTGCTCTTCTATCGCTTGATGGAGCATGCGGTAGAATGCGCGCCGGTGCCTCGCCCTAAAATAATTGGTGGTGAACCACAACATATGGTAGTTGGTTGAGTAAACTGGATACCCATTAATGAAATAAATGAAATACCAACATTATTCAAAAGCATTTAAAGAAACGATACTAAAGAAGCTAAGTCAAAGTGATTTATCCGTCAGTAAATTTGCTCAACAAGAAGGTATCAATTTATCAACCTTATATAGCTGGCAAAAACAATTTATAGTAACAGCGTTTATAGATTCAAAAGAAAGCTCCCCAGAGAAATGGTCAGCGGAAGAGAAGTTCGCAGTGGTACTTGAAACGGCCACGTTATCAGAAATAGAAGTCAGTGAGTATTGTCGAACAAAAGGATTATATCCAGAGCAAATTAAAGACTGGAAACAAGCGTGTATAGCAGGTAATGCAAGCCCTAAAAAACGATTGTACCCACACAAAACAAAACGGATAAAAAGCGGATAAAGCAGCTAGAAAAAGAGCTTAACAGAAAGGAAAAAGCCTTAGCAGAAACAGCAGCTTTACTGGTGCTTAGAAAAAAGTTCAATGCCTATTGCGGGGAAAGCGAGGACAATTGACCCTACTTGATAATAGGCAGAACTATGAAGAACTGATTAACGAAGCAATAGAGGCTGGCGCAAGCAAATATAAGGCATGTAAGTTGATAGGGTTATCCATTAGAACATTGCAACGCTGGCAGGCTGAAGGTGAAATAACCGCTGATAAGCGACCTACAGCCAAGAGACCTGCACCCGTAAATAAACTCACAGAACAGGAAAGGCAGTCAATTATTGCAGTTTGTAACACAGAAGAATTTGCCGCCTTACCTCCGGTCAAATAGTGCCGATATTAGCGGATAGAGGAGAATATATAGCCTCTGAATCAAGCTTTTACCGTGTATTGAAAGCGGAAGGTATGCTGCACCATAGAGGGAAAGCTAAAGCTAGAAAGGCAAATAATAAACCCACCAGCTACACTGCTACTAAAGCCAATGAAGTATGGAGTTGGGACATTAGCTATTTGCCGACAAAGGTCATTGGACTGCACTATTATCTTTATATGATAGAAGATATTTACAGCCGAAAGATTGTTGGCTGGGAAGTACATACCAATGAAACAGGTGAACAGGCAGCCGAGCTATTAAAACGCAGTATTTGGTCAGAAAAATGCAGAAAACAGAATGTAGTTTTACACTCAGATAATGGTGCACCGATGAAGAGCCTGACAATGCAAGCAAAGATGCATGATTTAGGTGTCATCAGCTCCCGAAGCCGCCCAAGAGTGAGTAATGACAACCCTTAGAGCTACTTGCAAAATACATAAAAGCGAGGGGATTTAATTGCTTGAATAGCAAAAAAAAGAAAAACTTGCTCAAAAATGATAAAATAGAGAGCGCCTAAACACTCTAAAAATATCTGAAAATGAGCAAGTTACGAGAAACAATAGCACAGTCCTGGTGGACAATTCAAGACACATTATACCAATCCCAATAAGTTCTCATACAAAGCTTATTTGATAAAGAAGGGCTTAGGATGAGTAAATTTATTCAAGAACTTATTGGGATTGGTATTATTTCCTCGAATGATCGAAGAACTCGGTCCGTTAACTCAAAAACAACAGGAGCTGATAACGACGCTAGAAATACTCCACATTGAAGCATTTATTGATTCCAGCAAAGGATATCCTGGACGTCCACCCAAGGATCGAGTCGCCATTGCACGTGCCTTTGTTGCAAAGATGGTGTATCACATGCCAACAACGCGCCTGTTGTTAGATCGATTACACACCGACATCGCATTAAGGCGTCTGTGTGGATGGGAACGTGTCAGCGATATTCCAAAGGAATGGACAGTCTCGCGCGCATTTGCCGAATTCTCTGAATCGCAATTGCCGCAACGTATCCATGAAGCGTTGATCAAAAAACACTATCGTGGTGAAATCGTCGGACATAATTCGCGCGACTCAACCGCGATCAATGCACGTGAAAAACCGATCAAAAAGAAACCCATTGTCAAACAACCCAAGCAACGTGGACGCCCAAAAAAAGGCGAAGTTCGCGAGAAAACACTGACGCGGATTGAAAAGCAGACCACAGGGATTCCCTTGGTGGAGATGCTTGACGATTTGCCCATAGCCTGTGATGTGGGAACCAAGAAAAACAGCAAAGGTTACAAAACCAGTTGGACAGGCTATAAGCTGCATATTGATTCAGCCGATGGTGGCATTCCAATCAGTTGTGTCTTAACCTCGGCTTCAACGCATGATAGCCAAGTGGCGATTCCATTGGCAATGATCAGTCATCAACGTGTCACCAACCTCTATGATTTAATGGATGCTGCCTATGATGTGCCTCAGATCCATGAAACCAGTCGGCAGTTAGGCCATGTCCCGTTGATTGACCGAAACCCACGGCGCGATAAAACGCTCAAGGATGAAATACACGCTGAAAACAAACGCAGCCGGATCATTGGTCATCAATCTTCTGAAACCATACGATACCGAGAGCGCGGCACTGTAGAGCGCGTCAACGGGCGCTTGAAAGATGAATTTGGAGGACGTGTGGTTCGGGTGCGTGGGCATGCAAAAGTGATGTGTCATTTAATGTTTGGGATTCTAGCGCTGACAGTGAATCAGATGCTGTGCTTTCTTGAGTAAATGATAGTTTACTGAAGGAGAAAGAAATCAACATCCAGAACGATGGTCTGGAGAAGCAAGAAACTGGGATCCAGAAGGTGCTGTGGAGCTAGACCCAGAGCAAAATAAAGGGGCTGCTTAAAAGTTTAGGCGACATCTACCTTGAAAAACACCGGTGCTATTACCACAATTCACTTCCACACGATCGACTACTGGAAATCTAAAGCCAGTATTGTTATACAGCTTCTCTATAGTGAATTCTGCATAAACTGGAACGATGGCTGCCCTTATACCAAATAAAAGCTCCTCTTCTTGCAAGAAATTTAAAAAGTCTTTCTTAAATTCATCTCTTTTCCTTTTAAATTCGTTCTCAATCTTCGCTATGCTCTTATCAATGAGAAGCGTATGATCCTAAATCTCAATCATGGACATTTTTTCACTTCTGTCATTTCTGCGAATGTAGCATTCTTTAGTTGGTTTAAGTCGATGAAGAGCAGCTATTGACTTTAGAACGTCAAAAATCAAAATTCCATTTCTCTCTGTATCTGTTTCAATCGCTTTAATTTGTACACTATGAAGTTTTGGTTCGATACAGTCACGAATTTGAAGTTCAAAACGTTTCCTGATTACCTATGAAACTCAGAACGCCCCAGCGAGCTTGAGCAAACGCCCGGGCATTGGTGGTGTTCTTGCTGCAACGTAACCTTGGTAACATGGCTGCTAAATCATACCGACGGTTAAACCGATAGTTAAATTCTGCCAGATAGCGTGGTAAATGTTTTCCCGAAACAGCGTGATAGGTTCCCGTTGCGGCATTCTTTACATTACCGATCATGGTATTCACCCAGGTGAATGCTTCCAGAGTCATGCTCTCAGGGCCACCGCCAGTCACGATGAACTGATGTTTGCAGCCAGTCTTTGTCACCGCTTTAAAACAGGCAAGGCCATCGGAGGCAGCGTAAGCCCCTGGTTCAAGTGATTGCTTGGCCCAGTATTCAATGGGGTGTGATCGAAACGCATTCACCACCTTGAACTTCATGGCGACAGGGCGCCCATCTTCAGTTACTGAAGACCGCAGCGACAACCGGTATTTTCCCCGGTGAACCACGTCCACGTTTCCCACCATGACGCTGTCCACCCCAGTACGCATCATCAAGCTGGATCAGACCTTTTAGGCGTTTCTTATCCTCACGTTCTTGTATGACCTGCATTAATTTCTGTTTCACCATCCATGCGGTGCAATAAGACACGCCAAGTTGACGCATCAGCGATAAAGCAGACACCCCGCTTTTTGATTGTGTCAACAGGTAGATTGCTAGAAACCAAGTGGTTAGGGGTAATTTTGTGGACGCAAAAATTGTGTTCGCTGTTAATGAGGTTTGATGACGACACTGCTTGCACTGATACAATTGACGCGTTTTGATACGATGTGCTTGGGTATGACCGCATTGCGGACAGCAAAAGCCGGATGACCACTTCCATTGAAAAAGCGCTTGCTGACATTGAGCCTCGGTTCCATAATCAGCTATGAATGCAGATAAACTATACCCTTTTTGAAATTGAACCTTGTTTTTAGCCATCGATTATTCTCCCTTTACTCAATCACTTGCCTGAATATTAGGACAACTGAAATAGGGCTGAGTTTCATAGGTAATCAGGAAACGTTTAACCAGTTCATGACATTGAGGAATTGAGTTGATACTACTAGGAATTCCTTTTCCATCCGTAGTTTCTGATATTCCCAAGAAAAGCATGCCACCTTGTGCATTTGCAAATGCAATGATTTCTTCTAATATTTCATTTCGTGCTTTATCACCATTAATCCATGGGTCAGTTTCGTTATTCTTTTTTGATGGCAATGTCTCTTTATACTCAAGTTGATTATCCTCAGAAATCTTTTCTGTAATTAATCTGTTGATATCATCAATACTAAATGAGTCAAAATCCACTCCAAATATTGCCATATTTAAACCATTTTTTGATATGCCTAACGCGCGCATCAGCTGACGTTAGGGCTAAAATGTAGAGTTGCTTGACATCTGGCAAAATGCAAATACAATGTATTTATGATTGAGTTCGAATGGGATGCGACTAAAGCCGCATCAAATGAAAAGAAACATGGAGTCACCTTCATGGAGGCTAAATCAATATTTTATGATGACTTCGCCATCCAATTCTTCGATGATGAAAATTCAGAATTAGAAGACAGGTTTCTCATACTAGTACATAGTCCAGCCTAAAGAGTCGGGTAAAGATGTTTTAGTTTTATTCTTGCATCTTCAGTTGTGAAACGCCAATTCATCTCACTCTCCTTAGCGTTTCGGTTATTGGTCCATGCCGTGACTTCTTGTGTTAAATACCTCTGTTTGCCATTCGATTTTTCATGCATTGCCGAGACAGCAAGCTAAATTCAATTTCTGCCATATTTAACCAGCTTCCATGCTTCGGGGTGTAATGAAACTCTAACTTATCGAGCAGACGACGTGCCTCTGTGGGATCAAATGCTTGATACAGAGAAGCTCCAATGTGCGTATTTAAATTATCCATCACCAATCGAATTGTTTGGGCTTCAGGGTAATCTTCATCAACAAGCTTACGAATTTGTAATGCCCAATCAACAGCCGTCCGTCTTGCTGTAATATCAATGCGCCGCCAACCACGCAGAGGCTCAAAAAAGATAAACAGATTGCTGGTTCCGTTACGTTCATACTCGGTATCAAATCGTTCGGGCTTTCCTGGCTCCATCGGGAGTGCTTTCCGCACATCCTTTCGGTGCTGTTGACTACTCTCATCCATACAGACAATCGGATATTGTTTGTCGTAGTCTTGCTTGTACAGGGTAAGAATATCCTCCATGGCACAGACAAAACGAGCATTTTCCTGTGCAGGAATACACCATTCTTTACGCTGCCAAGGCTTGATGGTGTTTTTTTAAAACTTGACGGACAGTTTCAGGGCTAATACTGTCTATCTCACTGAGCTCAACGAAACGTGAAGCCAATAAGCGCAATGTCCAACGGTTGGTGCCTTCGGGTGAATCACTACAGCAAAGTGCGATTAACTGTGCTTCTTTTTCTCCATCCATTTTGCGCGGTGTTGATTGACGTGGGACTCTCTCCAGGCAGGTTGGCAAACCGTCTTCGATGAGCTTCTTGCATGCTCTTTCAACGGTCTTGATACCGATGTCCAGTTTTCGGGCAACATCCGTGTTTTTAAGGCAGGGGCCAGTGTCTCCCTGGTCTACATTCAACAAAATTTGAGCACGTTGTCGTTTAAAACAATTCGAGCTGTCTCGAGCCATCTTCCTTCTTCTCATGCTTAAGCTGATCTCGAACATAAGCTCTAATCACATCCTCGTTGGCATTCCCTATCGTTTCAACAAAGTAACTCTGTGTCCATCATTTACCTCCCCAAAAGTAGCGCTCCTTGATTTCTGGGTAACGCTGGAAAAATTCTCTCGCAGAAATACTTTTTACTATCTGCATCACATCGCTCTGAGACATCTTGGGTTCTCCTCGTACCACCATGTGAAAATGATCAACGGGTATTTCTAATTCGACAATATCAATTATTATAGTCATACCCAATTTTCTCGATCATTCCTTTGAGTACTTCACCATAAGGCTCACTGAATACTTTATGTCGATATTTGGGTATCCAAACAAAATGGTACATCAACCGGTATACATGATGCGTATGCCTCTGTAACTCCATAAGCTATGCGGTTAAAGCATAACGCTAAGTTTAGGTGCATTTGCCGGCAACAGACTGGAGCGGCAGTTTCATTAGCAAGCTGTTTGCTTTACCAAATATTTTACTTGCCCAGCCAGTTGACTCTGAACCTTTTTTTGCGGATTTATTGATTTCTTCTTTGTCTAGGGCAGATACTGGTGTATCAGTAGTTAGACTTTCTGACATTTGCTCAATCTGTCCATTTAGAGCTGCCTCATAAAGCACTAATTGTTTTAAAGATTCCATTCCTTCATCTGTTTTGAGTATACTCTGCAATTTTATTAGATGCTCATCAAAAGGCATTTTTCCCTCTTGATGTTTCTCAAGACTAGAAATTGTTATTTGCGTTTTTCGAATAATATATGCCGGTGAATTCAAGTTGCAAGAGCACCACCTGATATCGAATCAAAGACCTCGAAAGGTGTTCTGTATTTGAGGCATTTTCTAGGCCTATGATTAAGCAAATTGACTGCTTTTTCAAGCTCAAATTCTGTCACCTTCAAGAAGTTGGTTCCTTTGGGAAAATATCGCCGAATTAAACCATTGGTGTTTTCATTGCTACCGCGTTCCCAGCTTGCATAAGGCTTGGCAAAATAGACCTTGAATTTGAGCTTTTCTTGTAACTCTCTGAACAAGCTATTTTCACTGCCATTATCTAACGTCATCGTTTTGCGATACCTTTGAGGAATGCATTTGAATAGCTTTAAACTTACTTGGTTAAAATTACTGGCTGTACCATCTTGTGCTTTGCCGCACAGTAGAAATCGGGACTTACGTTCAATATGCGTAACGAATCTGCCCTGATGCCTATGGCCAACCATGGTGTCACCTTCCCAATCGCCATAGCGCAGCCTTTTTTCAACCGCACATGGGCGCTCATCGATATCAACACGACCTGGTATGTTCCCCCTCAATGAGCCGTATCGTCTTTGTTTCCGCCGCTTCTTGTGGCTGCGAACCAAATACGTGTAGAGCGTGCCTTGTTGTTCAGCATCGTTGAATATCCACTGATAAATTGCCTCCGGACTCAGCCTCATGGTCTTTTTGCTGTGTGGATAGTCGCGTTTTAATCGATTACTGATAATTTCCGGTGACCAGCCAATTTTGAGCTTACCCAAAACATATTGTTTGAGCTTCTCATTGGACGCTCGTTTTGTATGGCGGGGTTTTGCTTTTCTAGCGTCTGCAAATTGTTGCGCTGCTTCATCCCAATAACAATTAAATAATCGTTTATTGCGCCTGAGTTCACGTGAAAGCGTGGTGTGTGATCGGTGCAATTTTCTGCCAATCTCCCGAAGCGGCACACCAGCTTGATGATTATAAAAAAGACACATGCGGTCTCGCGCGTTAAGATGGGTATAGGACATCAGGAGCTCCTGTTTTTGAAGTTGTCGTAAACCTCAAAATAACAGAACTGCCTTTGGTGTCCTAATCTCTATGTTAGGTGGTGCACTTTGAAACTGAATTCACCGCCTCAGCTAATACAGCAGAGCCTAAGCCTCCCAAGGCTATTTTAGTACAGGGTCAATTGTTTCTCCTTCCATGCCCTAGTAAACCACTCGTATTCAGAAAGCAAGTGCATCGTTTAAAATTCTATAGAAAATATAGAGGAGACGATGTTTTGAGAAGAAATTATAAACAAATAAATCAATTAGAACGAGATCAACTAGCGATCCAACGATCAAAAGGACACTCCTTTTCGGCTATAGCCAAGGTGTTGGGACGAAGTGTAAGTGCTTTGTCCCGAGAATACAAAAGAAACCTAAATCATGCAGGGAATTATCTCCCATCAGAAGCAGACTATAAATCCAGAAGAAGGAAAAAAGAGGCGGCAGAAACAGGCTCTAAATGTGAGTCTTATGAGGACACTATCTATTCTGGATTATGTGAAGGCTGGACACCCGAACAAATAGCAGGACGGTTGAGTATGGAGGAAGAAAGCTTTACCGTCAGTCATGAAACGATCTATTGTTTTATCTATAAATTTCATGTTGATTGGACTTCGTTATTACCCAGAAAGCATGCACCACGCTGGCATAAAAAAATGGGTAAGAAGGCATCAAAGCGAGAGATGATACCGAATAGAATCAGTATATTAGAGAGGCCAGATGCTATTAATAAAAAAGAATCCTTTGGTCATTGGGAAGGTGATTCAATCGTGTGCTCACAAAGTACGGTATCGCTTAATGTGATGGTAGAACGTCAGACACAATATGTCAGTATAAGGCGAGTAGAGAATCGAGGGGCCGAAGTTGCAAATGAAGCAATGAAAGATTCATTAAACCGTTTTAAAGCAGAAAGTAGACAAAGTATCACGATGGATAATGGCATTGAATTTAAGTACCATGAGAAGCTTAAAAAAGCGCTTAATATTAAGACCTATTTTTGCCAGCCATACCACAGTTGGGAAAAAGGATTAGTTGAGCAAATCAATGGACTGATTAGACGCTTTTTACCTAAAAAAACAGATCTATCAAAGATCACAAAAAAGGAAATAGGCGTGATCGAATTTTTATTAAATTCACGCCCAAGAAAGTTGTTAAAATGGGAAACGCCAGCCGAGGTTTTTGCTCGGAAATCTGGAATAAATTTAGTAGGTGATGCACTTGCTTTCTGAATACGAGCCATTAAAACCTAACGCCAGATTCAGCGGCCACCATAAGGGGCGGTTTTTTTGCTTCGCAAAAAAAAATGACGCTTATGGTAGTCCGCTGGAAGCTTTGTATGCATTTTTTACCCACGGGTTTAATAATTCTACTGTACTTTGCTCCATATCTGAAACATTTCTAGTGACGACAATGCAGTTATGAACAAGCCCAGAAACCGCAATAAGCCCATCAATTGCGGGCATTGGTTTTCCTTGCAATTCAGCAATACCTTGAATTGCACCCCATTCAACTGAAATATCTATGTTTATTGGGACTATTCGACCTTCAAAGCGTTTTTTTAAATCCTCTTCTACCCATAATTGTAACTTTCTTTTCTTTGATCCATCGGGTGATTTTTCAATACCTTTCTCTATTTCACCAAAAGTTAAAACGCTGAGATATAAGCTTTCTTCATCTTGGTTTTGCATCCATAAAATAACATTTTTATCTGCTTTAGGTTTTATAATTTCAGATATTACACAGGTATCTAAAAGATATTTCATAACTCAACATCTCTTGGCAACTCTCCATTTCTCGAAATATCTAGCTCAATTTCTGTAAGAGGAGAATTTCTTAAAAATGTTACCAAGTCTGTTTTAGGCTTTGTGATTTTTTTATAATCTTCGAATGAGAGAATAACTACAGCATTATTTCCATGTTTTGTGACAAATTGAGGTTCTCTCGACATTGCATTTTCAACCAATTGGCTAAATTTGCTTTTTGCATCTTGAAGTTGCCATGTATTGTTTTTCATAATACCTAACTCTCTTTATTTAAACCAGTCTGACTAGATGTTATTCTTATTTTTAATGTTTGTCAATCTTAATGAGTAATATGCATAACGCTCTTATCACAGGCGCCACAGAAGCGCCCGAAAGAAAAAGCACCTCTGTTTGGCGTCCGGTGCATAAGTTTGTTATACCACAAACAATTGAATAAACCCTAGACGCTCGATACCGACTGTTGATGTGAGTGCTAGTAAAACCAACCGTATTTATTGACAAATGTGCAGCTGCTAACTGCAATGTGCCTGAAAACGATTATTACGACAAACCTATGAAGACAATGCTTGTTTACACACAACACGCCAGCTTTTTGAACCAGGGTTAGAAATGGATAAACGTTTTTCTGTATAAAAACTCGATTACGAAACTAAGATAGACCCAACCACCCCAAGGCAATAAAAGTACGCTCGTGTACTTTTATTGCCTTGGGGTATAACGCTAAGTTCTGCTGACCAAAAAGTGACCTTTGTTTTGTGCAATAATGGAGTGTAGCGCAATGCACAAAATAAAAGACGCTTTTTGGGTCAGCTGCAACGCCTTGTTATGTTTTTTTTCGACTAGATAGTCTATAAACATCATGACTTGGTTTCAGAAAGTTTCGCACTTTTTATAATGCGCATCCATTCATCATAATACTTTTGAGAAAATGATTTTTCTTTCACAGAAAATGACAAAATATAAACTCCGTCACTGCCTTTCATAATTCTTCTAATTTCCCGTTGGGCGGGCCCATTTAACATTACCCTTGTGCGACCATTCTAAAATAATATTAAATGGGTATCCAGTTTACTCAACCAACTACCATATGTTGTGGTTCACCACCAATTATTTTAGGGCGAGGCACCGGCGCGCATTCTACCGCATGCTCCATCAAGCGATAGAAGAGCAAGCCACGCGCTTTTGAATTTCGGCGATTGAACCTGAATGTAAACTCATCAAGATAATAAGCAAGTTGCACCGGACGTATAGCTCCTTGATGAGTTCCAAGCCACCAACGATCAAATAAGGATGCAACTCTATGGACACGAGGCATGACGACATGTGCAGGATCACCACTTGCGGTAATATTGCTTACAATATGCTTATAGCCAACGTCTTCAATACCGATATATCCTTTCCATCCATCCGTGCGAACTGCCGCACCTTTTTCAACATTATCCGAAACAAACTGATGAAGACTGTTCGCCGACACATCTCGAATCATAGACATTCGTATTCGGCCTGAGCCTTTCCCTCTGACTTCAGCGGCAATAGCAACAATCACTTTACGCTCGGCACCACGACCTCTGATTTTTTTTCCTACGCCTCCAACATAGGTTTCATCGACTTCGACAGCGCCTGTTAGATGGTCGCGACCAGGACGTATCATTGCTCGACGCAATTTATGCATCCAGGTCCATGCAGTATCGTAACTGCCAAGACCAAGAACACGCTTCAGTCCAAGTGCGCTGGCTCCATTCTTTTGGCTCGTTACAAACCAGATAGCAAGGAACCAGGTCATCAGCGGCTTGTGTGTTTTGTGAAACAATGTTCCAGCAGTAATGGATGTTTGCCGTTTGCATTTGCGGCACAGAAAAAGACCCCTGCCCATAATCGACGGGTTTTCTTCAAAAACTCCGCAAGAAGGGCAACAAAAACCTTGAGGCCACCTGAGTGTCAAAATATATGCAAGGCAAGCCTCTTCGGTGCTAAACCACTTATCAAATTCCTGGAATGTTCCAGGATAGTCAACGTTACAAACCGGATGCCTTTGCTCTTCCATCGCTAGATACTACATGTTGTGGATGGTTGAGTATACTAGATACCCAATTAATATTAAATTTATCTTGTAATATTATTTGGAACTTTGGCTCTTTGTGCGATATTATATAATATAGATTTAAATTCAGCAGCAAGTTATATAATATTAAAATGCCCAAAATCGGTGTTCACTGTAAGTAATTCGCTCCAATTCTCGACAGTTTCTCCTTCAAGTACAAATTCTGATATTGAAGTTGTTTGATTTTCTTTTTGTAACCAAGAATCCATTTTCGACCATCAAATGCATGTTGAATAGAGTGCTCCGGTTGATGAACCTGCTCTTTGAATGTGGCAATTACGACATAATTACCACCTTTACCATCTGGTTGAAACACTATTCCTAGAGTAGTTTGAGTACCACAATATGAAATGAACCACTTCTCGCTAATTATTCCTGAAAATAACCGACCTTTCCCACCCATGATGATATCGCCTTCTACTGATATAGATTTAGTATCTAATACCTTATAGGAATCACATGCCAATTCTCTTTTCACCCAACCTTTTAAATTCTTTGTTATGTCATTGTAAAGGTAAGGAGAGACCGTAGCTATGGAATTACCTGGAAGCCCTGTATTTTTATTTTCTTTTATTGATATAGTCCTCGAAATTTGACCCGTCTTGCAGGGTTTATTTTGATACGATGTTTTTCCATTATTGTCGATACATTTATTGATGGCATAAACGGAATCAGATAACAATATAAATGTTACCAAAACTATTGCTCTACAATAAAATTTCATAATACTTCCTGAGTTTCAACGAGCCTGTAGAAAAAAATGTAACCCAGCTACTGCTTGACTTTTAACTGTTTTACATTCTAAGTTACAGTAATAGTGCCAGTTTGCTGCTATGCTTCTGAATACGAGGCTTTAAAACATAACGCCCGCATCAGCTGACGTAAAAAGGGGCGCAGTTTTTGCGGTTTTTTCTTTTCGCAAAAATTGTGACGCTTTTTACGGTCAGCTGCAAGCATGTTAGCTTTTTTGTTGGACTTCTTTATTTAAGCTACATCTAACGACCCTACCGCGAGAATATCTTTATTCGATATAGTACGTACGTCATCAACTTTCAACGTAACAATGGCTTGTGTTTTCCCCGCACCAGTGACAAATTCAACTTCGAGTCCATCGGGTTTATATGTTTCTACGACAGCCCCTATATCTCCTTTTTTTAGCTCATTATTTGGAAGATCTTTCTCAAGTACCACTGTATCAAGAATGGATATTTTCATTTTTATCTCCTGGATATGCTGTTATACCAATCCCAATAAGTTCTTGAATAAATTTACTCATCCTAAGCCCTTCTTTCTCATATAAGCATTGTATGAGAACTTATTGGGATTGGTATTATAAAGCGAGGAAAATCCTCTTCATTCAATATGATCCAAGCGGTCACAATGTTTGTCGTCCTCTTGGATGGACCTGTTATATTTCCTCGAATTATAAATTTTTGCCCGTATAGTGTATTTTCCTTCTTTTCTGCATCGTTTGGAAGAATTTTTCGAATATCCGATTCAAGTTGCTTCCAGTCGCTTCCAGTCGCTTTGTGTATATCCGAAAGACCGAAAAAACGCGGCTTTGAATTGCCCCACAGGATGAGACGGTGAAAGCAAATAATCTTGCAATTTTTCCGAAGGAATTAAGGCTTTTTCGATGTTTGGAAGTTTCACTTTAGGTCCTCTCTGATCTACCCGTACCTTTGGAGTTATTGAAATATAACGCTAAAAGTTCAGCTGACCCAAAAAGTGTCCTTTGTTATGCTTGATCTCCATGGAGTTGTTTAAAAACTGATACAGGGTCTGATTGAACTAATTTCAACAACACTTTAGCTGGGCCTGTTGGATGTCTATGGCCTTGCTCCCAATTTTGAAGTGTTCTAATGTTAACCCCAATTAAGCTAGCAAATTTGGATTGTGAAATGCCAATTTTCTCTCGAATAGATTTCACGTCCGGATCGGCAAAATTAAATGCTCTACTTGCCGGCTTTTCGCCTCGCATGATTTTTCCAGCTTCTTCCACACTACCTAATAATTCATTGAATAATTCATTGTTCATGTTTAAATTCTCTTTCAACTATCTTTTTGAAAAGTGACAATTACTCTTCAGTCAAATTATCACGTTCTTTTTTTGGATATACCATGAGCATAAATATTTGGTTGACATTGACAGCCCAATAATAAATGACTCGAACACCTCCTCGTTTTCCTTGACCATTAATACCCCAACGAACTTTGCGAATTCCACCACTTCCCTTCATTGTTTTTCTCGTTTCAGGGTATGCAATTAGTGTGTTTTGAAGTTCGCGATAGGAATCATCAGACATTGCCTCCTTAATTCGCTTGGTGAAAATAGATGTTTCGATAATAACCATAAAGCAAATATACGCCAACGACGTATAATGTCAAGAGCAGATATATAAAAGCATAACGCCCGCATCAGCTGTTAATAGAATCTTATGAGCCACTTGCAAAACTATGAGATCACAACCGACTGAGATTGTGACTGAGTCGTCTGTTACGATTTTTTCACGGAATGGCTGTCATGTCACAGATGAACACCAGCAAATTCTTGTCATCTTGAGTGTTTTGTCAATTTAGAGCATACCGATCCTCCTGTGGGACTCAATTCCCTTTCTTTCTCCTTCAGTAAACTATCATTTACTCAAGAAAGCACAGCATCTGATTCACTGTCAGCGCTAGAATCCCAAACATTAAATGACACATCACTTTTGCATGCCCACGCACCCGAACCACACGTCCTCCAAATTCATCTTTCAAGCGCCCGTTGACGCGCTCTACAGTGCCGCGCTCTCGGTATCGTATGGTTTCAGAAGATTGATGACCAATGATCCGGTTGCGTTTGTTTTCAGCGTGTATTTCATCCTTGAGCGTTTTATCGCGCCGTGGGTTTCGGTCAATCAACGGGACATGGCCTAACTGTCGACTGGTTTCATGGATCTGAGGCACATCATAGGCAGCATCCATTAAATCATAGAGGTTGGTGACACGTTGATGACTGATCATTGCCAATGGAATCGCCACTTGGCTATCATGCGTTGAAGCCGAGGTTAAGACACAACTGATTGGAATGCCGCCATCGGCTGAATCAATATGCAGCTTATAGCCTGTCCAACTGGTTTTGTAACCTCTGCTGTTTTTCTTGGTTCCCACATCACAGGCTATGGGCAAATCGTCAAGCATCTCCTCCAAGGGGATCCCTGTGGTCTGCTTTTCAATCCGCGTCAGTGTTTTCTCGCGAACTTCGCCTTTTTTTGGGCGTCCACGTTGCTTGGGTTGTTTGACAATGGGTTTCTTTTTGATCGGTTTTTCACGTGCATTGATCGCGGTTGAGTCGCGCGAATTATGTCCGACGATTTCACTACGATAGTGTTTTTTGATCAACGCTTCATGGATACGTTGCGGCAATTGCGATTCAGAGAATTCGGCAAATGCGCGAGAGACTGTCCATTCCTTTGGAATATCGCTGACACGTTCCCATCCACACAGACGCCTTAATGCGATGTCGGTGTGTAATCGATCTAACAACAGGCGCGTTGTTGGCATGTGATACACCATCTTTGCAACAAAGGCACGTGCAATGGCGACTCGATCCTTGGGTGGACGTCCAGGATATCCTTTGCTGGAATCAATAAATGCTTCAATGTGGAGCATTTCTAGCGTCGTTATCAGCTCCTGTTGTTTTTGAGTTAACGGACCGAGTTCTTCGATCATTCGAGGAAATAATGTGTCTTGAATTGTCCACCAGGACTGTGCTATTGTTTCTCGTAACTTGCTCATTTTCAGATATTTTTAGAGTGTTTAGACGCTCTCTATTTTATCATTTTTGAGCAAGGTTTTTCTTTTTTTGCTATTCAAGCAATTAAATCCCCTCGCTTTTATGCATTTTGCAAGTAGCTCTTATGTTCGCAAATAGAAATCATCGAAATATTACCGTATAAAATACAACTTATATTTACGGTGCATAAAGTTGTGCAAAGGGAAATCAATCGTTATTTTCGGAATCGCGCAGTGCGAAGTGATGTCCGTCACTCAATCGGAAAAGGTTGAAATTAAATCCGCACAATGGGTAATCAAAGCTAATCTTGTGTTGAGGCAGCGAATTTTCAAGTCTAGACATTACAAAATTAACGTATGTTGTGTTCGAGAAAAAAGTGGTTAGAATGGTTGTTTTATAATCGAAATTAAATGTACATGCATTCAATAACCATGTTGTTGGTTAAAACAGCTAACAAGGCGTTGTAGGTGCAGGGCCACCGCATTAAAAAGCATTTGAAAACATGATTTTGGCGCGATAAGCATCGTTCCAAGCGGCTTTTCTCTTTTTCTTTGCAAGGCTGAGAGAAGAAGCTTCCTGTTGAAACAAATTCAGGCAGAGATGACGAATACTCGTCATGATCGTAGCAGCATTTCCTTTGATTCGGCTCGCGTCGTCACCAAAGATGACATCCAGTCGCCAATGAAGCGGATTTTCAACGCCCCAGTGCCCACGTACAGCATTTGCGAAGGGCTTGGCAACCGCAGGAATCGAGTTGATGAAGTAACGACGCTCGAGAGATTTAGTCTTCCCTTGAAGGCATTCGCGCTCGACCATGCCAATGCTTTTTAATCCCTTCCATTGGTGGGTATTAGGAAGACTCAGCAAATCATCACTCACCCAGTATCGTCCTGTCTCCAACCTGCCATGCGCCTTATCGAGTTCTTCCTCATAGTCGTAATTGATACCTCTGAAGTGGTTGGCTTGCGCGGTGACAAAGAAATCTTCAACCGCTTCATGAAGCTTGCTCTGATTACCTTTCAATCCCAGTACATAATCCCCATTTTGTTCAATCACTTGTTTAGCAATCGCTCGTTGACAACCCATCGCATCAATCGTGATGATACAGCCCTTGAGTTCGAGCAATTTAAGTAGTTTCGGAATGGCTGTAATCTCATTAGATTTATCATCCGTTGCTTGTTGACCCAAAACCATGCGGTTGCTGCACGCCCATGCACTCACCATATGCAGTGGATTTCGGTCGTTCTTGCGGTCACGTGAACCGCGAGCTGTTTTGCCATCGATGGCAATGACTTCTCCACCTGTTACGGTCAATACCGATTGTGTCCAACTCATAAAACACTCGCGAAAACCGGTAGGTGATAGTCTTGAGAGAACATAGGCTATACAGTCGTGCGACGGGACTCCGTTCTCAAGTGCAATATATTGACGGAGCCAACTTAATTTTTCTTGACCAAAGTCTTCTATCGCTTCCCATCCATCTGCGCCGCTGGCAACCGCAGATAGAGTAAGGACAATGATGTCTATTAACTTATGTTGCTTGTGGCGTTCTATCCTCGGGTCTTTTAGGGTGGAAAAATGATCTATTATGCTGGCTGTCATGAGAAATCCTTATGTAAGTTCTCATAATGATCTCCTAATCAATTGCATTCAATCAAGTTTTAATGCGGTGACCCTGGTTGTAGGTGACATTTTCCTGCGCCCTTCTTTCGCTGCCGCTCCAGTCGGTTGCCGGCAAATGCACCTAAACTTAGCGTTATACCCCAAGGCAATAACTTTGTTTCGTAATCGGGGCTTTATACAAACAAAGGTTTGTCCACTTCCAAGCTTGGTTTCCAAACACTCGCTCTTTTGTGTGCAAAAGAGCATTATCCTCATAGTGTTTTCAAAATAATCGCATTCAGGGTCATTGCGCAGTCAGCAGCAATATATTTGTCAATAAGTATGGCTGTTTTTACAAACGTTCACATCAACAATCGGTATCGAGTGTTTAGGGTTTATTCAATTGTTTGTGGTATAACAAACTTATGCACCGGACGCCAAACAGCTGGTTTTCTCTCTCAAGCGCTTTTGTGGCGCCTGTGATGCGGGCGTTGGACTAAATCTTCGATAGTCTCTACACTGGCATCTTATGTTTCATCAACGCGATTGCTGATCGGTGAACCGGATAAACGCAGTCTCAAAGGTAATCAGTCAGGAAATTGCCAGAGAGTTTCCGTTGGAATCCACTGAGCCATTGTATGAAGTAGCTGATATTTTTCAGCGCTACGGTGCGGTCTATCGCAGCAAACATCGTCTAATCCCGCAGCAATACAGGGCGATGAGAGCCATTGAGCGGTGTCGTACGACTGCATTGGGTGCCCATGTGGATGCGTGTGATCATTGCGCACACATAGAAATCAGTTACAATTCCTGCCGGAATCGACACTGCCCCAAATGCAGAGGTCGCCAACGCCAAGCGTGGGTTGATGCCAGAGAACTTGAAGTCCTGCCAATCCAATACTTTCATCTCGTCTTCACCCTGCCGCAGACACTGATTACTCTGGCACGCAACAATCCCGAGCACATCTACACCCTGTTGCTCCAATCGGCAGCACAGACCTTGCAAAGTTTCGCGAACAAGCGCTGGGATGCCAGTCTCGGTATCACCCTGGTATTACACATCTGGGGCCAAACACTCAACGAACACCCGCATGTTCATTGTATTGTCACCGGAGGGGCATTGCGCAACGACGGGTGCCGTTTTATTCGGGCGCCGAAGAATTTTCTGTTTCCAGTCAAGGCCTTGTCATTGGTGTATCGGGCAAAGTTTCTTGCTGGGCTCGAGACAGCCAGGACACAAACAAGGGGCACTGCAGATATACGGACAACCGGAATTGGCAAGCGCATCTGGCTGGGAGGCACTGCGCGCAGCGCTCTATCAATTCCCCTGGGTGGTGTATGCAAAACGTCCCTTTGCCGAACCCCAGCACCTGATTCGTTATCTGGGACGTTACGTCAATCGTGTTGCCATTGCCAATCACCGTATTGAGGAGATTGATCACGGAATGATCCGTTTTCGTTATGTGGATAACCGAAGTCAGACCGAAAAGAGCTTGACGCTCACGGCGGATGAATTCATTCGTCGCTTTCTCACACATGTGTTGCCGTGGGGGTACCGACGTGTGCGGTACTCTGGATGCGTTATGTGTTGTTGTCATTGTAAGCCCAATGCCATGGTTCGTAGCTTATTTTTTCTTTGCAATGTCTTGGATACGAAAGCCTAAATAAAAACCTGCTTGCATTCTCAGTTAACCAAGCAAAGGCTTCTGTTTTCTCAAAAAATTCACTCAAATGCTCGCAATTATCGGTTGTCAAATCTACCGCTCGACCAGTATGGTGTTCACTATACCCAGGGCGGCAATAAATTCTAAAATACTATTTATTTTCTCACCACTGTTTAGCTTCTTGGAAATAATCTCAACTTGATAATTTACGCTCCTAAAGGCAGATACAATTTTTATATTAATGCCATCCGAATTTGCGGCTTCCTTCATTTGTGACCATTTTTTTCCTGCTGAACATATCAATTTTTGAGGTCTATCAAAAACATCATTTTCTATTGATACCAAACTGCTAGCTTCCATGTGTAAAGGCAGACCATGACTCAACTCATAATCGCTGGGTATTTTGAGTAATTCATGAGACAACCGAATACGTTCTTTATATGTTTTAGTTATAGACTGCCGTGCCTTGATGAAATCTCAGCTTCCAGCTTTCTCCAAATCTGGTCCAGATCGAAGATCTTCGTCCTTTTTCAACGACTCTATCATAAGTAACTTCGCTATCGTAAGTGACTTGAGCTACATCATGCGTCAGCAGTCTTATCTGTAAATTTTGCAGTGGGATAATTGCATTAATTGGCACACGTTCGTGAGAAAGACAACTTTCTCTGCTGTGAACTCGACCTGACCTGCCAATCTCAAAAAAATCCGATGCCATGATTTCTTTCATGTAGGGACGGTCAAAACGAGTTTCCTCTATCCAGAGTTCTTCCTCTAGCTTTTGCAGTTTGCTTTGATCTTCTTTAGATATTTCTATGTTCACGATTAGTCTCTTGGCACATAACGCTAAGTTCAGATGCCCAAAAAGTGACCTTTGTTTTGTGCAAAAATGGAGCGTAGCGTAATGCACAAAACAAAGGACGCTTTTTGGGTCAGCTGCAACGTTTTGTTAGCATTTATAAATCGACATTGATATTATCGAGGGATACGACTCTTGACATCAAAACCTTTAAGTCATTTCCCGAAAAACTACCAAGTTCAGTTTGTATAAAATCAATAATACTAGGTATATCAGAGTCTGATTTTACAAATATATATTTAATGTCATTAGGTGATATTTGTAATCCCCCGAATTGTTTTGCCGTTTCATTAATTTGAGATAAAATGTGTGGGTTTGAATGCTCTTCTTTACTTACCCATTGGCGTATCTGTGGAGACTTTGGAACATAACGCCATTCATTCTCTTGATAAAATTCTTTTGTAATAGGTTCGTTTCCTACAACCATACTACCCTCAACAGGTTTTATGCATGAAATAATTGTGTTAACATTTTCCGCACTTCCTAGGTTGCTGCCAAATAAACTAGAAAGTGCAGATGTTACTGGAGCTAGTTGCGATAGATATATCACTGGAGCAAGACCATTTGATTCCCCCCACTGCCTCGTTAAACCCACTCCGTACTCACCATAAAATTTACATGCTGGCTAAGCCTTGTTAAAGGAATATCACAAAGACATACCATCGGATAGGATATAAATCCTGTCTGTGAATTATACCAGTTAAAATCTTCTAGGCAGTATCGAGGCCAAAATCCATTTTTTAATATACTCTTTAAAAAAGAGTATGCTCTTTGTAAAATGAAAAAGCGTGTGTGATCTTGGTTTCATAGATAGTCCTATAATGCTAACGCCAAGTTCAGATGCCCAAAAAGCGTCCTTTGTTTTGTGCAACAATGAAGCGTAGCGTAATGCACAAAACAAAGGACGCTTTTTGGGTCAGCTGCAACGTTTTGTTATACATTTTTGTACCCACGGAAGATTAATAAGTTCGACTAGAAATGAAGGTTCGAAGCTGAATCCAAATTTCAGACTATGCGCAACATCATCTATGCCACTTTGTACTGGTTCTCCAATTAAACCTGATATTGCCATATGCCCTCTCGAGTTAGTAGCGTATATTTTCAACTTTAATTCACCTGGAGACATAGAGCGAATAATTGCTTCTCCTTTTCTATCATTTTCTAGTTTAATTAAAGCCAACGAGAATTTTTCTATCTCTTCGCTTGAAAGCCAAGCTGCGCTCGAACCTGAATAGCCATTTGACGAGACAGCTACAGTAACTCTAGCGTCACCGTAGCTCGGAAGTGATGTTTCATTTTCAAATTCAAATTTGATATCGATTGAATCTCTGCCATTTTCTATTTTCATGAATTATGTATAACGCTAAGTTCAGGTGACCAAAAAGTGACCTTTGTTTTGTGCAAAAATGGAGCGTAGCGCAATGCACAAAATAAAGGACGCTTTTTGGGTCACCTGCAACGCCTTGTATGGATAATAAACCCTGTTTTAGGGTAAAGTGAGACCCAAGTTTTGGCTGCAACCAAAACCTTCTTTTACAGCAGTTCGTTGGAAGCATGGCTCCTCTATTGAGAGACCGATAACAAGTGCGAACGCTGTAATAGACTCCAAGCACACAACTCGAATAGTCAACTGGGTCTCGAACCCGTATTTGCAAGGCAGAGTCAGCTTATTATGAAAACACAAAATACTCAAGAAGAAATCAATATTGGTGTCGATACAGGTAAACATCAACTCGATATTTTTATCCGCCCATTAAACATCTTTTTTACAGTGGATAATGATGATAAAGGCATTAAAAAGGCCATCAATGAGATAAAGAAATATCATCCAACTCGCATCATTATTGAGGCAACTGGACGACTAGAACATGCCTTTATTTTTGCTTGTTCTAAAGCCGGTTTACCCTTTGTTGTCGCCAATCCTTTACATGTTAAAAAGTTCCTGATTACCCATAAGCTTCCGCAACTTTACTCGGAATTTTCACTCTAATGGATATGTAATCACGGAGTCAAAGCCATGAGCAAAAATAAAGTGCAGTTCCAGGCAGGCTATAGCTTAATACAGCTATTTCAAGACTACGGAACAGAAAGCCAATGCCGCGAAGCTTTATTCAAATTACGCTGGCCGACAGGGTTTAATTGCCCTGAGTGTGGTGGTTATCAGTATTGCTTTTTAAAAGCAAGAAAGCTCTATCAGTGTAATCAATGCCATCATCAAACGTCATTGATAAGCAGAACCATTTTTGAGCAAACCAAACTTCCTCTAACGAAGTGGTTTTTAGCCATCTACTTAATCACACAATCAAAAACAGGTCTGTCAGCGTTGGCGCTTAAACGTGAAATCGGTGTGTCTTACAAGACAGCATGGAATATGAAACACAAGATCATGCAGGTCATGAAGGAACGAGATGATTGCAAGCGACTCAGTGGAACAATCCAGTTAGATGACGTCTATTGGGGTGGCGAACGCCACGGTGGAAAAAGAGGCAGAGGCTCAGCCAATAAGGTCCCGTTTGTTGCCGCTGTTTCACTCGATAAAGAAGGTCACCCGATTGCAATGAATATGAATGTCGTTAAAGGGTTTCGGCAGACAGAAATATCACGCTGGGCAAAACAGCATCTACAGCCTGATAGCACGGTTATTTCGGATGGATTGCCTTGTTTTTCAGCAGTGACTGATGCTGATTGTCATCACATCAGCATTGTAACAGGCGGTGGATACCAAAGTGTCACAAAAAAAGAATTTGCTTGGGTGAATACCATGATAGGCAATGTTAAAAATGCCATCACTGGCACTTACCATGCAATCAACCCAAAGCATTTGCCACGCTATCTTGCTGAATTCTGCTATCGCCATAACAGATGGTTCCAGCTAGAAGATATGATCCCTCGTTTTGCCTATGTTGCAGTCAGGACGACTCCTATGCCAGACAGACTTTTAAAATTGGCGGAAGCTTATGGGTAATCAGGAACATCTATGCAAACAATGGAAAAAAAACAGGCTCAAAATTATGCCTGAAAAAATAACAAGTTCTATCAATCCAGTCCTCACTGTCCTTAACAATCAAATTGAAAAAATCGATAAAAAACTCGACAAAATTATTAAAGAATGTCCTGAATATCACCTCAAAAATGAAATCCTTCAGAGCATGCCTGGCGTTGGAAATGTTGTGGCTTTTAGTTTATTAGCTGACATGCCTGAACTGGGTAATATTAGCAGTAAACAAGCCGCTGCCTTAATTGGCGTTGCCCCTTTTAATCGAGAAAGTGGCTCTTATAAAGGTCAGCGAAAAATCAAAGGGGGACGGTATCAAATTCGTACTGCAATGTTTATGGCGATGATGTCTGCGATTCAATGTAACCCTATTTTTAAAGCCAAATACGAGCAATTAGTGGCCGATGGAAAACCTAAAAAATCGCTCTTATTGCCTGTGTCAGAAAGATGATTGTTATCTTAAATTCTATGCTCAGAGACGGTGTCAAATGGGAAGTTAACTATGCTAAATAATTACTATTTGACACCATAGTCACTTGTTAGCTGTGTTTAACCCCATTTTGTTTCCAATTGCCTATGTTCACTTGCGCAGTCTCGAAGATATAAATTAATTAAACTTTGGTACGGAATTCCTTTACTTTCAGCCATTCCTTTAAAGTAAGAAATGGTTTCTTCGTCAATTCTTATTGTTATCTGCTTTTTTAACCGTTTGGCATAAGGGTTTTTTACTGATTTAGAGAAATCATATGATTCACGCATGGCCATAACCTTCATATTGTTTTCGTTCCAATTTATCAGCTTTTCGTGCTGAAATAATACGAATAGTTTCCGAATTCACTTCACAATGGCTTACAAGTAATAATTTTAATTGTGAGCTTAGCCCCATAAGAATGAAACGCTCTTCACCTACAGAATGATCCGGGTCTGGAATTAATCTAGCAAGCTCATCAGAAAACACAGTTTTAGCCTCCTCAAACGTAACACCATCATGCTTTTTTTGGTTTGAAATGTTCTTGTTTTCATCCCACTCGAAATTTAAGCTATCCATAGGATAAATATAATTACATTGTAGTTATAAGTCAAGAGCATTTTGTCTACCGATTGAGCCGCGTTCAGCTGACCGAAAAGTGGCCTTTATTTTGTGCAATAATGGAGCGCAGCGCAATGCACAAAACAAAGGACGCTTTTTGGGTCAGCTGCAACGCCTGGTTAGGTTTGTGATGTCCACTGTATTTGTAATTTACGATGATGAACAGCACAATCCCGTAGATATAGATTAATCAGTGTTTGATAAGGAATACCTGTTTCTTCAGTGAGTGATTTAAAATATTCAACAGAATCACAGTCAATCCGCATAGTAACAGGTTGTTTAAGGTATTTCAGATAGGGGTTTTTCTTTCCTTCCATCTTTGAAAAATCATAATGGTCTTTCATGTTCTTTTACTCCAATACACCTGCTCTTCACCTTTATCTGCTTTTCTAGCAGAAATAATTCTTACCACTGTTTCTTCTTCTCTAAAGCAATGACAAATAACAAGTGTTTTTAATTTAAAGCTTGTACCAAGTAGAAGAAAACGATCTTCATTTTCCGAATGCTCAGGATCAAAGAATTGTATCGCGTATTCATCATAAAAAGCTGTTTGTGCTTCATCGAATGAAATACCGTGTTTTGAAATATTTGCTTTATCTTTGTTGTTATCCCATTCGAACCCCAGCCTCTTCATAAGTACATTGTACTTATAGGTTTATTTATGTCAACAGCGATTTACTGAAACCTAACGCTAAGTTCAGCTGACCTAAAAGTGGCCTTTGTTTTGTGCAAAAATGAAGCGTAGCGTAATACCAATCCCAATAAGTTCTTGAATAAATTTACTCATATATGGTCTCCTCCATTTTTGCAAGTAACACTGTTAACAAAGTGACAGGGATAGATTTGCTCTCATATATCCGGCTTCCTGTTGGAATTGTTTGGATTCCGAGCCTTGATGAAATCTGCGCATGCCGTCCTCATCATCCTATCGGACTGGTTATCGTCCTATGTGCTAAACAGGTTTTCAGCATGCCGGTCTTACCTATAATGTCATCATGTCATTCATGTCTTTCGCAAAATCGTGGATTACTCGGTTGAGACGTTTACTCTGATGATGAGTCGCCGTCCGTTGTTCTATTAAAGCGCATAATTCTCCGTGTAGGGTTTGCCGCTGGTGGTCACCGCCCAGGCAATTCTTGCCAGCTTATTTGCAAGTGCCACTGTTGCCTTGTTTTTGCCACGTCGCTCGACTAATCGCGTCACCCAGCGACTCAATGCGTCGTCTTTCTTGTGCGCATGGATCACTACGGATCGCGCACCATGCACTAATAAGCTGCGTAGATATTTATCACCGCGCTTGCTAATCCCAAGCAATGTGTTCTTTCCGCCGCTGCTGTGTTGGCGTGGAACCAGCCCAAGGGATGCAGCAACATCTCGACCATTGACAAACGCACGTCCATCACCAATGACGCTAAAATAAGTGCTGGATACAATGACTCCAAAGCCTGGTATGCTTTGCAGACGTTTGATTTCAGCATGTTGCTTCGCATCCGTTTCAATGACGCTGGTTAAGTCTTTCACCAGCTGATCCAGCTCACAGAGTTGCTGGTATTTCAGTGCCAATGCGTTGCGAAACAGCGGGTGCAAATGGTTCTCCCCATCTTCCAGTATCTCTGGCAGGCGTTTGCGTAAGGTGGCAATGCCTTGATTCAATACAATGCCAAATTCACTCAGCAGTCCACGCACTTGATTACTTAGCCCAGTTCTGTCGGCAACAGCGCGTTGGCGTAAACGATGCAGCGCCTGGATGCTTTGTTGCTCGATGGTTTTCACTGCCACATCGCGCATTTCCGGGACACGACTTGCTTCTGCAATGGCAAGCGCATCATTGTAGTCATTTTTGTTACCCCGCACATAAGGTTTAACATGCTGTGCTGGGAGTAATCTGACCTGATGGCCGAATTTGCTCAGTTCTCGTGCCCAATAATGCGCGCCTGCACAGCCTTCCATGCTGATTTTACAGGGTGTGAGGTTCGCAAAGTAAGCAAGTAGTTTACTGCGGCTTAGTTTTTTCTTAAGTACTTGCTTTCCGGTGTGATCCAGGCCAACAAGATGAAAGGTTTGTTTTGCTATATCCAGTCCGATTACGTTAATATTCATGGTGGTCTCCTGCTTCGTTTAATTGAGATATTTTGATCGTCAATTATGGCACTTTGATGCCGAATTAGGGGGAGGAGACCATCTCATCATCCTAAGCCCTTCTTTATCAAATAAGCATTGTATGAGAACTTATTGGGATTGGTATAATGCACAAAACAAAGGACGCTTTTTGGGTCAGCTGCAACGTTTTGTTAGCATTTTTCATCTGCAAACTCATTGAGAATGATCGTGTTTGAATTTAAAAACTTGATAAATTCAGAATCGTAAATAGTATGTATCGCGTTACTGTTTATATATGAAAAGGCTACTAAATTATTTTTTTCCGGAGTATTACTTAGAATTGACTGATCATCAATAAAAACAATTAACGATAGGTGTTTGGTAACATCAAATGCAGAAATATCCGTATTTATTTTTCGGTTTAGATTTTCCTGATTACCCATAAGCTTCCGCAACTTTACTCGGAATTTTCACTCTAATGGATATGTAACCACGGAGTCAAAGCCATGAGCAAAAATAAAGTGCAGTTCCAGGCAGGTTATAGCTTAATACAGCTATTTCAAGACTACGGAACAGAAAGCCAATGCCGCGAAGCTTTATTCAAATTACGCTGGCCGACAGGGTTTAATTGCCCTGAGTGTGGTGGTTATCAGTATTGCTTTTTAAAAGCAAGAAAGCTCTATCAGTGTAATCAATGCCATCATCAAACGTCATTGATAAGCAGAACCATTTTTGAGCAAACCAAACTTCCTCTAACGAAGTGGTTTTTAGCCATCTACTTAATCACACAATCAAAAACAGGTCTGTCAGCGTTGGCGCTTAAACGTGAAATCGGTGTGTCTTACAAGACAGCATGGAGTATGAAACACAAGATCATGCAGGTCATGAAGGAACGAGATGATTGCAAGCGACTCAGTGGAACAATCCAGTTAGATGACGTCTATTGGGGTGGCGAACGCCACGGTGGAAAAAGAGGCAGAGGCTCAGCCAATAAGGTCCCGTTTGTTGCCGCTGTTTCACTCGATAAAGAAGGTCACCCGATTGCAATGAATATGAATGTCGTTAAAGGGTTTCGGCAGACAGAAATATCACGCTGGGCAAAACAGCATCTACAGCCTGATAGCACGGTTATTTCGGATGGATTGCCTTGTTTTTCAGCAGTGACTGATGCTGATTGTCATCACATCAGCATTGTAACAGGCGGTGGATACCAAAGTGTCACAAAAAAAGAATTTGCTTGGGTGAATACCATGATAGGCAATGTTAAAAATGCCATCACTGGCACTTACCATGCAATCAACCCAAAGCATTTGCCACGCTATCTTGCTGAATTCTGCTATCGCCATAACAGACGGTTCCAGCTAGAAGATATGATCCCTCGTTTTGCCTATGTTGCAGTCAGGACGACTCCTATGCCAGACAGACTTTTAAAATTGGCGGAAGCTTATGGGTAATCAGGTATATTTTTACCTTTTATAGATTTTCCTTTGTAATCATTAAAAAAAATTTTACCAATATTTTTATAAAATGACTCTTTTACTCCGTCAAATGGTGGTATATTCTCGCCAAACCATGGAAAATTAACAAATATAATTGTAGAACACTTATTTCGATGAAATTTCTTTGCATGTTGAAAAATGAGTGTATGATGGTTTTTAGCATGTTCTATTGGAGAATATTCACTCTCTCCAAAAATTACACCTGAATTCCAAGCTAATTCATATGAAAAACTGTCAATTATCTTGCTTTTAACAAACTTTGGTTTATCTAAAAGGCTTATTCCCTTAAATAACTCATTGTATAATTGTCGTCTCCTATTTTGGAATTCCTCATATGGTAAATCTGAATTATATGAAGAGAGAATTGAGACGTCACTAATCTCTAGCTTGTCTTTCACCTCTTTAATTATGCCATCTACTATTTGACCTGACTTATCAGACAAAACCTTGGTATCAAAAAAGATGTCATAATTGGAAAAGTAGCCATCCAGATTGGCATTTGAATAACCCATTTCATTTGCAAGGGTGTCACTCGCCGGGATTGTAACGTCCAACTGAAGATGCTTGGCAGAAGTGTCAGTAAATGAAATAAAATAGTCTATGACGACAAGCTCAGAGAAGGCACCATCCCAATTATTTTTATCTGCTACTTGATTTACAGCTTGTTTTATTGAATCCCTTAAATGCTCATGATTATGATATATCTTGGCTATTCTTTTCAACCTAGCTTTGAATGATAATGTGAAGTTGTCGTATTCTTCATCGGCAAGAGCACTGATAACATTATTAGTATCACTAATGTTGGTGTCTATGCTACATACATTATTAGCGAATATATGATCGATTAGCTGCTTATAATTTTCTCTTGCTCGATTCATAAATACCCGCGTAGACTATGATTTTGTTGCCACAAATTTCCCTAGCTCTTCTAAAGAAAATTCATCGTTGGAAATAAAATCGA
Organism: Methylococcales bacterium; assembly: GCA_965224565.1. GTDB lineage: Bacteria > Pseudomonadota > Gammaproteobacteria > Methylococcales > DRLZ01 > DRLZ01. The sequence continues at coordinate 22,166 of CBDCZN010000002.1, read as the reverse complement.
GTTTAAAATGACCGACCATGTCATCATCACAAACCATTACTTTACTATCTACTGAATAGCTACATATTCCACCGTAACTAGAGTTACCACGGGTAGTTCCAACATGTATGGCAATAAGTTTATCACAAGCTAATATTTCTCCATCATTTTTCTTAAAATACCAAGAGTTATTGAATGATCTCAATCGTTCGTTAGAATCTTTTACAATAGTTGCGTATATTTCATTGTGAAAACTCGTCGAATACGAAAACAAAGGTGTTAGTAAAAGTAAAACAATGCCATATTTCATCACTTTTTGTCCCATATGACTCCTAGAAACATAACGCTAAGTTCAGGGGCATTTGCCGGCAACCGACTGGAGCGGTAGCGAAAGAAGGACGCAGGCAAATGTCACCTGCAACGCCTTGTTAGCTGTTTTAACCAACAACAAGGTCTTAAATACATGCACATTTAATTTCGGTTATAAAACAACCATTTTAACGACTTTTCTCTCGAACACAACATACCTTGATTTTGTAAGACTTGGACTAAAAGATAGTTCACTACTTCAACGCAAGATAAGCTGCGTTTAGAAACATTGCGGATTAAGTTGCCAACTTTTTAGCTTGAACGTAGAACACAACTTAACACCGTGCGATTTTGTAAATAGTAGCTGCTTTTCTCCTTGCACAACTTGATACACCTTAAATATAAATTGTGTTTTACACGATAATATTTCGATAACTTATATTTGTGACGATGATATTTTGTTAACAGCTAACGCTAAGTTCAGGTGGCCAAAAAGTGGCCTTTGTTTTGTGCAAAAATGGAGCGTAGCGTAATGCACAAAACAAAGGACGCTCTTTGGGTCAGCTGCAACGCCTTGTTATGTCTTTTACTCTATTTCAATTAATCCAATTGTCTGATTTTCGAAGAACTCTCTGATTGTTATTGAATGTGCACGGAGTGTGTTTTGTATTTCAGACACAAGCGAATTCCCTGTTTTTATCCAAACGACATAAGGAGGGAAACCTTTTAAGATTGACATATCATTGAAATCAGAATCTTGCGTAACGATTATATAGTTCTTTTCCTTGGCGAATTGCCAGATTTCAGAATCGTCTTTGTTTTCAAGGTTAACGAACCTAACATGAGTCGAATTAGGATAAATATCTTCTAGTTTCTTACAAAGTTTGAACGATATGTTTTCATCAAACAGCAACTTCATTAGATGACTGCTATTTTTCTTTCTTTATCAGCAGCATAAGCTAGACTTGCATATATATCACTTTCTGTTAGCTCAGGAAAATCATCTATTATTTCTTTTGGTTTCATGCCATTAGCAAGCATAGTTAGTATATCGTAGACTGTTATTCTCAGATTTCTGATACATGGCTTCCCAGATCTTTTACCTAACTCTACAGTAATAAATTTTCTATAATCAATCATTTTAGATGTTTCCTAGTACTATCAGTCAAGTTTGATCTTTGCATTATAGCAAATTTTGTAACTACGTTTCCCAGCCGAAAACACTGGTTTTTTTGGTGGCATAACGCTAAGTTTAGGTGCATTTGCCGGCAACCGACTGGAGCGGCAGCGAAAGAAGGGCGCAGGCAAATGTCACCTACAACGCCTTGTTAGCTGTTTTAACCAACAACAAGGTCTTAAATACATGCACATTTAATTTCGGTTATAAAACAACCATTTTAACGACTTTTCTCTCGAACACAAAATACCTTGATTTTGTAAGGCTTGGACTAAAAGATAGTTCACTATTTCAACGCAAGATAAGCTGCGATTAGAAACTTTGTGGATTAAGTTGCCAACTTTTCAGCTTGAACGTAGAACACAACTTATCGCCGTACGATTCTGTAAATAATAACTGCTTTTTCCCCTTACAATAACTTAATACACTTTAAACATAAATTGCGTTTTACACGATAATATTTCGATGGCATATATTTACCTGATTACCCATAAGCTTCCGCAACTTTACTCGGAATTTTCACTCTAATGGATATGTAATCACGGAGTCAAAGCCATGAGCAAAAATAAAGTGCAGTTCCAGGCAGGCTATAGCTTAATACAGCTATTTCAAGACTACGGAACAGAAAGCCAATGCCGCGAAGCCTTATTCAAATTACGCTGGCCGACAGGGTTTAATTGCCCTGAGTGTGGTGGTTATCAGTATTGCTTTTTAAAAGCAAGAAAGCTCTATCAGTGTAATCAATGCCATCATCAAACGTCATTGATAAGCAGAACCATTTTTGAGCAAACCAAACTTCCTCTAACGAAGTGGTTTTTAGCCATCTACTTAATCACACAATCAAAAACAGGTCTGTCAGCGTTGGCGCTTAAACGTGAAATCGGTGTGTCTTACAAGACAGCATGGAGTATGAAACACAAGATCATGCAGGTCATGAAGGAACGAGATGATTGCAAGCGACTCAGTGGAACAATCCAGTTAGATGACGTCTATTGGGGTGGCGAACGCCACGGTGGAAAAAGAGGCAGAGGCTCAGCCAATAAGGTCCCGTTTGTTGCCGCTGTTTCACTCGATAAAGAAGGTCACCCGATTGCAATGAATATGAATGTCGTTAAAGGGTTTCGGCAGACAGAAATATCACGCTGGGCAAAACAGCATCTACAGCCTGATAGCACGGTTATTTCGGATGGATTGCCTTGTTTTTCAGCAGTGACTGATGCTGATTGTCATCACATCAGCATTGTAACAGGCGGTGGATACCAAAGTGTCACAAAAAAAGAATTTGCTTGGGTGAATACCATGATAGGCAATGTTAAAAATGCCATCACTGGCACTTACCATGCAATCAACCCAAAGCATTTGCCACGCTATCTTGCTGAATTCTGCTATCGCCATAACAGATGGTTCCAGCTAGAAGATATGATCCCTCGTTTTGCCTATGTTGCAGTCAGGACGACTCCTATGCCAGACAGACTTTTAAAATTGGCGGAAGCTTATGGGTAATCAGGTATATTTATGACGATGACATTTTTATTAACAGCTAACGCTAAGTTCAGTGGCCGCTGGCAGATATACGATGAACTCTGCTACCGCACTGAACTTTGATAAAAAATGACCTTTGAAAGAAAGCTGCGCTGCCAGCGGTCGACTGGAATTTATTGTTATGAGTATTATTTCGCACCAACTCTATCTTTCACATATTTATACCATAGATCATTCTTGCTCTTGATTATTTCCGCTGCCTTTTTAGTACCTACATATTCTGGAAAAAAAAGGTACCTATATCCATTTTCGAAGGTATGATCTGGACTACACATACAACATGGCCATTTTGAACGGCCTGTATCTTTAAACCAAAATAATGGATTATAGTGATAAAAGTACGTAGTTGTCTCATGGAGTTTATTTTGTAATCCAAAATACTTAATTAATCCACTTTTATTACCTCCTGAATTCGTATCATAAGTGCATAACCTCTGTATGTAACTGGAAGCATGGCACGATGTGTTTAGAAGCAAGACATCGATGTACACTGTCAACAGTTACGAAGCCACTGACAGAGGATACCAATGAACTATCACCATCTCAGTCTTGCTGAAAGACATTATATCGAAATTGAAAGCAAAGCAGGCACCTCATTGAACAAGATTGCACAAGCGCTTCATCGCTCGCAGAGCACGGTGTCGCGCGAGATCAATCGCAATACAGGACAACGCGGCTATCGACACAACCAGGCGAATCGATTCGCAAACGAGCGTCATGACAGCAAGTGCAAAGTAACGAAATTGACGGATGAAATCAAGCACCTTATTGATGGCTATCTTGAGCAAGACTGGAGTCCTGAGCAAATCGCAGGACGGCTGGAGTTGGATGGAGTAATCAAGCTGCACCATGAAACGATCTATCAATATGTCTTGGCAGACAAACAAGCGGGTGGTGTGCTTTATCAACATTTGCGGCATCAAAACAAGACGTATCGAAAACGCTATGGGGCAGCACACAACCGGACAGGGATCCCAAACCGGGTGGATATTGATGAACGTCCTGAGGCGGCCAACAAGCGTGAACGTGTGGGCGACTGGGAAGCCGACACTATCATTGGCAAAAACCACAAAGGAGTGATTGTGACGCTGGATGACCGCAAATCAAAGCTTCGCCTGGCAACCCCGGTCTCAGGGAAACAAGCGAGTTTGGTGACACAGGCAATTCAAACCTTGTTATCACCGATCCAGTCATGGGTTAGAACCATCACCTTTGACAATGGGAAAGAATTCGCTTGCCATGAATCGATTGCAGATACACTGGGTTGTGACACCTATTTTGCTAAACCCTATCATTCATGGGAGCGTGGACAAAATGAGAATGCAAACGGCTTGCTCCGACAGTATTTCCCAAAAGCAATGGAGTTAATCGATGTGACCATGAAGCAGGTGCTCGAAGCCGTTGATAACCTTAACAGCAGACCGCGGAAATGTCTGGGATTTAAAACACCTTATGAGGTCTTCAGAGAACTCACAGGAATTAACATGGATGTTTTTACAGGTTATGCACTTATGACTTGAATTCAGGCCTCGTATTTGTTCCACTATTTTCAAATAATATAATATTCCATATTCAACGCGCTCTTTTCGCTCCAGCTCTACTATGACAATTGAAATTGATTTATCAACCAAATCCTCGACAGAAAATTGATAACCTGGCGCTGGAAGCATACAAGCGTAACTTTCCATAGAAATTATGAAAAGAAATAGGATTATTTTACTGGTGATTAATTTATTTTTACTCATAACGCTAAGTTCAGATGCCCAAAAAGTGGCCTTTGTTTTGTGCAACAATGGAGCGTAGCGTAATGCACAAAACAAAGGACGCTTTTTGGGTCAGCTGCAACGCCTTGTTAGCATTTTTTCTGATGTGCAACATATTCATCTAATAATTGACGAATAATTTTTTGATACTGCATATGATGTTTTTCAGCCATTTCCTTAAAATAGACAACGCTTTCAGTGCTTAGTGAAATCGTTACTTTTGTATTTTGACTTTTCGTTTTTAGCTCAGAAGGAGATGGTAAAAAATCTGCTACCACTTTTATTTCTCCAATTGTTTCATCGCTATATTGAATTACTTTGTCCATATATTTTTCTACCTTTACGCCAATAACCTGCTCCAAATATTCGAATACGTTCCGAGCGATAGGTGAATCGAACTGTTAAAATGCCTGTCCTTTCTTGGTTTAATCCAAAACAATAGAAACGTTTTTCATCTTGACTGTGGGTTAAATCTTCCGCGATTACACGACTCTCATCCAAAAACGCAAATTGAGCATCGTAGAACGAAACCCCGTGTTTTCGCTTGTTTTCAATATTCTTTTCCTCATCCCATTCGAAGTCTGATTCACTCATAAGTAACGAGAATAGCAAAAATATGGCTATTTATCCATACTTGAATGCTAACGCCTAAATCAGATGCCGTTGGCAGATATTCGATGAACGCCAGAAAAGCACTGAATTTTGATATAAAAATGACCTATGGAAAAAAACTGCGCTGCCAACGGTCAGCTGGATTTTTTGTTAGGCTGGAACGCACATAATATGTTTTGGTTTCTCATTCCAACGAGTAGAGCTCTTCACAGAAAATAATTGAATTGGCTACTTATTAGCCTCCTGAGGAAGATATTGATCATACGTTCCTGAGCTTCTAATATATCTTTCTTGTAAAATTAGATATTTTTCTTGTTTAGTAACTATGTCTGCAATTAAGCCTAAATTTCTTACCTCTTCTCTAAGCTCAAGAAAATCATTAGCACCAGATAATATATTACTGACCTCTTTATCTTTGAGTGCATTACCAATAAAAATTGCAATAGTGCCACTAATAAAAGAAAGTCCTATACCAACCCAATTTAATACGTCATATGGAAAGCTTGATATAACACTATAACTTACCATTAAACCAGAAAGAACGGACAAAATGCCAGCAACTACGGATAAAGAACCTTTTCTTCTGCCACTTTTAATGGCTAAATTATGAAGTTCCTCGCGTTTAGTATGGCATTTTTCTGAAAGCCTTAAAACTCTATTTTCTAACTCTTGATTTACCAAAATAATCCTCTGAATTTAAGCCTAACGCTAAGTTTAGGTGCATTTGCCGGCAACCGACTGGAGCGGTAGCGAAAGAAGGGCGCAGGCAAATGTCACCTACAACGCCTTGTTAGCTGTTTTAACCAACAACATGGTTTTTAAATGCATGTACATTTAATTTCAATTATAAAACGGTGAATTCAAGTTGCAAGTGCACCACCTGATATCGAATACAAATACCTTGATTTTGTAAGACTTGCATTAAAAACCAGTTCGCTATTTCAACGCAAGATAAGCTGCGATTAGAAATTGTGTGGATTAAGTTGCCAGCTTTTCAGCTTGAACGTAGAACACAACCTAACACCATGCGATTTTGTAAATAATAACTGCTTTCCCCTTTGTAATTTGATGCATCGTAAATATAAATTGTGTTTTACACGATAATATTTCGATAACTTATATTTGCGACGATGACATTTTATTAACAGCTAACGCTAAGTTCAGATGCCCAAAAAGCGTCCTTTGTTTTGTGCAATAATGAAGCGTAGCGGAATGCACAAAACAAAGGACGCTTTTGGGGTCAGCTGCAACGCCTGGTTATGTATTTTCACTAATCTACAGATTTAATTTAATTCAGGTGATCTTATTTCTCTAATTCTAAATTTATCGTTCTGAAATACACAGAAATGATTTTCTATTTTATCAGAATAATTTAATATAATGTGATCTACAATTTTTTGTTTTTCTAACCCAGTAGCATCCTCAAGCCTTAGTAATAATACTCCGTAATGTTTCATTGAAGAATGATATACTAACTCACCAAAATCCTTGTCCATCGTAATAACCATTCTGTCTTCTAAAGCAGCTATACCGATAATATCTTTATCCTGCATGCTTGGATTAATATCTCTTACGCTTTTAGTGTCATATCCATGTGTTTGCAAATATTCTTCAACCTTTCTGCCGACACCAACATCGACTAGAAATTTCAGTGTCATGCGGATATCTCAATAGGAAATATTTGTTCTTCCTTGACTAGTCTTGTTGCATATGCGAATACTGCCTTAAAATCATCACTTACAAGTTCAGGGTACTCTTCTAATAATTCATTTTCTGAAATACCATTCGCAAGTGCTAATAAAATTTGTTCTACAGTGATTCTCATACCTCTAATTACCGGTTTCCCCATCATAATGTTAGGGTTAACCGTAATTCTAGAAAGTAAATCATTTATATTTAACATAATACTTCTCTCTATTTATTGAATACATAACGCCAAGTTCAGATGCCCAAAAAGTGGCCTTTGTTTTGTGCAAAAATGAAGCGCAGCGCAATGCACAAAACAAAGGACGCTTTTTGGGTCAGCTGCAACGCCTGGTTAGCTGTTTTTACCATATGCTCTGATTAATGCTAACACATAGTTTTGGCTTATAGGACATGTATTTTATTAGAACGCAGAATTGTTTTTTTGATTTACTTGGGATGGAATAATCCGTGGAATCCTTCAATTGATCAATGAAAAAACTAAAACAATTAAACCAAAAATTACAACAAGTATATGAAGACACATCCAAATTTGATAATTTTGGAACTTGGACATTAAAGGGAATTGTTTTTCCACGATAGCTTCTGATTCTTCCTTGATCGTGCTAATCAAACCCTCACCTATCATGGAGTCGAGATTATTCATACAAATTCGTGATCTAGTAAAATGATATATTGAACGCTCGTATAGCTTTCTTGTTGTAAGAGCACCATATATTCCAAGTATTATTATAAACGAGGTTATTAAAATAGTATGTTGATTGAATCCATTAACCGAAATGACTGCTACCAGCCCAGCAGTTAGTGTCATAGTAAAATTTGTAATTGCTGTCCGTTGTTGATCCATAGAGGAGCCTTGTTATACGTTTTTGAACTCTTCATGATACTTAATAATACCAACTTTCCCACGAAGATAGCCTGATTGTAACTCTATTACCATGAACGCTTCCTCTGGGACTTTGAATTCACAACTGATTCCGAAAAATGATGAAGGTAAGAAACCAAATCTTGGATAATACTCTGAATGTCCTAAAACAACGATAGCACCAAACTTTAATTTTTTGCAGTGTTCAAGACCAGCATGAATAAGTTTAGAGCCGACACCCTTTTTTTGATGTTGTGGAGCTACAGCCATGGGCGCAAGACCCATAATTTTTATTTCTGTGTAATCTGACAAAGATACTGGTGTGAGCAAGATGTGCCCTACAACTTCATTATTGTACTCTGCAACAAGCGAAATAAACGGATGAGTTTTGTTACGCAGCTCATCGACAAGGTCTGCTTCTGCCTCTGTTCCGAATGCAGAAGCATTCAATGAGTGTACAGCTTTTAAGTCGTTCTCATTTTCACTTCTTATTAGCACGTAATTCCTTTAAACGTATAACGCTAAGTTCAGGTCACTTTTTGGGTCAGCTGGAACGTTTTGTTATGTTTTTATTCTCTATCTGACCAATAATCTGGTACGCGATGTAAATGAGAAACAGCCACAATTAAGATTTCTTTTTTGTGTTCCATATACTGATAAATAATGCCATAGGGAAATTTTTGAACTAAACACCTACGAGAATATTTACCTATCTCTTCGTATGAAAAAGGAAATTGCTGAATTCTTGCTATAGAAAGCTCAACTTCAGTTAAAAACCGAAAACCTAAGCCATTCTGCACTGATTCATAATATTCAAAAGCATCATCTAGCTCTGCTTCCGCTATTTTAAGGAAAGTTACTTTCACATTTTATGATACCTAGCAAAGACTTCTTCGCTAGGTATAGCTTCAATTTCACCTTTATTGTATGCCTCAATACGAGAATCTGCCTCTTTTGCCCAAATAGCATCAATTTTTGAGTCTGGGCTATCAAGACTGAAAAGTAGTTTCTCTGCAACAGTTGCACGCTCTGTTGCGCTGAGTTCAAGAGCTTGGTCTAAAATCGCATTTGCTGTATTTGTCGTATTATTTAATCCTCTATTTGGATTTTAGCATATTTCAATTTTTCTTGACCATAACGCTTTTTTGTAAAATCAATTTTCATCTGAATACGAGACGGTGAAACATAACGCTAAGTTCAGGTGCATTTGCCGGCAACCGACTGGAGCGGTAGCGAAAGAAGGGCGCAGGCAAATGTCGCCTGCAACGCCTTGTTAGCTGTTTTAACCAACAACATGGTTTTTAAATGCATGCGCATTTCATTTCGGTTATAAAACATATAAAACATATAAAACATATAAAACAACCATTTTAACGACTTTTCTCTCGAATACAACATACCTTGATTTTGTAATGCCTGGACTTAAAACAAATTCGCTGCCTCAACGCAAAATTAGCTTTGATTACTCATTGTGTGGATTAAACTTCAAACTTTTCTGATTGAGAAACGGATATCACTTCGCACCGCACAATTCCGAAAATAACGATTGACTCCCTCCCCTTACACAACTTTATGCGCCGTAAATATAAATTGTGTTTTATACGGTAATATTTCGATGATATCTATTTGCGAAAATAAGATTCTAGCCGCGTTCAGGTAGCAAGTGCACCACCTACTAAATTTATTCCAGATTTCCGAGCAAAAACCTCGGCTGGCGTTTCCCATTTTAACAACTTTCTTGGGCGTGAATTTAATAAAAATTCGATCACGCCTATTTCCTTTTTTGTGATCTTTGATAGATCTGTTTTTTTAGGTAAAAAGCGTCTAATCAGTCCATTGATTTGCTCAACTAATCCTTTTTCCCAACTGTGGTATGGCTGGCAAAAATAGGTCTTAATATTAAGCGCTTTTTTAAGCTTCTCATGGTACTTAAATTCAATGCCATTATCCATCGTGATACTTTGTCTACTTTCTGCTTTAAAACGGTTTAATGAATCTTTCATTGCTTCATTTGCAACTTCGGCCCCTCGATTCTCTACTCGCCTTATACTGACATATTGTGTCTGACGTTCTACCATCACATTAAGCGATACCGTACTTTGTGAGCACACGATTGAATCACCTTCCCAATGACCAAAGGATTCTTTTTTATTAAATTGGGTATCTAGTATACTCAACCATCCACAACATGTAGTATCTAGCGATGGAAGAGCAAAGGCATCCGGTTTGTAACGTTGACTATCCTGGAACATTCCAGGAATTTGATAAGTGGTTTAGCACCGAAGGGCTTGCCTTGCATATATTTTGACACTCAGGTGGCCTCAAGGTTTTTGTTGCCCTTCTTGCGGAGTTTTTGAAGAAAACCCGTCGATTATGGGCAGGGGTCTTTTTCTGTGCCGCAAATGCAAACGGCAAACATCCATTACTGCTGGAACATTGTTTCACAAAACACACAAGCCGCTGAGGACCTGGTTCCTTGCTATCTGGTTTGTAACGAGCCAAAAGAATGGAGCCAGCGCACTTGGACTGAAGCGTGTTCTTGGTCTTGGCAGTTACGATACTGCATGGACCTGGATGCATAAATTGCGTCGAGCAATGATACGTCCTGGTCGCGACCATCTAACAGGCGCTGTCGAAGTCGATGAAACCTATGTTGGAGGCGTAGGAAAAAAAATCAGAGGTCGTGGTGCCGAGCGTAAAGTGATTGTTGCTATTGCCGCTGAAGTCAGAGGGAAAGGCTCAGGCCGAATACGAATGTCTATGATTCGAGATGTGTCGGCGAACAGTCTTCATCAGTTTGTTTCGGATAATGTTGAAAAAGGTGCGACAGTTCGCACGGATGGATGGAAAGGATATATCGGTATTGAAGACGTTGGCTATAAGCATATTGTAAGCAATATTACCGCAAGTGGTGATCCTGCACATGTCGTCATGCCTCGTGTCCATAGAGTTGCATCCTTATTTGATCGTTGGTGGCTTGGAACTCATCAAGGAGCTATACGTCCGGTGCAACTTGCTTATTATCTTGATGAGTTTACATTCAGGTTCAATCGCCGAAATTCAAAAGCGCGTGGCTTGCTCTTCTATCGCTTGATGGAGCATGCGGTAGAATGCGCGCCGGTGCCTCGCCCTAAAATAATTGGTGGTGAACCACAACATATGGTAGTTGGTTGAGTAAACTGGATACCCATTTTTATTAATAGCATCTGGCCTCTCTAATATACTGATTCTATTCGGTATCATCTCTCGCTTTGATGCCTTCTTACCCATTTTTTTATGCCAGCGTGGTGCATGCTTTCTGGGTAATAACGAAGTCCAATCAACATGAAATTTATAGATAAAACAATAGATCGTTTCATGACTGACGGTAAAGCTTTCTTCCTCCATACTCAACCGTCCTGCTATTTGTTCGGGTGTCCAGCCTTCACATAATCCAGAATAGATAGTGTCCTCATAAGACTCACATTTAGAGCCTGTTTCTGCCGCCTCTTTTTTCCTTCTTCTGGATTTATAGTCTGCTTCTGATGGGAGATAATTCCCTGCATGATTTAGGTTTCTTTTGTATTCTCGGGACAAAGCACTTACACTTCGTCCCAACACCTTGGCTATAGCCGAAAAGGAGTGTCCTTTTGATCGTTGGATCGCTAGTTGATCTCGTTCTAATTGATTTATTTGTTTATAATTTCTTCTCAAAACATCGTCTCCTCTATATTTTCTATAGAATTTTAAACGATGCACTTGCTTTCTGAATACGAGGCTTTGATGCCTAACGCTCTTATCACAGGCGCCACAGAAGCGCCCGAAAGAAAAAGCACCTCTGTTTGGCGTCCGGTGCATAAGTTTGTTATACCACAAACAATTGAATAAACCCTAGACGCTCGATACCGACTGTTGATGGGAGCGCTAGTAAACCAACCGTATTGATTGACAAATGCACAGCTGCTAACTGCAATGTGTCTGAAAGCGATTATTACGACAACCCTATGAAGACAATGCTTGTTTGTACAAAACACACTAACATTTTAAAACTAGGGTTGGAAATGGACAAACCTTTGTTTACGTGAAGCCTTGATTTCGAAATAAAGGAAGACCCAACCACCTCAAGGCAATAAAAGTACTTTCGCATACTTTTATTGCCTTGGGGTATAACGCTAAGTTTAGGTGCATTTGCCGGCAACCGACTGGAGCGGCAGCGAAAGAAGGGCGCAGGCAAATGTCACCTACAACGCCTTGTTAGCTGTTTTAACCAACAACATGGTCTTTAAATACATGCACATTTCATTTCGGTTATAAAACAACCATTTTAACGACTTTTCTCTCGAATACAAATACCTTAATTTTGTAAGACTTGCACTAAAAGTCAGTTCGCAATTTCAACGCAAGATAAGCTGCGATTAGAAACTTTGTGGATTAAGTTACCAGCTTTTCAGCTTGAACGCAGGGCACGACTTAACACCGTGCGATTTTGTAAATAATAACTGCTTTTCCCCTTACGTAACTAAATACACTTTAAACATAAACTGTGTTTTACACGATAATATTTCGATAACTTATATTTGTGACGATGACATTTTATTAACAGCTAACGCTAAGTTCAGATGACCGAAAAGTGGCCTTTGTTTTGTGCAAAAATGGAGCGTAGCGCAATGCACAAAATAAAGGACGCTTTTTGGGTCAGCTGCAACGGTTTGTTATGCAACTCGCTTAGATAGCTGTAGTAATTTTGCTTGAGTAGATTCTAGTATTGTATCTCTTAAGAAAAAGCTTGCACCTATTATCTCAATACCGATGAGTTCACCTTCTTCATTCAATTCAGCTGTTATATTTGGGCTGATTTCAACACTGCCGAATTCTTTTTCCTCAGATATAGCCAAATGTAAAATATCCGCCTCACTAAAATATGATAATTTTGGGTCATTCATTTTTAAACCTTCCACTTTTTACTCTGCAATTAATTTGTTGACGACTTGTAGCATGAATTGTGATTGGTGTGATTGTATTTTCTTCATCAATATCATGTGGAATCATCACTAAAATATTTCCATCATTCCCTACAACTACTACTCTATCTGTTACTGTATCGTAATATCTTTCCGCACTATATCTGAGTATTTCTTCAATACTTGACAAGTTAAAACCGCGAAGATTTATTCTATATTTGAAGTAATCTGTCCAGATTATTTCTTTCATAAGCAACTTTTAGACAAAACTGTATGTTCATATACGTGCATAACGCTAAGTTCAGGGGCATTTGCCGGCAACCGACTGGAGCGGTAGCGAAAGAAGGGCGCAGGCAAATGTCACCTGCAACGCCTTGTTAGCTGTTTTAACCAACAACATGGTTTTTAAATGCATGTACATTTAATTTCGATTATAAAACAACCATTCTAACCACTTTCCTCTCGAATACAAATACCTTGATTTTGTAAGACTTGGACTAAAAGCCAGTTCGCCATTTCAACGCAAGATAAGCTGCGATTAGAAATTGTGTGGATGAGCTATCAACTTTTCAGCTTGGATTTAGAACACAACTTAACGCTGTGCGATCCTGTAAATAATAACTGCTTTCTCCGCATAACTTGATACACCTTACATATAAATCTTTTTTACACGATAATATTTCGATAACTTATATTTGCGGCGATGACATTTTATTAACAGCTAACGCTAAGCTAAGCTGCGCTTGACGGCGACCGACTGGAGCGGTAGCGAAAGAAGGGCGCAGTCAAGCGTCAGCTTGAGCGCCTTGTTAGCTTTTGAACTGTGCATATGCCAAACCTCCAGCACACCAATTATCATAATCGAAAATAGAAGGATTAGATAACAATTCCATTGCTTGTTTATGAAACTTAAGCAAATATGGGCTATCTGTTTTTTTCGCTTCAGATAGAAACTCATCAATTTCTTTATTACTACTCGTAAAAAATTAGTTCGCACTGCATCACCAACTATTAAATATGCACAATGTAAAAAGAATGATTGTTCAGGGCATTGGGTGTCAGATGCAGATTCTAAAATTATGTCCGACAAACATATGTCTGCAACTGCTAAATCGAAATCTTGAGCTGGACAATATGGATCAGAACTATATGCCCACTCCTTTAATTCAGATTTTGTTGGATTCCACGGATCTATCATCAAAGTCACTGAAAAGCTAACGCTAAGTTCAGATGCCCAAAAAGTGGTCTTTGTTTTGTGCAACAATGAAGCGTAGCGCAATGCACAAAACAAAGAACGCTTTTTGGGTCAGCTGCAACGTTTTGTTATGCCAATTATCTGATTAAACGTTCATACTCTTCATGTGTTCCGATCCATACCCAAATGAAATCGCCTTCATCTTCTATTGCAAGAGTACGGTAATGGATACCAACTCTTGCAGACCAAAAAACACCCACTTTCTTAAAATGCAATGAAGGATGTTTCGGATTGTCTTTGATTAGCTCGTAATTTTTCCGTGCGGTTATTTGAATTCGCACTGGGAGCTTATCGAAACACGACCAAAATCGAGCAGTAGCACGATGCATGCTACAGTTCTCGAAGTGTATTTTTTTTCTTTTCTTCTAAGGCCTCTTTAGCCAAGAAATCAAGCTTTCCTGATGCTACATCAGCTTCTAGTTGCTTATCCCATTCACCCCAATCCTTATCGTGAATCCAGCTCAAAAGCTGCATATACTCTTGATGTGGAAGAGATCCAATTGCTGATTTAATTTCTTGTACAGTAGTCATAGTAATGCATTTTCCATTGTATTGAGTATTAGGGCATAACGCTCTTATCACAGGCGCCAAAGAAGCGCTTGAAAGAAAAAAACCCGCTGTTTGGCGTCCGGTGCATAAGTTTGTTATACCACAAACAATTGAATAAACCCTAAACGCTCGATACCAATTGTTGTTGTGAGCGCTTGTAAAACCAACTGCGTTTATTGATAAATGAGAAGCTGTTAACTGCAATGTGCTTGAAAGCGATTATTTCGACCAACTCTTGAAGACAATGATTGTTGACACACAACACGCTTGTGTTTTGAAACAGGATCGGAAGTGAATTAACCTTTGTTTGTATGAAGCTTCGATTACGAAACAAAAATAGACCCAACTGCC
This sequence comes from Methylococcales bacterium, assembly GCA_965224565.1. Taxonomy (GTDB): domain Bacteria; phylum Pseudomonadota; class Gammaproteobacteria; order Methylococcales; family DRLZ01; genus DRLZ01. The sequence goes on along the minus strand of CBDCZN010000002.1, from coordinate 7,120 downwards.
CAAGCAATAAAAGTACGTGCACGTACTTTTATTGCTTGGGGTATAACGCTAAGTTCAGGGGCATTTGCCGGCAACCGACTGGAGCGGTAGCGAAAGAAGGGCGCAGGCAAATGTCACCTGCAACGCCTTGTTAGCTGTTTTAACCAACAACATGGTTTTTAAATGCATGTACATTTAATTTCGATTATAAAATAACCATTCTAACCACTTTCCTCTCGAATACAAATACCTTGATTTTGTAAGACTTGGACTAAAAGCCAGTTCGCCATTTCAACGCAAGATAAGCTGCGATTAGAAATTGTGTGGATGAGCTATCAACTTTTCAGCTTGGATTTAGAACACAACTTAACGCTGTGCGATCCTGTAAATAATAACTGCTTTCTCCGCATAACTTGATACACCTTACATATAAATCTTTTTTACACGATAATATTTCGATAACTTATATTTGCGACGATTACATTTTATTAACAGCTAACGCCGAGTTAACCGGCGTTTGACGGCGGGCGACCGGAGCGGTAGCGAAGGAAGCACGCAGTCAAACGTCCGGTTGAACGACTGGTTAGAATTATTTGATATTGCTAATAACCATTTATTAAACTAGAAGTTATTTTGACATTTTAAACTGTAAAATTTGAGTTGAGTCAGATTCAATATCTTGACAGTTAACTTGTTTAGGACTGAATTTCCATTGTTCTATTGCGTGAATAGCAACCTGATCAAATACACCTTTGGGGCTAGAATCACTTATTACAATATTCTTTGTTTCTCCATTAATAGCAATAATAAATGATAATTTTACCCACCCCTCTTGATTGTTGTCATATGCCTCACGCGGATACTGTGGAGGTACACGAACTAATGGTTTAGATTCTCTAGTTTGAAGTGTTTCCGCAGACGAGGAATCTACTATCTTTGGCTTACAAACTGATATAGGTAATGGCCGTGTAGCAGGCTTTATTATTTGTTTCGATGAGCAACTAACCACTATCAATAGAATAAAAAATTCAATAATAATTTTCACTATAACTCCGCATTCATTTGCTTCATAATTCTAACGCTCTAATCACAGGCGCCACAGAAGCGCCCGAAAGAAAAAACACCTCTGTTTGGCGTCCGGTGCATTAGTTTGTTAGCTGTTTTAACCAACAACATTTTATTTTTCTTATAAAACAAGCATTTTAACTACTTTACTCTAGAATACAAAATACTGTTATTTTGTGATGCTTTGGCTAAGATAATTCTGCTGCTTCAACGTAAGATAAGCTGAGCTGATATTAGCATTTTGCCAATCGAGCACAAAACACAGCTTCAGGTTGCACAATGCCTTGTATGGATAATAAACCATTGTATGGATAATAAACCCTGTTTTCGGGTAAAGTGAGACCCAGGCTTTGGCTACAACCAAAGCCTTCTTTTACAGCAGTTCGCTGGATGCATGGCTCCTCTATTGAGAGACCGATAACAAGTGTGAACGCTGTACCAGACTCCAAGCACTCAACTCGAATAGTCAACTGGGTCTCGAACCCGTATTTGCAAGGCAGAGTCAGCTTATTATGAATACAACGAATACTCAAGAAGAAATCAATATCGGTGTCGATACGGGCAAATATCATCTCGATATTTATATCCGTCCCTTAAGCATTTATTTTTCAATCGCAAATGATGAACCCGGTGTTAAAAAAGCAATGGCTGAAATTAAAAAGCATCACCCAACACGGATTGTTATTGAGGCAACAGGACGCTTGGAACATGCGTTTATCCTTGCTTGTTCTAAAGCCAATTTACCCTTTGTTGTTGCTAACCCCTTACACATTAAAAAGTTTGCTGGGGCGATCGGTCGTTTAGCGAAAACAGATCAACTTGATGCTGAATTAATCGCGCACTATGGGGAGGCCATTAAACCTAACTTATCCCAGTTAAAGCCTGAAAGTATGCGCTTGATGAGTGATCTGCTCTCACGCAGGAGACAGCTGACACGCATACAAACCATGGAAAAAAATAGGCTGAAAATCATGCCTAAAAAAATATTAGGGACGATTAATCCGGTGCTCACTGTGCTGAAAAAACAAATTAAAAAGGTCGATCAACGTCTCATCAATCTGATTGAGGAATGTCCTGACTATTACGAAAAAAATCAGATTCTGCAAAGTATGCCTGGGATCGGCAATGTGGTCGCTTTTAGCTTATTAGCTGATATGCCAGAACTGGGTAATATTAGTAGCAAACAAGCCGCTGCCTTAGTCGGTGTTGCTCCCTTTAATCGAGAAAGTGGTTCTTATCAAGGACAACGTAAAATACGCGGAGGACGCTATCAAGTCCGAACCGTGATGTTTATGGCGATGATGTCGGCGATACAGTGTAATCCCGTTTTTAAGGCCAAATATGAGCAGCTGGTCGCCGATGGTAAACCAAAAAAAATTGCTCTGATTGCCTGCGTCAGGAAAATGATTGTGATCTTGAATTCCATGCTCAGAGACGGCAAAAAATGGGAGCTTCAGCAGACTCAATAATTAACATTTGACACCATAGTCACTGGTTATACATTTTATAAATTTTGGATCAATTCAAGTAGACTTTGACCTTTCTCAGCCATACCCTGCACACCACCTATTCTTTTATTGACTGAAACTACACCATCCAGCACGCTTTTAGTTTTTTGCCATAAAGCTGATAATTTACTTAATTCTTCACTACCTTTTGCTTCTTTAAATATTTCTTCATTTGAAATGACCTCACCATAAGCCGATTGCATCACTTCTTCCAAAGCTTTTGCCCCAACAGCCCTATAAGAAGATATTGCTTCTTCGATTTTAGAAAGATGTTTTTCTATGATATTTTTTAGATATGGTGCTAAGGTTGAGTCTTTTAATGTTTCTCGAAGCTCGCTTGCCATTTTCCTCAGCTCTTCTAAGCTTGTTTGGTCAACCAAATCTTCTTCATTAGGTAAAACCTCTGAACAAAACCCAAGGACTGTTGATACTTCAGGAGTTATTTGCTGTTTAGGCTGAGCCCATTGTCCCGGAATATGTTGGACAGCAAAAATGGCATTACATTTATTTAAGGTTGGTTCGTATAGGTTAGAAGTATAACCTGCCTTTAGCATTTCGCTTCTTACATGCTCAACTTCATCATGCAGATCTGCCAAGCATCTAGATATACAAAAGTTCCTTTTATGCTGATCGTTTTCGGATAAATCAAATATCTCAGCCCATACTTCATAAGCGGGAGTTTTATCATTTTTAGATTTAGTACTATCTAAGATTTCTTTTATTCTATAGGCAGAATTTATATTTTTTGCCATTTATATTCCATATGATGATTAATGCCATTTTGTATAACGCTAAGTTCAGGTGACCAAAAAGTGACCTTTGTTTTGTGCAAAAATGGAGCGTAGCGCAATGCACAAAATAAAGGACGCTTTTTGGGTCACCTGCAACGCCTTGTTAGCTGTTTTAACCAACAACATGGTCTTTAAATACATGCACATTTCATTTCGGTTATAAAACAACCATTTTAACCACTTTTCTCTCGAACACAACATACCTTGATTTTGTATGGCTTGGACTTAAAAATAGCTCATTACTTCAACGCAAGATAAGCTGCGATTAGAAACATTGTGGATTAAGTTGCCAACTTTTCAGCTTGAACGTAGAGCACAACTTAACGCCGTGCAATTTTGTAAAAAATAACTGCTTTTCCCCACAGGACTTGATACACCATAAATATAAATTGTGTTATACACGATAATATTTCGACGACTTATATTTACGAAGATGACATCTTATTAACAGCTAACGCTAAGTTCAGGGGCATTTGCCGGCAACCGACTGGAGCGGTAGCGAAAGAAGGGCGCAGGCAAATGTCACCTGCAACGCCTTGTTAGCTGTTTTAACCAACAACAAGGTCTTAAATACATGCACATTTAATTTCGGTTATAAAACAACCATTTTAACGACTTTTCTCTCGAACACAACATACCTTGATTTTGTAAGACTTGGACTAAAAGATAGTTCACTACTTCAACGCAAGATAAGCTGCGTTTAGAAACATTGCGGATTAAGTTGCCAACTTTTTAGCTTGAACGTAGAACACAACTTAACACCGTGCGATTTTGTAAATAGTAGCTGCTTTTCTCCTTGCACAACTTGATACACCTTAAATATAAATTGTGTTTTACACGATAATATTTCGATAACTTATATTTGTGACGATGATATTTTGTTAACAGCTAACGCTAAGTTCAGGTGACCCAAAAAGTGACCTTTGTTTTGTGCAAAAATGAAGCGTAGCGTAATGCACAAAACAAAGGTCACTTTTTGGGTCACCTGCAACGCCTTGTTAGCTGTTTTAACCAACAACATGGTTTTTAAATGCATGTACATTTAATTTCGATTATAAAACAACCATTCTAACCACTTTTCTCTCGAATACAAATACCTTGATTTTGTAAGACTTGGATTAAAAGCCAGTTCGCTATTTCAACGCAAGATAAGCTGCGATTAGAAATTGTGTGGATGAACCACCAACTTTTCAACTTGAACGTAGGACACAACTTAACGCCGTGCGATCCTGTAAATAATAACTGCTTTTCTCCGCACAACTTGATACACCTTACATATAAATTGTGCTTTACACGATAATATTTCGATAACTTATATTTGCGGCGATGACATTTTAGCCGCGTTCAGGTAGCAAGTGCACCACCTACTAAATTTATTCCAGATTTCCGAGCAAAAACCTCGGCTGGCGTTTCCCATTTTAACAACTTTCTTGGGCGTGAATTTAATAAAAATTCGATCACGCCTATTTCCTTTTTTGTGATCTTTGATAGATCTGTTTTTTTAGGTAAAAAGCGTCTAATCAGTCCATTGATTTGCTCAACTAATCCTTTTTCCCAACTGTGGTATGGCTGGCAAAAATAGGTCTTAATATTAAGCGCTTTTTTAAGCTTCTCATGGTACTTAAATTCAATGCCATTATCCATCGTGATACTTTGTCTACTTTCTGCTTTAAAACGGTTTAATGAATCTTTCATTGCTTCATTTGCAACTTCGGCCCCTCGATTCTCTACTCGCCTTATACTGACATATTGTGTCTGACGTTCTACCATCACATTAAGCGATACCGTACTTTGTGAGCACACGATTGAATCACCTTCCCAATGACCAAAGGATTCTTTTTTATTAATAGCATCTGGCCTCTCTAATATACTGATTCTATTCGGTATCATCTCTCGCTTTGATGCCTTCTTACCCATTTTTTTATGCCAGCGTGGTGCATGCTTTCTGGGTAATAACGAAGTCCAATCAACATGAAATTTATAGATAAAACAATAGATCGTTTCATGACTGACGGTAAAGCTTTCTTCCTCCATACTCAACCGTCCTGCTATTTGTTCGGGTGTCCAGCCTTCACATAATTCAGAATAGATAGTGTCCTCATAAGACTCACATTTAGAGCCTGTTTCTGCCGCCTCTTTTTTCCTTCTTCTGGATTTATAGTCTGCTTCTGATGGGAGATAATTCCCTGCATGATTTAGGTTTCTTTTGTATTCTCGGGACAAAGCACTTACACTTCGTCCCAACACCTTGGCTATAGCCGAAAAGGAGTGTCCTTTTGATCGTTGGATCGCTAGTTGATCTCGTTCTAATTGATTTATTTGTTTATAATTTCTTCTCAAAACATCGTCTCCTCTATATTTTCTATAGAATTTTAAACGATGCACTTGCTTTCTGAATACGAGTTATTAACAGCTAACGCCTGCTTCAGTTGACGCAGGAAGATATACGACAAAACTTCAACAACACAACTGAATTTCGATAAAAAATGACCTTCATGAACGAACTGAGCTTCCTGCGGTCAACTGGAAGCATTGGTTATATGCCGTTTTATTCACTTATTGAATGCTTAAGGATTTCAGATACCCACTGATTAATACTTTTATCTGCCGCCGTAGCTCGTGCAGCAATTTCACGATGTAATCTAGAAGGGATTCTGAGATTAAACTTCCCAGAGTAATCTTTAGTGGGGTTGATACCCTTTTCTTCACAAACCTCAAGGAATACCTTTAATGAATTTTTGAACTCCTTCCTAAGACTAGCTGGAGTCTTGCCATAAAAGTCCGCACTGCCGTTTAAGCCAAGAATTTCTCCCCGAAACTGATCAAGATCAGAATCATATTCAATCTTTGCCTTATAATCGTCAACTTTCATCATACTCATGGTTTCACCTCATATAGTTCCAACCACTTGCGAATACTCGCAATAGCTCCTTTGTCAGTATTTGGAGATGGATGTGGCCTATGAAATACTCGAACCTCACCAAAAAGTACTACGGCAACTCTTGAGCCAGCTCTTTCTGATATTGCTGCATCCAGCGCCTTAAATAAAGCCTCAATATCTGCCCATGGGATATTGCCACTAGTTGGTCGTTTGTAGATTCGCTCTAATGTTTTCTGATGCTTACGCTTCATTTAATAATAGTACCATATTACGGTACTAATGCAAGTTTGAGGCATATAACGCTAAGTTCAGGTGACCAAAAAGTGACCTTTGTTTTGTGCGAAAATGGAGCGTAGCGTAATGCACAAAACAAAGGACGCTTTTTGGGTCAGCTGGAACGTTTTGTTATGTTTTTATTCTCTATCTGACCAATAATCTGGTACGCGATGTAAATGAGAAACAGCCACAATTAAGATTTCTTTTTTGTGTTCCATATACTGATAAATAATGCCATAGGGAAATTTTTGAACTAAACACCTACGAGAATATTTACCTATCTCTTCGTATGAAAAAGGAAATTGCTGAATTCTTGCTATAGAAAGCTCAACTTCAGTTAAAAACCGAAAACCTAAGCCATTCTGCACTGATTCATAATATTCAAAAGCATCATCTAGCTCTGCTTCCGCTATTTTAAGGAAAGTTACTTTCACATTTTATGATACCTAGCAAAGACTTCTTCGCTAGGTATAGCTTCAATTTCACCTTTATTGTATGCCTCAATACGAGAATCTGCCTCTTTTGCCCAAATAGCATCAATTTTTGAGTCTGGGCTATCAAGACTGAAAAGTAGTTTCTCTGCAACAGTTGCACGCTCTGTTGCGCTGAGTTCAAGAGCT